>CAWEAC010000002.1:0-1458056 GCA_963807175.1 uncultured Alphaproteobacteria bacterium
TCGGATAGCGCCACCGGGCGCGACACAAGACATGGAAGCCCGGCGGCCAAAGCCTCCGCTACCGCGATGCCGAAATTTTCCGAATAAGACGGCAGCACGAAAGCCGATGCTCCCGCAAAGACTTCTCTTTTCTTTTTCACCTTTTACGTAACCAATCCAATGAACATACTCAGAAATCTTAAGCAAACGAGCGAACGCCTTCAGCGTTCCGATGTATCCGAGGTCACCGTCGCCGGCGATGGTCAAATTTACTTTTAACTGTTTCATCCGGACCAACTGAATAGCTTTCAGCAGACCTTCAATGTTCTTTTTCGGGTCGATCCGCGACAGGAACAAAAGCTCAAATTCGCCGCTTTGATCCGTTTGAAGTCTCATCTTCGCCGCGGCTTCTAAAATAAATCCAAGCGCCATCAGTGAGCTGGGGACTGGTGACCCAACAGCCTGGACTTCGCCCTGCTCTGCTTTACTCATCATAATAACCGTTTCGCGGGTTCATGGTTATTCGCCGTTCAATAAGCGCAAACGAAACTCGTTTCAGCGTCGGGTGATGTTTGGTCATTCCGTAAGGGGCGAGAACGCCGAGCGGCCGCACGACATACGGCACGCCCGCCTGCCGCGCAATGAACGCCGCCGCTACTGGGGCGAATGAAAACAGGGCGTGAACGTGAACGATATCAAATGTCTTGACGTTTTTTCTCAGCCACTGACCAAGGCCAATCGAAACCTTAAAGAAGACCGTGGTTCTGGGATAATACCATCGCGTTGCATATGGCGTTACGATCGGCACGCCGCACTTCACCCGTAATGTACGGTCGTCGCCATCATCATTGGTCGTAACCGTCGTGACTTCGATGCCGCGCCCCGCCAGCGCACGTTCGATATTGACCATGGCGCGGCTTGGTCCACCATGAACGGCGGAAACGGACGGAATGACGTGGAGCACCTTCATGTCGCTGCAGCCATATATGCAAATAAGTCTGTCGACTATCTAGGGCGCGTACTCATAAATTCAATGTTGTAAGCGCGGCTCGCTGAATGTCCGCTTCACTCCAAAAACGACCAAATTGCTGCGTCGCCGCGAAATATCGCGATGTGCCAATAACTGACTAATGCAGCGCAACATAAAGGATCGTTATTCGGTCGCGTCGTCGGCTTCAACTTATTTTCCTTGCCTGATGAAATCGATGATTTCCTGACCGAGTAAATGTCGGTCGTATTAAGTGAAGCAGTCGTCGACTGATGGTTATGACCGACAAGCCGCAGGAAACGGGGACATCGTGAACGCGCAACACACATTTTCGCGAATAGCTCCGCGCTATAAACATCAAGGAATGGATCGTCGAACTCGGCGACGACAATGAATGTGGGCAACGTTGATTGTGCGCCAAAATTAACCGGTGATCGTTCCGGATAAAGACTGGCATCCGTACCGAAGTATTGCGGGATGCGATTCCCGTTTGGGTCATCGGCACGACTGTCGGCTTTAAGCCGACCGCTAATCAGGACGACGCCCGCGACGCCTGGTCCGCTAGCACCGTGAACCTTGGGGTCAAACGCCCACGTGGCCACGTGCAGCGCACCGGTGGAACGTCCAATAAGATAGATACGCTCTGGATTGCCGCCAAAGCGTTTCGCATTTTCCTTTAGCCACGCGACCACCCCACCTATATCCTGCGCTGCGGCAGGATAGACATGTTTTGGCGCAAGCCGATAGTTCGCATTGACTCCGAGAAAGCCGTGGCGAGCAAAATAATAGAGAGCGTTCGCCGAAATCTCGCTGGTTCCGTTCTTGCTGATCGCTCGACGGTCATTCTTGTCTCCCGAAGTCAGCGCCCCGCCGTGGAAGTAGACGACAATCGGAAGATTGCTTGCGCCTTGGGGTTGGTATACGTCGAGCTTTTGCTTCGGGTCGGCGCCATAAGCTTCATCAGGAAACACATTTACACCAGCCTTCGGTTCAGTAGCGAGTAGAGGCGCAAACAATTGAAGCGTTTCACGACCATACTTGTTGATGTTGCTTTGGTATAATGGGTTGATTTCAGACAGCCTTTTTTGGATGTCCTTCGGCAGGTTTGATGTCTGGGCCGAAGCTACGCTGCACCAAAGACTTAATGTTACGAGCCACGCGACAATCATCCACGGCTGTATTGACGCGCTACGAGCCCTCTTCCCCTTTGCTGCGACGCCAGACTCCGCCGAGGCGAGCATTCGGCCCGAAATGACCAGCCAAATCGAGCGTGTGGTCGGTTGCGATGTCGTACGCATATGCCGCCTCCGGAAGGCGCTAGTCACCAAATACTCTGATGAACTCGCGCTGTTTCATTGCCGCCCCCGACGCTCCGAAAAGGATATCGTACTTGATCAAACTAGTGCAGTGAAGGGTTCAGGTTTGAGGCCCGCCGATGTCGTTTAGGGTCATTTTCGACCGAGGCGGCCGGCTTCGCCTACCAGCTCATGTCCGCTTCACTCCGAAAGCGACCGAATTGTTGCGTCGCCGCGAAATGACGCAACGTGCCACTAGCGCCCGACAAAAAAATTCCGCCGGGACTTTCATCCCGGCGGCCATCGATGCAAAGTTTTTCGGCTGCTACATCTTCGGCACTTTCGCTCCCTTGGCCGGGTTCGTCGAATACAGCGCACCGAATTTGCCTTCGGCCAGAACCTTGTCCTTGAGTGCGGCCAGTGCCGCAGGACCATCAAAGTCAGCGCCGAGACCAAGCGTCTTTACACTCAGCGCATAGACGGTGAAACTAAAGTGGTGGGGACTAATCTCGTCGTTCCAGGCGGGACACGGCCCATCATAGCCGTAATATTTCCCTTTCAATGCGTCGTTTCCCGCAGTGACTGCCGTGAAGGTATTGAGGCCGGGCACCCCGACCTTCGTGTCCGTTGCCGGTTTGCCATGCGGCACCCGTGCGGTCGACGCGTTGCCTTCTTTCAGCGCTCTGACACTGGCCGGGATATCAACAAGCACCATGTGGAAATACGTTTGCCGTGGGGTGGAGGCGGGGACCGTCATCCCTTCCTTGTTCATCTTTTCGCGGTTTTCCTTCGGCGAGTTGCTGTCGCTCAAAAAGACGGCGTAGGATTTGGTGCCGCGCGGCCCCGCTGTCCATGTAATCCGCGGACTGATATCCTTGCCCGGCGCGAGGTGGCCCGTCGCCGCCGCCTGACAGAACGAGAACTTCTCCGGAATCATTCCGCCTTCCTTGATGGAGTCGACGCGCACCTTAAGCGTCGCCGCCGATGCCGATGGGGTCGACGCTATCGCGACTATGAAAGCCCCGACCGCTAAGCCAGCACAACTTTTACGGTTTAATTGCATTGTTCCTCCCTCACGAAAGCTTGTTGTAGGCCGTGACTTTGGATGACCGAGGTCATCGCAGCCTACGGTTGACACTGTTCATTTTATCGAAGTGTTAGACAACTGCCTATATGGGTTCTGGCCGATAATAATTCTTTTAGAGCATGAGCGGTTTTCTGCGCTGAAATGTCGCTGTTGGGTCATTTTCGACCGACGCATCTACGCGCTAAGTCTTCCCGATGTCCGGTGTTGCTCCAATAGCCGACATGCCATCGCACGGCTGGGAAACGTCGCTTAGTGCCATTTGCGTCACTTCGCACTGCAGCAGAACAGCGACATTTCCGCCAAATTGAGGCGTGATATCTTTCCCATGCTTCTGCGGGAAGGAGCGTGACCTATGACACCTTCAAAGACTGCGAAACTCACTGCTTCCGCGCCAGTGCTCTTTGTGCGTGACGTTTACGCAGCGACCGAGCATTACCGTGACGCCATGGGATTTTCGTTCGGGAAAATTCATGGTGAACCTCCATCTTTCGCGATCCTGAAGCGTGATGAAATGTACGTGATGCTCAAACAGATTGAAGATCACAAACACATCATCCCACGATGGACCGTGTCCGCCGGACTTTGGGACATGTATTTCTGGGTTGATGACGTCGACGCTATCTACAAGGAGTTTGTACAACGCGGCGCAAAAATTGATTACGGGCTGTGCGATCAACCTTACGGTTGTCGAGAATTTGGCACGCAGGATATCGACGGTCACGATATCGGGTTCGGTCAGGTCGTATCTTGATCGGAAGCGTACCATGGGGCGCTCAAACTTTTTATGAGGAATATACACGCCAGACTGATTCCCGCGTTGAGGACTTCCGAGGCACAGGATATATTTTGTGTAAATCAATGAGGGAGGTGACCATGTTCTGGAAACTGGGTGCGGCCATGACCTTGGCGATTGTCGCGGTCGTTGCGGTGTCGCGTACGGCAATAGCGGAAGGCCCTGATGGCCCGTATCGCGGGATGATTGTCTGCGAAAAACTGAAAGCTTCGCAGTTTATTTTACGAGCGCCTTTAGATATTACGATTACTGGAAAAACCGTGATTGCTGTGCATCCAATCTTCAATCGTAGCGGCAGCCTCGTGGTTGGCAGCGAGATTGCAACAGGCAATTTGGCAGACGATGGCTCGATCAAACTTAACTCGAGTTGGAAAGCTGGGGGAGCGAGTTATCAGGGCAACTACGATGGTGTAATAACCGATAAGGGTGGCACGCTAACCGGAACGCAAGTCTGGACGCGGCCCTCAGGTCAGGAAACGCGCGCTTGCACTGTGGCAGTCATCCAGATTCATTCTTTACAATAAAACTCCCACGGTGCGACAGTTTCTAGCTACCCATGTCGGCTCTGGGTCGTTCGCGACCGAGCCATCTCGCGCCAAAATTCAGCGATGTCCGCTATTGCCCCAATAGCCGACATGCCATCGCACGGCTGGGAAACGTCGCTTAGTGCCATAAGCAGACATCGAGCGTAGGTGGCCTCGGAGGCGCGCGTCACAAATAGCATCGGTCACTGCGGCTGTGTGCCAACTTCATCGATCACCTTTCTCCAGTCCACGAGGCTCCGGGTCACGAAGTCTCGATACGCGTCGGCGTCCATGTAGAAGGAATCTTCGTTTAGCCGGGCCAACGTTGCGGTAAAGGTGGGGTCTTCCGTGCCCCTCTTGAAGGCGTCGTGCAGAATCTTGATAACCTTTGGGTCAATCCCTTTTGGGCCGGCAAGTCCGTAAGGCGCCTTGACCGCAATATCGACGCCGGCTTCCCGCAGCGTCGGCACCGATGGCCAATTTGCGGCTCGCTCGGCACCCCAGGTGACCAATAGGCGGAGGTCACCCGAGTCCACTTGTGGTCGCCAGGAGCTCGTGGTCGCGACGGCGTCAATGTGTCCGCCCAGCAGGCTGTTGATTGCGTCAGGATCGCCGCGGAACGGAACGTTGACCCAGTTAATGCCTTGCTGCTTGGCGATCCGCGCCATGGTGAGGTGTTGAAGGGTGCCGAAGCCGGGCGTGCCGTAGGTTATTTTTCCAGGATTGGCACGGGCGTCAGCGAGAAACTGCTGAAACGTTTTCCACGGCGCATCTTTTCGTACGACCACGCCGTACGTGAAGCCCATCACGCCGATGATGTAGGTAAAGTCCTTGCCCGGATCATAGCTCGCTTTCTTGAGATAGGGCGCGAACAGCGTCGAGGAAACGGATGTGCCGATGGTATATCCGTCCGGCTTGGCGGTTTTGATGACGTCGGTGCCGACCACTCCGCCGCCTCCGGTGATATTCTCGATAATTATCGGCTGCCCGAGGTATTGCTCTGTCGCCCGGGCGAGTGCTCGCGTGGTGATGTCGTTGGAGCCACCCGCCCCAAACTGAACGATGATACGGATGGGCCTGGTTGGGAAGTTCTCTGCGGCGGCGCCGTGGACGGGCACCGCCAGCATGAGGATCAAAAGGGGGACGGCCATTTTTGACGGCAGCATGCAGTCTATCCTTCAATTCTGGCCTCACAAGGCCGTGGACGGCGCGGGCACTGGGAATTACCCTCGTTGCGACCTAAAGTCCTTGGTCAGGTCTGAAGAATTCTGACAGGCGGGACGTGACCACCAAATCGGGCAACGGTAACGAGATCACCTTCGGGCCATTTCGGCTGGATGTCGAACGGCGGTTGCTCTTTCGCGACGGTGCGCCGGTGCCGCTTCGTAGCCGGGGCTCGGATATCCTTTGCGTCCTGGCGGCTTCCCCTGGAATGCTCGTCACCAAAGAAAACCTGATGGACCAGGTGTGGCCGGGCCTCAACGTCGGGGAGAACACTATCCAGGTGCATATATCGGCGCTGCGCAAGGCGCTCGGGGAGGATATCAGCGGGCAGCGCTTCATCGTGACAGTGCCAGGTCGCGGCTATCGTTTCGTTGCGGGAATCGCCGAGCGGGCCGAACCGAATGCAGGACTGGGGCTTGCACTTCCCGACAAGCCGTCGATCGCAGTCATGCCATTCCAGAACATGAGCGAAGATCGCGAGCAGGAGTACTTCGCCGACGGCATAGCGGAAGATATCATCACCGCGCTGTCGCGCATGCAATGGCTATTCGTGATCGCCCGCAATTCAACATTCACCTACAAAGGCCGCAGTGTCGATATTAGGCAGGTCGGCCGCGATCTCGGCGTGCGATACGTGCTTGAAGGTAGCGTGCGCAAGGCGGGGAACCAGGTCCGCATAACCGGGCAGCTGATCGACGCTTCCACGGGAGTGCATTTGTGGGCCGATAGTTTCGATGGCGACCTCGTAGCCATCTTCGAGCTCCAGGATCGGGTGACCCTCCGCGTGATCAGCGCCATTTCGCCGACACTTGAAAAGGCCGAGATCGAGCGCGCCAAGCGCAAACCGACCGACAGCCTCACGGCGTATGACTTCTTTCTGCGTGCCAAGGCGTGCATGTACCGATGGACGCGTGAGGGCAGCGACGAGGCATTGTGCCTATTCAAACGAGCAAGGGAGATCGACCCCGCCTTTGCCTGCGCCTATTCGATGGCGGCAGGGTGCTACTGGTTGCGAATCGCGAGCGGATGGGTATCCGATCTCGATCGAGAGAAGGCTGAAGCCAACGATTTGGCGCGCCACGGAGCTCGATTGGCCGAGAACGACGCAGTCGCATTGGCGGCGGCCGCACATGCCTTGGCATATGTCGTGCACGATCTGGACACCGCCGCGGTATTCGTCGAGCGGGCGCTGACGCTCGATCCCAATCTGGCGGCGGCGTGGGCATGTAGCGGGGCGGTCCAGGCCTGGCTCGGCGACCCTGACACGGGCATCGAGCACCTGACGCGCGCGCTGAGGCTGAGCCCGCTCGATCCGCTCATGCCGCGATGGGTGAACATGATCGGCTTCGCGTATTTCATCGCCGGCCGCTACGACGAGGCCCTGTCTTGGGGGACGCGTGCCCTGCGCGACCAGCCGGAATTTCTAGCCGCGTTGCGGCTGGTGGCGGCCAGCAGCGCTTGCATCGGCCTGATGAACGAGGCACGGGCCGCAATGGCGCGCCACCTTCAGCTTGATCCGGCGATGCAGCTGTCGAAGCTAAGGCAGTTTAATCCGACGCGAAATCCGGCTGACTTTGCGCGCTTTGCCGGAGCGCTGAGGAAAGCCGGGATGCCGAAATGACCATCGTAACCTCGCTTATTTCGGCGATGGTGGACCGCACTCGAACGTCATACCGGCTGATGCGCAATGACCGCTCTAGGTCAGTTGCTACATCGGCGACCACGGGCCGAAATCCTCGCACGTCGGCTTTGCTCCGCTAGCGGCTATTTCAGCAACGGGCCAGTTTCTGCCGTCAGCAGATGCAGAACGTCCGCATACAAGAGCTAGACTTACCAATCACTAGGGTGCTCAGGCTGGTGCGCCGTTGGCGTAAAGCTTAAGCGCCGCGTACATCAAGTCGTAGGTGGGCGTGGGCACCTCAAGCTCGCGGCCGAGCGACACCACTTTGCCGGCGAGCCACGGCAGCTCGAGCCGATTGCCGCGCAACAAGTCGACCGCCATCGACGGCATCATATCGGGCGGGAAGCCGCGCATCGTCTTGAGCATGCGCTCCTCGAGGTCCGGCGCAAGCTTCACCCCGCGGGCGCGGCCCACGGCGGCAACCTCGGAAAAGCCTTTCTCGAACAGGGCAAACACCTCGGGGTCCTCGCGCAGCTTGCCGAATGGCAAACGTGTGAGCGCGGCGACCGCGCTGTTGGTCGCCAACCGGCGGATACTTTCGCGTCTCCGACGAACCGCCCTACAGCACTCACGTGTCGGTGGAGGAGCCGTCCACAGCATCAAAAGCCGACATCCCGGCCAATTCAATTCCGAGCCGCTCACTGCACGCTGTAGCGCGCGAATTATTCGGCGATCTGGCAGCAGCTATCAGTGCCCTCACTTTGCGATGGCCGCCGCGCGATTTTTGATGGCATAGGTATTGTTCGGATCGAGCTTGATGGCTTGGTCGTAATCCGCGATAGCGCGGTCGTTGTCGCCCTTGGCGTGGTACGCGATGCCCCGGTTGTTGTAGGCGAGAGCGTCTTTGGGATCGAGCCGGATGGCCTCATTGCAGTCGGCGATGGCGCGGTCGTTGTCGCCCTTGTCGTTGTAAGCCCAGCAGCGGTTGTTGTAGGCATAGGCGAACGTGGGATTGATCTGGATCGCCTGGGTGTAGTCGGCGATGGCGCGGTCGTTATCGCCCTTGGCGTGGTACGCGATGCCCCGGTTGTAGTAGGCGGCGAATGTGGGATTGATCTGGATCGCCTGGGTGAAGTCGGCGATGGCGCGGTCGTTGTCGCCCTTGGCGTGGTACGCGGTGCCCCGGTTGTTGTAGGCGAGAGCGTATTTGGGATCGAGCCGGATGGCCTCATTGCAGTCGGCGATGGCGCGGTCGTTGTCGCCCTTGGCGTGGTACGCGATGCCCCGGTTGTTGTAGGCGAGAGCGTCTTTGGGATCGAGCCGGATGGCCTCATTGCAGTCGGCGATGGCGCGGTCGTTGTCGCCCTTGTCGTTGTAAGCCCAGCAGCGGTTGTTGTAGGCCCGAGAAAGACCTTTCCCCGACCAGCGCCCGGATTGGATCACGGCGGTGCAGTCGTTTATCCGAAGATCGGGCGTGAAGACCATATTCTTGTTCACGCATCGATCAATTTGCTGTTGAGTTTGCGCGCTGGCCTGATCCGGAAATGCAGCTACGAACAAAGTAACTACCGCAACCAGTGGCACCGAGAAACGCATCTGCCCCTCCATTTCAGACAACGGCAGAAATTTATCATCGCTCAATCCTAAAAAAAAGGCCGGGCTACGTCGTGGAGTCGCTTAGGGTCATTCGCGACCGAGCTAACTCGCGCCGAAGTCCCGCGATGTCCGCTGTACACCCAATAGCGACTAAACTTATTGCTTCGCAGCGAATGACGCTAAGTGCCAGAAGCGGAAATCAAACGCGTGATCTGAAATGAAAGGGCCCCCAACAGAGGCAGCCCGACTGAGTGGACCAACAGCGGGCCGTGACAGGATCCGTCACAGCCCGCTTTTTTGCGCCGTCACTTCAATTGATCGGCGACCTTGTCGATGCCGGCCTGCGAGCAGACATCGTCCTTTCCAGGTGTGCCGGAGACGCCGACCGCGCCGACGATTTCGTTGCCAACTTTAATCGGCAGCCCGCCGGCGAGCGCCAGAATGCGGGTGTAGTGCCGCGAGCCGACCGTGTCCGGCCTATCCTGCAGGCGCTTGACGAAATCCGCCGAAGGCTGGCTGAACGAGCGTGCGGTGTAGGCCTTGCGGTCGCTGCCCTCGGGCGTGCTTAACCCGGCGCCGTCGTCGCGCATCATGACGATCGACAATCCCTCGCGATCGACGACCGTTACCGAGATTTTGTATCCCATGGTGCGGCATTGCGCGATCGCTGCATTGGCGATGGCCTGCGCCAACGCCAGCGTTATATTCTTCTGCGTGACGACGCCTTGTGCGCTGGCTGGCGATGCCAGGACGGCGGCGACAGCGAAGCCGGCAAGACCCTTGGAAATCGGCAACATGAGGTAACCTCCCCGGTTATTTCGTGGATTGGGCGGCCAATATACCCCGGCCTGCGACCCGCCGTCTCAACGAGCGTAGCTATTCTTCGCGCCACCATCCGCGCAGGCGGTGTTGGCAAGGTGCCAATAGCCGACATTGTACACTTTGCTTGAAATGAAAGAGGCCGCCAACTGAGGTGTCTATTTAGCTTTTGAATTTTTCAGCCTGCAGGCTGGCACGCACTGACTCATACAATAAGATGAGTTACCGGCCGTATTCCCCCGGGCGCACCGATTTTTAAAGCACCAATCTTGACATGACCCCTTGGCAAAAGCCGGAACCGACCCAATCATGAGACCAATCGCGACGGCTATAGAGAATGCTCGCAGCATATTTCTCTCCCTATGCTATGAACGTGCTCAGTGGAATTAAACTCTTCAACTCAGGGCACCCCAGACAAGCGGCTAACATCCTGCGTCCAAGGAACAATCGCCAAACGGGCTACCGCCGAAAACCTTGGCGAGCAAAGAAAGCGCGTCCGCCCAACGCTCAACATGTAGACGCTGGCACCGGCTCGGAAAGAATTGTCGAGGTCGAGCACGGATGGCCCCGTCGCCACCTCGCGACCCATGGCCGCGGCGCTCAAACCCCATATGCAGACGTTACGAACGTTGCGGCGCCGCACTGCCACCGATCACGCCTGCATGCAATGGACCGTGCCCCCCTGGTCATTCTCGCAAAAATTGAGCGATGGCCAGCGTAAAGAAATAATAAATTCGGACCTTATGACGGCGCACGCATTGCGGCCCGCATCTTCAGTTTAACGATGCGTTGCGGCGCCGCGCAGATATTGCGTTGCGGTCAGGCTCCTCTTCCGCTCCGCCATGCAGTTTTATCTTGGTCGCGCGATCTAAAACGTCGGTGCGGCCTGTATCGTTATTTCTTCATTTCTTTATCTGCCTTGGCTTTCGCCTTGGCTTCCTTATCCGCGGCTATCGCCTTTGCCTTCTCTTCCTTCGCCTTGACCATCGCCGCCGCCTTGTCGGCCTTGGCTTTCGCCTTGGCTTCCTTAGCCGCGGCTATTGCCTTTGCCTTCTCTTCCTTCGCCTTGACCATCGCCGCCGCCTTGTCGGCCTTGGCTTTCGCCTTGGCTTCCTTAGCCGCGGCTATTGCCTTTGCCTTCTCTTCCTTCGCCTTGACCATCGCCGCCGCCTTGTCGGCCTTGGCTTTCGCCTTCGCATCTTGTTGTGTGGCAGGCTGAGCCTGCACAGTATTCAGCGGAATTGCGGTGACAAGAGACGCCGACACCAAAACGGCTAAAACGTACTTCAACATGAGTTTCCTCCAGGCCCCGTTTACGCGATCCGCCTTGCACGCAAGACGGCACTATTAAGCCGACATTCCCCAGATGAACTCTGGAGCGACTTGGACGATAGCAGACGGCCGGGTTTCCGGGAAGCTATGGGCCGGGCTGCACCATGACCGCAGTAGCGCTCGACCTCACCATTCCACCGGGCGTGCTCGCTATTGCCGCCGAGGCAGTCGAATAACGGCTTGCCGGATGTCGCCTATGGGTCTTGGTCGTGTAAAAACGCTTTAGGATCAGAAGCGCAGATTCTGGCCTCAGACTTGGGGCCTTTTTCCGGGTCCGACTATGCCCTCATTGCCGCCATGAGCGGCTGGACGCCGATGATATTCATGACGCGCGTCAAATTATAGGCCAGAACGTGCAGCGCCATCTCGGTGGCGACCTTCGGAAGACGCTTCATCAGGCAGTGCGTCGCCCCCATTCTCATCTTTAGCGTACCGAAGGGATGTTCCACCGTCTCACGGCGCTGGCGCATGGCCTGTGGATTATTGTCGAGACGTCTTTGCACGGCCTCCAGCACGTCCTCATGCTCCCAACGCGTGATGCGCCGTTGCATGCCGGTCGTACAGCGATGCTTGAGCGCGCAATGGCGGCACGCATTCGTCCAATAGCGCCGCAACTTCTGCCCGTTCTCCTCGTTCGTGTAATAGTACTTCAGTTTTTCGCCAGCCGGACAGCGATAGACATCCTCGTCGCTGAGATAGACGAAGTCCTGTTTGCCGAAGCGACCCCTCGCCTCAATTCCCGATGTCATTGGCTTTGGAAGCGTTACGGCGATTCCCGCCTTGTCACACGCGAAGATTTCCTCGCCGCTGAAGTAGCCGCGATCGGCAACGGCTTCGAGTTTGTCGACGCCGAGCACTTCCTTCGCCTGTGAGGCGACGTTTGCGAGTTGTGCCCGATCCGAGCCGCTATTCGTCACTTCGTGCGTGACGATCAGGTGATGTTTCGTATCGACCGCGACCTGCACATTGTAGCCGACCACGCCTGATCCGCGCCCGCTGGTCGCCATCGAACGGCTGTCGGGATCAGTAAGCGAGATTTGCTGATCGGGTGACGCCAGCATTAGCTTTTCCATTGCTGCCAGGCGCTGCATCTCGCTTTCGAGCTTGACCAGCTTCTCCTTCAGATGCGCTGTCTTCGCTGCCAGCGCCTCGGATGGTTCCTGCAGGTCAGCCGTGTCGAGCTGCGCAAGATATCGTGTAACGCTCTCCTCCAATTGCGCGCGGCGACGCTCTACTTTCCCGCGCGTGAAGTTCCTGTCCCGGTTGTTCACCGCCTTGAACTTGCTGCCATCAATGGCAACGCTGGCTGTCGCCAATAGGCCCATCGTGCGGCACAGCTCGACGAAGCGCGCACACACCTTGCGGATCGCAGGGCCATTGTCCTTACGGAAGTCGGCAACCGTCTTGTGGTCAGGAGCCAGCCGGCCTGTCAGCCACAGGACCTCGACATTGCGCCCAGCCTCACGCTCAAGCCGGCGGCTCGACTGGACCCGATTGAGATAGCCGTAAATGTACAGCTTCAGCAGCCCCGAGGGATGATATGAAGGTCGGCCAGTGGCCTCAGGAGCGACCCCATCGAATCCCAACTCGGAAAGATCAAGCTCATCTACAAAGACATCGATCGCCCGAACCGGGTTGTTCTCGTCGATCCAATCTTCCAGGCATTCGGGAAACAGCGTCGTCTGCCCGCGATCTATGCCTTCAACGAAGCGCTTCATCTGATCCTCCCGCAAATCGCGCGAGAATCTTACCCCGAGAATCAAATCCAGAGATGCGTTTTCACACAGCCAGGGTCATTTTCGACCGAGCCATCTCGCGCCAAAATTCAGCGATGTCCGCTATTGCCCCAATAGCCGACATGCCATCGCACGGCTGGGAAACGTCGCTTAGTGCCAATCGCGACATTCAGCCTATTATCATTTACGAAAAAAATGGCTCCAACGGGCATAACCGCCGGGGCTTTTGGTCCCGGCGGTAAGCGTGAAATGGTTCAGATGGCTATTTCAGCGCATCGACTCCAGCTTGTGCGACCTGACTGTCAATCACTCCGAGCGGACCGCCACCGACGCCAATGGCTCCAATCATCTTGCCGCCCACGATGATCGGGATGCCTCCCGCCGAGGGGACGACGTCAAAAGCCAGGACCGCGAGGCCACCGCCGCCGGCAGCAACGCGATCTTCATACGCCTTGCTCGGAAGTTTGGTGATGGCGGACGTGCGCGCCTTACCCTGCGAAAGGTCGACGCCGATTAGCCGAAGGTTGTCCATCTTGATGAAATAGACCAGCCGTCCGGCATTATCGACGATGGCGATGGCTTCACTGGCGTTTAATTTCTTGGCCTCCGCCAAAGCCGCGTTGGCGGCTTTCGTCGCCTGCTCAAGAGTGATCGTCGGGCCGTAGTCCGGTAATGGCGGTGGAGCTGCCGGTGGTTGCTGCGCCTGTACGACGGTTCCGAAAATCATCGCGGCGGCTGCCGCCATTGTGATGAATGACAAGCGACGCATCTGTTCCTCCAAAATCATGAATTTGCTGACGGTTCCAGCTTGGTATGACCTAGGCCACTGCGGCCGATGGTTGACACTGCCCATTTTAGCGGACCGTGAGACCGCCGCCTATATGGGTTTGGGTCGATAATAATTCTTATAGAGCGTGAGAGCTCTTTTCGGTGCTGAAATGTCGCTGTTGGGTCATTTTCGACCGAGGCGGTCGGCTTCGCCTACCAGCTCATGTCCGCTTCACTCCGAAAGCGACCGAATTGTTGCGTCGCGGCGAAATGACGCGATGTGCCATGTGTGGACGGCTCCGAGTTGGCAAGAGCTTTCTTCACGTTTGCAGCATTGGTCGGTGCAGCCATGTGTTCGGCCTTTAAGTGCGGCACACTGGGCCGCTGGCCATAATGCCCTCCGCGGATCAGGTCCCGGTCAAAAGCACGCATTCGACAATGCGCTGGCACAAGTGGGTTGTCCTGATCGCCGGATCGACCGGCTCTGCATTACGTGCTGTTCGCCCTTTCCAACCCTCACATCACGCCGGATGTCCGGCGCGATCTCGTTTACGCCGCAAATTTACGCCGCGAGTGCAACGGGTTCTTTGTAACGCTCGCCCCTGGCCATCATGGCCCAGGCCATCCGCGCGATCTTGTTGGCAAGCGCGATGGCGGCAACCTTCGTCGGCCGCCGCGTTAACAATGCCGTGAGCCAAGGCCGGCGCTTGGTCCCATTGATCTTGGCGTAGCGGATGACCGCCAAGCGCGCCGGCCATGAACAGGCTGCGCAGATAGCGGTCACCCTGCTTGCTGATACTACCGAGCCTGTCCTTGCCCCCGCTTGAGTGCTGCTTCGGTACTAGCCCAATCCAGGCCGAGAAGTTGCGCCCTGATCGAAAGACCTTTGGGTCAGCGACGCAGGCAACCAGGGCCGTAGCCAGCATCGGACCGACACCGGGGATCGCATCGAGCCGCATACTCGCCTCATTAGATCGATGCCAGGCCATGATCTGTCGGTCGAACTCCAGAATCTGCTCCTTGAGCCTACGCAGTTGAGCCCCAAGTGCTGCGAGGCACACCCGTGCAACCTTGGGCAACCGGTCGTCATTTGAATCGGCGACGACATCGAGAAGTTCCTCGACACCCTTGCGCCCGACTGGTGCCACGATCCCGAACTCGGCCAAATGGGCCCGGATCACATTGATCACCGCGGTCTGCTGGCGGATGAACAGATGGCGCGTGCGATGGAGCATCAGACAGCTCTGCTGTTCTGGGGTCTTGGTTGGCACGAACCGCATATTGGCCCTGGTGACCGCCTCACAGATCGCCTCCGCATCGGCAGCATCGTTCTTCTGCCGTTTGACGTAAGGCTTCACGTAGGCCGGCGGCATAAGCCGTACCGTGTGGCCAAGCGCCTTGAGCTCACGCGACCAATGGTGTGACGAGGCGCAAGCTTCGATCCCGACCAGGCATGACGGCAGCTTCTGGAAGAACGCCAGGACATAGCGACGCTTCAACTGTCGCCGGATGATTACTCTATCTTCTGCGTCGATGCCGTGGACCTGGAATACCGACTTGGCAATATCGAGACCGATAGTCGTGACCGTATGCATGCTTGGCTCCTCCAATTGTGGGGGCCTTAACAGCACCCACATTCATGGCACTCACGTGCCGGTGGAGGAGCCGTCCACAGCATCATAAGCAGACATCGCTCCGAATAGCCGTTGCTACGACTCTGCTGGGCTTTGCGAACAAGGCCGTCGGCCGAACGTGGCTAATCAGACTACCAAGTTCACCGATGGCGACTGTGAGCCGGAGGAACGCGCGGTGTTGGCCGCGACCGTGATTGCGCTCGATGTTAAAGAATCCGTGAGCACTCCGTCGAGTACGGTCACCGGCTGCTTGTCGAAGCCAGAGGCTTTGTCGATCTTGCTGGATGAGCCAGGAGTTGCTCCGGGCGGCGCGTTGGGGTCCTTGCCCGTCTTGGCCGTTTCAACGTCGCATGAACTGCTGCAGACGTAGCCGTTGACAACGGAAATCATAGACGCACTTCCCCATGAGCCCAGGAATGCTAGGCGGCGAAAGTGAACTTGTTATGAATCGACCGATCACAGCCACGTGACGGGCACAAGCCGCTAATCACGCAGTATGGCTCGGCCGCTTGCTCAGGCGGTCAATTGCGCAAACTCGCTCAAATCGCCGATCGCCTGCGCCGGCATGTGATCGGCATATTCGTCCGGCATCCTGGCACGGTTGACCCAGAGCGCGCGGAAGCCAAACGAGACCGCGCCCATTATATCCCAGCGGTTGGATGATATGAATGTCACGTCCTTAGGTACGCATTTGAAATGGCCGGTCACCAAGGCATAGACCTCGGGCCGCGGCTTGTACATGCGGATCACATCGGCCGAGAGCACGGCGTCGAGGTTGCTGCCGATCCCCGCTGCATCGACCGCGCCGGTGAGCATGACGGGCGAACCGTTAGAGAGGATAGCGGTCTTGTGGCCCCGCTGCTTGAGTTGGCCGAGCGCCGCGCGCGCGTCGGGAAAAGCACTGAGCTTGAAATAGGCCTCGAGCAATTTAGGCTTGAGCGCCTTATCGACCGATGGAACGCGCGCGAGTGCGAAATCAAGCGCGCGCTCAGTCAGCGTCCAGAAATCAGCGTAGTGGTCGGCGAGCGTCAGCGTCCAGGTATATTCAAGCTGCTTAGCCCGCCAGATTTCCGACATGCGGTCGGCGTCCGGACCGGTACTGTATTGCCGGATCGCGGCATGGACGTCGAACAGCGTGCCGTAAGCGTCGAATACGAATAGCGGCATTAATCCGACATTCCCCGGATGGCTCGCGATTTGACGTGGACGATATCAATTATCTGGAGTGCTTGAAAGCCAGACACGAGGTGCGGACGGCTGCCGGCCCCCCTCAGCCCGAACGCAGGAATGTCCGCTTTGGGTCTTGGTCGTGTAAAAACGCTTTAGGATCAGAAGCGCAGATTCTGGCCTCAGACTTGGGGCCTTTTTCCGGGTCCGACTATGCCCTCATTGCCGCCATGAGCGGCTGGACGCCGATGATATTCATGACGCGCGTCAAATTATAGGCCAGAACGTGCAGCGCCATCTCGGTGGCGACCTTCGGAAGACGCTTCATCAGGCAGTGCGTCGCCCCCATTCTCATCTTTAGCGTACCGAAGGGATGTTCCACCGTCTCACGGCGCTGGCGCATGGCCTGTGGATTATTGTCGAGACGTCTTTGCACGGCCTCCAGCACGTCCTCATGCTCCCAACGCGTGATGCGCCGTTGCATGCCGGTCGTACAGCGATGCTTGAGCGCGCAATGGCGGCACGCATTCGTCCAATAGCGCCGCAACTTCTGCCCGTTCTCCTCGTTCGTGTAATAGTACTTCAGTTTTTCGCCAGCCGGACAGCGATAGACATCCTCGTCGCTGAGATAGACGAAGTCCTGTTTGCCGAAGCGACCCCTCGCCTCAATTCCCGATGTCATTGGCTTTGGAAGCGTTACGGCGATTCCCGCCTTGTCACACGCGAAGATTTCCTCGCCGCTGAAGTAGCCGCGATCGGCAACGGCTTCGAGTTTGTCGACGCCGAGCACTTCCTTCGCCTGTGAGGCGACGTTTGCGAGTTGTGCCCGATCCGAGCCGCTATTCGTCACTTCGTGCGTGACGATCAGGTGATGTTTCGTATCGACCGCGACCTGCACATTGTAGCCGACCACGCCTGATCCGCGCCCGCTGGTCGCCATCGAACGGCTGTCGGGATCGGTAAGCGAGATTTGCTGATCGGGTGACGCCAGCATTAGCTTTTCCATTGCTGCCAGGCGCTGCATCTCGCTTTCGAGCTTGACCAGCTTCTCCTTCAGATGCGCTGTCTTCGCTGCCAGCGCCTCGGATGGTTCCTGCAGGTCAGCCGTGTCGAGCTGCGCAAGATATCGTGTAACGCTCTCCTCCAATTGCGCGCGGCGACGCTCTACTTTCCCGCGCGTGAAGTTCCTGTCCCGGTTGTTCACCGCCTTGAACTTGCTGCCATCAATGGCAACGCTGGCTGTCGCCAATAGGCCCATCGTGCGGCACAGCTCGACGAAGCGCGCACACACCTTGCGGATCGCAGGGCCATTGTCCTTACGGAAGTCGGCAACCGTCTTGTGGTCAGGGGCCAGCCGGCCTGTCAGCCACAGGACCTCGACATTGCGCCCAGCCTCACGCTCAAGCCGGCGGCTCGACTGGACCCGATTGAGATAGCCGTAAATGTACAGCTTCAGCAGCCCCGAGGGATGATATGAAGGTCGGCCAGTGGCCTCAGGAGCGACCCCATCGAATCCCAACTCGGAAAGATCAAGCTCATCTACAAAGACATCGATCGCCCGAACCGGGTTGTTCTCGTCGATCCAATCTTCCAGGCATTCGGGAAACAGCGTCGTCTGCCCGCGATCTATGCCTTCAACGAAGCGCTTCATCTGATCCTCCCGCAAATCGCGCGAGAATCTTACCCCGAGAATCAAATCCAGAGATGCGTTTTCACACAGCCAGGGTCATTGGCGACCGACGCACCCAGGCGCTAAGTCTGCCCGATGTCCGTTGTTGCCCCATTAGGCGACATGCCATCGCACGGCGGCGATACGTCGTTTAGTGCCAGAAACAGACATCTGCGAAAACACCACGTTCAGAGTAGATGCACAGCTATGGCGCGCGTTTCCAGATCACGACGGGATTAGCCCCCACTGTATCTGGATTTGGGACGTGATAAATTAGTTCGTCGCTGGCGAGAGTGAAGCTACGCTTCTGCTCGGTGTTTTCCCAGTTGGCGAAGAGTGCGTGGTCGATCTTGAAGGTGATGGTCTTGCTCGCCTCGTCAACGGTATAACGGCCCCAATGCGGATTGCAGCCTACGACGGCACTCCTGTATTCCTCAGCCGTTGCCTTGGCTCGATTGTTTGCCGCGAATTTCGGACGGCCGGAAGAGCATAGTTGCAGCGAATAACGACCCTTGGCATCGAAAGTCAAAATTCCCTGTGGTTTTGGCCCGAAGAGCGGTACCTTGCTGCCGCCCGCACGCTCGTCGTTGACCGAAACGATTGTCCAAGTGCCCACAAGTGGGTTCTGTTGGGCAAAAGCCGAGTGTCCACATGCAAGCGTCAAAGCGGATACCGCCATAGTAGCGAAAAGCCAATTCATGGACCCCTCCTTTAACGACATAAATTCTGCATGCCTAAAATATCATAGAGGCTGTCAGCTCGCCACCGATAAACGAAACGCGAGTTGATGTCCGTTATGGGTCTTGGCCGTGTGAAAACGCTAACGCCTGTTGAACGCGTAGAAAATGATTTTCAAAAGTACGCGTTTTAAGAACCCATAATACCGCGAACGAATGCCCGTATGCCGCACGAGGGAATTTTATTTTCTAAATCTTTTCGATGTATGAGTTTTCACACGAGCTGGGTCAATCGCGACCGAGCGATCCAGCGCCCATGCCGATCAATGTCCGCTGTGCCCCCAATAGCGACCGAATATATTGCGGCGCAGCGAAATGACGCAACGTGCCAGAAGCCGACATTCTTCCACCCTTCGTATCACCGAGAAACGGAGTTATACTGGGTGAAGAGATGACAGCGGGACACGCCGAATGAATAACCGGATGGCCCCCTTACTCCTCTGCTTGTTGGGTTTTCTCACGCTTTCGGCCAGAAGCGCATTTGCTGACGACGAGCACGTCTGGGCCGCGTTAAAGCAGGGCGGCAAGGTTATTTTATTGCGTCACACTCACGTCGATGTCCGAGAAGGGATAGGGCATCTCGCGCCGGGGAACTGCGCAGAGGAAGTAAACCTTTCGTCTAGCGGTGTAGAGCAGGCCAAGCGCATCGGAGAAGCCTTCCGCGCTCACGGCATTGCGGTTGGGGAGGTTTTGACCAGCCCCTATTGCCGTTGCATTGATACCGGCAAGCTTGCGTTTGGTCACGCAACGTCAGTTCAATATCTGAAGCCACCGGGCGTAGTATCTGAAGACCAGGCCAAATTTAATCAAGACCGCATTGTGCAAGAAATTCTAAAACACCTCGATCCCTCTAATTTGGTGATAATTACTCACGATCTCAACGTTGCCAACGTTGTGCTCGAAGACACGGTCCCTATGGGAGAATTTTTCGTGGTTCAGCCCAATGGAGCCAATTTCGATGTGATCGGTAAAATTCGGATGGGCGACTAATTCGTCGATACGGGCGAACGCTCATTTACGCTTCTCTTTTTCCACATGCCCACGGAGCATCACTTCTAGTTGCGCCAGGTAGGCAATAGCTGCCACGAATAAGGAGGCCGTTACACTAATTACAAATGGACCTGCTGCAGGCTCAATAAATATTCCCAAGGCCATCATCAGCAGGAATATCGTTATCAATGTCTGCGAGCCGATAGTTATTAGAACCCATTTGTTTATTGGAAGATGTGTTGCTGCGCGCCGTCTTGCTGGGAATGTTAATGTAAACAAGCCCAGCAGCAGAGCCATAAACAAGCTGGAGATGCGCCAAATCTTGGATTGAGACAAATCGAAAAGCGCTAAAGCCGGCGGCAGCATTGCGGAAAAAGCGATCAAAAAACTCCTCAACAGAACCGAACGAATTACAAAAATATCATAGTTCGACACCCCACCACCGATAATTTGGCGGAATATAACGATGAGCGCAGCAAAGCCCGCATACGTAATCGACAGAGTGGCAATTGTGTAAAGATAGCTAGAGCCCGGCAATTCCATGGCTTCGCCCCGTGCCGCCCGCGATATGCGCTGAAGTTTACGGCCTGATATTGAGGGTGTCTATCGAGTCTCGATGTCCGTTTCGGGTAAAAAGCCGACAAACCATCGCGAGCTAAAACTCGACCAATGTCCGCTCCTAGTCGGTAGCGACCAGAAATATTGCGCTGCGGCGAATGACGCGTTGTGCCAAAAAGCGGATATCACGTGCAGACGCTCAGACGCATCCGAAGCTGTCAGAACTTAATCATATCGGATTTCGTCAAAGTGACCTTCGGGGAGATGATTGGCGCGTTGCCTAACTGCCAAATCGAGAATTGCTCAGCGTAAGTGGTGATAGCGGTTATCGCATCGACCGGGACGACGATACTAAAACCTTTCTGCACAGCCTCGCTCGCCGTGTAGAGAATTGCGCCGTTGGAGGCGAGGCCAGTCATGATGAGTGTCGTGATACCCTTATCCTTGAGGGTTTTTTCCAGGTCGCTGTTGAGGAATTTGTCGAGGAACGACCGCACGAACGGCTCATTTCCGGATGGTGCAAGATCCTTGACGATGTCGACCTTAGCGGTTTGTGGAATGTTGGCGGTTTGTGGAACGCTCGTGTAGACCACCATCGCGCCCTTGGCGCGTGCTTCGGTGAGCAGCTTCGTCACCGTCGGGATCATCGCAGGACAGCGGGTATAGCGCTGCGGGCCGCAGAAGTAGCTGACCATATCGACGACCAACAGCGCGGTCGTTTTCGGATCGACCGTCACCGGCTTGAGCGCGGGCGGCGGCAGTGCCTTTACGCTCGCCCATTCGTCGATGATGGTCTGGGCCGCCGCAGGCGTGGAGTAAGCCAAGACACCTGCAAGCGCGGCAAGCGGCAACAGTTGGCGTAAGCGGGACATGATTTCCTCCCAGTAGTTTCTTACCCCAAGGGGACCAGCTGCCGCACGCGCCGTCAAGCCATCGGATAAGCTCGCCTTCGTGAAGCTTGTCCGCTTTGGGTCAATTTTGTTGCAGAAGTCGGCAATTCGAAGAGCGCGGCAATTGCCTCGATGTATTGAACCCTTCTACTGCGCCCGCTTCATCTGGCGATGGGGCCCTTGAGTCAGTAGCACTGACAACCGCAACGCTTACGCGGCACAAGCGGCGGCCATCGGTGGTGGCCTAACGACCAGTTTGGCGAGCCGGCGTAGGTTCTGTGCGATAGCCGCAAGCGTGAACTCATCCTGTGCGCCGCGCGGGCCACGAAGCCTAAGGCGACCAAGCTTCAGAATGCGCTTGAGATGGGCGAACAGCATCTCGATGCGTTTGCGATCACGGCGTGATTGTTCGAAGGCCTCGGTCTTGGCCAGTGCGCGGGCAACGTCGCGCGCCTCTTCATAGATGCTGCGCGGAATCCTGCGGAACGATGCCTTTGGACAGCATCGCACCTTGAGCGGGCAGTCCCGAAAGTCGGATGTGGTCGCGAGATAACGAAGGGTCTCGCCATCATCGATCACCGTTCCTGTTGTGGTTAGAAGCTTGCCCGCTGGGCAGACATAGACGTTGCGCTCTTTGTCAAACCTGAAGTCTTCCCGGCTGAAGGTTTCGTCCTCGCGCTTCGATTTGTCGATAACCGGAATGTGCGGTGCAATGTCCTTGTCTTTGACGAGCCAGTTGAGGTTCGGGCCTGAACCGTAGGCCGTATCAGCCGCGAGCCACTTGGGCTTGATATCGAAGCGCTCCTCGGTGCGCTCAACCATGGTCTTCCCCGCGCCAACTTCGGCTTGGCGAATAGCGCGCGTGGCTTCGACACCCATGATGACGCCGCACTTCACATCGATCAGATAGTTGTCGGCATAGGCAAAGAACGCCGGTCCTCGCATCGCGCCGGTCCATTGCGCGGCCGGATCGGACGGCGAGACGAACTTCGGTGTGACATCGCTCGCTGCACCAAAGGCCGCATCATCAAGGGTTGCCAGATACTCCTGCATGGCCCGGCTCGCCGTCTTGAGATGGCGTGTCTTTTGCCATTCTGCGCTCGGGATCGAGCGCTGCTTGTTGGCATCGGCCGCAATCAGGCTGGCATCCACGGCAAATCCTTCTCCGTCAACGAGATCGGCTGCGATACACGCCTCGACCACACGCTCAAATACCTGGCGGAAGATGCCGCTGTCGCGGAAGCGCTCATTGCGTGCTCGCGAGAACGCCGAATGATCAGGGATCTTGTGCTCGATGCCGAGCTTGCAAAACCATCGATAGGCGAGGTTCACCTGAACCTCGCGACACAGCAACCGCTCGGAACGCAGGCCAAAAACATAACCGACGATCAGCATCCGGATCATCAGCACCGGATCAACCGAGGGCCGGCCGAGCGTTGGATAGTGCGGCGCGAGTTCTGCGTGTACCCATGATAGATCGAGAACGGCGTCGATCTTGCGCACCAGATGATCATCAGGAACCGCCTCATCGAGGCGGAACTCATAGAATAAAGGACCCTGGTCGTTGTTCTGGCGTCCCATCATCGCCCGCCTCCGACGCAAAATGTCGTCAGGAGAAAGAATCACTGTTCGCCAAAGCCTTCAAATCACTTCTGCAACAAAATCTGCCAATAGCCGACATTGCGAAGATGACATCCGGCCTATTTACCGCGTCATCCGGGCACACGGCCTTTCACTGCGTTTGCGAATGACTCGTAAACAATACGTCCATCCGAAGCGATAGGCAGGTGATCGCGCAGGCGCGTGCGTAGTTGCTCTCTGGCGCTGGTTGACATGCCTTCGATTAATTTGCCCTGCGGCCCTATTGGGACAGTATTCGAGTCCCAAAAATCATCGAAATTGGAATACACGATGGGGATAGGGATCACCCGCGTGTCGACCGTTACAAGCCCAGATTGTTTCCATAAGTCTTGCATAGCTTCGCGCCGTGAAACTTCCGGGTTGGGCGGAAGTGCAGAATGTATGCCCAATGATTTGATTGCCTTATAAACGGGATCGACGGGTACTCCACCACCCGGAATGTCCCACATATAGGTAGCGACCCATCCACCGGGTCGGACTACGCGTGCCATTTCCGCGGCGGCCTGCGCGGGGTCGGCTAGAAAGGAGATGACCAAGGCCATGACGGCAGTATCGAAGCTACCGGCGTCAAAGGCCAATTTCTGCGCGTCGCCCATTCGAAATTCCGCCGTCTTCGCTCCGCGTCGTGTTCGCGCGTAGGCGAGTTGATCCTCGGACGGATCGATCGCCATAACGGCGGCAGGGGCACAGCGAGCAATAAGCTCCTCGGTGAAGGCGCCGTTGCCGCAACCAACGTCGAGCCATCGAAGGCCCTTCGGAACGTCGAGCCAGTCTAGGAACACTTCGCCAACCAGACGGCTCCAGCGGCCCATCAGGCGCTCATATGCCTCCCCATCAGTGAAAAGCTTGTCAGCTTGGGTCATGTGGACGGGCTCACACCTAGCCGGAGTGACGATATTGTAAGCAAGAAAATCAGTCGCTTGAAGGAGTGCCGAGGAGTATGCCCCTTCGACGCGGATGTCCGTTATGGTCATTAGCGGACAAACTGCCGATGGCCAAAAATCTAGTTCTGTCCGCTCTTGTCCAACAGCAACCAAGTTGTTGCGGTGCCGCGAATATCCGCTAAGTGAACGGACATTCCACGGCCCGTTTGAGCCGGCACGAGCCACATGTCGCGTCGGCAAGGCATGAAATGTGCTATGTTGTGGTTGGCAATTCCACGATCCAAATTGGGCCAAGCAGCCCCGGGGCCATGAACCAGGACATCCGCTTTTGTACCTCTGCCGGGGGTGTGAAGCTTGCCTACGCGACCAGCGGCGAGGGACCGCCGCTAGTGATGTCGGCGACATGGCTTTCGCATCTGGAGCACCAATGGCAGGGCGCCTCGTGGCAGCCGTGGCTCGAAGCCTTTTCACGCGGCCACACGCTGTTGCGTTATGACGCGCGCGGCTGCGGTCTTTCCGATCGCACCGCCAACGATCTTTCGTTCGAAAGCTGGGTCAAGGATTTCGAATGCGTTATCGAGGCTGCCGGCTTCCAACAATTCGATCTACTGGCCAAATGCTGGGGCGGGCCGATCGCCATAGAATATGCGGCGCGCCATCCCGAGCGCGTCAATCGTCTCATTCTCTTCGGCACCAATGCGCTCGGACGCTTGCGTTGGAGCGATCGGCCGGATGAGATCGAACGCGCGCAGGTGCTCATCGATCTGATGCGCCTTGGCTGGGGGCAGGAAAATCACGCCTTCATGCAGGTCTGGGCGTCATACTTCCAGCCGGGCGGCACCTTCGACCATTTGCGCGCCTGGTCCGACCAGCAATGCACAGCGACCTCCGCCGAAACGGCCATCGCCTTGATGCGCAATGGCTGGACCGTGGACGTGCGCGAAGCGGCGCGCAAGATCAAATGTCCGGTGCTGGTGCTCCATCCCGAGCGCGACGCGGTGGTGCCGATCGAGCAGGGGCGCTTGCTGGCGAGCCTCATTCCCAACGCCCGCTTCGTCCAGCTCGACAGCGAAAACCACATGCCGCTCGGCGACGAGCCGGCCTGGCCGCGCTTGGTCGGGGAGGTGCGACGATTTCTTGCTGAGCCGAGTAAACCCGCCGTGAATGTAAACTCCCTGCCGCTCGGCGAGCTCACTCCACGCGAACGCGCCGTGCTCGAAAGGATTGCCGAAGGACTCGACAATACCGAGATCGCCACCTCGCTTGGCCTTTCGGAAAAGACCGTGCGCAACCACATCACGCGGGTGTTTGACAAGATCGGCGTTGAGCACCGCTATCAGGCGATCGTGCGCGCCCGCGATGCTGGCCTCGGCATGAACGGCAGGGCCGCCAATTCACCTTAAGAGCCGGGACAATTGTCCCGGGCCGCCGCACGTTACAAATTGCCGTCGCGGGGCCAATGCCTCAAGACGGCCCAATTGGCAAACTGCAATCTCCTTGCCCAAGGCGCGCCGAGCGGCGTGCCTCACAACACGAGAGGAGACAGCCATGCCGAAATTCGTTATCGAACGCGACATCGCCGGAGCGGGAAAGCTGCCGAAGCAGGAGCTGCAGGCCATTTCGCAGAAATCCTGCGGCGTGCTGCAAAGCATGGGCCCGCAGATTCAGTGGCTGCAGAGCTTCGTCACCGACGACAAGATCTATTGCGTCTATATCGCGCCCGATGAAGCCACCGTGCGGGCGCACGCGCAGAAGGGCGCCTTTCCGGCCAACCGTGTTTCCCGCGTGCGCTCGATGATTGATCCGACGACGGCGGAAGCGGCGTAGCAAAAGCCTTTAGTTGAAATTGTAATAAGGACCTTGCAAGCACTTTGCTTGCAGGGTCGCGGCCTACGCCGTATCGACGTGCTGCTGATTTATGCTCCCCAAGCGTCGATGTCGCAGTTGGTCGGGTAGGATCGAGGCGCGGACCGGGCTTCGAATGATGCCGACGTTTCCTCGATCCCCCCTATCATTCCGTACGGCGGGTTTTCCCCTGTGGTTGCTCAAAACCATGAAAATTGAGAAAGGCTAGTGATTTTCGCGCCACCGCCATACCGTCGTGGGCATGATCACAATTCTTTCCGCCCTCGTTTCCCTGCTCTGGTTCCGTGTTCGCAGCCGCGCCTCCCTGGAGCTTGAACTCGTCGCCCTGCGACATCAGGTGACCGTCCTGCGGCGGCAGCGACCAGGTCGCGCAAGTCTGTTCTGCGCAGACCGGCTCCTCTGGGTGTGGCTTTACCAGGTTTGGCCGCAGATTCTCAACGCCATGGTGCTGGTCAAACCAAAAACCGTAATCCAGTGGCATCGCAAGGACTTTCGCCTCTACTGGCGGTGGCGATCACGCCATCTGGGACGGCCCAAGATGAACTCAGAGATCCGTGAACTGATCCGCCAGAAGAGCGCGGCCAATCCCCTCTGGGGCGCCCCCCGCATTCATGGCGAACTGCTCAAGCTCGGCATCGAGGTCAGCCAAGCCACGGTTGGGAGATACCTGCCGTGGCGGCCCAAAATCCCCTCCCCGACCTGGAGTAGCTTCCTGCACAACCATCTGACCGAGATTGCGGCGATCGACATGTTCGTTGTTGCAACCGCGACGTTTCGGCTTCGCTACGCCCTGATCGTTCTCCGCCACGACCGAAGAACAATCATTCATTTTGATGTCACCGAGAATCCGACGCAAGCTTGGCTCGCGCGCCAGATGACCGAGGCATTTCCCTGGGACACTGCGCCCCGCTATCTGCTGCGGGATCGTGACGCATCGTATGGTCAGAGCTTCCGCGATCGCGTTCAGGCGATGGGAATAAATGAAATCGCTACCGCGCCGCGATCACCCTGGCAGAACCCATATGTCGAACGCCTCATCGGCTCGATCCGCCGCGAATGTCTGGATCACATCATCATTTTCAACGAGCATCACTTGCGCGAGGTCCTGTCACGTTATTTCCAGTATCATCACAAGAGCAGAACACATCTGTCGCTCGACAAGGATTGCCCAGAGACGCGCCCAATACACCCGCCAACCGCTGGCAAGATCATTGCCTTCCCCGAGGTCGCCGGCCTGCATCATCGCTACGAACGTCGCGCCGCTTAAACATTGTTGCTGCGGCACGGGCATGCCCGTTTCAGGGCGCAGGATCATTCTTTTTTGAAACCGCATTACTCGAATGCATGACGCCCCCAGCCCATGTATGGGACCGGGCTTTGGCCGATGTTTTATACCAAATCGCGTTACCTGTGACCCACCTGCGCCGTTGCGGCGGGTTTGTAAACATCGTCCAGCTGTTTGATTTAACTCATGTTTACGGTGAGGTCATCCTCGCGCAACATCGGGTAGCATGAGTTATGATTTCTGAGTTTTGGTATTACTCGGCGAATAAATAATCACCAGTCGCAATCCTAACCGGAAAACAGATTCCGAGACCAAACATATTTTTGAGCAGGCACAGACATCCAATAACGACCATTCGACGGCTGGGTTCGTTTGTCCGCGAAGTGCGTATCTCGTCGCGATGCCGGAAAACTTTCGACGGTCTGCACGGTTATCGAGTTGCAGATTGGTGGCAACGATCTGTCTATTTAGACACCGAGAAATTGTTGCAGCATGTCAGGGTTGGTCTTGATCGCCTCGGTCGGGCCCTCATGGACGATGTGGCCGTTGTTGATGATGTAGGCGCGGCTCGCGAGTGCAAGCGTCGCCGCGAGATTCTGCTCGACCAGCACAATGGTCTGTCCACTCGCGGCGAGATCGCGGCAAGCTTTGACCAAATGGCGCACGGTCACCGGCGCCAAACCTTCGAACGGCTCGTCGAGCAAGATGATCTTGGGCTTGCGCATCAGTGCACGCGCGATCGCCAGCATCTGCTGCTCGCCGCCCGAGAGATCGGTGCCGCGGCTTCCCCGCCGCTCTGCCAGCCGAGGGAACATCTCGTAGGCGCGCTCGACTGGCCAACGGTCCTTGGCCGTCAAGCCGGCCAGGACGAGATTTTCTTCGACATTGAGGCTGCCGAAGATGCGCCGGTCTTCATGCACCAGTTGCATGCCGGCTTGCGCAATGGCGTAGCTCTTCTGGCCGGCGAGATCGGCACCGTCGAACGTGATTTTCCCGGTGCTGGGGGTCACCACACCCATCAGGCTTTTCAAGGTCGTGCTCTTGCCGGCACCGTTGCGGCCAAGCAACGCTACGACCTCGTTCTTTTCGACGCGCAGATCCACGTCGAACAAGATGTGCGAATCCCCGTAAAAGCTATTTAAGCCGCTGACTTCGAGCAGGCTCATGGCGCGACCACCCCGCCGAGATAGGCTTCCTGCACGGCCGCGTTACCTTTGATCTCCTCCGGCGTTCCTTCCACCAGCACGCGGCCTTCCTGCAGCACGGTCACCCGCTGGACCAGTTCGAATAGCGCGTCCATGTCGTGATCGATGATGATCATGGTGCGGCCCCAGCTGATCGATTTGAGCAGCCTCACCGTATCGGCCCGTTCTTGCGGGCTCATGCCGGCCAGCGGTTCGTCGAGCAGCAAGAGGCTCGGGTTCGAGGCGAGCGCCAAACCGATTTCGAGGCGCCGTTTTTCGCCATAAGCCAACTCCGAGACCGGCGTATCGGTCCGCGCGGTGAGATTGACCAGGTTCAGCGTATCCTCGACCTGCTCGTTGAGGCCCGGGATGCTGCCAGGAAGGCGGAACAGATCGAGCCGGAAACGGCCGCGCAGCGAGGCCAACACGGCGATAGTGATGTTCTCGCGCACTGTCAATCGGTTGAACAACTGGTTGACCTGGTAGCTCTTGGTCAGGCCGAGTTGGCAGACCTGGGTGACGCCGAAGCCGGTGATGTCCTTGCCTTCGAATTTGATAGAGCCAGCGGTCGGCGTCAGCTCGCACGTCAGCATCTTGAAGAATGTTGATTTGCCGGCGCCGTTGGGGCCGATGATGCCGCGCAATTCGCCGCACTCGACGGTGAAGTCGATGTCGTCATTGGCGGTCACGCCGCCGAAGCGCTTGGATAAACCGGCGGTTTCGAGGATCGGTCCGTTGAAGCCGCCGGGCGCGCGGCGGCGCAAGGCGTCGGGGACCGCCGCCGCGGCGTTCACCGACTGCGGCAATGCCGCCGCGCCGACGGCAGGCGCATCGCCCGGCTCGAGCGTGTTCGCCCGCTGGCCGGCGGCCAGCGCAACAAGATCCCCGATGCCGCCAACGATGCCGCGGCGCAAGAAGCAGACCAGCAGCACGAAAACGATCCCCAGCACCAGCTTCCAGGTGGCGCCGAGATGCAGCGTGGTCTGGAAGAAGTCGCTGAGATAGAGCCAGACCGCGGCGCCGACCAGCGGCCCGAACAGTGTGCCCGCGCCGCCGATCGCGGTCTGAATGACGAGTTGGCCCGAGGTATCGAAGGTGAAGGCCTCGGGCGGCATAAAGCCTTGCATCACGCCAAGCAAGCCGCCGGCAAATCCGGCATAGGCCGCGGCGATTACAAAGGCGGTGAGCTTATAGGTGTGGATATTGTGGCCGACCGCGGCGGCGCGCTGTGGATTGTCGCGGATTGCGCTCAGGATGGCGCCGACCGGCGAGCGCACGATGCGCAGCGCCAACACGATGCCGACGAAATAGCAGACCGCCAGCAAAATATAGAGCGACTGGTCGCTGTCGAATTTGATGGTGGTGAAGCCGAGATTGAAAACCGGGGTCGGCACGCCGGGCAACCCGTTCTCGCCGCCGGTGAATTCCGACAGCGGATTGAACTCGATGAAATAGAACATCTCCGCGATCGCCACCGTGATCATGGCGAAATAGATGCCGGTGCGCCTGAGCGCAATCAGGCCGATCAGATAACCGACCACCGCCGCCACGATCGCGCCGATAAGGACCGCGGTCATGACGTAGGGGAAGTTCATCACCGTCAGTAGATAGGCGGCAAACATGCCGCCGGTACCGAAAAAGGTCGACTGGCCGAACGACAAGAGCCCGGTGAAGCCGAACAGGATGTCGAAGCCGACGCCAAACAGGCCCCAGACCAGGATGCGGTTGACGGTGGAGGGTGAAAATCCGAGATGCGGCAGCACAAACGGCGCAGCAATCAGCCCGACCGCCGTCAGTGTCTCGACCAGCAGGGGACGTTTCCGGACCATCAGACAACTGCGCTCATTCGCGGCCGGCCGTGCCGAGCAGGCCGTAGGGGCGGAGCACCAACACCAGTGTCATCGCCGCGAACAGCATGACGTAGGAATAGCCAGGGTTGAACATCGAAGTGATGCTGATGATCTCGCCGGCGATAAGGCCGCCCAACACGGCGCCGGGAAACGAACCGACGCCGCCGATGACGACGACGACAAAGGTCTGCACCAGGGTAGCCTCGCCGACGTCGGGAGCGATCGACACCACCGGCGCGTTGACGATGCCGGCAAAACCGGCCGCCATGGCGCCGATGCCGAACACCAGCATGAAGACCTTGCCGACGTCGATGCCGAGCGAGTCGACCATCACCGAATCCTCGATGCCGGCCCGCACGATCATGCCGATGCGGGTACGGTAAAGCACGATATAGAGCGCGAGCAGCGCCGCGGCGATGATGCCGAGCAAGGCGAGCCGGTAGGTCGGATAGAGCATGAAGCCGATCGAGGTTATGCCGACGAACGGCGGCGGTGCAGGCACCGTTTTCGACAGGCCGCCGAAAAAGAAGCGCACGGCCTCGACGAACACGATGCCAAGCCCGAAGGTGACTAGCAATTGATCTTCGTGCGGGCGGCCATAAAAGGAGCGGATGACCAGGCGCTCCATCACCACGCCGACGACCATGACGAACAGCGAGCCGGCGATGACCGCGACAATGAAGGAGCCCGAGTAGGTGTACGCCAGCCAGCCGGCATAGCCGCCGAGCATGAACATGGCGCCGTGCGCGAGGTTGAGAACGCCGAGCGTTCCATAAATGATCGTCAGGCCAGATGAAATCAGCGCCAGAAGCGCGCCAAGCACCAGTCCATTGAACAGCTGCGAAACAAAATTAGCCCAATTGATCACGTTGCGCCCGCGATAGTGCACGTTGCTTCTCAAGGTCATGGCCGCGTCTGTCGGGGCCATCCACACTTTGCTTTTTCGCTAAAGGCGTGGATGCCCGGCACGAAGCCGGGCATGACGTCGCGATGAAGGTGCCCTTCCCGCCCGGTCGAAGCGGAGAAGACAAACGGTTGTCAGCTGTAGTCGCCAAGCTTGCAGCCGAAGGCGTCCGGCTTCTGCATCAGCGGCGCACCTGGTACGACCTCGGTGACTTCCCAGAAGTCCTCCTTGTTCTTCATCGCCTTCGGCGCCTTGCCTTTGACGATGATGACCGGGCGGACCAATTGATGATCTTCGGGACGGAAGTGCACGTCGCCGACAGTTGACGGGAAGGTCTCACCCTTCTCGTACTGCTTGATCACGTCCGGCGGATAGAAGGAGCCTGCTTCAGAGACCATGCGTGCCCAGATGGCGAATTGCATGTAGGCGTTATTGGCGCCCCACTCCGGCTTGTAGCCGTATTTCTTGTCGAAGGCCTCGACGAACATCTTGGCCAGCGGATATTTGTCCTCGAGCGTCCACCAGAAGTCGGTGGCGGCGTAGACGCCTTCGGTGAGCTCCGGCCCCGTCTCCTTGGCCAGGAAGGGGATCTGGTAGGGCACCACCATCTTCATCTTCGGCGTGAGGCCGAACTGCTTGGCCTGCTGGATCGACAGCACGGCGTCGCGGCCCCAGTTCACGTTGATGATGAACTCGGCGCCGGAATTGGCGATGTTTGTCAGGAACTGGCTGAATTCCTGCGTGCCAAGCTTCGAGACCTGGTTTGTCACCATGGTCCAGCCACCGTTCTTGGAGAGATAGTCGTTCATCGACTTAGTGACGGTGTGGCCGTAAGTGTAGTCCGGCGTCATGAACGCCGCTTTCTTGTTCTTGCCGTAGGTCTTGAGCAGCACCGGACCGATCGCGTTGGCTGCGGTCTCGCCGTAGAAGCACTGACGGAACGAGTAGCGCGCGCAATCCTTGCCGGTGGTGTCGTTGGAGCCGGAGATCGCCACCAGATAGAGAACCTTCTCGCGCTCGGCGAACTTGTTGAGCGCGACCGCGACCGCTGACGAAGTCGAGCCGGTCATGGCGACGATCTTATTCTCGTCGATGAAGCGCTGCTGCTCCTGCACCGCGTCATTCGGCTTGGCGCCCGAGTTGGCGACCACCAGATTCACTTGCTTGCCGAGCAGACCCTTCGACACTTTGGGCGCGATCTTCTTGATCAGCGGATGGCCGGAGTTGATGTGCTCGACGGCAAGCTGCATGCCCTTGAGCTCGTCTTCGCCCTGCACCGCATATGCGCCGGTGCGCGGCACGGTGGCGCCGATAGTAACCGATGAACCCGCCGAGCCGGCCGGCCACGTGCTCATCGGCGGCATGTCGCTAACGCCGACCGCAAAGGTGGGTGTGCTGAATGCAGTTGGCAGCAATGCGCCGCCAGCCAGGCCAGCGCCGACAGTCAGCAATGCACGGCGTGAAACGCCGTTTCTTTCTTGATCGTGTTGTGACATTTCATTTACTCCCTGTGGGTTCTACCGGGTCTTTGTCCGAAGGTGTTCCTTCGGAGTGCTGCCCGGCTTATTCTTGATTTAGATTTGTGCGCTCCCTTCACTGCAAGTCGACAGTTGCCGCGCCACGCGTATCGTCGCGCGCTGATAACTCCCAACAATGTAGTCATTGCCGTCTCAAAGCACCGCTGCCGTCAATGCCACTTTCGTCGAGCATTGCGTAGCGCGATGCCCGATGCGTCGACTCGCTGCGGCTCTCGAGCGAGCGATTGAAAGTTTAGGCCACGATAGTGCGCCGCAAATATGTTAGTGGTGCGCCGCACAATTTCTGCCGCGTACCCCTGACTTGTAGTGACAAATGTTTGCTTTGGCATCACGTGTGGACAGTCACACCAAGGCGTTAGACGGCAAAAAGGATGCCATTCGCCCAGTGATGAAGGGGGCTTAGACCAAAGTTCCCTACTTCCCCGAACATGGAATTTCATTAAGTGAACAGGGGATTTCCAGGACCGATGAGGGAATTTTTCCGTTAAATCGGAATTATCTGATGCGCCCTGTGGGCCCTCCTCAATCAGTAGTTATGTAACTGGCGCGGTATCCGACACATCCCTATGGGCGAAGGCACGCCAGCCCGATACGGCGCGAAAGACCGCAGGCTTAAGGCAAGCATAATAGCGAAACCCTACCCGCTTCAGCGGCGGTTACGGCAAACAGCGAGGTCCACATGGCATAGCCTTCTCGCTGGCGGGGCTGCGCACGGGACGTCTGGCTTTAACATCCTGGAGGCCTCGCTTTGGTTCCTGGGTTCCCTGTGCCAGATCCGGATTTTTGGTGAAAGCGAGTTGTCTAAAGCCTAAGCGGACGCCTAGGGACGCTAAAATCAATTGCGGACCGGACTCCGAAGTATTTTGAATTGCAGTGCGGCATTGCATAGCAGCATCAGCGTTGATCACGTGTTTTTCGCATAGCTGGCGAGCCATCGATGCTTGTTTGGCACGGGTATTTTTATTGAACTGATTGCTTTCTGGGCAGATTATTTTTGTTCTGAATCGTCCTCGACCAGATACGCACTTGAGGACAATCCAAGGGAGGCCAAGAAAAACAATGGAAGCCACCAAGACAAAGGAGCCGAAAACAGACTCCCAGCGCCAGTACTCCAACCTCGATAAACGCTACGGCAAAATCGGAATTCCCGCGGTCGCCGCCGCGCTGCGCCATCAGGATGAGCCGTGCAACGAGACCGAGACCCGAACGATCCCCGACAAGCGCGACTGATAGCGACCGCCGCAAGCGCGGCGCCGTCGTTACCATCGAGTCGACCGTCAATCTCGCCGCGGCGGTGAAGTTGCATTAGCTGGACCACGCAGATCTCGGCTTTTACGTTCACGTGGCTCTTTGCCAGGAATTTGAAGACCATGAGGGAAGGAGATTGCCATGACACGATCCGCAATAAAGCCACACGAGTTCAGCCATCATTCCTTACTTTTGGCCGCCGTTTTCATAGTCGCAATCGTTGTCGCCTTTATTATCGTCCTGGCCGTAGTGCTGCAGTACTTCGGTCTCGTCAGCGGGTTGCCGCCCACAACCTTGGAGATCGGAGCTACTATTTTGGTACTAACTGTCGCCCCCCTTCTTTTGATGGGTATGTCCATTTCTGCGGATATGGATCGCAACAAGAGAAATGCGAACAATAGAGCTCATTAGCAAAAACAATTGATTGTGGTTACCGGCGTGCGCCGCCGGGCTTCAAACACCTACTAGCGGAAGTCACTCCCCCGTTGCCACGGTGGCCTAGTACACGGCCGCCGCGAGTGTGATAGCGTCGCTTTCGCCTTGGAGCGCTTACTCCATGCATGCCCATAAATTTCACATCGGCGAGACAGTACAGCTCTTGCCCCCAATCAGCCTCCGCGCCTCCGGCGGTGTTTATGTTGTCACCAAGAAGCTACCGGAGAGTGCCGGCGAGTATGAGTACAGGATCAAGAGTATCAACGAACCCCACGAACGTCTCGTGCGGGAAAGCGAGTTGGAAAAATCATAGTTGCCGCCGCTCATACGAGCCGCTCCTCTTCCCTTTCATTACTGGATTGGCAACCGCGTCTCGCCGTCAAACGGCGAGATAACATACCTCTCCCCTTCCGCCACCGTGCGCCCGCGCCAGGCGCGGGCGTCAAGGTCAAGCTCTGCGGGCGCTGGGTAGACCCTAATTTGAATCCTCGTAACCGATGCGGACCGAAACCATGTCTGCTAGCGGACCTATTTTAGCGAACTCGCCCGTGGGTTTGCTAAGATCGACAGGCAAATTTTCGATAGTATGTGTTTCCTTCACGACGGCATTCAGGTGGGCCGACTTCCACTCCCAAATTTTTCTATAGAGGTCTCGTTTGTTTTTCCCCCTAAATGTTTCTGATAACTGGATTGTAGCTCTCGCGGGACTATACGGGAACTCTTTCTGCCAGGAACTGGTCAGCAAACAACGCACGAAAACGAGATGGGCTTCCCTGTAAAACTGCGGGGGTTCCCGTTTCCACAATTCTTCCCTCCTCCAACACGACAATACGATCAGCCCGGAGCACGGTAGAAAGTCGATGACTGACGACCATAATCGTTCTCTTGCCGCGAAATCGCGAGATTGCCTCCTGGATCAGTTGCTCGGCTTCGCTGTCAATCGACGCGGTCGCTTCGTCCAACAGCAAAATGGGTGAATCGCGGAGAAACGCGCGCGCGAGCGCAAGCCTTTGGCGCTGCCCTCCCGACAGCCAAGAGCCGCCAGGGCCGATCGGCGTACCGTAGCCTCTCGGCAAAGCAGTCACAAATTCATGCACGTGCGCAGCTTGCGCCGTCGATATGAGCATTTCGTCGGAAGCGCCCGGCCGCCCATATCGAATTGTGTCGCTGATATTTCCTCGAAATACGCTCGGTTCCTGGAAAACCGCAGCGACCGACCGACGCAACGACTCGAGGGTCGCTCCCCGCAGATCCATCCCATCAATCGACACCAACCCTTCTGAGGGGTCGTAAAGACGCAAAGCCAACTGGACCAGGGTTGTTTTCCCGCTTCCGTTAGGCCCAACCACGGCAACAGTCTCGCCCGCATCAATACGAAATGAGATGCCGCGCAACGCTTCCGGTCCGCTTGGATATGTGAAACGAACTTCGGAAAACTCAAGGACGCCCCGAACAGCCGTGAGTGGTCTCGCATCTTGCCGCTCGGTCACGAGACTCGGCGTGTCGAGGAGTTCTACGATACGCTGTGCGCCAGCAGCTGAGCGCTGAAACCGACCCGGGCCTCTCGCGAGACTGCTGATCGGCGAGTACAACGAGCCGACTGATCCAAGAAATGCAATCAAAGTTCCGACGGTAAGTGCGTCCGAATACATCTCGTAGGCGCCGATTGCTAGAACCACAAATCCGCCCGTTGCCGCGACCGCCTCGGTGGCGAGTGTAAGCCAGGCCTGCAAAGCAACCGAGCGCAGCGCGGCGACGCGCGACGCCCGGCACTGCGCCTCGAATGCCTGCGTTTCAAACGACTGTGCGCCAAAGGCGATGATCACCGCAGTCGTCCCGAGCCGTTCTTGCGCCCGCGAAACCCATGCGGTTGCCTTGCGACGGGATATTACTGCCGCACGCCGCACATACGGCGACCAACGCCAGCTTAGCAGCGCTAAAATTGGCGCGGTGATCAACGCAGCAAGCGTGAGCTTCCAACTCAAAACGAACAAGAAGCCGATGAAATACACTGCTGTAAGCGCGCTGAAAATTACGCGAACCGGACCGCCATAAATCAGACCTTCGACCCGTGACACATCGGCACCAAGGTGGGAAATGAGATCGCCGACGCTAAATTTCCGGAGCGAGCCTGGGGACACTGAAATCAGATGCCGATAGACATCGACGCGAACATTTTGATCGATCTGCTCGGCGATTGCCGCTTCAAGTCGTGTAAGGAGATAATCGATGACTAGTTTCGTTGCGACCAAGATCGTATATGCACTCGCGACGACCGGCAACACGCCTACATTCTTCCCAACGAACACCTCGTCGATAAGATATTTCATCAACCACAGCAATAAAACGGCGACAAGCGGATTGATTGCCATCAATGCGCCGGCAAGCGCGGCTTGCCAGCGAACACTGTACAAATAAGGTAGAAAACGCCTGATTAGGGACCAGACACTCATGGCTGCCACAGGGGGTGAAGACAATTCAAATGCCTTCCTAGCTGGTCAATGAGTAATCCGATTTGCTCTTCGGGGCCACGATGATTCGGCTTAGTCGCGTGAATAATCGCCCCTACCGCCAACTGAAAAGTACTTCTTAAGAACGCACCAGGAGGACGCGTTTTACCAAAACAACCCAGTTTAGGGCGTGAACTCATAAACGTGTGCGGGCTGGGCTGCAAAGTCCGCTGTACGCCCAATAGACCAAACTTTTTGCAGCGCAGCGAATGACGCGAAGTGCCACAAACCGACATTGCGCCCTATAGTGCGAGCAACGGTAGACCCTGATTGTTATTGTGAAAGATGCAGTTTGACGATCTTAAAGCTGATATCGTCGAACGTTGAGATGATCTGATTTGCCGAGGTCAACAAATAGAACTTGGTTGAATCGGAAGCACAATTCTGCAGCAAGGTCGATGTCGGATCGCCGCCGGTGTTCACCTGAATGGTCCAAAGCGTTATCCCAGCAGCCTTGATGTTGTTGCAGAGGATTTGTTGGCGCGCATCGATTGAAGACTGGTCCGTGTACCATCGATCCTCGGTATTGAGGCCGTCCGTCAGCAGAATGATGTTCTGGCTATAGGTGACGTTTGGGGCCAGCGCCGGGGCGTTGAATACGCCGCCTGTCATCAATGTCATCCAGCCCACCTGCAAGCCGATGGCTTGATTGGTGTTACCGTTCGGGGACATCGCGTTGACGAGCGAAGTCATCGCCGACCAATTGTAGCTCAGCCCCATGGCCGCTTGCGGACACGAAGAGTATTGCTCGGGGACATAGAGTGTCGCCGGGGTGCTAGTCGTCGGCAAAACGTTGTTGGCGTCGTAATTGCCAGAATCCGGACCACCGCTGTCTCCGCGATCAACGACGCAGCCATTCCAGGTGCTGTGGCTGGTCGGCGTCCAGGTATATTTCGGGGTCCAGACGCCGGCGGTCCAGACGCCGTTGCTCCAGGTCCCGTAACCCCAAGTGTCGTGATGCAACGTGCATTGGCTTTGCGTCGTGTAAAGCTTGTTGCTGCAGGCCTTGGTGCCCGTGCAGGTGCTCTGGGTCGTCTTGCCGGGATTGGAGCAAACGGCAGCGGCCGTGCAGGAGCTCTGGGTCGAGTAGCCGGAGATCGAACAGTTGGCCGCGGCGGTGCAGCTGCTCTGGGTGTTATTACCCGAAATCGAGCAGGTTCCTTGCGCGAGGCACTGGCTGCGCGGCGAGTAGTTTGAATTGCTGCAGGTCCCGTTAGAGCCGTCCCATGAATTGTCGGTGCCGTCATCCCACTGCAGCCAGGATGCATTATAATTGCTCGCTCCGAGATTGACGTCCTTCACAAATGGCGTGATCGACACATAGACAGCGCCATTCGTCGTGGCCGCGCTTTGCAGCTTCGCAAGCATGTTGTTTGTAGCAGTCTTCAGCGCCGAAATCTTGCCCGATTGCGCCATCGAGCCGGTGTTGTCGAGCACCAGCGCGACGCGTAGCGAAGCTTGCGCCGCCAACGATGTGGTGGATTCGGCATTAACTTGGATGCTTTTAAGCCCCAAAATGCCGACAAAGTCAGTATCTATCGCGGCGGTGGCATTGACCTGAATTGTCCCGGCAGCCGCATTTGCGACCGCGGTAATTGTCGGGTTAATGGCCTCGGGACGCGTGAAGAGCGAAGCAAAAATAAGGGCGGCTTCGTTTTGGAGTTGGGTGCCGGTCAGGGTGGAATACTCCCTTCCCAGCGTCAGCCCGGTGGAATTGAGAGCCGTTTGCATCGCGGCTTTCATTGAATTGGCGCGGCTGTAATCGACCGCGGTGCCCACGCCCATAATAAGCGGGATGCTCGCCAAGGCGAAGGTGATGGCGACATTGCCGCCGCGCGCGCAACAGAAGTTGCGCATCGTCGGGCGCATTCTCGACCAAAGCAATTTCATGAGCATAGCGGCCACCACGATTGAAATCATTTCGTGGCCATAGCTCTAAACGACGAGTTTAAAGAATTGGTCAAAACACAATGTGTAAAAGAACTTAACGAGCGTTAAGGGACACCAAGTTATTGGCCTGCAGGCAAAAAAGAAGCCCCGGCAAGTTGTCGGAGAGGCCGCCATTGAGGCGGCCTGTCCGATACAGCTCAGAATTGCGGACCCTTACCTGAGCTGGGTCGAGATATTCGTGAACGTGTTGTTGAGCTGAGTGCCAAGGCCATTGACCACGGCGATGATGGCTACCGAGATGCCGGCAGCGATTAGACCGTATTCAATGGCGGTGGCGCCCGAACTATCCTTCAAGAAATGAAGTACAAACTTGCGCATTGGGCTATATCCAGTGTTGCTCGCCCCCGATTTCACGCAAAATTTATACGAGGCAGATATTTCACGCTTCTTAAACGATAAAATTAATTTTATCGAAATTCTCGCCTGCCTGCTGCGCGGCTTATTAGCACCGTGGGAGGCACTACGAGGCCGAACGCTTAGCAAGCGGCAGGCGGCGAACCTAGCCTCCTCGAAATCCAAGATCAGGCACAATTGGTGCGGATAGCGCCCGTTCAATGGGCATGCGCGACGCGCGAAATGGCTTACAGTTAGAAAGTTAGGTGGCTGCTCTTAGGCGAACACTGGAATGGCGAAGAAATCGAAACCAAAAAAGTTGAAATCGAAGCTTCAGTTGAAAAACGTACAAAGACAAGAACCTCGGACAAAAATTCCGAAATCAGCCAATGGCGCTTAATGGGTCATTTTCGACAGACACATCTAGGCCCTAAAGACTGGGCGATGTCCGTTGTTGCCCCATAAGGCGACATGCCGTCACACGGCAGCGCAACGTCGCTAAGTGCTTAGGCGACATCGTGCCTACTGCTTGAATTGACGAAAAAGGCCGCCTCAGTTGGCGGCCCTTGTCACTTGCGTTCGCGCGGCCACACCCGCCAGTGGGTGGGTCGAATTGGCACCAGCCTATTCAGGCGCACATCAGACCAGCCCACGCCATTGCGCCGGCAGGGAACCGCTAGCGCGTGATATTCTCCGCTATCGGAAACGCACAGTTCCAGTTCAACGCCGTCTGGCGCTGTAGCAATCGGGTTCCAAGTGGAATTGGGGATAGCGGTTCCCATTGAAAATGCTTTCTCTAATTTACGTATCTTCGCATTGATCTAGCTTAAAGCCGAAAGGTGGACGCCTCTTCCTTTCGACCTTCCGCAAGAAGCCCGGGCGACAACCCGGGCTTCGAAGAGCGCTGAAGTTTTGAGCGGGTTTGCTCATGCGGACTGGCTGAATGCCTTGGTGACGCTGGCCTTGAGAGGCTCCACGTTCGCAAGCGTGACCTTCTGGGCTAATGCCGCAAGTTCCTTGGTCTGCTCGGTCAGCGTCTCGAACTGCGTGCGCGAATGGTCGGTCGACAATTCGATAAATTCTGAAGGCGATTTCACACCCGACAGTTTTTGAACGAAATCGACGGTCGCTTTAGTATTGGTTTGAACGAATTCGATGACCTTGGCGTTGTAATCCTGCGCACCTTTAACGGCGGTCGAAAAGCTGCCCTTGATCAGGTCAGTGGCTTCGGCCGTCGCGCGGAATGCCTGCGTAGCATCCAGCTTGGAAGAACTAGCGGACTTCGCAGTCGTGGTTTTGGTGGTAGAGTCCAACATGACGCATATCTCCTTGGGGCGTTTTCTGCTGAGCACTTCCGGACGCGCCGCCCTGAGCGCTGGTCGGATGCCGGTGGGAAGCTGGTTTACTTTGGCGAAGCACCTAACTGATCGTAAGTTGGCTGAATGACGCTGCCGAGGCATTCGGCTTTGTTGGAAAATGGCCCCGTCGAGAGGTTGCCGCTATCGTCCATCGCGTACCATCCGGGCTTAATGCCACGCACGTTTGCTATTACTTCATTAACGTAGCGGGGAATAATCATTGTGGCTCCAGTGTGCGGGAGTGCCTTCTAAAAGAAGACCGTCACTCGCGGGTTTGAACAAAACTCCATGACCCTCTCCTTTTTCGAAGGGAGGTGCCCGCGCGATAATCAATGCACGGAACCACATGGACGCGGGTTCTTTTGGCACCCACGCCGAACGCCGCCAATTTGAAGTCTTGTTGTGCCTGCCGATGGCACCGGTGCCGCTATTTTTAGCGAATGGGGACTTCGGTACGTCCCCAATTTTTATTGGCACTCTAAAAAATACATGGGGAGGCCAGACGTTAATTACAATAGGAACTAGTAAGGTAAGTTGCCGATTGCGCGTCCCCATATGTTCGCGCATGACCTGATTACCAGTCCGGCCTACATCGTCATGAAGGCAGCTGATGAGTTTAAGGACAAGACGACGGCGCCAAACCAGCTCTGGCAGACGGACTTCACCTATCTCAAGGTGACCGGCTGGGGCTGGTTCTATCTCAGCACGGTCCTGGACGACTTCTCGCGCTATATCATCGCATGGAAGCTGTGCGCGACGATGACGACACAGGACGTGACCGACACGCTGGATCTGGCTCTCACGGCTTCAGGCTGTGACCAGGCACGGATCGTCCATAAGCCGCGCCTGCTCAGCGATAATGGTTCTAGTTACGTCTCGGCTGAATTGGCAGATTGGTTGGATGCACAGAACATGGGCCACGTTCGCGGCGCGCCCTACCATCCGCAGACACAGGGCAAGATCGAACGCTGGCATCAAACGCTCAAGAACCGCATCCTCTTGGAAAACTACTACTTGCCGGGTGATCTTGAGGACAGCCTTGGTCGGTTCGTCGATCACTACAATCATCGGCGCTATCATGAAAGCTTGAGCAATCTGACGCCGGCCGACGTGTACTTCGGGCGCGGTCAAACAATCCTGCTGGAAAGAGAAAGGATCAAACGCAACACAATCCAAAACGACGCTTGCAGCACCAGAAGAAAGCCGCATAAACTAAAACCAGATGAGCCGGCATCTCCCGTAAATCACGCCGCCATCTGTCTCAAATTATCTCACGACGGACATCATCATTGGGAACGCTGGAGAGCCAGTTAAATGCGGCCCCAAACAGGTATGGTTAATAAAGTCTTGATGGCGCGTTCTTTACGTTGAGTTTACGCGGCGTTTCACCTGCCCTTTAGGACTAAGCAGTTATTCAAGCATTCTTACGGTGATATGGCGTCCACGGATCACATGACTGAGCGACGAAAGTCACCTAGGCAGAAAAGCCTTTTTCGAGGCGTCGTTTCCTTTGCTGATGGCAATTGCACCGTAGAGTGTATCGTGCGCGACATTTCCGAAACAGGTGCGCGGCTGAAATTCAATAGCGCGCCGCCAATCATTAGCGAATATCTTGACTTGAATATTCCGATCAAGGCGCGGACCTATCGTGGAAAGGTTGTGTGGGCGACCGGCGCTGAAATTGGTGTAGCATTTGAAACCAACGTTGGCATAAGCGCACCGTATTCAAGTGATACTGAAGAGGGATCGCATTCAAGTGGCGACGAGCTAACGGATCGAGTAGCGCGACTTGAGGCTGAAATCATCGGACTCAAGCAAATGATAAAGCGTCTACAAAAGAATTCTGCCGGTAACTCAGATGCAGCATGACACTCAATGCGGATTGCATTCTTCAGCATCGTGTCGATCGAATAGCTAGACCATGGACATTTTCGACAAAATAAAGGTCTCGTGTTCATATTGCGGGAAAACGTTCAAGGAACGACATCAAAAAATACGGGGCGGTTCGACAATAAAATGCCCGAATTGCCATGAGACGATTACATTTGATAGTGCTTCCCCCGATGCGTCAACTAGGAAGGCTTTGACCCTCGCGCGAAAAATAAGACGGAAAGCACTTGCGTCCTAAGCCGCTGGTTAAACGAAAAAGTTGCGTAGCAAAAATAGCGGCACTCTTTCAGACGAGATCAAACTCTCTACTTAGAGTGCCAGAATAATATTCTCATTCATTGAAACGCTGGTGCGTCGATTTGCGGAAGATGGCGACGTTGTGCGCGTTGCTCCCTAAGATCGTAGCGCGCGTGTCGTTAGCTCTGGTTACCTGATTGGCGACGCGCTTCCCAAATCTCGTAGACCGCCAGTACCAACACCAGCAGCCCAACAATAACAAAATTTGTTTTAGCTGGTGGATAACTGATATCCAACAACCAAGAGCATATTACGAGCCACGCTCCGAGTATGACGTTGATCCATTCCTCCCACGCTCGAAAAAGAGACAGCGTCATCATCTCAACAAAGACAATCACAATTCCTGTAATTACGGCGGTTCGTGTCGCGATTGGCTCCAGATCGAACTGTAGAGCCCACGGTGAAATGCACAGCCAGAACCCTAGCAGCCAGCTACACCAGTCTTCCCAGTGTTTGGGGAGTGAAAATTGAGGTGTCGCCATTATCTGCCTCCAGTGCAATGGGTCGTGAAGCTGGTGTGCTTATCTATTGCTTTGCCCATACGTATGTGACGTACGCTAAACTAATCACGGCAAAGACTATTAGATAAAGAAGATAGCCGATAAAGAACTTGTGCCAATAGGCTCCAATTGCGATCCCAAGAGCTAACATCCCCCACTTGAATAAGCCGCCCTGCCACCATTTTCAACGTGAATGTCTTTAAAATATTCATGTGCGTGGTCCTAGCGTTGTGCTGATTTGATAGCACCGTGAGCGAAACTAATAGCCGTAATCTAAAGTAACGAATATTTCTCCCGACCTTATAATAGCGCCAACTACTCCACGTTTGAATATGCTTCGGAAGTGTTCAATCGTAGTAGGATGGATTGCGCTGTAACGGATTGGGGAGGCGCTTTCAAAAATCACAACGTCACTGTATGAAAGGTCCATCTAATTTTCTTGCGTTGATGATCATGAAACAGCCAAAGGAACCACCAGTCGGCGTTGTTTGCGTTGAATGTGGTCAGAAAATTGTTGTCAATAAGGATTATGGAATTACCCAAGAGTTTTCAGTCAAGTGCCCAAAGTGTGGAAAAAGGGCGTTTTACAAAATCGAAAGCTTTCGACCGATAAAAGCCCCCTAGTCCTGACCTGACGGATCTTTTGTACCAGCGCGGTTGAGAGACTATTGCATTTGCGACCCTCGCAATAACTTGAAATAGAGACAGTCAACTAAAGTGCCCTAATCGAAACGGACGCCGATCCTACGCGCTTTGCGCCATGCAATGTGGCATGGGCGCGTGAACTTGTCCGCCTTAATGACCAGCGTGAAATTATTGGGAATGCCGACGGGGCTTTCGATTTCGAGACTAGCGCCGGCTTCCGATAAGTTGCGGACGATGCAATCAACGGCAGCGCCACCATCAAGCGCAATCAAACCAGCCTTCAGAACACGTTGTCGCTGCTGCTTTCGATGCTCATTCATGACGTGAATTATTTCCTCAGAGCCACCCTCAATAGTACGAACGAAGAACGTCTGAAGATCATGCGCTTAAAAATATAAAAGAGGAAGGGAGCAAATCGATCGTCAATTCCAGTTTTTAACGAGATTGATTATCCGCTGCCGACTTCAGACGAATTAATTCGAGCGAAATGGCCAAGGTCAAAAGATACGCTAGCTCGGGGGCTGCTAGCGGATGCTGTGTATGATTGCCTTTTTTGCTGTCATCTTTTTTCTAGCCCGCGCTTTATGCGGGCGCGGTTTATGCGGCCATGGCTGTCATCATGGAGGACCATCGTCGCGAACGTTTGGCGACCCAAACTTCTCGGCGTTGCAGATACTCAACGAGCGCTTTGCGCGGGGCGAAATCCAGAAGGAAGAGTACGCGGATAAGAAGGCTACAATTCTATCTGGCCGATAAGCTGCCATAGTTGTGGTCAGAAACCGGCATCCAATCCTTTGCCGCACTGCGCCGCCGATGTCGCTGTGGGGTCATTTTTGACCGACGCATCTACGCGCTAAGTCTGTCCGATGTCCGGTGTGGCCCCAATAACCGACATGCGATTGCACGGCAGCGAAACGACGCTTTGTCAAAAGCGGACATTCATGGCTGGGATCACGGAATGCCGATTAATTCCGCCACTCGTCCGCCTTTAATCATAACTTTTTCTGCATCGCTAGCGTCCGGACACCGATCTACGAAACCTAAGGGGTCAGCTTCGCCGATGGGCCAATCCGCACCAAGTAATAAGCGGTCGGGTCCTACGATTTTAATCAGCGCGTTCAGCACCGTCGGATCATACAGGCAGGTGTCGTAATAAACGTTCTTGAGATACTCGCTCGGCTTGCGAGTTATGTTTTTCATACTGTGCGGCGCATTTTTTACGTTGCGATCAAGCCGCCCCATATTGTGCGGGAAATAACCGCCGCCGTGCGCCAAAACGAGCTTGAGCCTTGGGTATGTTTCAAGAATGCCTTCGTAGATAACAGACGCCATGAATTTCGCCTCTTCGAGCGTTTGGCCGAGCGAATTCCACATTCCGAACTGAAAAAACCAGGGGTCTTTCGCGCCATCGGGATGCATGAAGACCACCACCCCATCAGCTTGCGCCGCCTTCCAAAACGGCCGGAACTGCGCATCACCAAGATAACTGCCACGTACTTCGGCAGGCACATTCGCAACTTTTAGACCAAGGTCGTCAACTGCTCGTCTAAATTCGGCCATCGCCAAACTCATGTTCTGCAACGGAAGGACAAAACTGCCAATGATGCGCTTGGGCGAATGGGCCACGCGCGCTGCGGCGGTATCGTTGAGTTTCTGCGCCATCTTGAGAGCAACAGAAGGTTCTGCCCAGTGAATTGGCTCGATAACGGCCGCTGAGGAAATTACGCTCATGCCGATTTGCAACCTGTCCATATCCTCGATCACGCCTTCCGGCGTCATCATTTTCTCGAAAAGTGCAAACAGATGAGGCGGCAATTTGTGATGGCCGCGATTAGTGGCAACAGAGTGAGGAAGGCATTGCTCCAATACTTCGCGCACTAAGAAATGGACGTGAAAATCGACAATCGGCGTGGTGCTGTCCATAGCCTACTCCACAAAAATTCCCGCAGGTCTAAATCTATCACAAGCAAATACTTAAGCACGAGGAGCATGTCTGCCTTGGGTCATTTTCGACCGACGCATCCAGATGGCGGCGTTGGTGTCGTCCAGATCAGAGAGGCTGGCGTAAGTTCATTGATATTCCGCCGCTGATCGACCCCACCCCAATTCGGGTAAGACGAACCGATGATATGAACAGAGAGAGTGAGATCGTTGTTCACCGAATATGTGCCGAAGTAGCAAAGGGCGCCTTCCGATGAAGCCTTGTATTCCTCTGCGGTTCCTTTCTTACGATCATTCGACGCGAATTATGGCGCATCAAGACGCGTAAGAATTACGGAAAAATTTCCAGTAGCGTCGAAAACTGCCATGCCGACTGGGTTCGGTCCAAATCCGTTTCGACGGATACCGTCAGCGGTGACATTCTCGTCGGACACAAGCATCCATGTGCCGACGATCATTTGCTTGTTTGATTGCTGCGCCGACGCGACGCCAATAGAGAGCAGCAAGCCAGCTACCGCGGTCAGCGCGACTTTCGAAAAGTTTGACATTGTCTTTTTCCCATTCTCTATCCCAGCTCCGACATGAGACAACGCAATTCGTTGCGTTAGCGGCTTGATAAAACGCAATTCGCTCTACTCAAACGATGCCATTAGGCTGATACCAATCAGCGTGGTTAGGATTGGATGAATTATGGAGGTTTGCAGGGCCGGGTATGACCGACCGCAGATACCCATAACCATTTTTGATTTACAGCCTCGCTCGCTTTAGGCCAACGCAGACTACTCCATCCCTGGTCAAAATCGACCGCTGTCCGCTTAGTCCCATAGCCGACAAACGCGGGCGCAGTTGGACTGCCAGCTAATTGCCAAAACCTTATGTCGCGCATGGAGACACATAAATGCGGCCATCAGTTATTGATTTGAATATATATCCGCAACTTCTTGTAAACCGTCACAAAAAACCACCGCAGCGCACAATAGGTGGCAGATTCATATCAGCGCATAATATTTAAGCTCTATGTCTTATCACTGACACGGTAGATGCCGGTCTACTCGGCATATAAATCCGTCGCGGTGGGTTATGACTAAAAGACTTCCCGGGCTCTGGCGCACAAAAATCGCGGGCGCTACAAACGCCACTTCAGAATTGAAATCTAACCCTGCCAGCCCGGCTCGGCTAACTATAGTCTGCGCGGTGTTGCTCTCCGTTGTCGTCAGCGTCGCCAGCGGCATCTTTCTGTCCAATCTCCACGATCGCGAATTGGCTAGCAATGAGGCAGCCTTATCCGATACCGCATTAATCGTTGCCGAACAGATTGAGCACATTTTCACAACTGTTACGACGGTACAAAAGCAAATCATTCAGCAAACAGGTGTGTTTGCAAATCTTGGCCAGGATGGATTTGAACGTGCTCTATCAGGCTACGACTTCCATGTGAAACTGCGCGACATAGCCTCCGGCATGCCATATGTCGGATCGCTCACGATAATGAACGCACAAGGCCATCTGATCAATTTTTCTCGTCAATGGCCAATTCCGGAAATCGACGCCAGTGATCGCGATTTCGTTAAAGCGTTTCAGTCCGACCCGAAGTCTATTGTCGTTTGTGAGTGAGCCGGTCCACAATCGTTTCAATGGCAGGTGGGTCGTACATTTGGCGCGCAAAATCTCCGGATCGAATGGCGAGTTCTTGGGACTGACCACAGCCGCCATCGATCTGGAATATCTTGAAAGAGGTTTTCGTCGAATTTCCGCCAACCCGGAGAGCGGAATTAGCCTATTTCGCAACGACGGCGCGCTGTTTGTACGAATCCCAAAAAATGAATCAGACATAGGGCGTCGGTTTCCAGCAGTCGTAGCCTTAAAGCTCGTCTCTGCCACCGATCACGGTGCTGGCGTGACAGTCGGGGCGATAGGTGGTGACACGCGAGTAATTGCGGCTCACCGCGTTGGCAGCTATCCAGTGGTAGTTGCCGCGACAAGAACTACATTCGACGCCTTCGCAAATTGGAGGCGAACAGCTACATACACTATCTTTGCAGCCGCTCTGACAATTATCGCTATCGCTACTTTTGCAGTCCTACTCATCCGGATGCTTAGAAATCAAAACGCGCTGACCAAAGCTCGCGCCGACCAGGAAAACGCCAAAAAATATCGGAACCAAAGTCTGATATTGGACGCGGCCTTGAACAATATGTCCCAGGGCCTCGCAATGTTCGACTCCTCTGAACGCATTATATTTTGCAATCAGGGCTACGTTGATATGTACGGGCTGCCGCTAGAGGCGGTAACGCCCGGACGCTCATTACGTGAGCTACTCTGCTACAGGCAGGCGCAAGGCAGTCTGGCTGGAGACATCGAAAAATACCGATTAGAGATTCTCAAAGGCCTAGCCCTTGGGAAACCAGTAAGCGCAATCGCGATCGATGAAGCCGGCCGCTCGCACCGTGTCGTAAACGTACCCATGGCGGGTGGCGGATGGGTCGCGACGCACGAAGACGTGACCGAAAAGCTTCGCGCGGAAATGGTGAACGAACAGCAAAAGCTACAACTTGATGCAGCCTTTGAAAATATGATTCAAGGCATTTGTATGTTCGATGCCACGCAGCGCTTGATCGTCTGCAACAAACGATATGCAGAATTATACCGATTGAGCACCGAGCAGACAAAACCAGGCACGACTTTTCGCGAAATCCTTGGCTATCGAATTGCGTCCGGAACCGCGCCGGAAGAAGGCAAAAACTACTTTGAAGATCGGATGAAGGAAATCACCGCCAATAAGCCGCACCAGGTCATAACTAAATTGGAGGACGGTCGTTATTTGTCGGTGGTTCACAAGCCGACGGACGGCGGCGGATGGGTCGCAACACACGAAGATGTCACCGCGCAGAAACAAGCTGAATGTGAGTTGGACGAGACCAAGATTTTCTTGGATTCGATAATTCAAAATACTCCAGTCGCGGTCGTTGTTAAGGACTCCAAGACCCACAAATTCCTCCTTACTAATCTTGCGTTCGATACGACGCTTGGTGTGACTGGAAAAGAACTGATAGGCAAGACTGTCTTTGACGTTTACGGAACCAAGGACGCGGAGCTTATGGATCAAGCCGACAGTGAGTGCCTCCAGAGCAGCGTCGGAGTTGTTTCTGGCGAATTCGATGTACAAAATCCGCGACTCGGCAGGCGAATTCTCAACACCAAGCGTATCGTTGTCCGGGACTCGCAAGGTGAAGCAAAATACCTCGTGCTTGTTATCGAGGACGTTACCGAACGAAAGACGACCGAGCAGCAGATTGCGTTCATGGCACATCACGATGCATTAACGGGGCTCGCCAATCGTACGTCGGTGACGCAAAAGATTGAAGAAGCCGCTGCGCGACAGCGCCGATTCGAAGAGCCATTCAGCGTCCTGATGTTGGACCTCGACCGGTTCAAACAGGTCAACGATACGCTTGGCCATTCCGCCGGCGACGCCCTTCTGCGCGAAGTGGCTGCGCGCCTCAAAGCGGCATTGCGGGAAACCGACGTGTTGGCACGGCTCGGCGGCGACGAGTTCGCGATTATTCAAGCGGGCGAGACCAGCCAGCGCGAGGCTGCCAGTTCGCTCGCGGAGCGGCTAATTGAGATCATTGCCAAGCCTTTCGACATAGGGGGCAATGAGATCAATATAGGCACAAGCATTGGGATTGCGTTGGCGCCTGAGCATGGGATTAATCCCAATGATCTCTTGAAGATGGCGGATATGGCGCTCTATCAGGCTAAATCGGCCGGAAGGAACGTCTATCACTTCTTTGATTCGGCGATGAGTGTGGCCGCCAATACACGACTTGAGCTTGAGAATGACCTGCGCCGCGCGATCGCACAAAACGAATTCGAACTTCACTATCAACCGATCATCGGCACAAAGACGGGCAAAATTTGTGGCGCCGAGGCACTCGTTCGCTGGCGGCACCCGATCAAGGGCATGATCGCTGCCGATCAATTCGTTCCGCTTGCCGAAGAGACGGGCCTAATTACGCAGATCGGCGAGTGGGTGCTGCAAACCGCGTGTGCCGACGCCGCAAGCTGGCCGGCCAACGTCAAAGTTGCGGTAAATCTGTCTGCGGTCCAATTCCGCAAGGCTAACCTGCCTGATATTGTGATGCATGCGCTCGCTCAGTCGGGGCTTCCGCCCGAACGATTGGAGCTTGAAATCACCGAAACGGCGTTACTTGATTCCGCCGTGGAATGTCTGCCAGCGTTGCGCCAATTCAAGAAACTCGGCATAGCTGTCGCGCTCGATGACTTCGGGACCGGATATTCGTCGCTCAGCCAGTTGACGATGTTTCCCTTCGATAAGCTCAAAATCGACAAATCCTTCACCCAGAATATAACCAAACGCGCTGACTGTGCGGCGATCATATCGGCGGTCCTGGCCCTTGCACAAAATCTCGACATTGCGACAACTGCAGAGGGCGTCGAAACTGCCGATCAGTATCGGCTCCTGCGATTGGCGGGCATAACTTCGCTGCAAGGCTACCTGTTCAAGCGTCCATGTCCAATCTCTGAAATCAACTTCGACAGCCTTTACGGTTGTCCGGGGATTGAAAATGCCGCGTAGGTTCAGCGAACGTTGTCTTCCCCAAAACAAACTTTGTTTGAGACAGCGTCACTGCGCCGGAGAATGGAAGATTAATTAGAGCGTTGCCTCAGCACTGCAGCATTATGGCCTGGGATCAATAGACCGCTGCTCTCCGAAGCTGGAAGGTTTCTAGGTGGCGCTGTTTAATCATCCTGTTGGATCAAGGGCTGCCGGGATTAACGATAGCCCTTAAGTGCGAAGCGCCACGTTAGCGGCACGAACCGAGCCCTCAAGACGTCTTCCAAATCGCACATCACCCCCTGGTGCCGATTCCGAAGAGAAGCACGAGCCCGCGGGCGACATCGACACTGCAGTGGTGGATAGTCTGAAAGCCCTTGACCCGGAACGGCCGATTAGAGAAGCGACCAAATTTTGCGGCGCAGCGAAATGACGCGATATGCCAATAGCGCCCAAGCAGTCTAAACAAGGAATGGCAGAATCTGCTTGAAAAGAAATCACGCTGAGCAGGCAATGACGGATTGCGACGAAGCATCAATAGTTGGCCGTCACTCAATCCAAAAAGCACTCAACCGCGCAATATATGCCACATCTCCACACCGAAAATAATGAGCCCCGTAATAGCAGCCAAAATGATGACAATCTTCATAATCCAGTTTTTTTCGACCTTCTCGATTGCACTCTCGAATTGTTGTTTCCGATCTTTCGTGCCCGGCAAAGGTCCTTTGATCGGCGGGTCGCCGAGAAACGTCGCAACTGCGTCGAAAAAGCCCCGATGCGCTGGCTCGTCAGCCAAAAAGAGATGGTTTTTGCCCTCCAGCGGCACGAATTTCGCGTCCGAAATGCCTGAGGCGATCTCCTCGCCATAGGAAAACGGCACCCGCAGGTCGCCGCGGCAATGCATAACGAGCGTCGGCACGCGGATTTTCGCCAATAGCTCGGCAACGTCGATACGGGCACTGGCGATCAGATGTTTTTCGGCAGCGTCGGGCGTGGCGCTCACGCGTTCAAGTTCGTTGAACCAGCGCGCCTGTTCGGCCGTGCCGCCGGGAATGAATTGCGAGGTAAACCATTGCCGGTAGGTGTCGTGGTCGCTCCCCCAGCCCTCCCGTACCATGGTTCGATTCAAATCCAGCAATTGCTTTTGCTTTACGGCATCGCCTTGCAGCAAGAAACCGCGCGCGAAGCCGCCGTACAATATGAGATGCGACAGCCGCTCGGGGTGGCGGGCGGCATAGGCAATCGCCACTGAGGCGCTCTGCGATATGCCCAACAAAGTGAATTTTTCCAGCCCGAGCTTGTCCACCACAGTTTCGAGATCACCGACCCACCGCTCAAACGAGACATCGGTCACGTCTCGTTGCGACATTCCCTCACCACGGGCATCAAACCGCACCAGCGAATGGCGCTGGCTCAGCCCCAGAACCAAATGTCGCCATACCGGACTTTTCAGATCGTATTCAAGATGTGTCAGCCAATGCGATGGACGAACAATCGGTGAGCCCTTGCCGGTGACAGAAAAGGCGAGCCGAACTCCGTCGGGCGTCGTGCAATATTGAATTTGCTGATCCATCCAGCGCCCGTCTTTTTGGAAATTATCCTCTACCCCTCCAATCCTGACGGAGTTCTAGGAATTCTTCAACTCTATACGTAATCATGGGGGTCATAAGCCAACGAAGTGAACTCATGGTGCTCAATGGTGTCGAATTACGGCAGCTTTTGCTCAACGAAACGGACATTACTGTATTGGCTGGCTTTCAAACTTGCCTGATTTTCGGTGCTATCACCTCTTCTGGCGACGTGCTCTCCAAAAATTCACGGTAGCTTCGACTAAAGCCGAGACGGCGCTCTTTCCACCATAATTGCGTGCCCGGGCGGTGAAAAAACCAGAGAAGGTTATCTTTGTGTCCAAACCAGAAGTCGTCATCGATCATCCCTGATTGGTATTGGAAGAAAACATTTTCATACCGCCGAAATAGACTGATGCCGAGATAGGCGAACTGCAAATATTCGTCTTTGGCTAATTTATCCGGTTCGGCCATGCCGACTGAAAAAATTCTGGCCTTTTCTTTGGTATCTCCGACAATGGCGGCCATCTCGCCCAATGCCTGCGTGGCAAACTGATAAGTTTGCGAGTAAGTGGCCTTAGTGTTTCTTTTAACTTGGATCGCCAGATAGACGACCGTCAGCGCAAGCGCTATAGTTCCAATGATACTCGAAGCCGTCTGAACAACCTCCCAATTCATGGCCGTGCTCCGTTTTCTATTCCCAAGGCATTGTGCGATAAAAATCCGTCTTTTGGAAATCACCAGCGCGGCCCGTTCGACCGGGGTCATCGCCACCGTGCTTAATCTCCGTTCTGGGTCATTTTCGACCGACGCATCTAGGCCCCATGTCTGCCCGATGTCCGTTGTTGCCCGATGGTGTTGAAAAAGGGCTCGTGATTTTCGGCGAACAGTGATTCCGTCTGGCTAAGGCTTTCAGCGGCGGAGGTTTGCCATGATGGGTCGGCAGACGAGCGATCAGAGCCAGTTGTTCTACCTTTTCAATCTCGAAGGACGCATTTCGGCGAACCATCTACTGCGGCGGATCAATCCGGTGGTGACGCGGGTGCTGGCTGACCTGCGCGAGAAGCTGGCACCATTCTACAGTGACATCGGCCGGCCCTCGATCGACCCCGAACTCATGCTGCGGATGCTGATTGTCGGCTACTGCTATGGCATCCGCTCCGAGCGACGGCTGTGCGAGGAAGTGGAACTGCATCTGGCCTACAGATGGTTCTGTCGGCTCGATCTCGACGACAAGGTGCCCGACCATTCGACATTCTCGGTCAATCGCTATGGCCGCTTCCGCGACAGCGACATCTTGCGTCATGTGTTCGAGGCGGTGGTGCAGGCCTGCATGGACGCTGGCTTGGTCAAGGGTGAGGGCTTCGCCGTCGATGCCAGCGTTATGGAGGCTAATGCCAGCCGCTATCACGGCAAGGCTCCCGATGAGATCGACTGGTCGGTGCCGGAACGCCAGACCCGCGCGGTTGCCGAGTTCCTTGCCGGGCTCGATGACGAAGACCCTGACGCCAACCGTAAGCTGCCGAAGGTGATCTCGCCGGTCGATCCGTGCTCGGCGTGGACGGCGAAGGCCAACAAGCGCGTGCAGTTCGGCTACGGGCTCAATTACCTGATCGACATCGAGAACGCGGTCATCGTCGATGTGGAGGCCACGCCGGCCAGAACCTATGACGAGGTCGTTGCCACGAAGGCCATGATAACGCGGACCGAGGAACGGTTGGGGCTCAAGGCAAAGCGCCTCGTTGCCGACACCGCCTACGGCACGGGCAAGTTCCTGGGTTGGTTGATCGGCACCGGTATCACGCCGCACATCCCCGTCTGGGACAAGAGCACCCGCGAGGACGGCACCTTCTCGCGCACCGACTTTACATTCGACAATGAGCGCAACGTCTACGTCTGCGCCGCGGGCAAGTTGCTTACGACCACAGGCAGCGTCGGTGCCGATCATGTTCTGCGCTATCTTGCGCTCAAGCGCGACTGCGAGCTCTGCCCCCTCAAGCCGCAGTGTTGTCCGAAGACGCCTTCACGCAAGGTCACACGCGATCTCAATGAGGAAGCCCGCGATCTTGCCCGCGCGCTGATGGGGACGCCCGAGTTCGCCAAATCCCGCGACGAGCGCAAGAAGGTCGAGATGCGGTTTGCGCATCTGAAGACCCATCACCGTTTCGAGCGCCTGCGTTTGCGCGGCCTCTCCGGCGCACGCGATGAGTTCCACCTCGCCGCCATCGTGCAGAACCTTAAAACGCTGGCGGGCCATGCCTGGCGTCCGCCGCCGAACGTCCAGGCAGCATGCGTCGTGTGAGCGTGGGTGGCACAAAGTGTCAGTAGCGTGAGCGATCTTGCCGCTCCCCAACGGGGGGCGCCGAGCAAACGACCGGCAAGAGCGCAACTTAAGAGCTCCGCCCGCCTCGTCCCCGACTTTATCAACACCATCGCCCAATAGCGACCAGCAATGTTGCAGCGCCGCGAATGACGCTAAGTGCCATAAGCGACATTCGGCCGGCGACTTCTGACAATTGCGACCCTGCCTACGCGGATGGTAACCTGCCGCTCCACTATGAACTTGGCGCTCTCATCGAATGAGTACTGGCCACGAAATATCTCTCGCCACGCCGGATGATATTCCCGGCATCCTCGCGGTTCAGGAACCCAACCTGCCCGACAGCGGTGGCAGTTTGTCCGTGCGGCAGACTGCGGACTGGTTCAAGCGCGCGGTACTCGAAAAGTCGGTTGTAGTCGGGCGTCGCGATGGCAAGGTTGTCGGCTACGTGTTGGGAACGTCACTGGCCGCGAAAGCACACATAGCAATCATCCAGGCTTTGTTGCGCACCTTCCCGGCACCGCCCGGATGCTATCTATATGGCCCGGTTTGCGTTGCCAAGACCGAGCGTGGGAAAGGCCTCGCGGGCGCGCTGTTCAAAGAATTGCAGAGCCATATGCGGGGGTGCTCGGCCATGACATTCGTACGGGCCGATAATGGTACGTCGCTCCGAGCGCACCATAAAATGGGCATGCGAGAACTCGGTACTTTCGTCAACAGTGGGATGACCTATATCGCCCTCTCATATTCAGCCTGAGCAGCAACACGGTCTTTCGTCGGCGCACGCAGATAACAATGAAAGGATTTCCTCTTTTGGAAACCATGTATCAGCCGAAAGATTGGCATGAAGCATATGCCATCCTTGCCAGCGGCGGTGCGGTGCTCGCTGGTCTCATAATTGTCGCGACAGCGGTTCGCGCAGATCAAATATTGTCCTCGCTACATTGGCGATTGCGCGCTCGAAATTCTACTTTGAGCATGATCACCATCACGATCGGTTCAAATCTCGTCCTTTTGCCACAGGACGCCACTTTACTTGGTGTCGAATTGATCATCTTCAATCTGACATGCGCGTGTTTGCTACCCGGAGCTGTCATCGTCAATGAACTTCGTAAGCACGAAGGTTTACCCATACGCATACCGGTGCTGGCCGCGTCCTTCTATCTCCTTGCGGCAGCGGGAGGTGTCAGTTTGATTGTCCGTTGGGGCGGTGGCCTGTATCTGCCTTTTACCGCTTACTCGGCGTATTTGCTCTCAGCCGTAATAACCGCATATGCACTGTTAATGCCGCATCCTAAGTCGTCGAAAAAGTGAGAAAGTCCGCCAATGGGGCGAGGCCACCGGTCAATGTCCGCTGCGGGTCGATGTTGTTGAAAAAGGAATTTGAGGGCGCACCCAAGCAATATTGATTTAGGACGACCACCGAACGAGCAACATCGATTCAAAAAATCCGGGTTCCTCGGATTTGATTGTTTCAAATACTAATTCCACAGCTTCTTTTTGGATACTTTTTCAACAGTATCGGTCAATCTCTCCCTAGCAATCCAACGCAAAATTCGACCTTTGTCCGTTGTTGCCCAATCGCGTCCTAAATGGTGCATCGCGGCGAACGCAGTCATCATCATTAGCAACCAAACGCGCCATAGCAAGCTGCACAAACAGAAAGACCGCCGCGAGGCGGTCTCTCCGAAATTCGATCAGACGTCTTGATCGGCCCCGCTTAGGGACATGAATGGCGGTAGCCGTCATAGCCGAGATAAGTGCCACTACCCGGATCATAAGACTTGAACCGCCGCATGCAGTAGGCCACCGCGTTGCCACCGTAGCCAGGCTCGTAGGCGTAGGGGCCGTTGCCATAGTAGGGAGCAGCGAGTATTCCGCCGATGATGGCACCGCCGAGCAATCCTGCACCCACACCCCACCCCGAGCCGTAGTAGCCACGGCCGTAGTATCCTCGGCCGTAGTATCCTCGGCCGCGCCATTGCACGGTCTCGATATTCGTCGGGGCAGCGTTTTTGAGTGCGAGAGCATCGACGACCGGCGCCGCAGATGCATTATTCGTAAACGGCACAATACTCATTGCAAACAATGCCGCCGAAGCGAGTATAGACACTCGGTTTCTCATGACCTGTTCTTTCTCTGTTGGTTTGCGGTCAGGCCGCGCGGAAGGTGAGGAACTCCTATCGCTCTAATGCCGATCAGCGGCGAAAGTTCCAATCGCAGATCGCGGCTTTTTTCGTTGGTGGGCCGCTCAAATGGCCCGGATGGTATCTACCCCGGCAAGTTCGCGTGCATCGGTGATCTGCCGTTGGTCAATGTCGGATTCGGGTCATTCACGTCATAACCGGCGGTGTCCAGAATCGTCGTTTGTCCGCTTTACTCTGCCGGCTCAACCGATCGACGCAACACAGGCGTTGAATCTCTCTGCTGGGGTTTCAAATTGCAAGGTCTCACGGGGCCGTTCATTGAGCTGACGAGCGACTTTATTGAGATGGGCTTGTGAGTGCACCGATAGGTCGGTGCCCTTCGGGAAGTACTGCCTCAGTAGACCATTGGTGTTCTCGTTCGATCCGCGCTGCCATGGGCTCTGCGGATCGCAGAAGTAAACGTCAATGTTGGTCGCCAACGTAAATCGGCGATGATCCGTCAGTTCCTTGCCCCGGTCCCAGGTCAGAGATTTATAGAGTTCATCTGGTAGCTTCTTGGCCTGCTTGATGAGTGCAGATACCACCGTCTGGGTGTCCTTGTTGGCCACCCCTTCGCTAACATCACGTAGCGAGTATGACGTTCAATCAAGGTTGCGATGAAACTGTTCTTCGAACCCGACAGCAGATCCCCTTCCCAATGACCAGGCACCGCTCGATCTTCAACCGCTGCGGGGCGTGCACGGATCGAGACGAGATCCTTGATCTGTCCCCGTCCATCGCCATTGAGACCCGCCTGCTTGGACCGACGGATTGTGCGCTTGGATCGAAGATGGCTTAGCAATTCCTTCTTAAGTACCCCGCGGGCTTGAACAAATAGGCTGCGATAGATCGTCTCGTGTGACACGGAATAACTCTCATCATCAGGATGGGCTCGCTTGAGCCAACCGGCGACCTGCTCGGGTGCCCAATTTGATCTCAGCTTCTTGGCCACCGCTCGCCGCAACCAAGCATTGGTCGCCAACTTACAACGTTTAGGGCGACGGGCTCGAGCCCAGGCCTGGTCGTCCGCCAATGCTGCTCGATAGCCATCATAGCCGCCATTGCGGCTCAGTTCTCGGCTCACCGTGGAGGGCGAACGGCCCAGCAAACGGGCCAGTGATCGTGCCGATTGATGTGCCGCAATGCCTCTGGATATCTCTTCGCGTTCCGGGAGCGTCAATGCCAAACGCGAGCGACGCCTGGAAGCCGGGCGAATCCCACCATGCGGTGACAGCTGATGATAAATCGATGATGACGGCTTACCAAAAGCCCGCCCAATCGCCCTGAGCAACTCCCCGCGCTGCCAGCGGTCCCATAACTCCGTCTTCTCGGCCGCCGTAAACCCTCGACGAAATATCCGATCCATCGTCACACTCCATCTTTTCCTTCAAAGATAAAGTGTTGCGTCGATCAGTTGAGACCACCTCCGTTAGCGACCGTTTTGGGCATGAGTTCGAAACGTCGCTAAGTGCCAATCGCGTCACTTTGCATCGCAAAAATTCGAGGCGAAAAAACCGCATTAATTATAAGTGCCCACGCCCATGGCACTCATGTGCCGGCGGAGGAGCCGTCCACCGCATCAAAGCCGACATCGCATAGCGCACAGGCCCGCGCAGCATCAACCGCGCGGGCCTGCAGATTACGTCGATCTTTGGCCGACCGACGTTTGCTGAATTTCGTTCAGCGCGTGAATGACATCAACCGCCGAATGATTTGTCCGACAGGATTTATGCCGTGCCTGCGGACATTTGTGTGCACAACGTCCAGCAACTCAAGCTGGCTCGTCCGCTGCGGACCGATTGCTTCAAATCTTGCCTTCTGCTCGTCGCTTAGACTTCCGTAGAAGTCAGTGAGCGCCGAACGCACCTTCTTGACAGCCTGCAGCATGGTGTCGAGCCGTTTGCTGACAGCCGCGAGCCGCGCTGGCGGCGTGATCGGATCAACGGTCAAGCACGCCGCCTTGAGCATGTCCGCCGCCTTGGCGGAGACATTCTGGAGCGCAGCCAGACTCGCACGTTGCGCCTGGGTCGGGCGCACCGACTGATCAATCTCTGCGGTCGGCCATTCCGTTACACCCGGTTGAGCGGTACCGCAGCTCTTGGCGAGTGAGCCAGCGGGCTCCTCCGCGGGCTGGCGCTGACGCTGATCGTTGCCGAGCGCGGTCAGCCGCGCCTTTTGCTCGTCGCTCAGGAGGCCGTAGAATTTCTCCAGCGGTGGCTGAACTGTCGCTACCGCCGCGATCATTGCCTCGATGCGCTGTTGCATCGCCGCGAGGCGGCTTGGGGCCGTCAACGCGATATTGGTGGGGCAGGCAGCCTTGATGTCCTGCGCTGCCTTGAGCGAGGCATTGGCGAGATCGTCGAGTGCGGCTTGTTGTGCGTCGGTCGGATTGATTGCCTGCTTGAATTGGTCGATCGGCAGGCCGGCGATGTCGTGGCTGTCCTCGCCGCACATTTGCGCTAGTTGGCTGGCTTCGGCGCCCGGAGTAGCGGAAGCGGGCGGCGCTGCCCCTGATGTGCCCTGAGGGGCGCTGGCGTATTCTGGCAGGTAGCCAGTGAGGTCGTCGTAGGCGTAGGGCGCGAACAGGCTCACATAGATATCGTCGTAGCCGTAACCCCAGAACGAGTCGTCGTAGTTATCGCCCCACATGGCGTAGTCGTACATGTCATTGTAGGCGAACGGCCAGTATAGCGGGCCGACCCATCCGTATCCACCGTTCCTGTGCCGCCACCAGCCCCTTCCGCCGTCAAGCCCGTTATGCCAGCCCGCCGTCGCCGCACTCGCGGTAATGCGGGCGCGCGTGTTCGGATTGCGTAATGCATTTCGATTATGCAATGCACCAGCGACGGTGCGTGACCTCAACGTCTCGCGCACGGCGTTGGCTTTGACGGTCGAATTCAGCCTCGTATTGAATGTTGCGGCTCGGGTTGTGCTGCGGGTGGCGTTGCGGTTTGTCAGCGCTCTGCTGCCGACCGGGCTGGTTGGGGCGTTGCGGGTAATCGCAGGTCGAGTGCTAGTGTTGCGCCGAGCGGCAACATGCGGAACCACCCTTTGCGGAGCTGCGCGTTGCACAGCAGCTCTCTGCGGAGCGGCTGCCCTCTGCGGCGCGGCAGCCCTTTGCGGGGCGCGTCGCTGCGGTGCGGCCGCCCGTTGCGGCGCCTGACGTTGAGGCGCGGCGCGCGCTGCCGGGGCCGAACGCGCTGCCGGCGCGGGCCGTGCAGTCGGCGCATTCGGTGCCTGTGCATCGGCGCTTAGTGGCATCAGTGCCGCTGCCAGTACAAAGATTGCGCTCAAGCGCAAAAATTTTGCCATGATGGAGTATCCTTTGCAGCGATGGTGCCAATCGCAATTACTGCAGTATGAAACCCGCTATAGGAACTTTTGTTCCCATGCATTGATGCAGGTCAAATATGTCCGATCCCGGACATCACATTTTTCCAGAAATCATGATCTGCCGAAGCCAAGGATGTAACCGTGTTCGGTTGCGCGAACGGGCCTCGCAATGTCTGCTTTGGGTCTTGGCCGTGTGAAAACGCTAACGCCTGTTGAACGCGTAGAAAATGATTTTCAAAAGTACGCGTTTTAAGAACCCATAATACCGCGAACGAATGCCCGTATGCCGCACGAGGGAATTTTATTTTCTAAATCTTTTCGATGTATGAGTTTTCACACGAGCTGGGTCATTCGCGACCGAGCGATCCAGCGCTTACGCTGGCCAATGTCCGCTCTTACTCCAATAGACCAGGAATGTTGCAGCGCCGCGAATGACGCGATGTGGCACAAAGCGTCGTTCGCCGCGATGCAACAAAAATGGTCGCTATCGGACTAGGAGCGGACATTGGCTGTGCACTGCGGCAATGGTTTTGATGCCAAATTCAGCCCCTAGAAAAGTACTCGGTTGAGCCGTATACAATGGCGTCTGCTGAGCTTGGGGTCGGACGCGTGACCACGCCATCAGGAAATGAAGTCTGCCGCCCGTTCCTGCCGACTAAAGACCTCGCACAAAGCTGCGCGTTTTATGAGGCGCTGGGTTTTAAGAAGGTTTTTCAGGGTGATGTTGCGGTATTCGCTGTTGGCGCAACCTCTTTCATTCTGCAACGCTATTACGAAGAGACTTGGGCCAAGAACACTATGATGCAGGTCTTGGTCGATGATCTTGACGGCTGGTGGGAGCACGTCATGTCTCTAGACCTTCCAAAGACATTTGACGTCACCTCACCAAATCCACCCGAAATGCAGCCTTGGGGGCTCCGGGTGGCTTACGTCCACGATCCGGCTGGCGTACTCTGGCATTTCGCAGAGCGCCGGCTCGGCCACCCCGCCGATTAAGCTGCCTGAGTCTGCTATGAAACCTAAGATGGTGTGTGCACTACGGCTGCTGTGCAGGCGCGGGACAGCTGTTCCCCTTCGGACGTCGTCCAAGCTTGCGTTCCCGTAAGTGTGGCACCTTTATTGGTTAGTATGCCGCTATAGCTGCCCTGAAAGCGCGACGCCGCTGCTTTCCAATTTGAATTGAGTTTGATTGTACCGTCGTCCGTCACAGTACCCGTTGCAATCTCGCTGCTGACCACAAGTGTTCCTTTGAGATTGAATATCGGTCGTGCGGCGATTGCGGTCTTACCGTTGACTATTATGTCGAGCGGCGCTCGCAACATGAACTGTGACGTCTTGAGTTTTTCGCAAACAATCATACCCCGATAAGTGCCGTCGAACGCATCTGCCATGGCCACTTTGGATATAGAAAAGAGCGCGATAATCACAAAACCAATGGCCTCCAGTTTCCGAAGCATGGCCGCCTCCTATGTTTTTATATCGGAAACATGTCCTTCTTATCTGGAGCCTTCAACGATAAAAACCAGTTGGCGAATATAATTCTCATTAACTTTTTAGCACACAATCTTGATGACGTTATTGGCACAAGCAGACTAACTGTGCGTGCATTCATTTCTAGCGGCATCGAGGAATCCGGTCATTGCGCGCGGCGATTTGAGGTGATGGACGCGCTTCGATGCAGCCGTATCGGCGACAAGTTGCCGGTACTTGGGCGTCATGTATCGATGGCAGAGCGGTATGACCTTGTAGCTTGATAGCGTGCTGCTCCAAAGGGGGCTGTCCTTCGGCCAGCCTGCCGGATCAGCGAACAGGCCATTGATCAGGCGCTTTGTTACTCGCCAATAGTGAACCGGCAACGGCAGATCGACGTAGACTAATGTGTCGGCCCTGCCAAACCGCTCCCAAGCGGTGGCGATATCGCCGTAGCCGTCTATGATCCAAGTGTCTTGCCCTAACAGAGCCCGGTGCGACGCCACATACTCGTCATGCGGGACGGCCGCGCCGCCCTGCCTGAATTGCAGCATGTCAACGATATGAAGCGGCAGCCCCGTGATCTCGGCCAGTTGCCGAGCCAAGGTCGATTTTCCGCCGCCAGCATTTCCGAATACAGCCACGCGTTTCATGGCGTGCTTCCTTACCACGCCCAACAACAAACGTCCGCTCCGGGTCGATAGTGTTGATAAAGTCGAGATGAGACAGCCGGTGCTCTTGTTTTGCGCTTTTTCCGGTCGTTTGCTCGCCGTTCCCGTTGGGAGGCGACGACATTGCTCTCACGATTGACGTTGACGCTACTAACGCTCAGGCGGGATGGGCAGCCAGCAAGTTTGGCGGTGGCTGCCAGACATGATTTGCCAGCGTCTTGAGGTTCTGCACGATGGCGGCGAGGTGGAACTCGTCGCGTGCGCCGGAGAGACCGCGCAGGCGCATGCGCTCGAAGCGGTGATGGGTCTTGAGGTGAGCAAAGCGCATCTCGACCTTCTTGCGCTCATCACGCGATTTGTCGAACGCGGGCGTGCCCATCAGCGCGCGGGCATGATCGCGGGCATCCTCGTTGACATCGCGTGTGACCTTGCGTGACGGCGTCTTCGGACAGCACTGCGGCTTGAGCGGGCATGCTTCACAATCGCGCTTGAGAGCAAGGTAGCGCAGGACATGGTCGTCACCGAGGTTGCCTGTGGTCGTTAGCAGCTTGCCCGCTGGGCAGACGTAGACGTTGCGTTCCTTATTGAATGTGAAGTCGGGGCGCGAGAAGGTGCCGTCCTCGCGGGCGCTCTTGTCCCAGACCGGGATGTGCGGCGTGATGCCGGCGCCGATCAGCCAGTTGAGGAACTTGCCCGTGCCGTAGGCGGTGTCGGCGACGAGGCGCTTGGGCTTCAATGCCATGCCCGTTTGGGTCCGCTCGACCATGGTCTTAGCCTTATTGCGCAGCAAAGTAGGCGCGCGCGTCGAAGCGGGGTTGTGCATCGGCGGCCTTCACGCGCCTATCCGCTAAGCGTCAAGTTGCCCACTCTTGTGGGCGGCAGACTGTGGATTTCAAGGCGGCTTGGAGCCCCGGCCATAATCCTCAAACCGGCGTTAGCAACGGCGACTGAAATAGGCGCTGATGCATATCGTTGTCGCGCATGGATGCGCTCCGCAACGGGGGATAAATGCGGTGCAGGTCTGCGGGGTCGATCTGCCACTCGCCGCTTTCGTCCTTAGCGGCAGAAATTTTTCCGGCGTTGACCGCCCGGAGGATCGCGGTCTTGTTCCGGCCGACTGCCGCAGCGGCTGTTGCGATGGTGTGCATGGGGTGTTGCCTACCGATTAAGCGAGCAGTTACGGTGCATCCACCCAAGTTAAAAAAACGTGTCTGGGGGCAGCTCCCCGCTTTTCGGCGCTATCCGACTTACGATGGCGTGGGAACACGAGTTGGCATCACTGCCAAAGTAATTTTTTTCCGTTCAGACGCATGCGTGGAAGCCGATGATGACACAGGAGCTTCCCGTGATCGCTCGAACAAAACAGCACCTACGTTGCCACCAAAAGAGCCGAGATCGTCTTTCTCGCAGGTAGCCGCAATCGCTAGTCCGATCGAAGCTAGGTGGGCGCGGCGGTAGCAATACACTGCGAGCAGGGCTCTTGTTGTCGGCGGGATCGTCTCAACTAGTTCATGCAGCCCATGCGAACTGGCGCGATACATCTCGCCGAGCGTTTCGTCGGAGACGGGACAGAGTTCGTCCTCGAGAAGTCTGCGGTGTTCGGGCAGCATCGTGATCTCTCCGACGCGGTTGTTCCCGCTAGTGAGCATCCGATGCGCCGCGTTAAGGTAGAGTTAACCTGAGGGGCTGGGCATGGCGGCAAGCCAATGGCCGCTTTACTCAGTTAGCGACCATTTTGGGCGTGTGGCCGATTGGTCGCTAAGTGCCATAAGCGCACATGCGCAACCAAGCCTGACTTGGCATCAACTATATAGTTCTACTAATCTCAGCCTTAGTAAATGTTAAACGGCAAGGGGTGGAATTATGGGGACGGAAATTCATTCAGCTATAGATTTCTATGAGCGTCATCCGATTTCGTACGAAATTATTTTGAAAAAACTTAATGCAACCCGGGGTCACCTCCATGATTTAGCCCCCGAGGAACTGTTTCCACACGATCAAGATCATTACGGCGGATTGGATGCAAATGACGCATTGGCAGAACGCGCCGATATTGGCAAAGGCACTCGGATCGTGGATTTTTGCGCCGGCCTCGGTGGCCCTTCGCGCTACTTCGCCCACCGTTACGGTGCTGACGTTACAGGTATTGAACTAACGCCAGCGAGGGTCAAAGGGGCGGAAGAGCTAACCCGTCTTGTCGGCCTACAAGACAGCGTCCGTATCATTGAGGGAAATGTGATGCAGGTCCCACTGCCCGAGAGCAGTATGGATGTTGTGATAAGCCAAGAAGCTCTGCTTCACGTGCCTGACAAAGAGCGCGCTTTATCAGAGGCCTATCGGATATTGAAACCGGGCGGCCGCATTGTCTTCACCGATTGGGTTGCCCACCGCCCTCTTTCGGATTCGGATAAGAAGCTGATGTGGCATGGTATGGCGGTTGCAGACTTATGCAACCTGGATAGATACGCAGAACTCCTGGAGACAGTGGGCTTCGACGTCAAATCGGTCGACGATTTGACCGGTGAATGGGCTGATATTCTCAAACAGCGGCTCGCGATGTATCGGAAACTCCGTGAGGAGACACAAAAAGCGGGCACCCCTGCTGGCCATGACGCCTTTTATGAAAGCTACGTCCGCTTCGTTGCCCTGATGAGCGATGCCACGCTTGGCGGCGGACGTTTCGCGGGGCAAAAAGTCATCTAAGCGGCGCGGCTCAGCTAATGGCCGCTTTGGGTCATTCACGTCATAGCCGTCGCGGACCAAAATCGACGTTTGTCCGTTGTTGTCCAATCGCGTCCTAAATGGTGCATCGCAGCGAACGCAGTCATGTGCCATTAGCAAAATAACGCTCTTTTCAACGCGCTTCTCTCTGACTTACTGGCTCAGGACCCATTAATGGCGGTCGCCCGGCCGGCTGTCACCAGCCTGAACAGGACGAGGGCGACGAGGATATGCTGCAAGCTCATGGTCACTCCACCTTGATGTTTCCGTCATGAATGATGCGTGCGTACTCGTCGCTTCTCTGTTTGACGAACGCACCGAAATCTTTTCCGCAGACGACCGCTGAATAGAGGCCGAGCGGCAATAATTTTGCTTCAACCGCGGGCGTTTTCATTGCCGCGGTAAACCACGCGATCAGTTGCGCGATGCTTTTCTTCGGCGTCTTGGCCGGCGCGAACAGGCCGAGCCAGACTTCCGACTCGTAACTCGTGTAGCCGGACTCGGCGACGGTCGGAACGTCGGGCAACGGCTCGATGCGTTTGTTTGAGGCGGTCGCGATTGCCCGCAACTTGCCGGCTTTGATCTGCTGAACCGCTTCCGAGTAATTGACCAATCCTGCCGTGACCTGGTCGCCTAGGAGAGCATTGACCACGGGGGCGCCGCCCGGATAAGGCACGAAAATCATGTTGACCTTCGTCACGAGTTTGAATTGCTCGACCGCAATATGCTGCGTGGTGGCCGGCCCGAGGGCAGCAAGCGTGAGTGTGCCGGGTTTGGCGTGCGCCGCGTCGATGAGATCGCCGATTGTTTTGTAGGGCGACACGCTGTTGACGACGAAGACCATCGGCGACGTGACGAGATTGCAAATCGGCTCATAGCTGGTGACCGGATCGTAATTCGTCTTTCGCAAAATCGGATTGATGACGAGCGAATTCGCCGCCACCACAATCGTATTGCCGTCGGGCTTGGCGCGCGCCGTCAGCTCGTAGGCGATCGAGGCGCCAGCGCCCGGGTGATTTTCGACGATCATGGTCTGATTGTTCGCATCGCCGATCTGCTGGCTCAGGATGCGCGCCAGAATGTCGGCGGCGCCCCCGGGCGGGAACGGAATGATGATCCGAATGGGTCTGCCGGTCTGCGGCCATGCCGGCTCATTAATCGCGGCGACGCCCGCGAGAACGACGCTCAGCGCTGCCAATTGCAGCCATTTGCGGCGCAGGATTTTCATCGGTTCACCCCCCAAGTCGAAATCGCATTCCCACGGCCCAATCTTATCCGGGATTCCCCAGATGACTCCCGATTTCGTGTGAATTATTGGGTTTTTTCTCCGCGCACTGGCAAGACGTGCTGGCGGCGCGGACGACTGCCGTTCCCGCCTGGCACCCCAAGCATAGGCTCAGGGGCTGAAATCGATATCAAAACCGTTGCCGCAGTGCGCAGCCAATGTCGCTGTTGGGTCAATCACTGCTCAGCTTTTCAGCCTCCGGGCCGACCTTTGTCTGCTGTTACTCCAAGAGCGACCAGAAATGGTGCGATGCCGCGAACGCAGTCATGTGCCATTAAGCGACATGGCCGTAGGAGTCTTGAACGGGCCGCGACTAACGGGCGCTGTGGGCGCGCACCGCATTGTTGACCAGCGTTTTGCCAAGTGACCAGACGGCACCCGGAACGCGGTGCGCACTGGCAATCACCGCATCGAATGCGTTCACGATCCAATCGCAGTCATCGTCTGAAATGACGAAAGAAGGGAGTATCTTGATCGTATGGCTGCTGTGACCCGCCACTTGGCAAAGAACCTTGTGGTCCTTGAACAGTGGAATTGTGATCAATTGACAGAAGAGACCCCTGCTCGCGCTTTCGAGCACGTTCCACGAGGCTTTCAGCTTGAACGAACTCGGTTCGCCGAATTCAATTCCGATCATCAAGCCCTTGCCGCGTACCTGCTTAAGCAGTTCATAGCGAGGGACCAAATTATCTAGCTCGCGTAACAATCGTTCTCCCGTTCGCGCGGCATTCTTGATCAGCTTTTCGGATTCCAGTACGTCCAGAGTGGCAATCCCCGCGGCCATCGCCAGATCGTTTTTGCCAAAAGTAGAGCCATGCACCACCGCCCGATCCATGCGGTCGAACACCTTATCGTAGATCGATTTGCGGGTTAGGACAGCGCCGCTCGGGACATGGCCGCCCGACAGCGCCTTGGCGATCAGCACTATGTCCGGCTCGATGCCCCAATGCTCGACCGCAAGGAAGCGGCCGGTGCGTCCCAGGCCGGTTTGAATTTCATCGGCGACGAACAGCGTCCCGTGACGGCGGCAAAGCTCCGCTGCCTCTTTCAGGTAGCCGTCTGACGGCAAGTTCACGCCCTTACCCTGGATCGGTTCGACGATGAAGGCTGCGACATCGCGTGTTGACAGTGCTTGTTCAAGTGCCGGCAAATCGTCGAACGGAACGCGCAAGCAGCCAGGCAGCAACGGCTCAAAGCCGTCACGGAAATTCGAATCCCCATTTAAGGATAACGCGCCGTAGGTGAGTCCATGGAACGCGTGATCGCAATAGACAATTCCGGGTCGGCCCGTCGCGGCGCGTGCAAACTTCATTGCGGCTTCAACCGCCTCGGCGCCTGAGTTTGTAAAGAACACCTTTTCAAGATGAGGGATATAGGCCAGTAACCGCTCAGCGAGAATGCCGGCAAGCGTCGACACATCCAGTTGCACGAGATTCGGAAGTTCGCTGTCGAGCACATTTTTAAGTGCTTCGCGCAGAGTCGAATGATTGCGCCCAATCGCAAACACGCCAAACCCGCTCAGCAAGTCGAGATAGCGGACGTCCTGGCGATCGAACAGATATTGGCCGCTGCCGCGGCAGAAGCCGACGTCGTAACCGATCGTTCGCAGCACGCGCACCATCTGCTCGTTCAGGTGGGAAGCATGCATAGCGTACCGATCGCGCTCTCGACCGGCGAACATAGCGCCGATGTCTAGGCTCGAGACTGGTGCTGGATAATTGTTCCTGCCGAAGGATCCCGGCGGGGGTGCCTCCGTGCGGAAAATCGCACTCGGAAAGTTCTCGACCGGTTCCGGCTTGTGCGGTGTGATCCCGGCGGATCGTCCCGCAAAATCCCGTAATTCTCCCATTCCTGGCCGCTCCCAAGCCTCAACAGCACGCGTTTCTGGTCGTAATAAGTTATTTGCTCGACTGAGATTTCAGCTTATTTACGCAAAGTATATATTGCAAGGATAGGGTCATGCTTAAGAGGAAACACTCAGCAAGAGGGGCACAAACGGCATTCCCTGTAACGTCGCAGTTGGGTCAATCGCTGCGCAGCTTTTCAGCCTCAGGGCCGACCTTTGTCTGCTGTTACTCCAAGAGCGACCAAAAATGGTGCGTCGCGGCGAATGACGCGAAGTGCCAATCGCGACCAACGCACCGCAGCATGATCAACGCAAAAAAGACCGCCAGTGCGGCGGTCCTTCCCTTGTGCCCTTCCACCAGCGGGAGGGTCAGAACTTAATCATGCCCGTTGTCGTCAGCGTGGTTTTGTCAGCCATCACTGGCGCGTTCACCAAATCCCACGTGACGTATTGCTCAATGTAGCTATTATCCGCCGCCACGGCATCGACTGGCACGATAACTTTAAATCCGCGCTGTACGGCGCCGGCGGCCGTGTGGAGAATTGCGCCGTTCGAGGCAGCGCCGACCGTAATGACCGTTTGGATTCCCTTGGCCTTGAGGATTTTGTGTAGATCGGGATTTATGAATTTGTCGAGTATGCCCTGGACGACGGGCTCGTCCGCTATTGGAGCGACTTCCGGCCAAATGTCCGCCGCACTTGTGTGTGGAACGTCAGTGTAAACTACTAGGATTTTATGGTTACGCGCTTCCGAGAGGAACTTCTTTATTGTCGGTAGCGTGGCCACGCAGCGCGGCCGTCGCTTTTCGTTGCACGTCTGATGTAAGACATCGACCACTAGCAGCGCGGTGGTTTTCGGATCGACGGTCACCGCGTGGAGTGCAGGCGCCGGCGGCGCCTTCACTGATCCCCATTCCTCGATAATGTTTGCAGCGCGAGCTTGCGGTGCAGTGAACAATACGACCGCAGCCACCACGGTGATGCCTAACAAACGAAGCATTTCCATTCCTCCCAAGTGATTAATTGCCGGTAATCCGGCTTCGGCATTGACGCGGGCCGTTGTGCCCGGCGTTGACGCTGCCAACTTTAGCGGACTGGAAGCCTGCCGCCTATATTGGTTCCGGCCGTTAGCAATACTCACTTATGTAGCGGTGTGGTCCGTGAGCAATGTTTGCACGCTTAAATGTCGCTTCGGGTCATTAGCGACCGACGCGCTGCAACAAAATTTTCGACCAATGTCCGTTGACCACCCGATAGCGACCAGAAATGCTGCGTCGCAGCGAAATGTCGCTTGGTGCCATTAGCTGACGTTTATGTTCTTTTTATTTGTCCGGTTTGAAGCAAACGGTGACCTTTGTGTTGCCGGTGACAACTGTTCGGTCGGAGGCGGCCGAACGAAGTACCGGCCGAATCCCGCTCAACCCAGTTTCTCCGTGACGCGTCCGCTAACCGCATTGAATGAGGACAACCGATGCTGACTGCCTCCCGCATGATCACGACTGCCGCTGCTGGCTCTGCTTTTCGTGCTTCACCCACTACAGCATACTTTTCGCCGAAGGAAACATCGATGATCAAAATGATTTGCCGCATCGCAGCGGGAGCGTTTTTGTTGATCGCCGCACTCGCACCGGTTCAAGCGCAGGATTGGCCCTCGCGCAACGTCACCGTTATTGTGCCTATTCCGGCAGGTGTCGCGAGCGACATCGTCGCGCACGTGGTTTTCGAACAGGTGGGGAGGCAGGTTGGGCACACATTCGTGGTCGAGAATAGACCCGGCGCCGGCGGGACGATCGGCGGCAATCTAGTCGCGAAAGCCACACCCGACGGCCATACCCTTTTGGTCTGGGGTGCGATCGCAGCGGCGAACGCGCTTTATGAAAAGCTGCCCTACGACACGCTCAAGGATTTCACGCCGGTTGCCGCGCTGGGCAAGACACCGCTTGTCGTCGTCACGGGAGGCGGAAAATACAAGTCGCTCGCTGAACTTATTGCTGCAGCGAAAGCCAATCCCGGAAAACTGAATTATGCGAGTGTCGGGATCGGATCGGCCGCCCACTTTGGAGCCGAGCAACTTGCAGTGAGCGCAGGATTTTCCGCGCAACACGTTCCCTTCAAAGGCGGCGAATGGCTGACTGAGGTGATGGCGGGCCGTATCGATTTTGCCGTGTCGCCGGTGACCAGCGCGATTGGCTTAATTCGCTCCGGCAAGCTCGTCCCGCTCGCGATCAGCTCGTCGGCTCGCTCCGCTTCGCTCCCCAACGTTCCGACTGTGCTCGAGGCGGGACTTACGGCCAAGGCTGCATATCCATTCTACACTGCCGTCTTTGTTCCGGCGAAAACGCCGCACGCGATCACTGAGAAGCTGCACGACGAGGTCGTGAAGGCTTTGGCATTGCCGGCCGTAAAAGAGCGTCTGGCGGCTGTCGGTGTTGAACCGATGCCGATGACGCTCAAGGAGTTCGGCTCCTTTTTCAAAAAGGACGTCGCCAGGAACCTGGAGCTTGTGAAAACCGCGAAAATCCCAAGGCGATAGTGCTTGCCTAGTTCCCTGAGCTGAAGTGGGGCGTATAGCCGCCGCCAAGGGGCTGTCTGACGAACTTAACCAGCAGGCCGAATTCGCGGCCTCGCTGATTGGGTTGCCCCGCGATCAGGTCCACACCGAGTTACTCAAGGCAGCCCCGCCGGGCAGAGGTAGCATCAAGTCCGTCGCGTTCGCGGGTCCGGCGTCGGCGCCGCGCACCGTCGTGGTCGAGCGCCGGCCGACCCGCCGAGTGGGCGCGGGTCGCTGACCCGTCTGCATCCCAGCCTCACAGATAAAAGGTACAACAGAACAGCGAACGGCGCGTAAGAGCCATAACCGCCGCGACGGTCAGTGCGCGTTACCGTAGGGCAATTCTAATCCGGCACCCGCTCTCAATCCCTCCTTCGCACCTTCGTACTGGGGCAAGGTAACAAGGTATCAGCGAAAAGCGCGGCGAAAGTGTTTTACCTTGTTGCCTCTGCCGCCATGGTTATTCGGCGATCGGCGGGCGCTCGGGGTTCCACTTTTACACCTTCGCTAATACTCATTCGGCAAACGGATTGTCGCCGGATGGCCGAACGGCGCGTGAGACCTTGTAACTGTTTTGTCAGGGACGGCCTGGGCCGCACGAGCCAAGCGGAACAAGCTTCTCAGGGTTTCACCTTTTTATGTTTGCTAAAACTCATTCGACATGTCCGCTTTGCCCCAATAGCTGCCAAAATGTTGCAGTGCCGCCATTGTCCACGATGTGCCAAAGACAGACATCTGACTTCGGGATTTCTGATACCATGACGACCTATGTCCCAACGCTTGAGCGCCGGTCGCCTAGGGGGCTGAATAATTGGATAAAGATGCCACGTTGGTATGCATCATTGGTGCTGGTCCCGCTGGGCTAGTGCTCGCCCATATCCTTCACCAGTCGAACATCTCGTTCGTGATCCTGGAACGCGATAAATTAGCCGAGCTGCGCAGCCGGACGAAAGCCGGACTGATTGAGCAACGCGCAGTCGCCGCACTCCGACCCTTCGGTCTTGCCGACACCATCACCGAGCGCGGAGGTCGCAATGGAATCTGCGAATTCCGTATCGATGGCGAAGTTATCGTATGCGATTACGGAGCTCCCAGCGATGATGGTCAGGGGCACTACATCTACCCGCAGCAAGAGCTCGTCGGCGACTGGGCTGACGCGCTCGTCGCGAAAGGCGGTCAAATTCGCTTCGGAGTAAAGGTCGTCGATGTCGCGGAGAACGAGAAGGATGTGGAGGTGCGGGCGGTTACGGCAGCAAACGGTGAACCTTTTACAGTCCGGGCGGAAGTTGTCGTAGCCTGCGACGGCGCTGGAAGCGTGGTCGCACGGGCACCCGGGTTCGAGACGTTCGAGATCGCCCACCCGTTCCGTTGGCTTGCGGTCATTGCCGCAATTGCCCCGCCAAGCCTCCGCACCGTTAACGCGCTGCACCCTAGAGGGTTCGCGGGGCAGTTTCGGCGCTCCGCGACGTCGACAAGATATTATTTGGAGGTGCCTGTTACCGACACGTTTGCCGACTGGCCCGACGAACGCATTTGGACCGAGTTGGAAGAGCGCATGGCCATTCCCAACCAGTTACCCCTAGTTCGCGGTGATCTCATCGAGCGGGATTTTCTCGATCTGCGCGTTCGTGTTCGCGAACCGATGCAGTCGGGCCGTATATTCCTCGCCGGTGATGCCGCTCATATGGTGACGCCAGCAGGTGCGAAGGGCATGAACATGGCTATTCAGGACGCGATCGAACTCGCGGCTGGCCTGCGTGAACGTTACGGCGACGCTGCCAACGGCGACCGCCTCGGGGGTTACACCGCTTCGCGCCTCCCGGACATCTGGCGGTATCAGGAGTTCTCAAACTGGATGCTTAGCATTCTTCACGCCGGACCTGTCGGGCAAACGGACAAGCAGGAATTTGTTCATCGATTGCGCCGGGCGCGGCTTGATCGAATGATTAATGACCCGGTCTACGCCCGTTGGTTCGGACGCACCTACAGCGGCTCTTGAGCCAAACTCGCAAGTGCCAAGCCATGTCCGAGTTGGGTCAATCACTGCGCAGCTTTTCAGCCTCCGGGCCGACCTTTGTCTGCTGTTACTCCAAGAGCGACCAGAAATGGTGCGATGCCGCGAACGCAGTCATGTGCCAATAGCCGACATCGCCATGTCGATGTAGTTACGACACGGACCATATAATCAGGTGAGGCTATCCGCTACTCGCGATCTGAACCGCGCCTCCCGACAACCTATCCGAACAATCAGTTCTTGACCTTCTGCCAAACATCCTGTGCGGCGGCGGGAAGTTTATCCATATGCTTTAGAAAAGTGGCAAGCTTCCAAATCTGATCGTCGTTGAGCGTCTCTTTCCACGCCGGCATTCCCGTCCACCGAATGCCATGCTTGATCTTCCAAAATGATTCACCCTCGGTGTCGTCCTCGACGCCCTCGGACGCCAATTGAGGAGGGCTAGGATTCAAGCCTTTTGCCAATGGAGACGTTGACTTTTCGCCCTCTGCAGTTCCGTGGCAGATTGCGCAGTGTTGCGCATAAAGATGGATGCCCTCGATTAGATTTGCATCCGTCATTGCAATGGGTGACGGACCCTTGGGGGCCTCCCGATCTAAAGTAGCGTGCAGGGACAATTTGGCAGCCCAGATCTCGATTGGACCGGGCTTTGCGTCGGCATTGGCAGGAATTAGGCCGGCTTGCAAGACGAAGTAGCCGCCAACAGCGGCTAATACCAGTGTCAGCACAATTCCAGAGACAAAGCTTTTGAACATTTTCAATCCTGCATGCTAGCCGGCAGCGCCGGTTGGATATGGGTCATAAGCGGACAAACCGTCGACCAAACTCGTACGAACGCTTGTTCGCAGACTGATTGCCTTTAAGATTCGACGAGGACCACCAAAGACTCCGGCACTACACCATCAGAGGCCATCGCATCAGCGGCTGCCTTGGTCTGCATCGCCGCCTTAAAGGCATCTATGTCCGGCACGTCCATCAGCACAGCCACCCGAGTCGGATTTTGTGGATCAACAAATGTTCGGATGTTGGTCACCCCGAGTGGACCGAAAAGTTCTTTGCGCTTCGGTGATGTGAGCCAGTGCTTCGCGCCTATGGTAATGTTGTGATGGCCGATAATTGTTGGCATAGCATCCTCCCTGTTGGAACGACCGACGGCCGAAATCACCGCAAGGTTCCAATCTCCTGCGGTATGAGTCAACTTGGCTTGCCGCTGCAATTTTTGTGTCCGCTTCGGGTCATTCACGTCATTGCCGATGCGGGCCAAAATCGGCGTTTGTCCGCTCTACTCCGTTAGCGACCGTTTTGGGCGTGGGTCCGCCAGGTCGCGATGTGCCAGAAGCAGAAATCGGATTTTCTATCAAGCTGACGTTCCAACAACCGGATCTAATGCTTGGTGGCGGCTTCGATCGATTTGATCAACTCTTCTTCGCTGAACGGCTTGACGAGATAGCTGCTTACCCCGGCGCTCAAGGCGCGCGCGCGGATATCTTCGTCAGGATAGGCCGTGATCAAAATGGTCGGAATTCGATTGCTCGCCGCAACTAGTTGACCGAAAAGAGCCAGACCACTTGTTCCCGGCATGTGCACATCGGCGATCACACAAGATGTGATTCGCAGCCGATTGGACTTCAAGAATTCGTCCGCTGACGCAAAACTCTTGGCGATGTATCCGAGCGAACGGAGCCACCCTGTCGTTGCCTCGCGCACCGACTCGTCGTCATCGATAATTGCGATAGAGGGCTTAATAGTCGTCATATTTTGTTTGCCAGATTCGCTGCGCCTCGCAATGCTATATCATCCGTCGCGTGAGGCAACGTAAAGCGAAATACCGCCCCCCGGGAATTATTCGGCTCGGCCCAAATCCGTCCTCCGTGAGCCTCGATGATCGACCGGGTGATCGTCAATCCAAGTCCCATGCCTTTCGATTTCGTGGTGTAAAAGGCATGGAATATCTGCCCCGATCCTGCCTGCTCAAATCCCTCGCCGGAGTCGCGGACGGTGATAAGGATGCCGCCCAAGTCCTCTTTCGCCGAGCCGACAAACAAGGTGCGGCTTTCTTTCGGCGTATCCTGCATCGCCTCCATTGCATTGAGGACCAAATTGAGCATCACCTGTTGGACTTGTATGGGATCGGCAAAGATCGGCTCTAGATCAGGGCGCAGATCGGTTTCCAGCGCAATATTGTGTTTTCGGAGTTCGGGGGCCGTCAATGTTATTATTTCTAGAATGATCGAGTTGATATCGCAGAGACTTTTTTGCGTCGGAGCCCGCCGTGCAAGATTTCGGACGCGCCCGACCACGTCGGCCGCACGATTGCTGTCTTTGACGATGCGTTCGTTTGCCCTTCTCGCTTCTTCAAGATTGGGTGGATCGGCCGATAACCAGAGCAGACTGGCGTTCGCGTTGAACACCGTTGCAGCGATCGGCTGGTTTACTTCGTGTGCAATCGAGGCAGTCAATTCGCCGAGCGCTGTCACGCGCGCGATGTGGGCGAGTTGCGCGCGCGCGTCGTAAACCGCTCGCTCTGCCGTTTCGATTCTAAGGACAAGGGCGGTTGTGGCGATAATCGCGAGAACGCTAATGATGGTATTGATAATTCCCGCTTCAGAGGAGTTGTTTCCCGGCGTCAAAAGATCGCTCAATAGCGTGAGCGCTATACATCCGGAGCCGACAAGGACAAGCCACTTTTGGCTGCAGAAACGTGCCGATATGAGGATAACGGCGGTGTAAAAAACTGGCACCGCGATTTCGAGATCGGTGATGGTATCGGCGACAAATATCGCCGCGGCCAGAGCGATGGCCGCCAGCGGAAGAAGTGAGGATGGCCTAAAAGCCAGCAGATGTAATTTGAATTTCATCGCGCCGCTCCGGGCCGTCGCCCTCAAGAAGCTTGATTCCAATCGTGATTATGCACTGACAAGGGACAAATTCAAAAATGCCAGTTGAAACCGTTGAAAACCTCGAATGTCCGTGTTGGGTCTTGGTCGTGTAAAAACGCTTTAGGATCAGAAGCACAGATTCTGGCCTCAGACTTGGGGCCTTTTTCCGGGTCCGACTATGCCCTCATTGCCGCCATGAGCGGCTGGACGCCGATGATATTCATGACGCGCGTCAAATTATAGGCCAGAACGTGCAGCGCCATCTCGGTGGCGACCTTCGGAAGACGCTTCATCAGGCAGTGCGTTGCCCCCATTCTCATCTTTAGCGTACCGAAGGGATGTTCCACCGTCTCACGGCGCTGGCGCATGGCCTGTGGATTATTGTCGAGACGTCTTTGCACGGCCTCCAGCACGTCCTCATGCTCCCAACGCGTGATGCGCCGTTGCATGCCGGTCGTACAGCGATGCTTGAGCGCGCAATGGCGGCACGCATTCGTCCAATAGCGCCGCAACTTCTGCCCGTTCTCCTCGTTCGTGTAATAGTACTTCAGTTTTTCGCCAGCCGGACAGCGATAGACATCCTCGTCGCTGAGATAGACGAAGTCCTGTTTGCCGAAGCGACCCCTCGCCTCAATTCCCGATGTCATTGGCTTTGGAAGCGTTACGGCGATTCCCGCCTTGTCACACGCGAAGATTTCCTCGCCGCTGAAGTAGCCGCGATCGGCAACGGCTTCGAGTTTGTCGACGCCGAGCACTTCCTTCGCCTGTGAGGCGACGTTTGCGAGTTGTGCCCGATCCGAGCCGCTATTCGTCACTTCGTGCGTGACGATCAGGTGATGTTTCGTATCGACCGCGACCTGCACATTGTAGCCGACCACGCCTGATCCGCGCCCGCTGGTCGCCATCGAACGGCTGTCGGGATCGGTGAGCGAGATTTGCTGATCGGGTGACGCCAGCATTAGCTTTTCCATTGCTGCCAGGCGCTGCATCTCGCTTTCGAGCTTGACCAGCTTCTCCTTCAGATGCGCTGTCTTCGCTGCCAGCGCCTCGGATGGTTCCTGCAGGTCAGCCGTGTCGAGCTGCGCAAGATATCGTGTAACGCTCTCCTCCAATTGCGCGCGGCGACGCTCTACTTTCCCGCGCGTGAAGTTCCTGTCCCGGTTGTTCACCGCCTTGAACTTGCTGCCATCAATGGCAACGCTGGCTGTCGCCAATAGGCCCATCGTGCGGCACAGCTCGACGAAGCGCGCACACACCTTGCGGATCGCAGGGCCATTGTCCTTACGGAAGTCGGCAACCGTCTTGTGGTCAGGGGCCAGCCGGCCTGTCAGCCACAGGACCTCGACATTGCGCCCAGCCTCACGCTCAAGCCGGCGGCTCGACTGGACCCGATTGAGATAGCCGTAAATGTACAGCTTCAGCAGCCCCGAGGGATGATATGAAGGTCGGCCAGTGGCCTCAGGAGCGACCCCATCGAATCCCAACTCGGAAAGATCAAGCTCATCTACAAAGACATCGATCGCCCGAACCGGGTTGTTCTCGTCGATCCAATCTTCCAGGCATTCGGGAAACAGCGTCGTCTGCCCGCGATCTATGCCTTCAACGAAGCGCTTCATCTGATCCTCCCGCAAATCGCGCGAGAATCTTACCCCGAGAATCAAATCCAGAGATGCGTTTTCACACAGCCAGGGTCATTCACGGCATAACCGGCGGTGTCCAAAATCGTCGTTTGTCCGCTTTACTCCGTTAGCGACCGTTTTGGGCGTGGTTCCGCCAGGTCGCGATGTGCCAATAGCCGACATTCCACCCCCTTCTCGCCTACTAGCAACCGGTGTAATTTGATCTGAAAGCTGCCGGCAGGACGTGCCGAAGTCCCAATTATTGCAACGGGCAGCACTGGTGCCGTCGGCGGGCGTACCACTTTTATCGTTCACATATTGAGCGTCTAAGCGCTTTGCGCGACGACGCAGGGGGGAATTTATGAAACTTCTCCGCCGTCAATTTCTGCAACTCGCCGGGGCCGCTGCTGCCGCTCCCGCCTTTCCACAACTCGCATCAGCGGTCGATTATCCGACGCGGCCGGTGCAAGTCTTAGTCGGCTTTGCTGCTGGCGGCCCACAAGACATCGTGGCGCGCCTAACGGGTCAATGGCTGTCGGAGCGACTGGGCCAGCCATTCATTATCGAGAACCGGCCGGGCGCTGGCGGCAATGTTGGCGCTCAGACGGTAGTGCGTGCGCCCGCAGACGGTTACACTCTCCTCACCTGTGCTACGCCGAACGCGATCAACGCAACTCTCTACGACAATCTCAATTTCAATTTCATCCGCGACATTGCACCGGTCGCGAGTATCATGCGCGTGCCCGAAGTCATGGAGGTTAATCCATCATTTCCGGCAAAGAGCGTTCCCGAGTTCATTGCCTACGCCAAAGCCAATCCCGGTAAGATCAACATGGGTTCGGGCGGCGCCGGCACGCCTGCCCATGTTTGCGGGGAATTGTTCAAAATGATGACCGGGGTCAACATGACCCATGTGCCGTATCGCGGCACGGCGCCCATGCTCACCGATTTGCTCGGCGGACAAGTGGAGGGAGCGTTCGATCCTATACTCGGGTCAATCGAGTATATCAGGGCTGGCAAACTGCGCGCGCTGGCGGTCACCACCGCGACCCGCTCAGCAATACTGCCGGACATTCCAGCCTTAGGCGAGTTCGTGCCGGGCTTCGAGGCAAGTGTCTGGTACGGCATTGGGGCGCCCAAGAACACACCGGCCGAGATCGTCGATCGACTTAACAAGGAGATCAATGCGGGCCTCGCCGATCCTAAGCTCAAGGCGCGGCTCGGTGATCTTGGCGGTATGACCCTGGCAAGCTCGCCGACCGATTTCGGCAAGCTTATCGCCGATGAAACAGATAAATGGGGCAAGGTGATCCGGGCGGGTCACATCAAGGCAGGATAAGGCTGCCTCGTTGTTCCATATCTCCCGATAGGTGAACTATACCAACCAATGTCGCTGATGGGTCAATCACTGCGCAGCTTTTCAGCCTCCGGGCCGACCTTTGTCTGCTGTTACTCCAAGAGCGACCAGAAATGGTGCGATGCCGCGAACGCAGTCATGTGCCAATAGCGACCATCGCACCGTAGCAAACAGCATTTCTATTCGATCACTCGTCGGCGCGCGCGACCTCTCAGATCAATGTGAGATCCTGCTGACCCACGGCATTGATGATCCCGGTGATCGCAACATTGGCCGTGGTCGGGTTGGAGTTCACCCCCTGAATGACCGTGATGGCCGCGTTATAGGCGGCATCGCCAACACTATGTGCATCGAGGATGCTACCGCCAGTCTGCTGTGAGGCGATTGAGTAGGCCAGCGATACCGCAATCTTGTCGTTGATGCTGGCCTGGCGCGTCAGCGCATCCTGATATTGTGCTGCGGTCAATCCCAGCGCCGCGGCACCGGGCGTAAGATCGAAGTCGATCAGGTCGTGGACGAACTGCCCGACAAGACCAGCGCGCGCCGCCTGCACGCTCGCCCCGCCTGCCTCGGCCTCCTGCAACAGGTTCGCCCAATAGGCGATCCCGCCGGGATCGCCGGCATTGCCGCCGATATTCACGTAGAGCGCATTGATGAATGCGCCGTCAGTCAAACTGCCGTAGATCAAATTGAAGAACGTGCTCTGCGTATTGACAAAGGCTTGGCCGAGCACCCCCGCGTCTTTGAGCGTAACCGCGGCGGTATTGGCATTGGCGACCGTCACTCCGCCAGAGTCAGGTTGTTGGCCATCGATGCCGACCCAATATGAATAGCCGGGGAAATCGGCAGCACGGTCGTAAAGCGCCGCATAAAGGCCGAGGATTTCTTGCTGCACCGAAGTCGGAGACGTCGGAGGTGTAGCAAGAAATCCATGCGTAAAAGTATTGGTGTCAGTATATTGCCCGACGATCTGGCCAGCGTCGTTGATGCCATACGGAGTGGTGCCATACGTGCCCAACGGATCGTCGATCGTGGTGTAGGTGCCGCCGCTATAGAGAAAGCCGTGCGGCTTGCTGTTACTATCAATGTAGGTGCCGACGATCTGGCCAAAATCATTGATGCCATACGCGAAGGTACCGTTGGTGGCCAACGGGTCATCGATCGTCGTGTAGGTGCCGCCGCTATAGAGAAAGCCGTGCGACTTGTTGTTGAGGTCTGCATAATACCCGACGACCTGGTCCACATTATTGATGCCATACGCGAAGGTGCCATTGAAGCCGAACGGATCGCTGAGCATGATGGGGGTCGGGTTTAATGCGTAGCCTAGGATGATGGTGTGCGACGTGTTGTTGCTGTCCTTGTATTGTCCGACGAGCCCCGGGCCGTCACTGACGCCAAACAATTCCGAACCGTTGGCGCCCAAGGTGAACGTAATATAGGGCGATGATTGCACCGGACTGACGATGTAGCCGTAAAGGAATCCGAACAAATTGTTGTTGTTGTCAATATATTGCCCGGCGACATCACCCGCGTCGTTGATGCCCCACGCACTGGTGTACATTCCCAACGGAGCGTCGAGCGGGGTGTAGGTGCCACCGCTGTAGAGGAAGCCGTAAGTCGCGCCGCTGCTGTCGGAGTATTGCCCGACGATCTGGCCCACGTCGTTGATACCAGACGCAACGCTGTTGCCATTCGGATCGTCAACGTTAGAAAACGTGTACGTCGCCATTTTTCCAACTCCTGAAACGCGAAGCCGCGGAAGTCGCGAGCGATTTTTGGGGTTGCGCCGTTTGCCGTCGCCAAATTCAGCAGACAGCATCTTATCGGCTTAATGGAGTACTTCGATAGGGGCTGAAAACGACATCAAAGTCTTTGCCGCAGTGCACAGCCAATGTCCGCTGTGGGTCATTCGCTGCATAGTTATTCAGCCCCAGCGCAGCCTTTTGTCCGCTTCTCTAATCGGCCGGTTGGGGTCAAGCACTTTCAGACTATCCACCACTGCAGTGCCGATGTCGCTCACGGGCTCGTGCTTCTCTTCGGAATCGGCACGAAGGCCTTTCCATCATGGGATTCGAGGACGAGGTGGAACAATCTGTTGGGCGGCCTTACCGTCAGACGAACGGCGGGTCCAAGCGGACATACGAACTCACCTCATTCATCGTCCCGCGAGGGACATCTTTCCACGGCTTAGTGGAACTCGAGATTTCTCCTATCGTATTTGATTGCCTACGGCCCTCATGCCACTGCGACCTCCCGGGTCCAGCGGAACTCGGTGCCATCAACCCATATGCGGTGCATGATCACGGCCAGCCGGCGCGCCAGCGCCACGATCGCCTTCTTCATCCCGCGGCGCCTGGCGATCTGCATCGCCCAGGCCTTGAGCCATGACCATTTCTTCGAACGCATCATGGCCTGAGCTGCTTCGAAGAGCATGACCCGCATCATCTCATCTCCGCAGCGTGATATTCTGCCGCTCCAATCAACCTCGCCCGATTGATACTTGGCACACGTCAGACCAAACACCGCCCCGACTGACTTGGACCTACGAAAGCGTGCGGGTACATCGACGGTGGCACGATAGGTTAGCGACACCACGGGCCCTACACCGGGCGTCGTCATCAGGCGCCGGCACACCTCATCGTCCCGCACGATAGCGAGCAAGCGGCGGTGCAGGACGCAGAACTGCTCGCGAAGCGTCCGTCGTACAATGAGCAGTGGTTCGACCAGAGCGGCCAAGTCGGGCAAGTTTTCGACCAGCTCCCTGATGCGGGCTTCGAACTTTACCGTCCTGACCACTCCGACCTTGAGGCCGAAGTTGCGCAAGGTGCCGCGCAGGTCATTGTCGATAGCGATGGCCTTGGACTGCAGCAGCTTGCGGTGGGTCAGCAGCATTCGCAGTTTCTGACTGCGCAGCGTCTTTACATGTACCGGGCGGTAAAGCCCCGCCCGCATCATCTGCGCCATGCCGCGTGCATCGTTGCGGTCGGTCTTGTTGATTTGTGCTTTCAACACCGCCCGCATGTGCCGCGTCTCGACACAGATCACCGGCAAGCCCGCTTCGGCGAGTGCACTGAACAGCCATTGCGATAATGGTCCGGCTTCCAGTCCGATCCGCTTGAAGTGGTAGGCGGGATTCTTCAAGACTTGCAGCAGAGCTTCAGGCTCGCTCGCTACCTTCACTTCTCGCACGATCTTGCCCGTGTCATCCACAATACAGACGCTGGTCTCCTTGACCGAAACGTCCAATCCTGCAGAATGGTCCATGGCTCACGCTTCTCCTTCTGATGCTTGAGGCCCGTTACCTCGGTGACCTCGTTTCACCATCAGCCTGAAGCGCAGCACCCAAAATCTCCAGCGATCTAAACGCCGGTCGGCCGATTACGCCATCTTTGCACCGTTAGCGACCGAAAACGTTGCAGCGCCACGAATGACGTGAAGTGCCATAAGCAGACACTAGTTAGTGAACCGAGTGGTTCCGATTTGGGCTTTTATCCGCAACCGCGGCGTTTCCGGTCCCATGCGCGCAATCAGGAAGTTCGAAGTGAAAGATAGCGCCGCCTCCGGCTGCGTCGGCGAAACCGACATCGCCGCCCAGAAGCGTGACAATCTGTTTCACGATGCTTAGCCCAAGTCCCCAGCCGCCATTTTCTCGCGCATCCCTAACGTCCGCTTGCGCAAATCTCGCAAATATCCTCGGCTTGAAGTGTTCTGGAACGCCTTGGCCATGGTCTCGCACCGATACACGGATACTCTGCGGTCGGTTCTCAATCTCAACAACTACGTCTCCGCCACCCGGAGAGCATTTAATCGCGTTCGACAGTAGATTGCCGACAATTTGGTCGACCAAATCAGGATCGGTGAGTATTTCATTGCATGTCGGCGCGCATTCCAGCCTTATATTTACGCCATGAGTTTCAGCAAACGCTAAATTACTTTCGATTGCGTGCTTAACCAGCGATTGGATATCGACTGGTTTCAGGGCAACTACAAACGCGATTGCCTCGATTGCCTCGATTTTCTCGATGGTGAGAATTTGGTTCACTAGCTGAACCAATTTCCGGCAGTTCGAGTTAGCGATGGCCAGCAGTCGTGTCACGGGACTGGGCAGCGTTTCGGCTGTGTAGTTAGCGAGAAGTCCGAGCGTGCCGGAAATCGAAGTGAGCGGGGTGCGCAATTCGTGGCTCATCGTTGCTATAAATTCTGTTCTTAGCGTTTCCATGCGAGTTCGTTCGCTGATATCAACGGCTACGCAAAGCACCCGCATTCCACTATCAGTTGAGAATGAATTGAGGCCGACCTCGGCCAGGAATTCGGTGCCGTCCTTGCGTACCCCGGAAACCTTGCGATTATTAGCCATGCGGATTTGTGGATAAGTTATGAAATGGCCACGGTGTTCGGCATGCCGCGCGCGAAGTTTTTTGGGTATGAGAATATCAATCGCTTGACCGATAAGCTCATCGTGAGCATAGCCAAACATCCGTTCGATTTCGCGGTTGGCGAGGACGATTTTTCCTTGACCATCACTAAGAAATACTCCGAAAGGGCAGACCGCAATTGCGCTGCTCAGGACGTCTTCGGTTTCCATTTTCGTTCCTAAGCTGATGGAGCGGGATGGCAAGCCTGCCCGCGCTTACACATAGCTTCAAACTGTCGCTTTAATTACGGAACGCCAGTAAAAGATGTTTAATTACTCTCTGCTTGAAAGATGGACGAAGCCTCAGGGCTATCCCACTAATTTGCCGGTTTGAACTAACCATCATGCTTCTTTTTAGAGGGACAACAAGCTCGCGGCGAATTATCTCGCCTTCATCCAGCTTGCATCAATCAAACTATGGCTGCGCGTAATAAGTCCGCGCCCTAATATTTGTACGAAGCGCCAAGGCTAACCAGGTGCTGGTTGAAACTTTGACCAGCAACGTTGGAAGCGACTAACTCATATTGGTAGAGCAGCGTTATCCCCAAATTGCGCCAGAACTCGTAAGTAACATTTGCACCCGCCAGCCATCCGTTGTCGATTTGAGAACTGCCGATGTATTGCGTGCGCACATAACCGAACTGCGCGCCTGTCGTCCAATCCTGCGGCAAGCCTTTATATCCAACATTCATAAGCGCCGTGGTGATTCGGCCCGCCGTTCCGGTCGTTCCGGTTGCTGGTACCGTCGCAGCGCCGAGGGTTTCATCGACCGAAGCACTTAAGTTCCACATCCGGGTCGGCGAATAGGCGATGCGAAGGCCGTATACGGGACTATCGTACGTGCCGGAGATATCACTCTTTTCCGCTTGGTAGCCGACGTATACTTCGCCTTTCCAAATATCGGCCGCCAACGTTCCAACGCCCGCCGTGATCCGGTAGCCATTTTGGTTCTGCGTTACATCCGAGTAGCGCTGCCAGTTTACCGATGGATCCACGAATGCATAAATTTGGGGCGTCAGATTAAACCCGGTTCGCTGCGTGACCGTGTAGGTGGTTTCGTTAGAATTTGCCGTAGACGCAGAATTGCCGCTATACTGGGTGTTCACGGCGGTCAGGGTTAGCCCGACGAAGGTCCGGCCAAAACTCTTATCGACCGAAAACGCACCCGAAAATTGATTATATGGATTGAGGTTGGCCTGCGGCGATACCGTCGTGGTCGCCGCTGGAGCGCTAGGCGTCAGAACTAAAGGAGCATTGATGTTTGCAAGGGCGGAACTTCCAAATATGTCAGTCGCTCGGGTAAAGCCGCCACTAAGCGTAAATTTCAGATCGCGCTGCGGAAGATATGTTTGTGTAAAGCCCGCATTGCCAAAGATCGTATTTTCCGCGGCAGAGTTGTAATAATTCTGAATATCGGCCGCGCCATAAACCGTGGTTTTAAAAATGCCATTGTCTAGCGTCGCGGAAAGGCCCGGTGTTATCCGATCACCCCAGCTCGAAACCGCATTGGTGGAGGTCCGATTGACGTTGCTGTTGTAAACCGCACCGGCGAACAAGATCGGCGAAAGCTGCCAGCCGCCAATCAGCAAAGGTGTCGGAGTTCCGGGCGCCGAAATCGGTAATTCATCCGCCCAACTGTCGGAAGCTGAAATAGCCCCGACGAGCGCGAGCACAATCGACCCGCACAACCAAGACGCCTTAAATTTATATAGTTGCCCAATCGACCAAGCCATTTTTATACTTTAGTACACCTGTCTCTACGCTGAACCGGTCTAGTAGCAGTGATGTTAGAGGGTTAAAGGCCCGAAAACCACTGTCTTTAGGCGTGCGGCGTGAGGCATGGTAATGAAAAAACGGCCTGGGTGTAAGTATCATTTTAAACGAATTTAACCCTGACATTCGCGTCGCCTAAATGCGGCACGCTGTTTTCTAGAAATACCTTTCCGGCACTCTGATCAGATCCCCCGGTAAATCATCGTTTCGGCAGATTGGGGGTATTCTTTCGTGTCGGTTTCGCCAACATGTTAAATCAACACGTAAGTACGGTTTGCGCGGTAGGTGCCCCCGCCGGCCAACGCCATAGCAGTCAGAATATTTAAGCCCGGCTTGAACGGGTATTCGCCTGCTTTTGTGATTTCCCCAACAATATAAAATGGCCGAAACTGTAATATTGTTACAGTAACCTTGGGATTTTTCAAATATTCGCTTTTGAATTTCTTCGCCAATTCTGCTTCGAATTCTGGCTGGGTCAATCCTACCGCCCTCACCGTACCGGCCAAAGGCAGGGAAATAACGCCATTCGGATCGATGTCATAGTCGCCGCTGAGGGTCGGCTCCCCATAGACCGTAATCCTGATTTTTTCGCCGCCCTGAAACCGCGGCACGGCAGTCGCTGCGGCCGCAGCGGCTTGGATGTCGGCCTGCGTGGCTGGACCATGGTCTCCTGGCGTTCCACAACCTGAAACCAGAAGGGCGGCGGCTAGCAAAACACTAAAAGATAGCGCTCTTACCATTCCCATGACGTCCAAATCTCTACATGCAAATAATGAAGCCCCTCCATATGGCATAACCGAGGCAAATAGGTGCCCTACCAAACTTTAGCCTTAATGCGGGGGGGGTCGCTCAAGCAGTTGGAATTTCAGCTCTTGCTTCTAGATATGCTGACAATGGCCTTCAGCCCAGTCGCTGCCCAATTAACGTTAACTATCTCTTTCCCATACGTCATTTTTCGTGCAAAGTATAATTTGCCAATAAAAATATTGACGAATGCTGCTGGGTTCGCTCGTTCTGCTAGGCGCCGTGCACGGCTTCTAGCTTCGCGCGGCAGCAGTGAACGAAGTTGAGTTCGATTGCTCGAAGACAGTCCGGATATAGTCGCGCATGCGTACATTGGTACCCTCGTCGCGTAGAAATTTTAAAGTCCGCTTTTCGGCGATCGATATCTTTTGCGCGGTCTTCTCCCCTCTGCTCGCGCTGTATGTCCGCGATGCCTATTTGCTGTCACCTAAGGGAGCAAACGCCGTCGCTCTTTATTGCGGTATCTCGCTCATATTCACATTGATTGCCTTCGCAATATTCCGGGTTAGTGATGGAATTTCCAATTACTTTTCAGTCCATAATGTCTTGAGCGTCCTGAAAGCTGTTTTAGTCTCCGAGCTCCTAACTTGCGTTTTGCTTTTCACGTTTACTCGCCTCGACGGCATTCCGCGATCGACACCACTCATTCATGCATCGATTTTAACTGCAGGCATGATTTTAACGCGTGCGCTGTTTTCCGTTTCCGACGTCGACCGAAGAAACAATGGAAGCAGCAAACTCGCAGCTTCTGAGAACATCCTGATGATTGGGATGACGCGCTTATCATCGATATACATGGAACTGCTTACTGCTTGTTCTCCCAATCAGTATCGAATTATCGGAATACTCGACGAAGATCCGGCAATGATAGGGCGCTCAATCGGAAAAACATCAGTCATGGGACTACCGCATCAGCTGGAGCCCATTATTGACGAATTTACCGTCCACGGCATTCGCACACACCGCATAATTGTCGGCGGGGATGAGAGTTTGTTACCTACCGAGTTGATCGATAAAATCCGTCAAATTTGCGAGCAGCGTACAATCTCATTGGATTTTATCCCCGGCTTGATCGGGCTAACGCCGTTGCAGTCGGAAGAGATAGAAGCCAAACCAGTTGCCGCGGCGCCGAAAATCACCCAATCTTCGTATTTTAGGTACAAACGGTTTTTTGGTTTCTTCGCGGCAGCGGTGATAATTGTTGCTTTGTTGCCGCTTTGGCTCACAACGTGCGTATTAGTTTTCATCGACGTAGGAGTGCCGGTATTTTTCTGGCAGCAACGCATTGGATTGCACGGTCGCCCCTTCCTGCTTTACAAATTTCGTACGATGCGGCCACCATTTGATTGGCGCGGTTTCCCAATAGCCGAGGACCAGCGAACGTCGTGGATCGGCTATCTCCTTCGTGAAACGCGGCTGGATGAGCTTCCCCAATTGCTGAATGTATTGGTCGGCAACATGGATCTAATAGGGCCACGTCCACTGCTGCCGCGGGATCAGCCTGCAAACCCAACAACACGGCTTATGGTTCGCCCCGGAATAACCGGCTGGGCTCAAGTTAATGGCGGAACGCTGTTGAACCCTGAGGAAAAGGACAAGCTAGACGAGTGGTACATCCTCAATGCCTCGCCATGGCTAGACTTTCGTATCGTAGCCATGACATTCAGAATCATGTCGGGACCGCGACGCCAATCGATCTCCAGACACGTTGAGATTGCGGGGCAAAGACAGGCTGCTTCTATGAAGCAGGCTACGACAGGTGGCAAAACAGTGCGCGCTAGATCGCGTAGATAATCCGAAGTTAGGACCGTTTGAGGCTAAATTTGTCCGATGTGCAAGTGTTCCAAACAAGCTCAACGGAATCGCAGCGGCTGGGCGGCCAATTATTGCGATCACGGCAAGCGATGGGGAAATTGCCCGGCTAATCCAGCAGCATGAATGCGGCCTAGCACTACATTGGCAGATTCATTCACGCGGCGGCTCGGTGCCGATCCATCTTCGGCAGTGCGGGCAGCGCTGAAGTGGCAATCGACCGATGATCTCGACGATGGCGTGACGCACGACCTCGTTACCGCTTAGTTGTCTTTAGCCTGCGACTTATCATGGTTCGGTTTTATTTCACGTGAAGTATCATCAAAACTGACGCCAAGTTTTTGTACCATCGCCATGAGAATTGAGTTCTGGTATTCAAGATGTTGAAGGACGACTTCGATTTCCTTTTCCGCTTTGACGTTCACATCAAGATCGTGGTCCGCCCGAATTTCCGAATGCCGTCCTTGGATATTCTGTCCGACCATTATGAGCGGCATTAGCAGCAGCTGAATCATATTTGAAATGAACAGCCAGAACACAAAGGCCATTGGAGGATCAAACTGTAGTTCTTTCGGCGTCAGCAAATTCCATCCCAACCAAAAATCGTCCAGATCAAGACAATCAGGAAAAAACCCATAGTGCCAACTCGATTGGTGATCGAACAAGCAAGCCTATCCAACGCGCTCAATTTTTCGGAAGCTTCCCTGTTAACATTTCGGAGCGGCTTCCGCTGCTTCCTAAATTCATCAAGCGAAAGTGGCTTTCGAGATTTTACGGCCGATGTGTCGCTCATAGCGAAACTCCCATCCCATGATCCTCGGACCTACTCGATGCGGTTATCCGACAGTCTTCTTTTGTCGGGCACTATTGTCCGACCGAGCGAGAAATTAACGTCAACCCCGTGCGCCTTAGTCCTTTTCGCGAGTTGTTTCGACATGGAAACGGTGCAACACGCGGTGAAAGATGGGCGCCAATATAAATCCGGTCGCGACGACAATGATAAGGCCTGAGAAGATTGCATAGGTTCCTGCGAAGAGTTTTCCGGCCGTCGTCTTTAGTTCTCCAATTGGACCCATACCCGATAAAATCATGGCAGCGTTCACATAGGCATCGACGATAGACATACCTTCAAACTTGGCATAGCCGGCTATACCAATTAGCAGACCAATAACGGTCAACGCCAACCAAAGGCTGATAGCTATAAACATCCGGCGAATGAAACGTCGGCGTGTAATTACAGGTTGGCGACCGTTTTCAAAGATATGGGGTGGTATTATCATGCGTGTTTCTACTTTGCGCGGCGTCGTGTGCGGTCATCGACGACCTCAGTGGCATTCAAGAGGAAACAATGTTCAGTATTGGAGGGCATTCAATTGAGACAATGGTGAAGTTGTTAGGGGAAGTCACGCTTCTCATTTCGTGGGTTTTTGTCCAAGTGGCCTTTGCTCGCTACTACGCGCACGAATTCTATAGCCAGAAAGCCGGGTCCGACAACTCTGGATTCGAATTTCCAAATAATCCTCTTCCAGATTATTGGGATTTCATCCGCTTCGCGTTCGTTATAGGCATAAGGATTCAAGTGCCGCGTGTGCAAGTCAAAAACAAGAAAATGCGCCGGGTCGTAATCGTACAATGCATAGTGTCAGTTATATTCAATCTGTCCATCTTGGCACTGGCAATACTAATCGTGGCCCGCTGGTAGCAATAGTGACCATTCGGCGCCATGGCGCTGACCGAGGTCCGCCGGAGCATGTAGCCTAACCATGCATACAGCGCCGGCACTGTTCATTTATAGCCGTGCACCGATGCAATAGTCTCTCAATCGCGCTGGTACAAAAGAACCGTCAGGTCAATCCTGGCAAAACGCTTACGTTGAGAGGCTCATTGGTTCGATCCGCCGGGAGTGCCTGGACCACATGATCGTATTCGGCGAAGCGCACCTGCGCCGGATCCTAGGCGCATATGCCGTCTATTATAATGAGTCGAGGATCCATCGTTCCCTGAACAAGGACGCGCCGTTCCATCGCGCGATTGAGCGCCTCGGTGCCACCACGTCATACCCAGTTCTCGGTGGCCTTCACCACGAATATTGCAGAATCTAATTTTCGGTACACACAGGTCGGCGAAGCTTATTATCGGCCCGGCGCCGACTTCATCAGCTTGCCCAGGTTTGAAGCCTTCAAGAGCGCAGCGACCTTTTATGCGACGGCGTTTCATGAACTAGGCCACGCGACCGGCCACAAGTCGCGCCTTGATCGTGATCTGCGCAGTCGCTTTGGCGAGAAGGCTTATGCTGCCGAGGAATTGATTGCCGAGCTAGCTTCAATTGGATGGTCAAGAGGGTAGCGCGGAAAGCGAGCTCCCCATTTCAAGTACACGCCCACATGCTGAGGCACAGTACGGGCTTTAAGCTGGCAGGTGATGGGCACGATACGCGATCAATCCAGGACTACCTCGGGCACAGAAATATCCAGCACACCGTGCGCTATACCGAATTGTCGCCAACGCGGTTCAAGGATCTCTGGCGCGACTAGACCGTGCACCTTGGCTCACATGTCGCGAAAGTCGCGACATGTGAGTTCTTAAACGGTAACGGCCATTACGAAATCTAGCAGCGCTATCATGGTACGCCGACGTTAGCCGATTCCTTCGGCTGATCAATATGGATAAGGTTTTCGGTACGCACAGGTGCCGCTACTGTCGCTTTTCGACCAATACTAATGTTACTTTTTAATATTCCCGCTGGCGTCGAACTGTTTGACGTAGGCCCACAGATCGTTGACCTGCTCCTGGTTCTTGAGGCCAGGGAAGATCATTTTGGTGCCGCGGACGAAGGCCCTGGGATATTTTACATATTCCTTGAAGTTCTGTTCGTTCCAAACAATGCCGGAGTGCCTGTTCGCATCAGAATAGTCAAAATTCGCCACGGTGCCTGCCGCTCGACCGTCGAGACCATTGAGTTCGGGACCAATTTTGTTTTTCGCGCCGGGGCCTATAGCGTGGCACACTTGGCATTACTTGAACACGGTCGCCCCCTTTTCGATGTCCTGTGCCAAGCCCACCCCAGTCGATGTGGCAATTAACATGGCGGCCGCGATCAACTTTTTCATAAACGCATCTCCGCTTATCCGTTGGCCGATACTCAATCCCTCGCCCTGTCGATCTTCATCGTCAGGATCGACTTGCCGTTTATTTAATAAAACTGAGATACGACGCGAGCGCCGCAATTTGCTTGGCAGACAACTGACTTGCTACATGCGGCATCGGATGCCTTGCCGTCTTATTGTATCCCTCACCCCACTGCTCAAGTCTCCTTTGCAAGTAAGGGAACGCGAGGCCACCCAAACGAGGAATTTCTCTAATGCCCTCGGCGTTCGGGCCGTGGCAAGCGATACAAGCAACAATATTGGAATCCGGAATTCCGTCTTGGTAGATCTTCCGCCCCATCGCCGCGAGTTGCTGATTTCCATCTTCGGCCGGTTTAGGGGACAGCTCCGAAAAATAAATTGCCAAATCGTGCGCCGTCTTAGGGCTCAGGCTCGCAGTGGCGAACCACATATATTGCTTTGAGAACGGATTGTCGCGTGTGTGCTGGCTAAAACCTACAAGCTGATTCTCTAAATATTGACGTTTCTGGCCTGCCAATCGCGGTGCAGGCAAATATCCCTGCGCCGATGTTCCGTGGCACCAGGTGCAATTGCGAATAGCGTGGCTTTCTGCGTGACCTGCCAACGAAGATACGGCAGAGAAAGCAATTGCCAGGACCGCTGATTTTAGCCTGAGGAGTTTCATGATCCGAGCTTTCACACCTTATGGCCTCTAACAAATCGGCGACGAACTTATTTCAGAGAACTGACGTAGGCGGCGACGGCTTCGATTTGCGGCTTGGTCAAACTGTGCGCAACCGGCTTCATGATAGTTGATGTGTCCGGGTTCGCCGGATTTTGACCGCGTTCATGAGTCCAGGTCGTCAATTCCATGACGACATAAAATCGAGCTGACCTGCCAACCGGGGGATTTCTCCATGACCGGTAGCCTCCGGGCCGTGGCAAGCGGCGCACGCGGCAACATTGGCGTCAGGAACTCCGTTCTCGAAAATGTTTTTGCCTGCCGCCACAAGTTTCTTCTGAGCGCCCCCGAGAGGCTTCGGATTGAGCCCCTGAAAACTCGTGGCAATGGCCGTTATCATCGCAGGCTTCAAAACGTGAGCCACGTTGAACATGATATTGTTCGTCCGCCGGCGCTCGACAAAGGCCTGTAACTGATTCTTCAAATACTCGGGCTGCTGGCCAGCAAGTCGCGGTATGGGGAAAAATCCGCGGAAACCTTGCCCCGATAGCCCATGGCAATCTTGGCAGTACCTGATCTTGGCTTGCACTTCTTGCTTCGAAACGGCGGCCGCGTCTTTGGCATCCGCGCGGCCCATCGCCGACAAAACTATTGCCAGAAACGTCAGTTGCAATGTCGTCTGCAAGCTGACGGCCTTCATAAACCGGCGTCCGATTGTTTCGTTTAACGGAGTCGCGTTATTGCGCCGGTAACTTAAGTTCATCGCTTCCTCACCACTTTCCACCGCCGCGGCGCGGGGGTGCAGTTGCTTATTCAGTCTTGCCCGGGACGCACCATTTTTGACTCGATGAGCTTGATGATCCGGACCAAAAAGAAAGAGTTATTCCAGATAACTTACATAGGCCGCGACCGCTTCGATTTGTGACTTGGTCAATCCATGCGCGATCGGCGCCATGATGTTCGAGTTTTCCTCCGCACGCTCCTTGGCCCAATTCGTCAATTGGGTCACAATGTAAGAATAAAGCTGACCGGCTAGCCGAGGAAATGCTCCGTTGCCTTTGGCGTCCGCACCGTGGCAGGTGCCGCATGCCGGAACATCGGCGCTTGGAACTCCATCATCAAAAATTTTCTTTCCCGCTGCCACGATTTCCTTTGGCGCGCCCCCAAACGGTTTGGGATTGAGGTCATGAAAATGCGTGGCCAGAGCATGTATCATCGCCGGGCTCAGGACATGGCCCACGTTGAACATGATATTGGTGCTAGACGGCAACTCCTTATTTTCCCGTTTGTGCTCAACAAATCCTTTTAACTCATTCTCGATGTATTCGACTTGTTGTCCCGCAAGCCGCGGTATGGGGTGAAATCCAACAAAGCCGCGGGCCGACAAACCATGGCAAGTTTCGCAATAGTCGACCTTGGCCTGTAAGTCGTGCTTGGAAACGGCTGCGGCAGCCTTGTCATCCGATGCGCGCGCCGCCGTGTTGAAAGCAACCGCAAGGATCGCAATCTGCAACACCGATTTAAAACGGATGGCTTTCATAATCAGACCTTCACTCGTAAATTCGCTTTTGTAGGTTAGCGGTATCTAGAACATCCCAAATGATCACAAAGCGAACCAAATGTATGCGAACAGCGTGTTGTTATCGTGAGCGAAGACAGAGTCCCCATCAAACTTGTTGTAGTAGGTGTATTGGAGCCCGACGCGTGCGTTAGCCCAAGGCCATCCTGGGGCCTGGCTGGAAATGAACGGGATGTAGGCAATCTCGAAGATGTAGCCGTCGCTATTCGGACTACATGCACACCCGGGATTACCGCCATACAACGCCGTGTCTGACGAGCCCCACGTGTTGAAATACTGACCGGTCAGCACGACCCGATTGTCGTTGCCATAAGCCAGTGAGGCAAGCGCCCTAAACGTATTCAATGTATTTGTCGGGTTGGTACCAAGATTGAGAGAACTCGCATCAAGCGTTTGGTTTTCATGGATATAAGACCCACGTAGCGTGATCCAATAATTATCCCCCTGATATTGGTATTGCGAGTCGAAGCCGATGTCGTTGTACCGATCGGCTTGAGGAAACGTTTCATTATTGTAAAACCCGTTCGGATCCATCGTAAATGTCCATGGATGGATACGCGCAGACATTCCGAAGGCTCCAAACTCAAGCCAGTGGTTTCCCCAATGCGGTTCCATGGCTGCGCGCCAATACGGCGCAATGCCATCAAACATTCCGGGGGCGCCAAAGGGGTCGGCGCCCAATTTGGCCTGGGCATCGTGACTGACCGTCCGGTAGCCGGACAATTCCAAATACACCAAATTATTGATCCAAGCGTACGCGCCCACGCCTCCCACATGCGCGGCGAACGTGCCATCAATCAACGTTCCAGCGCCCGGCGTGGGCGCTATGTTCGACACAGCATATGGAAATGACCAGGCAGGCGTGGTGTTCCACGGATCCTGGACGCTCGGGTTGTTGTTTGCGGTAATGCCGTACGTAATAGGCATATTGCCTATGCTGCCGGTGTTGGCATAGCGAACATCCACATTATCCCACGTCCATAATTTACTTGTGTATGGATCGGCGGGATCCTGGGCGCCAAACGGAGCGTTATTATACGTCAACTGCGCAAAGGCGCCGATGTGATCGGTAATCGCACCGCCGTAGAAAAGACTGACAGGCGCAACGACAACATTATTGTTTGCGGCATATGGCGAACCGGTTGGGTCTTGGTTTGCTTGCGTGTGGGTGAAGCCGACGATCGCCATCATCGAAATTGGTGGCGCATAAGGAAGGTCTTGGCTGGTGTCGGACGGCGCCTTGGTTGGCATATCCGATCCCCATTTCTTTGTGTACGCCGCGAGGGCTTTCGCCGAATCACTCTGTGAAGGAAAAAGTGTTGATCGGTATTTGCCACCGCCTGCCGTGTAGCCACCCAACTTGAACAAGCGGCCGTAGGGAGTAAGCCCCGGATAATCGGTGTGGCAAGTGCCGCAGGGTTGCCCGGTTTGCCGCGCGAAACTCGGCAATGCGTCGGCGGGAGAGATCGCACCAAACGTTACGGCGCTTAAAATAAAGCCAAAGATGGCCGTCGTCGCGACTAAGCCCACTCCCGCTAATATTTTTTGCGCGGGTCTATCGAGGTGCGCTTGATCCCTTATCGGAAACATCCCACGCCCCCGCTGAATATAATATGTTGTACTCCCCCACTTCAGCAACTTCAGCTGATTCATGGGATAGTTCAACGGTCAAGACCGCCTTGAACACACGTCAAGAGAGTTCAAGCCTTCCGCCAAAGCATGCACCAACCGTTTGGACTAATATCGCCAGCGACGTTCTTGCAGGCATTCGGCGCCACAAACAAAGAACAACCGCTGCACTGACGATCACCTTTCGGAGTGCTTTGATATTGGACAGATTTTTGCGGCAACGGATTTGCCTTTGCATAATTTGCGTCAGCGACGAGAATTGTCGCGACGCCCGTCGCACACGCTGCCCCATGTAGTAATACTGAACGTCGAGATATTTTTGCAGACGAGTATTTTGGCTGATCGGCCATTACATAATTCCTTCTTTCATGATACGCCCATACCATAATTTGGTCGGCGGCGCTATTGCTAGCTTTGACAAAAATCAAGGCCATGTGACTATTGGAAAACATCGTGGTTTTTGCGATGCGACTCGCTACGCCTTCAGGCTAAATTGAACAATTGGTCAGGCCACTTTGACTGATCGAGATCAAAGCCTGTCTGCTATTCTCAGGTTGTCCTCTTAGCATTGACGAAGCTTGCTAAATGATGGTCCGATTTTTCCCACCCGATTTCCCACCGAACTCCTCACTACAGGGTGGGAAATGGCACTATGGAACGGTCAGCAACCCGTGAAGAAAGCCATATTTTTCGGGACAAAACGGCACTGCAAGATACAGGATGGGTGGCAACGGTTTAGGAAACCGCTGCTCTACGTAAAAGGCCGCGAATCGAACCCCAAGCGGCGAGGCCGTCGTCACGTTTTCCGAATCAGCCAACACATGCCGTTTGCCGATGGGATAGCGGAACGACGCGAAGTAGTGACCTGACGGTACTTTTGTACCAGCGCGATTGAGAGACTATTACCTCGTACGGGCCAGTCTTCGTGCAGCGTCTGCGCGCCATGGGTATTCGAGATCGGCCGATTGCGTTCCGATCACCCTGGCAAAACGCTTACGTTGAGCAGCTCATCGGCTCGATCCGCCGGGAGTGCCTGGACCACATGATCGTATTCGGTGAAGCACACCTGCACCGGATCCTGGGCGCATATGCCGCCTACTATAATGAGTTCGAGGACGCATCGTTCCCTGAACAAGGACGCGCCGTTCCATCGCGCGATCGAGCGCCTCGGTGCCATCACGTCATACCCAGTTCTCGGTGGCCTTCACCACGAATATTGCAGAATCTAATTTTCGGTACACACAACCCGCGAAGCATAACAAGCTTTCGTGGATTTGTTGCACATGCTCACGGCCGCTTATCGCACTTCGCTGCATTCGCCGCGCTGCAGCATCAATGACGCTATTGGACTTAGAGTAGACAAACGAAGCCGTCAGGCTTGATCAGCTCAGTCGCAAATGACCCACAGCGGACATTTTCGGAAAACTATGCCGCGCTCGCCGTGTCCGCTGCCGTCTGAGCGCGTGCCGGAAAGAATTGCAATAGGTCCTGCACAGGCACCGGACGGCTAAACAGGTAGCCTTGCATCTCGGCGCATTCTACCGTGCGGAGCAATTCCCTTTGTTGTTCGGTTTCGACGCCCTCAGCAACGACAGTGACATTGCGCGTTTTGGCAACCATAATGACCGCTTGTACGATGGCTAAAGAACGGTCGTTGCTCGCGATATTATCGATGAATGACTTGTCGATCTTAATCTTGTCGAATGGAATGCGGTGTAGATAGCTCAACGAAGAGTACCCGGTCCCGAAATCGTCCAGCGCAATTTTCACGCCCAACTCCCGCAACTGAGATAGCTTAACGGGCGTTCCCTCCTCATCATGAATAATAGCCGTCTCGGTAACCTCCAGTTCCAGCCTGCGTGGCGGCAGCCCCGACGCCGCCAGAGCGCCGATGACCGTCAACACTAGAGCCTGATTGTTGAATTGAACCGGCGAGACATTGACCGCGACTTTGATGTCGTCCGGCCAAGTCATGGCTTCGGCACAGGCCGTTCTCAGCACCCATTCGCCAAGCTGATTGATGAGGCCAGTCTCTTCAGCGATCGGGATGAACTCCGCGGGCATGATTAGGCCGCGTTCGGGATGGTGCCAGCGCAAAAGCGCTTCGCAGCCGGTGATCGCTCCGTTCTGGAGATTGACGAACGGCTGATAGTAAAGCTCGAATTGGTTGCACATGATCGCCTGGCGTAACTCAAATTCGAGCGCGCTCCGCGCCTTCACACGCGCGTCCATCTCCCGCTCAAAGAAGCAGAATGTGCCGCGCCCATTGGCTTTAGCTTGATACATGGCCATATCAGCATTCTTCAACAGTTGCTCTGCTTCAACACCGTTGTCTGGAGACACGGCAATGCCGATACTGGCCTCCACGAAAAGGTGGTGACCGGCAATGTCGTATTGTTCTTTGAATGCTTCTTGGATTCGCGCTGCCAGATAGGCGACATCTGACGGCTGCTCGACGGCGGCCTGAATAATGCCGAATTCGTCGCCTCCCAAGCGCGCAAGAGCATCCAGGTCTCTGACGCAGTTTTGCAGCCGGCCCGCAACAGCCTTCAGCAATTCGTCGCCGCACAAATGTCCGAACGTATCGTTGATGAACTTGAAGTTATCGAGGTCGAGGTAGAGCACCGCAAAACGCTCGCCGCGGCCAACTCGCTTGAGCGCCTGGTTAAGCTGCTCACCGAACTGTGTTCGATTGGCCAGATTGGTCAGTGCGTCATGGTGCGCAGCATGGGCGATGCGCTCCTCCGCTCGCCTTAATTCGGTGACGTCCTCGTGGGTGGCAACCCATCCACCGCCTACGACCGGCCGGTTGATAACCGAAATGATGCGCCCGTCGCTCAGGGTTGTTAACTTGCGCACGCTCGTTCCTTGCTGTGCGCCTGCCATCAGCTCGCCAATGTATTGTTCGGAATCAACGGCAAAAAAAGTGCCGGTCGCCACGCGTTGCTTGAGAAGTTCACTGAGCGCACAGCCGGGCTTCACGATATCGGGCGATAGACCGTACATGTCGAGGTATCGTCTATTGCAGACGACAAGTCGGGCCGACGAATTGAACATCACAAGGCCTTGCAACATGGAGCTCAAAGCCGCGTCAACCTTCGTCCGTTCATCGGCGAGCGCCGCTTCGGACCTCACAAGACGCTTGATATGACTGGTCAATGCCTTAAGAAGAAATACGTAGCAAATAATCACCAAAACAGTGCCGATCCCGATCGTTAGCGCATGATTGCGCCAGCCCGCGAGCGCCGCGGTTTCCGAAACAGCGACGTTGATGACGAGGGGATAATCCGATAGCGGGCGCACGGCGACTAGACGGGCTGCGCCATCGAAGTACCCGGGCGATCGATAGGCTCCGCCACCTTGCGAAACCAATCGGTACCAAGGCGAGTCTTCCGGCATCATCTCGCCGCCCCGATCTTTAAGGTCGGGGTAGCGGAGAATTACAGTCCCGTCGTTGCGCAAGAGTAGAAATGACTGATCGGGTAGCGACTTAATAGAATTGTAGATACGTTGGAAATAGGTGACCCGGACACCAACAATGATCATTCCGAGAAATGCGTTGTTAGAATCGTTGATGCGCTTCCCGAAGAATATCGTTTCCAGCCCCGTTATGTGATCGTGGACGGGTTTGCCGACGTAGATGCCTTTGTCGTCGTTATTTTTAAAGTGCTGAAAATAGTCCCGGTTATTGAGGTTAATCGGCGGCGTTGGCCACTTTTGGGTGGCCACCACTACCTGTCCATTCTTGTCAACGAGCGAGATGAGTGCAGCCTGCGACAAATGCGACAAGCTGTCCGTCAGTGAATTATACGTGGTCTTGTCCTGTTTGAGATAGCCAAAATTATCTTGGGTCCTTGCACCGAGGTTTTCCAATCGTTCTTGAATCTCGTTTATAACGAGATCGATCGATTGAACCGCTAGATTTGTCTGCTCAGAGAGGATGGTTGCTAGATTGCCGGTATCGCTCGTCGCGTCGGCGATTGCATCAGAGCGCAGCCACCAAACAGTCAGACCAATTGCGAGCACTGCGGCTCCAAGAAGGCCAGCAGCGATCACAACCAGTTTCCGAATACTCGATCGGTCGGCTCGAATCGGCATCCGCACGCACCAGTTCGTTGATGGTAAGCTTTGGCAAAGGCTAACGCCGCACTCGTCACGGTTTGGTATTGACCAAAACGCCATCGACTGGTTGCGTAAATGAAGACTTAATATCGGAGCGACAATCCGAAGTCCGCTTTTGATGCTGTGGACGGCTCCTCCACCGGCACGTGAGTGCCATGAATGTGGGTGCTGTTAAGGCCCCCACAATTGGAGGAGCCAAGCATGCATACGGTCACGACTATCGGTCTCGATATTGCCAAGTCGGTATTCCAGGTCCACGGCATCGATGCAGAAGGAGACCCAGACGGTCATCTCCGCGCTCATCAAGCAGGCAAAGAAGCTACCGAATGAGCTGTATAAGTCGCTGACCTGGGACCGTGGCAAGGAGCTGACGGATCATCGGCGCTTCACCTTGGCGACCAATATCGACGTCTACTTCTGCGATCCACAGAGCCCATGGCAGCGCGGGTCCAACGAGAACACCAACGGCCTGCTGAGACAGTACTTTCCGAAGGGAACCGACCTATCGGTGCACTCGCAAGCTCATCTCAACAAAGTAGCGCGTCAACTCAACGAACGGCCACGAGAGACCTTGCAATTTGAAACCCCTGCGGAGAGATTTAATGCCTGTGTTGCGTCGATCGGTTGAGCCGGCAGGGGTAAAGAGGACAAACGAACTCAGCCGTCGAAAGGTCGCTATTGGCGGCATAGTAGGTGCCGCCGCTGTAGAGGAAGCCGTGATACGGAAAGCTGCCGTAGCTCCCGACGATCTGGCCCAAGTCGTTGATACCAGACGCGTCGGTGCCCCCGGTGGTGGCCAACGGATCGTCAATTGGAGAAAACGTATACGTCGTCATGTCTCCAACTCCTGCAACGCGAAGCCGCGGACGCTATCAGTGGTTTTTGGATTGCGGCGAATCGCCGCCCCCAAATCGGTAATTGTTCGTTCGAATTCCCCCTTCGCACCGCCACTCAGATCAATGTGAGATCCTGGTGAGCCACAGCAGTGCTGATCCCGGTGATCGCAGCAGTGACCGTGCCGGGGTCGGATGTTACCCCCTGAATGATCGTGACCGACGCGTTATAGGCCGCATCGCCGACAGTATGTGCGTCGAGGATGCTGCCGCCGGTCTGCTGCGAGATGTTCGAATAGCCCAGCGACACCGCGATCTTGTCGTTGATAGCGGCCTCGCGCGTTTGCGCCTGCTGATATTGTGCTGCGGTTAATCCCAGCGCCGTGGCACCGGGCGTAAGATCGAAGTCGATCAGATCGTGGACGAATTGTCCGACCAGGCCAGCGCGCGCCGCCTGCACGCTCGCGCCGCCCGCCTCGGCCTGCGCCAACAAGCCCTGCCAATAGGCAACCCCACTGGGATCGCCGGCATTGCCGCCGATGTTGACATAGAGCGCATTGATGAACTGACTATCGGTCAGGCTGGCATAGGTTGCATTGAAGAACGCAGCCTGCGTATTAACGAAGGCTTGTCCCAGCACGCCTGCGTCGTTGAGCGTGACCGCAGTGGTGCCGGCATTGGCGACCGTCACTCCGCCTGAGTCAGCTTGCTGGCCATCGGTGCCGACCCAAAACGAATAGCCGGGGAAATCGGCAGCGCGGTTGTAGAGCGCCGCATAAAGGCCAAGCACTTCCTGCTGGACCGAGGTGGGAGGCGTCGTCGTCGCAGGCGAAGGGTTGGCAAGGAAAGCGTGATCCGCGCCGCTGCTGTCTGCGTAGTACCCGACGACCTGGCCCGTGTCGTTGATGCCATGCGGTTCGGTGCCCTTGGCACCCAATGGGTCATCAAGCTTAGTGTAGGTGCCGCCGCTATAGAGAAAGCCGTGCTCTGTGCCGCTGCTGTCTTTGTAGTATCCGACGATCTGGCCCAAGTCGTTGATGCCTTGTGCCAAGGTGCCCTTGGCACCCAATGGGTCATCAAGCGTGGTGTAGGTGCCGCCGCTGTAAAGGAAGCCGTGCGGCGTCCCGGTGCTGTCTATGTAGTATCCGACGATCTGCCCGGCGTCGTTGATGCCTCGCGCGAAGGTGCCCTTGGCGTCCAACGGATCGAGAAGCGTGGTGTAGATGCCGCGGTTGTCGATGAAGCCGAGCACGTCGCCGAGGCTGCCTGTGAAGTTCCCGACGATCAGGCCAGCGTCGTTGATGCCATAAGCTTGCGTGTCATGGGCGCCTGACACCGTATCGGCGAGCGTGAAGTGGAGGCCGCCGGCTTCACTAAAACCGTGCGACGTGCCGCTGCTATCCACGTACAACCCAACGACCTGGCCTACATCGTTGATGCCGTCGGCCCCCGAGTCAATGGCGGGTGACGGATAGTCTAGCGTGCTGTAGGCGAAGTTACTGCTGTTATAGAGGAAGGCGTGCACCGCGCCGCTGCTGTCCGTGTAGTTCCCAACGACCTGGCCCGTGTTGTTGATGCCATACGCTGCGGTGCCGCCGGTGCCCGACGGAGCGTTTAGGGTAGTAAACGAATAACTGGTCGTCGTCGGAAGCGTAGCAAGGAAGCCATGCTCCGCGCCGAGGTTGTCCGTGTAGTACCCGGCGATCTGCCCCGCGTTGTTGATGCCCAACAATTCAGTGCCAGTGCCCAAAGCATCATCAATAATAGTGTAGGTGCCGCCGCTGTAGAGGAAGCCGTGGTCTGTGCCGCTGCTGTCTACGTAGTATCCGACGATCTGCCCGGCATCGTTGATGCCTTGCGCGAAGGTGCCCTCGGCGCCCAAGTCGAGCGTGGTGTAGATGCCGCCGTTGTCGATGAAGCCGAGCACGTGGAGGCTGCCTGTGAAGTTCCCGACGATCTGGCCCAGATCGTTGATGCCATAAGCGTGGGTGTCATGGGCGCCTGACACCGTATCATCGAGCGTGGTTATGCCGTTGCCGCTGTTTAATGGGAATAGGAAGCCGTGGTCGCCGGGTACTTTAACGGTGGCGGTGTAGGACCCGACGATCTGGCTCAAGTCGTTGATGCCATTAGCTTGCGTCTCAACATTGGTGGCAAAGTCGATCGTGGTGTAGGAGAAGGTGCTGCTGTTATAGAGGAAGCCGTTCTGCGCGCCGCTGCCGTCCGCATATTGCCCGACGATCTGCCCGGCGTCGTTGATGCCTTGCGCAATGGTGCCGGTGCTCGACGGAGCATTGAGTGGTGGAGTGTAGGTGCCGCCGCTGTAGAAGAAGCCATGCAGCCTAAGGCTGCTGTCAAAGTAGGTCCCGACGACCTGGCCCAAGTCGTTAATGCCAAACGCACCGGTGGCGGCGGCCATCGGAACATCAATGGGAGAAAACGTATACGTTGTCATGTCGCCAACTCCTGCAACGCGAAGCCATGGATGTCGTCAGCTATTTTAGGGTTGCGCCGGATCGCCACCCTAAAATCGGTAATGGTTCGACCGTATTCGCCTTTCACGCGAAAGGCGTCGCTGCGATTGCGGCAACCAAAATAAAAGCGCGATGTGTAGTTTATTCATTCGCGCGCCCTGTCACGATCTGACGGCCATCGTGTAGCCGCAGCGAGTGCTCGACACTAATCGGTCGCGCTGCTCGTCTCGGCTACTAAACCGACTGCGATGCAAAGTGAGTTGTGATGATGATGGTGCCCCCCAATACCACCCATAAATCTCTAATTAAGCTGTGGCCTTTGTCAATGCATCCTTTCGACTTCTTGTTGCTTTTGGGCGTGTTTTGGGGGGAGATTAACGAGAGCCCGAAGTGAGTATCGCTTCTGTTTGCCTAGCCACGCGTCTCGACTTCGCAAATAGGGGGCATGCCAATGAAAGTCGCTTGGTTTGTTGTCGTCTTTTTGTTCGCCGCACTGCCTGTCCGGGCGGAAACGATCGACATATCCGACAGTCACGGCGGTTCTGTTGCCACTTATGATGCGCGCTGGGCTGGGCCCGCGCAGCGCGGTGTGAGTGTGCGTATTGTTGGCCCCTGCCAATCGGCCTGCACGGTTCTTCTCGGCCACATTCCGCGAAGCAGGATCTGCGTCACGTCCGACGCAAGTTTCGGTTTTCACCTTGCACATCTGCCGCAGGCTACCGCGATGCTATGGGGTTCTTATCCCGCGGGTATAAAGGCGTGGGTCAATGCGCATGGCGGGCTCACGCACAATTTCATCTGGATGCGTGCGCCAAACCGCCAGCGCCTCGTCGTCCGACCGGGTCAATCAAGCCGCATCAATAATTGCTGGATCCAGGACGACCCGTACTTTGCGCCCGAGCAGTTCGAGCAATATCGCAACACGCTCATGGCTGGCCATGCCTTCGTAGAGACCACAGCAGTCCTGGAAAGCGCCGCCAATAATATTGACCTTGTCGCCGGGCAAAAACCGCGGTCGTCGCTCGAGCTGCACTAACCCATTAACGTCCTCCCGGCACCTCAGTGTCTCGAGAACAGAGACCGGCACCGCGGCAGGACGGTCGCCATGACGGACCAGCCTGGTAACGCCAATGGTTAAATCAATTGAAAGCCAGCGTTGCGTCGCCAATTCGACCGCAACGAACAGGTAACGGGGAAATAACGGGGCAGCGACGCTTTCAATGCGGCGTGCATGTCGCCGCTGCTTGAGATAACGCGGCAGATAGGTCTCAAACCCTTGGCGTCCTAGATGCCAAGACGCCTTCTTCTCTGAATGAGGATGGGTCTGGACGACGTACCAACGCGAACACTGATCGGTATTCATATTGAGACGCTTGCCCTTCACTACCGGGACGAACCCCGGACACTGCCGTTTACTAATGGTACCTTTTGCCCCGATAGCACTTTCAATCTTTGATTGTGCGGGCCCCCAAGTCAATACTATCCTTCATACGCCATCTGATACACGCCATTGATTTGTCACAAATAACCGGTTAATCCCGTTAATATTATAATGTAAATATTTTATGGCCGCAAATCACACCACACTTGTTTGGGATGATAGTTCCCGGTCATCCCTGCCATTCCACTGCTCGTCTGGGAAAGGTCCATTCACGGACCTAGCCAAGCCAATGTCTTCGCAATGGCAAAGCTAAATCAACCGCGAGAAGAGCCAAACCACGAAGCGGCCTCGCCTCCTCTATTCTATGTCGTCGATTGGCTGCCACCGGATTTTGGTGCTGTCGGTCAATATGCAACGATCTTCGCGCGAGAATTTGCACGCGCTGGCCGCCATGTCCATCTCATAGGCTTAAGCAGCGGCAACGCGGACGTACACAATGAGCCTTGCGGCGTCGGTTCACTTGAAATCCGGCGCATCGCCGTCCAGCGGTATGATAAATCACGCCGCCTGCAGCGTTTGTGGTGGACGTTAAAAACCAATTGGCGACTGATGTCGACAGTTGTCAGGAATCCTGCGTCTCGGGGCGCCGACATTTTGTTCACGGGCGCGCCACCTTTTATGCTGATCTTCGCCGTCGCCGTGAAATATCTAAGGGGTGCGCGATTGACTTACCGCATCACGGATTTTTACCCGGAAGTTCTTATCGCTGATGCGGGCCGCCGTTCGCTACCCTTGGCATTGTTTGAAACGGTTACCTGGTTTTTGCGTCGCCGCGTCGATGTTTTTGAAACTCTGGGCGAGGACCAGGGCCGTCGATTGAAAGCCGGTGGAATTTCTCCTGACAAGGTTGTGCTCAAACGCGACCCGTCACCAATCGAGGTCACTGGCCGCGAGACTCCAATAGCTCGGCCGCGCGAATTAGACGGACATCTGGTGTTGCTTTATTCCGGCAATTATGGCGTGGCCCACGAGGTCAATACGATCATTGACGGGCTCATTCACGATTACCATCAAGGTCCGGGCCGCTTTGTGCTTTGGCTCAATGCGTCGGGCAGTAATGCTGACGTGGTCGAAAAGCGACTGCGCAAGGCTGGCGTGCCAGTCGTACGTACGCAGCCGATTCCGCTCGCAGACCTTCCTTCTTTGCTTGCGGCAGCCGATGTCCATCTGATTACTTTACGGCCTCGCTTCTCGGGATTTGTTCTACCGTCGAAAGTTTATGCCTGCCTTTCATCGCGCAAGCCCGTTCTATTTATTGGACCCGAAGACTCCGACGTTCATTTGCTCTGCGCACGATCTAAGGGATTGATCTATGAGCGAGTTCGAACCGGGAGACGTCGCCGGCCTTACCGCGGCGCTTAGCCGCATAGCCCGAGTAATTGCAACGACTCCATAACTTTATTCAAGCGTAAGATCATTGACGCACCAATTTGATTGAATCCGGACAAACCTGAGGGTTGTTTCTATTGTCCATGGCGCCGATGGCGTTGCTGGAAAGTGCGGATCGCACGCAGGAACACACCAAGTAACCCTACTTAACCAACGCCCATCCAAGGTCTTCTCGTAGGGGTTGAGATGATGTATTAGTCTATACAGTTTTACTAAGAGGCCGTTTCGAAACCCACTGAGGCCCGTCAGTATTAGTCTTCCGGAACGACAAAAAGTCTGAAAAATCGGGACTTTGAAATCGCGAATCAGCGAGCAACGCTGCTCTTGAACGCCTCGGCGGAGGGTTTCGAAACGGACTCTAAGAACGTTACCATAGTAGGCCAGTGCGTCGCCATGCTTGACAGAATAGATTCTCAGAGCACGACAACTCTAAATACTGTTCGCTTTATTTACGCAACGATTGAGTTTCTGGCTGTTGCTTTAACCGCGTATTTTATTGGCCTAATTTATAATGGTCTATTTCTAAATTCGCCCGAAGTGGCCCTTATTCAACTTGCTTCCTAATAAAGGAGTAACGAGATGCGTGCGGCTTTAGTACTTGGAGCCGGTGGCTTCATTGGATCTCACTTGGTTCGACGATTGAAGTCTGAAGGCTTTTGGGTGAGAGCAGTTGATCTCAAATATCCAGAGTTTTCCGATACTGTTGCTGACGACTTTGTTATCGGGGACTTGCGTGATCAATATATTTGCCGGCAGGTCGTAGATCGTCGGTTTGACGAGGTCTATCAGCTAGCTGCAGACATGGGCGGCGCCGGCTATATTTTTACCGGTGAGCACGATGCAGACGTCATGCATAATTCTGCGACCATCAATCTTACTGCTCTTGATGCCTGTTACCGCCGCAACATTAAGAACATCTTTTACTCTTCCTCGGCTTGTATGTATCCCTCCCACAATCAGGAAGATCCGGACAACCCAAATTGTGCAGAAGATTCGGCCTATCCAGCGAACCCCGACAGCGAATATGGATGGGAAAAATTGTTCAGTGAGCGTCTTTATCTAGCTTACAACCGAAACTACGGAATGAATTGCCGCATTGCTCGCTTTCATAATATTTTCGGCCCGGAGGGTACATGGATTGGCGGACGAGAAAAGGCGCCCGCTGCAATTTGCCGAAAGGTCGCATCAGCACAAAACAATGGGACGATCGAGATTTGGGGCGATGGCAAACAGACACGATCGTTTCTCTATATCGATGATTGCCTTGAAGGAGTGGTCCGCTTAATGCGTTCATCTTTTGCGGGGCCGGTAAATATTGGCTCTGAGGAGATGGTCACGATTAATCAGCTAGCGGAGATGGTCATCGCAATTTCAAAAAAGCGCTTATCGATTACCCATGTGCCCGGCCCGATGGGCGTTCGCGGTCGCAGATCTGATAATCGTCTGATCAAAGCAAAGCTTGCGTGGGAACCAACGGAGCAGCTTATGTGCGGCTTAGAGAGGACCTATGCGTGGATTCAAAAGCAAGTCGTCCGCAACAGCAAGGTCGGTCACTCTCAAGCAGCTGAATAACACTATGCTGTTTGAAATTTGATCTGCGCCGGTTTCATAAGCCTAGAGTGGACTGACTCTAACGTTTGCTTCCCACGTTTGACAGCGGCGAGGACCCGTTTTGGGTCGGCGGTCCATACGAAGGGTTTGGGATCGGCATTTGTCTCTGCGACGAAACGGTTGGTTGCGACTTGCAGATCAACGACAGATCGGAACACGCCGCGCTTGAGGCGTCTGCGTGTGAGTTTGGCGAAGAAGCCTTCGATCGCGTTTAGCCGGGACGCTGATGTCGGAGTGAAGAGGAATGTCCAGAGGGGATGCCGTGCCAGCCATTCGCCAGCATCCGGCCGGTCCAGTGGGCTTCTTCTCCCGGCGGCAGTCCGAGCGCCAGTCAGATGCGCTTGCGGACGCAAGAAGTCGCCTTTCGACCGACCCCGAAATGACTGCGGAAATGGCACGGCGAGCCCGCGCCATGCTAAACGCCAAGTTCACCCGTCAGCGGCCTTTTGAGCGATGGGAAGACGTCCTCGACCGGATTGAATAATCTGCGAAACGAGAAATCTGGGCAGATACTCATAGTTTCTGGTGCTGGCGGATTTTAGAATTAAGGTTGACCCCGCTCAAGCGTTGCTCGCTTTAGCTAAAACCGATAGCATACAAAACGTTGCGCCGCCCTTTGGAGGCCTTTTGAACTCGTTAGAGAATTTGTTGGCGCCGGGATCGACGGAGCTACCCGATTGCCGGTGCGGAAAAGAAATGCGCATATTCAAAGTTGAGCCACGCGGAGAAACGGAAATCCGCATTTTTAGATGTCACGCTTGCCATCATGAGTTTCATTTAATGGTTTGGGCAACACCCGAGACGAAAGCTTGAATGGTCGCATTCATAGGCGGCCTTTCCTACCATCCAATCCAAACGATATTACGCGCCTCCGCATACTTGACGAATGCGCGGTCGGATAAATGATCGCATTGCTACCGATTAAACATTCAATCCAGTATTTTTAGAACAGGCCACTGGTATAGCCGCGTAGAATGTTTGCGAGGAAACTTCTCAGGGGCAATTCTATAGTCCATGGCGCCGATGGCGTTGCTGGAAGGCACGAATCGCTCGCAAGAAATCGATCCGACGAAACTCGGGCCAGAAAACGTCCGTGAAGTGAAATTCGCTGTAGGCACTTTGCCATAACAAAAAGCCGGAAAGCCGAATTTCACCGCTCGTACGGATGATCAAATCGGGATCGGGCAGCTCGGGGGAATAGAGATAGGGACCAACCGCATCGGGCGTCACTAGCTCAATTGCCTGTTCAAATGTATTCCCGGCCTTGAGCTGCTCTCGCAAAAGCGATTGGACCGCGTCTGTGATCTCCTGTTGCCCACCATAAGCCGCAGCGATTGTCAGATACATTCCATTGTATCCCTTAGTCGCGGCTTCCGCCGCGTGCACGGCTGCACGCGTCAACTCTGGTAACAGGTCAAGCCGTCCGACGGCACGTACGCAAATGCGCCGATGGTGAATCTGCGGGTCATTCGCCAGTGCCGTCAGCTTGCCTTCCAACGCCATCAGGATGCCAGAAAGCTCTTCCGCGCAGCGGTCAAAGTTATCGGTCGACAACACCCAAAGTGTGATAGCTCCAAGCCCAAGATCGGCGCACCAATCAAGCAAGTCGTCGAGTTTTTGGGCACCCGCATTATAGATCTCCTGCGGGTCGGTCAGGTTGTGTCGTCGAGCGAACCTGCGATTGCCGTCCAGGATGATACCGATGTGGCGCGGCAGCGGAAAGGCTTGTACCTGCGCGAGAAGGCGCTGCTCGTAAAGCCGATAGATCACTGAAAGCGCCGGCAAACGCCAGAAACGCCACCGCATTTCTTGCCAAAACGCCAGCCATCGCATGTCGCGAGGAAGCGCAGAGTCCCTCTGTGCGACTACCATTAATGCCACTCGCCAAACGTCTGGCCAATTTGCCGCACCAGCCATGTTCGAACAAGGGGGAGTTGCCGACGCAGGACACAATGCCTTTTTGCACCTATTTGCGGCGCTGATGCTCGTGGCAATCCTCCCCGTGACAGGTCAGGCAATTGCGCAAAGCAATCGACGCAACTACTCACACCCAAGGGCACACTCCGCGCGGGGTTGATTATTTCTGATTCGGTACTTGTACACGCAATCCGCAAAGAGAGCTCGGCGGCATACTGGTTGTAATAGCGAACGCTTTGGCAACGAGCCTCAATGCACCGCTTCACATGGTGCCTTACGATAATATCGTCCGTGACAACCAAAGCATCAGCAAGGACGAATGGGACGTTGCCCTTGCACGCAATAGTCTCTCAACCGCGCTGGTACAAAAGATCCGTCAGGTCAGAGGCAACCAGCCGAACCCGCGCTGGGTTGGCACTGTGAATTTCATAATAGATTTTGAGGCCGTTGATAGGTGCGTAATCGGATTTCATTTGATTCCAGGCGCCGGCTTAAGGAATAGTGGTGCTTCCGCTGCCGCTTAGGTGCCCGGTATCGGAAGAACGGGCATAATCTCGACGCGTTCCCCTGGAAACATCGTAAAGTGTGGATGGCCCTCAAAGAGTTTGGCCACAGCTTCATGCAAGTCACCACGAACGACCATGAAGGCGCCCATCTCATTGCTCGTATCTTCGATCCCCCGCTGCGAGACTTTTTTGGTCTTGCCGAGCGGCCCGCCCATGCCAACAATTGAGGGTTGGTTTTTTTCGACCCACGCCTTCCAAGCCGCTATCCCCTCTTTTTGTTTAGCGAGTCGGTCCGCTTCTGGAAGAGCATTCCATGCTGTCATTCGCGGGTTCGTCTTGCTGGCGAGAAACACCGCGAGAAATGTGTTGTTCGCGCTCATGAGTTTTCCTTCCTCTACGTTTTGGGGAGGCTCAGTCATTTTGGCTTGTGCCGCGAGCTTATGCAACGCTCAAAAGCATCAAAAGTTTGTCCGCTTTTGACCAAGGCGGACATTGGTCGATTTTGGCCATCTACGGTTTGTCCGCCTAATGACAGAACGGACAGTGTCGGAATAATTATGCCGCGTGCGAGGTATTTTTTCTGTTCAGCAGGAATTTCCGGCGTATTTCTGCGGCCGGTAGGGGGCGACTAAACAAATAGCCCTGCATTTCGGTGCACCCCAGTATTTTAACCTGTTCCAATTGCTGATCGGTTTCAACGCCTTCGGCGGTAACAACCATTTTGAGGTCGCGAGCAAGGTTAGCGACTGCCCGTACAATGGCGCGAGATTCCTTTTTGTCCGACAGCCCCGTAATGAAACTGCGGTCGATCTTGATTTTGCTGAAGGGGAAACTCAGTAGATAGCCAAGCGAGGAGTACCCCGTGCCAAAATCATCCATCACAAACCGCACGCCGAGTTCATGCAGCTGCTTCAGCGTTGAAATGTTGGCGGATGTCTTTTTAAAGAAAACGGATTCCGTGATCTCAATTTCTAGCCTACTGGCTGGTATACGCGCCGACGCAATCGCACCGATAACCACGTTGATAAGATTCTTGTTGGTCAGTTGAAGCGATGAGACGTTGACGGAAACATTTATTTCATTAGGCCAAGTCGCCGCTTCGGCGCAGGCTGTCCTCAAGACCCATTCGCCCAGTGGAATGATGAGACCCGTCTCCTCCGCGACAGGGATAAACTCGCTCGGCGAGACCATGCCGCGCTCGGGATGATGCCACCGCAGCAATGCCTCGAACGCGCTGATCTTGTTGTCGCGTACATTGACAATGGGCTGATAGAACAACTCGAATTCACCGTTGGCAAGCGCTCGTTGCAGATCTTGTTCCAACTTGCCCCGAACCTGCATGCGTTCGTTCATTTCTAATTCGAAGAAACAATAGGTGCCACGCCCATTGTTCTTGGCTTCGTAGAGAGCAATATCTGCAGTTTTTAACAACGCATCGGGCTCCGTCCCATCATCCGGCGCAATGGAAATGCCAATACTGGCATCCATCACAACTTGATGCCCATTAAGATCGGCTGGCGCCCGGATCGCCTCACGGATTCGAATAGCGAGCGCACCAGCGTCAGTCGGCCCATCAATCGACGATTGAATAATGGCAAATTCGTCGCCACTCAGTCGGGCGACTGTGTCGATGTCTCTGATACAGCCACGCAATCGATCGGCAACGCCTTTGAGTAGCTTGTCACCGATCGGGTGCCCGAGCGTGTCGTTAACCCGCTTCAAATGATCGAGGTCGATATAAAATACCGCTAGCCGTTCGCCCCTCCGGACACGCTTAAGCGCTTGTTCTAGCTGCTCGGCAAATAGTATGCGATTGGGCAGGCCGGTCAGTGCATCGTGATGCGCGACGTGAACAATCCGTTCTTCCGCACGCTTTTCCTCGGTAATGTCCTCAAGGGTGGCGACCCACCCGCCATCTGCCGTCGGATGGTTCACGCTACGGATGATGCGCCCATCGCGCAGCGTCACCGTCCTGCTAAATTCAAGTCCTCGAGCCACACCAGCCAAGATCTCGGCAATATGCTGATCCACATCGTCACCGAAAAGATTGCCCATGGCTACACGTTGGTCGAGGATTTCGCGAATGGTGCAGCCTGGCTGAACAGCTTCCGACGACACCCCATATAGTTCACGGTAGCGTTGATTGCAGACAATGAGCCGGGCGGAAGAATCAAACATCACCAGGCCCTGTGACATGTTGTTTAGAGCGGCGTCGATCGTCACGTTCGCACGCTGCAACTCGCGGGCTATTTTGGCTGACGTCGCATCAGAATCGATGAGAAGACGGACTTTGATGCTCATGACCTTGAGAAGAAATGCGGAGCAAAACAGCGCAAGCAGCGTCCCGAACGCTATGAAGCTCGCATGATTACGCCAGCTCGCGAGCGCCGCGGCTTCGGAGACCGTAACGTCGATAACGAGAGGGTAAGCTGACAGCGGGCGCACAGCGACTTGCCGGGCTATGCCATCGAAGTAACCGGGAGATCGATAGGTTCCGCCACCTTGCGAGATCAATCGGTACCACGGGGATATCGCAGGTATCTCCATGCCCGCCCGATCTTTAGTATCGGGGTGACGCAGAATTACGGTGCCATCGGTGCGCAAAAGCGCAATTGTCTGATTGGGCAAGGAATCGATGGAGCCATAAATCTGCTGGAAATAGCTTAGCTTGACGCCAATCGAAATCATTCCGATGAAGACGTTATTGGCGTTGTTGAAACGTTTGCTGAATAGGACGATTTGCTCGCCTTTAAAGCGGTCGGTCACCGGCTTGGCGATGTAAATGCCTTTGTCGTCATTTTTTAGGAAATGCTGGAAATTTTCGTGGTCGGATAGGTCAGTCGAGGGAAACGGCCATTGGTTGGTCGAGCTCACGAGCCGTCCACGATTGTCAATGAGCGCGATCAGTGCGGCGTTCGATAGATGCGAAAGGCGCTCGGTTAGGAGCTTAAAGGTGTCCTCGCCATGCAGCAAACGACGAAAGGCCTCTGGTGTCGTGACGCGAATTCGCTCTAGATGCTCTTGAACCTCATTGAGTACGAGCTCGATCGATTGAACAGAGTGGGTAGTTTGCTCAGCAAGGACAATCGCTAGGTTGGCGGCGTTCTTGGACGCATCGTCGATTGCATCGGAGCGCAGCCACCAAACAGTTAGGCTGAGTGCAAGCGTTGCGGCCCCAAGAACGCCAGCAGCGACCACAACCAAATTCCGAAAACCCGACCGCTCGGTTTGAACCGACATCCTCCCGCACCAAATTCGTTGATGTTGATATCTGGCGAAGGCTAACGCGACACAGGTGTAGATATTGGGCCCTCCGACGCTCCATCGACTGGTTGCGTAAATTAAGCGCTAATACTTCAGCGACAATCCGCTTGATGTCCGCTTCTCTAATCGGCCGGTTGGGGTCAAGCGCTTTCAGCCTATCCACCGCTACAGTGTCGATGTATTGGCCATCATTGGCACATTGTAATTTTCGCGGTGGACACCGGCATCTGCAGTCCTCGATGCGGCCCGAACTTGTCTTACGCCGCTCAATACCTAGCCTACGCACTCCCCTATCAACGCTTCGCTTGCAGCCTCACGACCACACGCGCATGACTCGGGGCCGGTGTGGCTCGCTACGCCTTCACCGTAACGGACTCGCACCGTCTACCTTCCGCCGGTCTCCCGGCGCCCCGTCCACAGCATCAATAGCGGACTTGTGCACCGCAGCAAATGTTATTTGGCAAGCCAAGCCAGCGCCCACATTGATGTCGCTCACCTGTCACGGCGCATTTAAAATCATAGGCAGCTCTATTTTTTTGGAATACGTTTTAGCGGTGCATCAGGGAGACTTGATTGGCCGCGCTAGGCTCGGCTTGAAACCCGGGAGAACATCATGCGTAATACGCTCGCGATTGCTTTAGCAACCGTTCTCATTGTCGGGCTTACGGCTTTAGCCGGCGCCAAATCACAGAAAGCCTGCGATATTGGATGCTCAAAGTATACCGGCGGCCAGAAAGGCTCGTTGTATATGAAATGCATGGCGAAGTGCGCGCAGAGGTAGCGAATTGTCGTCGATGGAGAACCGATTGTGCGATGCTTTAGAAGCGATTGTGCGATACTTTATCGTCGCTATATTTCTTGTGGGATTTTTCTATTTCTCCGCAGGGGTGGCCCCGACATTTGCTACCCAAACCTGTAATGAACGACAACAGGTCTGTTTTGCGTATTGCGAGAAGACCTATAAAAACGCGCCGAAATGCACGGATGCGTGTAAAAAATATCTCGCGAAATGTTTGTCTACCGGATGCTGGGAAAGCAACGTTACCGCAAAACGGTGCGGCTTTACTAAACAATAATCCTATTTGCGGATGCCTTAACTCGGAAAGCGGACGGAACGCCAGCTTTGCCGCCATGTCGCTCATGGGTCAGGCGCGTCGGTTTTTTCTTGGTCGCCAATAGTCTGCTTGTCCCCCGAAAGCGTCAAGAAAAGCGGACATGGCGCGTCGTTGTCGTGCTCAAAATCTGAGGGGCAGAGCATCGATGCTCTGCCCCGGGGAGCTCAGATTTCAACCTGTTCCGATATAGCGAGGGCGTCATCGATATCGATACCGAGATATCTCACCGTGCTCTCAATTTTAGTGTGGCCCAGCAGGAGTTGAACGGCCCGTAGGTTTCCAGTGCGTCGGTAGATCAATGTTGCCTTGGTACGTCGCAGCGAGTGGGTGCCGTACACATGTGGATCGAGACCGATTGCCACGAGCCACTCGGACAAGAGGCGCGCATATTGTCTTGTCGTCATACTCTGTCCGGGCCGTCGTCCGCTGAACAGGTACTCGCCGGGCTTCTTGCCGACAGCCGTTAGATATTCGTCAATCGACTGGCGGGTCTGCTCGGTTGGCTCGAATCGCACCGGTCGACCGGTCTTTTTCTGTCGCACGGTCGCTCGCTCGATCGGATAGCCGTTCGGCGCAATGTCATCGACCCTGACTGCGACAACGTCGCAGCCACGCAGCTTGCTATCGATCGCCAGATTGAACAGCGCAAGATCGCGCGTTTGCTGCTCAATCTGCAGCCGAGTCCGGATTGCCCAGACGTGCTTTTGCCGCAGCGGCGGGCGAGGTCCGATCAGCTTTCCCTTGTTCCAGGGGGCCCGCTTTGGGGTGGCTGTAACCAGATTTGCATTGTCAGGCATGGTCGTACTCCTCTGTTACTGAGGATTACGAGCATGCTCTATCGGAATGGATGTCGGCTCTTGCGGTCGCGACCAGGGGCTTAGCGGACGTGGCCCGGATATGGGAAGACCGACGCGCCTGACCCAACTGCGACATTGGCCGCGATATTAGGTGACAACGATTGGCTGAGCTGCTGGGCTATCTGCGATCCACAGAGCCCATGGCAGCGCGGGTCCAACGAGAACACCAACGGCCTGCTGAGACAGTACAGCACGCTCGACGGAGCCTTGGATTCGATCTTTGTTCATGTTCTTTTCTCCTTGCGTCGTTCAACGAATATTTTGGTAACGGTCGAACGCCTGCAATCGTTCCGCAGGTTTCACCCCCTGAACAGAAGGACCAAAATACTGGTCGCCAATTTACACCGTTTTGGGCGACGAGATCGGGCAGCCTCCGGGCCGACCTTTGTCTGCTGTTACTCGGTGGTCTCAACGGATCGACGCAACACTTGACAGACCGCAACGATGCGCGCGGCATGGCGCAGATGATGCGGGCGGGGCTTTACCGCCCAGTGCATGTTAAGACGTTACGCAGTCAGAAACTGCGAATGCTGCTGACGCATCGCAAGCTTCTGCAGTCGAAGGCCATCGCTATCGACAACGACCTGCGCGGTACTTTGCGTAACTTCGGCCTCAAGGTGGGCATGGTCGGGAAGGTGAAGTTCGAGGCCCGCATTAGGGAATTGGTCGAGAACTTGCCTGACTTGGCTGAGTTGGTTGAACCGCTTCTCATTGTTCGGCGAGTGCTACGCGAGCAGTTCGTCATCCAGCACCGCCGTCTGCTGGCCATCGTCCGGGATGATGAGGTGTGCCGGCGCTTGATGACGGTCCCGGACGTTGGCCCCGTGGTGTCGCTGACCTATCGAGCCACGGTCGACGTGCCGGCTCGCTTCCATAAATCCAAGTCAGTCGGGGCCGTGTTTGGGTCTGACGTGTGCCAAGTATCAATCGGGCGAGGTGGAATGGAGCGGCAGAATATCACGCTGCGGAGATGAGATGATGCGGGTCATGCTCTACGAAGCGGCCCAGAGCCATGATGCGTTCGAAGAAATGGTCTTGGCTCAAGGCCTGGGCGATGCAGATCGCTAGGCGCCGCGGAATGAAAAAGGCGATTGTGGCCCTGGCGCGCCGGCTAGCCGTGATCATGCACCGCGTATGGGTTAATGGCACCGAGTTCCGCTGGACCCGGGAGGTCGCGGCAGCATGAGAGCGACACAGGATCAATTACGATAGGAGAAAACTCGACCTCCACCGAGCGGTGGAATGATGTCCCTCGCGAGACAATGGATGAGGTGAGTTCGTATGTCCGCTTGGACCTGCCGTTACACTGACGGTAAGGCCGCCGCATAGATTGTTCCGCCTCGTCCTCGAATCCCATAATGGAAGGGCCCTGGTGCCGATTCCGAAGAGAAGCACGAGCCCGTGAGCGACATCGACACTGCAGTGGTGGATAGTCTGAAAGTGCTTGACCTCAAATGGCCGATTAGAGAAGCGGACATAGCACTGCGAAAGCAATACTATTAAACGGCCGACGGCCAAAAAAGAAAAGCCACCTCACTATGGCTTTTCAGCGTTGATAACGATCATCCAACACAGTGGTGGTTTACGCTGTGTGGCCGGCTTGAGCTGCGTTGATCCATCGCGTAGTGCCAGTTGCTGCGTCGCGCATCAGCGGCGCCGCTCAAGGGCTCCTAGAACTTCCACTGCAGGCCGGTAGAGACAGCCACGATCGTTGTGCCCGTCCAACACTGCGGAGCGGCGTTGATGCCGCCGGGCGCGGCATTGGCGTCGTGGCAATCGGTGGTGACCGCTCGCCCGCCGGCACCGAGATCGTAATGCGCGTCGGGCCCGTTGAAGGTCGCCGCCACGGCGGTGTACCAGGTCAAATTCGGGGAGTACATGTGCTTGTACGCCAACGTCAGCATGTCCGCCTGGTTCTGCGTCGGACCACCGAGAGCGGTGCCGTCGGGTAGAACGTTGGTGGTGTCGTTGTGCTGGCCCGGATTGCCGGGCGACTGGAACGCATGCGCCCAGCCGAAGTGCAGGCTGTCGACCGGCGACAATTCCTGGCTCACAACAAGCCACGTGCCATAGCGTGTTCGCTCGTTTTGGAAATCGAGATCGGCCGGGACGTAGCGATGCATCCGCTCGCCGATGACGCCAACTGTGGTCTTGGTCGGGAACGTGTACATGATGCCAAGTTTCATGGCGTCTTCGTTCGCAGTATCCTCCGCGCATAGTTGCTGACCGAGCGGGGTAGGAAGCGCTGCGCAGTTTGCAAACGGAGCACCGGTGAAGTACGCGCCAGCAATGTCGCTCGACCGGTTGACGTCCTGATGGAATTCATAGGCAGCGGTCATGTACAGCGGGCCGTGTGTAAAGCTGAGATTCGTGCTGACCGCATTGCTGAACGCGCCGTCGCTGCACGACGCCAGCGGATTTGCGCCGCTGTTCGGATCGTTACCGCCAGCGCAATCGGATTCTCCCGAGGCGAGATTGCCGCTGTCATCGGCGCGGTTCTGCCCAGGCGCGAACATGACATTGAACTGGAAGCCGCCGCCAAACTTCGGCGATTCGTACCAGATCGCGTGGCTGATCCGGGTGCCAAATTCGACGCGGTTGTCGCCGCCCGAGTTGCCCATGATCGAGGAGTAATCGCCGATCTCGCCACTGAACGGATTAAATGCTGCTGTCGAGTTCTTGTAGGGCCCGTCGGACTTACCGACCTTGATGGCGCCCCATTCCGGCGAGGCAAGTCCGATGAAGCTGTTGCGGCTAAACAGCGAGCCGTTGACCTGGTTGCTCAGGTTGCTGTTCGATTGTTTCGTGCCGGCTGCGGCCGAAATGTCGATGCCGGCCTCGAGCTGATAGACGAAATCGAAGGATTGACCAGGAATCCGCTGGAAGCCGCGCACGCCCAGATACGAAATATTGGTCGAGATGTCGGGCATCCAGCCGAAGTTTCCGACCGGAGAATCACCGCCTGGGCCTAGTGCTGTCACCCCGCGTACGGGCGCGCCCTTGGCATCCTTGGTCGCCGCGTCGAGTGAGATGTCGAATTGCCCATAGGCAGTTATTTCGCCGCCTGGCGTGAAGAATGTGAGGGTCTTGCCCGGCTTGCGTTCGAGAAACGCGTGGCCGTTGCTGTCGAGACCGCCCCATCCGGTCTTGACCGGAGCCTTCGACCGGCGATGAACATCCTCCGCCGTTGCCTTGGCCAGCGCCGAATTGGCGTCGGCTTCGCTCGCCTGCTTCTTGGCGGACTTGGCATCGGCGGCGGTGTGCGATTGCGCCTCTTTCAGTTCCTTGACCGTGCGCATCAGCACATCGACTTGGGCCTGCAGCGCCTTGATCTGTGCATCGGTTGCCGCCTGGGCGTTGGCAAAGCCATTTGAACCAACGACTAAAATAAGAGCTGAAAGTGCTACCCCTGCCGACAGCCTAATCCGGCGCGTAGAACCACTCATTTGGTCGCCCCCTAATTAATTTCCCATTTTGGCAGTTATTATCCCGAATCAATCCTTTCCGCTTTGGTAGCCCCAAACAAATAAACATCACATAAACTGGTCATTAATTACGCACATGTGGCTATTAGGACACACTCAGACAAGTGATCCGACCGAGAGCGCTTCGAGCGCGCGACAGCGGCGATATCGTATCAGCCCAAGCCCGCCGAAAACTTCGCCCGGACCGCGCGGTGGGCGATTGCCCTATGGTGTCGGTCGTCTACGCCGTTTCGGGGGTTGATCGATTCATGCCGCGCGGGCGGACGAGGATCCGCCGCGATCGGGCTTTCATCCTTCACGTGAATTGATATTGCGCGTGGAGCTTCGCGCCGCCGGCCTAAGAACCCTGCCGTCTGTTATCGGTCAGCCCATTTCAAAGTTTATACGGGCTGTCGAAAAAGTCTCTGGTCACGTCGGCGCGACCCGCCTATGTTTGAATAAATAATAATCAACATGAGGGGGAGACAATGTCCACGACAGAGATGGCACGACCAGTTGCGCTTCCCACTAGAGGAACGCGCTGGGTCAATCTAATATTTTGCATCCTCTGCATGGTGATGATCGCCAACCTGCAATATGGCTGGACCCTTTTCGTTAATCCGATCAACAAGGCGCATGGCTGGTCGATCGCCTCGATTCAGGTGGCCTTCGCCATCTTCATTGCGCTTGAAACGTGGCTCACGCCGATCGAAGGCTGGATCGCCGACGTGATCGGACCGAAGATCGTGATCGCGTTTGGCGGGATCATGGTCGGCATCGGCTGGGTGATCAACGCTTACGCCGGCTCGCTGGAAATGCTCTATCTGGGCGCGGTGATTGGCGGCACCGGCGGCGGCGCGGTCTATGCGACGAGCGTCGGCCAGGCGGTGAAATGGTTTCCGGACCGGCGCGGACTTGCGGTCGGCCTTACCGCGGCGGGTTACGGTGCCGGCGCTGTACTGACTGTCATTCCGATCCGCTACGTCATAGGCACGTACGGCTATGAGGCTGCGTTCCTCTGGTTCGGCATTGTGCAGGGCGCCGTCGTATTCGTTTTGGCATGGTTCATCCGCGCGCCGCAGCCAGGAGAGTTGGCATTCGCGCCCGCGGCAAAGATAGCCATGACGACGCGCAGCTTCTCGCCGAAGGATGTACTGTTGTCGCCGGTTTTTTGGCTGCTCTACATCATGTTTGTGATGGTTTCGGCCAGCGGCTTGATGGCTACTGCGCAGATTGCTCCGATCGCGAAAGACTTCAATGTTGGAAACGTGATCCTGTTCGGCGCGGCTTCCACGCTGACCGTCGCGCTTATTGTCGATGGCGTGTGCAACGGCGGGGCACGTCCCCTGTTTGGCTGGGTATCCGACAACATTGGCCGTGAATACACGATGGCCATCGCGTTCGGCTTGGGTGCTTGTGCCTATTGGTTGCTAGGCACACTTGGCGCCACGCCTTGGTTTTTCGTGCTCTTTGCCGCTCTGATCTTCCTGACCTGGGGTGAGATCTTTAGTCTATTTCCCTCCACCTGTACCGATACCTTTGGAACGAAATTCGCGACGGTGAATCTCAGCCTGCTCTATACGGCGAAGGGCACCTCAGCATTCCTCGTGCCGATCGCCAACATTATCAAGTCGCATACCGGCAGCTGGCACGCCGTGTTCGTGATCACCGCCCTGATGAACATCGTGGTGGTGGCCTTGGCGCTGTTCGTGCTCAAGCCGATGCGCGCACGCCTGATGGCCGAGAGCAACCGCACCTGACAAATAGAATCCCCGCCCTGGTCAAACGGGCGGGGATTTTCGGAGTGGTCCAGTCTAAATGCGGCAGTGACTTTTCCCGCGACCGAGGCTAAAGGGATTTCGAAACAAAAGCCGAACGATTTGTGAACCGTAATGCAAATCGGAATGTTTGGTATACTTTATTCCATCCCCATTTGGCCTATGCCGCTCGCAATATACGCATCAAATCGGCCACATGTTGGGCTTCATTACGAGATCAATCCATTCGCTTTATGGCGCTCAGCACGTCCGCGACAACATCGAACTTCTCGCACCGGTGTAACCGCCTGATCAATACGCCTGATTGGATTTCGGGGAGACGCCGCGAGGTGATCTTTATGCGCCGTTGGTCGAGATTGGCACTTAGCGACGTTTCGAACCGATGCCCAAAACGGTCGCTAACGGAGTAAAGCGGACAAACGACGATTTTGGACACCGCCGGTTATGGCGTGAACGACCCACTGCCGACATGCGCGGCTCAGGATTATTGCAGCGCAAATTTCCAGTTGAGCCCGATTGTGCAGGCCGCAATTCCCTGCTGTAATTACCAAGGTAGCAACGCCGGTCTGCCTGCTGGCCTATACTGTTGTGCCTCCCGTGACACGCATAGGCCCTGCAGAATAACGTCGCGACGGATTGGGTGTTATGCTGAACCAAGAATTTGCAAATTTGGTTGGTGCATGGCGCCTGCTCTCATTCGGCTACACGTTCGTTGACACTGGTGAACGAGTGGACGTCTTCGGCCCAAATCCCGACGGCTATATGGTCTTATCGCATACCGGTCGGATTATGTTCCTGTTTGGCTCACGAGATCGGTCTACCCCTCAAAACGACGCCGATCGTGCATCTCTGTTCAATCAAATGTATGGCTACACGGGATTGATCCAGGCCGCTGGTCCCAACAGCTTTATTACAAAGGTTGACTATGCGTGGAACCCGGCCTGGGGCGGCGACCAATTGCGCCATTTTAAATTGGAAGGCGACAAATTGCTCATTACTTCGCCAGAGCAAACAGTGCCCGCTCATGGCACACGTCTGATCGTGGGCGACGTCTTGTGGGTTCGTGAAGATTCATAAGGATCGAGTGCCGGGCGCTATGAGGGAGCCGACGCTGCTGCCGACAATACGCCCCGGCGTGCCGTCACGGCTTCAGCGATGTCCGTTATTTTGGACGCGATCGGGTGAACAACGGATAAGGGCTGGAAATTGGGCCAGTTGGCTGCGCAGCGAATGACCCTGGCTGTGTGAAAACGCATCTCTGGATTTGATTCTCGGGGTAAAATTCTCGCGCGATTTGCGGGAGGATCAGATGAAGCGCTTTGTTGAAGGCATAGATCGCGGGCAGACGACGCTGTTTCCCGAATGCCTGGAAGATTGGATCGACGAGAACAACCCGGTTCGGGCGATCGATGTCTTTGTAGATGAGCTTGATCTTTCCGAGTTGGGATTCGATGGGGTCGCTCCTGAGGCCACTGGCCGACCTTCATATCATCCCTCGGGGCTGCTGAAGCTGTACATTTACGGCTATCTCAATCGGGTCCAGTCGAGCCGCCGGCTTGAGCGTGAGGCTGGGCGCAATGTCGAGGTCCTGTGGCTGACAGGCCGGCTGGCCCCTGACCACAAGACGGTTGCCGACTTCCGTAAGGACAATGGCCCTGCGATCCGCAAGGTGTGTGCGCGCTTCGTCGAGCTGTGCCGCACGATGGGCCTATTGGCGACAGCCAGCGTTGCCATTGATGGCAGCAAGTTCAAGGCGGTGAACAACCGGGACAGGAACTTCACGCGCGGGAAAGTAGAGCGTCGCCGCGCGCAATTGGAGGAGAGCGTTACACGATATCTTGCGCAGCTCGACACGGCTGACCTGCAGGAACCATCCGAGGCGCTGGCAGCGAAGACAGCGCATCTGAAGGAGAAGCTGGTCAAGCTCGAAAGCGAGATGCAGCGCCTGGCAGCAATGGAAAAGCTAATGCTGGCGTCACCCGATCAGCAAATCTCGCTTACCGATCCCGACAGCCGTTCGATGGCGACCAGCGGGCGCGGATCAGGCGTGGTCGGCTACAATGTGCAGGTCGCGGTCGATACGAAACATCACCTGATCGACACGCACGAAGTGACGAATAGCGGCTCGGATCGGGCACAACTCGCAAACGTCGCCTCACAGGCGAAGGAAGTGCTCGGCGTCGACAAACTCGAAGCCGTTGCCGATCGCGGCTACTTCAGCGGCGAGGAAATCTTCGCGTATGACAAGGCGGGAATCGCCGTAACGCTTCCAAAGCCAATGACATCGGGAATTGAGGCGAGGGGTCGCTTCGGCAAACAGGACTTCGTCTATCTCAGCGACGAGGATGTCTATCGCTGTCCGGCTGGCGAAAAACTGAAGTACTATTACACGAACGAGGAGAACGGGCAGAAGTTGCGGCGCTATTGGACGAATGCGTGCCGCCATTGCGCGCTCAAGCATCGCTGTACGACCGGCATGCAACGGCGCATCACGCGTTGGGAGCATGAGGACGTGCTGGAGGCCGTGCAAAGACGTCTCGACAATAATCCACAGGCCATGCGCCAGCGCCGTGAGACGGTGGAACATCCCTTCGGTACGCTAAAGATGAGAATGGGGGCGACGCACTGCCTGATGAAGCGTCTTCCGAAGGTCGCCACCGAGATGGCGCTGCACGTTCTGGCCTATAATTTGACGCGCGTCATGAATATCATCGGCGTCCAGCCGCTCATGGCGGCAATGAGGGCATAGTCGGACCCGGAAAAAGGCCCCAAGTCTGAGGCCAGAATCTGCGCTTCTGATCCTAAAGCGTTTTTACACGACCAAGACCCGAAGCGGACTTTCACTGGCACGAGCAATTCCTATTTTTTGGCCGCCAGATTATCGACCCCCCCCCTCGACGATCGAGGCAAACGCCTTTAAATTTATGTTCTATAAAAAATAAATCGAATACCAGGGGGAAACCAATGTCCAAAGTCGAAAAGACTGTTAAGCATCATAACGCTGCCGCAAAACATCACTCTCAAGCGGCACATCACCATCACGAAGCTGCCAGGCACTACAATTCAGGTGCCCATGACAAGGCGGCACATCATGCCCAGATCGCGCATGGCCACGGGTTATATGCGCGGCGGTACGCAGAAAGTGCCAGCCAGACGCACGCCGAAATCCACGATGAGAGTTTCCCGTGGAATGAATGGATAGAGTAAGCCCACGAGTGCTCCGGTATTGTATACACCGTGACGCAGTGAATTTAATTTTCAAAACCGGACGATCCTATAGCTGAAGGCATAGCAAATTAACCGCAACGTTCCGGTACGAAGAGGCCGCCTAAGTTGGCGGCCTCTTTAATTTCAAACTAAGCGCGCGATGTTGCTTATTGGCACATCGCGTCTTTCGCAGCGCTGCAACATTGCGAGTCGCTATTGGAGGGTGGTCTCAACGGATCGACGCAACACTTTATCTTTGAGGGAAAAGATGGAGTGTGACGATGGATCAGAGATTTCGTCGTGGTTTTACCGCAGCAGAGAAGACGGAGTTATGGGATCGCTGGCAGCGAGGTCAATCGCTCACAGCGATTGGACGAGTTTTTGGTAAGCCGTGCTCATCTATCCATAACCAAGTGGCCCCGCACGGCGGGATTCGGCCAGCGTCACGGCGTCGCTCGCGGTTGGCACTGACGCTGCCGGAACGCGAGGAGATATCCAGAGGCCTTGCGTCGCATCAATCGGCACGATCGATAGCGAGGCTGCTGGGCCGCTCGGCCTCGACGGTGAGCCGAGAACTCAAGTGCAATGGCGGCTATGATCGCTACCGAGCCGCACCAGCGGATGAGCAGGCCTGGGCCCGATCTCGTCGCCCAAAACGGTGTAAATTGGCGACCAGTCCGTGCCTACGGCGGGCGGTGACGAGGAAGCTGAGATTAAATTGGTCGCCCGAACAGATCGCCGGCTGGCTCAAGAGATCACATCCTGGCGACGAGAATCATTACGTGTCACACGAAACGATCAATCGCAGCCTCTTTGTTCAGGCCCGCGGGGTGTTGAAGAAAGAGCTGCTGGGCTATCTGCGATCGAAGCGGACGATCCGTCGATCACAGCGAGTGGATCCCAATGGCTTAAAACCGGGGCGGATCAAGGATCTCGTATCGATCCGTCAGCGCCCGGCAGCGGTTGAAGATCGGGCGGTGCCTGGTCATTGGGAGGGTGATCTCTTAACCGGGTCAAATAACAGCTACATCGCGACCTTGGTCGAACGTCATACGCGTTACGTGATGTTGGCGAAGGTGGCCAACAAGGACACCCAGACGGTCATCTCTGCTCTCATCAAGCAGGCCAAGAAGCTACCGAGTGAGCTCTATAAGTCGCTGACCTGGGACCGTGGCAAGGAGCTGACGGATCATCGGCGCTTCACCTTGGCGACCAATATCGACGTCTACTTCTGCGATCCACAGAGCCCATGGCAGCGCGGGTCCAACGAGAACACCAACGGCCTGCTGAGACAGTACTTTCCGAAGGGAACCGACCTATCAGTGCACTCGCAAGCTCATCTCAACAAAGTAGCGCGTCAACTCAACGAACGGCCACGAGAGACCTTGCAATTTGAAACCCCAGCGGAGAGATTTAATGCCTGTGTTGCGTCGATCGGTTGAGGCGGCAGACTAACAACGAACATTGGCCGGCGCTGACGCTCAGTGGCTCGGCAGCGTTTGACCGATGGTGTTGAAAAAGGGCTCGTGATTTTCGGCGAACAGTGATTCCGTCTGGCTAAGGCTTTCAGCGGCGGAGGTTTGCCATGATGGGTCGGCAGACGAGCGATCAGAGCCAGTTGTTCTACCTTTTCAATCTCGAAGGACGCATTTCGGCGAACCATCTACTGCGGCGGATCAATCCGGTGGTGACGCGGGTGCTGGCTGACCTGCGCGAGAAGCTGGCACCATTCTACAGTGACATCGGCCGGCCCTCGATCGACCCCGAACTCATGCTGCGGATGCTGATTGTCGGCTACTGCTATGGCATCCGCTCCGAGCGACGGCTGTGCGAGGAAGTGGAACTGCATCTGGCCTACAGATGGTTCTGTCGGCTCGATCTCGACGACAAGGTGCCCGACCATTCGACATTCTCGGTCAATCGCTATGGCCGCTTCCGCGACAGCGACATCTTGCGTCATGTGTTCGAGGCGGTGGTGCAGGCCTGCATGGACGCTGGCTTGGTCAAGGGTGAGGGCTTCGCCGTCGATGCCAGCGTTATGGAGGCTAATGCCAGCCGCTATCACGGCAAGGCTCCCGATGAGATCGACTGGTCGGTGCCGGAACGCCAGACCCGCGCGGTTGCCGAGTTCCTTGCCGGGCTCGATGACGAAGACCCTGACGCCAACCGTAAGCTGCCGAAGGTGATCTCGCCGGTCGATCCGTGCTCGGCGTGGACGGCGAAGGCCAACAAGCGCGTGCAGTTCGGCTACGGGCTCAATTACCTGATCGACATCGAGAACGCGGTCATCGTCGATGTGGAGGCCACGCCGGCCAGAACCTATGACGAGGTCGTTGCCACGAAGGCCATGATAACGCGGACCGAGGAACGGTTGGGGCTCAAGGCAAAGCGCCTCGTTGCCGACACCGCCTACGGCACGGGCAAGTTCCTGGGTTGGTTGATCGGCACCGGTATCACGCCGCACATCCCCGTCTGGGACAAGAGCACCCGCGAGGACGGCACCTTCTCGCGCACCGACTTTACATTCGACAATGAGCGCAACGTCTACGTCTGCGCCGCGGGCAAGTTGCTTACGACCACAGGCAGCGTCGGTGCCGATCATGTTCTGCGCTATCTTGCGCTCAAGCGCGACTGCGAGCTCTGCCCCCTCAAGCCGCAGTGTTGTCCGAAGACGCCTTCACGCAAGGTCACACGCGATCTCAATGAGGAAGCCCGCGATCTTGCCCGCGCGCTGATGGGGACGCCCGAGTTCGCCAAATCCCGCGACGAGCGCAAGAAGGTCGAGATGCGGTTTGCGCATCTGAAGACCCATCACCGTTTCGAGCGCCTGCGTTTGCGCGGCCTCTCCGGCGCACGCGATGAGTTCCACCTCGCCGCCATCGTGCAGAACCTTAAAACGCTGGCGGGCCATGCCTGGCGTCCGCCGCCGAACGTCCAGGCAGCATGCGTCGTGTGAGCGTGGGTGGCACAAAGTGTCAGTAGCGTGAGCGATCTTGCCGCTCCCCAACGGGGGGCGCCGAGCAAACGACCGGCAAGAGCGCAACTTAAGAGCTCCGCCCGCCTCGTCCCCGACTTTATCAACACCATCGACCCAAAGCGGACAATTAGTCCGCAGGCATCAGTTCACTCCCTCTTGCCCTCCGGAGTGACTTCCGCAACGAGGATGTCCTCGCTCAACGTCTCTCCCGTTCGGAGGACTGTTCCGTGCGCATCGACAATAGTCGATGAGCCAAACGAGATTCGGTCTGCTGTGCGGCCGGCAACATCCGCTCGAACAATCATCACTCTGTTGTCCTTTGCCAGCGCGATATCGACGGTCCTAACCGATCAAACCGTGTCTTGCGGAATCAATCCGGACACCACCGGCGGTTCTCTGGTCGTGGTCTGCGCGAAGTAGCCGTCCTGCCACGTTCGGCTTGGAATTTCTTCGTGTGGTCGGCCCGCTTGCATGGTCGGCAACATCCGCGCGAACGGCGTGCGCACGCTAGCCGTCTGGTGCTCGGGGCGCGGCTGCGGCCGTCACAGCGTCATCGACGTGGAGCGCTACGGCGACGACGTGCCGGTGCCGTGGTTTGGGCCCGCGAATGCGCTGCGAGCGATGCGGCCACCTCGGCGCGGACGCATGGCCGAACTGGAGCGAGACCACGGCGTTGGGCAGAGGCTAGCCCTTCTCGTCAAGGCTATCGCGCTGCGCGATAAGGCCCACTAACATGGACGCGTTTCTCGGCGGCTGCGCAAATTTTGGAGCTTAGCGTGGCGAAGTACGTGTTGCTGATGGTGGCCCTCGGCATGACGCTGACGGTGGGGGCCTACGGCGTCTACGGACCGACCGTAACGATACCGGCGGTATTATTCCCTGGTCGCCGGCCGCCGAGCTTACCGCGATGGAAACAGCACAGGCCGACTGCGGCCGCTACAACAAGCGCGCGGTCATCACGACCGTGACACGAAACTATGGCGACTACATCGTCTATGAGTGCCGCTGGAAGCGGTGATTTCACCGCTCGGCGGGCTCGACCACCGTCAACGCGTGCCGCTGCAGGGCCTTTCCAGCCAGCCTTAAATACTCGTGAGCAGCGGTTGCGGCGCAATGGCGCTGCCGGCGGCCGGCTGCGCCAGCCGGTCGGCGCGCGGCAGATCGACGTAAAACACCGTTCCGCCGCTCGCGGAAGTCATACGCGCGATTCGACGCCGCCGCCGTTCATCGCGCTGACCTCGACTTGTTTTGCGGCGCCGTTCGACGGGCGGGCACGCACGCGATCGAGCACGAACAACCGGATTGCGGACGACAGATTGCTCTGTTGGCGGCAGCGGTCGATTTCAGCCACCGTATTCGACAGGGTCGTATGCTGTCCCAGCGCGATCTCCTTCAGCCCACTCCAAAATGCATCCTCGAGACTGACACTGGTCTTATGTCCACCGATGACGATGGACCGCTTGACGATCGGCGATTTCATAGGCGTTTCCCTTTTGCAAGGTGATGGCCAAAAATCGACGACTGGCTTTCTGCCGCAATCGATATACGGGCACACCCCGAATGGACGTTCGACGCAATCATACAAACGTTTTACCGATAATCCTATTTCAGGATCACCGCGGCACTGCGGATTCCGCACTTGAGCCGCATCACGCAGTCTTCGCTCCACGAAGCGCCACGCGATCATGTTTTTGCAGGATGCCGCAAAAATAATAATTTTGTCTGTTCATACTTGCACAATATGAAAATATATTTGTGGTAGCGTGCCGCCACTCCGGTAGCTGCAATCGTATCCAGGCACCACAAGATGGGAACTAGATACCGGCATCATGGTGCGCCGCTGATCCGGACGACCGGTAAAAGCGCGCGCCAACGGCAACGTACGATCCCTGCCATTTGAGTTCTACCTCGCAGTGGTCGGCTTTCGCAAGTTTGCACTGTTCCCTTTTGAACACCCGACGCCGTTGAATCCTTTGCCTGCATCGAATCTTTCCAGCGCGTGATTTTCTTGGCGCGTATTTCTCTACCGTCGAAAATTCCAACGCACTTCATGCCTCATTTACACCGGCATGATCTATTCGCCGTGTAAATTCTATTTTTTTTCGTTCGGGAGATCGCATGAACGCGTATCGGCTGCTGCATGTGGAAGATGAACCGGATATTCGCGAAGTCGTGGAAATGTCGCTCGCGCTCGATCCCGCAATTGTGCTGAAGAGCTGCGCCAGCGGCGCGGACGCTTTGGTGGCCGCCGCTGCCTGGGAACCCGACGTCATCCTGATGGACGTTATGATGCCGGTGATGGACGGCTCGGAGACATTAACGCATTTGCGCAATGACGCGCGGACCGCCAAAATCCCGGTGGTGTTCATGACCGCGCGCGCGCAAGCCCGCGAGATTGAGCATTTCCTGTCGCTCGGCGCGGCCGGTGTGATTCCCAAGCCGTTCGATCCGATGACGTTGGCCGCCGCGGTGCGCGCCTTTTTACCCGCGCCGCAAGCAGCGATCGCGTAGGCCGGTTGAGCTAGTTCCGATTTGAATGGGCTGCCAAGTCGCCGGCCGCCGCCCTCCGCAGTGCCTCTAGCTCGGATTTGAGGGCAGCCATCTCGGCCGGAGTAAGCGCGCGTTTGGCTTTCGCCGCGGCGCACATCACGCTTTCTGCCGAGCCCGCGGCCTTGCCGGTCGCAGCAAAGTCGAGCGTCGCGGCGATGCCGCACATTTCGTGCAGCCGGCGATGGGCGACGATCACGATCTCGATCGTCTCGCCGCCGCCGGACATCGTCTCCAGCGCGGCGAAGCTGTCGCCGATCTTGCCGTCGAGCGCGGCGGCAAAACGCGCGCGCACACGCGCGAGGCGCACGGCGAATTCATCCTCAAGCGTCACCCGCGGTCCTTCCAAAGGGCTGGCTGGAGCGCTGCTTTTGCCACGGCGGAAGTTAAAGACTTCCTGTCCGGCACAGTATTGTTTCGCAGCTGCGGTACAATTATGAGGCTAACACTGTATAAAGCAGCTATTGACGGTAGAATATTATCGTCAAGCTTCGGAAGGACCATGTATAATTCTTCCGCTCCCCTCGCTCCCAAATTCCACCTTCGCCTCCTGGGCGCGGCGCCAAGTCCCGGCGCATTCGGTTTTCACCAATCGAAAGTACCCGGACTTACCAACCGCGATTGCATCGCCGGCGCCGGAGGGGGCTAGGCAGCGATCCGATTGTGGATCATTCTGGGAGGGTGCATCATAAGCACAAATTATAAACGGGACAGGGGGAAATGCCGTGGCTCAAACAATTGAAGGATTTGTAGGTACCGCGCTGGACGATGCGAAGATATCGCCGCTCCATCGAAAAATCGTCGCGTTGATCGCTGCGGGATATTTCTTCGATGTGATCGATTTCACCATATTCGGATCACTCGTACCTTACCTACTTCAATCCAAGTTCGCGACCGGACCTGAAGTCGCGGCCATTGGCAGCGCCACGATCTTCGGCTTGTTCGTTGGCACCGCCGGCCAGGGTCAATTCAGCGACCGCTTCGGCCGCCGATTTATTTATCAGTTCAACCTGCTGCTGTTCGGCATCTTCACGATCCTCGGAGCGCTTGCCCCGACCGTCACGTTGCTGATCGCCTGCCGCTTCATCGCCGGAGTTGGCCTCGGCGCCGAGCAGCCGCTGTGCTTCGTCTATGCCGGCGAATATTCCCCCAAGGCCATTCGCGGGCGCATCCTGGCCATCGTTCACTTCATCGGCGGCGCCTGCGTGTGGCCGATCGGAACGGCGCTCGTGCTGCTGTTCGGCGGCATGCTCGATACGCCGGAGCACGTGTGGCGCGGCATCTGGCTCGCGATCGGCATCGGTGCGCTGATCGTTTGGGTGCTGCGCTTCGCACTGCCGGAATCGCCGCGCTATCTGGCGACCCATGGCCGTGGCGATGAGGCCCTCGCCGTGCTCACGCGCCTCGGCATCGAGGGACCGAAGGAAACGCTCACCACCGACGCCGCCAGCAACACCAAGAGCGACCCATTCGCCGTTGTCTTCAGTCAGTTCCCGGTCCGCGTGATCGCCGGAATGATCTGCTTCACGGCGTTCTTCGGCGTAGCGATCGGGCTCGGCGCCTGGCTGCCGAACATCATGAATGCAAAAGGTTTCAGCATTACCAAGTCGCTGCAATATACCCTGGCGATGAACTTCGCGGTGCCGTGCGCCAGCATCTTCATGATGTACGCGCTCGATAAATTCGGCCGCAAGATCACGTCGGTGTGCGCATTCATATGTGCGGGCATTATGGCGGTCGTATTCAGCAATGCCGTAACCGCCGTCCAGCTCATGGTGGCCGGCTTCATCATGATCTTCTTCGTCCAGGTCGCCGGCAACTCGATGCAGATCTTCGCGTCGGAAGTGTTCCCGACCAACGCGCGGACGTCGGGCTTCGGCTGGGCGGCAGGTGTTGGCCGGTTGGCAACAGCCTTCATCATGCCGACCATCCTGTGGGTGCAGAGCGGCTATGGCTTGACGACTGTGTTCGTCTGTCTCGCGATACTGCTTGTGATCGCCGCAGCGGCGGTTACTCAGTTGGGCCCGGAATCGCGTCAGAAGGGTCTCGACGAAATTGCCGCGCCGACAGGCTGATACACGTCAGGCAATGACTGCGGGGCCCGGTTCGGCGCGATGCCGGACCGGGCCTCGCCCATTCAGCCCGGCAATTTGATAGTCTGACCCGCATGGCCACCCTTCCCGGCACCAGCGCCAAGAACATCCGTTTCGTGTCGCGCTGCGATCAGGGCGGCCGGCCCGACGGCGTGCAGGTCATCCTGCACAAAGGCCACGCTTTCATCGGCCATATGTTCAGCGACGGCTATTCGGTCGTGGACGTGCGCGACCCGCTCCACCCCAAGACGGTTGCCTTCATGGCGGCGCCGAAAAATACACGCTCCCACCATTTGCAGATCCACGGCGACATCCTGCTCGCCGTCAACGGCCCCAACATCTGGGCGATGCAGCAATACGCCAGCCAGGCCGATTACTACGGCAAGTCGCTGGCCGATTCCGTACAGACCGAGCAGCCGTTCGGCGCCGGCATCCGCGTCTTCGACGTGTCGCAGCCGGCGAACCCGCGCGAAATCGGTTTTCTCAACACCGCGGGGCTCGGCGCCCATCGCATCTGGTGGGTCGGCGGCCGCTACGCCTATGTGTCGGTGCATTTCGAGGGCTTCATCGATCACGTGCTGGCGGTGGTCGACGTGTCGGACCCAACTAAGCCGGCGCTCGCCGGAAAATGGTGGCTACCCGGCATGAACCGCGCCGACGGCGAGATCGCGCCGAAGTCGTTCGGCAAGCGCACGGCGCTGCATCATCTCATCAGCGCGGGCAATGTCGGCTATGCCGCGTGGCGCGACGGCGGTTACACGATTCACGATTTGAGCGATCCGCCCAACCCGAAACTTCTCAGCCACCGCAATTACGCTCCCCCCTTCGGCGGCGGCGCCCATACGCCGTTGCCGTTGCCGGGGCGTAAGCTGCTGGTGCTCGCCGACGAGGCGACTTCGGCGAATTGCGCCAATGGCCTCGCCTACACCTGGCTGATTGACGTGCGCGAACCGACAAACCCGGTGTCGATCGCAACGCTGCCGACACCGGCTGAAGAGGACTTCTGCGCCAAGGGCGCGAAATTCGGCCCGCACAATCTGCATGAGAACCGGCCGGGTTCCTTCCAAAGCGAGGATCTGGTGTTCGCCACCTATCACAATGCCGGTTTGCGCGTGTATGACATCCGCAATGCCTTCGAGCCCAAGAAGGTCGGCTATTTCGTGCCGCCGCCGCCGGAGAAAATCGTCGACCAGAGGCCCAATCCCGCCAAGGTGATCCAGTCCTGCGACGTCTTTGTCGATAAAGACGGATTGATGTATCTCACCGACACCAATGCCGGGCTCTACATCCTGCAATATGAGGGAAAATGACTGAAAAATTCGGGCGGCTTGCCCTGCATATGTGGACCATCGACACCACGCCGCTCGCCACCGCGCTCGATGCAGCGAAACTAGGCGGCTTCGACGCGGTCGAACTGCGCCGCACCGATTTCAAGCGCTGCTTCGACGCCGGCATGTCGAACGCACAAGTGCTCGACCTGATCAAGAAGGCCGGCATCCCCGTGGGCGTGCTCGGCGTCGAATATGGCTGGCTGTTCGCCACCGGCGACGAGAGCAAGCGGCTGTTCAACGTGTTTCGCGAATCCTGCGAAAATGCCGTGGTCCTTGGCTGCGATATGCTGATGAGCGCGCCGGGGCAGATCAGCGGCCCGATAAAGGACGCGATCAAATTTCTCAAGGATGCCGGCGACATCGCCACCGAGTACGAATTGAAACTGGCGATCGAGTTCAACTCGCAGCATGACGTGCTCAATAGCCTCGGCATGCTAACCGAGCTGATCGAAGGCGCCAACAAGCCGAATTGCGGTTACCTGATCGACGCCTATCACTTCACGCGCAGCGGCGCGGGTGGCCGCGGCTTCGAGAGCGTCCCGGCGGACCAGATATTTTGTTTTCAATACAGTGATTTGTCGCCCAACCCGGTGACCGGCGTGCGGCGGCCGACCGACCGGCTGCCGCCCGGCAAGGGCGTGGTGAAATGGCGCGAGATGCTCGGCCTGTTGGCGGAAAAGGGCTACACCGGCTATCTGAGCTACGAGGCGCCCAACCCCGAGCAATGGGCCCGCTCGCCCTACGACGTCGCGCGCGAGGGCGTCGAGCTCACCAAGGCATTATTGCGGGACGCGGTCCCGGGTTACACGAATTGAGGATCCAGCCATGGCAGAAGAACTCCCGCTCTTTCTCGGACTGAACGACAAGACCGTTACCGACATTCCCAAGACGGTCGAGAAGCAGCGCTACATGACCAGCGTCGCGCCCAAGGCCGCCAACCCGGGCAAATGGGTCGAGCAGCCGCGCATGCCGATCCCGACCGGCGAACACGCCGTGATCGAATGCCAGGGTAAGATTCACTCGATCGCCGGCTATGCCAAGCACCGCGTCGATCAGAACTTCCATCAGGTCTACGATCCGGCGAGCAAATCCTGGTCGCTGAAGGCACCCTTCCCGCATCCGTGCAACCACGTCGCCGGCGTTTCGGTCGGCACCAAGATCTACACCTTCGGCGGCTTCGTCGAGCAGAACCGCTGCCCGCATTCCAAATGCTTCGTCTACGACACCGCGACCGACCAATGGGCGCCGCTCGCGCCGATTTCGCGCCCGCGCGGCGCGATCTCGGCCATCGTGCTCGAAGGCAAGATTCACCTGCTCGGCGGCCGCGACGTGCGCTCGGTCGAATGGCACGAGGTCTATGATCCGGAGACGGACATATATTCGGACCGCGCCAGCATGCGCGGCTCGACCGGCACGCAGCCTTTCGTCGGCCAACGCGACCACATGGGCGTCGCGGTGGTCGATGGAAAAATCCACGCCATCGCCGGCCGCATGGACTCCTACGATTTCAACACGAGCCTCAACGCCGTCTACGATCCCAAGACCGATGGCTGGAGCTTCCGAGCACCGTTGCCGACCGCGCGTAGCGGTCCTTCTTGCGTCTATATCGGCGGCAAGATCGTGGTGTTCGGCGGCGAAGCCACCGGCCGAGTGTTCGGCACCAACGAGGCCTACGATCCCAAAATCGACACCTGGGAAGCCCTCACGCCCATGGCGATCCCGCGTCACGGATTGCATGGCGCGACCTGTGCGGTGATCGGCAACATGGTGCATGTGCCCGGCGGCGGGCCCGTCCCCGGCGGCCAGGTGCAGGGCGCCTATCACGACGCTTTTACGTTTGGATGATCGTAGCGTCCACAGCGAGGCGCAATGGCGCTCATCGACATCGACGGCGTAAGCAAGACTTATGCCCTCGGCAACGATCGCGAACTGACGGCCATCGATCGGATCGCATTGTCGATCGGCGAGGGCGAATTCGTCTCCATCATCGGACCGAGCGGCTGCGGTAAGAGCACACTGTTGCACATGATCGGCGGCTTCGTGCCCTGCTCGGCCGGCGAAATCCGCGTGCGCGGCGCCGCGATCCACGAACCGGGGCCGGACCGCGGCATCGTGTTCCAGCATTTCGCTTTGTTCCCCTGGAAAACCGTACTCGGCAATGTGGAATATGGCCTCGCCGAGCGCGGTGTCGCCAAGGCGGAACGCCAACGCACCGCGCAATCCTTCATCGACATGGTCAAGCTCAACGGCTTCGAGAACACGTTCCCGAACCGGCTGTCCGGCGGCATGCAGCAGCGCGTCGCCATCGCGCGCATGCTGGCCTGCGAGCCGTCGATCTTGCTGATGGACGAGCCGTTCGGCGCCCTCGACGCGCAGACCCGCAAGATCATGCAGGAGGAGTTGCGCGAACTGTGGCAGCGTTTCCGCAAGACCGTGGTGTTCGTCACGCACGATGTGCGCGAGGCAGTGTTTCTCTCCCAGCGCGTGGTGGTGATGAGCGCGCGGCCCGGCCGCATCAAGACCATCATCGAGACTGGGCTAGGACCTGACGCCACGCGCGCGGCGATCGACGCGAAGGCCGACGAGCTGTGGGACTTGTTGCGCGACGAGGTGGTACGCACCATCGCCGAGGAAGGGCGCGGCCTATGAGCAAAACGCTGCGCATTGCGATTTTCTATTTGCCGATCTTCGTCGGGCTTGCCTTATGGGAGCTCGCGGCGCGCGCCGGCCTGCTCAATCCATCGCTGTTTCCGTCGCTCGGCGAAACGCTGACAGCGTTTGGGCGGCTCGCCACAAAGGGGCACCTGCTCGACCACGCAGAACTGTCCCTGTTCCGCCAGTCGAGCGGCTTTTTCCTGGCCGCGTTCTTCGGCATCGCCTCCGGCATACTGATGGCCGAGAGTCGCCGGGTACGCAATATTCTCGAGCCGCTGCTGCGCGCGACCTACCCTCTGCCGAAATCGGCGCTGATCCCATTGTTCATGCTGTGGCTGGGCATCGGCGATTCCGCCAAGGTCGCCGCCGTATTCCTCGGCTGCCTGCTACCGATCGCGCTGACCACCTTCAATGCGGCGCGCGGCATCAACAAGCAACTGGTCTGGTCAGCCTGGAGCCTCGGTACCCCGAAATGGCTGATTCCGTGGAAGGTGGTGCTGCCTGCCGCCCTGCCCGAGGTCATGAGCGGCTTGCGCATCGCGCTGGCGCTTTCGTTCACGCTGATGGTGAGCGCGGAATTCCTGATCGGTCAGCGCGGGCTCGGCTTTCTCATCGGCACGCTTGGCGAGGACGGCGACTATGCCGGCATGTTCGCCGCGGTGCTGGCAGTGACCATCATCGGGTTTGCCGCCGACCGTCTGTTTGTATGGCTGAACGGCGTTCTTTTGAACTGGCGGGACTGATGGCGGCGCGCGCGCAAATGAAATGGCTGCGGCGCGGCTTCGAGCGCAATCTCTCGGTTGTGGCCGTGCTGGTCCTGTGGGAGATCACCACTCGCGCCGGCGTGTTCAACAATTTTCTGCTGCCGCCGCTGAGCAAGGTGCTGATGCGCGGTTGGTTAGACCTGCTCAATGGTGAAATTCCGCGCCAAGTGCTGGCCACCGGAACCGTCACTTTGGTCGGATTCGCGATCGCCGCCCTATCCGGAGTCGCCGCTGGGGCGATGATGTCGATATCGGCGGTCGCACGGCGAATCATGGAGCCGCTGGTGTCGGTCGCCTTGCCGATTCCGAAGATCAGCTTTTTGCCCATCTTCATCCTCTGGTTCGGCCTCGGCGACGTGCCGACGATCATGATGGTCGCCTTCACCTGCGTGGTGCCGATCGTGAGCGCGACTTTTCTCGGCACCACCACGGTCGACAAATATTTCCTCTGGTCGGCGCGAACCCTCGGCACGCGACGGCACGCTTTGTTCTGGAAGGTGGTGATTCCGGCCGCCGCCCCGCAGATCATCAGCGGCTTGCAGGTGGCGTTTCCCCTCGCCTTGATCATCGCGGTGGTGACCGAGATGCTCACCGGCGGCGACGGGCTCGGCGGCTACATGATCCACGGCGTGCGTTTTGCCCAATCCGACAAGGTATTTGCAGGCCTGCTGGCGACGCTTCTTACCGGCATGGTGTTCATCCAGAGCTTTGCCTGGCTGCGCGCCCGCCTGCTGGTTTGGCACGCCGAAACAGCGGTTGTCGCCGGCGCCTGAAATGCTGCCGGCTTCAAAATTTACTGGTCGATCTGACGGAAAAACGCGCTAAAGTTGGCTGCCGGCGCATAAGCCAGCCGGCGCCCATACGCTGATCGCGGAGGCAGTCAGCGAAATGCGGCCAACAAAGGTGGGAGGACAACCGATGTTTCGATCCATTGTTACACGAGGGCTATTGGTGGGGCTCGCGGCCGTCGCGCTCGGCGCGCTGGCGCCGGCATCCGCCGAACCATACAAACTGCGGGTCAGTTACGATACCATCCCGACGCATCTGGCGCCGGTTATCTTCAAGATGCCGGACCAGACCAAATATTTCGGCAAGGACTACACCATCGACTTCATCCGATTCAAAGGCTCGTCGCTGGTCTTGCAGGCGCTGGCCGCCGATCAGATCGACGTGGGCGTATTAGCATTCTCGACTTTCGCCACCGGAATCCTGAACGGCAATCTGCCGATCAAAGGCATCGCCGACATGGCGCAGGACGGGCCGAGCTTCTCCACCGTCTACGGTGTGCTCGCTTCCTCGCCGATTAAGTCGGTGAAGGACCTCAAGGGCCAGACCATTGCGGTCAACGCCTTCGGTGGCGCGGTCGACATGGCGGCGCGCAGCGTGCTGCAAAAGAACGGATTGACCCCCGACCGCGACGTGCGGTTCATCGAGGCCGGTTTCGGCGCCATGGAGCCGATGACCAAGGAGAACAAGATTCAGGTCGGCTCATTTCTCGCGCCGTTCTGGTGGAAGGCACAGAAGGATGGCGGCTTCCGCCAGCTATTCCAGCAGAAAGACGGCATGGGGACCACGCAATTTCTGTTTTTCTGCGCCAAAGAGGATTTCATCAAGCAACATCGCGATGTCCTGGTGAAATTCTTGGCCGACTATGTGCACGGCATCGGCGTGGTGCACGAACCGAAGAATCGCGAGCGCGTGCTCAAGATCATGGCCGAGTTGAGCAACCGTCCGGCCTCCGCCTTCGCCGAGTGGACGTTGCTGCCAGGCAAGGACATCTACCACGATCCGCACGGCTTGGTGAATGTGAAGGCCCTACAGAGCAACATCGACAGCTTGGCCGAATTGAAAATGATCCCTAAGTCGTTCGACGTGAGCAAACACGTCGACAACTCCCTGGTCGAGGACGCCAGCAAAGGCATGTGACGCCGCGACGCCATGCGTCGCAAAAAAACGGCCGCCCTCGCAGCAAGGACGGCCGTCGTATTTTCGGACTGCGCAATTAGCGCGCCGGATGCAGATCGAGTCCGGCGACGCCGGCCGCCACATTGAGACCCGCCTGCCCCTGCACCGATACCGGCTGCAGCGTCACGGTATGGTTCGAGCCGCCGACCAGAACGTTGGCGCCGACACCGGCGCCAACCGTCGCCTCCGCGCTCGCGCCGCCGTAGTGGCCGGCCAGTGCGCCGAAGCGGCGGTTGGTCGGCGCATAGACCGACCAGACCATCTCACCGCCGGCGGTAGCGCCGAGATCGAGGCCGAACTTCGTGATCGATCCGGTATAGACCTCACGCGGTCCCGGCTGGGACGGCGTGAACATGCAGGACACTTCTTTTTTAGACGTGATGATGAGGCCGATGCCGGCCGAAATATCGCAGGTCAAAGTGCCGGCCTTCGTCCGCTCCGGGGCTTGGGCCATGGACGCCACGGGTGATGACATCGCCGCAACAACCCCCAAGGCGGCGAAAGCGCTGAGACGCATTTTCATGTCGCAACTCCAATTTCGAGCCCAATAACGGAAGGCGACGGAAAAGGTTCCCCGCGCGGCTCGAGGCTTTGAATGTTCTCGACAGAATTTATCCGTTCAGCGGCGCGCCATTCACGAGATGCAGCGGCCGGGCCCTTGCGCCCGCGCCGTTGACAGCAGCGGACTGTACGGGGGATCGCATCCGATCAGCACCGCCGGCGTCGATTCCACAGCCGGCTGCATGCCGACGGCGGTCGGCAGAGTCAGGCGGTCACCCTTAAGCGTGCGGTCGACGTGTTGTGCCGTCGTACCAGGCTCCGACGCCGGCCGCGCCCGCACCGCCAGGCCGAAGCCTACCGGCAGCACGATAAAATCCGTCACCAGCACCATCAGGGTGCCTGCCAAAAGATAGGAAGCGATTTTGCGCATCGGTGGCCTCCACCGTCTTCGCTCGGGGCTGCCGCGACTTCGCTACAAACGGCCACGCGAGGTTTGGGTAGAAACGGCGGGTGCGGCGATATGTTCCCCGCGGGGCGCTTAGCGGGTGGCGAGAATCTGGCTCGCCGGTATCACGATATAGCAACGCAGCCCTTCGGGATCGAATTTCAGATTGACCGCGGCATCGAGCGCATTGGCAAGATTGCGCTCGATCACCATGCTGCCGAAGCCTTTCTTGCGGCGGTTCTTCACCTTAGGACCGTTTTCCTCGCGCCACTCGAGATCGATCGCGTTGCCGCGCAGTGCCCAGGTAATCGATACGCGCCCCTCGGGCACCGAAAGGGCCCCGAATTTCGCCGCGTTAACCGCGAGCTCGTGCAGCGCGAGGCCCAGCGTTTGCGCCGCTTCCGGCTTGAGCGCGACCGGCACGCCCTCGACCGAAACCTGCGCTCCGCCGTCGCCACTGAAAGCGGCCAATTGTGATTGGATGAGTTCGCGCAAGGACGCCCCATACCAGCTTTCGCGCACCAGCAGGTCATGAGAGGCGGCCAAAGCCTGCAATCGCGCCGCAAACTGATCGAGAAATCCGCTGGTCGACCCGGCATGACGGGCGGTCTGGCGCGCCATCGCCTGAATTACCGCCAGCAGGTTCTTGGAGCGGTGCGTCAGCTCGCGCATCAGCAACCGCAAATGCGCTTCGCCCTCCTTGCGTTCGGTGACATCGACCGACGCGCAGGTCACTCCCACGATGTCGCCTGCCTCGTTGTGAAGCGGTTCGATATGGATGTCGTTCCAGCGCAGGCCGGATCCGTTATCGAGCGCGACCTCCGCGCGCTTCGGCTGGCCGCTCGCCAGCGCCTCGCGTTTTATGGCGATAACGGAGGCGCCGGCGTCCGGCGGCAAAATCTCCTCGTCGGTACGCCCGAGAATGTCCTCGATCTCGCGCCCCAGCATGGGATCGCTAACCGAGGTGTAACGGAGATCGCGATCCTGAGTGTAGACCGTGACATGGGAGCCGCGCAGCGCCGTTTCATAGCGCGCAAAGCGGGCCCTCAGCTGACCGAGCTCCCAGTCCTTTGCGGTGACCTGCGCTTCGAGTTGCTGACATTCCTGCCGCAGCTTCGCCAGTTCCTCGTCCACCGCCCCCGGCCTGTCGTGCGCCATGACGGTCATTTCTTCACTTTACAATAACTGCCATCGCCCAGCGCGCGGATTGCGGCCGGCAGGCAGTGACTCGGAAAGTCAAATGAACACAGGCGGCGCAAGCTCTGTCAATGAATGAGGTCACGTTGTACCTGCTTCGTGCACCGCTGCCGGATACTACCTTCGCCGCGTCCGGATCGCGGATTTCGATGGCAGCAGAATAATTCAACGCCGACCAACGCGAACGGTTGCATGACCTTCCGATTGCCGGTTCCTGGACGGTCTTAACCGTGATCGGGCAAGCGCCGAAAGGTTCGGGAACCTTTCGAGCGGCCTGACGTTTCGTCTTCAACGGGTTCCACGAACAAAGGATAAGGGGATTGCAATGAGCACGCGTGCAGGAAAGTCCGCTACCGCCGATGAAATCGCGGCCATTGAAGATCTGGTGGCCGACTTGGAAAAGCGCCTGCGCCGCCTGACCGGAAGCACCCGCCGCGAAGTATCTGGCGCCACAGGCGAAATCAGCGATTTCGTGAGCGAGGCGCTGGAGCGCATCACCAGCCGCGTGCGCGAAACCGCGTCCAACGCCGGACAAACGCTGGCCGACGAAGCGACGCGTGTCGGCAGCGACGCGTTCAAGAAGCTGACCGACGAGGTCGAGCATCGGCCGCTTCTCATGTTGGCAGTCGCCGCCGGAATCGGGTTTCTGGCCGGGCTGGCGAACCGGCGCTAGAAAAAGAAAATGGGCATCGAGCACATCACAGAAATGGCGGTCGAGCGCGTATTCGGCCGGCTGATACGCCGCGTGCTGATGGCGATCGCCGTCGGCGTATTCGGCATTGTAGCGATTTACTACTTTACCGTCGCCGGAACGATCGCGCTGGAAGGCCAATACGGCGAGCTTTACGCGCGCCTGATCGTCGGCGCGATCTACGCGGCCATTGCCATTGCCATCGCGATGACCCTGGCGATCAACGGCCGGGCCACAAAATCCGGCACGCCCACGCTGAGCAACCCACGCGAGATGCAGATCGCAATGCTCATAGAAGCCGTCATGCTCGGCTATTCTCTGGCCCGCAAAGGCACCCGAGCAGGCTAGCCCGCCTGACACGCTAACTTGCCTTGCGCTCACGCCGTTTCGCATTCCGTTCGAAGAACAGAGCTTGGCTAAGCACCGCCGACACGGTCGCCGGCTGGAACGGCTTGGCGATCAGAAATGCCGGCTCCGGCCGCTCGCCGGTCAGGAAGCGCTCCGGATAGGCGGTGATGAAGATCACCGGCACTTCGAAGGTGCGCAGCATCTCATTGACCGCATCCAGCCCCGAGCTGCCGTCGGCCAGCTGAATGTCGGCCAGAATAATTCCCGGCCGCTTGGTTTTGGCCAGCGCGATCGCCTCGGCATGGGTGCGCGCGACGCCGAGCACTCGGTGGCCGAGACTTTCGACCAGGCCCTCCAGATCGAGGGCGATGAAAGTCTCGTCTTCGATGATCAGCACGTCGGTGGCGATTTCGGCGGCGAGTTCGCGGCCGGAGTCTTCCACCAATTCGCGCAACTTCGGGACATCTACATCCAACACCTTGGCGGCGTCGTCTTCCGACAGCCCTTCCAGGGCGACCAGCAAGAATGCCTGACGCGGCATCGGCGCAATCTGGGCGAGATGCTTTTCAACCGGCTGTTCGGACGCCGCCCCGCCGGATTTGGCGTTGAGGGCGACCGAGTTCCAAATCTTGGTAAAGAGCTGGTAGAGCGCGATCCGGGTCGATGCGGTGGAATCCAGCACCTTGGGGTCCTGGATCAGGGCTTCCAGGGTCGCCGCCACATAGGCGTCCCCTGAAGCCTGGCTGCCCGAAAGCGCCCGAGCGTACCGGCGGAGATAGGGTAGATGCTGTGCAATTGTTTGAGATGTCGACAAGAATCCCTCCGAACGTAAGTGCCCTTGGGTTGGTCGGGCACAGCCCCCAAATATTCAATCAAAGCCTGCTTAGCCCTCCCAACGTGGCTGCGGGAAAAAAGTTCCCTATTAATGGAACCATCCCCTGATTCAGGGGTTTTGCTATGACAATCGGGGGACCTGCGCCCGGGATTCGGCAAGGGGATTTGGGGTTGATCGATGACTGAACGCAAACCCGTGGGACAACAAAATCCAATGGATGCCGCGGAAACCCGCAATCGGAAGAGTGCTTCCAAGCCGGCCAAGTTGAGCCGCGAAGTGCAGGCTCGCCTGGGTCAGCAACTGCGCTCCATGTACGACGACGTGGTGAATCAAGGCGTACCCGATCGGTTCACCGCGCTGCTGAATCAAATTAATGGCGACGGTAACAAGGACGGGCAGTAAAGAATGGACAACTCAGTCCGCAAAGCCGTTCTCGGCGCGGTTCCAAGTCTCCGCGCATTCGCGATCTCGCTCTGCGGGAACATGGATCGCGCGGACGACCTGGTGCAGGAAACGCTGTTGCGCGCGCTCGCCAATATCCACTCGTTTCAGCCTGGCACCAACATGTCGGCATGGCTGTTTACCATTCTGCGCAATCATTTCCGCTCGGAATACCGCAAGCGCCGGCGCGAGGTCGAGGACGGCGAAGGTCGCTACGCAGAGACTCTGAAATCGCAGCCCGAGCAATACGGCCGCGTCGAGTTTCGCGAATTCCGCGAGGCGTTGACGCACCTGCCGGCCGACCAGCGCGAGGCGCTCATATTGGTCGGCGCCTCGGGATTTTCTTACGAAGAAGCCGCCAATATCTGCGGCTGCGCCGTCGGCACCATCAAATCGCGCGTCAACCGCGCGCGCACGCGGCTGGCGGAACTGATGTCGATCGAGGACGCCGACGAATTCGGCCCGGACGAGCAGACCCGCGCCGTGATGGCCGGCGGCGGCGAATAATCCGGAGTCCCCTATCCTCGCAAGATTTTTAATCTGCCGGCCCGGCAGGATACATGCGCGCCGGGAGCGGCTTGCTACCATGGCGTGAAGCCGGCTGGCCTTTTATGAGGCCCTGCCGCATAATGTTGCGATGGAAATCCGGCATTTACGTTACTTCGCGGCGGTGGCGTCGGAGCTTCATTTCGCGCGCGCCGCCGAGCGTCTCAACATCGCCCCCCCCGACGCTCAGCCAGCAGATCAAGTGGCTTGAATCGCATCTCGGCGTCGAGCTTTTTGTCCGCAGCACGAAGCGAAAGGTCGAGCTGACCTTCGCCGGCCAACAATTCCAAAAACGCGCCTTGGCCCTCATCGAGAGCTTCGAACAGGCCGAACGTTTCGCCCGCGAAGCCGCTCGCGGCGAAGTTGGCGAAGTCAAACTAGGCTACGTGGTTTCGGCCGCGACGTCGGGCGACGTGAAAAAGGCCATCGAAATTGCGCGTGCCGTGGCGCCGAACGTGGTGATTCAAATTCGGCGCATGGAGACGCTCCCACAAATCAAGTCCATCACGTCCGGCCTTATTGATATCGGATTCATGCGGCGCATGTTTTCGTATCCCGTCGGGATCGAAGCTTTCGGCCTGCCCGTCCAACGTTTCCGGCTGGTCCTGCGTGAGGATCATCCGCTAGCAAGTCAAAAGCGCATTACCGCCGCAGCTCTGGCCGAGCAAAAATTCGTTGCTTACGAGCTGGATGCCGAGATCGGATTTTGGCGAAACATCACTGCCGTGCTTCCGCCCGGCACGATCCCGCAAATCGCTCAGCGGGCGCCCGACGCAATTTCGTTGCTGACGCTGATCAGCGCCAATATCGGTATTTCCGTCCTGCCGGAGTCGTTCGAAAACATCATTCATCCGCCGGTGGTGATGAGGGATATCGCGGGTCCGCCGCGATATTCGCTGAACTCGGTAGTCTACCGCGCGAACGAAACCTCGCCGGCGGTACGTGCCGTGCTCGAAGCAATCCGCTCGGCATACGCGTCATCGTAGCGTGCGCGCGAACATAGCGAAGATTTCGGGCCAATCCTTCTCGGCAGCCTCGCGATCGTAGACGTCGCGGTCTGGGATCGCATAGCCGTGGCGCGCGCCGGCATGGGTGACCGAGCGGTACTTCAAATTCGGCCGGTTTCCCAGCAGGCTATCGAGCGTCGCTGCAATGCTGGGCGGAACGTAAGGGTCACGCTCGGCAAATCCGCAATACATTTCGCCGCGGAAACGGTCGGCGAACCGGTGCGGCGAATCCGGCTTGTCGCTGACGAGTTGAGTGCCGTGCAGCGACGCCGTTGCCACCATCCGCTCCGGCCGCGTGCCGGCGATGAACATGGCGTGTCGTCCGCCCATGCAGAACCCGACCGAGCCGGCCGGGCCCTGGCTTACCGGTTCGCTTTCGAAAAATCGCAGCAAGACGCCGACATCGGCGTCCACCATCGCGTTGCTGAGCGCCGCGCCATGTTGCCGCACGGCCTCCTGCTGTTCCTTTGAGGCGATCTCCATCGACACCGACTGGCCCCGCGCATTGCGAATATCGAAGCCCTTGACGCCGTCGCGGTGATAGAAATTCGGAACGACGGCACAATATCCCTGCGACGCGATGCGGGCCGCAATTTCGGAGAGTTGCGGGCGCACGCCCCAGATGTCCATGCACAGGATGACCAGCGGGACCGCGGCTTCGCCATCGGGGCGCGCCATGAAGGCGTCCATTGATCCGGCAGGCGTCGGAATATCGACGTGTCGCTCGATCATCGATGTCACTACTTGCTGTTCAATTTTATGTTCGCGTCCTTGATGACTTTCGACCACAACGTCGTGTCGTCGGCCATTCTTTGCGCCAACTGCTGCGGCGAACCGCCGAGCGTGCGGAAGCCCAGGAAGGTGAACCGCTGGCGCGCTTCGTCGGTTTTCAGGAATTCGTTCACCGCGGCGTTCAGTTTGTCGACAATCGCGGGCGGCATGTGCGGTGGACCGAACACGGCAAACCACGTCGACGCATAAACGCCGGGGAAGCCTGCCTGTCGCATCGACGGAACCCCCGGCAAAGACTTAAGCGGCTCGGGGGTCATGACCGCGAGCACGTGGGCCGATTTCAACTGCGATGTATAAGCGGCGCATCCGATATCAATGCGGCCGCCCAGGAGGTCCGGCAGCATGTCGCCGCCGCTGCGATAAGCAATATAGGAACCCTTGAAGCCTTCGTGCGAGGCCAGCAACAAGGCGGCCAGATGCCCCATGGTGCCGGGCCCGGGATGGCCGATATTGAGGCGCCCAGGATTTTGCTCTGCCCAATCGACGATCGCTTTCAGCGATTGCCCGGGCGCTTTGGCGCCGCCGAGGATGACGTTCGGGGTATCGCCGAGCAGCACGATCGGCGTAAAATCCTTCGCGGAATCGTAACCGACTGATGAATCCATGATCGGCCGCAAGACCACGGGGCCGACTGCCTGGATGGCGATCGTGTAGCCATCCGGCGGAGCCTTGGCGACGGCGATGGCGGACACCACGCCGCCGCCGCCCGGACGGTTTTCAACGACGATGGGTTGGCCGAGTTTCTTCGAGACGAATTCGCCGAAAGTGCGGGCGATCGTATCCATGCTGCCGCCGGGTCCCGCGCCGACGAGCAGGGAGATCGGGCGATCCGGCCAAGTCTGCGCATGAACCGAATGTCCCGCTACCGCGCAAAACAGCAACGCTGTGAGCGCTGGCGAGAAAACTGAATAAAATTCATGGGCCACGCCTTGCAACTGCCGACGGTGACCGCAATTAGACTATGACCGGCGGGAGGCGTCAACCACGAGTTGCACCCACCCTTTTGCCGTCAAACGGTTGCAACATGTCCTCACCTTCATTCGCGCCGGCCTTGCCCACCCACAGGATGAAATTCTCTTATGACACCGAGTGAAACCGAGGTCGCGATTATCGGCGGCGGCGCGGCCGGCATCGCTGCCGGACGGCGGCTGCGCGATGCGGGCGTCGACTGCCTGCTGATCGAAGCGCGGCCACGGTTGGGCGGACGGGCTTGGACGATTGTCGATGCTTCCGGTTTCGCGCTCGACCTCGGCTGCGGCTGGCTGCATTCGGCCAACCGCAATCCGTGGGTGAAAGTTGCCGAAGAGCAAGGCCGCACGGTCGATAAGACGCGTCCGCCCTGGACCAAGCCTTCGTTGCGCATGCACTTCCCACTCGACGAACAGCAGGAATTCCGCGACGAAATGGACAAGCTCTATGATCGTCTCGAAGCCATGCTCGCCAAAGGCGGCGACGTGCCGGCCTCGCAGGGCCTCGAGCCCGGCAATCGCTGGAATGACCTAATCGTCGCGGTCGGCACCTATATCAGCGGCACCGAACTCGGCCGCATGTCCGCGCGCGATTTCATCAACTACCAGGACTCGGACGTGAATTGGAGCGTGCTCGAAGGCTATGGCGCGACCATCGCAGCCGCCGGCGACGGACTGCGCGCCGCACTCGATTGTCCGGTGCGCCGCATCGATCACAGCGGCAGGCAATTGAAAATCGAAACGGCAAAAGGCACGATCACCGCGAATTCGGCCATCGTCACGCTGCCGAGCGCCGTGCTTGCCGATGCCGAAGATTTATTTTGGCCGGCGTTGCCTCAAAAGACGAAGGCCGCGCGCGGTTTGCCACTCGGTCTTGCCGACAAGCTGTTTATCGCGCTCGCCGATGCCGACGAGTTCGAGCCCAACAGCCGCGTGTTCGGTCATACCGACCGCGCGGCGACCGCCAGTTACCAGTTGCGGCCGTTCGGGCGGCCGATGATCGAGGCCTACTTCGGCGGCAGTCATGCCGCCGCGCTGGAAGCCGCAGGCGATCGCGGCTTCTTCGATTTCGCGGTAACGGAACTGATCGCACTGTTCGGCAGCGCGTTTGCGCGCCGGCTGAAGCCGCTTGCTATGCATCGCTGGGGCGCCGACCCGTTCGCGCGTGGCTCCTATTCCTTTGCGCTGCCGGGCATGGCGGATTGCCGTGCGGCGCTGGCCGCGGCGGTCGATGATCGGCTGTTCTTCGCCGGCGAGGCCTGCTCCCCCGGCGACTTCTCGACCGCGCACGGTGGATTTCACACCGGGGTCGCCGCGGCCGATGCGGCGGTTGCGGCGCGGCAAGGCAAACATGTCTGATATGTTGGCCGGACCCGTTTGACCTAGCTCAACGATCCTGGCCCTCGTTCGTGCGAATTTTCATTTATTGGCAACCGCTGGGAACGCCGGTTGGACCGCGCTAAGCTGCCGTACTTCATAGCGCATAGGCTCGCGCTCAACCATGGATCAGCACCGAAGCGGCTTCGCGTCATAGCCGTTGAGGACTGGTTGTCGTACGTTGAATCTTGCCGGGGAACTTCCATGAACACGCTTACGCGGACGACCGCTGCGTCGGCCGAGACCGATCAACCGCACGGGATGGCGCTATTGCGCGATCCGCTTCTCAACAAAGGCACCGGCTTCAGCGACCAGGAGCGCGATGCGCTCGGTCTGCGCGGACTTTTGCCCGCCCATGTGCTTTCGATGCAAGCGCAAGCCGAGCGCGTGCTGACTAATTTGCGCCAGCAGCCCAACGACCTTCAAAAATATGTCGCCCTCAACGCGCTGCATGACCGCAATGAGGCGCTGTTCTTCCGTATCGTTACCGACAATATCGACGAGATTCAGCCGCTCATCTATACCCCGACGGTCGGGCTCGCCTGTCAAAGGTTCGGCCACATTTTCCAGCGGCCGCGCGGCCTGTTCGTCAGCGCCAACGATCGCGGACGGATCTCGGCGGTTTTGCGAAACTGGCCTTACGCCGCCAAGCTGATTGTAGTGACCGATGGCGAGCGCATCCTGGGCCTCGGCGATCTCGGCGCCAACGGCATGGGCATTCCGGTCGGCAAGCTGTCGCTCTACTCGGCCTGCGCTGGCATTCATCCCAAGCTCTGCCTGCCGGTGATGCTCGATGTCGGCACCAACAATGAGAGCCTGCTGAACGATCCCTATTACGTCGGCCTGCGTCAAAAACGTATCACCGGTCAGCCTTATGATGAACTGGTGGACGAGTTTATCACCGCTGCACGACAGGTATTCCCAGGCGTCCTCATCCAGTTCGAGGATTTTGCCAATCACTCGGCATTCCATCTGCTGCATCGCTATCGCGACAAGATCCCCACCTTCAATGATGATATCCAGGGCACAGCGGCGGTCGCGCTCGCTGGCCTGTTCTCGGCCCTGCGCGTGACCGGCGGCAAACTCAAAGAGCAGAAGCTATTGTTCCTCGGCGCCGGCGAAGCCGCGACCGGCATCGCCGATCTCGTGGTGTCGGCCATGGTGGCGGACGGCGCCAGCGAAGCCGACGCGCGCGCGCAGATCTGGCTGGTGGATTCCCGCGGCCTGGTGGTCAAGGACCGCGCCGGTCTCAATGCGCAGAAACTTCGTTACGCGCACGCACATCCGCCGGTCGGCGATTTCCTGTCGGCGATCAAAGATGTCAAGCCGACCGCGATCATCGGCGTCGCGGCGGTGGGCGGAACGTTCACGCCGGCGGTGTTGCGCACGATGGCTGAGATCAACAAGCAGCCGATCGTTTTCGCGCTCTCCAACCCGACGTCGCAGGCCGAATGCTCGGCCGAAGAGGCCTACCGCCACACCGGCGGGCGGGCGCTGTTTGCCTGTGGCAGTCCCTACGATCCCGTCACGATCGACGGCAAAACCTTCGTTCCGCGCCAGGGCAACAATTCCTACATCTTCCCCGGCGTCGGGCTCGGCGCGATCGCGAGCGAGACGCGGTTAGTGACCGACGAGATGTTCATGGCGGCCGCTCATACGCTGGCGGAGATGGTCAGCGAAGCCGACCTCAAACAGGGAAGTCTCTATCCGGCGCTGCCGCAAATCCGCGAGGTTTCGGCCAGGATCGGGGCGGCGGTCGCCGCGATTGCCTACCAACGCGGCCTCGCCGCCGGCCCGGCGCCCAACGACTTGCGCGCCCTCGTCCAGGCGCAAATGTACGACCCGCGTTACTGATCCAAACGGGAACAACAAAAAGGCCCCGCGCGACGGTAGTCGCACGGGGCCTTACAAACGCTTACGCGGAACGCGACGCTACTACGGCACAGTCGGGGCGCGGCTTCGTACCAAGCCGACAACCGCCGAAATGGCGAACAGGATGACCGCCACGAAGAACACCAGCTTGGCGGCTTCGACGGCCACGCCAGCGATGCCGCCAAAGCCGAGGACGGCGGCGACCAAGGCGACGATCAGAAATGTTACGGCCCAACCTAACATCGCAGTCACCTATTATCGATTGCGGGACGAATTCGCGTGCCACGGCAACGCATGATCCGCCATTAAGTTCCCGATGGAGACTGCGGCGCGTGTCCGGATCAGGGTGCCTCTTCCTTGAAATCGGTATTGTGTTTGGGAAACCAGACATATCCCTTCAGCATGTAGTGCCAATACATAATCGGCAGGCCGGTCAGCTTGATCCACCAGCCCACCCAGCGCTCCTTCGACGGATTGAGCGGCAAGGTCGGCGTGACTTTTCCGCCGTAGCAGAATTCCGCCAGGATGGTCTTACCGATCGCCGTCGTCAGCGGACACGAGGCGTAGCCGTCATAGGCGCCGGGTATCAGTTTGCCGGAAACCGCGGTGGCGATTTCATTGGCTACGACCAGCGCCTGCTTACGCACTGCCGCGGCGGTCTTCGAGTTCGGCGTCGAACACACATCGCCGAGCGAATAGACGTTCGGATAGCGCACGTGCTGCATGGTGGCCTGGTTGACCTCGACCCAGCCGGCGGCATTGGCGAGCGGGCTCGACTTGATGTTGTCGTGCGGCGATTGCGGCGGCGAGACATGCAATAGGTCGAACGGCACGTTCTCTCTTTCGCCCTTACGATTGTCGCCGACGAATTCGAAGGTCGCGGTCTTGCCCTGCCCGTCTACCGCCGCCAGGTTCTGCTGGTAGTGCACGCCGATGGCGTAACGGGCCGCGACCTTGACCAGCGCGCGCGCGAAATAGGGCACTCCGAAGATGGCAGGCGCGTGAGTGAAAAAATCCAGCTTGCAGTCTTTCAGGATGCCGCGTCGGCGCAGTCGATCGGCGATCAGGTAGACGATCTTCTGCGGCGCGCCTGGGCACTTGAACGGCATCGGCGGCTGCGTGCACACGACTTTGTCGCCAGCCTTGAGCTTCTGCACGCATTCCCATGTATAGCCGGCAGTGGTGGGGGAATAATTGCTGCACACGCCGTTGCGGCCGAGCGTGTCGGCGAGGCCCACGATCTTATCCCAGTCGAGCTTCACGCCGGTGCAGACCACCAAATAGTCGTAGGTCAGCGCCTCGCCGTTTTGCAGCTTCACCATGTTCTTATCGGGTTCGAAGCTCTTGGCAGCGTCCCGAATCCAGGTAACGCCAGACGGGATCACGCTTGATTGCGGCCGGTGGGTTTTGGCCAGCGGGTAGACACCCGCCCCGACCAATGTGAGCGACGGCTGGTAATAATGCTCTTGCGCCGGTTCCACGATCGCGATTGCGATGTTGCGGGCGCGCCGACGCAAGATCGCCGCCACAGTGATGCCGGCAGTGCCGCCGCCGACGATGAGAACCTGATGATGCTGCCCGTTCGGCATTGACTGTTCCCCCCTGCTTTATTTGTTGAGCGCGCAAACGGCGCCGAATTGAGCCGGTTCAATCGCCAACTGGACGATCAATCCACAACATATCTCATAATTGCAATATGTTTTTGCGAGGTGCCGAGGCCGAATAGGAAAATCGGGCGATTTCAGCCGCTTGTCGTCGAACTCGGGAACCCACCCGCGCGTTGAGTGACATACGTAGCCCAGCTTCGAGGCAGCCAGCAGCGATTACTTGGGGGATTTATGACTCGGAACGCCGCCCATCCCGACTCTCCGGCGCAGCCGAATGGCCCAGCCGCTCTCACCGCGTATTTCACCAAATTTGCGCAGGCCACCGCGCAATGGACCGGGCACCCTGCCGCTTTCCTGCTCGCGCTCACCGTGATCGTCGTCTGGATCGTCACCGGGCCCGTGTTCAATTACAGCGACACCTGGCAGCTGGTGATCAATACTGGCACCACCATCATCACCTTTCTAATGGTGTTCCTGATCCAGAACACGCAGAACCGCGACATGATGACGGTGCAGCTCGAGCTGTCGGAGCTGGTGCTCGCCATGAAGGGCGCGAAGACCGAATTCGCCGCGATCGAGGACCTCAGCGACAAAGGACTCGCCGCCCTGCACGATGAATGCCGCGCCCGCGCCGAAATGACCTTGGATCACCTCAATAGCCGGCGTGAATCGGGCAGCTCCAAGCCGCGCGCAGCTGCCCATCGCACCAAATCCGACCGCAAGACCACGCGCGGAGCCGCAAAGTCGTAATAACCGTGATGCGAGGCCACATTTTAGCCGCGGGTTTTTGATGAATGACGATGAGATTCGATGAGCGGAAGTGGCGCATGACCGTGAAAATCATGGCCTGGAAGATTGGAACGGCGGCCAGCTTGGCGCTTGCGATCGGCATCGCGAGCGGGCCAGCTATTGCCAAAAACGGCCGGCCCATTGCGGGCGTTGCATCTTATTACAGCAAGGACTATCGGGGACGGACCGCGTCCGGCCAACGTTACGATCCCAATAAATTCACCTGCGCCCATCGCAGTTTGCCGTTCGGCACGCGTCTGCGCGTCACCGACGCCAAAACGCAGCGCAGCGTCCAGGTCACGGTCAATGACCGCGGGCCATTCGTCAAAGGCCGCGTGCTCGATCTTTCGTTCGCCGCCGCCAAAGCGCTGAACATGCCGGGCCGCGGTCTTATCCGCGTGACGGCGGCGGTGCAGTAGGCCGCCGGATCAATCCAGATGACGGCAATGCGCCTGCCGCGCTCCCGTCTTGTTATTGCAAAGTTCTCCGCACATAATCGCCGCCCTCAATCAAAATCGGGGAGGACGTCATGCCGACATTCATGGTTACAATGCAATTTACCGACCAGGGCATCCGTACGATCAAAGACGCTCCGAAGCGCGTGCAAGCAGCCCGCGACCTCGGCAAGAAGCTCGGTATCGAGATCAAGCATATTTTTCTCACGGCCGGTGAGAGCGATCTCGTGGCGTTCGTCGAGACGCAGCTTGGCGACAACATTGCCAAGTTTGCGCTGGCGCTCAGCGCGGCTGGCAACGTGCACACCCGCACCGGCCGGGCATGGACCGAGGCGGAATTTATGAAGATCGTTTCCGAGTTGCCCTAAGCCACGCCAGCCTTCATGGTAGACAAGACCGTAGAGCAGCGCCGAGCTGCTCTCCTTGTTGTTCGTTGCCCCGCCTGATCAAGGATATTCCCATGCCTGCCAAGCGCCCGGCGCCCCGCCTTGCCGTCCTCGACGAAGCGCACATGAACGATAGCCAGCGCGCGCTGCTGGAAGCGATCCGCTCGGGGCCGCGCGGTAAATCTGTCACCCCGCGCGGGCCGTTCGCGGTCTGGCTGCACGCGCCGGAGTTCGGCCACCTGGCGCAGGCGCTGGGCGGCCACTGCCGTTACCACACCTCGCTGGCGCCGCGACTTTCAGAGTTCGCAATCCTGTGCACGGCGCGGCTGTGGAAAGCGCAATACGAGTGGTTCGCGCATGTGCCGCAGGCGGCGAAAGCCGGCGTCAAGCCGAAGACCATCCAGGCTTTGCGCGCAGGGCGCGAGCCGGCCTCCGCTCCTAAGGACGAGCGCGCAATCTATGCCTTCACCCGTGAGCTCTACAAGACCAACCGCGTCAGCGGTCGCGCCTACAAGCGCGTGCACGCCTTCCTCGGCGACGCCGGCACGGTCGAGCTGGTTGGCATCCTCGGCTATTACGCGTTGATCTCGATGACGCTCAACGTGTTCCGCATGATGCCGCCGGCGGACGCCGAATTGGGGTTCGCCGAGCCGAAGTGACGGCCGTTACTTCATCTGCATGCCGCCCATGCCCGGCGCCGCGCCGCCGCCGCTCTTGGCGCCGAGGCCCTCGACGGTGAAGTCGACGTCGACCTTGCCGGCCTTGGCGAATTCCAGCGTCGCCTTGAAATGCTCGCCTTGTTTGAGCTGCTGCTTCAGGCCGACAAGCATCACATGATATCCGCTCGGTTCGAGCGTGACAGTCTGTCCCGGTTTGATCTCGATGCCATTGGCCACCGGCCGCATCTTCATCACGCCGCCGTCCATTTTCATTTCATGGACTTCAAAACTGCCGGCGACGTCGGCGGAGCCGCCGATCAGCCGGTCGGGCGCGGTTCCGCTATTGGTGATGGTCATATAGCCGCCGCCGACGCTGGCGCCTTTCGGCGTGGCGCGCGCCCAGGGCGCGAAGATTTTCAGGCTGCCGGCGGTGACGTCTGCAGCTTGCGCCGGCATGACCGCCCAGGCGGCAAGAACGGCGGCGATAAGAAATGCAGTGCGGGTCATTGTAGTCTCCTGACGATGCAGCGCGCGCGCTTTTCGTAAAGCGCGGCATGCGAATGAACGTTGCGGCGAAATTCGAAACTGGAATAGTCAGACCGCGGGCGGCGCGCGCGGAATCTGCGGGCTGCGATCGGCTGGCCGGATAATCGGCTCGATTGCGCGCATCGGCGTTATGGCGATGGCGCGCGTCGGGGCAAGTATGATTGCAACTTGCGGCGGACCGGCGAGTGACTGCACGCAACATTGCGTCCCGCAGCCGGCGGCGCAGGGGCAGCCGCCGTCGTGACCGGTCGGCTGCGGCGAGCCGTCGGTCGCGGCGGCCGCGGCGCACAGGCTTGAATGGAACGGGCTGCCGGCCGCCACCGACAGTGGCAGCAGCAAGGCCTGTAGCGCGACCACATAGGCCGCGGCGAGCGCGATGACGTGCCGGAATCGGAGGGATTTGCTCATCAGCACAAGTCTATGCGGGCTGCGGATGATCGTCCACTTGAGGAACCGCCCCCCCACGGGCCTGGCCCGGTCGAACAATCGCGGCCGGCGTGATAGACTCGGCCATTATGAATGCCGATCGATCATCGTCGTCCGATAGCGAGCCACGGGTTGTGAAGTTCCCCGGCCGCCGAGCGCGCACGCCGGCGGCGGCTCCATCGCCGGTGGACGATCTCGCCAAATTCGCGCTCAGCGTAGGCAGCGACAACTACCGCCACCGCATGACCGTCAACGTCATAGCCTTCGTGTTTGTGCTGGCCTTGATCGGCGTCGGCCTTTGGCTGGCCGACACCATGGCGGAGATGCGCAAGAACCAGGATTGCGTGCTGTCGGGACGGCGCGGCTGCACGCCGGTGGAGGTGACCAAGGGCCGATGGTGAGACCCGCGCGCCGACGCGCAGGCAAGTACGGCTCCCAGCCATTGCCCCATTTTCCGGCAAATGCCCTCGCCATTGAACTTAAGACGGCGCTTCGCTATACGGGCTGCCAATCTTATGCCGGTAAATGGCGGCGCCGGGGGCTAGCGCGCGGGACCGGCGACTTGGCCGTCCGATCGCAAGAACCCCAAATAACTCAGAGAGTTACCGATGTCTTCGACATTCGATACCATCGCCAATATTATCGCCGAGACCTGCGACATTCCGCGGGACTCCATTACGCCCGACAGCCACGCCATCAACGACCTCGGCATCGACAGCCTGGATTTCCTCGATATCGCATTTGCCATCGACAAGGCGTTCGGAATCAAGCTGCCGCTCGAGCAGTGGACGCAGGAGGTCAACGACGGCAAGGCCACCACCGACCAATATTTCGTGCTCAAAAATCTGAGCGCCCGCATCGACGAGCTCGTCGCTGCCAAGGTCACTTGAGCCGGCGCCGCGATGCGCCTTGAGTATTTTCTGCTGATCGACCGGGTCGTCAGTCTTGATCTCGCCGCCGGTAAGATTTGCTGCGAGGCCACCGTACCGACCGAAAGTCCGGTCTTCGAGGGGCACTTCCCCGGCTATCCGCTAATGCCGGGCGTGCTGCTGATCGAAACCATGGCGCAGACGGGGGGCTGGCTGCTGGTGGCGGCCAATAAATTTCAGCGCATGCCGTTCCTGGCGGCGGTCAAGGAAGCCAAACTCCGCACTTTCGTCCAACCAGGCGCGCGGCTAACGGCGGAAGCGAAAATTGCGCATGACGGCTCCGGTTACGCGATGACCGATGCCAGCATTTCCTCCGACGGCAAGCTTATTTGCAATGCTGCAATAACTTTCCGCGTGACCAAATTTCCAAGTCCCGATTTCGCCACGGAAATGCGCAAGCGAGCCGCGGCGATCGGCCTGCCGATCAATGGGGCCCTGGTCAATGGCTGAGGCCGTCCGCGAAGCCTGGATCACCGGTATCGGCATTGTGTCCTGCCTCGGCGAAGGCCCGCAAGCGCATTGGCAGAAGCTGATGGAGGCGCACCCCAGCGCCGATGTGACGACCTTTGCGCCGTTCGTCGTGCACCCGCTCGCCCCCATCAATCTCGACGCGCAGATCCCGAAGAAGGGCGATCAGCGTCAGATGGAAAATTGGCAGCGCATCGGCACCTATGCCGCCGGCCTTGCGCTCGACTCCGCCGGCGTCAAGGGCGAGCCGGAAATCCTCTCGCACATGGACATGATCGTCGCGGCCGCCGGCGGCGAACGCGACCTCAACGTCGACACCACGATCCTGAGTGGCATGCCGGGCGCGGCCAATCCGGCGGCGTTCCTTAACGAGCGGCTGATGAGCGATCTGCGGCCGACGCTGTTCTTGGCGCAGCTCTCCAACCTGCTGGCCGGCAACATCTCCATCGTGCATGGCGTGACCGGCTCTTCGCGCACCTTCATGGGCGAAGAAGCGGCCGGCGTGGACGCCGTGCGCATCGCGCTCTCCCGCATCAATGCCGGACAAAGCGATATTGCGCTCGTGGGCGCCGCCTATAACGGCGAGCGGCTCGATCCGATTATGGTGCACGAATTCGGCAAATTCCCGCTCAAGGGCCGCTATGCGCCGGTGTGGGAGCGCGGCGAGCAAGGCGGCTTTGCAATCGGTTCGCTCGGCGCCTTTCTGGTGATCGAGGCGCGCGAGCATGCCGAGAAGCGCGGCGCCAAGCCGCTGGCGCGGCTGACCGCCGTCGTCTCCGACCGCTCCGACCGCAAGCCCGGCGCCATCACCGCCACGCTTTCCGGCCTGTGGGACAAAATCAAAGGCAAGCTGGCGAGCGGGCATGCCGCAGTGATTTCGGGCGCCACCGGCGCCCAGCCGGCAACCGGCGAAGAGCGCGCTTTTCTCCAAGGCCACGGCGACCTTGCCGTGCGCGCCACCGGTTCCTATCTTGGCCATGGGCTTGAGCCGCAATTTCCCATGAACGTCGCCCTCGCCGCGGTTGCGCTCAGCCACGGCAGCTTGTTTCCGCCCTGCAACTCGACCGGGGTGGAACGTCCGATGAGCGGCGACTTAAGCCAGATCGTCGTGACCAGTGTCGGCCACTGGCGGGGCGAAGGCTTGGCGCTGGTCGAGCGGGTCGGTTAGGGAGACGATAAATGGCGACCGGCACAGACAAAATGGGGCGGCCAGTCGTTGTGGTGACCGGGCTCGGGGTCGTCACCTCGCTCGGCGCCGGCAAGGCCGATAACTGGGCCAAGCTCACGGCCGGCGAATCCGGCATCCGCGCCATCACGCGCTTTTCGACCGACGGCCTCAAGACCCGCATCGCCGGCACCATCGACTATTTGCCGCCGCAACCCAATTCGGCCGCGTTGTCGGAGAGTTTTGCCGATCTCGTTGCCGAGGAAGCCATCGCCCAATCCGGCCTCGGCGGGCGCGGCGATTTTCCGGGGCCGTTGTTTCTGGCGGTGCCGCCGATCGAGATGGACTGGCCACAGCGTCTGGAAGTGGCAGCGCGGTCGGGCACGAACGACAAAATCACTTATTCCGACCTGCTGCGGGTGAGCGATCAGTTTCCCGCCTATCACCGGCGCTTCCTGTTCGGCTCGGTGGCCGACCATCTGGCGGAGAAATTCGGCACCAAGGGCTCGCCGATTTCCTTGTCGACCGCCTGCGCCTCGGGCGCGAGCGCCGTCCAGCTCGGCGTCGAGGCGATTCGCCGCGGCGAGACCGACGCGGCGCTCTGCATCGGCACTGACGGCTCGATCAATCCGGAAGCGGTGGTACGCTTCTCGCTGCTCTCGGCGCTGTCGACCAGCAACGACAATCCGAAGGGCGCGGCCAGACCCTTCGCCAAAAACCGCGACGGTTTTGTCATGGCGGAAGGCGCCGGCGCGCTGGTGCTGGAAAGCTACCAAGCCGCCAAAGCGCGCGGCGCCACGATTCTCGGCGTGCTCGAAGGTTGCGGCGAGATGGCGGACGCCTTCCACCGCACGCGCTCGAGCCCCGACGGCAAGCCGATCATCGGCTGCATCGCCAATGCGATCAAAGATGCCGGCCTGACGCCAGACGACATCGACTACGTCAACGCGCACGGCACCTCGACACCGGAAAACGACAAGATGGAGTATCTCGGCGTCTCGGCCGTGTTCGGCGAGCGCATGAAGGGCGTGCCGATCTCCTCCAACAAATCAATGATCGGCCACACGCTGTCGGCGGCCGGCGCGGTCGAGGCGGTATTCTCGATGCTCACGCTGCAGCACCAGCGCATTCCGCCCACCATCAATTACAACATGCCGGACCCGGCGATCCCGCTCGATGTGGTGCCGAATACCGCGCGCGACGCGCAAATGAAGCACGCCATTTCGAATTCATTCGGTTTCGGCGGGCAGAACGTCTCACTCGTGATGGGCCTCGAGCCGGCCTGAGAGGGCCCGCTCAATCCCCATGCGCTCCTTACGACTCATCGCCGATCGCAAGCTCGAACTTGCCGAGGTTCCCGCCCCGCCGCCGCCCGGCGGCGGCGAAGTGCAAATCCGCATCAAGGCGGTCGCGCTCAACCACCTCGATGTGTGGGGCTTCCGCGGCATGGCCTTCGCCAAGCGGAAATTGCCTTTGGTGGTCGGCGCGGAGGCTTCCGGCGAGATCGCGGAGGTAGGCGCCGGCATCATCGGCTTTGCGCCGGGCGACAAAGTGGTGATGTACGGCGCCATAACCTGCGGCCAATGCGCCGCTTGCCGCGACGGCCGCGATAATTTGTGCGAGAACGTCGGCGGCATCATGGGATTTCATATCGACGGCTTTGCCCGCGATCTGATCAATCTGCCGGCGCGGCTGGTGATCCCGGTGCCGGCGGGCGTGTCGCTACGCGACGCGGCCTGCGCGCCGATCGCCTTCGGCACCACCGAGCACATGCTGTTCGACAATGCCAAGCTCAAGCCGGGCGAAACCATTCTGGTGCATGCCGGCGGATCGGGCATCGGCTCGGTCGCCATCAAAATGGCCAAGGCGATCGGCTGCACCGTCATCACCACCGTCGGCGACGACGCCAAGGCGGAAAAGGCGAAGGCCTTGGGCGCCGATCACGTCATCAACTACAAGACCGAGCGCTTCGAGGGCGTCACCCGCAAGCTTACCGCCAAGAAGGGCGTCGACGTGGTATTCGAGCACGTCGGCGGCGAAGGCTTCAATGCTTCGCTATTGTGCCTCAAGCGCGGCGGCCGGCTGGTTACCTGCGGCTCGACCGCGGGACCCAGCGTCACCATCAATCTGATGCAGCTGTTTCAGCAGCAGTACAAAATTTTCGGCTCGTTCGGCGCCTCGATGCGCAATATCCGCGACAGCCTGTCCAAGATCGCCGCCGGCATGGCGCCGATCGTCGATAGCGAATTTCCGCTGGCCGATTTCGAACGCGGCCTGGCGCGGCTGGAAAGCCGGCAGGTGTTCGGCAAAGTGATTGTCAACTTCTGATGACGACGGCCACAAGGCGGATGACTCGGCGGCTACGCCGCGGCACCAAGCGCGCGGCCGACGCCGCTATCGGCGCGCTCGTCGTTGGCGTCATCAAAATGCTGCGGCTCGCCGATCCCGACTGGATGGCCGACGCCGCCGGCTGGACGATGCGCCAGATCGGGCCGCTGCTGCGCGAAAATCGCGTGGCGCGCGAGCAACTCAGCGTTGCCTTTCCGGAAAAATCCGTAACGCAGATCGAGACGATCTTGCGCGGCACCTGGGACAATCTCGGCCGCATGGGCGCCGAGTTCGCCAATCTCGACCGCTTATGGGATTTCGACCTTGAGCATCCCGAGCGCGGGCGGGTGACGAGCGACCGCGCGAATGTCGAACGCTTCCTACGACTCACGCATGACGGAAAGCCGGCGCTGATCTTCGCCGCCCATCTCGGCAACTGGGAATTGCCGGCGATTTCGGCGGCGGCCTACGGAACCGACACCGCAGTGCTCTACCGCAAGCCCAATATCCCGGCCATCGACCGCTGGCTGCAGGAAACGCGCGCAGCCAACATGGGCGAATTGATCTCCACCGGCCTGAACGCGCCGCTCAAGCTCGCCGAGGCGCTGGCGCGCGGCGCTCATGTCGGCATGCTGGTGGATCAGTACTACGTACGCGGGGTCGAAGTGACTTTCTTCGGCCGCCGCACCATGGCGAATCCGCTGCTGGCCCGTCTCGCCCGCCATTTCGATTGTCCAATTCACGGCGTCCGCATCGTGCGGCTGCCGGACCGCCGGTTCCGCGGCGACATCACCGAAGAGATCGCGCCGGCGCGCGATGCCGAGGGCAAGATCGACATCGCCGGCACCATGCAGACCATCATGGGCGTGGTGGAAGGCTGGATCCGCGAAAATCCCGAGCAGTGGCTCTGGCAGCACCGCCGCTGGCGTCCGGAAGATCATAAGGCCGGCGCCGAGAATTAAGCGACAATCAGGTCTCGGTAGGAAGCCCGGCCGCCTTCCAGGCGATGATGCCGCCGGCGAGGTGGGATTTGTAAGGGTAGCCCGCGTCCTGGGCGGCGAGCGAGGCCGTCACCGATCGGCGGCCGGAGCGGCAGGCAAACACCACCTGCATGCCGTGCGGATCGGGGATGGTGGCCGGATCAAATGCGGAAAGCGGTATAATCACCGCGCCGGGGTAGGCTTCGACCGAGGTCTCGTTCGGTTCGCGCACATCGACCAGCAACATGCTGCCTTCGGTGACCCCGCGCGCTACCTGCTCCGGTGTCAGATTCTGCACCTCGTCGGCGCGCAGCATTTCATCGGCCATAACGCAACTCCGGTTACGCGATGGTCTTGGTTTTAGCGTGAATCTATTAAACCGTCACCTGCGTTCCGACCTCTACCACCCGCCCGGTCGGGATCTGATAGTAGCTGGTGGCATCGTTAGCGACGCGGGTGAGCCCGATAAACAGCCGGTCCTGCCAGCGCGGCATGCCGGAGTGAGCCGCCGGCTTGAGCAAACGGCGCGACAGGAAGAAAGAGGTGGACATGATGTCGAACTGCCAGCCGAGCTTGCGCGCGATGGCCAGCGCCTTCGGCACGTTCGGCGTCTCCATGAAACCGAAGCGGAGAATAATGCGGGAGAAGGTCTCGCCCACCGGTTCTATGCGCACCCGGTCCGCGGCATGAACGCGCGGCGTATCCGCGGTCTCGACGGTCAGGATGACGTTCTTCTCGTGCAGCACCTTGTAGTGCTTGAGGCTGTGCATCAGCGCGGTCGGGGCGCTGGTCGGATCGCTGGTGAGAAACACTGCAGTACCGGGCACGCAAATCGGCGGTTTCTTTTCCAGGCTGGCGACCAGGAATTCGAGCGGCGTTTCCTGGCGCCGCGTCTTCTCGAACAGCAGCCGGCTGCCGCGCTTCCAAGTGTACATCACGGTCATCACCGCGGCGCCGAGCGCGAGCGGCATCCAGCCGCCTTCCACGATTTTGAGCAAATTGGCGGAGAGGAACGTGAAGTCAATGAACAGGAACGGCAGCATCAGCGCAAAGGCGGCAATCAGCGGCCAGTGCCAGACCCGCCGGATCACCACGATCGCCATGATGGCGGTGACCACCATGGTGCCAGTAACGGCGATACCGTAGGCGGATGCAAGCGCGCTCGAGGATCGGAATAGCGCTACCAGCAGCAAGACGCCAACCAGCAGCAACGAGTTCACGCGCGGCATGTAGATCTGCCCGAACAGCGATTCCGAGGTGTGGCGGATCTCCAGGCGCGGCAGCAGGCCGAGTTGGATCGCCTGCTGCGTAAGCGAATAGGCGCCGGTGATTACTGCCTGACTGGCGATCACGGTGGCGGCGGTCGCCAGCCCTACCATCGGCAGCAGCGCCCAATGCGGATAAAGCAGGAAGAACGGGTTCTCGATGGCTTTCGGATCGGCCAGCACCAGCGCGCCCTGCCCCAGATAATTGATCAATAACGCCGGCAGCACGACCGTCAGCCAGGCGAAACGGATCGGGCCGCGGCCGAAATGGCCTAAGTCGGCGTAGAGAGCTTCCGCGCCGGTCACCACCAGGAACACCGCGCCGAGCGTATAAAATCCGACGATGCCGTGATTAAGCAGGAAGTGGACGCCGTAATATGGATTGAACGACAACAGCACGCTGAAGTTTTGGCCGATATGCCAGAATCCCGCGATTGTGATCGCGGCAAACCAGATCAATGTTATCGGTCCAAACAAGGCGGCGACTTTAGCCGTGCCGCGCGATTGCGCCGCGAACAAAACAATCAGGATGCCGACCGTGATCGGCACCACGAATTCGTCAAACGCCGGCGTCGCCACCTTCAAGCCTTCGACCGCCGAAAGCACCGACAGCGCCGGCGTAATAATCGCGTCACCGTAGAACAGCGCGCCGCTGATGATGCCGAGCAGGACCACAATCGCGCCGCCGCGGCTGCCGCCGAGCGCGCGCGAGGCGAGCGCCATCAACGCCAGGGTGCCACCCTCGCCGTTATTGTCCGCGCGCAGCAGGACGAGCACGTATTTGGCTGTGACCACCAGTAGTAGCGCCCAGATGATCAGCGACAAAATGCCGAACACGATCGGCTCGTTCACTACCTTGCCGGGCCCAGCCGCCGCCAGCACCAACTCGCGCAACGCATAGAGCGGGCTGGTGCCAATATCGCCGTAGACGACCCCGATGCAGCCGAGCGTGAGCGCCCAGAAGCCGACCTTCACCGGCGAATGGTCACCATTACCATTGGCCGTGGTTGAGCCGCCGGAGACAGCGACAGTCCGTGATGACATCGAAGGCCTAGGCTTACTTATTGGAATTCAGGAAACCAGCGGGAGGCGGCTTATAGCGTCTCGCCGAACCTCTCAGCACACGCATTAGCGCAAATTGGAAAGCCGAGCTATGCATATTCCGCGGGCCACTAGGTTATGTTTTTGTTAAGATATCAATGGCTTAGAATGGTGTCGTCCTTGTTCATGGGTGGAAGGGTCGAAACCCTCATCTGGGTGCCAACGTCGATCCCCCCACCTGGTTCGGATCCGGCACAACCAAGCCGGACCGGATTTCGTTCCAGCTACGGCGTCAGATCGGCCGGAATCGGCGGCTCTTCGCGCATCAAGGTGATGGTGACGCGCCGGTTCGGCGACAAAGAAGGATTGTCGGGAAACAGCGGTTCCGTATCGGCCTTCCCGGCCACCATGAAGATATGCGCCGACGGCAATCCTTCGCCGGCCAGTATTTCGCGCACCGCATTGGCGCGGTCGGCGGATAGTTCCCAAGCCCCGTAGCCCGGTTTATCCGGCACCTTGCTGGTGGCGGTATGGCCGGTGATGGAGACGCGGTAGGGCATTGCCTTGAGTGCAGGCGCGATTTTCTGAATCAATTTGCGGGTGCGTTCATTGGGCTGCTTGGAGCCGTCGGGAAACATCGAGCGGCCGTCTTGGTCGACGATCTCGATATTGAGGCCCTGCTTGGTCTCCTCGAGCATGATGTGTTTGGAAGCTTCCGTGATCTCCGGCATTTCCTGCAAAGCCTGGCGCAGCGAGGCGGAAGCAAGCGCAAATTTCTGATCCTTCTGGAAGCGCTGGCCGTATCGTCTCTCTTTATCCATCTCGTCGGGCGTCGGCGTGTTGGATGCTTCGGACGGATCGATATTGGCGGCGTTTTTGAGTTTCGGCCGTGTCGGCAAGCCCATCACTTCGATGATGCCGGAATAGCGCTGCTGCTGGACGCCAAAGGCGTCGCGCATCGAGCCGGCGACGATTTTCAACTTTTGCTGATCTTGCGTCGAGAAGGCCACCAGCATCACGAAGAACGCGACCAGCAACGCCATGAGATCGGCGAAGGTCACGAACCAGCCGTGACCGCCTGCATGGCCTCCGCGATTTTTCTTAGCCATTCCCGTTACCCGTTAAGCCGCGACCGGCTCGGCCTCGCCTTCGTCGGCCTCGTGGCGGTGCTTTTCTGGCAAATATGCCAGCAGCATTTCGCGCACCAGCGTCGGGCTTTTGGATTCGCGGATCATCAAAATACCGTCGATGATGAGGGTGCGGTTGATTTCCTCATCCACCAGCTTGAGATGCAATTTGTCGGCGAGCGGCAGACAGAACAGATTGGCGATCGTTGCGCCGTAAAAGGTCGCCAGCAATGCGCCTGCCATGAACGGGCCGAGCTTGGACGGATCGGTCATGTTGGCGAACATCTGCACCATGCCGATCAAGGTGCCGATCATGCCGAAGGCCGGGGCGCAGTCGCCGATGGCGCGATAAATCTTCTGGCCTTCGTCGAGATGCGTCAGGAAGTTGTCGCGGTCGCGTTCAAGATTGTCGCGAATGAAGTTCGTGTCGTAACCGTCGGCGACGTAGCGTATGCCTTTCGCCAAGTACGGATCTTCGATCTCTAATTTTTCGAGGCCCATCGGGCCGGACTTGCGGGCAACTTCGGCTATTCCGGCAAGTTCATCGACCAACTCACGCTGCGTGCTGCGGCGCATTGTGAAGGCAAATCTCGCGCCGAGCGGCACGCCATGCATGATCGACGACAGCGGAAATCGGATGAGGGTCGCGGCAGTGCACCCGCCGAAAATAAGGATCGCCGCATGTTCGCTGACGAACATGTGCAGATCGCCGCCCATCAAGATCACGAGACTGATGACGCCGATACCGGCCGCCAGACCCAGACTGGTCGCAATATCCATAACTACCCCACCCAACGCCCGCGAATTGCCGCACAAAACGGTATGATGGCCGCTGCATTCGACCCTAGACTGGGGCTGTTAAGGGGCGGTAAAGGCTAACCGTTCGTGAAAGAAAAACGCCCGCTTTGGCCGTGCCTGTGCGTGACCGGCCGGCAAAAAGCTGCAAAAATCGCTGGAAATCGGCTGCCAAGCCCAAGGTCCGTCCAGGACCCGTGAAAATTCGGAGGAAAGCGACCATGCGTGAAATCGGCCATTTCATCGGCGGCAAGGCCGTCAAAGGGACCTCCGGACGCTTCGGCGACATCTTCGATCCCAACACCGGCGAGGTGCAGGCCAAGGTGGCGCTGGCCAAGCATTCCGAGGTCGAGCATGCCATCGCCAACGCGCAAGCCGCGCAGCCGGCCTGGGCGGCGACCAATCCGCAGCGGCGCGCCCGCGTGATGTTCAAGTTCCTTGAACTGGTGCAGAAGGAATACGACAGCCTCGCCAAACTGCTCTCGTCCGAGCACGGCAAGACGCTGCCCGACGCACGCGGCGACATCCAGCGCGGGCTCGAAGTGGTGGAATTCGCCTGCGGCATTCCGCATTTGCTCAAGGGCGAATACACGGAAGGCGCCGGCCCGGGTATCGACCTCTATTCTGTGCGGCAGGCGCTCGGCGTGGTCGCCGGCATCACGCCGTTCAATTTCCCGGCGATGATTCCGCTGTGGAAGGCCGCGCCCGCGATCGCCTGCGGCAATGCTTTCATTCTCAAGCCATCGGAGCGCGATCCGTCGGTGCCAATGCGGATCGCGGAACTGTTCCTCGAGGCCGGCCTACCGGAAGGCGTGCTCAACGTCGTCAATGGCGACAAGGAAGCCGTCGACACGCTGCTCACCGACGACCGAATCAAGGCGATCGGCTTCGTCGGCTCATCGGCGATCGCGGAATATATATATTCGACCGGCTGCGCCAACGGCAAGCGCGTGCAATGTTTCGGCGGCGCCAAGAACCACATGATCGTGATGCCCGACGCCGACATGGATCAGGCCGTCGATGCGCTGATCGGCGCCGGCTACGGCTCAGCCGGCGAGCGCTGTATGGCGGTATCGGTGGCGGTGCCGGTCGGCGAGAAGACCGCCGACGCATTGGTCAAGAAGCTGATCCCGCGCGTGGAGGGCCTGAAGATTGGGCCCTCCAGCGATGCCCAGGCCGACTACGGCCCGATGGTGACTAAGGACCTGCTCAACAAGGTGCGCGGTTATATCGATAACGGCGTAAAGGAAGGCGCCAAACTGGTTGTCGACGGGCGCGGGTTCAAGCTGCAGGGCTACGAGAACGGCAATTTCCTCGGCGGCTGTCTGTTCGACGACGTGAAGCCGAACATGAAAATCTACAAAGAGGAAATTTTCGGGCCCGTGCTCTCGGTGGTGCGCGCCAAGGATTACGAGGAAGCGGTGCGATTGCCTTCAGAACATGAATACGGCAACGGCGTCGCCATCTTCACGCGCGACGGCGATACCGCGCGCGACTTCGTCAACCGGGTGCAGGTCGGCATGGTGGGCGTGAACTTCGCCATTCCGGTGCCGCTCGCCTATTACACATTCGGCGGCTGGAAGCGCTCCGGCTTCGGCGATCTCAACCAGCACGGACCGGATTCGGTCCGCTTCTACACCAAGACAAAGACCGTGACCTCGCGCTGGCCGACCGGCACCAAGGAAGGCGCCGAATTCGTGATCCCGACCATGAAGTAAAAGATGTGCTTCGAGCATGATCCCAAAAAACGGGGACCGGTTTAGGATCGCCAATGGCCGATTATCAGCTCTACTGCTTCGCCCAATCCGGCAACGCCTATCGAGCGGCGCTGATGCTCAATCTGATCGGCGCCAAATGGCAGCCGGTCTGGTACGATTTCTTCGGCGCGGCGCCGCAACGCACCCCGGAGTTTCGCGAGAACATCAATGAGATGGGCGAGGCGCCGGTGCTGGTGCACGGCGAGAAAAGGCTCAGCCAGTCGGGCGTGATCCTCACTTATCTTGCGAACCATTCCGGCAAGTTCAAGCCGCAGGGCGAAGATGAGGAGCTGGAATCGCTGCGCTGGATCATCTTCGACAACCAGAAGGTCAACGGTTTCCTCGGGCCGTACCGCTTTCTCAAGAATTTCGCGCCCAAGCCCGGCGACCCGGCGGTGATGGCGTTCTTGAAAGGGCGCATCGAGGCGGCGCTCGCCATCGTCAGCAAGCGGCTGACCGGACGTAAATTTCTGGTCAGCGACAAGTCGACCATCGCCGACATTTCGATGACCGGTTATCTGTTCTATCCGCCGGAGGAGTTCGGCTTCGATATCGCCAAGGACTATCCCGCGATCGGCGCCTGGCTCGAGCGCATGAAGGCGCTGCCGGACTGGAGACATCCTTATGACCTGATGCCCGGCTACCCGTTCGGCACGCAGGGATATCGCAATCAATGATCGTGGTGGTCGTGGCCGTGTGAATGGCCATGATGATCGTGCGCATGGTCGTGATCGTAATGGGCGTGGCCGTGCCCATGCGATGAGGCATAGGCACCGCCTTCCGGTTCGAACGGCGCTTCGATCACAACTACTTTCGCCCCGAGCGACGTGAGCAGCGATTCGACCGCGGCATCGCGCCGCGCGCGGATCCGGTTGGGCAGCATCTGCACCGGCACGTGGCGGTCGCCGAGATGCCAAGCGAGCCGCGACAGCGCGGCCACGTCCGCCGCGCGCGCCTCGATCAGCGACTCCGGCGCGGCCACGACTTCCACCAGTCCGCCGTCATCGAGCAACAGCAAGTCGTCGGTGCGCAAACGCGCCGGCGGATGCAGATCGATCTCGAGAGTGCGGCCCTTCACGCCGGTGACGGTGATTTTCTGCTCACTGCGCTGGGCGTAATCGAGGATTACGGTATCGATGACCGGCCGATCATGGCGGTCGGCGGCGGCAAGGACGCTGGTGGCGCGCGGCATGGGTTTTGGAATGCGGTCGATCAGTTCAGGCGCGCCGGGCGCTCGTGATCGGAATCATCAGGCTGGATATGATTCGGCGCCGTCGGCGCTTCGCCTGCGGGGGTCGCGGCGGCGGAGGCAGCCGCATCCTTGCGCTGATATTCGCGATAGGACAACCAGCCGAGCGGCAGGCAGCTGAGATAGGCGAGCACGCCAATGGTGAGCACAGCCCACGGATAGCTTATCAGCAGCGCGAAGAACAACACCACCACCACGAACACCAGCAGAACCATGTCGGGCGGCACGCGCTTGCCCACGCGTTTGCCGGAAAACACCGGGAGCCGCGACACCATCAACAGCCCGATGGTCAAAGTGTAGAGGAAGGTGATCCAGACCGTGACCAGCCCGTTGGAGACGCCCAGGAAATTGAGATAGATCGGCAGCAGTACCGTGATGGCGCCGGCCGGCGCCGGAATTCCGGTGAAGAAATTTCCCGCCCAGGCCGGCTGGTTGGGGTCGTCGATCATCACGTTGAAACGAGCAAGCCGCAGCGCGGCGCAGATCGCAAACACCAACGCCGCAATCCAACCCGCCGATTTGAGTTCCTGCAGGCCCCAGAAATACAGGATCAGCGCCGGCGCCACACCGAAATTCACGAAATCCGCGAGGCTGTCGAGCTCGGCGCCGAAGCGCGAAGTGCCCTTGAGCATGCGCGCGATGCGGCCGTCGATACCGTCGAGTAGCGCCGCAAACACGATCGCGGCCAGCGCCAGATCGAGCCTGCTTTCGACCGACAGCCGGATCGCGGTCAGTCCGGCGCAGAGCGCCAAGAGCGTGATCAGATTAGGCAGCAGCGTGCGCACCGGGATCGCTTTGAAGCGGCGCCGGGGCGGCGGAGAGGGATCGAACGGCGGAAACACCATGGCACCCATATATAGACGATTGCAGTTGCGCGCGCCACGGCGCGCCGGTCCGGTTTCGCGGCCTCGTTAACGATTTAACCGCTCTTGAAAGCGCGCCCGGCATCGCCGTTGCGTAGATCGGCAAGCACGGTTTCGCCCGCGAGCGAAGTCTGCCCGACCGCCACCATCGGCGGCGTGCCGTCGGGCAAATAGACGTCGAGGCGCGAGCCGAAGCGGATCATGCCGAAGCGTTCGCCGGCGCCGACCGGCTGGCCCTCGCGCACGAAGCAAACGATCCGCCGCGCCACCAAACCGGCGATTTGCACCACCGCCACCCGTACGCCGGCGGTGGCGATCACCAGCGAATTGCGCTCGTTGTCGGCGCTCGCCTTGTCGAGATCCGCGTTGAAGAACTTGCCGGGTTGATAGACGATTTTCTCGATACGGCCGCTGACCGGGCTGCGGTTCACGTGACAGTCGAACACACTCATGAAAATCGAGATGCGCGGCAGCGGCTTGTCGCCGAGCCCCAGTTCGTGCGGCGGCGACGCGGTGGTGATCTGGCTGACGCGGCCGTCGGCCGGCGCCACGACCAGACCATCGCGCACCGGCGTTACGCGCGGCGGGTCGCGAAAGAAATAGGCGCACCAGATCGTCGCCAGTGTGCCGAGCCAGCCAAGCGGGCTCCACAGCCAGAACAGCACCAGACTGGCGAGCGCGAAGGCGCCGATGAAGGGATAGCCCTCCGGCGTGATTGGCACGATTTGCGCGCGAATCGAATCGTAGATCGACATGCCCTATCCTACTCCGCGGCGTCCGCCGGCGCTTCAATCGGCGTCGCGTCATCGGCCGAAATGCCATCCGCGACCGGCGGCGGATTGCGGTTGGGCGCGACCTCGACTTCGGCCACGCGGGCGAGCTTCTCGCGCGCCTCTTCCGCCTCGCGCTGGCGATTCCACATACTGGCATAAAGCCCGTTCGCCGCGAGCAGCGCAAAATGCGTGCCGCGTTCGACGATTTCACCCTGGTCGAGCACGATGATCTCGTCGGCGCCGACGATGGTGGAGAGCCGGTGCGCAATCACCAACGTGGTGCGGCCTTTGGACACCCGTTCCAGCGCATCCTGGATTTCCCTTTCGGTGTGGCTGTCGAGCGCCGAGGTCGCCTCGTCGAGCACCAGGATCGGCGGCGCCTTCAGGATGGTGCGCGCGATCGCTACGCGCTGCTTCTCGCCGCCCGATAGTTTCAGGCCGCGCTCGCCGACTTCGGTTTCGTAGCCTTTCGGCGCCAGCCGGATCAGGCCGTCGATCTGCGCGAGCCGCGCAGCCCCCTCCACATCATCATTGCTCGCTTCCCAGCGGCCGTAGCGGATGTTGTAGCGGATGGTATCGTTGAACAGCACGGTGTCCTGCGGCACCATGCCGATGGCCTGGCGCAGCGAAGCTTGCGTGACTTTTGCGATGTCCTGGCCGTCGATCAGGATGCGGCCGCCGGCCAGATCGTAGAAGCGGAACAGCAGCCGCGAAATCGTCGACTTGCCGGCGCCGGAAGGGCCGACCACGGCCACCGTCTTGCCGGCCGGAACGTCGAAGCTGACGCCCTTGAGAATAGCGCGTTCCGGTTCGTAGGCGAAACGCACGTCTTCGAAGCGGACCGTGCCGCTCGTTACGTTCAACGGCGGCGCGGCGGGACTATCCTTGATTTCCGGCGCACGCGCCAGAATCGAGAACATGAGTTCGATGTCAATCACCGCCTGCTTGATCTCGCGATAGACCATGCCCATGAAATTGAGCGGCTGGTAGAGCTGGATCATCATCGAGTTGATCAACACGAAATCGCCAATCGTCTTGGTACCGGCCCTGATCTCAAAGGCGCACATCACCATGGCGGCGGCGAGACCGAGGGTGAAGATCACCGCCTGGCCGGCATTGAGCACGGCGAGCGAGGTATAGGCCCGGGTGCTGGCCTCTTCGTAGCGAGCCATCGACTTGTCGTAACGCTCGGCCTCGCGTTGCTCGGCGCTGAAATATTTCACCGTCTCGTAGTTGAGCAGCGAGTCGATCGCCTTGACGTTGGCGTCGGTGTCGCTCTCGTTCATCCGGCGCCGGATGCCGATGCGCCACTCGGTGGCGTGATAGGTGTAGACCAGATAGACCGCGACGGTGGCCAGGATCACCGCGACGTAGCGCCAGTCGAACTGCCACATCAGCACACCGACGATGAGCGCCAGCTCGATGATGGTGGGCGAGAGTTGCAGGATCACCATCCGCACGATGGTTTCTATGGCGTTGCGGCCGCGCTCGAGCACGCGGGTCAGACCCCCGGTCTTGCGCTCGAGATGGAAGCGCAATGAGAGCTCGTGCATGTGCACGAACGTGCGGAAGGCGAGCCGGCGCACCGCATGCATCGCCACCTTGGCGAAAATGCCGTCACGCGTCTGGGTAAGTATCGCCATCAGGATACGCATGCCGCCGTAGGCGATGGTCATGGCGACGGGAACGGCGAGAGCCCAGCCCAGCCAGTCGGTGGCCGCCGCCGGAGCGGTGCCGTGGCCGGCGAGCGCGTCGGTCGCCCATTTGAAGGTAAACGGTACCGCGACGGTCGCGAGCTTGGCGGCGAGCAGCAGTACCATGGCGCCCAATACGCGCAGCTTCAGGTCGCGGCGGTCGGACGGCCAGATATAGGGCCACAGGTGGATCACGGTCTTGAGCAGCGCGCCGCGGTCGGCGGAGACGGCAGGTTGCTCGGAGGATCGACGGTGGTGGTGATGGTCGCTCATTCAGGGCCCTCATATAGGAGGATTCTCGCCCGTAATCACCCCGCCCTACCGGCTATGCACGGCGGGGTATTTCCCGGCCGCCGCCTTGACGTTGCCATAGGCGCCGTGCACATGACCCTCGGTCATGAACCAACGGAAAAAATGAGCAAAATCGGAAAAATCTGCGTCTATTGCGGCTCCGGACCGGGCACCGACCTGGCCTTTGTCGAGGCCGCGCGCGCTTTCGGCAAGATCCTGGCCAAGAACGGCATCGGCCTGGTCTTCGGCGGCGGCGCCGTCGGCATCATGGGCGAATTGGCGCAGGCCGTACGCCATCATGGCGGCGAGGTTACCGGCATCATTCCTGATTTCCTGGTGGCACGGGAACACGCCATGAAGGACACGCAAGGGCTGATCGTCACCCGCGACATGCACGAGCGCAAACGCAAGATGTTCGAGATGGCGGACGCCTTCGTGGCGCTGCCCGGCGGAGTCGGCACGCTGGAGGAAATCGTCGAGCAAATGACCTGGGCGCAACTCGGGCGCCACAAGAAGCCCATCCTGCTCGCCAATATCGAAGGCTTTTGGCAGCCGCTATGCGCCTTGCTCGATCACATGAAGGCGCTGGAATTCATTCGCGGCGATCTGAACTTCGATCTGCTGGTCGTCGACCGCGTTGAGGACATCCTGCCGATGCTGCAAAAAGCGGCGGACGCGGCGCCCGCGGCCGGCAAGACGATGACCGCCGCCGACGTCGAGCGGCTGTAGCCTATTTCTTGGCGACGAAGGTCACCGCCTCGATGCGGTTGCCGTCCGGATCGCGGATGAAGGCGGCGTAATAGTTCTCGTGATATTGCGCGCGCAAGCCCGGCGCGCCGTCAGAGCTGCCGCCGCCGGCGAGCGCGGCGGCATGGAAGGCATCGACCATGGCGGCATCGCTCGCGCGCAAGCAGATGTGGACGCCGCGGTCGGCGCCGATTGGCGCCATATCCGCGCGGCGGTTGATCCAAAATTCGGGATATTTCTTGCCGTAGCCGATCGCGGCGTTCGGCCATTCGCGCAACTTGGTCATGCCGAGGGTGCCGAGCAGCGCGGTGTAGAAGCGCTCCCCCGCCTTGAGATCGCGAACGGCAATCGAGATATGGTCGATCATGGCGGAATTATCTCACGCCGGGGCGCCGGATTTCACCAGCTTGTAAATAATGGAATCCATCAAGGCCTGGAATGAGGCGTCGATGATATTGGGCGACACGCCGATGGTCGTCCAGCGATCGCCGTTTTCGTCCTCGCTCTCGATCAGCACGCGCGTCACCGCCTCGGTGCCGGAATTGAGGATGCGCACGCGGTAGTCGGTCAGCTTCAGCCCCTCGATATATTTCTGGTACTGGCCGAGGTCCTTGCGCAGCGCGCGATCGAGCGCGTTGACCGGACCATTGCCTTCCGCCGCCGAGATCATGTTGTCGTTGCCGACTTTCACCTTGACCACCGCCATGGTGATGGTGACGCGCTCGCCTTTGGCGTTGTTGCGCTGCTCGACATTGACGTCGAACTGGGTGACATCGAAATAATTCGGCACCGTGCCGAGGGTGCGGCGCGCCAGCATTTCGAACGAGGCATCGGCCGCCTCGTAGGCATAGCCGGCGGTCTCGCGCTCCTTGACGATCTCCAGCAGGCGACCGATGCGCGGATCGTCCTTGTCGGCCTCGATGCCAATGCGTTCCAGTTCGGCCAGAATGTTGGATTTGCCGGCCTGTTCGGACACCAGCACCTTGCGCTTGTTGCCGACGGTCTCCGGCGCGACGTGCTCATAGGTCGCCGGATCCTTGGCGATCGCGGAGGCATGGATGCCGGCCTTGGTGGCGAAGGCGCTCTCGCCGACATAGGGCGCGTGGCGGTTGGAGCCGCGGTTGAGCCGCTCGTCGAGCGCGTGGGAAACCAAAGCCAGCTTTTTGAGTTGCGCGTCGGAGACGGCGATCTCGAAGGCGTCCGAAAATTCCGGCTTGAGCTTAAGCGTCGGGATGATCGACACCAGGTTGGCGTTGCCGCAGCGCTCACCCAGCCCGTTGAGCGTGCCCTGGATCTGGCGCGCGCCGGCGCGCACGGCGGCGAATGAATTTGCTACCGCCTGCTCGGTGTCGTTATGGGCATGGATGCCGACATGATCGCCGGGAATGACCTTGCAGACCGCGCGGACGATTTCCTCGACCTCGTGCGGCAGGGTGCCGCCATTGGTGTCGCACAGCACCACCCAGCGCGCACCCTCGTCGTAGGCCACCTTGGCGCAGGCCAATGCGTATTTTGGATTCGCCTTGTAGCCGTCGAAAAAATGCTCGCAGTCGAGCAGCACTTCGAGGCCCTTGGTCTTGGCGGCGCGCACGCTGTCGCGGATCGAGGCGAGATTTTCTTCCTCCGTCGTCTCGAGTGCGACGCGCACATGGTAGTCCCAGGCCTTGGCGACAAAGCAGATGGCAGCGGCCTTGGCCTCAAGAAGCGCAGCGAGCCCCGGATCGTTCGACACCGAGCGGCCGGGACGGCGCGTCATGCCGAAAGCGGTAAACGCGGTGTCGAATTTGCGGTCCTTGCCGAACAGTTCGGTGTCGGTCGGATTGGCGCCCGGGTAGCCGCCTTCGACATAGTCGATGCCGAGATCGTCGAGCATGGCCGCGATCGCCAGCTTGTCAGCGAGCGTGAAATCTACGCCGTTGGTCTGCGCGCCGTCGCGCAGCGTGGTGTCGAACAGATAGAGGCGTTCGCGAGCCATGGCGCTTACCAAAGGTAGTGGTTCGATGCCAACGCGACGGCGATGACAACCGCAATGACGACAATGATGATGTGGTGCCGTTTCATTGCATCACGTCATCCGGTACACGACGTAAATCGCGATAACGATCGCAACAATCAACACGCCGTATTTAAGCGCGATGTAATAGAGCCAGTGACGCGGAAATGGTGTGTCCGGCTTGGTCATGAGGCCTCCCGCTTGGCGGCAAGTTGCTTGTGCAGCGTAGTGTTGGCCAGCCATTCGCCCGCGGCCAATACGGTGTTGCGCTGCTGGGCGACGTAGCCGCGTTTCTCGAAGAAGCCGCGCGCGCAGTCGCTGGCATCGACCGTCAGCAGAGGCGCGCCGCGGCCGCCCGCGAGCTTTTCCAGCGCGTCAATCAGCATGGCGGCAACGCCCTGCCCTGCCGCGGCCGGATGCACGTAGAGCAGGTCGATCTTGTTGCCGGAAGCGAGCGCGGCGAAGCCGACCGGCGAGCCGGAAAGCGTCGCCACCAGCGTCAGTCCGCTGCTTAGCCTTTTGGCGAAAGCGGCCTCATCATCGGCGGCGGAAGCCCAAGCCTTCTGTTGCGCTTCGGAATAATCGTCGCCGGTCAATTGCTCGATGCTGGCGCGGAAGATTTCTGCGAGCAGCGAAACATCGGCCGGCAGAAAAGGCCGCAACGCGAGCTTGGGATGCGCCTGCGCGCTCATCGGGCAACCTCCCACGTGGTGGTGTCCTTGGTATCCTTGAGCACGACTCCCAGGCCGGCAAGTTGATCGCGGATACGGTCTGCTTCCTTGAAATCCTTGTTTCGACGCGCGGTCAGACGCGCGGTTACAAGCGTCTCGACAAATTCCGCATCCACCGTCTTCTTGCTTTCGGGGCGTTGCCGAAAACCGAGTGCGTGCAGCGTCGCAGCGAGCGCGGCACCGTCTCCCTTGCTGTGCAGGCCATGCAGCGCCGTGAACATCATCGGCGTATTGAGATCGTCGCAAAGCGCGTCGATTACCTCCGGGGCAAAAGCCTCATCGTGCTTTTCGACAAACTCCGGAAAGCTTGTCCAAGACGACAATATTTTCCAGCTCTCTTCCAGTCCTTTCATCGTCCAGTCGATCGGCTGGCGATAATGGGTTCGCAACATATTGAGGCGTACGACCTCGCCGGGCCAGTCGGCAAGCAACTCATGAATCGTCACGAAGTTGCCGAGGCTCTTCGACATCTTCTCACCTTCGACCTGCAAGAAGCCGTTGTGCATCCAGTAGTTCGCCATCACCGGCGTGTGGAAGACGCAGCGCGACTGCGCGATCTCGTTCTCGTGATGCGGAAACACCAGATCGATGCCGCCGCCGTGGATGTCGAAAGTTTCGCCGAGATGCTTCCAGGCCATGGCCGAGCACTCGATGTGCCAGCCCGGCCGACCCGGCGTCTTGATGCCGGCCGGCGACGGCCAGCTTGGCTCGCCTGGCTTTGACGGCTTCCACAGCACGAAATCGGTTGCATCTTTCTTGTAGGGCGCGACCTCGACCCGCGCGCCGGCGATCATCTCGTCCAGCGGCCGCTTCGAAAGTCTGCCGTAGTCCGGCATCGACGGCACGTTGAACAGCACATTGTCTTCGGCCACATAGGCGTGGCCGCTTTTTACCAGGCGCTCGATCAGCACTTTCATCGGCTCGATATGGTCGGTCGCGCGCGGCTCGATGGTCGGCGGCAGGCAGCCGAGCGCTTCGACGTCCGACTTGAAATTGTCGTAAGTCGGCTTCGTCAATTCCTGAATCGAGATGCCGCGCTCGGCCGCGCGCGCGTTGATCTTGTCGTCGACGTCGGTGACGTTACGCACATAAGTGACGTGGTCCGCGCCGTAGAGGTGCCGCAGCAGCCGGAACAGCACGTCGAACACAATGACCGGCCGCGCATTGCCGATATGGGCGAAGTCGTAGACCGTCGGCCCGCATACATACATGCGCACGCGCGCGGGATCGATCGGGGTGAATACCCGCTTCTCCCGTGTCAGCGTATCGTAGAGCTTAAGCTCCATCGCGCAATCGTTCCTCGGCGCCTGCTGGCCCCGGGCGTTGCTTTATCTCGGTGGAGAAAAGACGGCCGCAGCCAGCGTCGTGCGCTAGCGAATAATTTCGCGGCAAATGCCGCAGATATGGTTAAGGCCGTTCATGACGGCCGCACAATGATGCGTTGCGCCGACACCGTCAAGGCCCGCTTGGGCCGGCCCGCCAGGGTTAAACGGCCCTTAACGATTTTGACCGCATTCTAGCGATCAGCGCCGGGGCTGGCGCTTCCAAAATCGTGAGCTTTGTCATGCGTACCCTTCCGGCCGGCTTTGCCGCCCTTCTCTGCGTTTGCCTTGCCACCTCTGCACAAGCCGAACGGCGGATGTTCATCATCGCCAATGACGGCGACGGTTACCGCGTCGACCGCTGCCTGGCCTCCGGCGACAAATGCGGCGCGGCGGCGGCCAACGCCTATTGCAGGACGCACCAGTTCGCCTCGGCCGCGTCGTATCGCAAGGTCGACCGCGACGACATCACCGGCGCGATCCCCACCGGCGGCTCGAGCGGTTGCCGCGACAGCAATTGCAACGTCGTCGCCATCGTCTGCGCGCGCTAAACCGTCAGCCCTGCAGCGCGGTCCACATTTCGCGGTCGCGCTCGGCCGTCCAAATCATCGGCCATTCGATGCCGCGCGCCTCGTCATAGGCGCGTGCGACGTTGAACGGCAGGCAGTGCTCGTAGAGCCCGAAGGTCTTGAATTTCGGATCCATGGCGAGACGCGCGAAGTCGAAGGCGTCTTTCAGCGACCGGCCCTTGGCGACACTCTCGCTCACCGAGCCGTATAACATCGCGATGAAGTCGCTGGTGAGCGCGATGCCTTCCGCCACCATCTCCGGCGTGGTGAGCACGGCGCCGCGGCCGGGCACCAGCGCGACAGCCCGCATCTCGGCGAGACTGTCGAGCGTCGCCAGCCAATCGGTGAAATGCGCGTCGCCGCAATAGCAGGCGGATTTATATTCGACCAGATCGCCGGCAAACACTACGCCCGCGTCGGGCACCACCGCGATGACGTCGCCGGCCGTGTGGCCACGGCCGATATGCATGATGCGAACTTCGCGCCGGCCGAGCCAGACCGAGATCTGGTCGGGGAAGGTGACGGTGGGCCAGGTCAGGCCGGCAATCGTTTCCGCGGCGCGGAACAGGCGCGGGAAGCGGCTGATCTCGGACTCCATGTCCTGTTTGCCGCGCTCGGCAATCAGGCCGCGCGTGGCGTCGGACGCATAAATCTCGGCGCCCGTGAAAGCCGAAGCGCCAAGCGTCCGCACCGCGTGATAGTGCGTGAGCAGAACATGTTGGATAGGCTTGTCGGTAATCTTGGCGACGCGCGCGATCAACTCGTTGGCCGCCGCCGGCGTCGACTGCGCGTCGACGACCATGACGCCATCGTCGCCGACGATGACGCCGGAATTGGAATCGCCCTCGGCGGTGTAGGCGTAAAGCCCGGAACCGATCGGCTCGAACGAGACCTTCTTCTCGGCCGTATCTTCGGTGGATGCGAAACCCTTGGCGGTCATGCCGTCACACCTTCGCAAACGTGGGCAAATAGCCTACCACGGCAATGCGGCAGCCGCGGCCCTCACGACGATATGGCCAACCGATCCAGCTGCAGGTAAATTGCCTATGACGTTGGCTTTGCCGGGTGGATAACGACCATGAAGCTCTACACGTATTTCCGATCGTCCGCCGCTTACCGGGTGCGCATCGCGCTTAATCTCAAGGGCCTGCCCTATGAGATGGCGGCGATCCATTTGACCAAAGACGGCGGCCGCCAGCGCACGCCCGAATTCCGCGCCATCAATCCGCAGATGCGGGTTCCGGCACTCGAGCTTTCCAGCGGCGAAGTGCTGACCCAATCGCTGGCGATCATCGAATATCTCGATGACATCCATCCCGAGCCGCCGCTATTGCCGGCCGATGCACTGGAGCGCGCCAAGGTGCGCGCCATCGCGCAGACGGTCGCCTGCGACATTCACCCGCTCAACAATTTGGTCGCGTTGCAGTACATCAAGCGCCAACTCAAGCACGAGCAGCCGGAGATCGACGCCTGGTATCACCATTGGGTGATCGAAGGCTTCACCGCGATCGAGGCGATGATAGAGCCCGGACCTTATGCCTGCGGCGCGTATGTGACGCTCGCCGATATTTGCCTGGTGCCGCAGGTGTACAACGCGCGGCGGTTGAAGGTGCCGCTCGACAAGTTCCCGAAAATCGTCGCGGTCGACGCTGCCTGCCTGAAACTGCCGGCTTTCGACATAGCGCGGCCCGAGAAGCAACCGGATGCCGAGTGACGCGAGCGCGCGGGCCTGCTAGACCCGCACGCGACCAACCTGCGTCCGCCCTGCCCTTACACTAATCCACGAAAGCCCGTGACCAATTCCAAACTCGCACGCGTCGTCCTCTGGATGGTCGGCGCATTGCTGTCGTTTTCCGCCATGGCGGTGTCGATCCGCGAACTGGCCCGCGGCGGCTTGAGCATTTTCGAAATCCTCGCCATTCGCAGCGGCGTCGCTTTGCTGGTGCTGGCCGTCCTTTTGATCGTGCGCCCGAATTTGCGCGTGCACGCGCGGCCGCGCCGCATGAAACTCAACTTGTTCCGCAACACCGTGCATTACGCCTCGCAATATGCCTGGGCGCTGAGCCTCACCATGCTGCCGCTCGCCATGGTGTTCGCGCTCGAATTCACCATGCCGGGCTGGACCGCGCTGCTCGCGGTCTGGCTGCTGCACGAACGGCTCACGCCGAGCCGGATCGGCGTGGTCGTGCTCGGCCTGATCGGTGTGCTGGTGATCCTGCGCCCCGGCATCGCCAGCTTCAATCCGGCGGCGTTTCTCGTGCTGGCGGCGGCATTCGGCTACGCCATCACCATGATCACAACCAAGAAGCTGACCATGACCGAGACGACCTTCGGAATTGTGTTCTGGATGGCGGTGATCCAGTTCCCACTCTCGTTACTCGGCAGCGACCCGGCGGTGCTGTTCCATCTCGAGTCGCGCCATATTTTGCCCGCAATTGGGGTCGGCATTGCCGGCTTGACGTCGCACTACTGCCTTAGCAACGCGTTCCGCGCCGGCGATGCCACGCTGGTGGTTCCGCTCGATTTCATGCGTATTCCGCTGATCGCGGTTGTCGGTTGGGCGCTATACGGCGAACGGCTCGACATATTCGTGCTGCTCGGCGCCTTGATCATCGTTGCCGGCGTGTTGTGGAATCTGCGCGCCGAGACGGCCCGGCCCCATTGAGCGCGAGGCTCGCAAGCCCATGATTTTAATGCTAGAATACAATTCATGAGGAGATACGGTTTCAAGCTTGCTGCGTTGGCCGTGACGACGATTGCGTCGTGCGTCGACGCTTTCGCGCAATCGCCGAACCCGACCTGCCAGCGGCTGGAGGCCCAGCTTGCTTCGCTCGACCGCGGCAACAGCGATCCGGCGCGCGCCGATCAGATCCGCCGCGCCGAGGACGCGGTCAACCGTCAGCAAATCGAGGTCGACCGGCTGGTCGCGCAATCGCGCCGCATGGGCTGCGAGAGTTCCGGCTTCTTTTCGATCTTCAGCAATCCGCCGCCGCAGTGCGGCGGCCTCAGCCGACAGATCGACCAGCAGCGCAATGCGCTGGAGCGCCAGCAAAATCAGCTCGAGCAACTCAGCGGCGGCACCACCGAGCGCGCCGCGCAGCGGCAGTCGCTGCTGGTTGCGCTTGGCGACAATGGTTGCGGCGCGCAATACCGCTCGGCCGCGCTCGCCGGCCAGCAGGGCGGCTTCTTCGACCGCCTGTTCGGCGGTAACGGCGGCTCGTACTCGGCGCCGGCCGGCCAAATGGGCGGAACCTTCCGCACCATCTGCGTGCGCACCTGCGACGGTTTCTATTTCCCGATTTCGTACGCGACCACGCCGGATCGCTTCCGCGACGATGAGCAGACCTGCCAGCACATGTGTCCGGCGGCGGAGGTCTCGCTCTACACGTATCACAACCCCGGCGAGGAAGTGACCCAGGCGGTCTCGCTCAATGGCCGGCTCTACACCGAACTGCCGACGGCGTTCAGCTACCGCAAGGCGCTTAATCCGGCGTGCAGTTGCCGCCGGCCGGGCGAAAGCTGGGCCGAGGCGCTCAAGGTCAACGGAACCGACGACACGGTGGCGCCGGGCGACGTTATTGTCACCGAGCAGAACGCCAAGCGGCTTTCGCAACCGCGCATCGGCGCCGACGGCAAGCCGATCCGTCCCGATCCGCGCGCAACGGCGCCCGCGGCCCAGTCGCCGGAAGCGATTTCGGAAGCGCCCGGCGAGACCGATCCGGCCAAGCGCAAAGTGCGAACGGTCGGCCCGACCTTCCTGCCGGTGCGATAATTTTTCCTAGAAATCGAAAGCTTCGGTCTTGGCCGGCTTGGCAGTGACCAGCGACGCGTCCGGCGCCGGTAGCGGCGTGCCGGGATCGCGGAAACGGTTGGTGATCGGATAGCGGCGATCGCGGCCGAAGTTTTTCAATGTCACTTTCACGCCCGGCGCCGCCTGCCGGCGCTTGTATTCGGCGATGTTGAGCATGCGTTCGACCCGCATGACGGTGTCGCGATCGAAACCGGCCTCTACGATCGCCGAGATCGGCTCTTCGCGCTCCACCAGCCGCTCCAGAATTGGATCGAGCACTGCATAAGGCGGCAGCAAGTCTTCGTCCTTCTGGTTCTCGCGCAATTCCGCGGTCGGCGGCCGCGTGATGATGTTCTCCGGAATGACCTCGCCATCGGGACCCATCGCGCCCTCCGGCTGCCAGCCGTTGCGCAGGCGCGACAGGCGAAATACCTCAGTCTTGTAAAGGTCCTTGATCGGATTGAAGCCGCCGTTCATATCGCCATAGAGCGTGGCGTAACCGACCGACATTTCCGACTTGTTACCGGTGGTCACCACCATGACATTGAACTTGTTGGAGATCGCCATCAGGATCGTGCCGCGCGCCCGCGCCTGCAGGTTCTCTTCGGTAACGTCGCGCGGCAAGCCGGTGAAAGCCGGTTTGAGTGCTGCCTCGAGGCCTTCGACCGCCGGCGCGATCGGCAGCAATTGATATTTCACGCCCAGCGCCTTGGCGCAGGCCGCGGCATCGTCGAGCGATTCCTGCGCGGTGAACTTGTAGGGCATCATAATGCAGCGCACGCGCTCGGATCCGAGCGCGTCGACCGCCATTGCCGCGCACAGTGCCGAATCGACCCCGCCCGACAGGCCGAGCACGACACCGGGAAAGCCATTCTTATTGACATAGTCGCGCAGGCCCAACACGCATGCCGCATAGTCGGCGCGTTCGGCTTCGACGGCCGCAACCTTCGGCCCATCCTCGCAGCGCCAGGTCGCGCCGCGGCGCTGCCAATGCGTCGTGACGACGACTTCCTGAAAGGCCGCGAGTTGAAACGCCAGCGAGCAATCGGCGTGCAGGCCGAAAGACACGCCGTCGAACACCAGCTCGTCCTGAGCGCCGACCTGGTTGACATAGACGGTAGGCAGACCCTGCTCGGTCACGCGCGCCACCGCGATGTTGAGGCGCACGTCGCCTTTCTGCCGCCAATAAGGCGAGCCGTTCGGCACCACCAGCAATTCGGCGCCGGTTTCGGCCAGACACTCGACGATCTCCTCGCCCCAGATGTCTTCGCAGATCGGCAGCCCCAGACGCACGCCGCGGAAATTCACCGGCCCCGGCATCGGTCCCGGCGCGAACACCCGCTTTTCGTCGAACACACCGTAATTCGGCAGATCGACCTTGAAACGCAGCGCCGCGATGGTGCCGCCGTCGAGCAGCGCCACCGCGTTGTAGAGCTTGCCGCCGTCGAGCCAGGGCGTGCCGACCAGCAGCGCCGGGCCGCCGGACACCGTTTCCCGGGCCAAGGCGTCGATCGCCGCGCGGCAAGCAGCCTGGAATGCCGGCTTAAGCACCAGGTCCTCGGGCGGATAGCCGGCAATAAACAATTCGGGGAAAACGACCAGATCGGCGCCTTGAGCCGCGGCGGTCATGCGGGCCCGGCGCACTTTCTCGGCATTGCCGGCGATATCGCCGACAGTCGAGTTTAGCTGCGCGACCGCGATCGCGAGCTTATCGGAAGGCCGTCCGTTCATACCGATGATCTAGCGCCTGCGCTTTCGCGCCGCAATCCGTTGTCTGGCCAGCGGAATACGCAGAGCTCTCCGGGAGTCAAAGCCCCGCCACCGCCGGCATCGGCTTGGCCTGCGTCGAGCGCACTTTCTTGAGCAGCTCCGCCAGCAGAAAGGCCATATCGATCGCCTGTTCGGCGTTAAGCCGCGGATCGCAGGCGGTGTGGTAGCGGTCGTTGAGATCCGCATCGGAAATGGCGCGGGCGCCCCCGGTGCATTCGGTGACGTTTTGGCCGGTCATCTCCAGATGCACGCCGCCGGCATAGGTGCCTTCCGCCGCATGCACGTCGAAGAAGCCGCGCACTTCCTTCAGGATCAGGTCGAACGGACGGGTCTTGTAGCCGCTGGCGGAAGTGATGGTGTTTCCGTGCATCGGATCGCACGACCAGAGCACCACCTTGCCCTCGCGCTTTACCGCGCGCACCAGCGCCGGAAGATTGTCGCCGACTTTTTCCGCGCCGAAGCGGCCGACCAAAGTGAGCCGCCCGGCCTCGTTCTCAGGATTGAGAATGTCGATCAGGCGCAGCAGATCGTCGGCCTTGAGCGACGGTCCGCATTTCAAGCCCAGCGGGTTCTTGATACCGCGGGCATATTCAATGTGGGCGTGATCGTATTGCCGCGTGCGGTCGCCGATCCACAGCATATGCCCGGAGGTCGCGTACCAATCGCCGGTGGTCGAATCGATCCGGGTGAACGCCTCCTCGAAGCCGAGCAGCAACGCTTCGTGGCTGGTATAGAAATCGGTGGTACCGAGCGCGGAGTCCACTGCGAATGTCAGCCCGCAGGCGCGCATGAAGTCGAGGGCGCCCGAAACTCGGTCGGCCAAATCGGCATAGGCCTTCGACTGCGGCGAGCCACTCACCGACTGCAGCATCCATTGATGCACGTTCTCGACGCTGGCGTAGCCGCCCTTGGCGAAAGCGCGGAGCAGGTTGAGCGTCGCCGCCGATTGGCGATAGGCCTCTATCTGCCGGCGCGGGTCGGCGCGGCGCGCCTCCTCCGTGAAGGCGACGTCGTTGATGATGTCGCCGCGATAGCTCGGCAGCTCCTTGCCATCGCGTTTCTCGGTCGGCGAGGAGCGCGGCTTGGCGAACTGTCCGGCGACGCGGCCGATCTTCACCACCGGCAGCGCACCGGCATAGGTGAGCACGATCGCCATCTGCAGAAACACGCGGAATAAGTCGCGGATGTTGTTGGCGCCATGCTCGGCGAAGCTCTCGGCGCAGTCGCCGCCTTGCAACAGGAAAGCCTGGCCATTGGCGACGCGCGCGAGCGACTTCTTCAGGCTGCGCGCCTCGCCGGCAAATACCAGCGGCGGAAAGGTCGCAAGCTGCTTTTCGGTATCGGCCAGCGCCTGCCGGTCCGGATAATCCGGAACCTGCTGAATGGGCTTCTTGCGCCAGCTATCGGGCGTCCAACGCTCGGGCATCGACAAATACTCCAACGACTTGCGGGGGTTATACACGAGCCTCCCCCGCAGTGGCCAGAATAGTTGCGAAACTCGGTTAGTTTAAGGCTATTCCGCCGCCGCACGGCTGTAGCTCACGGCCTTTTCGCGCACAGTGACCAATTCTTCGGCCACCGTCGGATGCACCGCCAGGGTGGCGTCAAAATCGGCCTTGGTGGCGCCCATCGTCACGGCGATGCCGAGCACCTGGATCAATTCGCCGGCATCGGGGCCGGCGATATGGCAGCCGGCCACCCGGTCGGTGCTGCCGTCCACCACGAGCTTCATGAATACCCTGGTAGCCCGGCCCGAGAGCGTCGCCTTCATCGGCCGGAAACTGGTTTTGTAAATGTCGACCTTGTCCAGCCGCTCGCGCGCCTGATGCTCGGTCAGGCCGATGACGCCGAGCTCGGGTTCGGAGAACACCGCGGTCGGCACATTGGAATGATCGACCGCCGTCGGCTTGCCGCCGTAAACCGTGTCGGCGAAAGCATGGCCTTCCCGGATCGCGACCGGTGTGAGATTGACGCGGTTGGTCACGTCGCCGACGGCGTAAATATTCGGCACCGATGTGCGCGAATATTCATCGACGGCGATGCCGCCGTGCTCGTGAATTCTGACGTTAAAGTTCTCGATCCCGAGACCCATGATATTGGGGCGCCGGCCGATCGCGAACATCACCTTATCGGCGGCGACCGCCGTGCCGTCTGACAGCCGCGTCACGAATTCATCGCCCGCCCGCTCGATCGCTGCGACGGTATGGCCGCAGGTGACCGTAATGCCGCGCCCGCGCATCTCGTTGCGCAAATGCTCGCGGATGTCGTCGTCGAAACCGCGCAAGATATTCTCGCCGCGATAGACCAGCGTCACCTGGCTGCCGAGACCCGCGAAGATGCAGGCAAATTCTACCGCGATATAGCCGCCGCCCTGGATGACGATGCGTTTGGGCAGATCCTTGAGCTGAAACGCCTCGTTCGACGACATCGCATGTTCGATGCCCGGAATCTTGGGACCGTAATGCGGCCAGGCTCCGGTCGAAATCAGGATCGTCTCGGCATGCACGCGCGCGCCGCTTGCCAGGCGCACGGTGTGAGCATCTTCCAGCACGGCGCGGCTTTTCACCAGCGCGACGTTGTAGCGTTCGAGCGTCGTGGTATAGGCGGCTTCCAGCCGCGTCACTTCGCGGCCGACATTGGCGATCAGCGCCGGCCAATGAAATGTCGGTTCCGAGACGGTCCAGCCGTATCCGGCGGCGTCTTCGAATTCGCCGGAAAAGCGCGAGGCGTAGACCAGCAGCTTCTTCGGCACGCAGCCGCGGATGACGCAGGTGCCGCCGACCCGGTATTCCTCCGCGATCATCACACGCGCGCCGTAACTCGACGCGATGCGCGCCGCACGCACGCCGCCGGAGCCCGCCCCAATGACAAAGAGATCGACGTCGTGGTCCGACATCAGCCTATGGCCCTATTCGCCACGCCGGCCGGATAACGGCCGGCGACCGCTCGTCAAAGCGGGTGTCCTCGTTTCTTCAATTCGTCGCGCATTTTCCTGATCACTTCATCGGACATTTTGTTGGCCCAGTCCTGCGCAAATTTCATGCTGGCGTCGACCACGGCCGGCTGTTGCGAGAGCAACTTCTTGCCGGCCGGCGACTGATAGAACACCAGAATGGCTTTGAGCTCCTGATCGGTGAAGTGCGTCGCGTAAAGCGTGGCCATCTCATCACTCAGCTCGACAAAGCGCGGCGTCAAATCGGTGCGCATCTTGCCTGCAATCTCGTTGAGATCGTTGGCCAAGGCCGGGTTCTGCTGGAGGTACAAGAGTTTCGCCTGCTCGACCACGCCGGCGATCAATGGGTTGAATACCGTCGTGGCGCCGGTAGCCGCGATGAGCTCCTTGGCGGTCGCCACCGCCGCCGCGGATGGCTGCTGGCTGTGAGCGGACGGGCCGAACGCCAACAGTGCGACGGCGACCACAGCCAGCCGGCTGGTGCGTTGAATGGCCTGAACGATGCTCATCTTTACAACTCCGTTTCCGCTCGAGAAATCACGGACGCTCGACCACCGTGATGCCGTCCGGTCCGGCCAGAATGGCCGTCTGCGCGAGACCGATGAACAGACCGTGCTCCATGACCCCCGGAATGTCCGATAGTGCATCGGCTATCGCCTTGGGATCGTCAATCCGGCCGAGCGCGGCGTCGATGATCCAGTGCCCCCCATCCGTGACGAAAGCATGGCCATCCTTGTCCTGCCGCAAAGTCAGGGACCCAGGCCCCTGGATCGCGGCAATCGCTTTCTCGACCGCCCTTCGCGTCGCACCCAAGCCGAACGGCGCCACCTCGATCGGCAGCGGAAAGCGTCCGAGCGCGGCAACCCATTTGCTTTTGTCCGCGATCACGATCATGCGCGCGGAGGCCGCGGCAACGATCTTTTCCCTCAACAGCGCGCCGCCCCCGCCCTTGATCAGGCTGAGGTCGGGAGCAATCTCGTCTGCCCCATCTACGGTAAGGTCGAGTTCCGGCGTTTCATCGAGCGTGGTCAGGACGATGCCGCATCGCTCGGCGTCAGCACGGGTCGCTTGCGACGTCGGCACCGCGACGATGTCGAGGCCGGCCCGCACGCGTTCGCCGATCAGCTCCACGAAATGCTTCGCGGTCGAGCCGGTACCGAGTCCGAGCCGCATGCCGGGCCGTACGAATTCGACGGCGCGAGCAGCGGCTGCGCGTTTTTGGACCTCTGCGTTCATCGCGACCGGTTGAGGATACGAGCGGGGATTTAAGGACATTCGTACCGTGCTTATCTAGCTCCGATCGCCCCGCCTGGGTAGCCGAAAATAACCGTTACGGAGGCTTCCACTTGGCGGGATCATGCGCTAGCGATCCACCATGCCCGCCCCCACCCTCGTTTTCGACCTCGACGGCACCCTAATCGATACCGCGCCCGATCTCATTGATACCCTCAATATGGTGTTCGCGCGCGAAGGCTGGCCGCCGGTGCCCTATGAGACGGCACGCAATATGATCGGCGGCGGAGCCCGGACGATGATCACACGCGGTATCGCCGCGGAAGGCATCGTGCTGGCTCCTACGAAGCTCGAACAATTGTTCGCAGATTTCATCGCGCACTATGCCGAGCATGTCGCCGACCGCTCGCGGCCTTTTCCAGGGCTGATCGAGGCACTCGATAGCCTCGCATCGGATGGCTACCGGTTTGCCGTCTGTACAAACAAGCTCGAACGATTATCGGTGCTGCTGCTCAAGCAACTCCGGCTCGCCGACCGGTTCGCGGCGATTTGCGGGCAAGATACATTCGGGGTGCAAAAGCCCGACCCCGAGGTACTGCGCCGCACGATCGCGGCGGCTGGCGGCAGTCTGACGCAAGCGGTCATGATCGGTGATTCGGCCACCGATATATGGACCGCTCGCGCGGCCGGTATTCCGGTCGTCGCCGTCGATTTTGGCTACAGTGAGCGCCCGGTCTCTGAATTCGAACCGAACTGCATTATCGGCCATTTTGCGCAATTACCGTCGGCGATAGCCGAAATTCGCCCGCAAATGGATGCGGCTGGCAGAATCGGCGACTAACGCGGTAAGGTTAACGGGGTAGGCCCGGTTGCGTGGCCGGGACCACAACCGTATTCTATCGATGGGCGAGCGATTTCTATTCGCTCGAGCGGACGGGTTAAAATTATGCACCGAGTAATCGTTATCGTTACCGGTGGACTCGCCCTTGCGGCGTGTTCATCCACACCGGATTGGTTAAATCTCGATGCGCTGAAGCCGGCGCCGGCCTTGGACACCGTGCGCTTCGAATCGCAACCGCCGGGCGCCGAGGCCAAGACATCCGACGGACAAACCTGCCGCACGCCTTGTGCGCTCGCATTGCCGACCGGTGCGCCCATGACCGTAACTTTCTCACTCAACGGCTATCAGCCGGATTCGGAAGATATCGAGCCGGTCTCGACCGGCCTCGGCTCGCCGGAAATGCGGCCCAACCCGGTGCAGGTCGAGTTGACGCCTGCGCCGCCGCCACCCAAGCCAGTCAAGAAACTGGCGCCGAAGAAGAAGGTCGCCGTCAAGCCCGCGGCTAAGCCCAAGGCTTCGACTGCGCCTGCCCCTGCCCCGATGACTGCCGCGCCGGCGCAACAGGCGCCCGCGCCCTGGCCGTCGGCACCGCCGCCGAGGCAGTAAAGCCAAGCCGGCATTCGGACCGCTCGCGGCTGCGCCATTACTCGCGGTGCATGAACTCGCGCGCGTCGCCGTCTGGACGCTATGGCCATTATCGGCCACAATTCCTATATCCGAAAGGGCGCCGACCGCCGCGCAAGGTAAAGACCATGGTTGCGACCAACGGTACATCCACAATTGATCTCGATCGCGGCGCCATACGCCCGCGCGCGTTGATCGACCCGTTTCAACGCGCCATTACATATCTGCGCGTCTCGGTGACCGACCGCTGCGATTTCCGCTGCGTATATTGCATGTCGGAGCACATGACCTTCCTGCCGAAGGCCGACTTGCTCAGCCTTGAGGAACTCGATCGGCTCTGCAGTGCGTTCATCGCCAAAGGCGTGACCAAGCTGCGCCTGACCGGCGGCGAGCCGCTGGTGCGGCGCGGCATTATGACGCTTGTGACTTCGCTGTCGCGCCATCTGGAAAGCGGCGCGCTCAAGGAACTCACGCTCACCACCAACGCTTCGCAATTGGAAAAATACGCCGCCGAACTTAAAGGCCACGGCGTTGAGCGTATCAATGTCTCGCTCGATACGCTGGATGCCGACAAGTTCCGCGCCATCACGCGCTGGGGCGATCTCGCCAAGGTGCTGGCCGGCATCGATGCCGCACAATCCGCCGGCCTGCAGCTGAAGATCAACGCCGTGGCGCTCAAGGGCGTCAATGACGACGAGATCGGCGATATGCTCGCTTGGGCGCATGGCCGCGGCATGGATCTGACTGTGATCGAGGTGATGCCGCTGGGCGACATCGACGAAGACCGGCTCGACCAGTACCTGCCTTTGTCGATGGTGCGGGCGCGCCTGGCCGAACGCTACACGCTGGAGGACATCGATTATCGCACCGGCGGCCCGGCGCGTTATATGCGCGTGAAGGAGACCAGCGGACGGCTCGGCTTCATCACACCGATGACCCATAATTTCTGCGAGACATGCAATCGGGTGCGCATCACCTGTACCGGCACGCTCTATATGTGCCTCGGTCAGAACGATGCCGCCGACCTGCGCAGCCCGTTGCGGGCCTCCGAAAGTGACGACCTGGTGCACGCAGCGATCGACGAGGCGATCACCCGCAAGCCCAAAGGCCATGATTTTGTGATTGATCGCCGCCACCGCCGCCCGGCGCTCACGCGCCACATGAGCGTGACCGGCGGCTAGTTAGGCCGCCCTCTCCTGCGACGTCACCAGATCGCGCAATTCCTCGAGCCGCAGCCGTGCCGGGTTGAAACATAGCCCGAAACTGTCGCCCCTGTTACGTGCGATCTCGGCGGCGATCGCCTTCATACCTGGGAACGTCAAGGCGACCCGATCGCCGACCGCGACGTTGTCCACGATATCGATCCGCGCGCCGCCCTCGCTAATGTCGAGCACCGTCACATCGATGGCCTGCTCGCCGCGTTCCAGCCGCGCGGCCAGTCTCACATCGTAGCGCGGGAATTCGCGCAAATCGGCGTTGACCGCTTTCCGCACGATATCGGGAATTTCGCGGCACAAAGTCTGTGACGTCGATTGCATCGCCTCGGCGACGGCCGACACGTCCTGCGCGCTTACGCGTGAGCGTTTCACCATGTCGGCAATGTTGGCCATGCGCCCGACAACATCGGAGGTCGCTGCGCTGGTTTCGCGCGCGCTGGCGGCGAAGTTTTCGGTAGCATCCCGCTGCTGCTCGATCGCCGCGGAAACAGAGACCGTGACGTTGGAGAGATGATCGACAGCTTCGGCGACTTTCGATAGCGCCGCGACGACTTCGCGCGTGGTGGCCTGGATCTCGGCGACCTTGGCGCCGATCTGCTCGGTCGATTTTCCGGTCTGCGTCGCCAGCGTCTTAACCTCGGAAGCGACCACCGAAAAACCGCGTCCGGCCTCCCCCGCGCGCGCCGCTTCGATGGTGGCGTTGAGCGCAAGCAGATTGGTCTGCGATGCTATATCGGTGATCACGGTGACGATGTCACCGATCTGATTGGCCGCTCTTGTCAGCGCATCGATGGTTGCGCGCGAGGCATTGGCACGCGCGACTGCTTCGCGGCCCAAACCGCTGCCGCGCCGCACCTGTTCGGAGATCTCGGCGATCGCCCCGATTACTTGGCCGGATAATTGGCTCGCGGCCTGATTCATGGCGCACGAACCTTCGGCAGCGCGAACGGTTTCGTCGAACGCCGCGCGCACGGTATCGAGCGCCGCCAGCATGTCCTCGGCCTTGAAATGCAGGGTGGCGGCGCCATCGACGATCGGCTGGATACCGGTCTCTGTCGCGGTCTCGACCTGGCGTGCCAGGTTGGACAAATTTGTGCGGCGCGCGGCCTGCCACGTGCGGTCGAGATCGTTATGCACCAGTTCGCGGCGCTGCCGCTCGCCGATGACCTCGGCAAGCCGGTCGGTCGCGGTCAAGAGGCGCGCGATTTCGCCGCGGCCGGCCGGCAATGGCGCCGCTGATTCCAGTTCTGCATAGGCGATGGCGTCGATAGTGTCGGCAACCTGGGCCAAGGGGCGCACGATGCCGCGCACGATGACCAGATCCACCGCGCCGGCAACGCTGGCGGCGACGATGCCAAGGAAAATCTCGGTAAAGGCGGCATTGGCCGCGCCAAAAAATGGCAGCAGCGCCCCGGTTAAAAATGGCACCGACAGCATGGCGGCCAGCGGCAACAGGACGGCCGCAGTAAGCCGCTCGGCGATCGTGAGCTGCCGCATGCCCTTTCCTCGCGCGCCGCGCCCGACATCAACCGATGATGGGATAGTCGCGGCCGCCGCCCTCCGAGGGGCCAGACGGTACATTTGTAGCGGCTAGCTGGTTAACCGACGGTTTAGAGTTTGTTAACCATAGGTTTCGAACCCCGCACCCTGATGGCCTGCGCCACTTGGGCGGACAAAGCCCCCGATGGCGCATTTTCCTACCAATTTGGCCATTGACGCCTTATGGCGGCATCGGATTAAGGTGGCGGGCTTGGTCTTTGGGCCGCGCCGTGGGGGCATGAAGTAACAACAAAAATACCGGCCAATGCTCTCGCGTCGGCCGGGCAGAGGGGATGCAAGTGGGCGCTCTCGACGCAGTTTTGAAGGCGTTGTTGCCGCTGTCACGCGTCATCGACGCGGCTACGACCTGGATTGGTAAACGCTTGGCGTGGCTGATCATGGTCGCCGTGGTGGTGTCGGCGGTCAACGCCACCGTGCGCAAGATTTTCGACATGTCGTCGAACTCCTGGCTCGAGTTGCAGTGGGTGCTGTTCAGCATCGTGTTTTTGCTGTGTTCGCCCTGGACGCTGCTCGCCAACGAGCACATCCGCATCGACATCGTGAACCAAATGATGCCGAAACAGGTCCGCAATAGCATCGACGTGATCGGTCATGTGTTCTTCCTGCTGCCGCTGTGCGTCGTCATGATCCTGACCGGCGTTCCCTTCTTCCTGGTCTCATATGGGCAGAGCGAGCAGTCGTTGAATGCCGGCGGCCTGCCGCAATGGCCGTCAAAGGGCTTGATCATGGTCGCGTTCGCGATGCTGCTCATTCAGGGACTTTCTGAACTCGTTAAACGGATCGCCGTGATGCGCGATCTCATACCTGACCCCCATGCGAGCCAAAAAAGCTCGATCGAAGCCGAGGCCGAGGAAATTATCAGCGCAATCGAAAAACATTAGTTTTCCGTAAGGGGTCCGGGGTCTCGCATGCACGCTTTCTTCACCGACAACATGGCTCCGATCATGTTCGGCGCCCTGGTCATATTTCTGCTGCTCGGTTATCCGGCGGCTTTCTCACTGGGTGCGGTCGGCCTGATTTTCGGTCTGATCGGCATCGAGCTCGGCCTGTTCGTCCCGGATTTCCTACAAGCGCTGCCCGACCGCGTTTACGGCGTGATGGGCAACGAAACGTTGCTGGCGATTCCGTTCTTCACGTTCATGGGTTTGGTGCTCGAACGATCCGGAATGGCTGAGGACCTGCTCGACACGATCGGACAGTTGTTCGGCACCGTGAGGGGCGGTCTTGCTTATGCGGTCATTTTCGTCGGCGCCCTGCTCGCCGCCACCACCGGCGTCGTGGCGGCCTCGGTGATTTCCATGGGGCTTATCTCACTGCCGATCATGTTGCGCTATGGCTACGACCGGCGCGTGGCGTCCGGTGTCATCGCCGCGTCGGGGACGCTGGCGCAAATCATTCCGCCATCGTTAGTGCTCATCGTGATGGCCGACCAACTCGGCAAATCGGTCGGCGACATGTACGAAGGCGCCTTTATCCCCGGGCTTCTGCTCGCCGGGCTCTATGCCCTTTATGTCTTCATCGTCACGGTTACGTTCCCAAAGGCGACCCCTGGTCTGCCGAAGGAAGCTGTCGGATTTCGCGAGCCCGACGGCGACCGCGGCCTGATCTCGCTCGGCCTCTTGACCGTGGCGAGTGGCGTCTTCGCCTGGTTCGTGATGCGCAATTCGGATACGCATGGTGCGGACTTCGTCGTGCTTTGCATGTTCTTTGGTATTATCTTTGCCTTCTGCGTCGCGGTCGTTAATTGGCTCACCAGCCGTTTCGTGGGGTTCCGATTTCTTTCGCACATGGCGCAGCAGACCACGTTTGTGATGGTGCCGCCGCTGTTCCTGATCTTCCTGGTGCTCGGCACCATCTTCATCGGCGTCGCCACGCCGACCGAGGGCGGCGCCATGGGCGCCAGCGGCGCGCTGATCCTCGGCGCCATCAAGCGCCGGCTGACCTGGGACCTGGTCCGCCAAGCGGTCGAATCCACGGCCAAGCTGTCGGCCTTCGTCGTCTTCATTCTGATCGGCGCCCGCGTGTTCTCGCTCACTTTCTACGGCGTGAACGGGCATATCTGGGTGGAGAACCTGCTGACGTCGCTGCCCGGCGGCCAGTTTGGCTTCCTGATCTTCGTCAACGCCTTCGTGTTCGTTCTCGCCTTCTTCCTCGACTTCTTCGAACTCGCTTTCATCGTCATCCCGCTGCTGGGGCCGGCGGCCGAGCATCTCGGCATCGATCTGATCTGGTTCGGCGTCATTCTCGGCGTCAATATGCAGACCTCGTTCATGCATCCGCCGTTCGGCTTCGCCTTGTTCTATTTGCGCTCGGTCGCGCCGCGCGAGCCTTACAACGACCGCGTCACCGGCAAGCGCACCGACGGCGTGACCACCGGACAAATCTATTGGGGCGCGGTGCCGTTCGTGGTGATCCAGTTGATCATGGTGCTGCTGGTGATCTTCTTCCCGGCCATGGTCATGCACTACAAAGGGGCCGCCTCGACGGTCGATCCCAACAAGGTGAAGATCGAAATCCCGCAAATCGATCTGCCGCCGCCGCTCGATTTCGGTCCGCCGGTGAAGTGACGGCCGCGGACGCTATCGCGCCGATATAAAATGCCGTTGCCGCATCCTTAAAACGCCAGCGGGGCCGGCTTGGCGCCGACCCCGCTGGTCTTGCTTTCGGTATTTATCAGCCTCTCGTGCGGCTGCGGATCATGAAGCTTTCGAAGGTGAACTCGGCCACCTGCCACCAGAGATTCTCGTCGTTGCGGAACGCATGCGATAGAGGCCAGACCTTCTTGTAATTCGGGTTTTTCGCCGAATTCTTCCGTGTTCACTTCGTTCGACGCCTTGAGGCAGGCCTCCATGATCGGCTGGCTGAACGGCCGCAGCTGCGTGCCGCCGGCGACCAGACGCTTGAGCGCCTGCGGGTTGCGCGCGTCGTAGCGCGCCTGCTCTTCGACGTTGGCGTAGCCGCGTGGCCGCTTCGACGATCGCCTTGTAGGCTTTCGGCAGCTCGTTCCACTTCCCTTGGTTGATCAGCAGGTGGTTGGTCGTGCCGCCTTCCCACCAGCCCGGATAGTAGTAGTACTTGGCAACCTTGTAGAAGCCGAGCTTTTCGTCGTCATAGGGGCCGACCCATTCGGCGGCGTCGATGACGCCCTTCTCCAGCGCCGGATAGATATCGCCGCCGCCGATCAGCTGGGGCACGGCGCCGAGCTTGGCCATGGTCTTGCCGGCCCAGCCGCCGATGCGGAATTTTAGTCCCTTGAAGTCTTCGACCGTGTTGATCTCCTTGCGGAACCAGCCGCCCATCTGCGTCCCGGTGTTGCCCGCGAGTAGCGCTTTGACATTGTACTTGGCGCCGAATTCGTCGATCAGCTTCTGGCCTTCGCCGTCGTAGAACCACGCGTTCTGCTGGCGCGAATTGAGCCCGAACGGAAAGGCGCAGAACAGCGCCCAGGTCGGGTCCTTGCCGATGTAGTAGTACATCGCGGTGTGGCCCATCTCGACGGTGCCGTTCTGCACCGCGTCGAGCGCCTGCAGCGGCGGCACGATCTCGCCGCCGGCAAATGTCTGGATCTGGAATTTGCCGTCGGTCGCCTCGGAGACGTATTTGGCGATGGTCGTGCAGGCGCCGAACAGCGTATCGAGCGACTTCGGCCAGCTCGCGGTCATGCGCCATTTCAGTTCCGGCATCGACTGCGCGATCGCCGGCTTGGCGATGGCTACGGCCGCAGCCCCCGTGCCGAGTGCGGCCAGAAATTTACGTCGTTTCATGGGACCCTCCCTACGATTGTTAATTGGACGAGCGAACTGGCGTTAAGCGTCGCTCCCCTATGGCGCCACAATGCGGCCCAGCCCGCTTTCGTGCAAGTCGCCATGGAATAGATTGGTAACATATCAAGCCGTCTTAGACTATCGGCCGAGCCGGCTTGGGCCCGCTTGGGCCAGCTTGCGGCCGCCGGTCTACCGCCGTACCGCAGCCGCCCTCAAGCCTCGATCACGATTTTCGGGGCCATGCGCCCGGCCTCGGCGCCGCCCTTGATCTGCTCGAGCACCTTGGCCGCGATGTCGCGATAGATTTTGGCGTGCGGGCCGTCCGGCTCGGTGGCGACCACCGGCATGCCGGAATCCGATTTCTCGCGGATCGTCATGTGCAGCGGGACTTCGCCGAGGAACGGCACGCCTTGGCGCTCGGCTTCCTTGCGCGCGCCACCATAACCAAAAATGTCCGAACGCGTGCCGCAGCTCGGGCACAGGAAATAACTCATGTTCTCGACGATGCCGAGCACCGGCACGTTGACGCGCTTGAACATGGCGACGCCGCGCCGCGCGTCGATCAGCGCGAGATCCTGCGGCGTCGAAACGATGACCGCGCCTTTCAGCGGCACCTGCTGCGCCATGGTGAGTTGGGCATCGCCGGTGCCGGGCGGCATGTCGACCACCATGACGTCGAGCTTGCCCCACTCCACCTCGCGCAGCATCTGCGTGATCGCCGACATCACCATCGGCCCGCGCCAGATCATCGGCGTCTCTTCGTCGATCAAGAAAGCCGATCGACATGACCGAGAGACCGTAACGGTCGATCGGTTTGAGCCTGGTGCCGCCGACGGTCTGCGGCTTTTCCTTGATGGCGAGCAGCTTGGGCAACGAGGGCCCGTAGATATCGGCATCGAGCATGCCGACCTTGAGGCCGAGATCGCGCAAGCCGAGAGCGAGATTGACCGCGGTGGTGGATTTGCCGACGCCGCCTTTGCCGGAGGCGACCGCGATCACCGCGTCGACGCCGGGGATGCCGGGCTGCACTTTGTCGGCGGGATGCGCGTGCGCGTGTCCGGTCGGTGCGGCGGCCGCGCGCGGCTGGGTCGCGACATGGGCCGGATTTGGCCCGCGCGTTGCGGCGCCAGCGGCGCGTTCGGCGGTCAAAGCCACCAGCGCGGATTGCACGCCGGGGACGGCGCGCACGGCGGCTTCCGCCGCGTTGCGCACCGGCTCCCAGGCTTTCACCGCCGCGGCATCGACGGTGATGCGAGAAAAACACCTTGCCGTCGGTGACCACGATGTCGGACAGCACGCGCGCATCGGTGAGCGCCGCGCCGCCCGGCGACGGCACTTTCGCCAAGGCCGCCAAAACCTGTTCCTTGCCCACTGCCATAGTCGCACGTCCCTTCCGCCACCCCGCACGCGCCGACACCATAAACGCAGGGGTCGGGCGGTCAATGCGGCGCCACGGCCGAGACCGGTTGACGCGCGGGTCTTCACAATGACCTATTGGAGAGATAGGCATCGGCTTCGGCTAGCCAAGGCATTTTTCGATAGATAATCGCGAGGGAGGACGACAATGGCGAAGGTTGCGTTTCTGGGCTTGGGCGTCATGGGCTACCCCATGGCCGGGCATCTCAAGAACAAAGGCGGGCACGATGTGACGGTTTATAACCGCACCGCCGCCAAAGCCGAGAAATGGGTCGCGCAATATCGGCGGCAAATCGGCGCCGACCCCCAAGGCCGCCGCCGAAGGCCAGGATTTCGTGATGTGCTGCGTGGGCAACGACAACGACCTGCGCGAGGTCACGCTCGGGGCCAATGGCGCCTTCGCCGGCATGGGCAAGGGCAAGATCTTCGTCGACCACACCACGGCGTCGGCCGAAATCGCGCGCGAGCTTTACGCCGCGGGGAAAAAAGCCGGCTTCGATTGCATCGATGCGCCGGTATCGGGCGGCCAAGCCGGCGCCGAGAACGGCGTGCTTACGGTGATGTGCGGCGGCGACGCCGAATCATTCGCCCGCGCCGAGAAAGTGATCGCGGCCTACGCGCGCGCCTGCAACCTGCTCGGCAATCCCGGCTCCGGCCAGCTTGCCAAGATGGTCAACCAGATCTGCATCGCCGGCCTGGTGCAGGGCCTGGCCGAGGGCATTCATTTCGCCAAGAAATCCGGTCTCGACATCGAGAAGCTGATCGCCACCATCTCCAAGGGCGCCGCGCAATCCTGGCAGATGGAGAACCGCTACAAGACCATGGCGGCGGGCAAATTCGATTTCGGTTTTGCGGTCGACTGGATGCGCAAGGACTTGGCGATCTGCCTCGGCGAGGCGCGGCGCAACGGCGCGCATTTGCCGGTCACCGCGCTGGTCGATCAGTTTTATTCGCGAGTCCAGAAGATGGGCGGCAAGCGCTGGGACACCTCCAGCCTGATCGCGCTGCTCGATCGCTAATTTCGCTATGCGATTGCGCTGGGCCGCGCCGACACCGCGGCGTGCCAGCGTTTCACGTTGCCGGCGTCCTCAGGCATCGTGAGCCGCGCCGGCTTCATGAAATCGACCGCGACCAGCGCGGTGATGTCGGCGACCGAGTAGCGGTCGCCGGCGATGAACTCGCGCTTGGCCAATTCCTTGTCCAGGAGTTCGAGAAACCAAATCGCCCGCGGCCGCATGGCCTCGGCGTAGGCCGGCACCTGCGGCACTTCCAAGTCCTTCATCGCCGGGTGCAGATGGCGGAATACCGCCGCGATGTTGGAAAAGAAATTGATCTCGGCGCGCCTATTCCACATCTCCACCAGCGCAATCTCCTTTGCCCCCACTCCGAACAGCGGCGGCTCCGGCTGCAGCACCTCGAAATAACGGCAGATGGCGATCGACTCGGTGATAACGGTGCCGTCGTCGAGCACAAAGGCCGGCATCCGCTGCAAGGGGTTAATGGCGGTGTATTCCGGTGTCTTGTGCTGCATGGTCATGATGTCGACCTGCTCGGTCGGCAGCGTGATGCCCTTTTCTGCCAGAAATATACGGGTACGGCGGGGATTGGGCGCCAGCCTGCTATCGTAGAGCTTCATTTCGTTAACTCCGGTCCGCTTTTTCTTTCCGCGGCAGCCCAACATGAGCAAAAAGCCCTGTCAAACGGGCGGGTAATATTCGTTTAACCAGTGTCTTTAGCGCACTCTTAAGCTTCGTCTTAAGGATTTTGGGCGAGGTTGGCGGCTGGCTTTCTGCGTACCAGTGTCGTTTTCATGCCCATCCCAGGCGAACAGCCCGATCTTTCCGCGTTGCCGCCGGTAACCTCGCCGGTGAAGCGACGCCTTGCCGCACAATACGTGCGCGATGCGCGCGACCGGCTGACCTCGTCCAGCGGCACCCGCCCGGCTTTCGATTACGAACTGCTGCGGCAATATGCGCAAAACCGGCTGTCCGCGTCGCTGGTGATCCTGCTGCTGGTGGCGACCATCGGCCTGCTGTCGAGTCTGTGGACCGGCGCGATCGCCGCGGGCGCCTGGACCGCTTCGGTGCTGGTCATCCATGCCGTGACGGTCAGCAAATGCCGGCAGTTCCTCGAACTGCCGATGGCCGAAACTTCGGCGCCGGCCTGGCGGTTCCGCTTCATCATACTCGACCTGTTCTACGGACTGGCCTGGATGTTCATTCTGATTCATCCGGTCGGCACCGACGAAAATTCGAGTACCTTCCTGCTATTCGTAATGCTGCTGGTGGTGGCGGTGTCCAGCATGCTGGCCTCGAGCCTGCCGATGGCGGTATACGCAGCCACCTTCCCGGTAACCGCGGCAATCGCGCTCGACTTCATCCTGCAAGGCTCCCTGCGCAGCTACATTCTTGCCATTATGGCGGTCACCGCGCAGGGTTACTTCGCCGTGCTGGCGTACCGGCTCTATTCGACCACGCTGGCGACACTGCAGGCGCGCGCCGAAAAAGATGCGTTGATCGGCGAGCTGGAACAAGCCAAATCGATCTCGGAAGAGGCGCGCCAGCGCGCCGAGGCCGCCAATATCTCCAAGTCGCGCTTCCTCGCGCAAATGAGCCATGAATTGCGCACCCCGCTCAATGCCATCCTCGGGTTCTCCGAAGTGATGAAGACGGAAGTCTTCGGCGAACACGCGGTGCCGGCCTATAAGGAATATTCCGCCGATATTCATAATTCCGGCGTGCATCTGCTCGGCCTGATTAACGAGATTCTCGACCTGTCGCGCATTGAGGCCGGTCGCTATGAACTCAACGAGGAGTCGATCTCGCTGGTCGGCATCGTCGAAGATTGCCACCACTTGCTAAAGTTGCGCGCGGCCAACCGCGGCATCACCATCCACGAAGTATTCGAGCCGGATTTGCCACGGCTGTGGGCCGATGAGCGCGCGATACGCCAAATTTGCCTCAACTTGCTGTCGAACGCGATCAAATTCACGCCGCAGGGCGGCGAGATCTGGTTGAAAGTCGGTTGGACCGCGTCGGGCGGTCAATACATGAGCGTCAAGGATACCGGGCCGGGAATTCCCGAAGAAGAAATTCCGATTGTGCTCGCTTCCTTTGGGCAAGGTTCCAATTCGATCAAATCCGCCGAACAGGGCGCCGGCCTCGGCCTGCCGATTGCCAAGAGTCTGGTCGACTTGCACGGCGGCTCATTCGTGCTCAAATCGAAACTGCGCATCGGCACCGAAGTCGTGGTCACCTTCCCGCCCGAACGGGTGGTCGCGGCGATGGCGCCGATGAAGTCGATGATGGATCACGCGCCGCCGATCGCGCCGGCGCCGGGCGAGCCGATCCTCACGCCCGAGGAAAAGCGCCGCCTCAGCCGCCGTCCGCTGTTCCGTGCGGGGACCTAATGCCGCGTGCGACCGTTTCAACAATTGCGTTCCCACGCGCGGTGATTATGGTCAGAGCCAATTCGGACCCGAAACCGGCATGATCGAGACGCCTTGTGTTAAAATCTGCACGCTCGACGCGCGTTCTGGGGTGTGCCTCGGTTGCGGCCGCACCATCGACGAAATTGCACAGTGGTCCGCTATGAGCCCGGCGGCTCGCAGCGGGGTGATCGGCGAACTGCCGGGCCGCCCTCGCCGCCGACCGACGCGCCGACAGCGCCAATGCGACGAGATGACGCCGTGAGCCGCCGTCTGACCTGGGTTTTCGTCTTTGGCGTGGCCTTGTCGCTGGCGGCGCTGATCGCCAGCAGCGATCAAGACGCCATCGCCACTCTGCTCAAGCACGACATCGGCTCGCTCGCGCTCAAGCTCGCGCTGGTGATTTTTGCCGGCGGATTGGTGTTGACCCTGTTCCGCGAACGGCTTTCCCAGGCGCTTGAGGCCATGCTGTTCTGGGTCGTGATCGGCCTGCTGCTGGTAGTCGGCTACAGCTATCGTTTCGAATTGCGCGATGTCGGCGACCGCGTGATCGCGGAATTAATGCCGGGGCACGTCGCCGGCCACGGCCGCCGGGTCGAGGTCGTGCGCGGCCGCGGCGGCGACTTCGCGGTTGGCGCGCACATCAACGGCGCGCGTATAGCCATGGTGCTCGATACCGGCGCCACCTCCGTGGTTCTTACCCAACAGGCAGCGAAGGCGGCTGGCCTGCCGATCGAAGTGCTCGACTACACAGTCAACGTCGACACCGCCAACGGCCACACCCGCGCGGCGCCGGTGACGCTCGACCGCCTCGCGGTCGGCGGCCTGATCGAGCGGTCGGTGCCCGCGCTGGTGGTGCAGCCGGGCCCGCTCAAAAACAATCTGCTCGGCATGACTTTCCTCAACCGTCTGGAAAGCTGGGAGGTGCGCGGCGATCGGCTGAGCATGCACGGAAATCCGTGAGCATCGCTAAAGCAGGCTTGCGATAAACCGCCCGCCTACCAGCAACAGAAAACAGCCGAAGGCGATTTCCAGCTTGCGGCGCGGCAGCCAATGCGCCAGCCGCACGCCGTAGCTCGCCGTGAAGCTCGACACCGGCGCCATCAGCACGAAGCCGATGACGGACACGAATCCGATCGACAGCGGCGGCAACCGCGCCATGTGCGGCCATCCGGCCAGCATGTAGCCGAGGGTGCCGGCAATGGTGATCGGTACGCCGACGCCGGCGGAAGTCGCTACCGCGCGCTGCATCGGCTGGCCGTACAGCGTGAGGACCGCGTTCGATACCGCGCCACCGCTCACGCCCACCAGCGATGAAAACAATCCGGTGATGAAGCCGTAGGCCCGCATGACTGCACGGCTCGGCAATTCGGTGCCGAGATTCCAGCGCTCGCTGCCGAACAGCATTTTGGCGCTGATGAAGCTGGCGAACACGACGAAGGCGATCTTGAATACCGCCGCCGGTGCGAATGTGGCAGTGATCGAGCCGATCGTTACCCCAACCACCGCCGGAAGCGCCCAAAGGCGTACCACGTCGGGGATCACCGCGCCTTTTTTCTTGTGTGCAATATAGGAACGCACCGTCGTCGGCACGATGATGGCAAGCGAAGTGCCGATGCACATCTGCATGCGGACTTCCTCCGGCACACCGAGCGCGCGAAAGACTTCATACAGCACCGGTACAATAATGGCGCCGCCGCCGATTCCGAACAGACCGGCGAGGATGCCGACCAATATGCCGGCGCCCGCGATCCAGAGTGCGAGCACGACGATCTCGCCCGTCGGATATCCCAGCAGCATATGTCCCCGGCTGACCTTAAGCCGCCGCGATGTGCGACAAATCGGGCTGCAAGTCCATCACCTGCGCCAGCGCATCAGCCATGATGGAGGCGCCGGCCCCTGGCTTCACCACTTCGGTCGCCAGATGACGCCGGAAGGCGCGCGCGCCCGGAACGCTGCGGAACAAGCCCAACACATGCCGAGTGATGGCGTGCAGCCGTACGCCATTGGCCAATTCGCGCTCGATATAGGGAGTAAGCGCCAGCGCCGCCTGTTTTGGCGAGGCGAATGGGGCCGGTTCTCCGAACAGCAACGGGTCGACAGCCAAAAGCCGCCAGGGCTCCTGATAGGCGGCGCGTCCCATCATTACGCCATCCACCTGCGCCAGTTGCGCTTGCGCCTGTTCCAGGCTGGCGATGCCGCCATTGAGAACGATGGCGAGATCGGGGTGCGCGGCCTTGAGCCGGTGCACGATCGCATAATCGAGCGGCGGCACCTCGCGATTTTCACGCGGCGACAGCCCTGCCAGCCAGGCCTTGCGCGCGTGCACGATCAAAGCATCGGCGCCCGCGGCCTTGACCGCAGCGGCGAAGGAAAAAAGCGACTGCTCCGGCTCCTGGTCGTCGACGCCGAGCCGGCATTTCACCGTGACCGGAACCTTGACCGCCGCTTTCATGGCGGCGACGCAACCGGCCACCAGCGCCGGCTCGATCATCAGGCAGGCGCCGAAGCGGCCCTCCTGAACCCGATCGGACGGGCAGCCGACATTGAGATTGATTTCGTCGTAGCCGAAGCCTTCGCCGATTTGTGCGCATTGGGCTAGCGCCGCGGGATCGCTGCCGCCGAGTTGCAGCGCCACTGGATGCTCGAACGCGTCGAAGCCAAGCAGCCGCACGCGGTCGCCGCGCAGCACCGCGCCGGTGGTGAGCATTTCCGTATAGATCAACGCGCGCCGCGTGAGCAGACGATGGAAAAACCGGCAATGCCGGTCCGTCCATTCCATCATCGGAGCGATACTGAAGCCCCGTTGCCGCATTCTTGGAATCTCCGCCGTCCAATCAACTCGGCTAACTGCCGTCCGATATTCCGCTATTGCTGCACGATATATAGCGTGCCGATGCCGGGATTTCACCATCATTACCGCTCGATGCGGGCCCGCAGCCTAATCGGACAGCAAGCGCATCACTTCCGCGGCGGCTTGGGCGGTTTCATTGCGGCCGAGCATCTCGGCTTGCGCGGCGTTGCCTGCCTTGATCGCGGCAAAAATGGCACGCAGCGCACTGACGCTTTCGCGCGAGCGCTTCGACGAGCGATTCGGATGGGTCAACCCAAGGGCTCGCCAGCGCCAAATCCGCGCGTGCAGTATCGAGATCATCGACGACAGCGATTCGCTGCCGGCGCCCGACACCAATGCGTCGTAAAAGTTGTTCTTCGCTTGCAGGATCTTCGCCGGATTGCCGGTGGCATAACAGCGCGTCACCTTTTCAAGCGCTGTCCGCAAGGAATCGATTTGACCCGGTTTAGCGTTGAGCACAAAGAGCCGCGCTGCCAAACCGACCAGCACCTCGCGAATGGCGTAGAGGTCTTTGGCTTCTTCGAAACTGAGCTCGCGTACCACCGGCCCTTTGTTGGCAATGGTGGCCACCAGACCTTCGGTCTCGAGCTGGCGCAGCGCTTCGCGGATGACGGTACGCGACACATCCATCATCTCGATCAACTCGCGCTCGACCAGCCGCGAACCTGGCGCCAGCCGGCCCGAAATGATCGATTGCCGCAGGAAATCCAGCACCTGATGGCGCAGCGGTGCCGCGGATTTCCGAATGCTGGGCGCGGCAGGGGCATCAAGCATTGAGGGTTGCTCCATCACCGTAATATGGTATTACGCGCGGCAGAATTAGGCAAAGCGGATAAGCTAGCCGAGATAAGGTAGCCAAGCGGGGAAGGACGCCCATGAGCGCAAGTCGCGTCAAGGTCGGTATTGTTGGTCTTGGCCGCTGGGCAAAGGTTCTGACCCGCGCCAGCAAGAATTCAGACAAGCTGCAGATCGTTGCAGGCTACAGCCGTTCAGAGGAAAAGCGCCAGGCTTTTGCCGACGAAATGGGCGTGCCGGCAGTGCCCGATCTGGCGACCATGCTCGCCGATCCGGAGATTAAGGGTGTCATCATCACCGTGCCGAACGAGCAGCATCTCACGCTGGCGCGCGAAATCGCCAAGGCCAAGAAGCACGTCTACACCGAGAAGCCGATCGCCGCGACGCTGGAGGACGGGCTTGCGATCGAGGATCTGCAGAGCCGGTACGGCATCACGGTCACGGTTGGCCACAGCGCCCGCCTGATGGCCGGCATCCGCAAAATCGGCGAGGCAATCAACGCCGGCGAACTCGGCCGAGTCGCCTTCATGGAAGCTAATTTCTCCAACGAACGCGCGCTCGAACTGACCCCCGACACTTGGCGCTGGTACAAGAACCGCGCCCCGGGCGGCCCGCTGTCGCAGCTCGCCATCCATCAATTCGACGTGCTGCATTATCTCGGCGGCGAAATCGCCGAGGCCAGTTCGATCGCATCGAAACTGTCACCGGTCGGCGCCGAAGTCGACGATCAGTCGATGACGCTGATCAAGTTTGCCGACGGCAAGGTCGGCTATGTCGGTTCGTCCTGGACGTCGCCCGGCATTTTCGCGGTGCGCGTGTTCGGCGCCAAAGGCCTGATTCACTACGAAATCGATTTCGGCACTTGGGATACGCCGGCGAAGCTGCACACGAATTCGACGCTTTACATCCAGCGCGGCAAAAACGGTTACGCCAAGCGCGAAGAGCTGACCGTGCCGGAAAGCGACATGTTCCTCGTCGAACTGGAACTGTTTGTCGAAAGCTGCCGCAGCGGCAAGCCCAACGAACTCACCGCGCATAACGGCAATGTCGCGGTGGCGGTCGTGAACGCTGCCCTGCGCTCGATCGACAAGCAAGGCCAACTGGTCTCCGTCGCCGACATGATTGCCGAAGCGCGGCTGCGGCTCAACGAGAAGGCCCGCCATGTTGCCTAGCCGCTATTTCATCGAACTGACGCAGCCGGAAATCGCGGCCCAGCTCAAGCATAACCCGCTGGTGATCCTGCCGGCCGGCAGCGTCGAGCAGCACGGCCCGCATCTGCCGACTGGGACCGACATCTTCGCTTCCAACGTCATCGGTCACGCGGTGGCGGAACGGATGGACGGCCTGGTGCTGCCGGCGACGCCGTTCGGCGTCACGCCGATGCACATGCCATTCGAAGGCACCATCAGCTTCACGCCGGATACCTATATGCGGGTGGTGTCGGAGACCTGCGTGTCGGCCGCCAAACATGGCGCCAAGTATTTGCTGATCCTCAACTGGCACGAGGGCAATATCCCTTCGCTTGCCATTGCGGCGGAATCGCTGCACCGCGAGCACGGCATGACGGTACTGACGGCGCAGGCCTGCTACGTCGCCGAGGAACTGTACGGCCATTCCTGCAACGGCCTGACCCATGGCGGCGAGATCGAAGCGCTGGCCGTGCTGGCGTACCGGCCCGATCTCGTGCACCTCGATCGCATCAGCAATTCGTCCGATCACAGCCACGGCCACAAGATGGACAAGCTGCGGCGCACCCGCAGCTATCAGCCGGTGCTCACCGACATCCGCTCGATCGCCGCCACCGGCTGGTTCGGCAGTCCGCAGCACGCGACGGCGGAAAAAGGCATGCGTATGCTCGCCGATATCGCCGACGCCATCGCCAAGGAAGCGAAGGAAATCTTTCGTCAGCTCGACGCCGTGCAGGGCGGCACCGCCGAGATCAAACATCTGCGGCAGGCGGTGTAATGGCGCGGTTGCTCAAGCAGGCCGAGGCGAAGCGTCTGGGTCTGCCCGGACGCGTTTCGCTTGAGCCGGTTTCCGGCGAGATCGGCTCGCGGGTCAGTTTCCGCATTGCCCGGATCGCGGTGCCGCAACCGAGCGACAAGCCGCGCGGGCCGCATCTGCACCGCGACTTCGAAGAATGCATCTATGTCCTGTCGGGACAGGGCACGATGCATGCGGAAAGTGGCGAGCACTCGGTCAAGCCGGGCGACATTCTGCTGGTGCCGGCCGGCGAAAAGCACATGACGCTCAACACCGGCAGCGAGCCGCTGGTGCTCCTATGTTTCTTTCCGACCGCCGACGTATCGGCCGGCACCACCGAATTTGCGAGTTTTGAATGAGCGACGTGGTGTGCCTGCGCCCGCAGGCGGATTTCACCCGGGTCGGCGCGCTGGCGCCGGCCTTGCTGTCGGTGAGTTACCACGCACCGGACGACGCCGCGGTTCCCGAGCTGATGCGCAAGGCGCAGGCGTTGGTTATTCCGGCAGTCGGACCGAAGCTCGCGCCTTCGCTGTTCGAAGGCACCTCGCTCAAGCTGGTGCAGGTCACCGGCGCCGGGCTCGACCGCCTCGACGAGGCCGCGCTCACCAAGGCCGGCATCCCGGTAGCCAATGTCCCCGGCGGCAGCAACAGCGCCCTTGCCGAATACACGGTATCGACCGCTTCGATGCTGCAGCGGCGCTTCGCCTGGGCAGACGCCGAGATCAAGCGCGGCAACTACGCCGCTTTCCGCGCCAAGCTGATGGCGGCCAATCTGGCCGGCATCGAGGGGCTGCTGGTCGGCGTGATCGGCCTTGGCGTGATCGGTATTGCGGTGGCGCAAGCCTTTGCCAAGGCCGGCTGCCGCATCTGCTATTTCGATCCGGCGCCGGCCGATCCGCTGGCCGCGCAGACAATGGGCGCGCAGGCCATGCCGCTCGACGAACTGCTGCGCAGCGCCGACGTGGTAACTTTGCACGTCCCGCTATTACCCGCGACCACCGGCCTGATCGGCGCCAGCCAACTCGCCAGCATGAAGAAAGACGCGGTGCTGATCCAGGCGTCGCGCGGCGGCATTGTCGACGAGCAGGCGCTGGCCGATTGCCTGCACAGCGGCCATCTCGGTGGCGCGGCCGTCGACGTCTATGCCACCGAGCCGCCGGCCGCCGACAATCCGTTGCTCAAGCTCGACGGCGAAGCCGCGCATCGCCTGCTTCTGACGCCGCATATCGCCGGCATCACCCGCCAGTCGGCGGCGTTCCTGTTCCGCGCGTCGTGGCAGAACGTCGAGCGCGTGTTGAAAGGCGCGGCGCCGCTGCACCGCGCCTATTGAGGCCGCCTACTTGATGGACAGCCCCGCCTTTTTGGCGACGGGCCCCCATCGGTCGATATCGGCCCGCAGTTCGGTTGCGAATTGCTCCGGCGAGCTTTCGATCAAGTCGTAGCCGAGTTTCTTGACCTGCGATTGCATCTCTGGCGTCGCGAGGATGGCGACAATTTCGTCGTGCAATTTCTTGACGATTTTCGGATCGAGCCCTGCGGGGCCGAGCAGACCTGCCCAGTTCGCCACCGCAAATCCAGGCAAACCGAACTCGTCGATGGTCGGCAAATCCGGCAGCAGCGCCGAACGCTTCTTTTCCGCCATGGCGATCGGACGAATGCGATCGGGATTCTGCTTGACGATACTGGGCACGCTGGCAAACAACACCTGCACCTGCCCGCTCATCAAGTCGAGCACGGCAGGCCCCATGCCCTTGTTAGGGACGTGCACCATTTGGATCCCGGCCATGGTCTGCAGCATTTCGCCGGCAAGATGCGACGCACTGCCGACGCCTGGCGAACTAAAGCTCAGCTTGCCGGGGTTGGCCTTGGCGTAAGCGATGAATTCCTTGAGGTTGTGCACCGGCAACGACGGGTTCACCGCCAACACATAAGGGCTAATCGCCACATTGATGATCGGAGTGAAATCCTTACTCACGTCGTAAGGCGGCATTTTATGCACCACGACGGACAGCGACAAACTGCTCGGAGTATAGAGCAGCGTGTAGCCGTCCGCCGGAGAGGCGATGACGAACTTGCTGCCAATAATGCCGGCTGCGCCGGGCTTGTTCTCGACCACGAAGCCTTGATTCAAGCGCTCGCCGAGCCGCTGCGCCAGCAATCGCGCCATCACGTCGACGCCGCCGCCGGCCGCGACCGGCACGATGACATGCACCGGCCTGTCGGGATATTCGGCCCGCGCCACGGTGACCGGGCCGATTGCCATGGCCGCGATTAAAAGAGTGCAGCGTATCGCGTGCCACGGTTTTGCTTTGGTCATTTGAATCCTCCCCCTCAAGGCCGTTCGAAACCGTCGTTGCGGTCAGACCGTAATACGATAATACATAGGGCAATCGCCGTCACGGTCAGATTCGGTTTTGCCTTTCGTCGCGATTTCATTCGCGAATGCCGCGGCAAATGCATCCGCTACGGCGCAACCTAAGAGTCCGTTTGCGAAGGCAGTTTAGTGGGCAACGCCCATCTTCACCGTCGGGGGGATGCGGGACTCAAAATCGTCGTGATTTGTTCAAAGCGAAATCGCCGCGCCCAGTGCGCACGCGAATGACATCAACCTTGGCCGAAAGCAACGGCTATCGTGACAGCGAGCGGAAAACAGCCGCCGCCACTTCAGAGCATGGACGAACATTCCGAGTGGGTGGACCGAAAATAGCACAAATTCAAAGTCGCGATTGAAGGACGCTTCCGATTAATTAAATTCTGCCCTTCGTATGGTTCGCAGATGGCGCCTTTGGGCATTCTGAGAACACCGTCCCGTTTAACGCCTCGAACTCCTCAAGGCAATGTGCTGACGCCTGTATCGATCCCTCGATCGTGAAGTCGAAACCAACGCCGTTCAAAACCAGGGCATACCGCCCAGCAGCCAACGATTGACTATCGTCCGTATGTGCCATGACCATTTCAGGCTGGCCCGGAATCGGCGACACCTTATATTCAATCGACGTGTCTCTAACTCTCCACGATCCCTCGAGATTCACGATTGAAGGCTTACCACCGACAAACTTCGTTTCGTGCACGACTCGGGCAACAACGCGCAATGTGACCTTCTCTGGCGCGCTGTTTTGAAAATCACGTCGAAAAAGTATAAAGGCAGCCTTATTGCCAGATATTGTCGTAATACTTGGCTTTGTTATTTCCGCCGAAAGCGCTACACGCGAATCAGGAACTCTTATTGGCAAAGCTTCCAATTTGAAGAGTTTGTTGTCGCTCAGCGCATAAATTCCGAACGAAGATGGTAAGAGGTATGAAGGCTTGGGAGATTTAATTTCCGAGCGAGCGCTTTCCTCATGTGCGTTGTTAGCGCCGGTGGCTGTCTCGCCGGCTGAAACCGACTTGCGCGCAATTTCAAACTGAGATGGCTTCGTTAGCGAATGCCATACTGTACCCGCGATCGTCGCCACCCCAATGAACGCCATTATAGCGAGACCACTACCTACGAGTAGAATGGCGCGCCGAAAATATGGCCAAGCTTCATTCGGCCTTGGGTCAAATCGTGGATTTTCTATTTGATGATATAAAGAACTATCCTCCTCATATAGCAACGGCGCAGCGTTAGCGGGAATGATTTGGACCCCGTTGCCTGCCAAAGAACGATCAAGATCACGAAGCTCCAACTGACCTCGGTAATCGCCGTTCGGTTTACAATTCGCGACGCTCACTTCGATCCGCGCAACCGCACGCTCAAAATCGTTTACGTGTTGCACAATCTCAGATAACCCGAGCGATGAATATTCAAATAGAAACTCGCGCTTTATATTAAAACGGGCGCGCTCGTATACCAACGCCCGCAACTGAGCTGAATTTTGCTCGGTCTTATAAATCGCATCGAGGAGGATCGAGTAGTAATCAAGAGGTTTTGCCTTTGTTGGAATGTTTTCTCGTTGTCCATTTGTATTTTCTAGCATTCCGTTCGACTTGAGATCCAACCTACCGGCGGCGGACTTTTTTAGAGCCGCCGCCATAAATTGGTCGATATTTTTGAAATTCACCAGGCCGGTTGGCAACATCGCATCAATAGAAGAATCCGGCAGCACCCGATAAAGGATGCCAGAGTAGTCACCGTCATAATCGATTTCCGTCATTATTGTTCAATCAGATCAATGATAGTCATCAGTCGGTTTGAGTGGCTATACTCTAGCATTTCTCCACAGTTTGTGAAACCAAATCCCCCTGGTGCGCTCCGGGACGACGTCTGCTCCTTTAATCACCAATGAAAATAAGCGGGTAATACGATTTTTGGAACACGTGGCCGAGAACCCGCGTGCATGAGTTGCCCTTGAAAACCGGCAACGAAAAACATTGAGGCTCCTATGAAGCCCACCAGACGTCCACGTTTATGCGAAACCGCGATCCAAACAACGGCTGTGGGCATTTCGACGCTCCCGATTTGGCGTGTCATCAAACTGTAATATTTCTATCGCTTAGTGCATATCGCTGCCGCGAGTTCGGTTTCCCCGGGAGATATAAGGCTTCTTCACATGACGAACGATGCTATCGATTTCAGTATTCTAATCGGACCGCATGTCCCAGTACGATCATTCAATGCCGGCGAGACAATCTTCAACGAAGGCGATCCAGCAACCGAACTTTATGTCATTCAGAAAGGGCGGGTGGGAATACAGAGCGGCAATCGCCTCCTAGACACCCTCGAAGCTAATAGCATTTTCGGCGAAATGGCGTTGGTCGATAGCGCGCCGCGCAGCGCCACCGCTGTGGCGGCGACCGACGTCACGGTGGTTCCAATTTCGGAGAAACAGTTCCTGTTCCTCATCAGCCAGATGCCGTATTTTGCGCTTAATGTCATGCGGGTGTCGGCACGCCGGTTACGCGCTGCGAATAAGGCGATTTGAACACGGCACCAAACCTCGCGTGTCCATCTTTTCCCTCAAAGGTAAAGCGCTGCATCGATCCGTCGAGACCGCCGAGCAACAACGGACAAAGGTCGTGCAACTAATGCTACCCAAACTGGCTTTTTTTCACTAGATAAAAAATTTGTCGCAAATTCATCAGAATCAAAGTATCCTTTCCAAAAATAAGTTTTGCTGAAATTGTTTGCAACCTGGGGAAACGCATGCAACCTTTTTTGCTGGGGATTTTTATCGTTCTTACACCTTCAATGCTTGCAGTCGCTTGGCTGCTTTGGCAAGCAAGCGGAGTTAAGAGGCCATCCAGTCTCGATTTTGACCGCATCACATAACGTTTGGCCGCTAACCTGCTTACAACCGTCGCAGTGGAAGCAAAATTAGCAGGAACAGCCAAGCGAGCGTCAGCACCGCTCCGAAAGCGATCAGCGCTACCGGCCGTCGTTTGATGATCGTTATCAATGTGTCCGTAAAAGCTATTGATGTCACCAGCTGAAAATAGCTGTTAAGGCTCAAGCGCGGCAAACTCGCGAACCAGTAGATAAGACCGTCGTCATGACAAAATCGGCAATGACCTTTGGTGTGTTGATGGTTCTCGCTTTGACCGCGTATTTGGCGGCGGGCCAGCCGGCGTCGGCGATCAGTGTCGAACTTGCAAAAAAGTGTCGGGAAATGGCGGTCAAGGCCCATCCGCCAAAAATGGCTGGAAGCAAGGCTACTGGGATCGAGAAAGCCGAACGCAATTCCTTCCGTGAGTGCGTCGCCAAGGGCGACAAGCCAGAAAAATGAACGTTCTTATAGCAAGCTCATTACGGGGAGCCTGTAGTGACGCTGGTGGAGGACATAGCGCAACTGCTTTTACACGTAGTTGATTCTCCCTTGTGGCAAAGCAGGGATTGTTGACCGTTCTTATCCGTAATAGAAGCGACCTCGCAATTCCCACTGGCATTTCCCGCACAAGTACACGCGAATGTCCCTGAGAAACGAGGCTCGTCTGATACTTTAATGGTGAAATATTTGCCATGATTCAGAAGCTGAACTTTGCTGTTTTCGGAAATATTGATGCTGGGGCCAAGGTCCTTTGCATATACGCCTGAGACGGCAACTAGGTTAAAAATCACCATAACGGTCGCACACAGACTAAGAAACGCCCTTCTACACATTGGATTGATCCAACTTCGAGAAAACCAGATGATCTCTCTACTTAAATGGTAGCCCAAGACAGGCAACGTCCGTGTGACCTATTTCACTTCGGATAAATTTTCTGCTTTAGCGGCATATACTGATGCAGGTTGGCTTCCCGCGATAAGCCGGCCTTCAGTATTTGATCAATGATCGGAGTTTGTAACGCAAAAAAATATTATTGCTTCACCAACATTGGGGACGGCTAATCTATCCGCTCGCGCACGCGCGAGCGAACCAACTCTGCGGTGCTCCAGAGCTCATACGGCTGGCAAAGACAGGAATTGACAAGGCGCACAAACGGGCCCGTTGCCGCTGTTTTCGTTTCCGAAAAATACTCTCTTAAGTCGCATTTCGTCGTAAATGATTGTAGGTTTTTTATCCTACTCCTCCGTGGCGCAACCTCCTCAGGCCTGTGCAAATCTGATATCGGAGCTTGCGCCGCGGTCCGAGTCACTCGCGCCAAAGCCTTATGGTAAACGCTTAAAGCAAAGCGCTTAGAAATATCAACTCAATTCGATGGCTTCTGATGTGGTGAATTGATTGTTACTAACCACCATAGGCGGATATCAATTCGGCGGGATCACGGCTGCCGGTTTTGAGTGTGGAAATGAGAAAGTTTAGCCGCGCCAATAGGGTTTGTGCCGCGTTCGGAATATTTGCAGGCGCGACCCGCTCGCTGAAGGGATCTTCAGTTCGCACTGCCGAGAGTCTTTAGGCTCAAAATCGCTGCAACGCGAATGCGCTCCTTATCGCTTTGAAAAAGTCTTATCGGGCACCGCAGCACGGTGCGGTTTGCTCAATTGTTCAAGCTCTTCTCTGACTCCAAATCTATAACCTAAAATTTTAACAATCTAAATGACCTGAAAATAATGGATATTAGGTAGGATCCCATTGCATTGGTTCAGGAACAGCCGTCCCTGCGAAACTTCTTTGACTCTTCAAACGAAAAGTAAACATGTCAAAGACGATCACAGTATGTTTAGCGGTTGCCTTAGTCTCTTTTGGCATGGTCTCAGACGCATGCCAAACGGCGACCGTCTTGCTGGGTGGTATCGTTGCCACTGGCAATCCAGCTGAACTTTCTCCAACTATAAATGGGGTGGAGGAACCTCAGTCTCCGAATGCGACAGCGGCTCCGGAAATTAACAATTTGCCCGCAATTCACCAGACTGTGGATCCAGCGGAAACTCCAGAGGCCGGAAATGCAGTTGTTGATCACGCGGCAACTCCCCGGACTAAGAACGCAGCGACAACTCCTCAAATTATTGATGCGGCGGTAACTCCACAAACTACGATTGCGGCTGCAATACCGCCAACCGCAAACCCAGGGGTAACTCCACAGATTAAAAATGCGGCAGCAGTTCTCCCCACTACTCTGGCGAGTAACTGGCAGTACTGGGAGTACTGCCTTGCCCCATCCTACGCGGAGCATAAAATCTATTTTTCAAAGCCCATTCCCATAAACAGCATCATAGGCAAAGTTGATGATCTATTTGAGAGTCAGTTAAATAAGGCCGGTTTAGCGCATGACGTAGTTCAATGCCCGATTGCTCCCAACAAGCCCACGCTACTTTTCAGGCAAAAGTTTGCGGTCAGGTTTAATGAAGAAGATGGAATGACGATTGTCGATCTCGATTGGGATTGAATTGACTAAACGGCGAGTGCATGCTCTACGGCATAATCGAACTGATATGCGCGCACCGGCCTTGACCGTTATAAGCCTACGCATTGTCAAACCTTACAGCAAGTCTACGTTCTGATAGTTTGTGACAGCGCGCCTTTGTCTGGCGATTTCGGAATACCGGCGCGTCTCGTGCGATTTACCGCATATCGTCGTCCAGATCACACGTCGCGTATCGATCGCAAAGGGTGGATAGCGCCTCTGGTGGGGAAATTTATCCCTGCCTTCAAAGGCGATCTATTTTAAACGACCCGCCGGGGGTTAACGGTGGCGCGTCGTCGCTGAATGCGGCGAGTGTTTTTTCGATCTTTTCAAGGAGTTTACTGATGGCGCCGGGTGACTGACCGGCTTGAATCTGTGTCTTCAGCTCAACAAGCCCTCTGTCGGCGGCGACGAGACGCCGCGCCAAAATCCTCGCGACGTAAAGTACCGCGATTGGGTCTTGCTCGAGCAACGCTGCGTCCGCGACATAAAACTGCGAGTCCTCCAAGATCCGAACGTCCGCGGTATGCGGCCGATCTAACAACGCTGAGAGTTCACCGATGACAGCGCCAGGCTCGTCCACTCTGGCAATCTCGATGGAGTCTTTGAGAATTACGACCGAGCCCGTTTTGAGGATCAGCAACTGACCCGTTCTTGACCCGGCGGTTAAAACCGTTTCGCCAGCGCGGTAAGTCACTACTGGAAGGGCCGCAAGTTTCTTCTCGAATGTGGCGCCATCTAAGCCCACCGCATGCTCGTTGGCTCTGTTCTGTGTTTCCACCAATGACCTCCCCATGGTTGTACGACGAAACGTTCACAGTACTCTAGCATCTTTTGCTACTACGCGACTTAGAAACCGAGGTCGGCCAGCCACCGGAACGGCTTCGCCCAAAGTAGCGCTGGCTTGACGGTTTTTTGAAACAGCTGTTGGACACTAAGTGTGATTGCAATGGTCCTGGAATAGAAGCATAGGATCATAGGTCTTTAATGAGAACACCCCCCCCAAATCACGACGAAACCGGCGAGAGCTATAATCCAATTATGAATGCTGATTCCGAAAAGCGTCGTGTCCGACGTCATAAAGTGTAAAAATGTGTCCATAACGAAAAATTGTACTCTTGCGGCCAATAAAAATCTCGTAGCTTTTTGCCCAATTTCATTTGTTAAACGCATTTTCCTCCATGCCATAATCAATAACCGCTGAAATTAACCGGCAGCTTCCGCTACATAGCCCTTAAGATGATCGGCACAGAAGACCGAAACCTCCCGCACCATGAACACCCAAGTCGCCGCATACACTTTGGGCGTCGCACCGGAGCTCGGGACTTGTGAATAAAGTTAAAACGCAAATTCGACGATATCGGTCAGATAATGTGCAAGCACGACCGGCCAAAGCGCTTTCGATCGTTGGTAGAATAGCATCAATAAGATTCCTACCAATACAGCTTCAGCAATATTACCAACGCCAGTCCACCAGTGATAGGCACCAAACAGCACTGAGGTAGTGACAACTAAGATCCATTTGCTATTAAAGTATCTCTGCAATAAGCGAAGTGCACAGCGGCGGAACATGATTTCCTCGCTGTAGGCAACCAGTGCTATGCCAAAGACATTATCGAAAGCGCGCAGCCAGCCGAGAGGTTGAGGGTAAACTCCAAGCACTGTTGCAGGTAGCGCCGAATTAATTGTCCGTCGGAGCCAACCACACAAATAGTGGTCCACGAGGATAATTCCAACAACCCAAATGACCGATTCCAAGAACGTGATTCGTAGGGCCTCGCGCCCAAAGGCGACATCGCGAGCGGACGGAATAGCACCTAACACTGCCAACGCACCCAGCCGCCCAGCGTAGTCCCAAAAAATCCATGCTGCTGGATCAGATTGATGCAATCGCACGATTTGCGACGCCAGCAAGGGAAGAAGGGCGGCCACGAACCAAACCGGCGCGGGAACGACACGAAGCGGCATCGCTACTACGCCTCCCCTATAGCGCTTCTTCATTAAGCCTTTGCGAAAGCGGACGCTGGGCCCGCCACGGTAAAGGGTTGGGCTCCAATCGCAAGATTGGGGCCAAATTGCGAGTCAACTTTTGCCTAATATATTCATTGTGCCGGATTCTCGGATCATGTCTTCGAAATAGGCGATGGTCTTGATCAGCCCTTCCTTCAGCGCCATCGCTGGCATCCACCCAAGTAAATCTTTCGCTTTGGTGATATCCGGCTTTCGCTGCCGAGGGTCATCCTGCGGCAATGGTTGATGGACAATTCTCGAGCTCGAACCGGTTATATCCAGAATAGTCTTGGCCAGTTGCAGCATCGAGAATTCAACAGGATTTCCGATATTAATAGGACCGATAACTAAGTCAGAAGAAGCCATTAGACGAATAAGCCCATCAATGAGATCGTCAACATAACAGAACGAGCGTGTCTGCGACCCTTCTCCATAAATTGTAATGTCCCGACCGAGCAGCGCCTGGACAATGAAATTTGAAACGACCCGCCCATCGTTTGGATGCATACGCGGACCGTAAGTGTTGAAAATGCGGGCTACTTTGATGCGTAATTTGTGTTGACGCCAATAATCAAAGAATAGCGTTTCAGCGCAACGCTTCCCCTCATCATAGCAGGAACGAGGACCGATCGGGTTGACGTGTCCCCAATATTCCTCTGTTTGAGGATGTACATCTGGATCACCGTACACTTCCGAGGTCGACGCCTGCAGAATTTTTGCTTTAACCCGCTTGGCGAGGCCGAGCATGTTGATCGCACCATGCACGCTGGTCTTCGTTGTTTGAACAGGATCGTGCTGGTAGTGAATGGGAGACGCCGGACAGGCGAGATTGTAGATCTGATCAATTTCTAGGTAGATCGGAAATGTAACGTCGTGGCGGATGAGCTCGAACCGTTTGTGTTTGAGCAAGTGCTCGATGTTGCGCCGCGCGCCAGTAAAAAAGTTATCGAGACAAAGGACTTCTGCGCCCTGTGACAACAAGCGTTCGCACAGGTGTGATCCCAGGAAGCCAGATCCTCCTGTAACTAAAATCCGTTGTTGTAAATGCATGGCTTTATCGGCCTCGCCCCACCACCGAAGATTTTCATGACCGGCCACGACAATAAGCTGCGACTACCGCGCCATCCTACATCTCGGCTCGATTAACCCTAACCTTAACCCGATCCCGCTTTTGCCGCACTACTTCGACCAGCCCCACTGGATTGACCAGTATACCGGCCAGATTGCGGACCATACCACGCCCCTGGCGAAGCTCAGTCCGCCTCCCGCGGGCGGCTTGCGCGGATGGCGTGAATAAATTCGTCAAATTGTGACATCGGTCACAACTAAAGGCCTGGGCTCACTTCTATATTGAAAGTGAGAGAGCGAACAGCTCCAGCGTCAAAGGGCGGATGTCCGCCAGAATAGAAGGGAGCCCGCCATGACCAGCACAATCACCAGCGCCGTTGCGACCCTGTTCCTAATCGTCGGCGTGTGGACTGCCAACGTCGTTTGTTACCATCCTTATGCAGACAACTTCGACCCAACGACCCCAATCAACGTCACCGTTTCGTGGAAATAGCGCAGCCGACGCGTTTGTCATTTTCGGTTTGTTTTGACGAATGTGGGCTTGCGAGCCAACTGATCGGCGAGCGAGACACGCTCCTAGGCAGAAACTCGGTCAAGACTGTCGAAAGCGACTTGCGTGAGACCGCATAGTGCAATTGGCGAAAGAACGCCGATGACCATGTTCACCGCCCATCGGAACATACCGATGGGCCCCACAACGCCGAGAGCTCTCATTTAAAACGGTCCAAATATCCAGAGCGGACCAGCCGATGCAGTAATCTCTATCCCGCTGGTTCAAAAAATCCGTCAGGTCAGCACGACGCGAAGGTTTAGTGCCAGCGTAGCGTGAGTGATGACACGCCAAGCACGACATTGAGAGCGACCGAACCTTGGAGCGAGAGCGGCTGAAGCGCAAACGTGCGGCCGGATCCGCCAAGCAAAACGTTGGCGCCACCTCCGACGCCAACGCCAATAGCACCGGAAACTCCGACATAATCACCAGCCAGCGCCCCGGCTGGTACACCGGTAGTCGGGGCAAAAACGGCCCAGCCCAACTCACCACCAGCGCTAATGCCGACGTTCAAACCTACAGTATTAATAGCCCCGTCGTAGGCCTGAGGGGGCTCCGATGCGTTTGGGGCGAACTGGCATTCCAATGGTTGATGGCCGGCTATAATGAAGCCGATGTTTGGCTTAACCTTGCAAGAAAGGGCCCCCACTTGCGTCCACGGCTGCGGAGCCTGAGCCACGGCAGGGAAAGAAAGAAACGCAACCGCCAGTATCGCAGGCAGCAAGTGATAACGTTGCATGATTGTTCCCCCATTTTGTTCAATCGCCACTCGCCATATTGCATCAACACTAAATTGATTGGAACTCCATTTATAGTCGCGTTTATCTAATCTTGAACCCTCCGAAATCCGATCAGGTGTATTTAAGCAGAATTCACTAGCCCGTTCGTCGCCTTCAACGTCGCGCTGCCAGGAAATACGGCCGAGGCCAGCATGCGCTCATCGACGCGCAGGTGATCGCGCAGCACGCTCTTCAGGATCGCGCGCAAATCGGTGGTCGGTTTTAGGTCGCGGTCCTGGTAGAGTTTAGCTTGGCTCAAGCCCGGCCAATCGGCTATCACGCCGCCGCCCTTCACCACCCCACCTGCAAGCAGCGCCACCGTCGCGGTACCGTGATCGGTGCCTTCGGTGCCGTTGATACGGGCGGTTCGGCCGAACTCGGTGATAACCGCGACGGCGGTTTCCTTCCACGCATCGCCCATGCCGCTTTCCACCGCGGCCAGCGCACCATCGAGCGCGCCAAGCAGGCAGCCAGGCGGCCGTTCGTGGCGCCTTCGTCGGCGTGGGTGTCCCAGCCGTCGAACGCCAGCGCGCCGACCCGCGGACCATCGCCGCGGGCCATGAATTTTGCGGCGGCGCCGGCGGCTTCCGAGAAATAGGCGCGCACTGCCGCGCCAGGACCCTGCGGTCGCGTGCCGTCGGGTTTGTGGGGGTTCATGTCCATGCCGCCGGCGCGCGCGATGGCCGCCAAATCAACGCGCTCTTCCAGGGCGCGCGCCAGCGCCGGATCGGGTGGCGGTACAGATCGAGCAGCCGCATTACGGTATCGTCGGTGGCAGGCGGCAGTCTGGGCGGCGTCCATGACAACACGGTGGCGGGGCCGCGCACGACCAGCGGCGTCACCGGCCCGACCGCGAAGGCCTCTTTGCCGCCAACGCGGCCCGCCGGCTGCAGCGAGGCGAGCGCGCGCTTGAGCCAGCCGGTGTCGGCGGAACCCGGTTTGATCAACCCGCTCTCCAAAATATCCTGTCCGTCGAAATGCGAGCGTTCGCGGTAGGGCGAGGCCACCGCATGCACGATGCTCGCATTGCCGGCCTTGTACATGCGGTGCAAGTTCGGCATCGCCGGATTAAGCGCGAAAAAACCATCGAGCGGCAGCGCCGGGGTAGCGCCATCGAGCGTCAATGCCTTGTCGCCGCGCAGCCGCAGCCAATCGGGATCGCCGACCGGGACGACCGTAGCGAGGCCGTCGAGCGCGCCGCGCAGCACAATCACGAGCAAGCGCGGATCCCGGCCTTTGTTCGAAGGCTGATTGGATATGCATCAGGGTCGGAGCACGGCAGATGAACGGGGACGACTATTTAGGATGCTTTGGCCCCTGACGATTGCGCACCTGCACATCAGGGCACGACCCGACTTCCGACAGGTGTCGGGCTCGCCCTGCATAACCGGCCCCATCCTTTCATTGTGCGTGACCGAGCAGCACCATGGAAATCGCGGGTACATAGGTAATGATCAGCAAAATCGCAAAATTCAGCAGCACAAATGGCAGCACGCCACGATAAATGGTCGCGATTTTAACGTCGAAGATCGCGTGGGTGGCGAAGAGGTTAAGGCCAAAGGGCGGCGTGTACAGGCCGATGCTCAGATTGACCGCCATGATGATGCCGAAATGGATCGGATTTACGCCGACGGCAATAACGATCGGTAACAGTAGTGGTGTCAAAATGAGAATGGCCGCCGGCGGTTCGAGGAAGCTACCGGCGAGCAACAGAATGAGATTGATCATCAGCAGCGTTTCCCACGGCCGCATTTGCAGCGCCTCGATCCCAGCCACGATCTGTTGCGGCATACCGCTGGTGGTGAGAAGCCAGGAGTAAACCCCCGCGCTCGCCACGATGATCAGGATTTGCGAGATGAGGAAGGCCGCGTTGATCACCACACGCCACAGATCAACAAGGCTGAGCTCTTTATAGATAACCGTCGTCACGAACAGCGAATAGACGACAGCAACTCCGGCTGCTTCGGTCGGCGTGAAGACGCCGCCGTAAATGCCACCGAAAATGACGACAATGGTGCCGATCGCCCAGCTTGCGTCCTTTGTGGTGTCCCAGATATTCCGCCAGCGCGCCCGCGACAGCAGCGGGACTGCCTTAATCCGGGAATAGGCGAAAACATATGCCGCGTCCCCAAGGCCGATGAGCAGGCTCGGCAGAACGCCGGCCGTGAACAGCAGCAGTGCAGATTGCTGCGCGGTCATCGAATACAGAATCAGCGAAATGGACGGCGGGATGATCACTGCAACGGCGCCGGAAGATGCGATCAGGCCAACGGTGAACCGCTCGTTGTAACCGTTGCTCTTGAGCGTCGGGTAGAGCAGCCGGCCGACCGCAACGACGGTGCCGACCGACGTGTGCGCCATGGCGCCGAACAGTTCCGAGGATGCAACCGTGGTGACGGCGAGCGATCCGCGAATCCCGCCGATGATCGACACCACCCAGGCGACGACGCGCCGCGCGATGCCACCTTGCGCCATGATCTCGCCGGCCAGGATGAAATAGGGCACCGCGAGCAGCGGAAAATTGTCGAGACTCCCGAACATGTAGGTCGGGATCGCCGTCGTCGGCACGTCGGCGACAAAGACAATTGCTGTGAGCGATGTCAGTATGAGAACAAGGAAAATCGGAAGCCCGATCACCATGAGAATGATCGGAAGTACGAAGTAGACGAATTGGACCCACATGCGCTGAGTCGTCAGTGATCAGAATTCTTCAAATGCGCGCCCACACCGGACGTGCCCTGGGAAATCAATCGCACGGCGATCAGCAATGCCATCAATAGGAATCCGACTGGGATCATGGCCTGCGGCAGGACCAGGGGAATATTGGCGGCTTGGCTTCGCTGATCTAGCTCCGCCAGCATGGAAACCACCGGCCAGGCCAAGATCGCAATCAACAGGCTGGTCGCCATCAGCACGATTTCGCCCAAAAGCTCGACGATCGACCGCAGCTTAGGCGGCAGCAGAGCAACAAATGCATCCATGCGGATCTGCCGGCCCGACCAGCCGACCAGGCTGCAATTAAGAAAGACACAGGCGATCATCATGAACAGCATGACCTCCTCGGCCCACGGAATGGACACCGAAAGAAAATAGCGGCCGATGACGTTGGCGAAGTTGATCGCGACGCTGCCGACCAGCAGCGCTCCCGAAACGACGCGAATAACCGCCATCAGCGCATGCGCACTCCGTACAAGAGCGTTGATCATTCCTCACCTATTTACGGATTACGGCCCTCGGGCGATCGGGCGCAAAGCTGTTGCGGTTAGCTCGATCGCCCAAGCTGCCCGAGCGGATCAATGTTTCGCGGCGATGGCGCGGACCTTAACCAGCATGTTGTGCACGGCCGGCTGGTCTTTCGTCACATCGTCGGCGACGCCGCTGAGCAGCGTCTTCATCTTGGCGAGGTCCTCAGGCGGCAACGTGTGAACCTGCCCGCCCATTTTCACCCAATCGTCCGCCAGCTTCTTGGTGAATTCCACCTCCCAGGCTTGCACATTGGGCTGGATGGCCTGTGCGGTATCAAGGACGATCTTTTGCAGATCGGGTGGCAATTTATCGAGCCATGCCCGACTGACGACGGCCAGCGATACCAGCATCGTATCGTTAGTAACCGAAATGACTTTGACTATATTGTTCATCTTGAATCCGACAAAGACCGACATTCCGCTGATTGTGCCGTCGATGGTGCCTTGACTGAGTGCGGGCATCACCTCGCTCAGTGGCATCGCGATGCCGGTGGCACCGAGCTTGCTCATCTTAGCGCGCTCGAGCGCGGTCCCGTTGATTCGAATCTTCTTGCCGTTGAAGTCAGCAAGCCGCATCAGCGGACTCTTGGCTCCATAGTCTACGACCCCGATGCTGAGCGTAGCGATGCCAACCATCCGCTTTGGCTTTGCGAGGTCGAGAATAATTTTTTGTATCTCGGGATCGTGAATGGTCGCAGCGACATGCGCCTCGTCGCGGAAAAGCATCGGCGCGCTGAATACGCCGTAACGCGGCTCCAGGCCGACGTAGAAATCGACCGGTCCGATGTAGCCCTGGATGGTGCCGAGCTGCACGCCTTCGATCTCGCGCGGGATCGGCCCGAGCTGGCTGGCGGGATAGACTTGCACCTCGATGCGGCCACCCGACGCCTTTTCGAGCGCTTCCTTGTAGACTTTGATGAACTGATGCTGCGTTTCGTTGATGGTCGCGGTGCCGAATTTCATTACGTATTCGGCGGACGCGGCTGGGCTATTCGGGGCAATGCACGCAAGCCCGGCCAGTAGCCCAATCGTCCATGCCCACGGCGTGATGCTGCGTACTTTGGTCATCGCACCCTCCCCCAGTTACTTTTGTCACCGCCTCGTAGGGACCCCTGATTGGGCCATTACCCCGACGGACGGTGTTGATCGCGGGTGATGCTAGGGGGCTTGCCCTTCTTCATCAAGCTCTTATTGATTAGACAAGCTGACGTTGGGGCGGCACTAATTCGTCGGCCGGCGAGATCATTTCTTTTCCTCGTACGCAACGATCAGGCGAGCTTGCCGCTCGGCTGGCGGACGACGGCGACGACTATTTGGGCTGCTTTGGCCCCTGACGCTTGCGGAGTCGCACACCCGCACCGCCGCCACTAGGGTTATCGGAGGCAATCATTGCACTGGTGCCTATTGCGAAATGCCAATAAATTCTTCACAAGCTCAACAGCTAGCAACCTAAAGCTGCTCATTCTCGATTTGATTGGGGGAAGTTTATGATCGTATCGGTGGCGCGCATTCGCGGAGCATCTGCAGCCGTCCTCCTTGGGCTCACTGTCGCCGGCTGTGGGTATAACAACATTCCCACTTACGAGGAGCAAGCCAAAGCGAAGTGGGCGGACGTGCAAAACAATTACCAGCGTCGTTCCGACCTCATCCCCAATCTAGTGGCAACCGTGCAAGGCTATGCCAAACAGGAAAAAGACGTACTAACCGCCGTAGTTGAGGCGCGCGCCAAAGCGACGCAAGTCAAGATTGACGTATCGCAACTTACCGACCCCGTAAAGCTGCAGCAGTTCCAAGCTGCGCAGAACCAGCTTTCCGGCGCGCTCGGCCGGCTTCTTGCGGTCAGCGAGAATTATCCAGACCTCAAATCGAACCAGAACTTCCTTGCGCTCCAATCGCAGCTCGAAGGCACCGAAAACCGGATTACCGTTGCGCGGCGCGACTACATTGAAGCAGTGCGGGTCTATAACACTGAGCTCAAGACCTTCCCTGGCCTGTTATGGGCCGCAACCATCTTCCGTTCCAACAAGCCGATGGCGGAATTCGCAGCAAATGACAATGCGCAGACACCGCCTCAGGTAAAATTCTGACGCATCGCTGCGATATCAAGGCATCGAAATGACAACAGGCCGCCCATCGCCCCTCCTCTCAAGGGGCGGTTGGCGTCTGGCAATTGGCATTATTGCGCTGTTGTACACCGCGCTTGCCGTCTTTGCCGTCAATTTTCCGGCGCTAACTGGACGCATCGTCGATCAAGCAAACATCATCTCGGCCGAAACGCGCGGTGCTATTGAGCTGAAGCTCGCCGATCTCGAAGCTAAATCCGGCATTCAGCTCGTCGTTGCTACGGTCACCTCCCTCGAAGGTCAGGAAATCGAGCCGTACGCCAACGAACTATTTCGAAGCTGGAAGCTCGGCGAAAAAACAAAAAATAATGGGGCGCTGTTGCTTGTTGCGCCGAACGAGCACCGAATTCGGATCGAGGTCGGCTACGGCCTTGAAGGCACACTCACCGACGCACTGTCCAAAGTAATCATAACCAACGCCATCGCGCCGCGCTTCAAAACGGGCGATTTCAGCGGCGGAATCTCACGCGGCGTTGACGACATCATCACAGTTCTGACCACCGATTCATCGGAATGGCAAAAGCGTCCCTCGCTGCGGCTCGACAATCAGCAGAATACCGATTCGACGACTTGGCTCCTCATCGCGGCGTTAATCATCCTGTGTATCCTGCTCGTCGTCTCACCAGGATTTAGGTGGCTGTTTCTGAACTTGGTGCTGAATATACTTATCAGTTCCGGCGGATCGAGGAGCGGCGGCGGATATTCGAGTGGCGGCGGCTTTTCCGGAGGCGGAGGATCGTCGGGTGGTGGCGGAGCATCGGGGAGCTGGTGATGAGTATTTCCAACGAAGACCAAGAGCGCATCGCTAATGCCATCCACTCTGCGGAGGCAAAGACTTCTGGCGAGATTGTTTGTGTGCTTGCTCGTACATCAACCCACACAACGGCGTTGCCTATTTTTATTTCGTCGGTAGCGGCGTTGGCAGTTCCCTGGCTGCTGGTGACCTTCACCGAGATGACCGTCTTCCGCATGTTATCAATGCAGGTTTTGGCATTCATAGTCCTTTTGAGCTTTTTCAGTTTGCCGAGGATACGGGTCGCCCTCATGCCACCTAAGGCGCGCCGCGCTATCGCTCATCACGCAGCCTTGGAGCAGTTCAAGAGCCGCGGCATTGGGCGAAGAAAAGATCGGTCCAGCATTTTAATCTTTGTCTCACTGGCAGAGCGTTATGCGCGTATTATTGCCGACGAAAATATTTCCGCTCGGGTTCCCCAATCGAAATGGCAGGCGGCGATAGACGCGCTAGTATCGCACATGCGTGACGGTCGTATCGCCGACGGATTTATTACTGCAATCAACGCCTGCGGAAATGAGCTCGCGCAGCAGTTCCCGCGTACCACAGCAAGTAACGAAGTGCGGCCGGACCGAATATATCTGATCTAAGTACGAGGTGCCCGAGGCACCTCCAATCCCTCCGCTAGCATGGCCATCTAGAAAGGCAACCACGGCCTGTTCGAAGGGCGATCTGATCCGCATAAGGGTCAAAGCGCGGACCACGGCGGACGACAGCGAAGGCTATTTGGGCCGCTTTGGCCCCTAACAATTGCGGAGTCGCACACCCCCACCGCCGCCGTTCTCGTCGATGAACTCGACGTTGGTCAGGCACACGCCGCCCCCAGACTTGCGTCACTGAAAGAATAGGCAAATTTGGCTTCGTTCTGCCAAGGAAAATCATGTCTGAGCGACACGTCTGCGGAGCTGACAGCGAATTGCACGGATGGCATGAATAAATTCGTCAAATTGTGACATCGGTGCAACCCACTTCGCCGCCGAGTCAATTTGTTTCAGCGCGTTGTTCGTAGCGAACTCCGACAACGCCCCCTTCATTATTCTCTCGCGTCAATTCGTTTGAATTGGATTCGTGCGGCGAAACGAATTCCTCTCGCGGTCCGCTGAGCTATTTTGGCTGGCGTAATTGTTTGGCGGCCTTGTCGATCAAGACGGCAATCTGCGAACAGGTTGCGGCGGCGCACGCAATGCACCACGATCACCTCGAAGGCGGCCGCTTCACTGCCGACGAGATAAGTGCGGAAGTTGCCCGCACTGATGAAAGAGGAAGGCTTGCTGGGGGCGATGTGGGGGGTTACGGTGCCTACGCAGTCATTACCGTTTAATTCAACTAAAATTTAAGCGATCAATATAAGCCGGTAACAATGGGCGACGGTATAGCATTCATGGACCCCTCAGGAGCAGAACTCCATGCGACTGTTTTTTGACCTCCTCAAGCGAGAATCCCCTTCCTATGACTTTCACGGCCATCACGTTCGGAACCCGGATGACGCAGCCCAGATTGCTGAATTAATCGCAGCCGATCTTGGATGGTCGGAGACTACCGAATGGGTTGGGTCGCAAGTGGTGGTCAGGGACACGGCAGGAACAATGCTTTTTGCGGTTCCTATCGTGGGGGCCGCTTAGACGCCCTAACGCCTCACTCGAATTCCAGAATAGTTAGGTGCGCACCAGCAGTGTAGCCGACCGCGTTCCACGCCGAAGGCAATAGGCCGGCCCGGCATTCGTCGCTCTGCGCTCTTTGGCCGGTACTGTTGCCGTCCGGAGTCCTGATCCAAGAACATCGATTGAGCCCATGAACCTCCGCTCTCGAAAAGCGAATCGAAATCATCTTGGCGTTGTGGTTTTTGATCAACGGGGCGATTTAGATGATGCCTTTCCTGTCGAGTCTAGCCGACGCAACTGGGCACTGCCGATTGGGGCGTACTTACATTCACAGTGATCACGGCTGCATTGAGCAAGTGGCAGATAGGGCACGGCGTTACCCAAATATTCAACGCCGAACTGTGCCTGCGCTGCTTCGCACGCTTGCCGTCCCGGCAAAATGCGAACGCCGCGGAGCAAACCTAGTCTATGCGCGTTCCTCAGCGCACGTAATGAGCGGGCAACCTGCGACGGAGTTCTGCGCATCGGAGCAACTGTTATCAGTCGCTCCCGGCGAGTGGTTTCAAACACTCAAATTCAGCTTACTCGTTATCCCTAATGCACCGAGCCGCACGTTAACCTCTCGCCGACGGCGGTCTCTACTGAATCCGGTCAGGCGTTTTGGTTGGGCTGCGATAGCAGCGGATGCCTTTCCGCTCCCAGCGCCAGTCGAGAAGACCCAAGGCACCTAGGTCGCCAGCGAAGAGGGAATATTGAGTCCCGCAATTTGTAAGTCTCGAATTAGCCCGCGCCCGCACATTAAGGTTTTTTTCTTACGCTAAATTTGAAATCCAATTGAAGGAGAATGAGGAATCGTTATCTTGCAGTACCGAACGGATTGTTCAAACTTGGTCGAGTTCCGCGATGCCGCACATGACCGTAAGCAAGCACGACGCTTTTCGGATGCTAGGCCTGAAGCAAAGACCCCCCTATGACGAGGTCTGGCATTTATGGACGGTGATCATTCCAAGGCGATCAATTACCGGTCACCTGCTATGGGGAACGGTTTTGCGTCGGCGGGATGGTGGCCAATGGATTTACAAGAAATATATCGAGTGATTGACGCAACTGTGTCCGCATACGCCCGCGGTCTGGTGCTTGGGCCGCGGCTGCGATCACAGGTCTATTATAGCGTTTTACCTAACCCGGTGACGTTACGATACCGTCATTCGATGACGATTAACTCCTACCTACCGCCGTGGCTCAACAAATAATCTACGATTGGAAACGCCTCGGATCAAATGTGAATGGCATGACAGCTGTAATCATTATCCGGACGCTGGCCGAGTGCCGATGATTGATCAGCACATTACGATCAGGCGCAATAGCGATCGGCATGATGACGGACGCGACCATGAGAATGAGTTCGGCGCATTCATCGAGCCATGCATCTCCGAGCGTCTGCGGGTGGAATTCGCGTAATGCCCAATCGCTTGGCAGGTCATCAAACGATATGCTGTGAGCCGGAACATCATCTGGTACCGTGTATTCCACCACGGCCTGAGGCGGTAGCTTCCGTTATTTTCCTTGTGGCGCCTCACGCAGGCGCACTCCAGGGCTGCCGCCGTTCTCGTCGATGAACTCGACCCAATCCCACTCGGGCATGCCTGTCGTGCCGCTAAAAGCTCTCAGGCCACCGGCGCGCTCCGTGATACACGCGCAATATCTGAATGACGTTTCGCTGTAAACGATAGGGGATAACGAAGGGCGTCTTCGGAATGACCAGCGTGCAACAATCTCGAGACCAACTGTTGGGCGATCCCACAGCTTCATTCGGCAGAACTAGTCGATTGGGCGCAAAGGCCGGCCAACACTGTAGAAGCGCCATGCGGTGCTAGAGCAAGCACGATGAAAGGCGACCCGCACACGTGATCGAAGCGGCCATCATGGCCCCCAATCGTCACCGGCGAGATCGAGGGCGCCGATGGAAAGTTTTATTTGAATTGATTTGACCGCTGAGGTTTGCGGAGACGGAGGCCCGGGCCGCGGCCATTCTCGTCGATGAGCTCACGCCGGCCAACTCAGGGCGCGCCATATGGCTAGGTGCTTAGCATACGTCATTGGCGTCTCGCCGTCGGACGGCCCGGCGCGGCGATCCTGTTGTCAATCGTCGCCATCCCATCCCGCGCGCCGGAGGCCGAAAAAAGATTTCTCTTCCCAAACAATCAATACCGGCGCTGCACCTGCAGATGCTATTTCCGCTCAGGCGGGACCAAGCGATGGCGAACACGAGCGGCCCGGAATTGTTTCGCTTTGCCGGCGCTGCATCTGCTCCCCACTACTGGACACGGATATTGCCTTCCTTGACGACGCGGCCCCATTTAACGATCTCCGACTTCATGTATTCGCCGAACTCGGCGGAGCTCATCTCGACGGTCGATGCACCCTCGCGGGAAAATTCTTTTTGTAGTTCCGGAGCTTTAAGCGCCGCCTGAACATTCTCATGCAGTTTCTCGACGATGGCTGAGGGTGTGCCGGCGGGCGCCAAAATTCCCCACCAGTTGTTGGCCGCGTAGCCCGGCACACCGGCTTCAGCGATCGTCGGCACGTCGGGCAGAATCGGGTTGCGTTTAGTGCCGCTGGTCCCGAGCGCCCTGAGCTGCCCGGATTTAATAAAGGGTGCGGTCTGGATCAGCGAGCTGAACATTATCTTGACGTGCCCGGCAAGTACGTCCTGCATAGCCGGACCACCACCTCTGTACGGCACGTGCACAATGTTCACGCCGGCCATGAGTTTGAATAATTCGCCACTTAAATGTGTGAAGGTGCTGATGCCGGCGGAGGCGTAGTTGAGTTCGCCCGGTTCCTGTTTGGCGAGCGCGATCAGCTCCTTCACAGATTTAACCGGCAGTTCCGGATTGACAACGAGGACGTTTGGTCCAGTCGCAAGAAGGGCAATCGGCGTGAAGGACTTGATCGGGTCATAGCTAAGCTTATGCAGCGCGGGATTGACTACGTACGGAACCGACACGATCAGGAGGGTATATCCATCCGGTGCGGCCGCAGCTGCGAACTCGGTTCCGATTATGCCCCCGGCCGTACCGCGGTTGTCGACAAAAACTTGCTGTCCTAATTTGGCGCTGAGTTGGTTTGCGACAATACGGCCGACGACATCGTTGCTGCCACCGGGCGGGAACGGAACGACCAATCGTATCGGCCTGTTTGGAAAGTCATCTGCGACGGCGACCGACGAAAGCACCAGCAGAAAAAGAACAGCCTTGGTCAGTCGTAATATTAGATTCGGCATACAACCACCCGCCAGTCTGTGAGGTTCGGCTAGCTTGGCCAAGTAAAATGCATTTTGTCGAACAAGCCAACTCGCTAATCGCATCCCATGAGGTCGAAAACTTCCGTTACGGCGATGAATCTGTTGGGATTGACGGCTGGATCAAGCCGCGCAAATGCAATAACGTCCAGTATACTTCCACAATATGTCCCTGCTAGGCCCCACCCCCCCGAATCAATTTCACCTAGAGAAATTTTGTCGCAAACTACGCCCGTTCAAAAGCCGGATGGGTATCTGGCTAATAGGAGTCATTCGAGACTATGTGCGTCAGTATCCCTCAGACCGAAAAGCTCCCTATCTTTGACGAGACCTATGACGTAGTCGTCGTAGGTTACGGCTTTGCCGGTGCACGCAGCGCGATTGCGGCCGCTGACAGCAACGCTCGCGTCCTGCTGGCCGAGAAAGAACCGACGCCCGGTGGAATTTCGATTTGTTCGGGTGGCTCGATGCGCGGTACCCGCAAGCCCGATGAAGTTTTCGCTTATCTGAAAGCAACGAACGCCGGGCGGACACCGGACGACGTGTTGCGTGTGCTGGCCAATGGCATGGCTGAAATGGAGCAGGAGATAAATACTCTCGCTGCGGTGAGTAAGGCCACTGTCGAAACCAAAGAGATGAGGGGTAATTACCCGTTGCCCGGCGCCGAGGCGTTTCTCGACAGCAAGATTACTCACGTTCCGGGATGCGACGATTTGGGGTCAACTTATCCGCACGTCATGGCGCGCCCTTCCGCCAGCGGCTGGCGAATGTTCAAGGTATTGGAAGACAATATTGCGCGCCGGGCCGACGCAATCGACGTGCGCTACGAATTAGCCGCCGAGCGCCTCATCGCCAATAGTCGGCGGGAAGTGATTGGTGTCTCGTTTAAAAACAAAGACGGCCGCGTCGTCACGGTCAAGGCGCGGCGCGGCGTGGTTCTCGCTTGCGGCGGGTTCGAAGCCAATGAGGAGATGAAACGCCAATTTTGGGAGAAAGCCCCGGTCTTGACCGCGACCTCTACCTCAAACACGGGTGACGGCATCCGCATGGCGCAAGATCTCGGCGCCGATTTATGGCACATGTGGCACTATCATGGTTCCTACGGATTCAAGCATCCCGATTCGCGCTATCCAGTGGCAATACGGGTCAAGCGCCTTCCTGACTGGTTCCCAGGGGATGAACAAAGCACGCACGTCAAAATGTGCTGGGTCGTCGTCGATCAAGACGGCCGACGCTATATGAATGAATGCACACCATACACTCAGGACACGTCGCACCGGCCAATGGAATTTTTCGATACCGTGCGCCAGATCTTCCCGCGTCTTCCCTCATACCTTATCTATGACGAGAACGGCCGAAAGATGTATCAGATCGGCGCACCTACTTATAACAAGAAAGGGCTAGCCTTTTCGTGGAGTGAAGATAATCAGCGCGAAGTCGAGCTCGGGATCATCAAGAAGGCAGAAACGGTCGAAGAGCTTGCGCGTCTCATTCAGGTGCAGCCGGCGGCGATAAAATCGACACTTGATCGATGGAATGAACGCTGCAAACAACAGCGCGATGAGGATTTCGGCCGTCCACCCGGGACGATGGTCAAGATTGATACGCCGCCATATTATATGGGTGAGGTGTGGCCGGTAGTCTCTAATACCCAGGGTGGACCGGTGCACAATCCCCGCCAGCAAATCATAAATGTATTTGGTGAGCCGATTCCGCGGCTTTATGCGGCAGGGGAACTGGGGAGTGCATTTGGCTATCTCTATCTTTCTGGCGGCAACTTAGCCGAATGCTTGGTCACCGGAAAAATCGCCGGCGCTGGGGCAGCTGCATTGCCCGCTTGGGATTAGCGCATCGGCATCGACCCAATAGCCGATCAGTGGAAGGTCTACCGAAACAGCTTTATCTCTGATGATTCGTTAGCGCATTGGCCAAGTCGAAGGTAGGCCGTTCTGAAACGAATTTGCGGCCATTATGCCGCCTCCTCTGCGGCCACGCCCCCTCGCCTACCGCCGACATGAAGCCCTCGCGGGGCGCCGGCATCTGCGTGAATTGCTCCGGCAGTCGCGCATGCTGATTTAACCAGTCAAGTGAGAGGCCAACGCTGATCGGGTCGTTGCAACTTGGCGGCGCCTCTTTTTGAGCGCGTGTCCGCTTCTGTTCAAGATCTGGATCGCACGATATATTACTAGACAGCTCATCCTTGGAACGATACCGGAGACCCGCGATGAACCTTGCTCGCCGACATTTCCTGAAGCTTGCCGCGGGTGCCGCCGCCTTGCCGGCGATCTCCGGCAAGGCGTGGGCCATCGACTATCCGACGCGTCCGGTACGCGTCGTCGTCGGCTTTCCACCCGGCGGCTTCACCGATACCACGACGCGGCTGATCTCGGCGTGGCTGTCGGAGAAACTCGGCCAGCAGTTCGTGGTTGAGAACCGTCCCGGCGCCAGCAGCAATATCGCCACCGAGTTCGTCGCACGGGCCGCGCCCGACGGCTACACGCTGCTGCAGATCGGTGACGGCAATGCCTACAACGCAACGCTGTACGACCATCTCAATTTCGATTTCGTCCGCGATATCGCTCCTGTGGCGAGCATGATCACCGCGCCGTTCGTTCTGGTGGTGAATCCGTCATTCCCCGCCAAGACCGTCCCCGAATTCATCGCCTACGCCAAAGCTAATCCGGGAAAGATTAATGTCGGTTCGCTCGGGCCGGGCAGCCCGTCGCAACTCATCGGCGTCCTCTTCAAGTCGATGGCGGGGCTCGATTTAGTCACGGTGAATTATCGCGGCATCGGGCCGGCGCTCACCGATCTGATGGCCGGCCGCATTGAGGTTGTCTTTACCTCGCTCGCCTCGGTGATCGGGTACATCAAGTCCGACAAGCTGCGCGCACTCGGTGTGACGACCGCAAAGCGCGCGGAAATATTCCCGAACGCTCCGGCGCTCGGCGAATACGTCAAAGGTTATGAAGCCGCCGGCTGGGTCGGCCTAGGCGCGCCCGCCAAAACGCCGCCTGAAATCATCGCAGTCCTCAATACTCAGGTGAACGCCCCGCTGGCCGATCCGGCGTTCAAGGCGCGGCTCGCCGACCTCGCGCTCAGTCCGTTCGTGAGCTCGCAGGCCGATTTCGCGAAATACATCGTCGATTTCACCGAAAAGTGGCGCAAGGTCATTCGCGCAAATAACATCAAGCCGGAGTGATGCCCTTTGAAAGTTCTTCTCACCGGCGACGTCAACCTGATGAATGTCACGGACCCGGCGAGGCCGTTCGCGCAACTCGCAGCGGAGTTCAAGTCGGCCGATTTCATCTTGAGCAATCTCGAGTGTTGTTTCTACGAGCCGGACGCAGCTCACGCGCTTGACCGTGAGGGATTTTTCGCCCCGCTCGCGTCCGCCGAAGCGCTGGAAATCGCGGGCATCGACGCGGTCGGCATCGCCAACAATGTCAATTACGGTACCGCCCCGATTTTGTCGTCGATCGCGCGGCTGGATCAAATCGGCGTTCCACATACGGGTGCAGGCGCCAATCTACAAAAGGCCCGCGAACCGGTGGTACTGGAGCGGCAGGGCCTGCGCATCGGCATGCTGCAGCGCACCTCGGTGTTCTGGATGACCGACCATGAAGCCACCGACAACGCAGTGGGCGTTGCCACCATCCGCGGCCAGACGGCATATCAGGTGCCGATGTTCAGGAGCGGGCCGGGTGCGATCCCGCTCAACCGGCCGGGCGTGGCACCGGCAATCCTCACCTGGGCCGACCCGCCGTCGTTGCAGCGTTTTCGCGACGACGTCGCGGCGCTCAAGGCCAAGACCGATATCGTCATCGCCTCTTGTCACTGGGGTGTGGATCAGACTGTCTTCAAGTACATGCGGGAAATCGCCCATACCGCGATCGACGCCGGCGCCGACGTCGTCTTCGGCCACGGGCCGCATTTCTCCCTGCCGGTCGAAAGCTATCGCGGCAAACCGATCTACTACGGCCTCGGCAGCTTTTCCTTTCATACCGGGCACGGCGGCATCAAACACGGCGATTGGGTCGGCATGCTCGCGAAAGTGACCTTCGACGGCACCGCTGTGAAAACGGCCACGTTTCAATTCGTCCGCCACAACGACGACAACGAGACCGTGCTCTGTTTGTTGAAGAACGAAGGCGAAGTCTTCGGTCAGGTTTCCGCCGGCACCACGCGGCTCGGCAGCAAGCTCGCGCCGCACGGCGACGAGGTGGCCATCGAGCTGAATGCCTGAAACGGCTGCGCCGTACACTCTGCCGCCGTCTTGTAACGAGAATTCACCCATGATGACCGCCGCTCAAACGCTCGCCGACTTCGCGGTGAAACTGCAATTCGAGCAAATCCCGCACGCCGTCGTCGAGCGCGCCAAGGATTGCGTCATCGACATTGTCGGGGTATGCGCGTTCGGCAGCACGGTGACCTCATCGAATCCCGTGCTCGCCTATGCCGAACAGTATGGAAAAGGCGGACGCAGCACGGTCTTGGGGACGTCGCTCAAGGTGCATGCGCCGATGGCGGCGCTCGCGAACGGTGTGTTCGCGCATTCGTTCGAGATGGACAATCTAGTGTCGCCGAGCGTGGGCGTGCATCCGGGCGCGTCATTGCTGCCGCCGGCACTCGCCGTGGCGCAGGAGATAGAAGCCTCGGGACGCGACTTCATCACGGCCTTTGTCGCCGGCTTCGAGGTGCTGCACCGGATCGGCGATGCGGCACTGGAGACGGCCGAGAAACTTGGATTCCACTCACCAGGTCTGACAGGTCCATTCGGCGGCGCCGTTGCCGCGGGCCGGCTGTTGAAACTGAACGCCGAGCAAATGACCAACGCCCTGGGGATTGCCGGCTCGCTGTCATCCGGATTGCTGGAATTCGCGAAGTCGGGCGGCGGCACGGTGAAGCGGTTGCACCTCGGACACGGGGCGCAATCTGGCGTGATGGCGGCGATGCTAGCGCGCGACGGCTTTGCCGGCCCGGCAACCATCCTCGAAGGCAAGTTCGGCTATCTCAATGTCTTCTGCCGCGATCGGGACACGACCCGACTCTACGGCAGGCCTAGGCGAGGTGTGGATGACGACGCGCATCATGTTCAAGCGATATTCCTGCCACATCACCGCGCATGTGCCGGTCACTGCCATTCTGCGGCTGAAGAGCCGTTTCGGCTTTGCGGGCGACGACGTCGAGGATGTGACGGTCGCGGGCAGCGAGAAAATGCTGAGCCACCATAACATTCCCGAGCCGCGCGACCTAGCTATGGCACAATACAGCACGCCGTTCTGCGTAGCGCTTGCATGCTACTTGGATCCGCGCGATCCAACCGCCTTTTCCGAAACGACGCTCAACGACCGGGCAATCCGTAGTCTCTGCCGCAAAGTGAAGCTGGAGCTGCGCACGCAGACGTCCGTGCAGAATCCGCTGGCGAGCTGCGTCACGGTCCGCCTGAAGGACGGCCGTGAATTGCTGGAGGAGATCGAACATTTTCCCGGCATGCCCGAGCAGCCGTTGGACCGCGCCGGATTGCGCGAGAAGTTCGAGACGATTACGGCAGGCGTGCGGCAGAACCGGCCGGCGGCCGCGTTCGATGACATCGCGGCGTTGGAGCACGCGCCAAATGTCGGCGCGCTTTCGTGGAGCTTCTGAAGGTGCTACCTCGCGCCGTCTTCGTCATCACGGTCAACAGGGTCTGGTTTTGGATACACAGACACGTATGCTGGTATCGCTGGCCGTCGTCAGCTCGCCGATTGAAATGGTTGGTGGGTTTTAACCTCCTATTCTCTAGCATTGCAGTTGCGTATTTTGTTGATCTCTGAATTTATGGGCAACCATGATTGGGGAGGTCACGTTGAACCCACAATCTATGCGAAGACATTGGTCAAACGCAGCAACACTGTGTTCGACGAGCTGCGTGAGGCGGTCAAGGATATCGAGGCTCTTGCGGATTCGACCAGCGGCGAGGTGCGCGTTGCTTGCCCGGAGTTCCTTGCGGGCGGGCTAATCCCCGACGCGGTCGATGGATTTTCACGCCGTTATCCCGATATCGTCTGCGAGGTGAACGAGGCGGACGCCACGACGTTGGAATTCCGCCAGCCGAAGGAGCGCAGCGTCGATCTGATGGTCGCACGAATTCGGACGGCTTTCTCGGACGACAATCTCAACATCGAAGTCCTCTTCGACGATCCTCACGTGGTGGTCGTCGGCGCGAAAAGCCCGTGGATAAACCGCCGCAATGTTACGCTTGCAGATTTAGCGGAGGAGCCGTGGATCATTCCGGCATCGTTGATCGTGCGTGAAATCATGAAGGAGGCATTCGAAGCACAGGGCTTGAAAATTCCCGAGGGGAAGATCATTTCGTCATTCGTTCTGATGCGCAATCATTTGCTGGCGACGGGGCGGTTTCTTACGGTGCTGCCAGCATCAGTGCTTCAATACAACACTAAGCAAAGGGCACTCCTCACGCTACCTGTCAAACTAAGCACGAAACCGCGGCCGATCGCGATCATCATGCTAAGGAACCGCAGCGTTAGCCCAGCAGCGCAGCTCTTCATCGAGCATTTGCGGGTGACGGCGAAAAACTATCTGCGCCGGCGTGACTGACAGGATGCCAGTCGTAACTGGCGGGTGTCCGCTTTGGGTTAGACGTGTCGGTTTTCCAATGTCCGCGTTAAGTCGTCTTTCCCCCTGACAACGACCATTAAACGGACCTCGCCGATCGGACATAGGTGTGTCTGAACGCAGTCACAATGTCATCCTAAAATGAGGTCCTGCTTGGATAAAACAGTCTTTGCGTGCGGCCAAACTAAGCGCAAGGTGCTCTTTGTATAAACCGTAGCCAAAATGCTCGCGGCCCATGACGTTATGCACGCGACATAGACTCGTCAAAGACGAAGCGAAGAATAAAGGCTCGTTCGAGCGCCGGCCTTGCAATGTCTCGCCAAGTTGCAGCTGGGTAGCAAAGTCTCATTTTCTACTCAGTCGGCGATTCGATTGAAATTGTGTGAACGAAATCAGGTTGCGGGACGGGGAGACAATGCAAAGTTTGAACGAAACGCACGATCCGGCACGTGGGAGTTGGGTCAAAGCGGCCAACGAACGCGGCTGTGACTTTCCTATTCAAAATCTTCCGTTCGGAGTTTTTCGAGCGCGGGGGCGAGAGCCGCGTGGTGGCGTTGCTATTGGCGACATGGTTTTCGATCTGAAAGTTGCAATTGAGGCTGGCCTTTTTTCGGCCGAGGCGCGCGAGGCAACGCACGTGGCATGTGCACCAACGCTCAACGCACTGATGGCGATGCCACCGCGCCAAATTTCCACGCTGCGGCGTAGTCTGTTCGATTTATTGCGCGCCGACGGTCCGGATCGGGAAAACATTGAAAAACTAGCGCCGGACCTGCTTGTGCCGATAGAACAGGCTACTTTCATGCTACCGACAGCGATCGGCGGCTTCACCGATTTCTTTACCTCGATTGATCATGTCTCCCGCGTTGGCCGGATTGTGCGTCCAGACAGTCCGCTGCCGCCCGCATTCAAGCATTTGCCCATGGCCTATAACGGCCGAGCCAGTTCCATCGTAGTGAGCGGGGAGCCGGTCATCCGGCCGCACGGCCAACGAAGGCACAGTGATGGAGAATCGCTATTCGGACCCACTCGCGTCGCTCGATTATGAACTCGAAGCCGGGATTTATATTGGCGCCGGCAATGCGCTGGGAACGCCTATTCCGCTGCGCGCGGCGTCCGAGCATATTTTTGGATTGTGCCTGCTGAACGATTGGTCGTCGCGCGATATTCAACGTTGGGAAAGTTTCCCGCTCGGTCCGTTCCTCGGCAAGAGTTTCTGCACGACAATCTCGCCTTGGATCGTGACGTCGGAGGCGCTTGCTCCATTCCGCGTGGCGGCCGCGGCCCGCGCAAAGGATGATCCAGCGACGCAACCGTATTTGCAGGACGCTGCCGATCAAGTGGCCGGCGGATTTGACATCGCGTTGACTGCCACGATTCAGACCGCCGCAATGCGTTCACAAGGCGAAGCCCCCGTACCGATCACCCAAACTAATCTAAGCACGCTTTACTGGACCGCGGCGCAAATGGTCGCACACCACGCCTCCAATGGCTGCAACCTACGGCCGGGCGATCTGCTTGGGACCGGGACGACGTCTGGTCCGACCGACGAAAGCCGCGCCTGCATGCTGGAGCTCACGTCCGGCGGCAAAGACCCTATCAGGCTACCGAACGGCGAAACACGGGCTTGGCTCGAAGATGGTGACGAGGTTGCCTTGCACGGTCGCGCCGACCGCAAAGGCTTTGTGCCGATTGGATTTGGCGAATGCCGCGCACGTATCATGCCGGCTTCGAGCGGGTGAGCGACTGCTGAAGTCCGCTTCGACGATGCATGGCAGCCATCCGCGGTTAACAACAACCTTCTAGGCAACCTGAAAAGGCGCTACCAATCAGGCCCGCGTGCCGCCAAACAACGCGCCGAAAGAAGAGCGCCAGCGCACCGCGATCATTGTGGAGGAAACACGGCCATGTCCAATCTCAGCAAAAGCTCGCAATTTAGTCGCCGTGCCGATGAGCGGCGGTCGCATTCAACATTATTGAATGCTTGGACGATTTTGATCCTTTTTATCTGCGCATTATTCGGCGGGTTAGCTCCGGCGGCGGCGCAAGAAATGCCCTTTCCCACACGCACGGTGCGCATCGTCGTGGGCTTCCCGCCCGGCGGCGGTGTCGACGCGGTCGCGCGCATGTTCGCCGACAAGATGTCGGGTATTTTTGGTCAGCCGGTGGTGGTTATGAATCATGGCGGCGCTGCTGGCGGCATCGCCGGCAAGCAGATCTCGGCGGAAACGCCGGACGGTTATACCATCCTTGTCAACTCTAACTCGATGGTCATCTACAGCCTGATGAATCCGAAAACGGGGCTGGTCGTCGAGCGCGACTTGCAAGCGGTCGCGAGCGTGGCGCCGCAAGCGATCATCATAGTCTCTTCACCCGAACTGCCGGTAAATTCGTTGAGCGATCTGATGGCATTGGCACGCAAGCGTCCGCTCAATTACGGCACACCCGGTTCAGGCTCGATCCCGCATCTGGTGATCGAGCAGCTCTTGTCGACCCTACCGGGCGTAAAGATGCAACATGTGCCGTACCAGGGCGCCGCGCCTGCGCTGACGGCGGTCATGGCGAACCAAATCGATATTGCATCGGTAACATTGCCGCCGGCCGCCCCGCTCGTTACCGCCGGCAAGGTCAAAGGCATTGCGGTGACAAGCGCCAAGCGCTCCGCCGCATTGCCTCAGGTTCCGACCGCAGCGGAATCGGGTTTTCCGACGATCGTCGCGACCGCCTGGACCGGCTTCTTCGTGCCGCCAAAAACACCGAAAGCGGTCGTCGATCGGCTTGAACAGGCGATCCTGCAGGTCGCTGCCATGCCCGACATTAAGGAGAAGCTCACTAAACTAGGCTTCGAGCCCACCAGCACCCCCGGCGCCCAGTTCCGCAGCGAGCTGTCCACTGAGATCAAGACGTGGTCCGCGGTACTCGAAAAGGCAAACCTCGTTCAAAAGTAAGTTTCCTTCCGATTTCCAGTTTTACCTTCCAACCCATTACAGGACGGTCCGCTATGTCCCGCTTCGACGAATATTCAGGCAAGTACTCAGAAATTAAACTTGAGCGCAAAAACGGCATTCTTCAGATGACCCTGCACACCGGTGGCGCGCCGGTGCGCTGGGGACCCACCATTCAGGCCGAACTGGTCGACGCATTCACCCAGATTGGCGCCGACCGCGAAAATCGAATTGTCATTATGACCGGTATCGGCAACGAGTTCAGCGGACCCCGTGCCGAGCCCGGCTATTCGTTCTATCGCGAGGTATCGCATCACATCACGGCCAATCTCTTAGACACGATTCACTGGAACGCCCACAGGCTCATGACGCGCATGCTCGACATCGAAGTGCCGATGATTGCGGTCGTTAATGGGCCTGCGATGAGGCATTCCGAACTGCCGTTGATGTGCGACATCGTGATCGGCGCCGAGGATTGCTCGTTCGAGGATACAGCGCATTTCAAACTGGCGAGCCAGACCCCGGGCGACGGCATCGGCATCGTCTACACCATGCTGCTAGGTATCAATCGCGCTCGTTATTTCATGCTGACCGGGCAGATAATCGGAGCAAAGGAGGCAAAAGAGCTCGGCCTGGTTGCCGAGGTGTTGCCGCGAGAGAAGCTCCTGCCGCGCGCCTGGGAATTGGCCGAGCAGTTAGCGCAGAAGAACGATCTTCTGCTTCGCTATACTCGTATCACTCTAATCCAGCCGCTGAAGAAATGGATGGAGCAAGAGGTTATGTACCATCTCGCGTTGGAGTCGCTGGCAAAGCTCGACAAGGAAGACGTCATGCCCGATCACAAAGAGATTGAGCAAGGCGCTGCCAAATAATAATCCGTCGTCCTGCAATCGTCGGCCCGTTTCTTAATGCTCTATCTTTATCACAGCACGACCTCGGTCTGCGCGATCAAAGTGCGCTTAACCCTCGACGAAAAAGGGATAGCCTATGATGGTAAGCTGCTCAATCTTCGGGACGGCGAGCAGCATGAGCCGGAATATGTCAAACTCAATCCCAACCACGTGGTGCCGACGCTGATCCACGACGGCAAAGTGATCGTCGAATCCACTTTGATCATCGAATATCTTGACGAGGTCTTTGCGGACCCGCCGCTAATGCCATCCGATCCTTACGCGCGCGCCATTGCGCGGCTTTGGATGAAGAAGATCGACGATTATCTGCATGCGGCCTGCTCGACGCTGACCTTCGCCATTATATTTCCGCCGGTCTTCGCTAGAAAAACGCGACCGGAGCGTGATACTTATTTCGCGGCTATGCCGAATGCGGCCTATCGTGAGCGCCAGCGGCTCTCGGTCGAACAGGGCCTCGACGCGCCGCACGTCCCGGCCGCGGCGCGCGCTTATGACAAATATATCGGCGAGATGGAAACGGCGCTCGCAACGATCGCCATATCTCGCCGGTCAGACCTATTCGCTCGCTGATGCCGCCGCGACACCCTATATTTTCCGTGCGGAAATGCTGGGTCTCGATAAATTATGGGCTGGCAAGCGCCCGGGGGTCGAAGGCTGGTGCACCCGCATTCGTGAAAGGCCAAGCTTCACGCGCGCTATCGATTCTTGGTTTACCGATGTCGACCGCGCTCGTTATGCCACTATCAAAGAAGATCCCTATTCAAAAATCGCAAAGATTCTGGGTGAAGAAGCCGGTCATTAAAACTAGCGGCAAATTAAAAGATATTAACGATGTGTTAACCACCAATGTCCGAGAGTTTCTTATCAATTCCAATGAGGCGATATGCATGATTGATAGGCACAGGGCAGATTTGGTGCGGAGTTTTGAGTCTCAAAATGCTGCTGAACAATTTGATGCAAATTTCGATGCCAAGCTAAAAAAGCGCCTTGTTGAAAATGAGCTCAAGGACATTCCTGGCGTAACAACACTAATGATTTTCGTCTTAGGCGAACACGGCATAAGGTCCATTGAAGATCTTGCTGACTGCGCCACGGATGATCTTGATGGCTGGGATGAAATTAAGGACGGAAAAACCATTAGACACGCAGGTATTCTTGATCGCTATCGGGTGTCTCGGCAGGATTGCGAGACAATGATCATCAATGCTCGCATTAAGGCTGGATGGTTCAAATAAACGTTGTTTGCGCTGCCTGCATCAACCGCTTCCGTAAAAAATGAAGGTAGAACTGCATGAACGTGAAGAAGCCAACTCTTGCAATGAAAGAGAAGGCAGTTGAGCAACCTGCGAACAACGGTACAACGAGACCTAAAAATCCGTCAGCCAATGTTCTGCCGACCGAAGGCTTCGTCCTGGAGATCGATGGCAAGTTCAAATCGGACTACAAGACTTCTGAAGATGCAATGAAAGCAGGCTTGGAACTGAAGAAGAGCTTTCCGTTCATTCAGGTGATCGTATATGCCGCCAAAGAGAGAACCCGCACACTCGTGACATTACCGGAGTGACTTCGAGCCTTCGAAGTAGGCAATGGCCGCACGCAGCGCTCGGTTTTGAGCGGCCGGAACCGCCAGTCCACAATGTCCTAAGCTTGCATGGATTTCTATTTCAGAAAGGGATTCTGAATTGTAAGTCCCTCAAAGCGGATGAAGTCACGACCGCAGTGGATTGATAAACTTCACTCCGGCAAAATCCTTTTGGTTATCGGTGACGATGACGCAATCGTTGGCTTCAGCTACTGCAGCGATAATCATATCGAGCGCGTTACGGGGCCTCCCTGTCGCCGTTCCCTCGGCCATCAGTCTGGCCCAAACAAGGGCAGCCTTTTCTTCGAATGGGAGTACCCGCCCAGCAAACAGCGCTTGGGGCCCATCGGGACCGGCAAACCATTCCTCCAGTTCCGCGCGTTTGCGTCCGCGAGGTTTTTCCAGAAGCCCTCGACGGATTTCCGCAACTGTCAAAGAAGATATATACAAGTCGTCATCGATCTGACTGGCCAACCACGCGATCAAAGCGTCGGATGGTGCCTGCTTCGTGACATTGCTAATGATATTCGTGTCAAGGAGATAGCGAGTCAAATGTCAACCTCGCGGCCGTGGGTCACTGTTCTGGTGTAGTCTAGATCGGCGCCCACGAGCGGCGACTTGCGCAACGCACTTAGAATGCCGCCCTTCTTGGGCGGCTCACCAGAGACGGTACGGCTCACCGTCTTACGAATCCTTGTTGCCTCCGCATCGTTGTCCGCAAGACGCTTCGCGAGCTTGCGGATCAATTCTCGGTCTGCATCCAGCCCGAGAACCTCAAACCGTGCCATGCCGCGCTTGCGGAGGCGGTTACGGTATGTCTTCAAGGCCCGCCTTTGTGCGGAGGTTCTCATGACACGCTCCTATATTTCCAGTAATATATCAGGATAGATTTTTAGGTGCAAGGCTTCAGTGCGCGAGGTTGCGTGATGTTCTCTCGCTTCGGCGTCCGGGATCAGCGCCTGTGAGACAGATTTAGCGGCTTGAGGATCGAATCCTTCAATGGCCGGATGCGCGATGAGCTTCTCAACGAGAGCCTGTTCATCGATCTCGACGTGGCCCGTCAACTCATCGGCGCCTGGGTCACCGATTACAACACCGCGAGGCCGCACTCCTCGCTCGGCTACAAAACGCCGGCGGCATATGCCGGTACACTCACCGCGCCGAAGGGCGTAACATTGGCCGAGACTCTAACCGCCGCCGGATGAAAGTTCAGTGGCAGGTCAAGAGGATCCTACGCAACGGACTGCAGCCCCTTCTTGGCGACAAGCGTGAGCAGTTTGAGCGAGGCGCCGCGCGGGTGTTTCTCACCGCGTTCCCACTGACTGACGAGCCCAGTTGTGACATTGAGGTAGCGAGCAAACACAGCCTGGCTTGCCTTCTCGCGCATACGGATCCGCCGGATCTGCTTGGCCGTCAATTCCTTGACCGGCGTCAGGCACATTTCGTCGAACGCCTTCATCGTCCGCTTATCCATGACGCCCGCCTCGGTGAGACCGAGCGCAGTCTCGTGCACGGCCGCCAGCGCGTCGCTGCGATACTTCTTACCCATGGTATTCGATCTCCATGATCGTTCCATTCTTCACGGCCGCCGCTATGGCGTTATGGTCGAGCTTGGGCATTTCGTCGGCCAATTTCCGGAATGCCTTTAATTCGTCCCCGCCGAATGTTGTCCTGGTCGCTCTTGGCGAAGCCGTAGACGAAGAACGCCTTCGAGCCCCGACGGAAAAGCAAGATGCTCCGAAATCCGCCAGACTTCCCCTGACCCGCCCGAGCCAGACGCTGCTTGAACACACCGCCGCCAAGGTCGGCATCGATCAACCCGCGTTCGGCGCGCCGGACGGCTTCGCAGAGTTCCTCATCGGCGATCCGTTCACGGCTCGCGAAGCGGACAAATGGCTTCGTCAAGAAAACGCGCATCCAGCTCGCCACCAACTATAACACTTAGCACTATAACACTTAGACTTATGGTTTGCAATCAACGGAGGCTGCTTTTTAGAGCTATTTTCGCCGCTGACGTTTGCTCAGTCGCACACCCCCACCACCGCCGTTCTCGTCGATGAACTCAACACCTGCGGATTCGAATGCGCGCCGAATGACATCCAGGGTCGCGCGCCGAGGCTGGCTAACACCCGTCTCAAGTTGATGCACGGTTACAATACCAATGCGCGCCTCGCGAGCTAGATCCTGCTGGCTCCAACAAATCAGGCCTCGGGCGGCCCTGCACTGCGCTGGCGTAATCATTCGAGCAAGATGCCAATATCGAATGATTCCCACAATTCCATAGAAAATATATTGACACGCCCGAAAGCATAAATTATATATGATTACATAATATTTCTATGCAACAGCAAATGCCAGATAGAGTGACTAATGGACCAACTGACGTTCGCCACCACAACCTACCGCACCCTGCGTGACCGCATCAAAGCGCACGATCCCCAGATCGACGAGCAGACGCTGGCCGATACGGTCGAGGGCCTCACCGACCTGCATGAGATCCTTGCCGCCATTATCCGGGCGGCGCTTGCCGACGAGGCAATGGTCACGGGGCTCAAGTGCCGGATCTCGGATATGCAGGACCGGCTTGACCGGTTGCAGGACCGGGCCGTCAAGCGCCGCCAGATCGCCAAGGACGCGATGGTCGAGCTGGATCTGAAGAAAATAGCGGCTCCGGATTTTACCGCGTCTATTCGGCCCGGAATGCCCGCCCTGGTAGTGCTCAACGAGGATGCTGTGCCGAAGACCTATTGGGAGCCAGGTGAACCGCGGCTACGGCGCCAAATCCTGGCTCACGATCTTAAAGGGGGCGCCGAGGTCGACGGCGCCACCCTCTCTAATCCCGAACCGGTTCTAAGCGTGAGGACACGGTGATGGGTTTTTCAGCAAAGCAAGTACAGGCGCTGCGGCGTCAACCGAACCGGTCCTACATCCGGACCCGGGAAGCGCATGGCCGCGAACTCACCTATCTCGAGGGCTGGTACGCCATCTCGGAAGCCAACCGGATCTTCGGCTTTGACGGCTGGAGCCGGGAGACCATCGAATCCAAATGCGTGCTGGCCCGGGAAAACCGGGGCACCTTCCTCGCCGTCTATACCGCCAGGGTAAGGATCACCGTGCACGCCGATGGCGCAACCGTCATCCGGGAAGGCCACGGCACCGGGGAAGGCCGTGGAACATCCCCCGGCGAGGTGCACGATGTCGCGCTCAAAGCCGCCGAGACCGACGCCACCAAGCGCGCGCTGACCACCTTTGGAAAGCCTTTCGGTCTTGAGCTCTATCGGGGCGGCAAGGCCGCAGCACAACAGAAGTCCCTGCCCTCGCCGTCATCAATGCCGGTTACTGCTGATGGCCGTGTCGGCTTCCACCCCGATGACACGACGCCGATCCCGCGGCCATCTCACTATTATGGCCGCCGGCATCAAAACCCGCTTGCCCAGCACTTCCGGGATGAACGACGCCAGGCCGAACGGACGATGGTGCCGCCAACATCGCTGGCGCCGCCGCTTGCACAGAAGGCACTGCCTGATCTCATCCCCGGTCGGATCGACAAGAGCGTTCTCACCATCCCCGAGCCCAAGCGACTTCGCGACAAGGGGCATCTGAGGTTTGTTGCATCGCAGGCCTGTCTCGTATGTGGCCGGCAGCCGTCCGACCCGCATCATCTGCGGTTTGCCCAGGCAAGAGCCATCGGCCTTAAAGTTAGCGATGAATTCACTGTCCCGCTCTGCCGCGGTCATCATCGGCAGCTGCATCAAGCCGGTAACGAAGTCACTTGGTGGGAAAACTTCAACATCAAACCGTTGGACGTCGCCAGGGAGCTTTGGGAACAGACCCATCCGCAATCGGCGTCTACATATACAGTGCGCCTCAATGAACCCGCTGGCACGACCGAGACAGAAAGTTGATGGTAGTTGAATAACGTTTGCAATTGGTCGAAAAGGTAAGGGTTATGCCACCGGTCCACGGTCGGCACTACCTTTTCCGTCCGACAGTAGGGTCGAGGACTGACGCGCCGGTTTAGGTCGATGTTTGTGTTCCCTGTTGGCTCGCCCTTTCGTCCGCGAGTGTCACGCTATCTCGACCATGCCACGTTTCCAGCCCCCGCCACGTCGAACGCAGCTCAATAGACCTCGTGGGATCGCTATTAAGGAACAAAATAAGGGCAAACCAGAATTAAACATGTCAAAAATTTGAGCTTCTCGTGGCGGTTGAAGTAATGTATTAATATACTCAAGTTTGTTGCAATTTAGACGTTGCGTGACCGCCATGCTTCAAAGAACAAATGCGCAAAGAGGAAGACCTCCTCCGGCAATCCGATCGGTGTTGACTTCGCTTGATACAGCGCGCTTTAAAACGACGCGCGCGACGAACTTAAATACAGTCCTTACGAGTTATGCAGCGCTCGAGTTTCTGGCCGTTGCGAGTTCAGCATATCTTATAGGCTCGTTTTACCACGGTATTTTTCTTAATTCGTGGAATAGAGATTCGCGTTACATTTTTGCGGCTATTTTAATTGCAACATTCGTTTTGCTCACCTCCTTCGGATTTCGCAACTTCGCTCTCGTTCTAAGGCAACCCCGTCAGACCTTTCTTTGGAAGGGAGTTGGAGCGGTTGTGTTTGCGTTCTCAATTTTTCTTTCACTCATATTTATCACGAAATATTCTGACGAGTATTCGCGAGTTACCTTTATTTTACAAACAATCGGCGTCGCCATCGTTGTGGTTAGCGGGCGCTCCCTCTTCTATAGTTGGCTCCGGTCCGCGATCGCATTAAATCAAATTGAAGCCCGACGTGTCGCGTTGATTGGCGATATCTCTCATTGTTTGGCGTTTGCTGATCGTTTGAAAGCAAGCGGCATCCAAACCATCGGCTGCTTTGATTCGCCCATAAGTCACATCGCCAAAGGCACAAATGTTATCAATCCAGATCTTTGTAAGATGATTGCTGAGTGTCGCTCCCTTCGGGTAGATGATGTAATTATCCTCGGAGATCACGAAGAGATGTCAGCGCTGTCCGAGCTTGCCTCTTCGTTGGCAGAACTCCCTGCGGGAATTCACATTTTACCAGTTAATGCGCTGAGTATCCTTGTCACTTCGCAGATTGCTGAATTCGGTAATGTGCAAACGGTTCAGTTGTATCGGCCGCCACTGTCCGCATTAGAATTATATATCAAGCGAGCATTCGATCTCATCTTAGCAACGATAGGCCTGATCGCGCTCTCGCCGCTACTTGTGATCGTCTCAATTGCAATTAAACTTGAATCTCGGGGGCCAGTTCTCTTCCGTCAGACACGGCACGGTTTCAACAACGAAGAAATCACAGTTCTCAAATTTAGATCGATGACAACAATAGACGACGATGCTCCGTTCAAGCAGACTGCCCAAAACGACCCACGCGTAACACGCATTGGCCGTATCATACGCAGATCAAACATTGACGAATTGCCGCAGCTTATAAATGTTTTGCTTGGAGATATGTCAATTGTCGGTCCTCGCCCACATGCGACTTCTCACAATGCTTTGTTCAATAATATGATCGCGCCGTTTTCTCGGCGGCACAGTGTAAAGCCAGGGATAACTGGCTGGGCACAAGTCAACGGATTCCGAGGAGCAACCGACACGCTAGAGAAGATGCAGCGGCGTATTGAATATGATCTGCAGTATGTCGACAACTGGTCGCTCTTTTTCGACATAAACATCATTGCGTTGACGGTATTCTCGAAACGAGCATACACCAACGCATATTAGCCGCTGTCAATGGTATCAAGAGAGCGATCAAATTTTGATTTGTCTCCGGGGGAGTAAAGAGATGCACACGGCGTTAGTACTTGGAGGCGGTGGCTTCATAGGATCTCACTTGGTGAGACGATTGAAGTCCGAAGGTTTTTGGGTGAGAGCGGTCGATCTAAAATACCCAGATTTTTCTGACACTGATGCTGACGATTTTGTTATCGGCGACTTACGTGATCAATATATTTGCCGACAGGTCATAGATCGTCACTTTGACGAGGTATATCAGCTGGCCGCAGATATGGGTGGCGCTGGCTACATTTTTACTGGTGAACATGACGCAGATGTCATGCATAATTCGGCGACCATCAATCTAAATGTTCTCGATACCTGTTACCGTCGCAACCTTAAAAATATCTTCTACTCTTCGTCAGCTTGTATGTATCCCTCGCACAATCAGGAAGATCCCGACAACCCAAACTGTGCCGAAGATTCAGCCTATCCGGCAAACCCTGACAGTGAATATGGCTGGGAAAAACTGTTCAGTGAGCGGCTCTATCTTGCCTACAATCGAAATTATGGAATGAATTGCTGTATTGCTCGTTTCCATAATATTTTTGGCCCGCAGGGAACCTGGACCGGTGGGCGAGAAAAGGCACCTGCTGCGATCTGCCGAAAGGTCGCATCAGCGCGAGACAATGAGACAATCGAGATTTGGGGCGATGGCAAGCAAACACGATCATTTCTTTATATTGATGAATGTCTTGAAGGCGTCCTCCGCCTAATGCGTTCCTCGTTTACGGGCCCCGTTAACATCGGTTCAGAGGAAATGGTCACGATTAATCAGTTGGCCGAAATGGCAATTAGGATATCTGGAAAACACCTCTCTATCACCCACGTCCCCGGCCCGACGGGGGTTCGTGGACGCCGTTCGGATAATCGACTGATCAAAGAAAAACTCGGATGGGAACCGTCGGAAAAACTCGTTCGCGGCATGGAGATAACGTATGCATGGATAGACGGACAACTCTATCCAAACAATACATTCAGTGCTCCGGCTGCCGAAGCAGCGGAGTAGTGCGAGTGAAACATTTTGACTGAGCTAGGAGTAATTGTTCCAAACAATATTCACCGCCAACTCGACAATTATTTAGTCGGCGGCGTAAAAATATCATCCGTTAACCGCACACATGCAATTGACGAATTTTTTCGCCTCGTCTCAGAAGGCGTCAGTGGATTTATAACGGTAACAAGCGCACACGGCATCGTCGAATCTCAATCCGCAGCCTCAATGTCGCCGCGAAAGCTCTCCCATGGCACCAGCCGGTCGATTGCCTCAAGCGAATCACCTTTCGCCGAGAGTACCGTCAGCCGATTATCCGCATCGAAGAATCCGAGCTGCCCCATCGTCAGTCTCCTAGAATCATGCCGTCAGGGCAGCAGACTCGCACGGGTCCGAGGCGCATGCTATTTTTCGAGGTGCCCTTAAGAATAATTGTTGGACGTCGGCAACCATAGATCAGTGATGAAGGATGAAATCCGAAGAGTTCACTCCGGCCACCCAGATCAAATTGATTTGCATATCCTCGTGATTGGCACTAATCGATTCACTCGAGCCAGTTGCATCGGCGTACACTACCGTGGTGCCCCTGCTCGTCACAACATCGATGGTGTGGCCGGCGATGTTGGTCGGGGTCGATGTCAAAAAGTTCATAGTTACGTGGTGGACATTGCTGTTTAGACCGCTGATTGCCGAGAAGTCTATCTTATCCTGATGGGTGTTGAACCCATTAATGGTATCGGGGCTACTGTGTGTTGATTGATTCACATTCGTATAGGCAATCGTGTCGATTCCCGTACCAAGTCTAATTGTGTCGCCGCTGCCTGAGAGTCTAGTCACTGTCAGATTGGCGTTGGTGAGTGTCAACGTGTCGTTGCTGCCACTAAGGCTGATCCCGGAGAATCCGCTGAAGTGAGCAAGTTGATTGAGGTTGGCAGTTCCGTTGCTCCCGACGAGCGCCAGCATATCGCTGCCACTGCCGGTCAGATTGTCCGCAAGGTTCAGCGTGGAGCTGGCGCCAATCGTCGCAACCACCGTGCCGGAGCCACTGAAGGTTACCGTATCGACGCCGGTTGCTGATACCGAATCGTTTGAACCCGTGACGTTAACGCTGTTACCACTGCCCATGATTGTGAGGCTGTCATTGCTGCCGCTCAGCTGAATGGCGTTGCCACCGCCCGTGACGTTCACAATGTCGTTGCTGCCAGACAGAATTACGGTGTCATTGGTGTCCGTAACGCTCAGGCTTGTGTTGTTCGCGGAATATGCGTTGGTGCTTATCGTCGGATCGATGGGCTGCGACATCGTACTGACATTGCCCGCCGCATCCGTGGCCGTAGCGGTGAATATATATGAGCCGACGGCAAGCTGGCCGGTCGTATAGCTCCAGGCGCCTGCACTGTTTGCCGCCACTGTGCCAAGAACTAATGTCCCTTCGTACACGGTCACCGTACTGTTCGCCTCGGCCGTGCCGATCAGAGTCACGGCATTCCCACTGGCCGGCGAGTCCGAACTAATTACCGGTGCCGCCGGCGCAGTCGTGTCGATCTGCAGTGCGCCCGCCAGGGTGGTCACCGCAGCGGTCAGGACGGCGGCGTTGCCAGCCGCATCCGTCACGCTAGCGGCATTGAGATTAACCGCCGTAACGGCGAGGTCGGCGGTGTTATCGCCGGCCGCCACGGTGTAACTGAAGGTCAGCGCATTGCTGCCAGAGCCGCCGGTGTAGGTGGCCGTGCCGCCGTCGTTGAGCTTTAGCGTCGGCGTCCCGCCTGTGACCGTTACGGCCTCGCTCAAAGTCACCGTCAGGGTGACGACGTGGCCTGCATTGAGGTCGCCGTTACCATTCGTGATCCCAGAGCCCGACGCCACAACCGAGGATACGGCCGGTGCCACAGTATCCACTGTCACCGCCAATGGCGCCGAGGCCGCACTGGTATCGCCGATCGCATCGGTGTCCGTGGCAGTGAAGCTGTGAGCGCCATTTCCCAGTGTGCCGGTGACAAAGGTCCATGCTCCGCTGGCGCTCGCCGTCGCCATGCCGAGATGCGTGGTGCCGTCGAACACCGCCACCGTGCTGTTTGCAGCAGCCGTGCCAGTCAAGGTCAGCGTCGTCGCATTGGTGATGCCGTCGCCCACGATGCCACTGTCGGGTGAGCAGGAGGCGATGACTGGGGAGGCCAGCACCGTGGTAACCGAAGGTATCGAACCATTCGTAATTTCGATGATGAGCGGGTGGTCTGTAATGTTGACCTGAATCTGTTGGACGTTCGTGTAAGTCGCAATCGGCGTCGTGCCTGATAGTGGATCGAAAACGGAAACCGCTCCTTCCGCTTGAGCGAAGGTCACCGTAGCTTTGTCGACCGGCGCCGCAATTTCGGTCGTCGTGTAGATTTGCGGCTCGGCCCAGAGTACGAGGTCGAAGGTGCCATTACACTTTTCTAGCAACAATTGCTTAGCAAAAGGCGCAGTGAGATGCGTTACAGTGTAACTCAGACTTCCAGGAGTGAATGACGACGAGGCGCTTGGATCGCTCAAAATGGTCGTTAAGTTGTGAATCGCGGTCGCGGCCAATTTCGGCGTACCGTCGCTGTTGAAAAGACCATAATGATCCTGTGGATTGCTGTTCGTCGGGTCAGACGCTTCATCCAGTAGTTCATAAAGATAGGTCTGTGCAACACCATCCTTGAAGGCGTCCATCAGAGTATCAAGCGTGTATTTTGCTTGCACGGTCTGGTCTGTACCGCTCCACGCATCATTGGGATCGGTGTTGTATCCGGTCTCGGTGATGACGGTAGGCAAGCCCGGCGCGTTGAGTTGAGCGTAGGGAAGCAAATAGGCCAATCCTTGTTGCGGCGCTTGATCGGTAGGAACGTAATCATGTTCGTTCGCGTAATTGGCTGCTGAAGACAGGTTTCCGAGCGCGGCATATTGCGTCGAATTGGTGTTGGCGAGCGTGAGGTTGTAGATGGGCACACCATTCAAGTTCGGATCCGCACGGACCGCAGAATAAAGTGCCTGTTGTAGCGCGGCTTGATCTGCCAACGTTGTGCCGCCATTGTAAATTGCCGGATTGTCGTTGGCTTCGTTTATTCCCTCAATCGCGGCTACGCTGCCCGGATGAGCTTCGACGAAGGCATTAATCATACTGATAAATTCTGGAATATTGACCGTATGATCCGAATACTCCGGAAGTAAAAAGTCGAATTTAATACCAGCAGCTGCTAGCTGTTGAAAATTCGTTTGCGAGTTTGACCAATTGAAAAATGAGTCGCGGACACTATTTACTCCTAGGTAACTAAGGTCGCTCTCCACCAGTGCGACGTTCGCATAGGGTGTCGAAGAATAACCCATATGGACGTTGACCCCGATCGATTGCAGAAAGCTGGTGTCAGCCACTGCAGCGGTCGGGGTGCTCATGAAAATCTTTTCCCAATACGGGCCTCACATTTCGTGGCCCGAAGTTGCTCGAAACTCATCGGAAGATATTTGGGAAAACTTGTGATCCAATTTTTCAATTTGCTAAAGTTTTATGGGTCGTCGTTAATCTTTCTGTCGCGACTTTATCCAGCGCGAGCTGGACTTCTGGCCTTGACCAAACCAAAATAGTTAAACCTCCAAGAGGCCCACGATAGATTCCATTGTTGCGATACAAACGGACGAACATGGCACACGCGACAAGCCATTAAACCTGGAAACCCAAGCACCGCGCGTTTGGAGTGTCGAAAGCCAAGTGCCCGCGGGCGGGCACAATTGGGGACTAGTAAAAGAATTCGAGGCCGCTATCGGCTGCGCAGGCGTGACTCTCTACGCTCGAGACGAGCGACGCATCAGTCCATAGACGCGACGAGAGTCGAACGAGCAAGATTTGTTCAGCGCATGGCTCGATCAGATCATCGATGTAATCCACGCGCTGGGGAACTTGGCGCGGGCGATCGATTGGCGTTTCCTGGAAGAGCGGTTCGAATCGGTTTACACGGCCAGTCTCGACATTCCGCTGCTACCGACGCCGCTAATGACCGGGTTTGCCATCATCAAGCACATGCACGATTTCTAAGATGAGGCATTGTGCGATCGATGGCTTGAAAATCCGTATTATCAGTTTTTCTGCGGCGAGGAGTTCTTCCAGCACCGCCTAGTGTTCGATAGATCCTCCGTGACGCGCTGGCGCCAGCGTATTGGTGAGGATAAAGCTCCTTGCCCTATTGCAGGAGAGCCTGGCGGTCGCTGCCTGCGGCGAGGCGATGCGGCCAAAAACGAGCCCCGCGAAACGAGTACAAAAACCTCGCCCAGATGATAATCGACAGCACAATGAGGCCCAAACCGGTGATGTTCCCGACCGACGTCAAGCTCATCAACCGGGCGCCCGATATCCTGGCGCGCCTGGCCAAAAGCCACGGCGCTCTTACTTCGTCAGAGCGACGCGCGCGTCGGCAAGATCGCCCTGGTCGAGCATCAGCGCTACGCTCATGCCCATCAGTTCAAACGTGCCAACAAGACTTTGCGCAAGCTTTGGACCTATCTCAGTCGGGTGATCTAATGTTGGCCGTAGGATTTGCTGGCAACGACGCCTTCCAGGCAGATCTTCGCCAAGCCGACGAGTTTGGCCCGCGCGCTCAGAAAAATCGGCGTCTACTGGAGTCCTCCAATCGAATGCTGGGCAGCCTACGCCCAATTCGCTATCTTCTCCTATGATCAGTTACCAACTACAATCCGTTGATACTCAACCGCTCATATACAATTAAGCCGGCACTCTCCGATGATCCTTATTAAGCAGGCACTCACGTATCCCCTGAAAGGGACCTATTCTTACAACATAATGAGAGGGTCCTGATGCACGGAACGTGCTCTTGGACTTTGGCCGCCGTTCGTCGATCCATCCGCACTGCGCTCTTCGCCCGAACGGTAACAATGCGCAACCCGCGCGCTATAGTTTCCTTCACATTTGATGACTTTCCACTATCTGCCGTGCTGAATGGTGCGCGATTGCTGGAAGACTATGGCGCGCGCGGGACGTTCTTTATGACGGGCTCGTACTGCGGACGGGTCGTCGACGATGTCACCCAATATGGTGCGGAAAACCTGGCGACATTGACAGGCGCTGGACACGAGATCGGCTGCCATACGTTCACTCATCCTCGCGTTTCAAAACTCTCGTCGGCTGCGCTCAACAGTGAGATAGAACTCAACGCGGCCTTCCTGGCTCGTCATCTACCCGGCGTAGAGCTTCGGACGTTTGCCTATCCATTCGGCGACGTTTCACTCGCCGCGACTATGCGATTGCAATCAAGATTTGCGGGATGCCGCAGTAGCGAGCCTGGCCTCAACATCGGGATAGCCGATCTTGGAAGGCTCCGATCTGTCCGCCTCTACGATCGCCTCATCGGCCCTGGGGAAGTCTCGGACATCATCAAACAAGCCGTGACAAGGAACGCGTGGCTCATTTTCTACACTCACGACGTAGACAAGACACCCTCAAGGTTCGGGTGCACCTCCTCCCTGTTCGAGCACGCTCTCAAGTCGGCGATCTCCGCCGGCGCGGAAATCCGCCCGGTAGATGCCGCAATCAAAGCGGTTACTGGTATCATCGGACCGGCCGCCGAAGTATCATAGAGCTGATTGATGCGAACTCGAGTTGTGGGAAATTCGGACCTGGATCATTGTTGTTTACCGAGTAAGCACGTTAATAGTTAAGTCGGTATCTGCCAACTTGACAGCCCTAGGTGGCAGGCTTAACCGACAAGATACGCTGATAGGCATGACATTGGGGGCTATTGTTTCAGTCGATGAACGACGTCGTTATTATACAAGCCGGCCGACCTGAGCGTCACTATTGGTTGGATCTCTGGCGCTATCGCGAGCTGTTCCGGGTGCTCGCGTGGCGGGACCTGTCCGTCCGCTATAAGCAGACGGTCATCGGGGTGCTGTGGGCGCTCATCCGACCGTTTCTCACCATGCTGATACTCACCATCATTTTTGGCCACATCGCCAGACTGCCGACTGACGGCAATACGCCTTATGCGCTCATGGTGTTCGCCGGCATCCTGCCGTGGACTTTTTTCTCCACGGGGTTGAGCGAAGCCTCCAATAGCCTGATCAACAATGAGAAGCTGATTAGCAAGGTTTATTTTCCACGGCTGATCGTGCCGATAGCGACAGTCGTTGTGGCGTTCGTAGATTTCCTCATCAGCTTTTGCATTTTGCTCATGCTGATATGTTGGTACCGATTTGCGCCGGACTGGCGGATCATTATTTTGCCAGCCTTCGCTCTATTGGCTTTTTTTGCCAGCGTCGGTCCTGCTCTCTGGATTACCTCCCTCAATGTAAAATATCGGGATTTCCGCTACGTTATCCCGTTCATTGTACAGTTCGGTCTTTATGTGTCGCCGGTCGGATTCAGTTCAAGCGTGGTGCCAGAAAAATGGCGGTTGTTATATTCGCTCAATCCAATGGTGGGGGTGATCGACGGGTTCCGGTGGTGCATACTTCGCGAACAAAGCGACCTACACCCGCAGGGTTTGTTGGTTAGTATTGCTGTGGCTGCCTTTTTCCTATGGTTCGGAGTGCGTCAGTTTCGAAAGACGGAAAAAAGCTTCGCCGACCTGATTTGAAAGGGCCGTAGCAGCCGTGTCAGAAAACGCGATCGTCGTCGAAAATCTGTCCAAACGTTATCTGATCGGGCACCGGTTCGCCACACGGAGGCAATACAAGTACACGGCGCTGCGCGACGTCATCGGACGTGAAATTAGAAACTTTGCGCGTAAAGCGGCCGATGTCTTACGTGGGCGCCAAGTGGTGCAGGGGGATGAGGTTGAGGAATTCTGGGCACTTAGGGATGTGAGTTTTGACGTCAAGCGAGGAGATGTGCTCGGTATCATTGGCCGCAACGGAGCCGGCAAAAGTACGCTGCTCAAAGTCTTGAGCCGTATCACCGAGCCGACGGAGGGGCGGGTCTTATTGCGGGGACGCGTTGCGAGCCTGCTCGAGGTCGGCACGGGCTTCCACCCGGAGCTCACAGGAAGGGAGAACATCTTCCTTAACGGCGCCATCCTCGGTATGATGCAGCGGGAAATTCGGAGGAAGTTCGATGAGATTGTCGCGTTTGCCGAGATCGAAAACTTTCTCGATACGCCGGTGAAGCATTATTCCTCAGGAATGTACGTTCGGCTTGCATTTGCAGTCGCCGCACACCTTGAGCCGGAGATTTTGGTTGTTGATGAGGTGTTGGCTGTCGGTGATACTGAATTTCAGAAAAAGTGCCTCGGGAAAATGGATGAGATTTCTAGACGAGAAGGACGCACAGTCCTGTTCGTGAGCCACAACATGGAAGCAGTGCTAAAATTTTGCACGCGAGGCATTCTTATCGATTCAGGGCGCGTGCGAACCATTGGTGATGTAAAGGCAGTCGTACACCTCTATCTCTCCAACCAGTCAGCTTCGCGAAGAATCATCGATCTCTCGAGCATTACTCGGCCTGAGCAGTTGCCAGGAAGAGCTCGCTTTGCGAAAGCCTCGCCGTCGGACGCGACGCTTAGCTGGTCGATACCCTTTGGACAACAGCTGTCGGTAGATCTCTCCGTACTGGCCCAATCAGACTTTTCGCCAGCCGAGCTGTTTATTGGAATCATATCGGCGCGGGGGTTTGAGGTGGCATCGTGGTGCAATAGCTGCAGTGCTCAAAACCTTCAGTTGCACTCCGGCATAAACACTTTCAGAATAGGATTTCAGAACCTGCGCCTGCTGCCCGGCCGCTATTCACTCGGCGTAGCCCTTCGTTGCAATCGAGGGTTCGAGGACTATGTCCCTGAAGCCGTGCTGTTCGAAATCATTTCTAATGCCGAGGCAGCAAATATTAATGCCGAAATTCTTCGCGGTGCGCTTTTCGCCCCGGCAACAGTTTTAGTTTTGAATTAATTGCGAGGAAGCCCGATGGCCAAAGTTTCAATCATCATTCCCTGCTACAACAGTTCAAGAACTCTCAAGGAAACGCTCGAAAGCGCTTGCGCCCAAATCGAAGTCGACCGGGAGATTTTAGTCGTCGATGATGGATCTATTGATGATACGATTGGTATCGCAAGGATGTTTTCGCCGACTGTTCGAATTGTCTCTGGAACGAACCGCGGCATCTCATTCGCGCGAAATTGGGGTATCGCCGAGACGCGCGGTGAATGGATTGTTTTTTTAGATCATGATGACTTGCTATTACCGGGCACCTTGGAAGAGCGTTTGAGGACTGCCTCGTTGACTGATTGCGATGTGATCTTGTGCGATTATTTTGATTTGTTACAGACCAACAATGGCACGCTCGATCGCAAAATCAAAAGGGTCGATTTCGAATTACTTAAAGCCAACGGTGAGATCGCGTGTTTGGACGACATATCGATTACAACTGCTGCGCTCATGTATAGTAGAAATATTGTTGAAACAATCGGCGGCTTCCGCGAGGATCTACCGATTATCCAGGACCAACGCTTTTTGTTTGATGCCGCACATCATGGCGCCCGGTTCGCTTATTCTCCGCATATTGGGGCGGAATATCGGATTTTGCCATCCAGTTTATCTCATAGAAGACCCGAGCTTGTATGGGTTGATATGTTGAAAAATACCCAGGAGATTGAGACACTGTGGCGCGCAAGTGGACAATTATCGTCGAAGCAAAAAGATGCACTCGCTAGGATCTTTGATTATCTTGCCCGTAATTTTTTTTCCGTTAGCCATCCGGGTTATTTTCGTGCAGTCAAATATCTTCGAGGGACTGTCGACTGCTTGCCACTTCACAGTCGAATTGCCGAGCCGCTGGCCACTGCGGTCGGGTTGCGTGCTGCACGTCAAATTCTGGAAGTCCCCCGTGTGTTAAATGCATTCTCAATGCGTTTCCGGGGATGCCTCCGTTTTTGTTGAATAAGCCGAGGGAGTTGCCGCCGATGGACGACGGCATTCTGTATCAGCGTTGCCTTCAACTTGTTTGCTGACGTACCTGGAGCCGATGGGCGGCAAGCGCGGCTCTGAGAACCGGGAGGTCTTTGTTGCTTTCAATCCGCAGGATTCATTGGCGCTGCTCGCCTCAGGACAGATTAAAATACGCAAGGATCAGAGGATTAATTTCGCAGCCAGAAACGAGACCTTGCGGCCGCCCGCCCGAGCCATCAAGCGCTTGTAGAAATTGCTGCAACGTTGCGAGGAACCTGTAATTATTGCGGCCAAGCCGACCGGAGGAAGTATTTCGCCGTTTCTAAATGACCGGAATCCGCTTCTAGCTTTCGCTGCAGTGTATGCTTAATTTGGCCCGCGTGGGCTTATTCTTATTGATGCAGAGACGCCATTTCCCCCAGGATTCCGCTAATGACGTCAACTGGAGATCGTAACTTTAGACAATTCAGCTCGCCGGGAGCCTTAGAATTCTATTCTAACTATTCTGGCCTGCAGTCTGCCGAGGCTTATGCCTTCGAAAAGTTTGTGCCTCAGGGTGCATCGATTCTTGACATCGGCGTCGGTTGCGGCCGCACAACGCCGTATCTTGCAGCGAAGGCCCGCCGTTATGTTGGTGTCGATTATGTCAAGGCTATGGTCGATACCTGTGCCACAAGATTTCCGGAAAATACTTTCTATTGCGCCGATGCCACCGACCTGAGTGGGTTTGACGATGCCAGCTTCAACATTGTTGTATTTTCCTTTAACGGAATCGATGCAATTCCAACGAGGGAAAGTCGGCTGAGATGTTATTTGGAAGTATTCCGCGTGCTCACGCCGAGCGGCCTATTCATCTTTTCGTCCCACAATGCGAAGATGCTTCTCAATCTACCAAGTTTGGATAACGCAGGGCTCATTCGAAAGGTTTGGAAATTGGCGCGCGCAGCCGTCAAGACCATGCCTGTAGCAGTCCACTTGCTGACTTCCGGTGCGTTCCATGCTGGCGCAGGATATTACCTTGATCCAGCGCATGGCGGAATCAGAGGCTATTGCTCGACCCCGGAGCTAATAGAGCTTGACATTCATTCCGCCGGATTTCAGCCCCTCGAAGTAATAAGTAGCCTTCATCCTCGAAAAGTGCCACGCTATTTCATACCTTCGTATTATTACGTCGTTGCAAAAGCGCCGACGACGGAATGAAATTATCAGGCAGACCAGAATGGCAGTTCGTCACATTTGCCTGATGAGAAAGCGCGAAATGAGAACAAGTGCGGTGCGCAGCTACGCGATTTTGGCTTGAAAAGGTCGCCTAGCTCGTCCCTCCTGAACTGAATTTTTACCAATTAATTTTGTTGACCGCTTGGGTTGCCACTTTCTTCATGAGTTGCCATGCCTTTGTGTTCCGTCCGACCTGATAAGCCTTCCCGATTGCAGTCGCGGGAATAATCGCCTGATAAAGCACGAGCGTCTGATCGGTGTATGCGACCTTATAGCTCTCGTCTCCGATGCCAAAATCGAAGACCGTGGTTCCATTGGTGAAATTCCATTTGAGCAAATCTTCGAGCAAGAGCCGGCCGGGTGAAAAGCTTCTCCATTCGCCACCTTCGAAGCTCATGACTATGCCGAAAAATCTCTTATTAGAAATAAGACCCCAATTCGTTGCGAGAATTTTGCCGTCGACTTCAAGAGCCGAAATAAATAACGGTCTGGGCCAAGTGAAGCGCTCAGTCATTGCGATGTAGTATTGCCTATATCCAGGGCGGTCGAGACCGTCCGCTCCCCTGGTTTCGATATATCGTCGTGACTTTTGGCACATCATCGCTTGGAGTATGCGTTGCCGATCGGCTGGAGTTTCTGCGACTTTGAAAGCGACCCGGCCAAATTTGGCCAGTCTGCGGCGCTGATAGCTGGATTCCCTTTTGTAGGGCAGCCGTTTTGCTGCGTATTCCTCCCAACTGCTCGTTATGTTCACAAAATGCCCCGAGGGGGGAAAGGGTGCTCCAAGTTCGATGAAAGGGTTTGGCACACCGCAAATATCGGCTGGCATTTTATCGAACATCGCGATATCGAAACGGGGCAGCGCTCGTATCAGTTCCTGCCACATCCGCTCTACAGTGTGGCGTCCCCAAGTTCGTGTCGGCTCGAATACGATGGGTGCATTGTAATCGCAGAGCCCCCCGTCAAGAAAGCGTAGAATACGAATTCCGCTATGTCGCTCGATACCTAAAGGTAACAGAAGCATCGGCCGTCCAATGTCATCGAACACGGCGACGAAGAGCATTTGTGTTCCCCGGGCCCTTCCAACGGTGTCGCACCATAGCTCCAGGATATCCGCGCACTGGAACACATAGCTATGCTGCTCGGATCCGCGGCGGTCGGTGCGTGGCCATAGTTTGGAAAACTCTGCGAGATCTGTCGCAACGCGGATTTTGAAAGAGGTGACCGCTTTTTCCACTTCTTCAATGAAACAGGTTGACGACGCATCTATTTCCATTGCGTACAGCTCCTTGAAGAATTAAAAAGAAGAATTCAATTCTAAGCCAAAAGGTCCAAAGCAACACGATATTGGAGTACTATTTAGAATATTGTCTGGCCCGCAAGCCCCTATCTGAATCTACTGTGATCACCTGGTAGTGCGAATTTGACGCTTGGTGCTCACGTATCATGACAAAAACCCGCAAAATTGCGGCCTCTCTATCAACCGCAGATCATGCAAACCGGAGCCGTCGCCTGATCAAATGTGCGAAAGATTCTGGACACTACCTGACTTTCACCACTAGCTGAGAGGCCGTTTCGAAAGAGGTTGAGTGGCTGGAGTCGACGTGATTCCAGGGGGGTCTGACACCAACCCCGGAGTTGCCATGTGGACCCCAACCACCCGAAAGCAGCATATTCGCAAGACCAACCGATACCAAACGGACGTGACTGATAAGGAATGGGGTGTGATCGAACCTCACCTGCCAGCGGCTAATATCACGGGTCGACCACGGGCTTGGCCAATGCGCGAGATCATCAACGGCATCTTCTATGTGATGCGGTCTGGCTGTCCGTGGCGTCTGCTGCCGAGCGACTTGCCGCCATGGAGCACCATCTATCGCTGGTTTGCCAAGTTCCGCGACGAGGGTCGCTTCGAGAAGATCAATCACGCCCTGGTCATGCTCGATCGCGAACGGATCGGACGACAAGCCAGTCCTACCGGCGCGATCATCAACTCCCAGAGCGTCAAGACGACCGAGGCTGGCGGGCCCCGCGGCTACGATGCGAGCAAGAAGATCAACGGGCGCAAGCGCCATGCTCTTGTCGATACGGATGGCCGTGGTCTCGTGCTCGAACCGCACCCAGCAAGCATCAAGGATCGCGACGGCGGCGGACCGCTTCTGCGTGTCTCGCGCCGCATCTTCCCATTCATCCAGCGCGTCTTCGCCGATAGCGGATATGCAGGTGAGAAGGTCGCCAAGGCGACGTTGATCGCCGTCGAGATTGTGCGCAAGAATCCCGATCAGGTCGGCTTTGTCGTTAACCCGCGGCGCTGGGTCGTAGAGCGGTTCTTCGCTTGGATCGGGCGGAACCGAAGACTGGCAAAGGATTTCGAGGCCACTATCAATTCCGCACGCGCCTTTCTCTACGCCGCCTCCGTCATGCTCCTCGCACGCCGGATCGCACGGGCGTCATGACTTTCGAAACCGACTCTGAGGGCCACGAGGGACCCGTCCATTATAACGATTCGGACAATTCGTGGGTATATGTTCTAGCTAAAGCGATCGCATAGGTATTTTGCCGCTATGCCGGCATTAAAGCACGTCGCCGGAATAACTCGCTCGTATACGACGTTTTGCCAGAATGGATATTTCACTCTGTCGCGCCAAATACACGTAATTGGAAATAGAATTGTGTGAGCAGAAGCCTTGCTCAAGGCCAGCAAAAAATGCTTGTGATCGATCCTCCCTGAGCTTCCTAGGGCTGCCGCAAATGCCCGCTTAGCAGCATTGGACAGTCGCATCTTTTCAGGCAATATAAAATGCCGCGCAATAATTGCTGGCTCATAGAATATCTTTTCTGAAGGGTGAGCTTGCAGGAATCGTTCCTGCAGATCTACTTCTTCGCCCATTTTGAGCTCGCCGCCTTTTATGCCCAGAGTAACATCAAACCGCAATGTCTCGAAAACGTCGCGACGTACGAACATGTTTCCTCCAGATGCACGAAATTCATCTTGGAAGCCTTTTTCATACCGGTGTTTGAGGAAATACGCATTTCCGTACTCGATCTTAAACCAATTGGGCCTGTCGCCTGGAAGAAACGCCCCAACGTAAGGCCCACCAATAACGCATGGGTAATGATGCTCGATGTCTGAAATTGCAATCGATAGCCAGTTTGGTGCCACGACGCACTCATCATCCAAGAATGCTAAATAGTCCCCTTTTATTTCAACTACAGCTCTGTTCCGTGCAGCGGAGATCCCCTGCTCTCCCTCGAAAATGTACCGCATCTCGAAAGGGAAAGAGGGAATGAGCTTTCCTACCAACTCGGCGGTTTCATCTTTCGAATTATTGTCGATTACAATGATTTCTATATCGTGTTTTGGGCGAGGATCAGTTAGCTGACTAAGGGAATGTAAGCAATGGGTAAGAATTTTACTTCTGTTGTAAGTGCATACACAGATTGATATTAACACTTCTGAACCCCTTGATTCCGAGCAACTATGCCAAATTCTGGTATGCTCAAGCAAGTTGATGCCGTTACGGACCTAACCCTCCCAACTTGGCTCTTCCCTATACTGCCGGTTCCAGAGATGCCAAGCAGGTCGCCGGTGACGAAGCGGTTCAGGAAGTGCATAATTCAATTCAGTCCACAGCTCGCCAGTCACCCGGTGCCGAGCAGGAACGCTCCCAAAAATACGTGACGTTTCAAGTGACGAGGTCAGGCCAGATCCTTAAGCAGCCCCAATTCGAGCAATTGCCGTGAGCTGCTAAATCGGGTCGACATCTCACACATAAAATTAAGCGATGTTTCCTGTCCAACACGTTTGTAGTAGCGCTTGTATTCATCCCCGACATAGGCTTGGCGAATGGCTTCCTCGTCTAATCGTCGACCAAAGTCGCCAAGAAACTTAAAGTGCAGCAGGGCTCCACTGCCCGCAGCCACACGCGCTCCCGAAATAAAGTGAGCCGCCGGACGGAGAGACATTTGCTCGTTCCAACGGACAAGCGGCACCTTGTTAAGCATGGGCGCGACCAGTGGCCTCAGATTTTGCAGAGTCGGTAACTGCTTAAGGTAAGGCACCCTCCTAATCACTTTGACAAAGTTATCAAGTGTCCACCTTCGGGCACGAGCTGAAAATCGCCAATCGAGCAGTTCCGGGAAAAACGTTCTCAGCCGCGGCCCTCCAATAATAATTGGAACGTCGCTATGAAATATTGGTAGATAGCGGTATCCACTTCGATCAAAAAACGGGCACGCTTCAATTAGAGATTGTCCTTCATGATACGCGACTTCTTCAATGTTGCCATCCGAATACATGTCAATCATTATGCACGGTAACGCATTTTCATTCCTGCGGTCGAGTTTTCGACAAAACTCAGTAAGAGGCAGTTTTTCTGAATTCGGATAGACTAACAATTCATCCGCGTCGACGATCACACACCACTTATTTTGCCCGTAAGTTTTTAAAAGTGGCTCAATCCAGTTTATTCCAGCGCGTGAATTAGCCATGTTCTGATTGGTGAAGAACACATGGCAATCTCTGCTACTTTTCAGAAATTCAACTGTATGGTCATTAGATCCGTTATCAACTATAAAAAACCTAGAAATTCCTAGCTTTCTATAATAATTCAAAAAATATGGCAGTCGTCGTGCTTCATTTCTAACTTTCATGAACAGTCGAGTCTCATCCTCGGAATTAGAAATAACATTCTTATCTAACCGATCGAGTCCGTTAAGATCATTTGACTTTGATGAATTCGACATTTGCGGCGAACCTGTTGACACCACTCGTCGGATGGAGTGCGGCCCTGTTACCATTTCATTTTTGGGTAGAGAACCCGTGAATACGATTCTATTTTATAAGAACCGCTTTAACAGCGGCACCATGCTATGACGTTTGGCAGTTTTTTGCTTTTGTCGGCGATTTAGGTATGAGGAACAAGACTTTATACTCAATTGGCCTAGCTGGTCATACCGTGTTCGATGGACGAATCGGGCGGCGAAAGTGCAAATTCGCATATCGACCGCGGTCTCAAACAAAAGTTTTTATGATCCCCTAGGGGGCGGTGGTTTAAATTCATGTCTGAAATGAAACACGTAGTCGTTGTTGGAAAATATTATCCGCCAGAGCTTGGAGGAGTTGAACGCTACACGAGCGACGTCGTCGGCGCCATTTCGCAGAAATATCGCGTTACAGTCGTCGTTCATAACAAGCAGCCTGGCGACCATATCGAAAAGGAGGGCAATGTCACGGTTCTACGTTGCGGAACCTCATTGATCTATAGTTCACAGCCTTTGAGTCCGTCGATGTTTAGTCACTTGCATACACTTGAACCCGATCTCGTGCATTTCAATGCACCCAATTTCTGGGGTGCCGCGATGTTATCATTGGTTCGTTACAAAGCTCCCCTGATCGTGACGCACCACGCCGATGTCTACGGACGTCCTATCCTTCGGCGCGTGATGATGCCAATCTACAGACACCTTGTTCGCCAGGCGACCTGCGTTGTTGTAAACTCCCTTAAGAACGTCGCAGCCTCGAAAGATCTTCCGCGGAGAGCTGGCTCCTTTGTCGAGATTCCATGGGGAGTCGATGCACCCGCCTATGACCTTGATATTTCGCTGCGCGCCGAGCTGGCCATTCAGCGACGACTGCGCTTTGGCCCTGCACCTGTCGTTGGCTTCATCGGGCGATTTGTGCGCTACAAGGGTCTTCCAATTCTAATCGAAGCATTGGCGCAACTTGATGGCGTCCATGCCTTGTTGATTGGAGATGGACCTCTGCGGTCTCAAATAGTAGAGCTAGTTCGCGCTGCCGGAATATCAGACCGTGCGCATTTTTTGGGCGCTGTCGATGAACTGAGCAAAATTCGCGCGCTGGCAATGATGGATCTTTTGGTATTGCCTTCCGTCGACACGACAGAGGCATTTGGCCTCGTCCAAGCCGAAGCCCAACTAATGGGCCTACCAGTTGTGGTCTCTTGCCTGCCGACTGGCATAACCGACATAACTATCGATCACGAGACCGGTCTTTTGGTTCCTCCCAGGGATCCTGATGCGCTCGCTAAAGCAATTGCGCAACTGATTGAAGATCCCGATCTTGCTCGGCGACTTGGGTCGTCCGGACACCAACGCGCACTTAGTCATTTCACATTAGACGTCTTCAAGCGTCGCATCATAGCACTTTTCGACACAGTGCTATCCGGTCGTTCTCTGAAACATCTTGCAGAGTTAGGCGTCAACGTAGTATCGCAGCCCCCTGGAAGTACCGAAGTAGAATAATCGCAAGACTTATTCGTCGCAAAGCTCCTGGCGCTGCAACAGCCTTAATCAGTAATAACCGTCTTGCGCTCTGCGCCGATGCCCCGATACACGTCCTCATAATGCTCGGCGACACGCTGAAGGGTCGTTTCGGATTTTATCCGGGCAAAGGCAGTCGCCGCCGGCAAGGCTTTACGGCCCTCACGGATGCGTTCGGCAAGAATCGTGCGCAGGGCCGCGACGTTGCCGGGTTCGCAGTGCCAGCCCGTAACGCCCTGCTCAATCAGCTCCGCGATACCGCCGATCCGTGAGCCGACCACGGGCACGCCGAACGCGAACGCTTCAATCACGACCAGCGGACACGGCTCAGCCCAGATCGAAGGGACGACCAATATGTCGATCTGAGAAAAGAATTCAGCTGCCGGAACGACGCCGAGCCAATCTACCGGTAAGCCAGCGGTTTTTGCCCGCAGCGCCGACGGATCAAGCGGCCGCAAGATGTTGCCGGCTACGAGCAGCCGCCACCCTTGGGGCGGGAGGCCGGCAATCGCATCGAGCAAGATCGAAATCCCCTTTTCGGGCACGATCCGTCCAATGAAGCCGATTGTGAAAGGCGCCTCTGACGAGCGTGACGATCGGGCCAAATGGTCTTGCCCCGAGACCGACGGCGGATTCCAGATCACCGATCGTCGTTCCGGTGGGATATGTCCGAAAAAGCCACGTTCGAGATGGCGCTGCAGCACATCTCGGCTAACACCAACGACACCCGAGGTGAGACGACTGAGCCACCGCTTGGGCTCGGTGACACGACAAGCAAGACAGATGCCATCGCACATCCGATCATTACGAAACGCGTTCGCTTTCGCACAAAATAAATTAAAATCATGCAACGTATGTACGATCGGAATATTGCGCTCCGCCGCTGCCTTCCAGCTGGACACCGCAAAGCCGACCATGCTGTGGCTGTTCACGACGTCGGGACCAAACGACTCAATAACATTCCGGACGTGTCGGACAGTGATTGGATTCCAGCTTTCTAGGAGCTTATTGATGTATCGCGCAGGAACCGTGTGTTTCGACCGATCTTCGTACCAATACAGATTGGCATGACCCATTCGATGGACGAGAACGCCATTTTCCTCGTGCGGCGGCTGAGATTCCCGCGTCAGTGTCGCCACACCGACATGATGACCCGATCGGGCCTGTTCTTGCGCGAGAACCGCGACAAACCGTTCGGCCCCCCCCAGCAAATTAGGAGGATAAAGAGCACTCAGGTGAAGGATCCGCATAAGTGCCTAATCGCCAGATGATAAAATTACCGGACCAACAGCTTCAGATATATTGATTTTCGCGCTTGACACGCCACCACATGAGCTAAACATAATTCTATTTCCAAAGATGTCCGCCAGATGAGGGGCGCCGAAAGAGGTTAATTCGACACAAATTTCCCGATCCCTCACGGAATCATAGGTCCAAATAACACGAGTAACACCTGGATTTTTTTTGAAAGTCGCGATGATAATGTTTCTTGCCGCATCAAATTCAAACCTATATTGATCACAGTTCACCATTAAAGTAGCGAGAGTGCGGAAGGCCTTAGCCGCTTCTTTTGGCCTAAATTCGTAATCATAGAGCCCAAATTTGTGCTCTCGATCGTTTATGTCCAGCCCGTCGTCAATGAGATCATATATCGTAAGGACCTTTGCTTTCGCAATTGCAGCCGTTAGCATTAATCGCGCGATCATTATTGCTTGACGTTTTCGCACTTTGTCAGCTAAATCGAATTTCACAAGCCAAGTTTCGCTGTAGCCCCACTCAGTAAGCCAGAACGCTTTCGGCACATTTATTTTCATTGCGGCGGCTTCAAACTCCGCAATATCAGCAAGACTATTCTCTGGTGCATCTTGACGATATGGATGAAACGCTAACGCATTGATGTTATCAAGGTTCGTAGTAGCGACTAAACTGCTTATATAACTGTCTCGGTTTTTAACGTTGGCTATCCCGCCCGCAATAATCTTTGCTTGGGGGTCAACCGCACGAATTGCTCTGGTCGCTCCCACAAGCAGTTCGCCATAAGCTCTCGGGTCCCACGCCGATTTCATGTTAGGCTCGTTCCAGATTTCATACGCCATATCCAATCCGCGATAGCGATTTACGACTGCCCGAACATATTCATAAAAGGCTTCGCGTTGCTCGGGGGTCCGAGGTGGCAGGAAGGATCCGCCCGCTGACATATCAGAATGATCGGGGTGCCCATATGTCAGGATCAATAATACGGTTTTGCCCCTCTGACGGAGGCCCCGGATCAGCGCATCATATTGCTCAAATTCAAATCTTCCCGCTTTCTCAAGCGCATTCCAAAAAATGTCAAATCGGACGACCTGAGCCCCTATTTTCGTGACGAGTTTGATATTTATTTCGGGAGGATTTCTTCCTTGATGAGTTGACACCCCGAACCTTGGGAGGTCAGCACAGCTTCCACTACGCTGCAACTTTATGAGTTGTCGCTCAATTAAGCCGGATGGCGAGGCCGTGAGCCGCTCATAGAAGTGGATACCAACCAACGCAAACACGCTAACCAGGGAAATCAGTATTGCGCCAAAAAAATACCTTGCCACCAATCTCATTCCCATCCGTTTTCCTATTTACTATTTGATCATAATCTGCGCCTACCAGCTCAGTCTATAAAAATGTTGCTTTAAGGCCTTTCATCTAAGCTGGGCTACTGTCTGCATGTTTGCTATTTTATCCTTCCGATCGACATGTGGTGCTGTGTGGGGCAAGCCAAAATGAGTTCCATCTTTTCTCGCAACTTAGCGCGGTCCAGAAACCTAATCTACGTAGGTGCCGGTCGGCGAGAATTCCATACTATGGACTTCCTCGCGAATTGCCGATTAGCCACGTCGAATAACAAGCGGCAAAGATTTTTGCTTTACGCTATCGAAGGGTAAACTTTGCAAAGTATCTCAGATACGGTTACGGCCGGCGTCAGATGATGATCATTTGTTTTGCCAAAAATGATAGAGCGAGGATGCTTTTTCGGGAGCTAGCAAAACTCGACGCAAATTACATTGATTTGGGATTTGTTCAGCCGTCTAAAAAGGCCAAACTCCTTGGCTTGATAGCCTCGCTAAGGCCCAGCATGCCGCGGTCGCTGATAGATCTAGATTTCTCACCGCAAGTCGCCAGGGCTGTCGAAGCACAGAATCAAGCTTTGATTGAACGCATGCCCTCCGCGCACGCTGTGCTCTATTGGGGCGCACAATTTTCTCCCGTGAAATGTTCCAGCAAATCAATTCCGTACTTTCTCATCACGGATGGCCCTTTTGATCCAAATGACAATGATTATCCAGCTGAATGGCGACCATCCCGTTGGCGCCATGAATATTTTCGTCGGCAACAACGGATTTATACGGGCGCCCGACATGTCTTCACCTTATCAGATTGGGCACGTCAAAAGCTTTTGCACGTCCATGCCTTAAGGGAGCAAGATGTGACACGCATCGGCTGGGGCCCCTTACACGAATTGGCAAAACCAAATTTTTCGAGGGCCGGTGGGGACTATTTTATAAGTATCGGCAATCAGTGGTTTCGGAAGGGGATGGATGTTGTCGCAGCGGCGGGTGCCGAGATTCATAACGACTTTCCAAGTTACAGAACAATTATCGTAGGTAATCCAACCGGTCTTACTCTTCCGGCATCACCCGCAGTCATCACAATGCCGTGGGTGGTACCGGGCACTGTCGCGCAGGTGCTGATTTCAAACGCTCGTGCATTGATTGTCGCATCGCGCTTTGATGCTTCACCCCATGTGGTTTTTGAAGCCTTACAGACCGGAACGCCAGTCATTGGAACAGAGGTTTGCGGCATACCGGAAGCGATTCGCTCGCCATTGGGGGGCGCGACGTTTCCGCGAGGTGACAAACGGGCTCTTGTATCTGCGATACGTCGAATTCTCGATGGCGACGAGTGTCAGCAAAGGCGCAATGCCTATCAGGTCTCCGTTGATGCGGGCGGGTGGAGAAAATCAGCGGAAATCGTCCACGAGACAATATCTAAAAGCTTGGCTTAACGCGACTTTTCAGGACTCTCGAATTTTAATGCTATATATTACATGGGTTGATATGGCCTGCGGCATTTGTTTTGCTCGAGGCCACGGTACCAGCTTATCGTAGATTTCTAGGGGGCTCTCCGCTGCGCACAGACTGGCAGTTGGCGTACGGTAACACTCTCTGGCCGCCTCTTCAGGATCGCAGGGATCATTTCCAGTTTAGGCATAGCACGGATCGATAAAGCAAATCGCATGCACCTCGTTGTACAAATGCCCAAGGGGTAAACCACGCCTATCAATGATCATGAAATGAAACTCGCGGAGGTAATCGTGAATGGCCGGTTCCTTAATCAAGAGGTGACCGGCGTTCAGCGTGTGGCTCTCGGAATTCTAAGTTCCATCGATGAAATTTTGACTAACGCAGATCCGCAGGTTTGGCCCACAATCGAAGTCCTTGTTCCGCATCCTGTCGATCGCCCACCAGCTTGGCGAAGCATCTCGATACGCCACGTGCCGGGGGGTGAAGGCTATTGGTGGGAGCAAGTTACGCTTCCCCGCGCCGCTGCCGGGCGATTGACGGTGAACTTTTGTAATCTCGCCCCTGTCGCAGCGCCTGGCCTCGTCTGCATTCACGACGCAAACATATTTACTATTCCCGGTAACTACTCATACCAGTTCCGTTTGGCCTATCGTATCTTGCTTCCGCTAATCGGTCGACGAGCAAGGCGGATAGTTACAGTCTCTCGCTATTCTGCAAACCAACTTTCAGCTTACGGCGTTACGGCAGCGGACCGCATTGTAGTGATTCCGAACGCTGTCGATTACATTCGACGTTCGGATTCAAGGCGATCTCGGCTTGCCGCATCTAGGCTACCGGACACCTTCGTATTTGCGGTGGGAACCATGTCGGAGAGCAAGAATTTAAAGCTTTTGCTTTCGATTGCCCCTCAGCTGCAAAAGTACGAAATTAGTCTAGTAATTGCTGGCGATATCGACGATAAAGTATTCGCAACCGGCGACACGCTGCTTGGCAAAGGCCTGACGAATACGTTAGTGCTTGGACGCGTTGACGATGACGACCTTTCGCTGCTGTACCAGCGCGCACTCTGCCTAGCCTTTCCATCAATCGAAGAGGGGTTTGGGCTGCCGCCCCTTGAGGCAATGAGTTGTGGATGCCCCGTCATCTCATCCAATCGCGCCAGCCTTCCGGAAGTTTGCGGTGATGCCGCCATCCTGTGCTCTCCTTTCGAACCGGAACAATGGCTTGCGACTATTCGTCGGATTGCCACGGATTCTTCGTTGCGGTCAAGTATGGTAGGTAGGGGTCGAGTGCATGCGGCGCGCTACAGCTTTGCGGTGTCAGCTATGGCGTGGTTGAAATTGATCAAGGACGAACTCACCAGCACAGAGCCTCAATCACTTTCCTACCCCGAAATCAAATAGCGAATCAGGTAGCGTTCCGAACTGGAGCAAACGTATTGCGAACGATAGGCCCGGCAAGCATTCAATCAAAGCAACCGAGAGGACGTCGATTTTCTATGCCCGGCTGGAAAAATGCTCTCGCATTTGCATTCGGCTTTTGCATCGAATTCAATATTCTGGTTGGTGGTGGCCGTTTTGGCACACTTGCACTCGGCAATTACGGATTCCGTATAACCGACCTTCTTTCGATCGTTGCGGTCGTTTTTCTTGGATTTCACATACTTGTCCGCCGTAGCGTCATAAGCTTAATGCTGTTCGGGCTGTTGATAGCGACCCTCATTTCGTTTCGCTTATTTGATCCATATTTTTGGCTCGAGCCACACACAGAAATTATCGTCGCACGATATACGAGTTACGGTTTTGCAGGTCTGTATGTGGCGTTGCTTCTAAGCGATGCGCGCGCGGTTAATCTATTCTGCTATGGACTTATTATTGGTCTCCTCGCGACCATTCCAATCTTTGTGCTTCAAGACTTTAATTCCTCCTCCACGCTGGCCGATCTCGGATTGACATCCCCCTTAGATCCCGTCTTTCGGCTGAACGGTAATGGTATTTTGTCGCGCTATACGGCACTTTGGGGTCACCCCAATGAGGCCAGTCACGTTGCAGCTCTTGCTTCAGCGGCAGGTGCGTACTTTCTCATAGTCCACCGCCGCTTTCTCCCGGCGGTTCTCGTCGCGGTCGGCCTCATAATAACTTTTTACTACACGCAAACCCGCGGAGGATTTCTCGCTGGGGGCGCCACTCTCGGAATTTCGTTACTTTTCTGGCGGCAGAGGGGACTCGAGGTTGTGAAGCCCTTTGTTGTTGTCGGTGTGCTTGCGATTGCTGCGATAATGTTATCGCAATTCGATATCTTCGCTTCTCGTTTCCTAGACGATCCGATGCTCGCGAGTAATTTTACCGACCGCCTTAGCACGACGCTGGCCGGAGCGGAAATGATGCTCACATATCCCTTCGGTGTACCGATTGCAGGATTCCAATTCCTTATGGCTGAACAAACGGGCATATCAACGCCACACGACGGTTTCGTTTATTTTTGCGCCATATTTGGTCTGTTGCCGTTCGCAATTTTAATCGCTGCCTTTTCAGTTAATTTCCGCATTCGAGGAAACGAAGATGTATTTTTCGCTTTCTTCACTATGCAAATCTGTTTATCCTTTTTGTTCGAGCAACTGCCAGCCAACTGTTCCTATACGATTGCCTTATGCATAATTCTCGCGCGTGCATTCTTGCGGACAGGCATTGCCCGCGAATTGACGCCTCATGCGGTACTCGCCGGCGCTCGTCTTCGGTGATCGTTCGTAACTGCCAGCCCGGATATCCTGCCGCGCCTGACTGCGGCTCCTAACGCTCCGCGCCAGCGTTCGTGACACGCCTTACTGGTTCTGTGCCAGGGGCGGAATTTGCTTGTCCGCATTTGCTTTGGCCTCTGCCCTACTCAATCAGCTCCGCATCTGCTGACCCGCCGCTCTATGAAAGGTTCTGTGCACTATCAGAAAACTATACAAAATCCCGATTGCAATGGCTCCCTCAATCTTGATCACTCATCGCTGGAGTGCATACGTCACAATTGGGATTAATGTTAAAGGTTTCTTTTTCCCAGTCGGCTCTCGGCTCTCAGTGCCGCGGGTCGCTGTATGGTGGATCTACACCGGGTACGGCTAAGTCGTAGCCCCGCTGATGCAAGGTCCTCGCGAATGTGCGGCGATGATTTATCTCAAGCTGATTAAGCGCCTGCAATAAACGCTCATGCATCTTCCAGCCGGGACCAACAAAAATATCCACTGCCTCATTATAAAAGTTACTTCCGACCAATTCGACAAATTCGTTGGTCGCGCTCTTTGCCAAATCATCAGGTAGTTGGTCATACATAGTTAGGGCAACACGGTTACGTTTAAGCGCGACCCAGCCTTCATTCGGACCAAGCCTATACGACATCCGCAGATAATTTAGAGAGTTCGGGTCGAAGCCGTTTTTCGCGACTTCCGCCGAATAAAATGCAAGCCATAAGAAGGGATCAGCGGGCGAGCAGGAAAGCGAGCTGCGGATCGAATTGTCGAGCGACGATTTAAATTGTTGCACATCGATGGATTTTTCAGCGCCGCCAGAGTTCGCTTGCTCCACAATTCGAAGCCGAATTATTGCCGCGCTCCATAGAGCTCGTGGATGGCAACGCTCTGATTTTTCAGTCACTTCCACGATAGGCATTTGCCCCATAAGCGTCTCGATTTTGTATGGCGCACCGGTGATAATGTTCTTTGCAGTGAGTTCAATAGACGTCTGCCGCCAAAAACCCGGAAAATTCACGCCCCCCCAAATGACTGTAATGCAACCAAAAATGACAAAAGGGATACGATATATAATGCTGTAGCGGCTATTTGTGGGACCGTGAAGCTTATTGCTCATTCCGTATAGCCATATCGCGCATAATGCCTATTATAATAATAACTCTCCCGATGACTTTCGTACCGGCCGAAAACATTCATATCAACTTTGTTGAGTACAACGCCAAGCAGATTGTCACGGACACCTTGTGCATGGCCGAGAGCAAGCTCCACGACGTCAAACTTCGTGCGACCCCATTCAATGACATAAACAAATGAATCCATCAGATGTGTCGTTGCATGGACGTCGACAATCGGTGCGAGCGGTGGCAAATCGACCACGACATAATCGTATTTTTCACGAAGTTGCTCAAACAATTTTTTCATTTGGGCCGAGCCAAGAATTTCACTCGAATGTGCCAGACGAAATTTTATCACCACCGGTAAGACTGCCAAATTAATAGACGGCTCAGTCCAGATGACATCTTCGAGAGATGCTTTTTCCGCAATGACTTCAAGCAGCCCAGATTCGGCGCCAGGAGCGAGCGTACGGGACAAAGACGGGTTGCGCAGATCGCAATCAACTAAAATTGTCCGCGCGCTCACCTGCGACATCAACTGCGCAAGTGCAACTGCAACCGTCGATTTTCCTTCGTTTGGCAGAGACGAGGTGAGGCCAATGACCCGGTTGCTCTTGACAACTCCGTTCAAATCGACAGCAAGCTTAATCGAGCGGATCGCCTCGGTAAAACGCGAAAATGGCGCATTGACGAGCGTCCAATGCGCATCGTCACCACGCATGATTGTCCTTAGATCAGCAGAATTCTGGGTGCTCCTGGCACCCGACGATAGTGCGGCCGCCGGTTTCGCTTGATCGGAAAGTGATGAGGCAAGAACATCCATTTTGTTCTTGCTCGACTTCATCGATCCATGCAGATCTGAAACTAACGAAAACGAGCGGAACGCCTCAGAAGACGACAATAGTGAACTAGCGATAGTCGGGGTTTTATTCTGACCGGGCGCGCTGGTCTTCGGATCACTCGCCCTCACATTCGTTTTTACGGTGTCGGGACCATCGCTCTTCTCGTCACCCGTCAATAACGGCACGAGGGCAATACAATCCGTTTGAAGTAAACTTTCGACTTGTCCGCTGGTGCGGAACACGCGGTCTGACAAATCCCGCAACATCCCAATTCCAAAACCAAAGAGCATGCCGCCTAGGCTCGCGATCACCAAGACTAGAAGCGTTTTTGGATTGCTTTTTTGCAACGGTCGGGACGCCGATGAAATCAGTCTAGCTTCAGTGATTGGAAATGACTGCTGCTGTACTGATTCCATATAGCGCTGCAAAAAATTGTCATAGAGCGACTTGTATGTCTGCGCGGTACTTTGTAGTTCGCGCAGCGTAACTGATGCGGAATCGGTTTCCTGGGATTGCGATACGGCCTGCAATAGTTCTTTCTGAACACCGGCCTCACGCTGCTTGGCAATGTCATAGTCGCTCTTGTAGGTCTGGCCGAGACGTTTGAGCTCGTCAAAAATGGAATTGCGAATCTCGCGCATCTGATTACGCAAGTTGACTACAGCTAGATGATCGTGCCCGTATTTCATCGAAAAATCGGCTTCACGAGCGGCCAGCTCGAGGTACTGCGAGCGAAGCTTTGAAACGACTTCGCTTTTCAAAGTGTCCGTGACGGTCGCACCTAACGACGCATCGGGTGAATCTGCCTTGAGGATCGAATTGATCCGATCAAGGCGGGCTTTTGTCTCAGCTGTAGACGCACGGGCAATAACGAGCTGGCTACTAAGTTCGGCTACCTGCTGCTGGCTTAGCAGCGGCCTGGCAGTATCGCCAGTGCTGACAATATTATTCTTTGTTTTAAATTCCACTACGGCCCGCTCGGCATTAGAAACTTGATCGCGCAATTCCTTTATTCGGTCTTGCAGCCAAGCGCCGGCTCGCCGTGTTGCTTGGTACTTGGCCTCCAATTGATCAACGATATAGGCATCCGCAACCGCATTCGCGATCTGTGCGGCATGTTCGGGGTCATATGATCGGAAACCGATGTCTATTACGTAAGACAGGCCAATGCGTTTGATGCTCAATCTGCTCTTGAAGGTGCTAATCGCTCGCCGATAAAGCTCAAATTCCGAGGAAGCTTGGTCAGATTCAAACGGACTGAGAACGAAACCAAACAGCGCTCCCAGCAACCCACCGCCCGATCCTACGAATTCCGGGTCCCCAGTAAGGTGGAGATTCTTGACAACGGCACCGACTACGTTTTCGGACCTCAAAACCTCGACTTGGCTTTCCACCTGCGCTGTGTCGATCGGAAGTTCGCCTAAAATCGATTGCTGCTGGAATACCTGCATCTTGTGCGCATCAATCAACAGCTGCGCCTCAGCGGTGAAGCTCGGTCGCGCCGTAGTGACGTAAATTACGCCAAGTGCGATCGCCAGAAGAGTAACAAAAACGATGATGGAAAATTGCCGACGAACAAAGCTTACGAAGGACTGAAAACTCTCAGCGCCGGAAACAACTTCGGGCCCCCCTGCTTCGCGGTTAATGTCGGACTGCGCATTATTCGATTGCAGCATATTGATACCGAGCACTACTGGCGCAGTGCCCACCTTTGTTAGCCGGCGACTTCCTTGCTACCGCACCGTAAAAACCTGGAACCACATTAACCAGCAATAGCTTTGTAACCGATCCAATCATGGGATGGCCGACCCAACCAAATACCGCATCGATTGCGCCGCCAGTGAGGCGGGTTGCTCTGTGTCAAGGGTGCGCATCGACGGTTTCCTCATACGAAGCTCGAATTATGTACCACCGAGTTGGGTTTCCTGCCAATCAAAACGGTATGATAAATTAACTTTGTCTCCGTTTAGCTAGGTTAACCATAATGCAATCGGGATATTGCCAAAGATAAAGGTCTATAATAACCCCGTTGGAGCAAGGTTTCCTGCAATGTTATCGCCAGCAGCATTAACATTGTTACTTGGGAATGATTGTGCCAGTCCCGCACCAACCAAAGCGAATACTACAATTGCGAAGCCCGGAATTTGCAACGAAAAGTCGATGACCGAATGGGCCAGGCCAAGAATGGCGACTGCAAGCGCCCCGATCGGCACGATCAGGTCGCGACGGCGGATACGCACCCCCCGGATCAGCACAGCTAGGACAAACAGCCAGGCCAGACCAATCAATCCGGCCAGCGGCAACCCGAGATCAGACGCAAGCTCCAAAGGTGTGCTGTGGGCGAGATCCCAGACCCCCCACATGGAGATATTGGCGCTGCGATAGGCCGGGAAACTCCATACAAACGTCCCAAGTCCAGTCCCGAACCATGGGTGATCGGCGATCATTCTTAGTGTCGAACGGTAGACATCAAAACGGCCTTCGTCTGACAGTCCCTGCACATCGAAGCGGCCGCTGACGTTTCCACCCAGGACCTGAAGGAAGACGAGCGCGATGAGCCCCCCAATCACTAAGGCTGCGGCGGCCCCGCCGCGCCGTGGTAAGTCGCGATAGAAAAAGCCTACGAAAGCGATGAGGAGCGCCATAAGCGAGAGGACGATTCCGGCTCTAGAATTCGTCATCAGCATCGCCACGAGGCAAAGAAGCAACATCGTGAATGACAAAATGATCGGGCGCGGCATTTCAGATAGAAGCCAACGCGGCACACCCCTCCAATGGATCGAACCAGGCGGCAGACGTCGGCGGAGCGACCTCGACAGAAATAGTAACCAAACAACGGCACACGAACCGAAATAAACCGCTGCTGTGTTGCGGTTGATGAATGTCGAGGTGAGGACATCGCGATAAGCATCTTTTTCGCGCCAGAGTATATGCATCGGATCGATCAGGTGTGCCGCTATTCCATAAATGGCATACACCACACCGGACCAGGCAATGACTAGAAGTAGTTGGTTGGCGCGGTCGCGATTGATGCAGACGATAAAACTGCAGATCACGGCCAGCATATTGGCAACCGGCGCCCCGAGCGCGAAGAACGGCTGATTACGGGCAATTGATACGGAGGGTGCAATTGGCATGCCGAGAGCCTCGGCTGCTTCGTGCCAAATTGGATGTGGCGACGCAATCCACGGTCGTGCGGCGAGCTGCTCATGTAGAACGAAGGCATAGGCCAGGATCACAATCACCGCCAAGCCAAATAGCGGAATATGATCGCGGCGAAGGCCTCGCGGGGACACGGCAATAACGCCAAGCCCGAGAACTATGCACCAAAACGCGATTGCAGCAGGAGCCGACGAGCCAAAGGGAAACGGCGCGGCAGCAACCGTTGCAAAAAGAATGAGAGACGAAATTCTATTTAATGGCGCTCGCGTAGCGGTCGTCATGCTTCATCCAGTGATCCTGAAGGCAACACCCTAGCGATCAGCGCGACGGAAACTATGCGCTCGCCGCCCCACATTTTAGTCAGATCGCGATTATAATGGGATAATCAAATCACCAGCGGCCGCCTCAAACGTCGCTACGCTAACAATGTTGGCATTCAAGAGCAACACAAAGGACGAATGCTCAATATTCCGAGTAAAGCAGCCAGAAGGGCGTTTCTGCCAGGATCGGGCCGTGCGGAGGGCCGATAGCTTCCTCGCGCCAATATCTGGCTTCTGCGCGATCAAGAAAATTGCTATCGTTCACGGTATCAACCTTCTGGATTGCACGGACCGCAACCGCTGATGCACGTGGACGGGGTACGATGAAAATAGCGGCGACGCGGTGCCTCTCCCCTCTCCGTTTCGCGCTTTTTTTCATAGCCATTGCGATTGGACCGGCCACCATTGCAACCAACCCGGAAACCAGCAGAGCCGGCGGCTCTGAGCGACCGCTCAATTCCGAATTAGCAGGAGGCTGGCATTTTGTGCGCACTCCCAATCCGCAAGGAGGCGCCGATGCCATTTCCATCATGCATACAGCCGATACTTCGAGGTCCGACCTCGACCTTGCCGGCCTCATGATTCGTTGCCGTGAAGGTGGCACCGAAACTGTTGTCGTTCTCATACGGGCGTTCCCGCTTCGCGCGCGACCTCAGGTCGTATTCGGCAAGCCAGGCAAAGAAACCCAATTCGAGGCGACCGTTGCTGCACCGGGCTCGGCCATTCTCCTCCCCGGGGATGCGACAACCCAGGTGAACGGAGCATGGCTCGCCCAGAGTGACCTTTCTATCCAGGTTAACAACGGTCCAACCACAATTCATGGCGTTGTTGCGCTCGCGGGCTTACAAGCGGCGTTCAAGGTATTGCTCGCGAGTTGCGCCACGCAATAACGGCCTGCGACTACCATTAAATGGTCGGTTACCCTGCCGCGCTGCACAACCTAAAATTAAGAAACAATTAACATCCCAAGGGGAGACTTTAACCGGCGATACGATTCCCGCCAGCCAAGTCCCCTTACGGGAGACATTTCACTATGATGACGATGTTCGCGATGACGGCCGTGCTCGTTGGCGCCGTACTCGGCCAGCGTTTCAAAGTTCTTATCCTCGGCCCAACAATCATTATTGGCTTGGCCACCAGCCTTGCCTTCGGCATCGCACACCACGACAGCCTCTGGTCCACTCTGCGTGTCATGGCTTTGATAACAACAGCGCTGCAAATCGGCTATCTCGGCGGAATAGTCACTCGCTTCGTTGTCGCCGCTGCGCGCGTTGGCAGGAATTCGCCGCGGACTATCGCGGTACCACAACGATCCGCTCGCTGATTATACTCCTCTGCGAACACGATCGAGCGCCACCTCTGCATTGCTTTATCCCAACACCTTCATCGCGACCATCCTCCTCCCAAAAAAATAATAGGCCGCCGCCGACGACATCCATATGACCGATTTCACTGCGGAGAGATGAAATTCGGCTGGCCTTAAAAGCCGCTGCGGCTTGGTGTCTGGCTTCCGCGCGATCGGCAAGCTATTGTCTTTCAAACAGAATTGGGGGCGAATTCAGATTGCAACGTTCGTGATGATCGGGTCGTTCCCGGCGCCCGAGGGGCCCGCTAGGCCTTGTACGACCACAGGCGCCCATGCATGCTCGTGATTACATCTGCCAGACCGTCAAAACCGGTAACATGTTTCCCGTACCACTCTTCCTCGTATTGCTGATCCTTACGACGCCGGTATTCATCATCTTTGATGGGGCTATCGTCCACGGCTTGGTCACAGCGGCGGCAGCCGCAATGGTTGCCATCATCGCCTTGCGTATCCGGGCGGGCGAAGCCGGTTTCTTGGCAACTGTCATTCGCCCAGTGCTTATCGTTGCTGTCGTTCCTGCGATTTGGATGCTGATTCAGCTGCTGCCGCTGAAGGCTATCGGGGTCGGCAATCCAATCTGGGAAAGCGCGGCAGTTGCCCTCGGACGGCCAATCGTCGGAAGCATCAGCATCAACCCGGGCGACACCCTCGTCTCTTTGGTCCGATACATTTCGGTGGCAGCCGTCGCGTTAGTGGCGGCAGCGGTAGCGGTCGATCGCCGGCGCGCGGCGTGGATCTTGATCGCACTCACAGCGGCCGCGACCTTAATCGCATTGATGGTTTTAACGGCCGGCCTCAGCGGCTTCGCATTCCTCAGCGAAGGCGGCCCGGCCGGCCATGCCGCGACCGATAGTGCAGGTCTTGGAGTTATTCTCGCGGTGGCGGCAACATTTCACATGTTTGAGCGCGGCAAAGCACAACCGCCGGACCAGCGTGGGCTGGCGCTGTGGCACTGGCTGGCTTTCGTGGCATGTTTCATTGCTGTCGCGATATGCAGCCTGGCCGTAATCGTGGGCGCGACGAGCCAGGCGTATTTCGCCGTCGGCTGCGGCGTTGCGACACTCGCCGTCGTGGTCGTGACCCGCCGATTTAATTTTGGCCCATGGGGATATTTAGCGATCATATCGGTCGCATTGGTCGTTGCGATTGCCGCCGTTGCCCCGCGTATCGGCAGCCGGACGATGGATTTGACACTTTCATTTGCAACCCGTGCGCCAGCACCACTGATCGCTGTCACCCAGCGTGTTTTGACAGAAACGGGCTGGGCTGGAACCGGCGCAGGGACATTTGCGCCCATCCTGCCCATCTTTCAAGACCTCGATGAACAGGCGACCGGATCCGATGCGCCGACTGCTGCGGCCGTGATAGCCGTGGAAATGGGACGACCGTTTCTCTGGGCAATTCTGCTGGCGGCGATCGCACTCGTCGTCATGCTCTTGCGCGGTGCGTTGCTGCGCCGCAGAGATTTATTTTACTCAACAGCCGGGGCGAGTTGCCTCGTGGCCGCTATCTTGCTGGCGTTCGGCAACGCGGCCTTGTTTAGTACGCCGGATTTGATAATCGTCGCAGTGATCGTTGGCATAGGTATCGCCCAGAGCAAGAGCCGCTTGAATTAATAATCAGACTGCACTCCAGCCGGCAGACATTCATTTATTCGCGTGGCGTCGTTCTCGGACACATTGTATTTGCTTCGGCAAACATCTATCTACAGCAGACAAACCACTCGCAAAACTCTTCGCTCCGATCGGGGGGTGATCTGGTGTTTTCTGGGGAATGTCACGTGCGCATCGTCGACCTATTACTATTGATTTTGGGCTAGCGGAACCGACATGATCCGTTTCCGATCAAAAACTTCAAAAAAGAAGCCAAAGCCACGAGTGTCCGAAGGTGTTCGCATTTATGCGATCGGTGATATCCACGGCCGCGCGGATCTTCTCGACGAGGTGCTTGAACGCATCGATTCGGATCGGATGATAAATCCGACCTCGCTAAGCATTGAAGTGTATTTGGGTGATTATATCGATCGCGGACCGGCTTCGCGCGAGGTGCTCGACCGGTTGGTGGCCCGCAAACGCACATTTCGGGGGGTTTTGCTCAAAGGCAACCATGAAACCTATCTTACCAATTTTACCAGCAACCCGACTCTTCCTCGAGGACTGGCAACGCTTAGGGGGTCTCGAAACACTAATGTCTTATGGGATTGCACCATCGATGAATGCCAACGCGGCCGAGCAAGTCCGGCTCGCTGCCGCCCTTGACCAGGCAATGCCCGAAAGTCATCGCGAATTTCTCCGTGATCTAAAATCGTCATTCACCTGTGGTGATTTCTTCTTCGTCCATGCGGGGGTGCGACCGGGCATTCCGCTCGCAAAGCAACGCGAAGAAGACTTACTATGGATTCGCGAAGATTTTCTCATGTCAGAAGACGACTTCAGCAAGATCGTCGTTCATGGGCACACGCCCGTGCTCCAGCCGGAGATTCGCCCAAACCGGATCAACATTGACACCGGGGCCTATGCGACCGGACGGCTGACCTGTCTAAAACTGGAAGACAGTCGTATCGAATTCATTTGATCCACACTGGCTGTGGACGCCACAATGAGGATGTGATCAATTCGATCGGTCGAAACTTCGCCAAAAGCGATTGAACGATGACCGAAATTCTAACGGCTCCCTCCCCTATCAACGGATTCCGCGTCACCGTATTCGCCTTCGCCTGCCTTCTTGGCGGCCTCGCAGCCTGGATCCTGGTACCCGAATTCCTGCGCCCGGCGGCCGTCGAATTTCCTACTGACGCTCAATCCACCATATCGATATATGCGCACCGCGATGAGGCAACCAGGGCCGCCCGGATCGGCCTTATCCGTGGCGACTTATGGGCCCAAGCTGCATTTGCCTACGGTGACCTGCTTTGGAACCAAGACAAGCATTCATCGGATACGGACGCGGTGGCGTATGAACGCGCACGGGCACTGACGGAGTTAGCGACCACCTATGCACCGCACGATTCACGGCTCTGGCTTCTTCTTGCTGCGATCAATTCACGGTTTGATTGGCTTACCGACAGTGCATCGGCCGCTTTGAGAATGTCTTATTATACTGGATCCAACGCGATCAGGCTTGTACCGGGGCGCCTATTATTGGCGGTGCAATCCCGAGCGCTTGGCGATAGTGATTTTCAGGAATTGGTCCGCCACGATATTCACATCGCCGCAATTCGCAAATCCGAGTTGATGCCGGCAATAATCGCAGCCTATAACAATGCGCCGCTGAGCGGTCAGCAATTTATTGAAAAGACGCTTGGGGAGTTTGATCCGAGCATGCCTGCATCAATCCACTCCGGAGCGCAGCAGCGCTGAGTTTCCAGGTTATGATATCAAGGCCATTTTAATAGCCACGGCCGTTAAGCACATGTATCTGCATGCTGGCCAATTCGGACCATTGGAACCTGCTCATCACCGTGCGCGCCTTGCGGTTGCCCGCTGTCTTGGATGCAGGGTGTCCGCCACAAGCGAAACCTAATCCTTGACTCGCAGTAACAGCCGAAAATCGAGTTCTTAGCGGTCGAGGAGACCATGTCTGAACACAACTTTTGGGAGAAAACAACGGAAGCAACGATTAAATGGAGAAAGTCGATTTTTTAATCTTTTTGCCATTTTCTAGTCTTTCACCATTGGAGGCAGGCATGCCGCAACTGGCTCTCTTTGAGGGCATCAATGCGAGTGGCCAATTTGGCCTGTGGGCGACTGACGGAACGGCCGCGAACACTCTCGAGTTGACCGGGATCGCCGGCGCTTCTGCAAACGGCCTCTCGCCTACCGACATGACGGTCTTTAACAGCGAGGTGCTGTTCAATGGTGTGGACACGAGCGGCCAAAATGGCCTTTGGGTGACCAACGGGTCGGCAGTCGGCACGTATGAACTGTCCGGGATCACTGGCGCTAACTCGAACGGCATCGTTCCTTACAACCTGACGGTCTTCAACGGCGAGGTCATATTCGAAGGTACTGACACGAACGGCCAATACGGCCTGTGGGCGACTGACGGGACGACGGCGGGTACGCACGAACTGACAGGGATTGTCGGCGCAAACACCGTCGAGGGCCTCTGGCCGTCCAACATGACCGTCTTCAACGGCGAGGTCCTATTCAACGGTTATGACTTAATTGGCCAAAATGCTTTGTGGGTAACCGACGGGACGGCGGCGGGCACACACGAACTGACCGGGATCACCGGCGCTAATTCGAATGGCCTCGCTCCTTCCAACCTGACGGTCTTCAACAGCGAGGTGTTGTTCGACGGTACTAACACGAATGGTCAAAATGGCCTGTGGTTGACCAACGGCACGGCGGCGGGCACCTACGAACTGACCGGGATCACCGGCGCTAATTCGAATGGCCTCGCTCCTTCCAACCTAACGGTCTTCAACAGCGAGGTGTTGTTCGACGGTACTAACACGAATGGTCAAAATGGCCTGTGGTTGACCAACGGCACGGCGGCGGGCACCCACGAACTGTCTGGGATCACCGGCGCTAATTCGAGCGGTCTCGCTCCTTCCGATCTGACGGTCTTCAACGGCGAGGTGTTGTTCGAAGGTACTGACACGAACGGTCAAAATGGCCTGTGGGCGACCAACGGAACGGCGGCGGGCACGCACGAACTGACCGGGATCACCGGCGCTAATTCGAATGGCCTTTCTCCTTCCAACCTGACGGTCTTTAACGGCGAGGTGCTGTTCAGCGGTGTGGACGCAACTGGCCAATATGGCCTGTGGGTGACTGACGGAACGGCAGCGGGCACACACGAACTGTCCGGGATCAGCACTGCGAATTCAAATGGGGTCAGCTCCTCGGATATTATCTCCTTCACCCTTACCCCGCCGGCAACTTCGGTCCAGCAGGAAATCCTTGGGATCTATGCTGCGCTCTACGGTCGCGCAGCCGAGTTCCCCGGTTACTCCTATTGGGTCGGCCTTGACGGCAACCAGTCTGATTCCGGCGGGGTGACGCTTACCAATGCCAGTAGCACTGCAGTCACGCTCAACGACGCCCAAATGCTCGGACAAGGTTTCGTCAACACCCAGAATACCTATTTCAATAAAATCTACGGAGGCCTGAGCGATAGCGATTTCATCAATGCAATGTATGGCAACATCGGCGGCAATACCGCCGATCCTGGTGGCATTACCTATTGGACCAATCTATTGCAGCAGGCCGAGGCGGGAGGGCAGAGCGTGCAGGCGGCGCGTGCTGGACTAGTAGGACAGTTTGTGCATGACCTGATCGACGTCAATCTGGCGGCCTTCACGGACCTGACGCCTGCGCAAGTACTGGCCGCGACGCAACGCCAGGACACAATCACCAACAAGATCGCAGTGTCATTGGCCTACTCGGACGCATCCCAACAGCTTGGCGGCGCCACCCTTGATCCGCAGTCGATTGGTGATGCCGCCTACCAGGCGGCGACGACAATCCTTCAGAGCATTACCCACGACCCTGCAACAGTCACCGCTGCAATCACCGGGATCAACAATGCGGTGGCTCACCAGGATTTACTTTTGATCTAAGTCCACATTCCTCGGATAGTGTCGCCACTGAGTATACGTCTAGGCGGTCCAGTTCTCCGTCGCTTATTTTGATGCAATGCATTCCAAATCCGCGGGCCGAAAATCTATTCCCTGCACGTCCCGAGGAGCATGTGCGGTTCGTTCACTTTGGAAACGCCGCCTTTAGCGGGGCGGAGGCATCACGTCAGCGATAGGCGTACGAATCTGCACCCCAAGAATATGCACCCCAATAGGCCGCTCCGCCGTAGGGGCCGTACGCGCCGTACAGCGGATAGCACGATAGGTCCGGACATCGGACACGGTGCCATCGACAACCGGAAGGGCCACAATCCGAGCGAGCGACGTGGCGATGATGAACGCTGAGATCGGCTGCTTGCCCCGGTTTCGCGATCAATAAGGCGGCTGAAGCTGTCGCTATCGTTATAGCCGCTATGAGAAGGGGTCGGCGCATCGCAACCTCCTGACGGTCCTAGATCCGTGAATTCAAGTTTATTCGACCCTTAAGAAGGCCTATATAGCATTGAGCGAGCGGCTCCGGTCGGCCGTTCGCAACACCATGCTGTGCGAAGAATTCCCTCTTATTGCGCTCTTATCGTAGCGCGCAACGCGTAAGCGTTTTGGGCGGCCACGATTGGGTCGTTCACAGTTCCCACGATCAGCCTGAAGAACTCCATAGCTTTTGAAGCCTGTACAGACGTCGCGTTGGCGACGTAAATGACGTCCTTGTTCCGCATCTGGAACTTCGTAGTTAAGAAAAAGCCGGCCGGATCTCGCAGGTCGATGTTGTAGACAACCGGAATAATGGGCCCGTTGAATTTTGAGCAGTCTATCCCAAGCTGCGTTGCAACATCGCGCGTTTCTCCGCGATAAAGAAAGGCGAACTTTGGTTCTGCGAGCGTATCATTCAAACCGCCAGCTTTGGCCATGGCTTCAGAAAGCGAAAGCCGCCACCCACCAAAATTGAATTGACCCTGCTGCGGGGTAGTCGACCCTTGCGTCCCAAATGCCCCAAATGCGGTAAAAGTCTGCGGTTCATTATAAAGGAAAATTGTATCGTTCGAATGCGTCCAAATATTATTGGCAGCAGATTCGTAAAGAAGCGCGCCGAACGGTACGGTGTCACGTCGACCGTCTCGTTCGAGCATCACCCAGCTGTCGTAGCCTTGGCTCTTTGGCCCACCCGCTCGCGTGATTGAATCCAGAATACGCTCGGCATTTGTATTGGCCGGGAATCGTGACGGGGTGTTCACGTCTCCCAAAACGCTGATCAAATTAGAATTCTGCGTGACAATAGCGACGACGGCTTGCGGCTCGATCGCCCTATTTTTAAGTGCGTTGACAATTTCCTGTTGCACTTGATCCGGAGTTCGTCCCGCCGCACGAATTTGACCCGCGTAGGGGATCGTAATATTGCCGGTGGTATCGACGGGTTGATTGGGCAGATTTACGAAATTACCCGGACGAACACCCGCTTCACTTGGAATGAAGAGGCCGCCTGCGGCAGCTTCAAAGATTGTAACGCTGAGGATGTCGTTAACCCCGAAAGTAACGCCTTTGGGCGGGCGACTATCCCTAAACATCGCCCCAAGCCTTGGCGCGTTGGCCGCAAGCACTCCCTCGACCTCAGGCGTAACCTTCACCACCGCATAGGGGAGACTTCCTGGGTCTTCTTGGCCCGAGAGTACAGTTTCGCCCGCAGGGCCAGCCACCGGCATAATCGAGCAGCCACCCGAAGCCGCCCCGGCGGCGCCCAGCAGAGCTAAAAAAGCCACGATTCGAAAGCGACCCATACCCCCGCCTACTTCAACGCCACGTAGAATTTTATTTAGAAAACACCGCGCCGCTTAGAAGGACAAGCTCATAACGCTCTGTCGTGTTGAAAACCTGGGTATTTGCACACTTTGTTGCAATTACACAACACTCACGTTTGCCGAATTGGGCACAGTAAATAAATGGTTTTCGGTGTCCCTCGGCCGTCGGCCATTCAATGAAGGCCGCTCCCGCTGACTGGCTGCGAAGCGGTAGTAATATTCCCCGTTGTCAGAGGTGGCGAACCAGTGCCGGAGTTTTGCACCGGGGTGCCAGACGGGGGACCTGAAGACCCACTGTTGTTTCCTCCGGAGGGAAGCGGTGAACCGCCAGCGCCACCACCACCGCCACCAACGCTACCAACGCTACCCGTCGTCAAGCCCGCGAAATTCACAACTGCGCCATTCGAGTGCGTTGCAGTACCATTTCCAGAAACAGTCAAACTCGTGCCCTGACCTACGGTAATTACCTGCCCGCTATTTGTGGTGAATGTCACCGAGCCATCACTCGAACTCACTTTCACACCGCAATCATCTGGGCGCATTTGTGGGGTACACGGTATAACCACCATTTCAACAGTGGCGGCCATAGAGGCTGTTGCTGGCAGCGCCAACAAACCCGCCAAGGCAATTGCTTTGGTCCATTTGTGCTTAAACATGATTGGACGCGCTCCATCGCCAAACGTAGTAGCTACTACCGAGCCAACAAACGGCCCGGACAAACTCAACTATCCGCGTATCCCGAGCGTTCCATAAGGCGTCTTAATTTCGTAGACCTTCTTGTCTTGGCTGCCTGTCACAAATCGGAACGCCCCCCGTGTTGCCTGAATAACAACGCTGCCAGAGGAGCCCGATGGATCGTAGACAAACTTATCCAGACGGACCTCGGATACAGGTCCAACACTCATTTTCGATTCGTCGATAAACTGTAGGTCTGCACCGCTCGCAGCCCCCGTGCGGACCGTTTCGTTGCTGTAAAGCTCGCTGCCGTTAGATAGAGTTTGCTGCGTGCCGCCAACAACGCCTTGAACACTGTTTTTCGTGTTGGTGGCATTCCCAATCTTGGGATCGGCAGCCAAAGACGCGGTCGATTGCACTGCAAATAATACCGCCAGTGCGCATATCGGAATCCATATGTGCTTGGTCATGGTCGTGCACCCCATTAACTTGTTGTTAAGAGGCTATATCTTGTGGGCTAGGGAATCAATAAGACCACGTCCGTTAATGTTAAAAGCGCGCCGCTTTTGAGCCCATTTCGCTCATCAGGCATGTGCGCGCGTTCAAAACAATAGATTGTGCAGTTCTTCGGCACCCCTTCCGCCAGCAGTAGTCTGATATTACTGCTGCTTTGACGTTTTTGGCTGCTTAGCCGCGTTGGCCGTGGCCTCTTCAATTTTTGCTTGTAGAAGCGTCACAAGGGGACCTGCGCCCAGTAATGGAATTGCCAGAGGCTCCAGCGGCCCGGATCTCCCCCGCGGGCTGAGGACCACGACCTCCCCCTTGGAATCGGCCTGGACACTCATGCCGTACACGAGGGTCGCGACCTGCTGTTTTTGAGCCCCAGCAACCGCCGGCTTGCTCAGGCCATCTGCGATCTTTGTTGCCTCTGCAGGAGAAACGTCATACGAGACGCGCTTTCCCCCCCGAAGCTTAAATACGATTCGGTAGGCTTTCCCATTCGGCTCCGGATTGGCATCGAGAACCTTTTCGATCAGCACGGCTTTGCTTGGCGTGCCCTGCTGAGCAAAACCTGTCCCCGACAAACCTATCATTGCAGCAATCACAAACATGAATGTACGCATTGAGAGCCTCACACGGTTCTGCATGAACTGACACAGCTTACTTGTAATACCTTGTCTCGTACATCCGGTCTTTCCAAACCCTTTTTACGATCTAGAAATCTCGCCGTCGCGAGGACCGGCGGAAGTCCGTGCACCCCTGTGGCTATTGGATCGTCGGTGCTTATTAGGCAAAATGGCAACTGCCAACAGGACAGACCGCCGGATGAGGCGCATATGTGCAAGTCGTTGATCCGTATCTCGACTTACGCCACAATCGCTTCATGTATTATAAGCCGGCCCAAAAATGACCATCCGCCTCGGACGCTTAACTTATATTTCTTTGGTGTCCGTACTCATCGTGGCCGCAGTTCTGCTTCGTTACTTCGATCCTTTCTTCGTTCGCGCATTACGGCTGATCGCTTTCGACTCGTATCAGCGGCTTTATCCCGAGCATTACGATCCAAGCCTCCCAATTCGCATCGTCGATATCGATGAAGAATCTTTATCCAAAATCGGTCAGTGGCCTTGGCCCAGAACGACCGTGCGTGATCTCCTCCTGAAGCTCGGGTCAGAGGGGGCGGCAGTTGTTGGTTTCGATATTTTATTCGCCGAGCCCGATCGCACGTCGGTCGAGGAGATCGCAAAGCGGTTGCCGATGTCACAGGCAAATTTAATCAAAGCAGCGACCGCCGGCGAGCCTACAAATGACCAAGCGCTTGCGGACGCGCTCAAGCAGACGCCGAGTGTGTTGTCGGTCTCGCTCGAGCAGGAAGCAAAGACCAATTTTCAAGCAAAGGCTGGATTTGCGATAGCGGGCCAAAATCCGCGACCGTTCATTGCTGGGTATGCCGGTGCTACCAACAATCTTCCTATCCTTGACGAGGCCGCACACGGGCTTGGCGCCTTCAATTGGATGCCTGACCGCGATCAGATTGTGCGGCGAGTGGAGCTCATATACCGAATTGGCGACACTCTTGTGCCTTCCCTTGCGGCTGAAGCGCTTCGCGTCGCGCAGGGCGCCAGCACGTACGTGCTAAAGTCGTCGAATGCGAATGGTGAAAGTTCCCTCGGGCAATCCACCGGTCTCAATCATATCCGTATTGGCCAAGTCGAAGTCCCAACGGACAGCTCAGGCGCGGTCTATCTGAGATTCCGACATTTCAATCGGGCTGCCTATATTCCCGCTTGGAAAGTACTGGCGGGCGAAGTGCCGAAGGACGCAATTGACGGAAGGATCATCCTCATTGGAACAAGCGCTCCTGGACTGCTTGACTTGCGGGCGTCCCCTCTCGATGCCTCGATGCCAGGGATTGAAATCCACGCTCAAGTGATCGAGCAGTTGCTGACCAAGCGATTTCTTACGCGCCCGGATTACGCTCTAGCTCTCGAACAGTTTGTCATACTGGCATTCGGAATAATGCTTGCTTTCCTGTTGCCACGCGTATCGGCCAAGATCGCCGTTGTGGTCGGTTTGCTCACGATGGGATTAGTTGTGGCCGGCGGATGGACGGCGTTCCGTTATGCGAGCCTTTTGTTTGATCCGACCTATCCAGCGCTCGTCTTGGGTTGCATAACTGCGGCCATCACGTCCTATATTTACCACGGCGTCGAGGCTCAACGCGGGCACATACGCCACGCATTCAGCCAATATCTTTCTCCGGTCGTCATCCAAGAAATAATTGCCCACCCTGACAGGCTCAAACTAGGGGGTGAAGAGCGCGAGCTCACATTAATGTTCTGTGACGTACGAAATTTCACCACGATTTCGCAAGACCTCTCGGCTGTCGACCTAACAACCTTCATCAATGAACTCTTGAGTCCACTCACGGAAATTATTTTGGAACATCGCGGCACCATCGATAAATATATGGGTGATGCGATCATGGCATTTTGGAATGCGCCGCTTGATGATCCAGATCATGCAAACAATGCCTGCCATGCCGCGCTCAAGATGGCGGCGAAGATGGTGGATCTTAATGAAATCTGGCGGCAGCGAGCCGAGGCGGAAAAGCGTCCCTACAAAAGGGTCGACATTGGAATGGGTCTCAATACCGGACAATGTTGCGTCGGCAATCTCGGCTCGACGTATCGTTTCGATTATTCGGCAATTGGAGACAATGTAAATGTTACGTCGAGATTCGAAGGCCTCACGAAAATTTATGGCGTACCGGCTGTTTTAGGTCAGCGATCTCTCGCACCCGGTATTGCCGCACTTGAATTGGATTTGGTTGCCGTAAAGGGGCGCACACGCCCTACTCACATATTTACCCTCGTCGAAATGCTCAATGCGGATAAGGATCAGTTGGACCATTTGCAGCGCAAACATCAAGCATTTTTAGCAGCCTACCGCAGCCAGCAATGGGATGCCGCCGCGCAATTGATTGATGCTTGCCGCTCGATCGGCATATCACAGCTTGATACCTGCTATTCGCTATTTGCCTCACGTATCACCCAGCTTCGGCAAGCCTCGCTGGCTCCGAGCTGGGATGGCGCTTTTGCAATGACAGAAAAGTAGGTCTTCCTGCTTTGGTCCGCATTATCCCGGCCGCTGTTGCACTGCAGCGACCTTCGAGAAAATTCTGACATCCGGGAAAATAGCCGAGACTTTATGGGGCCTTGTGAATATATTTGAGCTTCGATTGCTGATGGAGTGTTAGGCTCGTTAAGGGAGGCTTGCCTACATGACCGTTGAAGCATCGAGCATGGCGTCAGCGACAGTTGCCCGATGGCAAAAGGATGTCGTTGCCGGGTTGATTGTCGGCGTCCTCGCATTGCCGATCTGCCTTGCAGCCGGCGTTCTTGCCTTTTCCCCTCTGGGACCCGACTTCGTCGCCCAAGGTGCAGCGGCCGGCCTTTATGGCGCCATAGTAGCCGGCGCTGTCACGGCACTGGTTGCTACTTCGTCCTTTGTCATTACCTGTCCCCGCGCGACCCCAGCGCTCGTCCTGGCTAGCCTCATCGCGGCGTTGCTTGTCGACCCCGAGTTTTTAGATAAACCAACATTGATCCTTGCCGCCGCATCGCTGTGCGTATTCCTTGCCGGTCTGTGGCAAATTCTATTTGGGCTGCTCCGCGTCGCCAACATCATCAAATTTACGCCGTACCCGGTGTTTGCAGGCTTTGTGAACGGCATAGCGCTGTTGATTGTCGTGGCGCAGATTAAGCCGTTTTTTGTCATCAATGATAATCTATCTCTGGCAGCGCCACAGCACCTAGTAATGCTCGCCTTCATACTCGGCCTAGCAATCCTGGCCATTTTCTACGAACGCATTGCAAAGAATCTCGCGCTTCCTCCGTGGACTGCGAAAGTGCCTGGAACAATCGTCGCGTTCACTGTTGGAATCGTCGTGTATCATTTGAGCCTGTGGCTTTTACCCAATCTCGATCTCGGGCCGGTGATCGGTAAGCCGAGCTTCGCTACGATCTCGCCGCTGCGGCATGTTTTGGAACCTGACACTGCTGCGCACATCTGGACGATCGGCTGGCATCTATTGCTCGTCTCGCTCATTTTGGCCGTCATCGCGAGCATGGAAACCCTGATGTCGTTGCGCTTGGCTGTGAACATAGCCGACCTTGAAGTTCATCCGATGCGCGAACTTGCGGCGCAGGGATGCGGAAATTGTGCCGCAGCTATGTTCACCGCAATCGCAAGCGCGGCGACGCCAACTCTGCTGCTCGCCGCCTTCCGCGCTGGTGGCCGAACGCGGCTAACCGGAATCGCAGCTTCATCGACCATATTGATCTTCGGCGTCATGTTCTCCGACGCAATCGCAATAGTCCCGAAGGCCGTATTATCTGCTGTTCTCATCTCCGTAGCAGTCATGATGTTTGACACATGGAGCATAGGCTTGCTCACATACGTCGTTCGCAGGTCATCGCCGCTTGGGTGGCAACGCGCCTTCTACGATTTAGTTATCGTCGCCGTGGTGATGGGCATAACCGTAATGACGACTATCGCCATTGGCGTGATCGGCGGTTGTCTTCTGTCCGTCCTCATTTTCGCCGTCAATATGAGCCGGCCCGTGGTGCGGCACAGCTATTGGGGGCACGAGATTTATTCAAAGCGCATCCGATCGGCGGAAGACATGGCACTCCTCAAAAAGACGGGTGGTCGCCGTGCCGTGCTTCAGCTTGAAGGAGCGCTCTTTTTTGGCAATGCAGAAGACCTCTCAATAAAGCTGAAGCAGCTCTTCGTGCATGCCGACATGATTGTCCTTGATATGCGAGCGATTACGGACATCGATGTCTCTGGATCTAACATCCTGCGCAACATCGTGAGCCGGAGCCGGGAACATGGCAAGAGGCTCCTGTTTTGCAATGTCCCGGCCACACAGACCACAATTGTGAGAAATCTGTTCGACCGACAGGAATCAGCTGATGCCGCACTCAAGATCGATCTGGAGTTGGCGCTGGAATGGCTGGAAGAAGAGTCATTGCAGGCCAATCTCGACCAGCGCAGCCTTTCTGGAGTGCTAGCACTTGAGCAAATTGATTTTTTTGCCGGCGTTTCCACGGAAGAACTGGAACAGATCCGCCAAATACTGAAATTTTGCGAATTCAAGTCCGGCGAAAAGATTTGCCAGGAGGGTGACCCGGGCGACAAGATGTGGCTGCTGGCGAAGGGTAGCGTCAGTGTCCGGCTCCACGTGACCGATAAACGCGGGAGTTGACGAATTACCAGCCTTGGACGTGGTACAATATTCGGGGAAATGGCGCTAATCGAAGGCGCTCCCCGATCGGCCTCGATCGTGGCAGACGAGGATGTAGTTTGCTACCAACTCAACGGTGACGATTTCAACATCCTGCTTCGCGATGAGCCGGACATCGCAGCAAAAATCATGCGCAACACTGCGCGCGAGCTCGTGCGCCGACTGCGACAAACATCCGAAGATCTCCGTCACGCAACAAGCTAAATGGTATCGTTAAACTCAATCGCCATTACTATAATTAGATTCACGCCGGCGCCGGCTGTCGGCACGCTTCGAGTTCTCGCTCAAGGCGCTCCACATTCTGTAGCAGCCGCTTGCTAGTTAGCCTAAGAAAATAAAATCCAAAAGTCGGATTTTGGAAATAGAGCTCACTCACTTTGTCATAAGTAATAGCCAGAACCTCGACATCTTCGATGCATTCGATTGTTTGCGTTCGCCGATGATCTGTTGTGAGAAAACCAAGTTCCCCGATGATTTGCCCAGGAGAAAGTTGCAAGTTAAGCTCCTGCACCCGACAACTTCCGCTTACAACATAAAACAGTTCGTCGGCATGGTCTCCTTTGTTAAATAGGATATCTCCCTTTCGATAGCTGCGTTTATGCATGAACGGTTTCAGCCAATCCATTGAAAGGTCGACCTGAGATGAGGTGCGTACCTTTTTTATCAGCTGCAGCATCTCGTAAAGACGCAACGAATTGAGCGGAATAAGGATGCCGTAAAGCACAAAGGTCGGATATGACGGGTACAAGAAACCATAAACTACAAAAAGCAGATTGCTGACGATCTCGCAAATACGCAGAGGCACCATCGTCTTCATGTAGTGGCTGGCAACGTAGAGTGCACCAGCAATAAATCCTAGAATTACCGTAAAATTCATGCCGCCCCCTTACCGCGCTGGCTTCAGACGTGAAGCGTCTTGGAGTCCGAAAAAAATACAGACATTTGCCTACATATTCCAGATCCCATTGACCTATCTACTCCAGGTCCAGACCGGCGAATGGTTCCCACGACTGGCGACATCTGTATTAGTTTCTGAATTTAACGTCTGGCTCAATCACAGATCAATAATCTGGCCCTCGCGTGCTGTGATCGTGCCGGGGCGCGCGTCATTAGCCTCAGCAGCAAGTCCATCCATGAAATCGTCGTCATGAGAGGGGTCGTGATGAAATAGGCAAAGTTGTCTGGCACCAGCTTCATTCGCCAACCGAATACCGCGCAGCCAAGTAGAATGGCCCCAGCCCAGCCGAGATAAGATTTCCGTCTCCGTGAATGTGGCATCATAAACGACCAAATCGGAATTGCGGGCCAGCGACACAAGTTCACGGTCGCATTTACCCGGAAACCCTGCCGTGTCGCTTAGCAAAGCAAATGAACGTGATTTATATTCAAGCCGGTAGCCGCTTGCGCCATCTGGATGATCAAGCGGCGCGGTCTGCAATGTTACGTCATCATATGGGTGCAGAATATCGCCGGATTGAAAATCGTTATACTCGATCACCGCCTTGAAAATCTCCACCTCCACCGGGAACAACGGAGAACTCATCAGCCTGCGAACGACCTGCTCTATGCCATCCGGCTGCGAGAGATTTCCCGCCCAGATTCGGACGCGATAGCCTTCGGTAAAAAACGGCGCGAAGAACGGCAAGCCGATGACATGATCGAGATGACAATGCGTGAGAAAAATATCGATGTCACGAATTTTACCATCCTTAACAAGCGCATTGCCGAGTGCCCGCAATCCGGTACCGGCATCGAAAATGAGCACATGTTTACCACATCGCACCTCGATGCAGGGCGTGTTACCGCCATAGCGAATCGTCTCGGCTCCTGGACAGGCGATGCTACCGCGCACGCCCCAAAAACGAACTCGCATGGAGGGATCCAACATTGGTTTAACCCATAAAGATTCGTCCAGTACTAGGACTGCCATAGTCATTTTGTGCCGTCTATACCGACCCATAATTGTGAGAAAGGAAATTTGATATTTCAAATTTCGGTGATTACTAGCACGGCATTTAGCGCCAAACCTTTGATGGATTTCACCGCGGAGAGAAATAATCAGCTTTAGCCGTAAACCGCTCTGAATGAACGCTAAATTGCAAAACATGCAGATCGATAAGTACTTCGGTGCGGGCGCCCCAAAATCATTCGGCTCAGGCGATCCTGGCAAAACGAGATGTCCGGAATTCCGACGCATTCTCCACGTGGCTTTCCGGAAACCTCGCGGTCTGCTATTTCTCACGCTGTTTCGACGTCCGACTTGTAGAATCTCAGACCACTTTTGACTGACCCTTATCTTCCGGAAAGCGCCGCGATGCAGCCAAGCAAAATACGCAATGAAGAGGCCCAACGCCTACTTGGAAACTGCATTCTATTCCGAGATTTAAAGGCCCAGGAACGTGACGCAATTATCGGCCGAACCCGCACTCGCACTTTTGATACCGGCGAATTGATATTTGCATTCGGATCGCCTAGCGACAATATGATGGCTGTGTTGAACGGTACCGTACGAATTAGCGTACCGGCGCCAGATGGTAAGGAGTTCTTTTTGGCCCTTCTCCAACCTGGCGAGATATTCGGAGAATTAGGCGTTTTAGATGGCAAAGAAAGATCAGCCGACGCTGTTGCAGATAGCCCCTGCACGCTTGCGATTCTAGATCGGCGTGATGTCTTATCATTCCTGGAGCAACATCCCGCGGCGTGGCTGAAGCTCGTTATGGTCTTATGTGAACGCTTACGCAGCGCTGATCAGCTTCTCTCCGAGGTGGCGATGCTCCAATTGCCTGTGCGTCTCGCCAAAGCAATGTTGCGTTTGGCAACAAGCAACATGGCAATATCTAAGTCAACCGCCGGAAAACTTGCTATTCAGTTTAGTCAGCGGGAGTTGGCAAACATGGTGGGCGGAACGCGAGAAAGTGTAAATAAATGTCTAGCTGCATGGCAGCGCGAAGACATCGTTCAAATCAGCGGAAAGACGATAATTATTTCCAATAAATTGGCCCTCGAACATATATCAGAGTTGGGTTGAACAGCTAAAATCGTTGATGATCGAGGCCACCGCAACCGCTCAAATCGCCTTCGTTTTGACCAGCCGTTCGTTATTTTCAATTAGACGCGTGATGATGAGCTGTAACACGGCGAAGCCGAATGTGCGGTCCTGAAAATAGAGCTGCTTGGCCTTGTGTTCGGTCAACTCGAACAAACTGCAGTCGGTACGGCAAACGACCGTTGCGGTACGCGCCTGATTCGTTGCAAAGACGCCAATTTCCCCGACGACCGCACCCGACTTGAGCACCTTGTTGAAGTCAGTGATTTCCAACTCTCCGTCCACCAGATAATAAAGCCGGTCTGCCTTCGCGCCTTTGTGGACCAATGTTTCGCCGGCACTAAATTTTCGTCTCGCCATGTATGGCAACAAGTTTTGGACCGACAGATCTTCGCGGTGAGCGTCGCGCATGTCGCGCACCAAACGCTGAAATTGGATTAGGCGCAGTGCGTTCACCGGCAACAGAATCGCGTGCAGAATAAAAACGGGATAGAGATGATCGACGTAGCCGTAAGTCATAAACAACACATTGCTAATAAGCGCCAGGATCCGCAATGGAATCATGGTGCTCATGCAAAAGGTCGCGAGTACGGCCGCAGACGCTGCATACCCCAATATGTCTACCAATGACATGGCCATCCCCCAAATGAAGCCGATACAAGCTGGTGCGATGGTAATCGAACACGAGCGATAATAAAGTCCAAAAGTGCGCTTTGGCGCCACATGTTGGAAAATTGTATTTTCTACATATTCCAAATGTATGGGTTTTCACGCAGCCAAGACCCCAAGCGAACATAGCACGGCAGTGACTCCAAATCAGGCGACGCGAACTTGCATCAAATAATGCTCGACCTCCTTCCGCAGAAGGTTAGATTGCTCGGCCAATTGGCCGGCGGCGGCAAGCACTGTGGTCGCGACTTGGCCAGTCTTGACCGCTGTGCTGGAGACTTCGCGGATATTTGCCGACACGTCGCGGTTGCCCTTCGCCGCGGCGTTGGCGTTGCGGGCGATTTCCTGGGTGACCGAATCCTGCTGGCGCACCGCGCCCGCCACATCATTAGCAAGGTCGTTGAGCTCGATGATGGTCGCGGCAATCGTCTTCATAGTTTGGACCGATCGGAACGTCGTTGACGCGATCGATTGAATCTGACGCGTAATGTCCTCGGTCGCCTTACTGGTCTGGGCAGCGAGCCCTTTCACCTCCTGCGCGACCACCGCAAAGCCGCGGCCGGCATCGCCGGCGCGGGCGGCCTCGATCGTTGCATTGAGTGCAAGCAGATTGGTTTGAGCAGCGATGTTTCGAATTAGTTTGCTAACTTCACTGATTTCGTCGACCGACGCTGCCAAGTTTTCGACAGCGCTGGTAATTGCCTGCGCTTCACCAGCGGCCTGACGTGCGACAGAGGCGGACTCGGCAACGCGCCCCGCGATGTGTTCAATCGACTGAGCAATTTCCTCGGCGGCAGCCGCGACGGTCTCGACATTTACCGTCGCCTTTTCGGCGGCTGCAGCGGTCGCCAGTGATTGTTCCTGATTGTACGTGGCGTTCTCCGCCATATCGCGCGCCGAGCTGTCCATCGCCTTCGCCGCTCGATCAAGCGCCTGGACGACATTTGTCACGGCGCTTTCAAAGCTTTGGGTTGCGGCTTCGACCAATTGCCGGCGGGATTCCAATGTTACCGCCTGCGCGGTCTCTTTCTCGCGGGAGGCAGTTGCGTCGGCCGTCGCTTGACGGAAAAACTGCAGCGCCCGCGCCATATCTGCGATCTCGTCGCGGCGGTCGTCTTGCACATGTACCGTCAAGTCGCCGTCGGCGATTCTGCGCATGGCATCACTAAGGAGGGCCAAGCGGTGGGCAATATTGCGACCGACATAAAGCCACGCAATGAGCGCCGCACCGATGAGCGCTACGAACGCGAGCACGATCAGAAGAGTTTCTCCGGCGCGAATCCTCTGCCCCGCATAAATCGCGCTTTCTCTGGCGTTCTTTCCCTGCTGGTCTACGAGGACGTCAACGGCCTTTTTGAGCTTGGCGGCATCCACCTGCGCGGCCGCAAACGCTTGTTGGGCGTCACTTTGACGATTGATCTCGAAGGACCGCAATTGGATAATGCCGTCGTCGCCACCGATCGTGCCAAGCTGATTATAAAGCGCTGTCAGATTCTTCTTTTGCGCAGGATCGGCAATCGTTTTCAAATTCGTCTCGATTTTCCGCTTTGCTGAGCCTATCAAATCGCGTAGGGGTTCGAGGCGCGTTGCTTCGCTGACCAGCGATGCTTCCGTCAAAAGGCCAGCCAACAGGTTTGCCTCGGACTCGGTTTCCAATAATCGGCGCAGTGACTCGAGGTCGAAACTTAGCGTGGGGTCGACTGCCACCGTCTTACTGCGCATCATGAGGTCGAAATTGGCGTCATCGATGGCGGGGGCAAGACCGATGAGCAAGTTTTCATGCGCGTTGCGAACCGAAGATGCCATGTAGCGCCGCTCATTTGAAATAATAATACGGTCCTTGACGGCCTGATTGAGAGCGTCAAGCCGCTGCACGAGCGCCTTGCGCGTCGTATCAATCTCATCGGCGGTGCCAATGCCAAGTTCGCGCAGGCGCGTAATGCCTTCTTCAAGACTTTTTGCTTGCCGACCGACACTGTTTGCGGTGTCGATGCGTGTCTTGTCGTCGACCGCCGTCATCAGACGCGGGGCCGAGGAAACCAAGCTGCTGGCCTCCTCGGCAAGCCGCAGCGAAACCACTGTCGCTGGAAAGCTATGGGATAGAATATCGCTCGTGATCCCGCCGATGGCGGTGAATTCGTATAACGCAGTGAATGACCCGATGATCGTGAGCGCCGCGGCAAATCCGAAGGCCCAATAGAGTCGCGCACGAATCGTCGAGAACCATCCTGCACCACGCGCGCCAACCCGATTTACCAGTCTGAATAATAATGATTGTGCTCTGCGCATTCGGAAAATGTCCATTTGGCGAATGTTATCCAGCAACCTTCTCAAACTTTTGAACGGGCTTAAACGACCCGTCGGATCGCAGGATCGTGAAGTAGACCCGATCCGACCCCTGATTATTGGATGGTCCGAAACGCAGGGTTACCCCGCCGAGATCAAACGGGGCTTTCACCATCGCGCCGAGCAGAGCCTCGCGCGTCGGCTCGCCGACAATTCGCTTCAAGGCCTCCGCCACGAGCCTACCGACCAAGTAGCCTTCCAGCGAAACGAAACCGGGTTTTGCGCTCGGATCGACCGCCGCAAGCGCCGTCGTATAGGACGCCACGACCGGCAATGACTTATCCCATGGGAACGGGACTACCTGACTGATGATCACGCCGGTGCCTTGGCTGCCGAGCTCTTCGGCGAGCGAATCGGAGCCGACGAATGAAATAGCGACAAAAACAGCATCCATCTTGAGTTGCCGCGCCAACTTGATGAACGCTGCGACCGGTTTGTACGGGCCTACGGTCACCACTGCTTGGGGATCACCTTTCATGATATCGAGCAACGCGGACTTAATTGCGGTGGTGTTGCGTTTGAACGATCCGGAGGCCACAAGGGACATATGGCGTTTGGCCAAGGCCTTGTTCACTCCTTGTAGACCGGCCAGGCCAAATGCATCGTCTTGGTAAAGGATAGCGATTTTCTTGATGCCAAGATCTTTGGTCAAATGTTCGATCCAAGCTTCGGTTTCTTGAAAATAGGAACTGCGGATGTTAACGACGTAGCGGTTGTAAGGGTCACGAAGAAATTCGGCGCCGGTAAACGGGCCGATAAACGGGACTTTGGCCGCTGTTGCAATCGGTTGACCAGCTTTCGATGTCGGCGTTCCGACCGCCCCGACGAGCGCAAACACTTTGTCCTCACCAATTAGTTTTTTGATGGCTACGATGGTTTGCTCGGGCTCGTATCCATCGTCGACTGATTTGAGTGCAAGTGTGCGTCCGTTGACGCCGCCGGCACGATTTGCCTCGTCGAAGGCTGCAAGTATACCCTCGCGCATGCCTTGGCCGAGCGCTTTCGCTGGCCCGTTAAGCGCAGCGACTTGGCCAAATAGAATCTTGTCTTTGGAAACCCCGTCTTCTGCAAGTACTGGAAGAACGGCAGCGCTTAACAACGCAACGGCTAAAATGCCGAGGCATGCGCGGTGGATCGGCATTGCGAAACCTTCCCGGTTGAATTCTCAGGCGAAATTTTCGCATCGGCTTCTCGTAAGCCTGAAGACTGCATCGTTGATTAGTGTGGTTAATGAGTGGTTAATGAGTCGTTAATCTTTTTCATCTGCGTGCTTGAAAATCCGGGAATTTTACGCGCACTCTGGAATTCAAACTGAGGCGCTATCGACCAGTGACTCGATTTGACTGGAGCGTGAACTCATAAACGCGTCCGAGCAGATGGAACAGACCCGCCAGGCGGTGGACGACTACATCAGAACGGCCGGTAAGAAGCCAGGTAAGTTCCTGTTCACGGGGCCGCGTGGCGTGGACCACGGATGACGACGAGGCAGTATGCCCGGCTACTGTCTGAATAGATTGCCAGCATCGGGCCGGACCCGCACCTGTACGGTACTCATTCTCTGCGGCGAACAAAGGCGACTCTGATCTACCGCCGAACTGGTAACCTGCGCGCTGTGCAGCTCTTGCTTGGCCACACCAAGATTGAAAGCACAGTCAGGTATCTCGGCATTGAGGTCGATGACGCGCTTTCCATCGCGGAACAGGTGGGCCTCTAACTACCTGGGCGGAGCGGACCGTTCCGCCCCACTAACCTCAATAAGTTTGCATCTAACGAAAAAATGCGACTTGCATCTCACGATGCAGTGTTCAATCTCAGTACCCATCCGCTATCTTTTCGACCATGTTGGTGATGCCCCGCCTCAGCTTGGTATTTTTTATCTGCATGAAAGCTTTGATGAGAGCTAGGCCGTCCTTGGAGGAGATAAACTCCGACAAATAGGTGATCGATGGATCAATAGCTCCCGCCTTACGTTGCGACGGTGCATTCGGGCCGCCTTCGAAGAAAAAGGAAATTGGCACATTCAAAATATTTGCAAATTGTTGTAGGCGACTGCCGCCGACACGATTGGCACCTTTTTCGTATTTTTGGATTTGCTGAAACGTCAGGCCAACAGCCTCCGCAAGTTTCGTTTGGCTCATTCCAAGGGATTGCCGACGATCGCGCACACGATTGCCGACATGCATGTCGGTTGGGTTCGGTGACTTCTTGACCACGATGACTTCCTATCAATCTGCTACGAGCGCCGTAGCGCGCGTCTCTTCCAAACCTCGACTCGGAGTTTTGTTGGTTGCACTCATCTTTGGATATGCTGCAGCATACCAAAGTTCAGTTTCGACATGTTTCTTTCGGCCTTGAGGTCTAAAATTCGGGGCCGCCGCCGCACCTTCGTGCTTCGCGGTCTTGCGGACAAGTTGGCCACCATTTTGGTTCATCGCCGCCCCCTCGATGCAATAAATAACCCGAGGGGTAAAGCTAATGCCGAAAGGAGGTGCTAAGCAACATGCAGATTTGGTATTTTAGCCGTTTAGATTGATTGACCGCTTGAGGGCCGTTGACGGCCTAGCTGGTCAGGGATTGCAATAGTCTCTCAATCGCGCTGGTACAAAAGAACCGTCAGGTCAGCCAACTCTCTTGTTTGACCGTTGTTCCCCCATCGCGTCCAAGATTTTGCAGCGCAGCGAACGCAGCAACGTGCCACAAGCAGACATCAACAACATTAAGGCTGTTTTTTAACGATAAATTTGAATTCCAATTGAAGGAGAGTGAGCAGTGTTTATCGTGTGGCCCGAACGGTTGGTCCGCAATGCTGCGTATATACGCATCGCGATGCTAACGGCTAAGCTCAAGCTGCTCGACGGGCCGCCGCATACACTCTGAGATACGTCGAGGAAAAGGCCGCCAGATGGTACGGCCACAACAAAAGACGACGACGAAAGTTTATCGCGCAACGGTTGTGCCTGTGTAGGGGTAGACGATGGCAGAGAAATCCGGCCCGGAGAAATTTGCTCCGACCGATCGGCGTTCACCGGAAAAACTGATTGACGTCGATCAGGCACCGGCGACCGCGTTCGAAGGTGAGATCCGCGAATTTGTCCGGCGCGACGTTGCGTTCGTGCGCCGGCAGCGCGGCGAGGCGGACACGGGGGTCGATCCGGCCGCCGATAGCCTGAATACACTGGTTCGGCGCATCGCCGGCGCGTCGATGGAGGAGATCGAGCGCGTCATTCTCGAGTTGCAGGGCGTGCGCGACACGCTGCGCAGCGAGGGCGAACGCGTCAGCCGGGAGATTTCCGGCTATGCCAACCTCAGCCATGCATCGATTACCGCGATGAAGGTCATCGGCGATAATCTCAAGCAATGGAACAACGCGGCGGACAAGCCGGGCCCGCGTTAGGTGAGCTGACATTACAGACAGCAGCTTGCTCCGAACCGCCAGCCAAGCGGCAGAACATGACGTTCGGATTACCCCTCGGCAACATGCGCGCCAACGGCGTGCGCACGCTTGCCGCGTGGTGTCTCGGTCGCGGCTGCTGTCACTGCTACGCTGATCCATGCTCCTGCTGAAACGCGCATCAAAGAGCCGGCCGAGCGGCCAATGGTCGGACGACGATTACGATGTGTTCGACGGCGATCGGCACATTGGCCGCATCATGTGGACGCACGCGGCACCGGAAGATTGCCGCTGGTTCTGGACGATCACGGCGCGGGTGCCGCAGTACCCGCATGATCGAGGCTACGCGGCGAAACGTGAGGCCGCGATGGCGGATTTCAAGGCGGCGTGGGGCGCTTGAAAGAGCCCGCCCGCTGACGCGGCGTGATCCTCTTTGCGCAAGACGATAAATAGGGACCGGCCCCGCCTCGAATCTGGGCTTCCGAGCAATCCAATATATCGCTACCATTCATGCCAAGTTCGGAAGGCGTCCAACGTATCCCTGTTTACTGATGGCTGGTCCGGTTGCGGTCGGCCTGAACGCGATGGTCCGGCTCGATACCAAGATCCCCGATTTCTGAGTGCAATCGCAGCGACGCCCATCGTGTGAATGGCGAATACGGTCGAACTATTGAGGTAGCGATCCGGCGCAATCCCAAAATCACTGATCAAACCCACGGCTTCGCGTTGCAGGAGTTGGCGACATGACGACCTATACGTTTTCTCCGATTGACTATGGCACCAATAACACGCTGGCCTTCGGCATCAACGACGCGGGGCAGATCGTCGGGGAGTACGAGGACAGCAGCAGCGTGCCGCTGCATGGCTTCCTTTACAACGCCGTCACCTACACTCTACTCAACGCTCCGTCGAGCACTGGGCCGATCGGCACCGCCGCGGCGGGCATTAACGAGGCGGGCAAGATCGTCGGGAACTACTCGAACAGCACCGGCGACCATGGCTTCCTCTATAACAGCAACACCTTCACCTACACCACGCTCAACGATCCGTCGGGCGGCACCAATGGCACCTTCGCACTTGGTATCAATAACGCGGGCCAGGTCGTCGGGTGGTACCCTGACAGCACCGGCGTGGAGTACGGCTTCCTCGAAAGTGGCGGCACCTACACCCCGATCAACGATCCGGTGTCAGGCGCTTTTGACACGGTACCTTGTGGCATCAACGACCTGGGCCAGATCGTCGGGAACTACTTGGTCAGCAGCGGCGCGGTACAAACGCCAAACGGCTTCCTCTACAACAGCACCACCTCCACCTACACCACGATCGACGACCCGTTGGGCACCAATGGCACCTTCGCGCAAGGCATCAACGACTTGGGCCAGATCGTCGGGTCGTATGTGGACAGCGGCGGCGTGAAGCACGGCTTCCTCTACAGCGGCGGCACCTACACAACTATTGATGATGCTTTGGACTCCAATGGCACTGAACTGACCGGCATCAACAACGCGGGGCAGATCGTCGGATACTACGATGACAGCAGTGGTACGCTGCACGGCTTCCTTGCTACGCCTCCGGCGACGACCAGTTATTCGTTTACTACCCTAAACGCTCCGTCGGGCACCGGCGGCACCATTGCGTATGGCATCAACGATTTGGGCCAGATCGTCGGGTACTATGCGGACAGTGGCGGCGCGCAGCACGGCTTCCTCTATAGCACCAGCACCTTCGTTTTCGCCCCCACTAGCGGCACGCAACCTCATGACATCAGCGACGTGGGGTACATCGTCGGGGTGAATTTTACCAGCGGCACGGAGCACGGCTTCCTAAACAGTGGCGGCCTCTTCGGTCCACTTAACGATCCGTCGAGCACCAAAGGCACGGCGGTCTTTGGCATCAACGACGCTGGCCAGATCGTCGGGGAGTATTTTGACAGCAGCGGCACGCCGCACGGATTCAGCTACAACGGCGTCACCTACACTCAATTCGACAATCCGTTGGGCACCAAGGGCAACGCGGCCTACGGTATCAACGACGCGGGGCAGATTGTCGGGTTCTACGTAGATAGCAGCATCATACTGCACGGCTTCCTCTACAGCGGCGGCACCTTCATAACGCTTGACGATCCGTTGGGCACCGGCGGCACCGAAGCGCTTGGCATCAACAACCTGGGCCAGATCGTCGGGGAGTACTTTGACAGCAACGACTATAGTCACGGCTTCCTCTACAGCAACGGCACCTACACCACGATCGACGATCCGTTGGGCCCCAAGGGCACCTTAGCGTCGGGCATCAACGATGCAGGCCAGGTCGTCGGGTACTATGTTGACAGCAGCGGTGTGGATCACGGTTTCCTTGCCAATCCTTCGTCTTCGACGGCGCCTCCGCCGCCGACCTCGGTGCAGCAGGAAGTGCTTGGCCTTTACGCAGCTCTCTACAACCGCGCTGCCGATTTCCCCGGCTACTCGTTTTGGATCGGCATGGATGGCCAGCAATCTGACTCGGGCGGCGTGACGGTCGCCAATGCCGGAACAACCGCGGTCACGCTCAACGACGCGCAAGTGCTGGGACAAGGCTTCGTCAATACGCAGGCTACGTTCTTCAATCAAACATATGCCAGCCTGACCGACACCCAGTTCATCAATGCGCTCTACATGAACATCGGCGGCAATGCCGGTGATCCTGGCGGGGTTGCCTACTGGCAGGGCTTGTTGGCGCAGGCCGAGGGGGCCAATCCAACCGCTGCGCAGATTCAAGCTGCGCGCGCTGGCCTAGTCGGACAGTTTGTCCACGATCTGATCGACTTCGATCTTACGCCCGGTGCCGCGGCGCTGGGATTGACCGCAACGCAATATCAGCAGGCGCAGACGCGGGAGGCCGCCATCAACGACAAGATTGCGGTGTCGCTCGCCTATTCCAACATCTCGCAGCAGACTGGCGGCAGCATCCTCGATGCACATACTGTTGGCGATGCGGCCTATAACGCGGCGGTCACGGTCATTCAGAATGTGGCATCTGATCCTACCGCGGTCACGGCTGCGGTCCTCGGCATCAACACTGCCGTTGCTGCGCAGAATCTGCTTTTGATTTAAGTGTCATTCGTTAGGGTCTCTCTTCGCATCGCGCGACTTAGCATTCGAGGTACGAATTGATTTGAGAAGGAAGCAACTATGGCGAAAGAAATGCAGTCAGGGTCAAAAGAGACGCAAACTTCGGGAACTGGCACAGCGACGCCAAAGATTGAGTATGTCGATCTGCCGGAGCTTATTGAGACCTATTCCGATTCCATACATTCCACCTTTTTCGATGGTCAGTCGTTGAGGATCGATTTTGCGGTCACGCGCCTGGGTGAATTTGAACAGAACCAGCGGCCCGCCGGCAAACGTTATCCTTGTTGCCGTCTGGTGCTGTCGCCGAGCGCGGCCGTGGAATTGATGAACCGCATGCAACAGATTGGCGCTGCCCTGACCAAGGCGGGCATGCTCAAGGCTGCACCTGCGTAGCCAAGCCCTGCACGGACGAATTGATGCATGACTGACTATTTCTGGGCCATGCGTCGGACTCGTTGCGTGTCGCTTAATGGGATGGTCCGGCCGTGCTGCTCCCCACCAGCGTTAGAAGCTGGGACGGGGGCCATCTCCCACATTGGCTGGCGCAAACGTCTCAGTCACTCAATGCTAATACCCCGCCCACCTATGGATACGAGATCATACATGCCAGCATCACGATGAAAGCGAGTGCCAAGATACTGTCGCGGCTCCGAGCATACCTTCGTCACTCGCTTTGTAAATGAAGGCTACTGTGAGAACTCGCGTCATGCCGTACCCCCTACGTTAAGCCTCGCGTCAGGAGTAATCCCTTTGCCTTGTACAGCCATGTCGTTAGTGTGACAAAAATTAGCGGGGCAACTCGACAGTTCATAAAATAAAATTACTATAAAATAAACGTAAGTATTGCTTGCGTAATTCAGTGCCGGTTACACGTCGTCTGAAATTCCGTTCCGTGATGTTCCTTTGTGGGTCAACCGCGAGCGAGCAATCCAGCGCTCGCGCCGCTGTGAAGCATTTCACACACGGGCCGTGAGCTTAAATGATAGTCGTCATGTATGAAAATTCAGACTGTGACCGTTAGGGAGTAGCGGACACGAAAGCTCAATCGAAACAACCAAATAAGGCTGGATATGACTATCATCACAATTCCTGAGTTAGCTGCGGACGCATTGGGCTCATTCTTGTCCTCAGACATGAAGCGCGCTTTTGGCTCCTCGCACGCGCGGTTAACCGAATTGATCCCGTCCATCGCGCGACTTGCGCTCGAATGCATTGGAAACAGCGACGCGCTTTATCATAATGTCGAGCACACAATGCTGGTGACATTGGTTGGACGCGACATTTTACGGGGGCGCGCGCTCCTGCTGCGCACAACCCCGCAGGACTGGGCACATTTGCTCGTCGCATGCCTCATGCATGACATCGGATACGTTCGTGGCATTCTCACAGGAGATCAAGAGGGCAGCTACGTAATCGACGATACCGGCCGCACAGTTCCGGTGCCACGTGGATCATCTGATGCCGCGCTTAGTATGTATCATGTCGACCGATCAAAACTGTTCGTTATGGACCGTGTGGCCGAGGTCAGATTACTCGACGAGAAACGCATTGCGCGCGCTATCGAATTCACTCGATTTCCTGTTTTGGAGAACGAGGAGGAAATTGATGAGGAGGCGTCGCTGCTACGCGCTGCGGATCTTATTGGCCAACTCGGCGACCCTCGATACCTTTATAAAACAAATGCGTTGTATTGCGAATTTGAGGAGATCGGCATGAACAAAAAGCTTGGCTATAAGTCGCCAGCAGACCTCGTGGATTTATATCCTCAATTCTATTGGAATAGCGTTTCGCGCCATGTCCAAACTGCAATCCGCTATCTGAGCGTAACTGAGAGTGGTCGCCAGTGGGTCGCGAACCTATACAGCAATATTTTTCGTGCCGAGCGAGCGATCGGGCAGGCATTACCAAGTGCCGAGCGGAAGCCACAGTTGGTTGTTGGAAAGTGAGGCCAATCCAAAACATACGATGGCGCACCCTGAGGCACAATGACATCGCTTTGGGTATGCCGGCGTGGACGCCAGGAAATTGAACCGAAACGACAGATTGTTAAACGGATAAATTATAAAATTCCAGATCAACTGGTTTGGCCACGCTCGAGGCCTTTCTTCCCACTCGAGGTCATCTGAATATTTGCACGCCGTTTAGTCACCTCGAACACGGCTACATGACAGCGGGTTCTGAATTCTTTGGTTGCCCAGGCGGTCGCCTCCTTAGTCGACGAGGCAAGGCCGCAGGCCCATTTCGGGCCGAGACCCAAATCGTGTCGATTTACAGCGAAATGAATCGTATTGACCTGCTACCAGAACGTCGACTTGTTCGCGGTCCGCAACCGGCGCGCTATTGCGCGCATGACCTGAAGCGCAAAATTCGGCGTCTGGCTAACGAGGAATAGGAATTGCGTCTCTGAAAGCGTAACCAACGTGACCTCAGTCGCGGCGATAGCGGAGGCACTACGAGTCCCGCCTTCGATCAGCGCCATTTCGCCGAAAATATCATTGAAGTAGAGGGTACTGAGCAAGCGATTGCCGAGCTGAATTCTTACACTGCCGTTCTGGATGACATATAGTTCACTTGCTTGGTCACCCTCTTTGAATATCGTCGCTCCTTGTTTGAAAGAGCGTACGGCGCCCCCGGCTCCGATGAGAAGACCAAAATCGATAGCGTCATCCAACATGGGCATATATTCTTCAATGCAACAAAATATTATTTTACCACCATTCAACGGACTAAGCGATCACTTATACTGTCTGATGACGTCTCGAGAATCGTTGAATCTATTCGTATAGCAACGGAGGAACCGCGCATGTAACATCTAATCGGCTTTTTTCAGCAAGATTTGGCTCAGTTGGTTAAAGCGATATCGTTCTAAAGTAACATTATTGAGCTACGGGCCTGGCCTGTGGCGTAGGCATTTTTCACTCGAAAGGCGTACTACTTGGATCAACTACTGTGGTTAGAAGACTTGGTTTCGGTCGTCTTGCAAAACTACCTCAGAGAAACGTAGCCCGATTTGTAAAGTTCCAACGTCGATTTATCCCCATGTCAGATTACCGCATCGAAGATCAATTCTGGTTCGTTAAAACCGGTGCGTATCGGGCGTTGCAGTACATTGTCCTGGCGGGTGGGCTAACGGCGATGACTGCGATGACAGCATCCAATATCAACCCGGAATTGCGAAGCTGGCTTGCGATTAGCCTGTGGTGTTGCCTCGGCCTTTTCGCTTGCGATTTGCTGGTCAAGTCTTGGCCGCTGCCGGGGACCGCCGGTGCTTCAAATTATTTGTTTTCCGCTGCTGGCGTGATTGATGCACTCGCGATACTGCCAATTCCTTTAGCGTTGCTTATTGGAGTTTCGCCCGACACCGCGTGGTTGCTGGCATCGCTATGGGTGCTCAAACTTACGATATTCGTTCCAGGGCTGTCGTTGCTCGGGCGAGTTATTTCGCTTGAGGCCCGACTACTAGCAAGCGTGCTCGTCATTTTCGTAATCGTTTTATTGCTGGCCGCTGTGGCAATGCATGTGCTTGAACGCGCGAACCAGCCGGCCCAGTTTGGCAACTTGGCATTGTCGCTGTGGTGGGCTGTTACAACACTAACTACCACTGGCTACGGCGACGCGGTGCCGCAATCGTTACTGGGCCGTATGATCGCCGGAGTCGTCATGATCTGTGGTCTGGGCGTTTTTGGACTATGGACCGGCATTCTCGCCACTGGGTTTGCGACCGAGTACCGTCGCCGCGATTTTGTCCGCAATTGGGATCTCGTGACGCGTGTGCCCTTCCTTCGCAATCTAGACCCGCCTGCCGTCATCGCCCTCACGCGGTTGCTGCGACGGCTTGAGTTGGCGGAAAGGACTATCGTGGTGCGGCGCGGACGGCCGGGCGATTGCATGTATTTCGTCGTTTCAGGCGAAGTCGAGGTGGAGATCGAACCGAAACCCGTTCGTCTTGGACCGGGCTCATTTTTTGGCGAGATCGCCTTGCTTGAAGGTGGCGGAACTCGCATGGCAACCGTGGTCACAACGGCCCCTTCGACGTTGCTAATCCTGGAAGTTTCCGATTTTCGCGATTTCATGGCACATCATCCCGAGCTTGCTAGGACAATCGAGTTGGAATCCGTGCGCCGCGCAAGCGCAATCAAAGGCACATCGTTCGATGCACACCAATCGCCATAGGGGGTTGATTGCTATGCAACGGACCGCATGCGCCGTGCGCAAATGTCTGCCATCATTATTATTTGGAGTTGCCGCCGCCGAAAAGAATACGTTGCGGATTATTTGCCAGATCCGTCACTGCCTTATCGATATGGATCAAGGCGCGATGCGCATCGCCGCCGACGGTATCGATCTGCTTTGTCGCAGTCGCTGTCAATTTGTTAACCCCGAGGGTGATGTCGGCGGTTCGCCGGTCAAGATTGTCGGCCAATTGACCAAATGACGTCATTGCGTCCGTACTATTTGCCATCAACTTGTCAATCTTGTCGCCGTTACGCGCCAACGAAGTGGTAAAAGTCTCCAGATTTTTGATCGCGTTACGCAGCGCTTCCTGGTTTTCAGCGATGACTGCATCGGCCCTGCTCAATGTTTCGCGGACGGCCTGCGACATATCCTGACCTGCGTTCAAATCCGCCTTCAAGGTTGCTGGTTCCCCCACTCTCGTTTGCAACGACTGAGCCAATGCGGAGCCCCCCTTCAGCGAAACCGAGGCAATTCCAGTCAGGCCCGCATATTCCAGCGTCACCCGTGTGTCCGCGCGCACCGGCGTTGCCTGATTTACCGCCAGCATCGCCGCGACCTGCCCGGGATTGTCGGTGAGCCGCAGATCCGTTACTTCGCCAACGCGATAGCCGTTGAATAGGACGGGCGCCCCAATCCGCAGCCCAGAGATCGACCCATCAAAAATTACACGATACGAAGCGCTTTCTTTGCTTCCGACTGATTGATGGAGCCAGTATACAAAGCCAAACGCACCCGCGATAACGGCGAACGTAAAAAATCCGATCAATGCGTATTTTGCCCTATCTTCCATTGGTCAACTCCAACTTTAGCCTTTTACCGCTACTTGCCAGTCCGCATGCGCCCGGACACCGTGGAAATAGGATTTCAGCCAAGGGTGCTGCGAAGCCATCATCTTTTCCATCGTGCCTGCTTCGATAATCTTGCCATCCCCTAAGACCGCAATCCGGTCGCAGGCACGATGCAGGCTGTCGAGGTCATGAGTGACCATGAACACCGAAATCCCGAGTGTTTGCTGCAAGGTCAAAATGAGTTGATCGAATTCGGCCGCGCTGATCGGGTCAAGTCCAGATGTAGGCTCGTCCAGAAACAGGATTTCTGGATCCAGCGCTAACGCGCGCGCCAACGCAACGCGTTTGACCATGCCGCCCGATAGTTCTGATGGATAATCGCGATACACGTCGGGCTTTAGGCCAACCATTTCCAGCTTAGCGATCGCCATCTCGGTCGTAAGGCAATTCGATAGACGGAGATATTCGCGGATGGGAAACTCAACATTCTTGCCGGCGGTCAGCGACGAGAATAACGCGCCTTGCTGGAATAGGACACCCCAACGTCGGTCGATCGTCCGTTTTTGGCTGTCATTCGCCTTATCGAGATCGACGCCAAAGGCCTCGATGAGGCCCTGCCGCTTCGGCATCAGCCCAATGATGGTGCGCGTCAAGATCGACTTGCCTGCACCCGAAGCGCCGACAAAGCCGAGGATTTCGCCGCGATACAAATCGACGTCGATGCCATTTAGGACCCGATGTGACTCCACGTCGACGACCACGTTGCGAACCCGAATTACCGCGTCGGCCGGACCATTCGCCATTGGTTACATTCCGATCGACGCGAAAAAAATGGCGAAAGCGCCGTCAAGCACGATGACGAGAAAGATCGATTTAACCACCGAACTCGTGGTTTTCGCGCCGAGCGATTCTGCGCTGCCCCGCACCTGAAGTCCTTCGACGCAGGCGACGAGGCCAATGATCACGGCCATAAACGGAGCTTTGATCATTCCCACTTCAAAGGTCTCGACCGAGATCGCTTCGCGCAGCCGAGATATAAATACGACCGGGTCGATACCACCATAGAGCCAAGCAACAAGCCCGCCGCCGTAGAGAGCGGCGATTGAGCCGAGAAAGGTTAGGATCGGCACCGCAATGACGAGCGCGAAGATCCGCGGTAAAATTAGTACCTCGATTGGATCGAAGCCCATCGTGCGCAGGGCATCAATTTCTTCGCGCATTTTCATCGAGCCGAGTTCAGCAGTGTAGGCGCTGCCGGATCGGCCGGCCACCATGATGCAAACGATCAGCACACCGACTTCACGCAGCACCAGCACCCCGACCATATCGACAACGTAGACGTCGGCGCCGAATTTCCGAAAATGAAAGATGCCTTGCTGGGCAAGGATAGACCCGATCAAGAAGGTGATCAGCACAATGATCGGCACGGCGAGCCATCCCACGCGCTCCAGGTGGTTTACCATTGAGGTTAATCGAAAGCGCGTTGGGCGCACAGAAACGCGCGTTAACGCAAGGACCAGCGCTCCCGCCATCTGCGCCAATAGCTGGATATCGGAGCCGACCGCAGCCATCGTCCGCCCGACGCTCTCCAATGTAGCAAAGATGGGGTTTGGCCTCGGCGGCTTGGCCGTTAACTCATGGGTACCGGAACGGACCTTTTCAAACAGACTGCGGTAATCTTCAGAAAGACCGGTAATTTTGGCGCCGCATCCCTGTTTGTTCCAAATCCGCAGCGCGCGTTCGAGAAGCCAAGCACCATAGGTGTCAAAATGGTCGACCTGCGCCAGGTCGATCGCGACGCTGCGTAATGGAAAATTGGCGCGCGTCACTGCATCAATCAGCGGCTCGAGTGCGCGCGCATTCTCAGCGGTCCACGATCCAGATGCGAAAAGATCGAGTCCGTCGCCGCGCTGTTTGGTGAGCAAGGTCGCGACCGTCATGAACCCGCTCCTACGTCAATGCAAAAGCGCCGAATGCTTTTGCACTCTTCGGGGCCCCCGCCCACCAGTTGGCGTGCCCGACAAAATTAAGACGAAAAACCCAGCGGACCCGTCTAGGCAGCGTTTACGACGCAATGACCCCAACATGCTGAAAAAATAATCTTCCCACATCCTCCGGATACGTCAAATGTCCAATAACAAATTGTTAACCCTTGCAGAAAAAGTTTAGTTTTTATGGTTAACGAATCACTAATGAAAGACGCCACAAAAAGATTTCGATGGTTTGGCAGCCGCCATGCTCGCGCGAAGCTACACGTGGCCGTCATTGATCGCACAGGACGCCCAAGCCATCACCTGGTTTCCGTCGCCCGTCTTAGTTTTCCGTTCCAGCGCTTGGCAAACGGCGCGGCGATGCCGAACTGGTCAAGCACACGCGCCACGATATGGTCGACGATATCGTCAATCGTTTTCGGATGGTTGTAAAACGCCGGCATGGGCGGGATGATCGTGACCCCAGCGCGGGCTAGCTTCAGCATGTTTTCGAGGTGCAATTCGGAAAGCGGCGACTCACGCACGACCAGCACCAGCCGTCGCCGTTCTTTGAGAACGACGTCGGCCGCACGATGGACGAGGTGCTCGCCGTAACCGGTCGCGATGGCGCCCAGCGTCCGCATCGAACACGGGATCACCACCATGCCGTCGGTAATAAACGAGCCAGAGGAAATCTCGGACGCCATGTTCGCCGGATTGTGATAAATGCTGGCCAAGGCGCACACCTTCTTAAAGGTGTACGGCGTCTCGTGCTCGATCGTCCGGCGTCCCCAATTGCTGATGACGAGGTGCGATTCCACGTCGCACTCCTTGAGCACCTCAAGGAGCCGCACACCGAGAATGGCGCCGGTTGTGCCGGTCAGGCCGACGATCAGGCGTCGCATAGGCTTTTTCCCTGTTTACGCGCTGCGCCCGTATAGTTTCAAAATGTATTCGGTGAATCAAACAGGAATGCAATAAGCAATTTGACCTCCGGCACCTGAAATGGCCCAGATATCACCGGTACGCGCAGCATTTCGGCCGGCCATTGCGCATTCGCAGGCAAGCCCTCATTCTCGGCCTTAATAGAACCAAGGAACGCGGGCGGCATGATCCGGATCGGTATTATCGGGCTCGGCTGGTGGGGCAAGCAGATCGTGACCTGCCTGGCGGCAAGCCCGCGTTTCAAGGTGGTCGCCGGCTGCGACATCGATCACAACACGGTTGCGCCCTTTGCCGCCTCGAACGGCTTCGATCTCGTCGTCGACTACAGGGATTTGCTCAGGCGAACCGACGTCGACGCGGTCACGGTGGTGACGCCGCATTTGCTGCACGAGGAAATGGCCGTCGCCGCGCTTGCCGCCGGCAAGCAGGTATTCTGCGAAAAGCCGCTGGGGCTCACCGCGGCAAGCGCCGAACGTATTCTCGTGGCTAGCGCAAAGGCCGGTGGCGTGCTCGGCATCGGCCATGAACGGCGCTACGAGCCGGCGATGGAGGAGATGCGCCGCCTGTTCGATAGCGGCGCGCTCGGCCGCCTACTGTATATCGACGCCAATGTCAGCCACAGCAATTTCCGCAAGATGGATCAGTCGAATTGGCGGAGAGATCCCAAGCACGCGCCGGCGGGCGCCTGGACTGCGCTCGGCATCCATCTCGGCGACATGTTCGTGTCGCTGGCCGGCCAGCCGGCCCGCGTCGCTGCGAGGACCGCCTCGCAAATTTTCCCCGCCCCCGCGGAGGATTTCGTCAGCGCGGAGATCGATTTCGCCGGCGGCGCGCGCGGGCGCATCACCTGTCTGTCGACGCCGCCGTTCTACGGCCGCTTCACGCTGATATGCGACCAGGGCTGGGTGGAGGTGCAAGAAGGCGGCAACGTCGACAAGGGCATCCCGTCGAGCTTCGTGCATTGCGCCGCAGACGGCAGCCGGCAAACGCGCAGTTTTCACGACGTCAATATCGTGCGCTTGAATTTCGAGGCCTGGGCCGACGCGATTGAGGGCCGCGCGCCGTACCGCTTCACCACCGAACAATTGCTCGGCAATATCCGCATCCTTGACGCGGTGGTCCGTTCGGCGGCGGCGGACGGCAAGCCGATCATGCTGTAGGATCGGGCAATAGGCGCCGCATGCAGCAGGAAAAAGAACAGGTCGCACTCAGCTCGATCGCGGCGTCCGCTGCGCTGACGGTCGCCAAGGGCCTGATCGGTCTCGCCACCGGCTCGCTGGCGATCCTATCGGAAGCCGGTCACTCGCTGATCGATCTCGGCGCCACGGTCATGACCTATGGGGCCGTGCGCATTTCCGGCAAGCCGGCCGACGAGGAGCATCACTACGGCCACGGCAAGGTTGAAGCGGTCACCGCGCTGGCGGAAACCGCCCTGCTTTTTCTGCTCTCCGGCATCGTCATCTGGGAAGCGTCCAAGCGGCTGATCGAGCACGAGGCGCATATCGTCGAGGCCACCGTCTGGGCTTTCGCCGTCATGGCCGCGTCAATGGTGGTCGATTTCTTTCGCGCCCGCGCGCTGTCACGCACCGCGAAAGAAACGCGCAGCCATGCGCTGGAAGCCGACGCGCTGCATTTTTCATCCGACCTGTGGTCCTCGCTCGCGGTGCTGGTGGGGCTCGCGGGGGTTTACTTCGGCATGCCATGGGCGGATTCGGCGGCGGCGCTGGTGGTGGCGGTGCTGGTATGCGTTGCCGGCTGGCGGCTCGGCCGCCGCACCATCGACATGCTGATTGACGTGGCGCCGGCGGGCGCCGCCGATCAAATCACCGCCGTCGCCGCGAAGGTGCCTGGCGTGGTCGCGGTCGAACAGGTGCGCGCGCGCGCGGTCGGAGAGACGACTTTCATCGACCTAATTGTCGCCGTCAGCCGCACGCTGCCGCTCGATCGCGTGACCGCGATCAAAGCCGCGGTCACTCAGGCGATCTGCGCGCAGATGCCGGGGGCGGAGCCGATTGTCACGGTCGATCCGGTCGCGCTCAGCAACGAGAGCGTGCTCGACCGCGTCATGGTGATCGCGCGCAACCGGGCGCTCGCCGTCCATCACGTCACGGTGCATGATCTCAACGGCCGGCTGGCGATATCGCTCGACCTGGAAGTGGACGGCAAGCTCTCGCTGCGCGACGCGCACGCCCTCGCGGACGGTCTGGAAAGCGCCATCGCCGCCGAACTCGGCGGCGGCGTCGAGATTGATACCCACATCGAGCCTTTGCAGCCGCACCGCGCCGGCGGCCGCGAGGCGCCGGCCGAGCGCGTGACATCGGTCGCCATTGCGCTAGCCGAACTCGCCGCCGACGGCCGCACGCTGCGCGACGTGCACGACGTGCGGGTGCGCGAGACCGACGAAGGCGAAATCGTCAATTTCCACATCCGCGTCGACCCTTCCTTGAGCGTGCAAGACGTGCACGAAAAGGTCGACGCAGTCGAACGCGCGCTCAGGCAGCGTTCGCCTTCGATCAAGCGCGTGATCGGACACGCCGAACCGACCCGGTGATATCAAGGGACAAGCACCGCCGCGCCTTGCAGGCGGCCTCCGCGCAAATCGGATAGCGCCTCGTTGGCGCGGGCCAATGGATAGCGCGCGACCTGGCAATGCACGCCGGCTTTTGGCGCAATCTTCAGAAATTCATGCGCGTCGACGCGCGTCAGGTTGGCCACCGACATCACATGGCGCTCCTGCCACAGCAAGGAATAGGGGAAACTCGGAATGTCGGACATGTGGATGCCGCCGCACACCACGCGGCCGCCTTTCTTCACCGCCTTCAGCGCCGCCGGCACCAGCGCACCCACCGGCGCGAAAATGATGGCGGCATCGAGCGGATCCGGTGGCGCCTCATCTGAACCGCCGGCCCACGCCGCGCCGAGCGAGCGCGCGAAGTCTTGTGCCGCGCTGTCATCCTTGCGCGTGAAGGCGAACACCCGGCGACCCCGCCAGATCGCGACCTGCGCCAGGATATGGGCGGCCGCGCCGAAACCGTAGAGACCGAGCGTTTTGCCCTCGCCGGCCATGCGATAGCTACGCCAGCCGATCAGCCCAGCGCACAGCCAGGGCGCGATGTCCGCGTCACCGCCCGTCTCGCCGAGCGGAAAGCAGAACCGCGCGTCGGCAACGACATGGGTCGCGTAGCCGCCGTCGCGCGTGTAACCGGTGAACACCGGCGCGTCGCATAGGTTCTCGGCGCCGCTGCGGCAATAGGGGCAGATGCCGCAAGTCGCGCCCAGCCACGGCACGCCGACGCGTTCGCCGATCGCAAATCCGCCCACCCCCAGCCCCATCGCCGCCACGCGGCCGACGATCTCATGCCCCGGCACGATCGGCAGCTTCGGATGCTTCAGTTCGCCGTCGACCACGTGCAGATCGGTGCGGCAGACTCCGCAAGCCGAAACCGTGACCAGGATTTCGCCGGTGCCGGGCACCGGTACCGGCCGTTCGCGCATGACAAGCGGCGTGCGCGGCGCGTCCAGCACCATGGCCTGCATGCCCGCCATCATTCTTCCTTCCAATTCCGGGGCGGACATCCTAGATCAAAGGCCCATTCTGGACCCATCAAAAATGCGCACCGATACCGCCCAGCCCTTCCGCCTCAAGGATTACCGCCCACCAAATTGGCTGGTGGAAACCGTTTCGCTCGATTTCTCCCTGCATCCCAAGCAAACGAAAGTTCGCGCGACGCTCGCGCTTAAGCCCAACCCGGAGGCGGCCGCCGCCCCGCTTGTGCTCGACGGCGACGGGCTCACGCTCACCGCGCTCAAGCTCGATGGAACCGCGCTGGCGCCCGACAGCTACGTCGTAACACCCGACAGCCTAACCATTCCGCAAGTGCCGAACGCGCCGTTCACCTTGGAGATCGAGACGCTAGTCGATACGACCGCCAATACCCAGCTTTCCGGTCTCTACCGCACCAGCGGCAATTATTGCACGCAATGCGAGGCCGAAGGCTTTCGCCGCATCACCTATTTCCCTGACCGCCCCGACGTGATGGCGGTCTACACCACGCGCATCGAAGCCGATAAGGCCGACACGCCGGTGCTATTGTCGAACGGCAATCTCATCGATAGCGGGGACCTCCCCGGCGGCCGTCATTTCGCGACCTGGCACGATCCGCATCCCAAGCCGTCTTATCTGTTTGCGCTGGTCGGTGGAAACCTCAGCGCGATCGAGGATCGCTTCGTCACGATATCGGGACGAGACGTCATGCTGCGCATCTATGTCGAGCCCGGCAAGGAGAGCCGCTGCGGCTACGCCATGGATTCGCTCAAGCGCTCGATGCGCTGGGACGAAGAACGTTTCGGCCGCGAATACGATCTCGATATTTTCATGATCGTCGCCGTCGCCGACTTCAACATGGGGGCGATGGAGAACAAGGGCCTCAACGTCTTCAACGACAAATACGTGCTGGCAACGCCTGAAACCGCCACCGACAGCGACTACGCCGGCATCGAAGCGGTGATCGCGCACGAATATTTCCACAATTGGACCGGCAACCGCATCACCTGCCGCGACTGGTTCCAACTCTGCCTGAAGGAAGGCCTCACTGTTTTCCGCGACCAGGAATTTTCCTCCGACATGCGTTCGCGGCCGGTCAAGCGCATAGCCGACGTGCGCGGGCTTCGCGCCGCGCAGTTCATCGAGGATTCAGGCCCCCTGGCGCATCCGGTTCGGCCGGAAACCTATAAGGAAATCAATAACTTCTACACCAGCACTGTGTACGAAAAGGGCGCCGAAGTCGTGCGCATGGTGCAGACCCTGATCGGACCGGAAAAATTCCGCGCCGGCATGGATCTCTATTTCTCGCGCCACGACGGCCACGCCGCGACCGTCGAGCAGTTCATCCAATGTTTCGCTGACGCCTCTGGCCGCGACATGACGCAGTTCATGCGCTGGTACAGTCAGGCCGGCACGCCGGAGGTGACGGTCGCCGGCCGGTTCGATCCCGCGCGCAAGACTTACAAGCTTGAGGCCAGGCAAAGCGTGCCGGCCACGCCCGGCCAGCCCACCAAAGCGCCGATGGTGATCCCGCTTGCGCTCGGTCTGGTCAGCCAAGACGGCTGCGATCTGCCGCTTGCCCTGTCGGACGGCACGAAAATCGAGCGCGGCGTGCTGGTGCTCGACGAACCGGCGGCGACTTTCGAGTTTACCGGCATCGGAAAGGCGCCGGTGCTGTCGATCAACCGCGGCTTCTCCGCGCCGATCAAGCTCGTCACCGATCTCGGCGCCGGCGATCTCGCCTTCCTCGCCGCCCACGACAGCGATGCGTTCAACCGCTGGCAGGCGCTGCAGACCACCGCGATGCGGCTGTTGATCGAAAACGTGGCCGCCCTGCCTGCCGGCAAGCCGCCGCGCAACGGCGAGCGTCTGATCGCGGCGCTGGCCGCTATTCTCGAGGACGCCAAGCTGGAGCCGGCTTTCGTCGCGCTCGCGCTGGTCCCGCCGGGCGAAGGCGATATCGCGCGGGAGATCGACCACGATATCGATCCGGATGCGATTTTCGGCGCGCGCAAGGCGTTGCGCGCCGCCATCGGCGGCAAGCTCGCCCCGGCGCTGGCCAATGCCTATGACGGCATGACCGTCCCCGGCCCCTACTCGCCGGACGCCGCCAGCGCCGGCCGCCGCGCCTTGCGCAATGCTGCGCTCGATCTGCTGGCGGCTGCAGGCACGCCGGAAGCCATCGCGCGCACCGCGCGGCAATATGAGGGCGCCGACAACATGACCGACCGCATGGCGGCGCTCGCCACGTTATCGCTGCATGCCGGTCCGGAGCGCGAGCGCGCGCTCGCCGATTTTTATGCGCGCTACACCGCGGACGCCCTGGTGATCGACAAATGGTTCTCGCTGCAGGCCATGATCCCGCAGTCCGACACGCTGGATAAAGTCCGCGCCCTCACCGCCCACCCCGCCTTCTCGTTCGCCAATCCAAACCGGGTGCGGGCCCTGATCGGCGCTTTCGCCGCCAATACTACCCAGTTCAACCGCGTCGACGGCGCCGGCTACGATTTTGTCGCCGGCAACGTGCTCGCGCTCGACCCGAAAAACCCCCAATTGGCGGCCCGGCTTTCGACCGCCTTCCGCACCTGGCGCACGCTGGAACAAGGGCGCCGCGGCAAGGCGCAAGCCGCGCTGGAGCGCATCAAGGCCACGCCCAATCTGTCGCGCGACCTTGCCGATATCGCCGAGCGGGCGCTGGCCTAGCGCAATATTGCGGCGGAACCGGCGGATTTCCGGCGCGTCCCTCCGCTATGTACCTTTTGACCGGCTTAAAACTAGCCGTGGATAACGATTTTTAAATAATTGACTCTTTGGACTCTCGACAAATCAGCGTCCATCGATTCCAATCAGCACTGATTCGGACAGGGTTTCAGCACATCCTTCCGGTCAGGGTGGTAGGGGAAAATTCCGAACGGAGGTCTTCATGGCGCGCGCCGGTGCGGCGAGTGCGTCTGCACGCTCAGATTCCATTCAAGGTCTCGCGCAGTCGATCGCCAAGCCGGCGTATCGCCGCCTGTTGACCGCTGAGCCCTTGTTGCGACGCGCCGTTCCGGTGCTCATTATCGCATTTCTCGCCACCATTTGCGTCGGCGCTATCGTGCAAGTGCTCGACCATCGCCGGCAATCCCTCAATGACATGATCGTCACGCTCGACGCGGCCGCCGATATCGCCGCCGAGCGCCTGCAACAGAGCCTCGCGCAGCCGCGTGACGCGCAGGCCTCGCTGCCGCAGATGCTCGCGGGCGCGCTTCCGCCCTGGGCTACCGCTGCCGGTCGGCGCTTCATCCTCACCACTGCGGACGGCGTGGTGGCGGCCGCCACGCCCGCCGCCGACGCCACTATCGGCCGTCATCTGATCGACCTGCTCGGGCCGACGCAGGCGCTTACGACCTTCGGTGCCACCGCCGGTGTCATGGAGATCACTCTGCCCGACGACAGCCGCGCACTGGCCACCGTGCGCCTGCTGAAAGCCCCGTTTGGCCAGATCGCCGTCGTGCAATCGCGCGACGCGGCGCTAGCGTCCTGGCGCTCGCTCACCACCCTGACGATTACCCTGTCGGCCACCACCGGCTTTGTCGTGCTGATTCTCGGCTTCGCCTTCCACTGGCAGGCGACGCGGGCGCGGGAGGCAGACCTAATCTACGAAACGGTCCGCAGCCGCATCGACACCGCGCTCAACCGGGGCCGCTGCGGCTTGTGGGATTGGGACCTGGCGCGCGGCCGCATCTTCTGGTCGCAGTCGATGTTCGAAATTCTCGGGCTCGCCGCCAAGGACGACCTGCTGTCGTTCGGCGACGTCAGCGCCCTCACCCATCCGGACGATTTGCGGCTCTACGATCTCGCGGCCGAACTCGCCGAAGCGACCACGACCGCCATCGACCGCGCCTTCCGTATGCGCCACGCCGACGGCCACTGGATCTGGCTGCGCGCGCGCTGCGAACTGGTGCGCCAGCCGGGCGATCCCGGCCTGCATGTGATCGGCATCGCGGTCGACATCACCGAGCAAAAGAGCCTGGTCGAGAAGACGGTCGCCGCCGACATGCGCCTGCGTGACGCCATCGAGACCATCCCCGAGGCCTTCGTGGTGTGGGACGCCGATAACCGGCTGGTGCTGTGCAATTCGAACTTTCAGGAGCTGCATAACCTTCCCGACGACGCGATCACGGTCGGCGCATCGTACGAATCCGTGGTTGAGGCCGGCCGCAAGCCGGTGGTGCGCAGCAAGGCCATCACCGGCGGCCCGAACATTCCGGGCGCGCGCACCTTCGAGGCCCAGCTTGAGGACGGCCGCTGGCTGCACATTAGCGAGCGGCGCACCAAAGACGGCGGCTACGTCTCGGTCGGCACTGATATCACCGCGCTCAAGACGCACGAAGAAAAACTTGTCGACAGCGAGCAGCGGCTGATGGCGACCGTAGCAGACGTGCGCGCCTCGCAGCAGCGGCTCGGCGAACTCGCGGAAAAATACGCCGCCGAAAAGACCCGCGCCGAGGAAGCCAATCAGGCCAAGTCGAAGTTCCTGGCCAATATGAGCCACGAGCTGCGCACGCCGCTCAACGCCATTATCGGATTTTCCGAAATCATGGAGTCGGGCATGTTCGGCCCGCTAGGCGCCGAGAAGTACAACGAATATTGCAGCGACATCCGCAGCAGCGGCGAATACCTGCTCGACGTCATCAACGACATTCTCGACATGGCCAAGATCGAGGCCGGCCGCATGCGGCTCGATTTCGAGGAGCTCAACCTCGATACCCTGCTGACCGAAGCCATCCGCGTCGTTTCGCCGCGCGCGCAGGACAAACAGCTCGATTTGGTCGCCAAGATTTCGCCGGAGCTCGGCTTGCGCGCCGACCGCCGCGCGCTCAAGCAGATCGTGCTCAATCTCTTGTCCAACGCGGTGAAGTTCACGCCCGCCGGCGGCCGCGTCACCGTGCGCGGGCGCTCCGCCGACCGCTGCATCGTGCTGGCCATCGCCGATACCGGCATCGGCATCTCGAAAGAAGCGCTGGCGCGGCTCGGCCGGCCTTTCGAGCAGGTCGAAAGCCAGCTGACCAAGAGCCATCACGGCTCGGGACTGGGCTTGGCAATCGCCAAATCGCTAGTGGAGTTGCACGGCGGCCAAATGCGCATCCGCTCGTCGCCCGGCAAAGGCACGCTGGTGGTAGTGCGCATGCCCCTGCATCCGCAATGCCAGTTGCCGAAGGAAGAAGCGGCGTAATTGTCATTCCGTGGCGCGAGCGGAGCGAGCGAACCCGGAATCCAGGGCCAAATTGTTGGCCTTCGTCGCGGCTCTGGATTCCGGGCCCGGCGCTAACGCGCCGTCCCGGAATGACCGGGAAAACTACGGCGCCTTGCCCAAAATCCGCATAAAACTGGCGCGCACTTTGGCCTGCGTCTCGATCAGCGTCGCGTCGAGCGTGGCGAAATCTGGCACGTCGGCGGCGCGCGCCAGCAGCCGCAGCAGCCCGGCGCCCGCCGTCTTGGCGTCGAACGGGCCGGAAAGGCACAGCCGCAAGATCTGCGTGAGGTCATGATAAAGCTGCACCGCCGGGCGCAGGACCTCGGCCTCCTCGACCGGCAGCACATGCAGCGCCCAGGCCTTGTCGAGCACGCGCGCGGTCGAGTTGTCGAGAATGCCGGGCACATTATGCGCATGCACGAGCTGCAGATATTGCGCGATGAACTCGATATCGACCAGCCCGCCGGCGGCGTATTTGAGGTCCCAGCGCTCGGCGTCGCCCTTTTCCTTGGCAATGGCCGCGCGCATTTCCACCACGTCGCCGGCGGTCAGCGCCGCGTCGCGCGGGCGTTGCAAAATGCCGCCAATGACCTTGTCTACCCGCGCGCCGAACCCGGACGTGGCCGCTACCACGCGTGCGCGCGTCAGCGCCATATGTTCCCAGGTCCAGGCTTCGGTCTCCTGATAACTGGTGAAACCGCCGATCGCGGTGGCCAGCGGCCCGGCGCGGCCGGACGGGCGCAGCCGCATATCGACGTCGTACAGCGCGCCGTAATTGGTCTGCGCGGTCAGCGCGTTGATTAGCCGCTGCGTGAGCCGGGCGAAATATTGCGCGCCGTAAAGCGCTCGTTTGCCGTCCGATTCCGGATGTTCGTCGTCGAAATCGTAGATCAGCATCAAGTCGAGATCGGAACTTGCCGTTATCTCGCGGCCGCCTAATTTTCCCATGGCCAACACCGCGGTCGCCTCGCCGCGCATATAGCCGTAGGCGGCGGCGAAATTGTCGGCCACCGCACGGTGCACGGCGCGGATCACCGCGTCGGCGAGCCGCGCGAAGGCCTCGCCCGCCAGCCGCGCCGTCAGCGTGCCGGACAGGATGCGCACGCCGATCAGGAACATGTATTCTAGCCCGAACATGCGGATGCGTTCGAGCAGATCCTCGTCGTAGCGCGCTTGCGCGAGCGCCGCGTCGAGACGCCGGCCGAGCTCCGCGTCGTCCGGCAAGACGCCGAAGAAGCTCGGGTCGACCAGCGCATCCATCACCTGCGGATTGCGCGCCAGCGTGTCGGCGAGCCTCGGCGCAATGCCGAGCACGAAGGCGATAAGGGCAATGAGATCGGGCTTTTGCCGCAGCAGCGACAGCAGCCGCGCGCCGCCGTGCAGGTTGGCGAGGAAATGATCGAACAGCACCAGCGTCGCGTTGGCGTTGTCGGTGCGTGCCAGTTGCTCCAGCAGGACCGGCAGTAGCGCTTCGAGATGGCCGCGCGCCAGCTCGCCCCTGAGCGCACGATGCCCGCCGGCCAGCCAGTGGCGAACAATGTGGGACGCTTCCAGCGGGGCGCGAAAGCCGAGCTCCCCCAGCCGGTCCAACGTCTTGTGGTCGTCGGCGTCGGCCGGAAACGCCAGCGCCGGCTTGTCTGCGCCGGGGGCTTTTTCGAACAGGCGCGAATAGTGGCGCTGCACCTTGTCGAGGTGCTCCAGCAGGACCTTGGCGAAGGCGTCGCGGCCGGCGTAGCCGAGAAAGCGTGTAAACCGATCGAGCTCCGCGCGTTCGGCCGGCAGCGTTTGCGTCTGCTCGTCATTGATCATCTGCAGCCGATGCTCGACCGTGCGCAGGAAAATGTAGGCGGCTTTCATGTCGTCGCGCGCGCCTTCGTCGATCCAGCGATCCTGCGCCAGCCGGTCGAGGGTGGTCAGCGTATCGCGGTCGCGCAAGGCGGGATTGCGTCCGCCCGCGATCAACTGCTGGGTCTGCGCGAAAAATTCGATCTCGCGAATGCCGCCGCGGCCGAGCTTGATGTTGTGACCTTCCACCGCTATCTCGCCGTGGCCGCGATAGGCGTTGATCTGCCGCTTCATGGCGTAGACGTCGGCGACGGCGACGAAGTCGAGATATTTGCGCCACACGAAGGGCGACAAACCGTTGAGGATCGCCTCGCCGGCCGCGATGTCGCCGGCGCAGGCGCGCGCCTTGATCATCGCGGCGCGCTCCCAGTTCTGCCCGACGCTCTCGTAATAAGACAGCGCCGCCGCGGTCGAGATGGCGATCGCGGTCGAGGCCGGATCGGGCCGCAGCCGCAGATCGGTACGGAACACGTAGCCGTCGGCATTGCGTTCCTGCAGCAGCTTCACCAGCCGCTGCGTGATGCGCACGAACAGCGCGGCCGGCGCGGCGTCCTCCGGCACGGCCGGCGCGGCTGCGTCGTAGAACACGATGAGATCGATGTCGCTCGAATAGTTGAGTTCGTAGGCGCCCATCTTGCCCATGGCCAGCACAATGTAGCCGCTGCCGTCCTGCGGGCGCGCTTTATCTTTCGGCGCCAGCCGTCCGTCGCGCGCGGCCTCGGCCAGCGCGAAGCGGACCGCGGCGTCGACCGCGGTGTCGGCTACGTCGGTCAACGCGCGGGTCGCCTGCATCACCGGCCAGACGCCGCCGATGTCGGCGAGCGCGATCAGCAGCGCCGCTTCCGCCTTCATGCGGCGCAGCCACCGCATCGCTTGCGCCTCGTCCTCGGTCGCAGCCACGGCCCGGCCGGTGTCGGCGAGCAGCGCGGCCAAATGGTTGTCGGGATCGGCGGTCAGCAGCCGCAGCAGGCGCGCGGGATCGCCGCTGGCCAGCTCCCACAGATAGGGCGAGCTTTCGGCGAGGCTTTGCAGCAGCGCGTCGACGGTTGTATGGGCGGCGAGCAGCGCCTTGAGCGGTTTGGCGTGCGTCGCCGGCAAGCCGGCGAGCCATTCGGCCGCGCGTGCCCGCGCGGCCTTGGCCTCGACCAGATACGGCGCCGTGACGATGCGCGCTGCCAGCGTAGCGTCGGCGGCGCGCTTTGCACCGCCGGCCGTTTTACGCCCAGGCTTCTTGCGAACGACTCTCGTCTTGGCGGGTCGCCTCATCCCGCACTTTGTACGGGCCCTCCGCGCGGTAAGGCAATGACGCTCTTGAGCCCCGGCTGGTTATCGGTAAGCGTCAGTTCGCCGCCGTGCAGCCGCGCCACCGCCGAGGCAAGGCTCAGGCCCAGCCCCGAGCCCGGTTGCGAACGGCTTTGCTCGAGCCGGACGAAACGCTCGACCACGCGCGCCCTGTCGGCTTCCGGTATGCCCGGCCCGCTGTCGGCGACCGTGAGCAGGATGCGGTCGCCGTCCTCGAGCGCGCGCACCACGATTTCCGGCTTGGCGCCGTTCGCGGCGCCGCCGGGCGGCGCAATATATTTGATGGCGTTGTCGACCAGATTGGCGAGCGCCTGGCTGACCAGTTCGCGGTTGCCTTTGACCTTGGCCGGCTCGTCCGCCTCCACCTTGAGCGCGATGCCCTTCTCCTCTGCCAGCGGCTCGTACAGCTCGCCGACGTCGTGGGCGATCTCGGCGGCGTCGAACTCGCTCATGTCGTCGCGCGCCTGCCCGGATTCCGCGCGCGCGATCATCAACAACGCGTTGAAGGTGCGGATCAGTCCCTCGGACTCCTCGATGGTGGCTTCCAGCGCGGCGCGGTATTCGGCCTCGCTCTTGGCGGTGCGCAACGCTTCTTCGGAGCGGTTGCGCAGGCGGGTGAGCGGCGTTTTGAGATCGTGCGCGATATTGTCGGATACCTCCTTCAACCCGTACATCAGCGCCTCGATGCGTTCGAGCATGGCGTTGAGGTTATCGGCCAGCCGGTCGAGTTCGTCGCCGGTGCCGGCGACCGGCAGCCGACCGCCGAGATCGCCGGCCATGATGGTGCGGGTGGTCTCGGTCATGGCGTCGACGCGGCGCAGCACGCGGCGCGTGACGAACAGGCCGCCGGCGAGACCCAGCATGACCACGATGGCGACCGACCAGCGGCCGGCCGAGAGCACGATGTGATAGAGCCGCTCGCGCTCTTCGAGATCGCGGCCGACCAGCAGGCGGAAACCGCCGGGAAGCTGGAACACCCGCACCAGCGCCTCGTGCTCGGGGCGAGCTGGCGACTCCGCCTCGTCAAGCCGGCGGTAAACGGTCTCGGTCCAGCCCGGATTATCGAGGATGCCCGGCGCCAGCGCGGTGACGTTGCCGGCCAGCGCCTCGCCGGCAAAGTTGGTGACGATATAGAGGCTCGAGCCGGGACGGCGCGCGCGCGCATCGACCACGATCACTAGACGCCTGATGCCGCCTTGCCGGTATTGCTCGGACAGGCCGGTGATCTCGGCATTGACCGTTTCGGTGATCTGCTCGGTGATCAGGCGGCGGGTGTTGAGGGCGAAATAGCCGAGCAAAAACGCCGCGAACAGCGCGAACACGGTCAAATAGACCAGCGTCAGCTTGAACGTGGTGGTGCGAAAGAGTTTACCGAGCGCCGTCACGGATCATGTATCCCGCGCCGCGGACCGTGTGCAGTAGCGGCTGGGAGAAACCTTTATCGATTTTCGAGCGCAAGCGCGAGATGTGGACGTCAATCACATTGGTTTGCGGGTCGAAATGGTAGTCCCAGACGTTCTCCAGCAGCATGGTGCGGGTGACCACCTGGCCGGCATGTTTCATCAGATATTCCAGCAGGCGGAATTCGCGCGGTTGCAGCGTAATCTCGCCTTCGCCGCGGCGGACCTGGTGCGACAACCGGTCGAGTTCGAGATCGCCGACGCGCAGCACGGTATCCTCTTGGCGCGCCCCGCGCCGGCGCGCCAGCACTTCGATACGCGCCAGCAGCTCGGTGAACGAATAGGGCTTGGGCAGGTAATCGTCGCCGCCGGCGCGCAGGCCCTTGACCCGGTCATCGACCTGGCCGAGCGCCGACAGGATCAGCGCCGGCGTCTCGATTCCTTTGTTGCGCAGCGTGCCGATCACAGACAGCCCGTCACGCTTGGGCAGCATGCGGTCGACAATGAGCACGTCATATTGGCCGTCGAGCGCCATCGCTAGGCCGTCCTCGCCGTCGGTCGCGGCATCGGCGACGTGGCCGACTTCGCGGAACGCCTTGACCAGGTAGTCGGCGGCGTCGCGGTCGTCCTCGATGACCAGAAGGCGCATGGTGATCCGATCCGGTTGCGCATCGGCCATCCGGCCGACGGCACGAGCCCCATGAATATCCGCATAAGTGGGCATCGGTCACACCAAATCCAGTCAATTCAGGCTTTAAGTCAATTCCCCGGCCGAGCCGCCCTTCCGATTCGCCGGCCAAATCGAACGCCCGCCGGCGCTTTGCCCCCATAACGTACGCGAGGGGGTGGCGGATTTGGCCCGCCACCCCCTCAACGACCCCACCCCAGCGGGGGCGACGGATGCCAGGGTTGGAGTTCTATTGGAAACCGGAACCGGCTTGAGCGGCCGGCCCCGGTTTCCAGATTTAGCCGGGACGGGCACGAGGCCCGTCCCGTTGAGGTCGTGCCGTCAGCGGGGGCGACGGATGCCGGCGGCACGCCTCGAACTCTATGTCTCAGCCTTTCCCGACCGGCAGGGCGACGAAGCGGGTGTTGTCACCCTTCTTCACCCGCACCAGTACGGTGCGCTTGCCTTCCGTGCGCACACTGGCGATCAGCTTGCGCACATCGGCAGGCGTCGAAACGGATTTGCCGGCGACTTCCAGGATGACATCGCCGGTGGAAAAGCCGTGGTCGGCGGCAACACCGGAGGAATCGATGCCAGTAACCACCACGCCTTCGCTACCGGCGCCGGCTACACGGCTGGCCGGAGCCAGCGTGAGGCCGAGTTTCGAAAGATCGACATTGGCGTTTTCGGACGGTGTCGCGGGGCTCGCCTCCTTGGCGGCCGGCATTTCGCCGAGCGTCAGGGTGATGGTCTTCTCCGCGCCCTTGTGCAGGATCGCGAGTTTGACCGAGGTCGTCGGCGGCATGGCGCCGATCTTCTTGGCGAGATCGCGGGCATCCTTGACCGGATTGCCGTCGACCGCGGTAATGACGTCGCCAGCTTCGACGCCAGCCTTCACTGCCGGGCTGTCGGCTTGCGGTTCGGCGACCAGCGCGCCTTCGGCTTTCTTCAGGCCGAGGCTGTCGGCGATATCCTGGGTCACTGGTTGGATCTGAACGCCGATCCAGCCGCGCGTGACCGAGCCGTGGTCCTTGAGCTGGGTGATCACGCTCTCGACGGTATCGGCGGGAATGTCGAAGGCGATGCCGACCGAACCGCCGGACGGCGAGAAGATCGCTGTGTTGACGCCGATCACGTTGCCTTCGGTGTCGAAGGTCGGTCCGCCGGAATTGCCCTTGTTCACCGGCGCGTCGATCTGGATGAAGTCGTCATAGGCGCTGGCGCCGATGTCGCGGCCGCGCGCCGAGACGATGCCGGCGGTGACGGTGCCGCCGAGGCCGAACGGATTGCCGACCGCGAGCACCCAGTCGCCGATGCGCGGCGATTTGTCGGACAGCTTCACATAGGGAAACGGCGCGCCGTCAACTTTGATCAGCGCCAGATCGGTGCGCGGATCGGTGCCGATCACCTTGGCGTCGTGGATCTTGCCGTCGTCGGTGGTGACCTTCACGCTTTCGGCCTTCTCGACCACGTGGTTGTTGGTCACCGCATAGCCGTCGGCGGAAATGAAGAAGCCGGAGCCCTGGCCGGTGATGATGTTATGGCCGTGGCCTTCCGGCATGCCTTGACCGTTCGGCAGGCCTTGACCGTTCGGCATGTCGGGCATCCCGAAGCGGCGGAAGAATTCGCGCAGGCCCGGCGGAATCTCGTTATTGGCGACACCGGTAGTCTGCGATCCGCCGTCGACCTTGACGCGCACCGAGATCACCGCCGGTTTGACCTTCTCGACGATGTCGGCAAATCCGATCGGCGCTTGCAGCTTGTGCGCCTGCTCTGTCAGGTTCTGCGCGAGCGCGGCCGGATAGCCGGCCGAAAGATTAAGACCGGGCGCAATGACGAGCACGGCGGCGCCGAGTGCGGCGATGGTGGTAGCAAGCAGGATGGCGCGGCGCGCCGAAAGAATGCGCGATTTCTTGGGGGGAGTGTTGGGGGGAGCGGCTGGGGCGCTCGGGTTCATCGGGTATCTCCATCTCAATTCGTGGGGCGCGCTGTGCGCCGTTTCGAATTCGAAGATGGGCGGACGAGCCTTACAGCGTCCTGTCGGAGGGGTTAAACTTTTGTAAGGTTGGGAAAAGGTGATTTTGCTTGAAAATCAATAGCCTAAACGACACTCAGTCGGTCTGAGGCTCGACCAACGCCGCAACCCGCTGCTGTTCGGCGGCACTGAGCGCAGGGGCCTGCAAATTGACGGTCCGACGGCGGCGCGCCGTCACGAACAGGGCGATCATGCCGGCCAGCAAGGCAAACGGCGGTAGCCCCCACAGCAGCAGATTTTGCAGTTCAAAGCGCGGCTTGAGCAGCACGAACTCGCCGTAGCGCGCCACCAGGTAATTGAGCACCTGTTGGTCGCTGTCGCCTGCGGTCAGCCGCTCGCGCACCAAGAGCCGCAGGTCGCGAGCAAGCGGCGCGGCGGAATCGTCGATCGACTGGTTCTGGCAGACCATGCAGCGCAGCTCTTCCGACAGTTGACGCGCGCGCGCCTCCAGCTGTGGGTCTTTCAGGATTTCATCGGGCTCGACCGCAAGCGCCGCGGTGGGCGCGACCAGCGCGACAAGCAAGGCGATCAAGGCAAGCCGGCGCATCGCCCTACTCCGCCGGCTGCAACGCAGCCCTCGCCGCCGGTTTGGGCGCGCCGACGCGCAGCCGCCGGTCGGACAACGACAGCGCGCCGCCGAACATCATCACCAAGGCGCCGAGCCAGATCAGCATCACCATCGGCTTGTAATAAAGCCGGATCGCGATCGAGCCGTCCGCATTGGTATCGCCCAGAGACAAATAAAGCTGGCCGGCGCCGCGCGCCATCAGCGCCGCCTCGTTGGTCGAGGTCGCGCGCGCGGAAAAATTGCGTTTCGACGGCTCCATGACGCCGAGCGGCACGCCGCCTTCGCGCACGGTGAACTTCGCCACCTGCGCGGTGTAATTCGGTCCGGTCCTCTCGACGATGCCGTCGAAACTCAGCACGTAGCCGGACAGCGAAACGGTTTGCGCCGGCTTGAGCGCGACGATGCGCTCGCTGCCCCAGGTGCCTGCGCTGATAATGCCGAGCATCGACATCGCGATGCCGAAATGCGCCACCGCCGTGCCCCAGGTCGAGCGCGGCAGCCCGGCCGCGCGCATGCGCACGGTCGCCATCGGCATGCGCATCAGGCCGGTGCGTTCCACAATGTCCACCACCGCGCCCGCCATAACGTAAAACGCCAGGCCGACGCCGAACGGCGCCAGCACCGAAACGCCGCCCCTGATCGCGAAAGTAGCCGCGACCGCGGCGAGGCCGACGGCGAACGCCGTCATCAGCCGCTGCGCCACGCCCAGCAAGTCGCCACGTTTCCAGGCCAGCAGCGGCCCGAACGGCATCGCAAACATCAGCGCCACGAATAGCGGCCCGAAGGTCAAATTGAAGAACGGCCCGCCGACCGAAATCTTTGCGCCGGTGAGCGCTTCGAGCGCCAGAGGATAAAGCGTGCCGACGAACACCGTCAGGCAGGCGGTGGTGAGGAAGAGATTGTTGAACACCAGCGCGCCCTCGCGCGAGATCGGCGCGAACAGCCCGCCCTGCTTCAACATCGGCGCACGCCAGGCGAACAGCGACAGGCCGCCGCCGATGAACAGCACCAGAATGGCGAGAATGAAGACGCCGCGGGTCGGATCGTTGGCGAAGGAATGCACCGAGGTGAGCACGCCGGAACGCACCAGGAAGGTGCCGATCAGCGACAGCGAGAAGGTGAGGATCGCCAGCAGAATGGTCCAGACCTTGAGCGCGTTGCGCTTTTCCATCACCACCGCGGAATGCAACAGCGCGGTGCCGGCAAGCCACGGCATCAGCGAGGCGTTCTCCACCGGATCCCAGAACCAGAAGCCGCCCCAGCCGAGCGTGTAATAGGCCCAGTAAGAGCCCATGGCGATGCCGACGGTGAGACACATCCAGGCGGCCAGCGTCCACGGCCGCACCCAGCGCGCCCAGGCGGCGTCGATGCGGCCTTCGATCAGCGCGGCAATCGCGAAGGAGAACGAGATCGAGAAGCCGACATAACCGAGATAGAGCAGCGGCGGATGAATGGCGAGGCCGAGGTCCTGCAAAATCGGATTGAGATCCTGGCCCTCGATCGGTGCCTGCGGCAGACGCACGAACGGGTTCGACGTCAGCAGAATAAACAGATAGAAGGCGCAGGCGATCCACGATTGCACCGCCAGCACATGCGCCTTCAAGGTCGCTGGCAGATTGAGACCGAAGGCCGCCACGAACGCGCCGAACAGCGACAATATGAGAACCCAGAGCAGCATCGAGCCCTCATGGTTACCCCAGACGCTGGTGAATTTGTAGATCAGCGGCATCAGCGAGTGCGAATTCTCAAACACCGTCTTCACCGAGAAATCGGACGTGACGTAGCAAGCGGTGAGCGCAGCAAACGACAGCGCGACCAGCACGAATTGCATAAGCGCCGTGGAGGTCGCCAGCCGCATCAGCGCGGTATCGCGCGTCTTGGCGCCGACAATCGGCACCACCGACTGGATCAGCCCGAGCGCCAGCGCCAGCACCAAAGCATAATGTCCGAGTTCCGGAATCATCGCGTCTTGCCTCCGGCGACTTCGCCTTCACTTTCCTGCCAGCGCCCGGTCTTCTTCAGCGCGTCGACCACCTCGCGCGGCATATAGCGTTCGTCATGCTTGGCCAACACGGTGTCCGCGTCAAGCATTCCGCCGGATTCCAGCTTGCCTTCCGCGACCACGCCCTGCCCTTCGCGGAACAGGTCGGGCACGATGCCCTGGTAGCGCACCGGCACATCGCTCTTGCCGTCGGTCACCTCGAAGCTCACGCGCAGATTGTCGCCGCGCTGCAGACTGCCCGGCTTGACCAGTCCGCCGATGCGGATACGGGTACCGGCCGCGATATGCTTCTCGGCCACATCGGTCGGCGAATTGAAGAACACGATGGAACCGGTTAGCGCGTTGAGCACAAGCCCAACGGCGAGCGCGAGAACGCCAACACTCCCGCCGATCAGAATCAACCGTCGCTGCTTGCGGGTCATTTCACCTCACGCGTGCGCTACCTTGCCCTGCGGGCCCGGCCCGTTCATAGCCCCGATTTAGGCCTCGGCGCAGGATTTCTTACAGCACGTCAACGTGGCGGTATTGAGCAAGATCAAGCGGGCCAGGCAAGGCTTATATAGCGCCGCTTTCCGGCTACGGGACCAAATTTCCCGCTCAACTCATCGCGGTCCAACTACCGTCCGGGTTGCGGCAGGCGGTGCCGCGGGCGGTCTGGGGCTGGCCGTCGATATAGACGGTGTGGGTGTAGGACCGGCAATTGCGGCCGTTCTCCACATAGGTCGGTCCCGGCACCACCGTGCCGTAGCGGCCGGAATCCGGATTTTTCCATGACACCGGCGCGCCGGGGGGACCGAGGTCGAGCGCGTCCATCTGTGCGGCATAAGCGCGCTGTTTATCGTCATCGTCGAGACTGGCGCCGATGCGGTTGCCGACCAGGCCGCCAAGCAAGCCGCCGACCGCAGCGCCGGCCAGCCGATTTCCGGTGCCGCCGCCCGCGACCGCGGCGCCGAGCAAGGCACCGGTCCCGGCGCCGAGCAAGGTGCCGGTGTTTTCCTTTGGCCCTGGCCCGTACCCATCCGGGCTGCCAGCGCAGGCGGCAAGCGCAAGGCCGGTGACGGCCAAAGCGGCAAACTTGGCGGCAAGCTTGGCGGCAAGCTTGGCGGAATGGCTGCGGATTTGGCTGCGGACATTTCGACCCCCGGGAAATCGTTCGGTGCGCGATAATCAGTTTATCGAGACGGCAGGATTCGGGCAAAACGGCGGCCTTGGCGCAACCATATCGACGCTTTGTTTTAAGGGTTGCGCGCGATCTTTTCCGAAGCCGCTTCCCACTTTCGGGATGCGCTAGGCGGCCGGCAGCACCAGCTCGGCGCGTAAGCCCCCAAGCGGCGCGGTGCCGAGCTTGAGTTCACCGCCATAGAGCGCGGCCAGCTCGACTACGATCGACAGCCCCAGGCCCGAACCCGGCTTGGTTTCGTCGAACCGGCTGCCGCGCTGCGAGACCTGCTCGCGCTCAGACGGCGACAGGCCGCGGCCGTCGTCGTCGACCACGATGCGCAGCACCTGGCGCTCGCTCGACGGATCGGGACGCTCGCGTACCACGTCGATCGCCACCCGCGAGCTTGCCCACTTGCAGCCATTGTCCACCAGATTGCCGATCATCTCTTCGAGATCGGGCCGCTCGCCGCGAAAGCGCGTGTCCTCGTCGGCATGCACCTCGATGGCGACACCGCGGTCGCGATGGATCTTCTCCATGGTGCGCGCCAGCGCGGTCACCACCGGCATGACGTTAGTGATCGACCCCACCACCGTCAGGCGCGCCGCCAGCCGCGCGCGTTCGAGATGGCGCGCCACCTGGTCGCGCATGATGTCGGCCTGCTCCAGCACCTTGTCGGCGAAGGCGTCGCCCGGGCGCGCGGCGGCCTCGTTCACCATCACCGACAATGGCGTCTTCAAGGCGTGCGCGAGATTGCCTACATGTGTGCGCGCGCGCTCGACGATTTCCTTGTTGGCGTCGATCAGCGCATTGGTCTCGCGCGCGAGAGGCGCGATTTCTTCGGGGAATTCATCGGCGAGACGCTCGGCGGTGCCGGAGCGGATGGCGGTGAGGCTGTCGGTAATGCGCTTGAGCGGCGCGAGGCCGAAGCGCACCTGGAACATGGTAATGAGCAGCAGCACCGCGGCGAGGATCGAAAAGGTGATGATCAGCGCCTGATCGAACGAGCGGGTTTCGTCGGTGATCTCCGCAGCGTCGCCGGCGACCGCGACGAGAAAATGGCCGTCGTCGCCGAGATCGATATTGCGCTCGACCAGCCGCAGCCGCTGATCTTCCGGCCCTGCCACATAGCCTTCGCGCGAGCCGTCGGGTCCTGCGGGAACGCCGCGGTCCTGCAGATGCGGCAGGCCGGCGTCCCACAGCGAGCGCGACGCGCGCACGTCGTGTTTGTCGGGATCGAGCCGCGTCACCTGCCAGTACCAGCCCGACAGCGGCAGTTCGAACAGCGGCTCGCCGAGCGATTGCGGGAACTTGTCGCCTGTCTCCTCCGGCGAGGCGACGTCGGCCACCAGCGTGCGCAGGTAGACGCCGAGCCGGCGGTCGAACGCGCGCTCCACCGCCTGGCGATAGATCGAGGAAAGCACGACGCCGGTGATCAAGAGGATCACCACCGCCCAGGCGGTGGCCGAGACGAACAGGCGCAGCGCAAGGGAGTTAGCGCGCATCCGAAAATCAAGTGCCCGGCGCGGCGAGCAGATAGCCCAGCCCGCGCACGGTCTGGATAATCTCGACGCCGAGTTTCTTGCGGATGCGGCCGACGAACACTTCGATGGTATTGCTGTCGCGGTCGAAATCCTGGTCGTACAGATGTTCGACCAGTTCGGTGCGCGACACCACGCGCCCGGCGTGATGCATCAGATAAGCCAGCAGCCGGTATTCATGGCTGGTGAGCTTAACCGGGTTGCCATCGGCCGTAACGCGTCCGGTGCGCGAATCGAGCCGCACCGGTCCGCAGGTGAATTCGCTATTGGCGTGGCCGACCGAACGGCGCAGCAGCGCGCGCACCCGCGCCAGCACTTCCTCGAGATGAAAGGGCTTGGCGACATAATCGTCGGCGCCGGCGTCAAAACCCTGCACCTTGTCGCTCCAGCGGTCGCGCGCGGTCAGCATCAGTACCGGCATGATGCGTCCGGTGCGCCGCCAGGATTCCAGCACCGAGATGCCGTCCATCTTAGGCAGGCCGATGTCGAGGATGACGGCATCGTAAGGTTCGGACTCGCCCAAATAGTGCCCCTCCTCGCCGTCGAAGGCGCGATCGACGACGTAGCCGGCGTCGGTCAGCGCGGTAGTGAGCTGGCGATTGAGGTCTGGGTCGTCCTCGACGACGAGCAAGCGCAAGGCATTTTCTCCGCTGGACCGCTAACGTCCGTTGACGGGCTCGCCGTTTCCGGCGTCAACGATCACGCGGGCCACTTTGCCACTACGCGGCAGCAGAGTCAGCACATAGTCAAGACGCTCGCCGTGCCGGCAAAGCCTAGCGCGCACCAATTCGGCCCGGTGGCCGTGCGCATGCAGGGATTTGATGGCTTGCGCGAGCGGAACGGCCCGGTGCTCGGCGACCGCGGCGCGCTGTTCGGCCTTGCTCAGGCAGGCGGTATGCGGCGGATCGGCGGCCAAAACCGGCCCGGCCAATAAGACCGGCCCGGCAAAGCCGAGCAGAAGAACGGCGGGAAGCAGTCGGGAGACCAGCATGGCAGGGGGTCTAACCGCACGCCGGTGAACGCAGGCTGAACGCCGATATAAATGCGCGTAACGACTAGCCGTCGAAGCCCTCGAACGAAGCAAAAGTGTCGAGCGGCTCGCGCGGCGCGCGCCATTTGTTGACGGCTGCGTCCGGGTCGGCATGGCCGAGCGCCAGGCCGCAGAACAAGATGTAGTTCGGAGGGAGGCCTAGGAGGGAATAGACGGTCTTGTGCCAGTGGGTCCATGCTTCCTGGCCGCAGGTGTGCAGGCCGTAGCCGCGCGCCAGCAGCATCACCGTCTGGATATAGCCGCCAAGGTCCGACCATTGCGGCGGACCCATGCTGCGGTCGATCGACAGCAGCAAGCCGACCGGCGCGCCGAAGAATTCGAAATTGCGCGCGTATTGCCGATAGCGGCCAGCGCGGTCCTCGCGCGGCACACCGATCGATTGGTAGAGCGCGGCGCCGACCTGGCGGCGGCGCGTCTCGTAGGGCTCTTTCAGATCGCGCGGATAGATGTCGTATTCGGCGCCCTCGCCGCGCGGCAGCAGCTCGGGCCGCGCGCGCACGCGCGCTTTAAGCGCTTCGAGTTTGTCACCCGCCAGCGCATCGACGCGCCAGGGCTGCACATTGCCGCCGGACGGCGCGCGCGCCGCGCGCTGCAGAATGTCGCGCACGGTCGCTTCGGGGATAGCCGTCGGTAGGAAGGCCCGGCAGGAATAACGCGAGGAAACGGCGTCGAAAACGTCCATTGGGTTGCACTCCACGAGAATTGCGGAGTGTGGCGGGCGGCAAGCATAATGCCAAGCAGTTGCCCTGCTCACGCCGAATTATGGACCTTTGGATATCCCGTACCTGCATTCACATGATGGTCCGGCCATTCCGGCTTAATCGGAGTCATTAGGTGTCCTGCCGGTGTGGTACCCGGATTGAGCGTTGACAAACCTCCAATCCCAAGGCTCATCGGCGGCCATGCGCCGTGTCCTGGCCGCCCTCGCCTGTCTCTCAATCGGCTCGTCCGCTCACGGCCTCACCGGCAATGCGCCGCCGGCGAGCGGCGCCGCCGCGCGCGCAATCGTGATGGTGATCGACCCGCGTGGCGACCTGTGCACCGGCACCGCGCTGGCGCGCGAGCTGGTGCTCACCGCCGCCCATTGCGTGGCAGCCGGGCGCGACGTCGAGGTCAAGACCTTCCAGACCGGCCAGACGATTGCCGTGCGCGGCGTCGCGCTGCATCCGCGCTTCGATCGCGCGAGCTACGCCGCGAGCCGCGCCACCGCCGACGTGGCGCTGCTCAAGCTCGCCGCACCGCTGTCCGGCCTGGTGATGCCGGCAAAACTGGCGCCGGCGCGCCGCGTCGCCGTGGGCGAGACGCTGACCGTCGCCGGCTTCGGCGTCACCGCCGCCGGCACCGCGCGCGGCTTGGGCATCCCGCGCATGGCCACGCTCGCCGTCACCGGCAATCCCGGCTCGTTGCAAATCCGCCTCTACGATCTGGCGACGCGCAACCAGCGCATCGGCCTCGGCGCCTGCACCGGCGACAGTGGCTCGCCGGTTTTCGAAGGCCAAAGCGACGCGGTGATCGGCGTGGTGAGCTGGTCGACCGCGCCGGGCGACACCGAAGGCTGCGGCGGCCTCACCGGCGTCACGCCTCTATTGCTGTACCGCTCCTGGATCGTGGACACCGCGCGTAAATTCAATTCGCCATTGGGCTCGTAGCGTCCCAATCGGCCCGCGCGCGCATTCGGGTTCCGCGCGCCGCCGTTTACAGCAACTTAACCTTACGCGCTGCATAGTTTTTTCCTCTCAATTGTCGTGAAGCGGGGGAAGACACGATGAGCGCGTCAACACCCGCATCTTTGCCGCAATCGAGATCGGCCGACACGCATTAACCAGCGCGATCGGTCCTGCTGCCTGTGTAAGTCATCAGTTCGAGTTGCGTATGACGGATACGACCGCGTCGTTTTGTGGCGGCACAACGTACAACGGTCGTAACGTCCCGCGCGCTGATGTTCGCGTGGCCGTTCGCGGCGCGCTCATCGGCTTCGGAACCGTGGCCGCCGCCGGCGCGGCCACAGCCACCGCCATGGTGGCGGCGGCGTGGATCGCCAGCACCGCGCTTTCGACCAATTCTCACATCTGCGCGCGGACCCAGATGGGGCCGGGCTCGTTGGCCATCGCCGGCCGCTGTCCGGCCGCGGCCGGCACCAAATTCGACCTGGCCCCGGAATTGAGCGATTCCGCCGACTTTTCCGACACGAGCTTCGAGGCCAAATGGGCGCGCGCGCGGGTTCCGACCTCCGCATCGGCCAGCGCCGTGCCGCTGTTGCCGCAGCTTGCGGTGCAAGTCGCGGTCAATGTCCTCGTGGTCCCCTTGCCGGCACCGCGCCCAACCGTTCGGCCGCAAATCGCGCAGGGCGTAGCGTTAACGCGTGTCGCCGATCTCGCTCCCGCTGCCACTCCGGCGTCCGTGCCGCTCCACATCGTGCCGCTGCCGCCGAAGCGCCCCGCCGAGCGGGCGGACGTGCCGCGGCCGCGGCCGCAACCAGTAAAGCACGAGCTCGCGTGGTCTGAGGGCGGCAAGGCCGCGCCGCAAGTCGCCGTGGCCGCGCCGCCGCCGCCCGCCGAGCCGCGCGTTCCGCCGCCGATTCCCGACAAGCTGGCGGCGCTGCCCGGCCCTGGCAGCCGCACCGCGGTCTACGACATCGCGGCGCATACCGTTTATTTACCTAACGGCGAAAAACTTGAGGCGCATTCCGGGCTCGGCGACAAGTTGGATAATCCGCGCTACGCCAACGTGCGTATGCGCGGGCCGACGCCGCCGAACGTCTATGACCTGACCTTGCGCGAGAAGTCCTTCCACGGCGTCCAAGCCATTCGGCTCAATCCGGTCGACGACGACAAGATGTTCGGCCGCGACGGCATGCTGGCGCACACCTACATGCTGGGATCCAACGGCCAGTCGAACGGCTGCGTATCCTTCAAGGACTATTCCAAATTCCTGCATGCCTATCTGAAGGGCGAGGTCGAGCGCCTGGTGGTCGTGGCGCGTCTCGACAACACGCCGGTGCGCACCGCGCGCGCGCGCCGCGCGCCTGCCGATCGCTACGCTTTCAACAATCAATAACCGGCGCGCGGCGGTCGCGCGCACGCGGGACTTCCGCGCCCGCTATGGCGTGATATGCCCGGCGCGCGCCTGGTGCGCCAGGATTTCGTCTCTGAGCTCGGGAAATTGCGCCAACACTTTATCCAACAGCGCGGCGTCGATGTCGTCGATTGCCGTCGTCACCTGCCGGGCGTAATCCTTGTAGTCCTCCGGGTTGCATCGTTCCTTCAGCAGGCCGAGCAGTTTTTGCAGCTCGGCGCCGCTGCGGAACGCGGCCCGAATGATCTCGCGGGCAACCTCTTTATCCATGCGGCGATTTCCCTGGCCGTTTCCGGCTCTAGGTTGCGCCGACTATGGCGCCGGCGCAACCATTCCCTGCCGCCCGCGGTAAATCGTCAGCTTACCGCGAACTTCATCAGCTTGATGGCGTCGAAATCCTGCACGTCGCCGCCGATATGGAATTTTTGCGCCGAGACGGGCGTCGCCCTTGCACGCGCATCTTGATTTCTCGCGGGCCTTCGTCGGATATTTGGAGGCGGGTCTCAGGCGACCATCGCGTTCAATTTGGGGTGCGTCCGATTAAACACTCGAGTCTTTCTGCCGTTGTGGCGCTCGCGCTCCTGTTCGCCGCGCCGTTATTTGCGGGCGAGCAAGGCATTACGCCTAAGGAAACGGTCGAGATCATGCTGGCCGACGCCTTGCCGGCCAAAATTGACAAGGACGGCCGCGGCAATGTGATAGTGCGTAGCCGCGTCTCCGATATCAATTTCGATGTCTATTTCCTCGCCTGCACCGTAATCCTTGCGGCGCCATCCAGTCGCCACCGGCTGGACGAACAGCAACGCGAGCAAAGCCCGGATCAACGAGTGGAACACCACCAAGCGCTGCCGGCGAGTGTATTCCAAGCCCGGCAAGGTGATCTGGGCCGATCAGGATGTTGTGGCCACTCGCAGCACGAGCGAGAACATCGACGACTGTCTGGGTCTGTGGCCCAAGGTGATCGTCCAATTCAAGACCTTCATGAAGCTATAGCCGGTGGGGCTCCCGCGAACGATTGCGTATAGAGCGCGTGTCAGCGGAACGTAACCGCCGCGATCAGGATCATTAGCAGGATAGCGCCGACCAGGCTCGCCATCAGCACGGTGCGCACGTTCTGTCCCGTCACGCCGGCGCGCGCCTCGGTCGTCGTTTGGACTATGCGGTCTTCGTCGCTTTCCAGCATGACGACCTCCAGGCCGGACAATTTACGCGTCACATTACAGCGCGTTCGTGCGCCACGGTGGGTTGACTTCAACGCCGCCGGGGCGGCAGCGTTCCCTGGCTAGGGGGCCGCCGGACACAACTGAAGAGCGTGGGCGATTCCCTAGCACCACAGCGTGGCTCTGGGTGGTGTCTCAGTTTGAATAAGGCAGCGCCCTAACGGTAACCACTTACTTGGGCTTTAAGTGAGCTACTAGACGTGCCAGTTGCCATACCTCAACCGGAGTTTTATCGAGCCGTTTTTCAGCTTTCGCAACCGCCGCCTCATCGTCAGCAAATTCAACCAGCGCCGGCGGCTCAATTACGTGGCCGTCCGCGGTAAGCGCGTAAAACCGATACACAGGCACAGCACACCCCCCGTATGCTAGCCAAGTTCCCTAGCCTATCACTAATCCCTTCGAGCGGGAATGATGTGTTCCGGCCTCAGTTTAATTGTGGCGGCTCGGTCGGGAGTTTTAGAGACCTTTACGCCTGGGCCGCCCATCGATGAGGTTGCGCACTTCGCTGGAAGAAAGGCGACAATTCAGCGCCTTCAAGACATCGCGATCGAAAAAGTACGACACGCGATTATTTTCGGCGAGAGGGGCGTCGGAAAAACATCACTCGCAAATATTTTCCACAAAGACCTAAATACCGAAACGAAATTTGTACGGGAGATCGCCATCGATGCGCTTGGCACCACTCCAGCCGTTGCCGCTGGCCTCACCGATGAGACGTTGAACATGGCCGATGTGGTGACGCTGATCGACAAACGGGACGAGGAACGGCTTGGCGAGAAGCGCGCCGCGATGCTCGATCCCCAAGCTAGGCTTGCCGGAGAATTGTCCTATTCAAACTGAGACACTACCCGGCTCTGTCCAGGAGTTTTTTCCTAGGAGTATGGTCAGCCGACGCGCGGATAGTGGGTCAGTTTGACTTCAATCCCAATTTTTTTTCTGGCCTAGCCGCCTTGCGCAAATGGCGGCATATTGGCGCGATGGCACAGACACCAAAAAAAATAGGCGGTTACAGGAAGCGCGCCAAAGACATCAATAAGCGCTTGAAACAGCGCTCCTCGCCATCTGATCGCGCCAAACTTCTCAAGAAGCAAAAAGCCTTAAATGACATGGCCGATAATGACGATTGACTGGCTGGTAAGCCTGGCTCAAAACTGAAATGACCGGTCACCGCAAGCACCACCCAATGCACGGAGCCAACTACCACGTTGTTGGTTGGATAGTTGTATTCTTGGTTGCAAGCTTGGGCATCGCGTTGGCATTGAAACATTATGGGTTCTGAATTGAAAAAACGTCCGCGCGATTCCTCGCAACTCGGTGTTACTTGTCTGTCCAATCCACGAAGTTGACTAAGTTTTTCCGCGCGAGCCTTACCGCCTTTCAGGCCACCTTTTCGACCCCGCTCAATCGCAGCAGGGTCTCTGTTTTTTTTCCGGCGTCGGTGACCAGTCCTCAGTCTCACCAGTTGCAATATCGACGATCATCTTCGCGTATTTATTCCTATTTCAAACTGAACCACTACCGACGGCGCGGTAGTGGACAACTCCGGTACAATTCAGGCAAACAATAATGCGGTCAATGCTTTGCGGCCGTGCCAGCCGCCGGCGTCACTACCGTCCGTTCCCGGCAGTATCGTACCGCTGGCGCGCGTCCTGGATGGCGGGGCGGTTCTTGCGCGCCCAAGAGCCCAGTTCGCTCACCGGCTCGAGCAGCGAGCGGCCGAGCCGCGTCAGCTCGTAATCCACGCGCGGCGGATTGGTCGGGAACACGGTGCGCGTCACCAGCCCGTCGCGTTCCAGCCCGCGCAACGTCAGCGTCAGCATGCGCTGCGAGATCGAGCCCAGCGCCTTGCGCAATTCGTTGAAGCGTTTGGGCCCGTCGCCCAACGTGGAGACCACCAGCACGGTCCACTTGTCGCCGACGCGCGCGAGCACCTCGCTCACCGCCCGGCAGTCCTCGGGCACATGCAGGTTACCTGGTGTGCGCCGTGTGCCTTCTTGCGTTTTTGCCATAGTCACTTATTTAGCCCAGGTAATTATTCGTAACCACTAAATAGAGGCTCCCATGGCAAAGCACAAGCTCGGCATCCTGGTCGGCAGCAACCGGCGCGAATCCATCAACCGCAAGCTCGCCGCGGCGATTGTTCGGGTCGGCGCCAATCAATTCGAGGCCAAATTCATCGCGATCGACGACCTGCCAATGTACAACCAGGATAACGAAAATCCGGTGCCGGCGCCGGTCGCCCGTTTCAAGGCGGACCTCGCCGCTTCCGACGCGCTGCTGTTCGTCACCCCCGAGCACAGCCGCTCGATTCCCGCCTTGCTCAAGAACGCCATCGACTGGGGCGCGCGGCCCTGGGGTAAGACCTCCTGGCCTGGCAAGCCGGCCGCCATCATCGGCACCTCGGGCGGCGCCATTTCGACCGCCGTCGCCCAGCAGCATTTGCGCGCGGTGCTCGGCGACCTCGGCCTTCAAGTGATCGGCGGCGAAGCCTATATTCAATTCAAACCCGAGCTGTTGGATGCGCAAGGCAACGTGACCGACGACGGCACGCGCACGTTCCTCAAGACCTTCATCGATCAGTTCGCCGGCTTCGCGGCTCGATTCCAGCCGAATAAAGTCGCCGCCGCGGCCTAAATCCGAAAGGCAAAGACCCCATGTCCATCCGACCCGTCAAACGCATCGTGCAGTCGGCGCCCACCATCGAAGGCGCCGGCGTCAAGCTGCGGCGCGCCTTCGGTTTCGACCAGACCGCCGAGACCGATCCGTTCCTGCTGCTCGACGATATCCGCAACAATAACCCGCAGGATTATCTCGCCGGCTTCCCCTGGCATCCGCACCGCGGCATCGAGACCGTCACTTATATTCTGGAGGGCACCGTCGAACATCGCGACAGCCTCGGCAGCCACGGCACGCTCGGCAAAGGCGACGTGCAATGGATGACCGCCGGGCGCGGCATCATGCATCAGGAAATGCCGCAGGGCGACGCGCAAGGCCGCATGCACGGCTTCCAGCTGTGGGCGAACCTGCCCGCCTCGCTCAAGATGACGGCGCCGCGCTATCAGGACGTCAAAGGCGCGGCGATCCCGGAGGTCACCGATGACGACGGCACGCATGTGCGCGTCGTCTGCGGCGAGTTCTGGGGCAAAAAGGGCCCGGTCGAAGGCATCGCCGCCGATCCGCGCTATCTCGACGTCTTCGTGCCGGCGGGCAAGCGCAAGACGCTTAAAGTGGAGGTCGAGCGCCACGCCTTCGCCTATGTGTTCGAGGGCAGCGGCAGCTTCGCCTATGCGTCCAAGCCGCTCGGCGTGCTGACCGAGAAACAGGTCGGCGGCGAGGAAATCCTGTTCCGCGAGCCGGTCGGCGACCGCTCGCTGGTGCTGTTCGATTCAGGCGATGAAGTCACCGTGCAGGCCGGCGACCAGGGCATCCGCTTTTTGCTGGTGTCCGGCAAGCCGATCGAGGAGCCGGTCGCCTGGTACGGGCCGATCGTCATGAATACCCAAGCCGAACTGCAACAGGCGGTTACCGAACTGCGTGCCGGCACGTTCATCAAAGGCTGAATGCTATTCGCGCAAAAATAGCGCGCGCGGCAGTTTGTACTTGGTCTCCCATTCCTCCCAATAGACGTCGGTCGGCAGGAAAGCTTCCTCGACGACCGACCAGGCAGCGTCCTTCCGCCGCAACAATGCGCCGGCAAGGTCGCTGTCCTGTTCGGGATCGAAGTCTTTGGCAATGCGCGTGCGCCGGTAATCGATGCGATTGCCCGCTTTGTTGCGCGGATGCACCGACGCGAAGGCCCAATCGCCGAAGACCGTGATCCGATCGACGACAAAAACGACCTTGATTCCGAGCGTGCGTTCGACCGAAGCGCGCACGGCGTCGAGAATGACTTTTCTTTCGGGCGAATCCCTGCCGATCTGCAATATCTGTTGAGCATGGGCCGGAGCACCTAGGCTCGCCGCCACCGCCGCTAGGAGCGTCAATAATCGACGCCGCGAAAGCATGGCCGGCCCTCCGTACAAAACAGCCGGCCGCTATTCGGCGATGCTCTCGTCCGGCAGTTGATGCTCATGCCACACGGCATTGAGAATGCCGCAGCCGCAGGCAAAACCAAGGCCGAGAATCCAGGCGAAATACCACATCGATTTTTTCCTCAATAGAGATTGCTGGAATGGTCGTCGATCTGCTTGGCGGTCACCGGCCCTCGCAGCACGCGGAACACGAAGCCGGTATAGGCCAGCACGATCGGCAGGAAGACCAGCGTCGCGATCAGCATCACGAACAGCGTGAGCTGGCTCGAGGTCGCGTCCCACACCGTCAGGCTCGCCTGCGGCATGATGTCGGACGGCATCAGGAACGGGAACATGCTCACGCCCGCCGTTGAGATGACGCCGAGGATACCGAGCGCGCTGGTGATGAAAGCAACGCCGGCGCGCTTGCCGGCGGTAAGCGCGATGGTCAATAGCGGTCCGAGAATGGCGAGCGCCGGCGCCAGCATCATCCACTTATGGATGCCGAAATTGGCGAACCAATGCCCGCGGACTTGCGCGACCGTCTTCAACAGCGGGTTCGAGGGGCCGTCGGTGACGATCGCACTGGTAATCGCATAACCGTTGAGCCCGAACGCGGTCCAGATCCCGGCGATGATAAACAGCCCGACCGTGACCAGCGCGCCGATCCGCACGTAAGCCTTGGCCCGTTCCTTCACCGGACCTTCCGCCTTGACCGTCAGATAGACCGCGCCGTGGGTCGTCAGCATGGCGACCGACACCAGACCGCACAGGATGCCGAACGGATTGAGCAATTCGAACAGCCCGCTGCCTTCGTACAGCACGCGCATGTCGCTATCGATGCGGAACGGCACGCCTTGCAGAATGTTGCCGAAGGCCACGCCGAACACCAGCGACGGCACAAAGCCGCCGGCGAATAAGGCGTAGTCCCAGAACGTGCGCCAGCGCGCATCCTTGATCTTGTTGCGGAACTCGAAGCCGACCGGGCGCAGGATCAAGGTCGCCAGCACCAGGAACATCGCGATATAGAAGCCGGAGAACGAGGCCGCGTAGACCGGCGGGAACGCGGCGAAGATCGCGCCGCCGCCGGTGATCAGCCAGACCTGGTTGCCTTCCCAGACCGGGCCGATGGTGTTGATGGCGACGCGCCGCTCGGTATCGGTGCGCGCGACGAACGGCAGCAAGGTCGCGACGCCGAGATCGAAGCCGTCCATGATGGCGAAGCCGATCAGCAGCACGCCGAGGAACAGCCACCAGATCACGCGAAGGATTTCATAGTCGAGCGGAATGGACATGACAGTGTTCCTTCACGAGGCGTTGGCTGGGCGAAGCGCGGCCGAACTATCCTGACCGAGAGCCTCGACCGGTCCCATGCGCACGTATTTCCGCATCAGGATGAAATCGACGACCGCCAGCGACGAGTAGAACAGGACGAAGCCGCACAAAGTGAACAGGATCTGGGCGAGCGAGACCGAGGACGACGCCAAAAACGTCGGCAGCACACCGTCAATCGCCCAGGGTTGGCGGCCGTATTCGGCGACGAACCAGCCGAGCTCGGCGGCGAGCCACGGCAACGGCAGCGACCATAGGAACAGGCGCAGCAACCAGGTGCGCGAGAAGTCGAGCTTGGACGTGTAGTAGAACGCGGCCGCGAACAGAGCGATGAAATAGAAGCCGAGCGCGACCATGATGCGGAAGGTCCAGAACAGCGGCACCACGCCGGGCACCGTGTCGGCCGCGGCCTTGGCGATCTGGGCGTCGTCGGCCTTGCGCGGATCGGACACGTAGCGCTTGAGCAGCAGCGCATAGCCGAGGTCGTGCGCATGGGTCTCGAGATCGGTGCGCGCCTTGGTATCGCGGCGATTGGCCTTTACCCGCTCGAGCGCGTCATAAGCCACGATGCCGCTCTTGATCCGCGTCTGCGCCCGCGCCACGAGTTCGTCGATGCCCTGCACCGGCGTATCGAATGAGCGCGTCGCGATAATCCCGAGCGCCCACGGAATCTTGATCTCAAAATGGTTCTGCTGGGCGGCCACGTCGGGCACCGCGAACAGCGTGAACGGCGCCGGCGCCGGCGCGGTCTTCCACATCGCCTCGATGGCGGCGAGTTTCATCTTCTGGTTTTCAGTGATGGTGTAACCGCTCTCGTCGCCGAGCACGACGACCGACAGCGCCGAGGCCAGCCCGAACGCGGAGGCGACAATGATGGAGCGCTTGGCGAACGCGACATGGCGGTTGTTGAGCAGATAATAAGCGCTGATCGCCAGCATGAACATCGCGCCGGTCACGTAGCCGGCGCTGACCGTGTGCACGAACTTCGATTGCGCGGTCGGATTGAACAGCAGCTCGTAGAACGAGCTCAATTCCATCCGCATGGTGTCGGGATTGAATTGCGCGCCGACCGGATTTTGCATCCAGCCGTTGGCGATCAGGATCCACAGCGCCGACATGCTGGAGCCGATGGCCACCAGCCAGGTCACCGTCAGGTGGCCGAGCTTGCTCATGCGGCCCCAGCCGAAGAAGAACAGCCCGACGAAGGTCGACTCAAGGAAGAACGCCATCAGGCCTTCGATCGCCAGCGGCGCGCCGAAGATGTCGCCGACATAATGCGAGTAATAGGCCCAGTTGGTGCCGAATTGGAATTCCATGGTGATGCCGGTGGCCACCCCCATGGCGAAATTGATGCCGAACAGCTTGCCCCAGAAGCGCGTCATGTCGCGCCAGATTTGCCGGCCGGTCATGACGTAGGCGCTCTCCATGATGGCGAGCAGAAACGACAGCCCCAGCGTCAACGGTACGAACAGGAAGTGATAAAGCGCCGTCATCGCGAACTGCAGCCGCGCCAGGCTTACCGGGTCGAAGTGTTCCATGGTCCTGTCTCTCTTTCGTTCACGGCCGCGACGACGGGCCGAGCAACCGGCTGACGGCCGCCGCGTCGACGGCCGCGGTCTGGTCGGCAAAATGGGAAAACGTCATCATGGCGACGACCGCGATGAGCTTGGCGGCGAGCACCACCACGATCGCGCGGGCGAGCAGGCCGCGCGGCCGCAAGCCAGCGGACACGAACGCCACCAGCGATGCCAGCACCGGCCGCGCCGGCGTCAATCGATCGCGCTCGGCGTCCAATTACGGTGTGTCCTTCGATTGGCGTTTCATAGCGTCATCAAATGACAGACACTTGATGGCCGGCCGGCTAAAATGCACCGCTCGCGGTAGCGCGTTATGACATAAATCAATAAAGACGCCCGGCGCTCAGGCTCCGCGCAGGGTGATTTTCACGCTACAGCCAGGCTACTCGACCGTCTTGCCCCGGCCGATGCTGGCCTGCAAAAGCTGCAGATTGTTCGCCACGTATTGGTTGTCCGGCTCCTTGCGTTGCGAACTGGCGCGCGATGGTGACCGCCTGGTCGAGCGGGCTTCCGCCCACCACCGGCATGATGTTAGCCTTGGCCGCCGGCAACAGGCAGCCACAGGCGTCCGCATTTCCGCGTGAACGGGAAGCGGCATCGCCTTTTCGGGAGGGAGACCAATGACCAGAGGATTCTCGCAGAGCGCAACCGCGCTCTTGCTGGGCGGCGTGTTCGCCGCCGCACTGACCATTCCAACCAACGCCCGCGCCGAGCAATTGCGCATCGGCTTCATCGCGCCGATGACCGGCATCTTTGCCCAGGTCGGCAAGGACATGGTCAACGGCTTCCAGATGTATCTCGACGAGCACGGCGGCAAGCTCGGCGGCATGGACGTAAAGTTCATCGTCGAGGACGACCAGGCCAAGCCCGACGCCGGCGTCACCAAGGCCAAGAAGCTGGTGCTGCAGGATAAGGTACACATGTTCATCGGCGGCGTGCTGGCCTCCACCGGCTATGCGCTCGCTCCCGTGAGCAGCGAATTGAAGACCATCTACATCGCCTCGATCCCGGCGGCCGACGATCTCACCCAGCGCCAGGCCAGCAAGTATCCGCTGTTCTTCCGCACCGGCTGGTCGTCCTCGCAGCCGAACCATCCGTACGGCCAATGGGCCTGCGACCAGGGCTACAAGAAGATCGTCGCGGTCGCCGCCGATTACGCCTTCGGCTACGAACAGGTCGGCGGCTTCCAAAAGACGTTCGAGGACTGCGGCGGCAAAATCATTCAGAAGATCTGGCCGCCGCTCGGCACCAAGGATTTCGGACCCTACATCCCGACCATCAAGGCCGACGCCGACGCGGTGTTCTCCATGATGGTCGGCCCGATGTCGCTGCAGTTCCCCAAGCAGCTGCGCGCCGCCGGTTTCAAGAAGCCGATCCTCGGCGGCGGCACCAGCTATGACGAGTTCGCGCTGCCCTTCATGGGCGACGAGGTGATCGGCGATGTCTCCGCGCTGCAGTACAGCGCCGCGTTGGAGACGCCGAAGAACGAAGCCTTCGTCAAGGCTTACCGTGCCAAGTACGGCAAGGTGCCGTCCTACTTCTCGGAAGCCAATTACTCGACGGCGCAATTGATCGACGTGGTAATAAAAGAGGCTAACGGCAAATGGCCTGGCTCCGAGGCGTTCATCAAGATGGCGTCGGCGGTGAAACTCGACACGCCGCGCGGGCCGGTCTCGTTCGACGACATGCGCAACCCGGTGCAGAACATCTACATCAAGAAGGTCGAAAAGCAGAAGATGTTCGGCTACGACAAAGCCGAGCTCTGGAACACGGTGATCAAAACCTATCCGGCCGTCAGCCAGTTCTGGACCTACGGCAAGGAGAAGTTCCTGGCGCAGCCGGTCTACAGCCGCGACTTCCCGCCCTGCAAGTTCTGCGAATAACGCAGCGCCTGGCTCAATGAAAAATGCAAAACCCCGGCCGCAACGCCGGGGTTTTCGTTTGTTGGGCATTTGCCCACGGCTTCCGCCGGCCGATACGGCAGGATAGCGTGATGCGAGCCGCGAATGATCCGCACAGAACGGGACGCCGGCCATTGGGGAGGACATCATGCATCGCTCGTTGACGCTGCTCGCAAGCGCAGTCCTGCTTGGGATTGCAATGGCTTCGCCGGCGCAATCGGAAGACTTACATATCGGTTTCCTGGCGCCGCGCACCGGCATTTTCACCCAGCTCGGCACCGACATGGTCAACGGCTTCCAGATGTATCTGGACGAGCATGGCGGAAAACTCGGCGGCATGGACGTGAAGTTCATCGTCGAGGACGACCAAGGCAAGCCCGACGTCGACGTCACCAAGGCGAAGAAGCTCATCTTGCAGGACAAGGTGGACATGCTGGTCGGGGCGGTGCTCGCCTCCTCGGCCTACGCGCTGGCGCCGGTCTCGACCGAATACAAGATGCTCTACATGGGCACCGTCTCCACCGCCGACGATCTGGCGCAGCGCCAAGTCGCCAAGTATCCGTATCTTGTACTGCCGACCTGGGTGCCATCGCTGCCGAATCATCCGCTCGGGCAGTGGGCCTGCGACCAGGGCTACAAGAGGATCGTCGCCATCGCCGCCGACTACGCCTTCGGCTACGAGCAGATGGGCGGCTTCCAGCAGAGTTTCGAAGACTGCGGCGGCAAGGTCGTGCAGAAGATTTGGGTGCCGCTCGGCACCAAGGATTTCGGGCCTTACATCCCCACCATGAAAAACGACGCCGACGCCATCTTCACGCTCATGGTCGGCCCGATGTCGCTGCAATTCCCCAAGCAACTGCGCGCCTCCGGCAACAAGAAGCCGATCGTCGGCGGCGGCACCAGCTACGACGAATTCGCCCTGCCCTTCATGGCCGACGAGGTGATCGGCGACGTGTCCGCCTTGCAATACAGCGCCGCGCTCGAGACGCCGGCCAACGAGAAGTTCGTCAAGGACTATCGCGCCAAATACGGCAAGGTGCCGTCCTATTATTCGGAGGGTAACTATTCGGCCGCGATGTGGATCGACGCGACTTTGAAGAAGACCGGCGGCAAATATCCCGGCCCGATCGATTTCATCAAGACGATGGCGACGATCCAGATCGACGCGCCGCGCGGGCCGGTGCGTCTCGATCCCGCCACCAAGAGCCCGATCGAGAACATCTACATCAAGAAGGTCGAGAAGAAGAAGATGTTCGGCTACGAGAAAGACGAGCTCTGGAATACGGTGATCAAGACCTATCCGAAGGTCAGCCAGTTCTGGACTTACGACAAGGCGAAATTCCTGGCGCAGCCGGTCTACAGCCGCGACTTCCCGCCCTGCAAATTCTGCGAATAGACGCAGCGCGTGGCTCGATGAAAAATGCAAAACCCCGGCCGCAACGCCGGGGTTTTTTCTATTCAGCCGGGATCGGCGTCGCCGGGCCGGTGGCTTCCGCGGCCGGCGACGGCGTCGGACCTTGCAGCACGCGTTCCTCCATCGCGATCAGGAACGCCATGCCGAAGGCGATCACCAGCGCGCAAGCCATGAACACGAAGCGGAACGCATAGGTGAGTTCGGGCGCGGAGGCCGCGCGCGCCAATACGTCCAGCGACACGCCGGTGACGCCGCCGAGCCCGCCGAGCACGATCGCGCCCAGCACCGCCACCACCAGCGCGGCGAACAGCGAGCGGAAGAAATTGGCAGCGCCCGTGGCGACGCCCATCTGGTGCTGCGTCACCGCGTTCTGCATGCATACGGTCGAGATCGGGAACAGCGTGCCGAGACCGGAGCCGATCAGCAGCAGCAGCAACAGCACCAGCGCCGTCGGCATCGACGCCGGCCAGATGGCGAGCGCCGCCAGCGCCAGGATCGACAGCAGCAGGCCGGCGAGCGGCAGGCGCTTGTAATGCGTCATGTGCATCAACAGCCGGCCGGTCACGGTCGACAGCGCCACCGTCGCGCCCATCAGCGGGATCAGGGCCATACCCGACTGGCCGGCGGAAAGATGCAGCACCACTTCGAAATAAAGCGGCACGAAGATGGTCATGCCGACCAGTGTCGCCATGGCGCAGGCGCCGGCCAGCGCCGCGCAACGCACCACCGGATTGCCCAGTACCGCGAGCGGCAGAAACGGCTCCTTCGTCGCCACCAACCGCCAGGCGAACAGGCCCCACAGGATCGCCGAGGCGAGCAGCAGCGCGCCGAACGGCGCCGAGATCCAGTCGAAGCGGCGCCCGCCCCAGGACAGCGCCAGCAATAGCGCCACCGCTGCCGTCATCATCAGCAGTGCGCCCAGCAAGTCGAGGCTGTGCTTGCGCGGATGAAACGGCACGCGCTTCAAGACGTTCGAGGTCATGCCGAGCGCGGCGAGGCCGAGCGGCAGATTGATCCAGAAGATCAGCGACCAATCGAGATGCTCGGTGAGAAAGCCGCCGAGCACCGGGCCGCCGATCGAGGAGGTCGCAAACACCGCGCCGATATAGCCCTGGTAGCGGCCGCGCTCGCGTGGACTGACGATGTCGGCGATGATGGTCTGCGCCAGCGCCATCAGCCCGCCGCCACCCGCGCCCTGCACGGCGCGGCCGAGCACCAAGACGCTCATCGATGGCGCCAGCGCGCAGACCAGCGAGCCGGCGACGAAGATGACGATGGCGATCAGCATCAGCGCGCGGCGGCCGTGGATGTCCGACAATTTGCCGTACAGCGGCGTCACCGCGGTGGCGGTGAGCAGATAGGCGGTGACCACCCAGGACAGGTCGCCCAGATTGGAAAAGTGCCGGCCGATGGTCGGCAGCGCGGTGGCGACGATGGTCTGGTCGAGCGCGCCCAAAAACATCGCCAGCATGATGCCGAGTACGATGGCGCGCACTTCCGGATGGGTGAGCGGCGGCGGCTCGGGCGCGTGGGCCTTCGGTTTCTTGGTCTTGGCGGTCATGGTGTCATGCTCTTAGGAACCCGCTTGGGCGCGCTTGATGCCGCGCGCGCGGCGCCTTGGCAATGGGCGTTGGCGCGGGGGTGGTATGAGGCAACCGGCCGGGCCAGACTGCGTTCCATGTTCCCGACCGCCCGCGGCCTCCCCCTGCTGCTTGCCCTGACGGCGCTGAGCACGCCGGCGGTGGCCAGCAGCCTGCCCAAGGACTTCGTCTATCTGCGCGACGTCGATCCCGGCATCGCCCAGGACATGCGCTATGCGGGGCCGAACAATTTCACCGGCCGGCCTCTGCCCGGCTACGACGCGGCCGAATGCGTGTTGCGCGCCGACGTCGCGCGGGCGCTGGCGCGCGTCGAGGCCGACCTGGCCCGGCAGCAACTTGGGCTCAAGGTCTACGACTGCTACCGCCCGGCCCGCGCGGTCGCAGCCTTCGCGCGCTGGTCGCGCGATGACAAAGACGCCGGCGCGGGCAAACGCTTTTTTCCGAGACTCGAAAAGCGCGCGCTGTTTAGCGGCGGCTACATCGCCGCGCACTCGGCGCATTCGGCCGGCAACGCGGTCGACCTCACGCTCATCGCGCGGGGCGCCCCGCCGGCGCCGGCCTTCGACCCGCACGCCGCTTACGGCCCCTGCACCGCGCCGCCAAGCCAACGCGCGCCCGACAATGCGCTTGACATGGGCACCGGCTTCGACTGCTTCGACGACACGAGCCGCACCGCAAGCGCGGCGATCGCGCCGGAGCAGCGCCGCCGCCGCGCCGTCCTCGCCGCTGCCATGCGGGCGCACGGCTTTCACAATTATTTCCGCTAATGGTGGCACTTCAGTTTGGGCGCGCGCGAGCGGATTTACGATTTTGCGATCATCGCAAGGAAGGCGAAGTGACGCGACATCCGCGCTTCCCTCTCCCCTTGTGGGAGAGGGTGGTGAGCGCGGAGGGAATCCGAGCGCGAGCCGGGTGAGGGGTCGGCGTCCATCGCGAAGCAGGCCCCCTCACCCGCCCTCGCCATAACGCGCCGAAGACGCGCGTAAACGCGCTTATGGCTCGGGCACCCTCTCCTACAAGGGGAGAGGGAAAGAGCGTGCGCGGCAACGCCACAAATTCAATCGCGCGCCGAATGATTCCCCGCCGGGTGCGCCAGCAACGCCTGCCCGCGCTCGGTGGTGATTTCGACCATCCGCACCAGCAGCTGCGCGACCCGGTCGTCGTCGCGCAAAGTCGGCTGCCCGGCCTTGGCGCGCGCGGCGCGATAATCGTATTGCCGCGAGAGTTGAAGGCAAAAGTTCGCTAGCCAGGTTGGGGCTGGGCATTCACATTACCGCGCCCACCATCCACGCCGGATTTGACGGGCGGATTCGCCTAGAGATGGTGAACCACGGAAAAGTACCGATCCGGTTGCGCGTCGGTATGAGAATTTGCCAACTTATTTTCGAACAAACTCTCGGCACTCCGGAAAAGGGATACCAAGGCCAATTTTCGGGCCAAGCGACATAGATCAAGTTCTCTCGCCACATTCAAACTGAGGCCGCTTAGCGGTAAGCTTGGCAAGGGTGAGACACATGGCGTGGTTTTGGCAACGAAAAGACAATCTCGAAAAACGGCTAGCTATTCTTGAAGGTTCAGTCGGGGGGGCACATGCCGTCGCGTTTTGCCTGTTACAGGAGACGCCCGAAGAATACCAAGCGGTAATATTGGGGCGGTTGCGGCGGTATGTAGGCAAAAAATTGGGGGACATGATTCCCGTTCGTGTACCCGTAGAATATCGGCAAGTCTGTCGAGACGAGTTTAGTCGCTCGCTTCAGATCTACATTAAATATCTCGAAGATCAACAAGCGCCGCCACAATCAAACTGAGGCCAGGACGCGTCATTCCCGCTCGAATGGTTTAGCGGTAAGCTTGGCAAGGTTGGCTAGCCGGGGGTGTGCTGTGCCTGAGTATCGGTTTTACGAGCTCACCGAGGACGACCACGTAATTGGGCCGCCCGCGCTCCTCGAATTTGCCGATGATGAGGCGGTGGTGGCGGAAGCTGAAAAACGGCTAGATAAAACTCAGACTGAAGTCTGGCAACAGTCACGTCGAGTTGTTCAATTAAAGCCCAAGTAAGCGGTTCACGTTATGGCCATTGTGACCGTTATGGGCGATCAATTTTGCTAATTTTGGAACAAAGAGGCACTGCCTGATAGTGGTACAGTTTGAATAAATTAGATATTGACACGTCTAGCGGGCCATGCCGAACGGGCGCATATTCCGTAAATGCCTGAGCGAAGTAATTCCCCGCGCTATTTGCTTATTATAGTGCTGTTCTGCGCCATCCTTGGCTTGATAATTATTGCCGCGTATAGGCACTGACCCATGACAGCCAACCCCATGCGAACACCACATCATGGGAATGAGTTGGCCGCGGCCATCGCGATCTGGACGGGTGTCGCGGTCATTTGGGGCGGGATGGCTGTCGTCGCACTTCACGCCATTGGCCTATTTTGAATCCACGAGTGGCCTATTTCGGCCAGTACCAACTCACCAAGGCGTCCGCGCGACATCAACCAGTGGGAAAAACACATGGTTGATATCGCCTACCATCTGCCTTAATCAAACTGAGACACCACCTTATTCGGACCAGCTTTTAGCCGCACGATTACGTACGTTCGGGGTGGCACCATCGGCAATACCTCGTGAACGAGCCATCAGGGCGGCCGTGGGACTGAACCCTAGCTGGTGTCTAACGAAATAGGCTCCGTAATTATTGCTTTGCAATATCAGACAGGGCCCACCGCTCAGCGTTTCTTCCTCGCCCTCATTTCCCTGTTCCAGCGCGGCCGCGCGCGCCTTTGGGCCACTTCCCCGGCCAACTGACGATATACTCCTCGAGTTTGGCGTCCGGCACGTCCTTCTCGCTCGCCGCCACGCGGCCGCGCACCGAGACGCCGGCCGCGTGCACCGTCTCAGGGTCGCCCGATTTGAGCGGGTGCCACCAGAAAAGGTCGCGACCCTCGGCCACCAGGCGATAGCCGCAGGTCGGCGGCAGCCAGGTGAGCCTGCGTACATTGCGGGGGGTCAGCCGCACGCAGTCCTTCACGCGCGACTGGCGGTGGGCATAGTCGGTGCAGCGGCAGGTGTCGCCGTCCAGAAGCCTACAGCCGACATCGGTGAACACCGTGCGGTTGGTGTCCTCATCGATCAGCTTGTTCAGGCAACAGCGGCCGCAGCCGTCGCACAGGCTCTCCCATTCGCGCTGCGTCATCTCGCCCATGGTCTTGCTGCGCCAGAACGGGGCCGGCTGCGGGGCTTTTTCGTCGGGCATTGACGGATTCCTTCCGCCGGCCTTGTAGACCTTCAGGGCGATTCCGTCATGGCTCCCCCCGTCATTCCGGGGCGCGAGCCGCTATGGCGAGCAAACCCGGAATCCAGGGGCGGCAAAGATTGCGCCCGGTGCCCTGGATTCCGGGCTCGCTCGCTGCGCTCGCGCCCCGGAATGACGACATATGGCCGCATTTGGCCAGCATGGAACGGACCTCTTGACCGAACCGGCGGAAGGACTAGGCCTTGGCCCCTATCGCGCCGATCGGCTAAAATGGCCTTCGGCGGAGATCCGCCAGCGCCTCAAGCGAGCGAGACCCCTTGCGCGACCTTTTTCCGGCCGATTGGAAGCCGAAAATCAAGAAGCTGCTGCTCGGCTTCGACGCCCGCGTCGATTCCGGGCTGTTCCGCGGCTTTTCGGGCCTGCGCGAGACCTATGAGCGCTTTTCCACCTTCATGGACCGCTTCCACGTCGCCGGCTGGGGCCGCTGGCTCAACGAGTTCGTCTCGGAAGCCGCCACATTGGGCACCGCCGGCGCCGTGCTGCTGCTGGCGCTCGCGGTGCCGGCCTTCCACGAGACCTCGGACGACGACTGGCTGAAGAAGTCCGAGCTGGCGGTGACCTTCCTCGACCGCTACGGCAACGAGGTCGGCACCCGCGGCATAAGGCACAACGATTCGATCCCGCTCGACCAGTTTCCCGACAACCTGATCAAGGCGGTGCTCGCCACCGAGGATCGCCGCTTCTACGAGCATTTCGGCATCGATGTCGCCGGCACCATGCGCGCCTTCGTCACCAACGCCAAGGCCGGCGGCGTGGTGCAAGGCGGCTCGTCGCTGACGCAGCAGCTGGCGAAGAACCTGTTTCTCAACAACGAGCGCACACTCGAGCGCAAGATCAAGGAAGCCTTCCTGGCGATGTGGTTGGAAGCGCGGCTGACCAAGAACGAGATTCTGAAATTATACCTCGACCGCGCCTACATGGGCGGCGGCGCCTTCGGCGTCGATGCCGCGGCGCAGTATTATTTCAACAAGTCGGCGCGCGAGGTGAACTTGGCCGAAGCCGCGATGCTGGCCGGCCTGTTCAAGGCACCGTCGAAGTTCTCGCCCAACGTCAATTTGCCGGCGGCGCGCGCGCGCGCCAACGTCGTACTCGACAATTTGGTCGACGCCGGATTCATGACCGAGGGTCAGGTGTTCGGCGCCCGCCGCAACCCCGCCACCCCCGTCGACCGCCGCGACGATCGCGCGCCCAACTATTATCTCGATTGGGCGTTCGACGAAATGAAGAAGCTCGTTGACACTTTCCCGAAATCTATGACCGAGCGCGTTTTCGTGGTGCGCATCGCACTCGACGTTAATCTGCAACATGCGGCGGACAATGCGGTCGAGAATTCGCTGCGGCAATACGGCCAGGAATATCACGCCGGCCAAGCCGCGGCCGTGCTCATGGATGTCGACGGCTCGGTGCGCGCCATGGTGGGCGGGCGCGACTATGGCGCCAGCCAGTTCAACCGCGCCGCCGACGCGATGCGCCAGCCGGGGTCTTCGTTTAAACCTTACGTTTATTCGACCGCCCTCTTACACGGCCTAAAGCCAAGCTCGATCGTGGTCGATGCCCCGATCTGCATCGGCAATTGGTGTCCGCATAATTACGGCCGCGGTTTCGGCGGCGCGATGACTTTAATCACCGCGCTCACCCATTCGATCAACACCGTCGCGGTGCGCCTTTCGGTGATGGTCGGCGACGGCAATCCCAAGCTCGGACGCGCGCGCATCATCAAGACGGCGCACGATATGGGCATCACCACGCCGCTGCCCGACACGCCATCGCTGCCGATCGGCGCCGACGCGGTGAAGCTGATCGACCATACCGGCGCCTACGCTACCTTCCCCAATCTCGGTATGAAGGTAACGCCGCATGCAATCCTCGAGGTGCGTACCGGCGACGGCAAGCTGGTCTGGCGCTTTGACCGCGATGGTCCAAAACCGCAGCGGGTGTTGCCGGACCACGTCGCCGCCGACATGATCAAGATGATGAACAGCGTTGTCGAGAACGGAACCGGACGGCGCGCGCGCCTCGACGGCATTGCCGCCGCCGGTAAGACAGGCACGACCAATGCATATCGCGACGCCTGGTTCATGGGCTACACCGGCAATTTCGTTTGCGGCGTCTGGTTCGGCAATGACGACTACCAATCGACCAACCGAATGACCGGCGGCGCGCTGCCGGCAATGACCTGGCACAACATCATGGACTATGCGCACCAGGGCATCGAGATCAAACAGCTCCCCGGCGTTCCCGTGCCGCCGGCGCGCCAGGAGCCGGCCGTCGCCGAAATCAAATCGAAAACCAATGCGCCGCCGCCGCGGCCAACCGTGCTCACCAAGCGCGGAGCCGACATCCTTGGCCGCGTCGAGCGAATGATGGATGAGGCCAACCGCGCCATGGGGCCGTTGCCCTCGGCCGTTTCCACCAACAAGAAGAAGCAGGCCGAAGGCCCGCAAAAAGGCGACACTCTTGCCTCGTCATTGGAGGGGCATGCATTCGGCAGCCGGAACTGATTAGCCGCTCGCCAGCGACCGGCGTAGTCTCCTATTCGCGAATCAAAGTCCCCTCACCGCCAGCGGAACGACCGTGCGACTGCTTCTCGGATCGCTGTTTGCCCTCGTTGTGGCCGCCGTCGTCGGCCTCGGCGCGACTTATCTCGCTCTCACGCGCGGCGCCGCCTTCGGTCCTCTGACGATCGGCAGTTGGACGGCGTGGCCGAAAACCGGCACCGTTGACGCGGACCCCTACGCGCGGGCGTCGATAGCGCGCGTCGGTCGATTGCCGACCGCGCTCGGCGACGGCGTCGCCTTTACCGCCTCGGCCGACGATAACGGCCGTCCGCTCGACGGGCGATGCGACGTGGTCCTTGCGGGTGTTACCCCGGCGGCACGCTTCTGGACGCTGACGCTGTACAATCTCGACGGCGAGTTGGTGGCAAATTCGATCAAGCGATACGGATTTACCAGCCAGGAAATCGTTCGCCACGCCGACGGCAGTTTTGAAATCGTGGTGGCGCCGCGCGCAAATGCCGGTAATTGGTTGCCGACGGGCGGCGTCGAACGTTACGTCCTTTCACTGCGGCTCTACGACACGGCCGTCGGCGTCTCGACCAAAGCCGGCCGCGAAGTCCCGATGCCGGCCGTCAACGTCAGGGATTGCCCATGATTCGGTGGCTGCTCTTGGCTCTCGGAGGCGCCATGCTCGGCGGGATCGTGCACCTCGCGACGATCATCATTCTGCCGCGTACCGCCACGCAGGACGCCTACTCCCGGCTGGCGCGCATCGCGCCGGTCAATACCGTGACCGCGCTGCCGGCGCCGGCCCCCGAGTCCGCACCGATGCCGTTCATGGATCCGGCCTTCGCCAGCGCCGTCTGCCGCTACGATCTTTCGAAGGGGCCATTGAAGCTCAGCGTTCCGGTGAGCCCCGCTTACACGTCGGTGTCATTCTATACGCGCTACGAGATAGCCTATTACGCCATCAACGACCGCGCGGCGGGCCGGCGCGTGATCGAGCTCGAATTGATGACGACCGCACAGCATAATCAGATGCCCGAAGACGAGGACATCACCGCCGCCGACCGGCTGATCGTGGAATCGCCGACACCTACCGGCCTGATCGCGATCCGCGCGCTGGCGCCGGAGCCCGGATTGATGCCGATGGCGCGAAGCGCGATCGCCGCCGCCAAGTGCACCCCGGAAGACGAGCCGAAAGCGTCACAGTAATCAGCGAACCGTGACCAGATTCTGCTCGCGCGTCCATGCCGGCGCCGGGCCGCGATAGCGCACGATCTGAACTTGCATTTGATTGATTGCGCGCTCGACATCGACCGCCTGTGCCAATGGGGTCATGATAACGAGACGCTCGAGCGCGAAGCGATAAGACGACATGTGCTGCGTCAGCTTTTCGCGGACCAATGCAACAATCGATGCGTTTTCGCGCATGCGCAACTCGGCGTTTTTGCGCTCGGCCGGCGACAAGGTGGAGACATATGCCAGACTCTTTTGCCGCTTCTGGTCAATGTCGATCACGCGCCCGGCAGTTTCGAAGAATTGCGGCATGCGCGTGATGTCATTGCGGACATCGTCGTTGAGTTGGGAATAGCGGGCCGAAGGCGAACGGTCGGGCGCCTCCAATAGCCGATTGGCATAGACCGTGCGGTCGAATGCCGGCCCGCGATTGGGACGGATGACGCCATACTCGCCGGCGACGGAGTACCACCGTTGGCGATCGTAGGGTTCCTCGATCAACGGATAGCCGAGGTCGCGCAGGGCGCGCTCGTCGTCGGTCAACTCGAAGCTCGAGGCCTTGCGTGTGGCGCTGGCATAGGGACCGACCCAATCATGAATGCCATCGCTCACCAGGGTGGGACGTACTTCGCCAAAATCAGCGTTGGCGCAACCGCCGAGCAGCGCAATTGCCGCAAGCGCGAATATGTGCCGGCGCCGAATGAGCGCCCGCCTCCCGGGTAGCGGCGGATGTCGCATCGATCGCTCGAAGCCGTCTAAACTTCAGCGCGCTATACGGCGACGGCGGCGGCGGCCCGATGTGTTGCCGGTATCCGGTTCGAGGCCGTTGGAACCATCCGAATCGCGCTCGACCCGGATCACCGGAAGAATGATGACAATCGCTGGCTCCGTGCTGGCGTCGACATACCTGCCGCCGCGCGCGTTGCCCATCTCGTCGGGGAATCGAATAACTTCGCCCATTGCAACCCCCTTGCCGCCGCAGCGTAAGTTCGCAACTGCCGGGTCGGCGCCGTTTGGTAATTAAACGGGTTGCAAGGTTAACGGTCCGCTAACGCGCCCTGACTAATGTGAGCCATCGTAGCTCAGTAAATCGTATAGTCATGGTGAAATCCGCGTACCCCCCTCTCGATGGTCTGGTCGATTTGGCATGCCGGGACGGCGTCGATATCCGCCCGACGCTGTTGCGTGTCCTCACCGACCTTTATGTGCAGAAGCCGGCACATAGCGCCGAGGAAGAAACCCAATATGTCGAATTGGCGCGGGGACTTATCGATGCCGTCGATGCTTCGACCCGCGCGACCGTAGCGGCCACGCTGTCGGTCTATCCGGCCGCGCCGGCGGCAATCCTCGGCAAGCTTGCCGCTTTCTCCTCACCACCGGCCGCAAGACCGTCTCGTGAGACCGAGTCCGAGCCTGAGGCCAGGAACGACCTGTTGGAATTATTTTTTGCGGCCAAAACTGAAGAACGCCGCCTGATTTTGACCAATCTCGATGTGGCAGCCGAAAGCGTGACGCGCCGGCCGGCGCCAGCCTCGAGTGAAGTGATCCGCCGCCTGGAAACCGCGGCCCTGCGGCGCAACCCCGGCGAGTTCAGCCGCATGCTCGAAGGCGCGCTCGGCATTAGCCGGGGGCTGGCAGAACGTATCGCGCGCGACCCATCCGGCGAACCGGTCGTGGTTGCCGCTCGCGCCCTCGGCATGACCGCGGCGGTGCTCCATCGCATCCTGCTGTTTCTCAATCCGGCGATAGGCCAATCGGTCGAGCGAGTCTATGACCTCGCCCGCCTTTATGACGAGCTTACGCCGGCTGCCGGCGAGCGCATGCTTGCGATCTGGCGGCAGGCCGCCGGCCGGTCGCGGCCTGCACATGAGCCGGGACTTTGGGACGACGAGCGTCGAGACGCCCGCTCGCTGTCGACGCCGGCGCGGTATCGCTCGGATCGCGGCCGCGTCGTGCAGCCCTCGCACGTCAAGACCACCGCCAAATAGCGACGCTAGACCACCACATTGTCATCGAGGAAATTGCGCCCGGCGCGATCTTCTACCTCGACGATCCAGACGTCTGGATCGAAGCGGATTTCACGCGCCAGATGGCCCTCGATATCGGCTTCCGGCGCGGGCTTATCGCCGCCGAGCATGGCCGTGAAGTTGCGGTCGGCCGGTTGCGCCTCATCGAAGGTGGATTGCGCCGCCGGCCCGTACAATGCGGCAGTGCCATCGAGCCGGCTGATCTTGATGAAAACCGCGCCGGCCTCTTCGGCGCCGCGCCGGCGCACTGCCGCGAAGACCCCTTCCACGTTGCAGCGGCGCAGATAGGCCGCCACCCAGATGCCGGATTTCAACCGCATGGCCTTCAGTAACACGAGACAAAGGCGAGCGCATGCTCCCCAAAATTGGGGGACCAGTTTTAGGAAAAGAGCTATTTAATCCAGCGGACGCCCGGTCATTGCGGCTAATTCGCGCACGAGTTGATCCGATATCTGACCGGTCACCGGTAGTCGGCGATCACGCTCGAATTTCTCGATCGCCGCTTTCGTCTCCGGATCATAAACGCCGGTCGGCGTGATCTGCCCATAACCGAAATCGGTCAGCGCGCGCTGGACCGCGAGCACCTGCTTTATAGGCGCGATCAATTCGGCGATCGGGTCTGTGCGGACGGGCGCCGGCGCGGCAGCGCGGCCGCTCTGGGCTGTGGCGTTGGATGTAACAATCGTGCGCAGCAGGCCCTCGCTCGCATCGGCGTTGATCTTTAAGCCGGCGGCTTGCACAAAGTCACGCGCCGCCGCGTCGGTCTTGGCGCCCCAGATACCGTCGACCGCGCCGTCGTAGAAGCCCTTGTGGCTCAACTCACGCTGGATGTCGTCGATAATTTGCGTCTGGCTGCGCGCGACTGTGGCTGGCGCGACCGCCGGCGCCGCCGCGCGCGGCCGTGGCAAGACTACCGGCGTTTGCTGCACCACAGGCGCCCGAGTCGCGAAGATCGGCGCCGGATGCGGTCCGTGCTGCAGGAACAGTGCATTGGCGAAAATCGCAAAGATCGCCAGCGTCGACATCAGAATGCCGACGAATTCGCGCGGGTGACGGCCGATCGCGGCGGCAAGCCTGCCGGCACCGCCGTCCGTATCGGACATTCGCTCGCGGCGGCTGCGGTTACGCACTTTTCTTCACCTGGATGCTAGTGGCTGCAGCAAAATCGCGGACGCGTTCGGTGACCAGCTTGATCGGTTCGATGGCGGGGCGAATGCCTTCGCAATTGACCGGCAGCCGCACCGTCACCTGTGTCCCGGCGCCCAGCCGGCTGCGGATATCCATGTCACCGCCGTGCAGGTGGACCAGGCCTTTCACAATCGACAGGCCGAGGCCGGTGCCATCGTGCCGCCGGTCGTAGGCCGCGCGTGCCTGGAAGAAAGCTTCCCCGAGGCGCGGCAGATCGGCCTCGCCGATCCCGACACCGGTGTCCTCGACCGCGACCACGAGTTTGGGACCGTCGCAAATGGCGCTGACGCTGACGCGGCCACCGCGCGGCGTGAACTTGATGGCATTGGAAATCAGGTTGATCAGGATCTGGCTGACGGCGCGCCGGTCGGCCACGATTTCGGGCAGATCGGCCGCGATGCGAGTCTTGAGTTCGACGCCTGCCTCCTGCGCCTTGAGTACCAGAATATCACAACAACTTCTGATCGCCGGCGCGGGGGCGAACGGTTCCGGGGTGATCTCGAAATTGCCGCTCTCCATCTTCGACATGTCGAGAATGCCGTTGACCACCGACAGCAAGTGACGGCCGGAATCATTGATGAGCTTGGCGTATTCCTGTTCGCGGACTGGATCGAGCACCAGGGAGTCGTTGGTCAGCATATCGGAGAAGCCGATGATCGCATTGAGCGGGGTGCGCAGCTCGTGACTCATGGTGGCGAGGAAGCGGCTTTTGGCGCTATGGCTGCGCTCGGATTCCTTGCGGGCGATATCGAGCGCGCGTTCCTGCACCTTGCGCTCGGTCACGTCGCGCAGCACCGCGACCACTTCGCGACCGCTTGGAACCGTAACAGCGGGATCGAGCGGCCGACAGCGCATTTCGATCCAGGCGAAATGCCCGCCATGCGGATCCGCGTCGCTGTTGCGGCGGATGCGGAATTCGACCGAGCGTGCCTCGCCGAGCGCCGCCGCGTCGGCGAGCGTCGTCAGATAAGCCGGCCGGTCCGCGACATGCACGCGGTCGAACAGGCCGTGACCGGCGAGCTCGCCGGCGCGCACGCCGAACAGTGGTTCTGCCGCCGGTGAAACGAACAGCACGGCGCCGTTGCGGCCATGCCGGGTGATGACGTCGGTCATGTTGCGCGCGAGCAGGCGATAGCGTTCTTCCTCGGCATTGAGCAATCCGGTGCCCATGCGCGTGAACTGCTCCACGCCGAAAGCCAGTCCCGCGGCATAAAGCACCGCCGACAGGATCCCGAGCGCGGCCAGCGAGCCCTGCGCGTTGACGTTCGCCGGCGGCTGCAGGCCGAGCGCATTGAGCGCGAGCAACAAGCCGGCCGTGGCCAGCGCAAAAATCGACGCCAGCGCTACTACCTTGCGCGAGGCCGACAGCGAGGCCTCCAGCGGTACCACCACCAGCCAGATCGCCGTGAACGACGCGATGCCGCCGGTACTCCACGCGATCGCCGCCGCCAGTCCCGCAAACGACAGCGACGAGATTATTTGGGCGTCCTCGTAACGCCCGGTGCGCGAGAGGAAACAGGCGATCACGATCGGCGCGACCAGCCAGCCGAAAACACCGAGCTCGAGCCCGCTCGGCACGCCGCGAATAGCGATATAGACTGGGAAGCTCGCCAGCGCGGCAAGGCTGCCGAGAAGGCGCGGCGCGATGAAGGCGCGGTGGCGCGCCGCGGTCAGCGCATCCTGCAGCGCCGACGGGTGCACCAAAGCGTCAACGTAATTCCACACTGGCGTGAGGAAGCTCACGGTTCCTGTACCACGTCTTGTACGAGCAGACGCGCCCCTTTTTTCGTAGCGCAAATCGTAGCCATGGCCGCTTAAGCGAACGCTAAAGCAGGGTCGATGCCGTGGCCTTTGACCCATTCCGGGCCAGCGCCCGGTTCCAATCGCGGCGCATGGTGAAATTTCGGTTTCCGCGCCGCGCCATCTCGCATCGCCAAACCAAAGGTTACCGCAACGGTAACCATGCGCGACCGCGCGAAGGTGCGCTCTACGCGCGGTGCCCGGCTCACGCCTAAAATTTTAATCGAATTCGACTCTGTCAAATTTGACAAGAATTCGCGTCTTATTCGCGTCGATTTTAGCCAAAAACATCGCCTCAATGCCAACGGCAGCTTCAAGTCTCTCTGCTACGGTTTATTTCAAAGGCGGTGGAACAGCCGTCGGGGATAATGGGTAGGGTCATGTTCTTTTTGGTGCGAATGGCTTTCTGGCTGGCGGTCGTTTGTGTGCTGCTGCCGAGCGGCACGAAAACGACGTCGCCCGACGCCAATATCGACGCCACGCAGGCTGTGACACTGGCGAGCGCCGCGGTTTCCGACGCGCGCGGCTTCTGCGACCGGCAGCCCGATGCCTGTGCCGTTGGCGGCAAGGTCGCCGTCGCGCTTGGCCGTAAGGCGGAGGCCGGGGCGCGCACCATCTACGAATTCATCACGACCAAACTGAACGAGAGTGCCGCACCGGCCGATAAAACGGTAGCCAAAGCCGTCCCCGTTACGGGGCCCCGCCAAGGGACGCTGACCGCGATCGACCTGCAGCCGGTCTGGCAGGCGCCGGTTCCGCTGCCACCCCGCCGCGAGGCGCGCGCCGGACGGCCTTCGGCTTAAACCCCGCGCATTTATCGGCGCTTATTGTGGCCCCGAAGCGCCCATGGCGATCTTTTTTGGCCATCGGCGCGGGCCGCCCTATATACTGGCGGCATGACGACAATCGACGAAATCGTTGAGAATTTCACGCTGCTCGATGAGTGGGACGACCGCTATCGGTATGTCATCGAGCTCGGCCGCACGCTGCCGTCGCTGCCGGAAAACGCCCATACCGAAGCCAACAAAGTGCGCGGTTGCGCCAGCCAGGTGTGGCTGCTCATCCACGTCAAGCCGAATGGCGGGGCCGCCGGCCCGATCCTGAGTTTCGACGGCGACAGCGACGCCCATATCGTGCGCGGCCTGATCGCCATTCTGTTGGTGCTCTATTCCGGCAAACACGCGAAAGAGATCCTGGACACCGACGCGCTGGAGCTGTTCGAGCGCATCCGGCTGCGCGACGGCCTGACGCCGCAGCGCTCGAACGGCTTGCGTTCGATGGTCGAGCGAATTCGCGCCGAGGCCAAAGCGGCGCTGGCGCCGGCCTGAACTACTCTCCATCAACGCTGAACGCCGCGCCATCGGCGGGCCAGGTGCGGATCGGGGCATAATTTTTATCCGAAATAAAAGCGGGGATGAGTGGACCCGCCCGACCGCCAAGCCGGTGGCAATCCTGTGTCGGTTGCTTGATTCTCTACTTGGCGCGGCGGCGGCGCTGCTGGCCGAGGCCCATCTGCTTGGCCAATTGGGAGCGCGCAGCCGCATAGCTCGGCGCAACCATCGGATAGTCGGCACCGAGCGCCCATTTTTCCCGATACTGTTCGGGCGTCATGTTGTACTGCGTGCGCAGATGCCGCTTCAGCGACTTGAACTTCTTGCCGTCTTCCAGACAGACAATGTATTCCGGCGTAATCGACTTCTTCACCGACACGGCAGGCCTGAGTGGCTCGGACGGGGCGTCGCCGGATTTTCCGGACACCCGGTTCAGGGCGGCATGCACCTGGCTGATCAGGGCCGGGATATCGCCGGCGGCTACGGTGTTGTTGCTGACATAAGCGGATACGATTTTCGCAGTCAGCTCTATGTGGTTTCCGCTGGCCGTTGTGTCGCTCATCGAAGCCGCCCCGTGATGGCACGGTCGCCGAGCCAGGCGGCCGGCAAACCGGGCGTGAAGAAGAATTTGCCTCGGTTGATCCGCGGGCTTAAACGTAACGAATATCGAACGCGAGCTTTATATTTTGAATAATACTATTGAACTCAAGTGGCTGCAAGAATAAGATGGTCGAAAACCTGACTAGACTTGGCGTTTCATTGGGCGCCACCGGATATCGACAACTGTCGGCTCCAAACGTCAATAAAAATGCCGCCCAGGGCGCGCGGGCGGCATCGGTTTAATCCTGGGCATCTGCTTAATTCTTCGCGAGGTGCTCGCGCAGTTCATTGATCGAGGCAAAACGCAGCGTGCCTTGTGGCAATTCGGCTTCGATCGATCCGTCGATATAGAGCGTGTAGCCCATGCCGTCGACGACGCCGGATTTCAGGATCGCAGCCGGTTCGCCTAGCGCGGAGGGCGTAGGGGTTGGCGCCATATCGGACCTCGGCTCGGATTTAGCCTCCCCAACGATTGGGCGTTTCGCCAGTCGGGAGTCGGCGGGCCACATCGAATCGAAATTACTCGATTTCGCCGCGCGCGAAGGCGGTAGCGGGGATTGCCAAGGCGCTTCGAATTCCGGCCCGGGCGCCGGAGGCGCATTGCTGCCGCCCCGCGACGGCGGCGGAGGCGCCGGTTCTTCCGCGACCTCCTGCCCCGTCGCACCTTGCCGATCCGGATTTTGCAGCTTCGGCGCCGGAACAGAGGCAGGGCGGTTGTCGCCCCGTATAGCGGCAGGGGCCGACGCTTCCATCGCAGGCAGCAATTTGCGGCCCTCGGATTGTGGCTTGCCGGGCGGGACGGGCATTCGGTTCGACATCGGCGCGGCGCGTGCGCCGGCCGGCGGTTCAAACGTCTCAAGGGGCTGGCGTGACAATACCGGCTGTGCCGCCAGCGTTTCAGCGATCCGCCGCAACTGGCTGACGACTGCCCCGACCCCGATCAAGACGAGGCCGCCGACCGTGGCGGTGGTTCCCGCGATGATCAGCGTGTTGCCGAAGCTGAATTCACGCACCGGAATGCCGTATCCGATCATTCCAACTCCGGCGGCGACGGCAATCGCCCCCACAAAAAACAAAAAGATTGGCATTCGCCTGCAACCTCTTATTGCGCCTATAATTCAACCGGCGTCCGGGAAATGCCCGGTAAAGCCTTCCAAGAGCGGCGAATTTTGGCCGTTCGCTGCCGCCGCCGCAACTGTTATTACTGTCTGCGCCCCCATCTACGCGCCCCGGAGCCTGCCGCCAAGGCGTTGCCCCGGCCCGCGCCAAAGCCTAATTAACACAATCGAGGAACTCGCCCGGGACATCCCGGTTTCACTTCTAGGACCGGCTTTTTTCCCAAACACGGTTTGTAGATCAGGAGGATAGGATGTCGTTCACGCTGCCCGAGCTGCCTTATGCCTATGACGCGCTGGCGCCGCATATGTCGCGCGAAACACTCGAATATCATCACGACAAGCACCACAAGGCCTATGTCGATAACGGCAACAAGCTGCTGGTCGGCAGCGGGCTCGAGGGCAAATCGCTCGAGGAAATCGTCAAAGGCTCGTTCGGCAAGAATGCCGGGCTCTTCAACAACGCCGGCCAGCATTACAATCACATGCATTTCTGGAAGTGGATGAAGCCGAACGGCGGCGGCGACAAAATCCCCGGCAAGCTCAAGGCGAAAATCGATAGCGATCTCGGCGGCGTCGCCAAGATGAAGGAAGATTTCGCTGCGGCCGGCGCCACCCAATTCGGATCCGGCTGGTGCTGGCTTGCGGTAAAGGACGGCAAACTGATCGTGAGCAAGACGCCGAACGGCGAGAATCCCTTGGTGCACGGCGCGATTCCGGTGCTCGGCTGCGACGTGTGGGAGCACTCCTACTACATCGACTACCGCAACCGGCGTCCGGATTACCTCAAGGCGTTCCTCGATCACCTGGTGAACTGGGACTACGTCGAGGAATTGTTCAGCGCGGCGGCCAAATAAACGCCGCGTCAGACCAACGATATCTCGGCGAAGTATAAAGTCTTCTCCTCGGTCTTCTGGCGGATATTGCTCGGCATGCGATCGGTCATCGTCTCCGCCGATCGCGTCGCCGTCCTGATCCTGGCAGGCGATTGCCGTGGTCGCGGGGATAACCTTCCGCGACTACGGGCTGGGCTGGGACGACTTTACCCACTCGCAATACGGCGACCTGCTGCTCAAGCTTTACGGCTCGGGCTTTGCCGACACGCGCGCGCTTTCCTTCGTCAACCTCTACAAATACGGCGGCGGCTTCGACATGGTGGCGGCGCTCGCCGCCAAGGTGCTGCCGTTCGGTCTGTTCGAGACGCGCCGGCTGATCGGGGCGGCGGTCGGCATTCTCGGACTGTTTGTCACCTGGCGGCTGGGGCGGCGCATCGGCGGACCGGGCGCGGGCCTGATCGCGCTCGTGCTGCTCGCCGCCTGCCCGCTGTTTTACGGCCACATGTTCATGAACGCGAAGGACGCGCCCTTCGCCACCGCGATGGCGGTGCTGTTGCTCGGACTGGTGCGTGCCTTCGACGAATATCCGCAGCCCGACGCGCGCACGGTCGCGCTCGCCGGTGCTCGGCCTCGGGCTGGCGTTCGGCTCGCGCGTGCTGGCCGGCCTCGCCGCGCCGATCGGCGTTGCCGCGCTGATATTCGTCGTCATCGCCGAAGCAAACGCCGGCGGCTGGAAAACGGCGATGCAGCGCTGCGGTCAATTCCTCTGGACGCTGCTGCCGGCCCTGGCCCTCGGCTATCTGATCATGGGCCTGTTGTGGCCTTGGTCGATTCACTCGCCGCTCAATCCGCTGCACGCGGCGGAATATTTCGATACGTTTTTCGAAAAACCTTGGGACGAACTGTACGAAGGCCGACTGATACCCGTCCCCAATATGCCGCCGAGCTACTTGCCGCATTTGTTCATGCTCAAGCTGCCGGAAGTCATGCTGGCGCTTGGACTGATCGGAACGCTGGGAGCCTTCGCCGCCGCCGCACGTCCGAGCGTGACCGTCAACCGCCGCGCCGGCCTTATCCTGGTGGCGCTTTCGCCAATCTTTCCCATCGTCTTGGCCATGCTGATGCGGCCGGCGCTCTACAACGGACTGCGCCATTTCGTTTTCGTGGTGCCGCCCTTCGCGGCGCTCGGCGGCCTCGGCGCGGTATGGATTGTCGAGCGGGCGCGGCCCTACGGCAAGGCGGCGCTGACCGCGCTGGCCGCGATCTTCATTGGCGCCGTCGCGCTGCCGGTGAGCGACATCGTGCGCCTGCACCCCTACGAGTACACGGCGTTCAACTGGCTATCCGGCGGCGTGCGCAACGCGCAAAACAAATACATGCTGGATTATTGGGGCCTCGCCTTCAAACAGGCGGCGGAGAAATTGCAGGCACGGCTCGCCGCCAGCGCCGAACGGCCGCCAAAAGGCCGGCGCTGGGTGGTGGCGATCTGCGGGCCGCAAGCGTCGGCGCAGGAGGAGCTCGGGCCGCAATTCGAGACCACCTTCGACCGGAAGAAGGCCGACTTCGCCATGGCGCTCGGCACTTTCTATTGCCGGCATTTGCAGGCTTCGATCATGGCCACGATCGAGCGCGAAGGTGTGGTTTATGCCCAGGTCTACGATCTGCGCGGCCGCCCGACGCCGAACCTACTGACCCAGCCGCCGCCGTGATCTCGCGCCGATGGCCGAACCGGAAATTGAAAGTGCGTTAGCGGTTGGCTGGCGCACCCAACGAAAAAGCCCCGGGACATTGCCCGGGGCTTTCGAACGTCGCGTCTGTACGCCGGCAGATGCCGGGTTCAGTTGAACTTGAAGACGATCTGCGATGTAACGGTCTGAACAACCGGCTTGAAGTTGATGCTCGCTATAGAAGCACCGACCGCGTTGGTGTCCGTGACCGTCTTGTTGGCGTAGCTCGCATATCGGTATTCGTTGCGCCAGAACCAGCCCTTTCCGAGCATGCCGAAAAAGTCGAACGTGGTTTCGGCGCCGCCGCCGCCGAACCAGCCGCTGGTGTTGAACGACGCCGTCGAAAATCCGGTAGCGGCGCCGCTAACAATCGTAACTATGTTGGCGCTTGAGAACCGCGCGCCGGTATAGCCTGCGTTGACGTAGGTCATGGTCTGGGGACTGGGCAGCCAGCCCAGGCGCGCGCCACCGGCCCAAGCCGACGTTTGTTTCAAGTCGCCAGCGAACGCAAGCGGCCCGGTTCCAGTCTGGTCTTGGATGGTGCCTTTCAGGTTCGAAATGTCGAAGTCGCCGAATACACCGGCCACCCAGGTGGGCGCGACTTGGTAGTCGTAACCGGCGCCGATCACGCCCAAATAGCCCTTACCGCCTTGCGTTTGGTTCACGCACAAAACGCATGCGCCTGTGACCGGACTGGCGGTGGTTGTATCCGCGGCCCAAAGACCGTAGCCGGCGCCAACGTTGGCATAGAAGCCGGTCCAATTTGTGGGCACGGTCGGAAGCGCCGGATAAGTAGGCGCCGGCATGCCGCCGTTGAACTTGTACACGATTTGGCTGGTCACCGTCTGAACGGTAGGCTTGAAATTGATGATATTCGCGACACCGCCGCCTGCAGCCGTCTCCGGCAACGCCTCGTTGCCGTAATAGGCGTAGCGATATTCGGTTCGCCAGAACCAATTTGGCGCCACAGAAGTCTCCACGCCGCCGCCGAGGAACCATCCGTTGACGTTGGTCGCCGGCGTCGTAAGCCCTGTCGGCGCGCCGGCCGCTGTAGCGACCACGGTCCCGCTGGAGAACCGCGCGCCGGTATAGCCGGCGTTGACGTAACTCATGGTCTTCGGGGTGGCCAGCCAGCCGAGGCGAGCGCCGACAGCCCAAGATGAAGTCTGTTTGATATCGGCAGCTAAGAACGACTGCCCGTCCTGGACGGTCCCTTTCAGGCTTGAAATGCTGCCGTCGCCAAATAGGCCGCCGACGATCCGGGTTGCGAACTGATAGTCGTAACCGACGCCGAGCGTTCCCAGGAAACCGTTGCCGCCTTGCACTTCCGTCACGCAGGTAATGCAAGCGCCCGCGACTGTAACAACGTTCGTATCGGCAGCCCACAATCCATAACCGATGCCGCCATTGACGTAGAAGCCGGTCCAGGGCGTAGCCGCAGCCATCGGCGCTTTATACACGGGCCCTTTGGTGGGCATGTCGGCGGCGGATGCGGCCTGCACTGCCGCGAGACCGGCTACCGCCGCAACAAAACCAGTAAAACGCATGAATAGCCCCCAAATGAAAAGACGCGGCGAAGCGTAGCTGCACACTACCACGAAATATAGCGGAGTGCGGACGCGCTCCCCTTCGATAAGGCGGATAAGTTTAGTTTTCATGTGGGTTGTTGCAATCGCGCAATTCCAAATGCCCATTTCTGGAGCCTTTCCGCACATTTTTGAGTTCTGAACCGTTCGCGATCGGCCGTATTCGTCGAATTTCTAAGATACACAACCTCAGCGCGATATCGCCATGAGGTAGGTAGCGGTCCCCGCCGCTCCGGGATCCAGGCTGGGTGCGGCAGGCGTGGCCCGTCGCGCCACGCGAAGCTTGCGAATATGCACGGCGACGCGCCGTTGTGTGAGGACCGAAATGGCGGAGGCATTGCTAAGCCGGGTCAGGGCGCGCGACACCGTTTCGATGGTCAGATCAAGATGATCCGCAATGTCTCGACGGGACATCGGCAAGTCGACCTCCTTCTTTCGGTCGCGCTTCGTCATTTCCAAAAGAAAGCGAGCAACGCGTTCGTCGGAAGTACTTCTCAGCAGCAGGCTGTGGTTCTGCGCGCGTTGCAATTCGATATTTGTAATATCCAATAAATGCTTCGAAATCACGCGCCGCCATCTCGCGGCGTGGAACGGCATGCATGCCGACACGGTGCAGGTCATGCAACTCGTGCTGTTCGAATACAGCTTTCAAGACTCGTATCACTTGCTGATCGCCTCCGAGCGCGCGGAGCGCTACGACGGCGAGACGCGGGTTGAAGGCCTGCGGATATCGAGCGCGCGCAATTTCACCCGCAAGCTCACCTTCGTGCCGGCCGGCCATCAATTTCACGGCTGGCAGAAGCCGCGGGCGCTAGCGCGCGTGGCGTATTTCTATATCGATCCGCGCGCGCCGCAGTTCGATCCGGAGCTCGGATTCGCGGAGACCGAATTCAAGCCGATGATTTTCTTTTACGACCAAGACCTGTGGGAAACCGCCATGAAGCTCAAGTCGCAAGTGGAAGGCGCGGCACCCAGGCGGCAATCTTATACCGAAGCGCTCAGCCTCGTGCTGTTGCACGAGCTATTGCGCGTCAACAATGGCGGCAGCGCGCGAAAGCCGATCACCTATGGCGGGCTCGCGGCCTGGCAGCAGAAACGCGTCGCCGATTATATCGAGGAGCACTTCGCCGACGATGTCGCACTGGCGACGCTCGCCGAGCTCGCGCAGCTTAGCCTCTATCACTTCTCCCGCGCCTTCCGGCAGTCGTTCGGCATGCCGCCGCACCACTACCACATCCACCGGCGCATCGAGCGCGCCAAATGCCTGTTGACGGATTTCTCGCTGTCGGTGACCGAGGTCGGCCTTAGGCTCGGTTTCAGCGACAGCAGCGCTTTCGCCGTGACCTTCCGCAAGGTCGCCGGACGCTCGCCGCGCGATTTCCGCCGCACACTTGAGTAGCCAAAGCGGCGGCCACCCGGGCTATTCCCGATCGCGGGGCGAGACGTCGATCGGGTTGCAATTGCGCCGGCCGGATTCGAAACACTCCTCGCTCTTGCGCGCGTCGACCATGACGTTGACCAGCCAAATCCCGCCGCCGACCACAAGGATCGCGGCGGCCAACAGAAAGATATTGGCCGTGCGCCGGTCGCACTCGTTCTCTTCGTCGTCCGGCGGCTGTTGTGGTTCCGTTGCCATCGCGCGTAGGAATGGTGAAAGAGCTTGATGATGCGCTGACGCCAGCCAGCGTTCAAGCAGGTTTCCTTCGGCGCGCAGCGGCGCAATAGACTTCAACCGGGGATCGTGGCACCACTGCACACGAGTGCTGGGTGGGAACGCTGACTGGCATCTGCGGCTTTCGCGCATTCATCGAGCGGCTTGTCGCCGCGCTGACCGATCCTCGCCGCCGCGAGCGCGCGATCATCGGGATGCTCGCCGGCTATGCCCTGCTGTGGACCCTTTACGGACTGCTCGCCAAGGCCGGCCAGGGCGTGCAGACAGACCCCGCCGAGATTGTCGCTTGGTCGCGACATCTGGCGCTCGGCTATGCCAAGCATCCGCCGCTCGCCGCGTGGCTGGTGTACGGCTGGTTCGCGATTTTTCCGGTAGCCGAGTGGTCTTATTATCTTTTCAGCATGGTCTACACGTCGGCCGGGCTTTGGCTCGCCTGGCGCCTGTTCGGATATTATCTCGACGCCGACAAGCGCGTCGTCGCACTCGCGCTGCTCACGCTGGTGCCGATTTACAATTTCTTCGCGCTTCGCTTCGATGTGAACATCGTGCTGCCGCCGCTGTGAGCGGCTGCCACGCTGTGCTTCATTCGGTCCTTCGAGACGCGCAGCGCGGGCTGGGCGGCGCTCGCGGGCGTGGCGGCCGCCGCCGCGATGCTCGGCAAGTACTGGTCGCTGTTCTTGTTCATCGGCCTCGCGCTCGCCGCCCTGCTCGATCCGCGGCGCGGCATCTATTTCCGCTCGCGCGCGCCATGGATCACCGCGGCGGTCGGCACGGCGCTGCTGGCTCCGCATATCGCGTGGCTGGTGCACAGCGATTTCAGCCCGCTCGGCGACGCCTTCGAAGAACGCGCGGCCCACTCCTTCGCTGCGACGCTGATAGCCACGGGGAAGTATCTGGCAGGCGGCGCCGGCTACATGGCGGCGCCGGTATTGCTCGCCCTCGCCGCGAGCCGGCCTTCGCTCGCCGCCTATGCCGACATCGCGCATCCGCAGTCGCGCGAACGCCGCTTCGTCTGGATCGCCTTCCTGGCGCCCTTGCTGCTTCCCGCCGTCGCGGCGGTCGCCACGAAAACGAACGTCAACGCGATCTGGACGATGGCCGGCTTTGCGCTGCTGCCGGTCGTCCCGCTGTCGTCGCCGATGATCGTCGTCGAGCGGCGCGCCACACAAGCGGTCGTCGCGATTGCAATCGCCTTCCCCGTGCTTATGACGATCGCGGCGCCGACAATCGCGGTCGCCATCCACCGCACCGACCGCAACGAAAATACGATGTACGCCGAATTGCTGGCGCAACGCATGATGCTCGAATGGCGCAAGGCCTCCGACCGGCCACTGCGGATTGTCGGCGGCGATCTCGATCTGGCCTACACCACCGCCTTCTAACTGCCGGACGCACCCGCCTCGCTGCCGTTCGACGAACAATATCTCGCGCCCTGGATCGACGCGGCGCGGATCACGCGCGAGAGTATCGTCATCGTATGCCGCCTCGGTTTCAACGTGCGCCACCACTACGGCTGCGCGCTTCGCTACGGCGAAGACGACGCCTAAAGCATTATCGCGGGCAAGCCGAACGTGCGGCGCATCGAGGTGACGATGACGCGGAGCTACTTCGGCGCGCCGGATCAAACCATGCCGTTTCTGATCTACGTGGTGCCGCCGGCGGCCAAGAATTAGCTGCCCGCATATGCTTTATGAATGCGCAAAGGCCCAATAGAGCTCGCGCGCCTTGCGGTAGAGCGGGCCGGGCTGCAGCGAGCGCTCGTCGATGCGGTTGACCGGCATCACCTTGGAATAATTGCCGGAGGAGAAAATCTCGTCGGCGTTGAGTAGGTCGCCGTATTGCAGCGTGGTTTCGACCACGCTGACGCCGGCCTCACGCAACAGCTTGATCACGCGCTGACGCGTGATCCCGTTCAGGAAGGTGCCGTTCGGCGCCGGCGTGAACACCACGCCGTCTTTGCCGATGAACAAATTTGCGGTGGCGAGCTCGGCGATATTGCCGACCAGATCGCGCACCGCGCAATTGCCGAAGCCGCGCCCATTGGCCTCGATCAGCGCCCGCGCGTTGTTCGGGTAAAGGCAGCCGGCCTTGGCGTCGACCGGCATGCATTCCATGCTCGGCTTGCGGTAGGGCGACAGCGTGATCGAGAAGCCCTCGGGCGGGCGCATCGGCGCCTCGTAGAGCGTGAGGCACCATTGGGTCGATTCCGGATCGGGCGCCACCAGAAGCGCGCCGCTGCGCTCGGCCCAATACATCGGCCGGATGTAGAGCGCGGCGTCCTTGGCAAAGCGCTTGATGCCGTCGCGCGTCAGGCCTTCCCAGGTTTCCGCCGTGACCTGCGGCTTGAGATGCATGGCGGCGGCGGAGGCATTGATGCGCGCGCAATGCAGGTCGAGGTCGGGCGAAACGCCTTCGAAGGTGCGGGCGCCGTCGAACACCGAGGAACACAGCCAGGCGGCGTGATCGCGCACACCCATGATCGGGATATTGCCCTCGTGCCAGTCGCCCTCGTAGAACGACCACGTTTTCGACCAGCTCTGTCCCGGCGCCATTCAGAACTCCATGAGCGGACTTGACCCGCGACGCGATGCTACGTCAGCCTTGGCGCCAAATCCTATGACATTTGCTGATCGGAGAGATCAATGGCCATCTTTGTGTTCGACGCCTACGGCACGCTGTTCGATGTCCATGCGGCCATCGCCCGCTTTCGCAGCCAAGCCGGCCCCGAGGCCGACCGCATGTCGGAGCTCTGGCGCGCCAAGCAGCTCGAATATTCCTGGACGTTGACGCTCGCCGGCCGCTACGCCGACTTCTGGGCGTTGACCGAGCGGGCCCTGGACTATTCGCTGACGCGCTTTCCTTCCGTCGACAAGGCGCTGCGGCCGAAACTGCTCGATGCCTATTTCAAGCTCGACGCCTTTCCCGACGCGCGGACGGCGCTGCGCGCGCTCAAGGCCAAAGGTCACAACACCGGCATCCTGTCGAACGGTTCGCCCAACATGCTCAAGACCGCGGTCGACGCTGCAAATGTCGGCGGCGATCTCGACGCCGTGCTGTCGGTCGATAGCTTGAAAATGTTCAAGCCGCGACCGGAAGTGTACCGCCTCGTCACCGATCACTACCGGTGCAAGCCGGGCGACGTGACCTTCGTCTCGTCCAACCGTTGGGACGTGATGGCTGGCGCCTCGATCGGCTTCCGCAGCCTGTGGGTAAACCGGAACAAGATGCCGGACGAATATCTCGATTTCCCACCGCTGGAGACGCTAAGCGATCTCAACACATTGACCGCCTTGGCCTAAAGGCTGACAGGCCTGGCGCGGCCACCGATGGCGGCATATATGCCGTTGGGTGCCGCCGCCACCGCCATTTCCGGACATGCAATCCATCATTTCCATTGCAAACCTCTCCAAGACTTACGCGTCCGGATTCCAGGCGCTGAAAACGATCAATCTGGACATCCGGCGCGGCGAGATCTTCGCCCTGCTCGGCCCTAACGGCGCCGGCAAGACCACGCTAATCGGGATCGTCTGCGGCATCGTCAATCCGAGCGAGGGGTCGGTCACCGTCGACGGCCACGACATTGTCCGTGACTACCGCGCGGCGCGCTCGCAGGTCGGGCTGGTGCCGCAGGAGATCATGATGGCGCCGTTCGAAACCGTCTGGGCGGCGGTCACGATGTCACGCGGGCTGTTCAACAAGCCGAAGAACCCGGCCTATCTCGAAAAGGTGCTCAAGGACCTGTCGCTCTGGGACAAGCGCCACGCCAAGATCGTGGAACTGTCCGGCGGCATGAAACGGCGCGTACTGATCGCCAAGGCACTTTCCCACGAGCCGACGATTCTGTTCCTTGACGAGCCGACGGCGGGCGTCGACGTCGAACTGCGCAAGGACATGTGGGAAGTGGTGCGGACGCTGCGCGCCGCGGGCGTCACCATCATCCTCACCACCCACTACATCGAGGAAGCCGAAGAGATGGCCGACCGCGTCGGCGTCATCAACAAGGGCGCGATGATTCTGGTCGAAAACAAGACCGAGCTGATGCGCAAGCTGGGCAAGAAGCGTCTCGTACTCCAGGTCGTCGACAAGCTCGCCGCGGTCCCTGCCGGCCTTTCCGCCGTCAACCTTACGATCGGCGGGGACGGCCACGAGCTGATCTACGACTACGACACCAGGGCCGAGCGAACCGGCGTCGCCACGCTGCTTGGCGAGTTGAGCAAGGCCGGCGTGCGCATTCGCGACCTGCATACCAACCAGTCCTCGCTCGAAGAGATTTTCGTCGGCCTCGTCAATGAACCGGGGAGCGCGCCATGAACTTTCGCGCCGTGGCCGCTATCTACAATACCGAGATGATGCGGACCGGCCGGACGCTGGCGCAAAGCATCGTGTCTCCGGTCATCTCGACCGCGCTCTATTTCGTCGTATTCGGCGCGGCGATCGGCTCCCGCATTTCGCAGATCGAGGGCGTGGACTATGGCTCGTTCATCGTGCCGGGCCTGATCATGCTGACGCTGCTGACACAGAGCGTGATGAACGCCTCATTCGGCATCTATTTCCCGCGTTTCATCGGAACTATCTACGAACTGTTGTCGGCACCCGTCTCCTTTTTCGAAATCACGCTCGGCTTCGTCGGCGCAGCTGCGACCAAATCGATCATTCTGGGGCTAATCATTCTCGCGACATCGTGGCTGTTCGTGCCGCTTCACATCGCACATCCGTTCTGGATGATGACCTTCATGGTGCTGACTTCGGTCACCTTCAGCCTACTCGGCTTCATTATCGGAATTTGGGCCGACGGCTTCGAAAAGCTGCAGATTGTGCCCTTGCTCATCATCACGCCGCTGACGTTCCTCGGCGGCACGTTTTATTCGATCAGTGTACTGCCTCCGATTTGGCAGAAAATCGCGCTGTTCAATCCGGTGGTCTATCTGGTTAGCGGGTTTCGCTGGAGCTTTTTCGAGATTTCCGATGTCAGCCCCAGCATCAGTGTCGGCATGACGCTTGTGTTTCTGGGCGCAAGCCTTGCCGTGGTCTGGTGGATTTTCAAGACCGGGTACAAGCTCAAGAAATAACTTCTGCCTTAAATTTTTGCTGCGACGAACTAACCTAGGCTGAAAGGGGTATGCTCCTGAAGGGGCAGCCCAGTCCCCGAATTGCCAGGGAGGTTACCTCATTTCGCCGATCTCGAAGGGTCTCGCGAGTGCCGCCGTGCTGACGTCGGCGGCCGGCGCGCAAGGACTGGTCAGCCAGAAGAACATTCCGCTCGCGCTGGCGCAGACCATCGCCAACGCCGCGCTCGCGCAATGCCAGAGCATGGGCTTCAAGGTGTCCGTGGTGGTCGTCGACCGCGATGGATTGCCGATCGCCATGATCCGCGGCGACGGCGCCGGCCTACACACGCCCGAAGGCGCCGACCGCAAGGCTTATACCGCACGCACGTTCAGTCAGCCGTCGGCCGCTTTCGCCAAGCGGCTGGTGGAACGGCCGGACACGGTCGGTTCGCTGCAATATAGCCGCGTGCTGGCGCTCGCCGGCGGCCTGCCGATCAAGTCCGGCGACGAAGTGGTGGGCGCGGTCGGCGTCTCGGGCTCGCCGGGCAAAGACGACATCTGCTGGCAGGCCGGCATCGACAAGGTCGCCGATCAGCTCAAGTAGCGCCTAATGCTTCTGGATGTCGGCTTTCGCAATCAGCTGCGTCCATTTGTCGACATCGCTTTTGATGCGCGCGGTTAAATCCTTTGTGGACATTCCGCGCGCATCCATACCGGCCTTCATGGAGTATTTCTGCACCTCGGGAGATTTCAGCGCTTCGCCGACCTCGCGATTGAGCACAAAGACGACGTCGTCGGAGGTGCCAGCCGGCGCGGCGAGCCCGTTCCAGCTGGTCACGTCGTAACCGGGCAGCCCGCTTTCGATCACAGTCGGCACATTCGGCAGGTTGCTCGCCCGCTCCCGCGCCGTTGTCGCCACGGCAACCAAGCGGCCTTCGGTGAGGGGCGCCTGAAAGCCGGGATAGTAGTCGAAAGCGACATCGATATCGCCGCGCAGCAAGGCCAGCGCCAGCTCCGGCGTCGTCTTGTAGGGTATGGTCGTGACATTGATGCCGGCCATGATCCGGAACAGCTCCGCGGAAAGATGCTGGGTGCTGCCGGCGTTGATGGTGCCAAAATTGAGCTTTCCCGGATTGGCCTTTGCGGCGGCGATGATGTCCTTGACCGTCTTGTACGGCGAGCCCGCCTTGGTGGCGATCAACAGCCCGTAAGACGCCGTGGTGGAGATCGGCACGAAATCGGTCTCGATATCGTAGGGCAGAGACTTGAACAGCGCCTTGGCTATGGTGAGACCGCCGCCGATCATCACCAGCGTATAGCCGTCGGGCGCGGCTTCTTCCGCGGTCTTCATGCCGAGGATGCCGCCAGCGCCGGGCCTGTTGTCGATGTAGAATTGCTGGCCGAAATGCTCGCTGAGCTGCTTGGCCACCAGCCGCATGGTGACGTCGGCGATGCCGCCGGGTCCGTAAGGCACCACGATGCGCACGGCTTTTGACGGATAGGGCTCGATCTCCTCCGCGCGGCACGCGGCCGTCATGACGAACGCGAGGCCGGCGGCGAGGATCGTGCACCGCAATAGCGGGCTAGCGGCGAGAGAAGCAGAATTCGGCATTTTCATTTCCCGGGCGATTGAGCGGCGCCAAGATAGAAAGTTGCGGCCGCGCTGACAATGCGCCGGACGCATGGCTGGGCGACCGGAGGCCGCTTTACGCGGCCCTCCCCCTGCTCTACCAACGCAGCCCACCCGCCGGGCCGCCGTTCGATGACGACCACAACGATCGATATCCATCCGCACATCATCGCCAGCGACACAAAGCGTTATCCTTTGGCGCCGCTGGGCGGCCACCAATCCGACTGGTCGCGCACCCGGCCGGTGACGGTGGAGCAGTTGACCGCCGCTATGGACGAAGCCGGCGTCCAAAAGGCGGCGATCGTGCAGGCTTCGACCTGTTACGGCCACGACAACGCCTACGTAGCGATCGCGGCCGATCTTCAACGTTTCACCGGCGTCTTTTCGGTTGACGTGCTGGCGCCCGACGCGCCGGAACGCATGCGTTTCTAGCTCGCGAAGCGGCTGACCGGATTGCGCCTGTTCACCTTCGGCAGCACCATGTCCGAACAGGCCAATTGGCTCGACGATCCGAAGTCCTATCCGGCTTGGCAATGCGCCGGCGAGTTGGGGCTGTCGATCTGCTTGCAGATGTCGGCCAAGGCGATCCCGCAGGCCGTCAGCATGGCCGAGCGCTTTCCGGCGGTGCGCATCATTCTGGATCACTGCGCGCGGCCGGTGCTGGACGACGGGCCGCCTTATGCCGCGGCCGTCAGCCTGTTCGGCCTTGCGCGCTACCCGAATATTTATCTCAAGCTGACGCCGCGCATCTTTGCCGAAGCGCGGCGCGGCCAGGCGAGGCCGGAAACTTTCTTCCCCCGCCTGGCCGCCGAATTCGGCGCGTCGAGATTGGCGTGGGGATCGAATCTTCCTTCCAGCGAAGGCACGCTGCCGGCGCTTTTGCAAACCGCGCGCGCGTCGCTTGCCTGCTTGCCGAAAGCCGATCTTGAATGGATCTTCGCCAGAACCGCGCAAACGCTCTATCCGGCGCTGGCGGATTAACGCGACAAAACAATGGCCGCGAAGACCAAACTGTTCACGCTGCTCGGCAATTATCCGAACACGCTGGCGTTTAAAAAAGGCGAGGTGAAATCCGATCTGGTCGATTTCGATTTCGCCGACGTCAAGGTGTCGAATACGGCGTTCAAGCCGCTGGTGCGCGAGGCAAAGTTCGACGTCGCCGAACTGGCGATCGTTACCTTCTTGCAGGCCAAGACCTACGGCAAGCCCTACGTTCTCATCCCTGCGACCGTGCTCTGGCGCGGCCAGCACCACACCATCGCCTACAATCCGGAACGCGGCGAATTGAAGTCCAGCGATCTTGCCGGAAAGCGCGTCGGCGTGCGCGCCTATACGCAGACCACCGGCGCCTGGGTGCGCGGTTTCCTCGCCGAGGATTATGGCGTCGATACCGCCACGGCGCGCTGGGTCACGTTCGAGGATCCGCATCTCGCCGAGTACAAAGACCCCGATTTCGTCACGCGCGCCAGCGAAGGCAAGACGCTGGTGCAGATGCTGCTCGACGGCGAACTCGATGCCGCGATCGTCGGCGATACCTTGCCCGACCCGCGCCTCAAGCCGCTCATTGTCGATGCCGATGCGGTGGCGCGCAAATGGGCGCAAACGCACGGCGGCGTCCCGGTCAATCACATGATGGTCGTGCGCGAGGCAATCGCGAAATCGCGCCCGGATATCGTGCAGGAAATATACCGCTTGCTGCAGGAGAGCCGGCGCGCGGCGCCGCCGCCGGCGGGCGGCCTGCTCGATCCGTGGCGTTTCGGCGTCGAGGAGAATCGCCGCTCGCTTGAGATCGTCATCGACTACAGTCATCGCCAGAAGCTTATTCCAAGAAAATTTACGGTCGACGAATTGTTCGGCATTTGAGCTATTCGCCGGCGAATTCCTCGCGCAGGATTTCGAGTTCCAGCCACTGTTCTTCGGCCGCGGCGATTTTACGCTCAAGTTCGCCGAGCGCCGCGGTGACTTTCTCGAAGGCGGCGCGGTCGCGCGCATAGAAGTCGAGATCGGCGAGCTTGGCCTGAAGCAAGCTGGCTTCGGCCTGTCGCGCGGCGATGGTCTTGGGCAGCGTTTCGAGCGCGTGCTTGTCCTTGAAGCTCATGCGCCGTTTGGCGCCGCGCGGCGCGGCCGTGGCCGAGGCGGGCGCTTTGGCGATTTTGTCCGGCGCCGGCTGGCGGCGCTCGCGGGTCAGATCGGCACCGCGCTGCACCAGCATGTCGCTATAGCCGCCGGCATATTCGCTCCAGTGCCCGTCGCCTTCCGGCACGATCACGCCGCTCACCAGGCGGTCGAGGAAATCGCGGTCGTGGCTGATGAGCAGCACGGTGCCGAGATAATCGCCGAGCATGTCTTCGAGCACGTCGAGCGTTTCCATGTCGAGGTCGTTGGTCGGTTCGTCGAGCACCAGCAGGTTCGAGGGCTTCGCCAGCGCCTGCGCCAGCATTAACCGGCCGCGTTCGCCGCCCGACAGCTTACCGAGCGGCGTGCGCGCCTGCTCGCCCGAAAACAGGAAGTCCTTCATGTAGCCGATGACGTGCTTGGGCGCGCCGTTGACCATCACGGTGTCGCCGCTGCCGCCGGTCAGCGCGTCGGCGACGGTGACTTGCGGGTCGAGACTGTCGCGATGCTGATTGAGCGTGGCGACCGCGAGCGTCGATCCGAGCTTCACCGAGCCGGTATCCGGCGGCAAGACGCCGGTCAGCAGGTTGACCAGGGTGGTCTTGCCGCTGCCATTGGGCCCGACGATGCCGATGCGGTCGCCGCGCTGGATGCGGATCGAGAAGTCGTCGACGATGGGGCGGCCGCCAAAGCTCTTACCGATGCCCTTCGCCTCGATCACCAGCACGCCGGACGGCGCCGCCGAACCCGCCGTGATGGTCGCGTCGCCGGCAGCGCCGCGATAGCTGCGGCGCGCTTCGCGCAACGCCTGCAACTCGCCGACCCGGCGCATGTTGCGCTTGCGCCGCCCGGTGACGCCGTAGCGCATCCAATGCTCTTCGGCGACGATCTTGCGGTCGAGCTTGTGCTGCTCGCGCTCTTCTTCCGCCAGCAGCATGTCGCGCCATTCCTCGAAATGAGCAAAGCCGCGCTCGATCCGGCGGGTGGTGCCGCGGTCGAGCCAGACCGTCGAGCGCGATAGCGTCGACAGAAAGCGCCGGTCGTGGCTGATGATCACCAGCGCGGTGCGGCGGGCGTCGAGATCGCGCTCCAGCCATTCGATAATGGTGAGGTCGAGATGATTGGTCGGCTCGTCGAGCAGCAGGATATCGGGCGACGGCGCCAGCACGCGCGCGATCAAGACGCGGCGCGCTTCGCCGCCCGACAGTTGCGCCGGGTTTTCCGCGCCGGTGAGACCGAGTTCCTCGAGCAGATGGCGCGCGATGTAGGGATCGTCGGTCGGCTTGAGGCCGGCTTCGACATAGGCCAACGTCGAGGCAAAGCCGGCGAAGTCCGGCTCTTGCGGCAGGTAGCGCACCAGGGCGCCCGGCTGCACGAACACCGAGCCGCGGTCGGCCTCGACCAGCCCGGCTGCAATTTTCAACAGCGTCGACTTGCCCGAGCCATTGCGTCCGACCAGCGACACGCGGTCGCCGATGGACACCGACAGCTCCGCGCCGGTGAGCAGCGGCGTGCCGCCGAAGGTCAGGGCAATGTCTTTGAGTTGGAGAAGCGGAGGAGCCATAGGTTCTTCTTTTTGATCGAGGCGTCGGGGGCGCGAGAGCGAACCCGCCCTGTAAACCGCTTTGCCGATCCGGTACAGGCACAATGTCGGGCGTCACCCGTGCGGAGGATCCGGTGGCCCGCTTACGGCGCGCTGACAGACCCCGATCCCGGCTAGAAGCAGAGACGGGTCATCACGTTGCCGCGCTTGTCTTTGAGCACGTAGGGACACTCGATGCGCTTGAGGCGCGCCTTGGCTTCTTCGTTACCGAGCGCCGCGGCTTTCTGGTAAAGCGTTTTGGCAGTCCTTGCGTCCTCGGGCCCGCCTCGCCCGGTCTGGGCGAACGCGCCCATCCAAAGCATGGCCTCAGCATTACCTTGCGCGGCGGCCTTCGCGAACAAGGCGCGCGCGGCGACATCGTCCTTCGGACCGCCGCTGCCCTCCGCCATCATCAGACCGAGCTGAAACTGCGCCTCGGCCGAATTGGCCTCCGCCGCTTTCGACAGCAAGGCTCTGGCCTCGACCGGATCCGACGATGCGCCGCCGCCGGAAAGCGCCGCGAGGTTTGCGACCGCGCGCGCATTGCCGCCCTTGGCCGCCCGCTCGAACAATTTGCGCGCCTGCGCTTCGTCCTTGGCGACGCCCGCCCCGGTGCCGAGCATCACGCCGAGCTCGACCATGGCCGACGTGCTGCCTTTGTCGGTCGCCCTGCGGTAGGCGCCGACCGCTTCCGGCATTTGCCGGCCGGCGGCGTAGGCGCGACCGAGTTCGTAAAGCGCCCGGCGCGATGAAGCCGACGCCAGCTTGCAATATTTTATCGCGATCGGGATATCGGACGGCGCGATCGCGACAATGCCTTTGACGTCTTTCGGCTTGTCCGGATCGCTTGGGTCGCCGGCGACCCGGTCGCACAGCACGAGGTCGGCCGATTGGGCGCGGACCGACGAATGGAGCGGAGCGAAGGTCAGCGCCAGCAGGCCGATGCTGAAGCCCCGAGCGATCGATGGTGTGATCGGCCGGTTCATCAGGGGCCCCCTCGCCTCACGTCGCCGCCAGCGCATCGAGAATCCGCGCCCAACTCCGGATGCCCTTGTGGAAGCATTTGAGATCGAACTTCTCGTTCGGCGAATGCACGCGGTCGTCGTCGAGCGCGAAGCCGACCAACAGCGAGTCCATGCCCAGCACGCTCTTGAAGTCGGCGACGATCGGGATCGACCCGCCGGCGCCGACCGCCACCGCCTTGTGGCCCCACTCCTCGGCCAGCACCGCGCGCGCCTTATTGAGCGCCGGATTGTCGAACGAGAGCTGCAATGGCGGCGCCAGGCCAAAATTGCCGAACTCGACCTTGCATTCCGCCGGCAGGCGCTTGACGACAAAGGCGCGGAAGCCGTCGCGCACCTTCTCGGGGTCCTGCTCGCCGACCAGGCGGAACGACACTTTGGCGGACGCCTGCCCGGGGATGACGGTCTTGGCGCCCTCCCCGGTGTAGCCGCCGATGATACCGTTGATCTCGGCGGTCGGCCGGGTGGTGATCTGTTCGATCAGCAGGCGGCCCTTCTCGCCGGCCGGCGTCTTCAGCCCGATCGGGCCGAGGAATTTTTCCGGCGTCAGGTCAAGCGCTTGCAGGTCGGCTTTGATGTCGGCCGGCAAGTCCTTCACCCTGTCGTAGAAACCGGGAATGGTGACGCGGCCGTCGTCGTCCCATAGCGCGCCGAGGATCTTGGCCAGCAACCGGATCGGGTTCTGCGCCGCGCCGCCGAACACGCCGGAGTGCAGGTCGCGGTCGGCGCAGGTGATTTTCACATCTTCATAGACCAGCCCGCGCAGCGAGGTGGTCACTGCCGGCGTCTGGGCGTCCCACATGGCGGTATCACAGACCAGCGCCAGGTCGAGTTTGAACTCGGCGGCATTGTCGCTCACGAATTTGAAGAGATTCTTGGAGCCGCACTCCTCCTCGCCCTCGATCATCGTGGTAATCGGCAGCGGCAGCTTGCCGGTGACCGCCTTGAACGCCCGGCAGGCCTCGATGAACGTCATGGCCTGTCCTTTGTCGTCGCAGGCGCCGCGCGCGACGATGATCTTGCGGCCTCCGGGCAACGTCTCGATGCGCGGCTCAAACGGCGGGGTCTTCCATTGGTTCAGCGGGTCGACCGGCTGGACGTCATAATGGCCATAAAACAGAACGTGGGGGCCGGCGGCGCCGTTGGATTTGCCGACCACCACTGGATGCCCCTCGGTCGGGCGGACGTCGGTCGCAAATCCGATGCTGCGCAGGTCGGCGGCGACGTGCTCGGCGGCGGTTCGGCATTGTTCTTTGTACGCCGGGTCGGTGGAAACCGAGGCGATGCGCAACAGCGCAAACAGGCGCTCGACACTTTGGTCGATATCCTGGTCGATGCGGCCCAAGACCGCGTCGAGACTGCTCATGAGTTGCTCCCGTGGACGGACAGGCAAGCTAGCAATGCTTTTTCAAGCTGAAAAGCGGCGCCGGCCGGTCAATAGGCGCGAAATTCGTGTCGAATTGCAAGTCGAAGCGGCGAACATGCGTCGTTCGGCGGCGTTTTTGCATTTTCTTTTCAAGATTTTGAAAGCATAGCCGGTCAACGTGCCGCTTCACCCCGAGTTATGACAGCCCGCGCGGCTCCCGATACTTGCGGAAGGTATCCCCGGAAGCCCGTTCGATTGCGCGATCGTGCGTGGCGCGCGCAGCACACTCGCCGAAAAAATCTTTCTCTTCGAATGGTGCGCCGCATTTTCACTTGACTTGCCGCCGGTGCAATGTGTTTGCACAAGGCACTTTCGCGCGTTGTGTCAACGCAACATGCTTGTCATCGCCGTGAACGGCGTACAATATAGCGAGAACCCGCCGCCAGTGCGGGAGAGCTGAGGGGATCATGGACGAATTGATTGCGCGCCTCGTCGACCATGTCGGCATCGACAAGGTCACCGCGGAAAAATCCATCGGCATCATCCTCGACTTCCTGGTCAAGGAAGGCCCGGCCGACAAAGTTCAGCCGCTCATCGACAAGCTTCCCGGAGCGCAAGCTTTGATCGAAGCCCAGCAAGCCAGCGACACCGGCGGCGGCATGTTCGCTATGGGCGGCCTGATGGCCGCCGGCACCAAATTGATGGGAGCCGGGCTGAGCATGGGCCAGGTGCAAGCGGTCACCAAGGAAGTCATAGCCTTTACCCGCGAAAAAGCCGGCGAAGACGCGATCGGAGAGGTCGTCGGCGCGATCCCGGGCTTAAGCCAGTTCGTTTGAACGTGCCGGTTGGCGAGCGAGACAGACGTAAGAGGCAGGCGAGGAATTCGGCATGACCTATCCCCTCACGGATATCGACGGGATCGACGGCGAAGCAGCCGTGATCTTCAAGTCGGTGGGAATCCGGTCTACCGGACGGCTGCTCGAAGTGGCGCGCACCGTGCGCGGCCGCAGAATGCTCGCCGTCAAGACTGGGTTCCAAGAAAAGCAGCTGCTGTGCTGGGCCAACGTCGCCGACCGCATGCGCATCAAGGGCATCCGCAAGGAATATGCCGAACTGCTGCAAGCCGCCGGCGTGGATACCGTCAAGGAACTCAAATATCGCAACCCGGCCAATCTCGCCCATGCGATGCGGGAAGCCAACAAGAAGCGCAAGATGGTTGCCCTGCTGCCGTCCGAGAAGGTGGTCGGCCACTGGATCGAAAGCGCCAAAAAGCTGCCGCTCAAGATCAGCTATAAATGAGTCTCCCTTTCCCCGTTGTTGCGGGGAGAGATGAATGACGGCTTCTTGACAGCCCGGCGCCGACCGCGCAAAGCCTCGCTCCATGGGCCCGCAAGGTGATCCACAAACCGCCGGCTTGATCGCCGATACGCCGCCATCCTGGTTCGGCGGCCTCATGGCCGAGGCACGGCCGCTCGTCATGGGCGTGCTCAATGTCACGCCGGATTCCTTTTCCGACGGCGGCAGGTTCATCGATCCGGACCAGGCCATCGCCCAAGCCCAGCGCATGATCGCCGACGGCGCCGACATCATCGACATCGGCGCGGAGTCGACCCGCCCCTATGGCGGCGCCGCGGCGGTGAACTATGAGGACGAATTGGCGCGCCTTGCGCCCGTGCTGCCGGCGGTCGTCAAACTCAAGACGCCGGTGTCGATCGACACCATGAAGGCTGGCATCGCGACCTGGGCGCTCGACCAGGGCGCGGCCATGGTCAACGACGTCTGGGGCTTGCAGCGCGATCCCGCCATGGCCGACGTCGTCTCCGAATACGACATGCCGGTCGTGATCATGCATAACCGCGAGAGCGCCGATCCGGCGATCGACATCGTCGCCGACGTGCAGGCGTTCTTTCAGCGCTCGCTCGACATCGCCAAGCGCGTCGGCATCGCGCACGACTGCATGGTGCTCGACCCCGGCATCGGCTTCGGCAAGACGCCGGAGCAGAGCATCGCCTGCCTCGCGCGGCTCGCCGAGTTCAAGCGCTTCGGGCTGCCGCTTTTGGTCGGCGCCTCGCGCAAGCGCTTCATCAGTGCGGTGACGCCGTCCGCTCCGGACGAGCGTCTGGGCGGCTCGATTGCCAGCCATCTCGCCGCGGTCGCCGACGGCGCGGCGATCGTACGCACGCACGACGTGGCCGAGACCGTTCAGGCGCTACGGGTGGCCGCCGCCATCGCCCGCGCCAAAGTGAGCAAACCATGAGCGACCGCATCTTTATCGCCGGACTGTCGCTGCACGCCTATCACGGCGTCATGCCCTACGAAGGCAAGGTCGGGCAGACCTTCACCATCGATATCGAGCTCGACATCGATCTCGCCGAGGCCGCGCGCTCGGACAAGGTCGTCGACACCGTGTCCTACGACAAGGTGGTGACTTGCGTGAGCGCGGCCTTTTGCGCGCAGAAGTTCCGGCTGATCGAGGCCGCCGCCGGCAAGGTGGCCGACGCGGTGCTCGCCGGCTTTCCGCGCGTACGCAAGATCAAGGTGACGATCCACAAGCCGCACGCCCCGATCGCGGCGACCTTCAGCGACGTCGGCGTCACGCTCGAGCGCGCGCGGGCCGAACCCCGGTCATGACGCCGGCCCGGCTCGCGCAAGCTTACCTAGCATTTGGCGGCAATGTCGGCGACAGCCGCACCATTCTCGACCGCGCGGTGAACTTGCTGTGTGACGGCAAGGAGGTGCGGCTGACCGCGCGCTCGGCCGACTACCGCACGCCGCCCTGGGGCTTTAAATATCAGCCGCCCTTCATCAACCTCTGCATCGCGGTCGAGACGGCGCTTGCGCCGCGCGATCTGCTGGCACGCGCGCAAGACGTCGAACTGCAGCTCGGCCGCGACCGCGCCCACGAAAAGCGCTGGGGTCCGCGCACCGCCGATATCGACATCATCGTCTATGGCAGCCTCACCATCGACGAACTCGGCCTGACCGTGCCGCATCCGCGCCTGTTCGAGCGCGGCTTCGTGCTGCTGCCGCTCGCCGAAATCGCCCCCGATCTGGTGATCGGCTGGCAAGCCGTGCGGGAGGCCGCGGCCAGCGTCGATACCGCCGGCATCGAGCGCCTGCCGCCGCGCGGTTCGTAACAAGGCTGGGCACGTAATTTGCTTTAGCTCAATGGCGGCACCGCGCCGACTGTGGCACTTTGCGCCGATGACCCAAGACTTTGAGCAAGCGCTTTCCCTCGCCGCCGAATTCCCGGCCACCAGCCTGGCCGAATGGCGCGCACTGGTCGAAGCCGCGCTGAAGGGCGCCTCGTTCGAGAAGCGACTCACCAGCCAGACCTATGACGGTTTGCGGATCGAGCCGCTCTACCCGCGCGCGGTCGGGGCAAAGCCGGTGGCCGGACGGGCGCCGGGCGTGGCCTGGACGCTGATGCAGCGGGTCGATCATCCCGATCCGGCGGCGGCCAACGCGCAGGCGCTGCAAGACCTGGAAAACGGCGCGACTGGGCTGGCCCTGGTCTTGTCCGGCGCGCCCGCGGCGTGCGGTTTCGGCACGGCAATCAACAGTGTCGACGATCTCGAACGGACACTTGCCGACGTGATGCTCGATGGAATTTCGCTGCAGCTGGAGACCGCGCCGTTCGCCGGCCGGCCGGCCGCGACGCTGATGACCACGCTCATCGGGCAGCGCAAGCTCGAACCGTCGGCCATCGCGGTCGATTTTGGCCTCGATCCCATCGGCGACATGGCGCGCACCGGCAGCGCGTTGCTGCCATGGCTCGACTTGTCGCAACGCGCCGGCGCGACCGCCAAAGACCTGGATGGGAAAGGATTCAGCCAAGCCCGTCTGCTGCGCGCCGATGGCCGCGCGGTCCATGAGGCCGGCGGCTCGGAGGCGCAGGAACTCGCTTTCGTACTCGCAACCGGCGTCGTCTATCTGCGGCTGCTGGAAGCCGGCGGAATTCCGCTCGACCAAGCGCGGCGGCGCGTTTCGTTTCTGCTGGCGGCGGATGCCGACGAGTTTCTCACCATCGCCAAATTCCGCGCCCTGCGGAAATTGTGGGCGCGGGTCGAGGACGCCTGCGGCTTAACGCCAAAGCCCGCCTACGTCGCCGCCGAAACGGCCTGGCGGATGATGACCAGGCGCGATCCTTACGTGAACATGCTGCGTACCACTATCGCCGTCACCGCCGCCGGCGTCGGCGGCGCCGACGACATCACCGTGCTGCCGCACACCGCCGCGCTCGGCCTGCCCGACGCCTTCGCGCGCCGCGTCGCGCGCAACACCCAGCTCATCCTGCTGGAAGAATCCAATCTCTACCGCGTGGCCGATCCGGCCGCCGGTTCCGGCGGCATCGAGGCCTTGACCAGCGAACTTGCGCAAGCGGCCTGGACGCTGTTCCAGGAGATCGAGACCGCCGGCGGCGCTGCTGCTGCGATTGAGCACGGCCTGCTGCAGAAGAAGGTCGCGGCGACGCGCGCGACGCGGCAGGCAGCCGTCGCGCGGCGCAAGGATGCGCTCACCGGCGCTAGCGATTATCCCAATCTCGCCGAAGCGGCGGTCGCGGTGCTCGATGTGCCGCGGGTCACGGCGGCGCCGCTGCCGGCCGCCATCCACTTCGAGGCGCTGCCGCAAATCCGCTTGGCGGAACCGTTCGAGGCACTGCGCGAGGCGAGCGACCGGGTGCTGGCGAAAACCGGCGCGCGGCCGAAGGTGTTCCTGGCCAATCTCGGCAAGTTCGCCGAGTTCACCGCGCGGGCGATGTTTGCGAAGAACTTCTACGAGGCCGGCGGCATCGAGGCGCCAGGCAATGACGGCTTCAAGGACCGGGCCGCCATGATCGCGGCCTTCAAGGCTTCGGGGACGAAGCTCGTCTGCCTGTGCTCGTCGGACAAGGTCTATGGCAGCGAGGCTGCCGCGGCGGCCAAGGACCTCGCCGCCGCCGGCGCCATCGTTCATCTTGCCGGGCGGCCGGGCGACAACGAGGCGCCATGGCGGCAGGCGGGCGTGAAATCCTTCATATTTCTGGGCTGCGATGTGGTTTCGACCTTACAGGCCGCGCATGATATTCTGGGAGCCAAATGAGTCAGGTCCCCAACTTCGCCTCGGTCGATTTCGTCGAAACGCCGGTTGCCGCCAGCGATGGATCGGCGGCGCCGTGGATGACGCCGGAAGCCATCCCGGTGAAGCCGGCCTATGGTGAAGCCGATGTCGCGGGCCTCGATTTCCTCGACACCTACCCCGGCAAAGCGCCGTTCCTGCGCGGGCCCTACCCTGCGATGTACGCGGCGCAGCCCTGGACCATCCGGCAATATGCCGGCTTCTCGACGGCGGAAGATTCGAACGCCTTCTACCGGCGCAACCTCGCCGCCGGGCAGAAGGGTCTGTCCATCGCCTTCGATCTCGCTACCCACCGCGGTTACGACAGCGATCACCCGCGCGTGTCGGGCGACGTCGGCATGGCGGGCGTGGCGATCAACTCGATCTACGACATGCGCACGCTGTTCTCCGGCATCCCGCTCGATCAGATGAGCGTGTCGATGACCATGAACGGCGCGGTGTTGCCGGTACTAGCGCTCTATATAGTTGCCGCCGAGGAACAAGGCGTGCCGCACGCCAAGCTGTCGGGCACGATCCAGAACGACATCCTCAAAGAATTCATGGTGCGCAACACCTATATCTACCCGCCCGCTCCGAGCATCCGCATCATTTCCGACATTTTCGCCTACACCTCGGCGGAGATGCCGAAATTCAATTCAATTTCCGTCAGCGGCTATCACATGCAAGAAGCCGGCGCGACGCAGGACCTCGAACTGGCCTATACGCTGGCCGACGGCGTCGAATATGTCCGCGCCGGCATCAAAGCGGGCCTCACCGTCGATCAGTTCGCGCCGCGAGTGTCGTTCTTCTGGGCGATCGGCATGAACTACTTCATGGAGATCGCGAAGCTCCGCGCCGCGCGCATGATCTGGGCCAAGCTGATGAAGCCGTTCAAGCCGGAAGACGCGCGTTCGCTGTCGCTGCGCACCCATTGCCAGACCTCGGGCTGGTCTCTTGCCGCGCAGGACGTGTTCAACAATGTCTCACGCACCATGATCGAGGCGATGGCGGCAACCCAAGGCCAGACCCAGTCGCTGCACACCAACGCGCTCGATGAGGCCCTCGCGCTGCCGACCGATTTCTCCGCCCGCATCGCGCGCAATACCCAGATCGTGCTGCAGCAAGAAGCCGGCGCCACCCGCATCGTCGATCCCTGGGGCGGCTCTTATTACGTCGAGCGGCTCACTTACGAACTCGCGAAAAAGGCCTGGGGCCATATCGAGGAAGTCGAGGCGCTCGGCGGCATGACCAAGGCGATCGAGGCCGGCATTCCCAAGCTGCGCATTGAGGAAGCCGCCGCCAAGACCCAGGCGCGCATCGATAGCGGCCACCAGTTGGTGATCGGCGTCAATAAATATCAGCCGACCGACGAAGCGCCGATCGACGTGCTCAAGGTGGACAATTCCGCCGTCATGCAGATGCAGCTCGACAAGCTCAGGCGGCTGCGCGCCGAGCGCGACCCGGCCGTGCTTAAAGAGGCGCTCGACGCGCTGACCCGCGTGGCCGACCGCGGCAACGACAATCTGCTGGCGCTCGCCATCGACGCGGCGCGGGCCAAGGCCACCGTCGGGGAGATTTCCTCGGCGCTGGAGAAAGTGTACGGACGTCACCGCGCCGAGATCAAAGCGATTACCGGCGTTTACAAGCGGGAGGTCGGCATGACCGGCGCGGTCGAGCGGATGCGCGTTGCGGTCGAGGCGTTCGAGGCAGCGGAGGGCCGCCGGCCGCGCCTACTCGTCGCCAAGATCGGCCAGGACGGCCACGACCGCGGGCAGAAGGTGATCGCCTCGGCCTTCGCCGATTTGGGCTTCGACGTCGATATCGGCCCGCTGTTTGCGACGCCGGCGGAAGCCGCGCGCCAGGCGGTGGAAAACGACGTGCATATTCTCGGCGTGTCGTCGCTCGCCGCCGCGCATCTGACTCTTGTGCCGGAGTTGAAGAAAGAACTTACCGCACAGGGCCGCGACGACATCATGATCGTGGTCGGCGGCGTGTTGCCACCGCAAGACTACGACGCGCTGATGAAAGCAGGGGCCGAGGCGATCTTCCCGCCCGGCACCGTGATCGCTGAGGCGGCCGAGAAATTGCTCAAGACGCTCAACAAGCGATTGGGCCACGGCAAAGAGGCGGCCGAGTGAAAGCCATCCTCGTCCGCGCGGCGTTGGCCGCGTTTTGCGGCCTGGCGCTGTCGGGCTGCATCGATTCCTCCGGCCCGATCCTCGCCGACGCGCAACCCGTCTTGGGACCGAAGCTCGATCTGCAGCTTTACGCATTGCGCGACGGCCATGCACACGACCCGGAGCGCGCGCGATTCACCTGGAACGGCAAGCTCTACCTGCAATCCGGTCACGGCATGAACGACGTCAAAGGTTTTACCGTGCATCCGTTCGAAGGCGGCGATTACATCATTCAGTCGTTGCCGGCGCGGCACCCGCGCCTCGCCGAATACGCGCTGATGCACCCATTGGCTGAAGGCGTCTATCAGGTGGTCGCCATCGACGAGGACGATGCCGACGCAGGCGTCCGCACGGCAAATTGCAAGCACCCCGGCGGCACCGCCTGCCGCATCGAGACGCGCGAGCAAGTCTTCGCCTTCGCGCGCGCCACCGCGGTAAAAAAGAAGACCAGCGGCGGTCTCGCCATCCGGCTCGACGACGCACCGCCCCGGCAATAGCCCGATGGCCGCGCGCACCCTTAAAGCCAGCGACCTCGCCCGCGCCATTCAAGCGGGCGACCGCGCCACGCTGGCGCGCGCCATCACGCTGATCGAGAGCAAACGCGCCGATCACCGAAAAGCCGCCCACCTGCTGGTGCAGGAACTGCTGCCGGCGACCGGCAAAGCGGTGCGGCTCGGCATTACTGGCGCGCCGGGCGCCGGCAAGTCCACCACCATCGACGCGCTCGGCACGTCGCTGACGGCGCAGGGCCACAAGGTCGCAGTGCTGGCGGTCGATCCGTCGTCGAGCCGCACCGGCGGCTCGATCCTCGGCGACAAGACGCGCATGGCGCGGCTTGCCAGCGACCCCAATGCCTTCGTGCGGCCCTCGCCCTCCTCCGGCACGCTCGGTGGCGTCGCCGCCAAGACGCGTGAGACCATGCTGCTGTGCGAAGCCGCCGGATACGATGTGGTGCTGGTGGAGACTGTCGGCATCGGCCAGTCGGAGACCGCGGTCGCCGACATGACCGATTTCTTCCTGGTGCTGATGATCCCCGGCGCCGGCGACGAATTGCAGGGCCTGAAAAAGGGCATCGTCGAACTGGCCGACATGGTCGCGGTCAACAAGGCCGACGGCGACAATATCGCGCGCGCCAAGGTCGCGGCCGCCGAATACCGCGCCGCGCTCAATATACTGGCGCCGCATTCGGAGAACTGGTCGCCGCCGGTCGTCACCTATTCGGCGCTCGCCGGCGATGGCGTTGCCCTGCTCTGGTCGCAGGTCCTCGCTCATAAAGAGAAGATGGCGGCGTCGGGCGAACTTAGCCGGCGTAGGCGCGAGCAGCAGGTGAAATGGATGTGGAGCATGCTGGAGGAACGACTGACCGCGCGCCTGCGCAGCGATCCGGCCGTGCGCGGCAAGCTCAAGGCGGCCGAAGCCGCGGTTGCGGCCGGCAAACTGGCGCCGACGCTTGCCGTGGAAGAGATCGCGCAGTTGCTCGGGGTGTGATGGCGCTCACCATCCTCGTCACCGGCTTCGGGCCGTTTCCGGGCGCGCCGTTCAATCCGACCGGACCGCTGGTGACACGGCTGGCGCGCTTGCGGCGGCCAAGTTTGGCGGACGTGAAAATCGTCGGCTACGTCTTCCCTACCCGCTATGCGGCGGTCGACCGCGATCTGCCCGGACTGATCGCGCGCCACAAGCCCGACGCGCTGCTGATGTTCGGGCTGGCGCCGCGCGCCCGCGTGCTGCGTATCGAGACCCGCGCGCGCAATACAATGGCGCTATTGCCCGACGCGGGCGGCGGCGCGCGCGCCGGCAAAATCGCGCCGGGCGGTCCATCTGCAATCGATTTGCCGGCACCGACAATGCAGCTCCAATTTGCAGCGCGCGCCGCCCGGGTGCCGGTCGCCGGCTCGCACGACGCCGGGCGCTATCTCTGCAATTATTTGTGCTGGCGGGGAAGTGAAGCCGCGGCCAAACCCGGCGGTCCGCGCCTTGCCGCATTCGTGCATGTGCCGATGATCCGTCGCAAGGCGCAACCGCGCGGCGGCAAGCGGTATCTCTCGGCCGACGATCTTGCCCGCGCCGGTGCACGGCTGATTAAGGTTATCGCGGCCGCGGCGCGTTAACACACTCCGCAAGTGATTGGCGCATATTGAGCGCGATGACCGTCAACCGCCGCACCATTCTCCTCGGCTCGCTTGGCGCCGCCCTGGCCGCGCCCGCCAAAGCCGCGCCGCTTTCGACCTTTGGGCTCGACGCCGCGCATTTCGGCGTGCGGGCCGGCGCCGCCGGCGACCAGAGCGGCGCCTTGCAGCGCGCCATCGACCAGGCGGCGCAAGCGCGCGTGCCCTTGATGCTGGCGCCCGGCGTCTACCGCGCCGGCGACATCACGCTGCCGGCGGGCGCCAATCTTGCCGGCATCCGCGGCGCCACGCGGCTGGTCCTGACTCAAGGCGCCTCGCTGCTGTCGGGCGAGCACGCCGACACCGTGTCGCTCAGCGGCCTCATGCTCGACGGCGGCGGCCGGACGCTGGCGCAAGGCCGCGCGCTGGTGCATTTCGATGACGTGAAAGCCGTCCGCATCGCCGAATGCGAGATTGCCGGCGCCGGCGGCAACGGCGTCACGCTGCAGAGCTGCGACGGCGAGATCACCCACTCGACCATCACCGGCGCCGCGGACAATGCACTGTTCTGCAACGACAGCCGCGGCTTGCTGATTGCCGCCAACATCATCGCCAAGTCCGGCAATGGCGGCATCCGACTTTGGCAAAGCGACAAGCGCTCCGACGGCAGCACAATCGCCGACAACCGGATCGAGGACACCGGCGCGCGCAGCGGTGGCACCGGCGAGAATGGCAACGCGATCAACGTCTTTCGCGCCGCCGACGTGATCGTGCGCGGCAATCACATCCGCAACGCCGCCTTTTCCGCCATCCGCGGCAACTCCGCGTCCAACATCCAGATCATCGGCAACAACTGCTCCGCGCTCGACGAGGTGGCGATCTATTCCGAGTTCGCCTTCGAGGGCGCGGTAATCGCCGACAACGTGATCGACGGCGCCGAGACCGGAATTTCCGTCACCAATTTCAACGAGGGCGGCCGGCTCGCCACGGTGCGCGGCAATATCGTGCGCAATCTGGGAACGCGGCGCGCCAACCGGCCGCCGGACGAAGCCGGGGTCGGCATCGGGGTGGAAGCCGACACCGTGGTCAGCGGCAACGTGATCGAGCGCGCGCCGCGTGCCGGCATCAGCGCCGGCTGGGGGCAATATCTCCGCAACGTTGCGATCACCGGCAATATCGTGCGCGAGGCGGGCTTCGGCGTCGCCGTGTCGGTGGTCGCCGGAGCCGGCGTTGCGGTGATTTCCGGCAATCTGTTCGCCGGCACCGTCCGCGGCGCCATTGTCGGCATGGAATGGAAAAAGACGGCGACCGGCGACCTCGCGCTGGCCGGCGCCGAGCGCTATCCGCAGCTCAGGATCAGCGGCAATCAAGTGGATTGAGGCCGCCACGTTTAGGCCGGAATGCATCCCTATCTGCACCCTATGCCGGCCGCCCGCCCTTTCCGCCGAAAGCTCATCATGCTCACGATCCTCGCCGTATTTCTGGTGCCGCTGATTGCCCGCGCCGCGCTCTACGCCGCCGGCGACGCCCCGCGTTCCTGGCGTGACGCCGACTGGTCGAGCACCGGCCTGTTGCCGCCGGCCGGCGAATACAAGCCGGCGCGCGTCATCGTGTTCACCGGCAAGGCCGGCGCCTGGAAGGGCATTTTCGCGGTGCATAGCTGGATCGTGTTCAAGCCGGCGGGCGCGCAGGAATGGACGCGTTACGACGTGGTCGGCTGGGGCAATCCCGTGCGCGCGAACAATTGGCCCGTGGACGGTCGCTGGTTCGGCAATGCGCCGGTGGCGATCGCCGATATTTCCGGAGCGGACGCGGAAAAGCTGATCCCGCGCATCGAGGCGGCCGTGCGCGACTACGGATTCAGCCACGCCGGCGACTATCGCATCTGGCCGGGGCCGAACAGCAACAGCTTCACCGCCGCGATCCTGCGCGCAGTGCCGGAACTAGGCGTGGCGCTGCCGCCGAACGCGGTCGGCCGCGATTTCCGCGACCGGCTCTATGCCGGCCGCACCGACAGCGGAACCGGCGTCGAACTCAATCTCGCCGGTTTCGTCGCCGTGAAACTCGGCTGGGTCGAGGGCTTCGAGGTCGATCTGCTCGGGCTGGTGGCCGGGCTCGACCTGCGGCATCCCGGCGTCAAGCTGCCGGGATTCGGCCGCATCGGCGTCGAATCGCCGGTCGCCACCGCATTGGCGCGCTGATTTTTTCTCACGGCGAATTGTCCCAATGTTACTTAGGTTGGGGTGACGCCGACGCGCAGGCCATGGCAAGTTGGCGTTTCCAGTGAGGACTTCCATGCGCGATACGCGGCCGCTGCTCGACCAGGTGCCCTTCCCGGCGATCCGCCGCGGCAAACTCGACACGCTGCAGATCAATGTCGGCTATCGCTGCAACCAGTCCTGTTTCCATTGCCACGTTAATGCCGGACCGAACCGCACCGAAGAAATGTTGTCCGAGGTCGCCGATATCGTGCTCGATTTTGTCGCGCGCCGGCGCATCGCGACGCTCGACATCACCGGCGGCGCGCCCGAGCTCAATGCGAATTTCCGCCACCTGGTGACCGGCGCGCGGGCGCGCGGCGTCAAGGTGATGGATCGGTGCAACCTCACCATCCTGGAGCGGCCGGGCCAGGAAGATCTCGGCGAATTCCTGGCCACGAACCAGGTTGAAGTGGTGGCCTCGATGCCCTGCTATCTGCAGGACAATGTGGAACGCCAGCGCGGCAAAGGCGTATTCGACGGTTCTATCCGCGGTCTGAAAAAACTCAACGCCCTCGGGTTCGGCCACGATCCGGCGCTCGCGCTCAACCTCGTCTACAATCCGCAGGGGCCGGCGCTGCCGCCGCCACAGGCCGTGCTCGAAGCCGACTACAAGCGCGTGCTCGGCGAGAGCTACGGCATCGTGTTCAACAAACTGTTCGTCCTCGCCAACATGCCGATTCAGCGTTTCGGCACCACGCTGATCAACAGAGGCGAGTTCGACGGCTATCTGCAATTACTGCAGGACGCGCACCTCGACGCCAATCTCGACGGGGTGATGTGCCGCAATCTTATCTCGGTGGACTGGCGTGGCTTCGTTTACGACTGCGACTTCAACCAGATGCTCGATCTGCCGCTGACGCGCGGAAAGCGCACGCGCCTGCATCTGTCCGATTTGCTCGACGACGACCTCGAAGAAAACCCGATCCGCGTTGCCGGCCATTGCTATGGCTGCACCGCCGGGCAAGGCTCGAGCTGCGGCGGCGCGTTGAAAGAGCCGGCGGAATGATGAAACTCTCCATCATCATGCCGGTGCTGGACGAGGCCGCGGAGATCGAAGCCGCACTCACGGCGCTGGCGCCGCTTCGCGCCCGCGGCGTCGAGGTGATTGTCGCCGACGGAGGCAGCGGCGATGACACTGCCGCCATCGCCCGCCCGCTCGCCGATCGCGTCGTCATGGCCGCCCGCGGGCGCGCCGAAGAGATGAATGCCGGCGCCACTGTCGCGAAGGGCGACGTGCTGTTGTTTCTGCATGCCGACACGCGGCTGCCGGACGGCGCCGACCGGCTGGTGCTCGAAGCGCTTGCCCGTTCGGGCAGAGCGTGGGGCCGCTTCGACGTGCGCATCGACGACGGCGGTGTCTTTGCGCTGATTTCCGCCTTCATGAACGCGCGTTCGCGCCTGACCGGCATCGCCACCGGCGACCAGGCGATGTTCGTAAGCCGCGCGGCGTTCGAGCGCGCCGGCGGCTTTCCGCCGATCGCGCTGATGGAGGACGTGGCGCTGTCGGCCAAGCTCAAGCGCGCCGGCCGCCCTTTGTGCCTCGCCGCCCGCGTCACCACGTCCGGCCGGCGCTGGCATCGCCAGGGCGTGCTGCGCACCATTCTGTTGATGTGGAAACTGCGGCTGGCGTATTTTTTCGGCGCCGATCCGGTGCAACTGGCGCGCGCTTACGGCTATGCCGCCGGCGACCGCTAACGTCACTGCAGCCGGATCAGCACCAGCCCACAAACGATCAGCAGCGCCGCTGCGATGCGGACCGCCCGCAATGGCTCCTTCAGCACCACCACCGCGATCGCCGCGCCGAACAGCACGCTGGTCTCGCGCAAGGTGGCGACGATGGCGATCGGCGCCAAGGTCATCGCCCACAGTACCGTGCCGTAGGACAGAACCTGCAAGGCGCCGCCGGCAAAGCCGCGCCGCCAATAAGTTTGCATCGCCGGAATGAGGTCCCGGCCATCGCGGTAAAGCGCATAGGACACCATCACCACCGCGATGCCGACGAATAGCGTCAGCGAATAGGCATTCGGGTTGCCGGCGAGCCGCGCGCCGATGCCGTCCACCACCGAATACGTGCAGATGGTGAGCGCCGTCATCAGCGCGAAGCCGATGGCGCGGCGGTCGATCTTGACCAGGTCGCGGCCGCCGTGCGCCGAGAGCAGGAACACGCCGGCCACCAGCGCGACGATGCCGGCCCAGCCGACGAGGCTGAGTTGCTCGCCGACCAAGAGCGTGGTCGCCGTCGCGGTCATCAGCGGGGCCGAGCCGCGCGCGATCGGATAGACTTGGCCGAGGTCGCCGGTGCGGTAGGCCTCGATCAGCGCCGCGAAATAGCCGAGATGAATGATCACCGAGGCGATCAGCCAGGGCCAGGCGGCCGCAGCCGGCAGACCCGCCAGCGGCAGCAACACCAGCGCCACCACGCCCGAGCCGATCGAAATCAGCGTCGTGGTCGAGAGCGGGTCGAGCCCGACCTTGATCAGCGCGTTCCAGCCGGCGTGGCAGAGCGCGGCAAACAGCACCGCGAGGAAGACGAGGTTCGCCAACCGCTACGCTTTCGCCGCCGCCGGCGCCCATAGCTTGGGACCGGCGCGGGCATATTGCGGCGGGCGGGCGACGTCGGCGCCGAGCGCCTTGGCGGCATGCCAGCCCCAATGCGGATCGTCGAGGAAGCAGCGCGCCATCGACACCATGTCGGCCTCGCCCTTGGTCACGATCGCCTCGGCATGTTCGGGCTTGACGATCAGGCCGACGCAGCGCGTCGCGATGCCTGCTTCCTTTTTCACCCGCGCCGCGATCGGCACGTTGTAGCCGGGTTCGGCCGGATTATGGATGCCGCCGGCGACGCCGCCGGAGGAGACGCAGATGAAATCGATGCCCTCGCCCTTGAGCGCCTTGGCGATCGCCACCGCGTCGTCGGGCGTAAGGCCGCCCTCGCGCCAGTCGCTGCCGGTGATGCGGGCGCCAAGCGGCATGCCATTCGGCACTACAGCGCGTACCGCGCGCGCGATCGAGAGCGGAAAGCGCAGGCGGTTCTCCAAGGAGCCGCCATAGCGGTCGGTGCGCTTGTTGGAGATCGGCGACATGAAGCCGTGCGCCAGGTAGCCGTGCGCCATGTGCAGCTCGATCTCGTCGAAACCGATGCGCAGCGCGCGCTTGGCGGCGGACACGAAGGCCTCGCGCACGCGGTCCATGTCCGCTTCGGTCACTTCGCGTGGGGTGTGCCATCCTTCGCCGAACGGGATCGGCGACGCGGCGATGGTCGGCCACGGATCAACGTCGGGTTTGAGCGCGCCGCCGCCTTCCCAGGGCCGCTGCGCCGAGCCCTTGCGACCGGAATGGGCGATCTGGATGCCGAACTTGGCGGTACCCAGCCGGCGCACTTGCCGGATCACGCGCGCCAGCGCGGCCTCGTTGTCGTCGGAATAAAGCCCCAGGCAGCCATGGGTGATGCGGCCGTGACGCTCGACATGGGTGGCTTCGACGATCACCAGCGACGCGCCGGAATTCGCCAGCATGCCGAGATGCATCAGGTGCCAATCATTGGCGCAGCCGTCGTCGGCCGAATATTGGCACATGGGCGAGACCACGATGCGGTTGGCAAGCTCGAGAGCCGCCAGTTTGTACGGCGAGAACAGGGCACTGCTCATGGGATGGGGATACTCGACTGTGGCGGCGCCGCCAGAGGATCAGCGCTGCTGGATGGCCTTCAGATAAGCAATGATGGCACCGACATCGTCGGCGTCAAACTTAAATTCCGGCATATCGGGGTGGCCGGACATGAAGCCCTCGCCCAGAGCCTCTTCCAGATTTTCGACCGGATAACGCTCGCCGAGGGTGCGAAAGGCCGGCGCATCCTTGGCGGCGCTGTCGCCGCTGCGGCCGACCGCATGGCAGGACCCGCAATCGCGCGTCGGCAACTCCTGGCCGCGCTTGATATCGGCGGCAGCGGCGGGTTGCAGCCCCGCCGTCAGCAGCGCGGCCACCGCGAAGCTCGCGGGCACACCATTCATGCCGGGAGGCGCAGTTCGCTTTCGCCGCCGCCGTCCGGCAGCGCCCGATTGGCGAGTTCGCGCCACGCGCCAACCGCCTGAACGACATCCTTCATCAACGCGACAAAATATTCTTCCGTGTAATAACAGCGCCAGCGGCCGTTGCGATAGAGCTCCGTGTAATAATCCAATCGGCGCTCGGCCAGAGCGAGCCATTGGGGAGGGATTCGATCGAACACAGCTTTCGCGTCCGCTACCGACAGAATCGGCACGGCTGCCACCGCCTGCTTGACCGGCGAAACCACCGCGACCGCCTGGACCGGCGCATCGGCGACGTTGCTGGAAGCCCGCGCCTTGCGGGAGCGACGTCTGCGGACAGTTGCGGACTGTTGACCCATGGCGTGTGGATAGGCCTCCACCCGCCCTGTTATCTGATTCGCCGTTATTCTGTCTGTTCGGTGTGCGGCGCTTCGACTCTTGTTATCCCCAACTCTGATTCGCGCTTAGCCGATTCACCCTTGTTTGATTCGCTCACGGCGAGAATGGCCGCTCGCGAGGCGATTCGCCGAGGCAACAGCACCGCGGCATTTTTATTTTTGTTTGCGCGTCAGAAGAACACCGGAAATTCCGGCGTCTTGCCGGCGCCGTCGCCTTCCACATTGGGCGTGGCGTATTGGATGAAGCTGTCTGGCAGCGTGGCGCCCCAATAGGTGCCGGTGCCGCGCTCTTCTTCATCCCAGGTCACCGGCTCCCAGTCGGGCGCCATGACCAGGAAGCTGCCGGTGTAGATTTCGACGCGGTTGCCGCCCGGCTCGTAAGTATAGAGATAGAAGCCCTGCGAGTTGTTGTGCTTGGAGGGACCGGCTTCGAGGAAGATGCCGTTCTCCGACAGGATGTCGGCGGCGCGCAGCACGTCGTCGCGGTTGTCTACCCACAGCGAGAAGTGATGCAGGCGCCCGTGCGCGCCCTTCACATCCACCACATAGGCGAGTTGATGATGGATCGCGGTCGGGCTCATCCAGGAGCCGATCTCGGTCTTGCCTTTGTCGTAACGCACTTGCTCGCGCAATTGGAAGCTGAGCAATTCTTGCGCGAATTTACGGTTGGCCTCGACGTCCTTGGCCAGCAGCGCGAGATGATCGACCCGGCGCACGCAGACGCCGCGGCCGGTATATTTTTGCGGAAGATTCTTCAACGTCGAGTGCAGGCTCGCCGGCGCGACGAATTTCTGCTCCTCATAATAGATCTCCATGACGTGGCCGTCGGGATCACGGAACCGGTACGAGCGCCCGCGTCCGAAATCACCATTGCTCCAGCCCGGGCCCAGGCCGGCATCTTCAATCGCCTTGGCGCGGCGCTCCAGCGCCTGGGCGCTGGTGGCGCGCCATGAGACACAGCCAACGCCGGCAATGGCGGCAGCCGTCAATTTGAGCGTCGAGGTGGCGTAATCGCCGTAGCCGCGCAGATAGACCGAGGGACCGGATTGATGCACCGGCTCCATGCCGAGCAGATCGCGGAAATACCAGAGGCTTTTTTCGGGCTTGGGCGTGAATAATTCCACGCTGCCGAGGTGCGCGATATCGTGTAACGGTTCCGCCCGCGCCGCCATCGCGACCCCTCCCTGTCCGCTCGCGCCACCGGCGCGGATTGCCAGCCGCGGCAGTGTTGCGGCGCGCCGGCCCGAACGCCTTGATAAAACTCAAACGGCGCGGCGCGGCCGGCGTCAGGAGGCTTTGAATTTCTTGGCGAGTGCGTCGGCGTTTTTCGCCAGCAGACCGACATCGGCGCCGACCGCTACGAACAAGTAGCCCCAGTCGATATAGCGGCGGGCTTCCTCTTCGTTGCCGGTGAGGATGCCGGCCGGCTTGCCGAGCTTCTTCAAGCGCGTGACCGCGTCCTTCATGGCCGCCTGTGCATCCGGGTGTTGCGGATTGCCGAGATGGCCGAGCGAGGCCGCCAAATCCGAGGGACCGATAAAAACGCCGTCGATGCCGTCGACCTTGGCGATCGCTTCGAGATTGTCGAGCGCGGTGCGGGTCTCGACCTGGACAAGCACGCAGATTTCGGCATTGGCGTTGCCGAGATAGCCCGGCGTGCGGCCGTAGCGGCTGGCGCGCGCCGCCACCGACACGCCGCGGATGCCTTGCGGCGGATAACGCGTCGAGGCGACCGCGCGCTTGGCCTCCTCGACATTCTGCACGTAGGGGAACAGCAGCGACTGCGCGCCGATGTCGAGCGCGCGTTTGGCCAGCACCGCGTCGTTCCAGGCCGGGCGGATGATCGGCGTCGTCGCACTGCCCTGCATGGCCTGGAGCTGGCCGACCAGATCGGGGATTTCGTTTGGCGAATGCTCGATGTCGAGCAGGATCCAGTCGAAGCCCGAGTCGGAAATGATCTCGGCGGCGATATTGCTGCACAGGCTCGACCACAGGCCGATCTGAAGTTTGCCGGCCGCCAGCGCGGCTTTGAAGGCGTTGTGTTGCATGGGAGTTGCCTCAGATGAACTGGATGGCGATGCCGCCGAGCGGGCCGTAATCGGCGTGGATAGTGTCGCCCTTTTGCGCAAACACTACGCGGGTGAACGAGCCGGCAAGCACAATGTGGCCGGGTTCAAGCGCGTGGCCGTGCGGGCCGATCTTGTTGGCGAGCCAGGCGACGCCGAGCGCGGGATGACCGAGCACACCGGCAGCCAAGCCGGTCTCCTCGATCTCCGAATTCTTGTACATGATGCCGCCGACCCAGCGCAGGTCGACGTCGAGCGGACCGACCGGGCGCCCGCCCAGCGCGATGCCGGCGGCGGCGCCATTGTCGGCGACGGTGTCGACGATTTTGCGTTGATCCTGGATGCGGGCGTCGACGATCTCGATCGCCGGCACGACATATTCGGTGGCGCGCAGCACGTCGGTGAGGCCGACGCCCGGACCTTGCAGGCGCTTGCCCATGATGAAGGCGAGCTCGACCTCGACTCGCGGCTTGCAGAAATCGGCGTGCTTCACCTTGGCGCCGTCGGCGATCATCTGGTCGTCGAGGATATAACCGTAGTCCGGCTCGTCGATCATCGACGAGCGCTGCATCGCCTTGGAGGTGAGGCCGACTTTGTGGCCGATCAGCTTGGCGCCGGCGGCGATCTTGCGTTGCGCCACTTCGGTCGAGATCGCGTAGCTGTCCTCGATGGCGATCGAAGGAAAGGTGACGTGCAATTGCGCCGCCTGTTTGCGCTGCTTCTGCGCCTCCATCAGGATATCGGCGGCTTTGCTGCGTTCGGCGGCGGAGAGCATGGGTTTCCTCGGGTAAGTAAGCTGTCATGCCCGGGCTTTTCCCGGCCGGGCATCCCGTTTAGCTAGGCACGGTCGTGCCGCCCCTTATCGAGATGGCCGGGACGAGCCCGGTCATGACTAATTCTTGTTATTAATGCTTCAGTTTCGCGTCGACCTTGAACGTCGCCTGCGTCTTCTGGGTGATCTCGTCCACCGTCACGCCGGGGGCGAGTTCGATCAGCGTCATACCGCCCTTCTTGCGGTCGATGTCGAACACGCCGAGATCGGTGATCACCATGTCGACGACGCCGGCGCCGGTGAGCGGAAGGTTGCACTTGTGCAGCAGCTTCGGATCGATGCTTCCGTCCTTGGCCTTGGCGGTGTGCTCCATGATCACCACCACCTTCTTGACGCCGGCGACCAGATCCATGGCGCCGCCCATACCCTTGACCATCTTGCCGGGGATCATCCAGTTGGCGAGGTCGCCGTTCTCGGCCACCTGCATGGCGCCCAAGAGCGCGATGTCGATATGGCCGCCGCGGATCATGGCGAATGAATCGGCGGAGGAGAAAAAGCTGGTGGTCGGAATTTCCGTGACGGTCTGCTTGCCGGCGTTGATCAGGTCGGGGTCCTCGTCGCCCTCATAAGGAAAGGGCCCGAAGCCGAGCATGCCGTTCTCGCTTTGCAGCTGCACGCTCATGCCGTCGGGGATATAGTTCGATACCAGCGTCGGGATGCCGATGCCGAGATTGACGTAGAAGCCGTCGCGCAATTCCTTGGCCGCGCGCTCGGCCATCTGATCGCGGGTCCAAGCCATCAGACCTCCTCCCCTGTGCCGGCAGGTGCAAGACGCTTGCGCACGGTGCGCTGCTCGATGTGTTTGACTGCGTTCGGTACGTGCACGATCCGTTGCACGTAGACGCCCGGCGTAACGATGTGATCGGGATTGATGTCGCCCGGCTGCACCAGGTGCTCGACCTCGGCGACCGTTACTCGGCCTGCGGTCGCCATCATCGGATTGAAGTTGCGCGCTGTCTTGCGATAGACGAGGTTGCCTTCGGTGTCGGCCATCCAGGCATGCACAATCGCCAGATCCGCGACGATGCCGCGCTCCATGATGTATTTCTCGCCGTCAAATTCGCGTACTTCCTTGCCCTTGGCGATGTCGGTGCCGGCACCGGTGCGGGTGAAGAAGGCCGGGATGCCGGCGCCGCCGGCGCGGATGCGTTCGGCCAGCGTGCCCTGCGGGTTGAATTCGATCTCCAGTTCGCCGGCGAGATATTGCTGGGCGAACAGCTTGTTCTCGCCGACATAAGATGAAATCATTTTCTTGATCTGCTTGGTCTCCAACAGCAGGCCGAGACCCGCGCCGTCGACGCCGGCATTGTTCGACACCACCGTGATATTTTTCACACCGGAATCGCGGATCGCCAGAATGAGCGTCTCAGGAATGCCGCAGAGGCCGAAGCCGCCCGCGTGGATCAACATGCCGTCTTTCAGGACCCCGGCCAGCGCGCTTTTTGCGTCGGGATAGACCTTCTTCATGCAACCCCACCACTCTCCCGGACAGTTCTGACCCTATCGAAACCTGAGAGAACATCAACAAGGCCATTCGATGCAAGCCTAGCGCGCGGCCGGCGGCGACGCCGGCGCCGCGGGTGGCGGCGATGCCGGCTCGGGAGGCGGCGTGATGTCGGTGACCGGGTTGCGCGGCCGTACCGGGGCGGCCGGCGCGGCGGGGGTAGCCGGCACGACGGGAGCCGCCGTATGCACCGTCAGCCGGGTCGGCAGCGGCAAATGGTGCGGGTAATAAGTCCAGAAAACGAAGGCCGCGGCGAACAGGATCGCTGACAACAGGGCGCCCAGGAATCGGCCGCCGAACGCCAGCAGAGTGCCGATGAGCGTGGCGAAAAACACGAACACCACCAGGATCACGACATAGAACCAGTCCACGGCCGCCAGATCGATCGGCATTGTTGTCATAACGCATAGTCCCCTATCGGCATCGATATCGGATGTTACCCCAGGCCCGCGATGCGGGTCACCTGTGGCCGGTTATTTTCCTGGCCTTAGTTTGCCATATTATAGCCTGCGCGTGATCTTTGTCTGAAAAGCGGTTCCCACTTTTCGGCATCCCGCGCTATACCAGCGCGCCATGCCAAATCTCCTCATCCTCACCGAAGTCCAGGAAGCGATGCGGGCCCGCTACAAGGCCATGCTGCTGGAGCGATTCCCGCAGCTGACCGTCAATGTGGTCGGCCACCACACCCTGGTAGAGCCCTTCATTGCCGACACCGAAATCCTCCTGTGCTTTTCCCCGCCGATGGCCGACCACGTCGTGCGCGACGCGCCCAAGCTGAAATGGATCCAGGCGCTCGGCACCGGCGTCGACAATATCGTCGACCTGCCCTCGCTCGGCAAAGAAGTGCTGGTCACCAATATCCGCGGCATCCATGGCCCGCCGATGTCGGAGGCGACCATCGCTTATATGCTCTCGCTGACACGCGACATGCCGCGCGTCGTGCATGCGCAGGACCGCAGCACCTGGGAGCGCTGGCCGGCGGCGCTAATGGACGGCAAGACCGTCGGCATCCTCGGCGTCGGCGCCATCGCCGAACATCTGGCGCCTATGTGCAAGGCCTTCAAAATGATGGTCGTCGGCATCACCTCCGGCCGGCGCGAGGCCAAGGGATTCGACCGCATGGTCCCGCGCGGCGATTTGCTGAAGATTGCCGGCGAACTCGACTACCTGGCGGTGCTCATCCCGCTCGACAAGGATACGCGCAACATCGTCAGCACGGAGTTGCTCGCCGCCATGAAGCCGACCGCCTTCCTCATCAACATGGCGCGCGGCGGTGTGGTCGACGAGCCGGCGCTGATGCAGGCGCTGGAAAGCGGGCAGATCGCCGGCGCCGCGCTCGACGTCTACGCCAAGGAACCGCTGCCGCCCGACAGCCCGCTGTGGAAGACAAAGAACCTCCACTGCTTTCCGCATCAAGGCGGCTATTCGGAAGGCTACGAGGAACGCGCCATGCCGACCATCGAAGGCAATATGCGCAAATTCTTTGCCGGCGATCTCAAGAGCATGGTCAACATCGTGCGCAAGCCCGCGTCCTGGGGAGACTGAGACATGGCTTTATCCGAACGCCTGAACACGCCGATCTCGACCGCCGAATTGCAGCGCCGCTGGCGCGCCGTGCGCGCCGCCATGGAGCGCGACAAGATCGACGTGCTGCTGATGCAGAACAACAACGACCACATGGGCGGCTATGTGCGCTATTTCACCGACATGCCGGCGACCAACGGCTACCCCAACACGGTGATCTTTCCGCGCGACGGCGAGATGACGGTGGTGTGTCAGGGACCGTTCGGCGGCTCGGAGACCACCGCGCAAGGCGACATCAACTGGCGCGGCGTCAAGCAGATCATTACCACGCCGAGCTATGCCTCGGCCCATTACACCAAGGACTACGACCCCGAGCTTGCCGCCAAGGCGCTGGCGCCGTTCCGCAATGCCACCATCGGCTATGTCGGCACCTATCAGATGTCCTACGCGCTGCTCGACTTTATCAAGCACACGTTTCCGAAGGCGCGCTATGTCGACGCTTCCGACTTGGTCGATCGCATCAAGGTCATCAAGAGCGCCGAAGAGATGGAACTGGTCAAGCGCGCGGCGGCGATGCAGGACAGCGCCATGCGCGCGGCCTTCGCGGCGGTGAAACCCGGCATGCGCGACACCGAAGTGGCGGCGGCCGCGCAGCATTACAGTGTGGCGCACGGCAGCGAGAACGGCATTTATCTCTGCGCCTCGATGCCGCTCGGCAGCCCGTCGAAATTCGGCAACAAGCATTTGCAGAATCGCGTCATTCAGAAAGGCGACCAGATCGCGCTGCTGGTGGAAGATAACGGGCCCGGCGGCATGTACACCGAACTCGGCCGCTCCTGCGTGGTCGGCGCCAAGGTGCCGCAAGCGATGAAGGACGAGCTCGAATTCTGCATGCAGGCGCGCAAGATGACGCTCGACCTGCTCAAGCCGGGCGCCTCCTGCAAGGACATCTGGGACGCCTTCAACGCCTTCATGCGCAAGAACGGCCGGCCGATGGAAGCGCGGCTCTATTGCCACGGCCAGGGCTACGACCTGGTCGAGCGGCCGCTGATCCGCAACGACGAGCCAATGACCATCGGGAAGGACATGAATATCGTCGTGCACCCGACCTATATCCACAGCGGTTATCTCAACTGGCTGTGCGACAACTATCTGATCGGCGGCAACGGCCCGGGCGACCGGCTGCACCAGTTTCCGGAAGAAGTCGTCGAAGTCGGATAGCTGCCATTAATTGGGCGGTAAACTTGACCGCAAACAAAGAGAGAGCAACAAGGGTCTCTAAACAAAGTGGAGGACGCGATGAAAAAAACGATTTTTGGAGCCGCGCTAGCGGTATTGCTGGCGCTGGCCGGGACGGCAGGCGCGGCGACGTTTCCGGACCGCACATTGACGATGGTCATCCCCTTCGCGGCGGGCGGACCTACCGACGTGCTCGGCCGCATCATGGCGCAGGCGATGGGCGACATTCTCGGCCAGACGGTGATCGTCGAGAACATCGGCGGCGCCGGCGGCATGACCGGCGGCAAAAAAGTGGCCGACGCCAGGCCCGACGGCTACACCATGCTGCTCGGCACCGTCGGCACGCAGGCGCAGGGCCAGACGCTCTACAAGCATCCGCTCTACAACGCGGTCACCGACTTCACGCCAGTCGCGCTGATCGCCGAAGTTCCGATCGTGTTGATCGCGCGGCCCGACTTTCCGGCCGACAACCTGAAAGATTTCGTTGCTTACGCGAAGGCCAATGCGTCGAAGATGACCTTCGGTTCGGCAGGCGCGGGCTCGGCCACCCATCTCGGCTGCGTCGTCGCCGATCTGGCGATGGGTGTGAATATCACACACGTCCCCTACAAGGGCTCGGCACCGGCGATGACCGACCTGATCAGCGGACGCATCGACTTCTTCTGCGAGGTGCTGTCTACCGCGAAGGCGCTCATCGATAGCCACAAGGTGAAGGCGATCGCGCTGATGACCAAACAACGCTCGCCGGTCGAGCCCAACGTTCCGACGGGCGAGGAACAGGGCATCAAGGGCTTCGAGGCCTATACCTGGAACGCGCTCTTCCTGCCGAAGGGTACCCCGCCCGACATCGTCAAAAAGCTCAACGACACGGCGGTCAAGGCAATGAATTCGGCCGCAGTGAAGGACCGTCTGCAGAAACTCGGCGCCACCGTGGTGCCGGCCAACGAACAGACGCCAGCCTATCTCGGCGAGTATGTGAAGAGCGAAATCAAGAAGTGGGAAGCGCCGATCAAGGCCAGCGGCGTGCAGATCGAGTAACATCGCGAAAGCCGCAGCGCGCGGGAACGGGGGTCAACGATGGCCGACATCAAGATTCTTAATCCCGACGCGCTCGGCAAGCCGCTCGGCCAATACTCGCAGCTTACCCGCGTGAAGGCGTCGGAGTTCGTCTTCATCGCGGGCCAAGTCGGCGTCCACAAGGACGGCAAGCTCGCCGGTGAGGATTTCGACGCGCAATGCGTCCAGACCTTCGCCAATATCGACGCGGCGCTGAAATCGGTCGGCGCCGGCTGGGGCAACATCGTCGAGTTCACCACCTACTTGGTGCACTCGCAGGACATTCCGAAATTCATGAAATTCCGCCTGCGTGAATTTCCCAAGATGTTTGCGAACGGCGCCTATCCGCCCAACACGTTGTTGATGATCGACCGGCTGGTGCAGGAGCCGCTCTTGATCGAGGTCTCGGCCGTCGCGGCACTGTAAAGCCACTGAAATCAAGGGTGGCTAGCTTTATGATTACAACCCTTGATAGCGCACATTAGTATTTCCCCAATGGCGCACTGGGGGGTGTGTCATGCGGGGTATTGTTGCGTTTGGCTTGCTTTGCGGTCTCGGCTTTGGTGTCGCCGGTTGCGCGGATCCGAACACCGCACCAACCCATCTTGGCTTCGGCACCACCAGCGACGCGGTCACGATGGGACCGGCGCTTCGGATGGTCACCGAGCGTCCCCAGCAAATCGATAGCGGGCCTCCGCTGCCGACCATCTGCACCGAACCCAGCCCCGATGTCGCCGTCGCGTTCGGCAAAAGTTTGGCCGCGTCGGCCAGCGTCACGGAACAAGGTACACGGCCCAGGAAACGGCGATCGCCGCCCTGCTGGTGGCTTGCGTGAGCGAACCCGACCCGTATTCGGCCGATATCGCCAAGCGGTAGGATCGAGATCAATCCGCTCTTTTCGGAAGCGCGCTGCAAGGCGCTGCTCAATAACATCGCTTCCGGCAGACTGCTGGCGCCGCCGAAAAAGACTGCCGCGGTCACCCCGAAGGCCGCGGTGGCAAAAGGAGCCGCGGCGGGCGAAAAAGTCGTCACGACGACAAAGACGGTAACGGAAAAGTCGGGCGCGCCGTACGCGCCCGTCGTGGCGGCCGGGCTCGCCGCCAAGCCGTAACGAAGCGCGGCGACTGAACCCAAGTCAGGTCTTGTCGATCAAGCTGACGTGCGCGGCGACCACGCGCCAGCCTTCCGGGAATCTGACCCAGGTCTGCATCTGGCGGCCGGTCTTGCCGGGCGCCGAGGGGCGCTCATAGAGCGTCGCGGCCACGGCGAAGTCGCGGCCATAGGTCGTGATGACGGTACGCAACAGCGTGCGCCCGAGCGCCACCGGCGAACGCGCGGCGCGGAAGGCCTTGATCTGATCGTAGCCGTAAAGAATTTCGCCGGCGCCGTAGCGGATGGTGCGCGGGTCATCGCGGAAAAACGCGTTGAGCGCGGCGACATCGTTTGCCACCAGCGCCTTTTCATAGCGCCCGAAGCATTCCGTCACTTCGGCCGCGACCTCCGGCAGGTCGATCTCCATGCTCGTCTCCCTAAAGATTGGGTCGCGGCGCCGCGACCGCGCCCATTTGTTCCAGCGCATGCGCGATGCGTAAGGCGACGTCCTCGCGCCAGGGCGCGGCAATGATCTGCACCGCGATTGGAAGCGGCGACAACGGCACTGGCACCGCCACCACCGGCAGGCCTATGAAGGAGATCGGCTGGGTGTAGATGCCCATATTCGGGCGCACCGGCAATTCGACGCCGTCGAGCGTGAAAGTCTGCTGGCCGATCTTAGGCGCGGTGCACGGCGTGGCGGGGGCGAGAATGGCGTCGCAGGTCTTGAACAGGTCGAGCACGCGGTCGCGAAACCAGCGGCGGAAGTTCTGCGCCTTGTCGACCAACGTGGCCGGCACCATGGCGCCCGCCAGCAGGCGGTCGCGCACGGCGGGATCGAAATCGTCCGCCCGTCGGCGCAGGCGATCGAGGTGCAGCGCGGCGCCTTCGGTGGTGGTGATGACATAGGCCGCCGCGCGCGCCCTCGCCGCTTCGGGGATTTCGACTTCGTCGCGCGCGCCGGCGGATTTGGCGACGCGCTCGAGCGCGGCCAGCGCCTCGGCGGACGCGCCTTTCTTGAAATAGCCGCCGCCGACCGCGATGCGTAAGCCCTCGAGCCCGCGCGTCAGCTCTGGCGTCGCGAATTCGTGGCCGCGCTGCGCGCAACCCGCGTCATCGGCGTCGGCGCCCTGCATCACGTCATAGCTGAGCGCCAGATCGAGCGTCGAGCGCGCGAACGGCCCGAGATGGTCGAGGCTGGCGACGAAGGGAAACGAGCGCGCGCGCGACAGCCGTCCGTAGGTCGGCTTGAGGCCGAAAATGCCGCACAGCGAGGACGGCACCCGGATCGAACCATTGGTGTCGGAGCCGAGCGCGAGCGGCACTAGGCCGCCCGCCACCGCGCCACCCGATCCGCCGGAGGAGCCGCCGGTCATGCGCGTGACGTCGTGCGGATTGCGCGAGGCGCCGTCGTGCATATTCTCACCGGTGAAGTCGTAGGCGTATTCGCCCATATTGAGCGCGCCGACCAGCACCGCGCCGGCCGCTTCCAGCCGCTCGATCAGCGGCGAGTCGCGCGTCGCTTTCGGCCGCGCGCGGTTGATCTTGGAGCCGGCGACGGTGGCCAGCCCCGCGACATCGAACAGGTTTTTGACCGCGAACGGCACGCCGGCAAGCGGCAAAGCCGACTTGTCGCGCGCGGCGTCGACCGCGCGCGCTTTGGCACGGGCGCGCTCGGCGGTGACGGCGGTGAAGGCGTTGAGCGTGGGGTTGAGCTTGGCGATGCGCGAAAGCGCGGCGTCGACGACGCCGGATGCGCTCGCCTCCCCGGCGCCGACCGCGTGCGCGATCTCGGCCGATGTCGCCCAAGTGAAGTCGGCTGCGCCCATGCGTCAGGCCTTGTAGATCGGGGCCGGTTCGGCCTCGTCCGGCAGCGCGAATTCGGCGACGAAATTGGCGTGCTGGAGCGTGACCGCGAAATTGGCCTTCACCGCGGCCTGCCAATCGGGCTCGAGCGGCAATTGCAGCGCGGCGGCGGCGGCAGCGATAAAATCGTCGAGCGGGTCTGCCATGAGACGTCTCCTTCTTGAGCCGCGAAGAAGCAAAATCGCGGCCAAACGCGCGCCGGCCAAGCGATCAAAGCCTTGGCGCCGGCGAAGCGCAATGAGGAAAGCGCGAGCGCGCAAGCGCCATCGCCCGTATTCTTTGCGGCCCCGGGTAGGCCGTATTCCTCCCCGCTTTCGCGGGGACAAGCTTTGCGCCCCTCGAAAAAGCCGAGGGGATGGCGCGCCAAGCGGCGCGTCATACTTACTTTGTCACGTGCCGTTGCCAGCACGTGGCGCCTCTCGGCGCCATCGCGGCGATTTCTGCTCCCCGGGTCCGCGTTTCCTGGGACGAGGCCTTTCGGCCAGTCCCAGTCCAGCAGGCTCCCCGCGGAGGGGTCGTATTGCCCCCCGATCGGGTCCCGGGGCCTCCCGAGTGCGTGGCTGCGAACCACGCCCGCGGGCGCCGCATCCGATCCCACTTTCATGACGCCTCATGACAGCGCCCTCGGTGGATCGGACGCAGTCATAATAATGCCGCCCCGGCGAGCGGGGATAAGTTCTCACGACATTGAGATTATAGTCCTAGCGCGCCGGCCGGCACGAAGCGCGTCGCCACGACCACGACAGAGTCGCTACATTGCGAATGGGGCCGCATAAAGCGGGACTCCAATTCGAGACGTAAAACCCAATGAATGCATCGGAACGGATCGACCGGCTAATCGCAAAAATCACCGACTGGCGCGGCAAAACATTCGCCGGCATTCGCAAGACCATCCTTGCGGCCGACCGCGAGATCATCGAGGAATGGAAGTGGATGGGAAGCCCGGTGTGGTCTCGCCACGGCATCATCGCGGTCGCCAACGCCCACAAAGGAAAGGTAAAGCTTACCTTCGCCCACGGCGCGAGCCTCCCGGATCCCGACAAGCTCTTCAACGCGGGCCTCGAAGGCAACATGAGACGAGCGATCGATTTTTTCGAGGGCGATAAGATTAATGAGCGTACTCTCAAAACTCTTGTCCGCGCCGCTATTGACTACAATCAGATCAAATTGAAGAAGAAAGCGCGTGCGGGTACGCGGGCGAAAGCCCGCAGAAGTAAAAAGTCATAGATAGCGCCCAGGCCTTTCTTTCTGCGCCAACGCAAAAACCTCTGGCCGCCATTCCAAGATCAGGCGTCCTCACGCCAGCGCGGCGGCGACGCGCGCGCCGAAGGCGTCGGTGCCGAGTGTGCCGCCCAGATCGGGCGTGCGCGTTTTCGGATCGGCGATGACGCGGTCGAGCGCGGCTTCGATCGCCTGCGCCGCTTGGGTGAGCTTCGCCTCGCCGCGCCGTTCGCCCAGCCAGGCCAGCAGCATCGCCGCCGAGCCGATCAGCGAGGACGGATTGGCGACGTTCTTGCCGGCGATGTCGGGCGCCGAACCGTGCTGGGCCTGCGCCACGCCATGATCGGCGCCGGCATTGAGCGACGCCGCCAGGCCGAGGCTGCCGGCGATCTCGCTCGCCTCGTCGGACAGAATGTCGCCATACATGTTGGTGGTGACGACCACGTCGAACTGGCTGGCGTCGCGGATCAGCAGCGCGGCCATGGCGTCGATGATGCGCTCCTCGTATTGGATTTGGCTGTAGCGCGCGGCGACCGCGCGCACGCACTCGAGATAAAGCCCGTCAGAGACGCGCAGGACATTGGCCTTGTGCACGGCGGTGACTTTTTTGCGCCGCTGCATAGCGAGCCTGAAGGCGCTCTCCGCGATCCGCATCGAGCCAAGGCGCGTGACCTTGCGCACCGCCAGCGCCAGGTCGGGCGTCGGCATGAATTCGCCGGAGCCCTGAAACATGTTGCGGTCGGCGTAGAAGCCTTCGGTGTTTTCGCGCACGATCACCAGATCGACGCTTTTGCCGCAGCGCGGCGGAAAGCCCTGGCGCGAGCGCGCCGGGCGGATATTGGCGTAAAGATCGAGCCGCTTGCGCAATTCACCAGACGGGTTGAGCCCGCCTTGCGCGCGCGGCGGATAATCATTGTGCGACACCGGGCCGAGCAGCACGCCATCGGCCGCCTTGGCCGCGACTTCGACCGTATCGGGAAAGGTGGTGCCGGCCGCGCGGTGCGCGCTCCAGCCGACCGCCGCCGTCTCGAACGCGAAGCCAAGGCCGAATTTGGCGTCGGTCGCGCGCAGCACGGCGAGCGTTGCCGCGGTGATTTCCGGACCGATGCCGTCGCCTTCCAGCACCAGAATATCGATCGTTGCCTTGGCCATGCGCTCCCTGCTCCGCGGTTGTGGCAGCACTGTCATATACGGAACGCGCGGCCGCCGCTACGCGCGATTGCGCGCTGCCTTACGGCTTTTGCGTCCCGGCTGGAATGACATAAGCTATGCCGCTGCGGCATATGACGTTGGAGGACCGGTATGGACATCAGAGAACTGCGAAACTTCATGCAGGTCGCGCGCGCCGGCAGCGTCAGCCGGGCGGCGGAGGAGTTGCGCCTGGCGCAGCCGGCGCTGAGCCGCCAGATCAAGAAGCTGGAGCATGAATTTGGCGTCGCGCTGTTCGCGCGCCACGGACGCGGCGTGCGGCTGAGCGCCGCCGGCTCGCTGCTGTTGGAGCGCGCCGAGGCGATCACGCAGCTCGTGCACCAGACCGGCGAGGAAATCCGCGACCGGCGCGCGCCCGCGGGCAGCCGCATCACCGTCGGCGCGCCGCCGGCGGCGGGACGCCTGCTCATCCCCGCTTTCGCCGAGCGGTTCCAGAAGGCCTGGCCGCACACCACACTGCACATGCGCGAGGGCGTCTCCAGTTCGTTGCAGGAATGGCTGCTGGAGAAACGCATCGACATCGCCATTCTGCACAACCCGCCGCACCTCGAATCGTTCGATATCAGGCCGCTTCTAAGCGAGCGCATGCTGGTGATCGGTCCACCAAGCCGGCGCGGCGAGCGGCGGCGGCACCCATTGCGTTTTCGCATCGGCGACCTCGCCGATCTGCCGCTGATCCTGCCGAACATGGCCCACAGCAACCGCCGGCTGGTCGAGCATGCCGCGCTCGAACGCGGCGTCCACCTGCACATCAAGATCGAGGCGGACAGTGTCGCCTTCGCCAAGGCGATGGTGGAGAAAGGGCTCGGCTACACCATTCTCACTTACGCCGCGGTGCGCGACGAGGTGGAGCGCCGCAGGCTCACCGCCTATCCGATCGAGCGGCCGGCGATTTGGACCAAGGTGACCATCGTTACGCTGCGCGACAAGCAGCTTTCCAAGCTCACGCGCGACGCCGGCGACATGCTGCACGCGGTCTGCGGCGAACTGGTGCGCAACAAGACCTGGGCCGGCGCGCGGCTGGCCTGACGGCGCGGCCGCGGCGCCATCGCCTTGCCATGCCGAAAAAGTATCGCCGGCGAACTTTCCATGCCGGCCGCCGTGCTCTAACGTTATGCCAACGACAACCGCGGGCCCAAGCCGGCCTGCCGCGAGCGCGCTCAACGCGCCGCCAATGACTTGGGAGGATTGCCGTGAAAGCCCTAAAGCCGCTGCTGCTCGCGCTTGCCCTGTTGTGCCCGGCCGCCGCCATGGCGCAGGATTATCCGAACAAGACCATCCGGCTGATCGTGCCGTTCCCGCCGGGCGGCCCCAACGACATCATTGCCCGCGTCGTCGGCAAGCGCATGTCGGAAATTCTCAAGCAGACCATCATCGTCGACAACCGCGCCGGCCAAGGCGGCGTGCTCGGCACCGACATCGTCGCCAAATCGGCGCCGGACGGCTACACCATCGGCATTGTCAGCGCCGGCGCACTCGCCATCAGCCCGAGCATGGAAAAGGTGGCCTACGACACGCTCAAGGACCTGCAGCCCATCACGCTGGTCGCCAAGGTTCCGGAAATGCTGGTGGTCGCGACCAGCGTCCCCGCCCACAACATGAAGGAGCTGGTGGCGCTGGCCAAAGCGCAGCCCGGCAAGCTCAATTTCGCCTCGTCCGGTCCGGGCAGCCTGCCGCATCTGGCGGGCGAATTGTTCAAGCTCACCGCCAAGATCGACATCACCCACGTGCCCTATCGCGGCGCCGCGCCGGCCGTCAACGATCTGCTCGGCCAGCAGGTGCAGATGGTATTCCTCGACCTGCCGATCCTGCTGCCGCAGATCAAGGCCGGTAAGCTGCGGCCGATCGCGGTCGGCGCGCCGCAGCGCGTGCCGAGCGCGCCGGACGTTCCGACCACCACCGAAGCCGGCATGCCCAGCCTGCAAACCGAAAACTGGTACGGCATGGTGGCGGCGGCGAAGACGCCGCCGCAGATCGTCGCCACGCTGAACAAGGCGGCGGTCGAGGCCATGAAGGACCCCGAGGTGGTGTCCAAACTGTCGAGCCAGGGCGCCATCCTGGTCGGCGACACGCCGGAGCAGTTCAAGGCCTATATCGCCAGCGAAACCAAGAAATGGGCGGCGGTGATCAAGGACGCCGGCGTGCCGGTTCAAAAATAGGACCCCGTGTCTTCCGGCTCGCAAAACTTCGTACTGCGCTCGTCACTGACCTCGCCGTTCGGCCGCAAGGTGCGGATGGCCGTCGAGGTGCTGGGCTTGGGCGAGCGCGTCACGCTGGCGCACGCCGACACGCTCGACGACAACGACACGCTGCGGCGCCAAAATCCGCTCGGCAAGATGCCGTGCCTCGTCACCAACGACGGCACGGCGATCTACGACAGCGGCGTGATCATCGAGTTCCTGGCCGACGTGGCCGGCAGCGACCAATTGATCCCGCCGTGCGGGCCGGAACGCTTCAAGGCGCTGACGCGGGCGCGGCTCGCCGACGGCATCACCGACGCCGCGATCCTGATGATCTACGACAGCCGCTTCCGCCCCGGCGAGCCGCCGTCGGCGCGCTGGCTCGCCCACCAGCGCGGCAAGATCGTGCGCGCCCTCGCCGCCTTCGAGGCTTTGCCGCCCGATCCGGGCAAGACCGATATCGTCGCCATCGGGCTCGGCTGCGCGCTCGGCTATCTCGACTGGCGCAAGCCGGTAGAATGGCGGCAAGATCATCCGCGTCTGGCCGCCTGGCTCGCCGCTTTCGCCGAGCACGAGCCGGCCTTCGATCGCACGCGCGCGCCCGTTTCATAAGGAATTGTCCATGGCCCACGCCGCCGACGCCCTGGCCGTTCCGCCGACCTGGACCACGACCCCCAGCACGCCGAGACTGAAGCTGCCGCCGGGCGCCTGCGACGCCCACGTGCACGTGTTCGGCCCGCGCGCGCGCTTTGCCTTCGGCGGCAGCTACACGCCGTCCGATGCGCCGAAGGAGCTTCTGTTCGCGCGCCATGCATTTCTCGGCATCGAACGCTGCGTGATCGTGCACAGCGCGGCGCACGGCCACGACCTCGCCGCCACCGCCGACGCGCTCGCCGCCAAAGGCGGCGCCTATCTCGGCGTGGCGCTGATGCCGGTCGACGTTGCCGATGCCGAGTTGAAGCGGCGCGACGCGCAAGGTTTTCGCGGCGTGCGCTTCCACTACATGGAGCATCTCGGCAAGGGCGCGCCGATCGACGAGGTGATCCGGTTCGCCGGCCGCCTCGCCGAGATCGGCTGGCATTTGCAGATCCACATGGCGGCCGACCGCATCGGCGAACTGACGCCGGCGCTCAAGCGCTCGCCGGTGCCGGTGGTGATCGACCACATGGGCCGCATCAACGCCTCGTGCGGCCTCGAGCAGGAGCCGTTCCGCAACCTGCTGTCGCTGATGGCAGACCGGAAAGTTTGGGTGAAGCTGAGCGGCGCCGACCGGGCGACGCGGCAAGGCCCGCCCTATCCCCACGCCGTGCCGTTCGCGCGCAAGCTGGTCGAGGAATTCGGCGACCGTTGCGTCTGGGGCACCGATTTTCCGCATCCCAACCACGACGGGCCTATTCCCGACGACGGCGTGCTGGTCGATTGGCTGGCGCAGATCGCGCCCAAGGCGGCGCAGTTGCAGGCCCTGCTGGTGGACAATCCGCAGCGACTCTACCGTTTCGGCAAACTCAGCCCGGCCATTCCCTCGCCCTGAAAGAGCGAGGGCAAAAGAAAGACGGAGGCTTGATCATGAGCGGACGCTTGCAAGAACGCATCGCCATCGTCACCGGCGCCGGCAGCGTCGGCCCGGGCTGGGGCAACGGCCGCGCCACCTGCGTGCGCTTCGCCGAGGAAGGCGCCAAGATTTTCGCGGTCGAGCGCAATCTCGACAGCGTGGCAGAGACCGTCGAAAAGGTGAAGGCAGTCGGCGGCGAGATCGTGGTGCAGCAATGCGACGTCACCGACAACGCCTCGGTCGCCGCCATGGTGAAGGCTTGCGTCGATCGCTTCGGGCGCATCGACGTGCTGGTGAACAATGTCGGCGGCTCGGCGCATGGCGGCCCGGTCGAGATGGCGGAAGAAGTCTGGGATTCGCAGATGGACTCCAATTTGAAAAGCGTGTTCCTCACCTGCAAGCACGTGCTGCCGGTGATGGAGAAACAAAAAGGCGGCGCGATCGTCAATCTGGGGTCGACGTCCGGCATCCGCTTTACCGGCGCCTTCCAGGTCGGTTATGCCGCCTCCAAGGCGGGCGTGATCCAGCTTTCGCGCGCGATCGCCGTGCAATACGCGCCCAAGGGCATCCGCGTGAACACGGTCATTCCTGGGCAACTGCATACGCCGATGGTGGAGGCGCGGCTCGCCAAGCAGCGCGCCGGTGGCGACGTCGAGGCGCTGCTGAAGCAACGCGTGGCGCGCATTCCGCAGGGCTTCATGGGCGACGGCCGCGACACCGCCAATGCCGCGCTGTTCCTGGCCTCCGACGAGGCGCGCTTCGTCACCGGCACGGAGATCATCGTCGACGGCGGGATGAGCGTGCGCTGCGATTAGCGGTTGAGCCACCGTCGCGCGAAGCCGAGCAGCCCCTGCGGCAGGAAAATGATCATGGCGATGAAAATAAATCCGAGCGGGATCAGATACGGGAACTGATCGCCGAAGATGCGCGACATCAGTTCGCGCAGCAGCTGGAAAAAACCGGCGCCGACGATCGGCCCGACCAGCGTGCCGATGCCGCCCATGACGTTGAAGATCACGGTGTCGCCCGAGGTGATGAAATAGACGAAATCGGGCGCGGCGAATTCGTTCTGCACCGCGTAGAGCACGCCGGCGAGGCCCGCGAACAGTCCCGACAACAAGACCGATACGATCTTGTAGCGCTCGACCGGATAGCCGATCGCGCGGGTGCGGAATTCGTTTTCGCGGATCGATTGCAGCACCTTGCCGAACGGCGACTGGGTAACGCGGCGCAGGAACAGATAGGACCCGGCAACGATCGCCAGCACGAACCAGTGCAGCGTCGTCAAGTTGAAGCGCGCGTCGTAGAACCACGCGAAGGTGAGATGCGGCCGGGTGAAGATCAGGCCGTTCTCGCCGCCGGTGACCGAGGTCCAGGTGAAGATGATGACGTAGAAGATCTGGCTGAAGATGAGCGTGGTGATGGCGAAATAGATGTCGCGCAGGCGCGTTGAAAAATAGGCGACGAACAGCGCCGCTCCGGCGGCGCCGGCAATGCCGAACAGGATCGCGAGCCACACGTTGCCCGGATGCACGATCAGCAGCGCGGCCGCCGCGCCATACATGCCGAGGCCGAAAAACGCCGAATGGCCGAACGAGACCATGCCGGTGTAGCCGATCAATAAATCGGACGACATTGCCAGCAAACCCCAGATCAGGACTTCGGTCAGGAACTTCGCCCAGAATACCGGCAGCACCAAAGGCGCAACGATCAGCAGCGCCATGACGACGCAGAAGCCGGCCCAATAGATTAGCGTGTGACGGTCGAGCTTTTTCATTTGGGCGTCGCAAACAGGCCGGTGGGCTTAAACAGCAGCGTCAGGATCAGCACGACGAAGGACACGATCACCGCCTGCGAGGGGTTCACCCAGATCGAGGCGTAGGATTCCAGCAGGCTGATGAAAATGGCGGCCACGATCGAGCCGCCGAGGCTGCCCATGCCGCCGACTACCACGACGATGAAAGCCTTGAGTACCCAGTCGAGCCCCATGGAGTGATCGACGCCGACCAGCGGTGCGAACAACACGCCGCTCGCCGCCGCCATGCCGGCGCCGAGCGCGAACACGCCGGTCAATACCCATGGCACCGGTATGCCCATCGCCTGCGCCATCACCCGATCCTGGGTGGTGGCGCGGATCCACACGCCGAACTTGCTGTATTTCAGGAACAACCAAAACCCGCCGATGATCGCCGCCGACAGCCCCGCTATCACCAGCCGGTACCACGGATAATCCAGATAGAAGAGCGTGAAGTGGCTGAGGATCGGCGCCGGCATGCGGCGCGCCACCGGGCCGAAGTACCACAGCGCGAAATTCTGCAATATCAGCGAAAAGCCGAAGGTGACCAATATCGTGTTCAAGGGGTCGCGTCCAATCAGCGGACGCAGTGTGACAATCTGAATGACGGCGCCGAGCAGCGCGATCACCAGAAAGGATATGATTAGCGCCAACCAGAAATTTCCGGTCGCCACCATGACGATGACGCCGACATAGGCGCCGAGCATGAACAGTTCGCCGTGCGCGAAATTGACCACGTCCATGATGCCGAAAATCAGCGTCAACCCCGAGGCCACCAGCGCCAGGATCATGCCGGTGACGATGCCGTTCACCGTCTGGATCAGGATGAGGTCGACGGGAATGTCCTGGAATAAGGCGACAAGCGCGTGCATCGTCAGACCCCCAGATATTGCTTGATGACGGCGTGGTGCACGTCGAGTTCGGAGGCGGCGCAATGGTGGCGCACGATACCCTTCTCCATGATGTAGATGCGCTGGCTGGATTCCAGCGTCAGCGGCACGTTCTGCTCGACCAGCAGAATGGCAACGCCGTCGCGGTGCAGTACGTCGATGATCTGGCGGATCTGCGACACCATCCGGGGCATGAGCCCTTCGGTCGGCTCGTCGAGCAAGATGATCTTGGGCTCGAGCATCATGGCGCGCGAGATCGCCAGCATCTGCTGCTCGCCGCCCGACAGCGTGCCGCCGGCCTGGTTGGACCGCTCCGCCAGCCGCGGAAAAAACGTGAACACCTTGTCGAGCAGCTGTTTTTTACGCTCTTCGGTCATGCCCTTGCGGTCGAGACCGGTGCGCAGATTTTCCATGACCGTCAGCAGACGGAAGATGCGCCGGTCCTCCGGCACATAGGCGATGCCGAGGCGGGCGAGCTTGTGCGCCGGCAAACCGTTGATCGTCGTGCCGTTGAGCATCACCTTGCCCGCGCTGGGATTGACCAGCCCCATGATGGTCTTGAGCGTCGTGCTTTTGCCGACGCCGTTGCGCCCGAGCAGACCCACCACCTCGCCGGGGCCGACATGCAAGGAGACGCCGTCCAAGATGTGGCTCTTGCCGTAATAAGTATGCAGGCCCTCGACCGAGATGAGAGGCTGCGTGCTGGTGTCCGCCACGCTCATGTCTTGAGATAAACCTCCAGCACCTTGGGGTTTTGCTGGATTTCCTCCGGTGTGCCCTCGGCCAGGATGGCGCCGTAGTGCAGCACGGTGATGCGGTCGGCGAGTTCCATGACCACTTCCATGTCGTGCTCGACGATCAGGATGGTCAGGTTTTTTTCGCCGATGCGCTTGACCAGTTGCATGGTCTCGTGGGTCTCGGCGGCGCTCATGCCGGCGGTCGGCTCGTCCAGGCAGAGCAATGACGGCTCGGTCGCCAGCGCGATGCCGATTTCGAGATTGCGCTGCTGGCCGTGCGACAAATTGGCGGCGAGTTCGCCGGCTTTGCTCAATAGGCCGACGGAATCCAGCGCTATTTCGGCCTTCTCGTTGATATCGGCGAAGGCGCTGTGGTGCGCGACCATGTTCCAGGCGTGGCGGCGCGATTGCGCGGCGATGCGCACGTTTTCCAGCGCGGTGGCATTGGGCAAGATATTGGTGATCTGGTAAGAGCGCGCGATGCCTTTTTGCGAGATCTTGTTGGACGGCAGGCCGGTGATGTCGTCGCCATTGAACAAGATGCGCCCGCCGGTCGGCCGCAGCACCCCGGTCAGGCAATTGAAGAAGGTGCTCTTGCCCGCCCCGTTCGGTCCGATGATGGCGCGCACTTCATCGCGCGCGACCTCGAAATTGACCTGCGATAGCGCGGCCAGTCCGCCAAATTGAACCGAAAGTTGCTCGGTCTTGAGGACAGCAGCGCTAGCCGCTCCCCGGCCTTGCGCCGGGGAGCGTATGTCGATCGCCTGTTCCACGTGTCTTTACGCCGCGGGGAACTTGCAGGCCGGCGGCACCATCTGCTTGTCCCTGGGCACCGTCTCCATAAGCTTGTAGGTCCCGCCCCTGACTTCGAAGATGAACTCCTGCAGGAAGGCCTGGTGGTCCTCCTTGCGGATGGTCTTGTCGCCCTGCGGGAAGTCCGGGCCGGCCTTTACCTCGAGGCCCTCGAGCGCTTCGATCAGCTTCATGGTGTCGGCGCGGCCTTGGAACTTCGATTTCTCCATGGCGATCTTCATCGCGTTAATAGCCTCGTAGTCCGACTGCACGTATTTGTCGGGCAGCGGGCCGGACGGATCGACTTTCGCCAGCCGCGCTTTTGCCTCCTCAAACCAGGCCTTGTGATAAGGCGTGTCGAGCGGACCCTGGAACACGGGGATATAACGATTGATACCGATGAAGCCGTCGATCTTATTGCCTTGCGCCGGCAGGTTGGTAGGCTCGCTGATCGAGCCGTCGCCGGCAAACTTGTACTTCTTGGTCAGGCCGAGGTCGTAGGCCTGATTGACGACGGTCACGCCGTCCTTGCCGAAGAAGATGCCGAACAGACCGTCGAAGTCGCCGGAGATCTTCGACAGGAACGGCGTCATGTCGGCGGTGCCGAGCGGAATGCCGGTGGTGCCGACCACTTCGCCGCCGTTCTTCTTGATCTGCGCAATATAGGCGTCGCGCGTCGACTGGCCCCAGGAATAGTCGGCGAAGGCGATGTGCCACTTCTTGCCCATCTTGGTGAGCGTGGGCGCGAACGCGACCGCTTGCGCCGGCGCATAATCGTGCAGGCGGAAGGTGTAGCGGTTGCAGGCGCTGGTGGTCAGCGTGGTGTCGAGGCACACGGTGATCATGTTGACGATCTTGGCCTCCTGCCACACCGGCATGCAGGCCAGGCAGATATTGGAGAGGAAGCCGCCGACGTGGACGTCGATGTTGTCCTCGTCCACCAGCTTCTGTGACTTGCGGCGCCCGACGTCGGGCTTGGATTCATCGTCGACGATGATGAGTTCGATCGGCCGGCCGCTGATGCCGCCGCTCTTGTTGATGCGGTCGGCCGCCATCTGCAATCCGACCACCGCGGTCTTGCCGCCGGCGGCGCCGGGGCCCGAGAGCGGCTGCTCGGAGCCGATCTTGAAGGCCTTTTCGGCGCCGAAGGCCGCGCGCCACGGCGCCGGCACCAGCATCATCGCGCCGATGGCGCCGCCGCCCCAACCGACGACGCGGCGGCGTGTCACCTTGCCGCGGTACCAGAAGTCCTGCGCCCAAGCCTCGTCTTGCCACTTATCAGTCATTGCACGTCCTCCCTCTAGATTCGGATTGTTCAAATTGGAAAGCGCATGCTCGCGCGACCGCGCGGGCGTCGAAGCAACGTCGAGAAGCATTGGTCTGAACGAGCGGCATTGCCGCTCGCCGTGCCTGCGCGAGCATTGCACCCGACCACAAGCATGGCCGCGAACCCGATCACCGCACGCCCAACCGTGGCAGTACGAGGCGGCATTGCTCATTCCTCCCTGCCGGCCCTTGACGGGCTCTTGGCTCAATTCGTCTCCTAAGCAAACGCGATCCTCGGGCAAGTTTCAACCGCTATTTCGATATTGAGGGATGCTTGCTCACATGGCCGGAGGTTGCCCGCCGTTTGTGCAGCCGCCCTCGTACCGCGCCGCGGCCGATGCTAGTCTTGCGGCATGAAGCGGTTGTCTCGATTGCAGCGGACCCGAAGCTGATGGCCGTCACCCCCTTGCGCCGAGACGACACGCCGCCGTCCGGCAGCGGGCTTGCGGCCCGGCTGGCGATCCGCGCCGACAAGCATCGCGGGCCGACCTCGGGTCTGGCGCCCGGCTTTGTGCAGGGCAACCTCGCCATTCTGCCGCAGCGCCTGGCCGCCGACTTCCTGCGCTTCTGCCAGCTCAATCCGAAGTCCTGCCCGCTGATCGGGATGTCCGCGCCGGGCGATCCGCGCGTGCCGGCGCTCGGCGAGGATCTCGATATCCGCAGTGACTTGCCGCGCTATCGCGTCTGGCGGGCGGGCGAGCTCATCGCCGAGCCGCAAGACCTGCGCGAGGTCTGGCGCGACGACCTGGTGAGCTTCGTCATCGGCTGCTCGTTTTCCTTCGAGGAAGCGCTGGCCAGCGACGGCATCGAGCTGCGCCACATCACGCAGCGGTGCAACGTTCCGATGTACCGCACTTCGATCGCAACCGCCGAGGCAGGTCCCTTCCACGGGCCGATGGTAGTGTCGATGCGGCCGATGACGCCGGCCAACGCGATCCGCGCGGTCCAGATCACCACGCGCTTTCCGGCCGTGCATGGCGCCCCGGTGCATATCGGCAAGCCGGAGCTGATCGGCATCAAGGATGTGATGCAGCCCGACTATGGCGATGCGGTCGAGGTGCGCGACGACGAACTGCCGGTGTTCTGGGCTTGCGGCGTGACGCCGCAATCGGTGATCGCGACGGTGAAGCCGGAGTTCTGCATCACGCATTATCCTGGCAGCATGCTGGTGACCGACCGCAAGAATTCCGAATTTGCGATTATGTAATTAAGCCGCCTGAATGCCGGCGTTCTTGTCGAGCAGCCCTGCTTCGATTAGCGCCTGGCGGATCGCTGCGATCTCGGCGCGCTCGAGCTTGACCAGCGGCGGGCGCACCACCGCGCGCGGCAATTTGCCGAGCAGCACCAGCGCTTCCTTCATGCGGTTGTGCATGTCGACGAAGGGATCGGCGTAGAACACGCGCGCGGTCGGCTGGATGCGGTCGTTGAGGCGCTTGGCCTCCGCCAGGTCGTTTTTCTGCACGGCGCGGAACAGTTGGGCCTGCAGATCGGCGATGACGCTTCCGGAGCCCGACAGTAATCCATTGCAGCCGAGCACCAGCGACGAAAACAGCCACGACGAGTGCGTGGTGAGCACGTTCACCGGCCGCGCCAGGTTTTGCAAAGTCTCGATGTGCCATTCGTGATGCGCCACGTTGCCGACCCAGTCCTTGATGGCGTGGATGGTTGGCACCTGCTCGCACAATTGCAGCAACGTGTCCTTCGGATAACCTTGGCCCGTCGCCAGCGGATACTGAAACACGATCAGCGGCAGATCGGTGGCATCCGCAATGCGCTTGAAATGCGCCAGCGCCATGCCTGCGTTCTGCCCGAGCGTGAACGGCGCCGGCGGAAACACCAGGAGCGCCGAAGCGCCGCCCTGCGCCGCCATGCGCGCGAGCCGCGCCGCTTCCAGGCCGCCGTCGGCCCAGATGCCGTTGACGATCGGTAGCTTGGCGCCGATCTCGTCCTGCGCGATGTCGAGCACGCGGCGCTGCTCGTCGAAAGTGCAGGACGCCACTTCGGTCGAATGCGCGTTGATGGTGACGGCGGAAAGGCCGTCGACCGCGGCGACGTCGCGCAGATGCTTGCGGAAGCTTGCTTCGTCGATCGAAAAGTCGTTTTCAAAAGGCAGCAGCACCGCCGGAATCACGCCCGTGGGGACATAGTTCGCGTGCCGGGACATGAGCTCGCTCCTTTTTTAAACCGCCGCCTTCACGCGCGGCTCGGACTCGCCGGCGTAGCCGAATTCGGCCGACAGGCGGTCGGCGGCGGCGCGCACGATGCGCGCGCGCTTCTGTAAGGCCTCGATCGACAACCGCCAGACCGGGCCGGATATGCCGATGGCACCGATCACCCGGCCGCTGAAATCGCGCACCGGCAACGCAACGCAGCGCACTTCGGAATCGAACTCGCCGTCGTCAAAGGCGAGCCCCGCGCGTCGCACCTCGGCGATCTCGCGGGCGAGATGCTCGGTTGTGGTGATCGACTTCGGCGTGTTGGCTTTCAGCTCGGCGCCTTGCAGGTAGCGCTCGAATTGGCCGGGGACGAGAGCCGCCAGCATGATCTTGCCGAGCGCGGTGCAATGGGCCGGCCGCACCACGCCGACGCGGTCGCTCAGCTGAAAGGCACCGGGCCCGCTGGTGCGCGCCAGCACCACCACGGCGTCGCCCATCGGCACCGAAAAGTGGGCGCTTTCACCGCTCGTGCGCGCGAGGTCGTCGAGCACCGGCGCAGCGAGACTCACCATTTCAACCTCGTCGAGCGCGCTCGCGGCCAACGCGAACAACGGGCGGCCGATGCGGTAGCGTTTGCTGTCTTTCATCTGGCGCACATAGCCGAGCGACACCATCGTCTTCACTAAATGGAAGGTGGTGGAATTGTGCAGGCCGACGCGCTTGCTCAAGTCGGCCAGCCCGATGCCGTCGCGGTTGCGCGCGATCTCTTCGATGATTGCAAAGCCGCGGCCGATCGACTGCACGCCGCCAGGCGTGCGGGCGGCGCCCTCCTCGCCGAAATCGCGGATTTCGGCGAGGAGGGCCCGCGCCGGCCGGGCGCTCACGGGCTTCTGTCTGGATCGCGCGGTCACCTGACGCCTCCCGTTACCGCGGGCCAAAATCGATCGAGGACGCGGGCATTTTGCGGTTGCGATAATGCGATAGGGACTTTAACCATATCGGTGACGGATCGACAATATCGCACCGCGGCGCTTGGGCCTCTTGGCGCCGGCAGCGCGGCGGGGCACAACAAAACGACCGTGCAACCGGGCTTGGGCCGTAGCGTTTCATGAAAGCAGCACCCTTCGAGTATGCCCGCGCGGCCGACGTCGACGAAGCCTGTGCGTGGCTCGCCGCCGACGACGGCGCGCGGCTGATCGCCGGCGGCCAGACCCTGGTGCCGATGATGGCGATGCGGCTGGCGCGCCCTACCCGGCTGATCGACATCAACCGCATCGCCGCCCTCTCCTATATACGCGCCGACAAGGATGGCATCGCCATCGGCGCCACCACGCGGCAATGCCTGGTCGAACGCGACGCGTTGGTCGCGGCGAAGCTCCCGTTGCTGGCGCGGGCGATTCCCAATATCGGCCACGCCGCCACGCGCGCGCGCGGCACCATCGGCGGCTCGCTCGCCAATGCCGACCCGGCGGCGGAAATATCGCTGGTCGCAGTGACCCTCGACGCCACCTTGAGTTACCGCGCCAGCGGCAAGACCATCGATATTCCGGCGCGCGGCTTTCACGTCGGAGCGATGGTCACCAGCCTGCCGGAAGGCGCCTGCCTGACCGCCGTGCGGTTTCCGGTTTGGCAAGGCAAGATCGGCACCGGCTTTCATGAGGTGAACGCGCGCAGCAGCGATTTTGCCTTCGTGTCGGCGGCGTCCCAGATCGCGCTTGGCACCGACAATAAATGCAAACGCATCGCCATCGCCGTCGGCGCGGCTACCGATCATCCGATTCGCCTGGAGAGCGCCGAGCGGCAACTAGCCGGTGGCGCGCTCGATCCCAAGACAGTCCGCGCCGCGATAGAGGCAGCGCTGACCGATATCGAGGCGCTCGACGATCTGCACGCCACGGCGGCCTATCGCCGCCGCGTCGCCGCCGTGCTGGCCGCGCGCGCCGTCGCCGATGCGTTTGCCGATGCGCAAGGCAAAAAAGCCCAAGGAAACGCGAATGCGCATTGAGCTCAACGTCAACGGCACCGTGCACGAGATCGAGGTCGAGCCGCGCACCACGCTGCTCGATTGCCTGCGCGACCGGCTCGATCTCAAGGGCGCCCATGCCGGCTGCGAGCACGGCGTCTGCGGCGCCTGCACCGTGCTGTTCGACGGCGCGGCGGTGCGTTCCTGCCTGATGTTTGCCGCGCAGGCTGCGGGCTCGGCAATCACGACCATCGAGGGCGTCACGCCCGGCCCCGGCGAATTGTCGCCGATCCAGGACGCCTTTTGCGAGACCCACGGCTTGCAGTGCGGCTACTGCACGCCGGCCATGATCATGGCCGCGCACGCGCTGCTCGCCGGCAATCCGGCGCCGACGCGCGAAGAGATCGTCGAGGCGATCTCCGGCAATATCTGCCGCTGCACCGGCTATGCGCAGATCGTGGAAGCGATCGCGCTCGCCGCCGAACGCATGCGCGGGGTCAACCGGCCGCGGAGCCTGACCGAATGAGCGCGACCGCCCTCCATCGCTATGTCTCCAGCGACCGCCGCGTGCGCGAGGACCGCCGCTTCGTCGCCGGCAAGGGCCATTTCGTCGCCGATGTCGAGTTGCCGAACATGAAACATGCGGCGGTGGTCACTTGCCCGCACGCCGCCGCGCGCATCAAGAGCATCAATAAAAGCGCGGCGCTCGCCATGCCCGGCGTGCATTACGTCGTGGACGGCGCCGAGCTTGCCACCGCCACGCTGCCGCTGATGACCGGGCTCGACACGCCGAACGTGCCGCGGCGGCCTTTGGCGTTGGACGTTGCGCGTTATTCGGGCGAATGGGTCGCCGCCGTGGTGGCCGATAGCCGCGCGCTGGCGGAAGATGCCGCCGAGGCGATCGAAATCGACTACGAAGCGCTGCCTTTTGTGCTCGATGCCGAACAGGCGCTCGAACAGGGCAGCCCGCTGGTGCACCAGGCGCACGGCTCCAACGTACTGCTCGACAAGACCTTCGTGTGGGGCGAGGTCGAGAAGGACTTCGCCGCCTCCCCGCGCAAATTGTCGCTGCGGGTGAAATGGGGCCGCTCCTCGACGGTGCCGATCGAAACCTTCGGCGTGGTGGCGAGTTGGGACCCGTGGCGCGACATGCTCGACGTCCACGCCTCGATCCAGATGCCGCGTTATGCCGACCAGATCGGCATCGCGCTAAAAATTCCGGCGACCTCGGTGCGCGTGCATCATGACGTCGACGTCGGCGGTAGCTACGGCGTCAAGCGCGGCATCAAGCACACCGTGCTGTGCGGCTATCTTTCGCGCCGGCTCGGTTTCCCGGTGCGGCTGATCGAGGACCGGCTGGAGAACATGCGCGGCGGCGACGCGCACGGCCCAGAACGGCTGTTCGACGTCGAAGTCGCGTTCGACGACGGCGGCATCGTGCGGTCGATGAAGATGCGCGCGCTGGAGAATGTCGGCGCCTATGCCGGGCGCTCGCCGTTCCAGCTCGGCAAGCCGATCGGCGCCATCGTCGGCCCCTACAAGATCGCAAGCGTCGAGTACCGCGCCATCGCCGTGGTCACCAACAAGACCACCCAGGACGCCGTGCGCGGCTTCGGCCAGGGGCCGACCAACCTGGCGCTTGAGCGCACCATGGACGAGGTCGCCAATGTGCTCGGCCTCGACCCGCTCGAAATCCGCAAACGCAACCTGATCCGCCACGACGAATTCCCTTATCTGATCCCGAGCGGCACGACCTACGACAGCGGCAATTACGAAACCGTCATCGCCAAGGTGCTGGCCGATACCGGCTACGACGATCTCAAAGCCGAACGCGACCGCTTGCGCGCCGCAGGCAAGCTTGCCGGCATCGGCTTGGCCGCCTGCCTGGAGCCCTCCGGCGGCAACGCCACCTTCGAGGCGCTGCTCAATCCCGCCATCACTACCTCGACCTTCATGGATTCCTGCCGCATCAATATCGACGGCATGGGCGCCATTACCGCCACCATGCACACCACCTCCTCCGGCCAGGGTCACGAGACGCTGCTCGGCACCGTGATCGGCGAGGTATTGCAGGTCGACCCGGACATGGTGCGCGTGACGCGGCCGGATTCGCTCAATTCGCTGCCAAGCGGCACCCCGGTCGGCAGCCGCATGGCGATCATGCTGGGCGGCGCGGCGTTCCACGCCGCCAACAAGCTCAAGGCCAAATTGACGGCAATCGGCACGCATGACCTCGGCATTCCGCTCGAACGCGCCGTGTACGACGCCGGCACCGTGAGCGACCGCGACGCGCCGCAGAACAAGCGCGCCTGGGCCGACCTGGTGCAGATCGCATTCCGCAACTATCACCGCATGCCGGAAGGCCTCGAGCCAGGCTTGGCGGTCGAGCACGTCTATCAGGTGCCGACCGGCGGCACGCTGCCGACGCCGGACGGGCGCGTGCAGATGTATCCCTGCTTCTCGTTCGAATTCCATCTGCTGCTGCTCTCGATCGACCCCGATCTCGGCCGGCCGGAGATCGTGCGCTACCGGCTCGGTCACGACTGCGGCACGCAGATCAATCCGAAGATCGTGCGCGGCATGACCATGGGCGGCATCGCGCACGGCATCGGCGCCGCGCTGTACGAGGAATTCGCCTATAACGACGACGGCCAACTCATCGCCCAGTCCTTTATGGACTACCTGCTGCCGTCCTCGCACGAGGTGCCGGCGGTCGACATCGTCGATCACGAGACGCCGTCGCCGCATACCGTGCTCGGCCAGAAAGGCTCCGGCGAGAGCGGCTATCTTGGCGCGCCGGCGGCGATCGCCAATGCCGTCAACGACGCGATCCGCGGGCTCGGCATTTCTATCAATACGCTGCCGATCAAGGTGTCGACGCTCGGCGACCTGATCGCGGCAGCGCAAGAAACGGCCAAAGTCAAAAAAGGAAACTGAATGATCGTCGATTGCCACGCCCATCTGGTGCCGCCGGAGCTGCTGGCCGCGATCCGCAAGGACGCGGCGAAGTTTTCCAATGTGCGGCAGATCGAGGATGGCGGCGGGCTGGCGCTGGCTTTCGCCGGTGGCAAGCCGACGCGGCCGGTGTCGAAGCCGCTGTCGGATGTTGCGGGGCGACTGACCTGGATGGCCAAGCAGGACATCGACAAACAAGTCGTCGGCGGCTGGGTCGATATGTTCGGTTACGAACTGCCGGGCGCGGAAGCCGAAGCCTGGGCGCGGCTCGCCAACGAATGCATGCTCGCCGCCGCCAAAGCCGAGCCGCATTTCGTGCCGCTAGCGACCGTGCCGCTCGGCGACGGCGCGCGCGCAGCTAGCGTGCTCAAGGACGCGGTGAAGGCGGGTTTTGCCGGCGCCATGATCGGCACGCTGCCGCGCGGCGTCGGCTCGACGCTCGACGTCGCCGATCTCGACCCGTTCTGGCAGGCGGCGGACGAGACCGGCGCCCTGATTCATATTCATCCAAGCTACGACGCCGGCGACGTGCGGGTGAACGACTTCGGCTTGGCCAATGGGCTCGGCCGCATCACCGACGCGGCAGTGGCGGTGGCGCGGCTGATCTCGGCCGGTCACATCGCTAAATACAAGGCCGCGAAATTCTTTGCACCGATGGGCGCTGCGGCGCTTCCTTTCGTGCTCGGCCGCCTCAAGCGCAATGCCGCAATCACGCCCGGCATCGGCGATCCGGTGGATGCGTTCGCGCACATCTATACCGACACCATCCTGCACGACGCGCGCGTGTTGAAATTCGTCATCGAGATGATGGGCACCGAGCGGCTGATGATGGGCTCGGACATGCCGTTCCCGATCGGCGACACCGAACCGCTAAAAATCGTCGCCGCGACGGGCTTGCCAAAAGCGCAGGCCGATTCAATCAATGGCGGCCTGGCGGCGCGGCTGTTCAAGATTCAATGACAAGACGACGGACCGAAGGTCCGAAGCTGAACGCATACCTTGGAGGAGGCATAAAATGACCCGATTAACGTCGCTTCTGCGGTCGGCCGTATGCGCCGCTGCTACGCTCGCTTGCGCCGCGCTGGCCCCTGCGCCCGTCGCCGCGCAAGCACCCGCCAAAGTCACCATCGTGGTGTTCGGCTTCCCCTCGCTCGGCGCCTTCATGCCGCCGGTGATCAAGGCCCAGAAGCTCGACGCGGCCAACGGCCTGGATATCGAATTCGTCGAGCGCACGCCGGACGCCTATACGACCCAATTCAATTCCGGCGAGTTCAAGGTCGGCGGCAGCGCTGCGGTGCTGACCGTCGGCCTCGCCAACGCCCGCGGCGTGATGGTGAAGTACCTGTTCAATTTGTTCGACTTCTGGGGAACCATCGTCACCTCGCGGCCGGACATCAAGACGGTCAAGGATCTGGAGGGCAAGCAGCTTGCCGCCGCGTCGTCGACCACGAATTTCGTCATGTCGGAGTTCTTCGCCAAGCAGCAGGGCGTCGACCCCTCCAAGATTCAGGTGGTCAACACCGCCCCGCCCGGCCTCGTCGGCTACGCGTTGGCCGACCGCGCCGACGCCGTGCAGCTGTGGGAGCCGGCCTACACCTTGCTGAAGTCGAAAAAGCCCGACATCCGGATGCTCGACACCAACATGGCCAAGACCTGGAAGAGCTTCGCCGGCGGCGAGCGTATTCCCTATCTCGGCGTCGCCGCGCATGACGACTGGATCGCGGCCAACCAGGCGCTGATCCCCAAGCTGTACGCGACCTACAAGGCGGCGGCCGACTACATTACCGCGCATCCGGAAGAGGCCGCGCTGCTGATCGCGCCGAAATCCTCACCGCCCGACCGCGCCGCGCTGGTTTCGCTGATCAAGGCCAATGACCGGCTCGGCATGAGCGTGGTGCCGGCGGGCGAACTCGCCAAGCAGATTGACGCCGTCTACGAGGCCGGCATCGACGTCGGCTATTTCAAGACGATGCCGTCGAACGACACGATCTACGCAAAGCCGATGAAATGACGAACTCGCGCACCATGCGCGTCCTGCAGGCGGCCGCCAGCATGCTTGTGCTGGCGGCGGTCTGGCAGATATTCTCGCTGTTCTTCCCGCATTTCCTATTCCCGCCGGTGTCGGAGATCCTCTCGCGCACCGTCAACATCTTGATCACCGGCTCTCTGCTGGCCGACGGGCTGCTCACCGCCGCCCGCATCTTCGGCGGCCTGTTCGGCGCGTTCATCCTCGGCAGCCTGCTCGCCATGGTGATCGGCCAATCGAAGACGGCGGAAAACTTCATCGCGCCGGTGCTGACCTTCTTCCAAGGCATCCCGGCGCTGTCGTGGGTGGTGTTCGCCATCATCTGGTTCCACGGCACCGAATTCCGTGTGCTGTTCATCATGGTGATGACGACGCTGCCGGCCTTCACCTTCCAGATTCTCGACGCCTTCCGCTCGATGTCGAAGGATCTGTTCGAGATGACCATGGCGTTCCGGCCCAGCCGCTGGACGCTGTTCCGCTTCCTGATCGTACCGACCATCGTGCCGGGCATTCTCACGGCGTGGAAGGTCAATCTCGGCAATGCCGCGCGCGTGGTGGTGGTGGCCGAGCTGGTGGGCGCTACCGGCGGCGTCGGCTACGAACTGCTGCGCCAGCAGCAGCTGTTCGACATGGCCGGCGCCATGGCCTGGACGTTGCAGCTCGTGCTGTTCGTGCTGGTGGTGCAGCAGACCATCAACGCCATCGAGACTTGGGCCTTGCGTTATCGCGCGGTGTCCGAGCGGGCGATGTGATTTTATGAGCAGCGCCGACCCGGTCATCCGGTTCACCGACGTGAGCAAGACCTTTCGCCGCCCCGACGGGCGCGGCGATTTCGTCGCCGTGGACAACTTGTCGTTCGAGATCGGCAAGGGCGAGATCGTCGCCGTGCTGGGCAAGACCGGCTGCGGCAAATCCACCATGTTCAATATCGTCACCGGGCTGATCGAGCCGAGCTCCGGCGAGGCCAGGGTCATCGGTCACGACCCGTTTCACGAATTCGATTTTTTCCGCGGCAAGATCGGCATCGTGTTTCAGAACGACCGGCTGATGCCGTGGCGTTCGGCGCTCGACAATGTGCGGCTCGGGCTGCAGATCCTCGACCGCGATCACAAGCAGGCGGAAGAGACCGCGCGCGCCTGGCTCAAGCGGCTCGGCCTTTCCGGCCACGAGAACGACTACCCGCACGCGCTGTCGGGTGGCATGCGCCAGCGCGTGTCGATCGCGCGCGCGTTCGCGGTCGATCCTGAAATCCTGCTGTGCGACGAGCCGTTCTCCGCGCTCGACGAGATGACCGCGCGCGACCTGCGCGCCGAATTCGTGCGGCTGGTGCGGCAAAACAACAAGACCGCGGTGTTCATTACCCATCAGATCAACGAGGCGATGGAGATCGGCGACCGCGTGATGGTATTCCACCGCCCGGCGCGCATCGCCTACGAGGCGCGGCTTGACGCCTCCGTCACCGAGGCCGACCGCCGCAAGGTCTACGAGGACATCATGCGCGTGCTATCGGTCGAGCAGGCGCCGGCGTAACGCCCGCCCTTGCGGCCGGGCAGAGCCGATGTCACCGTGCCGCCTTCAAGCCGGGGGAAAATCGATGAAGCTCATCTTTCAGGTTCTTGCTGCGCTGGCGGTGCTGCTGACGGCCAATCCCGGCGTGGCGCAAACGGGTTACCCGAACCGGCCGGTGCGCATCATCGTCGGCTTCACGCCGGGCACGGCGCCGGACGTTGCCGCCCGCCTGCTCGCCGCCAAGTTTTCGGACAGCTGGGGCGTGCCGGTGACGGTCGAGGACATCACCGGCGCCGGCAGCAACATCGCCACCGACCGCGTCGCGAAAGCGACGCCGGACGGCTACACTTTGCTGATGGGCGGAAATCCATCGCTCGTCATCAATCCCAGCCTGTACGCCAAGCTGCCGTTCGATCCGATCAAGGACTTCGCGCCGATCTCCCAGGTCTTCGTCGCGGCCAACCTGCTGGTGGTCCATCCCGACGTGCCGGCCAAGACCTTGCCGGAGCTGGTCGCACTGGCGCGTGCGCAGCCGGGCAAGCTCACCTACGGCCACGCTGGTATCGGCACGTCGCAGCATCTCGCCGGTGAGCTGTTCAAATACATGGCGCACATCGACGTGACGCCGGTGGCCTATCGCGGCTCGACCGCCGTGCTGCCGGACATACTGGCCGGCCGCCTGACGATGTTCTTCGGCAATATCGTCAACGTGCTGCCGCAGGTGCGCGAGGGAAAATTGCGTGCCTTCGCCATAACCTCGCTCAAGCGCTCGGCGCTCGCGCCCGATCTGCCGACCATGGCCGAATCCGGATTTCCCGGCTTCGAAGCCGTGCCGTGGTTCGGCTTGCTGGCGCCGGCCGGCACGCCGCCCAACATTATCGACAAGATTTACAAAGAGACGGTCAAGGACTTGGCTTTGCCCGACGTACACAACAGCATGGTGCAACAGGGCCTAGACCCGATCGGCAACTCACCGGCGGAATTTGCCGAGGCGATCAAGACCGAAACGCCTCGCTGGGCGAAGGTGATCAAAGACGCCGGAATCAAATTGAGCAACTAGCGCTGCGGCGGATGCCCGCTGCGCTGTGTTTTGTCCCCCTCCCCGCCGGAGTCTCCCAATGCAACCTGCCAAGGCCTTCACCCTCGCCGCGCACGGCGCAAAAATGCCCGTGGTCGGCTACGGCACCATGGAGCTGCCCGATCACCCGGCCGAGCTGGTCGCCGCCGCCATCGAAAACGGCTATCGGCTGATCGACACCGCGCGCAAATACGGCACCGAGGAGCGCGTCGGCGAAGGCATCCGCGCCAGCGGCATCGCGCGCGACGAGCTCTGGGTTACCACCAAAGTCACCGAACTGGATGCGCGCGAGGCCGACTTCCTGCGCTCGGCCGAGACCAGCCTGAAGGCGCTGCAACTCGATTATGTCGACCTGCTGCTGGTGCACTGGCCGCAGCCGAAAGTGCCGTTCACGGAGACGCTCGGCGCGCTCGCCAAGGCCAAGCGCAGCGGGCTGACGCGTCACATCGGGGTGTCGAATTTCACCGTCGCCATGCTCGACGAGGCGGTGCAAGTCTGCCCGGAACCGCTGGTCACCAACCAGGTCGAGTACCACGCTTACCTGCCGCAGGACCGCATGCTGGCGGCGCTCAAGCGCCACGGCATGATCCTGACCGCCTACTGCCCGATGGCGCGCGGCAAGCTGCTCAACGATCCCGTCATCGGCGAAATCGCCAAGAGCCACGGCAAGACAGCCGGCCAAATCTGTCTGCGCTGGCTGATGCAGCAGCCGATGGTGGCGACGGTGCCGCGCCCGCTCGAAATAACGCACATCAAGGAAGACCTCGACATGTTCGATTGGTCGCTCAGCGACGAGGAAATGCGGCGGATTTCGGCTTTGCGCAGCCGGCACATCCGCATTGCCGATCCGCCGGAGCGCGCGCCAAAGTGGGACGTTGAGACCGTGCTATAAAAACGGCTCCGCCCGTTTCACCAGCTCATCGAGCCCCGGCTCGTTCGGATTGCGCGGCTTGCCGGGGTGAATGATCGAGATCTGGCAATTCTCCGCGGCTTCCACCAGCTGCCGATAGGTTCCGGCATCCGGATTGAGAATGAATGCTTGCTTGTTGGCGTCGTAGCCGAACATCTTGTCGTTGATCTGCGTGCACTCGTTGCAACTCGTGCAGCGGGCGGTCTCGATATAGGCCTCGTCCGGCGACTTCTCCGGCGCCGCTTCGGCAGCGGCGGGCGCGGCAACAACAGCAGCCGGTACGGCCACCGCTGCGGCCGGCGCAACAACCGCCGCGCTCGTCGGTGGGCTCACGGCGGCGGCCGCCGCTTGGGCCTGCTCCGCCCAGACTTTTCGTTCCCGTTCGAGCAGCCTCGCCGCATGCGAGTTATGAATGCCGCCGAGCTCCTGCAGGCCGCGCCAGGCGTCGGCGCAACGGCGCGCCTCGCACACCAACGTGTCGTTGACGATCACCTTTTGCAGGCGATTGTCGCGGTCGACCATCAACAGGCACGGCACCTTGTCGGCGAGTTCCTTGCGTTCGCGCGTCAGAAATTCGGAAACCGGCAGCAGATCGGCGGTCCATTTTGCGCGCGGAACCTTGGCGAAATATTTGGCGCAGCGCGGGTCGATAGCCGCGAAGTCAACCAGCGTGAAGGCCACGGTCTCCGACACCCGTTGCTGCTCCTCATCCTCGTAATCGAGGCGCTGCGACGGCCAATCGAGATCGGCTTGGCTGTTGGCGGCCAGCGAGAAGCGCGATGCCAAATCCGGTCCGGCCGATGGATCGTAGGAGAACGATGGAAATGCCCGGGATTCCGCGGCCGCCGCGGCCACCACATAGGCCGGCAGACGGCTCGCGTTCGCGCCGGAGAACACGCTGAACAGCGCCGGTCCGCGATACGCCAGCCCGCGCAGCACCTGCTCGCGCAACTGGAACAGGTTCGAGGCACTCGCCTGCAACACATAGGACGCGCCAAATCCGATCGCGGCGCCGGCGAGTTGCCGGCTGCGCAAGCCTGCGATCAGGTAATCGTCCCGGATCGGCGATTGTTCCAGCAGATCGTCGGTCAGCACCACCAATTTTGCCGGCATGCCCGAAACGAAAGCCCGCAAGATCAAGTCGGATTCCGCCGCCCGGAATTCGGCGGCGCGCAGGCAAATCAGATAGTCCGGAAACGCGGCGATGTCGTCGGCATCGAGGCCGTTGTCGCCGAACTGCGCGAAGAAGGCATCGTGGCGCGCTTCGCTGTATTCGCCGTCGGTCTCCAGCTTGGCGATCGCCATCGCCTTGGCGAGCTCGGTCATCTTCGGCAGCCGCTCGCGATAGGCCGCGACCGCTTCCGAGCAGGTGTCGAACGCGAAAGCGTACGGCTCGGCGACGTCGATCCATTTGTCGCTTTCGGTCGCCGGCGGAAAGAAACGTTGCGCCCGCAGCGTCGCCAGCAGCCCGCGCACGCGCTGGCGGCGGCTTTCCGCCATCGGCACGCTGACCGAGGCCGCGGTTAGCATGCGGGACATCGCGGCGAAATCGAAAGTGTCGCGATGCGCCGCACCGATCGAGGCTTGCAGGCGTTCCGCGCTTATCCCTTCCTTCGAGTGGCCAAAATCCGCGCTCAGGATATCGGACAGTTTCAGGATCAGCGTGCTGATTTGGGCGCGGAATTTCAGCGCCTTTTGGTCCTGCAGGCCCTGCCAGGCGTGCTGAAACAGCCGGAACGGCATCGCCTTGTCGCAATCGATGACTTCGCCGTCGATTTTAAGCGCGGCACGCAGCCGGTCGAGACTTTTCTGCAATAACTCGTCGTTTTTCGCCCCGATGCGGACGGTGGCAAGATCGCAAAGCTTCGAGAGCGTCCCGGTGGTGCCTGCGGCGATCAGGCTGCGGATCTCGCGCTCGAGCCGGCCAGCATGTTTCCGGATGCGTTCGCCGTCGCCGTTGGCCGCAACTTCCTTGAGCGCGCCGTCGAACAGGGCGGAAAGCGATTGCACCGGTTGCTTGTCGGCGCCCGCTGCGAGCACAAACGGGAAATCGTAGCGCAGCGCCGTGAGATCGCGGTACCCGGCGAGCAAAGCAGGCTGCAGGCCGCTGCGGGCCAGCGCGCCGCCCTCGCCCTGGGGCATTCGGCCGGTGAGATGAAACGCGATGTGCGCTTGAAGTTCTACTTGCATGCTGAAATCGCCTTCGTCGTGTTCGTCCGAATCCGCCCGTTCCTCAGGCGCTTGGTTGAACCTTGCTGTCCGCCTTCGGCGGCCAGACGGTGAATTTGTCGAGTTCCGCTTCGAAACTCGTCTTGATGTAGCCTGCCGACCGCTGCTGCCCGGCATGCCGCAGCTCTTCGTAAACCGGCACTTCCGGATTGTGATAAAGGATGCCGACCGGGATCGGGTCATGGCCCGAGGCGATCTCGCGTGCCCGGTGGATGTCCGACGGGTCGTGCTGCTCCTGGTTCTTGTAGACCTTGGAAAGGTTGGCGCTGAGCTGCAGGCCTTTTTCATGGGTGAGCAGCTTGGTCTTCATCGGATCGTGCATGAACGGCTCGAACATGTCCGGCAGCCATTCCGGGCAGCGCTGCAAAATGCGGACGAACGACAGGCCGTTGTGGTGGTAGGCGGCCCGGATGATGTCGTAGAGCACTTCCGGTATCCAATCGACCGCCTGCGCGACGAAGGAAACGTTCTGCACGCCGAGCGTCACGGTCAACGGATTGAGGCCTTCCAGATAGGCGCCGCGCGGCGTGGTGTTGCTCTTCAGTCCGCGCGGAGAGGTCGGCGACGCCTGCTTCTTGGTCAGACCGTAGATCTGGTTGTCGTGCAGCATCACCGTCATGTTCATGTTGTAACGGATGGCGTGAATCCAGTGCGCCGCGCCGATGCTACAGCAGTCGCCGTCGCCGGTATTCACGAACACGTTCAAATCCGGTCGCGCCATCTTGATGCCCTCGGCCACCGGCAGCGCGCGGCCGTGGATGCCGTGGAACCCGTAGGTCTTCATGTAATGCGGGAAACGGCTGGAGCAGCCGATGCCCGACACGAACATGGTCTTCTCGGGCCGCAACTCCTCGTCGCGGCACAGCCGCTGCACCGCCGCCAAAATGGCGTTGTCGCCGCAGCCGGTGCACCAGCGCGGCACGCCGCTCTGATAGTCTTCGAGCTCGTGGTGCTGATCGTGCAGCCGCAGGAGACATTCGGTGGCATGGATGGTCATGGTCGCGCCTGTTATTTCTGCTTCAGTTTTTCAAGGATGACGCGCTGGATCGTCGCCGGCTTGATCGGCTGGCCGCGCACTTCGCTCCAGCAATCGACGTCGATCAGGTAACGCGAGCGCAGCAGCATCGCGAGCGCCGAATAGCGGCGATTGCTCTCGTCGATGATCTCGTCCTTCGGATCGTCGCTCCAATTGCCTTCGATCGTGATGACCTTCTTGAACCGCTGCATGATCTCTTTGATTCCCGGCGCCATCGGCTGCAGGAACGTCAAATGCAGCGACGACACCCTGCGACCTTCGGCGCGCAGGTTGCCCACCGCTTCCTCGATCGCACCCTTGGTGCTGCCCCAGCCGATAACCAGGAGATCGCCCTTGTCGGCGCCGAACACCGCCGGGGTCTTGAGGGTCCGCTGCAGCGCGGCGAGCTTGTGACTGCGCGCGCGAATGCCGGTTTCGTTGCTGTCGGCGTCATAGGCCACATGGCTCAGCCGGTCGTGCGCCAGGCCGGTCAGCGTGTGCATGCCGCCGGGCTGGCCCGGAATGAAGCGGCGCGCCAGGCCGGTCGTGGCATCCCAGTCGTAAGGTTTGAGGCCTGCCGGGATTTCGCTCTGGTCGATCGGCGGCGCCAGCCAGGCTTCGCTGAATTGCGGCCGCGGGAACGGCTGCTGCGACGAACCAAGGCTGGCATCGGACAGCACGACCACGACCATGTTGAAGGTTTCGGCGATCTTGCGGGCGGTAATCACGGAATAGAAACAGTCCTCGATCGTCGCCGGCGCGATCACGACTTTGGGCGCGTCGCCGTGGCTGCCGAACATCGAGGTCAGCAAGTCGCCTTGCTCGACCTTGGTCGGCTGTCCGGTCGAGGGGCCGCCGCGCTGCACGTTGATGACGACCAGCGGAATTTCGCCCATCACCGCCAGCCCGATGCCCTCTTGCTTGAGCGAATAGCCGGGGCCGGAGGTGACCGTGACGGCGCATTTGCCGGCATAGGAGGCCCCGATCGCGAAGGCGCAGGCCGCGATCTCGTCCTCCGCCTGATGAACGATGCCGCCGACCTTTTCGAACACGCTGCTCAAATAATGCGAGACCGACGTGGCCGGCGTGATCGGGTACATCGCGCAGATTTCCATGCCGGACGCGAGCACGCCGAGCGCCAGGGAGGTGTTGCCGTTGACCACGATTTGCGGTTCGGCGCTGCGCGTCGCCGGGATGCGATACTTGAAGTCGAGATTCTTCTCGGCCCAGCCGTGGCCGGCTTCCAGCAGCTTGACGTTCGACTGGACGACGCCGGCGTCCTTCTTGCCAAACGTGAGCGCAATCTGTTCGCGGGCGATTTGCAGGTCGAAGCTGTAAATGCTGCAAAGCATGCCGAGAGCGAACATGTTCTTGCCGCGCTTGGCATCGGCGACGATGGTCTTGCACTCGCGCTCCATCGGGGTTTCGATGACCCTGTAGCCGGCCTTCCCGAGCTGATCGTAGGTCTCGATGTAGGACGCGACGATTTTCGGGTCTTTGGCTTCGCGCCACATGCTTTCCAGCAAAATGGTGCAGTCCGGCTTGAGGTCGCCGGTGCGGACGCGGCCGAGCAGCACCTGCTCGTTGAACGCAATCACCAGGTCGGTTTCGTTGCCGCCATTGGTAATGCGGCCCGAGCCCAGACGGATGCGATTGCCGCTGCCGCCGGCCACGCTGCGCGCGGGCGGGCGGATTTCCGCGGGGATGATCTCCTCGGTCCAGACGCCATTGCCCATCTGCGAGGCGATCGCACCGAAGGTCTGCCCGCAGCGCTGCGCGCCCTCGCCGGAGTCGCTGACGATCTCGACGATATTTTCGCTCAATGTGACGGCAGGCTTGGCGCCTTGCTCGGGGCGAACGGCTATGCTCGCGCGCGGGCGGGACTTAACGGCGGTGTCCATGGTCTCGGTCATCTTGCTACCTTAGGCGGCGCGAATGCGCGCGAAGTTGCGTTCCCGCAGATCGATCCCGAGGAACGTGCCGAAGCCGGGTTCGCCGGCCTGGTCGCCACTGGAATCACGGATTCTCAAGTAGGTCTTCATGCTGCGAGCGGCCTTGCGGCCGGCGCCCATCGCTTCGATCACGGTCGCGGCGCCGGTGACGATATCGCCGCCGGCAAACACGCCGGCCATCGAGGTCGCCAGGGTCTCGTCGGTGTCGATGTAGCCGCGCTTGTTGAGACGAAGGTGCGATGTCTGGCCGATGATCGGGTTGGCGTTGGTTCCGATCGCGAATACGATCTGATCGCATTCGAATTCAAACTCGCTGCCCTTCACCGGAACCGGCCGCCGGCGTCCGGAATCGTCCGGCTCGCCGAGTTCCATGCGGATGCAACGCATGGCGCGCACATTGCCCTTGCCGTCGTCGAGCACTTCGACCGGGGCGGTGAGCCAGTTGAACTCGACACCCTCTTGCTCGGCGTGATGAACCTCTTCCGCGCGCGCCGGGCATTCCGCGCGCGAGCGGCGATAGATGCAGTAAACTTTCTCGGCGCCGAGCCGCAGGCTGACGCGCATGGCGTCCATCGCGGTGTTGCCAGCGCCAATCACGGCGACGCGCTTGCCGAGCGGAAGCGGCGTATCGAAATTCGGGAATTCCTTGGCCCGCATCAGGTTGCAGCGGGTCAACAGTTCATTGGCGGACAGCACGCCGTTAAGCGAGTCGCCGGGAATACCGAGCATTGACGGATAGCCGGCGCCGGTGCCGACGAAGACGGCATCGTAGCCGAGCTCGGTGCGCATCTGCTCGATGGTGAACAGGCGTCCGACCAGCGTATTGCATTCGAACTTGACGCCGAGCTTGCGCAGATTCTCGATTTCTGCGTCGACCACGGAATTGGGCAGGCGGAAATCGGGGATGCCGTATTTGAGGACGCCGCCGGCCTGGTGGAAAGCCTCGAACACCGTCACGTCGCAACCGGCTTTGACCATGTCCGCCGCGCAGGCCATGCCGGCCGGCCCGGAACCGACGATGCCGATCTTGTATCCCGCCGGCTCGATATAGGGGACATTGCTCCACTTCTCCTTGATGGCGGTGTCACCGACAAAACGTTCGAGGCGCCCGATTGCGACCGGCTCGAGCGTTTCGCCGACGATGCAGACGCCCTCGCACTGCGTTTCCTGCGGGCAGACGCGGCCGCACACCGAGGCCAGAAGATTGCTCGCGGTGATGACGTCATAGGCGCCGCGCAAGTCCTTGGCTGCGATCGCCTCAATGAATTTCGGAATGTTGATATTGACGGGGCAGCCGGCGATGCAGCCCGGCTCGGGGCACAACAGGCAGCGCTCCGCCTCGTTGAGCGCCTCGTTCAGCGAATAACCGCAATTCACCTCTTCGAAATTCTTCACCCGCACCTGCGGATCCAGTTCGCGCACTGGGGTGCGTTGCTGCGGAATGCTCCGGATGGTCTTTTTCTTCTTGACCGCTTTAGCCATTTTCAAACCTCGTGCGCCTGGCAGTTCCTCGTGAAGACGCCCGCAACATCGCGGCGCTATCCACCCATCGCTTCTTCGAACGGATCCGGCAGGCCCAAGCTCAATTCACCCGTGCCATTTCCCGGCACCACCGTCGGCTTCTGCCGCATGATCCGGCAGTTTTCCGACCAGCGATCGAGGGCCGCCTTTTCCTCTTCTTTGTACCGGCGCAGACGCATCATCAGATCGTTGAAGTCGACCTTGTGCCCGTCAAAATCGGGACCGTCGACGCAAGCGAATTTCACTTCGTTGCCGATCTTGACGCGGCAGCCGCCGCACATGCCCGTGCCGTCGACCATGATCGGGTTGAGACTGACGATCGTCTTGATCGCGTGCGGACGGGTGGTATCGGCGCAGGCCTTCATCATGATGGGTGGGCCGATCGCCACGACCTCGTCGATATCCTTGTGTCCTTCGATGGCGACCTTGATGCCGTCGCTCACGAAGCCCTTCATGCCGACCGAGCCGTCGTCGGTGCACAGGATCAACTCGTCGCAGCAGGCGCGAAACTTGTCCGCCCAAAAAACCAGGCTCTTGGTGCGGAAACCGAGTACGCCGATCACATAGGCGCCATTTTCCTTGAAGCCGCGCGCCTGTGGGTAGATCGGCGCGACGCCCAGACCGCCGCCGACACAGACGACTTTCTTCTTTCCGGCGAGCGGGCTCGGCACCCCCATGGGCCCAACGATGCCGTAAAGCGACGTGCCGGGCTGGCAGACCTGCTGCATTTCCTTGGTCGACTTGCCGACCGCCTGGACGACCAGCGTCACGGTGCCCTTTTTGCGGTCGAAGTCGGCGATGGTGAGCGGGATCCGCTCGCCGGATTCATGCGACATCACGATGACAAATTGACCCGGCTGCGCGGCTTTCGCCATCAGCGGATGGTGAACCACCAGGGAATAGGTGACGTCGGAAAAATCTTCACGCGCCAGAATACGGAAGCCTGCCGCGGGCGTTGTTTCGGTCATCGATTCGGCTCGCGAATTCCACTGATGAAATGTAGACAAACCAGTAATTGATCTAGCCAATCGCCGTTTTGACATAGCGCAAAGACCGGCCGCGATTTGGCATTAATCTTTAGTGCAACTTGTGGGAATGCTGTCTGGACCAGGACGATTACTGCCCGATCGCGATCTTTTTCGCATGAACACACGGCCGAGATCGATGTCAAACATCATTCAAATTTTGCTTGAAGAACATCGCAACATCGACAAGCTGCTGCTCGTTATGGAGCGTGAATTGGACGTCTTCGACCGCAGCGAGGAGCCGGACTACGAAATATTCCAGGCCGTCATTCAGTATTTCCAAGACTATCCCGAAAACTGCCATCATCCGAAAGAGGACATGGTTTTCGAAAAGCTGAAAGCGCTGGATGCGGCCGCCGCCGATCGCGTCGGCGACGCGGAAGCCGACCATCGCGTTGAAACTTTGCGTCTGCGGCGGCTGGTCGAGGCGGTCGAGGATATCCTGGCGGGCCGCGAATTCCTGCGGCAGACGTTCCATGACGTCGTGCATGAATTCATCGCGCATCAGCGCCAGCACATGGACAAGGAAGAGCGGCTGTTGTTCCCGGCAGCCATTAAGGGCCTGCGGCCGGAGGATTGGGCCGATATCGATGCCCGGTTGAACGACCGCAAGGACCCGCTGTTCAACGGCGTCATCGAAACGAAGTTTCAGGCCTTGCAGCGGACGATCCTGCGCTGGGAGCGCGAGGCCGAGTCGAGCCGAGAGAAATCCGCGCGCGCGTGAATTTCGGTCGATCTACGGCCCAAAATGACCGCTGAGCCTGGACTGGCTGGCTGGGGCTCTGCACCAAATATCGGCCCACTCGCGACAGCGGCGCTGGCCAAAATCTCGGTATTCATACTGCGGCGGGTCATATCAGTTGCTCCCATTTTGCCGCTCCTAAGTTCAAATCACGCAGCTGCGGCGGCCAGAATGGCGCGCCGTACCAGCGTCTCGAAAATCGGCAGCTTGTAGGCATTCTTTGATAACGGTGCGGCGCCCGCGAGTGCCGCACGCGCAGCATCTCGAGCGGTTTGATCCTGCACCGGCTTTCCCCGCAGCGCGGCTTCCGCCACCTTCGCCCGGTGCGGCACTGGCGCAGCAGCTCCAAGAACGATCGAAGCCTGCCGACACACCCCGCCTGGATCGCAATCAAGCAACACTGCCACATCGGCGATTGGCCAGTCGAATGATTCCTTCTCGCCCTGTTTGAGATGCACCGAACGGTTGCCGAGCGCCAATTTCGGCAGCACGACAGTGGTGAGAATCTCACCCGGCCTGAGATCGTTTTCGCGGTGTATGTCCTTGTCCGGCAGCAGATAGAACTCCTCCAATAGAAGTTCGCGTCGCTGGCCCTCGGCATTCACCAGAACGATTTTAGCTCCCAACGCCACCAGCGCCGTTGCCGCGGTCGACGGGTGCACCATGGCGCAACCGTTCTGATCGAAAATGGCGTGATATTGGTTCTCGCCGCCGAATGCGAAACAAGTCTCGCCGCCCTTGCGGACGCAATCGTGACGTGCCGAACGAAAGTACCAGCAACGTGGCCGCTGCAGCAGGTTGCCGCCGAGCGTCGCTACATTGCGGATCTGCGGGCTCGCTGAATTGCCAGTAGCATCGGCCAAGGCTGTATAGCGGTGATGAATGATCGGGCTGTTTGCGACTTGCGCGATCGTGACCAGCGCTCCGATGCGCAGGGTGCCGTCCTTTTCCTCGACGATACGGTCGAGCCCGGCAATGCCGCGAAGGTTCATGATGCGGCGTGGTTGCAGCAGGCCCTCTTTCATCAGGTCGAGAAGGTCGAGCCCGCCTGCCTTGATCACAACGGCATCTCGCTTTGCTTGCCTGCCGTCAGACGCGATCATGGCGGCGGCAACTGTGGTCGCTCCCGAGTTCGCCGCTCCGGCTGCCGATCGTGCGTTCACCCATTCGAATGGCTGCATCGTCAGCTCCCGCGCGGAATGCGGCCAAGTGCCGAAAGCACGGCGGCGGGTGTCATCGGCAAATGGCGCAGCCGCACGCCAATCGCGTTGTAGATGGCATTGGCGATGGCAGGTGCCGTGGCGATATTCGATGGCTCGGCAATGCCGTAAGCGTCGGTCGCGCTCTGGCCCTGATAGTTTTCCAGCACAATGACATCGATTTCCGGCGTCTCGCGCGGACCGACGATCTTGTAATGCTCGAGATCGGCGTTGAGCATGTAGCCGGTGTGGCGATCCATAATGCGATCCTCGAACAAGGCATACGAAATGCCCTGCAGGATGCCACCCTGGACCTGGCTCTCGATTTGCCTCGGATTCATCGGACGTCCGCAATCCTGCACTGCGACGAAGCGCTCGACGCGTACGATCCCGGTTTCGGCATCAACGGCGACCTCGGCGAACTGCACGCCGCCCAGATCGTTCTCGGCGAGCGCAGCGTCAGTCATCATCCGGCGGAAGCCGCCATAATCGTCGCTCCGACTGGCGAGAACGCCGATCTCGTCGGTGCGTAAGGTCGCCGCCGCTTCGCGCAAGCTCATGCTGCGTGTTGCGTCCTGCCGCGCAACAATACGCCCCTCGCGCACGAGCAGATCGTCGACGGCAACGCCGAGATGGGGCGCAGCGATTTCAAACAAGATCTGCTTGATTTTGTAGGCGGCGTTGCGCGCCGGCGGCGTGATCGAGGCCGTGGTCCGGCTGCCGTAGGACGGCGGCCCGGCCGGAAAATCGGTGTCGCCGATGCGAACGGTAATGTCTTGCGGGCGTAGGCCCAGCTCTTCCGCGACGACCTGTGCCAGCACTGTGCCGATGCCGGTGCCGATGTCCTGCACGCTGGACAGGATCTCGACCGAGCCGTCGCGCAGCAGCCTCACCTCACATGAAGCGTTTGTCTGCACATTGGCACCCCATAGCGATTGCGCTATACCGATGCCGCGCTTGATCGGACCCTTATCCGCCCCTGGGACGTGACGGCGGCTCCAGTCGATCCGTTCGGCGCCGCGACGCCGCTCCTCGCGCCGTACCGGGCTCGCATCGATGCGGTCGCGCAGCAGCAGCGGATCGATCGTGAGCTTTTCCGCCAGTTCGTCGATAGTCTGTTCCAGCGCGAACGCACCGGGCGTATTGCCCGGACCGCGCATCGCGCAGCCGGGCCCCGTATTAATAAAGACGTCATATTGCTCACTCGCGAAATTCGGGCATTCGTACATGGCCTGCGCGACATTGCCGACGCCGGCGCCGGTGGCGGTTCCCGCTGTCCCGTAAGTGTAGAGCGAGATGGCGCTCAGCCGGCCATCCTTGCGTGCGCCGATCTTCAGGCGCTGGAATGTTCCCGGCCGGTTGCCCGAATCAAGCTGTTCCTCGCGCCGGTCGAGTGCGAGGCGGACCGGCGCGCCGGCCGCACGCGAAAGGGCAACGGCCGCCCGCGCATAATTGCCGGCGCTCGACTTCGAGCCAAATCCCCCGCCCATCGCGTCGACCACAACGCGGACCCGGTTGCGCGGCAGTTTGAAGGCTTCGGCCAGTTCATTGCGCACGCCGGCGGTGAATTGGGTCGAGAGATAGACAGTCAGACCATCCGGACGCCAATCGGCGACCACGGAATGAGTTTCCATGCAGCAATGCGTCTGCACCTGGGTGCGATATTCCTCTTCGACCACAACGTCGGCTTCGGCAAAGCCCGCATCGATGTCGCCGCGCGCCCCTGCTTTGCTGGGCCCGCGGATGTTTCCGTGCTGCGCAATCTCGCCACCGCCAGGGGTTCGGCCCTCGAACCCTGTGCCGATGACCGGCGAAGCAAAGACCGCAGGAGCATCAGATTTGCGCGCGTCCTCCATATCGACAACGAACGGCAGCACCTCGTAGTCGACCTTGATCAGGCCCAGCGCTGCGTCCGCCACCTCCTCTGTAATTGCCACGACTGCCGCGATCGGTGCCCCGACATAGAGCGCGGGCGGCAGACGACCGCCGGCGCCGTGATCGGTTCCCGGATCGCGCTCGATAGCGCGGCCGACCACGTCGGTAATGACATGCACGGCGTGCACATCCGGATGCCGTTCCGCCGCCTGAGTATCGATCGAAACGATGTGCGCGTGCGCATGCAGCGAACGCAGCAGCCGCGCATGCAGCATGCCGGGGAGCTTGATGTCGACGGTAAAGCGCGCGGCGCCAGTCACCTTGGCGCGCCCATTGATCCTCGGTACCGACTTGCCGATGACGGCAAGACGATCGTTCGTCGGCAGCGGCGGCGCCTCGTCCGCCGGAACTTGGCGTTCAATTTCACCGACCGAAACGCCGGCGATTCCGGATGGAAACTTGTCCCGCCGCATTGGCTCTCGTGGCGACATGGGGTTAGCCTTTGCCAGTCGTCGCGGCTCCGTGCATTGCCGCAAAGACGTGTGGATAGGTTCCACAGCGACATAGATGACCGCTAGTGGCAGCTTTTACTTCATCAAGCGTGGGATGAGGGTTTTGTGCGAGCAGCGAGGCGCAGCTCATCACCAAGCCTGGCGTACAGAAGCCGCATTGCACTGCATCGTGCTCGATGAAGGCCGCCTGCACAGGATGCAGCTTGTCGCCATCGCTGAGGCCCTCGATGGTCGTCACCGAGCGCTCGCCGACGTCGATCGCTAGCATCATACAGGACGCAACGGGAATACCGTCCAACCACACGGTGCATGCCGAGCACGCCCCGCGATCGCAGCCGATCTTGGTTCCAGTCAGATCGAGCGGCCCACGCAGCACTTCGGCAAGCGTCGAGTGCGGAGCAACGGCGATGGTCCGCGCTGTGCCGTTGATTTTGAGCGTCAATGGGCCCGCGTCGGGGCCGATCGTTGCGGTCTTCGTTTCTGCAATAACCGGCGATACGGCAAAACTCGCTTCGAGCATGACGCCTCCAGCGGTCGCACTGGCACGGGCAAGAAACAACCGGCGGGAAACTTCTTCCCCGCTTGGAGACGCGCTTTGCGCAGGTTGTTTCATAAGAACTCACTTACGCACACAAACCTGGGCCTGCAAAGGATTGATAGTATTGATTGAGATCAAAAGCAGCGATTGTTGATCGGTTCGCCCACGAGCCGCGGTATTGATGGCAAACGGCAAGCCGTCTACAGCACGCCAGCATTTCACGGCAAGGCAGCGAAAGATTTGCGCGTTTTGTCAATTGAACGACACCGCGTGCGCCTCCGAAAATGTGACTGGACACGCCTTTCTTAAACGTGCAGCTTCATACCAACCGAGACGCCAACGCAAGGCGTTCGGGCTTTCAATGCAACCTTTCAACTGGGACCCTTTTGAGTGTTCCTTCCCCTCGTTCCGAAGCATGTCGGACGAAAGGAAATCCCATGCGCACCCTTGTCGAGCCTCCGCCTTCGTCGCGCTGTGACATCTGCGGTGGTGAGTTGCAACTCAAACAGATTGAGCCAGCCAACCGTACCCTTGATTTGGACAATGAGGTATTCGTCTGCATAGAGTGCGGCCGTGATCAGGCGTGTACCGTAAGCCATAACCAAAACGTGCGCCATACGCCGGACCCCAAGGCGGCCTAGCGGCACCCCGGCCGTCTACTAGCAAAGCTTTTGGTTTGACGCGTTGCATACCAATCATCCGAGTATTACTCGGACATGATGGGTTTTACCGTCATCCACCAGAATGATGTGGGTCGAACCGCGAGGTAACGTTTGATCATCCAGTTCCAAGCGAGCAATGCCGCGGCAAACCCCACTATGATTTTCAACGGACAACTCATACCGCGTCGTGTGGTGGCGAAATGCAATCTCGAAACTTCGCCACGCACGGGGCATGCAGGGATCGAGCCGGATCATAGCGCCGTCTACGGTAAATCCTAATATAGATTCTAGAGCTGCCCGATACATCCATCCGGCCGAGCCCGTGTACCAGGTCCAGCCGCCCCGCCCCACGTGGGGCGCAACCGAGTACACATCCGCACAAGCCACATACGGCTCTACTTTGTAGCATTGAGTGGCGGCCCAAGTGCGAGCGTGGTTGATAGGATTGAGCAGCGAAAACAACTCGGCCGCCTTGTCCCCATCGCCAAGCTTGGCGAATGCTTGAATCGACCAGGCAGCAGCATGCGTATATTGCCCACCATTCTCGCGGATTCCCGGCGGATAGCCCTTGATGTAACCGGGGTCCAGCGCGGTCTGATCGAAGGGCGGCGTAAACAGCAGAGCCAGTCCGTCATCTCGCAAGATGAGATTGTCGTCGACCGCCGCCATGGCGCGCGCGGCGCGCGCCGGATCTGCCGCACCGGAGATCACACCCCAGGATTGAGCGATCGAATCGATGCGGCACTCGCGGCTTGATGCTGACCCAAGCGGAGTTCCATCGTCGAAATAGCCACGGCGATACCAGTCGCCATCCCAACCTTCTCGCTCGAGGGCTTCGCGCAGGGCCGTCGCGTGCAGGCGCCAGGTTGCGGCACGGTCGTGCTGACCGCGCTGCTCCGCAAACGCAACGAAATTCGCGATAGTGGCGCAAAGAAACCAACCCAACCATATGCTTTCGCCCTGCCCACCCACTCCGACCCGGTTGAATCCGTCGTTCCAGTCTCCCCCGCCGATCAACGGCAGACCGTGGCGTCCGAGCGCAAGGCTGCGATCGAGACCGCGGGCGCAGTGTTCGAAAAGAGTAGCTCTCTCATCAGAGGGCATCGGCTGAAAAAACGCATCCTGCTCATGAGGCGCGAGGGCCAACCCGTCGAGAAACGCTATTTGTTCGTCGAGGACAGCATGATCACCCGTCGCAGTCACATACTGCGCCGCGGCGTAGGGCAACCACAGAAGGTCATCGGAAACGCGGGTGCGAATGCCCTTGCCCGAGGACGGCAGCCACCAGTGTTGAACGTCGCCCTCGGTAAACTGTCGTGCCGCCGCGCGCAGCAGATGCTCCCGTGTCAGCCCCGGCTGCGACAAGCAGAGCGCCATGCCATCTTGCAACTGATCGCGGAAACCATAAGCACCGCTGGCCTGATAAAAACCCGATCGTGCCCATAATCGACAGACGATCGTTTGATACAGAAGCCAGCGGTTGAGCAGAATATCCATAGCACGATCGGGTGTCCGCACCTGGACGACGCCCAGCACATGATCCCAGTAGTCGATCACGTCACGGAAAACCTGGTCAAGATTAGCCGTGCGATATCGCAGGATCAGAGATTGCGCCTCCGCTCCCGTTGCTGCGTCGCCCAGCAGGAATGTGATTTCGGCTTCACCGTTTGCCGGGATTTCAATCGCGGTTTGCAGGGCGCCGCATGGATCAAGGCCGGCGCCAACCCGGCTAGACAACGGTTTGCGATCTGCGAGCGCCGCTGGCAAGGCAAACGTGCCATTGCGACCAATGAACTCCGTGCGATCCCCGGACCATGACTGCTGTCGGCCAACCAAATCCGCAAAGGCCACACGGGAACCAAATTCCATGCGCCACGGATTTCGCGCCAGCAATGCGCCGGTTTCGGGATCGATCTCCGTGACGACGTAGGGTGCACAAGCGGTACGTTCTGGTCCCAGCACCCACTCCGCATAGGCGGTTATCGACAGCCGCCGGCGGCGGCCTGAGACGTTCTTGATCTTCAGTCTGGAAATCTTGATGGGGTCTGCGGGAGCCACAAATTGTAGTAGATCGAGCGCAATCCCATTCGATACATTCTCAAACCGACTGTAGCCCTGGCCGTGTCTGGCAATGTATCGGGAGGCGTCGTTGCGAATGGGAAGAGCGGTCGCCGTCCAGACATCGCCGCTATCCTGGTCACGCACGTATATAGCTTCACCGGAGCTGTCGCTGACCGGATCGCTAGACCGTGGCGTGAGCTGGTTTTCGCGGCTATTGACCGACCACGTGCAACCGCTTCCCTCTGCGGACACCTGGAAGCCGAACGAAGGATTGGCGATCACATTCACCCAAGGCGCGGGCGTCATTTGGGCCCCGTCGAGGATGGTGACGTACTCCCGTCCGTCCTTATCGAATCCGCCAATCCCGTTGAAAAACTCGAGCGCCGGTGGCGCGACAAACTCGGGAGGGCTCGCGATTCGCTGCTTCAGAAGCGGCGGCGCAGCGGCCGGTGCGATTTCTTGTAGACGCTTGACTTGCTCGGCAAGGCCGCCACGTCGGCTCCCGATGACGACGCGTGCAACTGTTTGCAGCAGGCTGCGCACTTCGGCAGACAGCAAATCGGCGCGCAGCAGGAACACGGCCCCATGTCGGTGCTCAGGCATTCGCGCCAGGTTTACGCGGACGACCGACTCCAGAGCGGTTTGCAGATCCTGCACATACGAGGTGCTTCTTTCGTTGATGATCACCAGGTCGACCGCGAGCTGCTTACTCCGCCAGTAGGCATGCGCACGCAGCAATTGGCGTACCGTCTCCAAGTGTTCGACCTCATCGATCCGGCAAAGCACAATCGGAAGGTCGCCGGAGATACCGTGCGCCCAAAGCCCCGATGGCCCGAGATCGTTCCGCTTAAGGATTTCAGGCGACGGCCGCAGCGTCAGGTCCGAGTACATGATGCGATTGGCGAGACGCTGGAAGAGGTGCGCCTCGTCCGGTGTTATTCCGAGGTGATGGAGTTGAACCTGAGCCTGGGTCCAAGCCAATGTGGCCGCGCGTTCGAACGCCGCAACATCGTGATGCTTGTCGGCTAGACCGATCACTTCGTCGCGCGAACGAGCAAGAAGGGTCCAAAACGAGACGCGAACCGTCGCGCCCGGCGGGATGATAACGCGCCGGCGAATGCTGAAGATCGGATCGAGCACCGTCCCGACCGTGTTCGAAAGAGGTCGGCCGCCGCTCATAGAAACCGGCGAGTTGACGCCATTGCCCCGTCCAAGGAAGCGCCCCCGGTCGGTCTCAAATTGCAGTTCGCCGGCGGGCTCACCGTCCACTACCGCTAGATGCGTGGCCCACACTTCGGGTTCCTCTGGCGCCCGCCTTCGACGAGTCGCCAACAGCGCGCCCAGTCCAGGCACTAACTCCGTTTGTACAAAAAGCTTTGAAAATACCGGATGCGACGCATCATCGCTCGATGGTGCTAAGACTATTTCGCAATAAGATGTAACCTCGAGCTCGCGCGTGCGCGATCCGAGATTTGACACCGACACACGCCTGACCTCCCCGTCTTCCTCCGGCGACACGACGACATCGAGCGTTGTCGTGAGTGTCCCATCGCGTCTCGTAATTTCGGCGCGATCCTCCGAAAACGCCACCTCATAATTATCCGGCCTGGCGCCACTCGGCTGATAACCCGCCGACCACACAGCGCCGTTTTCGACATCGCGCAGATAGACATACGACCCCCAAGGATCGCAGGTTACGTCTTCGCGCCAACGCGATACGGCGAGATTGCGCCAGCGGCTGTAACCAGATCCGGCGGCGGTGATCATAACGGCATAGCGGCCGTTTGACAGAAGGTGGCTGCGCGGGACGCGATCGTGTGGCGAACGAAATCGGCGCAACATGGGTGGCGCAAGCTCACGTACCTGCATCGCCTGATTCACTTCTTCGGCGCGGACCCATTTGACGGCGACATCGCGCGGAGGCCTTTCCTGCAGTAAAAGTTCCGTCGCTTGCACGATCGGATTGGCATGAAAGCGCGTACGCGTCTTCCCGTCGAGAAGAGTGTTCGCGATAGCGACCAAACTCATCCCTTGATGGTGCGCCATATACGCGCGCACGATGGCGACATTTCTGCCCACTGGGATTCGCCCTGGCGTGTAGTCCAAGGCTTCATAGCAACCGTATTGGCCACAACCGCCAATTTCGGCCAGACGGGCGAAATTCCGCACCGCAGCGGTCGGGTCAATCATGGACGCAAGCGCCGTCGCATAAGGTGCAACGACGATGTTCTCGCTGAGGCCTCGCTTTAGTCCGAGTCCGGGGACGCCAAAATTGGAATATTGGTAAGTGAGTTCGAGATCGCGGAAATTGTACGCGGACTCGGAAATCCCCCACGGAATGCCAAGCTGAGCGCCGTACTCGATCTGTCGACTCACGATCAACCGGGCCGTCTGATGCAATAGGCTCCCCTCGGGCTCGAGCATCACCAGTTCCGGCATCAAGTACTCAAACATCGATCCCGACCACGAGATCAGAGCCGATCCGCGCTCGATCGGGGTCACCGCGCGCCCCAATTTGAACCAATGTTTCGGGGCGATGTCGCCTTTGGCGATGGCGATGAAGCTCGCCAGGCGCGCCTCTGAAGCCAGCAGGTCGTAACAGCTGGGATCCAGCGCGCCTTCGGCAGACTGATAACCGATGGAGAGCAACTGCCTGGCAGGGTCCAATAGGAACCCGAATTCCATCTCGTCGAACATTTTTGCTGCGCTCTCGTTGAGAGCTTCAATGCGCCGCATGAGCGCTTGCGCATTTGCCGCCGACTGCATTAACACTGCGATGCGGCCGTCAATTTGCGCGACATCCTCGGCAGCGTCTATTGATGTGAGGGTGGCCCTTTGTTGGCCCAGTTTTTCAATCAGTATCTGACAACGATCCGGTAGGTCCTCTAAAGTCAGCGCCGCCGACAATACCGCGGCGTCGGCGGTAAACTGAACCCACGGAAGCAAAACATCAATATCACGCTGATGGTACTGGACAGATGAAGCAACGGCCTCAGTCCAGGTCAGCACATCCGCTTTGCCGGAAACGGCGTCATCCCCTTCCTCAAAAAGAATTCTGGCGAGGTCAGGAAGTCCACCGGTCTCTCGTTTCAGGTTCGACAATCGATTGACAAAATCCTCAAGTGAACCGGCAGAAGATTTTAGTGATACCCCGAGCGACTCCAACTCGGTTTGAAGTTGTTTGCGAGCGATGTCCTGAGCCTGATGATTGCTTCTTACGGCGTCCAGAGAAGTTCGAGCGAGCGTCACTGCATCAGCGATCCCGGCAAGTGTTTGCGGACCGATCACTGGAGCCGAGATCATCTCTCGGCAGGCATTGCTGAGCACAATCAGATGCCCGGCAAGGTTACCGCTATCGACCGACGATATGTATTTTGGCTCGAGCGGATGAAGATCACGCGTGTCATACCAATTGAAGAAATGACCGCGGAAGCGATCGAGCCCGTCCATCGTCCGAAGCGTTTCTTCCAACCGATCAACCGTCGACGTGAGGCCGAGCCAGCCAAAGTCCCGCGCGGCAAGGACCGAAAGAAGATAGAGGCCAAGATTTGTCGGCGAGGTGCGGTGGGCCAGGACCGGCCGGGGGTCCTCCTGAAAATTGTCCGGAGGAAGCATATGATCCTCAGCCGTAACGAATGTTTCAAAGAAATGCCAAGTGCGCCGCGCAACGAGGCGAAGACTTTCCGATTCCGCATCCGACAGCGATTTCTGGTCGGGCCTGGGCGCCCCGCTCACCCACCATGCGATTGCCGGTGACAGTGCCCAAGCGGCGATCAACGGAGCGGCGATCACCCAAGTCCCATGGTCGGCGTATGCAACGGCAATGGTACTGCCGGCAGCCAACACGACAGCGCCGACCATTCGCCGACAGAAGCCGGCAAGGTTGAGTTCTCGATCGGAGCTCGCCGCTGCGGCAGTCACCCACTCCAGCAACTGTCGACGCCGATATAATCTCGAAAGCGTCCGAACGATGGCGTCGACCATCAGCCAGGCCTGGTGTGCGAGCAGCGCCGCTTGCAGGCCGAACTGCAACAAGGCGACTCTGAGATCCTGAAGAAATGCGCGGAGATGGCTGCCGGTCGTGATCCCCGAGCGGTGCGGAAACACGCGGGTAACCAGAGGCAGGAATGCGGCTAACTGGAAAGGAAGCAGGACGAAGCCGGACCAGAGCAAGGCGGCCACTGGGGGCAGCGAGACCCATCCGGTCAACAGAGCGAGAAAACCTGCCGGGGCAGATAGGGTACGACGAAGGTTGTCTATGAGTTTCCAGCGGCCAAGTAACGAAATTCCCGCCCCATCAATTTCTCTATCGGTCGCGGACCCCGTGCCCAAGATCCAAGGAAGCAACTGCCAGTCGCCGCGCGCCCACCGGTGTTGGCGCGACGCAGCAGCGTCGTAATGCGTCGGAAAATCTTCAAAGATCTCGACATCTGAAACCAGCCCCGCGCGAGCAAAAATGCCCTCCAAAAGATCGTGACTGAGAACGGCGCTTTCCGCGATGCGTCCTGCGAGCGCAGCCTCGAAGGCATCCACATCGTAAATACCCTTACCGCTGTAGGAGCCCTCTTCGAACAGGTCTTGATAAACATCTGAAACGGCCGCTGCGTATGGGTCGATGCCGGTCGGGCTCGAGAACACGCGCTGATAAATTGAGCCATCCCGCGCGGTAGGAAGAGATGGCGTCACCCGGGGCTGCAGCACGCCATATCCCTCGACCACACGGCGCCGCGCGGGATCCACGTGCGGTCGATTGAGGGGGTGCGCCATTTTCCCGATCAGGCGCTTTGCCGCTCCAATGGGCAGGCGCGTGTCAGTGTCCACGGTAATGACGTAACGAACTCCGAGGGGTACGAGTGGCAGGCCGCCGCCCACCGCCAGGAAAGTGGTGTCCGTGGCCCCGCGAAGCAGTCGGTTCAATTCATGCAGTTTTCCGCGCTTGCGTTCCCATCCGATCCACTTGCCCTGGCCCTCGTTCCAAACCCGTCGGCGATGCAGAAGGAAAAAACGCGGCCCGTCCGATGCCGGTCCGTATCGGCCGTTGAGGCGATCAATTCCCTCAATCGCCGTGCCCAAAAGCTCATCGTCGTCCGTCGCATCCTTGGTGGCCGAGTCCGTCCAGTCCGACAGCAGAGCGAAACGGATATCGCCATCTTGGCTCGCGAGATAATGGATTTCTAACCGTTCGATGATTTCGTCGATAGCCGCGCTGCTCGTAAGGAGCGTCGGAATAACGATGATTGTGCGGAGTTCACTTGAAACACCATCGCGGAGCTCAAGGCCTGGCAGCACGGCCGGCCCGAACTCATTGGCAACTGCACGGTTCACTAGCGTTATGGCGGCATCAACCGAAATAAATAGCCCCAGAAACGAAAGCAGTAGAAAAGTCCATCCAGCGGTGCCAGCGGGACTGACGAGGAGCAGCGCCGTCGCAAGAAGGAGCGTCGCGGTTAACGCCACCGCCGCCAGATAGCCAGAAACTCCCACTGCTGCATTGGCGCGGACCAGCCAATCCTTCATCGGAACACGAAAGCCAAGCTTCTTCTCGAACGCGCGACGGCCCTGCCCGATCAACGAGTAGCCGGGATTCTTAGAGCGCGGATCTAACTCTGCCGCTCCGGCTTGCTGGTCAACGGCAGCGCGCTTTGCAATGAGGATAACGGCCCGAGCGACATCGATTTCCGAGTGGGCCGAGCCGCGCGCAAGCGATTCAATAGCGCGGCGATATCGGTCGCGCGTGTGGAAATCCATATCGCCGAAATCACTGTTTACCCGCAATTCCTCGTCGACCAGACTGACGCTTTCGAAGAAGTCCGCCCAATCAAGCTCGGATATAAGTCGCATGCTGGTAACGATATTGCGGACAGTGACGTTCGCCGCACCCTGCCGGCGATGCTCTTCGCGTACAAAGTCATCGGCATTTGTTCCCTGCGAACTCAGACGCTTGTCCAGCCACAGAAGCGCCGGCGTCGTGGCCGGATCTTCATCGCGCAATCGTTGGACAAGCTGAACCGCAAAAGATCTCGTGAACGATGATTGTGAGAACTCTTGCAGGGCCGCAGCGGCAGCTTCCGGCGATCTGCTTCCTGCACCAAGCAGCCGATCGGCCAATGCGTCGGCGGCATCACGCGATGCCTGGCTACCCACAATGAGATCGGCCAAACGCCGCAAATTTTCCACGAGCACGACACGAATTGTAATTGCGAGAGCCCATAGCTCGCCGATCGTCAGCGGCTGAACTCGCTGATAGGCCAACACGAACCGTCGCAGCATCTCCGCATCAAAACGACTATCAGTGTGCGCAACGAAGGCCCAAGCAATCTCGAAAATCCGCGGGTATCCCTTGAACGGGCCTTCCGCCAGTTTTTGAAGCTGACGGTAATAACTTGGCGGAAGATCGGTTCGGATCTCACGAATCTGATCTTCCGCGAGGTGAAAATTGTCGATCAGCCATTCGGCCGCGGGCGTAATGGATCGCTTATCTGCTATTGCGGCTGCGATGACACGATAGGCGTCAAGAAGGGCCTCATCGTTGTCGCGAACCCGTATTGCAAGTGGCCGCCCTCTCTCCGGCTGCGAGCTGACAGACTGCGCAGCAGCTAGGCTCTCCGCGTGCTGCTCAAGGCGCTCGACGCTGAAAAGCTCTTCGCGGATCGCTTCTTCGCCAGCCCAAGGTGGAGCCGGTGACATCCTTGGTAGGAATCTTGAAAATCGCCTACGCAATTGATCCTCGCTCTCTTTGACGATCCGTGTTGTGTCGAAGACGTCCGTCTCTCGTCGACTTGCTATCTGACGGTTGCCGCCGCGATCGAGGAACGGGCGCCGCGGTAATGGTGCCGTATCGTTGAACTGCTCGATGCAAGGGCGCACCTTTCTGTAATGCCAAGTGCGTTCGCGCCTGATTGTAATACGCCGCATACAAAGCAGGAACTCGCCGCAGGTGCGCCTCGCCGAAGATCAGTATTCGGCCTAGGCACTCGCGACGCACGGTTCCGATCAGGCGATCCGCGTTCCCATTTTGCCACGGTGACCGGGGGTAAGATCGGTCGGTCGCGAATACCCATCGCTCTCACCCGGAACGTGAAGACCTGCCATAGACATGGTCATTGTCGCGCACCAGATAGGCCGGCGCTGATGCCCAAGGGAAGGCCTCGGTGATCTGTCGAGCCAGCCCCTCCGCCGGAGGATGCCGTGTCACCCCGAACCACAGCAACTGCCGACGGGCCGGCACCGAGACTTGAGCAGATCGCAGATGAACATACCGAGCGCGTGAAGCATCGCAAACATCGATCAGAATGATGCGACGATTCTGCCTCACGACGCGAATCTCCGCCGAATGGAATTTTCGGAAAGGACAGTCATCAGGAGGAGCCTTTGGCCCACAAACGTGCCTAAGACTAGGCTGTGGACTGGCTAGTGTCCGCGATCGATCGTAATTCGCCGATTGCTGCCTGAAGCTGATGCGTAAGGTCAATCGTAGTTCCCTTCCCAAACGGCAGCTCCGCTGTTGGGATCGGTGACCCGAATGTCACTCGGATGGGAGGTCGGTGCAGGAGATGCGCGACTTGCACCTCCTTTGGGCCTTGAAAGAAGGCGGGCACAAGTGGAACCCGGGCATGAAGCGCGATGGTCGCGGCGCCTCGCTTAAAGGCAATATTTTCCTCGCTTCGCGTGCCGCTCGGGAAGATCAGGATGATTTCGCCATGCTGCAGCATGTCGACCGCGGTCTTAATCGAACTTGGCGACGGGTTGGCGCGGTCAATTGGAAGGGAACCGCCGTGCGTCAAGACCCAACGCGATAGCGTTGAATTGAACAGTTCCCCTTTGGACATATAGCGTAGCTCTCTTGGGTATACGGCATAGGCCATCCATAAGCCGTCCGCCCAGCCCACGTGATTGCAGACGATGACCGCCCCCGCTCCGCCGGACCGAAACAAGTCGGGTCGGTTGATGATCTCAGGCTTGCCGACGCGCTCAAACAGGACTTTCAGCCCAGGCGAGATGGCAGTGAGAACGTTCATATAGCGTGTCCTGACAAGTACCTTTTCAACATATAAGCATCACCACTACGATTGCCCTATTTAGATGCGCGTTGAATTGGCCGAAGTGCACTCCGTAAATCGGAGGCCCGGCGTCATGTCTCTTGTGGGCATCATCCGCGTCAATTCTGCGATGTCCGCGACATGTCCGGTCTACCAGCTATCGCGACGATTTCGCAGCGCCATCGTTTGGCCCGTACATTCGGTGCACGCGGTGCACCTCGCAGTACAACTCAGCCCCTCCGTCCTTAGGCTGTGGGGTGGGCGTCTCAGGTCCGCTTGTTCGGACTGATTTCGAACTCGATAATCAGAGACCAAGCCGCGTTGGGACCTCGCCGCCGCCTACTTGGCCGAAAATGTTCAGCCTGGCGATGCAATCATCACTGATGACGGAGCTGCACGCTACGTTCTCGCCAACCATGCTGATCGGTATCGTCTCGACCGGACGGTAGTCAGTACTACTCACGATGTATCGAATACTGTCGCCCACTTTGCATCGCCACAGCAACGCCTATGGGTTGTCTATGGCCGTACCGAGCAGAGAACGATGGCTGACAAAGACGTCTACCTCCAAAAATGGCTAGCCTTCGGTGATCCCACTTCCAAAGTGAGATTCGGCAAAGATATCGTTGCCATGCGCTTCGACCTGCGAGGTATCCGCTCGGTCAGCCGGCAGGGCCAAATAAAATAGAGCTGACGCGAATCGCGGGTTGTGTTGCAAAACTCGGCGACGAGCAGCAGCCGCGGCGTAAGGAACGCGGGTGCTCAGGGCACCAGGTGCAATGTGGCGTTCGCTGACATGACGGGCCGCTGCGCGGCTTCGGCGATTGCCATGCCAAGGCCCTTGGCCATACAAGCCTAGCTCCAGTCATTCATGTGTAGCCCATCGGGTGACACGAACGACTCGAACGCCATATGATCGGCATCGCGCCAACGCTTCATCACGTCGAAGCGGCGGAATAGGTCGACATTTTCCACCTTCGCGGTCATAGCGATCAATTCGATCATGTGCTCGGCGTCAGCCTTCACAATCACCTTCGGCACGAATTGCGGATCGATCAGCACGACGTCGGCATCGATAGTGCGGATCTTCTTGAGGCCATCGCGGATCGCGGCGCCGTGGTCGGTGAACATGTGATCGCTGATGACCGAATTGGTGCCAAGCTGCCACAGGACCAGGTCAGGCTTGGCAGCCAGCACGTCCTTATCGAAGCGCTTGAGCATGTCACCGACTTCCTCGCCGTTGACGCCGCGATTGAGCACGGTGATCGAACGGTTTGGGAAACGCTGCTTGAGCTCTTCAGCGAGGCGGTTGGGATAATTCGTCGCTGGCGAACTTGCGCCCGCGCCGGCGGTCGACGAAGAACCGATGGCGACAATGGTGATCGGGCCGCGGGTTGCGATCTTTCGTGCAAAGCGTGTCAGCGGATTGGCAAGTCTGAGAAGATGGAGAGGCGCATCGCATTTGGGCGCTGCTGTTTCAGCGTGGGCTGAAAACGGGATCCCGAGGCTAGCGATGAGCGCAGCGACAAGGATAGGTTTCATCGCCCGACAGGCGAGATCAATGGCTTGCACCGCAGTTTCCTCCACCCTGACAACCGTCTTCGGCGTGCGGCTTGCTTGGCTTGGCCGCTTCGATCACGAATTCGGCAAGTAATTACCCTATGCAATTGGGGATACCCTCTGACATGTCAAGTTTTTTCGAGGCAGAGTACAAATCAAATGTCGCAAGAATCGGCCCCCAGCTTCATGACGCTGAATCAGTCGAATAACCGATTCGCCGACCCCACCTTAACAAGCGCTTAAAGCTTCCTGCTGTACTATAGCAAGACACCCCTGGGCTGCAGGACGTGGCGGCATGTTTCAGCGACTTCTCCGGACTGTAGTGGCGTTTGGCCGCGAAAATCGCGGCAACGTCGCCCTCATGTTCGGCCTTGCGGCGATCCCAATCATTTTGGCAGTCGGCGCCGCCGTCGATTACAGTTTTGCCAACCGCGCAAAGACGGAACTCGACCAAATCGCCGACGCGGCATCGCTGTCGGCTGTGAGCCAGTCGGCCCTGGCGCTGTCGGCTGCCGCCGACCAAAAGAATGCGGTGAAATTCTTCAAGGCCCAGGCGGCTTCGCTCAAGCGCGATACATTGGGCACCGTGTCGGCCAAAGTCACCGATGGTGCGAGCGGCCGCACGGCGCTGGTGAGCTATACGGCAAGCGTTCCGACTGCCTTCATGGGTATCGTTGGATACAACAAAATTCCGATATCCGGCTCGTCGACCGCGGCGACCGCGCTTCCGACTTACATCGATTTCTATCTGTTGCTCGACAACACCCCGTCTATGGGGGTGGGCGCGACGCCGGCTGATGTGGCCACCATGGTCGCCAACACGCCGGATCAATGCGCCTTCGCTTGCCACCAGCTCGACGTTTCTCCGAACGATTATTACGGCCTCGCCAAAAAGCTCGGCGTGACGACGCGCATCGACGTGGTGCGCAGCGCGACGCAGCAGCTGATGGATACGGCGAACACGATGCAGGTGGTTCCGAGCCAGTTTCGGACCGCGATCTACACGTTCGGCGCATCGGCCGCCGGCGCCGGCCTGACCCAGATATTCCCGCTGTCGTCCAGCCTCTCGAATGCGAAGGCGGCGGCCGAAAATATCGACCTGATGACCGTTCCTTACCAGAACTATGCGAGCGATACCGATACCAATTTCGACAATGTTCTTCCGGCAATCAACAATATCATCGCGGCGCCGGGCGTCGGCTTTTCACCGTCGTCCCCGCAGAAGATTTTATTTTTCGTGTCAGATGGGGTGGAGGACGCCAATACCGCAGCGTGTTCGCAACCGACAACCCCGGGTCAGGATCCGCAAACCGGTCAGGCTTACACGCGATGTCAGGAGCCACTCAACGTCGCGTTATGCACGGCCATTAAAAATCGCGGCATCAAGATCGCCGTGCTCTACACCACCTATTTGGCGCTGCCGACCAATGCTTGGTACATGAGCTGGATCGATCCGTTCAATCAGGGACCCTATACACCGTCCGTGAACAGCCAGATCGCCGCGAACATGCAAAGCTGCGCGTCGGCTGGATATTATTTCGAAGTGAGTCCGACCGACGGGATATCGCAGGCGATGAACGCCTTGTTCCAGAAAGCTGTGCTGGCCGCGCGCATCACCCAGTGAGTCCTGGCGCCCGCGGCGACCGCGGTTTCTTTGCCTCGATTTATTCATTGCTAATACGTGGCAGTCTAACGTCCCACTCAGATCGGGGGCGAATTCTTTTACCGATCTAGGTTGTGTTGCAGAAACCCCGGTCGAAAGGCCGGGGTTTTTTCAGGCCGCCTGTCCGCTATGACCCATAACGGATGGAATGGGCCGCAGGCGCTTCCGCTGCCGTATTGCTCCCTGCTGCAGATTGCTGTGTCGTTTGTTGTCTACGCGAAAGCCGTGCTGCCACCCCCGCGCTATGCGACCTTCCACACGGCTAAATCTGAATAGACTTCTGTAACGCCGAAGCTATCTGCGATAATATGTTTTGCTGCACTCACCGTCCCAAGGCCTCTCGAGATTCGGGCGCGAGTAGAGAGTATCCGAGCGCAAGAAATTGCGGCGGAGCATGCGTAATACTGGGAAATATTTGGATTCAAGCCAACGGTTAAAAATGCGAACAGTGATTGCTTGACCTTGGTGAATTTCGGCTAAAGGTCGAAAAACGTATCGCCGACGAGCACGTTCTCTGAACATGGAAATGAAAGAGGCCGCCAACTGAGGCGACCTACCAAGCAAAACCGAAAGCCGCGCTTATGTGCCAGGCCATTTGCGTCAGCAAGTCCAGATAACGTCCACCGTTAAATTGACTATACCCCGTTCACGCGACAATCCGAAAATCCTTGGGGTTGATGATGCGGAAATTGTCAGTGACCGAATCACAGAGGTCCGCCCAATTCCGGGGAACCGTTTCACGCTGGAACCCGAGCGTCGCATCGGCGAATTGGGCGCAAGTTGCGTAGCACTTGTTGTGCGTGACGTTTCTGTGCATGAGGCCCCATAACCGCTCGATCGGGTTCAAGTGCGGGCAATAAGTTGGAATGAAGTGCAGCTTGATGCGTCGTCCCGGCACGGCTAACCATTCCTGCACGAGCTTGGCGTGATGATAACGCGCGTTGTCCAGAAAAACATGGATGAGCGCCAGCATTGGATAGAGCGCCTCGATTGATTGCAGCAGCCTAATCGTCGAGGCGGCATCGATGGTCAGGGCCTCGATCATCCGGGTTTGCCCGGTCTCCAGATCGATCGCGCCGTGAATGTTGATGCGTTGACGCCCGCTCGTCTGCTCGATCACAAGCTTCTCTTGGCTCGGCGCCCAGCAGCCGACGGGCCGCGCGGCATGGGTCAGATGCACGGCGTCGGCAAACAGCAGGGCCTCGTCGTCGCCCAAGAAATTCAGCAGCTTTTCGTAGCTCTCAATGAAAGCCTTCTGCTTTTCTTCGTCGAGCTTGCGCGGGATGACATTGGGTTTGTGATATTCGAGCCCCGGGCGATGCAACAACGCGATCAGTCCCGACCGGCCTTCGTAAACGACGCCGAATTCATTCTCGATCCAGGCGCCGACCTGGCGCGTTGTGCGCGGTAAGACCACGGCGGCCCAGGCTTTCAGCTTTTCTTGTTGGTCTCCGCTCAACTGGCAAGCGCTGCCCTCGTAGCTGAAGTTCGTCAGGCCCTCGATCCCATCCTCTTCATACAGGCGATACCAAGTGCGGATGGTATCGTCGTCCAGCAACAGGACCTTCGCAATCGCCTCGCAGCTCATCCCATCGTCTAGCAACACCAGTGCGTTCGCGCGCCGGGCCAAACGATGAGCGGCCGACCCGTTCCGAGCCAACTCGATCAGGTCTTGCCGCGATTCTCTGTCCAGAAACTTGGGCCGTATCATCCGTTCGGTAGAATCCGGATTGCGCCGTTTGGCAAGGGGGTCTTCGGATTCTCGGGGAGTTGGGGTATATCTAAAAGATAGAGCACTCCGGCGGTCACAAAGATCACGGTCAGCACTTTCATGCTGCTTCCTTTTCGACGGTCCGTACATCGCCACAGGTCAGGCGCCGAAAGGTGAGTAATTCGGAAAACGGCGCTGCCTTAGGCACAACACGGACAAGCACTGTCGATTTTCCACAATTCAAGCATGGTGGCGCATGGTGGTCATCGTCCTGGCCCATTGATAACCGTTACAGGCTATTCCGATGGGCGCAATGATGTTGATCAAAAGTAGCCTCGGCGCTCAATAAGAAGGGCCACCGCGTCAGCAGCGCTGACATACTCATGCACAAGCACTCGCGTATGCGATTGAACGAACCGCGAAATGGTGCTGCACTTTGTGCGCTTCACCAGGGATGCGGAAATAACATGCCAGGCGAGTACGCAATTCGGCACATTGCGAAGCGTGAAGGTTATCGCCTCGAAAAGAAGGGCGATGATAGCTACCGTCTAATCAATCCGAGATTTAATGTCACCGTGTATTATCTCGACGGCGTGCAACTCGAAAGAATCGCGGCGTTTTTGGCGCAGCCCGAAAGCCGAACAAATTCGCCGGACGCTCAACATCGTTAGGCAACGTGCGCGCCAACGGAGTGCTAACGGCTCTGCAAACATGTTGACGCTTAAGCCCGCCGGGCTCGGCCAGGACGACGACTTCTTGGTGCTCGACGATGACCGCCGCGAGATCGGCAGAATTCTTTCGACCCATTCGGCGTCGAAAGCGACGCCCTGGTTCTGGACGATCACCGCCCGATTCCCGAACATGATGCGTGATCGCGGATAGCGGCGACGCGCGAAGATGCGATGGCGGCGTTCAAGGAGGCATGCGAGCGAGAATAGGCCGCCGAGCATTCGACCAAAAAAAAGGACGGCCGCAGCGGAGATGCGGCCGTAGGATTTAGGGCGGTCGCCCCCGATGCCTAGGGGGTAACGGGGGCGGCAGCCGGAAGCGACCGAAGCCTTAACGCGCGTCCCCTTTATTGGTTCCCACATAAACGGCGCCTCACCCGGCGACAAAAGCTTCACAGTTCGACGAAAGCTGCTATAGATTGTGATAGCGCCGCCGCGCGCTGGCGCTATACGGGGGCACTCATGAACACGAGCATTCTGATCAGCATTCTTATTACGTTTCTCGTTATTATTTTGGTGCTTTACCTGATCAACATGCTTCCGATCGACGGGCGCGCAAAGCAGATCGTGCGCATAGTTGTCATCATCATCGGCGTGTTGTCGCTGCTGAAATATCTCGCGATCTATTGAACTGCTCGACGAGCATCATAGGCCAATCTCCGCCCGGCGTTGAGGCGCGACGCGTCGATCGGATTGCCGGCTTGATTTGCAATAACGCTTGGCGAATTTCGCGGCGGAAAATGGATGACGCTGCCCGCATAGTCGCAGGCGGACATTTCATCACCATTTAAACTAAAATTTGAGCGATCAATATAAGTCGATAACAATGGTCGAGATTATAGGATTCCTGGACCACTCAGGAGCAGACCCCATGCGACTGTTTTTTGACCTCCTCAAGCAGGAATCCCCTTCCTACGACTTCCACGGCCATGACGTTGGAAAGCCGGATGACGCAGCCCAGATTGCTGAATTAATTGCAGCTGATCTCGGATGGTCTGAGACTAGCGATTGGGTTGGCTCTCAAGTGGTGGTCAGGGACACGGCAGGAAAACTGCTGTTTGCGGTTCCTGTCGTCGGGGCCGCATAGACCGATCGTAGCCCCGTGCCCTGGGCTATCGGGCACCCCAGAATATCGCTACCATTCCTGCCAGTTCGGAAGGCGTCCCGCGTACGCTGGTTTACTGATGGCTGGTCCGGTTACGGTCGGCAATCATTGGCTGAACGCGACGGTCTGGCTCGATCCAAAGAATCCGATTGCTTATAGCAATCGTGGCGACACCTTGCGTGCGCAGGGCCAATACGGTCGAACCATTACCGATTTTGGGGTGGCGAGCCAGCGCAACCCTAAGATCGCCCACGACGTTCGCGGCTTTGTGTTGCGGGAGTTGGCGACATGACGACCTATACGTTTACTCCCATATTCAATGCATTCGGCTTGAGCGCAATACCTTCCGGCATCAATGATGCGGACCAAATCGTTGGGAACGCGATCCCCTCCAGCGGAAACCTGTTCCTTCTTTACAGCCCCTTCAGCCCAAACGGGGGGATCGGTGGTCCCTCGAACACTGGCACCACTGCCTACGGCATCAACGACTCGGACGAGTTTGTCGGCAGCTACACGAACAGCAGCGGTCTGGAACAAGGCTTCGTTCGCAACAGTGGCACGTACTTCACGATCAACGATCCGTTGGGCACCAAAGGCACCGTACTGACCGGCATCGACAACGCGGGCGCTGCCGTTGGCTACTACTTTGACAGCAGCGGCGCGGCGCACGGCTTCATTTTCGACCTCGCTTTCGCCACGCTCAACGGTCCGGCGGGCGCCACAAGGACCAAAGCGTTAGGCATCAACGACGCGGGCCAGATTATTGGCGACTACATTGACAGTAGCGGAGGGGAGCACAGCTTCCTCTATAGCGTTAGCAGCGGCAACTACACCACACTCAACGATCCATCGGCCGCCAGCATTGAGACCTTTGCTCGCGGCATGAACGACGCGGGCGAGATCGTCGGGGACTACGTGGACAGCAGCGGCACGCAGCACGGCTTCCTCGATATCGGAGGCGTCTACACGACGATTGATAATGCTTTGGGCGGCAGTACCACGCTTACCGGGATCAATAACGCCGGCCAAATCACCGGTTACTACACTGACGTAAATGGCGCGCATTCTTTCCTTGCAACTCCTCCGCCGCCGACCACCTATGGGATTAGTCCCATTAACCCTCCGATGAGCAGCAGCACTCACGCGTACGGCATCAACGATTTAGGCGAGATCAGCGGGTACTACACAGATAGCAGCGGCGCGGATCACAGCTTCATTTCTAACGGCACAACCACGACCGCGCTCGTGGACCCGAATGCCGCCGTCAATAGGACCGATGCCCAGGGCATCAACAACTTTGGTCAGGTCGTCGGCTACTACTATGACAGCAGCAACGCGGTGCACGGCTTCATGTATAGCGGCGGCGGCTATACCACGATCGATGATCCGTCGGGCGCCGAGGGCAGCCAAGCCCACGGTATCAACGACGCGTTCCAGGCTGTCGGAGGATACACGGACTTCCTTGGCAAAGAGCACGGGTTCCTTTACAGCGGCGGCAGCTACACGCCGCTCAGCGGCCCAGCGGGCGCGACGTTCTCTGTAGCTTTCGGCATCAACGATGCGGGTCAGATCGTCGGGGGCTACGAAGACGGAAGCGGCATTCACGGCTTCCTGTACAGCAGCGGCAGCTACATCACGCTCAACGATCCCTTGGGTAACGGCACTACGGTTGCTTTCGGCATCAACGATGCGGGCCAGATCGTTGGGCAGTACTCAGACAGCAGCGGTGCCGAACACGGCTTCATCTATAGCGGCGGCACCTACGCCCCATTCAACCTGACAGGTTTATTTACGGGGATCAGCCTCGCCTCGATCAATGACGCCGGCGAAATCGTCGCAACATATGACTACGGGACGTCTTCTTTTACTGCCAATCCCGAGGCTGTGACGACGACGACGCCTCCGCCGCCGACCTCGGTACAGCAAGAAGTGCTTGGCCTTTATGCGGCGCTCTACAACCGCGCCGCCGATTTCCCCGGCTATTCGTTTTGGGTCGGCATGGATGGTCAACAATCTGACTCGGGCGGCATGACGGTTGCCAATGCCGGAACAACCGCGGTCACGCTCAACGACGCGCAGGTGCTGGGACAAGGCTTCGTCAATACGCAGGCTACGTTCTTCAATCAAACATATGCCAGCCTGACCGACACCCCGTTCATCAATGCGCTCTACATGAACATCGGCGGCAATGCCGGTGATCCTGGCGGGGTTGCCTACTGGCAGGGCTTGTTGGCGCAGGCCGAGGGGGCCAATCCAACCGCTGCGCAGATTCAAGCTGCGCGCGCTGGCCTGGTCGGACAGTTTGTCCACGATCTGATCGACTTCGATCTTACGCCCGGTGCCGCGGCGCTGGGATTGACCGCGGCGCAATATCAGCAGGCGCAGACGCGAGAGGCCGCCATCAACGACAAGATTGCGGTGTCGTTGGCCTACTCGAACATCTCGCAGCAGACCGGCGGCAGCATCCTTGTTGCACATACTGTCGGCGATGCGGCCTATGATGCAGCGGTCGCGGTCATTGGGGTGGTGACATCCGACCCTGGCACGGTCACGGCCGCGATCCTCGGCATCAACACTGCCGTTGCTGCGCAGAATCTGTCGTTGATCTAAGAGGCCGTTTCGAAACCCACTGAGGCCCGTCAGTATCAGTCTTCCGGAACGACAAAAAGTCTGAAAAATCGGGACTTTGAAATGCGGGCGGATCGTGTTGTAATGCTTTCGCCATTGCTCGATGACAATCTGTCCCTCTTTCAGGGTGTAGAAGATCTCTCCGTTGAGCAGCTCATCGCGTAGTTCTGCTGCGATATCTCTGCAGTCCGACAGGCCTCTGGGGCAGATTTGCCCTGTGCCATTGATACTTCAATCTGGCGAAGCAGCGTCACAATCTGCTCCGCGCTGAACCTCTTCTTCGGCATGGCTAGCTCCTTTCCAAGCTATTCTCTCACAACGCTTGGTCCAAAAAAGCCAGGTCAGGTCAGATGTAGAAGGCATCGGTGCTCAACACGGCTCGATGGAAATGGAGCACTAGTCCGGCATCATGATCGAAGCTTCCACAATCACCTGCCCGAAATGCGGACATCAAGCGACTGAGCAGATGCCGACTGACGCTTGCCAGTTCTTTTACAACTGCAAGGGCTGCGGCGAATGCCTTAAACCACTTCCCGGTGATTGCTGTGTCTTCTGCTCCTACGGCTCGGTACCATGCCCACCAATTCAAGCTGGGAACTGTTGCAGTTGATGGCTTTGGATGGCGTCCTGAATTAACGCAATACAAGTCGCCACAAAGCGGGAGCCGATGAATTGTCGAATCTTGAACGCTACGAGCGTATCGCGCCGCTCTACGATGTGTTCGATTTGCCGTTTGAATATGGTCGTTACCGTAAGATTAGGCCGCTCTTATTCGCTGGGCTTTCGGGTCTTCTCTTAGACGCTGGCGTCGGCACTGGCAGAAATTTTCCGTTTTATCCGCCAACTGCCAACATCATTGGTATTGATCTAAGCCCAGCAATGCTGGTCCGGGCCGAACGGCGGCGCTGGACCGCAGCCGCACCAGTCGGGTTGCGGCAAATGGATGTTACTCGCTTGGACTATCCTGATCGGTACTTTGATGGGGCTGTTGCAACGTTCCTGTTCTGCACGCTTCCCGATGAACTTCAGGTGACTGCACTCAAGGAACTGAGCCGCGTTGTTAAGCCCGACGGCCTCATTCGACTCTTGGAATACACCCGCCCCACCGGAGCCGTTCGTATAGCCATTACGAAACTCTGGGAACCTTGGATGTATTGGGCTTATGGAGCTGGCTTTGATCGCCGTACTGAGGAATACGTCCCAAAATCAGATTTAAAGTTGGTCGAATTCGAGATTCGTCTCTGGCGATATCATCAAGATGATCACCGCGCGACCTTCACCGCAATCAAACTGAGATGCAGACTCCCTCGGGATAGGAAGCGCGGTTGACGGATGTCGGCTGTTGGCAGATTTTGTTGCAGAAGTCGGCGATGGGAAGAATGAAGTGACTGTCTCGATGTCTTTAAGCCGTCTGCTGCGCCTGCCCCATTTGGCGATGGGGACCTAATTCCTAGACCGTTGAATTAGGCCCTCGGAGGCGCCCTATGGGCGACCAAAGAATGAGAACGGAAAACTATACGCATCGGGGTTACGAAATACAGATCACGCACAACCCACCAATTTGGCAGGCCGCGATATATGCCTCCAAACCTAACATGCCGGCCGCCGATTGGACCCATGAACCCATCTCTGCCACCAGTGTCTACCACGGGCCAAGCCTGCAAATAGTCGTTGGCCGCCGGCCGGAATAATTCCGCCCCCGCATTGCCAGTAAGCCAGCGATCAAAATCTTTCGGCTGCAGGAGGACTGGCATCCGGTCGTGCACCTTACCCACGAAGTCGTTGGCCGCGGTAATTATCATTGTGCAGGACTTCAACGGCTCGCCCGTCTCCACATTTTTCCACTCGTCCTAAAGGCCAGCGATCGTCAGCGGCGAGCCATCGCGCGCTGAGAAATAGTAGGGCTGCTTGCCGGTCGGCGTGCCGTGCCACTCGTAATAGCCCGAAGCTGGGATCAAGCACCGCGCACGCTTGAACGCGGCGCGGAACATCGGCTTTTCGGCCACCGTTTCGGCCCGAGCGTTGAACGTCGCCGGGGTTTCCTTGGCTTTCTTTTTCCACCAGAACGGCACCAGCCCCCATCGCATTGGGACCAGTTCACGTTGGGCGTCGCGCTCGATCACCGTATCAATCGTCGTGGTCGGGCAGATATTGTAGCGTGCCTGCAAATTGCGAGCGGGCGTTGCCGGCGCGGTCAGTCGATAGAGCGCCACGATCTCGCGCCAGGTCAGCCGATAGGTGAAACGCCCGCACATTAGGTCACCTGATTGGAAAATCGGCCACAATTACTTCGGGTTTGCGCTCGAACAGCTCGAGCACGTCGTCTAACTGCCCCGATGCCCGCGGGCCGACGATTATGCGGCTCGGCTCTATGCCCCTATCCCAATCGGCGCCCACGTCGATGTAGCGGCGGCCGTCCGGCGTCGTCTTCACTTCCTTGCGGAAGGCAATCCCGGTGAGGACTCGTGATTCGGCCTTCTTTGCCGGAACCGCGACGATGCGGGTCTCGCGTTCGTCCTCAAAGAAAGGATCCTTGTGGACGCAGAAGAAATGATACATGCGCGTCGCCAGAGTGCTGAATGGCCATAGCTTTTGATATTGAGGTTCTAGGCCTAAGCCGGGTTTACCTTTTGCCACTTCGATGAGCACGTGCTGCGCCATCTGGAAAAGGATCGCGCGGTAATCGTAGTCGGCTTCGTCTATTCCGTACTGAACTGCGGCAAGGTTAAGAAGCGCATAGTTGTTCGTTTGCGATTCCCGACGGAGCAGTTGTAGTACCTCTTCGCGATCGTATTGTAGGCAATAGCCTTTCTGCGCTGTGTAACGATCCCAAAGAGTGAGATGGCCTCGGCGTTCCCGCTCGGCCGTCTGCCCTTTCGCAAATGAAAAAACGTAAAGCGGCTCAGAGCTGCGCTCGCCTTCAAATGAAGACCGAAAGTACGCCACCAGCTTCGCTGCGGCCTCCTCGTAGTCTAAAGCACGGCGTTCATATGGCTGCATCAACTTTTCCGTCTCGCCCATTGCTGTGCGTAGCGCGCTGATAGTCAGTTCGACGAAGCCGTACTCCATCTCTGTCTTGTCGTTGAGATCAGAAAATCGAGTCGCCCACAGTGTCTTACCGCGCGCGATGCATTTTAAGCCGGCTCTGGTTGTGTAGTGCGATAGGAGCGTCATTGAGTGCATAGAATAATCCCTGTCACCGGGCTACGCAGCTAAAACCGTAAACGCCGCACTGGCAGCTCGGCCCACTAAAGCCTATTGGGCTTGCCGGCACGTCGGCTCGTTGTGCTGTATTCCAAAGCTTCTCGAAGAATTCGACTTAGGAAAGCGGGATCCGGCTTCGATGGCCGACGTCGGTCTGGGGGGTACACCAAGGGCTAGGCGGGCCGCCCCCGTGCGCTACAGCCGATCGAGCACGCGTGCCACCTGCACCGCCGACCATACGCCGCGCCCGCGTGCCCGGGCCCGCTCCGACCTGGGATGAATATCATGCTTGCGTTGCAGACTGGATTGGTCGTTGCGTTCGAGAAGGTGTTCAACGTGACCTGAAACGGACTCGCGAGGAATTGCCCATTATGCCAACACTCTTGGAGAGGGAAGCTAATTGCCGCAGTGAGTTCTCGATTGCTCGGCATGTTGAAACCCTTTTCCCGGAAGGCGTAAGAGCCTGCCCAGCACCCAATAATTCAAACTAAGACACTGTCGGAATTTCTTCGCGATTCGGAGATTTTGCCACCATGACTTTGTCTGCGGGCCTATTTCCTTGGGGAAATAGAGCGCGCCGCCATGTTCATTTTCACATTGTGACAAAATTGGAGTTATCCCCGTTTTGCACCGGTCAATCTCAAGGTCACGATTAATGCGAACATGCTGAGGATATCCGTTTGATGTGGTGCCACTTTCCGGTGGGAACAACGCAGGCGGCTTTAGGTGCGACCGCGGATTTTCGAAAGGCATTGATCTGGAACAATGCACCTCTTTGACTAAACTAGTGCGGTCGCCATGAGATTAGTCTGGCTTTGAGTTCGCCATGGTTGATGATCGACCTATCCGACGCGCCAAAATGCGTGAAAAGTTTGCGGAACTAAAAAGGGCGGCGATTGCTGATCTTGAACGCCGCGGTTATGACGTTCGCGGGAAAACGCCAGCCCAGATTAGACTAATACTTAAGCGGCGTCCCTCGAAGCAGACATCAGACGCCAAAGGTGCCCTGAAGGAACCGCCGCGCAGCGGACACGGGGCGAGCGACGTCATTACCTAAAATCAGGCACGATAGACAGCGTCGGTTCCGAAAATTCCATCCATTTGATTCGCGATCGCCGGCGAATCAGAACATCATTGCTGGATGTTCGCTATTGTTTTCCTTTTCGTCCGCTTGCTGTGCGACCGTTTCAAGTCGCGACGATGACTTGAAGCCGAAATCCTGGTGCTGCGGCATCAACTCAACGTCCTGCAGCAGCGCGCGCCACGTCGGCTATGTTTGACCTGGGTCGATCGCGTTCTGTTCGTTTGGCTCTATCGTGGCTATCCGCGCATCCTTGACACCATAACGATTTTAAGGCCTGAGACGATCGTGCGTTGGCATCGCAAAGGCTTCGCTGCATTTTGGCGATGGAAATCCCGCCCTCTCGGTGGTCGACCGCAGATCGACAAGGAGGTGCGCGACCTTATCCGAAGAATGAGTTCCGAGAACCCGCTCTGGGGTGCGCCGCACATCCACGGCGAGCTTCTGAAGCTCGGCTTCGACGTCGCCCAGTCGACAGTCTCGAAGTACATGGTACCGAGGCGAGGTCGACCATCGCAAACATGGAAGACCTTCCTTCACAACCACGCTGACGGCATCGCATCGATTGATTTTATTGTAGTTCCGACGATTGCCTTTGAGCAACTCTTCGCATTTCTTGTTCTCGGCCACGGACGGCGGCAGTTGTTGTGGTTTGCGGTTACCCGGCATCCGACGGCGGAGTGGTTGGCACGCCAAATTACCGAGGCATTTCCCTGGGACACGGCGCCAGCATACATCGTCCGCGACAACGATCGGGCCTTCGGCAGCGTATTCAGACGCCGCCTGATCGGGTCGATCCGGCGCGAGTGTACCGATCATCTGATCGTGCTTAACGAAGAGCACCTGAGGCGGATCCTTGCGAAATTCTCCGCCTATTATAATGGGTGGCGTCCTCAAGTTTCGCTCGGAAAGGATGCGCCGGACGGGCGCCCGATCGATCGCTTCGGGGACATCGTCGCCCATGCAATCGTAGGCGGACTGCATCACCGGTACGCACGTATCTAGTTTTTGGAAGCGACAACAGGGAATTTGACCTACCAAAACCGGAATCAATGCCGGATGAGGTTTTCGGTACACACAACGGTCGTGCGGGTGGTTGCATCGCCATCGGCATCAATTGCCGCATTGTGGCCATCAGGCGCGCATCTGCCATTCAACCACCGTCACCGGGAAGATGGATCGGCACCGAGCCGTCGCGTGAATGAATCTGCCAAAGTAGTGCTAGGTAGCCTCGGTTAGGCACACTGCTCCCCGTTTGTGAAACCCGCGCGCTAGGCGCCATGTCTAGGCGACATCGGAGAACTTTGGCGTGGAACAATAGATATTTGTTCGGAATCGCACACGGCGCAGACCGAAATTCGATTTTCAAGACCTATAATAGGGTTGGCTGTTTCAATCTGTTTTAGCCGCAATTCGCCACCGCAGTGACAGCAGCGTAACGACCGGGGCGGTTCGACAAGGAGACGCATGTGATTAGAACCCAGCCAGCGTCGTTTTGTTCCACACGGCGTCCCCGATGAGCACCGCCTACTGAATAGGTCAGTGGGCCTGACTGATGCACGTCATTGACAAGCTGCGCGTTTGAGCAACTGCTTCAAACAAGAAGCAGTGAATCATCTTTGTCTCCTCGTCAGAACTGGAGTTGCGGATCATGGAAGAGATTATCATCGTGCTTCTGGTAATAGGTTTGGGTGTCCTTTCTACCTACCTATTCGTTATTGAACCGCGCAGCAAATATCACGATTCTCACGGTTTATGATCCGCGGCCGCCTGTCCTTTCCGAAAATCATATCCGGATGTATTTATGATGCAGCCCAGCCAAGATGGGAATGGCGACAATAGCGCCAGATCGTTGGACTGCTCGATGCAAGGGCGCATCTTTCTGTAATGCCAAGTGCGTGCGCGCTTGATTGTAATACGCCGCATAAGAGGCAAGAACTCGCCGCAGGTGCGACTCACCAAAGATCAGAATTCGGTCCAGACACTCGCGGCGCACGGTACCGATCAGGCGTTCGATATGGCCATTTTGCCACGGCGACCGGCGTGACATCGGCCGATCGCGGATACCCATAGCCCTCACCCGGGACGTGAAGACATGTCCGTAAGCACCGTCATTGTCGCGCACCAGATAGGCCGGCGCTGATGCCCAGGGGAAGGCTTCGGTGATCTGTCGGGCCAGCCACTCGGCCGTCGGATGCCGCGTTACCTCGAACCACAGCAGTTGCCGCCGGCCGTGGCTCAGAACCAAGAACGCAAACAAGTGATCAAAGGTCAGGGTTGGCACAACGCACATATCGATAGCGGCGATCGCCTCAGCGTGATTTCGAAGAAATGTCTTCCAGCTTTGCGATGGCGATGGCCCACCCCGCACCATGTATTTGGAGACCGTGGATTGAGCTACCTCGAACCCCAGCATTAGGAGCTCGCCATGGATCCGGGACGCGCCCCACTGCGGGTTTTCCTTGCTCATCCGTTGAATGAAATCACGCAGGCCGCGATCAATCCTCGGCCGCCCTGCCCGCTTTCGAGATTTCCAGCGCCAGAAAGCTTTGAAGCCTATGCGATGCCATCGCAGGATGGTCTCCGGCTGAACCACCTGGGCCGCGCCAAGCAGGGCCGGCCAGAGCCGTGTCATCCATACCCAGCAGTGCCCGGTCAACCCCGCGCAGTCGACGACGAGACGGCACACGTCTCAAGGCGATGTTGAGCTGATGACGGAGAAAAAGGTTCTCGGCTTCAAGCCGGTTCCGCGACTTGAACAGGTCGGCGGCGAACATTCCAAGCGCGTGTAGGATTGCAATCATCGTTATCAATGATGCGATGATTCTACCCTACGATGCGAATCTAGGCCGGATGGAATTTTCGGAAAGGACGACACACAGGTTGGCGCGCCAAATTACCGAGGCATTCCCCTGGGACAAGGCGCCGGCATACATCGTCCGCGACAACGATCGAGCCTTCGGTAGCGTATTCAGACGCCGCATCCAGGCGATGGGCATTCGGGATTAGCCCACGTCATTCCGCTCGCCCTGGCAGAACGGCCATGTTGAGCGCCTGATCGGGTCGATCCGGCGCGAGTGTACCGATCATCTGATCGTGCTCAACGAAGAGCACCTGAGGCGGATCCTTGCGAAATTCTCCGCCTATTATAATGGGTGGCGTCCTCATGTTTCGCTCGGAAAGGATGCGCCGGACGGGCGCCCGATCGATCGCTTCGGGGACATCGTCGCCCATGCAATCTTGGGCGGTTTGCATCACCGGTACGCACGAATCTAGTTTTTGGAAGCGACAGGAACTCGTAAGCCGTAGGAAATGGCAGCGCAATTCAGTCACCTAGTCGGCGCGGTGGCTGGCACATCTAATTTGGTTAAAACTTGAAAAGATTAGATATCGCAAGATTAAATTAGCGTGTGCCTTCAGGTCATAACTAATTCTTCAGGGTTTTGCTGTTTTCTGGGTACGCCGATGTGCCAAAATCTAGCGGTCTTTCGGCTGCGCACGGACGATTGCGGCGTTTATATCATAACCATGCCGGCACTTGATTGTCGGTCACATAGCGGCAGCAGCAATTCGGCGTTCGGTTGGAAATGTTGCGTCAATATAACCCAGCGCTGGATGGATTGCGAGCGGTTGCGATTGCAATGGTCATCTTAGATCATTGCGGGGTTCCGGGATTTGACGGCGGTTATTTTGGTGTCGATGTTTTCTTCGTTCTAAGCGGTTTCTTAATCACCCAACTCCTCGTCGACGAATTTGAGGCACAGGATCAAATCGACCTGTCGAGATTTTATCTGCGCCGCTTGCTACGGCTCGCACCGCCCCTGGTGTTGATGTTGGCCGCTTATCTGGCGATCGCGCCCGTGATTTGGCCGCATTACGGTCTCTGGTCCCACGTCCGCGATGCCGCGCTGGCAGGATTTTATCTGTCCGACTATGCACGAGCCTTTTGGCATTACCCGACCGCATTGCAGCACACATGGTCGCTCTCGGTCGAAGAGCACTTTTATATAGTCTGGCCGTTCGCTATCCTGCTGCTGGCCCGCATCGAACCACGTTGGCGCATGGGCGGCCTTTTCGGATTCTATTTGCTCGCCACTGCATGGCGTATATTCGAATACGAAAGCTTGGGATGGGCGTCGACGTATTTTCGCGCTGACACCCGCATGAGCGGACTGATTTGCGGCGCGCTTCTCGCAATATGCCTCCCGCGCATGGGTAAAATTTCAGAAATGACTGCCAATGCCATTGGCGTTCTCGCGTGCTCTGTGTTCGTTCTCTGCCTCGCGCTGGGCTATTGGCGCGCACCCTCGACTTTGGAGTTGCTGGCGAGCGCGGCCCAATTGGCGGCCGTGGGCTTGTTGATCGCGGCCTCGGTACAAAACTCGTGGGTAAGCAGGACGTTATCGTCACCGCCCCTTGTTGGTATTGGAACCGTCTCTTACGGCGTTTATCTGTGGCATTATCCCGTGGCCGTCTTCTTCAGAGAGCTGATTCCTTGGTACCAGACGGTCCCGATCGTTTTGATATTTGCTTTTATCGCGGCTACGACCAGCTACTTGACTATTGAGCGGCCGCTGCAACGTTATCGCCGGATTCTTAGATTACGTCGACGCGAGATTGACGCCGAACCAGAACCAGCGGGAGACGTTCGCGCGGCATCGCTCCCGAATCAAAATCCTATACAGGCCACATGACGCCTCCGTTTGGGGGCAATAGCGACATAGCTGTGTGTACCGAAAACCTAAACCCGCATGTAGTGGTGGTGAAGTCCGCCAAGGACCTTGCGTGAACTGATGATTCCAGTTCGCTGAACGGGCCGAGAGATTGGCAAATCCTTGTCCAGCGACCGATGCGTTCTGATGTCATTGTAATAGTTGGCATAGGCTCGCAAGATCCGGCGCAGATGCGCCTCGCCCAAGACGATAAAATGGTCCAAGCACTCGCGCCGGATCGAGCCGATTAGACGTTCGGCAAAGCCATTCTGCCAAGGCGATGCCGGCGCGATCGGCTTGTGACAATGGTGCCGTAGATGCAATCCCGATCGCGGATCAGATAGCCCGGTTGCTCATCCCACGGGAACGCCTCGGTTAGCTGGCGCGCAATCCATTCAGTCGTCGGATTTGCTGTTACGTTGATCCAAACCAACTCTCGTCGGCCCAGACGGACAATGACGAAGGCATAGAGCAGATCGAAGCTTATGGTCGGAACGATGAACAAGTCCATGGCTGCAATGTCCGGTGCGTGATTCCGCAAGAACGTGCGCCATCCCTGACTCGGCGGTCGTCGTCGCTTGACCATGTATTTGGCAACTGTGGACTGGGCCACCTCATACCCGAGCTTAAGCAGTTCGCCGTGGATACGCGGCGCGCCCCAAAGCGGGTTCTCCATGCTCATCTGCCGGATCAACGCACGGAGATCCGTCTCGATCTGTGGCCGCCCTCCCCTCAGACCCGATTTCCAACGCCAATAAAGGCGAAAGCCGACCCGATGCCACCGCACGAGTGTTTCAGGCTGAACGACCGTAACGAGCTGCAGGATCGACGGAAACCAACGATACAACTGGAGTAAGAACCAGCGGTCGTTGTTCGTGAGCCTGACCCGGCCACGCACCTTGCGGCGCAAAACGATCAACTGATGGCGGAGCGCAGCGTTCTCTGCCTCAAGCCGACTTTTCGACTTAAATGGCGAGGCCAGAACCGACAGGACGAACCAGCACAGAGCGAACATGATCCATAAAGGTTACGTGATTCTGGCAGCCTATCAATGCGGATCAGGTTTTTGGTACACACACCACCTACGGCGGGCTTTTTAGCGACATTGTAGGGGGAAACTCTAGAGACCGGACTGGCTGGCTGACGATGCAGTCGGATTCGAACCTGTCTCTGACACAAAATTCCGGATAACAGGGAAAAATACAGGGAAAATCTGGAAATTAAGCCCGAAGCGAGGACAACATCATCACTTAATGCAGCATCCATATGGCCTTTTAGAGATATTCCCTGTGAAAATTAACAGGGAACGATTTCGGCATAACAGGGAAACTATGAAGCGATAACAGGGAAAAACCCCTTTAATTTTCAAATCACACTTCGTTCTATTTGCGGTACGATCGTCAACCTTTTTAGGTAGCAAAAATCGGTACTTCAGCATGTCGCTTCGCACCTTGGGACGGTCATTCTAGCAGTGACCTGACGGAACTTTTGTACCAGCGCGGTTGAGAGACTATTGCATTGGTTCGCGATCATTTTCGCCGGAAATCGAAACGTAGACGTCCGGGATGGGATGGCTTCTACTTTACCGCTTCCTGTGCATATGAAGACAGGTGGAACCTGCTTCCCCGCTAAATTCAAAATGAGACACTACCGAATTAGCGAGCCAGGGTTATTCCTTCACCGCGCCAGTCATTGCCGCAACGTAGTGTTCGACGAAGAAGGCATAAAGAATAACCAATGGCAAAGAGCCCGCCACTGCGCCAGCCATTAGCGAGCCCCAACGGTAAATGTCGCCGTCGACGAATTCGTTGACGATCGCGACCGGCACTGTCTTATGCGAGGTGGTCGAGAGAAACGTCAGCGCGTATATGAATTCGTTCCAACACAGCGTGAAGCAGAAAATGAAGGCCGAGATAAGCCCCGGCACTGCCAGCGGTAGCACGATCCTGGTCAGGATTTGCCAGCGGTTCGCACCGTCGATCAGCGCGCATTCCTCCAGCTCAAACGGGATGGTCTTGAAATAGCCCATTAGCAGCCAGGTCGAGAATGGGATTAGGATGGTCGGATAAGTGAGAATGAGGGCGAACGGAGTGTCGAATAGCCCGTACTGAAACACTACCGTCGATAGCGGAATGAATAGGATCGACGGCGGAATGAGATAAGCGAGGAAGATCGCACCGCCGACCCACGCAGCCCCGCGATAACGCAGACGCACGATAGCGTAAGCCGCAAGCACGCTGGCGATGATCGACACGATCGTCGCCGACACCGCGACAAACATCGTGTTCCATAGCCACAGTGGATAGTTTGTCTCGAACAGTAGATTGTAGAAGTGCTTAAGCGTCGGCGCCGTGGTCCAGAACGGGCTCACTTTGTCCATCTCGAGTAATTGGTCGTCCGGCTTGATGGATGTGAGCAGCATCCAATAGAACGGAAATAACAGCACAAGCATGATGATCGAGAGCGGCAGATAGACCGTCACCAGCCGCCGCGGCAGCGTTTCCAGATAGCTCATACCCTCGCTGTGGTCGGCGATTGAACCGGTTAGCACGGAGCGCGGATCGGCGGCTTTTGCGGCGAGTGCGTCAGTCATTGTTTTCGCCTTGCTGCCATTTTCTGCGTTGCAAACCAAACCACGAGATGAGAATGGCCGCGAGTAAGAATGGGATCATCGCAGTAGCGATCGCGGAGCCTTCGCCGAGATAGCCGGACAGGATCGCGCGCTGATAGGACAGCGTTGCCATCAGATGCGTGGCATTGACCGGCCCGCCACGCGTGAGCACCCAGATAAGCTGGAAGTCGGTGAAGGTGAACAAGACCGAAAACGTCATTACCACCGCAATGATCGGTGTCAGCAGTGGATAGGTGATGTAGCGGAAGCGCTGCCATGCGCTGGCGCCGTCGATGGTGGCGGCCTCGTACAGCGACGGCGACACCGTCTGCAGGCCGGCGAGCAGCGTGATGGCGACGAAGGGAATACCGCGCCAGATATTTGCGAAGATCACCGACCAGCGTGCGTTCCACACATCTCCGAGGAAATTGATGTTTTCGTGGATCAGCCCCAGATGCCTGAGCGACCATGAAACAATGGAGAATTGCGCGTCGTAAATCCACCAGAAGGCGATGGCCGAGAGCACGGTCGGAACGATGAATGGGATGAGCACGACCGCGCGCAGGATCGCCTTGAACGGCAGATTCTCGTTCAACAGCAGCGCAAGATAAAGGCCAACCGCGAATTTGATAGTGCTGGCGACGGTCGTGTAGAGCAGCGTGTTGAACACCGAGAGCCAGAACACATTGTCGCCCCAGAGCCATTCGTAGTTTTCCAGGCCGACGAAAATACCCGAACGGCCGATGCGCGCGTCGGTGAACGAGAGCCACACGCCCAGGCCGAGCGGATAGGCGAGAAAAAGAATGAGGATCGCTACGGCCGGCAGCATGAACCAAAAGCCGAGCCAATCGCGGTTGACCTTAAGCCGGTCCCACGCGGTAGCGTCGCGTATTTGTCTTTACTGGCGGCCGTTCTAGTGCGATTTGTGTCATGAGCATTTAGCCTCATGCCCGGGCCCGTTCGTGCAGGCCCGGGACACGAAGGCAGGCGGTTTACGACCGATAGATGCGCTTGGCCTGCCGTTCTGCGTCGGACATCGCGCCCTTCACATCGGTACGGCCAGCGCAGTAGCTCGCGAACATGTCGACCACGATGAAATCGGAGATCGCGGTCGCTGCTTTTTCGCCGACGGAGCCGAGACCGCCCGCTGTAAGCGTGCGCTTGGCGACATCGCGGAACGGGGTGGTCTTCGGGTCTGCCGTCCAGACCGGATTTTTGTCGTAGGCGTTAAGCGTGTGAGTGAGATAACCCTGCGAGGCTATCAGCCATGCGTTGAATTGATCCGCTTCCAGCATGAATGCCATCAACGCCTTACAGGCATTCGGATATTTAGTGTATTTCATCGCTAGCAGCGGATACATCAGGTGGAATTCGGTCGGCTTGCCGACCGGCCCAATGGGATAATAGGCGTGGTTCATATCGGCAGCGATTGCCTGCTTGGTCGGATCCTTTTTCGCGGCGACGTAGATCGAGATGCCGTTATCGGTCCAGTGGATTTCGCCGGCGAGGAACGCCTTGTTGTTGGAAGCGTCGTTCCATGACAGAACGCCGGGGATCATCTGCTCGTAGAGCTTCTTGCTGTATTCGAGCGCTTTCGCCGTCTCCGGCGAGCTGATGACTACCTTGTCGTTCTTGTCGACCAGATTGCCGCCATGCGACCAGAGGCACCAATGCGCCCAGGCATTGGCGTCGCCGGAAGCGTGACCAAGCGCGAAACCACCGGGCGCGCCGTTCTTCTTGCAGGCGGTTGCATAGGCGAGGAATTCGTCGGTGGTCTTCGGGAATTCCTTGAAGCCCGCCTTCTCCATCGACGAGATACGGTAATTCATCAAGCTGCCGCTGTAGCAGACCGGGATGTCGAGCCAGGTCTTGCCGCCGGTGCCCTTGCCGTAGACTTGCGCGCTGGGCACCCAGCCGCCGTATTTTTTGCCGAGATAGTCGGCGACGTCGGAGACGTCGAGCACTTTCTGCGGGAAAAGGAAGGGCAGCGAGTAGAGACCCCAGAACATGTCTTGCCCGGCGCCGGTGTTGGCGGCGACCGCGGCTTTCGGCTGCACATCTTCGTAGGATTCACGCGCGATCGTCACCTTCACACCAGTCGCCTTGGTGAAGGCTTCCATGATCTTGACGAAAGCGTCGTCTTCCGACTGCACGAAGTATTTCCAGCGCAGCATTGAGAGCTGCGCGCCAGGTTCGGGCTTGAAGGGCGATGCTTGCGCCCATGCCTTGGCCCAATCGAGTAACGCGGGCCCGGTTAATGCGCTGGCCGCGGCTGCCGCTGTGCCGCCCTTCACCAAAGTGCGGCGAGTAAAGTCGCTCATGGTAATCCCTCCCGTTTGAGTTCTTAGTTGCTAAGACGCTTTCCCGTCGTCTCGTCGAAAAGATGTACAAGCCGCGGGTCTGGCCTGAGCCGGATCTTGTCGCCCGGCTTGAATTTATGGCGTTCGCGGAACACCGCGATGATTTCCTGCTCGCCGAGCTTGGCGACCACCTGGAGCTCGGAGCCGGTCGGCTCGATCACCTTAACCACGGCTTCGGCGCCATCGTCGGATAGGGAAAAGTGTTCTGGTCGTACCCCATAGATAGCCGGGCGGCCGTCGCTACCGGCGGGGGCGCCGCTAAGCAAGAGCTTGACGCCGGCGGGACCTTCGAAACCGACGGTGCCGTTAGCGCGGATGCGGCCCTTGATCATGTTCATGGCCGGCGAGCCGATGAAGCCGGCGACGAACAGATTGTCCGGCTTGTCGTAGAGTTCGAGCGGCGCGCCGATTTGCTCGACCCGGCCGTCATGCATCACGACGATTTTGTCGGCCATCGTCATCGCTTCGACCTGGTCGTGGGTGACATAGACCGTAGTTGTCTTCAGGCGCTGATGTAGTTCCTTGATCTCCGTGCGCATCTGCACGCGCAGCTTGGCGTCGAGATTGGACAACGGCTCGTCGAACAGAAACACTTGCGGATCGCGCACAATTGCGCGGCCCATCGCGACACGCTGGCGTTGCCCCCCCGATAGCTGGCGTGGAAACCGCGCGAGCAAATGCGATAACCCAAGTATTTCGGCCGCTCGATTGACACGCGTATCGATATCGCTTTGTGGTGCGCGGCGCAGTTTCATGGAAAACGCCATATTTGCACTGACCGTCATGTGCGGATAAAGCGCGTAGTTCTGGAAGACCATCGCGACGTCACGCTCTTTCGGCGGTAAATTGTTGACGACGCGTTCACCAATTGAGATTTCGCCACTGGTAATATTTTCAAGACCCGCGATCATTCGCAGAAGTGTTGTTTTGCCGCATCCTGAAGGGCCGACCAGCACTACGAATTCGCCGTCGCGAATCGAAACATCAACACCGTGGATGACGCTTGTCGAGCCGAATGCTTTCCGCACCTCGCGGATTTCGACCGAAGCCACTAGTTTCCTCCCGGCTGGTGAAACCAGCCCAAGCATTTTTCTTAAATTTTCTTACCCATGCCGCACGAGACGCCGTTGTTCCGCATGCGTTTCGCAATGCACTTGAAATCATCGGACTATCGTTACCAGAAAAGCAAGTCCGATATTCAATAAAGCAGGGTTTGGGGTTGAAAATGCTGCTGATTTTACCCACCCGCGGATCGGGCCAAATAGTATTTAAGGAGAATGTCAGATTGTGACACAAAACTGCCGTGCCAAGGAGGGGCGGAATCAACGCCGATATGCCGCGACCGCCGGGTTTGGCCTAAACCGATCCGGATCTTGTATATTTGTGGACGTAATCTTGCCGACGGCTCAGTGCTCGGGTGGCGTGTTGGCCTTGTCGCCAAGGCGCGCGGGCGCGTTCATTTTCTCCAGATAGAGCAAGAAGGCGCTGTGGTCCCAGCGTTCATGGCCCTGGTCGTAGAGCGCCTTGAACACGTCGCGCACCGCCTTGACGATCGGGAGCTGCGGCAGACCAATCTCGCCGGCCGTGGCAAGTACCGTGTCGAGGTCCTTGACGAAGTTGCGGATTGGCGCGCCCGGGCGGAAGTCGCGGTTGATCATGCGCCGGCCGTGCTCCTGGAGCACACGGCTATCGGCATGGCCGCCAGCGAGTGCCACCGGGATTTGGGCGGGGTCGGCGCCGCCGGCGCACGCGAATAGGAGGCCTTGCGCTACGCTAGCGATATTGCAGGCGACCATGATCTGGTTGGCGAGCTTAGCGATCTGGCCACTGCCAGCGGGGCCGATGTAGCTCGCCCGGCCCATCGGTTTCCACACTCCGTCGCGCTCGGTGCGGTTGAAATCAGCCTGTTCGCCGCCGGCCATGATTGCTAGCGACCCCTCCGCGGCGCCGACGCTGCCGCCCGAGACCGGGGCGTCGAGATGGCCGACCCCGCGCTCTTTGAGCCACGCGGCGTGCTCCTGGGCCATCTTCGGCGGGATCGAGGCCATGTCGATGAACACGGCACCGCGCTTCATCGCATCTGCCGCCCTGCTGTCGAAAAACACCTCGCGTACGACCGGCCCGCTGTCGAGGATGGAGAGGATGTAGTCGGCGCCCTTAACGCAGTCGGCCGGGCCGTCGGCGACCCGTGCGCCCTGCACGGCGAGCGGGTCGGTCTTGGAGCGTGTGCGGTTCCAGACGGCGGCCGTGAAGCCGGCCTTGATCAGGTTGGCGGCCATCGGCGCGCCCATGATGCCAGTGCCGAGAAATGCGATGTGGTGAGTCATTGGAGGGTCCCCCTTGGTTGAACGGCACATCGTTGACGCCCCACGGCGGTGGCTCGAGAATGGCGATGTTGCATTCGGCTAGGCGTTGGCCGACGGGCCTCGCATCAATCCTAAGACTCTGCTTCGGGATCTACTACCTCAAGGGCATGGCGCTGCAGAGCCTTCAATTCCGCTTCCGCCTCGACCACCTCAGCTTCGGTTAGCACCTTTGGAAGCTGGAACATGCTCAGCAGCATCCAGCCCGATGGCCGTTGTTTGGCGACGAGCTCGCGCTTAGTCGCGGCGTGCGCAATAGCGCGCGGCAGAACGTAGGCGCGGCCAGCCTCGTAGAGCCGCAGGCAGCCGACGCCGCTCATGTGCGTGAAGTCGACGAGCACGAACCGACGCTCGGACATCTCAGGCCTCGAGCGAATGAGAGGCAAGAATAGCACAAGCCGCACTGCGATTGTAGCGAAGATCCGAGCCTAGGCATATTGGAGGTCACCTGAACGTGGGGAATATTAACGCATCGCACATGATCAATGCGAATTGCCTCCGATAATACTTGTGTGTACCGAATATTCGATTCGGCATGGACGCAGAGAACAGACGGGGTAAGCTCGCGACCTGATGAAGGTCTGTTCAAGCTGATTCTCGGCGTGCTGGCTTCGCTCTTCAAGTCGAGAGCAAAGCTGGAAGCAGAAATCCTGGTCCTACGGCAACAGATCAATGTGCTTCGCCGGCGGGCACCGAAACGACCGCAGCTCAACAATACCGATCGTTTTCTGTTTGTTTGGCTTTATCACTGGTTCCCCTCCGTTCTTGGCGCGATTGCCATTGTCAGGCCGGAAACGATCATTCGCTGGCACCGCGCTGGGTTTCGAGCGTATTGGTGCTGGCGATCGCGCAACCATGTTGGCAGACCGAAGGTCTCGGCTGAGCTGCGCACGCTCATTGGCGAGATGAGCCGGGCAAACCCGCTCTGGGGCGCCCCACACATTCATGTTGAACTGCTCAAGCTCGGCTTCGAGGTCGCTCAGTCGACAGTCGCTCGGTATATGTGCCGCCACTCGGAGCCGCCATCTCAAGGCTGGCGTACGTTTCTCTGCAACCATGCCGACGGCATCGCAGCGATCGACCTTTTTATCCTTCCAACGATCGCGTTCCGGATCCTCTATTGTCTTGTCATCATACGGCATGGGCGACGAATTTGGCTGTCGTTTAACGTGACGGGAAACCCGACTGCGGAGTGGATCTCGCGCCAGATCACCGAGGCTTTCCCATGGGACCACACGCCGCGATACCTCATTCGGGATCGGGACACCTCGTACGGGCCAGTCTTCGTGCAGCGTCTACGCGCCATGGGTATTCGAGACCGGCCGATTCCATTCCGATCACCCTGGCAAAACGCTTACGTTGAGCGGCTCATCGGCTCGATCCGCCGGGAGTGCCTGGACCACATGATCGTATTCGGTGAAGCACACCTGCACCGGATCCTGGGCGCATATGCCGCCTACTATAATGAGTCGAGGATCCATCGTTCCCTGAACAAGGACGCGCCGTTCCATCGCGCGATTGAGCATCTCGGCGCCATCAAATCACACCCAATTCTCGGCGGCCTTCACCGCCAATATTGCAGAATCTAATTTTCGGTACACACAGCCTAATTACCCTCTGGTTAAACATACTTGTTACCGTTAACCGGGCCCCGAACTCCTAACCATGTCGATCAATTCAACTCGGAAGCCTCTCGCGCGTATGCCACATGACAGGGGCGGAGCGTGGCAGGCGGTAGGCTCCGGCTTTCCTAGTTAGACCGCCCTATCCGGCCTTGGGTACTCTCACGAGTATAGTGGCCGCGTTGAACCCGCCACGTTCCGCACCCGGTTGCCCGTGGCAGCCGCCACCCCAAGATCATGCGTGCGTTGCGCCGAACGGCTCGCTGTATCGGTGTTAGCTGTTGGCGATCTTCCGCGCGATCTCGTGCAAGAGATCGCTGATTTCGACGATCTCTTCGGCTGACCGCCAATCTTTCAGCCGTTGAATTAAAAATCGTTGCTGCATTTCAAGATGTTCACGCTTCGCCATGGTTTCCTCCATGAGTCGACGCTCAACACTGACGGCTAGGGCGGCGATACACAAGAGGCCAAGCTATCGCCGTTTAACACTCACGGCGAGCAACGTCATGATACGCTTAGAAACGGCCCGCGCCGCTACCGCCTCACGGGCTGCGACGCTCTTTCTTGTAGAACAATTTCAGTCGCCGTTTTCAGCATGGTTTCATTCATTTGAGCCTTCATTCTCGGATATTCTGCGAGCAGATAACCGTTTGTGGCTATATCAATACTGCGATTTATTTCGGAACCTGTCGGTTCCGAAAACCCCATCCATTGGATTCGCGAACACCGGCGAATCAGAACATCATTGCTGGATGTTCGCTATTGTTTTCCTTTTCGTCCGCTTGCTGTGCGACCGTTTCAAGTCGCGACGACGACTTGAAGCCGAAATCCTGGTGCTGCGGCATCAACTCAACGTCCTGCAGCAGCGCGCGCCACGTCGGCTATGTTTGACCTGGGTCGGTCGCGTTCTGTTCGTTTGGCTCTATCGTGGCTATCCGCGCATCCTTGACACCATAACGATTTTAAGGTCTGAGACGATCGTGCGTTGGCATCGCAAAGGCTTCGCTGCATTTTGGCGATGGAAATCCCGCCCTCTCGGTGGTCGACCGCAGATCGACAAGGAGGTGCGCGACCTTATCCGAAGAATGAGTTCCGAGAACCCGCTCTGGGGTGCGCCGCACATCCACGGCGAGCTTCTGAAGCTCGGCTTCGACGTCGCCCAGTCGACAGTCTCGAAGTACATGGTACCGAGGCGAGGTCGACCATCGCAAACATGGAAGACCTTCCTTCACAACCACGCTGACGGCATCGCATCGATTGATTTTATTGTAGTTCCGACGATTGCCTTTGAGCAACTCTTCGCATTTCTTGTTCTCGGCCACGGACGGCGGCAGTTGTTGTGGTTTGCGGTTACCCGGCATCCGACGGCGGAGTGGTTGGCACGCCAAATTACCGAGGCATTTCCCTGGGACACGGCGCCAGCATACATCGTCCGCGACAACGATCGGGCCTTCGGCAGCGTATTCAGACGCCGCATCCAGGCGATGGGCATTCGGGATCGGCCCACGTCATTCCGCTCGCCCTGGCAGAACGGCCATGTTGAGCGCCTGATCGGATCGATCCGGCGCGAGTGTACCGGTCATCTGATCGTGCTCAACGAAGAGCACCTGAGGCGGATCCTTGCGAAATTCTCCGCCTATTATAATGGGTGGCGTCCTCATGTTTCGCTCGGAAAGGATGCGCCGGACGGGCGCCCGATCGATCGCTTTGGGGACATCGTCGCACATGCAATCGTAGGCGGATTGCATCACCGGTACGCACGAATTTAGTTTTTGGAAGCGACAGCTAAACAAATCGTTCGCTTGCCCGAGCGTTTGCACCAAGCGGCGCACCAGTTCAGGATTTGCACGCGCGAGATCAGGCGTTCGATCCAGAAACGGCTTGAGCCAATGTCCAAGTTCGTCTTGCAAATCCAGCGTCCTGCCAACCATGGTCGACCCCTCCAAATGCCGACCATCTATGAGTTCACAGAAAAAGGATTTGGGAATCCTTCACCCGCTCAAACCTGCCAAAGTAATGCTACGCCTCTTTGTCAATCAAGATAATCTGTTCCCGCTGTTTCACGTCAGTTACCTCGATCTCCCCTTGAATTTCGCTCGTATCACCGGGATGATCGATGCCGCCACTGGACGGTGGTGGCATCTGCATTTCGAGCAGCGGAGGCGCGGATGATCACGAGCACACTCTCCAGGTTCGTCGTCGAGACCAGAACCGAGGACATTCCGGACGCGGTTTTGCTCGCAGCGCGGGATGCGTTGACCGATACGATCGGCGTCGCTCTCGCGGGGGCGGGCGAGGCGGCTGCCGACATAGCGGCGCGCTGGGTGGAAGAAAACGGAGGGCAACCTCGGGCCGCTCTGTGGGGGCGGACCGTCAGAGCGAGCCCTGCCGAGGCGGCCTTCGTCAACGGCATCTCCGCTCATGCCTTGGATTTCGACGACAGTCATCTAAGCGCCCGCGGCCACATGAGCGCCAGCTTGGTGCCGGCGGCGATCGCAGTCGGCGAGCTCGTCGGAGCGTCGGGCAGCGAGGTCTTGGCTGCCTACGCCTTAGGAATGGAAGTCGCCGGAAAGGTCGGCCGTATCTTGGGGTCCGGACACTTGCAGCGCGGCTGGCATCCAACCGCCTCAGTTGGCCTTATAGGCTCCACGGCAGTAGCGGCGCGACTATGGGGGCTTGATGCCCGCCAGTTCGAGTGCGCGTGGGGTCTTGCGGCCTCCCAGCTCGGTGGTCTCGTGCGCAATTTCGGAACAATGACCAAATCTTTTCATGCCGGCCATGCGGCGCGCAGCGGCCTTCTCTCCGCCTGGATGGCGAAGCAGGGGTTTACCGCCGATAACACCGTGTTCGATGACCAGGGCGGCGTAATCGCGATTTATTCCGGAGACGGGGAGACGGCAACCGACGTCCTCGGTTCGCTGGGCAAACCTTGGGAGCTTCTCGATCCAGGCAACTTCGTGAAAAAATGGCCTTGCTGCTATTCAAACCATCGAGCGCTGGGTGGCCTTTACACGCTGATCGAGAAGCACGCGTTGAGCGCCGAAGAAATCACCGAGATTGTGGTCGGATTTCTGCCGGGCGGCGACCGAGCGCTGGTCAGCCGCGATCCGAAAACGGGATTGGAGGGGAAATTTAGCATCGAGTACGTGATTGCAGCCGCGCTGTTCGACGGCTCCATAACGCTCAAGACGTTCACGGATGCGATGGTTCAGCGAGTACCGCTGCGAGCGTTGATGCGAATGGTGCGTCGTGTCGCAATTCCCGATGACAAAGTCTACTCGGGCATTGCCGGTTACAATGACATCACAGTCGCGACGTCGCGCGGGCGCTTCGAGTTGCGGGCGGAGCGCGTGCCGGGCTCCCCGGCATGGCCGATGACGGCACAGGATCGGATCGCGAAATTCAAGGATTGCGCTGAGCCATCTCTCGGCACGATGGGCGCCGAGCACCTTCTCGATCGCCTTCAGCGCTGCGTCGAGCTTGCGCACATAGGGCAAGTGAGCGCGGCGACGGTGCCGGCACCCACCCACAGACAAACGAGGCTCGAAGCAGTTCCAGTCTGATTGATGGCTTGTGTAAAGCTATCAATCTCGGAAAGACCCATGCAGCAAGGCCGCCAATGAGGCCTAACCGCGCTCCTCAGTCCGCGCCCGCGCGATCACGGGGTCTTCACCGCTCAATTTACTGTACGCTCAAGCCCGCCGCCCGGACCACTTTCCCCCACTTCTCGGTTTCGTCGACAATTCGTTTGCCCAAGTCGGCGGGAGTGCCCCCGAGCGGGGTACCGCCGATCTCGGCGAAACGCTTTATGACCTCTGGTTCGGCGATGATGGCGTTAACCGCGGTATTGAGCTTAGTGATGATGTCCTCCGGGGTGCCCTTGGGGGCGCCAATTCCGTGCCAGACATCTGCCACGTAACCCGGAATAATTTCTCCCACAGTGGGGACGTCCGGCAACGCCGCCGTGCGCTTCGCGCCAGTCACCGCCAGGGGACGCAGCTTGCCCGCTTTGATGAAAGCCATCGTCGTGACCGGCGAATTGAACGCTGCATTAACCCGTCCGCTGAGCAGATCGGGCATATAGCTGCCGCGATACGGCACATGAAGCATCTTGATGCCTGTCATTCGCTGGAACAGCTCGCAGGTTATTTGCGGCATGCTCCCGGGGCCGTTCGAGGCATACATGACTTCCCCGGGATGCGCCTTGGCATACTCGATGAATTCGCTGAGCGTCTTGGCCGGGAATGATGAATTCACCACGATGACGTTGGGTGATGTGAAATAGGCCACGACCGGTACAATGTCGTGGACGAAATCGAAGTTCAGATTGCGGTAGAGTGTCGCGTTGACCGTGTTCGTCACGGTCATCCCGAGGAGCGTGTAACCATCGGGATTCGACCTGATGACATACTCGGCAGCAATATTGCTGCTCGCCCCCAGCCGATTATCGACGATGAACTGCTGGTCGAACCGCTCCGACAACGCTTGAGCAATCAAGCGAGCCGTGACGTCGGGCGCGATGCCGGGCGGATAGCCGGATATGATCCGCACGGTCCGCGTCGGATAAGCTTCCGCGCTCGCAATGCGCGATAGAACTGGAAGCACCGCGGCGCCAGCAGCCAAGTGAAGGAATTTGCGGCGGTGAAGTTTCGATTGCATTTTCATGAATTTCCTCCGGTGCTTTCGGCATTTTCGTTGCGAACGGATTCGCTTGGGTCGCGCTTCACTTTACTTTGGCCCACCCCTCTGGTTTGACGAAGGCAAGCAGTCGCTCGCCCGCTGCGCGGCCGCACACCTTCCGTTAGACCAGATTACCTACCTCCGTCTTCATTGCGCGTATGAACATGCTTCGACCCCGATGCTCGGCGACGCGGCCAGACATTCAGAGTTCGGCACAGCATCGGCGAAGTCTCCATCACCGTGCGAGCGCCGCATCGGCGGCGCACGCTCCCGCGATGCGCCCGAACACGGTGCCCGAAACCAGTCCTGTTCCGGCCGGATAGTTGGAATAGAAAATGCCGCCGACAACTTCGCCGGCCGCGAACAAGCCGGGGATCGGATCGAAATTTAAGTCCGCCACCTGCGCAGTCTCGGGAACAATGCGAAGCCCGCCGAACGTGAACGTCACGCCACAGGTTACGGCGTAGGCCTCGAACGGCGGCGTATCGAGGGGATGCGCCCAATTCGATTTGGGCGGATCGATCCCGATGGTGCGACGGCCGTCCCTGATTGCCTTGTTGAACGGCACGTCGGTCGTGACCGCGGCATTGTACTCGCGCACCGTCTTCAGGAAGTTCTCGGCATCGACCTCTTCGAGCTTTGCAGCCAGCTCTTCTAAAGTGTTGGCAACGAAGCGCGTGACTTGTTTGTCGCCGTATTCGGGTCGCAGCAACTCCTTGGATTTGGCGTCGAACACTTGATAGGCGTAGTGCCCCAGCTGCTTGAGAACCTCTGCGCCGTACTTGGCATAGGTGTAATTGTAGAAATCGGCGCCTTCGTCGACGAACCGTTTGCCCTCGGCATTGATCATGATCGAGTAGGGAAAGCTGTGGCGGTAGGAGCTCTCCAACATATTGACGTCGCCATACTCCGGCGCATAGCGCTCCCATGAGACGGCGTGGCGACCGGACCAGTTGCCATACGGGCATGCGCCGATGTCCAGCGCCATGCGCAGCCCCTCCCCCATGTTGAAACGCGTGCCGCGGACCTTGGCCAGATCCCATCCCGGTCCCAGATAGCGCGCACGCCACTCCGGATTGGATTCGAACCCGCCGCAGGCAAGGACCACGACCTTGGCAGCGAACCTCTCAACCTTGCCTTTTCTCTTGGCGACAACGCCCTGCACGCTTTTACCGTCATAGATCAACGAGACCGCCCGGGTCGCGTAACAGATCTCGACGCCTTTCTTGAGGGCCGTCTTAGTCAGATATTGAACTAGCCCGGCGCCGCCGCCGGACACCCAGAGTGGGAAGCGCCCGAAGAACTTACGCTTGCCGTTGATGACTACCGATTGATGGCGATAGTTCGGGGAGAACAGCACACCTTGGCTGCGCAGCCAGATCATGTCTTCGAGGCTTCGCGTCACCAGGAGCTCGCACAGTTTTGGGTCTGTTCGCATGCTCGTGACCCGATACATATCGTCATAAAACTCGTTCGTCGTGTTGCTGTCCCAGTCGACGTCGTGAATTTCAGCTTCCGGGATCTCGCAAACCTTCTGCAGGTCATGCACGGAATCGTATTGAAAACGCACGACGCCGCCAGCAAACCGGCTGTTGCCACCCGCCTCTTCCTCGGGCGCGGCTTCGAGCACCGTCACGCGAGCGCCCTTATCACGCGCAGCCAGCGCGGCGCAAAGAGCGGCATTGCCAGCGCCGACGACCAGAACGTCGCACGAATGTGCCTCGGACTTGCTTGTGGCGGGCGCGGATTTGTAAGCCATTCTTCCTTCACCTTCATTGGTCTGGAGTGAATCGGGGTGACGACGAGCGCGACATCGAGCTTGGAGCGGGCATGACGATGAATGCCACCTTCCGGACCCAATTGACGGTGACTCGGACCTTCACACTTCCACCGCTGCGCATAGAGACTCCCGAAATGGCGACCCGCAATGTCTGTGGATCGCCGTCATCGTGCTGTCAGGACCAACCGCAGGGCTCCGCCTTGAGGCTGGCGACCGCGGACATTTCCTTTTCCAGGGCCGCCGTCTCGGCCTTGTCGAGAGTCGGCAAAGGTGGCCGCGGGTTTCCACAGTCGCGGCCCATGGCGCAAGCCGCCGCCTTAAGGCCCGAGACGCCAACACCCTTGAAGACGCGGAACAGGATCGCCGCTGCCTCCTGCGCCCGGCGGGCGTCCTTGTACTTCTCGGCGCGGCACAGCTCGTAGAGTTCGCGCACGAGCCGCGGTGCGACGGTCGTGAGCGGCGACAGCATACCGGTGGCGCCGACCGCGCTCGCCGAGATCATGTATTCGGTGCCGGAGACGAACTGAAACTCGGGACGGATGGCGCGGGCGACGGTCACGACCTCGATCATGTATTGCCAGTCGAGGCTTGCGTCGACGAGACCGTAAAAATTCGGCACCCGGCCGAGCAGGTCACTGATCGACTTGCTGACGAACTCGACCTCGTTCATCTCATCCGGAAAATTGTAGACGAAGAACGGAACCTGCCCGGCCGTCGCGATCGCGGCAAAGTGCTCGACCAGCATAGATTGGGGCGGCGTCCAGTAGTACGGCACCGACGCGATGACCGCCGAGGCGCCGGCCTGTCGCGCATGTGCGGCGAGCGAGACGGCGAGGGCCGTGCCGGCTTCGCTGACATTGACGATGACCGGCACGCGGCCGTCCACATGCTTGACTGCGAAGGCAGGCAGCGCCTTGCGTTCATCCGCCGTCAAACTCACGGATTCGCCCGCATGCATCGGTAGCGCGAGGCCCTCGGCGCCATTCTGCAGGTGAAAGTCGAGCACCTTGCCGTAGCACTCGTAATCGATGCCCTCGCCGGTGAAGGGCGTGAGCGGGGCGTGAACCAGACCGAAATTGAATTGAGCCACGTTCGTGTCCTTTCGATCACCAGCCATGCGGCTCGCTCTGCACGATGCCGAGCTCGATAAGGCGCTTTTCGATAAATTTTATACGCTCGGGCGAGGCCGTTGGCAGCGGCGGGCTGGTCGGGCCGACCGGGCGGCCCATGATGACCATGCCGCCCTTCAGGGATGACGGATATTGATCCCGGAACAGCATCCACAGCTGGGAGAGCTTATATTGCAGCTCGCGCGCGCGATCCCACTTGCCGATGACGCAGGATTCGTACAGCTCGACGCAGAGATTGGGACAGATGGCCCCGGCAGACGAATAGGAACCGGTGCCACCAAGCGAAACCGACGGCAGGAGATATTCCACACCAGCAATCATCGCAAAGTCCGGACGCAGCGGCAGTGCCGCGCGCAGGATCTCGAAGAACTTTTCGCTGTTGAAGCTCGCTTCCTTCATTCCAATGAAATTCGGCAGCTTCTCGATCAGGCGCGCCGTCAGTTCGCCAGTGAACTCGATGCCGTCGAGATAGCCGGGCGAATTGTAGGCGATCAGCGGCAGGTCGATCGCCGTGCCGAGGCGGACGAAATGGCGGGAGATCTCCTCCGGCGGATATTTCCAGAAATACGGCGTAATGGCGACGATCGCGTCGGCTCCCGCCTTCTGGGCATGGCGCGCCATGTCGAAGGTATCTTCAAGCGCCAGCGCGCTGACATGGATCGAGACCGGAACACGTTTAGCGACCGCCCTGATCGCGACCTCGGCCAGCGCCTTGCGGTCGGCAATGGCGAGATTGTGCGACTCCGCTTTATGGTGCGGCCATGAGATCGCTGTGGCCCCGGTGCGCACGTGGAAGTCGACCAGCCGCTCGAAGGTCTCGAAGTCGGGACTGTAATCTTCTTTCAGCGGAGTCACCGGGCTTTGCATCACACCCTTGAGGACAAGCGCCATGTCTATTCCTGCGTTTTCTGCCGGCAGCGCGGGCCGCGGTCTGCCGAGCCGCAAGCGCATCGGGTTGCTCCAGGCACGAGTGTATTCGATCTATTGACAGTAGTGTGGTTTAATGACTTTGAATGGTGACGTTGACTATGAGGATATTCCTATCGACCGACTGCACGGCATCCTGGTGTTTCTGAGCGTCGTCGAAACGCGTAATTTCAGCGAGTCCGCGCGCGCACTGGGTGTAACCACGTCCGCGGTGAGTGCCACCGTGCTGCGGCTGGAGCAGAAGCTCGCCGTGCGTCTCCTCAACCGCACGACGCGGCGCGTCAGCCCGACGCCCGAGGGCGTGGAACTGTATCAACGCTGCAAGCAGATCATCGCCGACCTCGAGCAGGCCGAGATCAGCGTCAGCCGTTCCGGAAGACAGCCGAGCGGCCGGCTTCGTATCGGCATGCCATCCGCGCTCGGAAACATGTGGGTGATCCCGCGCCTGTCAGAGTTCGTCCAGGCCTATCCGTCGGTGTCGCTCGAGATCGTGATAGGTGATTTTCTCGCGGCCTCGAGCCGAGAGGGACTAGACGCTGCCATCCAGGTGGGGGAACTCCCGTCGTCACGATTGACCGTGCGCAAGCTCGCGACAGTCGACTACATCGTCTGTGCCGCGCCGAAATACCTGGCCGAGCACGGCACGCCGCAGAGGCCCGGTGACCTCAAAGACCACGTCTGCCTCAGCTATCGACGGCCGCGCGACGGACACCTCCGGGAGTGGCAGTTTGCCCGGGGAAAGTCTCTTGAGAAGATGACGATCAATGGCGCCATGGTCTTCAACAGCGGCGAAGCCTTAATTTCGGCAGCGAGTGCCGGCCTTGGGCTCATTCGGGTTGCGGAATATTATGCCAAGTCCGCGATCGAAAACGGTAGCCTCGTCGAGGTCCTCGCCGAGTACAAGACCGGCACCTCGGACATCTCCATCGTCTTCCAGGAACGACAGCGTATCGCGCCACGTTTGCGCGTATTCATCGATTTTCTGGTCGAGATGTTCGCTACTCCCCGTTGGCAGTCGAGAGCGTGATGGGAAAACGGCACGTTTCGAAGAGCAAGTCGTTCTGCATTTCCATTGCGGGTCGTACTTCCCTACAGAGGGTTGAACGAATCCTGTCACCACGTCATTGTGCCTCCGCGTCACTCATGGGTGAGCGTATCAGATGCATGGCCAAGCGTCGGCGCAATATATCTTCCTGGATTCAAGTCCGGATGTTGATTAGCGTCAGTGCTTCGATATGCTTCTGATGTTGAGCCTGGAATTAAATCGTCATGGCACCTTCCGATACTCTCGCTAATTTCCGTCTTGATGGCCGTCTTATCATCGTCACCGGCGCGAGTGACGGCCTCGGTCGCGCCTTCGCCGAAAGTTTCGCAGCGCTCGGCGCCCGCATCGTCCTGGTGGCACGGCGACGCGAGAAACTAGAGGAGGTTCAGGACGCCATCGTTTCCGCTGGCGGAAAGGCGGTGGTGGCTATCACCGACCTCTACGTGCTGGCCAACATCCGAGCACTGGCGGCGACCGTCGAGGGCCTGGCGTGGGCGGACGAGAAACTCGTGCTCGTCAACAATGCCGGATTCAGCTTCACCAAACCAGCATTAGAGGTGACCGAAGCAGACTGGGATGCGCTGATCGATCTGCATCTCAAGAGCACGTTCTTCTGTTCGCAGCAAATTGGCGCGCTCATGCTCGGGCGCGGTTACGGAAAGATCATCAACCTCTCTTCGACCTGGGCGGCCGCGACCGCCGCCGGCAAGAGCGTCTATTGTACCGCCAAGGCAGGGATCGGGCAGCTCAGCGCGGCTCTGTCGACCGAATGGGCCCCCCGCGGTGTGCGCGTCAACGCGCTCGCGCCAACCGCCACGCTGACCGATGCGGTCAAGCGGAACAAGGCCGCCAATCCCGAGCGCCACCAGCGGCTGATGAGCCGGATCAAGCTCGGCCGTTTCGCTGAACCCGACGACCTGGTCGGCGCCGCGATATTTCTTGCGAGTGCAGCGTCCGACTTCGTCACAGGTCAGACGCTGTTCGTCGACGGCGGGTTCACGACCTAACACCGTCCCGATAGCTGCATGCGAGCGCACAGCAAACTGCCGATGTCGAAAGATCTGACGAGCGAGCAGGAGCTGTAAAATTCGGCGTCTCGACGACTTTTAAGACTACAAAAATTCCGTGCAAACGATCGATGGCGGCATCTCCATTATCAACTCTGTTGTTAAGACTGATTTAAAGGTGCGAAAGCAGAACAATCGAGTAGATTTGGAACCATAAATTAAGTCTGAGATGGCCTTCTGTGGCGCTTCAAATCCGCGATAAATTTCGCCCGTCCAGTGGAGTGAATAGGCGTGGCATAAAGGAGAAGGAAATGCTGTCAGAAACGCGCGGTAGGAGATATCGGCTCGCGGCTCTGTTAGGTATCGTAATTTTCATCTTCGCGCTGCCCCTTGTGTCGAGCCGCGCAGTTAGTTTTCCGAGCCGAAACATCACATTGGTCGTCCCCTCGCCGCCCGGCGGCGGCACCGACACCCAGGCGCGCATCCTGGCGCCCAAGCTGGGCGAAATCCTCGGCAAGACAGTGGTGATCGAAAACCGTCCCGGTGCCAGCGGCAATATCGGCGCGCAATTTGTCTCCAAGGCGGTGCCAGACGGCTACACGCTTTTGGCGATGATCTCCTCGCACGTGATCAACCAGTTCGTGCTAAAGAGCGTGCCATATAACCTCGACAAAGACTTCGCGATGATCTCGCGCACGGTCACCGTGCCCGGCGTATTGGTTGGTAACCCGTCGCTGCCGACAAAGGACTTGACGGAGCTGCTTGTCTATCTGAAGGCCAATCCGGATAAGGTCGCCTTCGGCTCGGCTGGCATCGGCAGCCTGTCGCATCTCATCGTCGAATTGTTCGAGCAGGACGCCGGCGTGAAGCTGTTGCACGTACCCTACCGCGGCACGCAGCCGGCGCTTAGCGATACGTTATCCGGCCAGGTCTCGCTCGATGTGCCGGATCTCACCATCGCGCTCGGCCAGATCAAGAGCGGCAAGCTGCGCGCCTTCGGAGTGACCAGCGCGCAGCGCTCGGCGGCCGCCCCCGACATCCCAACTCTCGCCGAGCAGGGCGTGACCGGCTTCAACGCTGTGCAATGGTTCGGCCTCTGTGCGCCGGTCGGCACGCCGCCGGCGATCATTGAGACGCTGCATGCGGCCGTTGCCAAAGCGCTAAACGATCCGGAGGTCAAGGCACACTACGCCAAACTCGCCATGACACCGGAGCCAAGCGCCTCGCCGGCAGAATACGCCAAATTCGTCCATGACGAAGGCGTGCGCTGGGGCAAGGTGGTTGAGGACGCCCACATCGTGGCGAAATAACTGCAGACAATCCGGGGTTGCGCGACCCCGAAAGCTCCCAAAACGACCGAATGCCGGTTATTCTCGAAGCAAAGGATTTCGAGCAATGGGAACGTGGCGACGTGAAAGACGCATCGGCGCTGATGAGGCCTGGCGAAGACGTGTTGCAGAAATGGCAAGTGTCGAAACGCGTAAACAGCTCGCGGGCCAGTGACGAAGATGCGACTTGATTGAGAAGATCTGATTTGCCGACCGGAACCATGAACGATCATCAAATGCTCGAACTCTTCAATCCGCTTTCCGATTTGGAGACAGATCATGAGTAGCAGCACCGACATTTCGACACTTTATCGCGAGTTCACGGATGCATTGACGGAAGTTCTTGCGGAAAATGCCGTTGGTCCAGCACGCCGTGGCCACCTTGCGAGAAGTCGGGCTGCCGTCAAGAAGCACCCCAAGTACAGTGAACACGAATACTTTTTAGCGGTCGAAGCCGCATTTGAGCATTGGGAAGCCATGCAAAATGCCGGTCACTTGGACCCGGAGCTCGTAGTCCAGCGCAACATCCTGGTGGTTAGGGACATTGTGAAGAATCTAACGGTGGGCCGAATGTACCGGTAGACTTGCCGCCGGGGTGAAGCTAAAGGACACGTCAATGCTGAGGGACGATAGCAGTAGTGGACCTGGCGGGCGGCGTACACCCCGCAACGTACTCGGCGAGCCACTTGAAGACTGCTCAACCAAGCCTATGACGGGGTTTTATCGGGACGGCTGCTGCAACACTGGTCGTGAGGACGGTGGTAGCCACACGGTTTGCGTCGTGATGACTTCGACGTTTCTCGATTTTTCCAAATCGCACGGCAACGACCTTTCGACACCAGTCCCGCAATTCGGCTTTCCAGGCCTGAAACCCGGTGACCGTTGGTGCTTGTGTGCACCCCGCTGGCAGGAGGCATTCGAGGCAAGCCAAGCCCCGCGCGTGGTCTTGCGCGCCACTCACGAGGGCGCTCTTGCCCACTGCTCACTCGCCGATCTCAAACGCTTTGCAGTGGACCTGTCGTAACTGCGCGCAAAATGAAGTATTCCGTGATGGGCGCGGGGCGAAAGGCGAAAATTTGTATGAAGGTGTATGCTTTTGATGTGGACGAAACGCTGTACCTCTCTCACGGGCCCGTACAGTGGGAGGCGCTGGTTGTGTTGCGAGCGGAGGGCCACGTGCTGGGGTTGTGCGGCAACTGGGCTGCGGTCACGTTGCAAGTACCCGAATGGCACCGCGTGCTGTCCTTTATTGGGCCGGGCTTGATCGGAACGGACAAGGCAAACTTTCTTGCCACGATCAAGCAATACGTTCCGGCGCAGGAGCATGTGATGGTTGGCAACGATCACTCGCTGCGAGCCTATACCTCGCCAGATGACCGACGTGCGGCAGACGCTGCGGGGTGGCGTTTCATCAGCGAAGGCGCCTTTGCGGCGGGAGGGCGATGATCGCGAGGGTACAGACCCCGCAGTCGGGGCGACATGACGGTGGTTAGAGGCGTCGCGGTGATGCAGGCTTGGGCCGAGTATCTTGATGAATTGCGCGACGCGGGAAAAGTAATACCGTTGCGACGCGAGATGGCTTCTAGTTAGGCTTTCATCAATCCTCGACAAACCGGAGAATCAAAATGCCTACTAAGCTCAATCTAGAACTGATTGGCGTCTGGTTTTGTGTGGGCTTTTTCACCGGTGCGGGCTGGGCGGTCGCCACTTGGCTCGTTGGGCACATCTTTTCCGCGATCTGAATCAAAGTATGCAAAATAAGGCGGTCGTTGTCGGTTCGCTCGGTGTCATTGGCCGTTACATCATTGAGAGGCTCGTCGAGGAACGCGATTGGCAGGTGATTGGTCTGTCGCGACGAAAGGAGCCAGACAGGCCGCGCTACCGACACGTTATCGTCGACCTGCTTGATGCCGAAGACACCGCACGCAAGCTCGCCGACCTGACGGATGTTACCCATATCTTCTACGCGGCCTTCCAAGCGACTTCCGGAAGCGCATCGAATTTTGCATTAAATACCGGTCCTAATCGCGAGATGTTGGTGAACTCGGTCACCGCCATCGAACGCGCCGCGCGTCAACTGAAACGAGTCGTGCTTGTCACCGGTACCAAATACTACGGCGTGCACCTCGGCCCCTTAAAGACGCCTATGCGGGAAACCGATCCGCGTCACCTGCCGCCCAATTATTATTTCGACCAAATCGACTGGCTCACGGCTTACCAACAAGGAAAAGTGTGGGACTGGGTGGAGCTCCGTCCCCAGACACTCTGCGGTTTCTCACCAGGCTCGCCAATGAGCATTCTTCCGGCAATCGCGGTTTACGCTGCGATATCGAAGGAACTCGGTTTGCCGCTGCGCTTTCCGGGCAAGCCTGGTGCCTACGACACGATCTATCAGGTGACTGAATCAACGCATTTTGCGAATGCGGCTATGTGGGCTGCGACGGAGCAGCGATGCGGAAATCAAGCCTTCAATATTACTAATGGCGACTATTTCCGGTGGCGGAATCTTTGGCCAAAGATCGCAGACGTTTTCGAAATGCCAATTGGCGATCTCGAGACAATTTGTCTCACGCAGGAAATGGCCGAGAAGAGTCCGCTTTGGGAAGAAATGACAACCAAGTATGGGCTCAAGCGTGTCCGGTACCCGGATCTCGTGGCGTGGCCCTTCGCAGACTATGTGTTTGGCGCGGACTGGGACATAATGTCTGACGTGACCAAGTCGCGCCTCTACGGCTTCCAAGATGTGGTCGATAGCGAGGCGATGTTCGTGCGTCTACTGCGTCGCTTTCGCGAAGAGCGAATTGTGCCTTAGCGTATGTGAGGTTGGGCCAGAGGTACGCTCATAACGGTCTGGTTGGAGGTTAGAGTCCTCCCGGCCCCACCATTTTCGTGCATTTTCGTGACGTTCGTTTCCGAATGTTCGCATTTGGTTGCGACGTATCGTTGGTCAACCGTTGGTCAAGAGACCGTCATTCCGAAACATAACAACGAGATCATGATGCGCTGACGTTAGGCGTTTCTTTCGGCCAATCAATGCAGATGAGCTTTTCGGTACACACACCAGTCTATTCGATCTTCACTCCAGTCTCCTTCACGACTTTCTTCCATTGCGCGACATCTGCCCTAACGAACTCACCGAACTGTTCCGGTGTGCCGCCTTCGGGGATGAACCCTAAATCAGCCAAGCGACGCTGCATCTCCGGTAGATTGCGTATTTTGCTGATTTCTGCATTAAGTTTGGCGATTATCCCTTTCGGTGTACCTGCCGGCACATGGACGCCGTTCCAGGACGTAAACTCGAGACCGGGAAAGCCGGCTTCGGCGACCGTCGGGACTTCGGGAAGCGCGGGAAGACGTTTTGGTCCTGTTACTGCCAGTGCACGCAATTGACCACTTTTTACATATTGCAGCGTGGTCGGCACTGAGAATGCGATTTGAACGCGACCTGCGATCAAATCGACGATCGCTGGCCCGAGGCCTTTGTACGGCACATGGATGGTTTTGATCTTAGCGACTTCATTGAACAGCGCGCAGCCGAGATGTGCAGTCGTACCCACGCCAGACGACGCACAATTGATTTCACCTGGCTTGGTGCGCGCGAGCTTGACCAAGTCAGCCAGCGTCTCAACCGGCAGCGAGGACGGAACAAGGACGACAAATGGCAGCGATGCGATCTCGACCACAGGCGCCAAGTCGCGCATTAGTTTGACCGTTAACTTGGGGCGCAGAATTTCGTTGATGGAATACGATCCGGTGGTGAGCAGCAGCGTATAGCCGTCTGGAGCCGCATCCGCTACTTTATGTTCCGCAACCAGGCCGCCGCCCGCGGGCTGGGGGTCAACCAGCACCTGTTGGCCCAAGTCCGCCGCCATCTTCTGCGCAATAAGTCGAGCCACGGTGTCCGGGCCCGGTCCGACGACGAAGAAAATGGTTTTTGTTGGGTAGCCGTCTTCTGCTCGTGTTGCGCTAACCGGCGCCATACAGGAGACTGCGAGTAAAATGAGGATCAGGCGGAAAAATGATCGCATAGCTTCTCCTTTGTCTGAGCATGCTTTCCAAAACGCTACGTGGTGGCACTAGATTGCATCGTGTGAGGAGATCGCGATGGTACAGGGTTGAGTTCGAGCGATTACTCCAAGCGTGATTGGTGCCGCGCTGCACTACCGTATCGCCGGCCTTCAGATGGACCTCCTCTTTGTCGAGCAAAAGCGTAATCTCGCCATCCAGCACGAGACATAAATCAAGTGTCCGAGTTTTCTGCATGTAAGGACTCGGGGCTTCCTTGCAGTAGGTCGAAGCAGCAGGCGACCCCATCGCTGCGAAAAATTCCGGCACCTCTCGGGGGCCAACCCTGGACCCGTAGGTTTCGTCGGGTGGAAAGGTAACGATACGGCAGACCGACCCCGCCGGAGGCGGTTCAAGTGTATGTCGCAAATGTGTGGATTCTCGTACGTTCTTCAATTTCGCCGGCGTATGATTGGTCACCCACATTCGGGCAGAGGAAAACCCAGGGCGCATCGGGTCGGTATACACGTCGACCGATGGGCCCTCGGAAATAATGCGCGACCGATCGCCCTCGTCAATAACGACTATGCGGCGGGCAGATTTTGCATCCATCATATCTTCCTCTTCAGTCTTCGAAGTTGGCGCCCATCATCACGAACGCCATTTGGCTACCCTGGTTCGGGTTTGACCAGGCGTGCCAACTGCCAACCTGTACAACGACGTCACCGGGCTTGAGCACACGTGGGCCGTCGTCGGTGTGAAGGACGCGTTCGCCTGAAAGCAGGATGCCGTAATCCAGGGTCTGCGACTTGTGCATGCGCGTCTTGTAGAGATTTTGGCCGCCGCGTTCCCACGTCCCACCTTCGGTTTTGCGCGGTGAGTGTTCTGGGGTAATGAACTTATCATTGTTTGGGTCATAATCTTTTGGCTTTCCTGCAGACTGCACGATACGCATGTGTCCGCCCATAGATGGCGGCTCGAAATTGAACGGCAAATTGCCATCGTCCCGGTCACCGGTGATCACGGCCGGGCAGGTGTGGAACACCCAGATGTCGGTCATGTTGGTGCCCTTTTGGAAGGGACTGGTCTTTACGTTGGGAGCTGCGCTGTCGAACAATACGCCGGACCGACCATGTTCGTCGTTGCCGGTCACCACGCGTCGAATCGGCCTTATTGCATCATCCATGCTTGACTCCGATAATTTATTAGGCCCGCGACTTTTGAAATGAATGGAATTCCTGCGCGCCAGTTGGAACCCACGGCTTATTTGCAATCGCGTACATATCACTCACCGCGTCGATAACGACCGGTTTGTTCATCGCGATCGCTTTTTTGAGTGTTTCTTTCAATTCGCCTGGATGCTCAACGCGCATTCCAACGCAACCGAAAGTTTCAGCCACCTTGGCAAAATTTATATCGGGAAACCGCCACATCTCCTCTGATCGCCCGCGTTGCTTGCCGCCGTAAGCGGCATCGTTAAGCCGAATTTCTTGGTTGAGCGCGCTGTTGTTGTTGACAACGATCACAGCATTAATGTTGTGCCGACGCGCCGTCTCGAGTTCAGCAATATGATAGTAGAAGCCGCCGTCACCGGTGAAGCAAACTACTGGACGGGCGGGTAAAGCGCATTTGACCCCGAGCGCAGCCGGAAACGCCCAACCGAGAGTACCCGCGGTTCGGAAATAACCCTGCCCGGGCTGCCTCAGTTCAAGCATCCTGGCAGTCCAAATTCCGGCGTGGCCGGTATCCGAGACGACAACGCCGTCGGACGGCAATACGTCCGAAATCTCCCTGCAGATGCGCTCGGGACGCATCGGAGTTGCATCGGAATTGCGCACTGGCGCATACTCGTCCCGCCATTCCGCTACAAGTTGTCGGACGCGCTGGAGCCAGCCAGCCGCCGCCTTTGCTGGTTGCAGCGGCATTGAATCGATCATGCGTCGAAGCGTGACTTTTGCATCGCCGAGGACGGAAACGATATTTGGATAATTGCGCCCGAGCTCTTGCGGCTCGATGTCGAGCTGGATGACACGCGTTCCGACGGGTGGGAACATCCAATTGTTGGTGACCTGGCCGCCAGTATGACTACCGATGAAGAAAACAAGGTCGGCTTCCGCTAATGCGCGGTTGGCGCAGTCGCGCGAATAGGCGCCTGCAACGCCGAGCGCTAGCGGATGGTCATCGGTGATCGCCGCTTTGGCGTTGAGTGAGGTCGCAACCGGAATCGAAAGCTTCTCCGCAAGCAAAACGACCTCGCGCTCGGCGCCCGAACGGATTACACCCCCGCCAGCTACGATGACTGGACGCTCGGCTGCCATGAGGCCTTCGAGCGCCGCTACTACCTGCTCCATGTCGGGCTCGGGCCGGAATGCCGGCACGCGGCGGTATCGCTCTTCGATCAGCGAATCGAGCTCCGCCTCAGCCTCGGATATTTGGCCGAGGTGGCTTTGTACGCGCAAATGTACTGGGCCGGGTGAGCCGGTGGTCGCAACACGAAAGGCTTGTCGGATTAAATCGGGCATTCGTGTCACATGATCAATCTGCGCATTAAATTTGGTCACCGCGTCAAACTGCGAGATATCGTCAACCTCTTGATAAGCGTGACGGTAGCGAGACTGCGGCGTCGGTCCACCTGTAATTGCGATAAGTGGAGTACCCGCCATGAACCCATCGCGCAGTCCGGCCGCAAGATTAGATGCGCCGATCATCTGGGCCATGCAGACCCCGGGCTTTCCACTTGCGCGGGCGTAACCATCCGCCATATATGCCGCCGCCTTTTCGCCATGGACCATAATCCGGCGGATCGGCATATCCTCCATTTCTGCAAACGCTTTCAGCATGAACGCCGGAACGAAGAAGACGTGACTGACCTCGTAGCCTCGCATCATTTCCGCAAACAGTCGGGCACCTGTCATCTTCGTCATAACGATCTGCTCCTTTGTGGCTCTGTATCTTTATCGAGGCAGGCAAGCCCAAGGCGTGGCGCCTCCTGCCCACAAATGTTGCTCAGCATTGTCTAGTTAAGGAGGCTAACGCTCCAGCACTCACTATGCAAGCTTGGAATTGTTGGTGCTATACTAATAACTAAACGGAATAATTACTTAACCGAATGTCAAGGATACGCGTGCTGGTAGCGCGACGGGTGGGATCAAATTAATGTCCATCGAAATCAGTTTTCTACATTTGTTTGGCATGATTTTACGGCCAATAGGGGACACAAAGAATGAAGCTTCAGCACCTGCATTATCTCTGCGCTGTCGCCCAGGAGGGGTTCAGTATTTCGCGGGCGGCAAGCGCATTGGACACCTCACAGCCAGCTATCAGCAAGCAGATCCGCTTGCTTGAAACCGAGCTTGGCGCCGACCTACTAATTCGCCGTGGAAATCGGATCGTCGGCCTCACTTCGATGGGCGAAGCCATTATCGATGCGGCGCGTCGAACGGTTTGGGAGGCGCAGAATCTTCAGCGCATCACCGAGGAATTTACGCAGAAGGGTGGTGGTCGTCTCGTAATCGCGACGACGCATATGTATGCTCGCTACGTGTTGCGCCCGGTGATTAAGGATTTCATCCGCAGCCACCCACATGTGCAGCTCGTATTGCGGCAGGGTATTCCGTCAATGATAGCCGAATGGGTCGCTTCCGGCGACGCCGATATGGGCATTGGGGGGAAACCGCTCGAAGTCCATGACGAGCTTTTGTTCCTTGCTGGCGAGGCGTTGCACCGCAGCGTGATTGTCCCGAAACGGCATCCTCTCCTGCAAGAAAAGCGAATTACCCTAAAGAAAATTGCGCAGTTCCCCATCATCACCCTGGATCCCAGTCTTGAAGGCGGCCTGACGGTGTTAAATGCATTTCAAGCGATCGGGATCACCCCTAACATCGTCCTGAGCGCTCTCGATGCCGACGTTGTTAAGGCCTATGTTGAGCTCGGCCTCGGCGTCGCAGTTCTACTTTCCGTAGCCTACGAACCAGAACGAGACCGCGACCTACGCCCAATCGACGTCGCTCATTTATTCCTCCCAACGGTCTTTCATGTTATGCTTCGACGAGGAAAATACCTTCCTGGCCATATGTACGATTTCATCGAAAGGCTTGCGGCAAAATGGGATCGCCGCGCCGTAGACACTGCCATGCGTGTCATTATTAGTGAGAAATAATCGAAAGTAATGGTTGCTGAAGGCGCGGATCAACAAAACGGACCACAACCATCGCCATCCTGACAACTGCGTTGCCGCCCCCCCCATCTGCGGCAAGTTCTGTATCCGCTTTTTTTTACAACGAATTGTGTACGCGCTTAACGTCGCCCAAGAATGCAACGCTGCGCCGACAATTCAACAATAGGGGGCCCGTTCTGTTGGGCCGCATGACCGTTTAGACGCGGATATGATTTTAGGAAGGAACGGATAGGCGCTCGCGTCCAAAATTAAATGTTGATCGCGGCCACCAGCGAGCCAATTAGTTATCATAGTATATTTAATAGTTATAGTAGAATGAAACATAATTCCAATCTTGAATAATATCCGTACTAGCGCTAGCGTTCATTTATAGAACCTCGAATGAGGGGAGTATTACGTTGGACGTCGATTTGATCGCGCCGGGCATCGAACTCATCGTGGGTACCCACCCGCCGCTCGATCAGATCGCGCATGGCCTTTATTTTGGCGAAGGTCCGGTATGGGATCGTCGCGAAAGGCGCTTTCTATGGGTCGATATTATCGGCGATACGATTTGGCAATGGACGCCTGGCGTCGGAAAGCGGGTTCTTATTCACCCATCCAGTCACGCCAACGGAATGACTTTTGATCGGCAAGGTCGCCTAGTCGTGGCCGGCTGGTCGGCACGCACCATATGGCGCGTCGAAAAGGACGGTTCGCTCGTCACCATCGCATCCCACTATCAGGGCAAGAAGTTCAATAGCCCAAACGACATCGTCGTGCGCTCAGACGGCACGGTGTACTGGACGGATTCGGCGGGCGGTTTGGTGATCCCTGGCATGGTCGGAGAGGACCTGCAGCGGCAGCTTGATATCCAGGGAGTGTTCTGCCTCACGCCATCTGGCGAGGTGAAGCTCGTGGTTGAGGATTGCACCTATCCCAACGGTTTGTGTTTCAGCCCCGACGAGACAATTCTCTACGTTAATGATACCCAACTCGGCATCATCCGAGCCTTCGATGTCAAAGCCGACGGTACCGCTGGGCCTGGGCGGCTGTTTCATAAGCTCACAGGCAACGAACCAGGTGTTGCCGACGGCATGAAGGTCGACCGCGAAGGCAATGTTTACTGCACCGGACCGGGCGGCATTCACATCATCGACAATAACGGGAGCTTACTTGGTCGTCTGCGCATTCCAGGGCACAGCACAAACTTGGCATGGGGCGACGACGATTGGCGTTCGCTCTACGTGACCACCTATCACGCCGTATACCGCACGCGCACAGAAATTCCCGGCATTCCGGTCTGGTAGGAGCTTTTGATGACGTGGCAGTTCGAACTAATTGCCGGCCCTTATGAAGGCGCGACCGGCGGTGTCGTTTGGGATGGACAATACGTGGTGTTCAGTGCAATCGACGAGGGCCGGCTGCTGCGATTTGATCCGAAGACGGGTGGGACGAAAGATCTTCGGCGCTATATCAACCGAGTGAACGGACTTGCGCGCGGACCCGGTGGCGAATTATACGGCGCCCAGGAAGGTGGGCGGCGGCTTATAGAGTTCACCCCTGATGGTCGTATTTCGGCGATCGACGCGTTACTCGACGGGAAATATCATAACCAGCCAAGCGATCTCATCGTCGATTCGAAACATCGGATCTGGTTCACGGATCCGCATCATACCGTGATGCCGTTCGGCCCGGCAATCTTTCCCCTTCTCGACCATGCCTCCGTGCTGAGGCTTGAGCGTAACGATCGTCATGCCTGGACCGCCAAACGGATGACGTATGATACCACGGAACCGCGCGCGCTGCTGCTTTCTGCCGACGAACGGACACTCTATGTCGCGGACGGCGGGCTCTCCGGCGACCTTGCGCGCGAGTTGCGCGCCTACCCGATACGCGAGGATGGCAGCCTTGAGCCTTATGTGCTGCTGCACGTCTTCGGCAGTGACCATCGTGGACCACATCGCGGCATCGAAGGCCTATGCCTCGACGCCGAAGGCAACATCATCGCCTGCGGCGGGTGGCAGCGAAGTGGGCCTGGGCCATTGATCTACGTCTTTGCCGCAGATGGTCGCATTTTGGAGACACACAGGCTGCCAGCCGATTTACCCAATCGATGCAGTTTCGGAGGATACGATCTCGACTGGCTCTACGTGACTACCAATGGGGGTCACCTTTATCGCGCGAAAGCCGGTGAGCACCACGGCAATAAATAATTTCTCACACCGAGAGCATGTCCATGCAATCACGTCGCAATTTACTTGTCAGCATCGGAACCATGATCTTACTGGGCTGCGAGACGTCCGACGCCGAGGATTATCCGACACGTTATATCCGCGTCGTCGTTGGTCCCGGTCCTGACATTACTATCCGGCTATTCGGCCCCAAGATTACTGAAGCGCTAGGCCAGCAAGTCGTAATCGAACCGCGGCCTGGAGCGGGAGGCGTTATTGCTGCGCAGGTTATCGCCGCCACACCGCCCGACGGCTATAATCTTTTGCTCGCGAGCGCGTCTTACACTATTAATACAGCACTGCAGCAGATGACGCTCGATCTACGTCGAGACTTCGCGCCGGTGGGGCTTTTGACCACATCACCGTTCATCCTTGTCGTACATCCGTCAGTGCCCGCGCATAACCTCGCCGAGCTGATCAGTTACGCCAAGGCCAATCCTGGCAAGCTTAATTATGCCTCGTCAGGAATTGGAACGCCTCCCCATCTCGCCGGCGAGTTGTTCAAGTCTATGGCTGGACTCGACATTGTGCATGTACCTTTCCGCGAAGCCAACTCGGCGCTCAGTGCAGTCATGAGCGGGAACGTGCAGATGATGTTTGCGATCTCTTCGCTCGCCCAATCCCAGATCGCAAGCGGCCTCGTGCGCGGTATTGGCGTTACCACGCTGAAGCCGTCCAGGCTCGCTCCAGACCTGCCCGCGATCGCGCATTCGGGATTGCCAGGTTTTGAAGTTCTCGGCTGGAACGGCCTCGTAGCCCCAAAAGGGACTCCGGCTCATGTCGTCGAAAAACTCAACAAAGCACTGCAAGGCGGGCTCGACGACACCGATCTTCGCCACCAACTCGCGGTCGCCGGTTATGAGCCGGCCGAGCACAACACGCCGAATGAGTTTGAAGCTTTTATCAGATCCGACACCGCAAAATGGATCGGCCTAGTCGAGAAAACCCACATGAAACTCCATTGAGCCGTAGTGGAGAAAACAAGAGGAGTTAATGCCCTCCTTAGTAATTCATAATTCTACACTCGAAAGCAACGTTCTGACCCATTAGCACTGCACGTAAGCCGGAGATGCGAGAATTCAGTTTCGAACATGATGAATGTGTTGAGACAGTTCAGAGGTGCGATTTTTCCGATCGGTTTCGGAACGCTCACTCAGAGAGGCTTCCAGGCGGCGCCGTTTTTCGTCATCTCAGTTGTCTTGATCGCCCCGGCACTAACGTGGGCGTTTTGATAAATCACGAGTTTGCGGTCACGGAGGAGAACTAGCGTATTTAGGGCGAGGAAAGCTGTTCATCGGTTTTCCCGCTTGGTGTTTGCCAGAAGCGATTTCTGAACACCTCAGAAATCTAGATGGCTGCGAGGTGCCAGGCCACGCAAAGGAGAGAAGTACGTCATGCTCGGTCACAACCGCAAGAAGATGCTTGGAGCGGCATGCCTTGCCGACATGTTGCAAGGCTACGGAGTTACCCACGTGTTCCACGTTCCCGCCGTCTTGAGGCGAACTTTCGCCGAGATGGAGAAACGCACCGACATTAAGCGCCTTCATGTGCATGGCGAGAAGGCGGCAGCTTACATGGCGGACGGCTATGCGCGCGCATCGGGAAGGCCCGGTGTCTGCATGGCGCAGGTGATCGGCGCGCTCAATCTCGCCGCCGGACTGCGCGATCCCTGGCTTGCCCATGCGCCGGTGATCGCCTTCACCGGCGGACGCACACCGTCGACGAAATTTCGCGGCGTCTACCAGGAAGTTGACGACATTCCGGCGTTTGACAACGTGACCAAATTCAATGCCACTGTCGACGACGTCGGCCGGTTTCCCGACATGGTGCGGCAGGCGTTTCGTTCCGCCACTTCCGGAACGCCGGGTCCGGTACATTTGCAATTTCGCGGCAACGAGGGTCAATGCGACACCGAGGAAGCCGAGCTCGAACCGCTATGTGAGAGGCAATTCTCCCGCGTTCCCCCGTTTCGGCCAGAGCCGGACCGGGCAAGCGTGCTGGCTGCGCTTGCGCACCTGCAGGCGGCCCAACGACCTGTGATCGTGGCCGGTGGCGGCGTGAAAGCATCCGGTGCCGCACTTGAACTGGTCGAGCTCGCCGAGGCGCTCGCCATTCCGGTCGCAACGTCGTTAAACGGCAAGGACACGATCTCGGGAATGCATCCACTCAGCGTCGGGGTTGTCGGCAGCTATTCGCGTGAAAGCGCCAATCGGGTGGTCAACCGTGCCGACCTCATTTGCTTCGTCGGCACAACGGCCGGCGGCATGACGACACACTTCTGGACTGTGCCGCCGATCGGCACGCCGTCTATCCAAATCGACATTGACGCGGAAACGCTGGGCCGCAATTACCCTTTGCTTGCTGGGGTCAATGGCGATGCCAAGGCCACACTCGCGCGCATGCTCACGGAGGCTGACGGGGCCAGTGCTGGCACGCGTAAACCTTGGCTCGAGGAGGTGAAGGCGGTGTGCGCTTCGTGGCGGGATAAATACAATTCCGCGTTGACGTCCGATGCCATTCCAATTCGGCCAGAGCGGCTTTGCCACGAGCTCACCCAACATACGCCCGACGACGCCATCGTTGTCGTCGATACCGGCCACGCCGGAATGTGGATGGGCGGGATGTACGATCTCAAGAGCCCAAAACAGAGTTACATGCGCAGCTCCGGTCATCTCGGCTGGGCATTCCCGGCAGGGCTCGGTGCGAAATGTGCCTGTCCAGATCGCCCTGTCGTGACGTTCACCGGCGATGCCGGGCTTTGGTACCACATAGCCGAGATCGAGACCGCAGTTCGCTGGAATATCAACGCAGTCACGGTCGTCAACAATAATGGTGGCGGCAACCAGTCAAAACGCGGTTTCGACCGTGTCTACGACGGCGCACCGACCAAAAAGTCGCGCGAGCTGTGGACTTTCAATAAAGTCAATTTCGCGAACCTCGCCGAAAGCATCGGGGCGCTTGGAATTCGGGTCGAGCGGGCAAGTGACTTCCCAGCAGCGTTGGCGCAAGCGCTCGTGGCCAAACGCCCTGCGATCATTGACGTGGTAACCGACATCGAGGTGCTCGCGCCTACGGCGGTGAATTGATGTCGTCCGGTGTCTCGAGACAACGCAAGTCTTACGCCTACGACGCCCGTTACCGAAAGCCTCCGGTTTTAGCAGGCGAATTTCGCTGTTCCTAAAGTGAGGGCCTTGGCCTTAGGTCATTGAAAACGGGAGCGCTAGAGATGAGGGCTAAATTGCAGACGCTGCCGACATACTATCGCTGGATACAGTTGCTCCTTGGAATTGCCTGCATGGCGGCAATTGCCAATCTGCAATATGGCTGGACGCTCTTTGTTGGTCCAATTGATGCCGCTCAACATTGGGGTAAGGCAGCGATTCAGGTCGCATTCACGGTTTTTGTGCTCACCGAGACTTGGCTGATCCCGCTCGAAGGTTATCTTGCCGACCGCTTCGGATCGCGGTTCGGCGTAGTGATCGGCGGAATCCTTTGCGCCGTTGCATGGTCGATGAACTCGATCGCCGACTCACTCTCCGTGCTCTATATAGCGGCGGCCCTCGGCGGCCTGGGTGTCGGCGCGGTCGTTAGCAGTTGCTTCGGCAATGCATTGCGATGGTTCCCTGATCGGCGCGGGCTGGCGATGGGGCTTACAGCCTCGGGCGTCGGCTTCGGGTCGGCCCTCACTGTTGCGCCGCTTGCGAGCTTGATCAAATCGTCGGGATATGAGGCCGCATTTTTGTATTTTGGTATTGGCCAAGGCCTTGTAGTGTTGATTTTAGGGCTTGCTCTTAGGACGCCGGCACAAGGAACGATCAAGCAGGGGAGACTTCAAAGATTTGGTGACCTGTTTCAAACCACGCGTGATTTTGAGCCGCTAGAAATTTTAAAAACACCTGTATTCTGGGTGCTTTACGTGATGTTCGTCCTTGTCGCCGCGGGCGGCCTTATGGCGACCGCTCAGCTTGGCGTGATCGCGCATGATTTTGGCATCTTCAGCATTCCCGTAACAATTTTAGGCGTCACTTTGCCGGCACTTGTTTTCGCACTTACGCTGGATCGTACTGTTAATGGCTTTGCCCGACCGTTTTTCGGATGGGTATCGGACATTTTCGGGCGCGAGAATACATTGGCTGTTGCATTCTTTGCGGAAGCCGCGGGCATCATTGCTCTCTATTGGCTTGGCGGAGTTCCGATTGCCTTCGTTATTCTGAGCGGCGTAGTCTTTTTTGCCTGGGGCGAAATCTATAGCATGTTTCCGACGCTTAGTTCCGACACATTCGGAACGAAGTTCGCCGCGACGAATGCTAGCATACTCTACACTGCTAAGGGGACCGCGTCCCTGCTTGTGCCTTTGTCCAGCTTGCTAACCGCGGTTACCGGGGGATGGCAGGCGACTTTCATTACCGCGGCAGGCATGAACGCCGTGGCCGCGCTGCTCGCGGTGTTCGTTTTAAAGCCGATGCGAGCACGGATGGCGAACCCGGCAACCACGTTGGCTTTGGGTGATGTGATTCCATTGCCGGCAAGTCAGCCCAAAACATGAATTTATTGGATATTAATCTCGTCGATGCTCGGGCCAATACGTTCAATATTCATACGGATCGCGGTTTAGAGAAAGCATCGGTGCTAAAACAATTGGGTGTCAAGCGTCGCTGTGCTTGCATAGCCGCGCTCGACAGCGGATCAAGTCCCATGCGACAGAATTGGGTTGAACGCAAATGAAGATAACTCATGTCAACGCGCGCATCGTTCGATTGCCTGCAGCGGAACCGTTGGCGAACGGGCCGGTTCCGCCGGGCACTATGCGGGATGTCATCGCGCTGCGAATCCGGACGGATGACGGTACCGATGGAATCGGCTTCACGTGCTTCCCAGGCTACTATGCGGGAGCGATGTCGGGGGCCCTGAAACTGACGGTGGAACATCTTGGCGCTTTGACGATTGGCGAAAACCCGATGCGCGCGGAAGCTATCTCACAAAAGTTGCGCGCTGCCACACACTTCGCTGGTCCGGGCGGAATCGCGACGCTCGCGCTAGCGTCGATCGACATCGCTTTGTGGGACATTAAAGGTAAATTATGTGGCGTACCCGTTGCAAGCCTCGTGGGCGGCCATCGTAACCGCATCCCCACTTATGCCAGCGGGGCGCTGCAACGCGGCTATCCTCTCGATCACGTTGTTGCCGCCGCAAAGCGGCTTGCTGATAACGGCTTCCGTCAGATCAAAATGCAGCTGGGTCTGGGCGGCAGGCCGGAGAATGAGGTAGAGCGCGTTCGTTTGGTGCGCGAAAGCATTGGCCCCGACGTAAGTTTGATGTGCGACATTAACCAGCGATGGGGTGTGCATGAAGCTATTTCCATCGGGCAGCGTCTTGAGGACTTTCACCTCTCGTGGCTCGAGGACGTTACGGCATTTGATGACTACTCGGGACAGGCAAGAGTGGCCGATGTGCTTGCCACACCGGTTGCAGGCGGCGAGTATGTCTTCGGCATCACGCCGTTCCGCCAAATGCTGGAGGCTCGGTCGGTTGACATCGTGATGATTGACCTTCTACGGGTCGGTGGCATCACCCAATGGCTCAAGGTGGCGGGCATGGCTGAGGCGTTCAATCTACCAGTTATAAGCCACATCATGCCGGAAATCAGCATGCATCTGGTAGCAGGGGTGCCGAACGGCTTGACGGTCGAATACATTCCATGGGGAGCACCTCTGTTCGAGGAAGTGCCCCAAGTCGTGAACGGTGAACTGGTGGTTTGGGATAAGCCAGGATTAGGGCTTAGGTTCAATGAAGAAGTGATCAAGCGTTTCGGTGTCGCTTGACCGCTTTTGTGTCAGGCACAGTTCATCGACTTTCAACGCAGGTGCGACGTCGCTTCTTCTTCCGTACGAGTCTTGATCTCGCGGGCAAGCGGATCCTTGAGCTCTTCTCGGATATGACCGACCAAGCCGATGGCACGCGCGATTACGCCGACCCCGCGAACGATGTTCCAGGGCATTCCGAGCTCACTTGCAAGCGCAGCGATTGCGCCGGTGGCGTTCACCGGCAGCGACTTGCCGAGATGCTGCTCGGCTTCGTGCGCCACCGCTCGCATGAGATCGACATAGCGGCCGGAAAGGCCGTTATCCCGCGCGATCTCGAAAAGCTTGCCCGCGCGCGGATCGGCCGGCTTGTGGAAATGATGGCCAATGCCGGGAATGGGCTTTTTTGCCGCGACATGAGCCGTCACGATATTGCGTGCAAGCGCGGTGATCTCGCCGCGGGTTTGCGATGACGGCAAAGCCTCCTGCAGGACGCGCGCCGCCGTCTCCATGCTACCAACGAACACACTGCCGAGACCGCAGAGGCCGGCGGCAACCGCCGCCTGCATGGCCTCGGGCGCGCCCGCCAATGTCATGCGCGTGGCGATTGCGCTTGGCGTCAGGCCATGTTCGACCAAGGTCAGCGCCATGGCGTTGAAGACTTTGGATTCTGCGTCGGTGGGACGGCGATCCATTATCTCAAGAAAGGCCATGTCGCCAAGCGAGAGCTTGCCGAGCAGGTCTTCGCACAGGTCAAGACCTTTGATGAATATCCGCTCAGGCGTGGCCCAAGCGAGGTCGGAACGTAACGTCTTTCGGCTGGCCATTCGGGACCTCCGTAATGCTGGCGGCGAGCGGCTCGCGTGCTCAAGTGTCAGTCTATGGTGGCTCCGGATTTCTTAACGACCTCACCCCATTTGATGATTTCGCTCTGGATGAACGATTTGACCTCGTCCGGACGGCTGCCGATCACCTGGATGAGGTCTTTTGCGAGATGCTCGCCAATGGTGGGGCTCTTGAGGGCACTGAGCGCCGCCTTATTCAAACGCGCAACAATTGCAGCTGGCGTCCCGGCCGGTGCCGCCATCACGTACCAGACGTCTGATCGATAACCGGGAAGCGTCTCGGAAACCGCGGGCACATCGGGCAGTCCGGGGGCTCTTTTTTCCGTGCTCACGGCGATGGCGCGGAGCGTTCCCGCCTTGAGATGACCGGCGATCGGAGCGTAAGTAGAAAACATCACCTGGGTGCGGCCTGCCAGCAGGTCGGCGTAGGCGGCTCCGGCGCCTTTATAGGGCACGTGGATCATCTCGATGCCGGCCATGCTTTTCAACAGTTCCGCCGACAAATGCGCGCCGCTGCCATTGCCGGCCGAGGCGTAGGCGAGTTTACCCGGCTCTTTCTTCGCCAATTCGACGAGTTCCTTTACGTTGTGAACCGGAAGACTGGGGTGCACCACCAGGACGTAAGGTGCAACCGCCAACAGCGCGATCGGATCGAAGTCCTTGACGGGATCATGAGGCAGCTTCCGATACAGACTCGGATTCACGGCGAACTGGGCGGTGAGCGCGAGCACGATCGTATACCCGTCCGGCGTTGCGCGAGCGACCTGCTGCATGCCGATATTTCCGCCGGCACCGCCGACATTCTCGACGATGACGCGATTGCCAAGGCTCGCGCTCATTTCCTCAGCGAGCCGCCGGGCCATTACATCGGTGCCGCCGCCGGGCGCGTATGGCACAATGAGACGGATGACATGACTGGGATACTCGTCCGCCCGTGTTTGCGGCGCGATACAAAAGACGGCGGCAAGAGCGGCGATCAATGTGAAAATTCGGTGCAACATTTGATTCCTCCTACTACGAGGCGGCAGCTGTTCCTTGCAGATCCACCGCGCTTGTGACCAATGTTCGATCTTTTCTGAGTGTTTCCTTGGCGATCTTGTGCGTGGGCGTATGCGGCAGTTGTTCCACGAAGCAGACGAAACGAGGCACCTTCTGCGGCGCCAGACGTTCACGGCACCACTGCGCGATTTCGGCTGCTCTCACGTCGGTGCCCGGCCGGCGAACGACTGCCGCCAAGATCTCGTCTTCGCCGAGTTCCGACGGCACGGCGATCACGGCCACCTCGAGCACGTCCGGATGCTGCCCGATGACGCGATCGAGCTCGGCGCCGGCGATGTTTTCGCCGCGCCGACGAATAATGTCCTTCTTACGCGACACATAGAAATAGAAGCCGTCCGAGTCCCGGCGCACCATGTCACCGGTGAGAAACCAGCCATCGTGAAAGGCCGCGGCGGTCTGCTCCGGGTCGCGGAAATAACCCTGCATGACGATCGGGGTCTTGACCGCAAGCTCGCCGACTTCCCCATCCGCTACGTCATTTCGATTGTCATCTACGATACGACAGGTGGCCCAGGGACGGACCGAGTCAAGGATGCCGGCCAATCACGCCCATGCTGCCCGGCTTGTTGGGCGCGCGGAACGGATTGCAGGTCACGCCGGGAATCTCGCTCATTCCGAAGCCGCTGAACAAGTCAGGAATGTTGAATTCCTCGCGGAATGTCTTGGCCACATTCTCACGCACGCCGTAGGCGGCGCGAATTGTATGATCCGCGCGATATTCGCTGCGCAGGCGCGATTTGAGGATCGTCCCCATTGCGTCAATGATATTGACCTCGGTCGCGCCGTTATCGGCTGCGGTCTGCCAAAAGGTCGAAGCGGAGAATCGCGGTACAATGATCGCGCTGGCGCCAGCGGCGAGCGCGCCGGCGACCGAGTAGAACAGCGCATTCATGTGAAAGAGCGGCAGCACGATCATGACGCGATCGTTCTCCTGCAGGTGTACGCGCTGCACAAAGGCTTCGCCCGCAGTAACGAAGTTCCTCTGGCTGTGCATGACGCCTTTGGGGACGCCGGTGGTTCCCGAGGTGTATATGATCAAGCAGGTATCATCGCCTGCGCCAACGTTCGGAGGCGCGGCGGAATAGGCTTGCGCCAGCACGCTGTCGAACGACGGTGTCCCCTCATCGCTGCCGTCGAGCAGGATCATCCAGGGCCCCGTGTCGAGGCCCACGACGGCTCGCCGAACCGTGGTCAATGTTTCCAGCGATGCAAGCACGCCGCTGATCGCGGCATGACCCAACGCATAGCGCGTTTCCGCTTCCTTGAAATCGGGATTGACAGGAACCATGATCGCGCCCAATCGCACCAGGGCGAACAACGTCAACACATGGCCGATGTGATTGCGCGCCATAATGGCGACGCGATCTCCTTTGCCCACGCCGCGCGCATGAAACGCCTCGGCCAGTTTCGCGACCTTGGAACCGAAGCCATTCCAGGAAAGCGAAGCTCCTTCAAACAACAAGAACGGCTTGTCTCCGCATGCCGCCCGACGACTGTCGAATGCGCCGCTTAGGGTATAGTCGTGCGGCGCATACAGTTTCAGAACGTCAAGCGGAGATTTCATTACGAGAGCCCATACATTTTGACGCCAGGCGTCGGCAGCGTCGCCTTCAGGATGACCCCCTGCTCCGCTTCGGTGACGAACAACGTCTTGCGGTCCGGGCCGCCGTAAGCGACGTTCGTCGTTCGCATACCGGCGCATGACTTGATGCGGTAGACCGGTTCGCCAAGCGCGCTGAAAACCCAAACGGTGCCAAAACCCGCGTGGACGATGACAAGGTTGCCGCTTTCATCGAGCGCCATGCCGTCCGGTCCGGTCGGGCTGCCCGAAAGCTGGATGAAGATGCCGGCCTTACTGATGCCTTTGTAATTCGGCCGCAGCGGGATGCTGACAATGCGGTTGGTGCGTGTAACAGCGACGTAAAGAATGTTCTCGGCCCGGTTGAGCACAAGTCCGTTAGGCCCTTCCAGCCCTTTGTACAGCAGGTCGAGTTCGCCGCTCGCGCGCAAGCGATAGATGCGCCCGGTTGGGTCTTCCAGCGCGCTCTGGCCTTGATCGGTAAAATAAAGATCGCCGTTCGAGGCAAAGGTCAGATCGTTGAGGCCCTTGAAACCTTCGCGATGCGGGTGGTCGAGCACGACGGTCATTGCCGCAGTCTTCGGATCAAAGGACAGCAGACCCTTCACGTGGTCGGCAACGAAGATTCGGCCATCGCGATGAATTTTCAGGCCGTTGGGCTCTCCCTCATATTCGACGAAGACGTCCCATTCGCCTTTTGGCGAAATCTTGAAAATCCTGGAATGCGCGAGATCGACGCAGAACAGATTTCCGTCGCGATCGAAAGACGGGCCTTCAAGAAACGAATGCAGCGGGCCAGCGCCGCGATGGGCAACCCAGTCGGAATAGGCGTCGGTTTTGTACAGTTTCTCCGGCATGCGGGTGAAGACTTCGGTCTGAACGAGCGGCGGCGCGGCGTACATAACGGGCGATCCTATTTTGAAAGAGTGAGCGCTATAGCCATTCTGATAGATTATGGTATACCGTAATACAATCGATATTCCGGAGCCCCGGTCTTGGCAAGTCGGAACTGACATTTTTGCTGATTTGCAGGGCAGAGCCGACTACCACCGTGATTGCCGCACTCGTCGTGCAATTAACCAGCAGGGAGAAGATCCCAGCGTGACATCATCAGATGAGGTCAAACGCTCGCTGTCGGTGGCACGCCCCGCCGGGAATCTCCGTACGCAAGTTGTCGAGAAGCTGCGCCAGGCGATCGTCGATGGCCATTTTGCGCCCGGGGCCCGTCTAATCGAGCGAGACCTCTGCAATTTGCTGGGCGTGAGCCGAACGCTCGTGCGCGAAGCTCTGCGCCAGCTTGAGGCGGAAGGCCACGTCGAGAACGTGCAGTATCGCGGGCCGATTGTGGCCACGACGTCGGCGGATGAAGCACGCCAGCTGTATGAAATCCGCGCCGTGCTCGAAGGTTGGGCGGCCAAACAATGTGCAGAGCACGCATCGGACGAGGACCTGGACGAATTGTTACGATTGGTCGAGAAGCTCGCTGCGGCGGAGCAGCGAGGTGACCTAAAGCAGATGTTGGATGTTCTGGATACTTTCCACGAAAAGTTACTGCAAGCCGCGGGCAACCAGATGCTGGCCGGTTATCTCCAGTCGCTGAGAAGCCGTTTGCGTCGATTGAGAGGCATCTCGCTAAAGCAGATGGGACGACCACGGCAAACAATCGAAGAAAAGCGCATCCTGTTAGACGCTCTGAAGCAACGCGATGGTGAACTCGCGCGTAAGGCAAGAGAGCAGCATGTTCTTACTGCGGCGAAAAACGTCACGGCGGTCCTGGCCGAGCAACTACCTCAAACCCAGAGTGAGCGCTGACCAAAAAGACACGTTAATTTTATCAGTCCCCGGGCCGCTAGTCTCATGGAACGCACAGCAAACAAATACACGACTTTTACGGGAGCGTAAGACGGTGCAAGAATCCGTTCATGATGTGACCTGACGGATCTTTTGTACCAGCGCGGTTGAGAGACTATTGACGAGGATCAGCGCGTAGATCAGTTTATGCGGCTGCGCGAAATAATTGAAGAGCGAGCATCGCGTAAGTTCTTCGAAGAGCAGGCCCGGTCCGACCGACCCGTGGTGTTACGAGCGAACGATTTTTCTAAGTAAACCACGCATGACCCTCGGCAACATGCGCGCCAACGGCGTGCGAACGCTTGGCGTTACTCTCGATCCGCCTCGGGACGCGCGACAAGGTGGAACTGTCCAACGTTAGTCCCCTCCCATGCGATTAGTTCTTTCTCACACAAGACGCATTTAAAAGGATGCGGGTCCCTGGAGGGACCTTTGGTTTCGATCACCTCGTAGACCGCGCCGCAATTGCAAGTAACTTTGACGTTGGCCATGCCGTAAATATGCGCCCATTCGACTTGGTCTGCTAGAGCCGTAGCGAAAAGCCCAAACTAAGCTTACGCTGTTTTGCGCTTGGAAGGTAGGCAACCATGGGCCAGCTCTTGGTGATTGTCGCTTCCAAAAACTAGATACGTGCGTACCGGTGATGCAATCCGCCTACGATTGCATGTGCGACGATGTCCCCGAAGCGATCGATCGGGCGCCCGTCCGGCGCATCCTTGCCGAGCGAAACATGAGGACGCCACCCATTATAATAGGCGGAGAATTTCGCAAGGATCCGCCTCAGGTGCTCTTCGTTGAGCAGGATCAGATGACCGGTACACTCGCGCCGGATCGATCCGATCAGGCGCTCAACATGGCCGTTCTGCCAGGGCGAGCGGAATGACGTGGGCCGATCCCGAATGCCCATCGCCTGGATGCGGCGTCTGAATACGCTGCCGAAGGCCCGATCGTTGTCGCGGACGATGTATGCTGGCGCCGTGTCCCAGGGAAATGCCTCGGTAATTTGGCGTGCCAACCACTCCGCCGTCGGATGCCGGGTAACCGCAAACCACAACAACTGCCGCCGTCCTTGCTCGAGAACAAGAAATGCGAAGAGTTGCTCAAAGGCAATCGTCGGAACTACAATAAAATCAATCGATGCGATGCCGTCAGCGTGGTTGTGAAGGAAGGTCTTCCATGTTTGCGATGGTCGACCTCGCCTCGGTACCATGTACTTCGAGACTGTCGACTGGGCGACGTCGAAGCCGAGCTTCAGAAGCTCGCCGTGGATGTGCGGCGCACCCCAGAGCGGGTTCTCGGAACTCATTCTTCGGATAAGGTCGCGCACCTCCTTGTCGATCTGCGGTCGACCACCGAGAGGGCGGGATTTCCATCGCCAAAATGCAGCGAAGCCTTTGCGATGCCAACGCACGATCGTCTCAGGCCTTAAAATCGTTATGGTGTCAAGGATGCGCGGATAGCCACGATAGAGCCAAACGAACAGAACGCGATCGACCCAGGTCAAACATAGCCGACGTGGCGCGCGCTGCTGCAGGACGTTGAGTTGATGCCGCAGCACCAGGATTTCGGCTTCAAGTCATCGTCGCGACTTGAAACGGTCGCACAGCAAGCGGACGAAAAGGAAAACAATAGCGAACATCCAGCAATGATGTTCTGATTCGCCGGCGATCGCGAATCAAATGGATGGAATTTTCGGAACCGACAGCCCTTCCTGCACTCGCCTCCTTCGAATTTGTGGCCAGAGACTGCGTCACGGCAGCCTAACCCACTGGAATGTCGGTCGTTCTCGCGCACCGGGAAATCGCAACGCAGAGACTGGACTGTTTGGCTGGGGCGGGAGGAATCGAACCTCCGAATGGCGGAATCAAAATCCGCTGCCTTACCGCTTGGCTACGCCCCAAAACACACCGGAAACGACGCGTGGAAACATGAATTCGGCGCGCCTCGCGGACCATAGCGGCGACGCCCTGCCCGATCAACGCCCGCGCCAGTCCATTCTAGCGGATAAACCCGGCCTGTTCCGGCTCGCGTTGACCCGCACCGGGGCCGGGCTAGGATGAACCATGAGCTACCGCGCGCCCGTTTCCGACATTGCTTTCGCGCTCAAACACGCCGCCGGCTTGAAAGCCGCGCTGGCGGAAGGGCTTTACGGCGATCTCGACGAGGCCATGGTCGATCAGGTGCTGGTTGAAGCCGGCCGCTTCGCCGGCGACGTGATCGCGCCGCTCAATCGCGTCGGCGACAAATTTGGCACGCCTTTCAAGGGCGGCGTCGTCACCACGCCGCCGGGCTGGAAAGAGGCCTATACCGCCTGGGCCGCCGCCGGCTGGAATGGCGTCGCCGCGCCCGCCGAATTCGGCGGCCAGGAACTGCCGCACGCGGTGAACGCCGCCTGCATCGAGATGTGGAATTCGGGCGCCATGGCGTTCGGCATCGGCCCGGTGCTGACCATGGCGGCCATCGATGCGCTCGCCACCCACGGCAGCGACGATCTCAAGCAGCGTTACCTCGCCCAGCTGATCAGCGGCGAGTGGATGGGCACCATGCAGCTGACCGAGCCGCAGGCCGGCTCCGATGTCGGTGCCTTGCGCACGCGCGCGGTACGCGCTTCCGACGGCACCTATCGCGTCACCGGTTCGAAAATCTTCATCACCTATGGTGAGCACGACTTAACCTCCAACATCATCCATTTCGTGCTGGCGCGGCTGCCCGACGCGCCGCTCGGCACCAAAGGCCTTTCGCTATTCCTGGTGCCGAAGATCATGGCTGACGGCACGCGCAACGACATGCGCGCGCATTCGGTCGAGCACAAGCTCGGCATCAACGCCTCGCCTACCTGCACCATGATCTACGGCGACAAAGGCGGCGCGGTCGGCTTCCTCATCGGCGAAGAGAACAAAGGCATGCATTGCATGTTCACGATGATGAACCGCACGCGCCTGGCGGTCGGATTGCAGGGCGTGGGCATCGCCGAACTCGCCACGCAACAGGCGCTGACATACGCGCGCGACCGCAAGCAGGGCGCCGGCGGCGCGATCATCGCCTATCCGGACGTGAAACGCATGTTGTTGACCATGCGCGCGCTCACGGGCGCCGCGCGCGCGATCTGCTACGCCACCGCGGTCGCCATCGACCGCTCGCAGCGCGGCAAGACCGAGGCGGCACGCAAGGCCGGCGATCAACGCGCCTCCCTGCTCACCCCGGTCGCCAAGGCTTTCTCCACCGATATCGGCATCGAGGTCGCTTCCCTCGGCGTGCAGGTCCACGGTGGCATGGGCTTTATCGAGGAGACCGGCGCCGCGCAGCATTATCGCGACGCCCGCATCGCCGCGATCTACGAGGGCACCAACGGCATCCAGGCCATCGACCTGGTGACGCGCAAGGTTCCGGTGGAGGGCGGCAACACGGTCCGGCTCTATCTCGGCGAATTGCGGGAGACCGTGAAAGCAGTGCAAGCGAGCAACGTGCCGGCCTTCGGCGAGACCGCGGCGCGCCTGGGCGAAGCAATCGACGGCCTCGAACGCGTGACGCAATGGCTGCTGGCGCAAAAGACGTCCGACGCTACGCTCGCCGGCGCGACGCCTTACTTGAGGATGTTCGGCCACGCCGCCGGCGGCTGCATGCTCGCCGACCAGGCGCTCGCCGCCTTGCGTGACAATGGCGACGGCGCGGCGCGCATGGCGCTGGCGCGATTCTTTGCCGAAAACATCGCGGTGCAGACCTCCGGCCTCGAGCGCAGCATCACCGAAGGCGGGCAAAGCATCACCGACGCGCAAGCCGCGCTGGCGGAATAATAATGGGCGACCTCGTCATCGTGACAGACGACGGACCGGTCCGCACGGTGCGGATGAACCGTCCCGAGAAGAAGAACGCGCTGACCATGGCGATGTACGACGCCATGGCCGAGGCAATCGAGAACGCCGCGCAAAATTCCGCTTTGCGCTGTCTGCTGATCGCGGGCGCTCCCACGGCGTTCTGCGCCGGCAACGACATCGGCGATTTCACCAAGATGGCGACCGGCGAAGGCGCGCTGGACGCGCCGATCCTGCGCTTCCTTTACGCGCTGGCGCGCTGCGAGCTGCCGCTGGTCGCCGCCGTGCAGAGCAACGCGGTCGGCGTCGGCACCACGATGCTGCTGCATTGCGATCACGTGGTGGCCGCCGATAACGCGCGCTTTGCCACGCCCTTCGTCGGGCTCGGCCTGGTGCCGGAAGCCGCTTCCAGCCTGATCGCGCCGCGGCTGATGGGCCAGGCCCGCGCGTTCTCGCTTCTCGTGATGGGCCGGCCGCTCACCGCCGACAACGCAAAAGCCGCTGGCCTAATCAATACCGTCGTCGCCGCGGACGCGGTCGAAGCCGAGGCGATGAAAGCCGCGCGCGAGATCGCTGCGCTGCCGCCGCAGGGCGTGCTGGCGTCGCGCCGGCTCATGCGCGGCAATCCCGAGGAGATCGTCGCGCGCATCGACGCGGAAGCCGAACTGTTCAAGACCCGCCTGCAATCGGCGGAAGCGCGTGCCGCTTTCGAGGCGTTCCTGACGAGGAAAAAATAGCCATGTCGCTTCAGGGCAAGACGTTTTTCATTACCGGCGGCTCGCGCGGCATCGGGCTCGCGATCGCACTTAGAGCGGCGGCCGATGGCGCCAATATCGCCATCGCCGCCAAGACGGTCGAGCCCCATCCCAAGCTCGAAGGCACCATCCACAGCGCAGCGGCGGCGATCGAGAAAGCCGGTGGCAAGGCGCTGCCGCTCGCCGTCGACGTGCGCGAGGAAGCGGCCGTCAAGGCGGCGATCGAGGAGACCGCGGCGAAATTCGGCGGCATCGACATCGTGGTCAACAATGCCAGCGCGATCCAGTTGACGCCGGTCGCCGCGACCGACATGCGGCGCTACGATCTCATGCAGCAGATCAATTCGCGCGGCACCTTCATGGTGTCGAAATACGCCCTGCCCTACCTCACGAAAGCTGCGAACCCGCATATCCTGATGCTGTCGCCGCCGCTCGACATGCAGACCAAATGGTTCGCGCCGCACACCGCCTACTCGATGGCGAAATTCGGCATGAGCCTGGTGGTGCTGGGCTTGTCCGGCGAGCAGCGCGGCAAGATCGCGGTCAACGCGCTGTGGCCGCGCACCACCATCGCCACCGCCGCGATCAAGAACCTGCTCGGCGGCGACGCCATCATGCGCATGTCGCGCAAGCCGGGCATCCTGGCCGAGGCGGCCTACCGCATCTTCCACAAGCCGAGGAGCTTCACCGGCAATTTCCTGATCGACGACACGTTCCTGGCCGGCGAAGGCGTCACCGATTTCGACCCATACCGCGTCGATCCAAGCCAGCCGTTACAGATCGATTTTTTCGTGCCCGACACGATCCCGCCGCCGCCGGGAGTGAGTTCTAAAATCAAAAGCCTAGCGCGCGGCGACCGAGGCGCGTTAAACACATCCAATGTCCACTTTGCTCCTCAGCCATCCCGCCTGCCTCGATCACGTGAACCCGCCGGGTCACCCCGAGCGGCCGGACCGCCTGCGCGCCATCGAGCAGGCGCTGGAGGACGAGCGGTTCCATATGCTTGCGCGCGAGCAGGCGCCGCGCGCGCCGCTCGAGGTCGTCGCGCTGGCGCATCCGATGGAATACATCGAGGCGATCCGCGAGGCGTCGCCGGCGGACGGCCTGGTGCATCTCGACGCCGACACTTCGATGTCGCCCGGAAGCGTCGAGGCGGCCTTGCGCGGCGCCGGCGGCGCCATGCGCGCGGTCGACGAGGTGATGAACCAGAAAGCGGCCAACGCCTTCGTCGCCATTCGCCCGCCCGGCCACCACGCCGAGACGGCGCGGCCGATGGGCTTCTGCCTGTTCAACAACGCCGCGATCGCGGCGCGCTATGCGCAGAACCGCTACCATGCCGAGCGCGCGGCCATCGTCGATTTCGACGTGCACCACGGCAACGGCTCGCAGGAAATTTTCTGGACCGATAAAACCGTGATGTATTGCTCGACCCACGAGATGCCGCTTTATCCCGGCACCGGCGCGATCGGCGAACGCGGCGAACATAACACCATCGTCAACGCGCCGCTCTCGGCCGGCGACGGCGGCGACGCCTTCCGTGAAGCGTTCGAAACCGTGATCCTGCCGCGGCTGCACGAGTTCAAACCGGACATCCTGGTGATCTCGGCCGGCTTCGACGCCCACACCCGCGATCCGCTCGCCAACCTCAAACTGGTGGAAGCGGACTATACCTGGGTCACCCAGAGACTGATGGACGTCGCCGACGCCAGCGCGCAAGGCCGTGTCGTTTCGCTCTTGGAAGGCGGCTACGATCTGCAGGGCCTGGCGCGCTCGGCCGCCGCCCACGTCACCGCGCTGATGCGGGGATGAGTTTTTCTTTGGTCGCGCGGCCGAACGCAAAACCGGTTCCCTCTTTTGCTGGCCGCGCTCCTATCGCGCCGTCAAACCGCCATCGACCGGCAAATCCGCGCCGGTGATAAAACCCGCCGCGTCCGATAACAGATAGACGCAGAGATCCGCGACTTCGGCCGGCCGGCCGAGACGCCCCAGTGGAATGCCGGCCGCTAACTTCTGCCGCGCGACCTCCGGATCGCGCGCGGCCTGCACCATGCCGTCGACCATCAGGCCCTCGACGAAGGCCGGGCACACGGCATTGCAGCGCACCGCCGGCTTGAGCCGCGCGCCGTACAGCGCGATCGATTTGGTCAGCAGCGACAGCCCGCCCTTGGACGCATTGTAGGCGGCGAGATTATGCCCGCCCACCAGGCCCGACACCGACGACATGTTGACGATGGACCCGCCCTGCTTGCGCAGCAGCGGCAACGAATATTTGCAGCCGAGAAAGGCGCCGTCGAGATTGACGGCGAGCACGCGCCGCCAAGTCGTAAAATCGAGCTGCTCCACGTTGCCGAGCACGACGATGCCGGCGGCATTGACCAGCCCGTCGAGCCGGCCATGCTGGCGCTCGACGTCGGCGGTAACACGCCGCCAATCGGCTTCCGCGGCCACATCGAGCGCCGCGTCGATGCCGGCAGTGCCAGCTAGATCGGTCGCGATCGCCGTGCCGCCGGTGCGCCGGATCGCGGCGGTAACGGCCGCGCCGATGGCGCCGGCCGCGCCTGTCACCAAAACAATCTTGTTCTTGAGGTCGGCCATCGCGCTAGGCGCTCCCTGCAAACTGCGCTATGTCATTGTCGAACATTCACCGTTAGAAGTCATCAATGGCCGACACCACCCATTCCGACGTGACGAAAATGCCCTTCGAGCGGGCGATCGAGGAACTGGAATTGATCGTCAAACGGCTGGAGGAAGGCAAGGTGCCGCTCGAGGAATCGGTGGCGATCTACGAGCGCGGCGAGGTGCTCAAGAAAAAATGCGAGGAACTGCTGCGCAAGGCGGAAGCACGGGTCGAGAAGATCACCCTCGACTCGTCCGGCAAGCCGGCCGGCAGCGAACCCCTCGACGTGGATTGATCGCGCGTGCAGGTCCACCGCAGGCTCGTGATTTATGTGCAGGGCTACGACGCCCGCAGCCTCGCCGAAAACTTCGACCGCTTCCAGCGCGAGTACGCCCGCGCCTGCGCGCTTTACGGATTGAGCGGCGAGGTCCGCGCCGCCGCGGAGGCGCCGGACGGCGTGGCCGGCATATGGGATGTCGCGACCCGCGGCGAGGGCTGGCAAGTCGAGACCCGCTATCGGCTGTTGCGCTGGGACGACCTGGTCCGCGAAGATTTGGCGCGCGCGCCCTGGTGGAAGATCGTGCAGATGTACCGCACCACCGGGGTCGCGCTGCTCAACGGCGCCTTCGGCCGCATGCTGCGAATGAATTGGCGCTTCGCACTGATCGCTTTCGCGCCGATCTTGCTGATCACCGTATGGCTGCTGCTCGGCTCGTTCGTCGGCATCTTGTGCATGAACCTGGTCGCCGCACTCGGCGCGCCGTTGCTGGTCGCGAAAATTGTCGGCGGCGTCACCGGGGTCGGCGGCTTTGCCTCCGTGCTCTGGTTGAGCGAACCGATCACCGGGCTGCTGCAACGCTGCGACGAGGCCGCTTCCATCGACGAGTTCGTCAACGGCAAGCGGAAGGATTGGAGCGAGCGGCTGGATGCCTTCGCCGGCGACGTCGCCGACGCGGTGCACGAGAGCCAAGCCAACGAGGTGGTGATCGTCGGCCACGGTTTCGGCGCGGTGCTGGCGATCAATTTGCTGGGCCGCGCGCTCGCGCGCGACGGCACGCTCGGCCATTCGGGGCCGCGCGTCGTGCTGCTCACGCTCGGCGCCAGCCTCCCGGTGGTCAGCTTCAATCCGGAGGCCAAAGGTTTCCGCAACCGGATGCGCCAACTCGCGACCGCGGCCGGCATCGACTGGATCGACGTCCAGTCGCGCGACGACATCTTGAGTTTCTGCCCATTCGATCCCATCGCCGGTAACGACATTGTGCTTGGGGCCGAACGCCGCAACCCGAAGGTGCTTACCGTCCGTTTCCGCGACCTGTGGGCCGCCGGCAATTCCGGCCTGCGGCGCTTGCGCCTATCCAGGCTCCATGACCAGCTCCTTTTGGCCGATGAGCGGGCCGGATCGGCCTACGATTACACCTTGATCTGCTGCGGGCCGCTCGACCTGGTAACTCGGGCCACCCAGCCGCAGCAGGCGGTGGCCGCCCTAGCCGGCAAATTTGAACCGGATCCCGCGGCCGGGCGTTGAATTGCCCAGAACCCCGTATTTGATATAAGACGTCAAAAGTTCCATGGCGGCCGGTCCCGCTGCGTTTACCGGCATGTTTATTGCGGAGTTTGCATTTGTCCGGAGCCTCCAAGACACCCCTGCTCGACCGTGTTCGCGAGCCGCGCGACTTGAAGAACCTTTCGGCGGAACAGCTTCGCGAGGTCGCGGACGAGTTGCGTTCGGAGACGATCCACGCGGTGGCCTCGACCGGCGGGCATTTGGGCGCGGGGCTGGGCGTGGTGGAACTGACAGTGGCGCTGCATGCCGTGTTCGACACGCCGGCCGACCGGCTGATCTGGGATGTCGGGCACCAAGCCTATCCGCACAAGATTCTGACCGGGCGGCGCGACCGCATCCGGACCTTGAGGCAAGGCGGCGGACTGTCCGGCTTCACCAAGCGCGCCGAGAGCGAATACGATCCGTTCGGCGCCGCGCATTCCTCGACCTCGATCTCGGCAGGCCTCGGCATGGCGGTGGCGCGGGATCTGGCCGGCAACAGCAACAACGTCATCGCCGTGATCGGCGACGGCGCCATGTCGGCGGGCATGGCCTATGAGGCGATGAACAATGCCGGCGCGCGCAACGAGCGGCTGATTGTGATTCTCAACGACAACGACATGTCGATTGCGCCGCCGGTCGGCGCCATGTCGGCCTATCTGGCGCGGCTTGGTTCGGGGCGCACCTATCTCAAGCTGCGCGACGTCGGCAAGCAATTGACCCGGCATCTGCCCAAGGCGCTCGATCGCGCCATCACGCGCGCGGTCGAGCACGCGCGCAACTACGTCACCGGCGGCACGTTGTTCGAGGAGCTCGGCTTTTATTATGTCGGGCCGATCGACGGGCACAATCTCGATCATCTGCTGCCGGTGCTGCGCAACGTGCGCGACGCCGAGATCGGACCGGTCTTGGTGCACGTGGTGACGCAGAAGGGTAAGGGCTACGCACCGGCGGAGACCTCGGCCGACAAGTATCACGGCGTGGTCAAGTTCGACGTGGCGACCGGCGCCCAGGCCAAGTCGAAGGGCGGCGCGCCGCAATACACCAAGGTGTTCGGCGAGAGCCTGATCAAGGAGGCGCGCAAGGACGACAAGATCGTGGCGATCACCGCGGCGATGCCGTCCGGTACCGGGCTCGATCTGTTCGAGAAGGAGTTCCCCAAGCGCTGCTTCGACGTCGGCATTGCCGAGCAGCACGCGGTGACGTTTGCCGGCGGGCTCGCCACCGAGGGCTTCAAGCCTTTCGTCACCATCTATTCGACCTTCCTGCAGCGCGCCTACGATCAGGTGGTGCACGACATCGCCATCCAGCGGCTGCCGGTGCGCTTTGCCATCGACCGCGCCGGGCTGGTCGGCGCCGACGGGCCGACGCACGCCGGCTCGTTCGACGTCGCTTATCTGGGCTGCCTGCCGGGCTTCGTGCTGATGGCGGCGGCCGACGAGGCCGAGCTGGCGCACATGGTGGCGACGCAAGTCGCGATTGACGACCGGCCCTCGGCGCTGCGCTATCCGCGCGGCGAGGGCCGCGGCGTGCCGATGCCGGAGGAAGGCCATGCGCTGGAGATCGGCAAGGGCCGTATCCTGCGCGAGGGCCATAAAGTGGCGCTGTTCTCTTATGGCGCGCGGCTCGGCGAGTGTCTCAAGGCGGCCGACGAACTGGCCGCGCTGGGCCTCTCCACGACCGTTGCCGATGCCCGCTTTGCCAAGCCGCTAGACGTCGACCTGCTGCTGCGGCTGGCGCGCGATCACGAGGTGCTGGTGACCATCGAGGAGGGCTCGGTCGGGGGTTTTGGCTCCTACGTGCTGCAAGCGCTGTCCGACAACGGCGCACTCGATGCCGGCTGCAAGGTCCGCACCATGGTATTGCCGGACGCGTTCCTCGACCAGGACGCGCCCGCCGCCATGTACGCCAAGGCAGGCCTCGATGCCCGCGGCATCGTCGCCAAGGCGTTCGAGGCGCTCGGCAGAGACGCCGCCGCCGAGACGGTAAAGCTGGCATAGGCCGGCTTGGTGTCAGCCAAAAAAAAAATCGCATCGATCGTCTGCTGGTGGAGCGCGGCCTGTTCGACAGCCGCGCCAAGGCGCAGGCCGCGATCGCGGCCGGGCGCGTGACCGCCAACGCCGAGCCGGTACGCAAGGCGTCGGAGGAAATCGCCGTGGACGCCGCGCTAAGCGCGACGCCGGCGCATCCTTACGTGTCGCGCGGCGGCGTGAAGCTCGCCGCGGCGCTCGATCATTTCGGCTTTAACCCAAAGGGCCGCGTTTGCCTCGATGTCGGCGCCTCTACCGGCGGCTTTACGCAAGTTCTGCTGGAGCGCGGCGCCAGGCGCGTTTACGCCGTCGATGTCGGGCGCGCGCAGTTGCACGAAAGCTTGCGCGGGCGGCCCGAGGTCGTATCGTTTGAAGAAACCGATATCCGCGCCTGCACCCCTGCCCGCTTCCGCGAAACGCCGAATTTCGTGACGATCGACGTCAGCTTCATTTCGCTGAAATTGGTGCTGCCGCTGGCACTCAAACTGGTCGCGCACCGCACCCAAGTGATCGCATTGATCAAACCGCAATTCGAGGTCGGCCCGGCGAAGGCAAAGAAGGGCATCGTGCGCGATGCGGCCGTGCACGATGCGGTGTGCGACGATATTTCCGCTTTCGTCACCGGGCTCGGCTGGCGCGTGGTCGGCATTATTCCCTCGCCGATCGCCGGCGGCGACGGCAATGCCGAATTTCTGTTAGGAGCGGTGCGTGACTGAGCAACTCACCATCCACCGCCTTGGCCATCGCGGCGACGGCATAGCCGACACCAATGTCGGGCCGGTCTTTGTGCCCTATGCGCTGCCGGGTGAGACGGTGACGGTCGAGCCGGTGGCCGGCCATCCCGACCGGCGGCATCTCGACCACGTCGACAAACCGAGCCACGAACGCACGGCGCCGATTTGCAAGCATTTCACCCACTGCGGCGGCTGCGCCATGCAGCACTGGTCGCTGGCCGAATATCATTTGTGGAAACGCGGCCTGGTCGCCGAGGCGCTCGAGCAGGTCGGGCTGATCGCGCCGCTTGAACCGCTGATCGACGCCCATGGCCAAGGCCGCCGGCGCGCGGTGCTGCACGCGCGCCGCGGCGCGCGCGACGTGCTCGAGGTCGGTTTCACCGCGCCGCGCGCGCACCGCATCGTCGCCATCGACCGCTGCCCGATCCTAGCGCCCGGCCTCGAGGGCGCGATTTCCGCGGGCTGGGCCATCGCCGAAAACTTGAAGCCGACCGACAAGCCGCTCGACATTCAAGTCACGGCGACCGATTCCGGCATGGACGTGGACGTGCGCGGCTCCGGCCCGCTGAATTCCGGGCGCACCACCGCGCTTGCCGGCATCGCCGATAAATTCCGGCTCGCGCGCATCACGCGCCACGGCGAACTGGTGGCGCAGGGCGCCCAGCCGCTCATGAGAATCGGCTGGGCCCAGGTGCCGCTGCCGCCGGCCGGGTTTTTGCAGGCAACCGCCGCGGGCGAAGCGGCGCTGGCGCGGCTGGTGCTCGAACACGTCGGCGATGCCAAGCGCGTCGCCGATCTTTTTTGCGGCATCGGCACTTTTGCGCTGCGAATGGCCGAGCGGGCGCGCGTGAGCGCCGCCGATAGCGAGACGAGTGCGATCAAGGCGCTCGAGCGTGCCGCGGCCAATACCAGCGGCCTGAAGCCGGTAGCGTGCCAAGTGCGCGACCTGTTCCGCCGCCCGTTCATGGCCGCCGACCTCAAAGGCATCGATGCGGTGGTTTTCGATCCGCCGCGCCAGGGCGCCGAGACGCAGGCGCGCGAACTTGCCAAAAGTAGCGTGCCGGTCGTGGTCGCGGTGTCGTGCGATGCGGCGACATTCGCACGCGACGCGCGCATACTGGTCGACGGCGGCTACAAGCTCGTCAGCGTGACGCCGGTCGATCAATTCCGCTATTCGTTTCACGTGGAGATGGTGGGCAAGTTCGAGAAGTAGTGGCTACTGAAAATCGAAACCCCTGCCGCCCCAGCGGTCCTGCCACATCTTCTCGCCGATGGTGCAGGAGATGCGCGGCTTGTCGGCGGAGACCGGTACGACGCGCGGCGAAGGCTCGCGGCCGGAGATTTCCAACACCAGCTTGGTGCTGGTCGCCTCGATGAACTGCTTGCGCTCATGAATCGGCACCACGAAGGCGCCCGGGCCGCCGATCACGCAGTCTTCGTAATAGAAGTCGAGGTTTTCGATATCCATGGTGCCGCGCAGAGGCCGTTTGAGCATGATCGGCAAGCCGTTGATGGTGATGCCGGCCGCGAGCACATCGTCGCGCGTTGCCACGACCAGCGGGCCGGAATTATTGGCGCCGTCGCCCGACACGTCGATCACCCGGCGCAGGCCGCGATAGCCGCTATGGTCGAACAGAGGTTTGGCGAAAGCGAGCCCGCCGGAAATCGACGTGCGCGAGGCGCGCCGGTAAGGCGCGGCGGCGATCTCGGCGGCGACGCTGTCGGCCGACTCGGGGCCCTCGATCAGCCGCCACGGCATGACGATCTTCTGGTCGAACTCGCCGGCCCACTCGAAGTATGTGATGGCAATTTTGCCGTTGGCGCCCTCGCGCAACGCGCGCATGAATTCACGCGAGGTCAGCGCCTGGACGTAGCCCTCGCGCTGCAGCGCCTGCTCCTCCGGGTCCATCGAGAAGGAAACATCGACCGCGATCACCAGTTCGACATCGACCGGAACGGCGCTCGGGCTTTTGTCGGCGATCCGTATATTCGGAGCGGCCGAGGCCGCCAGCGCCAAGCCGGCGGCCGTCACGATGCTGGCGATGGCACTGTAAAAAGCGTGTCGCCCCATAGCGAAAGGCTGGCACAGGGCTGGGGCAAAAAGAAGACCGGGCGTTAGCCTTCCAGCCCCTCGGTCTCCACGATCTCGATGCCGAAACCGCCGAGGCCGACGTAAGTTCGCTTGCTGGAGGACAACAGCCGGATCGAGGAAATGCCAATGTCCTTGAGGATCTGCGCGCCCAACCCGATCTCGCGCCACTGCCGCGAGCGCGCGGCGTCGGTGCCGCCCTCATGCGGGATTTCCGCCACTGGCACGCCGGCGGTGCCGTCGCGCAGATAAACAATGACGCCGCAGCCGGCCGTTTTGAAACGCGCCAGCGCGGCGTGGATCGTCTTGGCGCCGCCGAATACGTCGCCGATCACGTCGGCGCGATGCAGACGCGCCGGCACGTTCCGGCCGTCGCCGATGTCGCCATAGACAAAAGCCATGTGGTGGACGCGGTCGAACGGCGTGACATAGGCATAGCCCTGGAGCGACCCGATTTCGGAGGCGACCTGGAATTCGGCGACCCGCTCCACCAGCTTGTCGCGGTTCTGCCGGTAAGCGATCAACTCGGCGATCGAGACCTGCACCAATTTGTGCTTTTGCGCGAAGGCGGCGACGTCCAGCCCGCGCATCACGGTGCCGTCGTCTTTCATCAGCTCGGACAGAACGCCGACCGGCGCCAGACCGGCGAGCCGGCAAAAATCGACGCAGGCTTCGGTATGGCCCGAGCGCATCAACACGCCGCCTTCGCGCGCCACCAGCGGGAACACGTGGCCGGGGCGAACGAAATCGGAGGCGCCGCTGTTATCGTTGGCGAGCGCGCGCACGGTGTTGCAGCGTTCCTCGGCCGAAATGCCGGTGGTGAGGCCGTGGCGCACGTCGACCGTGACGGTGAAGGCGGTGCCGAGCGGGGCGTCGTTTTCAGCCACCATCGGGTCGAGATGCAGGCGGCGCGCGTGCTCGGCGCCGAGCGGCGCGCAAACGATGCCGGACGTGTTGCGGATGATGAACGCCATCTTTTCCGGCGTGCAAAGCGAAGCGGCGACGAACAGGTCGCCCTCGTTCTCGCGGTCGTCGTCGTCGGTGACCACCACGATCTCGCCTTTGGCGAAAGCCTTGATGGCGGCGTCGATCCTCCTGTGGCTATCGGACACGCGATCTACCTCGGTGACGGCATCAGGCGCCGGGCTTGAACGGCCACGCCGTGCCCTCGCCCATCTGGCCGCGATGCATCAGATAGTGATCGGCGAGCACGCAAGCCACCATCGCCTCGCCGATCGGCACCGCGCGGATGCCGACGCATGGATCGTGACGGCCTTTGGTCACGATCTCGGTGTCGCGGCCGTAGCGGTCGACGGTCTTGCGCGGCGTCAAAATCGACGAGGTCGGCTTGACCGCGAAGCGCGCGACGATCGCCTGTCCTGAGGAAATGCCACCGAGAATGCCGCCGGCATGGTTGGACAGGAACACCGGCTTGCCGTCGTTTCCCAAGTTCGGATTCTTGCGCATTTCATCGGCATTGTCTTCGCCGCTCATCGCCGCGGTGGCGAAACCGTCGCCGATCTCGACGCCCTTGACCGCGTTGATGCCCATCAGAGCGCCGGCCAGATCGCCATCGAGCTTGGCATAGACCGGCGCGCCCAAGCCCGCCGGCACACCTTCCGTCACGATCTCGATGACGGCGCCGACCGAGGAGCCGGACTTACGCACGCCGTCGAGATATTCTTCGAAGAACTTCGCCTGCTTGGCGTCCGGGCAGAAGAACGGGTTTTTGCCGACCTCGTTCCAATCCCAGCGGGCGCGGTCGATTTTGTGCGGACCCATCTGGATGAGCGCGCCGCGCACATTGAGGCCTGACACGATCTTGCGCGCCACGGCGCCGGCGGCGACGCGCGCCGCGGTCTCGCGCGCCGAGGCACGTCCGCCGCCGCGATAATCGGTGATGCCGTATTTGACGTCGTAGGTGTAGCCGGCGTGGCCGGGCCGGTACTTGTCCTTGATGTCAGAGTAGTCCTTGGAGCGCTGGTCGACATTCTCGATCATCAGCATGATCGGCGTGCCGGTGGTGACCTGGCGGCCGTCGTCGCCGGTGAACACCCCGGACATGATCTTCACCGTGTCCGGCTCCTGCCGCTGCGTCGTGAAGCGCGACTGGCCGGGCCGCCGCTTGTCGAGATAACCCTGGATGTCGGATTCGGTCAGCGGAATGCACGGCGGGCAGCCATCGACCACGCAGCCGATCGCCGCCCCGTGGCTTTCGCCGAAGCTGGTGAACCGAAACATATGGCCGAAGGTATTGAACGACATGGGCGATCCGCTGATGGCCGGGTTGGTAACGCGCGCCCCGCCTGCGGTCAAATCAGCCGGTCTAACCCACAGCCCCGGCCTTTAGCCGCGGTGCTTGCGTTTGGACACCGCTGCGCCAAAAGCCTGAAACAGCGCACGATTGACGGCATTTCGTTGCGGGTCGTACTCGGCGTGCCATTGCACGCCCAAGGCGAACCCCGGCGCATCGGCCACGCGGATCGCCTCAATGGTGCCGTCTTCCGCCACCCCCTCGATCACGATGCGCTTGGCCGGCTCGAGAATGCCCTGGCCGTGCAGCGAGTTCACGCGAATCGTCTCCTGGCCCAGCAGGTTTGCGAAAACGCCGCCCGGCACCAAGCGCACGTCATGACGCTCGCCATAGACGACATCCTGATCAGGATGAATTTCACCGGTCGGCAATCGCGGCATGCGGTGGTTCAAACGGCCGGGCAACTCCCTGATCTCCGGATGAAGCGAGCCGCCGAAGGCCACGTTCATTTCCTGGAAGCCGCGGCAGACGCCGAACAGCGGCACGCCGCGCTCGACGCAGATCTTGACGAGTTGCAGCGCCAGCGCGTCACGGCGCCGGTCGTAGGGCTCGTAGCTTGGGTGTTCTTCGACGCCGAAGTGCGCCGGATGGACATTGGCGCGGGCGCCGGTCAGCAGCACACCATCGACCGTTTCCAACAAGGCGTCGATATCCGTGATGGCGGGATCGCCGGCAAAGATCAGCGGCAACGCGCCGGCGACGTCGGCCACCGCCATCAGGTTTCGCTCGCCGACGCGCTGGGCGGGGAATCGATTTTCGGCGAGGTGCGCACTCCCGATTACGCCGACCATGGGCCGTTTCATCGCTTCTTTCTTCCTGTCTCATCGCGGCGCGCGGCCGCACCCAGGGTCGTCACGTAAAGCGTGTCAGCCTCTTGCCCTCGAATACATAGACCACTCCTTGCGCGATATCGAGCAAGGGCGCGGCGGCCGGCTTGGCGATGCCGAGATGGGCAATCAGTCCGCGCGCGGTGCCGCCGTGCGCGGTGACGACCGTGTCGCCCGCCAGGCTCTCGTACCAGTCGCGCATCCGCGCCGACACCATCTCGTAACTCTCGCCGCCCGGCGGCAGAAAATGCCATTTATCGTGCTCTCGCTGCGCGATGCGCTGCGGATCGCGCGTATGTAGTTGCGCGATGGTGAAACCCTCCCACTCGCCGAAGGCTATTTCCGCAAGCCGTTCGTCGCGCCGGTAGCCTTGCGCGCCAAGACCGAGCGCCGCGCGCACCAGTTCCATGGTCTGGCATGCGCGCGCCAGCGGGCTTGAGACATAGTCGAAGTTTTCCGGATCGCGGGATTCTCGCGCGAACAGGTCGCGCAAGATTTCACCGCAATGGGAGGCCTGCGCACGGCCACGCGCATTGAGCGGCACGTCGTTGCGGCCCTGCAAACGGCCGGCGACGTTCCAGTCGGTTTCGCCATGACGGATGTAATAGAGGGCCGGCTGCAGCTTTGCCGATGCAGCCATACGTCAGTCTTCTAATTTACCCACCGCGAGATCGGGCGCATCGGGATGCTTGATGCCGACGATATGATAGCCGGCGTCGACATGCGCGATTTCGCCGGTCACGCCGCTCGACAGGTCGGACAAGAAAAATACGGCGGCCTTACCGACGTCGTCCAGGCTGACGTTGCGACGCAGCGGGGTGTTGTATTCGTTCCACTTCAGAATGTAGCGGAAATCGCCGATACCGGAGGCGGCAAGCGTCTTGATCGGGCCGGCGGAAATCGCATTGACACGGATATTCTTGACGCCGAGATCGGCCGCCAGGTAACGCACCGACGCTTCGAGCGCGGCCTTGGCCAACCCCATCACATTGTAATGCGGCATCCATTTCTCGGCGCCGTAATAAGTCAGCGTCAGCAGCGAACCGCCATTGGTCATTAGCTTTTCGGCGCGCTGCGTGATGGCCGTGAACGAATAGCAGGATATCTGCATGGTCTTGGTGAAATTGTCCTCGGTGGTGTCGATATAGCGGCCGTCGAGCTGGTCCTTGTCGGAAAACGCGATGGCGTGCACGACAAAGTCGAGCGAACCCCAGGCAGATTTGACGTTGGCAAAGACCGCGTCGAGCGACGCCACGTCGGTAACGTCGCAGTGGCCGACGACCAGGCCATCCACTTCCTCGGCCAGCGGCTCGACGCGCTTCTTGAGCGCCTCGCCCTGGTACGTAAAGGCGAGATCTGCGCCATGCTCGCGGCAGGCGCGCGCGATGCCCCAGGCGATCGAGCGATTGTTGGCCACGCCCATGATGAGCCCGCGTTTACCGCGCATCAGGTTGGAGGTTTCCGCCATTAACTTTCCCGTCATGCCGGCAAACGCCGCCCGCTTTCGTATGGCATAGGGTCCGGGGGCCATCAAGCAATGACCCCGGCACGGGCCTTTGTCCGTGGAAATTCAATTCGAATTCGGGAATATGACCGCGATTGCGGGGTTTTTCCTGATGATGGCGGCGCCGGAAGGCACTCAGGTTAGCGAAAGGGGCGTGATTGGCCACGTTCGGAAAACAGGTCGAGGCAACGATCCCCGCGCTGCGCCGTTATGCCCGGGCGCTGACGCGGGACTCAGACATCGCCGACGACCTAGTGCAGGACACGCTGGTGCGCGCCCTGCGGTCGGAGCATCTGTTCCACGGCGGCGAGATCCGAAGCTGGCTTTATACGATCCTGACCAACCTCAACCGCAACCGGTTGCGCTCGCTGTCGCGGCGGCCGTTGCATTCGCCGCTGGAGGATAACGACGCGCCCGATCTGGCGGGACCGGAAGCAGGATCGCGCGACATCGAGCGCGCCCTGGCGACTTTGGTGGAGGACCAGCGCAACGCCTTGCTGCTGGTGGTTCTGGAAGGACTTTCCTACCGCGAAGTCGCGGAGGTGCAAGGCGTACCGATCGGCACCGTGATGTCGCGACTGGCGCGGGCACGTGTGCAAATTAAAGGTTTTCTCGACGGCGAGCGCCCGGCGCTGCGCCGCGTGAAATGAGAGAGAGGTTGAGACCATGGTCGATCGCGATTCACCCGTGACCGAGGAAGAGTTACACGCTTTTGTCGACGGCGAATTGCCGGCCGACCGGCAAGAGGCCGTCGCCGCCTGGCTGTCCGCGCATCCCGAACAAGCCGCGCTGGTCGCGGCTTGGCGGGCGCAGGCCGAGAGCATTCGCGCCCGCTACGGCGCGGTCGCCCATGAGCGGGTGCCGGGTCGGTTCGCGCTCGACCGTTTGATGCGGCAAGACCGCGCCAACGGCGGCCGGTCCTGGGCGGCGCTGGCCGCCGCCGCAGCCGTCGTCGCTTTTCTCGTCGGCGGCGGCACCGGATGGGTGGCGCGCGGCGCGACCGCCGCGGCGCCGAACGGCTTTGACGCCTTCACCGCCGACGCGCTCGACGCCTACAAGCTTTATGTGGTCGAGGTGCGCCATCCGGTCGAAGTGCCGGGCAACGAGCGGCCGCACATGACGCAGTGGCTGTCGAAGCGGCTCGGCGCCGAGCTGCGCATTCCCGACCTGCAATCGATCGGCCTCAAACTGGTCGGCGGCCGGCTGTTGCCGGGACCGACCGGAGCCGCGGCCTTCTACATGTACGAAGGTCCGACAGGCGAGCGCTTCACCATTTATTGCGCCAAGGCCGTGTCGCCGGAAACCGCGCTGCGCTTCAAGGAGGGCCAGCGCGTCGCCGCGTTCTACTGGGTGGACGACAAGGTCGCCTATGCGGTGAGCGGGCCTGCCGACCGCGACCAACTCGAGAAAGTCGCCAAGACGGTCTATGAGCAGGTCGACCGGAGCGGCGCGAAGAAGTCTTAAGGCGCCGATCGCAAAACCCGTTCGTCCCCGCGCAAGCGAGCACGAACCGCGGATGGGTGTTACTCCAAATCGCTGCGTGGATCGTAGGGCTTGCCGTCGCGCCACTTCTTCATCAATTCCGCGAACTCGTCATCGCTGCGCTCGGGCAGCATGATGCGTACGGTCGCCAGCAAGTCGCCGGCGCCGCTCTTCGATTTCAGGCCTTTGCCTTTAAGCCGAAACGTACGGCCCGAATTGGTGCCGGTGGGGATTGCCAACTCCACCGCGCCGTCGAGCGTGGGCACGCGCACCTTGCCGCCGAGCGCTGCCTCGTACAGCGTGATCGGCAGATCGAGCCGCAGGTCGGTGCCGTCCGGCTTGAACAGCGGATGCGGCGCGACGTGGACCGTGATCAGCGCGTCGCCGGCTTTGCCGTTCGCGATCGGCCAGCCTTGGCCCTTGAGCCGGATCGACTGACCGTCGGTGAGGCCGGCCGGAATTTTGACCTCGACGTCCTTGCCGGTCGGCAGATGCACGCGGGTCTTGGTGCCCTTGGCCGCTTCCGGCAGGGTAATGGTCATCTCGGCATGCAGATCCTGGCCGGTACCGGGCGCCGCGAAATCTTGCGGCTCGAACTGCGCGCCGAAGCCGCGCGCACCGCCGCGCGTTGCGCCGCCGAACATGCCGCGCAGGATGTCCTCGAAGCCGCCTTGGCCGCCGCCGCCCGCGCGTTGGAAACCGTCATCGCCAAAGTGGAACGTCTCGAAATGGCTAGCGCCCGGCCCCGCGCCGCCGCTGGGCTGGCCGCGGAAACCTTCGAAGCCCTGAAAGCGCGGCTTGCCCTCGGCGTCGATCTCGCCGGCGTCGAATGCCTTGCGCTTCTTTTCGTCGCCGGCGATCTCATAGGCGGCGTTGATCTCGGCGAAGCGCGAGGCCGCCTTGGGATCGTGCTTGTTGGCGTCGGGATGCAGCTTCTTGGCCAGCCGCCGGTAGGCGCTCTTGATCTCGGCCTCGCTCGCACCCTTCGATACCCCCAGAATCTCGTAGGGGTCGCGCATCCGTCAAAACTCCCGTGAAAAGCCCCTGCCCGCCGGTCGAATGCCGGCAACTCGGCCCTCAATGTGGGGTTCAAACGGCCCGGATGCAACGCGGCCGGATTGGCAGCCTGAGCGTTACGAACGCTTCCAGGGCTTGAGCGCGCGGATTTCCCAAATGCCCTTGTCCTGTTTGCAGGCTTCACCCTGCATCCAGGACTGCGCGCTGCCCTGGACGTAACTGGCCAGGAAATCGCGGCAGGTCTGGCCGTCCTGGGTATAGTCGGTCGCGATCGGGGTGACGGTGCCGCGCGCGCCGGTGCGCGGGTTTTCCCACGGCGCGCTGGCATCCTTGCCACCGCTGGCGAGCACGTCGGAGGCTGCGGCCTTGGCATAGGCGAGATCGCCGTCGGGCGGCATTTCGCGGACCCCGGCGGCGCCGGGCGGCGGCGTGATCGAGCCGGTATTGTCGGATTTGTCGGCGGTTTCGAAAAACGAATCGAATCGGGACGCATTGAGGCTGCAACCGCCTCCGGCCAGCGCCAGCGTCAACCCCGCCGCCAGCGGCAGGGCGCGCCATAGGCGCAAGCGCGCGCATCCTTTATAAAGGCGGCAGCGGGAATAATGAGGTTCGGCAACAGCCAAGCAGGCGCTCCGGAAACTATGTCTGATACGGCCCCAATAGAACACCCAAGTTGGTTAACGGGTGGTGATTTCACCGCGGCGGATGAGCCGTTGCGGCTGTTTGTCGCCTGGCTCGGCGAGGCGACCGCCGCAGAACCGCGCGACCCGACCGCCATGACGCTGGCCACCGTCGACGCCGGCGGGCTGCCGAATGCCCGCATGGTGCTGCTCAAAGGCGTCGATGAGCGTGGATTCGTTTTCTATACCAACGTAGACAGCCAAAAAGGGCGGGAATTGGACGGCCACCCGCAAGCGGCGCTGGTATTTCACTGGAAATCGCTGAACCGGCAGATGCGCGTGCGCGGCACGGTCGAGCGCGTCACCGCGGGGGAGGCCGACGACTATTTCGCCACCCGGCCGAAGCAGGCGCAGATCGGCGCCTGGGCCAGCAAGCAGTCCGCGCCGCTGGAAAGCCGGCTCGCGTTCGAAAAAGCGGTCGCGTTCTACGCCGCCAAATACGCGCTCGGCACGGTGCCGCGGCCGCCGAACTGGTCGGGCTACCGCATCATACCGCTGCGTATCGAATTCTGGCACGACCGGCCGTTCCGGCTGCACGACCGCATCGAATTCGTCCGCGAAAATCCGGGCGCGCCGTGGAGCAAGACGCGGCTCTACCCGTGAGCTAGCAATCCATGCGCAATGTCTAAAGTTGGCCAACCCGCTTAAGGACGCAATGCCAAATTCGCAATCGAACCAGCCGCGCCGCACACTGCTGCTCACCGGGGCCAGCCGCGGCATCGGCCACGCCACCGTCAAGCGGTTCTCCGCCGCCGGCTGGCGCGTGATCACCTGCTCGCGCCACCCGTTCCCGGAAAATTGCCCGTGGGAGGCCGGCCCCGAAGATCACATCCAGGTCGATCTCGCCGACGAAGCCAATACGCTTGCCGCGATCGAAGAGATCCGGCGGCGGCTCGACAGCCACGAATTGCACGCGCTGGTCAACAATGCCGCGATCTCGCCCAAAGGCGACGGCGGCAAGCGGCTCGGCTCGCTCGATACCTCGCCCGAAGTCTGGCGCCATGTATTCCAGGTGAATTTCTTCGCGCCGATCATGCTGGCGCGCGGGCTGGTCGATGAACTCAAAGCGGTCAAGGGATCGGTGGTGAACGTGACGTCCATTGCCGGCTCGCGGGTGCACCCGTTTGCCGGAGCTGCCTACGCCACCTCGAAGGCGGCGCTCGCGTCGCTAACGCGCGAGATGGCGTCGGACTTCGGCCGCCTCGGCATCCGCGTCAACGCCATCGCGCCGGGCGAGATCGATACCGCGATCCTGTCGCCCGGCACTGAAAAAATCGTCGAACAGATTCCGATGCAGCGCCTGGGCACGACCGACGAGGTGGCCAAGATCATCTACGTACTGTGCACGGAAACGAGTTCTTACGTGAACGGCGCCGAAATCCACATCAACGGCGGGCAGCACGTTTAGTCGCGCTCGCCTTACAGCCACTTCTTCCACTTGAAGAACACCAGCGGAACCACCGCCGCCACCACGATCAAGATCAGCGCAAACGGATAGCCGAACCGCCATTCGAGCTCGATCATGCCGCTGTGGAAATTCATGTCGTAGATCGAGGCAACCAGGGTCGGCGGCATGAACACCACCGCGGCGATCGAGAAAATCTTGATGATGGCGTTCTGCTGGATATTGACGACGCCGAGCATGGCATCGAGCAAGAAGGTTATCTTGTTGCTGAGAAAGCTGGCGTGATCGGTGAGCGAGACGACGTCGCGCTGCATGGATTGCAGCTGCGTGCGCATGTCCTTGCTCCATTTCATCGCTTCGGCTTCGTGCGCGAGAAACGACAGCAGGCGGCCAACCGAGACCTGGCTCTCGCGCACCTTGGAGGTGAGATCGCCTTTGCGGCCGAGCGCCTTGAGCACGTCGTTGTAAGACGGCGCCCTGGCCTCGTCGTCGGGCTCGAAGATCGAATGCGAGATCTGGTCGACCTCGGCGCCGACGCGCTCCTGGATGTCGGCCGAGCGGTCGATCACCGCGTCGAGCAGGTCCATCAGAACCATTTCGCCCGACACCTTGGGCGAGCAGGCGCGCGCCAATTTGTGCTCGACGATGGCGAACGGCCGCGGTTCGTCGTAGCGCACGGTGACCAGTCGATGGGAAGAGAGAATGAAGGTGACGGCCGTGGTCTTCGGCGTCGAGGTATCCGCCTGGCACATCAGCGTCGCGGTCATGTAGCGGCCGCCGTTCTCGATATAGAGGCGGCTAGAGACCTCGATCTCCTGCATTTCTTCGCGCGTCGGCACCGCGATGCCGAGCAGCGCCTCGACCAGCTTGTCTTCCTGCACGGTCGGCGTGATCAGATCGATCCACACCGCCTCCGGCGGCGGCAATTCGCCGGGCGCAACCGCAATTCGTTCGAGCGAAGTGCCACGCGGAATGTAAACCGAGAGCATCGAGTCACCATCTTGCGCGTGACCATTGCCGAAAACCGGTGTCCATCCCGATAGGGATCGAGGACATGTTTTTCGGGATCATGCGTCGATCAGGTCGTCTCTCATGACCCGATCCAGCGGCCGCGCGCAAGATAATAAATGGCGCCGGCGCGGCCAAGGCGGCCGCGCGCGTCACGGATTTCGGGGATGCAATGGAAAAGTGCGTGGCCGTCCCAAAGGGCGGCCGGCGCGGTCCGGCAGTTCAATCGCTGTCGTAGGGAATATAGCGGGACTCATTGTCACTGCGCTGCTCGCCCTGATGGCGAACCGCGGCGGCGACCGCCGAAATCCCGATCTTGCCGTAACGGTCGTCCAGGCCTTTATATTGGCGCTGGGAGTCTTGAATCTGCTCCGTCGCCCTTGTCGCGTTCATTGTCTTAACTCCAGTCCGTCCTTGGGGTGCGTTAGTGGCGTCACTTTGCCCACCCCACTGGGGCAAAATTGAGCGGCAATTCGTGTCCTATCGTGGCATTTGCCAAAGCGTCGAAGCATTCGCTTTTATTTCGGTCATATTCGGGCTGTTACGGTAAAGCTTCCCTTAACACATTGGCGACAAAGTGATTTTTTCGCTTAGCCAAATTCGCAAAGGCAGCCACCGAGAGCGGCCCTCGGTAAGTGCGGCATTCATGCAACAGCTTGCGGGAAGCTGATGTGGATAGCTCGGAAACCATGGCAAAGACTCGGATTTTTCGGTTTATTGCCGTTGAATAGCTTTAGCGCAGTCGCCCTTTTTGGGGTGCCGAAGTGAGGATGAAATGTCGGTAAGGGGGTTGTGGGTAGCGCTGTTCGGCGTAGCGGTCCTGCTCGGTGGTTGTATGCAATCCACCATTGAGCCGGCGTCGGAAGCGAACTTGACGGTTCGGGACAAGAAGTTGCTCGCGGCGGCGCCCTACGAGAATGTGGCCCTCCCCGAGCCCTATCGGCGCCATATCGTCGAATATCATCGCAAGGAAGCGCCCGGTACGATCCTGATCGATTCCGACGCGCGCTATCTCTATTACGTGCTGCCCGACAGCAAGGCGATCCGCTACGGCGTTACCGTCGGCGAGGAAGCCATGGCCTGGTCGGGCGTGGCCAAGGTCGAGCGCATGACCGAATGGCCGTCCTGGACGCCGACGCCCGGCGAACGCGCCCGCATGGACGTGCCTGCCTTTGTCAGCCCCGGCCCGCAGAACCCGATGGGCGCGCGCGCCATGTACCTGTTCGAGGGCAACAAAGACACGCTCTACCGCATTCACGGCACCAACCAGCCGGAATATATCGGCCAGGCAATTTCCTCGGGCTGCATCCGCATGACCAACGAGGACGTCATCGACCTCTACAAGCGGGTCAAGACCGGCACGGTCGTGGTGGTGCTGGCGCCGCACCAGGGCAACTCGCCGTTCAATCCGCGACTGGCGTCGACCGGCGGCGTGTTCCGCTAAAAACTTATACGGGGCTGAGAAAACGGCGCCTTCGGGCGCCGTTTTTTTAGGCGTCAAGCTCCGAGGGTGACCCGCACGATTTCCGGCGGCACGCCGAGACGTAGCGGAACCTTGCTGCAGCCGAGCCCGCCGGACACGATCATGTGACGGCCCTGCTCCACGATGTGGCCATAGGCGAAGCGCGCGCCATACTCCGACGGCGTCCACAGCGGCGGCAGGAACGGCAGCACGATCTGCCCGCCATGGGTGTGGCCGGCGAGCGTCAGCGCGACGCGCGGCGGCACCTGGGTGAAGATATCCGGTTCGTGCGCCAGCAGGACGACGGGATCGTCGGTAGTAACGCGCGCGAGCGTGCCCGGCAGATCGTCGACGCCCTCGAACCGGCTTGACCCGAGCCAGTGCGCGAGCTGATCGCCAAGGCCGGCCAGCCAGAACCGGCGGCCACGATCGTCCAGCAGCACCGCGTCGTTCTCCAAGATCGGGATGTGTACCCCGGCCAAGGCCTTGCGCACGCCGGCGACATCGTACCACCAGTCGTGATTGCCGAGGATGGAGTAGACGCCGAGCCGCGCCTTGAGCCGCCCGAGTTCGGCTGCCCAGGCCGCGTGCGGCACGTGTTCGGTGATGAAACGATGGGTGGCGAAATAGTCGCCCATGATCACGATCAGATCGGAGTCGAGCGCTTGGGCGGCGTCGACCACCTGGCGCACCCGCGCCAGACCCATGTTGGGGCCACCGGCATGCAGGTCGGCGACGACGGTGATCGTGAGCCGATGCGCGTCGGGCCAGCCGGCCGGCACCGGCCGGTAATACGTGACGACGAGATCGTTGGCGGCTTCCACCGCGGCATAGGCCGCCGTGCTCGGCACTACCAGGCCGGCAACCCCGGCCAGCCCAAGCCCACTCGTGAGCAGGCGGCGGCGGGTTAGGCCGGACTGCCGCGCCGGTTGGACGAGCGGACTGGAAGCATCAATGGACATGCCGGAGAGCTAACCCCGGAACTATGGTGCCGAAATGGAGACGCGGCCGGAGTTTGCCGGAATGCTTAATGGGCGTCGGCGGCCGCCGGCCGCGGCGTTGGCAGCGGAACATGAACGCTGGCGATCTCTACCTGCGGCTCGCGCACGTCCCACTCGCATATGCGGTAGCCGCTCCGGCGCTCGGCAATGTCGAGATGGATGTGGCCTTCGTGATAGCCGTCCGAGCCCGGCCCGAGCACGGTGGTGAAGCTTCGGCAGGCGCTGGCGCGCAAGGCTAAGCGTAAATCCTTGGGCACCGTCACGTCGGTCAGGCCGATGACGCGGCCGTCGGCAAGCGCGAACGAGCGCACGTCGACGGCGTTGCCTTTGCCATGCTCGCTGACCTTGGCGCCGGCCACACGGTTACGGCCGCGGCATTCGAAGGAATCGTAATTGTCGATGCTGCGCAGGACGGCGCCGTTCGTGTTCAAGCGCGGCGCCGCTTCGTCGCGCACCCAGGCGGCGAACGTTTCCGCCATCTCACAGCGCAGCACCGGCGCCGGCTTGACCTCGACGCGCGTGCGGTCCGCGAGCAGCACCGCATCGAGCTGCACCATGTCGCCGCCACCGCAGGCGCCGGGCCCGATCAGGCGCGGCATCGCCTCGATCGCCGCGACCTTTTCAAGCCGCAGCCGGCAGTCGGACGGTTTGCTGGTGACTTCGGCGGAATTGAAATCCGGGCCGGCGGCTTGCCGAAACGTCAGCGGCTCCGAACGGACCGCCGGGCGCGCCCGCGGCAGCGGCACTACCTCGGCGGCGGCCAGGCCGTAGCCGAAAGCAGCGAGAAAGACAGTGGCTAGGATCGCCCGCACGGGGGCGATGATGGGCACGAATGCGGCATTAATGCGAGACTTTTCCGGACACGAGACCATTGCGCCGCCCGTTGCGCCCGCTAACCTAGCGCACGATCCCGAAAAGCATGTCCTCGACCCCGATCGGGGATGGGCTCCGGTTTTCGGATAAGGTCATGCGCACATAAGAAGATCGGCTGGCCAGCGGCGCCGGTCCAAAAAACAAGACGTCCAGGAGGGGAATGCCATGCTCGGGCTCATGCAGGATTGGCCGTTGCTGCTTCATCGCATCATCGACCATGCCGCCCAGTTTCACGGCGAGCGCAAGGTCATCACCCGGTCGATCGAAGGCCCGATCGTCGAGACCAACTACGCAGCGATCCGCGCGCGCTCGCTCAAGGTGGCGCAACGGCTGGCGAAAGACGGTATCAAGCTTGGCGACCGGGTTGCGACACTGGCCTGGAACACCGCACGGCACCTGGAAGCCTGGTACGGCATCGTCGGCATCGGCGCGATCTATCATACGGTCAATCCACGGCTGTTCCCCGATCAGATCGTCTGGATCGTCAATCATGCCGAAGACCGCATGATGTTCGTCGATCTCAGCTTCGTGCCGCTGTTGGAAAAGATCGCCGACAAATTGCCGACCATCGAGCGCTACATCGTGCTCACCGACGCCGCACATATGCCGGCGACGACGCTGAAGAACGCGGTCGCCTACGAGGATTGGATCGCAGAAGTCGATGGCGACTTCGCCTGGAGAGAGTTCGACGAGAACACCGCTTCCGGCATGTGCTACACCTCCGGCACCACCGGACACCCGAAGGGCGTGCTCTATTCGCACCGCTCCAACGTGCTGCACGCCTTCATGGCGGCGCTGCCGGATTCCAAGGGCATCGCTTCGCGCGACGTGGTGATGCCGGTAGTGCCGATGTTCCACGCCAACTGCTGGTCGCTCGCCTTCTCGACGCCGATGGTCGGCGCCACCCTGGTGATGCCGGGCGCCAAGATGGACGGCGCCTCGATCTACGAACTGCTCAACACCTACCAAGTGAGTTTCACCGCCGCGGTGCCGACGGTGTGGCTGATGCTGCTGCAAGACCTCGAGAAGACCGGCGGCAAGCTGCCGCACCTCAAGCGCGTGGTGATCGGCGGCTCGGCCTGCCCGCGCGCCATCACCAAGACCTTCCAGGACACCTACGGCGTCGAGGTGGTGCATGCCTGGGGCATGACAGAAATGAGCCCGCTCGGCTCGCTCTGCACCATGAAGCCGGAATACGCGCAGCTTACCGGCGAGGCGCAGCTCGACATCAAGATGAAACAGGGCCATCCGCCGTTCGGCGTCGAGATGAAGATCACCGACGATGCCGGCAAAGAACTGCCGTGGGACGGCAAGACTTTCGGCCGCCTGAAGGTGCGCGGGCCGGCGGTGGCGAAAGCCTACTACAAGGTCGACATAGATCCGGTGTTCGAGAAGGAAGGCTGGTTCGATACCGGCGACGTCGCCACCATGGACCGCTACGGCTACATGCAGATCACCGACCGCGCCAAAGACGTGATCAAGTCGGGCGGCGAGTGGATTTCCACCATCGATTTGGAAAACCTGGCGGTCGGCCACCCGAAAGTGGCGGAAGCCGCGGTGATCGGCGTCGCGCATCCGAAATGGGACGAGCGTCCACTTTTGGTGATCGTGCTCAAGAAGGGCGAGAGCGCAACCAAGGAAGACATCCTCGGCTTCATGCAGGGCAAGACCGCCAAGTGGTGGATGCCGGACGACGTGGTGTTCGTCGAGGAAATCCCACACACCGCCACGGGGAAAATCCAGAAGATCACGCTGCGCCAGCGCTTCAAGGATTACGTGCTGCCGGGCGTGCAGGCGGCGGAGTGAGGTCGCATTCGATTTCGGGCGTTGTGCATTGCAAGAACGACGCTTCTTTTCGCGCTTTCGCCTGCTATCGTATGGAACCCGGACCAATTCTCCGGTGTTGTTTCAGCGAAAGCACACCCCATGTTGCAAAAATCCGCCCCAGCATCGGAAAGCCCGAGCCAGTCGCAAATCTACAAGGTCGCGCTGGCGAGCATCGTCGGCTCGGTGATCGAGCAATACGATTTCCTGATCACCGGCGTGATCGCGGCCACCATCTGGGGTGAGGTTTTCTTCAAGCTGCCGGGCCTCGCCGCGGTCGCCGCCGCGATCAGCGTCTACGGCCTCGGCATCATCATCCGGCCGGTCGGGGCCTATATCTTCGGCTATCTCGCCGACCGCAAAGGCCGCAAGGATGCGCTGGTCTATGCACTGGTGCTGATGGGCGTCAGTACGCTGGCGATAGGGCTGACGCCGGCCTACGACAGCATCGGCGTCGCCGCGCCCGCGCTGTTGATTGTCTTCCGGCTGTTGCAGGGCATCAGCTTCGGCGCCGAATTCGGCACCGCCGCGACCTGGGTGGTCGAGCAGGCGGCGCACTCGAAGCACCGCGCTTTCTGGGGCGCCTGGGTCGGATTCGCAATCCCGATCGGGCTGTTGCTCGGCTTCGGCTCGGTGATCTTCACCAAGTCGCTGATGACGCCGGAGCATTTCACCGCCTGGGGCTGGCGCATCTTGTTCGTCATCGGCTTCCTGGTCGCGATCGTCGGCCTCATCATCCGCACGCGTACCGAGGACAGCTTCGTGTTCAAGCGCCACCAGGCGCAGAGCGAAATTCTCGCTAATCCCGCGAGTCAAGTCTGGCGCGAGATGCCGGGCACCATCCTGCGCACCTCGCTGGTGAACGCCATGTTTGGCGGAGCGTTCTTTCTCTACTTCGTATTCGGCACCAGCTACATGAAGGCGGTCGGCTTTAAAGGCTCGACGCCCGAGTATATCGGCCTGATCGCCGCCGGTTTCATGCTGGTGTTCATGATCATCGGCTCGCTGCTGGCCGACGTGATCAATCGCCGCGCGATCCTGCTGACCGCCGCGATCGTATTCCTGGTATTCGCGACCCCGTATTTCTACATGGTCAACACCGGCAGCTTTCTGCTGGCGACCGTCGCCGAGGTGATCGGCTTCGGCTTTGTCTTCGGATTCGGCTACGGCGCGATCCCGACCTTCTATACAGAAAATTTTCCGACCCGCTACCGCGCTTCGGGCGCCAGCGCGGCCTATCAAATCGCGCAGGTCTATGGCGGCGGCCTGATCCCGATCGTCGCCGGCCTAATCCTGAAGTCTTACGGCATTCACGAGGCGTACCTTTATATCGGCGGCCTGGTGATGATTTACGGGCTGCTGGCGATCTACGCGATCGTCGCCACCCCGGAAACCAAGGGCACCAACCTCGAAGCCTGACCGGCGCCGCCTTTGCAACCGGCGCCGCCTTGCGCGTTGAAAAAAGCCCGCGCCGGGCGCCAACCGGCCGCTATGGGGAAGACGGACGCAGCTGATTTTGCCGGTTTCTGGCGGCGGCAGCAACGCATCGGTACGCGTAGCGTCTAACCCGTTTCCGGCACGGGCACCCCCACTTCATTTTCAACTTGAACTTCAATTTCTATTTCAGCTTCGGCTAAGCTTCAGCCTTAACTTTAACCTCGCCCCGCCCCCCAAATGTCGATGCCCGGCACAAAGGCCGAGCATGACGTTTTTGGAGATTCGGAGGCTCGTCAGGTTATTCGGCGGCCTGCACCGTGTACTGCAGCTTGTCCTGGGCGCTCACCAGCCGTTGCATCACCTTGAGGTCGCGGTCGCGCAACTGCAGGCAGGTGTCGGCCCAAATCTGCACGATGCGGTCGAGTTCCTCGAGGCTGACCGGATTGACGACGTGCCCGGCCTTGAACACCGCGCGGGCGCCGACGTGCCGCCGCTTGTTGCGCTGCATGTAATCGCGCGCGGCTTCGACCCCCTGCCCCGGCTCCGCCACCATGTGGACCAGACCGACCTCTTTCATCTCGTCCGCGCTGTAGATGCGGCCGGTGAGCATCATCTCCTCGGCGAAGGCCGAACCGACCCGGCGCGCTACCAAACTGTAGGCGCCCATGCCGGGGAACAACCCGAACATGGTCTCCGGGAAACCGAACTTGGCGCCGCGCTCGGCGATGATGACGTTGAACGACAACAGCGACTCGAGGCCGCCGCCAAGCGCATCGCCTTGCGCCAGACCGATCGTGATCATCGGCAGGCCGAGCGTCGCCATGTTCCGGTGCAGAATGCGCACGCACGACTCGCCGTAGGCGACTAGTGCCTGGCGGTCACGCGCGTGGATCTTGGACAGGAAGTGATGCAGGTCGCCGCCGAGACTAAATACGCCCGGCGTCCGCGAGCCGAGCAGCAGATAGCGGATGTCATCCGGCCGGTCGGCGAACATCGCCGCGATGCCGCGCTGCCAGGAGTGGAAGTCCTCCAGGAAGTCGGGATTATAACTCGGCCGGCCGCGGGGCCGCATGAAGGTCCAGAGCGCGCCCGCCTGCGCGTCCCAATTGACCTCGAGCTGTTCCAGCTTGAACAGGCGCCGCGCTTCGGCGCCCTTCATCAGGTCCAGCAGCTTCGCATCGTTAAGTGGAGCGGCCGGTTCTTTCGTTACAAGAGGCAGTGGCCAAGACATCGCCCTGCCGGGGACCGAAGCATGAGACAACGCAATACTCTGCATTTTTGGGGCACCGCATTTACTGTTCCTTTACCCTAACAGAAAGTTGAGCATCCAACAATCTTCAATCGCTCGTTAACCATGCGCGCGACGCACGACTCGCCTGCTAACGCGGAGCATGACGCGCGAAAAAGCGCGGAAAAATCTTCGCAAAAGCATCGTTAACTACGAAAGAGATTTCCCGAAGTGGCGCGGCTACGTTTCAAAGTTCCACCCGATAACGAACCGTTATGGTGAATAGGCGCTGCCGCCAAAGCGAAGTGGAACAATTTTATTCAGCATCCGATGCGGACGTTTGCCATCCGTTCATCAAGACCACGGATAGGCCCGGCAATTTGCGTCCTATTGAAGAATGGCCGGTACCATCGAAGGGTCGAAAAGTCGCACAGGTCCAATGCTGATTAACAGGCTGATCCAGGCTCGGCGGGAAGACACGGTTCTTCCTACGGAGATCCGCGCCGCCTTGATCGAGTCGCTGTTCGCACCGATCGCATCGCTGGTCGTGGGCGCCATCGCCTGCTCGATCACCGGCGCGGCGGTCGCGCTGCGCGTCGGCGACAATTGGATCCTGGCGACTTCTCTCGCCATGTTCGCAGTCGGCATGCTACGCGTCGCCTCGGCCCTGCTCTACCGGAAATACAAGAAAGAGCAGCACCTTCCAGCCACCCGGCTGTGGGAGCGCATCTATGAAGCCGGCGCCTGGGGCTTTTCCGCTTTGCTCGGTCTGTTGTGCTGGCTCACCCTCGTGCAAACCAGCGACGGCGCGCTGCAGCTGGCGGTCACCACCACGGCTGCCGGCTACGCCGCGGGGATCTCGGGCCGCAACGCCGGCCGGCCGGTCATCGCAGTCGGCCAGCTCATGCTCACCACGCTACCGATGGCGGTCGCGTTGTTCACCTATCCCGATTGGGTGCACATGTCGCTCGGCGTCGTGGTGCTGCTGTTCATCTACGGCATGATGGACATTACCCTCAGTATCCGCGACGTCATCATCCAAGCGCTCACCATGACGCGCAAGGAGGCGGCGCTGGCGGCCCGCTTCGAGGAGCAGGCGAACCGCTTCGACATCGCCCTCAACAACATGTCGCACGGCCTTTGCATGCTCGATCCGCAGGACCGTCTGCAGGTTTGGAACGAACGGTTCCTCGAGCTGCTCCATTTGCATGGCGCGCCGGTGCGCGTCGGCATGCGAATCTCGCAACTCGTCCGCCACAGTATCCGCGCCGGCAATCACAAGTCCAAGAGCGTGAAGCAGGTCATCAACGACCTGGCTCGCGGGCTGCGCGAGAACAAGTTCGACCAGTTTTACACGTCGGTTGACGGCGACCGGACCATCGCCGTGTCGCGCCGCATGATGGCCGGCGGCGGCTCGGTCGTCATCCTCGAAGACGTCACCGAGCGCAAGCGCGCGCAGGAGCGCATCACGCATCTCGCCAAGTTCGACGAACTTACAGGCCTCGCCAACCGCGCGCAGTTCCGCGAGCGCATCACCGCCATGCTCGCGGGGGTTCACGACCATGAACATCACATCACGGTCCACCTGATCGACCTCGACCGGTTCAAAACGATCAACGACACGCTCGGTCACCCGATCGGCGACAAACTACTCAAGGAGGTCGCGTTCCGGCTCAGCACCGTCATCCATCCGCACGACATGATCACGCGTTTCGGCGGCGACGAGTTCGTCGTGCTCCAGACCATCACGGACCGCCGGCAGGACGCCGACTGGCTGGCGCAGCGGCTGGCGCGCACGCTCAACGAGCCGTTCGAGATCGACGGCCACCGCATCGATATCGGCGCTTCGATCGGAATCGCCATGGCGCCGACCGACGGCATCGACGCCGACGAACTGCTCAAGAAGGCAGACATGGCGCTGTATGCGGCCAAGAACAGCGGGGGCGGCGGCCACCGTTTCTTCGCCATGGACATGGAAGAAGCGGTGCAGGAACGCCGCGCCCTCGAACTCGACCTGCGCGATGCGCTCGGCACGGACCAGTTCCGGCTGAATTACCAGCCGTTGGTCGATTTGCGCACCGGCCGGGTAACGACCTGCGAGGCGCTGATGCGCTGGAAACATCCGGTGCGCGGAGAAGTGCCGCCGGCTGTGTTTATTCCGATTGCCGAAGAGACCGGCATGATCGTGACGCTCGGCGAATGGGCCTTGAACCGCGCCTGCATGGAGGCGGTGACCTGGCCGCACGGCGTCAAGGTCGCCGTCAACCTGTCGCCGGTCCAGTTCCGGGACCGCGGCCTCGCCTTGCAAGTGGTGACGGCGCTCGCGAAGTCGGGGCTGCCGGCGCAACGGCTCGAGCTCGAGGTCACCGAGCGCCTCCTGCTCGAGGACAATGACGGCACTTTGGCGACGATGCAGCAGCTTAACAATCTCGGCGTCGATTTGTCGCTCGACGACTTCGGCACCGGCTATTCCTCGCTCAACTATTTGCGCAAGTTCCCGTTCCATAAAATCAAGATTGACCAGTCGTTCGTTGCCGATCTGGACGACGAAAGCGACGTTCGGGCGATCATCGGTGCCGTCGCCAGCCTCGGCGCCGGTCTCAACATGACCGTGGTCGCCGAAGGCATCGAAACGGAAGAACAGATGAGGCTGGTCACGACGCAAGGGTGCCACGAAGGCCAGGGCTATCTGTTCGGCCGCCCCATGAGCGGCGAGGCCATTCTCGCCCGGCTCGAAATGCCGATTAGCTTGGCGCAGATGGTCGCTTAAGCTCTCGGACAGGCGGCTGAATAGCCACTTCGCGAAGGGCGCCGAGGTCATTGCCCGCACGCACGCTACCCTTTATCCCTTTGCGCTCAACGATGAGCACGGTCCGTGCGGGGTATAGGAATGGCGCGACGGCCTAATTTAGGCGACGAGCCGGTGTCACGGCTGGCCGCATGGTCCAGACGCTTGGCGTTGTTCGCGCTCGTCGTGGCGGCGCTCTCGATCGCCATCGTGCGGTCGGGCCTGCTGGAAATCGAGCCGGCGCTCGCCACCTTTGCCGCCGCGCTGATATTCGCCGCCCTGGCGGCGCTGCTCTCGTTCCCGGCCTTCGTCGTGATCTGGCGGCAGGGTCTGTCGGGGCTCGGCTCGGCAATTTCGGGATTGATCCTGGGCCTGCTGCTGCTCGCTTATCCGGCCTATCTCGGCTATCGCGCCAGCAAGGTGCCGGCGATTTCCGACATCACCACTGACCCGGGTAATCCGCCCGCCTTCGTCGCGCTGGCGCGCCAGCGGCCGCCCGGCCGCCTCATTTATCCTGGCGCGGCGACCGCCGCCAAACAGCTCGCCGCCTATTCGGACATCGTGCCGCTGCAGGTGAACGCGCCGGTCAAACCCACTTATGACGTCGCGCTCGCGCTGGTGACCAAGCGCAAATGGCATGTCGCCGACGCCCGCCCGCCGGCTCCCGGCCGCCGCGACGCCGTGATCGAGGCGACCGCGCGTACGCCGATCATGGGCTTCCGCGACGACGTCGTGATCCGCGTGAGCCCGACCGGCGATGGCGCGCGCGTCGATATACGCTCGGCCTCGCGCTACGGTTTGTCCGATCTCGGCGTCAACGCCGCGCGCATTCGCAGTCTGGTCGAGGATATCGACGACGCGGTGGGCGCGATGCCGGAGCCGCGGCCGGAACCGCAGAAAAAGATTCAGCCGCCCAAACGGGCACCGGCTAAGCGATAGACCCCGTCAATGGCGGGCGCGCCGTCGATCTCGACCAGGCCGCGCGTCACCAGATCTTCCAGATGCGCCAGCACCGATAGGCCCGCCGCGCCAGTCAGCCGCGGATCGATGCCGATATAGATGGCGCGCACGATCGACGGGATATCGGTTTCGCCTTTCGCCAAGCGGTGCAGGATCGACGCCTCGCGCGCCTTGCGATGTAAAATGTAATAATTGACGAAGCGGCCGGCGTCGTGGATCGCGGGGCCATGGCCGGGGAAGTAAATCTGTTCGCCGCGCTTGGCCAGTTTGTCGAGCGAGGCCATGTAGTCGCTCATGGCGCCGTCGGGCGGCGCCACGATGGTGGTGGCCCAGCCCATCACGTGGTCGCCGGCAAACAGCGCGTTATTTTCCCGGAACGCATAGGCGATGTGGTTGGCGGTGTGGCCGGGTGTCGTCACCGCTTCGATGGCCCAGCCGCCGCCGGAAACGATCTCGCCATCCTTGAGCGCGACGTCGGGCTTGAAGTCCCGATCGCCGCTGGAATCGAGCGGATTGTGCTCGCCGATATGCAGCGGCCGCGCGGCGCGATGCGGGCCTTCGGCATAGACGGTGGCGCCGGTCGCCGCCTTGATCGCCGGCACCGCCGGCGAATGATCGCGATGGGTGTGGGTGACGAAGATCGCCGTCACCGTCTCGTTGCGCACGGCGTCGAGTAGCGCTCCGATGTGGCGTTGGTCGGCCGGGCCGGGATCGACGATGGCGACCTGGCCGCGGCCGACGATGTAGCTCATCGTGCCCTTGAAGGTGAACGGCCCCGGATTATCGGCCATCACCCGGCGGATGCCGGGCATCGGCTCATCCACGGTGTCGGGGGCGAGCTCGAAGTTTTTGTCGAAGGGGATGTCGTTGAGCATATCGGGCATGGTGCACAAGCACATGTTGGCTGAAGTGGCTAGCGTCAATCGCTTTTTTGGGGCGGGATGGCTGGTTGCCCTATCGCGGTTGCCGCGAGGTTCAGGTAAAGTTGACTCTATAAGTTTGCTCAGTTTTTGCGCGGCACTCGACCGCGCCAAACCGTTTCACTTGACCACCAGATAGCCTTCGGTTTCGGGATGGAAGTCGTCGTAGAAGCGGTAGCGCCCCGGCTCCAGGGGGCGGATTCGCATCGTGATCGTGCCGCCGCCGGTGACGACTTTTTCCACCCGCAGCATGTTGCTTTCGAATTCCGCCGGGGCGGGATCGAGATTCTTCACGACGATCGTGATCGGCTTTCCGGCCGGTGCATGCAGTTCAGCGGGCTGAAAACGATGGCCCTTCATCGACGTCGTCACGGTCACCGCGTCCTCGGCGCGCGCCGACGGCATCATTAGGAGCAAGGCGTACGCTAGGGCGGCGATTACGAGCCCGCGCTTTCCGATCAATGCCTGTTTCATGTCCTCATCCTTTCACGCGAAAGCGCGGCGCTAGAATTCGAACTCGAGCTTCAGATTACTGCGATATCGCTCGAAGTTTGTAAGGTCCAGCGCCCGCGGATCGTCGACCGCGTGGCCGGCGACCTGCGCCATGAACGCCGCCGCCAGCAGCACCTTGCGGCTGAAATTGATCTGCAATGTCGGCCCGACATAAAACGCGTGACCATTGAAGGTTTGAAACGCCAGGCCGTCATAGGCCCGTTCGTATTCCGCCCCGACGCCCATCCCAACCGTCGGCGTCACGCGGTAGGTGAGCCCCATCGACAGGCCAGCCATCGAACTGCGTTCCCACATGCCGGAGTCGGCAAGCTTGGCGACCTCCGGTTCGTAGATCAGATTGACCGCCGCATAGAGACGCTTGGCGATGAGCTCGGTGTCGGCGACGAGCTTGAACGTCGAGCCATAGCCGTGCGTGTCGGTGCCGTCCGCACCGTCGATCCGCGACCATTCCGGCTCGGCCGAGACCGTCAAGCCGAACGGAGAGCCGGGACCGCGCCCGATGATGAGATAACGCAGCTTTGCCGACGCGCCGCTGAACTGCGTGCTGTTGCGATCCTCGAGACCCTCGACATTGCGGATCGAATGCGTGAGCGCATGCGCGCTCAGTTCATAAGCGAAATTTTGCGTCACTACGTGCTCGAACTCGAACTCGTGTTCGAGCGCCATGTAGCGTCCGCCGCGTTTCTGGAACGAGCCGGTCGACTCGTATTCAAACGCCTTCTCGCCTTCATTGCCGATGTCGGAGCCATCGGTGAAGCCGAACATGTATTTCGATTCCGCCTCGTGAAAGACGTCCGCCACGCCTTGCGCCCCCGCGCTCGCCGCCGGCGGCAAATTCTGCGCGCGGGCAGCAGCATCCGTGGTGACGAAAAAAAGCGCGGCCATTAAATATGCGCGCGCACTACGATCGAGACGCATTCAAACTTTTCCTCATAGGCCGGGTTCAAGGCCTGGCAAAAAGTGCAGTCGCGGCATGCGTTGAGCGCGCACGAGTTGACTACGAAAAATTCTCGCGCGGTTGTCAATGCGCTGGGGCCAACATTAGAGACGTTCTAGTTGAGAGCGTTTCTAATTCGAAGCCGCTTCGCCGATTAATGTATTTCCGGTTCGGCGATCGCGCCGCCGGCTTTGAGAAAATCGAAATCGCAGCCCTCGTCGGCTTGCCCGATGTGCTCTGAAAACATCGCGCCGTAACCGCGCGAGTATTTCGGCGCCGGCGGCGTCCAGGCCGCCTTGCGGTGCGCCAGCTCGTCGTCGCTGACGTGCAGATGGATCAGCCGCTTATCGACGTCCACTTCGATCTCGTCGCCGGTCTGCACGAAAGCCAGCGGACCGCCGACGAAGCTTTCCGGCGCCACATGCAGGATGCAGGCGCCGTAGCTGGTGCCGCTCATGCGGCCGTCGGAAATGCGGATCATGTCGCGCACGCCCTGCCCCAACAGCCGCTTCGGGATCGGCAGCATGCCCCATTCCGGCATGCCGGGCCCGCCTTTCGGCCCGGCGTTCTTCAACACCAAAATATGGTCGGGCGTAACGTCGAGATCGTCGCGTTCGATCTCGCGCATCATGTGATTATAGTCCTCGAAGGCAATCACTTTGCCGCGGTGCTTGAGGAAACGCTTGTCGGCGGCGGCCGGCTTGATGACGCAGCCTTGCGGCGCGAGGTTGCCCTTGAGCACCGCGGTGGCGCCTTCGGCATAGACCGGGTCGTTGAGCGAATGGATAATGTCGGGGATGTGGACCTTGGCGCCCTCGATATTCTCGCCCACGCTCTTGCCGGTGACGGTGAGGCAGGTGAGATCGAGCTTTTCGCGCAAGTTCTGCATCATCGCGCGCAGGCCGCCGGCGTAGAAGAAGTCCTCCATCAAATATTGCCCCGACGGCCGCACATTGGCGAGCACCGGGATCTGGCGCGATAGCTGATCGAATCTTTCCATGTCGACGGCAATGCCGGCGCGGCGCGCCATCGCCACCACATGAATGATGGCGTTGGTCGAACCGCCCATCGCCATGTGCACCTTGATGGCGTTGTCGAAGGCCGCGGTAGTGAGGATTTTGGCGGGCGTAAGATCTTCCCACACCATGTCCACGATGCGCCGGCCGGCGACCCCGCACATGCGCGGATGATTGGAATCCGCGGCGGGGATCGACGACGCGCCGGGCAGCGACAGGCCGAGCGCCTCGGCGATCGCCATCATGGTCGCGGCCGTGCCCATCACCATGCAGGTGCCGAACGAGCGCGCGATGCCGCCTTCGATTTCGCTCCATTCGTCGTCGGTGATGTTGCCGGCGCGTTTTTCCGTCCAGTATTTCCACACGTCGGAGCCGGAGCCGAGATACTGGCCGTTCCAATTGCCGCGCAGCATGGGGCCGGCGGGAATGTAGATCGCCGGAATGCCCATGCTGATCGCGCCCATCAGCAGGCCGGGCGTGGTCTTGTCGCAGCCCCCCATCAGCACCGCGCCGTCGAGCGGATGGCTGCGCAGCAGTTCCTCGGTTTCCATCGCCAGCATGTTGCGATAGAGCATGGCCGACGGCTTGACGAAGGTTTCCGACAGCGACATCGCCGGCAATTCGAGCGGGAACCCGCCGGCCTGCAGCACGCCGCGCTTCACGTTGTCCGCGCGCGCGCGCAAATGCGCGTGACACGGATTGATCTCGCTCCAGGTATTGATGATGCCGATGACCGGCTTGCCCTGCCAATCGCCGGCGTCGTAGCCGATGCCGCGCAGCCGCGAACGGTGGCCGAACGAGCGCATGTCGTCGACGCCGAGCCAGCGGTGGCTGCGCAGGTCCTCCGGACGCTTACGGTTTTTCATGAACGAAACGTCCGGAGCAATCGAGCCTCACTGAATCGACAGATTGGCGGCGTGCACCACCTTTTCCCACTTGGCCGTTTCGGCGGCCAAGAACTTGCCGAAGTCGGCCGGCGAGCCGGGCACCGGAATGCCGCCGAGGTCCTTCAGCCTTGCCAGGATGCCGGGGTCCTTGAGCGCGGCATTAATCTCCTTGTTGAGCAGATCGACGACCTCCTTCGGCGTGCCGTGCGTGGTGCCGATGCCGAAGAAGGCGACGGCTTCATAGCCGGGCACGGTTTCGGCGACTGTCGGCACATCGGGCAGTTCCGGCGAGCGCTTCGACGTGGTCACCGCCAGCGCGCGCAGCTTGCCGGCTTTGATGTGGGCGATCGACGACGGCAGGTTGTCGAACGTCACCTGCACCTGACCGCCGAGCAGATCGGTGAGCATCGGCGCCGAGCCCTTGTAGGGGATGTGCGTCATCTTCAGGCCGGTCATCATCTTGAACAATTCGCCCGAAAGATGGATCGAAGTGCCGTTGCCGGACGAGGCGATGTTGATCTTGTCGGGATTGGCTTTGACGTAGTCGATGAATTCCTTGACCGTCTTGACCGGCACCGACGGATTGACCTCCATCACGTTCGGCACCTGAATAATGTTGGCCACCGGGTCGATGTCGTGCAGGAACACGAAATTGAGCTTCTTGTAGAGTGTGGCGTTAATGGTGTTGGCCGGATTGATCAGAAACAGCGTGTAGCCGTCGGGCGCGGCCTTGGTGACCAGTTCGGTGGCGATATTGTTGCCGGCGCCGGGCTTGTTCTCGACGATGAACTGCTGGCCGAGTTTCTGGCTCAGCCAATTGCCAATGATGCGCGCAACGATGTCGGTCGAACCGCCGGCCGGATAGCCGACGATGATGCGCACCGGACGGTTGGGATAGGCGGCCGCCTGCGCGTGACCGCCCGCAAGCAGCGACAGACCCAGCAGACCAAACAGCAGACGAGACAGAAAACCGACATAGCGTTGCATGAGCGCGATCCTTCCCAATCGGCCAGTACGACCCGGCCGCATCGTTTTTAATGCCGCGACGTTACGCGGGCCAGCGGCCCGCGCCAAGGGCACCCAGCGGCGGCCCAATTTGGTGGCTGGGAGGCCGCCCCGCAGGTCTGCCCGCGCTAATTGTGGCTAAATGTCTGGATTTAATGGTCGTTCAAGTCGCAGCAACTGTCAGAAAAGCCGCAGGTAGCCTAAATCTCCCATCCCGTCTTGCCGAGGCGCTGTGCCATCGCTGTCCTTCTGTTCAGAGGGTAAAAGCTGCGGAACGGTCGCGGGTGTTCGATCGTTATCGTCACGTTCGTTGAAACAGGCAGGCGGATCGACCTATTGGGTCGGTGAAGCTATGGGTTCGAAGGAATACAAGGAGTTTAAAAGGCCGCCGAAGATAGTAGCGAAATGGACCCAAGTGCTGGCGTCCAACGCCGCACATTTGGCGCGATTACTGAAAGCGCAGCACTATCCGGGGATCAAAGGCGGGCGGTGATTGGCCTTAATCGCTGCTTCCAAACAAAATCTCGGTTCAGCAGTTTGCTAAAGTTTGGTGCAGACTCGTATCTTTTTACCGACCTTAATTTCCTTCAGCTTTCTGCATACGATCGTCAGACTGGCTCCTTTCCAAGCTCATTTTCTCACAATGCTTGGTCTAAAAAAGCCCGGTCTGGTCAGCCAGAGCGAAGCGCAGCGAGAGTCTCAGCAAAGCGTGTTAACTGCCACTCTTCGCAAACACCATCTGGCGCACGTTGATCTTGTCGGCCAGAAAACCCGCCTCGCAATAAGCCAGATAATACTCCCACAGCCGTTGAAAGCGCTGGTCAAATCCGAGTCGCACGAGTGCGGGCCAGCTAGCGCGGAAGCGGTCACGCCAGATCGAAAGGGTGCGCGCATAATCACGGCCGAAGATGCGTTCGGAGACGAGCTGCAGCTCGAATTTCTGGCCTAAGGTCTTCAGGATGGTCGGCGTCGGCAGCATGCCGCCCGGAAACACATAATGACGGATGAAATCTATTTCGTGTCGGTAGTCGCGAAAGTAGCGATCCTGGATGGTGATGGCCTGGATCCCGGAAAATCCGCCCGGAAGGAGCCGATCGCGCATCTGGCGGAAATAAATTGACCAATATTGCTCGCCGACTGCTTCAATCATTTCGATTGACGCGATGCGGTCGAACACTCCGCGCTCGTCGCGGTAGTCCTGCAGCCTAATCTCGACCTTGTCATTAAGCCCGGCCTTGAAAATGCGCTGCCGCGCGAAATCGAATTGTTTAGGGCTGATCGTGAGCGCCACGACATCGACCCCGTGGGTCTTTGCGGCGAATTCCGCAAAACCGCCCCATCCGCATCCTATCTCCAGCACCTTTTGGCCAGGGGCGAGCCCAATGGCCGTGGCGAGGCTCTGATACTTGCGCATCTGCGCGACGGAAAGATTGTCCGTCTCGTGCTCAAACAGAGCGGAGGAATAAGTCATCGTCTCGTCGAGCCAGGCTTCGTAAAATCGGTTGCCGAGATCGTAATGGGCCTCGATGTTGCGCTTCGCCTGACTCCTCGTGTTGCGATGGAGCCAGAAGCGAGCGGACTGGAACAGCCGTATAAGTGGCAGAGCGCACAGCGTCCCCGCAATTACATCGTGATTGACGTTGAACAAATAGAGGAACTGCGTGAGATCCGGCGTTTCCCACTCGCCGCGCAGATAGCCTTCCGCCACGCCGAGATCGCCGCCGCTGATGAGCCGCCGGGCAAAGTCGAGATTGTTAATGATCATGGTTGCGGCGGGACCAGGTTCCGCACCGCCGAAGAGATAGCGCTGCCCGTTTGGCAGCACGACCTCGAGCGTACCGTGCCGGAGCCTTGCGGCGAAGTTGAATGCAAGCCGTGCGGAACGTGGCAGATTTCCGAACGCCAAATCCACCGTATCGACGGAAACCGCAATCGCAGAAGTCATGAACCAATATGCCCCGTAGCGCCGAGGATCGGCTTATGTTTACAGCCTATGCCGCGACGCGCGAGGATGCGATGGCAGATTTTAAGCGCAGCTGGGAAGCATGATTTGCGCTTAAGTCACGGGCGCCTACTTCACAGCACGAGTTTTGGTCCCGGTGATAGGCGAAGGATGGAACCTGCATCTTCGACCCGCGTTGGATCTGTAGGGCTATCAGTGCAGGCACAACCATGCATGCTGACCACCGAAATCAAGAGGCAAGCGGCGATTGGCCGGAGATAATTTTGATGTTTTCGGCGCTGGCTGCTTTGGCGATTATCGCCTTTTGGGTTCTTAACTCCTAATTGGGGTGCCAATAGGCATGGGCGAGGCTGCGCTGGCGTTCAAGGCGGCGTGGGAGCCCTATACTATTTTACCAGCCTTTGCTGCGGAACAAGTCGGGCAACAGGAACTTATACCAAGTCTCTGAAGGCGTGACTCGTAGGGGATTTCACAAATCAGCGGCGGTCTGATTGAACGTGGCGAACCAAGGAGGTTCGCCATGTAGGTTCCGATACCGTTGCGGCGGGATTTCAGCGCATCTCGGCTGCGCAGTTTGGCAAAGAAGACCAAGGATGGGCCGCAGGCACGGCGACTTCTGACCCTTGCCGCGATCTATGATGGCGCAACCTGCACCGAGGCAGCCAAGATCGGCGGCGTCGGTCTACAGATCATCCGCGACTGGGTGTTACGGTTCAATGCGTACGGGGCCCTGACGGGCTGCTGGACAGAAAGCCGCCAGGCCAACCCTCCAAGCTCAATAATGGCCAGCGCCAGGCCGTCGCCCAGATGATCGAGAGCGGCCCAATCCCGGCAGTCCACGGCGTGGTGCGCTGGCGGCTGATCGACCTGGCGCAATGGATATACCAAGAGTTCCGCATCACCATCGCCAAGCAGACGTTGAGCCGAGAACTGCGCGCCATGGGTTATCGCAAGCTGTCGGCTCGGCCACGTCATCACGCGCAGGCCGAGGGCGCGATCGAGGATTTTAAAAAAACTTCCCCGCGCGTCTGGACACAATCGCCCAAGAAAAGGCGGTCGACATCGACAAGATAGAGATCTGGTTCGCAGATGAGGCTCGTTTCGGCCAGAAGAACAAGATCACCCGCCGATGGGCAAAGCGTGGCACCCGCCCCAGCGCTCCCCGTGATCAACGAACCGCCTCGGCCTACATCTTCGGCGCCGTCTGCCCAAAGGAAGGCAACGGTGCGGCCCTGATCCTGCCGGCCTGCAACACCGAGGCGATGAACTTGCACCTCGCCGAGATCGCCGCGATCATCGCGCCCGGTGCCCACGCCGTCCTCTTGGTCGATCAGGCTGGCTGGCACATGTCGACGCGCCTCGTCGTGCCGTCCAACATCACCATTATCGCGTTGCCGCCGAAATGCCCCGAGCTCAACTCAGTCGAGAACGTCTGGCAATTCATGCGCGACAACTGGCTCTCCAACCACATCTTCAAATCTTATGATGATCTCGTCGATCACTGCTGTGAGGCATGGAATAAGCTCGTCGACCAACCCTGGCGCATCATGTCCATCGGCCTCCGCCAATGCGCGCACGGGTTCTAATCAATGAGACTGGGTATTAGTGGTGTTTCCCTCTCACTAGACGCCAGCCCAATCCCCGAAGCGTCTCGCTCAAGCGCAGCGCATACTTAACATCGGAGAAAATCAGGAGTCTGGCTCGATACATGCGGCGAGTTAGCCAAAGTACGAAGGTGGCAAGGCTAAAGGCACCGCTCGCAACATAGAGCTGCGAGCGCTCGATGTATGTCCATTTGCCGCCATGACACATGCCATTACAGCCATTGACCAAATCGGTGGATATAAAGACGTTTCACAAGTTGCGTCAGCACACAGTAGCTCAGCAGGATGCCAACGAGCCACGGGAAATATGATAGCGGCAACGGGACCATCCCCAAATGTTCGCCCAGCGACGAGAATGGCAGATAGATGCCGAACGCCATGATGCTGGCCGTCAGCAGAATCACAGGCCACGCTGCGCGGCTCTGGATGAACGGAATATGCTGTGTCCGGATCATGTGCACGATCAACGTTTGAGTCAGCAACCCGACGACGAACCAGCCCGACTGAAACAGCGATTGCCGTTCGACCGTGTTGGCACCGAACACATGCCACATGAGCCAAAATGTCACGACATCGAAAATAGAACTGATCGGACCAATGAATACCATGAAGCGTGCAATGCCGCCGGCTTCCCATTTGCGCGGTACTTTTAGAAAATCCTGATCAACGTCGTCCCACGGGATCGACACTTGAGAAACGTCGTAGAGTAAATTCTGCACCAGTAATTAAATCGGCAGCATCGGCAGGAACGGCAGGAATATGCTGGCGATCAGCACGCTAAAGACGTTGCCGAAATTGGAACTCGCCGTCATCTTGATGTATTTGATGATGTTAGCAAAGGTCTTGCGTCCTTCGACGACCGCCTCTTCGAGCACTAACAGGCTTTTTTCCAGCAGAATGATATCCGCCGATTCCTTGGCAATATCGACCGCGGTATCCACCGAAATTCCGACATCGGCGTCCTTCAACGCCGCTGCGTCATTGATGCCGTCGCCCATAAAGCCAACGGTATGACCTTTGCTCTTAAGCGCGCGGATCACACGCGACTTCTGTACAGGCGACATTTTCGCAAAGATTGTAGTGATCTCTGCCGCATCTTGGAGCTCCGCATCCGATAGTTTCTCGACGTCTTTACCCAAGAGCCCGTGCTCGATCGGAAGCCCGACTTCCTTGCATATCTTGCGGGTGACGACTTCATTGTCTCCGGTGATGATCTTGACGCCAACACCATATTCGCGAAGCGCAGCGATCGCCTGACGCGCGGTCTCCTTGGGCGGATCAAGGAACGCCACATAGCCGGCCAGCACGAAATCCATTTCGTCCTCGACCGTGTAAGTGCGGTCTTCCGGCGGCAACCACTTATAGCCGACGGCCAACGTACGCAGGGCTTCCTGGTTCAGCTTCCGGGTGACCCGGCGCACTTCCTTACGCATTTCGGTCGTGAACGGCATGACGCCGCCAGCCTCGGCGCCGTTATCGTCGGCGGAGACGCAAAGCGGCAGCATCTCTTCGATAGCGCCTTTGCAAACCATGAGGTTTTTGCCATCGCTGTCGCGCACGACTACCGACATGCGGCGGCGCAAGAAGTCGAACGGGATTTCGTCAATTTTCTTGTAGTGCTGGAGCTTTTGGACAATGTCGTACTGCTGCGCGTAATCGAGCACCGCAACGTCCAGCAGGTTCTTCAAGCCGGTCTGGTGGAAACTGTTGATCCAGGCGAATTCCAGGACCTGAAGGTCGTCTTTGCCATGGATATTAAGGTGGCGTTCGAGAATGATCTTGTTTTGCGTCAGTGTGCCGGTCTTGTCGGTGCAGAGGATATCCATAGCGCCGAAGTTCTGGATGGCGTTGAGCCGTTTGACGATGGCTTTGTGCCGCGCCATCACGACCGCGCCCTTGGCGAGGTTGGTGGTGACGATCATCGGCAGCATTTCCGGTGTCAATCCGACCGCGACAGAGACGGCAAACAGCAGCGATTGCAGCCAATCGCCTTTGGAAAGACCGTTGATGAGAAACACCAGCGGCGTCATCACCATCAGGAACTGCACCAGCATCCAGCTCACTTTGCTGATGCCCTTGTCGAAGCTAGTCAGCGGCCGCGCGCCGGCGATGTCTTTTGCTACCGCGCCGAAGAATGTCGCGTCGCCGGTCGCGGCGACCACTGCTGTCGCGGTGCCGCTCACCACGTTGGTGCCCATGAAACACGCGGTTTCGCGTTCGAGCAGCGTTCCCGGCGCGGTTGACGCACTGATGCGTTTAGGCGGCGCCACTGGATACTTTTCCAGCGGAATCGATTCGCCGGTCAGCATGGCTTGACTCACGAACAGATCCTTCGCCGTGAGCAGGCGCACGTCGGCGGGCACCATGTCGCCGGCCGAGAGATAAACGATATCGCCGGGAACAATCGTGGAAATCGGAGTTTCTTGCGGCCGGTCCATGCCGGCACGCAGCACGGCCGCAGTCGAGCTCACCATGGCCTTCAATTCCTCCGCCGCATTGTTGGAGCGGAATTCCTGCCAAAAGCGCAATAGCGTGCTGAGCAGCACCATGGAGACGAGGACGATGATGGTCCTAAAGGTGCGATCTTCCGGCTCGGCAAAAATCACGTCCGAGAAAAGCGATACGACGCTGACGGCAAACAGCACGCCATTGAACGGCGTCAGAAAGGCGTGGAACAGCTGCACATACCAAGCCGGCGGTTTTTCTTGCGTGACTTCGTTGGGGCCGTATTTCTCCAGCCGTTCCTCGACCTGCTCCGGTGTCAGCCCGTTTCGGCTGGAATCGAGCTGTTCGAGTGCTGCGTCCGGCACGCGATCGCACAGATCAAGAAGCGGAGAACGCTGCTTGGTGTTGCTTGCATTACGGCCGTTCTGGCGAATTTTGAGTTGTTCGTTCATGGCGCTTGTCTTTCAAGCTGAAGCCGGCCCGTAGCGTTGGGTTCTCAAGTAACGATGATTAGGAGTTCAATGACAGGACTGTGACACCGGCAACGCACGTCGGAGTGGTGGGCGCTGCTGCCGCTTGGTCCTGCTAAAATCCGTACATAAATAGTCGTCCGCGCATTGCTGATCGAGCAGCCAGCGACACTCGATCCGGCCGACCTCCGGAGAGACCTGCCAGCGGGCGACGAGTTCGCCACAAGGACGCGAAATTCTGCGGGGGCGGGCCGAGTTCGAGCGGAGCAGGATGTTTGAGACGGATTGGTTGCGACGCTGGCCAGTGTGCCCAACTACGCCGACGTGAACGATGGAAAGACTTGCGCGTGCGAACTTCATGACTCACCTCCAGGCGCTGGTCTTAGCCGGCCTGAAGGGGAGCAAGCGACAGACCCTTAGGTCCGAGCCTTACTCTCCCGGCGGGCTCCGCCAAGATCGATCCGGTTATCTCGTTTGAGCGCGCGGCGAACCGAGACGATTATCGCCGTGGCGCAACTAGGGTAACTGTCCATTTTTCCCACGATGCTTTGTTCGAAATCTCCTCGAACACGTTCGCGGATACGCTCCTCGTTTTAGGCTGTCAAATAAAAAAGGCGCTAACGGCAGAGCAGACACCAATTCAGTTTGCGGCGCTTTTCGCTGACGGCAACCGCGAATTTGACGCCGCTTAGGTTCAGAATTCCGGCTCGAAACAGACAATGCGCCGACGTCAGCATATAGCGTGCAAACCGGACGATGAGGCTTGCCGTGTAGAATCGGGCGAAATTACCAATATGAGTCTCCCTCCAACCATCATCCATCGATTGCTACCGTTGGGTCGGTCCAAGCAGAACCTTGTGCTTGAGGGCTGTGTCGATGCTATCGAGCAGTTCTTTTTGGCTGAAGGGTTTGACGAGGTAGCGGGAAACCCCGGCGCTGAGCGCGCGCTCACGAATGGCGTCGTCGTGGTAAGCAGTAATCAAGATCGTGGGGATTGGATTCCCTGAGGCAGCCAGTTGGCCGTAAAGCGCTAACCCGCTTATCTCGGGCATTTGCACATCTGCGATCAGGCAAGATGTGATTACCGCGCGATTTGAGTTTAGGAATTCATTGGCTGAAGAAAATCCCTTTGCAATAAACCCAAGTGACCGCAGGAGGATCTCGGCGGCAACCCGTGGCAGCGTCTTCATCAGGAAGCGGGTTGCGCCCATCCTGGCCTTGATCGTGCCGAAGGGATGCTCAACCGTCTCGCGCCGCTGGCGCATTTTCTCCGGATGCTCGTCGAGCCGGCGTTGCACCGCCTCGAGAACGTGCTCATGCTCCCATCGGGTGATCCGGCGTTCCTTGCCAGTGGTGCAGCTGTTCTTGATGGCGCAGCTCTGGCAGGCTTTGGTCGAGTAGCGGCGCAGGACCAATCCATTTTCCGAGGTGGTGAAGGAGTAGGCGAGCCTTTGGCCGGCAGGACAAACGTAAACATCCTCCGCGTTCACGTAGCGAAAGTCCTGCTTGCCGAAGCGCCCTTCCGCCTTTGAGTTTGAGGTCATTGGCCTGGGCAGCGTAACCGTGATGCCTGCCTCCTCGCATGTCAGAATCTCCTCGCTGCTGAAGTAGCCGCGGTCGGCGACGGCATCGAGGTTCTCTGCTTCCAGCGTTATTTTCGCATCCTTGGCCACATGCGAGAGCTGCGATCGGTCGGTCCCGACGTTGGTCACCTCATGCGTGATGATCAGATGATGTGTGGTGTCGACAGCGACCTGGACGTTGTAGCCGACGACGCCGGAGCCGCGGCCACTGGTCGCCATCGAGCGGGCATCGGGGTCGGTCAGCGATATCTGCTGGTCCGGCGTCGCGAGCATCTGCACTCGAAGCTTCGCCAGACGCCGCATCTGCTCCTTCAGCTTCGCGATCTTCTCTTTCAGGCGGCTGGTCTTGGTTTTGAGGGCCTCGGTCGGCTCCTGCCGGTCGGCGCTGTCGAGCTGCTGCATATAGCGGGCAACGCTCTCCTCGATCTGCGCCATGCGCCGCTCCATCTTGGCGCGTGTGAAGTTCCTGTCACGGTTGTTTACCGCCTTGAACTTGCTGCCGTCGATCGCCACGCTGGCTTGCGTGAGAAGGCCCATCGCGCGGCAAAGCGCAACAAACCGGGCGCGGACCTGGCGGATGGCGCGGCCGTTGTCCTTGCGGAAGTCGGCAATCGTCTTGTGGTCGGGAGCAAGCCGGCCCGTCAGCCACATCACCTCAACGTTGCGCCCAGCCTCACGCTCCAGCCGGCGGCTCGACTGGACCCGGTTGAGATAGCCGTAGATGTAGAGCTTCAGCAGGATCGGCGGATGGTACGAAGGCCGGCCGGTCGCCTCGGGATCAACCCCGCCAAACCCAAGCTCAGCCAGATCGAGTTCGTCAACAAAAACGTCAATGACGCGAACCGGATTGTCCTCGCCGATCCTGTCTTCAAGGCGTTCAGGAAACAGCGTGCTCTGAACGCGATCCGCCCCCTCAACGAAGCGCCTCATCCGATCCTCCCGCAAGCCGCGCGAGAACCTTATCGCGAGAATCAAATCCAACAACGCGTTTTCACACAGAATGGGTCATTCGCTACCGATCCATTCGGCGCCAGAATTGAACAATGTCCGCTTCGCCCCGAAAGCGACCATCCAAAGCACGAATCCAAATTGACGCGATATGCCGATCCGGGACATCACGCTTGGTTTGAAATGAAAGAGGCCGCGACCTGAGGCGGCCTATGTGTACCGAAAACCTTATCGGCATGGATGTGGTGGCGGAACCGCTTAAGCTGGCGCAATAGCGTCAGCAAAATCGTTTTAGTGGCGGTGGAAAACTCGGCCACTGGCGCTTTTCGGGAAAGCGTGCAAAACCAGCTTGTTAGTTGGTCGGAGTGGCAGGATTTGAACCTGCGACCCCCTCGTCCCGAACGAGGTGCGCTACCAGACTGCGCTACACTCCGACTGTCGGCGGCCTTATAACCCCGGCTCCTTAAAAGGCGCAAGCTTCGGGGACAAATGACTGCTGAACCGGGAACACGGGTGCTAAAGGCCCAAGGACAAGACCTCGGGCCGGCGATCGAGGCTGCAGCCGCCTGCCTCGCCGCCGGCGGGCTGGTCGCGTTCCCGACCGAGACCGTCTATGGGCTCGGCGCCGACGCCCGCAACGGCGAGGCCATCGCCCGGCTCTACGCCGCCAAAGGCCGGCCGAGCTTCAATCCGCTGATCGCCCATGTCGCGGACGTCGAAGCGGCGCGCTGCCTCGCCCGCTTCGATACCGCGGCCGAGGCGCTTGCTGCCGCGTTCTGGCCCGGACCGCTGACGCTGGTTCTGCCGAAGCGGCCGAACAGCGGCGTGTGCGATCTGGCGCTCGCCGGCCTCGACAGCGTGGCGGTGCGCGTTCCGGCCCATCCGGTCGCGCGCGCTTTGCTCACGGCCTTCAAGGGCTCGGTGGTGGCGCCTTCGGCCAACCGCTCCGGTCACGTGTCGCCGACCAGCGCGGCCCATGTGCTGACCGATTTGCGCGGGCGCATCGACACGCTGGTGGACGCCGGCCCCTGCCCGGTCGGCGTCGAGTCCACCATCGTTGCCTGTCTCGATAAGCCGACTTTGTTGCGGCCGGGCGGGTTGCCGCGCGAGGCGATCGAATGCGTCCTGGCACGCGCGCTGGCGGTAGCCGCTTTTGCCGACGACGCGCCGCTGGCGCCCGGCATGCTGTCCTCGCATTACGCGCCCAAGGCGAAACTGCGCCTCGACGCCGAGACGGCCGGGCCCGACGAGGCGCTGCTCGGCTTCGGGCCGGCGCCTGCGGCGACGCTCAACCTGTCGCCGCGCGGCGATCTGATCGAGGCGGCGGCGAATCTGTTTTCGCATCTGCGCGCGCTCGACGCTTCCGGCGCCAAGCGCATCGCGGTAATGAAAGTGCCGCACGAGGGCCTGGGCGAAGCCATCAACGACCGGCTGGCGCGCGCCGCCGCGCCGAAAGCAGGGACGAACCCATGAATCTACATTCCAAGCCGCAGCCGATGCGCGCGCTCGCGCCCGACCTGCTCGCCCGCTTTGTCGGCATCATCGGCGCCAAATACGCCATCACCGACCGCGCGGCGCAGGAGCCTTATCTGGTCGAGATGCGCGACCTCTATCACGGCCAGACGCCGGTGGTGCTGCGGCCGGGTTCGGTCGGCGAGGTAGCGACGATCCTCAAGCTCGCCAACGAGACCAAGACCGCGATCGTGCCGCAGGGCGGCAATACCGGGCTGGTCGGCGGGCAAATCCCGCATCATGGCGAGGTCGTGCTGTCGCTCACCCAACTCGACAAGATCCGCGAGGTCGATGCCGTCTCCAACACCATGACGGTCGAAGCCGGGGTCACGCTGCAGCGCGCGCGCGAAGCGGCGGCCGAGGCCGACCGGCTCTATCCGCAGCTGTTGCCGTCGGAAGGCACCTGCACCATCGGCGGCAATCTCTCGACCAATGCCGGCGGCACGGCGGCCATCGCGCACGGCATCGCGCGCTCGCATGCGCTCGGCCTTGAAGTGGTGCTGGCCGACGGCCGTGTCCTGCACAATCTCAACAAGCTGAAAAAGGACAACACCGGCTACGACTTGAAGAACCTGTTCATCGGCGCCGAAGGCACGCTCGGCATCATCACCGCGGCGGTGTTGCGGCTGGTGCCGCGGCCGCGCTCGGTCGAGACCGCATTTGCCGGCGTGCCGTCGCCGCAGTCCGCAGTTGACCTGCTCAACCTGGCGACCGACCGCACCGCCGGCGGCGTCACCTCGTTCGAACTGATGCTGCGGGCCGGCGTCGAAGCCGTGGTCAAATTCGATTCATCGAGCCGGATGCCGCTCGCCGGTAACGACCCGTGGTTCGTGCTGATCGAATTGTCGTCGCAGGCGCAAAGCGGCCTGCGCGGCGTGATGGAGGAGATACTCGCGGCCGGTCACGACAAGGGCTTGGTGCTCGACGCCACCATCGCCGACAGCGGCGCGCAGGGCAAAGCGTTCTGGCGCATCCGCGAAATGTTCGGCGAAGTGCAGCGGCATATTGGCGCCTCCATCAAGCACGACGTGTCGGTGCCGGTGGCGGCGATCCCGGCCTTCATCGCGGAGGCGAACGCCGCGGTGAGAAAGCTCATGCCGGGCAGCCGTCCGCTGCCGTTCGGCCATGTCGGCGACGGCAATATCCACTACAACGTGACGCAGCCCGAAGGCTCGGACAAAGCCGAATTCCTGGCGCGCTGGGACGAGGTCAACGCCGTGGTGTTCGCGGTGGTGCAGAAGTTCGGCGGCTCGATCTCGGCCGAGCACGGCGTCGGCGTCATGAAGCGCGATATCCTGCCTCAGTACAAAGATCCGGTGGCCCTTGAATTGATGCGGGGGTTGAAGCGCATGCTCGACCCCAATGGAATCCTCAATCCCGGCAAAGTGCTCTAGCATTACAGTTGCGTATTTTGTTGATCTCTGAATCTATGGGCAACCATGATTGGGGAGGTCATGGATGTCTGGTGCATCGATTGAGACGACGCTGGAGGTGTGGGCGTCGTCATTGCGCGATGTGAAAGCGCGCATTCGATTGTTATTCACGCAGGAACGGGTAGCAGCGTCGGCAAGCTTGTTCCTGGACGGTCTGCTCGGGGATGAACGGCGCAAGACCGGATGGATGCGCGCCGAGGCGGCTGGGGATCCTGGCCCGTGGCGCCAGCAGGCGATCCTGGGCCGCGGCCGGTGGGACGCGGAAGCGTTGCGCGACATCGTACGCGATTACGCACTGGAAACGCTCGCTGATAAAGATGCCGTTCTTGTCATTGACGAGACCGGCTTTCTTAAACAGGGCAAGGCGTCATGCGGCGTTGCGCGCCAGTATACGGGCTCGGCGGGCAAGATCACCAATTGCCAAACAGGCGTGTTCGCGTCCTATGTGTCGCGTCACGGCCATGCCTTCATCGACCGGGCGCTTTATCTGCCGCAGGGATGGACGGACGATCCCAAACGCATGACGGCGGCGCATGTGCCGGGTGATGTGAGCTTTGCGACGAAACCGCAAATCGCGCGCGCGATCGCCGCAAAGGTGCCCTTCTCTTTTGTTGCGGCGGACAGCGTGTATGGCACGGGAGAACTCGAAACCGCGCTGCGCAAAGCGGGCAAGGGTTATGTTCTCGGCGTTGCCGCCAATCATCGGTTCCATTCCTGGGGCAAGAAGCTGATGGTTCGAGGGAGCGCCGCCACGATCACGCAAAATCTTCCCAAAAACGCATGGCGGCGCTTGTCGGCGGGCGATGGAACCAAAGGCGCGCGTCTGCATGACTGGGCCTATCTCGAACTGGCCGATCTCGATGTCGGCGAATACAACAGCACGCTCACCGGAAAGTGGACGCGGGGTCTACTGATCCGCCGGAACATTGCCGACGGCGATCTCGCCTTCTTCTCCACATGGTGTCCCAAGGACACGCCCATGAAAAAACTGGTATCAGTCGAAGGCCATCGTTGGGCCATCGAGGACAGTTTCTAAACCGCCAAAAACGAACTCGGCCTCGATCACAACGAGACACGCTCCTGGCATGGCTGGCACCGTCATGTCTCGCTGGTGATGCTTGCCTTCGCCATGATGGCCGTCATCCGGCATCGCGCCAATGTCGCGCCGCCGCTCAAAAAAACCATGCACCCTCATCGGACAAAACATCGCTCCTGATCCGCTGGTCGGTTCAGGAAACCCGCCGCATCGTCGTCAAGCTTGCACAACGGCGCATCCAACCCGCGCACATCATCGCATGGTCACTCTGGCGAAGAGCTCACAAAGCCGAAGCACGCCGCGCCCATCTCAAAAAGAGAGTGCAACTGTAATGCTAGAACAGCGCCCCCTGCCCGTCGTCTTTTTTGGTGCGTTTAACGCGCTTAGGCGGCGCTGCGGGCTTGACCGGCTCGGGCGGCGCTGTGCCGGCCGGCTCCATCAATTTCGGATTGTCGTTGGCGGTGCGGTTGACCGCGGTGGAAATCTCGTAGGCCTCCAGCAAACCCTCGGGTGCGGGCGCGATGAGGGCCTCGGCGGTCTTGGCATCCACATCGCTGCAGTTGAGCCAGAGATCGAACGCCTCCCGCGGCACGATCACCGGCATGCGCTCATGGATCGGCTTGAGCGTGTCGTTCGCCGCTGTGGTGACGATCGCCGCGGTCTCCAGCTCTTCTCCGTTCGGCCCCATCCAGGTTTCCCAAAGTCCGGCGAAGGCGAGCGGTGCGCCTGATTTCGCGCGCACGTAAAACGGCCGCTTGCGGTCGCCGGCTTTCTGCCATTCGTAGAAGCCGTCGGCCGGAATGAGGCAACGCCGCCGTTTCATGGCGGCGCGGTAGGCCGGCTTGTCGCAGACGGTTTCGCCGCGCGCGTTGATCAGCAGCGTGAAGGCCTTGGGATCCTTGACCCAGGACGGCAGCAGGCCCCAGCGCACCAGCGCGAATTGCCGCTTGCCGTCCACCAGGCGCACGATGGCGATCGGCTGCGTCGGGGCGATATTGTAGCGCGGCGGGAAATTGGGCTGCTCCGCGTAGCCAAACAGCGCCCGCAGCACTTCCGGATTGGCGATGACCGTGTAGCGGCCGCACATTTTAGCGCCTTCCCTCAATCCTTAATCGCGTTTTAACCCTGTAGAATAACACTGGCGGCCGGCCAATTAGGGGCGGTGGGCTAGCGATGAAATATCAGGATTGCGCCGAGGCGTTGCAAGCCGACGATGGGCCCGGCGACGCTGGCCGGCTCGCCGACGCCAATATCAATCCCGCGACCGGTCTGGCCACCGACTACCTCAATCATTTCAATGAAGCGGTCATGCTGCTTGAAATGCTGTCGATGTGTCCCGATTGCCTCGACGATTTCCGCGGCTGGCGGCCGCTGAGCTATCGCGAGCATTTCGAAGTTTCGCGCTTCAAGGGCCGTGACATGGCCATCGCCGCCTACGACGCCGCCGAGCCGAGCCGCCGCGACTGTCTCAACACCTTGGCCGGCACCATGTCGGCCGTGCTGGAAGCGACGCGCATGGCGATGAGCGCCGATATTCCGCAGGCATCCGCGATCGCGCTGGCCGAGCGAGCCGCAACATTGCTGAGGCCGCTGATCGCGCGCGCGGGCGCGGTGATCAACGGCGAGGCCGATGCCGGCGGCGGCGAGGCGGCGACGCCGCAGGCGGTGGTCGACGGCCTGATGAAATAAGGCGCATGATCGGCTCATGCACGCCCTCGACCTCGGTCGGGGACGGCAGCCGGCTGTCTGATAAAACCATGCGCAGAGGAAAATAATGTCCGATCCGCGTGCCTATCCGCAGCGACCCTTTCTCGCGGTCAGCGCGGCCATCGTCCGCGACGGCAAGGTGCTGGTGGTGCGCCGCGCGCGCAATCCGGCGCTCAGCCTTTACACGCTGCCGGGCGGCGTGGTGGAAACCGGCGAGACGCTGTTGCAGGCCGTCGCCCGCGAAGTGCGCGAGGAGACCGCTCTGACGATCGACCCGGTCGGGCTTGCCGGCCACCGCGAAGCGATCGTGCGCGACGGCCAAGGCCGCGTCGAACGCCATTTCGTTATCCTGTGTTTTGCCGCGCGCTGGCTTGCCGGCCAGCCGGTGCTCAACGAGGAACTCGACGACGCGCGCTGGCTCGATCCGCCGGAGCTGTCGGGCCTGCGCACCACCGAAGGCCTGGCCGAGATCGTCGCCGCGGCGATCGAGCGGCTCGCCCGCCCGGCCTGAGCTGCCTTGCGATTGCCGGCGGGCACGCGCATATCATGACCGATCGTCAGGTCCCTCCCCGCATGAAGCGACTGCTGACCGCCGCATCGATCCTGCTCTGCCTTGCCCTGCCCGCGCGGGCGCAGACGCCGCCGGCGCCGTTCGACGGCGACCTGCAGCGGCTCGCCGAGATCATGGGCTCCCTGCATTACCTGCGTGCCATCTGCGGGGCCAAGGAAGGGCAGAAATGGCGTAACGAGATGCAGGCGCTGATCGACGCCGAGGCGCCCAACGGCGAGCGGCGGCGCAAGATCGTGGCCGGCTTCAACCGCGGTTATCAGGGTTTCCAACAGACCTATCGCACCTGCACCCCGGCCGCCGACCTCGCCATTCGCCGTTATCTCGACGAAGGCGCCAAGATCGCCCGCGAAATCACCGCGCGTTACGCCAACTAATCACGTAGCCGCGCCGTTATTAACCTTTCCTCGATCTGCCGGCTTGGAGGGCTGCGTTCGCGTGCTAACGTCTTTCGGGATTGGGATTTGGCGTCCGATTTGGACGCGCCGGGGACGTAGGACAAAATGACGATAGCGGAGCGATCCATACACCCGCGCGAGCCGGTGGCCGACCACGAGCAGAAGCGCGTGGCCTTGGGCTATTTGCAGGAGGCCTGGGCGGAAGCGCGGCTCGACGGCATCGACGGCGATTGCCTGGCGCAGACCTGCCTGTTCGCCGCCTTCGCCGAACTTGTCACGACCTATGGCGAGGACGCCGCGGCCACCTTCGCCGAAGGCCTCGCTACCCGCATTCGCAACGGCGAATTCTCGCTCGAACTGCGCCGCCAATAATACTCGTCGCGGCCGAACTTCCTTTTTCAGCACATCGTGACGCGTCAGCCCGGCCCGTGCAGGCCGAAGTAGCGTTCGAGAATGGCGTCGACGTCGGCCGGATAGAACGGCTTCTTGAGGAAGCCGAGCGCGCCCGACAAATGTGGGCGGCCGGAGGCGCCCCGTTTGAGCGACGACGTCATCATCACAATGGCAATGTCCGGGCGTTCGCGCTTGATCCCGAACAGAATATCGGCGCCGTTGAGTCCCGGCATGTTGTAGTCGAGAAACACGATGCCGTAGCTGCTGTTGCGCAATTGGGTGAGCGCGTCGGTGCTGTCGGCGGCTTCGTGCACATCCAACTCGAAACGGCTGGCCGCCAGAATTTTGCGCACGATGCCGCGGAGCGATTCGGACCCTTCCACGATCAGAACCTGCGTCGGCATTTTCGCGCGGATGCAGATCTCGACAAGCTTGCCGGCATCGCCGGCGGTTGTAGGAACCGGCAGCAAACCGTCGGTCTTAGCGGGACGCGGGCTGCCGTTCGGAGCCGATACGAACACCAGCGGCGCCGGCCGCTTGGCGCGCGCGGCCTTGATCACCGATGCCTTGCCGGCATCGTCCAATTCGGTACCCAGCACGCAAATGTCGACGCCGCCTTTGCTCAGCGCGACTTTGGCGGCGGCGGCATTGCCCGATTCGAAATCGATCGGCACGGAAGCCTGTGCCGCGCCTTCCCGCCACAAGTCCTGGTGCGGCGGCGCGGCCCCAACCAACACCATGCGGAGCGAAACAAGATCGCCGCTCATGAATCCCTAAAATCCCGAGTTCTTCGAGGTCCCGGCGAAACCTCGCCGGGCAACGGTGATACGCTACCGTTGATAAACACCGGTGACGGGTTTGCAATTCCACAGGAATCGATTGAGTAAAAAGCCTGGGGAAAACTTTCGCGCTATGAAACTAGCCATAGGCGGAAACCGCGAACCGATGCGCCTTAGCTCGCCAAAGTCTCCAGGAATCGAACGCGCTCGCCGCGCGCCGGGGCGGTCAGACTGCCCTCCCACATCGCCTTGCGGCCGCGGATCACGGTGCCAACCGGCCAGCCGGTGACGGTGACGCCGGCATAGGGCGTCCAGCCGGCCCGTGAGGCGATCCATTTGTCGGTGATGGTTTCCCGCCGCTTGAGATCGACCACCGTGAGGTCGGCGTCGTAGCCGACCGCGATGCGGCCCTTGGCGGCGATGCCGAACACGCGGGCCGGCCCGGCGCTGGTGAGGTCGACGAAGCGCAGCAGCGAAAGCCGTCCGGCATGGACGTGGTCGAGCATGATCGGGACCAGCGTCTGCACGCCGGTCATGCCGGAATGGGTCTTGGGATATGGCTGTGCCTTTTCCTCGCGCGTGTGCGGCGAGTGGTCGGAGCCGATCGAGTCGATCACGCCTTGCGCGAGGCCGTGCCAGAGGCCTGCGCGGTGGGCGGCGTCGCGGATCGGCGGGTTGAGTTGGGCCAGCGTACCGAGCTTTTCGTAGCAGCCCGGTGCTTCAAGCGTGAGATGCGCGGGCGTTGCCTCCGCGGTGGCAACGTCCTTGTGGCCGGCGAGGAACTCGGCCTCGTCCTTGGTGGTGACGTGCAGCACGTGCACGCGTTTTCCCGTCTCGTGTGCGAGCGCGATCAGCCGCTGCGTGCACATCAGCGCAGCCTGCGCGTCGCGCCAGACCGGATGCGAGCGCGGGTCGCCCTCGACCCGCAGCTTCATGCGCTCGCGCAGGCGATATTCGTCCTCGGAATGGAAGGCGGCACGGCGGCGGATGCTTTTGAGCACGGCGCGCACGCCGTCGTCGTCCTCGATCAGCAGCGAACCGGTGGACGAACCCATGAACACTTTCACCGCGCAAACGCCGGGCAGCATTTCCAATTCGCCTAGGTGCCGGGTGTTGTCGCGCGTGGCGCCGACATAGAAGGCAAAATCGCAATGCATCCGGTGATGGCCGCGTTTGACCTTGTCGGCGATTGCTGCGGCATCGACGGTGAGCGGATCGGTATTCGGCATCTCGAACACGGCGGTGACGCCGCCGAGCACGGCGCCGCGCGAGCCGGATTCGAGATCTTCCTTATGGGTCAGGCCGGGCTCGCGGAAATGAACGTGGCTGTCGATCACGCCCGGCAGCAGATGCAGGCCTTTGCAGTCGATTACCTCGCCGCCAGCGGCGCGCGACAGATCGCCGATGGCGGCAAACCGGCCGCCGCGAATGCCGAGGTCGCGCGCACCCTCGCCGTCGTGGTTGACCAGGGAGCCGCCCTTGAGGATCAGGTCATAGGTTTCCGCCATGTCGGACTTCGCTCGCATCGGGGCTTGAGGCCCAGCCAACAGCGCTTACGTTTCGCCGTGAGTTCTGGCAAGAGACTAGCCCAAGGGCCACCACGAGTTTTCCCATGCAGGCAGCGCTCCTCCCCGACCGCGGCGTCGTTAAGGTCGCCGGTGACGACGCCCGGCGGTTCCTCAATGGGCTCGCCACCAACGACATGGACAAAGTCGGCCCCGGCCATGCGATTTTCACGGCGCTGCTCACGCCGCAGGGCAAGATCATCGTCGATTTTATCGCCGCCGAAGCCGGGCCCGACGATGGCGGCGACTTCTTTCTCGATTGCCCGCGGGCGCTGGCCGCCGCGCTGGTGGAAAAGCTCCATTTCTACAAACTGCGCGCCAAAATCACCGTCGAGGACCTCTCGCAAGCGCTCGGCGTGATGGCGGCGTGGGAAGGCGCGGGCCTGAGCGACTTCGGCCTGGCTTATGCCGATCCGCGCCTCCCCGCGCTCGGAGCGCGCACCATCCTGCCGCCCGATCTCGCCGCCGAGGCCGCCGCCGATCTCGGCGCGACGCTGACCGATGCCGACGCCTATGACGCCCACCGCATCGCGCTCGGCGTGCCGCGCGGAGGCATGGATTTCGCCTATGGCGACACCTTCCCGCACGAAGCCGACATGGACCAGCTCGCCGGCGTCGATTTCGATAAGGGCTGCTATATCGGGCAGGAGGTGGTGTCGCGCGTCGAGCATCGCTCCAGCGCCCGCAGCCGCATCCTGCCGATCGGCTATGACGCCTTCGCCCCCCCCTACGGCTTGCCCGTTATGGCGGGCGAGAAGCAGGCCGGCACGCTGGGCTCGACCGCCAAAGGCCGCGGGCTGGCGCTGCTGCGGCTTGATCGCGTCGCCGACGCGCTGGAAAGCGGCACGCCGCTCGATGCCGGCGGCATCGCCATTCACGTCGTGAAGCCCGCCTGGGCAAAATTCGCCTGGCCGGGCGAGGCGAAAGCATGAGCGCGGCTATTCTTCACGCCGACGGGCTGCCGCGCTGCTCCTGGCCAAAGCAGGACCCGCTTTATGTCGCCTATCACGACGAGGAATGGGGCGTTCCGGAATGGGACGACCGCGCGCTCTACGAGAAGCTGATGCTCGACGGCTTCCAGGCCGGGCTGTCGTGGATCACTATTTTGCGCAAGCGCGACAACTTCCGTCGCGCCTTCGACGATTTCGTTCCGGAAAAAATCGCGCGCTACACGCCAAAGAAGGTCGAGCGGCTGATGCAGGATGCCGGCATCGTGCGCAACCGCGCCAAGATCGAGGGCGCGGTGAACTCGGCGCGTGCCTACCTCAAGATCATGGAGAGCGGGCCGGGATTTTCCGACCTGCTGTGGAAGCACGCCGGCGGCAAGCCGATCGACCATAAACTCGGCAGCCGTTCGCGGCCGCCGACCGAATCCGATAAATCGCGGGCGATGTCCAAGGAACTCTTAAGTCACGGCTTTAAATTCGTCGGGCCAACCATCGTCTATGCCTTCATGCAGGCGGTCGGCATGGTCAACGACCATCTAGTGACCTGCCATCGCCACGCGGCCTGTGCCAAACTCGCAAAAGCCGCCAAACGCAAATGAGCAACGCACGCAAAGGCCCCGATAAGGTCGCCGCGCGCGCCTGGCAACGCATGCTGTCCGGGCGGCGGCTCGACCTGCTCGACCCCTCGCCGCTCGACGTCGAGATCGAGGACATCGCGCACGGGCTCGCCCGCGTTGCGCGCTGGAACGGCCAGACCAAAGGCGCGCATATATTCTCGGTCGCGCAGCACGCGCTGTTGGTCGAGGCGCTGGCGCGCGCCAAGACGCCGCGGCTCGACGCGTCCGCCCGGCTGGCGGTCTTGCTGCACGACGCGCCGGAATACGTGATCGGCGACATGATCTCGCCGTTCAAGGCGGTGATCGGCGACAGCTACAAGGCGGTGGAGCATCGTCTGCTCGCCGCCATCCACCTGCGCGTCGGCCTGCCGCCGGCGCTGCCGGAGCCATTACGAAACCTCATCAAAGCGGCCGACCGCGCCGCCGCCTATTTGGAGGCGACAAGACTCGCCGGTTTCGAGGCCGCCGAGGCGCGCAAAATCTTCGGGCCGCCGCCGAAATTCTCACGCGAGATCGAGCGCGACTACCTGACGCCTTGGCCGGCCGGCACCGCCGAGGCGCGCTTTCGCGAGCAATTCAAGAAACTCCTGCGCGGCTGACTCTTTCTATTCGCCCATCGTCATCCTAGATACCCAACATGATCCACGTCTGTTCCCTCGCCCGCCTGCACGCCACCGTCGACGAGACTGGCGCGCGCCACATCGTCACTTTGTTGCGGCTGACCGACCGGGTCGAGCGGCCGCGCCATATCGCGCCCGAGAACCATCTCGTGCTGGCCGTCGACGACATTACGGCGCCGGTCGAGGGCTATACCGCGCCGGCCGAAGACCACGTGCAACGCCTGATCGACTTCGTCAGCAAATGGGACCGCACGGCGCCGATGGTGGTGCATTGCTATGCCGGCATCAGCCGCTCGACCGCAGGCGCCTTCGTGGCAGCTTGCGCCCTCAATCCCGAACGTGACGAGCTGGAGATTGCCTGGGAGGTGCGCCGCGCTTCGCGCACCGCACAGCCGAATGCGCGTATCGTAACGATCGCCGACTGCCTATTAAAGCGCGACGGCCGCATGGTGCGAGCGATCGAGACCATCGGCCCCGGCGACCACGCCATGGAAGGCGAACCGTTCCGCCTCGGTATTGGGTGACCTTCGTGCTTCAGGCTGCCCATTGCAGCTGCGTGAAACGCGCGACCCGCGGGGTAATTCGATGGCGCGAATAATCAGCGTTTGAACATATATTTTAGTTATTATCGCACTAAAATTGCCGTTGGAAAATCCCGCATTGATTTGGATCAATGTAATTTCGCCGTGGCCGTAACAGTTATTTTTGAAAGCGTTCGGCCAACGAGTCTCGGGGATCGGAATGGTCTAACGGCATGAGCATTGAGCATTTATCATCCAACGCGGCCGCGCCTCCGAACGCCATATTTGAAAGCGGGGAGGCCCGCACGGTCGCGAGCTATGAAAGCGAACTCACCATTCTTCGGGGCGCCGAAATCCGGCTGCGAGAGGAAATCGCCCACGATGAAGTTCTGCTTCGCCAAAAGGACGAGTTGATCAAACAACAAGAATTATTGAGCAGAGAGTCAAACCATCGACTGCTAAACGACCTGCAGATGATTGTAAGCCTGCTTTCGGTGCAAAGCCGCGGGTCGGCGAGTTCTGAAGCCGCTTCACAATTAGCCGCAGCGGCCAGCCGAGTTGCCACGATCGGACGCGTCCACAGGCGTCTGCATAAATTCGATGGCGTGCAAACCATCGCACTCAAAAAGTACCTTGAGGATTTCTGTTACGATTTTTCGATACTGATGTCTTCGGAGCAAGTCATCGTCGTTGAGGCGGTTGAAATCAATCTGCCGAGCGCCACCGGCATTCCGCTCAGTTTTATCGTCAACGAACTGATCACGAATGCCATCAAATACGGCAAAGGCCCGATTACCGTCCGATTGGAGCCGAACCGCGAAAAGGGCTATGCCCTTTCGGTTTTCAATGACGGTCCAGTCCTATCGGAGGGATTTGATTTAAGCGCCAGCAAAGGGCAAGGGATGAAGATTATTCGATCCTTTGTCGAGCGTATTGGCGGCGAATTACGGCATGATCGCGGCGATAACAACCAAGGCACGCGCTTCACGGTGCTGTTCTCTTAGCCGCGGCTCATCTACCTGCGCTCGAATAGCCACCCGCATCGTCGCCAGAAAGCCGAAACGGGTTCGCTATCAGTCTCGCCGCGGATCGTGACTAGTCGCCACCTGGCAAATTCTCGGTTATGACTTCACGGCTTGGACAAATTCCGAACCGAAGCGTGGAGCCAACGTGACCGGGAAAAACTACGGCGTGGTGTCGCCCGAGATGCTCAAATCCTATGACGGGCTCGGCTTCCTCAAGGCGATTATTGACGGTACGCTGCCCAATCCGCCGATCAGCGAAACGCTCGGCTTCCACCTGATCGAGGTCGAGAACGGCCGCGCGGTGTTCGAAGGCCTGCCGGAATTCCGGCACTACAATCCGATCGGCACGGTGCATGCCGGCTTCGCAGCGACGCTGCTCGACAGCGCGCTCGGCTGTGCGATCTTCTCCACCCTCACCAAGGGCGATGCCTGGACCACGTTGGAGCTGAAATTAAATCTGGTGCGTCCGCTGACCAAGGACACCGGGCCGGTGCGCGCGGAAGGCCGCATCATCCATCGCGGCCGCACGGTCGCGACATCGGAAGGCGACTTGAAGGATCGCGCGGGCAAGCTTTATGCCCACGCCACCACGACCTGCATGATTTTTCTGGCGAAGAACTAAATCGTTCGGCTAGTTGTTGTCGGCCGTGAAAGACGGCCGCAGGCCGAGCGGGTGATGGCTGTGCGCGCTGCGGATCACATGCGCGCGGCCTTGGTTGCGGGTGAACTCGCAATAGGCAAAGCCCAGTCCCGAAACCGAGCCGCGGAAGCTCGTCTCGCCGGTGCGGTCCAGATTGAAGCAGGGCTGGACCGGCAAGCCGCGCAGCGTGGCGCAAACCAATTCGCCCCTCACCTGCAGCGTGCCGGCGGGCAGCGTCGCGTAGCGCATCGGGCCCTGGCCCTGGAATTGAATGGAACCGACCACCGAGCCGTCGGGATGAACACGTCCCTGGCCGCGCGTGCCTTCGAAGCAGGTGTAGGAGAACATCTTGCCGATGACGAAGCGTCGCGCTTCCTCGGCGCTCATCTCGCCAGCAATAGCGGGAACGGCGGCCAGCAGGCCAACCACCAATGCAACTTCCCGGACCATAACCGCACTCCGAATGACGCCACCGGTTTACAAAATTCACGGCCCGTATTTCAAGCCTTGCGAACTGTAACCGGCGTTCGTCGATAAATCCTGAACATGGTTAGCCGATTTTGACCACGATTCGCCCGCGAATTTGGCCGGCCAAGATGGCCGCCGCCGCTTCCGGAACTCCGGAAAGGCCTATTTCGTGGATCATTGCAGCTAATTTTTGGCGGTCCAACTCGGTTTCCAGGCGTTTCCAGGCTTCCCGCCGGCGGTCTATCGGACACATCACAGAATCGATGCCGTAAAGACACACGCCACGAAGAATGAAGGGAGCTACCGAGGCCGGCAGATCCATGCCGCCGGCGAGACCGCAGGCCGCCACCGCCCCGCCATAGCGGGTCATCGACAGCAGGTTGGCCAGCGTGGTCGAACCGACTGCGTCGACCGCCCCCGCCCAGCGCTCCTTGGCCAGCGCCCTGGGAGGCCCGGCCAGGTCCTTGCGTTCGACGATCTCGGCGGCGCCCAGCCCCTTCAGGTAATCGGCCTCCTGCGGCCGTCCGGTGACCGCGCTGACGCTGAAACCGCGCTTGGCCAGGATGGCGATAGCAACCGAGCCGACGCCACCGACCGCGCCCGTGACCGCGATCGGCCCGCGCTCGGGGGTGACGCCGTGGCGTTCCAGCGCCATCACGGCCAGCATGGCGGTGTAACCGGCGGTGCCGATCGCCATCGCCTCGCGCGCGCTCATGCTCGCCGGCAACCTCACCAGCCAATCGCCCTTCACTCGCGCCTTCTCGGCATAAGCGCCGAGATGGGTCTCGCCGCAGCCCCAGCCGTTGAGGATCACCTTGTCGCCCGGCTTCCAGGCCGGATCGCCGGAGGTCTCGACGGTGCCGGCGAAGTCGACGCCGGCGATCATCGGGAAGCGCCGCACCACCGGCGATTTGCCGGTGATGGCGAGACCGTCCTTGTAGTTGACACAAGAATATTCGACGCGGACGGTGACGTCGCCGTCCATCAGATTGGCTTCGTCGAAATCGGTGAGCGCGGCCTTGGTGCCGCCCTCGGTCTTCTCGACCACGATCGCCTTGAATGTCGCCACGCAAGCCTCGCCGGTTGAATACCCGTGGCATTCATGGCGCGCCAAGGCTATCGGTGCAAGCGGCTCATACCGTCGACGGCGCGAGCCGGCCGACCGGCTCCTCCACGATCGGCAGATTGATGATCGCCGACATCACGCCGAAAAATACCGCCAGCCACCAGACCGGATCGTAGCTGCCGAAATGGTCGAACACGAGACCGCCGAGCCAGACGCCGAGGAAGCCGCCGACCTGATGACTGAGGAAGGCAAAGCCGAACAACATGGCGAGCCAGCGCGTGCCGAACATCACCGCCACCAGCCCCGACGTCGGCGGCACGGTCGACAGCCAGAGCAGCCCGGTGACGGCGCCGTAGATCAGCGTCGTCGTCGGGCTGGCCGGAACCAGAACGAACGCGGCGATCGAGATCGCGCGGGCGAAATAGATGGCCGACAGGATGTAGCGTTTCGGCATGCGATTGCCGAGATAGCCCGACGTCACCGAACCGATGATGTTGAACAGTCCAATGGTCGCGAGCGTCCAGCCGCCGACTTCGGCCGACAGCCCGCGGTCGAGCAGATAGGCCGGCAAATGCACGGTGGTGAAGGCGAGTTGGAAGCCGCAGGTGAAAAAGCCGAGCACCAGCAGGACGTAGCTGCGATGCCCGAACGCCTCGGCCATCGCCTGCCGGAATGATTGCGGCGCCAGCGCCAGCTTCGGCGCGCCGCCAGCCGAACGCGGCGTCGCCAGCACGATCGATATCGGCAGGATCAGCAGCAGCAATCCGGCGAATACCGTCAGCGCCACATGCCAGCCGAATTTATCCATCAGCGCGACGGCCAACGGCGAGAACAGGAATTGCCCAAACGAGCCTGCCGCCGTGCCGAAGCCGAAAGCCGTGGAGCGCCATTCCGGCGTCACCAGTTTGCCGAAGGCGCCGACGACGATGGTGAAGGCGCAGCCCGATAGCCCGAAGCCGACCAGAACGCCGGCCGACAACGTCAGCATCGATGGCGTCGTCGCCGAAGCCATCATGTAAAGACCGATCGCGTAGAGCACGGCGCCGACCGACAGCACGCGCGGCGCGCCGTAGCGGTCGGCGATTGCGCCGGCGAACGGCTGCCCCACGCCCCACAGCAAATTCTGGATCGCAAGCGCAAAGGCGAAGACGTCGCGGCCCCAATGGTTGGTCTGCGACAGCGGCGTCAGAAAGAAGCCGAGCGAGGAACGCGGCCCGAAGCTGATCATCGCGATCAGGCAGCCGGCCGTCACGATCATCGCAGGCGTGCGCCAAGCGACCGATGCCGGCTTGCTCGTTGAGGATGGCACCGACATCGTAGGATCGCTCCGGCCACATTTTATTGACGTCTGCGCCCGCCTGGCTTCCCGCGAGCGAAGACGCGGAACATAAGCGCTTCGCCGGGCGGTCAATAACGAATTATCGTGATCCTAGCCATTTGCGCCGCGCATGGCTCGAAGCCCATGGCTCGAGCGCGGCCCGGCTACATCTTTTTGACTTCCTCGGCCGTGGTTTTGGCATCGCCCCAACGCGGCTCGGCGGCACCGTTACCCCAGGCGCGCGGCCGATAGAAGATAAGGCCGCCGAGCCGGTCCATCCGTTTCATCTCCCCGACCCAGTTCGGATGCGCCCAGGAGTCGTGATAGTGCGTAGACTTCGCCACTTCCGGCATCCATAGCTTGCCGTCGAGCACGTCGTGCGCGATGTGCTGGGCGCGCGCCCAGGCAGCCGGTTCGGTGATCACGTCGGGAATGCCGTCGCAGGCGAAGGTGAACTGGCAGGCGAGATGGCGGTTGGCGTTCTGGTAGACCACGCCGCAGACGTCATTCGGATAGAACGGCGAAAACACCCGGTTCATCACCACTTGCGCCACCGCAATCTGCGCGCGCACCGGCTCGTCGCGCGATTCGAAATAAACCGCGTTGGCGAGACATTTTTCTGCCTTGACGCGCGCGTTGCCGGCGAGCGCCAGACGCTCAGCCGGCGATTTTGGATGCGCATCGACGCCGGTGACCTCGCCCTTGCTGGCGATGCTTTCGCCGGCTTGGTCTTCGCCGCCCGGCTGCGGCGGAGCGAGCGCCGCCTGCTTGATGTCGGGGTCGACCGACGCCAGTACCACCGGCGCGTGGCCCGGCGCCCAAGGCGCGAGCCGTTCCAGTCCCGCGGCCAGCGGATCGGCGCCGAAATAAACTTGCGAACCGTCCTCCGCGCCGGGCGCGTTATCCACGGCGGACGGGTATCGCTCGGCCGTTTTCAATTGCTCTTCGGGAGCCGAAGCAAATTCGTACTCCGAATAGGGATCGAAGCGGCCATCGGCCTCCTCGCTCTTGAGCGGCGCATCGGCTCGCGCCTGCGGAACCGGCGCGATCGCCAGCAGCGGCGGCAAGGGCGGCAGCGGTGCGCGCGGCCGCGACAGCAACGAATCGCGCTTGTCGTTGCGGTTGACGGCGGGAAATTGCAAAGGCGCGTTCGGATCGCCGAGGAATTGCGAGGCGATCGATCCGGTGATGTCGGTCGGATCGAAATTCGCCAGCGCGTAAAGCGGCGGATGCGGGATGGACGTGCCGATCGGGCTCGGCATGCTGAAGGTGGCGGCATGGATGGTGCCGAAAGGCGATGCGATCACGTGCATCTGCGCGCGCGCGGCCACGCCCGGCTGGCGCACCAGCAGCGCGCCGAGATCCTGGAAACCGATCGTGTTGGGCAGCAATGCGAAGAGCAGCGCACCGAATCCGACCGACGCCTGCCTCCGCCGTCGACGCCTACGCGAAACCGCCATGACCCCGCTCACGCGAAACAACAACATTGACGGCGCGCATGTCCGAAAAGGTTTTCCGTTTCTCGGAACCACGCGCACGCCGGCGGATTGCCGGCAATGCTACCGATTATTTTATGGGCCGATTAACCTTGCGAACGCGTTAACCTTACGCGGCGTGGTTGGCACGCTCGGCCGCGATGAAATACCGCAACATGAAAGTTCCCCGCCAAGTTGGCGAGCGGCGGCGGCGAAGAAAACATTAACCATGGAGAGCATCGCTGCTAAGAGTTGTTTTCATAGAGCTGTTTTATCGAGATAGTCCATCGCCGACAGGCCAGAACAATCCGATATCTGAAATATGTTCGTGAGACAGTTCGGACGCGCGTCGATAGCTGGACATCGAGTTATATAGAGTTGTACCCCTCGATGCGGCCAGCCGGCAGCGCAGATCAGTATCCGCGCGTGGGAAGTTTCTTCAGCCGACTATGCGTAGTATTCGCACTCATGGTGGCTATAGCAAGTTTGTTCATTTCTTAGCGCCGGCGTAACGGTTAGTTATCGCTCCTAGTTAGAATGAATGGTTTAGTTGGGTGTCTAGCATGAAGATGTAATCGAGTAGCGTAGGGCCGAGGTAAGTACGCGCTGGTCGACGCCTACGCGAAACCGCCATGACCCCGCTCACGCGAAACAACAACATTGACGGCGCGCATGTCCGAAAAGGTTTTCCGTTTCTCGGAACCACGCGCACGCCGGCGGATTGCCGGCAATGCTACCGATTATTTTATGGGCCGATTAACCTTGCGAACGCGTTAACCTTACGCGGCGTGGTTGGCACGCTCGGCCGCGATGAAATACCGCAACATGAAAGTTCCCCGCCAAGTTGGCGGGCGGCGGCGGCGAAGAAAACATTAACCATGTCGCCATCGCGCGCGCCGGACGCGTCTCAGAACATTTTCACTTCGATTCCGGCCGCCAGTGGAATGAAAAACATCAACGCCAGCGCGATGGCGAAGCCGATAATGCGGGTTTGCATGGAGATCGCAGGCCCCGCCGCGCCGCCGCGGCGTGCGTAGATTGCGCCCTCGAACAGCGCGAACGCGATCAGCACCCAGAAATACGGCGCCAGGCCGATGACGCGGCTTTGCGGCACCAGCACGATCACGCCGCCGATGGAAATTCCGACGGCGAGCGCGAAGACGAGAAAGATGCGGTCGGTGCTCACACGTCCCCCCGGCGGTGAATACGCTTTTGTCAGGCCGTACTGGCCGCGCTCTTGCCCAATGCCGCTTGCGCGGCGGCGAGCCGCGCGATCGGCACGCGGAATGGCGAGCAAGATACGTAATCGAGTTTGACTTGGTGGCAGAACGCGACCGAAGCAGGATCGCCGCCGTGCTCCCCGCAAATGCCAACCTTCAGCTTGGGGCGAACTTTACGCCCGCGTTCAACGCCGATTTTCACCAGTTCGCCGACGCCCTGCTGGTCGATCGAGACGAACGGATCGCCCGGCAGAATGCCCCGCGCCGTGTAGATGCCGAGGAAGCTCGCCGCGTCGTCGCGCGAAATGCCGAACGTGGTTTGCGTGAGGTCGTTGGTGCCGAACGAGAAGAATTCGGCGCTCTCGGCAATCTCGCCGGCGAGTAGCGCGGCGCGCGGCAATTCTATCATGGTGCCGACCTGGTAGGTGAGCTTGGCGCCGGTTTCCTTCTCGACCGCCTTCGCCATGGCGTCGATGCGCGCCTTGACCAGATCGAACTCCATCTTGGTGGCGATCAGCGGCACCATCACCTCTGGCGCGACCAGCTTGCCGGTGCGCTTGGCGGCTTCAACCGCCGCTTCGAAAATGGCGCGCGCCTGCATCTCGGCGACTTCCGGATAGGCGATGGCGATGCGGCAACCGCGGAAGCCCAGCATCGGGTTGAATTCGGCGAGCTCGCGCGCCCGGTCGGCGAGCTTTTTCGGATCGGCGCCCATGGCGGCCGCGACTTCGGCGATCTCCTCCTCGCCGTGCGGAAGAAACTCATGCAACGGCGGATCGAGCAGCCGGATTGTCACCGGCCGGCCGCCCATGATCTCGAACAGCTCGACGAAGTCGGCGCGCTGCATCGGCAGCAGCTTGGCCAAGGCAACGCGGCGCGACTTTTCGTCGTCTGCCAGGATCATCTCGCGCACCGCCTGAATGCGGTTTTCGTCGAAGAACATATGCTCGGTGCGGCAGAGGCCGATGCCCTCGGCGCCGAAACGCACGGCGGCTTTGGCGTCGGCCGGCGTATCAGCATTGGCACGCACGCCGAGCTTGCGCACCTTGTCGGCCCAGCCGATCAGAGTGGAAAATTCGCCGGACAGCTGCGGCTCGATCATGTCGACCTTGCCGGCCAGAACCTGGCCGGTGGAGCCGTCGACGGTGATGTGATCGCCTTTTTTGAACGTCTGACCGCCGGCGGTCATTGTGCCGGTTGCATAATCGACGCGCAGCGAGCCGGCGCCGGAGACGCAGGGCTTGCCCATGCCGCGCGCGACCACCGCCGCGTGCGAGGTCATGCCGCCGCGGGTGGTGAGGATGCCTTCGGCCGCGTGCATGCCGTGGATATCCTCGGGCGAGGTCTCGACCCGAACCAGGATCACCTTCTTGCCGTCGGCCTTGAGCTGCGCCGCCTCATCGGACGAGAACACGATCTCGCCGGAAGCAGCGCCGGGCGACGCTGGCAGGCCGGTGGCAATCACCTTGCGGTGCGCGCGCGGATCGATGGTCGGATGCAAGAGCTGATCGAGCGCCAGCGGATCGACGCGCAGCACCGCTTCGTTCTTGGAGATCAGGCCTTCATTGGCAAGCTCGACCGCGATCCGCAGCGCAGCCTTGGCGGTGCGTTTTCCAGAGCGGGTCTGCAGCATCCACAGCCGGCCCTGCTCGACCGTGAATTCGAGGTCCTGCATGTCGCGGTAATGCCGCTCGAGCGCGTTGTAGATTCGCTTGAGCTCGCCATAGGCCTTGGGCAGCGTCGCCTCCATCGACGGCTTGTCGGAGCCGGCCTCGATGCGCGCCGCTTCGCTGATTTCTTGCGGCGTGCGGATACCGGCGACCACGTCCTCGCCCTGAGCGTTGATGAGGAATTCGCCGTACAGCTTCTTCTCGCCGGTCGACGGGTTGCGGGTGAAGGCGACGCCGGTCGCCGAAGTCGTCGCCCATATTGCCGAACACCATGGCCTGCACGTTGACCGCGGTGCCCCAGCTTTCCGGAATATTGTGCAGGCGGCGGTAAGTATTGGCGCGCTGGTTCATCCAGGACCCGAACACCGCGCCGATCGCGCCCCAAAATTGCTCGTGCGGGTCCTGCGGGAATGGCTCGCCGCGTTCCTGCTTCAGCCGCTTCTTGTAGTGTTCGACCAGTTCGGCCCAATCGTCGGCGGTGAGATCGGTATCGAGCGAGTAGCCCTGCCGCTCCTTGTGGCGGTCGAGCAATTCCTCGAAATGCTCGTGGCCGACGCCGAGCACAACGTCGGAATACATGGTGATGAAGCGCCGATAGCTGTCATAGGCAAAGCGCCGGTCGCCGGATTGCTTCGCCAGCGCCGTCACCGTCTCGTCGTTGAGGCCGAGATTAAGCACGGTGTCCATCATGCCCGGCATCGAGGCGCGGGCGCCGGAGCGCACCGACACCAGTAGCGGGTTACTCTTGTCGCCGAAAATCTTGCCGGTGATGCGCCCAACCTGGGCCAGCGCCTTCTCGACCTGGGCGCGAATCTCCTTCGGGTATTGCTGCTTGTTGGCGTAGTAGTAGGTGCAGACCTCGGTGGTGATGGTGAAGCCGGGCGGCACCGGTAGGCCGAGATTGGCCATTTCGGCAAGGCCCGCGCCCTTGCCGCCCAGGAGATTGCGCATATTGGGTTTGCCCTCGGCGCGGCCGCCGCCGAAGCCGTAGACCCATTTGCCCTTGGGCGGAGCCGGCCCGGCGGCCGCCTTGGGCTTCGCTTTGGAAGCCTTGCGGATGGGTTTTTTGACTTTCGCGCCGACGCGTGGGGATTTTCGTTTGGCCATGGCTCAAAAAAATATTGGAGGAGCTGAGGGCCTTTAAAAGCACCGCCAGCATCGCCGACGCAAGCCCGTAATCATGCTTACTTGATAAGTCCAAGCCCAATCACGCCGACCACGATGAGGTAGGCGGCGACGATGAAATTCAGCAGGCGCGGGATAATCAGAATTGCGATGCCGGCGACGAGTGCGACGATGGGCTGCAGATGCGTAATGCCGATGACCATGACGGTATCCTTTTGCTGGTGCCTTGGTGAAACGACGATGCGGGCATGCGGGTTCCTTATAACTTGATCCGTCACCCTGAGGTGGCCGCCGACAGGCGGAAGGGCGACGGTCAATTCTTGAAAGACTTTGGCCGATCATCCTTCGAGGCCCGCCGCTACGCGGCTCGCACCTCAGGATGACGGAATATTACCCCTCGATCTTGGAAAAATCCGCAACCGCGCGGGTGGCTTCGCGTATTTCATTGAGCAGCATGAGGCGGTTTTCACGCAACGCCTTGTCGTCGGCGTTGACGGTGACCTTGTCGAAGAAGGCGTCGACCTTGGGGCGCAGCTTGGCCAAGGCGCTCATGGCGGCGGCGAAGTCCTCCTTGGCGATGGCGGCGGAGGCTTCCACCTTGGCGAGACTGACGGCTTCGGCCAGCGCCTTTTCTTCCGGCTCTGCAAGACGCTTGGCATCGGGCGCGCCGGCGTAGCTCTTGTTGTCCTTCTTCTCTTCGATGCGCAGGATGTTCGATGCGCGCTTGACTCCTGCCAGCAGGTTCTTGCCGTCGTCGGTATCGAGAAATTTGCCGAGCGCCTCGACCCGGCGCACGATCAGCAGCAGGTCGTCCTGACCTTCGAGCGCGATCACGGCGTCGACCAGATCGTGCCGCGCACCGTCCTCGCGCAGCGTAACCTTGAGGCGGTCGGCGAAAAACGCGAGTAAATCGTGAGTCTGTTTGAGATAAGAATGCGCCTGCACCAGCACGGGGCCGGCCAACTGCTTGGCCTTCGCCGACACCAGAACTTCGAGCTTCATCGCCAGTTCGATATCGGTCGCGCTCAAATTCAATATCTGCTCGTTCAGCGGGTGCAGCAGCGCGATGGCTTCCGCCAAATTTTCATCGCGGCGGACAGCGCTGAAATGCCGCCAAAGGTGCAAGCGCAGCGGCAACCGCAATTCGTTTTCGACCGCGATGCGAATAACGCCGAGCGCCGCCCGCCGCAGCGCGTACGGGTCTTTCGATCCGGTCGGCTTCTCGTCGATTGCCCAGAATCCGACCAGCGTGTCGAGCTTGTCGGCCAGCGCGACGGCGATGGCGACCGGATCTGCGGGAACGAGATCGTCCGGCCCCTTCGGGCGGTAGTGATCCTCGATAGCATGCGCCACCGCTTCGTCTTCGCCCTGCGCCTCGGCGTAATAGCGCCCCATCAGGCCTTGCAGCTCGGGAAATTCGCCGACCACGTCGGTGAGCAGGTCGGCCTTGCACAATTGCGCGGCGCGCTCGGCCTTGGCGGCATCGGCGCCGACGATCGGCGCCAGCCGGCCGGCGAGCGCAACGATGCGGGCGATGCGCTCGGCCTGCGAGCCGAGCTTTTCGTGGAACACGATGTGCTCGAATTTCGCCAGCCGGTCTTCCAGCCGCGCTTTCAAATCGGTCTCGTAAAAGAACTTGGCATCGGAGAGCCGCGCGCGGATGACGCGCTCGTTGCCGGCGACGATTGCCTTGCCGCCGTCCGAGGCTTCCTCGTTGGCGACCAGGATGAACTTGTTGGTGAGCTTGGCGGTGGCGGCGTCGCGCAGCACGAAGCATTTCTGGTTGTTGCGGATTGTGGCGCGGATCACCTCCTCGGGGATCGCCAGATACGCCGCGTCGAACGAACCCATCAACGTCACCGGCCATTCCACCAGGCCGGCGACTTCGGCAAGCAGGCCGTCGTCCTCCAGCAGCTCGTAGCCTTGCGCGAACGCCAGATGCTTGGCGTCGGTGAGGATCAAGTCGGCGCGCCGCGCCGGATCGAGCACCACCTTGGCCGCCTCGAGCTTGGCAACGTAGTCGTCGAAACGCCGCACCTTGATCGCGCCGGGCGCCATGAAGCGATGGCCGCGTGTCTCGTCGGAAGCGGCGATGCCGTCCACGTTGAACGCGACGACGTCCGGCTCCTCGGTTTCCGGCCCGAAGGTGGCAAGGATCGAATGCAGCGGGCGCACCCAGGTTAGCCTGCCGCTGCCCCATCGCATCGATTTCGGCCAGGGGAAGCCGCGCACCACCTCGGGGATCATCTCCGCCAGCACGTCGAGCGCCGGGCGGCCCGGCTTCTCGATCAGCGCCAGGTAGAAGTCGCCTTTTTTGTCGGGCTGCACTTTGGCCTGGTCGATCGACGTCAGGCCGACCGCCTTGAGGAAGCCGGCGATGGCCTGCGCGGGCGCGCCGACGCGTGGGCCCTTCTTCTCTTCCTTGATGTCGGGCTGTTGCACCGGTACGCCATGTACCGAGAGTGCGAGCCGGCGCGGCGTGGCGAAGGCCTTGGCGCCCTCGTAGACGAGCCCGGCTGCCACCAGCCGGTCGGTCACCATCTTCTTCAAATCCTCGGCGGCGCGCGCCTGCATGCGCGCGGGGATCTCCTCAGACAAAAATTCAAGCAGCAGATCGGGCATGTCAGCCAAGTCGTGAATACGTGAAGGTCGCGCGGGGTCTGCCTAGCAAGGCGGCTCATGGATGTCACCCGTGCCGCCTATACCTACCAGCCACCCCCGCCCCCGCCGCCGCCACCGCCGCCCGAGCCGCCTCCGCCGCCGCTGAAACCGGACGAGCCGGATGAGACCGGCATCGCGCTTGCCAGAGCGCTCGAGACGCTGCCGACGCTGGTGGCCACCGCACTGCTGAAATTGCCGCCCGACCAGCCGCCGCCGCTGCTCCAGCCCGGCTGGTAATGCGACATCGGATCGGCCTCGCCGGGATGCGCGCGGCGCAAGGCCCCCTCGAAGGCCTGCGCCCACGGCTTTTCGACGTCGAGGGCGACCGCGTAGGGCAAGAGCGACTCGAAACGCTCGGCGGTGATCTCGGGCGCCTGCATATTGAGGCGATCGGCTTCGGCGGTTTCGAGATAGAGCCGGAAGCCGGAAAGCTGGTCCATGATCGGCCGGCCGAGCGCGGTCGGCGCCCGCATCAAGAAGACGAACAGCCCGTTGAGCGTGGCGAAGGCGCCCATCAGCACGAAGGAAAACGGATAGCCGGAAACGAACGACCAGACCTGCGGCAGCGCGTTGCCGAAGCCGTTTTGGAAAGTCACACGCACGAAGTTGGTGCCGATAGTGAAGAAAATGGCCAGCACGACCAGCGACATGGCGGCGCGAAACAGCACGGTGAAACTGGCGCCGCTGAACAAAGCGCGCAGCACCGGCACCAAGAATATGCCCACCAGAAACCCGCCAAAGCCCAAGACGACCATGATCGAAATATCCTGGTCCTGTAATCCTCCGAACAGGACCACACCGAAAATGACGGCCACGGTCATGGCCACGCCGGCGATCGCGTAGCCGAGATTCCGGCGGAAGAAGCGGATGCGGTTTTCGGTTTCAATGCTGGTGGTGAAGGCGGTGCCAACCTTAGCGACTGCTTCGCCGTGCGCTTTGTCGATGGTGGCGCTGCCTCCGACATTGACCCAGCTGTAAATCGCGCCCTCGCCGGCCGGCAGGCTCGCGAAGCCGCCCTCGGGCTGCTTGCTGGTCTTTCTCAGCGTCAGCGCCTTGCCGGTTTGGTCGAAGTGGATGAAGTCCACGCACGGCGAGCGACAGCGCCGCCGCCGTGAAGGCGCGCCATTTCTCGCGCCCGAGGCCCCAATTGTGAATGTAGTTGGCAAGCGCCGGCGAGATGCCTTGCGGCGGGTGGAACAGCGGAATGATGGTGCCGCGCCTGGGGTCGCGGCCGACCGCTTCCCAGGCGGCGAAGTAATAGATGAGAACCACGAGGAAACCGATGCCGCCGAAAATCCATTGGCGATTGTCGAACAGTTGGTACCACAATAACGTGCTCTGTCTGGGCGCCTCGACGGCGCCCGCCGGCAGTTCGGCGACCACGGTCAAGCCTTCGCCGGGCGCTAGCGTACGGGTGGCGGCGACCGTCAGCGCGCCGTCGTTGGCCAATGCGCCCTGCCAATCGATGTCGCGCGCGCCGAGCCGGCCGGTGAACGCGGTCCAGCGCACCACCCGCGCGTTGCCTTCGAGTTGCAAGCGATAGTGCGCCTGCAGAATCGGGAAGCGCCAGAAATTTCCGGTGACGTTCCAGTTGAGCTCCGGCTTGCCGTCGAACCAGCGGACTTGCCGCCCGGTGCGGTAGCGAAAGACATAAGTATGCTCGCCGGGCCGGATCAGAACGTCCTTATCGCCGGCATAGATGCGGATGAAGCCGTGCGTCCGCTCGGTGTGATAAGGCTCGACCTGACCGTCGCGCGTGACGCCGAGCAGGCTGAAGGTCACCTCGCGCAGCGTGCCGCCGGCGTCGCGAAAAGTGAGTGGAAAATCGCGATAGATGCCGTGGCGCATGGCGCTGCCTTCGGCCCGCACGCGCAGCGCTTCGATGACGGTGAGCTCGCCGTCCTTGGCAACGCTGACGTTCGAATCGAAGGACTCGATGACTTCGGCGGCAAAGACATGGCCGGCGGTGAGCAGCCCGCCCAGCAATACGGCGAACCGCAAAAGCTTCTTCATCGCGGCGCCGAATTCAAAGCGACCTGCGGCACGGCGCGGTCGGCCGCATCGGAGACTTCAAAATAATCGCGCGGCGTAAAGCCGAAGGCACCGGCGATCAGGTTGCTCGGAAACGACTGCGCCAGCACGTTGAGATTGCGCACGGCGCCGTTGTAGTAGCGGCGCGCCATCTGAAGTTCGTTTTCCAGCGAGCCGAGCTGCCGCTGCAATTCGAGAAAATTGCCGCTGACCTTGAGGTCCGGGTAGCTCTCGGCCACGGCCAGGAGCTTGCCGAGCGCAACCGACAAGGCGCCTTCGGCCTGCGCGCGGCTGGCGACGTCGTCGGTTGGCAGCGCGCGGGCGGCGCCGCGCAAGGCGGTCACCTCCTCGAGCACCGAGCGCTCATGGCCGGCATAGGCTTTGACGGTTTCCACCAGATTGGGAACGAGATCCGAGCGCCGCTTGAGCTGGACGTCGATCCCGCTCCACGCCTCGTTCGTCATCTGGCGCGCGCGCACCAGCGTGTTGAAGACGACGATCGCGTAAACGACCGACAGCGCCATGATCGAAAGGATGCCCCAGAGCAGCATGGGTGTTGGTCGCCGCCCGATTCCGGAAGGTTCAATTATAGCTTCAGATGGCTGTTATCGCACAACGGCGCAGTCTTGGTGCGCTTGCAGGTACAGAAATTGCGCTTGCCCGACCGCTTGGCGGTCCACTCCAGCGGCTGGAAGTCGGTCACCTCGTGAGAACCGTCGCAGAACGGCTGCGTCTTGGAGCGGCCGCAGCGGCACCACCAATAGGTCTCGCCTTCGACGACGTCGACGACAATCGGTTCGCGTCCGCCAATGTCCGGTTCGCTCATGCCGCCCCTCCGCCCGCGGTCGCCAGCCAGGCTTCGCCGCAGCCTTTCGCCAGTTCGCGCACGCGTAAGATATAACTCTGCCGCTCGGTGACCGAGATAACGCCGCGCGCGTCGAGCAGATTGAACACGTGGGAAGCCTTGATGCACTGGTCGTAGGCCGGCAGCGCCATCAGGTGGTGCTTGCGGTCCTTGCTCCAGCCTGCCTCGAGATATTTCTTGCAGGCCGCCTCCGCCATCTTGAACTGCTCGAACAGCATCGCGGTGTCGGCGAATTCGAAATTGTGCCGCGAATATTCCTGCTCGGCCTGTAGGAATACGTCGCCATAGGTGACCTTCTTGGCGTCGCTGCGGCCGTTGAAATTCAGATCGAACACGCGGTCGACGCCCTGCACGTACATGGCGAGCCGCTCGAGCCCGTAAGTGAGCTCGCCGGCGACCGGATTGCATTCGAATGCCGGCGACCTGCTGGAAATAAGTGAACTGCGAGACCTCCATGCCGTCGCACCAGCATTCCCAGCCGAGCCCCCAGGCGCCGAGCGTCGGGCTTTCCCAATCGTCCTCGACGAAACGGATGTCGTGCAGGCTTGCGTCGATGCCGATCGCTTTCAGCGAGTTGAGATAGAGGTCCTGGATGTCGGGCGGCGACGGCTTCAGGATCACCTGAAATTGGTAGTAATGCTGCAGCCGGTTAGGATTTTCGCCGTAGCGGCCGTCCTTGGGCCGGCGCGAGGGCTGCACATAGGCCGCATTCCAAGGCTTGGGCCCTAGCGCGCGCAACGTGGTCGCCGGGTGGAAGGTGCCGGCTCCCACCTCCATGTCGTAGGGCTGCAAGATGACGCAGCCCCAATTCGCCCAATATTGCTGCAGGACAAGAATAAGCCCCTGGAACGACCGCTTCGGGTCCAGATTGTCCTGCCTCGAACGGTCACTGGCGGCGAAGATTCGCTTCAGCCATGGGACGGATTTTTCAGCTTCTTGAATGGGTTAGGCCAGCCGGGCGGCCTCTGCGAAAGGGGCCGCCGAAAAAACATCTACAGGATTTTGAACCGGAACCGAAATGGGCGCGACTTATAAGCGTAACCAACAGGGCGACGGAGAAATCCAATGATCACTTTCCAACTGATCGGGCTGGCCTTCAACTTCATGTTCCTGGGTTCTCTCGTGACCCGCAACCCGAATGCCGCCCGCCGCTAATTCACCGCCTATAAGCTTCGAAAATCGAAAATCGGTTAGAGGCGATATTCGCCGGTCGTCGGATCCCGCCGCAAAGTCGGCCGGTTCATATCGGAAATCCTGACCTTTGCGCGCCTGGCGTTGTCGAGTTCCTCGTTGATCCGGCGCGCTTCCTTCACCACCCAATGCACGACCATGGCGCCGCCCAAAGCGGCGAGCGACCATTTCAGCAGCGGCGAGAGCAGGATCGGCGGCATCGGGGCATCTCCGAGCTGGAAAGCCGGATGCTCGGGAGTGAACAAGGCATTTTCGGGGCCGAGCTTACCTGCCCATCCAATCCACGTTAGATTAATGTTGGCGCGCGGTTATTTCCACCAGAGCCGGTCAACGGCCTTCCGCGCCGAACAGCTCAAAAGCCAGGGAGAGCACGCCTATGACAGCTTCGGTGAAAACAAGGGGGCCGGTAACAGCGCTGATCGCCGCGCTATTGATGCTGCCGCTTCTCATGCCGGGACACGCCAGGGCAGAGACCTGGCCGAACCGGCCGGTGCGGCTCATCGTCACGTTGGGTCCCGGCAGCGGGGTCGATATCGGCGCGCGGCTGTTCGCGGACAAACTGTCGAAACGCTGGGACCAATCCGTCGTGGTCGAAAACCGTCCGGGCGGCGACGGCATGGTCGCCATCACCGCGTTCCTGGGCGCGCATGACGATCACACGCTGCTGGTCACGCCGGTCAGTTCGTTTACCGCACACCCCTACTTCCATGACAAGCTGCCCTACGAACAGAAGGACCTTGTGCCGATCGCGCGCATCTCCAAGACCGTGGTCGTGGTCAGCGTGCCGGCCTCGCTCAACGTCAATTCGCTTCGTGACTTGGAGGCGCTGGCGCGCGCCAAGCCCGGCCAACTGAACTGGACCACCGCCACCGGCTTCACCGATTTCGTGTTCGCTGGATTTTTGCACAGTGTCGGCCTGACCATGGCCAAGGTCCCCTACAAGAATCCGGTCGCGGCGGTCACCGACCTCGCGGAAGGACGCATCCAGGTCTACATGCCGGCTTACGCGATCGTACGGCCGCAGGTTCTGGCCGGCAAAGTGAAGGTGTTGGCCGTCACCAACCACGAGCGCGCTCCCGCTCTCCCCGACGTTCCGACGGCGGTCGAAGCCGGCTACCCGTCGCTCGATTTCGACGGGCTCGTGGGCCTGTTCGGGCCGCCGGGAATATCGGATGAGGTTCGCGCCCGCATCGCCAGTGATATTCAGGCCGTCGCCGGCGATCCCGAGGTCGTACAGAAAATGACCGCCACCGGCCAGATTGTCAGCGCCGGCAACGCCGCCGAATTCGCCGTCTCCATCGCCAAGCAGAAGGCCCAGGTCGCCGCGGTCGCGAAGCTGTTCGGCAACAAGCCGGTGCAGTAGGCGCTAGAGCCCGTAGCGCGACCACCAGGCGCGCTCCTCCACCGCCACCAACAGGTCGGCCAAAAGCCCCGGCTGGCGGGTAAGGTTTTCCAGCGAGGTGAATCCGGGAATCTCTGCGGCCGAAGAAAGTGCGCTCGGTGGAAATCAGTGGCGTGCGGACTTTCTCGCCGTAGCGTTCGCGCAGCGTCGAGCGCAAATCGCCGATACTGTCGGCAAGGCCAAACTCGATCGCGGTTCGCGCGGTCCAGAATTCGCCGGAGAACAGCGACTTCTTCTCGCTGTTCTTCAACTTGCTGCCGCGCCGTTCTTCCACCAGCGCAATGAAGTGCGCGTGGATGTCTTTCTGGATCGCCTTGATGCGCTTCACGTCCTCCGGTTTCTCCGGCTGGAACGGATCGAGCATCGCCTTGCGTTCGCCGGAGGTGTAGAGCCTGCGCTCCACGCCGAGCTTTTCCATCAACTTGGGAAAGCCGAACGAGCCGCCGACCACGCCGATCGAGCCGACGATCGAAAACGGATCGCAAATGATCTCGTCGGCGGCGCAGGCCAGCATGTAGCCGCCGGACGCGCCGACGTCCTCGATGAAGGCGATGACCGGCAGATTCTTTTCGGCGGCCAATTGGCGGATGCGGCGGAAGATCAAATGCGATTGCGCCGGTGAGCCGCCCGGCGAGTTGATAATCAACGCAACGGCGCGGGCTTTGCGGGTCTCAAACGCGCGCTCCAGCGCGCGGGCGGTGTTCGACAGCATCAGCCCCGGCCGCATCGGCGTGGTCGCGCCGATAACGCCCGATAGCCGCACCACCGGCACCACCGGTATGTCGGTGCGGAAACGCGCCGGCACCAGCTTAAGCAGGAATTCGAGGGTGCTTTTGAGCATGTCGGGCATCGGTGGGCTTGCGGTACGCGCCATACCGGGCAGTTAGGCATCCTTGGAACCCAAGTCAAAGGCTGCTGGGCCCACATCGCGGCCCGATCAATTTTTGGTGCGATGCAGTATATTTTGCGTAATTGGCGCAGAAATGCCCGAAATTACACCATCTTTAACTTTGGAATGGTTTTTGCATTGCGGTAAGCGCCGGCACGTCTGACGGTTTTGAAAGAGGCGGATTGATGGATCCCAAGCTCACCATACTGTTCGTGCTTATCGGCAGCATTATTGGGCTTTCGCATCTCAATGATGACAACCTGGCCCGCATGCGGCGCCAGCTCGTTATCCGGCGTTGGCGCGAATTCGTGCCGGGGCGGCGCAAATCCTAGGCAAAGTAGCCCGCGTTTAAGTTTCAGTAATCCTTAGCGATCCCCCGCCACGCAGCACGGCCTCCGCAGCCGCAGACGGCTTGCCGTCTTGGTCGTTCAGGATGAGACCGGGATAACTCACCGGCGGGCCGCCGCCCGATTTCACCGCGCGCACCAATATGCGGATCGCCGCTGCGTCGGGACGTGGATAAACCGGCAGCACGCCGATACCGCCGAACTCCGCCGCCAACGCGCCCTGCACCGCCGCGAGCGCGTCGGCGCGCCAGATCAAGGTCAATACGCCCTGCGGCTTGAGTAGGTCCGCCGCGGCCGCGATCCAGCGCGGCAATAAGCCGGGCGCAGCCGCATGCGCGAGGCGCCGGCGCCGGTCGGGTGAAAGGTTCTGCCGAGTCGCATCGAGGAACGGCGGGTTCATCAGCACACGGTCAACGCTGCCCGGCACAATCGCTGCGGTGAGCGCTTGCCTATCCTCGACGTCGAGGGTGAACGCATCGACGCGATCGTCCAGCCGGTTGAGCCGCGCATTGCCGGCGGCGAGCGCGGCCAGCGCGGGGTCGATCTCGACCAAAGCGACCTTGAGCCCGGCAACGCGCACCGCCAGCGCGAGCCCGGCGGCGCCGACGCCGGCGCCGAGGTCGACCGCATGTTCGCCGGCGTGGCCGGCAGTAGCGGCGGCAAGTAAAATTGCATCGTGGCCGACGCGATGGCCGGCGAGCGGCTGGCGCAGCCGCAAGCGGCCGCCGAGCACCGCGTCTTCGCTGGTTTCGAGAACATCAGTCCCCATCGGGACGCAGCTCCTTGCCGAGCCCGGCATCTTCCATGATCTGCCGCGCCGTCAGCACGTTCCCTTCCGACACCAGAATTCGCCGCGGCAACACGCCGAGCGAGCCTTCCAGCACGCTCATGTTCTGGTCGAGCACCATGTGGCGGATGCCAGCGCCCTCAAGCAGCGCCACCACCGCCGAGACCAGAACCATGTCATTGGTACGAATGAGTTCTCGCACGGTAATCTATCCCCAGTTCCTTCGTCACTTATAACACCAAGCGTTCGAAATTATCGTAATAGCACCCACCATTGCCCGCACGCATATTCGATTATAAGGTGCTTTTCCTGCCGCTTTCGCATTGCGTCAATATTCACAATGAGAATCCAAGCCATTGGCGCGTCCCCTATTTTTGCCGCGGCATCGGCCACCGCCGCGCGCCTCGTCGCAACGTGGAACAGGATCGCGACGCTATGGGATCCGATCGCCGTTATTGGCGTAACCTGTGCGATCCTGACCGTACCCCTGCTCTTTTTTCGCGGCTTTCATTCCGATGAAGGCGTCGCGGTCACGGTGGCGAGGAGCGCGGTTGAGGATGGGTATTGGATTACACCGCATATATACAATACCCGCTTCGTCGAGCGCCCGACCTTGCTGTCGTGGATTATCGCGGGGGTGAGCGCAGCTTTTGGCAGCGTCAACCAGTTTACGGCCCGTCTTCCCATTATCCTCTTTTTACTCACCGGGTGCTGGCTGATTTACGCGGTGTTGCGCCGCGTCTCGGCAAGCATTCCGGCCGCGTTGCTAGGGGTCGCGCTGTTTTTAGCCTGCCCGATAGTCATACGGGCCTACGTCATGCCGACCGCCGACATGCCGCTGGCTATCCTGCTCTTTGTCGCCTTCGTTGTTTGGTGGGACGGCTATAACGGCGGCCGCATCAACCTGCGACGGTGGGCGGCGGTCGGCGTTGTGTTGGCGCTGGCCGGTCTCATGAAGGGACCACAGCCGGTCAGCTATTTCGCACTCGGTGTAGGCCTGTTTATTCTGATCACGCGCGCGTGGCGACAAATTACGGGCTTCATTCTCGCCGGAGTGATCTGCATCATCCCGATCGCCGTCTGGTACGGCTACGTCTATTCGCCCGGCGACGAAAATCAGTGGGCCGCTTTCATGCGGCTGGCGCCCGTCGCGCATTTGGATAATCCGATTGCCGGAATACTTAACCTTATCAGCGAGACGCTCCCGGCCGCGCTGTTTGCAATCGCGTTTTTTGTCGCTCGAGGATTTGGCGTGAAAGACCCGCTTCCTGCCGGCTTTCTCAAGGCCATGATCTGCTACGCGAGCGCTGCGGCGATCATCGTGCTGTTCTGGCCAAGCGGATCGACGACACGGTATTTCTTTCCCTCGATCTTACCGATGTGCGTATTTGGAGCGCTCGCCTACGATGCGCTCGCGAAGCGATGGCCGCTGACGGTAGCTCCCGGGCTTTTGGTAACGCTTGGCCTTCTTGCTTACGCCTTTGTCTATTCCGCCATCGCGGCGCCGCTGATGCCAAGACAGTTTCGCGAGGCGCAAATCGACGCGGCGCGCATCACCGCGCAGATGGCAGCAATGCCGACGCCGATCTATCGCACCGACAGCGTCGGTTTGAACGTATTTATCCTGGTGCCGGGTCCGATTATAACCAAGGACATGGCCGCACTCCGGGCGATTTCCGGACCCGCGTGGATCGCGGCCGAACCCGATCAGGCGAATGCGCTTTTGGCGGAGCGGCCCAATAAATTCCGCGTTGTGATGCCATTCGGGCAAGACGACGAATGGCGGCTGCTCCGGCTGGATAAATAACAGCTTGGCCGCGGCTCAAGCGGCGTCGAAGCCTCGCCAGCGCCAGCGGACAAGCAGCACTAGGAGCCGGCGCATGTTGCTGCTCACGGCCATCTTGCTTTCGGTCGGCTTGAGATCATAACGCAAATGCAGCCCGACTTCCGAGCAACGAACACCCGAGGCGTTAAGCTTGAGCAGTGCTTCCACCATGCAGGCGAACCCGGATTCCGTTACCAACCGACCGCGAAAGCGCTTTGCGGCGTCCTGCAACCCTCCAATGCGGTAGGCGCGGTAACCGCAGGTGTAATCCCAAACGCCGCGCACCGGGTGAATCAATTTAAACAAGCAGACCGCACCCAGCGCCGTCAGGCGGCGCAATAGCGGCACGCCGCGCACGGTTGCCCCAAGTCGGAATCGAGACGCAATCACGACGTCTGCGCCCTTCGTCACGGCCGCAAGCATCTCGGGAATTTGGGCGGGATCATGCGTATCATCACAATCCATGATGACAAGAACGTCGTCGGTTTTGCCGATTGTGACGGCGTAATCGAACAACGCGCGCAGCCCAACGCCCAGGCCCTTATTCTGCGGACAATCCAACAGCACCAGCGCTATGCGCGGTTGCCATTGCGCCGCGATGCCCGCGGTCGTGTCCGTGCTTCCGTCGTTATAGACCACGACCGTGATCGGCAATCGCGACGATTGAGCCACGCTTTCCACGCGTTTCAGCAGACGCGGCAGCGCGATCTCCTCGTTAAAGGCGGGCAGGCCGAGATAGACGCGGCCGACGGTCGTCATTGCGATGAACCCCGATCGTGCGGCGGGGATAAGCAAATCGTTATCGACCCGCGCACGCCGATCCTTTCACCAGACCGAACGCTTCGGCAATACGTTGCGCCGCATAGCCGTCTCCGTACGGAGAACCGCCGCTCGCCATTGCAGCGTAGCTCGCCTCGTCGGTGAGCAGGCGTCTCACCGCGGCGACCAAAGTTGCCGTATCGGTGCCCACGAGCGAGGCCACGCCCATCTCCACGGCTTCCGGGCGCTCGGTCACCTCGCGCAGCACGAGAACCGGCTTTCCGATAAAAGGCGCCTCTTCCTGGATGCCGCCGGAGTCGGTCAAAATCAAATGAGCTTGTGCCATTTCCGAAACGAGTTGCTGATATTTCAGCGGCGGCGACAGATGGACGCGCTCACGATCTTTAAGCGCCTTTAAAGTCGATGCGACTGCCGGGTTCGGATGAACCGGAATGACAAACTCAACATCGTCAAATTCACGCACGATCGCCGCCACGGCCCGGCAAATCGCCTCCATTCGCTCGCCCTGATTTTCCCGACGATGCGCCGTCAAAAGGATACGCCGGAGACGGCGGGGGCCCACGGGCTGCTTCTCGATCCGCGCCAGCGTCAATCGCAGGGCATCGATGCCGGTATTGCCGGTGAGAAAGAGCCGCGCGGGGTCGACGCCTTCCGCGCGCAGGTTATCGACCGCGCGCTGGGTCGGACAAAAGTGCAAGCTCGCAAGCTTTCCGGCCGCGACCCGGTTAAACTCCTCGGGAAATGGCGCCTGGAGATTGCCGGTCCGCAGACCGGCTTCGACATGAGCAAACGGGATGCCGACATAGAACGCGGTCAACGCCGCCACCAAAACGGTCGTCGTATCGCCTTGCGCCACGATCACATCCGGCTTGTGCTTGGCGATCATGCGCTCGAGCGGAGCAAACAAGGCGCCGGTGAGAACCGCCAGCGTGCGCGAATCCGGATCGATCGCGATGCGATCGTCGGGCTCGATCCCGAACCAAGCGAGCGGCTCCTCGGCGAGCGCGGTGTGCTGGCCCGAGCACAGCGTGCTCACATGCGAATGGCGCGCGAGCTCCAGAATAACCGGCGCCAACTTGATCGCCTCGGGCCGCGTCCCCACCACGCATAGAAACCGCATTGAACCTCGCGCAAAACACCATCAATCGAGCCGTTCTGACACCAGTCTTTTGCGATGTACAGAGGCGGCACGCGGGCAATTAAATTCAGGGCCGCCGTCGTTCTTCGCCCGGCGCCCGGTGCGCCAGATAGGCCAGCAGCTTCATCTCGCGCCGCCCCCGCGTCACCGTGTCGAGCACCAGCCCGATGGCGGCGGATAAGAAAGCCACGATCATCAGCCCGGTCGACAGCAACGCGGTCGGCAGCCGCGGCACCAGGCCGGTTTCCAGATAGGTGGTCACCACGGGCATCGCGAAACCGATGGACGCGATCGCCAGCGCCAGCCCGATGGCGCCGAAGAACGGCAGTGGCCGTTCGGCGCGATAGAGCCGCAATATGGTGCGGAGGATGCGCAAGCCGTCGCTCCAGGTGTTGAGCTTGGAGGCCGAGCCCTGCGGCCGCGCGTAATAAGGTGTGTCGATCTCGGCCACCGGCAGGCCGAGTTCAAGCGCGTGGATGGTGAGCTCGGTCTCGATCTCGAAACCGCCCGAGAGCACCGGGAACGACTTGACGAAGCGGCGCGAGAACACGCGGTAGCCCGACAGCATGTCGTTGAAGCTCGGGCCGAAGACCGACGCGACGAACGCGGTCAGCAGCCAGTTGCCGGCGCGGTGACCGGCGCGGTAGGCGGCCGCTTCGCGGTCGACGCGGTTGGCGACCACCATGTCGAGCCGGTCCTCGAGCAGCCGCTCGATCATGCCGGCGGCGCTCGGCGCGTCGTAAGTCGCGTCGCCATCGACCAGCACGTAGATGTCGGCCTCCACGTCGGTGAACATGCGCCGCACCACGTAGCCTTTGCCCTGGCGTTTTTCCTCATAGACCTCGGCGCCGGCGGCGCGCGCCGCCGCGGCGGTATTGTCGGTGGAATTGTTGTCGAAGACGAAGATCGCGGCGTCCGGCAGCGCGGCGCGGAAGTCGTTGACGACCTTGGCGACCGCCGCTTCTTCGTTGTAGCAGGGCACCAGCACGGCGACCGAATACGGCCCGCCGCCGCCGGATGTGTCCGCCGTCGAGTGAGAGGTTGGTTTCGCCAATCGGTACCCCCCGTGCGCCATCGGCGTCACATTGCGATAACCTGCAATTTAACGCACTTGCCCCGTTACCATAGCATTTCTATGCTCGCGGGCCGTCACGACCCCGGAGAAGTCTTTTGGCCGTCATCGTCCCATTCGAAAGCCCGCAAGGCGCCTCGCTCACCCGGCTGGCCGATCTGGTGGCACCGGATATGGAGCGCGTCAACACGACGATCCTGGCGCGCACCGGGTCGGACGTCGCCATGATCCCGGAGGTTGCCAACCACCTGATCTCCTCGGGCGGCAAGCGGCTGCGGCCGATGCTGACGCTGGCGATGGCCAAGCTCGCCGGCTACACCGGCGATGGTCACATCAAGTTCGCCGCCGCGGTCGAATTCATGCATACCGCGACGCTGCTACACGACGACGTGGTCGATGAAAGCGACATGCGCCGCGGCAAGCTGGCCGCCCGCATGTTGTGGGGCAACGAGGCGAGCGTGCTGGTCGGGGATTTCCTGCTCGGCCAAGCCTTCAAGATGATGGTGGAAGTCGGCAATCTGCACGCGCTCGATATCCTCTCCACCGCCGCCGCGGTCATCGCAGAAGGCGAAGTGATGCAACTCGGCGCCGCCAAGAACACCGCCACCAACGAGGACGAATACATGGCGGTGATCCGCGCCAAGACCGCGGAACTGTTCGCCGCCGCCTGCGAGGTGGGACCGGCGCTGGCGGTCAAGGACAAGGCCGAGCTCGCCGCCTGCCGGTCGTTCGGCATGAACCTCGGCATTGCCTTCCAGCTGGTCGACGACGCGCTCGACTACGGCGGCAAGTCGGCCAAGCTCGGCAAGAACGTCGGCGACGATTTCCGCGAAGGCAAGATCACCTTGCCGGTAGTGCTGTCATTCCGCCGCGGCACCGAAAAGGAGCGCACGTTCTGGAACCGCACGCTCGGCTCGGGCGAGGTCCGCGACGGCGACCTCGACGAAGCGATGACGCTGATGGTCAAGCACCACGCCATCGAGGATACGGTCGGACGCGCCCGCCACTACGGCGCCATCGCCACGGATGCGCTGGCGCTGGTGCCGTCGTCGCCGATCAAGACCGCGCTAGAAGAAGCCGTCGCCTTCTGCATCGCGCGTGCGCACTAGCGCAAAGCGGGCCGCCGCCTAAAGCGGCGAATATCCCGTCGTCGGATCGCGACGCAACTGCAGCCGGATAAACGGGTCGGGATCCTGGCCGACGTAGCGGCCATATTGATAGACCGGCGGCGCACAGCCGTTCGGCCGCGCCGCCGGGTTGAAGAAAAAACCGAACAAACCTGGGTCGCGCGCCGTCCGATCGACACAATGGCGGACCGCCTTGTGCCGGGCGCGCGCCAGCGCCGGATCGGCCGCGATCACGCTCGAGACCGCGACCAGGGCCGCGCCGGCAACGACGATCCAGCTGAATTTCATCTTGCTCTCCTGCTGCGCACGGTTGCCTAAGCGTAAACCGCCGGGCTGGCAACGGTTCCCCGCAAAGCCGGCATTTTCAAGGGCATTTTTCCACCGGACCGAGCGTGGTGGGACAGATCCACCAATCTTTGCGGTCGCGTCCAAGCCGTTGTGCCGCCGTGGCGGCCTCGCCGGAAGAGGTAAACAACGCAAAGCAGGTGGCGCCCGAACCCGACATGCGGGCGAGCCGGACGCCCGGCAGCTCGCCCAGCGCCTTGAGCACATCGGCTATGACAGGCGCGCAGGCGATTGCGGGTTGGGTGAGGTCGTTGCCGTGCTCGCCGAGCCATTCGATCCATGCCCCCGGCTCGCGCGGCGTGGCGGCAACGGGCGTCTTGCCGCCATCACGGCCGGCGAAGGCGGCAAATACGTCGCGCGTGGCCAACGTCACGCCCGGATTGACCAGCATCGCCGCCAGCGGCGGCAGATCGAGCGCGGCGGAGAGCTTGTCCCCCACCCCGCGCATGATGCGCGTGCGCGGATCGAGGCAAACCGGCACGTCGGCGCCGACCGAGGGCGCCGCTTGCGTCAGCCGCGTATCGTCGGCCGCCAAATTATTGGCGCGCGCGAGCAGCCGCAGCGCGGCCGCCGCGTCCGCCGAGCCGCCGCCGACGCCGGCCGCGACCGGAATGTTCTTCTCAAGCAAAAACCGCCCGGCCTTGAGCCCCGGGACGCGCCCTTGTAGGGCGGCGACAGCCTTGAGCACCAGATTGCCGGCAGCCGGCCCGCAGTCAGCGGCAAAGGGCCCGGCGATGTCGAGCCTAGCCTCGCCGCCCGGCTGCAGGCTGAGCGTATCGGCGAGATCGGCGAACGCCACCAGGCTTTCAAGCAAATGATAGCCGTCGGCGCGGCGGCCAAGCACGCGCAATGTCAGATTGATCTTGGCGGGAGCCTTTTCGACCAGCGTTACGCTCACGCGGAAGCCCTACCCTTGGGCGTGGCGCAAACTAACCGCCGTCGCCGCTCTTCTTTTCGGATTTGACAGCTTTGGCCTGCGACGAGGTCTCTTGGGGCAGCCCGTCCTTCAGCTTGGCTTCGATCTTCGGCAAATCTTCCGGATCGGGCTTGAGATCGCGCGCATGCGCCCACTGGAATTTGGCCTCGAGCGTGCGCCCGATGCGCCAATAGGCGTCGCCGAGATGGTCGTTGATGGTCGGGTCTTCCGGCTTGAGCTCGATGGCGCGCTCGAGCTGCGTGACCGCGTCCGGGTAATTGCCGGTGCGGAAATAGGCCCAGCCCAGCGAGTCGACGATGTAGCCGTCGTCCGGCCGCTGCTGCACGGCGCGCTTGATCATGTCCATGCCCTCGTCGAGGTGGACGCCCTGATCGACCCAGGAATAGCCGAGATAATTGAGCACGTGCGGCTGCTCGGGGAACAGATCGAGCGCCTTCTTGAGATCGGCTTCCGCCTTCGGCCACTGATGCGAACGCTCGTAGCAGATGCCGCGGAAATAGAAGATCACCCAGTTGGCCTTTTCCGGCTGCTTCAGCGTGTCGACGCCCTTGGTGTAGACGTCGGCGCATTCGGCGAACTTCTTATGCCCGCGCAGCACGTTACCCAGCGCCATGATCGCTTCGAGATCGTCCGGGTGTTCCTTGACCAGCGCCTCGAGGTGCTTTGCTGCCTCGTCCGAGCGGTCGAGCGCATCGAGATTGGACGCCATCTGGATCGCGGCATTGCGATGCAGCGGCGAAGCCGCCGGAATACGCTCATAGGCTTTGATCGCCAGTTCCGGCTTCTTGAGCAATTCGTAAAGATCGGCGAGCGAGAGAAGCGCCAACGGATGGTTGGGCACGAGGTAGAGCGAGAGCTGCAGATAGACCAGACCCAGATCCTCGCCGCCGCGGCGGCCGAGCGAAGCGCCGAGGCCGTATAGCGCTTCGGCGGCGCCGGCCTGCGCGTTCGACACCAGCAGCGGCAATTTCTGGCCGGCTTTGAGCTGGTTCATCGCCTCAACCACCAGCGGATGGCGCGGCAGCGCCTTGTCGAAGGTCTCGAACACGTCGAGCGCTTCCTTGGACGAAGCATTGCGCGACAACCAACTGCCATAGGCCTCGACTACCCGCAGCGCGGTGCCGTCAAGTTTGTAGGCGTGCTCCAAGCGCTTTCCGGCTTCCTTCTTGTTGCCGGCGATGTCGGAAATCATGCCGGCGTGCAATTCCTTGAAGATCGCGTACCAATCCGGCCCGGCCAGCCGGTCGATCGCCGCAATCGCGCCCTTGCTGTCGCCGGTCCCGTACATCGACCAGGCCGAAAGCAGCGTCGCCGTCAGATCGGTGATCGGACCGCGGATCGATTGCGCCAGATCGCGGCGCGCGGCGGCATATTGCTTATGCTTGAGCGCGTGTACGCCGAGCACCAGCTGGGCGACGCGGTCGCTCTTATCGGCCTGCGCAATGCGTTCGGCATATTTCACGGAATCTTCGATATCGCCGTCTACCAGCAACGACAGGAAGGTACGGTCGAGCAGATCGCCGTTCTTCGGGTCGCGCTTGAGCGCGGCGCCGTAAAAGGCGGCGGCCGCGCCGGCATCGCGCTGCTGACCGGCGTGGCGGGCGGCGAGATAGCTGCCGGCAGCCGTCATTCCGGAAAGGTACTGCGCGGACGGCGCCTGCGCGGAAAGCTCGATCGGCGCTGCCACCAGGAAAGCGGCAAGCGCGGTGCCGAGAACGCACCGGGCGACACTCGAAGACTTCACGGGCGATGCTCCAATGAGGCGGCTGGCCGCGGATTATGCGCGAACCGCCGAGGTTGGGCCGAGAATGGCCTTTTTGCGCCGCCCCCGCAAGAACGGCGGTCGCGGCGCGCCGATGTGAGGTTGAAAACCCCGATGTGGCAGTATCGTGGCCGCGCCGCCTGCCGGTATCACATATTCGGATAGTTGGGCCCGCCGCCGCCCTCCGGCGGAACCCAGGTGATGTTTTGATTCGGGTCCTTGATATCGCAGGTTTTGCAGTGGACGCAATTCTGCGCGTTGATGACGAATTTAGGCGCGCCGCCCTCCTCTACCCATTCATAAACGCCGGCCGGGCAATAGCGTGCGGACGGCCCGGCGAAGACGTCATGTTCGGAGCTCTTCTGCAGCGCCATGTCCTTGACGCGCAGATGAACCGGCTGATCTTCCTCATGATTGGTGTTGGACAGGAACACGGATGACAGCCGGTCGAAAGTGAGCTTGCCGTCCGGCTTCGGATAGGCGATCGGCGTGCATTCCGACGCCGGCTTGAGCGTGGCGGAGTCCGGCTTGCCGTGCGAGAGGGTGCCGAACAGCGAGAATCCCAACGTGTTGCACCACATGTCGAGACCGCCGAGCGAGATGCCGACGAAAGTCCCAAGCTTCGACCACAACGGCTTGGCGTTGCGCACCTTCCACAGGTCCTTGCCGATCGGCGAGGCGCGCCAGGCGGCGTCGTAATCGGCGAGTTCGTCACGGCTGCGGCCGCCGCCAAGCGCGGCGGCGGCGGCTTCGGCGGCAAACATCCCCGACAGCATGGCGTTGTGGCTACCCTTGATGCGCGGCACATTCATGAAGCCGGCATCGCAGCCGATCAGCGCGCCGCCGAGAAACGCGAGCTTGGGCACCGACTGGTAGCCGCCTTCGGTCAAAGCGCGCGCGCCGTAGGCCAAGCGCTTTGCCCCCGTGAAAGTGTCGCGCACAAGCTTGTGGGTCTTGAAGCGCTGGAATTCCTCGAACGGCGACAGATACGGATTGGTGTAATTGAGATGGAGCACGAAGCCGACCGCCGCCAGATTGTCGTCGAAGTGATAAAGGAACGAGCCGCCGCCGGTCGTGCCGTCGAGCGGCCAGCCGAACGAGTGCTGCACCAGCCCCTTGCGGTGCTTTTCGGGCGCGACTTGCCAAAGCTCCTTCAAGCCGAGCCCGAATTTCTGCGGATCGCGGCCCTCGCCGAGGCCGAACTTGGCGATCAGCTGCTTGCCGAGATTGCCGCGCGCGCCTTCCGCGAACAGTGTGTATTTGGCGCGCAGCTCCATGCCGCGGGTGAATGAGTCTTTGGGCTCGCCGTTTTTGCCGACGCCCATGTCGCCGGTAGCGATCCCGGCGACGGCGCCGTTGTCGTCGAACAGGACTTCGGCCGCGGCAAAGCCCGGATAGATCTCGACCCCGAGCGCTTCCGCCTTGCTCGCCAGCCAGCGGCAGACGCTGCCGAGCGAGACGATGAAATTGCCGTGGTTGTTCATCAACGGCGGCATGGCGAAATTCGGCAGCCGGACGCCGCCGTTGGCTGACAGCCAGTAGAAGCGGTCATCGCTGACCGCGGTCTTGATCGGCGTTTCCTCGCCGCGCCATTCCGGCAGCAATTTGTCGATGCCGACCGGATCGATCACCGCGCCGGACAGGATATGGGCGCCGACCTCGGAGCCCTTCTCCACGATCACGACGGAGATATCCGGATTGATCTGCTTGAGGCGGATGGCGGCGGCGAGGCCGGCCGGGCCGGCGCCGACTATCACCACGTCGAATTCCATCGCCTCTCGGGCGGGCAGGTCGGCCATGCGGGTCTCCTCGCTCCCGATATTCCACTTTTGCACAGCCGGGGCAATCGCGCGCGGGCCGTGCTAGGCTTGGCGCATGCCTCCCATTCGCGAAAAAACGGCGCGCGAGTTGCTCGACTTCTATCTGGAAGCCGGCGCCGATGCCTTGGTCGGCGAGGAGCCGGTGGACCGGTTCGCGGCGGTCGACCCGCCGCCGCCGGCCCGCGTACCCCAGCCGGTTTCGCTCCCGCCCGACCTTGAGACCAAGGGCCGCGCCAGCCCCTACGCTGCCCCGCAGGCGCCGGACGAAGCCGCCATGGCCGCACGGGCGGCGGTCAAAACCGCCAAGACGCTCGACGAGCTGCGCCATATCTTACAAAAATTCGACGGCTGCGCGCTGAAGGCGTCTGCCACGCAACTAGTGTTCGCCGACGGCAACCCCAAGGCGCGCGTGATGTTCGTCGGCGAAGCGCCCGGCCGCGACGAGGACATCGAAGGCCTGCCCTTCGTCGGCCGCTCCGGCAAGCTGCTCGACCGCATGCTGGCGGCGGTCGGCCTCGACCGCTCGTCGGTCTACATCGCCAATGTCGTGCCGTGGCGCCCGCCCGGCAACCGCACGCCGACGCCGCAGGAGACCGCCATCTGCCTGCCCTTCATCCTGCGCCAGATCGAACTGGTAGACCCCGACTTCCTGGTCTGCATGGGCAATCCATCGGCGCAGACACTGCTCGGCATCAAGGAAGGCATCACCAAGACGCGCGGGCGCTGGTTCACGTTCAATACGGGCAAACGCGAAATCCGCGCCATGCCGACGTTCCATCCCGCCTTCCTACTGCGCAGCCCGCTACAGAAACGTTTCGCCTGGCGTGATTTTCTGGCGATCAAAAAGGCGCTAACGCCGCAAGCCTGATTAGGGACGCGCGTCCGCCTACTCCAGGCCGAGGAAATGCTTCCACTCGCTGCCCATGTTGTCGTCGGTGACGGCGAGCTTGCCGGCCGTCCGGGCGAGGACGTCAACACAGGGCTCGATCGGGCGGTCCAGCGTGCCCGCGCTGCCGGGCGCAAGGCTGCTCTGCCAAGACACCAACCGATCGAGTTCGGCGGGATCCTGGTCGCGCGCCGGGTCGAAAACCGGCCGGCCGTCGATGTGGTAGGATGCCAATGTGCGCCGCCAGCGCTGGAAATCCCAGGCAATCGGCGTGTCCGACACCACCATGTGATTGGTGAAGCGCGCGCCAAACGCGAATGTCAGGCAGGCGGTGCGTTGGACGCGATCGGAACTGGTCGTGTTGTAGAAGAAGATGCCGCCGGGATTCAAATGATGGCGGACCAAATCGAGAAATTCGACGGACAAGAGGTTCGTGACGCTGGCGCGGAAATACCATGTGGTGTTGGAGACGACCGCGTCAAAATGCCGGGTCGGATGTGCGCGCAACCAGCGGCGCCCGTCATCGATTATGATTTTGACCTTGGGATTGTTCAGCACCGAGGCGACCTCCGGGGCGTGCGCAATCAGCGTGAGGTAGCCCGGATTGATCTCGACGATGGTGAGCGAGGCAACGTCCGGATTGTTGGCGAGAACCTGCGCCCAAGAGCCCGTCGCCAGCCCGATCATCAGCACATCGCGCGGCGCCGGATGGAACAGGTTCAGCGCGTAGGGGCGCACGATGCCATTGATGTCGTGCACGAGGTCAGTGTTGAAGCGGCCGTCATACATGCCATTGCCGAAGACGATGCTGTGGTCGACCACGGTGATAATGCCGCTGCGATTTTCCACCACTTCCGTGAAGGAGTTGGCGCCCGGCACCTCCTTCGCTTGCAAGTTCTCCAGCACGTCGCCCGACAAGCGCGGAACAGCGATGGCCGCCACGATGCCGAATACCGCGGCCAGGGCAGCCCGTTGGCGCTTTTCCCGCAGCGGAATATCGACCGTGACGATCAGCAACAGGACGCAGCCGATGCCGGCCAGCACCAGCGTCGCGTCGATCGCGACCATCCCGAGATAGTTCATCAGCACGAAGCCGGTGAGGACAGAGCCCGCCGCCGAACCGAGAATGTTGGCGAGATAGAGCATGGCGGTCCGCATGCCGGCGCGGCTATCGCATGCGATCGAGATTTCGGCGAGATAAGGCAACAGCGAGCCCCAGAAACGCGCCACCAGGTAGACCATCAAAATGGCCACGCCGACGATACCGCTGTCGAGCCAAGCCAGCGCATTCAAGAGCGGCAGGAAAAGAATGCCGGCCAGGCAGGCCATTAGAAGCGTGTCGACCATGCGCCGCATGATCGCCGCGCGCGACGAGGTTTCGCAGTATTCGCCGGCTTGACGCGAGCCCGATGCAATCCCGACCAGAAACGCGCTCAGCGTTACGGCAAAAGCGGTGGCGCTTGATCCGGTGGCGTAGGAAACGGTGCGGAAGAAAAATATTTCGTAGGAGAGCGAGACGAACCCGCCCGCCGCCGCCAAAGCCGATACCTTCGCCAGCCCGAGCCCCGGCCCGCGCCTTTCCGGGAATGCCGCCGTGGCAGGCATAACGGCTTCGGGATTGCGGCCGTCGAGCCAATGGGCGGCTAGCGCGCCGATTGCCACCGTGAGATTGATCGCCGCGGCCACATAGATCGAGCCGCTCATGCCGAGGAACGGAAATAGCAGCACGGCGCTTACCAGGCAGGCCGCGCCGGCGCCAAGCGTGTTGACATAGTACAGGAGGCCGACCGCGCTTCCGATGTTGCCGGAGCGGCGCACCAGGTGACTGACCAGCACCGGCAAAGTCGCGCCCATCAGCAGCGTCGGCACGATGACCAAAGCGAGCGAGCCGGCGGCGGTCGCCGGCAAACTCAGGCCGATCATCCATTCTCCGGCCTTGTCGAAGATACTCAGCGACACGACGCCGAAGGCGCCGGTCAATAGTTCGATGGCCGCGAGCAAGGGCAAAGGCGGGATGCCGGACCGCTTCGACAGCCAGCCGCCCGCAAGGCTGCCGAGCCCAAGACCGAGCATGAAGGCGGTAACGACGATCGTTACCGACTCAATATTGACGCCGAAGATGAGGAACAGTTGCCGCTGCCAGGTCAGTTGATAAATCAGCGCCGGAAAGCCGGAAAAGAAAAACAGCACGCAGAGCACGCGCGTCCACTGCGCCAGCCGCTCGCTATGCTTTGCCGCGTCGGGGGCCGTGGTCAGGTCGAGGCTGGTCATGGGGCCGGATACTCGGTTTGCCGAGCCGGCAGCCTAGAGAAAAGACGTTACCCGACCCTCAATGGCATCCTAAAACATTGACCGGACGGCTGAAAATTGCGGCATGGCTAGCGACATGGCTATCGATAAGCCACCAGCAGCGCGCCGGCGGTGATTAGCCCCACGCCGACCCAATTCGGCGCGCTTAGCCGCTCGCCGAGAAACATCACGCCGAATATCGCCACTAGCACGACCGACAATTTGTCGATCGGCGCCACCTTGGCAGCTTCGCCGAGCTTGAGCGCGCGAAAGTAACAGAGCCACGACGCGCCGGTGCCAAGCCCCGACAGCAGCAGGAACAGATAGGTTCGCGCCGAAATCGTGCCGGGCGCCTGGAATTCCCCGGTCACCGCGAGCAGAAACCCGAGCGTGACGATGACCACGATAGTGCGGATGAAGGTGGCGAGGTCGGAATTGATGTTTTCGACGCCGACCTTGGCGAAGATCGCGGTGAGCGCCGCGAAAATCGCCGACAGGACCGCCCAGGTTTGCCAGGACGAGAACGTGTTCATCCGGATACCGCGAACTTGATGGCGAATAGCACCGCCAGCACGATCACCGCCGGCGAGGCTTCCCTGAATTTTCCGGATATCACTTTGGCCAACGCGTAGGTGATGAAGCCCAGCCCGATGCCGGTGGCGATCGAATAGGTCAGCGGCATGGTAATCGCCGTCACCACCGCCGGCGCGTATTCGGTGATGTCGTCCCAGTCGATTTCGGCAAGGCCGCGCGCCATCACGCAGGCGACATAGAGCAGCGCCGCCGAGGTGGCGTAGGCCGGCACCATGCCGGCGAGCGGCGCGAACAGCAGCGCCAGCAGGAAGAAGATCGACGCGAAGGCCGCGGTCAGGCCGGTGCGGCCGCCGGCCGAGACGCCGGCCGCGCTCTCGATGTAGCTGGTGGTGGTCGAGGTGCCGATGAGCGAACCGAACATCGCGGCGAAGCTGTCGGAGATCAACGCCTCCTTCATGCGCGCGAGCTTGCCGTCCTTCATCAATCCGGAGCGATGGGTGACGCCGATCAACGTACCGGCATTATCGAACACGTCGATGAATAGGATCGAGAACACCACGATCAGGAACGTGCCTTCGAACACGCGCGAGAAGTCGAGCTGCAGCAAAGTCGGCGTGATCGAGGGCGGCAGCGACACGATGCCGGAATAATGCGCCAGCCCGATCGGCAGGCCGATGACGGTGACCGCCAGAATGCCGATTAGCGTGCCGCCGATGACGCGCCGGTAGTTGAGCGCGATGATCAGCACGAAGCCGAGCAGCATCAGAGCGGCGACCGGGTTCTTCAGGTCGCCCATGGTCACCAGCGTCGCCGGCTGCGCGACGACGACCTTGGCTTCTTCCAGCGCGATGATGCCGAGGAACAGCCCGACGCCGGCCGAGGTCGCCAGCTTGAGGTTTTGCGGGATCGACTCGATCACGTATTGGCGAATACGAAAGACCGAGATCAGGAAGAACAGCACGCCGGAGCAGAACACCGCCGCCAGCGCCTGCTGCCAGGTATATTTGTAGGTCAGCACCACAGTGAAGGCGAAGAAAGCGTTAATCCCCATGCCGGGCGCGAGCGCGATCGGGTAATTGGCGTAGAGCGCCATCACCATCGTGCTCACCGCGGCGGCGACGCAGGTGGCGACGAACACCGCGCCGGGATCCATCCCGGCCTTGCTCAGGATCGCCGGGTTGACGAACACGATGTAGACCATCGTCAGGAACGTGGTCAGGCCGGCGATGAATTCGGTGCGGACGTCGGTGCCCTGCTCCTTGAGCCCGAAATAATTGTCCAGCCGCTCGGCGAAGCCGCTTTCGCTCGCCGCCCTCGCTTCACTCTTCACCTCGTTGGCCATGGGACCCCCTCCGCCGGCTGCCTGAAAGTATCAGCCTACCCGGTACGGTCACCGCCCGCTGTAGCGACTTTGAATGCTGTGGATACTGCGGGCTGGCGGGGCCCGCTACGATTTGGCGCAACGGCACGGAACGGGATCGGCTCGCAAAAGCTTATCGTTGGCATTAAAATCATGGCCCGAGGGCGAACGGGCGGAGGTCGCAATGGATTTTGATCCTGTTCTGTTGGCCCGCTTGCAATTCGCCTTCACCATTATTTTTCACATCATTTTTCCGAGCTTCACCATCGGGCTGTCGGCCTATATCGCCACCCTCGGCGCGATGTGGCTGCGCACCGGCGACGACCGCTACCACCGGCTGATGCGGTTCTGGACCAAGATCTTCGCGGTGTCGTTTGCGATGGGGGTCGTGTCGGGCATCGTGCTGTCCTATCAGTTCGGCACCAACTGGAGCCGCTTCTCGGTATTCGCCGGCAACGTGCTGGGGCCGCTGCTCGGCTACGAGGTGCTGGCGGCGTTTTTCCTGGAGGCGACTTTCCTCGGCGTGCTGCTGTTTGGCTTCAACCGGGTGCCGCCCTGGCTCTACGTGCTGTCGGCCGTGGTGGTCGCGGCCGGCACGGCGATCTCGGCGTTCTGGATCCTGGCGGCCAATAGCTGGATGCAGACGCCGGCCGGCTACGCGCTCAAGGACGGCGTCGCCGTCCCGACCGACTGGCTCGCCGTCATCTTCAATCCGAGCTTCCCCTATCGCTTCGCGCACATGCTCAATGCCGCCTATCTCACCACCGGCTTCGTGGTTCTGGCGGTGGGCGCGCGCTTCCTGATCGGCGGCAAGCATGTGGAGGAAGGTCGCATCATGCTGCGGATGGCGGTCGGCCTTACCGCGATCCTGGCGCCGCTGCAGCTTGTCATCGGCGACCAGCACGGGCTCAACACGCTCGAACATCAGCCGATCAAGGTCGCGGCGATGGAGGCCCATTGGGACGGCAGCAAGCCAGCCGATTTCGAGATTTTCGCCTGGCCGGACGAAAAGGCCGAGACGCAATCGCTTCGCAATTTCAATCCCTAAGGGTGGGTCCCTCATCCTCACCCACAAGATGAATGGGCTGTTTCCCGGCCTGAAAAGCGTGCCGGCCAACGAGCGGCCGCCGGTGAAGGTCGTGTTCTTCGCTTTCCGCATCATGCTCGCGGTCGGCTTCTTCATGATCGCGGCGGCGCTGTTCGGCGCCTTCCTGTGGTGGCGCGGCGCGCTGTTTGAAACCGCCTGGTACCTACGCGTCATGGCGCAATGCTGGTGGATCGGGTTCGTCGCGGTGATCGCCGGCTGGGTGGTGACGGAAAGCGGCCGCCAGCCCTGGATCGTCTACGGCATGCTGCGCACTGCCGATGCCACCTCCCCGGTGCCGGGCGCGACCATCGCCGGCACCTTGGCGCTGTTCGTCGTGGCCTACTGCATCGTGTTCTGGTTCGGCATCTACTACATCAACCGGCTGATCGCGCATGGGCCGGGCGGTCCGGAGGCCAAGGAGACCGGACGCTTCTCCAGCAACCCGATGGCGGCCGCGCAAGCCGGCAGGCCGCAAGCCGTGCAGGAAAACTAGCGATGGAATGGTATCTGCCGGTCATCTGGGCCGCCGTCATCGGCACCGCCGTAGCAATGTATGTAACCCTCGACGGCTTCGATCTCGGCATCGGCATGCTGTTCCCGTTCGCGCGCAGCGAGGGCGAGCGCGATCAGATGATGCGCTCGGTGGCGCCGTTCTGGGACGGCAACGAGACCTGGCTGGTGCTGGGCGGCGCCGGCCTGTTTGTCGCCTTCCCGCACGCCTATGCGGTGATCATGCCGGCATTCTATCTGCCGGTGATCGTCATGCTGCTGGCGCTGGTGTTCCGCGGCATCGCGTTCGAATTCCGCACCGTCTCGTACAGCAAGACCTGGTGGAGCGTGGTGTTCACCGGCGGCTCGACGCTCGCCGGCTTCGCGCAAGGCATGATCCTGGGCGGGTTGATCCAAGGCGTACCGGTGCGCGATGGCGGCTATGCCGGCGGGCCGTTCCATTGGGCGACGCCGTTCGCCTTCTTATGCGGGCTGGCCTTGGTCACCGGCTACGCCTTGCTCGGCGCCACTTGGCTGACGATGAAAACCGAGGGACCGGTCGCCGCGCGTTCGCGCGCGCAAGCCAAGGGATTGTTGCTCGCGGTGCTGTTCTTTATGGCGGCGGTGAGCCTGTGGACGCCACTGGCCGAGCCGCGCATCGCGGCGCGCTGGTTCTCGCTGCCGAATTTCTACTTCCTGTGGCCGGTGCCGGTGGTGACCGCGCTCACGGCATGGCTCTGCTGGCGCTGGCTGGAAAACGGCCGCGAAGTGCCGCCGTTCGTGGCGGCGATCGCCCTCTTTATGCTGGGCTATCTCGGGCTTGTGATTTCCGATTTCCCCTATCTGGTGCCGCCCTCGCTCACCGTCTGGGAAACCGCCGCCGCGCCCGCAAGCCAGATCTTCATGTTGCTCGGCACGTTGTTACTTTTGCCGTTCGTGATCGGCTACGAGGTGTTCGTCTACTGGCTGTTCCGCGGCAAGGTGCGCGAAGGCGAGGGCTATCATTAAGGCGCGCGAGCCGGCTTCCGGAAAAGTTAGGGCGATGGCGGCCGCACCGTAGCCCAGCCGAGCCGGATCAGTGGTAGGATGCCTTGCATCCGGCGCACGAATGAGCGCGGCACTTCCGGCACCAGATCGGGGAATTGCGCCTTCAGCGCTGCCGGCGGCGCGCCATCGGCTTCGGCCGGCCAAACCAGGATGCCGCCGTGCGCGCGGAAATCGGCGGGGCTCGCCCACGGGCTGCGCTGTGGCGCCCAGTCGAAATAGACGTGCGGGCGGCTCGGCGCGCCGAGCGCGACCAGCGGCGCGAGGCGCGCGTCTCCCGTGACGTAGGATAGCGGCTGGCCGGTGCGGCGCTGGAAACTGTCGGCGAAGAAGCGGCCCTCGGCGTTCGCCGGTTGCGATACCTTGAGGTCGACCGGCGCGGTCCACGGCAGCACGCCGAGGCCGATCATAACGAAGATCGGCGGCACCACGAGTAAACCGAGCCAGATCGACGACACCGTGCGTTCGTGATAGATCGGCAGTTGATCGCCGGCGGCGACCACGACCGCCAGCCCTGAGAGCACCACCAACGGGGCGACGTGATCAAATGGTCCAATCCTGCCGCTGACGAAGACGATGGCGATCGCCACCGCCGCGGGCATCAGCGCGAAAAAATAGACGAACGATCGTCCGAGCAGATCAACCGGATTGCGCTCGATCAGCGGTGCGCGCAGCCGCCGCCTCGGCCAGCCGCCGGCGAACGCGACCATCACGCCGAGGCCAAGATGGGTCGCCACCAGCGCGGCGCAGAGCCAGAGGCCAGGCGGCAGCATGTCGATCGCCTCGCTCTTGTCATGGAGGCCCGAGATGACGAGATCGCGCCCACCGCTCAGCCACAGCAAATGCGGAAAGATGACGATGACAAACGGCAACAGCGCGATCCAGGGATCGGCATGAAACAGCGACGCGCGCCCGCGCGCCGTCGCCAGCGTGAACGCGGCCATCAGCGCGATCAGGATCAGTCCGACGTAGCTCGCGAGCAGCAGCAGGCCAAGATCGACCGCAAGCAGATACCAGCAGCCGCGCTCGCGCTCGATGACCGCGCGCCAGTAGTGCAGCAGCGCCAAGCCCCAGAACGGCGCCGCCAGGACCGCCGGACCGAAATCCGGGCTCGGCACCGCGAAGGCCGAAACGCCGACCAGCAGCAGCACGGCCAGCACCGCATGGCGCGTGCCAACGATGCGGCGGCCGAGCATGAACACCGACCAATAGGTGAGAACGATGCAGGCCTGCGCGAGCGCGTAGAGCCCGAACGCGCCGCCGAGGCGGAATGCGAGTTCGCCCAGCCAGAACGACAGCGGGGGGCCGAGATAGCTGCCGAGCACGAATTCGTGGCCGATGGCCAACAGCAAGGGCGCCCCGCCGGGCGGCGCGCTGTAGAACAGCGCGGGCATCAGCGTCCACAACGTGGCGTGCGTCAGCGCCGCGGTCCAGAAAACCACCGCCGGGCGCCCGCGCACGAATTCGACGATCAAAGAGACGTAATGCATTGGCCCGTAATTTTTTAATCCCTCCCTTGCAAGGGGAGGGATAAGAGCGGGCAGAGATAGAGAAACCGCGCTAAAGAGGCAACAACGCGGCGATCACCTCGTCGGAGGCCCCGCCCAGTGCGGCAAGCTTGGCCGCCACCGGCGCGAAGGACCGGCGGTGATGGATGGTCGGCCCGAGGCGCGCCAGCGCCGCGAAATGCTCAGGCACCGAATAACCCATGTGGCGCTCGAAGCCGTAGCCGGGGTGCTCGATGCCGAGGCGCACCATCAGCCGGTCGCGGGTGACCTTGGCGACGATCGAGGCCGCCGCCACCGACAGCACCAGCGCGTCGCCGGAGACCACCGCCTCGCAGTCGCAGCCGCAATCGATCTTCATGTTGCCGTCGACGAAAACGAGCCGCGGCGCGACCGGCAGCGCCTTCACCGCGCGCGCCAGCGCCCAGAGCGAGGCGCGCAGGATGTTGTCACGGTCGATGCGCGCGACGGCGCCGAACGCCACCGAAACCTGCGCCGTGGCGCAAATCTTCTCGTACAGTTTCTCGCGCGCGGCGGCGTCGAGCTTCTTGGAGTCGTTGAGGCCGCGCGGGATGTGTTTCGGATCGAGGATGACCGCGGCCGCCACCACCGGACCGGCGAGCGGTCCCCTGCCCGCCTCGTCGCAGCCGGCGATCGGGAAGATGCCTTTGTTGAGCGCGCGCCGCTCGCGCCGGAAAGTGGGCCGCAACACCGGCTCGTCGAGCGGCAGGCGCTGCGGCTGTTTCTTTGCCTTGGCGTTCGATTTGGCGGCCATGCGCGATCAGTGCGCAACGCGCGGAACTAAGTCAATGCAGGAGACAGCCGATGTGGATGACTGTGAATGTTATCGACGCATCGACGTCTTCAATCGGGCGGCGTCAGACGGTCGTCGTCGGTCAGCGGAAAATGCGGATTATAGGCCACCTCCCAAAGATGGTCGTCGAGATCGGAGAAATAGCCGCTGTAGCCGCCCCAGAAAGCGTCCTGCGCCGGCTTGTGGAGATCGCCCCGGCGCGGCCGGCGCGGTCGATCACCGCGTCAACAGCATCTTGCGAACGGCAATTCCACGCCAACGCCACGCCGCGAAAATTTTCCGCCATGCCTTCGAACGCGACATTGCCGTCCTTGGTCAATTCCACCGAGGGAAACACGGCGATGGCGCAGGCGCCGGCCTGGAAAAAGCCGACGCCGTCGGCCGCGTGCGCCTTGCGGCGGAAGCCGAGCGTCTCGTAGAACGCGATGCTACGCTTCAGGTTGGCGACGCCCAGCGTCACCAGCGACAAAATGCCCTGCGGCCCGCTCATGATTCAAACAAACTCAGCTGCTCGATCGCGGCTTTCGGCGCGCGGAATTGCGCGGTCGAGAGCGAGGACTTGCTCGCATTGAGCCCGAGCTTCTCGCAGGCCACTTCGAAGCGCCGGCCGATCATCCAGGCATAGGGCCCGGTGCCTTTCATGCGCTTGCCCCAGGTCGAGTCGTAGTCCTTGCCGGCGCGCGTGTCGCGGATCAGCTTGAAGACGTGTTCATCACGATGTGGGAAGTTTGCCTGCAGCCACTCGCGGAACAGGTCGCGCACTTCGAGCGGCAGGCGCAGCAGCACGTAGCCCGCCTCCTTGACGCCGGCGGCGGCCGCGGCGTCGAGGATGCGCTCGATTTCCATGTCGTTGAGCGCCGGGATCACCGGCGCCACCATCACCGTGGTCGGCACGCCGACCTGCGCGAGGCGCCGCAACGTCTCGAGACGCCGCATCGGCGTCGCCGCGCGCGGCTCCATCTTGCGCGCCAACTCAGGATCGAGCGTGGTCACCGATAGCGCCACTTTCGCCAGCTTGCGTTCGGCCATGCGGGCGAGAATATCGAGATCGCGCAGCACCAGCGCCGACTTGGTGACAATGCCGACCGGATGGTTGGCGCGGTCGAGCACTTCCAGGATGCGGCGCATGACTTTGTAGCGCCGCTCGATCGGCTGATAGGGATCGGTATTGGTGCCGATGGCAATCACCTTCGGCGAATAGCCGGGCGCCGCCAATTCCTTGGCCAAAAGCTCGGCGGCTTCCGGCTTCACGAACAACTTGGATTCGAAATCGAGCCCCGGCGACAGGCCGAGATAGGCGTGGGTGGGGCGCGCGAAACAGTAGACGCAGCCGTGCTCACATCCGCGATACGGATTGATCGAGCGGTCGAAGCCGATGTCGGGCGAGTCGTTGCGGGTGATGATCTTGCGGGTGGCGTCGATCGCCACCGTAGTCTTGAACGGCGGCAATTCGTCGAGCGAACGCCAGCCGTCGTCGAAGGCAATGCGCGCCAGCGGCTCGTAACGGCCCACGGCGTTGCTTTGGGCGCCGCGTCCGCGCCGGCGCTCGTGATCGACCACGACGCCGAGCAATTCGGTCGCGTCGTCGACATAGACGCCCGCCGGCGTGGAGGGCAGCTCCTTTTCCGGCGGGCGTTTCAGGGCTGCAGTGTGTCGAGCCATGGCGGCATCCTAGTCGAGAAATGAGAACATAACAAGAACATTATCGGAAGGCCCACAATTTGGGCAGCCTATGGCCCGATCTCGTAGCGCGGCCGGCAAACCCCACATGATATGGTGTAACCCGATCCACAAGACCCGGGTTCCATGCTGAGCGCGATCATCTCCACCCACGAATCGGAACGTGCGCTGGTGCCGACCTTGGCGGCGCTTGTGCCGGGCGCCACCGCCGGCCTGCTCGGCGAAGTGATCGTGGCCGATGCCGGCTCGCGCGACGCCACCGCGGAAGTGGCCGATATCGCCGGCTGCCGGTTTGTGACCTCGAGCGCGCCGCTGGGCGCACGGCTGAAGGCGGCCGCGATTTCGACCCGCACGCCGTGGCTGATGTTCCTGCGCGCCGGCTGCGTGCCGGAGCCGGGCTGGGTCGGCGCCACCGAGCGTTTCATCGAAGCCACCGACCGGCTCGACGGCGCCGGACGCGCCGCGGTGTTCCGCCCGCCGGGGGTCGCCGACCTGTTGCGGCCGGGCCTGGCGGAACTGCTCGAACTCTTCCGCGTCGCTTTCGGCGGCGGCGCGCGGCCCGAGCAGGGCCTGGTGATCGCGCGGCGGCACTATGACCGCATCGGCGGCCATCCCGACCGCGCCGACGCCGAGGCCGCCATACTGCGCCGGATCGGCCGCCGGCGGCTCGTGATGCTGGCGGCCGGGGCACGTTCCGGGCGTTGAGATATACTTGACATAGTCAAGTAATTCTCCGACCCTGCGGCCATGACCGCCGTGAGCCCGCAACGCACCGCTGCCGTGCGCCGCTTCAACCGCCTCTATACGCGACAGATCGGCGTGCTGCGCAAAACCTACCTCGACAGCCCCTACTCTTTGGGGGAAATGCGGGTGCTCTACGAGATCGCCCACGGTGACGGCCTCACCGCCAGCGCGATCGGCCGGGCGCTCGATCTCGACGCCGGATATCTTTCCCGCGTGCTGCGCAATTTCGGGAAGCGCGGCCTGGTCGCCCGTAAGCCCTCCGCCGAAGACGCCCGCCAGAGCCATCTCACGCTCACCGCGCGCGGACGAAAAGCTTTCGCGCCGGCCGAAAAGCGCTCGCAGCGCGACGTCGCGGCCATGCTCGGCAAGCTCCATACCGACGACCAGGCCAAGCTGATCGCGGCGATGCAGACGATCGAGAATCTGCTCGCCGGTTATCCGGAAGCAAAGCCGTCACGCGACTACATTCTGCGCGCGCCCAAGCCCGGCGATTTCGGCTGGATCGTCGCCCGCCACGCCGAAGTTTACGCGCAGGAATACGGCTGGACCGAGCCGTTCGAAGGACTGTGCGCACAGATTGTCGCCGACTTCGCCAACAAGAACGATCCGGTTTGCGAGCGCTGCTGGATCGCGGAAGTAAACGGCGAGAATGTCGGCACCGTCATGCTGGTGAAGGATTCCGAGGAAGTCGCGCGCGTCCGCCTGCTGCTGGTCGATCCGAAGGGGCGCGGGCTTGGCCTCGGCGCCCGGCTGGTCGACGAGTGCATCCGCTTTGCGCGCGCCGCCGGCTACAAGAAGATCACGCTGTGGACGCATAGCATCCTCACCGCCGCCCGCCACGTCTACGAGAAGGCCGGCTTCACGCTCACGAGCAGCGAACCGCGTCATAGCTGGAGCAAGGACGTCGTCGCCGAATATTGGGATTTGACGTTGTGAACGAGTGGCCACCCGACCTGGGTGCGCACTCGGTCATTGCTCACATCGCGAACGCTCGGCTTATGCGGGCGCAGGCTCGTGTGGCTACCTGCAGGCGAATAGGCACGCTGCTCCTCGTCGCCGCCCGCTACGCCGTGGCGCCTTTCGCCTTAGGCCGGCGCAGATGCTCGTCGAGCCGCGGCAATATCTCCACGAAATTGCACGGCCGGTAGCGGTAGTCGAGCTGGTGCACCAGGATCTCGTCCCAGGCGTCCTTGCAGGCGCCGGGCGAGCCCGGCAGGCAGAACACGTAGGTCGCATTGGCGACGCCGGCGGTGGCGCGCGTCTGGATCGCCGACGTGCCTATTTTCGGCATGCTGATCATCGTGAACAGCGTCGAGAAACCGTCCATGCGCTTCTCGAACAGCGGCTCGACCGCCTCCGGCGTCACGTCGCGGCCGGTGAAGCCGGTGCCGCCGGTTGAGATGATCACGTCGATCGACTTGTCGTCGATCCATTGCTTGACGCGCTGGCGGATCGCCGCCACCTCGTCCTTGACGATCGAACGGCCGGCCAGCGTGTGGCCGGCGGCGGCGATGCGCTCGACCAGCGTATTGCCGGACTTGTCGTCGGCAAGCTCGCGGGTGTCAGACACCGTGAGCACGGCAATCCTGAGCGGCATGAATTGGCGGGTTTCGTCTATACCGGGCATAACCGGTCTCCTTAGAGCGAAGCCGCCGCGAACGTGTCGCAGGTCGAGACCTTGCCTTCTTTCAGCCCGGTGGTGAACCAGCGCTGGCGCTGCTCGGAAGTGCCATGGGTAAACGCGTCCGGCACCACATAACCCTGCGCCTGCTTTTGCAGGCGGTCGTCGCCGATCGCCGACGCCGTCTGCAGCGCGGCCTCGACGTCGCCCGGCTCGATCGATTTCCAGCGCTGGTTGGAATGATTGGCCCAGACCCCGGCAAAACAATCGGCTTGCAATTCGACCCGCACCTGGATGCGGTTGGCCGCGGCCTTGCTGCCGGCGGCGCGCTGCGCCGACGACGCCTTCGGCAATATGCCGAGCAGAATTCTGCACGTGATGGCCGACCTCGTGCGCGATCACGTAGGCCTCGGCGAACTCGCACGCCTTGCCGCTGCAGCCGTGGAAGCGCACCTGCATGTCGCGGAAAAAAGAGGTGTCGAGATAGATGCGCCGGTCGTTGGGGCAATAGAACGGACCCATCGCGGCTTGCGCAAAGCCGCAGCCACCCTGCTCGCCGCCGGCATAGAGCCGCAGCCGCGGCACGCTGTATTGCTGACCGCCGGCCTGGAATATTTCGCCCCAGGTGTCCTCGGTATTGCCGAGTACGGCGGCGACGAACTGGCCGGTCTGGTCGGTCGGTGTGCCGGTGCGCCGGTTCACCGGCCGCGATTGCTGCTGGTAATGCGAGCCGCCGTTGATGATCTGCGCGCCGCCGATCAGGATGCTCGGATCGATGCCGGTCGCCCAGCCGACCAGGCCGAGCACGATCAGCGTTCCGATACCCAGCCCACCGCCGCCCGGCAGACTGAATCCGCCGCCGCCGGCGTAGCCGCCGCCGCGATCGTCCTCGACGTTATCGCTACGGCGAAAATCATCCCAACGCATTTGCCGCGCCTCCGGTTACCTTCAATCGATCATTACTGAAACTCGGCCTTACGTCCAACCGGGTTTTTCCCGCCGCCGGCGCGTCCGCTTAAGACCCCGGCGCATAGGCAGAATTTGCCCAGCTGCGCGAGCGCCGGATAAACCGTTTCTTCACCTTGGGCGGACATGATGCGGGCCTGTCGGTTGTAGGTCCCGCGTCGCCGACCGCGTCGCCTGAGTCAGAGTTCTGAGTCATGGTTGTGTCGCGTCGCGGGGCGCCCTCACGGGCGCCCCGTGGAGTTTCAGAGACTCCACATCACCGTATTCTGGTCGGCGACTGCGTCGCCGAGATGGCGAAACTGCCGGCGGCTTCGGTCGACCTGGTGTTCGCCGACCCGCCTTACAATCTCCAGCTCGCCAACGACCTCAAGCGCCCGGACGACTCGCACGTCGACGCGGTCACCGACGATTGGGACAGGTTCGCGAGCTTCGCCGCCTATGACGCCTTCACCAAGGACTGGCTCAACGCCTGCCGCCGCGTCTTGAAGCCCGCCGGCACCATCTGGGTGATCGGCTCCTACCACAACATCTTCCGCGTCGGCACCATCATGCAGGACCTCGGCTTCTGGATTCTCAACGACGTGATCTGGCGCAAGACCAATCCGATGCCGAATTTCCGCGGCCGCCGCTTCACCAACGCGCACGAGACCATGATCTGGGCGTCGCGCGACGCCACCGCCAAGGGCTACACCTTCAATTATGAGGCGCTCAAAGCCGGCAACGAAGACGTGCAGGTGCGCTCGGACTGGACCTTCCCGCTCTGCACCGGCGAAGAGCGCCTGAAAGGCGCCGATGGCAAGAAGCTGCATCCAACCCAGAAGCCGGAAGCGTTGCTCGCCCGCGTCATCCTGTCGTCGTCGCGGCCGGACGACCTGGTGCTCGACCCGTTCAACGGCACCGGTACCACCGGCGCGGTGGCCAAGCGCCTGGGACGGCGCTTCATCGGCATCGAGCGGGAAGCAAAATATGCCAAGGCCGCGGAGCGCCGCATCGCGGAAGTGCAACAGGTACCCTCGCCGTCGATCGCGCCGTTCGTGACCGCGCGCGAAGCGCCGCGCGTGGCGTTCTCGTTGCTGATCGAGCGCGGGCTGGTGACGCCCGGCGCGCTGCTAACCGATGCCAAGAAGCGGCACAAGGCGACGGTGCGCGCCGACGGCGCGGTGTCATTGGGCGACAGCGTCGGCTCGATCCACCGCATCGGCGCGCTGGCGCAAGGGCTGGACGCCTGCAACGGCTGGACCTTCTGGCATGTCGAGACGCCGAAGGGGCTTCAGCTGATCGACGAACTGCGCGCCGTGGTGCGCTCGGAGATGGCGGAAGCGGCGGAATAGCGCGTTCAAGACCTCGCGGATATTGCCTCGTAGAAAAACTCCAGCGCGCGCGTCGTAAAAGCAGCCATGTTCGCCTGCCGGTCGGCACTTGCCGTTTCCAGCGTCGTCGCGCGCTCGATCGGGCCGGCGACCGCGATGCAGGTGTGGCCCGCCGCGTCACCGTAGCGGTTGCCGGTAGGCCCGGTCGCTCCGGTCTCGCCAATAGCCCACGTCGCGTCATGGCGCTCGCGCACGCGGCGCGCGATCATGAGCGAATAGGCTTCCGTCGAAGGCCGCAATCCCTTCATGTCGGCATCGCCGATGCCGAGCAGCGCTAGGCGCGCCGCGCGCGTGTAGGCGACCGCGCCGCCGAGGAAAAAAGCCGATGCGCCGGGCACCGCCAGCAAGGCCGCCGCGATCAGGCCGCCGGTCGAGGATTCGGTCACCGCAATCGTCTCGCGCCGTTCGATCAGACGCGCCGCGATTTTCTCCGCGACCGGCGAAAGCAATGGCATGGCTCAGCCTCCTTGGCCCAACTGGCATAGCACGCGGAACACGCCGACTTCGGCTCCGGCAAATTGTTGCGACAAACGCTCACCGAGCTTTTCGGCATCGGCTTGCCGCAGCGTATCGACTATCAGACAAGCTTTTATTTTCTTGTCGCCGCCGCGCAGCTTTTCTTCCATCGACACCGGCTGACCGGCCGGATCGACCGCACTCCAGATCTCGCAGGACGCGACGCCGGCGTCCTGCACCAGGCTTTCGGCCAGCGCGGTCAGCGCGCTCATATCCGGCGCAACGTCAAAGCGCGCGGTGACGGCGTAGGCGCCGCGGAACCCGCCGCGCCGCAAGGTCCGATGGCAGATGGTGCGGTTCATGTTGATGAAAATCTCCGACATCACCTTGCGTGTCATCGGCGTCGGATGGTCGAGCCGCTCCAAATAGGGCTTCGAGGTGAGCACGGCGTGCTGCTCGACGAGATAAAAATTGAAATAGCCGCACGCGCCGGAAATCGCCTGGTGCCGCCTCCCGAACAGAAAGCCGGGCACGGCCAGGCGTTCGAGCAGATGCTCGCTCTGAAACCAGGCCTCGAATTCGGCCTCGCGGCCGGCGCGGCAATCGTTCCAGATCGCCAGGATGCCTTGTTGCGTCATCGCCGCCCAAACTAGCTTTCTTCAAGCGTCTTGGGAACTTGTGGCCGCCGCCGAGCTTATTGGATCACGACCACAGGGAGTACGCCGCGATGGGTTGGTTTTCATCCGATATCGATACGTTCGACGAACTGTTCGTCCACACGTTGCAAGACATCTACTATGCCGAGCACAAAATCGTGAAAGCCTTGCCGGACATGGTGGCAAAGGCGTCGGATGCCGAGTTGAAGCGGGGCTTCCGCACCCACCTCCAGCAGACCAAGGGCCAGATCAAGCGGCTCGACCGGGTTTTCAAATTGATCAAGTCGGTGCCGCAGGGCACCAAATGCCCGGCCATCGACGGCATCCTCGACGAGGCCAATGAAATCGCCGGCGAGATCGAGAACAAGCTAGTTCTCAACGCCGCGCTGATCGCGGCGGCGCAGGCGGTCGAACACTATGAGATGACGCGCTACGGCACGCTGGTGGCTTGGGCGAAACTGCTCGGGCGCAACGACGTCGCCAAGTTACTCAACATGAATCTCAACGAGGAGAAGGCTACCGACAAAAAGCTCGGCGGCATCGCCAAGCGCAAGATCAACCGCAAGGCGGCCGCCAGCAAGCTTCCGAAGCCCGACCGTTCCGAACGCGCCGAAAACGCCATGCTGGCCGCAGCGGCGGGCATTCCGGCAATCTAGTCTTCCAGCGCGTGGCCGAGCACCTTGCGCATCACGGTCGGCAGCGCTTCGCCCGGCAAATCGGCAAGCTTCACCCAGCGCGCGCCTTGCGGCGCGCGCGTGCCGCGCGCTGCCGGCGCGACGAATACCGTCAGCTCGAGCGGAAAATGCGTGAACACATGGCGCACGACGCCGGGCCGCTGGCGCCATTTTAGCTTCATCTTAAAGCGCGGCGCGGCCTTAAGCGCGCCCGCCGGATCGAAATCATGCGCCCAGGCGCTGCCCGGCACCTCGGTCATGGCGCCAAGCAGGCCTCTTTCCGGGCGCGACCGCAGCAGCACGCAGCCGTCGGCGCGTAGCGCCACGAAGGCCGCGCCGAAGCGCTTGCGGCCCTCGCGCTTGGGCGCCTTGCGCGGAAAGGCCTCCTGATCGCCACGCGCGAAAGCGGCACAGGTCTCATTCCAAGGGCAAAGCACGCAGGCCGGCCGCTTCGGCGAGCAAATTGTCGCGCCGAGATCCATCAGCGCCTGCGCAAAATCGCCGCTGCGCCGCGGCGGCAGCAACGACGCCGCCAGCCGCTTGATTTCCGGCTTGGCCGCCGGCAAGGCCTGCTCGACGGCAAAAAGCCGCGCCACCACGCGCTCGACATTGCCGTCGACCGGCACCGCCGGCGCATCGAAGGCGATCGCCGCCACCGCCGCGGCGGTGTACTCGCCGATGCCCGGCAGCGCGCGTAAAGCATCCAGGCTCGCCGGGAATTTGCCGCGGTGGTTTTCGGCCACGGCCTTGGCGCAAACATGCAGATTGCGGGCCCGCGCGTAATAGCCGAGCCCGGCCCAGGCCCGCAGCACGTCGTCAAGACTGGCGCCGCCAAGCGCTTGCACCGTCGGCCAGCGCGCCAGAAATTTCGCGTAATAGCGCCCGACCGTCTTCACCGTGGTCTGCTGCAGCATAATCTCGGACAGCCAGACCCGGTACGGGTCGGGCGTTTCGCCGCGCCGCGCCCGCCACGGCAATACGCGGCGGTGGCGGTCATACCAGGCCAGCAGATCGGCCGCCTCCGGCACGCTTGCTTTCTTCCGCCGCGGCAATCGGACTGCTAGGTTCATCGCGCCAGCATGCCATGAGAGTGCGCTTCCAATGAATAAGCCATCGCGCAGTTTTCCCCGGCCCTTGTCCGAATTCACGGGCGCGGCCCTGAGCGACAGCCTCAAGGCGCAGGGCTTCGCATCGAACGAAATCATCGCGCGCTGGGCCGATATTGCCGGACCGGAGATCGCCGCCCATAGCGAGCCGATGAAGATCACCTGGCCGCGCGCGGTCGGCGAAGACAGCCCGGAGCCGGCCACGCTGGTGCTGCGGGTCGAGGGTCCGGCCGCGCTCGAAATCCAGCATCTGTCGGCGGTGATCCTGGAGCGGGTCAACCGCTTCTTCGGCTGGCAGGCGATCGGCCGCATCGCGCTACGCCAGGCGCCACTGCGCCGCCGCGTGCCGCCTGCCCCGCCCCCGCCGCTCGACCCCGAAATCGCCGCCCGGATCGCCGCCAGCCTGCCGGTCGAAGACGAGAACCTGCGCCAGGCGCTCGGCCGGCTGGGCGCGGGCATCAAGCGAAAGTGAGCCTCAGCTTTGCCTTGGCAGAGCGGCCCGCCATTGCCACAATTATCATATCCAGCTAGCCAAGGCCGGATGGAACCACGACTTTAAGCCCACGGAGTTTCAGTTGCACATCACCCGACGCGAGTTTTGCCTGAGCACCGCCGCCGTGGCGCTCGCCACTGTCATGCTCGGAACTTCGACGCTGCCGCCGTTCCCCGGCCAGGCGCTGGCGGAAGATTACCCCGCCGCCGACCTGATGAAACCGGACGCGATGCCGGACTTGTTCCTGGGCGACGCCAAGGCCCCGGTCACGATCGTGGAATACGCCTCGATGACCTGCCCGCACTGCGCGCATTTCCAGGAAACGACCTTCCCGGAACTCAAGAAGCGCTACATCGACACCGGCAAGGTCCGCTACGTCCTGCGCGACTTCCCGCTCGACAACCTGGCGGGCGCCGTCTTCGTGCTCGCGCACTGCGCCGCCAAGGACGACCCGGCCAAATATTATTCCATGGTCGACACGCTGTTCCGCGAGCAGCGCACTTGGGCGGTCGAAAAGCCGGTGCCCCCGCTGATGGCGATCGCCAAGCAGGCCGGTCTCACCGAAGAGAGCTTCAACGCCTGCCTGACGAATCAGAAGGCCTGGGATGCCATGGAAGGTGTGCGTCAGCGCGCCATCAAGCAGTTCAAAGTCGACTCGACTCCGACATTTTTCGTCAACGGCACAAGGGTCGCCGGCGCCGTCTCGATCGAGGAATTCGCCAAGGTAATCGACCCCTATCTCAAGGGCGGGTAAGGGTTTTTTGCCTCGGCCCGGTGCCGCGGCGGCGCCGTTCGCGGGCCCGGCCGGCCCGAAAGGTCTGGAAAACCACGCTTCTTTGCCGCTGGCCTGTTGCTCCAGCGAGCGCGGCGATTCATTCTCCCGACAATGCGGCACAAGGTTACCGGGTTTCGGGGCTATCCTCCGGACGGGACTACGATTCTGCAAAAAACGTCGAGGCTCGAACGATGAAGCTCACGCGGCTGCGCCTGCTCGGATTCAAGTCGTTCGTGGAGCCGACCGATTTCCTGATCGAACCGGGGCTCACCGGCGTGGTCGGCCCGAACGGCTGCGGCAAATCCAATCTGGTCGAAGCGTTGCGCTGGGTGATGGGCGAATCCTCCTACAAGTCCATGCGCGCCTCTTCGATGGACGAGGTGATTTTCTCCGGCACCAATAATCGCCCGGCACGCAACAATGCCGAGGTCGGGATCTCGATCGACAATGCTGCGCGCTCGGCGCCGTCGGCGTTCAACGATTCCGACTTCATCGACATCGCGCGGCGTATCGAGCGCGAAGCGGGCTCCACCTACCGCATCAACGGCCGCGAGGTACGCGCCCGCGACGTGCAGATCCTGTTCGCCGACGCCTCCACCGGCGCGCGCTCGCCAGCGCTGGTGCATCAAGGCCGTATCGGCGAAATCATCCAGGCCAAGCCAGAGCAGCGCCGCCGCGTGCTGGAGGAAGCCGCCGGCGTCGCCGGCCTGCATGCCCGCCGGCATGAGGCGGAACTGCGTCTGAAGGCGGCGGAAACCAATCTGCTGCGGATCGAGGACGTCATCGGCCAGCTTGCCGCACAGGTCGACGGACTCAAGAAGCAGGCGCGCCAGGCGATCCGCTATCGCACCGTCTCCGCGCAGGTACGCAAGTCGGAAGCGACGCTCTACCATCTGCGCTGGACCGCCGCGACCGTCGAGGTGACCGAAGCCGAGCACGCCAAGGATATTTGCGTGCGCGAGGTCGCGACCCGCGTCGGCGCGGAAGCGGAAGCCTCCAAGCGCCAGGCGCTCGCCGCCGCGGCGTTGCCCGAATTGCGCGAGGCCGAGGCCCGCGCCGGCGCCGCCCTGCACCGCCTGAATGTCGCGCTGCAGGACCTCGACCGCGAGGAAGCGCGCGCCAAGGACCGCATCGCCGAACTGGATCTGCGGCTGGTGCAATTCGCCGCCGACGGCGAGCGCGAGAAGAAGCTCGCCGCCGACGCCGAAGCGGCGCTGGCCCGCCTCGCCGCCGAAGAAGACGGCATCCGCCAGGAAGCGGCCGAAAGCGCCGGCCGCCGCAGCGGCGTCGACGCCAAAGTGGCGCAGGCCGACGCCGAGCTCAGCGCTGCCGATAAGATTTTCTCCGATCGCACCACCGCGCTGGCCGATCTCACCGCCCAGCGCCATCAGCACGAAATCGCCGCGCGCGAGCAAGGCGAGCGCATCGCGCGCATTGCCGCCGAGATCGCGGCGATCGAGCGCGAACTCGCAACGCTCAAGAGCGGCGAACACGCTCCGCTCACGACCGCGGTCGAGGGCGCGCAGGCCGCGCTCACCGAAGCGGAAGCCGCCGCGGTCGCCGCCGAGGCCGCCCACAACAACGCGCGCGCCGAACTGGAAACCGCGCGCGCCGCGTTGGCCGAGTCCGAAAAGCGCGTGCAGCGGCTGGAAACCGAGGCCAAGACCCTTGGCCAGATGCTGTCGCTGGAGACCCGCAATCTATGGCCCCCGGTGATCGACCATGTCGCGGTCGACAAGGGCTACGAGAAGGCGCTGGGCGCCGCGCTCGGCGACGATCTCGACGCGCCGGTCGACGTCTCCGCGCCGATGCACTGGTCGAACCTAGCGCCCGACGCCAGCGATCCGGCGCTGCCGCCAGGCGCCGAGCCGCTGTCGCGCTTCGTCAAGGCGCCGGCGCAATTGGCGCGCCGGCTGGCGCAGATCGGCCTGGTCGGGCGCGAGGCCGGCGCCAAGCTCGCTTTGTCGCTCAAGTCCGGGCAGCGGCTGGTTTCGCGCGAAGGCGATCTGTGGCGCTGGGACGGCTTCGTCGCCGCCGCGCACGCGCCGACCGGGGCCGCCCGCCGGCTGGCGCAACGCAGCCGCTTTGCCGAGATCGACAGCGAATTGGTGACCGCGCGCGCCGAAGTCGACGCCAAACGCGGCACGCTGGCCACGGCGCAGACGGCCTTCGATGCCGCGAGCCACACCGAGACCGAGACGCGCACGCGCGAACGCGACCTCAACCGCCAGGCGGCGCGGCTCTCGGCACTGGCCGAGGCGCACTCGCGCCTCACCGCCAGCCGCGACGAAGCGAGCGCCGCCAAGGATGCGGCCGAACGCGCGCTGGCTGGGCTGGCGCCTGCCGCCGAACTCGAAAGCAAACTCGCCGCCGTGCGCGACGATATCGCCGGCAAGCGCGCCACGCTCGCCGAGGTGCGCGCCGAGCAGCAGGCCATCGTGCGCGAGGCGGAGCTCGCCGATAAGCGCCTGACGGCGCTTTCGACCGACCGGGCCGGCTGGATCGGGCGCCGCGACGGCGCGAGCAAGCAGATCGCCACGCTCGATCAACGCGTCGAAGAGGCCAAGCGCGACCGCGCCGACCTCGAAAACGCGCCGCAGCTTTTCGCCGAGAAACGCCAAGGCATGATCGGCGAGGTTGCCAAAGCGGAAGCCGCGCGGCGCGAATGCGCCGATCGTCTGCAAGGCGCCGAAAGCGCGCTTGCCGAAGCCGACCGCGACGCCCGCGCCGCCTTGGAAGCCGCCAGCGCGGCGCGCGAGGAATTGGCCCGTGCCGAGGAACGCTTCGAGGGCGCCAAGCGGCGGCTGGCCGATATCGGCCGCGAAATCCACGACATGCTGGAGATCGAGCCGGCAGCGGTGGCGGAACTGGCCGAGATCAAGGAGGGCGAGGCGCTGCCCGAGCTAGCCGAGATAGAAGAAAAGCTCGAGCGCCTGCGCCGCGAGCGCGAGCGCCTGGGCGCGGTCAACCTGCGCGCCGAGGAAGAACTGCACGAGGTCGAGACCCAGCACACGTCCTTGACCACCGAACGCGACGACCTAGTGCAGGCGATCGGCAAGCTGCGTCAGGGCATCCAGAGCCTCAACCGCGAGGCGCGCGAGCGACTGGTGGCCTCGTTCGAGCAGGTCAACAACCACTTCCAACATTTGTTCACGAAATTATTCGGCGGCGGCACCGCGGAACTACAATTGATCGAAAGCGACGATCCGCTCGAAGCCGGCCTTGAAATCATGGCCAAGCCGCCAGGCAAGAAGCCGGCGACGCTCTCGCTGCTCTCGGGCGGCGAGCAGGCCTTGACCGCGCTGGCGCTGATCTTTGCGGTGTTCCTGACCAACCCGGCGCCGATCTGCGTGCTGGACGAAGTGGACGCCCCGCTCGACGATCACAACGTCGAGCGCTTCTGCGACATGCTCGACGAAATGACCAAGTCCACCGACACCCGCTTCGTGATCATCACCCACAACCCGATCACCATGGCGCGCATGAACCGGCTCTACGGCGTCACCATGGCCGAGCGCGGGGTGTCGCAACTGGTCTCGGTCGATCTGGGAACCGCGGTGCTATTCCGCGAGGCCGGCTAGAAAAGCGCTACGCCGCCTCGCTTGCCGAGGAACGCCGCACGCCAACCAGCCGCGGCTCCCCGGCGAGCCATGCCGAATTCGTCATAAAGACATGGTCCTGACCGCAGGCGGGGCAGCGCATGCGCGCAGGCAGTCGCGGCAATTTGCGGAACACGCTGGGTTCGATGTCGATCGCGGTCGATACCGGTCGGCCGGTCTTGGGGCACGTGATCATGACGGAGCTCATGGCGAGACCTCCGATTTGAGGGCGGCGGATGGAATGGAACTCCGGGTTCGTGACCGCCGTAAGACGCGAAACCTCTCGTGAAAAAAGTCTAGGCCATCCCTCCGAACCCAGGAACCAAAGTCCGGGGTCGGCGTTAACCGGGCGTGTATTTCAGTCGGGCGGCTCCCCCCTTACCCCCCGAATAGCCGTCCGGCGATAAGACCTCGGGCTTCGGCCCGGGGTCTTTTTTTTGCGATATCAGCCGGTTATGGGAATTATCGGCGGCCGGCCGCCGCACCCCTACCCGGTTGCCATTGGTGGCGCCGTACCCATCTAGGCTAGGGTTGTTCCGTTGGAAATTTTTCAGGAGCCTTTCCATGTCCACCACAGGTTGGGTCATTCTCGGCGCTGTTGTCGTGATCGTGATCTGGGCGATCAGCGTCTACAACGGCCTCGTCGCCATGCGGCAGAGGACCAACCAAGCCTTCGCCGACATCGACGTGCAGCTCAAGCAGCGCCACGACCTGATCCCCAATCTGGTGGAGACGGTGAAAGGCTATGCCGCGCATGAAAGCGGAACTTTGGAGGCCGTCATCCAGGCGCGCAATACGGCCATCGCCGCGCCAGGCGTGGAGCAGAAGGTCGCCGCCGAAAACATGCTCACCGGCGCGCTCGGCAAGCTGTTCGCGCTGTCGGAGAACTATCCGAACCTGAAGGCCAACGCGAACTTCCAGCAGCTGCAGAGCGACCTGTCCGACATCGAGAACAAGCTCGCCGCCTCGCGCCGCTTCTTCAACAACGCGGTGCAGGAATACAATACCGGCATCCAGGTGTTCCCGGCCTCGCTGTTCGCCGGCATGTTCGGTTTCGCGCAGCGTCCGTTCTTCGATCTCGGCACCGACCGCACGCAGCTCGAACAGGCGCCGAGCGTGAAGTTCTAAGACGCGGGGTCCCGCGCTCTCGCCGAAGGACGGACCATGGCCGCCTACGGTCTCTACACGCATATCCAGTCGAACAAGCGCCGCTCGATCGCGCTGCTGATCGGGCTGTTTTTCCTCGTCTATGTCATGGTGTTCGCCGGCGCGCTGTTGGCCGAGGCGCTCTCAGCGCGCGGCGGCTATAACTATGGCGGTCCGCCGCTCGACTATCTGATCCGCGCCGCCGAGTTCGACTTCCTCAAGGCGCTGCCCTTCGCCACCGCCGGCACGATCCTCTGGATCGCCATCGCCTACAAATTCCACCAGTCGATGATCGACGCGGTGACCGGCGCGCGCGTGGTCAGCCGCGCGGAGGAGCCGCAGCTCTACAATCTGCTGGAAAACCTGTGCATCTCGCGCGGCATCACCACGCCGACGCTGCGCGTTGCCGACGACGACGCGCTCAACGCCTTCGCCACCGGCCTCAACGACAAGCAATATTCCATCACGGTGACGCGCGGCTTGATCGAAACGCTCGACGATCAGGAGATCGAGGCCGTGCTCGGCCACGAGCTCACCCACATCCGCAACGGCGACGTACGCATGCTGGTGATCGCAGTGGTGATCGCCGGCGTGATCGCGTTCTTCGGCGAAATGGTGTTCCGCATTTTCTTCCAGAACATGCTTTGGGGCGGCGGCCGGCGCTCGAGCCGCGAGGAAGGCAAAGGCGGCGCCGGCATCGCGATCGTAATCGCGATCGCCATCATCGCGGTGGTCTGGGTGCTCTCGATCGTCATCCGCTTCGCGCTGTCGCGCCAGCGCGAGTATCTCGCCGACGCGGGCTCGGTGGAGCTGACGAAAAATCCCGACGCCATGATCTCGGCGCTCCGCAAGATCGAAGGCCGCGGCGAAATTCCCGGCGCTAATTCCGCCGTGATGGAAATGTGCATCGACAATCCGCGCGAGGGATTTTCGAATATTTTCGACACCCATCCGTCGGTCGACAAGCGTGTCGAGGCGCTGGTGAAATTCGCCGGCGGCCACGATCCGGGGCCGCTCGAGATTGCGCCGCCGGGAGAACGCGGCGCCGAAGCGCCGGAAGCCGACGCGCCCGCCGATGGGCCGTGGGCGCCGGAGGCGCCGCCGCAGACGCCTACGACGTCGGGCCCTTGGGGTCCGGAGCCGGGCGCATCGCCGCCTGTTCCGCCGGCCGGCCCATGGGGGCCGACGCGCGGTTAATGTCCCTCAAACGAGATGAGCGTGCGTACCGGCACGTCGAGCTTGCGCAACTTCTCGGCGCCGCCGAGTTCGGGCAGGTCGATGACGAAGCAGGCCGCCAGCACGTCGGCGCCAAGCTGGCGTAGCAGTTTCACCGCCGCTTCCGCCGTGCCGCCGGTGGCGATCAGGTCGTCCACCAGCACCACGCGCTCGCCTTCGACCAGCGCGTCGGCGTGCATCTCGATCGTGTCCTCGCCGTATTCCAGCGCGTAGGCGACGCTCACTCTTTTGTGGGGGAGCTTGCCTTTCTTACGGATCGGCACGAAGCCGGCCGAGACCTGATGCGCCACCGCGCCACCCAAGATGAAGCCGCGCGCCTCGATGCCGGCGACCTTGTCGATCTTCATGCCGGCCCAGGGCTGCACTAGTTCATCCACCGCTCGGCGGAACGCGCGCGCGTCGCCGAGCAGCGTGGTGATGTCGCGGAACATGATGCCCGGCTTGGGATAGTCGGGGATCGAACGGATCGCTTCGCGCAGATCGGTTTGGAAGATGTTCATCGCGGTGACTATTTCCTCATGCGCTCGACGAAGGTCTGACCGCCCTTCATCTTGAAGGCCGGCGGGCATTCGACGATCTGCACGGCCTCGGCCGGCACGCTGCAATTCTTCATCACCGCCTGAGTGATGTCGTACATTAGCGCTTTCTTGGTCTCTTCGCTGCGGCCGGCAACGAGATTGACGGTGATTTCAGGCATTCGATCCTCCTGCTGATTTCCTAAAGAAACGCGCGCGGCCAAAATGTTCAAGTCCCGGTGAGTGCGAAGGGCACTAACGGGCGCCGAGCACCCTTCCCGCCACCGCGTCGAGCTTGGCGATCAGCGCGGGATCTCGCGCCTCCGGCGCGGTGATGAGCGCCGAATCGAGCGCGCGGTCCGACCCGATCGGACACGGCTCGTGCTCGTGCGGAAAATCGCGCGCCAGCCGCGCCACCAAGGCCTGCGCGCGCTTGGCGTTCTCCAGCAGCACCTTGATGATGTCCTGCACGGTGACCGCGTCATGGTCCGGATGCCAGCAGTCGAAGTCGGTCACCATGGCGACGGTGGCGTAGCAAATCTCCGCCTCGCGCGCGAGCTTGGCCTCCGGCATGTTGGTCATGCCGATCACCGAATAGCCGAGCTGCTTGTAGGTGAGGCTCTCCGCCAGCGTCGAGAACTGTGGACCTTCCATGCACACATAGGTGCCGCCGAATTTCGGCTCGATACCTTCCAGCAAGGCGGCCTCGCCGAGCCGCGCGCGCAGGCGCGGTGAAACCGGATGTGCCATCGATACATGTGCCACCAGTCCTTTGCCAAAGAACGAGCTCTCGCGTCTGTAGGTGCGGTCGACGAACTGGTCGACCAGGACAAACGTGCCCGGCGGCAGTTCCTCCTTAAACGAGCCGCAGGCCGACAGCGACACCAGGTCGGTGACGCCGGCGCGCTTCAAGACGTCGATATTGGCCCGGTAGTTGATGTCGGACGGCGACAGCCGGTGGCCCTTGTCGTGGCGCGAAAGGAACACCACCGGCAGGCCGGCGACGTCGCCGATGCGTAAGGCCGCCGAAGGCTCGCCCCACGGGCTCGGGATGCGCCGCTCGCGGACGTTTTGCAGGCCCAGCAGATCGTAGATGCCACTGCCGCCGATGATACCGAGCACTGATTTGGTCATGTCCGCCTCGGTTCACTGCTCCAAAAACAAGGGGCCCCAAACGGGGCCCCGGCGTCAAGAAATTTTGTGCCGCTCAATGCACCGCCGACCACACCTTCTTCTTGGTGAAGTACATGAGGCCCGCGAACACGAGCAGGAAGATTATCACCTGGAAGCCGATACGCTTGCGCGAGTTGAGGTGCGGCTCGGCCGCCCACATCATGAAGGCCGCGACGTCCTTGGAATACTGCGCCACGGTCTGCGGCGAGCCGTCGTCATAGGTCACCTGGCCGTCCTGCAGCGGCGGCGGCATGGCGATGTTATGGCCGGGGAAATATTCGTTGTAGTGGCCGTTCGGCGGCAGCGTGAAGCCCTTGGGCGGCGAATCCTGGAAGCCGCTCATGAGGGCGGCGATGTAGTCCGGCCCCTGCTCCTGGTATTGCGTGACCGCATCGAAGACGAACCAGGGGAAGCCGCGGCTGTAGCTGCGCGCCTTGGCCAGCGTCGACATGTCGGGCGGGGAGACGCCATAGGTCGCCGTCCCTACCAGTTCGTTGGCGAATGGCGCCGGGAAATGATCGGCCAGCCGACCGGCTCGCTCGATCTGATTGCCCTGGTCGTCGAAGTCCTTGATCTTGTATTCGGCGGCCACCGCCTCGGCCTGCGCCTCGCTGAAGCCCGGGCCGCCGGGATCAGCGAGATTGCGGAACGAGACCATGTCCAGGGAATGGCAGTTGGCGCAGACTTCCTTGTAAATCTTGAAGCCGCGCTGAAGCTGGCCTTCGTCATATTTGCCGAACGGGCCGGCGAACGACCATTTCAGCCGCGGCGGCGGCGGCGCGGCCTCCTGCGCCGAGGCCGGCAGCGCCAGCGCAACCAGGGAGCCGGCAAGGGCAAGGGCGACGATCGTGTCCTGAATTTTCATGGGGCTGTTCCGCTTACGCCTTGGCGCCCAGCACCGATTCCGAAATCGAATTCGGCAGCGGTTTTGTCTTCTCGAAGATGCCAAGCAGCGGCAACACGATCAGGAAGAAGGCGAAGTAGTAGAACGTGAAGATGCGCGAGAGGATGACGTAGATGCCTGCCGGCGGCTTGGAGCCGAGCCAGCCTAAGCCCACCGCCGCGATCACGAACAGCCAGAAGAACTGCCGGAACAGCGGACGGTAGCGCGCCGAGCGCACCTTCGAGGTATCGAGCCAGGGCAGGAAAGCGAGGATGCCGATCGAGCCGAACAGCGCGCAAACGCCAAGCAGCTTGTTCGGAATCGAGCGCAGGATGGCGTAGAACGGCAGGTAATACCATTCCGGCACGATCTCCGCCGGCGTTACCGCCGGATTGGCCGGGATGTAGTTGTCTGCGTGTCCGAGGTAATTCGGGATGTAGAACACGAACCAGGCAAACAGGATGCAGTAGCAAACGATCAGGAAGCCGTCCTTGACCGTTGCGTAGGGCGTGAACGGCACCGTGTCCTTGTCCGACTTCGGCTCGATGCCGGTCGGATTGTTCTGACCCGACACGTGCAGCGCCCAGACGTGCAGCACCACCACGCCGGCGATCACGAACGGCAGCAGGTAGTGCAGCGAGTAGAAGCGATTGAGGGTCGGATTGCCGACCGCGTAGCCGCCCCACAGCCAAGTGACGATGGTGTCGCCGACGCCGGGAATGGCGGAGAACAGATTGGTGATCACGGTCGCCGCCCAGAAGCTCATCTGGCCCCAGACCAGCACGTAGCCCATGAAGCCGGTCGCCATCATCAACAAATAGAGGATGACGCCGAGGATCCACAGCACCTCGCGCGGCTCCTTGTAGGAGCCGTAATACATGCCGCGGAACATGTGGATGTAGACCGCAAGGAAAAACATCGCGGCGCCGTTGGCGTGCAGGTAACGCAGCAGCCAGCCGTAATTGACGTCGCGCATGATGGTCTCGACCGACCTGAAGGCCAGATCGACATTCGGGGTGTAGTGCATCGCCAGGATGACGCCGGTGATGATCTGCACGCCAAGCATGAACGAGAGGATGCCGCCGAAGGTCCACCAATAGTTCAGGTTGCGCGGCGTCGGATAGGCGATGAACGAGGAATGAATCAGTCCGCCGATCGGCAGCCTCTTTTCGAACCATTGCAGAACCTTGTTCTGCGGGCTGTAAGTCGAGTGTCCGCTCATGATCGAACCTTTAGGGTCTTCAACATCAAGCCGTTTTGTTGGATTCTTCGCCGATCCGGATCTTGGTGTCGGAGATGAATGTATAGGGCGGGAGATAGAGGTTCTTTGGGGCGGGCCCCTGCCTGATGCGGCCAGCGCTGTCGTACTGCGAGCCATGGCACGGGCAGAACCAGCCGTCATAGTTGCCTTCGTGCGGCAGGGGGATGCAGCCGAGATGCGTGCAGATGCCGATCACCACCAGCCACTGTTCGTGGCCCTTCTTGACGCGCTCGAAATCGGTCGCCGGGTCGGGAAGGCTCGCGACGTTGACGTTCTGAGCAAGCTCAATGTCGTGCTTGGTGCGGTGGAAGATAAAAATCGGCTTGGAACGCCAGAACACCTTGACGATCTGGCCATCGGCGATCGGCGCCAGGTCGATCTCGACCGGCGCGCCCGCGGCAATGGTCGAGGCGTCCGGATTCATTTGCGCGATGAGCGGCACCAAAGCCGCGGCCGCACCCACGGCGCCGACGGCACCGGTTGCGATGTAAAGAAAGTCGCGGCGCGTGTGCCCCGCAGAAGACACGGTCGTCACGTCTTAGGCCCTCTCCCCCGGCTGACTTAGTCATCCGCCCGCGGCTTTGAGCCGGCAGGACAAGTCCCGCGGCGGCGGGGCGGACCGGTTGCGGCAGCCCTGGGTGAGGCAGGACGGCGCTACGGTGGCGTTTTATTGGCACCCTTGCGGTAATAGCGCAAGCCCGCTATCGCCCAAGCGCCCATAAGTCGCATTTACCGTTCGTCCAGAGCGACTTATCCACGGCGCAACGGGACATTTTGCCGCCATGCGGATCGCCCTCTATGAGCCGGACATTCCCCAGAACACCGGGACGATTCTGCGGCTCTGCGCCTGCCTAAAGCTGGAGGCGCATATCATCGAACCGGCCGGGTTCCCGGTGACCGACCGCGCGTTCCGGCGAGCCGGCATGGACTATCTCGACCGCGTCTCCATCACCCGCCACGGCTCGTTCGAGGCTTTCGAGCAATGGCGGCACGCCGGGCAGTTTCAACTGGTACTGCTCACGACCGCCGCGGAAACATCCTACCTTGGCTACGCCTTCCGCGACGGCCAGGTGCTGCTGTTCGGCCGCGAAAGCGCCGGCGTGCCGCCAGCGGTGTATGCGGCCGCCGATGTGCGGCTGCGCATACCCATCGCCGAGGGCCTGCGCTCGCTCAACGTGGCGATGGCAGTCGCGCTGGTGGCCGGCGAAGCGCTGCGGCAGACGGGGGGCTTTCCCCGGTGATAATATTGCCGCCATGAACCGCACGACCACTTTGGCGATCGCCGCCCTGCCCGCCGCGCTCTTGCTCGGCGCGAGCCACGCCTTTGCTGCGCGACCGCTGCTCGCCGAGTTGTTGGCGCGCGCGCCGGTCAATGCCGGCGAGCCGGCCGAACAACCCAACATGAGCCCGCTCGCGCTCGAGGCCTGCCTGCGCGCGGCGCGCGCGCTCGACGCCACCGGCATCGCCATCGATTATCAGATCGCGGCCATCGACCGCGAGACGGCGGAAGCCATATTCCTGGAAAATCAGATCAACGCCGAGATACCGGTGCTTGGCGGCTATGACGAGCCCGGCCTCAACGCCTTCCAGAAGCGCGTGATCCGTCACGAGGAGTTGACGAAGAAGTTCAAGGCGGAATTCCCAGTGTACCAGCAAAAGAAAAAGGCCTACGACGCCGCGGTCGCCGAATTCGACCGCAACTGCGGACAGGGCTTTACCGCCTCCGACCTCGGCGCGGCCAAGGCCAAGCTCGGAATCCAGTGATGGACGCAAATCCGATCGAAGCCCGCAAGACCCACGCGCGCGCCTGGTTCGAACGCTTGCGCGACGACATTTGCGCAGCGCTCGAGGCGGTCGAGGACGCGCTGCCGCCAAACGGGCCGCTTGCAGACCACCCCGCCGGGCGCTTCACCCGCTCGCCCTGGTCGCGCACCGATCATACCGGCCAGCCGGGCGGCGGCGGCGTCATGTCGCTGATGCGTGGCCGCGTGTTCGAGAAGGTCGGCGTGCATTGCTCGACCGTGCATGGCGAATTCGCGCCGGAATTCCGCAAGGAAATCCCCGGCGCCGCCGACGATCCGCGTTTCTGGGCTTCCGGCGTTTCCCTGATCGCGCATCCGCAAAATCCCAACGTGCCGGCGGCGCACATGAACACGCGCTTCGTCGTCACAAGCAAAGCCTGGTTCGGCGGCGGCGCCGATCTCACGCCGGTGCTCGATAAACGCCGCACGCAAGACGACCCCGACAGCGTCGCGTTTCACGCGGCGATGAAAGCCGCCTGCGACGCGCACAGCCAAGTCGCGCCTTACGGCAAATACAAGAAATGGTGCGACGACTATTTCTTCCTCAAGCACCGCAACGAGATGCGCGGCATCGGTGGCATATTCTACGACTATTTGGAAACCGACCGGGGCGAGACTTTCGCGTTCACGCAAGGCGTCGGCCGCGCGTTTTTGGCCGTCTATCCCGCGCTGGTCGCCAACAACTTCGCCATGCGCTGGAGCGAAGCCGAGCGCGAGGAACAGCTCGTGCGACGTGGCCGCTACGTTGAATTCAACCTGCTCTACGACCGCGGCACGATCTTCGGCCTGCGCACCGGCGGCAATGTAGAGTCGATCCTGTCCTCCATGCCGCCGGTGGTGAAGTGGCCGTGACTTTCTTCCCGCTTGCGGGAAGAGGTTCAATGCCGCAGTGCCCCATAAATCAAAACCGCGCCGCCGAGCAGGACCACCGCGTCGAGGATCGCGGTGTGCACATGCACCGGCATGCGCTCGACGAAGGCCTTGGCCAGGAACGCGCCCGGCAGCGCGACGATGCCGATCAACAACGCAAAAGCGGTGACCTGCGCCGTGATCACGCCGGCAAGCCCAAACACGGAAATCTTCACCACGCCGATCGCAATCGAGATCGCCGCGTCGGTGGCGATCACGCCCGCGCCTTCCACGCCCGCCGCCATCAGCAGCGAGAGCAGGATCACGCCCGATCCCGCCGTGCCGCCGACCACCACGCCATAGCCAAGCGATCCCAGCGCCAGCCCGCCGTCGCCCACCCGGAAGTCGCGCTTCTTCAAATGCCGCCGCAGCGGCACGCTCACGATGAGCATGGCGCCGATCACCAGCGCGGCGCCGGCGCTGGAGAGCCGCGTGTAACCCCAGGCGCCGAGCACGCAGGTCGGCACCGCGGCGGTCAGCACGATGATCGTCCGGCGCCAGTCGACGTGGCGCACGAAGGCGGCGACGCGGCTCGAGTTGGAGAACATCGCCGAGATCGAGATGATCGGCACCAGCGGTTCGGCGCCGACCAGCGGCACCAGTACTAGCGGCATCAGCGCTCCGGTGCCGTAGCCCGACACGCCGCCGACGATGGAGGCAAACAGCGCCACGCCGGCGACCAGTAGGAGCTGCCAGAACGAGATATCGGCGAAGGCCGTTAGGAGGGTCATTTCCGGTTTGTTGTAGCCGGGATCCCCCCGGCTGCACCTGGGTAAGTCGCATCGAACAGCCAAAAACGAGCGCTATAGCCCGGTTTGACGCTATCCGAGGAGTCAAAAAGTAGAGGAGTTATAGTGGTTTTGCCCGACCGCCGGCGGCCACGGAGCGGCTCCAATACGGCTGTTTCCAAACCGGCACAGATCCGCGGATTCGTCTGGTAAATCGCGCTTTTGGCGGGATACTGGGCGCGTGCCACTTTGTCTCACATTCGGGGATACGGTTCAGTAGATGTTTCTGACTTTTGTGATGACAAGACACCGGGCACCTCGCCCGGGGGCTTCTCATTTCTGCGCCGTCTCGCTTGCCGCAAGTGCGGCTGCAGCCGCGATCAAATCGAGCGCCGGCGCTTCCTGCGGAAACCCCGCCACGATCCACGCTTCTTCGGCCGCGCGCAACACCGCGCCGAGCGGCGGTCCCTTCTCGACGCCGCGTGCGACGAAGTCCGCCGCCTTCAAGGGAAACGCCGGCACGGTCCAGTGCTCCGGCAAGGTGACGAGCGCGCGCCAACCTTGGTCATACGCGGAGCCTTGCGAGCGCGCCCAGGCCAGCAGCACGCGGTCGGTATAGAACTCGCCCTTGAGCCGGTAGAGCAGCGCGCGGGCGGCCTGTTCGCCGGCAGCCGGCGCGATGGCCCGCCAGCCCTCGCCCATCGACGACAGCCGCGCGTGCTCGACATTGGTCAGGCGCAGCCTCTGCCACAGCCGTTCGGCGTCCTCGCCAACCGCGACGGCGAGCGCGCCAAGCCGTCGCGCCGGATCGGCGGCGAGCCCCGCCGCCGCCTCCACCTTCGCCATATTCTCGAAGGCCGCCAGATAACCGACGCCGCCGAGCACGCGCAGCAGCAAGCCGCTATCGGCCATGGCGATCAGCGTCGGCACCGCGTGCGGCGCCACCAGCAACTTCATCATCTCCGTGCGCACGCGCTCGCGCGAGAGCTGGTCGAGCCCGGCGCGGCCGGCGATGCAGGCGGCAAGCCCTTCGGCGTCGGGATGGCCGCCGGCGCCGTAGGCGGCGTGAAAGCGGAAGAAGCGCAGGATGCGCAAATAATCTTCCGCGATGCGCTTTCCCGGGTCGCCGATGAAGCGCACGCGCCGCGCCGCCAGATCGTCGAGCCCGCCGACGTAATCATAGACTGTGCCGTCGCGCGCGGCCGACAGCCCGTTGATGGTGAAATCGCGCCGCTCGGCGTCGACCTTCCAGTCGCGGCCGAAGGCGACCTTGGCGTGGCGGCCGTAGGTTTCCACGTCGCGGCGCAGCGTGGTCACCTCGAACGGATGTTTCTCGATGACGACGGTGATGGTGCCGTGCTCGATTCCCGTGGGAACCGGTTTGAAGCCGGCGGCAGTCACGCGCTTGACGACCTCGTCCGGCACCGCCGTGGTGGCGACGTCGATTTCCGCGATCGGCATATCGAGCAAGGCGTTGCGCACCGCGCCGCCAACGACGCGGGCCTCTTCGCCGTCGCCGTCGAGCACGCCGAGCAGGCGCGCCAGCGCGCCGGCTTTCAGCCACGCGGCCTGGCCAAGGTTGCGGGCGGTCGCGCCGGCTGTCACTTGGCCTGCCCCGGCACGAATTTTCCGTTCTCGATATGCGCCGGCACGTAAGTCGAGCCCGGCGGCGCGCCGCCGAAATTCGCGAAATAGACGAAGCTGCCGACCACCAGCATGAGCGCTGCGATCGAAAGCCAGGCGATGCGCGACAGCGGCCAGGACTCCAAGTCTATCACGCCGGCCCTGGTCGCCAACAGGAACACCGCGTAGAGCACAAACGGCGCGGCGAACAGGGCGATTTCGGTGAAGCCGATGCGGATCATTGATAAATCCGTTCGTGCAGGTTGCGCAGGATACCAGCGGTCACGCCCCAAATGTAGCGCTCGCCGAAGGTGAACGCGTAATAATGGCGCGTCATGCCCTGCCAATCGCGCGCGTGGCGCTGGACATTGGCCTGATCCATGACGAAGGCTAGCGGTACCTCGAAGCTGGCGTCCACTTCGCGGGTATTGAGCGTGAGCGAAAATCCCGGCTTGACGCGCGCCAGCAGCGGCACGATGCGGTAGCCTAGCGTGGTCATGTAAAGATCGAGATAGCCGAGTGGCTCGACGAATTGGCGGTCGAGGCCGATTTCCTCGTCGGCCTCGCGCAAGGCGGACGCCAGCGGACTGTCGTCAGCCTTGTCGATTTTGCCGCCGGGAAACGAAACCTGTCCGGCGTGGTCGGGAAGGTGCTGGGCGCGCTGGGTCAGCAACACCGTGGGCTCAGCGCGGTCGACGACCGCCACCAGCACCGCGGCCGGTCGGATCGGACGCACCGCGGCGATTTTCAACATCACCTGATCGGCGTCGTGATCGCCGCGCGCCGGCGTGACGGCGGGATCGTCGATGCCGGCCGGCGCATCGAGCGTCAGGCGCGCGCGGGCGCGCGCGAAGAATTCCTGCGCCGTGAGAGCCGGCACGGCCTGCGCGCTCTCCATCAGGCGAACTCCCTTAACGCGCGCGCTTCCGCCATCGCGAAAAATTCCCCGCCCGAGGCGACGCCGAACATCGGCTTGCCATCGACCACGCGCTCCTCGCCGAGTTCGACCAGATCGTAGAACAGCGCGCGCGTCACCTTGGCCCACAGGTCGCGGCGGACATGCAGGTAAGGTTTCAAGCCGCCAGTCGCCTCCACCTCGAAGCGCAGCGCGTGACCCGGACCAGCCTCGACCCAGTCGTCGACGTTCGTCCGGAAGCTCAGAACATGCTTATGAGGAAGTTGTCGAAGAACATCTTGGTCGGGCCGAGCAACCTTGAGCTCTACGGCGAGGAAGGGCACGTCTTCGACTGTCACACCGACCTTCTCCACCGGGGTGACCAGGAGGTATTTTTCGCCCTCCCTTTTGAGTACCGAGGCGAAAAGTTTGACCAAGGCGGGCCTTCCGATCGGGGTCTTCTGGTAGAACCAGGTACCATCGGCGGCGATCCGCATATCGATATCGCCGCAAAACGGCGGGTTCCAAAGGTGAACCGGCGGCGGACCCTTGCGTTTTTCGCCGGTCACAGCCGCCGCAATCCCCTCCAGTCCACCCTGCCCTGTCTTCGCCATGGTTTCCCTACGTTATTCAGGCCGCCTCTGGCCTGTTCGCAACTTTGTGACCACACCTTCAGGCGGCGGAAGATAGCGTAATCTGGCCTACAGAATGCGGCAAATTCGGCTTAATTGGCGCACAAAAATCGCATGTGGTGTGTTTGTTGCATAGCGCCTAACTGGGGCTAGAAGCCCTACCCCGAGCGAGCGATGAAAGGGATCGAGATCATGGCTTCGGCAAGCGGCGAAAGCCTCGAAAAACTGGAAGATATGATCGTGCGCGCGGCGGAATCGACCGCCGCCCATATACGCGCCGCCAAAGCCGCCATTGGTTCGGTGATCTTCGGCCAGGACATCGTGGTCGAGCGGGCTTTGGTCACGGTGCTTTCGGGCGGCCATGCGCTTCTGGTCGGCGTGCCCGGTCTGGCCAAGACCAAGCTGGTCGAGACCATGGGCATTGCGCTCGGTCTCGACGCCAAGCGCGTCCAATTCACGCCCGACCTGATGCCATCCGATATTCTAGGAACCGAGGTGCTGGAGGAAACCCCCGGGGGAAAACGCAGCTTCCGCTTCATCGCCGGCCCGGTATTCGCGCAATTGCTGATGGCCGACGAGATCAACCGCGCCTCGCCACGCACCCAGTCGGCACTGCTGCAAGCCATGCAAGAGCAACACGTGACGGTCGCCGGCGCGCGGCACGATCTGCCCAAGCCGTTTCATGTGCTGGCAACGCAAAATCCGCTGGAGCAGGAAGGCACTTATCCGCTTCCCGAAGCGCAGCTCGACCGTTTTCTGATGGAAGTGGACGTGGATTATCCGAACATGGAAGCCGAACGGAAAATCCTGTTCGACACCACCGGCGCGGACGAGACGCGCGCCAAGACGGCGATGACCTCCGACGATCTGATTGCCGCGCAGCGGCTGGTGCGCCGGCTGCCGGTCGGCGAATCCGTGGTCGAAGCGATCCTGGCGCTGGTGCGCTCGGCACGCCCCGGCCCCGAAGCGGGCGACCTCGGCAAGCTGATCTCTTGGGGCCCCGGCCCGCGTGCCAGCCAAGCGCTGATGCTGGCGGTGCGCGCCCGTGCCCTGCTGGAAGGCCGCTTCGCGCCGTCTGTCGACGACGTACTCGAGCTGGCCGAGCCGGTGCTCAAACACCGCATGGCGCTGACCTTTGCCGCCCGCGCGGAAGGCGAAACCATTCCCAACGTGATCGGGCGGCTGAAAGCGCGCATCGGATAATGGCCGAGCTTCCACGCAGCGATGGCGAGGACGGAGCGGTACAAGCGGCTGCCGGGAAAAGCCGAAAGCTTGCCGCGCGCGTGCCGCGCCTCATCCTGGAAGCTCGACGCGTCGCGTCGACACTGATCCATGGATTGCACGGCCGCCGTCGCGCCGGCCCCGGTGAGAATTTCTGGCAGTATCGGCGGTTCATTAACGGCGAAGCGTCGAACTCGGTGGACTGGCGGCGTTCCGCCCGCGACGACCATCTCTATGTGCGAGAAAGGGAATGGGAGGCCTCGCATACGATCTGGCTGTGGGCAGACCGTTCGCCTTCGATGGACTTCACCTCCTCGCTGACGGAGTGGAGCAAGCTCGATCGCGCGCTGGTCGTGTCGTTTGCGCTCGCTGAGGTGCTCGTGCAGGGCGGCGAACGCGTCGGCATTCCAGAGATCATGCGACCGACTGCAAACCGCAATGTCATTGAAAAAATGGCGCAGGCGATCATACATGATACGGGAAAACGCCCGAGTCTGCCGCCGAATTTCACGCCCGCGCCGTTTTCCGAGGTGCTGTTATTGTCCGATTTCTGGTCACCGATCGCCGAGTTTCGCCAGATCGTCAGCCAGTTGGCGGCGAACGGCGCGCGCGGTCATGTGGTGCAGGTGGTCGATCCGGCGGAAGAAAGCTTCCCATACGGCGGTAGAATTGAGTTCATCGAACCCGAGGGCCTTGGCAGCGTTACCGCCGGCCGCGCCGAAACCTGGCGCAACGATTATCAGCGCATGGTCGCCAACCACCGCGCGGCATTGCGGGCCGAATGCGAGCAAGTCGGTTGGAGCTTTACCGTGCACCGAACCGACCGGGGGCCGACCGAACTCTTGTTCGCGATCCATGCCCGCATGGGCGCCAGTGCGCAGACACCGACCGTCACCACCCGGCACGCCCCGTCGAACCGTGAGAGCGCCGCATGATGGGCTCGCTGTTCGGTTCTTTGCCGCTCGGATTTGCACAGCCACTGGTGCTGCTCGGCCTGCTCAGTCTGCCGGTCCTGTGGTGGCTGCTGCGGCTGGTGCCGCCGCGCCCGCGTCGCATCAACTTCCCGCCCACCCGGCTCTTGTTCGAGATCGCGCCCAAGGAGGAAACTCCGTCGCGCACGCCGTGGTGGCTGATCCTGCTGCGGCTGACGCTGGCCGCCCTGGTCATCATCGCGGCCGCCGGCCCGTTGTGGAACCCGCCGCTCGTTTCGTCGAATAGGGGCGCGCCGCTCCTCGTCATGCTCGATGACGGCTGGGGCGCGGCGGCCTCCTGGGATGCCCGCCTGCGCACGGCCGACGAACTGCTCGCGCGCGCCGAGGCCGACAATCGCGGGGTCGCCGTCCTGCCGCTGTCGGAAACCGGGCGCGATCTTTCGCTGCAGGTCGCCGGCGCCGCGCGCGTACAGATCAAGCAGCTGAAGCCAAAGCCTTATACCGTCGACCGCACCGAGGCGCTGCCTTTGATCGAGCGCTTTCTCAAATCCGCGCCGGACGTCGAAATCGTCTGGCTCTCGGACGGCGTCGATCTCGGCAAAGGCGGCGAATTCGTCGCGGGCTTGAAGCGCATCGCCGGCAGTCATCCGCTCACCGTGGTGGCGGGGGGGCTGCGCGTCCCGCACGCACTCGCCGCCGCCGACAACGCGGCCGGCGCGCTGACGGTGAAGGTGCTGCGCGCGCAAACCGGCGGCGCCGATACCGGATTTGTGAATGCTATCGATCTTAAAGGCCTGGCGCTCGGCGAGGCGCCGTTCGCGTTCCACTCCAACGCCCAGGAAGCCGACGCGACGATCGATCTGCCGGTCGAAATCCGCAACGACGTGGCGCGGCTGGAGATCGCCGGCGAGCGCTCGGCCGGCGCGGTGCAACTGCTCGACAAGCGTTGGCGGCGGCGCACCGTCGGCGTCGTGTCCGGCTCGGCCGCCGACCGCTCGCAGCCGTTGATCGGCGCGACCTATTATCTCCAGCGCGCGCTCAATCCGTTCGCCGATGTGCGGCTCGCCGAGGGCGTGGCGCCGGCGGAAGCCGTGAAGCATTTCCTCGATCAGCATCTGCCGATGCTGATCCTCGCCGATGTCGGCAACGTCGCCGAAGCACGCGAGCGGCTCGACAAATGGATCGACAATGGCGGCGTGCTGGTGCGTTTCGCCGGTCCGCATCTCGCCGGCGCCACGGACGATGACTTGGTGCCGGTGAAATTGCGCCGCGGCGGCCGCATTCTGGGCGGCAGCCTGAGCTGGGAAAAGCCGCAACAACTCGCCGGTTTTTCGCGAGACGGCCCGTTCGCCGGCATACCGGTGCCAAACGATGTCACGGTCAGCCGCCAGGTGCTGGCCGAGCCCGATGCGCAACTCACCGACCGCACCTGGGCAACGCTCGCCGACGGCACGCCGCTGGTCACCGCGCAGCGCTACGGCAAGGGGCTGCTGGTGCTGTTCCACGTGACCGCCGACACCCGCTGGTCGGACCTGCCGCTGTCGGGCACCTTCGTCGACATGCTCCGGCACATCGTCGCGATGGCGAACTCGACGGCGACTGCCGACGCCGCGGGTGCGGCCAGCATCGCCACCGGCCACGCCAGCCAGCCCGTGCCGGCAAGCCGCGTGCTCGATGGCTTTGGCGCTTTCTCGGCGCCGCCGCCGACCGCCCGCCCGGTGCCGGCCAATTTCAACGCCCGCGCCAGCGCCGACCATCCGCCCGGCTTCTACGGGCCGCCGGAAGGCCTGGTCGCGGTCAATACGCTGGCGCCCGCCGACCGCCCGGTGCCGCTCGATTTTGCTCCACTCAACGCCCGCCTCGACGTCTACCGCCATGGCGAGCCGCTCGACCTGCGCGGCCCGGTGTTCCTCGCCGCGTTGTCGCTGTTAATCGCCGACGCGCTGGTGGTGATCGCGCTCTCCGGCGGGCTCGCCAGCCTGCTGCCGCGCCGTCGCGCGACCGCGGCGCTACTGGCGGCGGGACTGCTGGGCGCGTTGGCGATGCCGCATCCGGCGCGGGCGCAACCGGCGCCGCAACAGCCGCCGCAGTTGAACGCGCAGCAGCAGGAATTCGCCATGAAAGCGACGATGCAGACGCATCTCGCCTACGTCATCACCGGCGATGCGGATGTCGACGCCGTCAGCAAAGCCGGTCTGCAAGGCCTCACGCTGTTCCTGGCGCAGCGCACCGCGTTGGAAGCCGGTGAGCCGATGGGTCTCGATCCGGCGCGCGACGAACTCGCTTTCTTCCCGCTGATCTACTGGCCGGTATCGGCGAGTGCGCCGAAACCGTCGCAGGCCGCGCTCGACCGCATCAACAGCTACATGAAGCGCGGCGGCACTGTTTTGTTCGACACCCGCGACGCGATCGACGCACCGCCCGGCCCCGGCGGCGAGAATCAAGGGCCCGGCATGGTGGCGCTGCGCTCGATCCTATCCTCGCTCGACATCCCCGAACTCGAGCCGGTGCCGCGCGACCACGTGCTCACCAAGACGTTCTTCCTGCTGCGCGACTTCCCGGGCCGCTTCACCAACGGCCAGCTCTGGGTCGAGGCGCTGCCGGAGGAAACCGCGGAAGACACCGAGCGCCCGGTGCGCGCCGGCGATGGCGTGTCGTCGATCATGATCACCTCGAACGATTTCGCCGGCGCCTGGGCCATGCGGCCCGACGGGCAGCCCATGCTGCCGCTGGTGCCGGGCGAACCGCGCCAGCGCGAATTTGCTTTCCGTGCCGGCGTCAACATCGTGATGTACGCGCTCACCGGCAACTACAAAGCCGACCAGGTACATATCCCGGCGCTGCTCGAGCGGCTGGGACAGTAGGAGTTCGATCTTGAACCTCGGCGTGTCATTCGCTCCCTTGGTACCGGCCTACGTCGTGTGGGCGGCCTTCGGCGCGAGCTTGCTGATTTCGGCCGTGCTGCTGCTGGCGCGCAGCCGCGGTGCAGCCATGCGCGCCGTGGCGTTGGGATTGATGGTGCTGGCGCTCGCCAATCCTTCTTTGACGCGCGAGGACCGCGATCCGATCCCCTCGGTCGCCGCCGTCATCGTCGACAAGAGCCCGAGCCAGGATTTCGGCGACCGCAATGCGCAGACCGAAGCCGCGCGGGCGACGCTGGTCGAGCGGCTCAAACGCATCCCCGGCCTCGAAGTGCGCGTCGCCGAAGCGGGCGCGGCCGACGGCGAGACCGACGGCACGCGGCTGTTCTCGGCATTGTCGGCGACGCTGGCCGACGTGCCGCCCGACCGCGTCGCCGGCGCGATCATGATCACCGACGGCCGCGTGCACGACGTGCCGGCCGACGCGGCGGCGCTCGGCTTCAGAGCCCCCGTGCATGCGCTGATCACCGGTCGCAAGGATGAAATCGACCGCCGCGTGGTACTGACGCAGACGCCGCGCTTCGGCATCGTCAATCAGTCGCAGACCATCGGCTTCCGCGTCGAGGATCAAGGCGCCAGCGCCAGCACCGCCGAGGTCACGGTGCGACGCGACGGCGAGGTACTGGAACGGCGCGCGGTCGCCGTCGGTACAGACGTTAAGGTCAGCGTGCCGATCCCGCATGCCGGACCGAACATCGTCGAGGTCGAAGCCTCGCCGCTCGACGGCGAGCTTACGCAAGTCAACAACCGCGCGGTGGTCTCAATCGATGGCGTGCGCGACAAGCTGCGTGTGCTGCTGGTATCGGGCGAGCCGCATGCCGGCGAGCGCACCTGGCGCAATCTGCTGAAATCCGACGCCTCGGTCGACCTCGTGCATTTCACCATTCTGCGACCGCCGGAAAAGCAGGACGGCACGCCGATCAACGAATTGTCGCTGATCGCGTTTCCGACCCGCGAGTTGTTCCAGCAGAAGATTTCGGAATTCCAGCTAATCATCTTCGACCGTTACGCGCGCCAGGGCGTCCTGCCGATGATCTATTTCGACAACATCGCAAAATACGTCCGCGACGGCGGCGCCGTGCTGATTGCCGCCGGCCCCGATTACGCCAGCCCGACCAGCATCTGGCGCACGCCGCTCGACGCGATCCTGCCCGCAGAGCCCAGCGGCGACGTTACCGAGCAACCGTTCCGACCCTCTCTCACCGAGGCCGGCAAACGCCATCCGGTGACGCGCGGACTGGAAGGTTCCGAGAGCAATCCACCGCAATGGAGCCAATGGTTCCGGCTGGTCGACACCAAGCGCAACAATGGCACCAGCGTCATGCAGGGTCCGGACGGCAAGCCGCTCTTGGTACTCGCGCATGAGGGCGAAGGCCGCGTGGCGCTGCTGCTGTCCGACCACATCTGGCTATGGGCGCGCGGCTACGAAGGCGGCGGGCCACATCTCGATCTGCTGCGGCGGCTGTCGCATTGGCTGATGAAACAGCCCGAGCTTGAAGAGGAAGCGCTCCGCTTGATCGTCAAGGGACGCGACATTACCGTGCAGCGCCAGACCATGGCCGACAGCGTCAACGAGGTGACGCTTACCTCGCCAACCGGCGCCGCCCGAACGCTTACCCTGCAGCCGGTCGAGCCGGGCCTTTGGCGCGCCGAGGTCACCGCCAGCGAGCTCGGGCTCTGGCGGGCGATCGACGGCAAGCTCACCGCGCTAGCCAATGTGGGACCGGCCAACCCGCGCGAATTCGCGCAAGTGACATCCACCACCGAAGTCCTGCGCGCGCTTACCGCCGCCACCGGCGGCGACGCGCGGCGGCTGGCGGACGGCAACTCGATCGAGGTGCCACGTGTGGTGCCGGTGCGTACCTCCACCACGTTCAAAGGCGAAGACTGGATCGGCCTGAAGATGCGCGACGTCAGCGTCGTGCGCGGCATCGGCGTGCTGCCGGTCTTCGCGGGACTGATCGGGCTCTTGCTGCTGGTCGGCTCGCTGGCCGCCACGTGGGCGCGGGAAGGCCGCTAAGTTATTTCTTGCGTACGATCTTGTCCGGAAGCCGGTTTCCGTTTTTCGCGGATCACACGCGTTCCCAATCAGGTCTAATCATCCCGGACACGCCTTCAAAGGCGCCGGCTTTGAGTTCCGCCACCAGCAAGCGCGCCGGATCGACCGGGCCCGGCATTTTCACTTTGCCTTTCGGGATCCGCTTGAAGCCGGCCGTGCGATAGAACGGCTCGTCGCCGACCAGTAACACCAATGGATGCCCCGCCGTCCTGGCTTGCTTGAGCGCGCGCTCAATCAACGCGCTGCCGACGCCCCGCTTGCGAAATGGCGGTTCGACCGTGAGCGGGCCCAGCAACAGCGCCGGGGTGTCGCCGATGCAGATCGGCGTCAGCCGCACCGAGCCGACCAGCAACGAGCCGATGCGCGCGGTGAACGAGAGGTCCAGCACATGCGCGCGACCCTCGCGCACGCGATAGGCGCTACGCGCATAGCGGCCGGGCCCGAAGGTGCGTTCATGCAGCCGGTCTATCGCCAGTCGGTCGTCGGCCGTTTCCGGCAGGATTGTCACCGCAAGCTCGCTCATGGGCTCCAAAACGCCGGTGCCGGCACGGGAACGCTTCCCGGCCCCGCTGGGCGGTGCCGATTAGCACTTAGGCCGATGAAGGTCCATCGCCGGTAGCGCTTGTCGCCCGAATTGCCTAGATGATACCGGCGAAAGCGGAGGTTACTGGCATGGGACAGTTGGTTGACGGCGTGTGGCAGCAGGACGGTGTGCGTACCAAGGACGGCCAATTCATTCGGCCGACCACGCGTTTTCGCAATTGGGTCACGCCGGACGGCAGCCCCGGCCCCTCCGGCGAAGGCGGCTTTGCCGCCGAGGCCGGCCGCTATCACCTCTACGTTTCACTGTCCTGCCCCTGGGCGCACCGCGCCGTCATTTTTCGCAAGCTGAAAGGCCTCGAGAACGTCGTTTCGATGTCGACCGTCTCGCCCGACATGCTCAAGGACGGCTGGACCTTCAACAAGGTCGAGGGCTCAAGCGGCGACGACGTCAACGGCAAGAGCAAGTTGTCCGAAATCTACCTACTGACCGACCCGCGTTATACCGGGCGCGTCAGCGTGCCAGTGTTGTGGGACAAAAAGCGCGAGACGATCGTCAACAACGAGTTGCCCGAAATCATCCGCATGCTCAATTCGGCGTTCGACGCCTTCATCAATATCCACACCGATTATTATCCGGAAAATCTGCGCAGCGAGATCGACCGCATCAACGATCTGGTCTATCCGAACATCAACAACGGCGTCTATCGCGCCGGCTTCGCTACCTCGCAGGCAGCTTATGAAGCGGCGTTCCGCGGGGTGTTCGACACGCTCGACGACATGGAACAGCGGCTGTCGCAGCACCGCTATCTGGCCGGCAACACCATCACGGAAGCCGACTGGCGGCTATTCTGCACGCTGATCCGCTTCGACGCGGTCTATTATTCGCACTTCAAGTGTAACTGGCGGCACATTTACGAATATCCGAACCTGTCGAATTATGTGCGCGAACTCTACCAGGCGCCGGGTGTGGCCGAGACCGTCAACCTTGAGCAGATCAAACGGCATTATTACGGCAGCCAGCGGCAGGTGAACCCGACCGGCATCGTCCCGGTGGGTCCGCAGCTCGACTTCGCCGCCCCGCACGACCGGGCGCGCTTCGGCTAGGCGGCTCTCAACAAATATTCACGCGCCTATCAGCCGGGGCTGATGGCTACCTTGTAGGAGCCGTTGGTAGCGATGGGATCGGGGGCGGCGGATCGACTGGGCTGATCGATGGAATCCAGCACGGTCCGCGCGCGAAAATGGTCGAGTACGAAAAGCCGAATGGCGGACGAGAGGTTGCCATGCTGCCGATGGGTGTCGATGTTGGCAACCAGCGTGGACAGCGTCATGTTCTGAATTTTGCCGATTTGCTTGAGGCTAAGCCAGAAAGCATCCTCGAGGCTGACGCTCGTCTTATGGCCGACAATGACGATTGACCTTTTGACGATTGCAGATTGCATATTTGAATCCTTTGATGTGGTCATATCCCTCGTCTTTCCCGATGGCATCATCGCTCCAACGCTGGATCGAGAGCTAACAGGAGTAATAGGTGCGCGAGGGATGTGAACCGCCAATGTTTCGAACGATGCGCGAGTCACAATTCCGAGAACTCGCCTGTTAAAAGTTTCTCGCACGCCTTTAGAAATTTCGCTGTACGAAAACGGACATACTAGTTCCACCGCTGTAAAGAGGTATCGCGATGTGTTGGAACTGGGCGCGTGGAGGTAACGAGCACCTTGCAATAATGGTTCCGGCTACGGCAGTACCATCGTCCGCTTAATCGGCGGAAGATTCCGGCTCATCATGATCGGCCAAGGGTTGGTCGTGCAGAATGACGTTCAGCAATGAACTGTGGCCTTCCAAATGGCCGTTGTACTCGATGAATCCAAGCTTCCTGAATTTATTCATAAAAAAATTCACGCGCGGACGGGTGCTGCCGATCATCTCGGCGAGTTTCTCTTGGCTGATTTTTCCGATCACCGGTTCGGGTCCACCGTCCTTGCCAAAATTCGCCAATAGCAGAAGAGCCCGCGCCAGCCGCTTCTCGCTCGAATTGAATAGTTGATCGACCAAATCCGCTTCAACGCGTGCGGTACGAGTTCAACTGGCGCGCGATGAACATTTCGGAGAATGCGGGCTCGTCATGGAGGAGCCTGATGGCATCCGCCTTCTCAAGACGCATGATTTCGGATTCCGCCATTGCGACGGCCGAAGACAGACGGGACCCGTGACCCGTCAAGCATCCCTCGCCGCAGAATTCGTTCGGCCCATGAATCGCGACAATGGTTTCTTTGCCGCTTTCGGAAATCACCGAAACTCGGAGCTTGCCTTTATGAATGTAAAAACCGAGTTCGCCGGATCGCTCTGCGAGAAGACAATTTGATTTTCCCGATAGGTGGATACGGCCTTTCCTTCGTTTCGCTGCGAGAAAAAGGCGCGGACGTCGAACCCGCTCGTAATGTCTTTTTCCAAGTGTGACGCGACCGCCTTCGTTGGTATTATGAAACGTAGATGACGCTTGTTTCACCGGATAAAAATTGGGTCAAGCGCTGAACTCAATTTTTACGGGTGGCTGGTGCCTAGTCACCTCTAAAGGCGGCTTTCTCCCAATTCTTCAACAGTTACGCCACGCCACTCACCACAATTCGCTCACCGCCGCGGCGCCGAGAAATTCGGCAATGCGCGCGCGGGTCGCGCGGGTGACGCCGTCTGGTAGCGTGTCGAGCGGAAAGAAGCCGTGCTCAATGATTTCATAATTGGGCCGTGGCAGGCTGTCCTGGAGGAACTCGCGCACGATGTAGAGCGCGACGTGGTCGCGCCGCGATGCCCGCCTGTTAAAAAAAATGCCGTACAAAACCGGCGGCGCGGTCATCACGATATTGCCCTCCTCGGCCAGTTCGCGCGCGAGCGCCGCGAGGAAGGTTTCGCCGGTCTCCACCCCGCCGCCGGGCAGGTGCCAACCGGCCACATAGGAATGCTTGACCAGGAAGATGCGGCCGGCGCCGTCGATCACCACGGCACGGACGCCCAGCGTCGCGCCGCGCGAGAAACGCCAGTAGAAATGCATCAACCGCCGGATCAGCGGCTCAAGCGCTCGGCGCAGGCGTTGCAAATGCATCCCCCTGTTTCGGCATTCCACCGGTAATCGCCGGGTTATCGGCGGCGGGCGCGAACAGTATCAAACGGCACCTTTCGGAATTAGAATTATGCCAATATATCAAATCTATCCGCTAGCCGTTGATCAGAGGGCCACCGTGAAACGATTTTCCGACCTGACCGAACAGGAAGTGCTGGCACTGGCCATCACCAATGAGGAGGAAGATAGCCGCATCTACCGTGGCTTCGCGGAAGGGTTGCGCGAGCAGTTCCCCTCTTCCGCCAAGGTATTCGACGAGATGGCGGACGAGGAGGTGCACCACCGCACCATACTGTTCGATCTCTACAAGGAAAAATTCGGCGATTACCTGCCGTTGATCCGCCGCCAGGACGTGAAGGGATTCATAACCCACAAGAAGACTCTCTGGCTCATGCGCCCGCTCGGGCTCGATGCCGCGCGCAAATTTGCCGAGAGCATGGAGTTCGAGGCCGAGCGCTACTACCGCAAGGCAGCCGAGACCGCGCGGGACGTGTCGGTACGCAAGCTTTTGATCGAGCTTGCGGAAGCGGAAGCGGGCCACGAGTCGCTGGCGCACAAGCTGTCGGAGACAATTCTCACGCCGGGTGCGCGCGAAAAAGAGGACGCGACCTCCAAGCGCATGTTCATGCTGCAATACGTGCAGCCCGGCCTCGCCGGGCTGATGGACGGCTCGGTGTCGACGCTGGCGCCGCTGTTTGCGGCGGCCTTCGCGACCCATAACACCTGGGCGACCTTTCTGGTCGGCATGGCCGCTTCGGTCGGCGCTGGAATTTCCATGGCGTTCGCGGAGGCGCTGTCGGACGACGGTTCGCTTACCGGGCGCGGCTCTCCCGTCATCCGCGGCATGGTCACCGGCGGCATGACCGCGCTCGGCGGGCTCGGTCATACGTTGCCCTATCTCATTCCGCACTTCCTCACGGCCACGATCGTTTCATTCATGGTGGTGGCGGTCGAACTCGCGGTGATTTCCTGGATCCGTATGCGCTACATGGATACGCCGTTCCTGCAGGCTTCCTTCCAGGTGGTGGTCGGCGGCGTGCTGGTGTTCGTCGCCGGCATATTGATCGGCAGTTCGTAGCGGACTACTCCCAGAAGCGATGTTCACCCTCGCCCATCTCTCCGACCCGCACCTAGCGCCGCTGCCGGCGCCGCGCTGGAGCGAACTCGTCGGCAAGCGGGTGACCGGCTACATCAACTGGCAGCGGCGGCGGCGCTTTATCCACGATCCGGCCGTGCTGTCCAAGATCGTCGCTGACCTGAAATCGCAATCGCCCGACGCCATCGCCGTCACCGGCGACCTCACCAATATCGCCCTGCCGCAAGAATTCGTCGTCGGCCGCGATTGGCTGGCGGCGCTCGGCGCGCCGACCGACGTGACGGTAATTCCCGGCAATCACGACGCCTATGTGCGCGCGGCAGCGGCGGAGCCGGAACGCCAATGGGGCGACTTCATGCATGGCGACGACGGCGCCGGCGGATTTCCTTTCGTGCGCCGGCGCGGTCCGCTCGTGCTGATCGGGCTTTCGACCGCGGCGCCGACGGCGCCGTTCACGGCGACCGGCCGGCTCGGCGACGCGCAACTTGCGCGGCTCGGCGAGGCGCTGGCCGCGCTTGCGAGCGATCCGGTTTTCCGCGTCGTGCTGATCCACCACCCGCCGGTCAGTCACGCCAAACGCCACAAGCGGCTGACCGACGCCGAGGATTTCCTGGGCGTTATTGCCGCGCACGGCGCCGAACTCGTGCTGCACGGCCACGACCATCTTCACATGCTCAACTGGCTGAGCGGGCCCGGCGGCACCCGCGTGCCGGCGGTGGGCGTGCCGTCGGCATCGGCCGCGTTTGGCATGAGCAAAGATTCAGCCGCCTATAATCTCTACGCCATCGACGGAACGCCCGGGGCCTGGACCTGCGAATTGATCTCGCGCGGCGTCGGCGCCACCGGCACGGTGATGCAGCAGCGGCGGCTGAAGATTCTTGGTTAGGGATGCGGCTGTGTTAGCAGCGCCAGCAGAAAAAGCGCGGCCGCGCCGGCGATCAGTCCGAAGAAAAACGTCCAGAGCAAAAACCAACTCTGGCGCGGGCGGTCAAGCCGCACGATCTGTTCCATGACCATGGGGCCTGCCGTGACACCGTCGGCGAGCGCGCGTTCACGCTCGACCAGCCGGCGCGCCACGTATCGGGTGACCGCCTGCGCCATCTCAGGGATATCGTAGGATTCCGCCAGCACGGTACGGCCGTATCGGGTGTCCAGCACGAAACGGTATTGCCGCTTGTCCCGGCCCATCTCGATATGCGCGATCACGTCGACCCACAGCCGCGCCACGCTGCCCTTGCCTACGCCGCGGTCGAATAATTCGACGCCGGACGGAATGTCCTTGAACACCGGGTCGAGCGCTTCGTCGAGCAGTTCGAGCCGCGCCACTTCGGCGTCGCGCAAATCGACGACCACGGCCGACCGCTCCGCCGCCTCGATTCGCGCCTCGCGCACGGCATTCCTGAGCGCGCTCGGCGCTTCGGGCGCGCGCGAGCCGGCTTTGTTGCTCCGTTTCCACATGCGCGCAATCTAGCGATTTGCAGCTCCCGCGCAATGCAGAAAGGCAAATGTTTTCAGCAAGTTTGATGGTTAATCAAACGTTAATGCGCCGGCACCACGCCATAGGGCCAAGCCCAGCCCAAGCCGTCTTCGGTGCGTCCGCGCGGCCGGTATTCGGCGCCGATCCAACCGCGGTAGCCGAGCCGGTCGACCGCCTCGAAGATCGAGCGGTAATTGATCTCGCCCTCGTCCGGTTCGTGGCGGGAGGGAACCGCAGCGCATTGCAGATGGCCAATGACGGCCAGGTGTTTTTCCAGGCGATAGAGCAGATCGCCGCCGACGATCTGCACGTGGTAGAAATCGAACTGTAACCGGACGTTGGGCTTGCCGGTCTTGCCGATGATGTCGGCGGCATGCTCGACGCGGTTGAGGAAATAATCCGGCCGGTCGCGGCCATTGATCGGCTCGATCAACAGTCCGATCTTTTTCTCGGCGGCAAGATCGGCAGCCGCCTTGAGATTGTCGATAAACACCCGCTCGGCCGCGGGACGCTGCTCGGGCGCAACCTTGCCGGCCAGGCAATGGACGGCGCTGCCACCGACTGCCGCGGCATAATCCAGCGCGCGGGCAAACACTTCCCAAAATTCTCGCTCGCGGCCCGGAACCGCCGCCAACCCGAATTCGCCATCGCCCTTGCCGGGCGGTGTATTGAGCCCGAGCATGGTGAGCCTATTGCGGACGATTGCCTGCTTCACCTCCGAGGCCGGAACGTCGTAGGGAAATTGCAGCTCGATCGCCTTGAAACCGCTGGCGGCGGCGGCGTCAATGCGCTCAAGCAACGGCCGGTCGGTGAACAGATAACCCAGATTGGCGGCAAAACGGGGCATAAGCGAAACCTCGGCCATATTCCCTTGCGCGCAAGCGCTCCGACGTATTCATTAGCCACCTTGCGCCTATAATTCCATCCCGGAAGCTGCCTCATGTCCGCCAATGCCGCCTTCCATATCGCCGTGCTGCCCGGCGACGGCATCGGGCCTGAGGTGATGGCCCCGGCGCTCGACATTCTGCGCCGGATCGAGGCGACGACGCCGAGCCTGCGATTCCGCTTCACTGAAGGCGCCGCTGGCGCCAATCACTACCGCGAGACCGGAAAATCGATGCCGGAGACGACGATCAAGCTCGCCGAGGAGGCCGATGCCATCCTGCTCGGCGCCTGCGGACTGCCGAGCGTGCGCTATCCCGACAACACCGAGATCATGCCGCAGGTCGAACTGCGCTTCATCTTCGATCTCTATGCCGGCGTGCGCCCGGCGCGGCTGGTACCCGGCGTGCCGAGCCCGATCGTCGACGCGGCCGAACACGGCATCGATTTCGTGCTGATCCGCGAATCGACCGAAGGCCTGTTTGCCTCCATGGGCAAGGGCATCACCACCCATGACGAAGCGCGCGAAACCCTTGTCGTGACGCGCAAGACCACCGAGCGGCTGTTCGACTTCTCGCTCAAGCTAACGGAGCGGCGCAAGAAACGCGGCAAGCCCGGCCGCCTCACGCTGGTCGACAAGGCCAACGTATTTAAAGCATTCAACTGGCAGCGCGGGATATTCGCCGAGCGCAAAGCAAAATTCCAGGACGTAAAAACCGATCTGCTATACGTCGATGCCTGCGCTGCGATGATGGTGAAGCGGCCCTGGGATTTCGACGTGATGGTGATGGAAAACATGTTCGGCGACATTCTCTCCGACCTCGCCGCCGGGCTGGTCGGCGGATTGGGCATCGCGCCGTCTGCCGACATCGGCGACAAGCACGCGGTGTTCCAGCCGTGTCATGGCACCGCGCCCGACATTATGGGCCAGGGAAAGGCCAATCCGACCGCGATGATTTTATCCGCCGCAATGATGCTCGATTGGCTGGCCGATAAGCACGATCACCCGCATGCGGCGGACGCCGCACTTCGCATCGAGCGCGCGGTCGACAAGGCCTATGCCTCCGGCATCAAGCCGATGGAATACGGCGGCAGTGATGGCACGATGGCGGTCGCTAATGCGGTGCTAAAGGCGCTTGGCTAAGCAAAAGTTATTGGAGGAAACAAATGTTGTTCGCGGTTTACGCTCTCGATGACCCAGGCGCCGGAGCCAAACGGCAGGCAGTTCACCCCGAGCACGTCGCCCACCTCAAGACCGCCGAGGACCAGGGCGTCGCCATCGTCGTCGGCGGTCCATTGCTGGCGGACGACGGCAAGGCGTCGATCGGCAGCGTGATGGTGCTGGAGGCGCCCGACCGCGCCACAGCGGAAAAGTTCAACAATGCCGATCCGTTCGCCAGGGACGGCGTTTGGGCGAAGGTAGAGATCCAGCGCTTCGACAAGCGGCAGGGTTGAGGCTTACAGCCCGACGAACTCCTTGATCGCCGCCAGGAACGCCTGCGGCTGCTCCAACGGCGGGCAGTGGCCGCAGCCGAGCAATTCCACGTAAGCTGCCCCCGCGACCTTGTCCGCGATCGCCTTGTTGAGCGGCGGCGGCGTGGCTTGGTCGAATTCGCCGCACACTACGAGCGTCGGCACCTGCATACGATGCAGCAGCAGCTCCAGGTCGGCTTCCTGCAGTATTTTACAGGCGGCCTGGAATGCCTTGGGGTCGATCTGCAACAACACGGCTTTGCGCTCCTCGATCGCCTCCGGATGGGCGGCGAGGTAAGCCGGCGAAAACACCCGCTTTGTCGCGATCTCCGCGATGGAGCCCAACCCCGCTTCGGCGACCTTGGCCGCCATGATTTCGAACTGCTTGCGTCCCTCGGGCGGAAAGCCGGCGGCGGCATCGCTAAGCACCAGCTTGGCGACGCGTTCGGGATGGGCCAAAGCGAAGGCCAACGCCACCGTGCCGCCGAAGCCATTGCCGATAAGGATTGAATCGTTGGCGACGCCGAATTCCTGATAGCCGTCTTCGATCGCCGCCACGTAGGCATCCATCAGCGCCAATGGCGTCGGCTGCGAGCCGTGGAAGCCCGGCAGATTGATCAGCGTGACGCGATGCTTGGCTGAGAGCGCCGGCAGCACCGGATCGAAAGCGTGGCGGTCGCTGAGCAGCGAATGCAGCACCACCAGATCGCGGCCTTGGCCGGTGCGCACCGCCGTGAGCGAACCATGGCCGGCGGTCAGTTGCTCAAATTGCATGATAAGCTCCGTGCGCATAAACGAACGGCCGCGCCGCAAGCGGCGCAGCCGTTACTGTAAGAACGCCGCCGCCGCCGCTTCAGTTCCCTTCGCGCCAGATGCCGAGCGCTTCCTGCGCCGGCCGGTCGGAGATCGAGAACAGCACCGATTCGGTTGCCGCGTTGTGGAAATAGTGCTTCCACGGTGGCACCACGAACACGTCGTTGACGCCCCACTCGAACGGCTTGCCGTCGATGGTGGTGGTGCCCTGCCCCTCGGCGACCGCGAAGATGGTGCCGTCGGTTGAGCGATAGGGCTCGCCCTTGAAGCCTCTCGGCAGCAGTGCGAGATGGGCGCCCATGGTCGGCAGCACCGGCCCGCCATTGATCGGATTGGCGTAGCGCACCCGCGCGCCGTGGCGCTTGTCGATATCACCGGTTCTCTTCAAGCGTTCCAGGATCGGCCGCATCTTGGTGTAGGGGTAATTGATCACCGGGGTGCGGTTCTGCATCGCCGGCATACCGTCCGGTAGCACGCCGGAAGCATAACGGTCGAACGAGTCGCCGTCGGCGTGATTGGTCTTCTGCATCTTCTCGTCGAAATGCGACGCGAACGACGCCTGGAAATGATTGACGGTCGGCATGTCGAGCACGTCGAGCCACATCACCGGCTGCTTGCCAGGATTGCCGTGGTCGTGCGGCGCCCAGTTGGCGGTAATGATGAAGTCGCCATGCGACATCATGGTCTTCTCGCCCTCGACCGCGGTATAGGCGCCCTCGCCTTCCAGCACGAAGCGGATGGCGGACGAGACGTGCTGGTGTACGTCGGCGATTTCGCCGGGCAGGATGAGCTGAATGCCGGCGAACAGCGAATGCGTGATGCGCGCTTTGCCGGTCTCGCCGGGATTTTCCAGCACCAACACGCGACGCTCGGCTTCCTCGGCGCTGATCACGTCGCCTGCTTCCAGCATCAGCCGCTTGACGTCGGAAAATTTCCACAGTGCCGGCCGGCAATCGGTCTTCGGCTCCGGGGTCACCAAATCCTTAAGCACCTCCCAGAGCGGCGCCATGTGGAATTTGGAAATCTTGTCGTAATAAGCCTGCCGGGCTACCTGCACGTTGTGCTTGGAACCGGGTTGGGTTGCGGTTGCGACCGCCATGAGCGTTTTCCCTTCAGTCCAATCGTTGAATTTGCGGTTTTATACCTCAATTGCCCGGCCGCGGGAATAACCCCGCCGGCAGGCGCGGCGTTGGGCTTCTAGGTTCTTATCATGCGGGCTGGCGTCTTATGTGACCCGCCACATTTGCCGCCAGGGCCGCACCATGCGAATATGCAGACTTCTCTGGCCCCGGCGGCAAAAGGTAGATCCATTGGCGTCAAAGCGCCGGTTTCAACTCATTCTCCTAAAACCCTCGCATTACAACGATGACGGCTACGTCATTCGTTGGTGGCGGGCTCTGATTCCGTCGAATTCGCTCGCCGCGGTTTACGGCTTGGCGCTCGACTCGGCGCAGCGGCACGCTTTGGGAGAGGACGTCGAGATCGACATCGACGTCATCGACGAGACCAATACCCGCGTCAACGTCAAGAAGCTGATCCGGCGCTTCCGCGAACATGGCAATTTCGGCCTGCTCGGGCTGGTCGGCGTGCAATCGAACCAGTATCCGCGCGCCCTCGACATCGCCAAGCCGTTTCGCGACGCCGGCATTCCGGTGGCGATGGGCGGTTTCCATGTATCCGGCTGCCTGGCCATGCTCGACGGCACCGCGATCGACCTAGATTCCGCCCGCGCCTTGCGCATCTCGCTGTTCGCCGGGGAAGCCGAAGGACGCTTCGACGGTCTGCTGCGCGACGCCGCCGCCGGCGAGTTGAAGCCGCTCTACAACTACATGAACGATCTGCCCGGCCTCGGCGGAGCGCCGAGCCCGTTTCTGCCGCGGCAATTCGTGCGGCGTACCGCCGGCACCAACGCGGCCTTTGATGCCGGCCGCGGCTGTCCGTTCCAGTGCTCGTTCTGCACGATCATCAACGTGCAGGGCCGCCAGTCGCGCTTCCGTTCGCCCGACGACATCGAAAAAGTCGTCCGCGACAATTGGAAGCAGAACATCTCGCGCTTTTTCATCACCGACGACAACTTCGCACGCAACCGGGAATGGGAGGCGATCTTCGACCGCCTTACCAAGTTGCGCGAGGTGGACAAAATTCCGCTCGGCCTGATGATCCAGGTCGACACCATGTGCCACAAGATTCCACGTTTTATCGAGAAGGCGAAAAAAGCCGGCGTCACACGCGTCTTCCTCGGGCTGGAGAACATCAATCCCGACAATCTCGCCGCCGCCAAGAAGAAGCAGAACAAGATCACCGAGTACCGCAAGATGATGCTGGCCTGGAAGGAACAGGGCATCTTTCTCTATGCGGGCTACATTCTCGGCTTCCCCGGCGAGACTCCGGAATCGATCCGGCGCGACATCGAGATCATCCAGCGCGAGCTGCCGGTCGATCTGCTGGAATTCAATATCCTGACGCCGCTGCCAGGCTCCGAGGACCATAAGACCATGTGGACCAAGGGCGTTGCGATGGACCCCGACCTGAACAAATACGACCTGGAGCATCCGGTCACCGACCATCCGAAGATGAGCCGGGACGAATTGCAGTCGATCTATGAAGAAGCGTGGAACCTGTATTACACGCACGCGCACATCGAGACGCTGCTCAAGCGCGCCGCCGTCACCAAGGTCCCGATGTTCAGTCTCGCCAAAGTTCTGGTGCAGTTCTCGACCATGATGCAGTTCGAAAAGGTGCATCCGCTGCAGAGTGGTCTGATCCGGATGAAGCACCGGAGCGAATTACGCCCCGGCCTGCCGCCCGAGAACGTGCTGTCGTTCTACGCACACTATTTCCGCGATTTGATCGTGCGCAACGCGGCATTCGTCCGGACCATGCGCTGGATTCTGGCGACGGCGTGGCGCATCGCGCACGATCCGAACCGGCACAACTACGTCGATATCGCCTTGACGCCCATCGAGGACGACGAGGACGAGACGTTCGATTACCTGACCAAGACTGACGGCGCCAAGGCGGCGATCGACCATCTGAAAAAGGTCGCCGAGCTGACGCATCGCGTGCCCGCCGCCGCCCCGCCCCTTGCCGCGGACCTGGCGGCGTCGGTGCCGATCGCGCCAACGCTTTAATTATTGACCGAGCCGCCGTCCACCACCAGCGATTGGCCGGTGACGAAATCGCTTTCGCTCGAGGCCAGGAAAATCAGTGCACCGAGCAGGTCCTCCGGATAGGCGTCCCGCTTGAAGGCGCGGCTGTTGCGCACTGGAATGCGCTCCTCCTCCACATGCGTCGCGTTCTCAAGCCCGGTATCGCTGAGGACGTAGCCCGGCGACAGCGAATTGACCGCGATGCCGTATTGTCCGAGTTCGCGCGACAAGGCGCGGGTAAAGGCGAGCATGGCGCCCTTGCTGGTGACGTAAGGCAGCATGCGCGGCACGCCCTTGTAGGCGGCGCCGGAGGCGATGTTGATGATCTTGCCTGTACGCCGCTCAATCATATGCCGCGCGACATGACGGACCATCAGATAAGGACCGCGCACGTTGACAGCCATGACGCGATCCCACAGATCGGTGTCCCATTCATTGAAATTGCGCGGCTTGAGCGTCGAATAGAGCGCCGCGTTGTTCACCAGGACATCTATTTGGCCGAAGCGCTCGATGGTTTGCGCAACCAGGCTCTTGACCGCCGTCTCGTCGCTAACGTCGAATATGACGCTGGCCACGGAATCGGCGCCGCGCCGGCCGGCGATTTCCCCAGCGAGTTCCTTGCCGTCGGCGATGTCGGCGATCATCACGCGCGCGCCCTCGGCGGCGAGCGCCTGCGAATAGTGCCGGCCGATGCCCCTGGCGCCGCCGGTGACGATCGCGACCTTGCCTGCGAGCCTTGCCATGAACGCTCCCCCGACGTAGTCGTCTAGCGCTTGATTTTGGATAATCGCGCCGCGCCTAAAGTTAGACAATAAAGAAGTGAATGATCGGGACAAGGCCCGGCCGCGACTGGGGGAGTGAAATGCCGAGAGATACCGCCGACCACCTGGAGATCCGCGCGCTGATCGAGAACTGGGTGCTCTGGCGCGATGCCCGGTTGTGGGACCGTTTCCGCACCGTCTGGCACAAGGAGGGCCAGATGTGGGCCACCTGGTTCCAGGGCTCCTACGAGGAATTCATCAAGGTCAGCCAGGAGGGCTACGACCACGGCGTGCGCATCTGGCACATGCTCGGCGGCATGAGCATCGACATCAAGGGCAAGCGCGCCATCGCGCAGACCAAGATGACGATCACACAGCGCGCCGAGGTCGAGGGCGTTAAGTGCGACGTGGTCTGCACCGGCCGCTTCTACGATTTTCTGGAAAAGCGCAAAGGCAAATGGGGCCTCGTGCTGCGGCGCCTGGCCTACGAGAAGGACCGCATCGATCCGGTCGACGTGGCGGCCAAGTTGGTGCTCGACCGCAAGCATTTGGCCAAGTTCCCCGAAGGCTACCGGCACCTCGCCTATCTGCAGAGCAAGATCGGCTACCCGATCAAAATGAACCTGCCCGGCCTCGACGGGCCGGACCTCGATGCGCTTTACGCCAAGGGAGACGCCTGGCTTAAAGGCCGTAAATTATAGCGATTATGCGCGGCTACCGCCCGAGGGATTGGCGCAAGCGCACAAAAGTGCGATTTTGGCCGAGACGGTAGGGCATCAAACCATCCGGGGGGCACCATGTCATTCGCCGACAAATTCAACCTGCTCAATGAATTCAATATTCTGCGCCTCATCTGCGGCCTGTTCATGATTCCGCATATCTACGGCAAGTTCTATGTGCCGGCGGCCCTCGGCTTCTTCGTCGCCGCTGGATTCAAGCCGCCCAAGTTCTGGATGTATCTCGCCGGCGCCATCGAGGTCGTGCTGGCGCTCGGCCTGATTTTCAACATCCACACCACCATCTGCGCCGCGATCATGACCTTCCACCTTCTGGTCGCCACGGTTGGCGTCTATAAGGTCACCGGCAAATGGCTGTGGAATATCGGTGGCTCGGAATTCTGCCTGTTCTGGGCGATCTGCTGCTGGGTGGTGGCCATGCACTCCTATTACGCCGGCGGCATCTGGGGCTGAAACGAAATCCACTGTTTGAATTCTCCGCGACCCGAAAGGAAAATCGAAAATGGCTAGCGTCCTGTTTTCTCCCATCACGCTTCGCGGCCTCACGCTGCCGAACCGCGTCGTGGTCTCGCCGATGTGCCAGTACAACTCCAACAACGGCTCGGCCAACGACTGGCATCTGATGCATCTCGGTAATATGTCGCTCGGCTGCGCCGGGCTGGTGATGACCGAGATGACCGACGTCAACCCGCAGGGGCGCATCTCGCCGAAATGCGCCGGCATGTATTCCGACGAGAATGAAGCCGCGCTCAAGCGCGTGCACGATTTCTGCCGGCAGTACGGCGTCGCCAAGCTCGGCGTGCAGCTGGCGCATGCCGGCCGCAAGGGTCCGCAGATGCCGCCCGGCGCCGGCGGCAAGCCGATCCTCGAAGGGCCGGATGCGTGGACACCGGAGGCGCCGTCGGCGCTGCCCTACGACACCGGCTGGGCCGTGCCGCACGCCATGACCAAGGACGACATCAAGCGCTGCATCGGCGAATTCGCCGAAGCCGCCAAACGCGTCGATCGCATCGGCTATGACGTGATCGAACTGCATGGCGCGCACGGTTATCTCGCGCATCAATTTTTGTCGCCGCTCTCCAACAAGCGCACCGACGAATATGGCGGCTCGAGCGAAAACCGCATGCGCTTCGCAATTGAAATGTATGAAGCGGTGCGCGCCGTCTGGCCGGAGCAGAAGCCGCTCGGCATGCGCGTCTCCGCCACCGACTGGGTCGAAGGCGGGTGGACGCCGGAGGAAACCGTCCAGTTGGCTAAAGAGCTGAAGAAACGCGGCATGGACTATATGGACGTGACGTCTGGTGGGCTGCATCCGCAGCAGAAGATTCCGCTGGCGCCCGGCTACCAGGTGCCGTTCGCCGAGAAGGTCAAGAAGGAAAGCGGCATCACCACCATGACCGTCGGCCTGATTGCCGGCTACCAGCAGGCGGAAGATATCGTCGCTTCCCGCAAGGCCGACATGATCGCCCTTGCCCGCGGCGCGCTGTGGGATCCGCGCTGGGCCTGGCACGCCGCCGAGGAACTCGGCGCCGAGACGCCTTACGCGCCGAAGATGATGGCCTGCCATCCCAAGCTGCGGCCGCAGCTGTTCCCGAAGCGCGCGCAGGCAACCTAAACGTCATGCCCGGCCTTGGGCCGGGCATCCACGTCTTGTCGGCTCTGCTAAATGCAAGGCGTGGATGGCCGGAACTAGCCCGGCCATACGACTTCATATTACTGCTTCATCTTCTCGATGAACTTCGCGAAGGCGGCGAGCTGCTGTTTGACGATGTCCTTGGTCGGCTGATCGGTCAGCGCCAGCGTCTCCATATCGAACTTGCTTGCCGCGTTGCCGACGAAGATTTCCGGCGTGCCGAAGATGTAGGCCTTGAGGAAGGTCATCGACATGCGCCAGTGATACTGCATGCGGGCGCCGCCGAGCGGGCCCTGGCTCGCCGATTGGATCGCGACGGACTTTCCCTCGAACGGCTGGTTCTTCATGCGCGAGACCCAGTCGATCGCGTTCTTAAGCACGCCCGGCATCGACCAGTTGTACTCGGGCGTCACGAACAGCACGCCGTCGGCGGCGCGGATCGCGACCGCCAACTCCTCGGCTGGGCCCGGAAAGCCGGAGCTGTCCTGGACATCGGCGTTATAAAGCGGGAACGTGCCGATCGTCGGCGCGGTAATCAATTTCATCTCCGGCGGCGCTAGCGTCGGCAGCGCTCGCGTCAACGCGGCATTGTATGAACCTTTGCGAAGCGAGCCGCAGATCACCAGTACGTTCAATTGGTCGGCCATTTTTTCCCCTTTCAATAATTGCGGCGCAGTTTCCGGCGCCTACTGCTTTTGAATTCCGGCCTTCTCGCGCACCGATTCCCATTTGGCAACTTCGGTGGCGATATGTTGGCCGAATTCCGCCGGCGTCGAAACGTGCACAACGGCGCCGACCTTCTCGAGCGCCTCACGAACCTCACGTCGTCCTAGCACTTCCTTCAGCGCGGCATTGGTCTTGTCGATGATCGGCTGCGGCGTTCCGGCGGGGTAGAGCCAACCGTACCAGCCGACGACCGCATAGCCCGGCACGCCGGACTCGGCGACGGTCGGCACATTGGGAATTGTCGGCCAACGCGCCGGCGAGCCAACCGCGAGCAATTTCAACTGGCCGGCCGCGACCTGGCCCTTCACCGCGTGTGCGAGTTCGACGCCGTAGTCCAGGTCGCCCGAAAGCAAGGCCGCGACCACGCCGGGCGTGTTGCGATAGGGAATGTGTTTGACGTCAATGCCGGCCATCTGGCGCATCAGTTCGCCGGCGAAATTTTGAGTTCGAGCCGACGCCGACATCGCCAAAGTTGAGCTTGCCGGGCGAGGCTTTGGCCAGGGCTATCAGTCCCTTGATGTCGTTGGCCGGAAAATCCTTTTTTGCGACGAAGACGAAAGCTGAGTCGGCGACCCAGGAAACCGGCGCATAGTCCTTGACCGCGTCGTAGCGGATCGATTTCAGCATTGCCGCCGACACGGTATGGGCGGGACTGGTCATGAGCGCGGTGTAACCGTCCTTGTCCGCACGCGCGACATACTCGGCGGCGAGCGTTCCGCCGGCGCCAACCTTGTTCTCGACAACGATCGACTGTTTCAGTAGCTCGGACAGCGGCTGCGCAATGATGCGCGAGACAATGTCGGTGCCGCCGCCGGCGCCGAAGCCGACAATCACATGGATCGGCCGTTCCGCCGGCCACTCGGCCGCGGCCGGCGCGGCCGCGGCGATGACGAAGCTCGCCGCGATAGCCGCTGCGATGATAATGCGTTTCATGACCCCCCCTTTGTTTCGACGCTTTGACGCGCGCCGTTCACGGTTTTTCGTCTTCAATCGGATTGCGTAGCACGCCGATGCCCTCGACTTCGATCTCGATCGTATCGCCCGGCTTCATCCAGACCGGCTCCGGCTTGCGCGCATGGCCGACGCCGGACGGCGTGCCCGTGAGGATAATGTCGCCCGGTTCCAGTGTGATGCCCTTGGTGAGATAGACCAGCGTTTCCGGCAGCGGGAACATCATGTTCGCGGTGTTGTCGGATTGCATGGTGTTGCCGTTGAGCCGGCTCATGATCTTGAGCCCCTTGCCGCCGGGCGGCAGTTCGTCGGCGCTAACCATCCACGGTCCGAAGGCGCCGGTACGGTCGAAATTCTTGCCCATGGTCCACTGCGTGGTGTGGCGCTGGAATTCGCGCACCGAGCCTTCGTTCGAGCAGGAATAGCCAGCGATGCAGCTCAAAGCGTTGTCCATGGTGAGGTGCTTCGCTCGCTTGCCCACGACCGCGACCATCTCGGCTTCGTAGTCGAGCTGGATGGAAACCTTCGGCCGGATTAGCGGCTGAAGATGCGGCACGATCGATGTCAGCACTCGGAAGAAGACCGAGGGGAATTTCGGGATATTGTCGCGCTGCGGGCCTTCCTTGACGTGGTCGAGATAATTGAGGCCGAGGCAGACGATCTTGCCGGGCCGCGCCACTGGCAGGCCGAAGGTCAGGCCCGCGAGCGGGCGGCGGGCCGAGGCCGGCGCGCGTTTGGCGAGATCGACGAGCGGGCTCAAATCGCCATTGCTGCGCCCAAGGAATTCGCCGAGGTCGGCGGGCACGGCGGCATCTACCGCCTGCAGATCGATAACGGCGTCGCCGTCGACCACGCCCAGCCGCAAGCCGTTATTCGCTGCAAAACCGACGATCTTCATAAATCCTGTCCTTGCCTTGTCATGACGGGGCAACGCTTAGCGCAAGGAATTCAATTCGGAAAGGTCAGTTTGCTGCAGCCAGCGTAAAGGCCTGGATCGAGAAGTATTTGCGTTCGTCGGTCCACACCGCCGCCGGCTGCCAGCCAACGCCGCGTGCCAGTGCACCCAGCGACTCGACACTGTATTTGTAGCTGTTCTCGGTGTGGATCGTCTCGCCGGCGCGGAAATCGATGGTTTCGCCGGCCACTTTCACCTTCTGCCGCTTCAGGCTGGCGAGATGCATTTCGATGCGATGGCGCTCGCGATTGTAGAACGCTTGATGCTCGAAGGTGTCGAGCTTGAACGTGCCGCGCAGTTCGCGATTGATGCGCACCAGGAGATTGAGATTGAATTTGGCGGTGACACCGGCCGCGTCGTTATACGCGGCGTGTAGCACGGCTACCGGTTTGACCAGATCGGCGCCGACGATCAGCGTTGCGCCCGCACCAAGAATGCGAGCGGCATTGCGCAGGAAGGCGGCCGCTTCATGCGGCTCGAAATTGCCGATGGTGGAACCAGGAAAGAAGCCGATCCGCACGGGGGCAGCCAGCGCTTCTTGCGGCAGCGTGAATTGCTGCGTGATGTCGGCGGTCACCGGCAGCACCTTGAGGCCGGGAAAATCCGGCCGCAGCTCAAGCGCTTCCTGCTCGATCATCTCGCCGCAGATATCGACCGGCACATAGGCGGCAAGCGGCGGCAAGGCACGCAACAAGATGCGCGCCTTCTTGCTCGAGCCGCTGCCGAATTCGACCAGCGTCGCGCCTTGCGGAACGAGCCGGGCGATGTCGCGCCCGTGGTCACGCAGAATGCGCATCTCGCATCGGGTCGGATAATATTCCGGCAGATCGGTGATGCGCTCGAACAACTGGGAGCCGACGCCGTCGTAGAAATACTTCGGCGGCAACCGCTTGGGCGTTGCATGCAGGCCGGCGAGCACGTCGGCTTCGAAGGCGGAGGTCTCGTCGGTTTTCGGCTGGATACGCGGGAAACGGGCAAGCGCGACCATGACGTCTCCTCACACAAACTCGGCAAGCCGCAGCCCGCTGAACTGCCAGCGCGCCGGCGGATAGAAGAAATTTCGGTAGCTCACGCGCTCATGACCCTCGGGTGTTGCCAACGACGAGCCGCGCAACACCATCTGGCTCACCATGAATTTGCCGTTGTATTCGCCAAGCGCCCCGTCGGCCGCGCGGTAGCCTGGGTAAGGGAGATAAGCGCTGCGGGTCCATTGCCAAGCGACGCCGAAAGCATCGGCGATCACGCCTGCGCGAGCGGCGACCTCCCATTCGGTTTCGCTGGGCAAATGCTTGCCAGCGAAGCGGGCAAAGGCCTCGGCTTCGTAATAGCTGACGTGTGTCACTGGAGCGGCGGGATCGACCGGTTTGAGACCAGCCAAGGTCATCGAATGCCAGGCGCCATCTTGTTTGCGCCAATAGCCGGGCGCCTGCCAGCCTTCCGCTTGCACCGTTGCCCAACCGTCCGACAGCCAGAGCGACGACGTCGCGTAGCTGCCGGCATCGATGAATTCGAGCCATTCGGCATTGCTGACCAGATGGCGGGCGATGCGAACGTTGGGGATCAGTTCGTCGTGGCGCGGCGTCTCGTTGTCGAAGCAGAAACCCTCCCCGTCGTGGCCAAGCGCGTGGATGCCGGCCGGCACGTCGACAAAGCCGCGCGGCCCGAGCGCGGCACGCCGCGGCTGCCAAGCCGGGTCGTAAATCGGATCGGTCGGGTTCTGCGCGAAAGCATGCAGGATATCGGTGAGCAGCAGTTCCTGATGCTGTTGCTCGTGGTGCAGGCCGATCTCCACGATCGAGAAAATCTGCGCGGCCTTGCCCGCCGGCACGGTCTCGATCAGCCGCTCGACCGTCGCGTCGACGTGGGCGCGATAGGCGGCGACGTCCTCGGCGTTCGGGCGGCTGATCAGACCGCGCTGCGGGCGCGCGTGGCGCGGCCCGGCAGCGACGTAGTAAGAATTGAACAGGAACGAAAAACGCTCGTCGAAGATTTGGTAGCCGGGCTCATTCGGCACCAGCAAAAACTGCTCGAAGAACCAGGTGACGTGGGCGCGATGCCATTTTGTCGGCGAGGCGTCAGCCATCGATTGGACGATCTGGTCCTCGGCTGACAAATGCGCGGCGCGCCGTTCGGTCTCGCCGCGTACCCGGCGGAAGGCGTCGCGCCAGCCGGTGCGGGATGCATCGAGCGAACGAGATTCAGCTACAAACTGTCCGACAGCGGCACCGCGCGGAGCGAGGGAAATAACGGCGCGTGGCACAAATCGTCTCCATTGCGATATACAAAGGGTCGCTCTAGTCGGACTTGATACGATTACGAATTATTGGCGCAATTGTTCCATCGCCGACAGCCCGGAGCAACCGTAAATCAGCCTGTTATCTCGATCTGACGCGGATGTGATAGGCACCCGTTGTTCGCCTCGCACCTTCCCGTAATCATCGCATGTTGGCTGCGAGCACGGAGTCCGCGGTGCCTGCACGGTACCGGCTGGGATCGCGCCAGCTTCGCCTGGCGCACCGCTACGCCTTCACTGTGAGGGACTCTCACCCTTTAACTTCTTGCCGGTCTCCCGGCACACTTTGGGTTCGTTCTGCCAAACTTGAGCAAGTGACAATAACAACGATCTGCAGTGTGAGGGGCCGTTTTTCAACTATCTGAAAGACCTTATGAATTTTGTTTTCATTCCGAAAAGGCGATTATCCCGGACTTGACTTATTAGATTTGCCACGCTATATTCCTTCCATAGTCGAAGGGAGAGCCAAAATGGCCAAACGTCCTAAACCAGTCCACCAGATGACCAGCGCACAATTTGAGGCCATGTTCCCGGTCGGGGACGATGCAGCCTGCAAGGCCTATCTGGTCGCCCGTAGGTGGCCAAATGGCGTCCATTGCCCCCGCTGCGGCAGCGTGAAGGTCACTGACTTGGGGAGATTCCGCTGGCAATGCTACGAGTGCGCCCCGGACACGTCCTACCGCTTCTCCCATATCGCCGGGACCATCTTCGAGAACACAAACAAGCCCCTGCGGGACTGGTTCAAGGTCACTCACCTGATGTTGACCAGCAAAAAGGGCATGAGCGCCTTGCAAATCATGCGGTTTATGGGCTTTGGCAGCTACAAGACTGCATGGGGCATGTGCCACAAAATCCGCGCCGCTTTGATTGAGCCCGAAAAGAAACTCGGGGGCATTGTTGAAATCGACGAAACCTATGTCGGCGGCAAAGATAAGAACCGCCATTGGAACAAGCGCAGCGGAACAAGGGGGCGCGGTTATGACAGGCTCAAAACTCCGGTCATCGGCGCGGTTAAACGCAAGGGTAACGTCATCGCTCGCGTCGTCCTCGGCGTAGATCAAACGGAAATCGAGAATTTTGTCCGCGAAGCGGTCTCCAATAAAGTTAGTTTGCTCTGCACCGACGCTTATCCCGCCTACAAAAATCTTAGCCGAACTCATACGCACGGCGTCGTCGATCACAACATCGGCCAGCATGTTGTCGGCGCGATACATACCAACACGATTGAAGGCTTCTGGAGCATTTTCAAACGCGGGATCATGGGCAGCTATCACAAGGTCAGCCGCAAATATCTGCCGCTGTACGTCGCGGAGTTCCAGTTCCGATACAACAATCGGTTCAATGACGACATTTTCGGAACGGCTATTGAGGGATGCTAAAAGGTTGATCCCATGAATAGCAATCCAGATAGACACCACGGCGAAGCCAATCAAAATCATTGGCCACCAAAAAAAACCCTGGTCGTCCGCGTATTCCGCACCATTAAACGCCAACTTCATCGTTACAAACGATACCGCCAGAAGAAAGGAACCGAACATCAAATAAATGAAAGAATGATGGCGCGATGGACGCGCCGCTTGGGTTACTTCACGATAGTTTTGACTATTATTACTGGAGTAACTGGGTGGATTTTGTACGAAACCAATCAGACTCTTAAAGACACCCTTGCTGCTAGCAACTCCGCTAATCGCGCCTTCATTTTCTTTCGCGATCTGGCTTCTGGCCAAATCGAAGATAAAGATAAAAGTACTTTTTGGACTTTCGTTATCAACCTTGAAAATAACGGGAATACGCAAGCCAAAAATGCCAAAATGGTGACAGCTTGCGATGACGCCGCAATCAAAGATATTTTCATCGGGAAAACGAAGGCAAGCGCCACTCGCGTATTTGGGCCAAAACAAATAGTCGGTAGCGGAGGATGCACTTGGACATCCAAAGTCTTGGAAAATGGGCACCAATCTGGTGCGAGTTTTTATATTGGAGGTATTGTCCAATATGACGATATTTTTGGTGGCAGTCACGTCACTAAGTATTGTCGCGCCATCCAGATTCTTGGTGACCCGCAGCCGAAAGGGGCTCGTCCAGAAAATACAACTTCCTTGTGCCCCGACCTCCACGATTGTGCCGATCAGGAATGTCAGGACCATTAGTCCTGCGCTGCCCTGTCGGAGCCATCTTGCACCGCAACCCCATAGAGACTTCACTTTGAGCCTCCATCGGAGAGTGCGTCATGTATGAGGACGATAAACTTTGGCCAATCAAGTGCTCTGAGTGCTCCAAGGAGTTCGAGAAGCCAGTTGGATGGCTCAAGGCAAATGATGCCGTCCATTGCCCCATCTGCGGGCTTAGGCAGAAATACACTCACGAAGAGTTTGGTTTGGCACTCGCTAAGGCGCAGGGCGGCACGTTTGACCCCTATGGGAACATGGTCTGGGTCAACAAGCGCCCGTAATTCCGCATATGCAGCCATGAGGGGTGCGTCGTTCATGACGCACCCACGCGCTGCCCTGTCTGGGCAACCCCGTAGGTGGCTTTGCTACACAAGTCAAGTCCGGGATAATCGCCTCCGAAAAAATACAATCTATACGAGCTATATTAGTAAACGCACCCCACTTAAGGTGCCTGCTGGTGCGTTGACAGCGTCAAAGCGTTACGCAGCGTTCGAAGGTCCGGTTATGGAATCAAAAGCCCAATGATCACCGCGGTGTCGGGCTTTCGGATTTTGCCCAGTTCTGGATTTCTAGGCCGGACACCCGTTGGTATTCTCGCTCATTGTTTGTGACCAGGATTAGCTTGGCGGCCTTGGCATGCGCGGCGATCCACAGATCATTGTTCCCTATCACTCGACCGTCGACTTCCAGTTCGGCACGAAGAGCACCATAGCTGCGACCTGCATCCCTCGGCAAAGGTAGGACGGGTAGAAGACCGGCAAGTTCTTCAAGTTGTCGCATCGCCGCCTCGCGTTGCTCACTCTTTTCGGCTCCATAGATCAGTTCGCCGAAGGTGATGACGGAAATAGCCGCTTCTCCAACCTGCAAGCGCAGGAATCGCTGCAGGATCCCCGGAGGACGGCGGCGCCGGATGTAAATGCAAATGTTGGTATCAAGGAGAAATCTCGGGTTCATCTACAATGCTTTGCGCTTTTGCGGCGGGGTATCCTCCCTGCCGTCGCGGAGAAAATCGTCCGGTAAGTCGGCCAACAACTGAAAGGCACGTTGCATGTCGCGGGTTTTCTCCCGCAGCACGACTTCGTCGCCGCGCCGAAAGATCTCCACCTCTTCGCTGTCAAAACGAAACTCCTTGGGCAAACGTACGGCTTGACTGTTGCCAGATCGGAAAACGCGAGCAGTCGACATGATGCACCCTATTAATGTATATACATCAATGTATATACATTTTGGCACTTTGTCAAGGTCAGGTGGCAATTATTGCAATACTGATGTCCGCGGATTTGCTGGAAAGGCCAATTAGGAAAGGCCGGTCTAAACGGGTGACCATGGCCACCCGCCGGCGTTTGCTCAGTCGCACCCCCAGGGCCGCCGCCATTCTCTTCGATGAATTCGACGCCGGCCATTTCCAAGGCTCGCCGAACCGCCAGTTCGTTTGCAGCCGTCATAGACGTGTCGTTATCGGATACCTCGGCGCGGCGACCCGCGTCTCTATTGCGCCTGCCCGGGGGTCATCGAACGACTGAAGCGCCGCGGTCGTTTGACTATTCCAGTATTTGCGGTCGAGAGAGCAGTTCACATCATGCCAGATGCATGGGTATCCTTGCGCTTGCGGTCGGCCCGGCGAGGGAGCTTTTCCACCCGTTTGCCAATCTCCCGCTGTGCTAAACGTAGCTCGTAAAGCATTTGAAGATTGAGCCAAAAGTCTGGGCTGGTCCCGAACCAATGGCCAAGGCGCAATGCTGTGTCGGCAGTAACGCTACGCTGAGCGTTGATAATGCCCGTGACCCGGTTAACTGGCACATCGATTTGTCGCGCCAGTTCAGCGGCCGACATGTTGAGTTCCTTAAGTTCGTCGGCAAGATGTTCGCCGGGATGAATCGCGGTGCGGGCCATTTGTGTTTCCTCAGTGATAATCGACAACTTCAACATTTGTTGGACCAGGGGACCCTTTTGGCCACTCAAAGCAAATCCGCCATTGATCATTGATACGGATGCTAAACTGACCCTTGCGGTCGCCGTAGAGCGCTTCCAGTCGATTGCCGCGGAATGCTGCAAGATCGTTCAAATTGCGTGCAGCCTCCAGGCGATCAAGCCGGGCTTCCGCCTGCCGTGCAAAACCTGAAAAATCTTTGACATGATTGCCTTCGGCAAAGCGTTCCGTCCTTTTGTCCCGGAAGCTCACGATCATGCTTAGAACTTATTATATATTACGCATTATGTAAAGCATAAATCTTTTTAACTAGGTATTCTCCATCAGCATCTTATTCGCCAAGCCCTCGAGCTTGTCGTCACGATAGGCACCTCTCGAGCCCACCGCCAATGACGAGCTGTGAATAAGAAATTCTTGACCTTTAAGAGCGGCAAGAAAGCGCAAAGCCGCCAAAATTGGGATCGCCGCCAATTCGACGGATCAAGGGCCAGGACAGCTCGGTCATAGTCTATGTCTCACGTATGGCTCTGCCTAATCGGGTGAACCCAGAGTTTGCCCGCTCACTTCCGCTGTTTTCCTTGTGGCGGCTTACGCAGGCGCACGCCCGGCCCACCGCCGTTTTCGTCAATGAACTCGACGCCGGCCATTTCCAAGGCACGCCGAACCGCCGGGTCGTTAGCAGCCGTCAAGAACGTCTCGCTGTCGGCTAACGCTGCTGGGGCTCATCCAATAATTTTGGCTTCGTTTCGTAAAATTAAAAACGGCCTCACCGAGGCTTTCTCTCCAACCGCACGCCCCCATGAAGGGACCGTTTAACTTCGTTTCGCAGAACCAAACCTAGCCTCGCTGAGGCTTCTTCTCCAGCCGCACGCCAAACCCGCCCTCCAGTTCGGCCGTAAAGCTGATCCCCTCGCGTTCGAGCGCCTGCTGAATTTTTGTGATGGTAGAGAAGTTTCCCTGAACCATCCCCTCCCCCTGCTCAATTCTAGCAACGGTGGCCAGCCCAACTTTGGCAGCTTTGGCGAGGTCCTCCTGTCGCCAACCTAGAAGCGCCCGCGCCGCCCGGATTTGTGCCGCCTGCATAGCAGCGAGTGTTCTTGATTCGATCTCGGTTGACAAGAACGCCAACACGAGTTATTATCACTCATTATCGAGCTATAAATGGAGTAAACCGATGGATCAGCTAACCTTCGCCGCTATCAACTACCGCTCAATCCGCGACCGCATCCGTGCGCAAGACCGCCAGATCGACGAGCAGACCCTGGCCGATACCGTTGAGGGGCTCACCGACCTGCATGAAATCCTTGCCGCCATTATCCGGGCGGCCCTCGCCGACGAGGCAATGGCCACGGGGCTCAAGTGTCGGCTCTCCGACATGCAGGACCGACTTGACCGGTTGCAGGACCGGGCCGCCAAGCGCCGCCAGATCGCCAAGGACGCGATGGTCGAGCTGGATCTGAAGAAAATAGCGGCTCCGGATTTTACCGCGTCTATTCGGCCCGGAATGCCCGCCCTGGTAGTGCTCAACGAGGATGCTGTGCCGAAGACCTATTGGGAGCCAGGCGAACCGCGGCTACGGCGCCAGATCCTGGCGCTCGACCTTAAAGGGGGCGCCGAGGTCGCCGGTGCCACCCTCTCCAGTCCGGAACCGGTTTTGAGCGTGAGGACACGGTGATGGGCTTCTCGGCAAAACAGCTACAGGCGCTGGGGCGGCAACCTAACCGGTCTTACATCCGGACCCGAGAAGCGCATGGGCGCGAACTCACCTATCTCGAGGGCTGGTACGCGATCTCGGAGGCCAACCGAATCTTCGGCTTTGACGGCTGGAGCCGGGAGACCATCGAATCCAAATGCGTCTCTGGCCCGGGAAAACAGGGGCACCTTCCTTGCCATCTACATTGCCCGGGTGCGGATCACCGTGCACGCCGATGGCGCAACCGTCATCCGGGAGGGCCACGGTACCGGCGAAGGGCGCGGAACATCACCCGGCGAGGTGCATGATATCGCGGTCAAAGCCGCCGAGACCGACGCCACCAAGCGCGCGCTGACCACCTTTGGAAAGCCTTTCGGTCTCGAGCTCTATCGGGGCGGCAAGGCCACAGCACAACAGAAGCCCCTGCCCGCACCATCATCCGTCCCGGTTCCCGGCGACGCTCGTGTCGGTTTCCACCCGGATGACACGACGCCGATCCCAAGACCATCCCACTATTATAGTCGTCGGCAAAACGTTCTGGCTGATCACTTCCGAGGTGAACGACGCCAGGCCGAACGGACCATGGTGACTCCAGCCCCACTGGCACCGCCGCTTGCGCCAAATGCGCCCGCTGTCATTCCCGGCCGGATCGACAAGAGCGTTCTCACCATCGCCGAGCCGAAACGACTGCGCGACAAGGCGCATCTGAAGTTTGTTGCGTCACAGCCCTGTCTCATATGTGGCCGGCAGCCCTGCGACCCGCATCACCTGCGATTTGCGCAGCCGAGAGCCATCGGACTTAAAGTCAGCGACGAGTTCACCGTTCCCCTCTGCCGCGGTCATCACCGGCAGTTGCACCAAGCCGGCAACGAGGTGGCCTGGTGGGGAACTTTCAATTTCAAACCGTTGGAGACCGCCAATGGGCTATGGGACCAGACCCATCCAAAATCCGCATCTACAGATACGCAGCAACTCAATGAAATTGCCGCCAAGGCGGCGACCGAGACCTAATGCCTACCTGTGTCGGACGCCACCTGATCGGCGAAAGGTCGCAGGACAATACCGGTCTCCATGGCGAGCGGCTTTGCCCTGTCCGTTCTCCGGCAAAACGAACCCAATTTGATGGTCATCAATGAGCTCGCTAAAGCAGATTGAAGCCAATCGGCGCAACGCACTCAAAAGCACCGGGCCAACGACGCCGAAAGGCAAAGCACGTTCGCGTTGCAACGCTGTGCGTCACGGCCTCACCGCCGAGACCGTCATTGATGCGCTCGAGGATGCAGAAGATTACCAAAGCTTCGAAGCCGCGGTGATTGCCGATTATGATGCTGAGTTGGCCGTGGAGCGCGAACTGGTGCTTCGACTGGCGAGTGTCCTCTGGCGCCTTCGCCGAGCGACCGGAATAGAGACAGCCCTTTTTGAGACTGTAGCCGCAGAACCTGGCACGGTCGAAAATGGATCTTTACGCCCGACCCTCATCGAGGCAGCTAACCTCTCGGATCGCAATCAATTACACCTGGTAGCAATACAGCAATCTGGCGCCGCGGTGGGAAGCGAGGTCGGTCTCAATACGAAAAAGGATATAGCCGATTGCTTCTTGCGCTTAGTCGCTCTGCCGACTTTTGCCCTTGACCGCCTCAGCCGTTACGAGCATTTGCTCTGGCGGCAAGCCCGCCAGATTGTATTCACTCTGGATTCAATGCAGCGCCGCAGGCGACAGCCGAGCCGATCAAGCTTTCCATTCCCATTCCGGCGACGCGAGCCCGACACCTTGTCCGAAGAGTTCAGGTAACTACTCGCGAGGAAAATGGCGAAAATGCACCCGCAGATCACAAACAGAAGGCAGTCAACCCCGGACGGCCGAATCTCAGGAATATCCTTTCGGCGGCCAGGAGGCCGTCGCACTTTGCCATCACGCCGAGGCTTAATTCTTGATAGTGATCAGACTGCATAGCGTAGTGTAAAATAGTTCAGCTCGCCAAAGTTTCCATTATCGTGTATACAGTTGGAGGATTTATTTTGGAGAGAACCGTGAAATTTACCCGAATTACCGTTGATCCGAAGCAGATGGGAGGCGTCCCCTGTATCCGAGGATTGCGCATTCCTGTGGCAACTGTTGTGGGAATGGTAGCTGATCAATTAACTGAAGAAAAGATCATTGCGGCGTTTCCCGACCTTGAGCGGGCGGATATTCACGAGGCATTACGGTATGCGGCGGATGCCGTTCGCGAGCGCGAACTGCCCTTAGCTATTCCGTGAGATTCCTAGTCGATAACGCACTATCGCCGATTGTGGCATACGGACTTCGGCAAATTGGCCACGATGCCACGCACGTTCGTGATTATGCATTGCAGGCAGCCGAAGACGAGAAAATTTTTGCGCTAGGTAGAGATGAAAATCGCATTCTGCTCTCTGCCGATACTGATTTCGGCACCTTGCTTGCACTTCGGCGCCAGCGAAAACCGTCGGTAATCCTTTTCAGGCGAGGAACCGATCGGAAACCTGAACGACAGCTTTCCCTGTTGCTCGCGAACTTGCCCGCGCTGGAAACGGTGCTAGAGCTTGGAAGTGTGGTTGTTCTGGAGGAGACGCGAATTCGTGTCCGTCTGCTTCCCATTGGGGAAGCTGAATAAGCCAGCAGACGTTATTGTAGTACTAGAACTGCACGCCAATACCGCCAGTATCTCCGCCGTCGTTAGTCCGAATCTACAGGAAACGAGCACGTTCTCGCTGCGAAAAAGGATACCGGGGACTGCTTCCTGCGCTTGGCAGCACTCCCGACTTTCCCACTCGATCGTCTCAGCCGCTACGAATACATGCTGTGGCGGCAAGCTCGCCAGATCGTATTCACTCTGGACTCAATGCGGCGCCGCAAGCGAGCGCCGACCCGTTCAACCTTTCCATTCTCGTTCCGGCGAGGCGAGCCCGACGCCTTGTCAGAAAACTTTAAGTGACCACTCGCGAGGTCGACGCAGAACGTCGACCGTCTTCTGTTCGTTATCTGCCGGGCCGCTGGACAGCCAAATCTCCGCAACGTCCTTATGACTCCTTGCAATATTGTCGCCTATGGGCTACAATTAATCCATGATAGAGGTGCGCCGGACCGAGGAATTTTCTCGCTGGTTACGCCGATTGAGAGATGCCAATGCGGTTGCGCGGATCGTCTCTCGTATTCGCCCCATGGAACTCGGAAACTTGGGAGACAGCAAGAGCCTTCGCGGCGGCCTGATGGAGATGCGGATCGATTATGGCGCCGGCTACCGCGTCTACTACGTGCGCCGCGGCACTGAGATCGTGATCCTGTTATGTGGCGGCGATAAGCGAACGCAGCAGCAAGATATCAAGCAGGCTCGGGAATTAGCGGAGAGATTGTAATGCTGAAGACGACACGATTTGATGCTGCCGACTTTCTCGACACCGAGAAGAAACAGGCGGCTTACATCACGGCAGCACTGGAAACCGGTGACGCAGACTTCGTGCGCGATGCGCTTGGCATTGTGGCCAAGGCGCGCGGCATGAGCCAAGTTGCCAAGACAGCCGACCTGAACCGAGAGAGCCTATATAAAGCGCTCAGCGAGACAGGCAATCCAGAATTCAGCACGGTAATGCGTGTGATCCGCGCCCTGGGTCTTACCCTGGCTGCTCGCCCTGCAGAGACAAAGCGTACACCCAGGAGACGCCGTGCGGCCTAGTCTGAATACGTGCAGCCTACCGACCTGCATAAAATCGTCACGGTCATCGTTCGCTTGGCCTCGGCAGATGGCGGGCGGCTCGCGCCCAGGCGGTTAATTCCAGCACGGGAGCTTTAGTTGAATGCGGCTGGCGGCCCGCACTTATCATCGACTATCAGTGTCGAAGAAGCACGATCGCCCTCGTTGACAACGTCGGTCGCCGATAACGTCATTGCGGCGCTCAAAGCCAAGTCTTTATGCAAACGGATTAACCGTCGCCACCATCCGTGATCAGGGGCATTTCTTGGATTCGAGGGGAATATATTGCCCCTTTTCGCCGACGCCCACCACGACTGGTTGAACACCGGGACTGCAATTAAATTTAATCGAAAAAGCAACATTTTTTTCGGTGCCAAAGCTCAGACCGATTACGCTTGTTACGTCGGGACGCTCCCCGTTCGTTTGGGCAGTTGCAACCATCGACCCGCCAATGAACACAAGAATGTGCAGCGGCGTCGCATCTCCCTCGGGATCGGCAAACCACCCCACCATATTTACTTCGTGCTCATTGACTCGGTTGATCTCGTCGATCACGCCCCGCAGGTGTTGTGGAAACCGAAATCCAGCATCCGCAGCTGCTTCCGCCAGCTCCGCATAGTTCGATATCCGCTGAGCGGCTAATCGCTCCGTATCGGAACGACTTTCCGCTGCTTTGGGCGGCCTCGCGGCGATGTTAGGCTCCGTGAGCCATAACGTAAGGAAACAACTGCCGAAAAGGACGGCGGCTCCCCGACGACATAAATCATACGCCATAGCGATTGTGACCGATTCCTCATTGAGTGACCGGGCCCCAATTGTTTTGGCGACTGTTTTGGTTCATGTGGAGTGGCCCCGTTTTCGCAGCATCAATTTGCCAAAGTCTTTTTGCTCAGACAACTCATTGACCCGCGTTGGACTGGCCCGGTGTCTCCCGCAGCCGATCGTCCCGGCGTTGCCGTTCGCTCGCACCTTAAGGACTTTGTTGCTCACCTTTACGCCCATTGTTTTAGGAAATCGAGATAAGATCTTTTTCAACAGAGCGCGGGCAGATTCGCGGCTCATGAAGCCGAATTCCGCCCGCAGGCGCTGCGCGGACCGATCACGATGCTGTTTTTTCTTGCGATCCGCCTGATCCACCGCTGGCTGCGTAAGCGGGAGGAACTTGGGCTTGGCGACGTCAAGCTCGCCTTTACTGACTTCCATCCGTTTGAGTCAGATCAAAAGCAATTCCTGGTGAGCAACGGCAATGTTAATTCCGACTATTGCAGCCGTGACCGTGGCCGGGTTGTAGGTGACGCTTTGAAGGATCGTCGTTGCCGCCTGATAGGCGGTATCCCCTACAGTATGAGCAACTAGTATGCTGCCGCCCGGTTGCTGCGAGGCGTTTGAGTAGTCAAGAGAGACAGCAATCTTGTTATCGATTGCCTCCTGGCGCTGCACTGCTGCCTGCCACTGCGCATCAGTAAGCCCTGCAGGCCTGTCATTGATGTTGTAGTCAATCAGATCATGCACGAATTGACCGACAAGTCCGGCCCGCGCAGCCTGCACGCTCTGCCCCGCTGTCTCGGCTTGCTGCAAAAGATTCGCCCAGTAGGCAATTCCGCTGGAATCGCCAGCATTGCCGCCTATGTTCAGATACATCGCATTGATGAAGGCGCTGTCACTCAGGCCACCATAGATCGAATTGAAGTAGCTGCTCTGTGTATTGACAAAGAGCTGGCCCAGAACAGCAGCGTCGTTGACAGTGACAGCAGTGTTACCGGCATTTGCCGTCGTTACGCCGCCTCCATCGGCCTGTTGGCCCACGGTATTGACCCAGTAGGAATAGCTGCCGAAATCAGCGGCGCGATTGTAAAGAGCGCCGTAGAGCCCGAGAATCTCCTGTTGCACCGATGTGAGCGGAACGGTCGTGGTGTCGATCTGGATTCCGAGATCAGCCGTGACTGGCCCTGAAAGACTATGGCCATTGCTATCGACGATGCTGGAGCCGGTCGGCAGGTTGAGCCCGGTGACTTGGAGGTCGGCCACGTTGTCGCCGGGCTGCACGGCATAACTGAAGGTGAGCGTGTTGGTGCCTGATCCGCCGGTATAACCCGCCACTTCTCCATCGTTGAGCTGCAATGTTGGTAGGCCAGTCACTGTATCCGCCAAGCCGGTCGTTACGGTTATCGTGATCAAGTGGCCAACGTTGAGGTCCGTTGCACCAGTATCAGTGGTGGCAGTGATGGTCGCGGACGATGGACCAATGGGGGAAAGGGAATAAGTCACCGCGTTGCTGGTCCCAAGGTTGCCAGCCACGTCGGTATCGGTCGCCGTCAGCGTATGGGTTCCGTTCCCGGTCAGGGTGATGCTGTCACTCCACGAGCCGTTGGCTTGGACCGTCGTTGTCCCGATCGCGGTCGTGCCGTCCAGGATCGTCACCGTGGTGCCGACAGCGGCCACATCCGTAACGCTTCCCGATATCGTCTGCGTAGGGGTTGTGATCGAACCGCCGGTGCTGGTGATCGCCACCACGTCTTTCGTGTCGAGCGTGAAGGTGAGCGACGCGGTGCCGGTGCCCGACGTGTTGGTCTCGCTCGCCACGATGGTGTGCGATCCATCCGCCAAGCCCGTAGGCGTGAATGTCCAGATGCCGCTGGCATTGGCCGTGACCGTGCTGGCGATCGCAACGCCGTCCACGGTGAAATGCACCACCGCATTGGCATTACCTGAGCCGGTCAGAGCATCATTCGAGGTTATTTTGTCGGAAGACGACGAGCCAGTGTCGCTCACCAGGCTTTCCGTCACCGCCGGTACTGCCGCGTTGAGCGTGTAGATAACCGCGTTGCTGGTCCCAAGGTTGCCAGCCACGTCGGTATCGGTCGCCGTCAGCGTATGGGTTCCGTTCCCGGTCAGGGTGATGCTGTCACTCCACGAGCCGTTGGCTTGGACCGTCGTTGTCCCGATCGCGGTCGTGCCGTCCAGGATCGTCACCGTGGTGCCGACAGCGGCCACATCCGTAACGCTTCCCGATATCGTCTGCGTAGGGGTTGTGATCGAACCGCCGGTGCTGGTGATCGCCACCACGTCTTTCGTGTCGAGTGTGAAGGTGAGCGACGCGGTGCCGGTGCCCGACGTGTTGGTCTCGCTCGCCACGATGGTGTGCGATCCATCCGCCAAGCCCGTAGGCGTGAATGTCCAGATGCCGCTGGCATTGGCCGTGACCGTGCTGGCGATCGCAACGCCGTCCACGGTGAAATGCACCACCGCATTGGCATTACCTGAGCCGGTCAGAGCATCATTCGAGGTTATTTTGTCGGAAGACGACGAGCCAGTGTCGCTCACCAGGCTTTCCGTCACCGCCGGTACTGCCGCGTTGAGCGTGTAGATAACCGCGTTGCTGGTCCCAAGGTTGCCAGCCACGTCGGTATCGGTCGCCGTCAGCGTATGGGTTCCGTTCCCGGTCAGGGTGATGCTGTCACTCCACGAGCCGTTGGCTTGGACCGTCGTTGTCCCGATCGCGGTCGTGCCGTCCAGGATCGTCACCGTGGTGCCGACAGCGGCCACATCCGTAACGCTTCCCGATATCGTCTGCGTAGGGGTTGTGATCGAACCGCCGGTGCTGGTGATCGCCACCACGTCTTTCGTGTCGAGCGTGAAGGTGAGCGACGCGGTGCCGGTGCCCGACGTGTTGGTCTCGCTCGCCACGATGGTGTGCGATCCATCCGCCAAGCCCGTAGGCGTGAATGTCCAGATGCCGCTGGCATTGGCCGTGACCGTGCTGGCGATCGCAACGCCGTCCACGGTGAAATGCACCACCGCATTGGCATTACCTGAGCCGGTCAGAGCATCATTCGAGGTTATTTTGTCGGAAGACGACGAGCCAGTGTCGCTCACCAGGACCTCCGTGACGTTTGGCGGAGGCGTCGATGTCGATGACGTTAAATGAAATCCCAGCGCATCCAATTGTTCTAGGTCGAGCGGCGTGAGCGTTTGAAGTGTATTGCTTGAGTAATATTCATCGAACGGATCGTTGAGGTTGGGTGACACAGTAAGAAAGTCGCTAGGATCGGAATTCTGGCCGTAGTAGGCCAAATTCGTAGTGCCGCCGTTGACTGAAAAATACGCGGACGGTACGGGGATGTTGCCCGAAAACAGGTAATTGCCGGCGCTCGTAAAGCGAAACAAGTCAAAAATGTCGGGTGCGGAGCCGAATGGAACGCGACCCATCGCATGGGTCAACTCATGAAGTGCTACGCCAACCAGCAAGTTCGACTGTATGTCGGTCGCAAAGGTAGCGCTGCCATCGTCGGTACTGGTGGAGTTAGGCGACAACAGACCGAAAAGCTTTAATTGTGCATTCCAGACTGCGACGTCTGATTGTCCTTGGATCGATGAGCCGCTCGGCAACGCATTGAACGTCGTATCGCCGGGCGTTGCGTTGCTGATCAGGTCGGCTCTGACTGACGTATAAGTTTCGTACACGCCGTTATCAGGGCCCGCGGAGGCGCCGCCGCCAGTGCCACTATAATCAATATTTATATTGACGGTAATCTTATCAGTAATTGCCGCTGCCAATAATGATGCGGCCTGCTCCATTCCCGTTCGGAAACTTGCGGGAGCCGCCATGGCTGCCGTATCGAATATAAGATCAATCGTAATGCCCCCGGACGTCTCGGCAACGACGGAGGACCCGGTACCACTTTGGGAACCGCCAATCTGGGACCCCTGCACCGCAAAGCCCACCCAAGAATAATCCGGAGAAACGGCGACCGCGGTCCCAGGCGCCAGGTTGCCAGGCATATCGACGGACGTCACAGCAGCGATTGTGATCGTGGGTTCTGTCGACACAGAGAACCCTGTGATTGAGGCCGGTGGCGTGCCTAGCGCATTGGATGCCGCATCTTGCGCATTTGCGGCATTCGTAACGACGATGCCCGTAGAAAAATTTTGTTCGCCACTGTCGACGGGATAGCAGGCCATGCTGGCGCCGTGGGCGACATCATGGACGATCTGCACCTCGTCGGTGCCACTCGAGGAGAGTTCGTTCAGCGTCTGTATGTCAGAGGTCAGCGGCAGAGCTGCATCCGCCACGGCCTGAGCCGCACAATCGAGATTGCTAATGCTGTCGGACAGCACACCAACGTTGATGCCGGTATCGGTGACACTTTGGCCACTTTCATCCGAAGCGTGCTGACTTAGTGCGAGGGGGGCGCTGGTAGAGACGTTGCTAGCGTCGGCGATTGTCGCAGCTTGGAAGCCGGACCCGGAAATGGCATCGGCAGACGAGGCCGGTAACGGACTGGCGGCAACCGAGTCGGCCGCGTCTGAGATCGCATAAACGTCGTTTGGATTAGCTACGGACGGCGTTGACGATAATAGAAACGCGCCAAGAATCGCAGCCTGTTGCAGATCGCTGCTATCGGCCGCCGCCGCCGAGTCGGAGAAGCCTCCAACCGCATTGGAATTTTGCGGGTCGAAATTCGATAGAATAGCCGACGATTGAGTTTGCCGTTTTACCAACGCCGACCCCGCCGTCTGAGGGAAACACTAAGGCGGAGCTTGCCCATATACTCCATACTGACTTGTAAAAAAAATAGATGGCAAACTAAGGATCATGGGCCACGATTCTATCCATAGGGTTGAATTCATTAGATGTTTTATGTTGTAGAGCATTGCTGCTGTCAGCCGAGGTACCAAATGTTAAGGTGTACCAAGTGTTAAAATGTCATTTTTGGTGCCGTTCTTGGTTCAGGCCAGCAAGGTGGCGCCGAAGTTAGCGGTGGCCACGTCGTAGGCACCCACCAGCGTGACACTCTGGGTCGAAGTCGAGGGAAAGGCTCAAGGGGCTCATTGTTCGCGCCGGCGACCCGTTTGAGTCAGATCAAAAGCAAATCATGGAATGCAACGGCAATGTTAATTCCGACGACTGCAGCCGTGACCGTGGCTGGGTTGTCGGTGACGCTTTGAAGGATCGTCGTTGCCGCCTGATAGGCAGCATCCCCTACAGTATGCGAAATTAGTATGCTGCCGCCCGGTTGCTGCGAGGCGTTTGAGTAGTCAAGAGAGACAGCAATCTTGTTATCGATTGCTTCCTGGCGCTGCACCGCTGCCTGCCACTGCGCATCAGTAAGCCCCGCAGGCCTGTCATTGATGTTGTAGTCAATCAGATCATGCACGAATTGACCGACAAGTCCGGCTCGTGCAGCCTGCACGCTCTGCCCCGCTGTCTCGGCTTGCTGCAAGAGATTCGCCCAGTAGGCAATTCCGCCGGGATCGCCGGCATTGTCGCCGATGTTCAGATACATCATATTGATGAAGGCGCTGTCACTCAGGCCGCCATAGACCGAATTGAAGTAGCTGCTTTGTGTATTGACAAAGAGCTGACCCAGAACGGTAGCATCGTTGACAGTGACGGCATTGCTGCCGGCATTTGCCGTCGTTATGCCGCCTCGATCAGCCAGTTGGCCCACGGTATTGACCCAGTAGGAATAGCCGCTGAAATCAGCGGCGCGATTGTAAAGCGCCGCATAAAGCCCAAGAATTTCCTGCTGCACCGATGTGGGGGCGGCGGTTGTGGTGCTGATCTGGAGTCCGAGATCGCCACTCACGCTGCTAGAAAGCGCGTTGCCTACCTGATCGTAAACCGAGGCTCCTGATGGCAAGTTAAGCGCAGTCACTTGCAGATGGTTGGTGTTGTCGCCGGGCTGCACTGCATAGCTAAAGGTGAGCGTGTTCGTGCCCGAGCCGCTGGTATAGCCCGCAACTTCATTATCATTGAGTTGCAATGTCGGCGTGCCGGCCACTGTCACCGCCTCACTCATGCTCATCGTGATCATCACCAAGTGTCCGGCGTTCACGTCCGTTGCCTGATTGTCCGTCGTGGCCGATAATGAGGATATTGTCGGCGCGGCTTGCAATCCGAGATCGGCCGCATAGTGAGAAAGAAGATGATCCGCAGTGTATATCGGAAGCGTTGGAAATCCGTTATTTGAACTTGCTCCAATGTAGAGAACCGTGCCGACGTGGTTCCCGAAATTGCCGACCGGATCGCCGTAATCAACATAGTTGATAAAGTTTGGCGCCTGCACGGAAGCCTGCAAAGCAGGGTCACCCGGAGCGCCAAAGGTGACGCCGCTCATATTCCCGCCAGGATCTACGGTCAAAGCGACATCCTCAGCTTCCGCTCCACCCAATGAATGGCCGGTAAGATAAATTGGATCTGATCCCAGACCGAGTTGCGCGAGATATTGTTTCACATCCAATGCAAAAATATTCGCATCCAAAAGCGTCTGCGGTAATTGGCCGAGTGTAATATCGGCGTCAGCGGCCCGTGAGCCTACAGCGTAGGGGCTCAAATCTTGAGGGTTGAGGATACTGCCCTCGAACGCAATTATTATGTTCCCAGATACATCCTCAAAGGCTTGCCCAAAAAAACCATCCGAAAGCCAGTTTGTGTTTCCGGCTAATGATGCATTTCGGCTATCCAGCAGCAGCGTCAAGCCTGTTGAGGGGGGTGGCGCGGTTCCGCTCTGCGTGCCTATCGCATTGTCAGCATACACATTGTTCGCGGCCGTGTAGTATTCCTGCAGGCTAGGCGGAGGCGATGCCATGTAAAAAGACCCCTAGTCCGGGATTCCCCGGATGACTCCCAAACTGGCGTGACTATTCGCGTATTACGGCATTGCCGCAAGACAGACGCGAGGTGCCGACGGTTACCGGCACCTCGGCTAGCCCGAACGGTGGTCGAGGGGGTGATCTAGCAATTTTCCCTGGCATTGGGACGCACTCCTCCCATCTGTCGCTCTTGAATGCATAACCATCGAACGCCTCACGACGGCGCTGGTGGTGGCTGCGGTCGCAGTTCTGCGATCGGCCGCAAAATCTCCTGGAACATTTGCCGTGGGATGGCGACCTCGGCCATTTGGAAGACGACATAGCGTCCGTGACTCGCCACCTTCGCGCCGATCTTGATCAGCTTCTCCTTCAGGCTCGTCAGCGACCAGTCCTTGATCTCCCCCCGGTGTTGCGAGCGTCCGCAAAAAATTGCCGAGATTGTAGGCGAGCGCATGAAGCTGAAGCCGGACGGCGTTCGCAGCGAACGGCCGGCATGACAACCGCGTCCACTTGATCGCGCCGTTGCCTTCCTTGATCCATTGCTCGCACGTGGCGCGCTTGTTGTAGAAGGCGACGACCCGCTCGGCCGGGTGCGACACGTTGGTGACGATGAAGCCGACGCGCGGAACAAGGGGGGCCTCGATTGATCTGCCGGGTTACGACGCGGGAAAGAAGATCAAGGGCAAGAAGCGGCACATTCTTGTCGGCACGCAAGGCCTGCTGATCCACGCCATCGTGCATGCCGCCGACATTCAGGACCGTGATGGTGGCGCGCTGGTCATCGCGACGATGTTCGGCATGTATCCGTTCCTGCTAAAACTCTACGCCGATGGTGGCTATCAAGGCCCGGTGTTTCGCCGCGCTGTGACGAAAATAATGGCGCAGGTGAATGTTGAAATCGTCAAAGGCTCGGATCAGGCTAAAGGCTTTGTCGTCTTGCCAAAGCGATGGGTCGTGGAACGAAGATTCGCATGGCTCGGCCGGTGCAGACGGCTCGCCAAGGATTGGGAAAATCTCAATCGCAAGGCGCTCGCGTTTCTGCGTCTCGCCTCCATCAGGCTCATGTTGAGAAAGCTAGGCAATCCCGTATGATCTCTCCGGAAGGACTCAAAGTGAATTTGACCAGGGCGCGCCACCGTCTGAGCAGCCGATCGAACTCCTGTGCGAAGACAATCGCGGGATTTATGTTTTGCCGTACCCGTGTCGGTTGAGCGACGGAGCCTGGTTTGACGCTGATACCGGCTCGGCAATCGAAGCAGACCTTCTCGGTTGGCGAGTGCCTTAAGTCGGGCGGATTTCAAGGCGGCGTGGGAGCGCAGCACGGCCTAGGCCCGACGACCAGCCGTTCAATTTGGAGGACAACCCACCGGCGCGCCGATCAACTCGCGCCAAAATCGCCGACTTTTATACCCTGTCAAAGCCCTGTAGCCTCAGTTTTTGCGGAGCGTGGCATCACTCGAAATAATACTTTTACCCCACGCGAACGCATCCGCGAAAATCGATGTCGCCCAATTCCGAAATTTAGTGGACCACGGCGGCAAGCGCCCGCGCCGCGTTGCCGTTGGGAGCCGATCCCGGTTCCAGTTTTGCGACGCCGCCGAATTATGGTTCAAGCTGCGCAAGGCCAGTTGCACCGCGATGGCAATGTCTCCGTCGTTAATTTGACCGCGCATCTCCAAAGCCACAGCCACCGCCGCTGCCACCCTCTCCAAAAACTCTTGGGACTTCCCCTCGGACAGCGGCGCCGCCGCGCGCATGATGACTTCGAGCTGGTTGTCGCTTAAGCCGATCATGGGCTGTGAATTCCCGGGATTTAATGATCTGCGCGTATTACCGGCTAGATTTGTTACAAATTTATTAAGAATTGTTGCATTAGGGCCTGTGTTCAGTTGAGCAGGATCATAGTGGCGGCCATCTGCACTCCGGCGAGAAAATTTCTGGCGAGTTTGTCATAACGTGTGGCGATGGCACGGAAGTGTTTGAGCTGATTGAAGAACCGTTGCCTATATCTAAATCGGCGTGAGCGTTGCGGAAATCAGAGAGTCATCCGGTGAATACGGGTTTAAATAACTATTTGCCGTTTTAAAGCAGGAGACGGCTTGCCAATTCGATTTTAGCTAGCTTTTCAGACGTTTTGACCGGACCGGGCTTTTTTTTGGACCAAGCGATGTGAGAAAATGCGCTTGGAAAGGAGTTTTGGTCATGCCGACGAAGAGATTCAGCGCGGAGCAGATTGTGACGCTGCTTCACCAGATTGAAGTGTTGATCGCAGGGTAAATCTACCCTGAGGTTTGCCGGGATGCAGGAATATCGCAGCAGAACTACGCGACGAGCTGCTGAACGGTGAAATCTTCTACAGCGTGAAGGAAGCACATATCGTCATCGAGCAATGGCGCAAGCACGACAACAAGATCAGACCGCATAACGAGCACGTCACGATGCGCGATGAGGTCCCAGAACCCGTTCATTCGCGACACCCGGTCCTCAGACAGGACCTCCGACGGCAGAAGTACGGCCACGATGTCGAATCCGAGCACGCGCGCCGTCACGACGTCGCCACCCTCTAAGTCGGGCGCGCGCTACGGCTTCCCGTCCAACCGCCTTATGAATTCCCTGAGCGTCAGCACCTGGTCGGCTCCGCGCCACCGCCCTCCGAGGCGATCGCGGCCTATTTATAGGCAGCCGGCCTCACGGTCTTCTTCTTCGCTGCACAAGCGGGCGGCCGCGCGGTCTTCAATCGTTTGTTTTTGAGCTTCCGTAATGACGCCAGCTACAAACAGGCACTGCGCTTTCACTGCCATGAGTTGAGCAGATTGATCATCGACGATAGGAAAAATTCTATCGAGGGAGACGGTCACTGCGGTTTCCTCTCGATGGTAGCGCTAAAATGGACCCTAGCCCCATCGAATTCCCGAAGCGCAGCAGTATGAGCAGTCTCTCGTACACCGGGCTGGGATAAACGTGCGAAAGCACAAACGCCGACCAAAAAAATCGTAGCACCCAGGGCTACACAAACGACCCGGACATGCGTGCGACCGTCGGCGGTCAGGAGCGTGTAGTTCACAGCAGTTCCTCACGTGTACAGTAAACTACATACCATCGGATTAAGCGCCGTACAAGGCCATGCGCGGTGGCTTTCCGGGTAGAGGCGATTGTGACGACGGGCCTATGTAACGGCACGCCGGCCGCTCGGTCGCTCCAGATGTTCCTGGAGCTTCCGCGGCCGACGGCGCGGCTGGCTATTTGTGAAAAGATGAATGCGCGCTTCGAGGGCGCTATCGGTGCTTTGCAACTGGTTTCTTTTTGGTTGGCCCCTTAGAGCCGATCCAAGAAGTTTTGATTCAGCGGCAAAGATTTGATCTGGTCAAGCGCCGGAGCATAATGCGGATCATGGCGAGACGGATGAAGGCCGCGACGGTTCTCGCATAGCGCTCGAAATCTCTGGCGAGACGACGGAAGCGGCTGATCCAGGCGATCGTTCGTTCGACGATCCATCGTTTCGGCAGGACCTCGAAGCCGATTGCAGTGTCAGACCGTTTGACGATTTCGATTTTCCAGTTGCCTGTTCGAGCCGCGGCGGCAGTCGCTTTTGGGCCTTGGTAGCCGCCGTCGGCATAGATGCGTTCGATAAAGGAAAACAAGCGACGCGTGCGTCGGTCGAGGACCAGCGCAGCGCCGTCGCGATCCTGAATGTCGGCGGGATGAACAGCGACGCTCAGCAAGAGACCGAGCGTGTCGACCAGGATGTGCCGCTTGCGACCTGTAACCTTCTTGCCCGCATCGTAGCCCTGCGGATCGAGCGTAGACCCCCTTTTTGAGCTGCCTTGCCGCTCTGGCTGTCGATGATCGCCACACTCGGGCTCGCTTCGCGCCCGGCCTGCTCGCGCACCGCGACGTAGAGCGTGTGATGGATGCGATCGAGCGTGCCATCCCAGTCCCACAACATGAAGTAATAATGCGCCGTGCTCTTCGGCGGCAGGTCCTTCGGCAGCGCTTCCCACTGACAGCCGGTGGAGAGCACGTAGAAGATTGCGTTCAAGACCTCACGCACGTTCACATCGCGCGGTCGTCCGCCGTGTCGGGCCGGCGGTATCATCGGTCCCACCAACGCCCACTCGGCGTCTGTCAGATCACTCGGATAGCGAAGGTCATGCCGCTCGGCCGCCTGGCGGTGTTCCGGCTTCCACATCGGGCGCTCCTGTGCAACTCAAGCGCCAATAAGGAATCACAACTGATTCACCCAACTCAACTTCTTCTTGGATCGGCTCTTAGGCTTCTTAGCTACCGCCTTTTTCTTGGCCACGGGTTTCGCCGTCCGCGCGCGCTTTATTCTGGTCGGTTTTAATTCGTCCTCCGCCGCCAATTCGAGCGTGCCAATCTCTGAGCCCGTCGCCGACACACTCACGGCGTTCGCGACGTCATTGACTGCCTCGTCGAGCGCCGCAGCCACCGAAACGCGCTTCTTCTTTGCCATATTCCTTCCCAGCCTCGTATGTTCAGGTGCTGATGCTATATCGACGGTATACTGGCGACGTAACGTTTTCATTTCAATGGCCGCGATTGGTATGCGGCACACATCTTGGCCAATGACGCTCGGCAACATGCGCGCGAACAGTGTGAGCGCGCTCGCCGTTTGGTGCTCGGGGCGCGGCTGCGGCCACCATCGCGTCATCGACGTGGAGCGCTATGGCGACGACGTGCCGGTGCCGTGGTTCGGCCCGAGCATGCGCTGCGAACACTGCGGCCACCTCGGCGCGGACGCAGGGCCGAACTGGAGTGAAACCACGGCGTCGGGCAGAGGCTAGCCCTTCTCGTCAAGGCTATCGCGCTACGCGGCAAAGTTCACTAACATGGACGGGTTTCTTGGCGACGGTGAAAATTTAGGAGCTTAGCGTGGTAAAGAACATCGTGCGGTTGGCAGTCCTCGGCATGACTCTGACGGTGGGGGCCTGCGGCGTCTATGGGCCGAAGGGCAACGATACCGGCGGGATCATTCCCTGGTCGCCGGCCGCCGAGCTTAACGCGATGGACGTCGCGCAGCACGACTGCGGCCGCTACAACAAGCGCGCCGTCATCACCGCCGTGACACGAAACTATGGCGACTACATCGGCTACGAGTGCCGCTGGAAGCGGTGATTTCACCCCCTCGGGGGATCGACAACCTCTAGGGCGCGGCGCCACATGGCTTTTAGTTCCGCCTCCGCCTCGATTACCTCAGCCGCGGTCGGTACTTCCGACGGCCAGAACATGGTTGGCGAAGCCCAGTGCGGCGGACGCTGCTTAGCGACGAACTCGCTCTTGTTGGCGGCGTGCGCAATGACGCGCGGAAGTACGTAGACGTGGCCGACCTCGTAGAGCCGCAGGCATTCCGCGCGGCTCATGTGAGTGAAGTCGACGGGTGCGAACCGGCGTTCGGACATCTCACGTCTCAAGCAAATCGGCTCCAGATATAGCGCCGAATTTTGTATGTGGTCGCCAGTTCCGCAACAATCGGGGGAGCCTGGATCGGCTTTGCTGCAACCTTCGTCTCGAAACGATTAGGCACAGGTGCTTTGGCGGGGCACAAAGCGGATAATGCCCTCTCCTTTCTTGCCGACTATTTGCATGATAGTCATTAGCCCGCGGGGGCCACCAAGTTTAATTTCTAAGCCTGCACCGCCAAGTTCAACTGGGGGACACTGTGAAACGTGCTTTGATTACCGGGGTGACGGGCCAGGACGGGGCCTATTTGTCTCAGTTTCTGCTCGGAAAGGGCTACGAGGTCTACGGGCTGCTACGGCGCAGCAGCGCGAGTGACGTCATCGACGCCAAATTGCGCTGGCTCGGCATCGCCAAAGACGTTCGGTTTGTGGATGGAAACCTGATCGATCTGTCGTCGCTTATTCGCATTCTGCGCGAGGTGAAGCCGGACGAAATCTACAACCTCGGCGCCCAGTCCTTCGTCAAGTCATCGTGGAACCAGCCGTTTTTGACCGGAACAGTCACCGGTCTTGGTGTCGTGAACGTACTCGAGGCGATGCGGATCGAGGCGCCGGCCGCGCGTTTCTATCAAGCCTCCTCGTCGGAAATGTTCGGCAAGGCCCGAGAGGACGTGCAACGCGAAACCACACCGTTTTATCCGCGCTCCCCGTATGGGGTCGCCAAGCTCTACGCGCATTGGATGACGGTGAACTATCGTGAGAGTTTCGGGTTACAAACATGGTGCGGCATCCTGTTCAATCACGAGTCGCCGCTACGCGGAATCGAGTTTGTCACTCGCAAGATCACCGACGGGGTGGCGCGCATCAAGCTCGGCCGGAGCAAGCAGCTTGCGCTCGGAAACCTCGACGCACAACGCGACTGGGGCCACGCCAGGGACTATGTGAAAGCAATGTGGATGATGCTCCAGTCGGATAAGCCAGATGACTTCGTTATCGCGACCGGACGCACCGTATCGGTGCGGGAGTTCTGTCGGATCGCCTTCGGCTATGTCGGGTTGAACGCGGAAGACTACGTTATCGTCAAGCAGGACTTTCTGCGACCGGCCGAGGTCGACCGACTGCTCGGCGATCCGACGAAGGCCAAAGCGAAGCTTGGATGGCATTCTGAAGTGACGCTGGAGGAAATGATTCGTGAGATGGTCGACGCCGACCTCAAACGTATCCACAAAGAATTGTGATGGCCGTCGATAAACCCTCAATGTCGCGAATTCTGGTCACCGGCGGAAACGGATTTGTCGGTAGGCATTTGGTTGCCGCTCTCGCGGCTCGCGAAGGGAATTGCGATATCATTGTCGGGACTATCGACGGACACGCACCCAGTGTTGACGACAGGATACGCAGTCTCACGCTCGATATCACAAATGCCGGTCAAGTCCACTCGGTCATAGAAGCCGTTCGACCGACGCATCTGGTGCATCTGGCGGCAATGGCCGCCGTGTCGTCAGCGCAACGCAATGTTCGTCAGACCTGGACAGTGAATCTGGACGGTACGTTGAACGTCGTTCTTGCGCTCGCCGAGGCGTTGCCGGATTGCCGCCTCCTCTATTGCAGCAGCGCCGAAGTATACGGGGCAAGTTTTCGCACTGGCCGTCCGCTTGATGAATCGGCGTCGCTTGATCCGGTCAATCCCTATGGTGCCAGCAAAGCGGCAGCCGATCTCATGATTGGACAGATGACGAAACAGGGTTTGCGGGCCGTACGCGTGCGACCCTTCAATCATACAGGACCAGGCCAGAACATCGAGTTCGTCGTGCCCGCATTCGCTGCACAGATCGCGCGCATCGAACGCGGTGAACAGCCGCCGGTGATTGACGTCGGCAACCTCGCTAGCCGGCGGGATTTGCTTGATGTCGGCGATGTGGTCGACGCCTATTGCCGCATCATTGCTCGCTTCGACGATTTGCCTGCAGGCTGTGTCATGAATTTGGCATCCGGTCACGCCATTTCCATCGCTGATATTCTTGATAAGCTTGTTTCCATGTCTCCAACAAAAATTAAGATCGTGCAGGATCCGACCCGCATGCGCCCATCGGATACACCGGTCGTGGTGGGCGATGCCGGGCTTGCGCGTCGCCTGCTTGGCTGGGAGCCAAAGGTGGACATTTCGTCAACGCTTGCAGGCGTGCTTGATTATTATCGTGGCCTCGCTCGCGCGTAGACTAATGGGGCCGGCCGTGTAACGTATTTCGCTGTCACGTTTTCCTTCACGCATTGTGAGGCGACTTCTCCCGGGACTGTCCACCTGAAGCCCGGTTGGTGACGCGCCCGGAAACCTGTGCTAAAGCCCCGCCATCATCACGCCGAGCTACGAAATACCTCAGTTGACCGCCAGCATGACCACGGCTGCACGTCCTAGGCAAAAAGGGCCTATCCTCCGCATTTCCGCGGAAGCGGTGCCGGCGCAAGCCTTCGTCGACCTTCTCAATGGCGCCCGGCTCTACCACCTATGGATCCGTTTCGCCGTCCACGATATCCGGCAACGGTTTCGACGCTCGGTGCTCGGCCCGTTTTGGCTGACGCTTTCAATGGGAATCATGATCGGAACCTTGGGCTTCGTATTCTCCGCCCTGTTTCGTCAGGATATTGCCAAGACGCTGCCCTATATCGCGACCGGCATTATCTTTTGGGGCCTGCTCACGACTTGCATCAATGAAGGCACCACGGTTTTCATTTCGGCGGAATCCGATATCCGTAACCTCCCCCTACCGCTCAGCGTCCATTTTTACCGAATGATGGCGCGGAATATCGTGATCTGGGGTTTCAACATGGCGATCTATGTCGTCATGGCACTCTGGTTCGAATTGATGCTCGGATGGGATACTCTGATGTTTATCCCCGGTTTCATTTTGTTCCTGATCAATGTCGCGTGGATATCGCTGGCTGTCGGGGTGCTGTCCACCCGATACCGGGATGTACCACAAGTGATCGCCAACGTTATCCAGGTCGTCTTTTTCTTGACCCCGATCTTCTGGTCGCCCGAAAACCTGCCGAGCCGACCGGCCTTCGTGGCGTTGAACCCGTTCTATCACCTCATCGAGATCGTCCGCGCCCCGTTGCTTGGCTCGGCGGTGCCGACGATGAGTTGGGTCCTCTGCATCGGCATGGCGCTCGTCGGGCTCGGCTTCACCGTGTGGCTTTATCGCCGGGCCCATGCCCGTATCGCATATTGGGTGTGACAATGGCGCATATTTCCATCGAGAACCTGACGGTCGAATTCGCGATTTTTGGCGCCAACGCGCGCTCGCTCAAGAACAAGATTTTGGCCCAGGCGACTGGCGGCCGCGTCATGTCGGGTGCTCACGATGTCATAACCGTTCGCGCCATCGATGGCCTCAACCTTGAGATCAACGATGGAGACCGCGTCGGCCTCGTCGGCCATAACGGCTCGGGCAAGACGACACTTCTGCGCGTGCTCGCCGGCATCTACAAGCCGAGCGGCGGTGCGATCACCATCGAGGGGCAGGTCGGCGCGTTACTCGACTCCACCGCTGGGATGGACCCGGAATCGACCGGCATCGAGAACATATATCTGCGCGGCTACATGATGGGGATGAGCCGGCGCGAGATCGCGTCCAAGCTTGACGATATCGCGGAATTTTCTGAGCTCGGTGATTTCCTGGAGCTGCCGATGCGCACCTATTCCACCGGCATGTCCGCACGGCTGGCCTTTGCGGTTTCGACCGCCGCGCACAACGATATTCTGCTGATCGACGAGGGCATCGGCGCCGGCGACGCGGCGTTCCAGAAGAAGGCGCAGCAGCGGATCGGGAGCCTTTTCGACCGCACTCCGATCGTCATCCTCGCCAGTCATTCGGAAACGCTAATCTCGGAGTTCTGCAACCGCCGGGTGATGATGGAACATGGCGTGCTCAAGAGCGTCGCGTAGTACCGGGGATGGGCATCCCAACCCGCGTCGCGCTTTGAGGCCGAGGCGTTCCTTGTCGACACAGATACCATGGCGCTTTTAGCGCGAAAACAATTGAGTTGCAATAAACAATAACACACCCGAACCGACGCGATGAACCATAAAGGCGTCAACTATCGCGCGCTTGATCTAGCCACGCACCGTCATGCCCTCTGATGGGTCCGCAGGTGAGATCCACCCAACAGAAATCAAAGGTATCCCCGCTACGGTCAATAAACGCTATTGAGATCAATTGAATGCACACATTCGAGGAGCGACCAAGCCTCACGGAGCACCTGCTTCACGCACTTGCTGCGTGACGAAACTAATGCTTTTATCCAATTTCTCCGGCCGCTAGGCACCTACAAAGTTCGGCGAGGAGTAGAGCAAAATGAGTGTGCGTCTCTCGCGGGTCTTTTTTGTGGCAGTTGCCGCATTGTTCTTCGTTGGCGGGCCGGCTCAATCAGCCAGTTGGCTCGAAATGAATTTTTGGTTGTCGGGGCCGCGGTACGACAATGTCGTCCCGCCTTGCGAGGCAGGGCTTAGCAAGATCGCAGACGGTTTTGCATCCAAGGAGGGCCGGTTTTGGAATTCGGACCTGCACATTCTCGGGTTTGAGCGCGTCCATGAGATTGCCTTCGATCCGTGGGCAGCGAGCACAGTCCCACGCCGTTTCTGTAGCGCCGTGGCGCTGGTAAGTGACGGTCACAAGCATGCGGTGCGCTACTGGATTGGCGAGGACACCGGTTTTATCGGTGCGAGCTGGGGTGTCGAATGGTGCGTGGTCGGCCTCGACCGTAACTGGGCTTATAATCCGCGATGCAAAACGGCGAGGCCATGAGTATAGGCACTACTTTGGCAGGGTCATTCACGCGGCGGCTCGGTGCCGACCCATCTTCGGCGGTGCGGGCACCGCTGAGGTGGTAATTGACCGATGATCTCGTCTATGGCGTAACGCACGGCCGGTAAGCTTGGTTGAGGCGGTGGTCCATTGATTTTTTTCCCGCAGCACCATAGCCAATAATCATGCGGCGTCCAACACGCGAAACGTTGTGAGTTAGAGTGGGGAGTCTTTCCTTAATTGGGGACCCTAATTACACCTACAACCCCGCCACGGTCACGGCTGCAATCGTCGGGATCAACGCTGCCGTTGTTTATCAAAATCTACTGCTCATCTGAGGGGTACTGCTAGGTTCGCTCATTCTAGAAGAAGTCGCAAACCCTGAAAGTGCGAAAGATTCTGTACGTTACCCGGTTTCAGCCCCTATCAAAGTACTCGTTTGAGCCGATACAATGCTGTCTCCTTAGCTTTGGGGCGGACATGCAGCGGCGTGAGTTCATCACGCTTCTAGACGCTGCAGCGGTGGGATGGCCGCTCGCGGCGCGCCGTCAACAATTCGATGCGGACCCAAAATGACGTTGAATAGCCGGGACTACGCTGTAATCGTCGTCGGTTCCGGTTTTTTCGGCGCGACGATCGCCTATAAGGTCGCAAGCGAGCTCGGCCTGCCGGTTCTCGTGATCGAACGTCGCAAGCACGTCGGCGGCAACGCCTATTCCGAACGCGATCCGGATACCGGAATTGAGTTCCACCGGTATGGCTCCCATCTGTTTCACACGTCGAGCTTGGAAGTGTGGAATTTTATCACACGCTTTACTTCGTTCAACAACTATCGCCATCGGGTCTTCGCCAAGCATCGCGGACGAACTTACACGATGCCTATTAATTTGATGACGATCAATCAATTCTTCGGACTTGACCTAACGCCCACCGAGGCAAAGACCTTCATTGCGGAGCAGGCGTCCGCCGATGGCGTCGCGCAACCGCAAAGCCTCGAAGCTAAGGCGATTTCGCTCATCGGCCGTCCGTTATATGAGGCATTCATAAGGGGCTACACGACCAAACAGTGGGAAACCGACCCAGCCATCTTGCCGCCCGATATCCTGACGCGCCTGCCGGTGCGTTTCAACTACAACGACTTTTATTTCTCCGATCTGTACGAAGGGCTACCAATCGATGGGTACGGAGTGCTGTTCGAACGGATGTTAAATAACCCGAATATTCATGTGCGCACCAATTGCGATTTTTTCGATGTGCGGAGGGAAATCGATTCGCGAACCTTGGTCGTCTATACCGGAGCTGTCGATAGGTACTTCGATTACAGATACGGCGAACTCGGATGGCGGACGCTGGATTTCGAGATCGAGGCGCTCGATATCGATGATTTTCAGGGCGCCGCAGTGATGAACTATCCTGACCTGGATGTGCGCTTCACCCGCATCCACGAGTTCAAACATCTGCATCCCGAACGGCGATACGGCAAACGTACGCTCATCATGCGGGAATTCTCAAGATTTGCCACGCGCGAGGACGAGCCGTATTACCCGATCGGTATACGCAACGACAAAGAACGTTACGGCCGGTATCGGGCCGCCGCTGAGGCGGAACCCAAAGTGGTCTTCGGCGGCAGGCTCGGTACTTACCGATACCTGGACATGCACCAGGCAATCGGCGCCGCGCTGGCTAGTTATCAATCCAAAATTGCGCCCCGACTGACTCAGCCTGCCGTCAAGGCACTGCGATGATCGCGTGGTAAAAAATTCGGGAGAATCAGGATTGCCAAAGACAGGTGGCGGCCGACCGCAAACACAAAAGCCAGCTATGCTGGCATTGCAAGCTAAGTTCAATCAAGCAATGGCGTTGCATCAGCAGGGAAAGCTGGCGGAGGCGGAGCACATTTATGGGGAAGTATTGCGTCAGCAGCCAATCCACTTTGATGCGTTACACCTGCTAGGTATCATTGCCGCCCAAACACGGCGAACGGAGCGTGCGGTTGAGCTGATTAGGAGGGCGATCGGGTTGAACGCAAAGGTCGCCGCTGCTCACAGCAACTTAGGCAATGCGCTGAGGGACCTGAAACGTCCCGCCGACGCACTGGCGAGCCACGACAAAGCGATCGCGCTGAAGCCAAACTATGCAGAGGCATACTACAATCGTGGCAATGCGCTACTGGACCTAAGCCGTCCCGCCGACGCGCTCGCAAGCTACGACAAGGCTATCACGCTGAAGCCAAATTATGCAGAGGCATTCTACAATCGGGGCAATGCGCTACTGGACCTAAATCGTCCCTCCGACGCACTCGCAAGCTACGACAAGGCGATCGCCTTGAAGCCGGATCATGCCAAGGCGCATAATAATCGTGGCAAAGCGCTATTAGACCTGAAGCGTCTTGCCGACGCGCTTGCAAGCTACGATGAAGCGATCGCGTTGAAGTCAGATTATACCGAGGCACACAACAACCGCGGGAATGTCCTGATTGACCTGAAACGTCCTGACGAAGCGCTGGCGAGCTGCGATAAAGCAATCACCTTGAGGCCAGACTTTGCGGAGGCGCACCAAAACCGCGGCAATGCGCTACTGGACCTGAAGCGTCCCACCGACGCATTGGCGAGCTACGACAAGGCGATCGCCTTAAAGCCAGACTACGCCGAGGCATACTATAACTGTGGCAATGCGCTACTGGAGCTAAATCGCCTCGCCGACGCACTGGTGAGCTACGACAAGGTGATCGCCCTAAAACCTGATCTGGCAGAAGTGGAAGGCCTTCGCCTTCATACTAAATTGCATCTTTGTGATTGGGGCAATTTCGATGCAGAAAGCGCGCATTTGATTTCGGCGGTTAGGAACGGAAAGGGAAATGCACAACCATTCCCATTTCTTGCCTTTCCTTCAACTTCTGCCGACCAACTCCGATGCGCTAAACTGAATATCGCCAATAGATATCCACCTGAGAAGCCTATCTGGCGCGACGAACGATACAATCACGATCGCATTCGCGTTGCTTATATCTCTGCCGACTTTCGTCAACATCCGGTGTCGGTTGCAATAGCGGGAATGTTTGAGCGCCATGATAACTCTCATTTTGATGTTTCCGCTATATCACTTGGACCTGACGATAATTCAGAACTGCGCCAGCGATTGAAAGCATCATCAGAACATTTTATTGACGCTAGGACATATAGCGATAATCAGATTGCTAACCTGGTAAGAGAGCAAGAGATAGACATCTTAGTCGATTTGATGGGTTTTACGAAAGATGCACGACCGAGTATTTTTGCCAAGCGCCCCGCTCCAATTCAGATAAATTATCTCGGCTATCCAGGAACAATGGGCGCCGAATATATCGATTACATTATTGCCGATCGATTTGTGGTTCCAGAGGAACAGTATGGGTCCTACTCGGAACAAATTGTCCTTCTGCCCAATAGCTATCATGTCAACGACGCCAAGCGCTCCAGTCCCTATAGAACTTTCACCCGTACTGAATTGGGACTGCCATCAGCGGGTTCTGTGTTTTGTTGCTTCAACAAGAACTACAAAATCACGCCTGGCATTTTCGACTGCTGGACGCGGATACTTAAACAAGTAGATGGCAGCGTGCTGTGGCTTCTGGAAGATAATGCGACGGCATCTGCTAATTTGAGGAAAGAGGCTGAGGCACGAGGTGTAAACGCAGACCGACTGATTTTTGCGAAGCGCATGTCGTTGCCTGACCATTTGGCGAGGCATCTGATAGCTGATTTGTTTCTTGATACTCTTCCTTACAATGCCCATACGACCGCAAATGATGCGCTATGGGCTGGATTGCCTGTGTTGACCTGTATTGGAGAAACATTTGCGAGCAGAGTGGCTGCGAGTTTGTTGAATGCTATCTGTCTGCCCGAACTCATAACAACAACATTAGAGGACTACGAGCGTCTGGCAATTGATCTTGCTACGCATCCTGAAAAATTGGCGGCTATCAAACGCAAGTTGGCGAAAAATCGTCTTACTACGCCATTGTTTGATACGAAGCTTACCACCAAACACATTGAAGCAGCTTACACCGCAATGTATGAGCGTCGTCAGGCTGGTCTACCTCCATATCATTTCGTTATTCCGAACTCATAAATCTAGGCGACCACTCCATTAGCCACGATCTGGCGGAAGCGCCTAAACGTGACATTGCCATTGCGTTGCTCGATACTGAAAACATCGCGCTCTCAGAGGCCGTTTCGAAAGAGGCTGAGTGGCTGGGATCGGCGTGATTCCAGGGGGTTGCTGAGACCAACCCCGGAGACACCATGTGGACCCCAACCACTCGAATGCAGCATATCCGCGAGACGAACCGATACCAAACTGACGTGGCCGATAAAGAATGGCACATGATTGAGCCCCACCTGCCTACTGCGAAGATTACGGGACGGCCGCGCGCATGGCTAATGCGAGAGATCATCAACGGCATCTTCTATGTGGTCGTCCGTTAAGAAGCCAATTTGAGCCCGGGATGGGCAGCGAACGCACGCCATAGCGCGCCCAGGATGAGGCACAAAAGCATCCTCAGCCAGGCGAGGACGAGTTTGAGGTTGTGGCCGGCGGCGGTGAGGATGGCGTCGACGGCGTCGCCGGCGGTTCCCTTGAGATAGCAGTGGCCGAGATGGCCTTCGGCTTTCATGTGACCGATCACAGGCTCGATGGCGGAGCGGCGTCACATCTGCTCCGCGCTGAACCCCTGCTTCGGCATGACTGGCTCTTTTCCATGCCATTCTCTCACACAACGCTTGGCTTAAAAAAGCCAGGTCAGGTCACGACCGCGGGTCGGTTGAAAACGTTCCAGGCATGTTTAGCAATGTTACGCCAATAATGCTTGGTTTTCTCATCGCATGCTTCCCAAGCCCACCCCTTTCTACCAATCGTATTGGTAAAGGCGAGGGCCGCGGCGAACATCATTGCTGCTACTTCCTCGATCTGCTGATCATTCGCCATGAACGGGCCTCGTAGAGTTCAACCTGTCGTATTTTTCAAAGTCTACAAGCGACTTGCAACATCGGCCGCCAATGCTGACGGCGTGAGACCTTCAGCCAGGGCAGGAACTGATCTGGCTAAGTGAGATTATTTGGCAAATCCCTCCGCCCAACCCAGCTCGACAGCAGAGAATCACAGCTTCAGATTCTAAGGAATCGCCAAACCGAATTTGCGAAGCACCAGCCGTCACCGCCGCAAACTGGCAGTCCAGATTACTTCATCACACCCAATCAATCCGTCCGCTTAATGACTTCGTAATTCTTCAGGGCTGACTAATCATGATGCGATTAACATCCGCGGCAAATGCCTTGGATTGCCTGCTTTAACTGTTTCTCCTTGAATTCGTCCTCGGCCTGCTCCTTTTTCCATTCCGGCGACCCGACGGTCGGCGTGGTCTTGGATTCACGTCTATCGTCAAGGCCCGAAATTATCTCAACAGGATTCTGCTTCAAGGCTGGGGGCCTTGACGTCGAGATTTTCGCCTTCGATTCCACCTTTGCAGGGGGAGTGACCGCGATTTGAGCCATTGAAGCGGTTTCCTGCATTTGATACGGCGAAACAGCAGCACTACAACCGCCCAACAGAGCGGCGAAGATTAAGAGCACTGGGACGCGCGAAATGGCCATTCTTTATTTCCTTCGATTATTATACTACGATGGTTTCCCTGCGACGACTAGTAGATCGAAGCTGGGATTTAAATCAAGGAAGGGGATTTCCGCAGGTCTAGACCTATACGCGCCTGACGGATGCGAACCGCAATTCCCGACAATCTCAAAGTGCTAGATCGATATGATTTTTGCGACGCTGTTGGAATCAAGGAGCGATGCGAGCAGCTATCGACCTTAAAGAGATGCAGCGAGATTGCCAGGCGCCTCATATGGGTCGACATTGGCGGCGCAAACGAAGCGGCGCAGGTAAGTTATAGTTCTCGCAATCTTGCTGCTATCACGCTACCTACGGCCTTTGGACTATGGTGCTGTTGAATATAGGCTTGTCCTCGCGAGGCTTTACTGCGCACTTCATTTGTCTTGCTTGCGACAGTGCGCATCATTTCCGCGGCGATTCGTAAATCCGGTTTGGCCCAAGAATTTCCTACGCTGTGAGGGTATTCTCCTTGCTTGACCGCGGATATTTGGTAGGGCACGGGAAAGCCCGTTTCCTCCGTCAAAAAGTCCGCGTTGCCAGAATACGCTGTTCCAATCACGGGTTTTCCGAGGAACATAGCCTCAGCCATTCCTAAACCAAAACCTTCTGATCGATGTAATGATACAAAACAATCAACGCTGGACATCAAAGTGAGAATATCGGCTCGCTGCCAATCGCCCTGCAATATCGTGATGCGCCGATCTCGTTTAGCAGTAGCTTCAAGCTCTAAAGCTATTTTTTGAAACGGAGTCCGCGAGCCACTCAGTTTAAATATCAATCCAACATCATCTCGTCCATCGCTAAACGCGCTTGCAAAAGCGTTTGCTATTCCTAGTGGATTTTTTCGTTCCATATAGGAATTACGATCAAAAGAAAATAGAAAATAAAACTTTGTCGGGTCGAGACCGAACTTTGCGCGATTTGGTGCTCTTTCTATGCCTAAATCCACACATGGGGGCATGATCAGAATATGTTTCGAAAATATTTGCCGAAATGAGTTTGCAACAAAGCGGTTTGGGACCCACAGTTCGTCGAAAAAATCGAGGTCCGAGCGCCATGATTCCGGCGCATGCTGAAGCTCCCAGAAAGTACTCAGAATATTGTAGCTCTTTTCGGTGTGGCGCCTTCCAATAATTTCACGGGCGTTTTTAGTCTGATCAGGTGCCATGCAAAAAATATTTACGGAATGAACTTTCTCTACGTCATAAAGTCGCGCCCAAAGCGCTTCGTTCCGAATTCGACCCGTGTAGGCGTTATAAGGGTAGATTGAAAATGGTATCCCGGCAGTTTCGAGCGCAGCCGCTAACCCTCGCGCGTATTCTCCGAGACCAAGGCATGCTTCGAAATATCCGATCAGCAGGGGAGTTTCCACCACATAGTCACGCTTTTTTTGACCACCTTGCGATCTGTAAGGTTGTATGAGTTTGCGATGAGCTGCTAATTCCTTTGCAAAAATTATCGGTCGAACCATCGCCGTGATCGATGGAAAGCGCTTAGCGTTAGCTTTCAGTGTTTCAATTAGATTGAACATGACGGCTTCTTGTACCACCGGGATAGAGATTGCTGCATTGACTTGGCCGAGAGTGTTTTGGGCCAAGCTGTCGTGTTAGGCTAAGCGGTGGCAACTCTCGGTTGCGACCCACCGGCGACTGGCCGGCCTGCATTGAGTGGTCCAGGCGCGCATCTTCACATTGGCGCCCAGTGACGTCATTCCTTGGCATCACCACAGCAAGAATACGGATCACTACTTCGTCCTGCGAGGCACTCTTACAGTTAATACCAGAGATTCCGATGATAAGCGCATGCTTGAGATCGGCGGTCGCTATAAGATTACGCCGGGAACCGCGCATCTCATCTCGAACCGAGGGACGACGGATTGTCAATTCCTTCTCCTCCAGGGTGTTGGCAAGTACGATTTTCTCAAAAGCGACAGTTAATTCGAGCCGCCGCGGGCCAAAATCGACGTTTGTCCGTTGTTGTTCAATCGCGTCCTAAATGGTGCGGTGCCGCGAACGCAGTCATTTGCCAATCGCCAGCATTGCTCGCTTGGTTTTGAAATGAAAGAGACAGTCAATGACAGCGCTCAATCCGGCCACTGCGGTAAGGTTACTACCGGTCTTTGCTAACGCGCCTGTCACGGCTTTTGATAGAATGCCGTTAAACAACATTCGCGGACGTAGCTCAGCGGCAGAGCGCCACTTTTCCCAAGTGGGAGCGTAGGTTCAACTCCTTCCGTCCGCTCCAAATCGAGCCGATACGCTAAAATGATGACCGTTATTAAGACCCCGAACGGACATAGGATCGAAGTAAGGATTCCGAGACGGCGCAAATCGCGATTCTCATTTCTCCTGTTCCTCGGGGTGCTGTTTCTTAGTGTATACATCTTAGTTTCTGGCGGAACGCTTCCTAAACTTGGCGGCTAGACTAACAGTGCGCTCAGACCGGATGGTAGGTCCTGGTCAATCGCTGTGTACCCGTTCAGCTTCCGGGCCGACCTTTGTCGCTGTGACTCCAAGAGCGACCAAATGATGCGCCGCGGCGAATGACGCAAAGTGCCAGAACCGGACTCATGCAGCGCAGAAAAAAATCATTATTTCATCGCCTAATCAGCGCGGCTGAGTAGCGACGGCGGAACGGTATTGTCGAGCGCCTTGAAGGTCTTGAGGTTTATAATCACCCCGACTTTCGTGGTTTACACGACTGGCAGGTTGGGTCTTCATCAAATGCCCAATAGGCCTCGAACCAATGTTATGCCAACTCGTGCCGCTCGCGACCGATGCACGGCATTGCCGCCAGTTTGTCACCGCACCAACGAATGAACATCATTGCGATTAAAACTTGAAATTCAACCCACTCCGCAAGATATGCTGGCTGAATGAAAATTCGTCACTAATAGCCCCGTTATTAGTGAAGCTTAACTTTCCAAAATCAACGTAGAGATATTCAAATTTGGCGGTAACCACGGGCGTCATGGGAATCTCGACACCACCGCCGACCGTCCAACCGCTCCGTATTGCGGCGTCAACAGCCCAACCGCCGCCAATATCCCGAGTTGGTCCAGTGTAGCATTGGACTGTGGCATTTACGCAGTAGCCACTTGCAATTCGCGAAATCGCTACGCCGCCAGTTCCGTAGATCAGCGATCGTTTGGACACGAACGGTATTTGAATATCGGTTCCAATTCGGCCTCGTGCGGTAGTCAGCCAAAGTGAAGATGCAGAAACGGCCGCATCAGCCGCGTTGATGTCCGCACTTCCGGTGAGGCCTTGGACGGAGTAGTCGACCTCGCCCCCCACCACGACAAAGCCATATACCCAATTATATCCGACCTGCGCGGCAACATTGACCGAATTATCATTCGCGGTCGAGTTGATAGGCGATGTTATACTAAATTTGCCACGCGCCAACCCGACGCCGAAGCCCGCATATGGGCCCGCCCAGCTAAAAGTGGAAATCGGAGAATCTGCTTTAATAAGTTTATTGGTTGATGGTCCAAACTTATTGCCCAACAGCACGCCGACGCGGTTCACTGCTTCATTTCTGTAGCCAAGATCTCCATCCGACCCGTGATCCGCGAACACCAATATCCGCCAATTTGCATTGATGTCGTAACCAATCGCGATCAATTCGCGAAACAAAAAGCGTGTTGTCAAAGGAGCGGGGCGGTCGCTGTAAGTCTGATTAAGAGTTTGATCGTGAACAAGTCCACCGGCCGACAATTCGACGAAATATGGACCGGAGATCGGCAGATCCCAAGCAAGACCAGCATATGCTTGAGAGGTCTTGCCCTCGAGACTTATAGACGCTCCGATGAGAGGCCGAGGGGAAAAGAACCACGCCCAATTTGGATCGTAGGGATGGCCTATCGTAGCCAACGGTGAGAAGAGGGCTTGCAATTCACCGCTGGCAGACGCCCTTTTGCTAGCAGAGGACGTAACGCCGACGCGCACCTCGTCGAGCCACGGAAAGGAGTTATCCGCGGCGAAAACAGACTGCGTGAAGAATGTCGATGCGATGGCGAAAAAGCGAATTAAACCTCTTACATACACCCCGCCCTCCGAAAATTCCCTCGACGCATTGCGAACACAATACCGCGTGCTCATACGCCTCAACCTTAGAGTCCGTTTCGAAACCCTCCGCCGAGGTGTTCAACAGCAGCGTTGCTCGCTGTTTCGCGATTTCAAAGTCCCGCTTTTTCCGACTTCTTGTCGTTTCAAAAGATTGATATTGAAGGGCCTCAGTGGGTTTCGAAACGGCCTCTTAGTCTTAACCCGGCCCGTCGAACCGGCCGGCATTCTCCTAGATGGCTCCCGAAGTGACTCAAATCTTAGGCATTGACCGCTTTTTTGGCAAGATAGCCAATGCAGTAATCCCTTATCCCTAAGAAGAAGACATCCGTGAGCGGGGCTGGCATGTCCGCTGGCCGCCGCGCTAGCAACGCCGTGAGCCAGAGCCGATGCTTGGTGCCGCGAATCTTGGCATAGCGGATGACCGAGAGCGCACCGGCGACGAACAGGCTGCGCAGATAGCGATCGCCTTGCTTGCTGATACTGCCGAGCCTGTCCTTGCCCCCGCTCGATTGCTGCTTCGGCACCAGCCCGATCCAGGCCGAGAAGTTGCGTCCTGACCGGAAGACCCTTTGGGTCAGCGACGCAGGCAACCAGGGCCGTAGCCAGCATCGGACCGACACCGGGGATCGCATCGAGCCGCCTGCTCGTCTCATTGGATCGGTGCCAAGCCATAATTATGCGGTCGAACTCCAAAATCTGCTCCTTGAGCCTGCGCAGTTGAGCCCCAAGTGCTGCGAGGCACGCTCGGGCAACCGGTCGCCATTTAAATCGGCGACGACATCGAGCAGTTCCTCGACACCCTTGCGGCCGACTAGCGCCACGATCCCGAACTCGACAAGGTGCGCCCGGATCACATTAATCACCGCGGTCTGCTGGCGAATGAACAGATGGCGCGTGCGATGAAGCATCAGACAACTCTGCTGCTCGGGCGTCTTGGTAGCGACGAACCGCATGTTGGCCCTGGTCACCGCTTCGCAGATCGCTTCCGCATCGGCAGCATCGTTCTTCTGCCGTTTGAGTAGAGTCGAGGAAGGGCGCGGTGGCACGTTGGAGCGCGCTCCGTTTCCCTCCCCGCTCATCAAACCGGACGTGCAGTTTTCCCGCATCCGGCTTTCCGACTGGCTTCATCAGAAGGCACGCGGCGGCGACACCCGACGCACGCGATTAAGTTGCAGCACACCCAGTTCCTCGTAGACATGTTCGCGAGAGAACTGGTTCGTGCCGCGCCCTGGCGTCTTATGTCGTTTGCGCAGAAAATCGTGCACTCGGTCGTAGACATGTCGATCAACAGCCTGATACGCCGGCGCGAGAGAGCCATGGGTGAAGTAAGCAGCCCAACCGCCCAGCAGGCGGTTGAGGCGTGCTTGCACCTCCGGCCACGCGCTCTTGTTGCCCGATGTCAACAGGTCGCTGACTTTCGTCTTGATCCGCTGTACGCTTTTCTTGGACGGGCCCGCGCCCAGATACCAGCGGCCGCCATTGGGAAAGTGGCGTGGTCCTAGCGTATAGCCAAGAAAATCGAAGCTTTCCCGCCGGGCGTCCTTCACCGAGGTTTTCGTCTCGTTGAGCGTCAGCCCAAGTTTCGTCATCACCGCCCCTTCGCTCCACAAGCTCCGCCGCAGCCGAGGCCGCTTTGTTCGCTCGCTTCTCTGCTACTACGGGCAGGTCCGACTTCTCCCTCGCGCTCATCGTCGGCTACGGCCTCCGGCCTTCCCGACGCGGTCCCGGCCACGACTGGTGGGGACAGCGATGGAGATCTCCCGGTTCCCGGTCGAAAGGCTTCTGCGCATGCCAGGGTCTACGACGACGCGGGGCTGGCTCGTGTCTTGCAATGACGACACGAACCATCTTGCCTTCTGTTGGACGGAAAACATCAGCGCCCCGAACTTGTCTTACGCCGCTCAATACCTAGCCTACGCACTCCCCTATCAACGCTTCGCTTGCAGCCTCACGACCACACGCGCATAACTCGGGGCCGGTGTGGCTCGCTACGCCTTCACCGTAACGGACTCGCACCGTCTACCTTCCGCCGGTCTCCCGGCGCACCCGTCAACAGCATCAAAACCAAAGCCAGACAGTGCTGAACTTCGCATTCCGGGTTCACATAAGCCACCTGCGCCGCGGACATTCTCGCCCATGGCTCAATATCCGCACCTGAGCACGGGCCCCCGATTTACGTTGGACTATAAGCAGACCGATCCAATCAAAGCTGCGACGACGAACGCGCCGGCATAGATGTCAACCAAGCGTCTGCGATGATCTTCACCTGCATGGTCGACCGCGCGCTTAAAGTATCTATACATCCGCACGTCGATGCTCCCGAGTATAGCCGACACGAAGAGTGCGATGGCAACTGCGGAAAACCAAGCCGTGCCTACGCCGAAGGATGAAGGCCATATCTGGTAGAGAAGTAAAATGCAGGGCACGTGACAAAGGTAGAGCCCGTAACTCCAATCGCCCAGTTTAGACAAGCCGACCAGAGCGCGCCGCGGAACGTCAATTCGGGCAATGTCCATGACAAGCAAAGTCGCCACAACACCGGCAGTCCAGCGGGCGATCGTAGGATTTGTGGGTGACGTCACCATTAGAATGCATAGGGCGAGAATTCCTATACCAACTGGAAATCGTATCTTCCTACTGACGAACCACGGAATGAGCAGGCCACCCATGAAGGCGGCATTAGCGGGGGAAAACAAAATCGAATAAACAGGATAAAGAACGTCATCGCTCCAGCCAATAAAGAAAGGGGCGGCTCCAATCAGTACGATCCAGACGAGTACAATCCCATTTAGGTGACGATGCCAGCCGATCCGCGCGAGAAAGAACAACGCGACATAGTACGTGCACTCAAATACAAGGGTCCACTCAACGCCCAAGTAGTACTTGCGCTGTCCGGCTGGGACAAGCATTAGCGACCATAATCGAAGGCCAACCGACTTGCCCGCAAGTGCGACGATGGGCAGCCCGACTGAAACGGCTAATAAGTAGGTCGGATAAATCCTGACTATCCGATGCGCAAGAAATCGCCACGGGTCAGTTCGCTGGATGAGTTGAGCCATAAGCAGACCGGAGATCGCGAAAAAGATCGCGACGCCGACCAGACCGAAACGACCATCGAAAGCGGTCGCCCAACTAGAATTGCCGAAACGTAGGCCGGAATAGAATGACGCGTGATAAAGTACAACAAATAGGGCAGCCACGCCACGAAGGCACTGAATAGAGAGGTTTTTTTGAGCAGCCGCAATTGTGGTTTTGGCGGCTGTGACTGGAGCCGGGGCTCTCTGTGCCTCATTGATGCCGGTTTCCACCATGGGAAGTAATCGTACAGAACTCGATCCCTTCCGTCGATGTTCAAAGTATAGAACCGTACCCGCCTATCCCGGATATGGGATTTGGTTGGCGCTACAGAGTACTGTCGTCCGACCCCGATGTCCGTTGTGGGTCTTGGATCGCGGTAGGGACGCGAGTTACCTCGCGCCCCCCGCACAAAACCGTAGGGGCCCAATTCGGGCATGTCGATCCTCAACTCGCCACGACGCATAACGAATTGCCAACTCGCAGGCACAAATCAACGTCGATCCACAGCATCAAGAAGTCCAGGACTTGTGGACGCCACGGCGATGCTTTTGTAGATTCCTCCTATTCGCACTATGGCGGTTTGCACACCTACAACATGGAAATTGCCGGTTCCATCCGTGGCAATGATTGGAGCGCCTAAATCACCATGGAGCGCAACACAGTTGCTAAGCATTAATGAGCCACCTTCATACGTCCCGACAACGTGACAATGCGTGTCCACAGTCATGGCGAAAGCGTGATCTTGCGCAAAGCCCGGAAGCATGACCGGCGCATTCTTCAGCACCGGGCCGTTCGCCAGGTAAATCGGCTGAATTTTATCATCGCCCGAAGTTGGAATTGTAAGGACCGCCCAATCCGACGCTTGGACTTTTGTCACTGCTGCAGCGTCATATCCGGGGCCAATCTCATAATGCGCGACAATGAAGTGGGAACGGTATCGTCCACCTTCATATCCGAGCAGAAAGTGGATCCGTTCAGGTCGAATGAAATGCCGTGTTCTCGCGTTGAACATGCAATGAGCGGCGGTGAGCACTTTATTCGGCCCAATTAAGCTTCCTGTGCAAGCGCCGCCCGTGCTGTTGTAGATTTTTCCAACCGACGACCAAGGGTAGACCCCGATGTCCACCCTTGTGCGATAGCCGAACTGCACCGGCTTGGCCAGCGCGGCCTCGAAGCCGGTGTGGTTGCTGGTCGGCGCAGGCTGCGTGGACGCCGCAGTCGAAATCACGGCGGCGACTAGCGCTGCACTTAGAGGAAGGAGCGGCCAACTTCTCAAGACGACAATCTCCCCGAGAATATTGCGCCGAGAGCGCGCAGTCCCTCGCGCGTATCGACCTTCCATCGGAAGCCGAACGTCCTGAGCTTCTCGACCGAGACGACGAGGTCACCCGCAATTTTATCCCATAGATCGGCGCCTCCAATCAATCGGGCAAGCGCTGACAGGATCGCCGGCGGCATGCGCAGTCCACCGCCCCTCATTCCGCCACCCTCGCGCAGAGCCAGGACCATCTCGGCCACCGAGACGGGCTCCGGATCGGCCAGCAGAAAAGTCTGCCCCATGGCCGCCTCGGTCTTCAACGCGAAACTAACTGCCTCGCACATGGTTTCCACGGCCAACAAGGATCTCTTGTTGTGCAGCGCGCCAAACGGCGGAGGAATACGCCCGGTGGAAAGCCTAATGAGCCGCCCCATATTCCCGACGACGCCGCTGCCGTAAGTCAACGTCGGGCGAAAAATCACGTAGCGGTCCCCGGCCGCGGCGATCTCCTGCTCCGCGCGCAATTTCGAGCGACCGTATGCCGTCGTCGGCCCCACAGGACCGCTCTCGACCAGCACGTGGTCGGCGCTCGATCCCGACTGCCCGGCGATGGAAGAGATATAGATGAGCTTCGCGCCGGCGCTTTTTGACGCTCGCGCGAGACGCTTTGTGACAGCGCGATTGAGCCGATCATAGTCGGGCTCGGGAATAACCGATGTCACGTGCGCCAGGCCGGCCAAGTGCACGACGGCCCCTACACCATCCAGATGGCGTGCCCAGTCTATGCCCGTTTCGATGTCGGTGATCTTTATCACCCTGACGGGGCCGCCGAACGACACATCCCGGCGCGTCATCACGACGGGCTCGTAACCGGTAGCTTGCAAGAACGGGACCAGGTGCCGGCCATAGAAGCCCGAAGCGCCGGTCACCAGCACCTTGTGATCACCCGCTTGCATGTCAGCCCGCTGCATCCGTTTCACCTGCATCGTACTGACTTGCGAGGTCCCAGCAACCAGAAATCGCATCGCCGGCGATGGCGCGCCACACGCTCACAATCTTCCCGGCAATCTCACCGCCTGAGCCAAGAGCAGCTGATCAGGGCCAGTACCCAGTCAATGTGCCGCAGCACCCAGTCAGTCTGCCGCCGGACAACACCACCCCGATCCCGCGACCATCCCGCGACTATGGTCGCCGCCAGGATCTGGTGACCCGGGATCGGGCTCAAGGGATATTCACTGCAATCAAGCTGACAGGCCGGCAGGGTGTCTTCGGAGCCAGCGATATTGAACGGACGGTACTCCGATCAGCACAAGGAGCGGCTGACTGGCCAGGCCCAAAAGACGCCCCTACGAGCTGAGCGGATTCAACCAAAGCAATGTCGGGAACCGCGCGAAATCGCCATCTGTGGAACAAAGCGTAAGGCCATGCTCTAGCGCCAGCGCCGCCAAATGTGCGTCAGGCACGAGATTGGCATGCACACCGGGCAACGCGAGCAGCTCATGCGATAGATCGGCATGGCGCTCTATTGGCTGTGGTATCCATGCTGTTTCACAGGCGAGCCAAGCGCGCACCTGATGCCATGCGTCGGCCGCTATCGTTCGGGTCGCTCGAACACGCGAGGATTGCTGACCAAGCGCAGGAAGCAATAGTCTCTCAACCGCGCTGGTACAAAAGATCCGTCAGGTCAGCCGTTTGGCAGGGGGCGGTCTTCGGATTCTCGGGGAGTCGGGGTATAGTTTCCAGCAAAATTGTTTTTAGGCCATTGTCACACGACTAATTGTAGATTTTGGTTGGCAACAGCGTTGTGAATTCCGATGATCGCAATATCAGCCGTTGTCGCAACAGAGGTCACACCGTGAATTGCGGTGATTGCCGCTTGGTACGCCGTGTCACCGATAGTGTGTGGATCAAGAATCGTACCGCCGGATAGCTGCGAGGTGTTCGAGTAGGCCAGCGACACCGCAATTTTATTGTCGATGGTCTCCTGGCGCTGCTCTGCTGCCAGAAGTTGCGCAGGCGTCAGCATTGTGAAGGTCGCCAAATTTACGTCGATCAAGTCATGCACGAACTGTCCGACGAGCCCAGCACGGGCGGCTGTGATCTGTGCCGCTGTTGGACTCGACCCTTCCGCCTGCTGCAAAAAATTAGTCCAATAGGTAACGCCGCCGGGATCCCCCGCATTGCCGCCGATATTGACATAGAGCGCATTAATAAACTGGATGTCGGTTAGGCTGCCGTAAGTTTGATTGAAGAACGTGCTCTGGGTGTTGACGAAAGCTTGTCCCATCACCTGCTCATCGTTGAGCGTGATCGCGGTGCTGCCGGCATTAGCGAGCGTCACTCCTATCGCATCAGGCTGCTGGCCGACAAAGGCGGCCCAGTAAGAATAACCGGGGAAATCGCTCGCTCGGTTATACAGGGCGGCGTAAAGTCCAAGGATTTCTTGCTGAACCGTAGTGGTGGGCGTCGTCGTGGTATTTATGGCTAGGGCGAGGTCGCCGGTCACACCACCAGCTAAATTAGCAAGACTTACACTCTGGATCAAAGCGCCCGACGGCAGAGTCAGCCCGGTGACCTGGAGATCGGCAACGTTGTCTCCGAGCTGCACCGTGTAGGTAAAGGTCAGCGTGTTGCTGCCGGAGCCGCTTGTATAGAGCGAAACTTCGTTGTCATTGAGTTGCAGTGTTGGTGTACCAGTCACCGTCACCGCCGCGCTCGTCGTAACCGTGATAGTCACGACGTGCCCCGCTGTCACGCTCGTCGCTTGATTATCCGCCGCGGCCGTAAGCGACGTCGCGGTCGGGCCTCCAATAGTCCAACCCAAGGCTTGCATCAAGATAATGTCAGTAGGCGAGACGGCGTTGATGACGCCAGGATTGTTATAATCGTTGTAGGCGTCGTTACCCCCGGGGCCTGGGCCTTGGGGATACCAATCCGCAAGATCTCCGTTCGAGATTTGGTTATTCCAGGTCCCTAAATTCGTCGTGCCGTTGTCGATTGAAAAATAAGCGGTGCTGCCTTTGCCGCCGGTGGTGAGATCACGCACGCCCGCTGACGAATAACGGTAAAGATCTGTTACGGTATATTGGCCACCGGGACCGAGATCTGATACCCGGCCCATACCCTCAGAAATTTCGTGCTCAAGCACTCCAACCAAATAGTATTGGTTCGCTGTTGGCGTCGTGGTGGCACTATAGTCCCACGCTGTGTTGGCGGAAGCCGCTGCGATCCCAACAGAGCCGTCGAGTGCGCTGCTGGCGCCAATGAGCCCCAAGGCCTTCGCTTCGGCCGAGCCTATAGAGAGACTACCTGGAACCGGAGAATTCGACGGTAATGTGCTCGCGCCGGGCGCATTTTCGCCTAAGAGAATATTCCTCGTCGCAGCGTAGCTATAGGTGGTTTCGTTGTTATCATAACTTTCGCCGAGATCCCCCGAGGACACATTTGAATATGTGTTGGTATAGGGATCTAGAATAGACCCATAGCTGATATTGATATTGATCGTGACATTGTTGGTGAAAAGGGTGTCGTAGTAATTAACGACATAGTTGACGGCGGTATAGAATCCTGACGGCGCCGCATTGTTGGCTGCACCCTGACCATAGATCACGTTGATGTTCATGACGTATCCACGCGCGGCTTATTCTAAGCAACATCGTCGAGCTATGATTCGTCCAACATCATCATATCATTGGATCGGGGACGACACTGCCAGAATAGCCTAACCAATTGATTTATAATTCGATCAAATCAGATGTTTACAATTTAGCGACTCTGGCTCGGCTGCACTGATCCGCCCGCGACACGTCTGCATTCACCCCGAAAGTGCACACTAATCGGTGGCCCTCGAACGTCTCCTTCGTGCCATCACAAGCAGACGTCGCGACGTAACGCTCCGCACCAACACCGCGCTTGGCGTCTCTGACGAGCTTCGCTGGGTCATCGATCGTACTCATGGTCCCGCTCGTTTGCAGCTATCGCGCCGCGTGGCTAATAATGATAGCGACACTGAATTAATTTCTAATTGCACCGACCCCACAGCCGCTGCCGGCGTTGTTACGAGGATACGAATCCTCCCTGGCCTCTTGTCAGCCGTATGTCCGATGTATATACTTAGTATATACATTCTGGGGATCCCGGCATGATCATTGAATTTTGCAAGTGGGGCAACAGTCTCGCTGTGCGCATTCCTAAGGCGCTGGCCGATGCCATTAAAGCAAGCGACGGCAAGCGTGCCGAAATAAAGGTCGAGAACGGCACATTGGTATTGCGCCCCATTGTCAAGCCAGCACGCAAATCGCGCTATACGCTTGATGAATTGCTGAGCGGAATGACGCGGGACAACGTTCCGCAAGAAGTCGATTGGGGTCCGCGGCGCGGCAATGAGGCATGGTGACGTGGCCGCCTATTGTCCCGATGTAGGCGATATAATTTGGCTCGATTTCCTGCAACCGGTTGCTAACGAGCAAGCCGGACGGCGACCGGCACTCGTCCTATCGCCGAGCGCCTTTAATAAACTAACTGGTCGCTGCATCGCCTGCCCTATTACTCGGCGCGATCGCGATTGGAGTTTTCATGTGCCTATGCCGGACGTCCACGAGATCAGTGGCATGGTGCAAGCCGATCAATTGCGTAGCGCGTCATGGAAGCAGCGAGGATCGCGCTTTATATGTAAAGCTCCGGCTGGCGTGCTTGACGAAGTGCGAGCGAGGCTCAAACCGTTGCTTTCGCTTTAATGACCCGCCAAAGCTGACGGGGCGATTATTTGGGCTTTTTTTCCCGTTGACGGTTGCGCAGCTGCACGCCTGCATCGTCTAGGCTCTTGCCGGCGGTGACCACGCCCGGAAAGTCGGGCGATGACACACCATAATCGCGGTCAGCGCCTTTGTGGATCAGACCTTAGCTAGGTTGCCGCAGCCAATTCTCGCAAGGCAGGTCATCAATACGCGCGAACTCGCGTTCATTGTCGGTGACCATGGTGAGCCCTAGCGCAACGGCCTGAGCCGCAATCAACAGATCATTGGCGCCGATCGGCCGGCCATGCTGCTCCAAGAGCGTGCGTAGCCGCCCATAAACAGCATCGGCCGGTACCGCGAAGGGAAGAATTTCAAGTGCACGCAGCACCGTTTCCAGTTGCGCCGTCAGGCGAGGTGAAGCTTTTTTTGTCGCCCCATAACGCAATTCCGCCGCCACGATGATGCTGGTGCACACTTGGCCTTCTCCAACCGCGCGGATGGCTTGCGTCACTTGGCCCTGCGGGTGACGGACAAGATCGCTGACCATATTGGTATCGAGCAGATAGCGCATCAGAACTCGACCGGATCGAGCGCCAGCTCCGGAATCGGGGGAAAATCCTCCTCAAGCGGCGACAACGTGGCCAATACCGCCAACAGAGACTTGGGCGGGGCTGGCTCGATGGTCAGCCGCGCGCCGTCCTTGCGCATAATGGCGTCTTCGCCCGGGAGCTCAAATTCTCGCGGAATCCGCACCGCCTGGCTTCGGCCGTTCTTGAACAGCTTCACATGTCGCTCAGAGGTCATCGCAGGCTCCCGGCATATGCTCCAGCATATGCCATATTTTGACTAATGTCTACGCCGTCAAGTCAACGGAAAAAGCCGGTTTGATGGGCTTGGGCCCAAATTCTGAGTTTAGCCCGGGTGCCCTGGCCTATTTAACGCGGCGGAAGTTGGACCATCTTCGCTGCGAATTACTTTGGCTTTTATTGCCGCTGGCGTTTGCGCAGTCGCACACCGGGGCCGCCGCCGTTCTCGTCGATGAGTTCGACGAGGCCGATTTCAAAGCAACACGAAATGGATTTGGCTCACGCCTTTTCTAATTAGCGCTTCGCGGCGCGAGTTAGGAATGCAGACCGAGTAATACCAAGTCCCATTGATCAGAACCCATGCGCCCATTGGCGCAATCCGATGGACATGATGCGCCAGGGCTGATCGACGAGCTTGTTCCATGCGTCGCAGCAGTGGTCGACGAGATCGTCATAGGATTTGAAGACGCGGTTGGAGAGCCAGTTGTCGCGCATGAACTGCCAGACGTTTTCGACCGGGTTGAGTTCGGGGCATTTTGGCGGCAGGGCGACGATGGTGATGTTGGCGGGCACGACGAGGCGCGTCGACAGGTGCCAGCCGGCTTGATCGACCAGGAGGACGGCGTGGGCACCGGGCGCGACCATCTCGGCGATCTCCGCGAGATGCAGGTTCATCGCCTCGGTGTTGCAGGCCGGCAGGATGAGGGCTGCGCCTTTGCCCTCCTGCGGGCAGACGGCGCCGAAGATGTAGGTCGAGGCGGTGCGCTGGTCCGGGGCGCGCTGGGCCGGGTGCCACGCTTGGCCCAGCGGCGGGTGATCTTGTTCTTCTGGCCGATACGCGCTTCGTCCTGCGAACCAGATTTCTATCTTGTCGCTGATCGATCGCTCTTCTCGCGCGCGATTTCATCCAGGCGCGTGGGGAAGTTTTTTTAAAATCCTCGATCGCGCCCTCGGCCTGCGCATGATGGCGCGGGCGGGCCGACAGCTTGCGATAGCCCATGGCGCGCAACTCGCGGCTGAGCGTCTGCTTGGCGATGGTGATGCGAAACTCCTCGAAGATCCATTGCGCCAGATCGATGAACCGCCAGCGCACTACGCCGTGGATCGCCGGAATTGGGCCGTTCTCGATCATTCGGGCGATCGCCTGGCGCTGGGCGTCATTGAGCTTGGAGGGCTGGCCCGGCGCCTTGCCGTTGAGAAGACCATCGGGCCCGCGCGCGTTGAAGCGCAACACCCAGTCGCGGATGATCTGGAGCCCAACGCCGCCGATCTTCGCCGCCTCGGTGCGCGCGCGCCGTCATAGATCGCGGCAAGCGCCAGAAGCCGCCGAGCCTGCGGCCCATCCTTGGTTTGCTTCGCCAACCCCCGCAGCCGCGACGCGTCAAAATCTTCCCGAAGCAATACCGCCATGGCGAACCTCCATCGTTCGCCATGTTGAATCAGAGCCGCCCTGATTTGAAAATCCCTAAAGAGTCACGATTTTTGGAACTTGGTATAAGTCCGCGACTTGTCGCGCATTTATCAATGCGTTCCAGAATGTCTTCGGGCAGCGTTACATTTACGCGAATGCATTTGGGTGCTTCCATTTTCACTGCAATGCGAATAGCGTGCGGTATGGGCCGGGTTACTCAGGCGAACGTCGGGCCCACCGCCATTCTCGTCGATGAACTCGACGCTGGCCCATTCAATGACGCACCGGGTCTCTTAAAGCGCGTCCACAGCATCAGAAACGGACTTCATGCACCGCAGCAAACGGCATCGATAATCGACGATCTCGTCGGCGGTGGCGAGCAGCGTCGGCACAGTGCCCGCAGACTGATGTCCTACTCAGGTCAGCAGCGCGTGGGTGAGGAAATTCGAAAGGCTAACAGAGCCCTGTCCCACCAGTATCGCCACCGTAATCGGCGTTCCCCCGGAGGTTACACTAAGCTCAACAAGAGCATCGCTGCCTGACGTTCCGAGTGTCAGATAATTGCCAATGTCGCCGAGCTGCTGATCCCACGTCGTAGCGGCAAGTGCGGAACGCAAGTCGAAAGTATCCCCATTGGTCAAAACGCTGCCATTTATTGTGTCTAGCCCTTGACCGGCCAACGGTAGAACAATTGTGTTATTTGTTCCGTTATCGGTAAGCGTGTCAGTGCCACCCTGATTGACGATATGGTTCCCCGAGCCTGCGAACGTTATGGTGTGGGTGCCAAGCCCGGCATTGATGGTCGCCGAACCCACGGTCACCTGGATAAAGTCATTGCCGCTGCCATTCGTAATCGTATCGCCAGACCGAGTGACGGTGTGGTAGGTGAAGCGTTGCCGCCAGCGTGTAGTTGTACACGTTGCTTTTTATATGGTGAAGGTGATGGTGCTATTTGCTGCGTGTACTCGCCCGTTGTGATAGTGCTGAAGTCATTATACTCTTGCGTGGTATGGTAATATTTTGGCGCCGTGCGTCAAAGATAAGGCCGACCTTGTTGAGCGCAGTTGCATTGGCGACGAACAGTCCATTCCCGACCTTTATTACGCGTGGTCAAGGAGTTCTGGAGGCCGGCAAGCGTCGTCTGGCGGGCGACGGGCGTGGGCGGCGACCAATGGTGAGGTCAAGAACCTGCGGCGTGAGGCGCAGGAGCTCAAGGCGGTGTGGCTGAGCAGGCGCTCGAATTGCGCCTCCTCAAAAAAGTACCGGCTTTCTGGTTTTAGGCCAGCAGGGTGGCGGTGAAATGATTGGTAGCGACGTCGTAGGTCCCCACCAGCGTGACACTCGTGGCACCATTGGTCCCGTTACCGACCACGTAGAACACGTCGTCGACCGAGTTTGTGCCGTCATTGACAACTAAGATCGCGTTTGCCGCGGTCGCGCCAGTATCAAGGTTCCCGCTTCCGGTCGCGTAGTTAGTAAGAGTGGTGTAAAAAGAAGCCTCGCTCCCGGCATGCGTGTTGTCTGTCACGAAATTCACATGGCCCATGCTGAGAGCGTTTGCGCTGCCAGAACTGAATGTCAGGTCCACAGGAGCAGCAGCGACAACACCCGTGCCGATGGCACTCACCGTCAAAATATCCTTCGTGTAGTCCCAACCGGTGACGCCAGCGCTACTCGTCGCCGTCCCGAACGTGACGGTATCAGCACCGGCATGCGAACCAAGGGCGACCGTATCCGCAGTCCCGATCGTGATCGCGTCACCGCCCGTCGCCGCCAAGATATAGTTGCTACGTTATGTTGGTGGTCACCGTTCCAGCGTTGGAGAACACGATGGTGTCGTTGCTGGGGCCCGACGTGCCGGTAAAGGTGATGCCTGTCGCATTGAACAGATTGTACTCAGCCGTATTCAGGGTCTCGGTCCCGTCAGCACTGAGGGTCAGGTCAGCCGTTCCGCCGGTGGCCGTGATCGTCGCGCCACTGAGGTCGTGACCGACGGTCGCCGTGACATGGTTGGTGCCGCCCGCGAGGGCGATGGTGCCGGTTGGCGTCAGGCTTCCCAAATTGACAGTGTCATTCCCCGTTCCGCCGGTCACATTATCAGCAGCATTGTTGGCGACGGTGAAGCTATTGGTGAAATTGCCAAGGACATAATTGCTCACACTGACATTGTCGGTAACGGTCGCAACCGTTGTCAGAGTAACGGTATTAGTCGCTGCCGCCGCACCACCAGAACCCACCGTGATAGTATTGAAGCCGGTGTACTCAGCCGTGGTCATGGTGATGTTTTGCGCAGCCGTGCCATCAAACTTCAGGCCGACGGTGCCGGTGGAGCTTATTGTTGCGCTGCTGATGTCCGTCGCACCGTTATTGGTGACGTCCAACACATTTGCACCGCCCACGCTATCCGTGAAACTACCGGTGTAGCTGGCGGCCGCTAGTACAAGCGTATCGACGCCACTGCCACCGGTCACATTATCGGCGGTGTTATTGAGGACAGTGAAGCTGTTGGTGCCGTTTGCCAGGACATAATTGCCGACATTGGCGTTGGCGGCCACCGTTCCAGCGTTGGAGAACACGATGGTGTCGTGGCTGGGGCCCGACGTGCCGGTAAAGGTGATGCCTGTCGCATTGAACAGATTGTACTCAGCCGTATTCAGGGTCTCGGTCCCGTCAGCACTGAGGGTCAGGTCAGCCGTTCCGCCGGTGGCCGTGATCGTCGCGCCACTGAGGTCGTGACCGACGATCGCCGTGACATGGTTGGTGCCGCCCGCGAGGGCGATGGTGCCGGTTGGCGTCAGGCTTCCCAAATTGACAGTGTCATTCCCCGTTCCGCCGGTCACATTATCAGCAGCATTGTTGGCGACGGTGAAGCTATTGGTGAAATTGCCAAGGACATAATTGCTCACACTGACATTGTCGGTAACGGTCGCAGCCGTTGTCAGAGTAACGGTATTAGTCGCTGCCGCCGCACCACCGGAACCCACCGTGATAGTATGGAAGCCGGTGTACTCAGCCGTGGTCATGGTGATGTTTTGCGCAGCCGTGCCATCAAACTTCAGGCCGACGGTGCCGGTGGAGCTTATTGTTGCGCTGCTGATGTTCGTCGCACCGTTATTGGTGACGTCCAACACATTTGCACCGCCCACGCTATCCGTGAAACTGCCGGTGTAACTAGCCGCCGCTAGAACAAGGGTATCGGCGCCGCTGCCGCCGGTCACATTATCGGCGGCGTTGCCGATGTGCAGTGTGTCGGTACCCGACCCAAGCGTTACCGTCAGATTTTGAGTAAGAGCGGTGCCCGAGCCGATATTGACCGTACCGACGGTGCTGCCGAGATTGACCGTGGTCAACGCGCTGTCGTTGACCGCACCGATAGTCGTAGTCGCACCCGAGACGTCGGTGACCGCCAAGGTGGTCGTGGTTAGCGTGCCAAAGTAGCCGTCGGTCAGGATCGTGATCGTCGAGGTGCCCGAGGTGGCGGTATTGTTGATGGTCACGGTCGCCGCATCGTAAGCGAGGTTGAGAGTACCGCCCTCGGTCAGGGTGGTGATGGTGTCGTTGGCCCCACTGAAGCCGACAGTGAGAGCAGTACCCGCCGATGCCTGATCGACCGTCAATGCCGTCGTCGTCACGCCGGCGGCACTGTCTGTTACGGTCGCGGTCGTGGCCAAACCATGAATGACGTCGGTACCCGTTCCGAGCGTCGCCGTCACCGCGCTATTGCTGTCGAACAGTGTGTCGGTACCCGACCCAAACGTCACCGTCAGATTTTGAGTAAGAGCGGTGCCCGGGCCGATATTGACCGTACCGACGGTGCTGCCGAGATTGACCGTGGTCAACGCGCTGTCGTTGACCGCACCGATAGTCGTAGTCGCACCCGAGACGTCGGTGACCGCCAAGGTGGTCGTGGTTAGTGTGCCCAAGTAGCCGTCGGTCAGGGTCGTGATCGTCGAGGTGCCCGAGGTGGCGGCGTTGTTGATGGTCACCTTCACCGCATCGTAATAGCTGCTACCGCTGGCACCGCCTTCGGTTAGAGTGGTGATGGTGTCGTTGGCCCCACTGAAGCCGACAGTGAGAGCCGTACCCGCCGATGCCTGATCGACCGTCAATGCCGTCGTCGTCACGCCGGCGGCACTGTCTGTTACGGTCGCGGTCGTGGCCAAACCATGAATGACGTCGGTACCCGTTCCGAGCGTCGCCGTCACCGCGCTATTGCTGTCGAACAGTGTGTCGGTACCCGACCCAAACGTCACCGTCAGACTTTGAGTAAGAGCGGTGCCCGAGCCGATATTGACCGTACCGACGGTGCTGCCGAGATTGACCGTGGTCAATGCCGTGTCGCTGATCGTACCAATAGTCGTAGTCGCACCCGAGACGTCGGTGACCGCCAAGGTAGTCGTGGCTTTTGTGCCCGTGTAGCCGTCGGTCAGGGTCGTGATCGTCGAGGTGCCCGAGGTGGCGGTGTTGTTGATGGTCACCTTCACCGCATCGTAGTAGCTGCTACCGCTGGCACCGCCTTCGGTCAGGGTGGTGATGGTGTCGTTGGCCCCACTGAAGGCGACAGTGAGAGCCGTACCCGCCGATGCCTGATCGACCGTCAATGCCGTCGTCGTCACGCCGGCGGCACTGTCCGTTACGGTCGCGGTCGTGGCCAAACCATGAATGACCTCGGCGCCTGCCGCTGTCAGGGCGTAGTTGAGCACATTGCTGTTGGCGGTCACCGTTCCAGCGTTGGAGAACACGATGGCGTCGTGGCTGGGGCCCGCCGTGCCGGTAAAGGTGATGCCTGTCGCATTGAACAGATTGTACTCAGCCGTATTCAGGATCTCGGGCCCGTCAGCACTGAGGGTCAGGTCAGCCGTTCCGCCGGTGGCCGTGATCGTCGCACCACTGAGGTCGTGACCGACGGTTGCCGTGAAATGGTTGGTGCCGCCCGCGAGGGCGATGGTGCCGGTTGGCGTCAGCGCAGCAAAGGCAACGGTATCGTTGCCCGCACCGCCGGTCACATTCTGCGCGGCGGCCGACAGCGTGACCGTGTCACCATGGCTCGAGGCGATATAGGTGGTGATGCCGGTATATTTCAGTATGGCATCAACCACGTCCGTTCCGCTGACGACGCCAGTGCCGAAGTTGTAAGTCGTCGCATTAACATTGCCAGCGGCGAACAAGGTGGTTAAATCACCCGTGACGCTCGTAATACCCACTGCTGCGGCGTTAGCGACGGTGCCATAGCTGGCAGCCGGATAAGCCGTCAGGTCTGCGCCACTGAGGGTGATCGTGCCGGTAGTCCCGTTAAGAGCTATCGTTTCACCCGCCACCGTCAGTGCCATCACTTTAGGCGGAGGCGGAGGCGGAGGCGCCGTTTCGAGTCAACGGGCTGAGGTTCCCAGCCACTACTGAGGCCACAATCGCCGCTTCGGCGGTCGTAACCGACGCCGGGCTGTTTGTAACCCCAGCAATGGCATTCTGCGCCGCCGTAAACGCCTGAGTGCCTGTCGCTGTTACTAAAAGGACGTTTGCAGCGCCTCCCACTCCCGGCAAGGTCAACTCAATCGCATAGTAGTCGGAGACCAAGACTTTGTTCTGAAATTGCTGCTGCCGCGCCACCGCCGCCGCATAATCCGATGCACTCAATCCCAATGCCGCGGCACCAACGGTCAGGTCGATGCTGAGCATGTCATGAGCAAACTGACCCACCAGCCCGGCGCGAGCGTTCTGTCCCGATTGACCAGACCCTTCCGCTACCGCCAGCAGGCCTAACCAGTATTTAATCCCATTAGCGTCGCCCGTGTTGCCGCCAATGTTCGTATAAAGCGCCTGAACAAACTGGAGATCGCTGAGCGAGCCGTATTGCGTGTTGAAATAACTCGATTGCGTGTTCACAAATTGCTGCCCGAGGTACGTGGCATCGGCAGCACTAATCGCCAGCGTCGATGCATTGGCCGAGGTAGCGGCGGGGTCAAAGCCCTGTAACTGCGCGATCCAGTAATTGATGCCGGGGCCATCGGCGGCGCGACCATACAAGGCTACATAAAGCCCATTGATCTCTTGCAGAACAGTTGCTTGTGCTTGTGCCATCGTTATTCAATTCCCGTCCTCGTCCGAAGCCGGCCTGACAGCCGGAGGTTAGAAGACTGCGATACCGGCCCTCGCGGTATTAGCGTTTGGTCACGGCATTATATCCTGGACAGCCGCGACCATCCAAGATCAATTTTGGGTTTGAAATTGTTCCGACCGATGGCAACAGGCTGCCAATTGATATAAACGGCGACTTCGGTACGTCGGCGCTTTTGGGGCAGCTCTAAAGGCAAGCAATGCGCTTGACCTTACGAGGACGATACGATGGAACTCTCGGCTTGGCCAGAGCCTCCTGATGCCGCTAATTGGTCATCATTCGCGACCGAGTTGGTCAAGGTCGACGCTGGTACTTGTCCGCTTCGCTCCGAAAGCGACCGATGCCAAAAGCGGTCCGACCACACCCGCTTCGGGCTGCATTTCATGTCGTGGGTACCAAGCGTCAGATTTCAACCACTAGTAGGAAGTCGGCAAACCCCAAGGCCCCACCAGGTCAGGCTCCCCCCGACACTATTATCTCTGCGCTTGCCCGAGTGGTGACAGAGACCATTTTTGCAAACGAAATGTGACAACCACCGCGATTCCAATGGCTTAAGAGCATTCCGGGCTTAAAGAACAGGGAATTCCGTCGACGAAGATCAGGGAGTTTCTGTTCGGGAAACAGGGAATTGCAGAGCACTGATCAGGGAATTGTCTTCGCGAAGACCCCGCAGGCGGCAGTTTGCAACGGAACGAAACCCCGCAATCGCGCGCATGGACGCATCAAGGTTATTGGTGAGGCACATGCGTAAAGTGGTTGATTGCGTAATCACGGCTCGCGCCCTCACCTCAGATCCTCGATCCACTTGACGGCTTGACCTGCTCCGGCGGGTTCTTGATTTTGATGGTCACGTCATAAGTGCCCTGTATGGACTGACCTGACGGTTCTTTTGTACCAGCGCGATTGAGAGACTATTGCATTTGCAGCCGCCCCTCAAATCTTCGATCCACCCGATGGTTTGACCTGCTCGGGCGGGTTCTTGATATTGATGGTCACGTCGTAAGTTGCCATCTCGCCGGTCGGGTTCGTCACCAAATAGACCAGGTGGTCGCTGCCAACAGCGCCGGCGCGTGCCTGGTAGAACACGACCTGTGCCGGTGTCTTGAGCCCTGGACAGCCGGCAACCTGGTCGGTTTTCAATTCGCCACGACGCACCGTGAGCGTGCCGGATTTCGGCGCCTCGATGACGCTGATTTTTGGCAACGGCGCCGGCGTGCAGTCCTTATGCGCCGCGGCGTAGTAGCCGAGCTGGGTTGGCTTTGCCGAGGTCACATCGAAGCTGGTGTAGTTGCTGGACGGTGCGGGCTGCGCAAGCGCCGCGCTCGAAACCATGGCCGCGGTTAGCGATAAGAAGACGGTTGACACAAAAACACGAGTTCGCATGTAATCACCGCGCCTCACTGATCCTTGGGCAGTGCCCCCTGCAAAGCAGCCGCGTAAGCATTACGCGCGGTCTGGCAGATTCTCAGCTGGAACTGCAGGTGGCGGATTTCCTGGTCGACCAGGTTGATGTTCAATGCCTGCTGGCGGGCAGGCTCGCTCAGTTTGTCCAGCTCAAAGTCGCGACCGTCAATGGTGACATGGGGCATAGGCTCGCTCCTGACTTTAACCAAACTGGATCGTGTCGTCGCTCTGCATCCCGAGCAGGCTATCGATGGTTTCCGGCAATGCCGCGGCGGGCGGTGGCGCCAGCTGGTTGTGATGCTTCGCCAGCTGCTCGAATATGCCAAGCTGTCCCGCCGACAACAGTTGCCCATAAGCGATCGGCAATGCTGTGCGCACCTTCAAAAAGACATCATCCGGCAGCGCAAGGAGGGCGGCTTCATCGATGCGGTGTAATCCGCCGATTGCCTTCTCGCCTTGCTCGGTCTTGAGCTTGATCGGCCAGGGCGCAATGACACCGGCTTCGGTCAACGCCGACACGGCCCGCTCGGTCGCCTTGCGGCTGGTTTCCACCAGCATCAGAAGGTCGAACAAGGTCTTCAATGCCGGCGGGATGTTGCCATCTTCGGCGAAGAAATCCTCACCAGCCGCATCGCCCTCAACCACAAGCCCACTATCCTCATCGACGCACAGCACGGCGTTGTCCGTCCCTTGCTGCGGCACCATCCGAAACGGATAGGTCCGAAACCAGGCGGGGACGTAACCAAGCAGCCAGCGGCCATCCGGTCCGACAAACATGTTGCGACCTGGGATGGGCGACAATACCGCCACCAGCGTGTAGCGGCCCGATTGCTCCGAAAACGCGAGCGGCATCGCGGGTGCCGCCCGCACCAACTCAGCGCCGACAAGAGGCGCCAGGCCGTCTTTGGCGGCGACCGGCAAGCCGCGTCACGTGCCGCTGTCGGACGGCGTGCTGCGGTTGCTGGCCGCCGTACCGCATAACGACAACTGCCCATGGGTGTTCGCCAACCCGAAGACGCGCAAGCCGTATATGTCGTTCTTCTACTCGTGGGATACCGCTCGCAAACATGCGGGCCTGGCCGATGTGCGTATCCATGACTTACGCCACAGCTTTGCGTCGTTCTTAGTCAATGCCGGTCGCTCGCTCTATGAGGTACAGAAGATCCTCGGGCATACGCAGGTGAAGACCACCCAGCGGTATGCGCATTTGTCGCAGGATACATTGATCGATGCGGCGAACGCCGCGATGAACGCGATGGGAAGCGCGTTTGCGCCGCCGGTTCTGGCGTTGCCGGAGCCGCTGGAAACTGAGCCTCACGACTAGCCCACGTCAAATTGAGGCAAACCGCCTCAGCGCCATGAGGAGCATGGGACTACGCCTGCTAGGCGTTCTAGGGCGCGAAGCGTCACCAACTCAGCTTGGCTTGTTGGTGATGGGCCCATGGGCCGCGCGCTTTTCACGCTTCCGCCCGGGCGCAAGCCTACCGAGTTCGCCGACCTGCACTGGCGGCCGGTCGGGGAATGTGGCCACTAATTCAAGCTCGCCACCAACGGCCTTGAGATAGCCGCGGAGCGTCGAGATCAGCATATCGGCGCGGGTTTCGATTTTCGAAACGGCATCCTGGCGCAGCTTGAGGCGCTTGGCGACCGCGACTTGAGTCTTGCCCATCGCCTTGCGAATTGCCTGCAACGACATTTCCTCGGCAATGAGTTCATGGGCGCGAGCTGCAATTGCATCGCGCTCGGACTTCGGTAGAGTGGCGATTATCTCATCAATCGTCCGTGCCATAATTACCTCCATACTTATTTGCGCAACCGCTTGAGATGGGCCGCAAACCGCGTATCGGCCTTCGCGATCAGGCGCCGGTAGAAAATACGTTCGCCGTGCCCGCTCTTGTCGCCCGCGACCAACAGGATCGCCTTACGCTGAGGATCGAACGCGAAGGCCACGCGCCAAACCCCGCCACCCGCATCGAAGCGAAGTTCCTTCATATTCTGGTACTCTGAGCCCTTGAGCGTATCGACCCGCGGGCGCCCGGCGGTGGGGCCGAATTGCTCTAGCACCCGCGTCTGCGCCAAAAGCTCGACCCTGACCTCGGCTGGCAGTGCCAGAAGCTCGGGCTCAAATTCGAGTGCGATGGCAACGGTCCACACGGCAGGAATATGCCTAGCGAAGACTATGCCGTCAAGTGCATATTTCAATAGTCAGCGAAGAGGGCGGTAATCCGCTGCTAGACTTGGGTTACTGCCCCAGCCGCGCCGCATGCATCTTGCTCGCCGTCACTGCAAAAGAGCCGACTGCGGTAAAACGCGCTTTTGCCAAGCCAACCCCCAGACAGCAATTTCTACCTAGCGCGGGGCCGGTCGGCCAACCGTTGCCGGACACATCACCACCGCCGTCCGGCTCGCGCCGCGCCGACCTCTCATGCGGGCGGTGGAGGCGGTGGTGATGCCTATGAAGCTGGATGCACATTCAAAACGGCTTCAGTTATGGATCAAATCTCTGAAGACTGGACAGAGTGGCAAACTTCCTGCCCTTCCCTATCCTGAGTTCCTCGGCAGTTTGGACACGAAGATTGCGGGGCTAGTTGATGAGCGGACAAAAAAGAGTATACACCCTGACACCATAACGGAACCCATACGACGAGCCTTCAAAGAATTTGGCTTGAACCCCGCCAACCCTTTTGCGCGGCAGTTATTGCTTTACATTTTTGCAGATTCTCATTTTGGCACTCGCAACATACGAGTTCACAAAGAAAGTCGCGTAGAGGTAGGCTGCACCTCAGGGCCACGCGCATGAGAGCGCGCTTGGGAGATTATGGCCGTCCAGGCATAGACGCCCTCCCCCATCGCCCGCGGCGGATGCACAGGAAAACTTACGCTCGCATCAGTGCAAAATTGGAAATAATCGAGAGCAAATTAGTTAAAGGACGCATCTACCGTCCGCGTCCACGCAGGGAACGGTGGAATTACGCCTGCAGGGCATAATATTGGGTGTCTCAGTTCTCTATTGTTTTCGGACTATTGGCTAAGGCCGTGAGCAGCAAGAACCGGAGCAAGAGAACGCTTCCGTTCAGATCTTCTGGTCTTTGCCCGGCAACGAGGGTTTCGGCGCTTCCTTGATATTGATGGTCACGTCGTAAGTTGCCATCTCGCCGGTCGGGTTCGTCACCAAATAGACCAGGTGGTCGCTGCCAACAGCGCCGGCGCGTGCCTGGTAGAACACGACCTGTGCCGGTGTCTTGAGCCCTGGACAGCCGGCAACCTGGTCGGTCTTCAATTCGCCACGACGCACCGTGAGCGTGCCGGATTTCGGCGCCTCGATCACGCTGATTTTTGGCAACGGCGCCGGCGTGCAGTCCTTATGCGCCGCGGCGTAGTAGCCGAGCTGGGTTGGCTTTGCCGAGGTCACATCGAAGCTGGTGTAGTTGCTGGACGGTGCGGGCTGCGCAAGCGCCGCGCTCGAAACCATGGCCGCGGTTAGCGATAACAAGACGGCTGACACAAAAACACGAGCTCGCATGTAATCACCGCGCCTCACTGATCCTTGGGCAGTGCCCCCTGTAAAGCAGCCGCGTAAGCATTACGCGCCGTCTGGCAGATTCTCAGCTGGAACTGCAGGTGGCGGATTTCCTGGTCGACCAGGTTGATGTTCAATGCCTGCTGGCGGGCAGGCTCGCTCAGTTTGTCCAGCTCAAAGTCGCGACCGTCAATGGTGACATGGGGCATAGGCTCGCTCCTGACTTTAACCAAACTGGATCGTGTCGTCGCTCTGCATCCCGAGCAGGCTATCGATGGTTTCCGGCAATGCCGCGGCGGGCGGTGGCGCCAGCTGGTTGTGAAGCTTCGCCAGCTGCTCGAATATGCCAAGCTGTCCCGCCGACAACAGTTGCCCATAAGCGATCGGCAATGCTGTGCGCACCTTCAAAAAGACATCATCCGGCAGCGCAAGGAGGGCGGCTTCATCGATGCGGTGTAATCCGCCGATTGCCTTCTCGCCTTGCTCGGTCTTGAGCTTGATCGGCCAGGGCGCAATGACACCAGCTTCGGCCAACGCCGACACGGCCCGCTCGGTCGCCTTGCGGCTGTTCTCCACCAGCATCAGAAGGTCGAACAAGGTCTTCAATGCCGGTGGGATGTTGCCATCTTCGGCGAAGAAATCCTCACCAGCCGCATCGCCCTCAACCACAAGCCCACTATCCTCATCGACGCACAGCACGGCTTTGTCCGTCCCTTGCTGCGGCACCATCCGAAACGGATAGGTCCGAAACCAGGCCGGGACGTAACCAAGCAGCCAGCGGCCATCCGGTCCGACAAACATGTTGCGACCTGGGATGGGCGACAATACCGCCACCAGCGTGTAGCGGCCCGATTGCTCCGAAAACGCGAGCGGCATCGCGGGTGCCGCCCGCACCAACTCAGCGCCGACAAGAGGCGCCAGGCCGTCTTTGGCGGCAAAGCCATAGCCGTTGAAGCGCAGCCACTTTTTTCCGGCATGGCGCTCGCGGCTGACAACGGTGAGCTGAGACATCCGGCTGTTGGGATCAGGCGTTGCCGGCCGCCGGCATTTTTTGCTGCTCCTGCGCCTCGCGCACCTTCTTATCCAGCTCTTGCGTGCCTTTGATCAGCGCCTGTAACACCGGACCGGCCACCGCGCCGGGGATGGCCAAAGTGCCGGACGGACGGGGCTTGCCATCAGGGCCAGCGCTCGCGCACTCAACGCGCAGAACGCCGTTGTGGAACGAGATGTTGGTGATGCCGTCGATGAGGATTTGGGTCATTAAGAGCCTCCTGAAAGAGAAACTTGCTGCTGATAGCCCAAAGGGCCAACGCTCGGCAACAACCGAGCACGACAGATAGCAGCAGCGGGGGAGACGGAACCGTTCAGCCTTTGGGTCTCTGACCTTGCGGCTTCTTGCTGCGCCGCCATCCCGCGCTGAACGGTCGGTCGCCGCCTAACGAAACGGCGGGGAACCAAAGCCCCCCGCCGCCGGTCTGTTAAGTGGGAACCCCCGGATCGCTCCGGGGGCTCCATGATTGCTGTGTTACGCGATGAAGAAGATGTTGTGCGCGCTAAAGTTGGCCAGTCCAAGCGTTGACGTGATGTGGACCAGGTCGTGCACAGTGAGCGTGGTCGTACCCGCGGCCGTGCCGAGCGCGGCAATCGCGGAGGTGTCAGTTAGAGCCGCAGCACTCGTGTTGGCCAGCGTGACGTCCGCGATGTTGACACTGGTACCCGTATTGTAGGCAACCAGGATATCCACCTCGGTGTGAGCAGCCACGCCGGTGCCGGCCAGGAGAGGTTGCCGACGGCGAGCGTCCCCAAGGCCTGCTGAAGAGCCGCCGCGTTGGCATATGTCGGCCCAATAGCGTCCAAGACGACATTCGCCAGGGTCAGCGGGCCGCTCGGCGGAGCCGCCGACCCGACCGTATCATAGATGGTAGCGGCGAAGGCTGGCATGGTGGTGGCGCCATCGTCCATCACCAAGCCATGGATGCTCGTGATGCCGGCGGGGCTAATCGCAGCGCCTGTCGCCCAACTCGCCACACCGAAGACGATGGTGTCTCCCTGGTTCCCACCACCGAGCGGGCCGCCGAAGTGGAACCCGTTGATGGTCACCACGTCGGCCGGTTGTGGGTTGGCCCCGTTTAGCAAGGCGCTGATGCCGTTCGAGCTGTTGCCGTAGCCGTCGACGAACTTCTCGACACCGCCGACAACGTCCGTGATGGCTTGGTCATAGACCGTACCGACGCCCGAGATTGCGCCCGCCAAGTTGTTTACTCCGGAGTTGGCTCCTGCGGAGTTGCACACATCGTAAGCCCCCACCCACACGGTGCTAAAGAAGGCGTATGGGGTGTTGGCCGCGAAGAGTACAGTACCCGACGAGTCGACGATGTCTGTATAGGCGTTCAACGTACCGATCTCACCGGCGGCGATGTTGACGACGTCATTGCCGCCCAGCGGGAAGAAGTTGTCGCCGGTGTTGCCGGGCCCAGCTGTCAGGAGCGGAATCACGAGGCCGGGTACTGGGTCGAAGCCCTGAAAGAAGAGAGCGTTCGTCACGCCAAGGGTGAAGCTCTGGACGAGCCCGGGGGCGCCGCCGAGGGTACCACTGACGAGGGTGCCGAAGCCGTCGCCGCCGGTAAGGGTGTCATTACCCCAACCCTGCCCCAACGCCTGGTTAGCATCTTCGTATACGGCGGCGACGTCGACGCCAACGGCGGCGCCGAGGCCGTTGAAGGTTGTCGTGGGGTTGTGGCCGTTGAAATCAAGCACGACCGTCCCAGACGTACCCTGGAGCAGGTTCTGCCCGATGAGCGACCCGTTGACGGTGATGCCAGTTGCCGGGCCACCAAACGGAGCGGTCGCGACATAGGCCAACGTGGCGGGAAGATCCATGACCAAGTGCGAGGTCGACTGCGCGTTCAGGTTGGTCGCGTTCGTCGCCCCGATCTCGAAGCTTCCCAATCCGAAGTCGTTGATGGTCGTGGAGGCCACGGCCGGATTCGACGAGGTGGTCGCATCGATGGCCACGCTCGTGACGCCGATGCCAGCCGGAAGTTCAACGCAGTCGGTATCACGACCAGGGTGTCGGTGAAGTTCGTGTCACCGAGCACCAGATTAGACGGACCGCCCGGGGGCGACCCACCATTGTCGGCGTGATTGTCGAAGAAGTTCAAGGTGGCGTTGGTCACCGTGACGACCGGCTGGTCCAGGAAGGAAGGCGCACCAGCGAGCAAGGCCCCGCCGAGAATGACGTAGTCCTGCACAAGCACAGAGGCTGTCACGGGCCCGACGGGGTTGGTGACAAGCGTTTCTTTGACGCTCTCCCAGGGCATGACGATATCCACCGTCGTGTAGTTGTCGACGGTGAACTGCGGGACGTACAGAGCAGTCTGAAAGACGTGGAACGCCATTAAGGGTGCCAGCCAGCTTCAGTGGCACGCCGTCGTCCGAGACAAACAGGTCCAGGGTGTCAAGGGTGTTGACATTCGGGGCCGTGGCAAAATCCCAGATCGTGATATTGAAGCCAGCCCACCCAGTCACTCCCGCCCCGCCGACGCCGTCCCCAACGCTCTGCCCGCCGTTGATGGTAGGTGTGAACCACCCGTCGGCCGTGTCCTGCATGTTGATGGCGGAGTAGATAGTGTCGTCGTAGATCGTCAGGGGGGCGCCCAGCACAGTCTGCGTGCTGCCGTCGGCATTGAGCAGCTGGAGAAGCGCGAACCCCGCCGGGACAACGCCGTTTTGCAGGTCCGCCGCGTGCGCCACGGCCGTGAGATTCAAGGCTGCGTCCGCAAGCCCTGCCGGTAGCAACGCCGCTTGAGATGCCGGCGGAACAAACGACGAGCCAGCTAAAGTATATGGCAACCCGTATGGGACGGTTACGCCGAGGCCGCCATTGGCAGTAAGATTTTCCGCCAGTAGAGCGTAGGGCGTGTTGAGCCCCGCCAGACCGGCGAAGTTCACCATGTTGATGATGCCGCCCTGGGATTCGCCACCATTCTCCAAAATCGCGGTGCCACCGAGGTTATTAATCGGCACGGTGATGGCGCCGATGGAGGACACGTCATCCAGGACCTGGATGTTCGTGATGGTGACCGTCCCCGCCGTGGTCACCACAAGGTTGTTAAACGCAACCTCGCTGTTGCCGGCGGTGCCATGACCACCATCGATGGTCGCGGCATGGGCAGCCGCAGGCGTCAGGCTCGACAGGTCGTAGAAGCTGTTGCCGGCGCCGCCGAGGATCGACACCAGGGCCGTCGTGTCGGATGCGAGCAATCCGCCGCCGCCGAATGAATTGAAGGCGGTCGCGAAGTTGCCGGCTGATAGGGCTGGGCTGCTATTGTTGAGGAAGTGGCCGCCGACTTCCTGGACGTTGGTCTCAAGACCCGTGATCGTCACGAAGCCGGTTGTTTTGGCCAAGTTGACGGTCGTTACATTCTTCCAATCGGTCGACAGGCCATCGCTGATCGCGTTCGCGAACAGCATCGTGTTCGAGCCATCGTCGGTCAAATTGATCGTGGTGGCGGTCGTGGAACCTTCCCCGCCCAAACCGATGATGTTGAGTGTTCCTACAGCCTTAGCCCCGATCGAGTTGACATTCCAGGTCTGGAAGCCGATCGGCCCGTTGGGTCCGGCGGACGCCCCGGCGCCAATGGAAAACTCATTAGCCAAGTAGCCGAGCCAGTTGGGATTGTAGTCGTCGCCGTCGTTTGGCGCCACCAGGATTTCCGGCGGCACGATGTAGCTGCCGTTATTCTGTGGGAAGCCGCCGACGACATCGGCGGTCACATTGATAGTCTCTTTGCCGGTGAAGGCAGCAGCCGCGATGTCGACGTCGACACCGTTGTGGCCCGTCCCAACCGCACTGAAGACATTGATCGCAAAGCCGTTGGCGGTGCCGGTCTCATAGACCGGCGATGAATTATCGCCGATGTACAGGCTGCCGTTGGTCTCGTCGTCGCTAAAGTTCAACGTCATCAGACCGCTGATGATGCTAGGCCCACCAGTCGCATCGCCCGTGAGGATGATGTTGGATGGAGTTGTTGTTGTTGTTGTTGTTGGTACTATTGTAACAACACCACCGACTCCCACCGTTATTACATTTTGCACTGTAGTAGTTGTCGTCGAACCCAGGTCCTGACTGATGTTCCAGACCGGGATGCCCTGGATGTTCAAGCTACCAGGCTGTTGCGGGCCGGGGGTGCCGCTGAAGCTGGCATTCAGCACGCTGAAGTTATTTTGCGGTACCGGTGTGGCGCCAATGGGGATCGGGTTGGGGAGGCTCACGAGGCTATCGAAGCTCGACAGCGTAGGGACGCCGGCCCCGAATGCGTTCCCGACCAGCGGCGCGTTGAAAACATTGAACCCCGTGCCGACAAAGGTGTCCTGACCAGTAGTGAGCGTGAAGGTTGCGTTCGGCTGCGTCGGCGCCGTCACCAGCGCCAGAATCGGAGCGAGATTGCCCGCGGCGACCGCGGCGACAATCGCATTTTCCGCGGCAGTAACCGTCTGCGGGTTGTTCGTCACTCCACCAATGACGTCAATCGACGCCTGGAATGCCGGAGAGGTCGTCAATGGTGTTGCCAGGACAGCGCCGCCCGGCAGGGCCGATTCATTGGCATAGAACTGGGAGACCGAAATCTTGTTCTGCAATTCCATCTGCCGCGCTACCGCTGCAGCATAATCCGTCGGGCTCAGCCCCAACGCCGCTGCACCAACCGTCATGTCGATGCTCAGTAGGCCCTGAACGAACGCGCCCACGATCGAGGCGCGCGCGGCCTGAGCGTTTGCGCCACCCGCCTCCGCTACCTGCAGCTGAGCCAACCAGTACTGAATCCCCGTCGGGTCGCCCGCATTTCCGCCGATGTTGCCATAAAGCGCTTCAACAAACTGGATATCGTTGAGAGCAGCGTAGGTCGCAGTGAAATAAGTCGACTGGGTGGTCACAAACTGCTGGCCGAGCAGAGCGGCCTGCGCCGTCGTAATCGGCGTCGTTGCCGCTTGCGCCGCGGTGACGCCCAGCTGCGCGCTCCAGAAATTGATACCGGCGTTGTCGGCGGCACGATCATACAGCGCGACATAAAGACCATTGATTTCCTGAAGAATTGTTGCCGGTGCCTGTGCCATTTTACCAAACTCCAATAGGTGGTTTGTTGACGCCCTGGATTGAGCCGTGTGATGAGTGCCCCCCCAGCGTATCGCTGCAGACACTGCTCCCGGCCTTACTTGAGCTTATTTCAAGCATTCCGAAACCATAGTGTCAAGTTTACTGTACCGGTTCATCTACAATTATTTTCACCGCCTAAAGACCTGTTTTTACCATCCTGGGAGCGCCAAACTCGCTTTATCCTGAAATGGGTACCCCCTTCACACACGTCGGCACCACTGATTGACCGGCCTGGTTTGCCCGAATTCGATATGGGTACCAGCAGTACCCGCCTATCCCAATCGACATACTGCCGCTTGGCCATAGCGACCTCGTTGCGCCGCGCACCCGTGAGCAATAGCAATATGATTGCGTTCGCAGCCGTACGGTTCTCGTCTGCGGTGATGGAAACGATCAGCCGCTTCGCTTCCTCACGGGTCAGGAAACCGTTGTGACCCCGTGGTAACCGACCCATTCACGAACCAACCGAGCGGCTTAGCTCACAAGGGATCACTTAAGGTGACCCACGGTATACCCACGAAGCTGGAGGCCCGTTTGAGTATCGAGGGTTGTACATCGCACCGCCTTCGCCATGGCGTTCTTGACCTCACTTGAATGGGATTGTGCCGTCCTGCGCGAGCCCGAAGAGCGTGTCGAGGTCCTCGGGAATGCTTAGGGCGGTCACTGTGATAGTTGCGCCTGCGCGTTCGTGCACTGCGCGAATACGCTGATGCACGGCGCTTTAGATTTTTTGATCTTTGGTGCCGGAATTGGATTTCGGCGCTTCCTTAATGGTGATGGTCACGTCATAGCTCTCCACCTCGCCGGTTGGATTGGTCACCAGATAAACGAGATGGTCGCTGCCGGTCGCGCCGGCGCGTGCCTGATAGAACACGACCTGCGCCGGGATTTTCAGCCCCGGACAGCCAGCGACCTAGTCGGTTTTTAACTCGCCACGACGCACAGTGAGCATGCCGGATTTCGGCGCCGCGACCACACGGATTTTGGGTAACGGCGCCAGGGTACAATCTTTATTCGCCGATGCGTAGTAGCCGAGCTGCACCGTCTTGGCTGAAGTTGCTTCGAAGCTGGTGTAGTTGCTGGTGGGTGTGCGTTGCGCGAGCGCTACGGTCGAGTTTATGGCCGCGGCTAGTGGAAATAAGACGGCTACCGCAAATACCGGTGTCCGCATGCCACCTCTCCGTCCCTCACTGATCCTTCGGCAATGCGGCCTGCAAGGCGGTCGCGTAGGCATTACGTGCCGTCTGGCAGATCGCCAACCGGAACTGCAGCCGGCGGATTTCCTGGTCGACCAGGTTGATGTTGACCGCTTGCTGGCGGGCTGGCTCGCTCAGCTTGTCCAGTTCAAAGTCTCGACCGTCAATGGTGACATGGCTCATTCGCTAATCCCCTCGCCTTACCTGAACCGAACCACGTCGTCGCCCATCCTCTCTAAGATGCTGTCGAGGCTTTCCGGCAATGCCGCGACGGCTGGTGGTGCCGGCTGGTGATGAAGCCTGGCAAGCTGCTCGAATATGCTGAGCTGTCCCATCGACAACATTTGCGCATAGGCGACAGGCAAAGCCGGATGCAGTTTCAGGAAGACCTCATCCGGCAGCGCCGCGAGTGCGGCTTCATCGACGTGATGCAATGCAATCCACTGATCGCCTGCTCGCCCTGCTCCGACTTGATCTTGATCTGCCACGGCTTGATGACGCCGGCTTGCGCCAATGCCGAGACAGCAAGATCGGTCACCTGCCGGCTGCGGTGCAATTGCGTCAGAAGCTCCATTACCGGCTTCAACGCTGGCGAAACATTGCCCTCAGCGTCGAAGAACTCTTCCCCAGCAATGTGCTTCTCGACGACAAGCCCACTCCCCTCGTCCACGCAAAGCGCAAGCTGATCCGTGCCCTGCTGCGCAAGGAGACTGAACGGATAGCTCCGAAGACAGGCTGGAATGTAATTTCCGTACCACCTGCCGTCAGGGCCGACAAACATGTTGCGACCCGGAACGAGCGAAAGAACGGCGACAAGGGTGTATCGGCCCGCTTGCTCTGAGAAGGCCAGTGGCATCGACAGCGCCGCTTTCGCAAGTTCTGCGCCGACTATGGGCGCAAGGGCCTCTGTTGCTGCGAAGCGGTAGTCGGCGTGATGCTGCCATTTTCTCGCAGCATGGCGCGCCTGACTAACTGCGACAAACTGCACCATAGGGATTGTCTCGGCTCAAGTTCCGGTCAGGCGTTGCCGGCGGGCGGCATCTGCTGCTGTTCGCGCAGTTTCTTGTCGAGCTCTTGCGTGCCGTTGATCAATGCCTGCACGACCTGCGTGGCTACAGCACCGGGGATGACCAGGCTGCCGGAGGGATGCGGCTGACCATCAGCTCCGACAGCGACACATTCGATACGCAACACGCCGTTGTGGATCGACAGACTGCCGATGGCGTCGATGAGGACTTGGGTCACATGAACCTACTCCCGTTGTAACCAACAAATTGCTTACCAGTCGGACTTGATAGAGCCAACGCGAAACCGCCCGCCGTCCGTGACGCCAAAAGGAAACCCCGCCCCTTTTGAGGGGGCGGGGTTTTTAGATTAGTACTCTTTCAGCGGCTTGGAGGTTAGGAGGTTAGGAGGTTTGCCCGTTTAGGCACGGCATCCCCTAGCTCCTATTAGGTCAGAATTGTGAGATGACCAAGCGCCGCGGTAAACGTATGCGTTCCCATGATCTCGACCAGCGTGGTGTTGGTCGCACTCGCGGCCCCGGCAGCTAGCTCTTCTGCAACATAGGTGTTGCCGCCAACAGTACCGAAAGCAACACCATGAGCACCAAGCGCAACAGCAGCGGCCTCAATCGCGGCGATTGTGGTAGCCCCCTGTGTCGTCAGCGCAGCAGCGGAAGAGGCGGCATCATTAGTAAACGTGATCTGATCACCTATCACAGCCCCGGTGACAACAAGATTAGCGGTTGTCGCAAAGGCGGTTCCCGCCGAGCCGATCGAGATGAAGTCAGGCCCCGTCGCCAAGGTGTGCGTCCCCAAGGTGACGTTGTAGACGGCGGTCGTATCGGTGTTCGTGCCACCCAGGATAATCAGGTTTGAACCGGTGCCCACGTTCACGTTCACCATTCCTGCGGTGCTGGCATCGGTAATAGCGTTATTTCCGTTGCCCAACGTGATGCCGTCCGTAAGGCCCGTTGCAGCACCAGCAAGATTGAGGGTTACGTGGGCATTATCGGAACCACCTGTGACGGTCACGCCGGCCGCGCTCGCGTCTTGCAGACCCTTGGTGAAGTCTGCTGTAGCTGCTTGGCCGAGCGATACGCCCGCACCCAACGTCAAACTCGTCAGAGAGTTGTCGGTGAGTGTTCCGACCGAGGCCGTAGAGGTGCCCGTATTGGTGATACTAACCACCGCACCGCTGTCAGCTATACCTGTAATCGCGGAAGCATTAGAACCGGTGAAGACCAGCGATCCCAGGTTGATGTCGGTGAAAGCCGTGATCGTGACCCCTGCCGCATTGGTTTCCGTGTTGTTGATCGTGAATGAAACTGCCTGAGTGCTTGCTTCGTTGAGCGTGCCAATCGTCAAGCCACCAGTGCCACTCACATTCAAGTTCGCCAACCCGTTATCGACCAGAGTCGTGATCGTGTCGACAGCATTAAAACCGGCCTTGGTGATCATATTGACGGTTCCAATACCGACCAAGTTCGCGTCCGACAGCGTCAGTGACGTGGCGGTAATTGCAGAACCCATGGTGACCGTGGTGCTGTCGTTTACGCCGTTGGCATCGACATACTTAACTGATGTGGCTGCGTCAGTGACATCAAGGGACACCGCTGCGCCGGTCGCAACTTTGACGAACGAAATCGTACCGTTACCGATGATATCGAGCTTGCTCGCAGTAGGATCGAGGATGCTCATATCAATCGTGCCCGTCACGTTGGCGTTCACGCCCAAGGTCTGGAAGAGGGTAACCTTGGCGGCTGTCGCAGCCGTCAGCGCATAGGCACCGCCATCCAGGATCAGCTCGTTGTTTCCAGCGGAACCGCCGGTAATGACCTTGGTGGCGTCTGCTAGATCGCTAACCGTGATGATGTCCTGACCGGTCGATCCCACGAAAGTCTGTGTGGTGTCGCTCAGGGCGGCAGTGATTGTACCGCTGGAAGTCGTGGTGAACGAAGTCAAGGTGGCGCCCAGCGCGCCCAGGCCGGTTGCAACAGTCGTCGCACCGTCACTAAAGCCCGTTGCACCGCTGATCGCAACAGTTGCAAGCGCGGTATTCGCAGGGAGTCCCTTTAACGTCAGCGCGCCGGTACCCATAACGTTCAACGTCGTCAGAGCGGCATCGGTAAAGCCGCCGGATGAAGATGTGCCCGTATTTGTTACGGTCAACGTCGTCACCGCATTATCAACGATCGTGCCCGTGGTGCTGTAGGTATTTAGGTTCAAGGCGAGCGATGTGACGGGGACGGTGAGGCTATCGGTAATCGTCAGCGTGCTGCCAGCGAAAGGTGTGCCATTCAAGTTCAAGGTAGCAAGTGCGTTGTCGCTGATAGTCGAAGCGGCACCATAGCCATTCAACGTTATAGTCGTGATGGTCCCGGCAGCGGTAAGGCTGCCAGCAGTTGCATCCGAAATAGCAACTTTGCCGTCGATGACACCTGGTACGGCAGCTACTGCGGCAGTGCTGCCAACAGCCCCTACGGCAGTAACCCCTTGAACACCGGGCGACGCAGTCACCCCGGTAACACCAACAACACCTTGTACCGCAGCAACCGCAGCAGCGGCGGTAGCGGTATTGGATTGGTTTACCGTAACAGCGGTCGTAGCGGCCGAGCCAGTAACGGTGACAATGCCACCGGTATTCGTGGTCGCGCCCGTTCCAGCAGCCAAATTCGCAGTTACGGTGATGGTTGTACCGCCTGTCGCATTAATAGCGGCAGCGGTGCCTCCGAAGTTTGTTGTAGTTTCGGTTATCGCGACTGTTCCGGCGGGTGCCGTTGTGGTTCCGACATTGATAATGCCGGCAGCAGCCACGCCGGTTTCCGTGACGACGACATTCAGACCGCCCTGGATCGAGTCGGTATTAGCAGCGGTCGTAGACGAGTTGTTGAAGGCGATGTTGGTCGTGCCGGCAGCGGTAACGGTTGATCCACCAATCGCAGCATCAACGGCAGTCACGGTCAACTGGGTGAGGCCACTGAAACCTGCAGCTGTATTTACGGTCTCAGCTTCGGCGCCGATTACATTAACATTAGAAAAATTCGATACGGTCGCAGCAACGGCGGTCGGAGTACCTATACCACCCGTGCCCGCGTCCGTCAGCGTCAGCGTGTTGGCCGTGCTTCCGACCGGGGCGACGATATTATCGCCCGTATTGAAGGTCGCAGCTGAGCCGAAGGTGCCGAACACCAAGTTGTTGTTGCCGGTGATGCCGCCCGCAACGAAGGCGCCGGTGCCCGGGGCATCGACACCGGTAGTGAGCGTAAAGGTGGTGCCCACCGGCGGAGTCGACGCAAACGTCGTAATCGGAGTAAGGCTATTGGCCGCCACCGCGGCAGCAATCGCCGCGTCCGCCGCTGTGACCGTCGACGAATTAGACGTCACGCCAGCAACAATTTCCTGTGCTGCCGTAAATGCCGCACTGCTTGTCGATGCGGCAACCAGGATGCTGCCATTTGGCCCGTTCGATTCATTCGCATAAAACTGCGAGACAGAAATTTTGTTCTGAAACTCCGCCTGTCGGGCCACCGCGGCCGCATAATCAGAAGCGCTGAGCCCCAACGCCGCTGCACCAACGGTAAGATCAGTGCTTAGCAGGCCATACGTAAACTGACCCACAATCGCGGCGCGAGCGTTTATTGCCGACGCGCCTCCTGCCTCTGCCGCCTGCAGCAGGCTAAACCAGTAGGCAACTCCGCCGGCGTCGCCAGTATTGCCGCCGATGTTCGAATAAAGCGCCTGAACGAACGTGATATCGTTCATGGTTGTCGGATACAGAGTTAAAAAATAAGTCGACTGAGTGTTCACAAACGCCTGACCAAGCGCAATCTGCTGGGGCAAAGTGACCTGGGTTAATGCCGCAGTCGCGACAGAAACGCCCAGGGTCCCGCACCAATAAGTAATGCCCGGGCCGTCGGCAGCGCGGCCGTAAACCGCAACATAAAGACCGTTGATCTCTTGCAGGATCGTCGCTTGAGCTTGTGCCATCGTCTGAACTCCTAGTTCTGTTTGAGATTACCGTTGAATTCTACCGCGCGATCCAATGCAATTTATGGGAGATCCGCCGCTATATAGTAAACGCTATACCATGATTTACCACTCTACAAGAAAATTTGAAAACCGGCCACTGCGTAATTTTATGTGTGACGAGAATGCCGTGGATACGAACGTGTTCGGGTTGAAACAAGGCCGCTACACCATTCACGGAATGATGCAGCAAAGAGGGACCGGACATTTTGGCAAGCCACGACGACGGCCTTAGGCGATGTGCGTAGGCCGTGGAAAATCAGGATCGGAATCAAGACTGGAAGTATCCAATAGCTCTTACGCACCCGAATAAACCTGTACATCTCGCCAAGGAAGGTCATCTGGGGCCCCGCGCGAACTGCTGTTGCCATTCGGGGCAACTACAGACATGGGCCACCGTTCGATACATCCAATCTGATTCTCGGCTGGAGTTACATAGGCCACTCATCACGAATTTTACACAGGCCACTGATCACGAATTGTTGCCTGCTGCGATGCGTGAAGCGGCATTAACCATATAAGTAAGTGACATTATTTCGGAATTGTCCATTGCCGGGGTACCTACATTCAGAAAGCCCGGCTTCTTAACCGGGATTCCTCAGGATGACTCCCGAACTGCCGTGAATCGGTTTTCCCGCCTTCCAGCAAGGCAGAAGCGCAATTCGGACAGCTACCGTCACCTCGGGCAGCCCAAACGGTGGTCGAGGGGCCGATCTGGCCATTTTTTCTGGCATTTGGACGCACTCCTCCCATCTGTCGCTCTTGAACGCATGACCACCGGGCGTCTCACGCAGGCGCTGGTGGTGGTTGCGGTCGCAGTTCCGCGATCAGCCGCAGAATCTCGTGGAACAATTCCCTCGGCACCGCGACCTCGGCCATCTGGAAGATGACGTAGCGGCCATGGCGCACGACCTTGGCGCCGATCTTCACGAGTTTTTCCCGCAGGCTGGTCAGCGACCAGTGCTTGATTGCCTCCGGCAGGGCCAGCGTCCGCATGAAGTTGGCGAGATTGTAGGCCAGCGCATGAAGCTGAAGACGCACGGCGTTGGCGGCGAACGAGCAGCATGACAGCCGCGTCCACTTGATGGCGTTCTTGCCTTCCTTGATCCATTGCTCGCACGTCCCGCGCTTGTTGTAGAAGGCGACGACCCGCTCGGCCGGTCGCGACAGGTTGGTGACGATGAAGCCAACGCGGGGATAAAGCTCGCCCGGGTGCCACTCGACCTTGGCCACCACGCGGCGCGGTGTCTTCCAACTTTGCGCCTGATAGCTGAAGTTGGCGTAGTACCGTCGTACCTCGCTTGGAGGACGACCGACAGGGCGCTTGAGCAGATAGCCGATCTTCTGTTGAAGAATCTGATTGGCAGGTAGCCTGATCGCATACTTGAACTCTTCGGCCTCCAGGAACTCGTAGACCTCCGGGTTCGCAAAGGCGGCATCGGCGCGAAAGTAGCGGCGCTTGAACTTGCCCCGATAGCGGGCCACGACCGGTTCCAGCACTTCCTTCCAACCGTGGGCCGAATGGACGTTGCCTGAACGCAACGCGCAGCGTTCCAGATCGCCGAACTGATTGAACACGAACAGCGGATGATAACATGTGCAGGCGAAGTGGCCGTTGAAGGCGGTGCCTTCCTGGTCGCCATAGGTCTGGCTGACACTCGAAGTCCATGTCGAGCACGATGCCGTCGCAGCGGACGGCGGCTGTGCACCTGGTCGATCCATCGCCCCGCCGAGATCGGCGAGCGCGGCAAGGTTCGCATCATTCGCAAGCCATTCGGTCTCGAAGCGTCCCATCTGGCTGGTAGAGGCGGCCTGCTTCGCTGCGGCACGACCGCCAACGATCCAGCGCATCGCCGGATCGCGCCCGAGCCGGTCGGCGTCGTTCACGTCCTCGTATCCGGCAAGGCGACCGAATACAGACTGCCGCAGCATTCCGATCAGATCATGCCGACCGTTCCTGCCCGTGCGTCCATCAGCCAGAGTTTGCCCCGCGATTACCATCAGGCCGAGCACGTCATCCAGTTCCCGGAACGGCCAGCAGACCAGCATCAGAGGTGACGCTGGAACCGTGGAACTCTAGCTTGAGGCGCCGGTCGAAATTAAGCCGAGGAGCGTCCGATTCCGATTCACCCGCTGGGTGCGCCATGATCGCCTCGCTCGATCCGAGGAATAAGATGCTGATGCCTATATCTAAATCGGCGTGAGGCAGCGCAACGCAGTGGTTCATCCGGGGAATGCGGGGTGAAATGCTTCAAAATTGGCCACTCCCATTTTTTAAATAGGCCAAAAGTGTAGGAAATAGGCCGGTTCCCGCACTTCCAGACTTAGGCGGAGGGGCTTCGTGATTGGCAGTAAGGGACTTAGTGGCGACTTGCTTCCTATTGTCGCGTCAGCCCGGCAGGGCCGGTCGGGGGCTGGTTTGGGTGGCTGACAGCAGGCGTTCCATCCCATTCGCCGAATTGGGAAGGATCGGTGAACGACTTTAACTAAGAATTTCGTGGAGCTCGAGACCGGCTGCGGTGCGCATCAGCCAAAATTCAATCGAGGTTATGACTATGGTCAGTCAGGCTGGATTGTAGAGGTATAGTCCACTAGCAAGGAGTGGTCTTGATTTTCCTTTCTTAAATAGCAGTTACCGATCGCCAACCCTTCGATGTCGGTTGCCATGAAGCATCGGAACGCGTCTTCCGGCGTATAGACCATAGGCTCGCCACGGACATTGAAGCTGGTATTGACGAGGATGGGGCACCCGGTCATTTTTTTAAATTGCGCGATGAGTTCATAAAAGCGCGGATTGGTATTTCGATGAACGGTCTGAACGCGCGCTGAGTTATCGACATGGGTCACAGCAGGAATATTGGAACGCGCCATATTGAGTTTTTCGAATCCGAGCAATGCTTTGTCATCAGGGGATAATTCTCGCAGATGTTTATTCTGCACGTCGGCAACCAACAGCATATAGGGCGAGTCGATGTCGAGTTTGAACCATTCGGCCACATCCTCTCGCAGCACCGCAGGCGCGAAGGGCCGAAAGCTTTCTCGGCGCTTGACCTTCAAGTTAAGCGTTTTCTGCATCATATTTGAACGCGGATCACCAAGTATCGAGCGTGCTCCCAGAGCGCGTGGCCCAAACTCCATTCGCCCCTGAAACCATCCAATCGCTTTACCGCCTGCGAGATCGAAAGCTGTTGCGTCAATCAGTTCAACATCATTCAGGACATCAAAATGTGCACCCACCGCAGTCAGTCGCTGTTCGATCTCGGCTTGGTCAAACTGCGGCCCAAGAAAAGCCCCAGCCATCGCATCGTTATGGTCGTCAAACTGCCGAGCATTGCCGAGCATTCCATAATGAACGCACAGAGCAGCACCCAATGCTCCACCCGCATCACCTGCTGCCGGCTGAATCCATAGACGCTTGAAACTGCCGTCGCGAAGGATTTTGCCATTGGCAACGCAGTTCAATGCGACGCCACCGGCGAGACAAAGATTAGCACTGCTATGCTCAGCGGCCAGTGATCGCGTCAGCCGTAATACAATTTCCTCGGTCACTTTCTGAATAGAAGCGGCGACATCCATGTGGAATTGCGTGAGGGGCTCGTTGTCGGAGGTCCGCACTGGAGCACCAAGCAGCTGCGCGAACTTTCGATTTGTCATGGTCAGCCCGGTACAATAATCAAAATACTCCATGTTCAATCGGAAAGTACCATCGGTCTTCAAATCGATCAGATGGTCGAGAATGGTGCTCACATAGTGTGGTTCACCATAGGGGGCGAGTCCCATTACTTTGTATTCACCCGAATTCACCCGGAAGCCCAGATAATAGCTAAATGCGGAATAGAGCAGGCCAATCGAATGCGGAAAGTGCAACTCTTTGTATATTTTCAGATCATTCCCATGCCCGAGTGATACCGACGTGGTCGCCCATTCTCCGACCCCGTCCATCGTGAGCACAACGGCACGTTCAAACGGCGAAGGATAAAACGCGCTCGCCGCGTGGCTCATATGATGTTCGCTAAACAACAAACGTTTATGCCAATCGACATCCGGCGCATCGGCAGCGAGCATCTTGCTCAAATTGGAACGTTGAAACAGCTTGTCCTTGATCCATACCGGCATCGCTACAGTGAAAGAGCGAAATCCGCGCGGCGCAAACGCCAGATAGGTTTCCAGGAGGCGTTCGAATTTCAGGAAAGGTTTCTCATAAAATGCAACGTAATCAACGTCCGCTAAGGCAAGCCGCCCCACGGACAAGCAGTACTCAATGGCCTTTTTGGGATAGCTCGCGTCGTGTTTTTTGCGCGTGAACCGTTCTTCCTGGGCGGCGGCTTCAATCCGGCCGTCAACCAGCAACACTGCGGCGCTGTCATGATAAAAGGCAGAAAGCCCAAGAATCCGCATCAGTGAGATCCAAAATAACGTGTAGATAAATGGCACGATCGCTGATCCTTCTCCGAGAATCAGTAACCCGCCGAATACAAACATCAGCACCAGCGCGGGAACAAGCATGTATTTTTTGCGCACGCGAATGAACATCCAGAATTCCGATAAAAACATCATAGGTCATTCGCTCTTCTAAAACTGATTCTTGAGGCTGTCGGGGTCGGGGCCCGGTGGATCGCGCAGCCGCCAATAGCTTTTTACCTCTGGCGAATTGCGCAGACCCAACACATCCGACCCCGTCCGTCGACGCAACCATGCGGTGGGCGTCACAATAACAAAGAAAACGAGAGCCATGATCAAGGGACTTACTACTTTGTTCAGAGCATTTCCAATGCCAAACCACGCGCGGTTTAAAGGCGCAAGCCAATGCGGCGCCAGCCACACAATGAGTACGAGGGTGACTGCGAGCCCCCACAGCCACCATCTCGGCTCATGCCTATGGAGCACAGGCCAAAATCCGATCACGGCAAATACGGTGGCGAATACCCATCCGAACGAACGATCGCTGCCCGGCGGCAATTGAGGCGTTTCGTAGTGTCGCTCGTGCGGAGATAAATCACGGGCCATGTTTTAACTCAATCGTCGTTGCTGTCGGTGATGCACTTTCTGCTGCTTTCGGTATTGAAGGCGAGTGGGCGCTATCATTATATTTTTCGAGGAGCTGCACAATATATTTCGCTACAATGTCATTTCCTGTTTCCGACAAATGACAACAGGTATCCACAAATACGTCCTGATCCGACTTTTTGCTAAGCAACTCAGCCGTATCAACATAGTCTGTATCTCTGTGAGCAGCGGTAAAGCGGCGGAATTCGTCGTTTTGCAAATTGATCGCAAATCGCCTTGCGTCAGAAAACCAAGGAGCATTCCAGGATTTTCTGGGCACGGACAGAGAACCAATGATAAGCCGCTGCACGCCGTCCTCAACGAGTATTGCATGCAAGCGTTCGAGTTCACTGCGTAAGGTGCGCCGAAAACGCTCGGCTGTGGCGGTGTCCCCAGGAGAGAATATTTCCACATTGGAATTCGACGCCATCCACCCAAATCTTTGAAGGACAGTTTTAACGATGGCGGCCGAAGCGCTAAACCGTACGAACGGACCAGATGGCGTATAGGCGCTTTCGTTAGTCCAATTGGCCTCGGGCTGCCAATGAGTGCCGAGCACCAGAAGCTGTGAGACCGGGTCATAGACTTGCAGAAATACAACGCGTGTTTTTATCTTGCCGTGAATTTCATGTTCGTATCGGGAGACGGCCTGAAATAAAGTATAGGAAGGAACGGCTGCATTAATGACGCAACGTAAATCGCCGTTTGCACGAAGGTAATTAAAGACTTTGCTCGGTAGCGAGGCGGCATCGGAGACACCCCATCCAAATGGGACAGATGCGCCGATAAAGACCACGCTCCGACATGCAGGCTCGGTGCTCTGGGTTCCCTTGCGAAACCCCCACGCATCTGTTGAAAGAGACCAAGGCGATACACCCCATCCTTCGTCGATGGTCGTGGAGAAATTTGGCCTTATCGTCACAAAACGTGCGTCAGCTACGGGTTGCGTGAATGATCGTATATTGAACCGCTCGACCGGCGACCAAACGAAGTGGCCGTAGCCGATGTAATAAATAATCTGATTGGTTACCTCTACCGTGAAAGCGATGAGAAGCACCAACAGACAATAAAATAAAGTCTTCTTAAGCGACGCGCTCGACACCAATGTCATCCCACCCCAGCCTGGTATGCGCGCCGGACAGAAAGGCGCTGCTACTCACCTCATTCATATATTAGCCTACGCTGGAGCATACGGAAGCCGTAAGGCTGCGGCCGCAAGGCTTCTGACGGTTGGTGGTACATATGGTTGATGATTAAAGTCAAATGGGCATCCCCTTCACTCACGTAGCCTCAAGGGCTGCGGGAAAAACTCGTGAAGATCGGCGCCAAGATCGTGCGCCATGGCCGCTATGTCATCTTCCAGATGGCCGAGGTCGCGGTGCCGAGGGGATTGTTCCACGAGATTCTGCGGTTGATCGCGGAACTACGGCTCAACCACCGTCTGGGCTGCCCGAACGGACGGTAGCCGTCCGAACCTCGCTTCTGCCTTGCAGGAAGCCCGGGAAACCACGAATATTCTCGCCTGTACAGGTGCCATCTGGGGGATCCCGGTTCAATTCAATTCGCGAGTCATCCGAGACCCCCCATATGATGTGCAAGCACAGTGACATTGAATGAAGAAACTGCTCATCGATTTGATGCCGCCAATATTGCTAAGAATCGCCTTGAAGATTTGGCGACGTTTAAGAGGTATTGGGCTTTATATTTCTAAAGACAACTATCCTTCTCTTGCTGATGCCCCCTCTGACCTCGGCAAAGAAAACAATGATGAACTTTCTCATCGCATCGTTGAGAATGGGCTTGGACATTTGAAGCCAGTTGACGCATCACCGAGTATCGACGAACCCATGCTGCCGCCAGATAAAGAAGCCATTCTGCTGAATGCCATAAAAGTAGGCTTCGCACATGGTCGATTAGGCTGTGACGATTGGAAACCAATTGCTGAAGCCGAACTTCAAAAAAGACTTTATTGGTTTAAATACCGATACACGCCATGGATGAACTCCGTACTCCCACTAAACGGCGCTAGCGTACTCGAGATTGGCGCGGGCACCGGTTGCTCGTCCATTCCTTTATTGGAATCGGGAGCAAGGGTAACATCTATCGATATTTCTGACGTAGACTTACAAATTGCTAAACTCAGAGCTGATCTGCATGGAGTGGCTGATCGGGCATCATTCCATCGGGTAAACGCTGCTGATATCGGAAGCGTCTTCGCTAATTCCAAGTTCGATTTGATCGTCTATTTTGCTTCTCTTGAGCATATGACGCACCAAGAACGAATTATGTCGTTGCGCGCCGCATGGTCACTCCTGTTGCCCGGGCAGTTTCTTGCAGTCTGCGACACGCCGAACCAACTCTGGTATTACGATCACCACACGGCCTTTCAAAATTTCTTTCATTGGTTGCCGGACGAACTTGCAGTCGACTACGCGGCCCGCACTCCGCGACAAGGCTTCAATGTCAACTTCATATCGCGTGACGGCGATGAGGTGATTAAACTCTCACGATGGGGTCGCGGCATCAGCTACCACGACTTCGAGATTGCCTTGGATGTTGACGTCTGCGAACTAGAAGTGCATGGCGAGTCGCAGTATCGGGCGGAAAACAGCAATCCACAATTATTGGCTGAGAGTAGCTGGAATCCAAAGGATGATCAATTCTACCAATTCTTGCACGCCGTCGTCCCGATGGTGCCAATTGCATTCATTGAGCCGGAGCTCGCTCTAATGATTCGGAAGTTATGAAGATTACCCAGCCAGACCGCCGCCGCTCAGTACAATTGGAACAGCTCCCGCCTACAATCCCAGCTTAATTCTGTTGCGAAATGCGGTATCCAGGGTAAAGGCGTGACTCTGGGGGCACGTAAGCGTCGGCGTGCATATGGCGGCCTTCATTCACGTTGAATTATCGCCTGCAGAGGCGACGTTGATTTTTTCGCGCCGCCTCTTTAGCCAATCGGTTTTCGTCTTATCTGCCGACATTTTGCGGAGAGGGCTAATGCGGCTTTCCGGCAGCCGCCATCAACGAATTTAGGTTGAAGCAATACACGCGCCCTGTGCTGCACAGATCGGGCGGACACTTGATCGTCAGCTTCGGAGCGTTACCCCCCTTCCGTGCGCGCGACCTTAGCCTCGCGAAGAATCCGAATTCAATCTGAATGCAGAAATCGAGACTGCCCCTGTCAGGCAAGTGCCATACTTTTCTCACGATCTGAAGACCTGGTTGCTCGGTACGCATCACGAAGTCAGCCAGCAACATCTACAGGTTTACCCCAACGAATTTGTGTTTCGCTTCAACCGGCGGTTCTATCCAATGACGGCATTCAACTCTATCTTGGGAATTGCGGCACATGCCTCGGCACCTACCTACGAGACACTCTACAGCGGCGAGTGGACTCACCCGATAGCATGATTGGCAACAAACCGGATAGGCATGCTTCGAACGCCCGCCAAAATGCTATCCGGAAGACCCGCTATTTGGGTCGAGCTCAGGAAGTTGATGCTACTTTTTTCGCTGGGCCTGAGGCACGGCCACCAGTCCCACAGGCTCGAAGGCAATCGCCGTTTGCAAATCCAGCACCCCAATATTGCGTCCGCCACGATCGGCCTTGCTATTCCGGCGCAACGAATGACGCAACCGCATCAGCGGGGCCTCGGTAATCAAGAACAATAACCAGCTCGCTATCAGCGTAGCGACAAGCCATGCCACCATCATGGATGGCGTGCTCAGCAAATAAGCCGGCCCATACCCAAGGCCCGCAAACAGCCACATGATCGGAAAGTGCAGAAGGAACATCGGATAGGCCAAGCGGCCAACGACATCATCCCAGCGCCGGCGCGGCAGCCGCGACAGCGCTGCCAGCATTGGGATACCAAGCAATAAGCCGACGCTGGTCTCGACATTGAATGGCCGAATTTTGACCCACGCCATCCCCAAGGCAATAAGAACAATCGTCGCCACCAACCACACGGCGCCCGGAAGCAAACGCTCAGAACGAAAGATGCCGGCGCCCAGAATGAACACGAATAACATTCCCGGCGCCAACCGATAACCCCACCAGTCCGTCTGCAAATAGCCGGCCTGAGCGATCAGCCAGACGCCAATACTTGCAACCAGAATCGCGATGCGGGGCAAACTTCGCGCGCGGATAATAAACGGCGCCAGCACATAAAACTGCATCTCGGCCGCGAGCGACCAGGCCGGCGGAATAAGTGTAAAATGATCCTGCCCCGACCACCTATAAAAATTCAGCGGGACGATCGTCAGATTGGAGACCCAATCGAGCCATCCCGGAACGCCCTGCAGAAAATACACGTCAGCGGGTTTTGCGAGTTGCCAGATTGCCACTGCAATAACCAGCGCGCCCGCGTAACTTGGCAATAGCCGCAACGCGCGCTCACCATAATAGTCGACCGCGCGCAAACGCGGGTTTGCCAGCAGTCCGGCAGTGACGTAACCGGAAATCAAATAGAACGAAATGACGGCAACCGGCCCTGGATTATATCCCGCGGCGGTTACGCCGACGTGACTAAGTGCCACCATCGCCGCCAGCAAAAGCCGAACGCAGCCGAACATGAATTTACCCTGCTCGTCCGGAGCGAGATATCATGCCGCATTCTCTAGAGCGCCGCTCAATCTCTTCGCGGTGAGGCACAGGATTACGGCTGCCATCGGATTTAAAGCGCCACGGGTATGTAGCATCGCTGTCGGTTTCGACAACGGCCGTCGGACTTGCGATCTAGCGGCAGATTTATAGTCCTACGCCGATGCCATCCATCCGCCATTAGGCCGAATGGAATACGTTGGCTAAATTGGTGCCGGCGACCAGCCCAATAAGCTTGATGATCGCATCATAATTCGCATCAAACAGGTGATTGCCGCTCGCATCGATAAACACATATTGATCGCCATGATACGAAAACAGCACAGCCTGTTGCCCGGCGCTCGAACCGGCAAATGCCGATGCAAGTTGTGCCGCTGCCGTCACGCTGCTTTGACTTTCGATGACACCTTGCTCGCTTCCGGCGTTGAGCGCGCTGACGACGACGTCATTGTGCACGGCGTTTCCGATGTTGACGCTATCCGCGACTGCAAGATTGACGATGCTGTCTTTGATCGCGCCGCCGCCGAGATTAATGACGTCGCTGCCGGCCCCGGCCACAAAGCTTGTGCTCTCGGAAATCGTCGTATTCGTCAGAACACTGTTTCCGGAACCTGCAATGATGGTCACCGAACGGCCCAGACTGGCGGTATCCGCGATGGAGCTGGCATTTAGCGTCAGGGATCCGGTCAATGCATGGGCGTCGATGGTGATGTCTTGCGCATCGCTGGCGGTCAGATCCCCGATTGAATTCACCACCAACGCAGAATCGCCCGTGAGCGTCAGCGTAGACAGACTGGAATCCGACAAAGCCTCGATCGTATTGATGCCCGAGGCCGCTCCGGCGGAGTTGATGGTAAGGTTAGGGGTGAAAAAGACATCCAGTAGATTGATGGCAACGCCACCAGCCTGCCCTGACAGGGGCTGCAGATTGATTCCAAGTGATAGCGGTGTACTGGAATTTGTCGCTGCGATTGTGAAGTCGACAATGTTGAGATTGCTACCCAGTTGAATATTTGAGCCGTCGGCTGCATGCAGGAACGCAATATTTGCGTTGTCAGCGACGATATAATTCGCTGCGTTCACCTGCGACAAATCCACCGATTCAAACACATTGCCGATATCGAGACTGACGGTAAGCGCGCCAGTCAAACCAGTCGTGTTCACACTTGTCTTGGTAAAGAGCGCCGCCGTTTCGTTGAGCGTGAGATCTTGGACACCGATAACCGTGAGCGTTAAGACTGGCGCGTTGACCACCGCGGCATCGGTGATCGTCACCGTGTTAGCAACGCTGCCCTCACTGTCGATCGTCAGATGCAGGTTTGCGCCATTGGTGGAGAGACTGGTTAGCCACAATTGATCGTGGCCATTTAGCTGGATGCTGAACGATGGCGTTGCATTCGTGGCAAACGATAAACTCAGATTCTCGACCGAACCAGAGCCCAGAACGAGTTGCGGATTTTCGGCCGACGTAATCCCGCTGATATAAATATCGCCAATTCCAGAAACCGTGATTTTATCGACGCCCGCACTGTTCGAAAGATCGACGTTCCCGCTGCCACTCACCAAAACAATACTAGCCGCCTGGCTATTTTCACTGCCCAAAAGCGCTGCCGTATCTTCGTTGGCGAGCGCAATAACGCCGGCCGCTGCACCATCATTAGAATGTGATGCAGACACCGCGAGTTCGCCGCGCGTATCCGCGGCCACGCCTGATCCGTCCACCCCAGCGAGCAAAACAGCGGTCGTTTTCTCAGCAGTGTTGGCCGAGGCCTGACCATCAGCGATAGCCGCCTGGTTTGCATTGAGGTTTTGTGTTGCAGCCTTTTCGCCTGCGGCAACAACGAGGCCGTTCTCATCTCCGGCCACTAGAAGGATGAGGTTGGCGTCTTGTCCGAGCGGATCATTGTGAGAAGAGGCTATGGCGGCACGCGCGATCGTTGCGTCACCGATACTCTCCACGCTGCCCTTGTCGGCAAGCTGTTGGTGCAGCAACACGCCATTTTGCTGATCGTCTACCGCTGTCTTGCTCACCAGTTCCGAATTTGAGCCGGTGCCGAAATCGGCAAGACCCGAAATCGCAACCGCAAGCGCCGCGATCGCCGCAGCTTCCACCGTCGCCAGAAATGCCAATGGATGCGATACCGCCCCTGCCGCGGAATCCAAAAGTCCATTGATGGTTGCAACAAAGGTATGGAACAGCGTCTCCGTGCTCACCGGCTGCGAAAGCACATGGCTCGCGTCAGCCGCCTTTTTCTGCTGAACATCGATCACCTCTGCGGCCTGGGCCAAGCCGGAATGGAAATCGATGGAATAGAAGATTGCTGCAATCAGCACGCTGAGCAGCGCGGCTGGATGAATAGAAACGTTCGCGTCTGTCTGTACCGGCGCGCGCAGTCCCGAAACAAAAGACTTTGTCAGGGCGGCAAAGCTTACGCCGGTCAGCGGCTGTGGCAACGCCGGCGAGTAAAGTCGATAGAGGCCGTTAAACCGCGTTGCATGGACGATAACTTCGCCCCCTGGCCGACAAAAAACAAACCACGGGTCGCCCTCATCGGTGACGCCATGATCGGTTTCGACTACGATACGAGCCTGCGCGAGCGCATGCTCGACGCGGTATAATTCAGCGAGCTCTTCATTGGTCCAGCCACGCTGTTCCAAAACCCGTGGAGCGAATGAAAAAACCGTCGCAGCCATCTCACAGCCCCTTTTGGCTCGCACCACTCGTCATGGCGTCGACTGCCGTTCCGTAACGATTTGCAACAGCTTCGTCGCGGACGTCTTCTTGGAACAGAATCTCATAAGTCAGCGGATCGTAATAGTGCAGCAGCTTCTTAACGAACGTTTTCGGGTCGATAGCCAATGCGTTAGCCCAGATCTCATAACGCTCGGGCGGGACCTTGCCGCGGCCGGTCTCGAGCTGAGATATGAATGTGTAATAATCCGCATCGACAAGCTTGGCTAGGTCTCGTTGCGAAAGGCCGCGCTGCTCGCGGAGACTGCGTAGCCATTCACCTGCAGCCCGACGTAGCCCCGGCACATCCGGGCCGCTCCGGCGCTGGGCATTCGTGTCCATGTCGCCTGGATTGTCCATATATAAAGTCTAGGCGAGCCCCGGTTTGTTGACAAGCGGCCCACACGGATGACTTAAATGCCGCTTTTATTAAATAAAAACAGCCTTTTACTGCGGCTCCTCGCCAAAACAGCTCCGCTTTTGTGAACTTGGCCATCACCTCCGACCGGGCGCCGTCGACTTCGCCGTTCAAGACGCTTACCGGCAGTGGACCGTCCATCCCGGCAATCGTTCCGCAACGATCGGCAGAATTGCGGCATGCAAAGGTTGTAATTATGGCAACGATAGCGCGTGCCCCTCGCCTGTGCGGCAAAACAGCGTTGATTATCGTTCGCGTAGCGCAGAGTTGGCGCGATTGCGCAGCGGACGCACGAGATAGCTGATGACGGTTCGTTCCCCGGTCGGAACAATCACCTCCGCTGACATGCCGGCGCGGATCTTATCCTTGACCATGGTCGGGACATTATTTTTGTCGATCACAATGCGCGCCAAGAAATAAGGCTGCTTGGAATGCTCGTCAATGAGCCTGTCGCGCGAGACGCTTTCGATCTTTCCAAAGATCAGCGGCAAGGTTTCACCGTGGAAGGCACTAAATCTGATCTCGGCCTCCATACCTACGTCAAGAACGTCAATATCCGTTGGCGATACCTGGGCATTGATCACCATGCCTTCGTCGTCCGGAACGATTTCAAGTAAAGGCTCGCCGGGCCGTATCACGCCGCCGATCGTCGTCACATGAAGATCTTGGACTGTGCCGGAGCGCGGCGCCCGAATTTCGCTTCGGCGCAGAACATCTTCCGTGACCGTCGACTTTTGCCGCCAGTCGACAATTTTCGTGCGCACATCGACAATCTGCGCATTCACTTCCTCGGAAAACTTTTTTTGCAACTGCTCGATTTGCAGATGCGCCTCGCCAATATCGTTTTGCGTTTTCGCGATATCCGAGGTCGCCTGACCAATGACACCCTCCAGGCGGCTTCTTTCGCGTTCCATGGCGAGCACGCGCGTTTTCTGCACCAGGTTTTTGGCTAACAGCCCGCGCAAATCCTCAAGCTCAGTATTAATGAACTCTAGCTGTTCGCTCGTAGATTTTTTCACGACTGTTACGCCGTCAATCTGTGAATTGAACTGCTTGATGCGCGACTTAAGAATGGAAACCTGTCCATTGATCGATGCGCGACGCTCGGTAAACTGCTTTTGCTGATCGCTAATGGCCTCTCTGATGACCGGATTGGTGCTATCCGTTGAGAGTTCAGGTGGAAAAGTTATTTGCGGCGCCTTGTCCCGCTCCGCGATCAATCGCGCTTCCTGAGCCAGCAGACCGTAAAGTTGGTTATCGACCAAATCCAAATTGGCTTTCGACTGGATATTGTCGAGCTTGAAAAGCACATCCCCCTGTTCGACGTGTTGGCCCTCATGCACCAGGATGGCTTTAATCATGCCGCCTTCAAAATGCTGAACGGTCTTACGGCTTGATTCTAAAGCCACCACCCCGGATGCCACCACCGCACTGTCCAACCGCGCGAACGCCGACCAGCCTCCCATGACGCCAAAGGTCAAAATAATAACAAGGTAGCCCACCTTGGCTGAACGCCTCCAGTCGGGCACCGGCGCGTTTTCAAACGACACCGATTCAACGATCGCAAGTGCCTGACCTTGCCCGTTTCCCGAGCCGCCAAAGATATCGAACAGGCTGCTCAATCGGCGCCGAGCAGCGCGCCAATAGACTCTCGCCATACGCAGCGATCGATTGCGACGTGAACGGTCAGAAGTCATGATGCGCTTTACCTATCTCGCCGAGACGATCGACGGCGCGGCGGGCGGGGCCGCCGGTGTACCATGTGCCGCCACCCGCGGCGCCAGCAGTTTGCTGAAAATTTCATCCCGCTCGCCAAATCCTTGGACTTGGCCCTGCTTCAGCACCAGAATCTTATCCATCATCGCCAAAATATTGGTCTTGTGGGTAATCAATATGACCGTGCGGCGTGCGGCCTTCAGCCGCTCCAAGGTTGTCATCAGCGCGGCTTCGCCTTCTGAATCCAAGCTCGCATTCGGTTCGTCGAGAATAATGATGGTTGGCATTCCATAAAGCGCCCGCGCCAGGGCAATCCGCTGGCGCTGCCCGCCTGACAGACTCTGGCCACCATCGCCAATCTGAGTGTTGTATCCGTTCCGCATGAGCTGGACCATATCGTGCACGCCGGCCATCTGGGCAGCCGAGACAACCATGGATTCATCCACGGTTGAAAACCGTGCAATATTCTCCGCAATCGTCCCGGAAAATAATTCGACGTCCTGCGGCAAATAACCAATGTGCCTTCCGAGCTGGTCATTGTCCCAATGCGATAATGCAGCGCCGTCGATACGGATTTCTCCACTATGGAGCGGCCATACGCCGACAATCGCCCGTGCAAGGCTGGATTTGCCCGCAGCACTCGGGCCGATAATACCCAGCGCGGAGCCGGCCTGAAGATCGAAGGTCACACCCGCCAGCACTGCACTTTGCACGCCCGGCGGCGCGACGACGATTTGCTGGACCGATAGATGACCCTCCGGGTCCGGCAACTTCATGTGCGGCTGTTTGGCTTGCAGAATGCTCAAAAGTTCGGAAATGCGTTCATAGGCGGATCGCGCGGCAAGGAAAGTTTTCCATTGCGAAACGATAAGCTCAACCGGCGCAAGTGCGCGGCCCATGATGATCGATGCCGCAATCATCGCGCCAGGTGTAGATTCTTGAATGATTGCCAGATAGGCACCAATGCCAAGGATCGCTACCTGCAAAAAGGCGCGCAAAAATTTTGTCGCAGTGAGCAGGACGCCAGCCCGATCACTGGCACTCGCTTGCAAGGCAAGCGTGTGATTATGTCTTTGTAGCCAACGATCGCGCAACGGACGCCACATGCCCATGGCGTGCAGCACCTCCGCGTTACGGAATGTGGACGCCGCAAACGTTCCGGCTTGGTTTGCACTAATATTGGCGCCTTTGAGCTGATCCCGGGTCAGCACTTCATTGGCAACCGCGAAACAAAAAATCAGAATAGCCCCGGATAGTGCAATCCAGCCAAACCAAGGATGCAGGATAAAACATCCGGCAATAAAGATCGGCGTCCAGGGCGCATCACAGAACGAGATCAGGCCGCTGCCTGTCAGAAACTCACGAATAATGTCGAGTTCGCGCAGAACGGTGTGATGCGCCATGCCCGGTTGTTTAAGCGTGCCATAGAGCACGCTCTCAAACAGTTCGGACCGGGTCAGGGAGTCAAATAGCAGACCGGCTCGCACCAAAACGGCCGATCGGATTTTCTCCAAAACCGCATAGACGATGAGCAAAAACGCGGCAATCAAGGTCAAAAACAGCAACGTGTAAACATTTCGGCTGCTCAGCACCCGATCATAGATCTGCAACATGTAGAGCGGGCCGACGAAGGCCAGAATATTAATAAAAAAACTGAAGATGATCGCAGTTACGAATGCCGGACGCGTCTGGCGAATTCCTCGCGTCAAAAGGTTGTCTTTTTTCACTTTGCTCTTGAACAGCATTTCGTTCCCGCCCCTTGCAAGGCAAATGTCCACGATGTGAGCTATGCTGTCACAAATGCATAGCAACCCCCGCCCCCACACCCGGCCGGAGGTCTCTTGTCATCTCTACTGCTATTTTTATGGCACAAATCTAAAAAGAGGCAATACGCCAGGGGTTGGTCCCAGGGCTAATAGTTAAGCGCCAACAGGCTAAAGCCCCTATTGGGCAGGTCGCGCAGGTAATTTGCGCACCAAAAGACTTTTTATCAAAAGAACTATTATATTCAATATGTTGCGTGATAGTTGCCTTAAACAGAGCGGGCATGGGCATACAGTAAACCTTGTACCCAGGCCCCGAACATATTACATGTCGGATAAGAATCCATTCCGATGGAGGCGGGGCTAATGTATACCCACGCACAGCATCGTAGCGATCCTGAAGTCCAAGAATTGCGCCATAAAGCTGGTCAATGGCTTAAAGAATTGCGGGAAAAGCGCGGTCTATCCCAGCGACAACTCGCAACTGTTGTCGGTGCCGAATATTATACTTTTATTTCGCAGTTGGAGACGGGTCGCGGGCGCATCCCCGCTGCTCGCTATCGCGATTGGGCAGCCGCCTTGGCGGTGCCGCCGGCAGAATTCGTTCGTACACTAATGGAATTCTACGACCCAATGACCTACGGCATTCTCTTTGGTGCTGCGCCCGCCGAAGAGACAGGTCCGACAGCTGGGGAAGCTCAGGCAACGCCGATCGCAAAGGTATATTCCGTTTAACCGGGAGGCCGGTTTTTTGGAATTGTCGAGCGTTCCACGATTTTGCCAGAATATATAAATTAGTTGAACGCGTTAATGGGCACCCCTCAGCCCACGCGATTGACTAAAGCCCACGCGATTGACTAAAAACCTGCGAGTGTTGAACGAGTGATCGCCTGACCTTCGTCAAGCTAAAGCGTCGGAGTTGTTGTAGTGCCGCGTTTAAGATTGCGCAAAAGCGCACTGATATGCGCTCGTGCCACCCGGCCGGCTGGGGTCATTGCGGCGATATGGCTGGCCGCGCTCGCGGGAAGTAGGCCGGTTGCCGCCGAGACAATGGAATCGGCGCTGGTAAAAGCCTATAAGAATAATCAGCAGATCAACGTGCAGCGCGCGCTCGTTCGCGCAACCGACGAAAATGTGCCGCAAGCGCTTTCGGGTTATAGGCCTCGCGTTAGCACCACGATAACCGGAGGCCAGCAATCGATATCAACGACATCCCAACTTCTTCCGCAGACGCCTGGAACGCCTGCGCAATATTTTACCAACAGCGGATATAATGCGACATATTCGGGTGGCCTGACGATAGCGCAGACCGTCTTCAATGGATTTCAGACCGCCAATCGCACGCGCGCTGCGGAAGGTTCGGTATTAGCGGCTCGAGAGGTCCTTCACAGTACCGAACAGAGCGTTTTGCTCAACGCAGTGACGGCTTACATGAATGTCCTGCGAGATTATGCCAATCTTGAGCTCCAGAAGCGTAACGTCGAGGTCTTGCAGCAGGGATTGCGCGAGACTAATACTCGCTTCAAGGTCAATGACGTGACGAGTACCGATATTTCACAATCGGAATCTCGATTGGCCGGCGGAATAACGCAAGTCTATAGTGCTGAAGCAAATTACACCGCTTCTGCCGCCGTCTATCAGCAGATTATAGGCATTGATCCTGTCAAGCTCAGTCCCGGCACGGCAGTCGATCGCTTCCTTCCCAAGACACTCGCTGAGTGCATCGCTGTTGGCACTAGCCAGCACCCTGGTATTGCATCGGCGATCTACAATCTTGATGTCGCGCAGCATCAAGTGGCAATAGCGGAAGGCGCCCTTCTTCCATCATTCGTCGTGCAGGGGAGCGCGCAACAAAGTTTTGAGCCGCAGCTCGATGTCCCCAAAAGCGCTAACCTGTCTATCATTGGACAACTATCAGTCCCACTTTATCAAGGCGGGGCTGAATATTCCGCGGTCCGACAGGCCAAGGAAACCCTTGGCCAGAGGAAACTCGAGCTTGATCTTGCTCGCACCCAGGTGCGTCAAGGCATTGTACAGGCTTGGGGTCAGCTTGAGGCCACTAAAAAGCAGATCGAAAGCACCAACAAACAGGTGAGGGCTGCGGAAAGAGCGCTCAACGGTGTGCGCGAGGAAGCACGGGTCGGCCAGCGCACAACACTTGATATCCTCAATGCGCAACAAGAGCTGGTGAACGCCCGCGCCAGTGTTGTCGTCGCGCAACGCGACCGTGTTGTTTCCTCCTTCACGTTGCTGGCGGCAATCGGACGGCTTTCACCGCAGATACTCGGATTACCCGTTAACACATACGAACCTGCTGTGCATTACCAGCAGGTTCGTGACAATTGGGTTGGCTTGCGTACGCCGGATGGAAAATGATTGTTTCATTGGAGGGGTATCAAGCGTCAAATATGATTATCCCTGATATTGTTGAACTATCGACCCCATAAAAACCAAGTCAAAGTCGTTGCGGAGACACTTGTTCGCGCAATATCTCTCGCGAGATTTTCTCGGACGCTGGGCCTTATTGGCGCTAACTCGTAAGCTGAACTTGGGTTTTTCGCGCCATCGCAACAATGATTATTGATAGTCAAAATGGCCCTTAGCGTTGCGCCAATGGCCGAATATTGCAGACCATCGAAGCACAGGATATTTTCGTCCACTAACAAGGAAACAAGCCTTGCAGAACGCCATGACGGTCACGGACAAATTCAAGGATGTCGTGCGCAAGGCCGTGCGCCGCGCTAAGACCGCTCCGTATGTTGGCCGTGCGGTGCAGATTGCAAGTGCAATTTGGCGAATACCAGAAACGCGGCGTCGACTTTACGAGCTTGCCGAAAAAGTGAATGAACATAATTATTTGTTGACCGAGCATACAAATAAACTATTGGCGATCAATGAAAAGAAGCCCGATCTCGACAATTTAACGCGATCAGTTCCGGCGGCACTACGAAGCCTCAACAACAGGGTTGAGTTCGTGCGACGTGAGTTGATGTTTGAGATGCGTTACGGCGCTCGATCGAAACAGTTGGGCAGCGCATCGACCGATGTGCAACCCAGAATTATTTCAGCCGAGAAAGTAGCGACCGCACGCAAAAATGCGCTTAGACTAAATCTCGGTTGTGGTCATGTTGCCTTGGGCGAGTACATCAATATCGATCGTCGAGAATTATCAGGCGTGGACGTCATTGCCGACGTTGCGTCACTTCCATTCGAAAAAAGCGAAGTCGATGAGATTTTTTCTGCGCACGTTCTCGAGCACTTCCCGCAGGAGCAATTGAAACGAGAGCTGCTGCCTTATTGGAAGTCTCTGCTTAAGCCTGGCGGAATTTTCCGCGCCGTCGTGCCCGATGCAGAATTTATGATAAAGGAATATTGCCAAAGCAATTACCCTTACGCTCACCTGCGGGAGGTCACTTTCGGCTCGCAGGATTACGATGGAGATTTTCACTTCAACATGTTTTCCCGTGAACAACTATCGGAACTTTTGACGGAGGCTGGGTTCTCAAACGTGCAATTTGAAGCTAAGGGACGTCAAAACGGTATTTGCTTCGAGATGGCGGTGATGGCAAAAAATGGAACGCTATGACGGCCATCAAACCGGTAAGTATTGTTGTCAGTACTCTAAATCGCGCCAATCTGTTCAAAAATACGCTGCAGAGTCTACAATATCTTGACTATGAGAACTTCGGAGTTGTCGTTGTCAACGGTGCATCGACCGATGAAACCGACAACCTGCTGAAATTGTGGTACGGGAAAATCAAGATTGGCAAATGTTCCGAGGTCAATCTTTCAAAATCTCGAAACATTGGCATCGCGATGAGTTGCGGCGACTTCATCGCGTTCATTGACGACGACGCGATCCCGCAGCCCAAGTGGCATTCGCAGGCTATTGCCGCATTTGACTCTTCTGGCATTGCCGCTGTGGGGTGGGAGGGTTTTTGATCGCTCGAATCTTGCGTATTACCAGTAACTTGAGCTACATCGGCCAACCCACCGTGAGTGGCTAGTGGAAAAACATCTCCTCAACAGCGTTAGGCAAGAGAGGATTTCCCGGTGCAAGTATCGGTCGTAATTAATACTTATAATCGAGCCAGTACGCTTGGTGCAGCTTTACAGTCGCTCGACCGACAGAGCTTCGAAAATTTCGAGGTCATTGTCGTGAACGGCCCGAGTACGGACGGGACGCATGAGGTGATTGCATCATTTGGCAAACGCCTGAAAAGCGCGAACATCAAAGAACGAAATCTTGGCATTTCGAGAAACGTCGGAATCGAACTCTCATCCGGAGATATCGTAGCTTTTCTCGACGACGATGCTATTGCCGACAATTATTGGCTGGAAGAACTTATTGCACCATTCTCTAATCCTGAAATCGGCGGAACCGGTGGTATTGTTTTTGATGACACTGGTCGTGGTCTTCAAACTCGATTTTCAGCCTGCGACCGCCTCGGGAGAACCACGTTTGACGTAGTGCCTCCGTTCGATCGGTTTCAGCACAAAGGCGCCAATCCGTTTCTCTATATGCAGGGAACGAATATGGCGTTTCGGCGGACGGCCCTTGAGCAAATTGGCGGCTTCAATAAGCAATGCGAATATTTTTATGATGAAGTTGAGGTATGTCTGAGATTGACCGACTGCGGTTGGAAGCTCCAACCGCTCGACTGCGCCAGAATTTATCACAAGAGTGCAGCCAGTCACATTCGCAATGCTAATCGAATTATTACCAACGTTCTGATTACAGCAAAAAACCGGCTGCTATTCACTTTCCAATCAGCGCCAGGCCACTACGCGCAAAGCACGATCGATCAAGATGTACAAAATTATATCTCAGAAGTTAAATCGAACGCTGAATATTTTTGCTCAAGCGGCACGATCTCGCGTGCTGAACGAGATAGAATGATTTAAGATTCTACAAATGCCCTGATAATTGCGCGTCAGCAAGCTCCAATCCCTCGTCCGTTCCAGCGCTTCAGCAAACCGTCTGCATTTGTTGCTTTCAAATGCTCAACTGAAATCTCACCGATGCGGCTGTGCTTTATTTCTCAAGAGTACCCGCCTGCACGCGGGGGCGGAATTGGAAGATTTACAGTTGACATGGCGTCCGAACTCGCCCGCTCTGGTCATGACGTACACGTTATAACGCGTCAGGCTATCGATAGCGCATCAATTGACTTTGAAGACGGTGTATGGGTCCACCGAATTCCGTCATCTTCGCAAATGTCGCCCATTTGGGACACTGATCCAGCAAAGTGGGTTATTGCGCACAATATAGATTTGTATCGCGAGCTCTTGGCCTTGCATAACGCGCGTCCTTTAGACCTCGTCATCTCCCCAGTCTGGATGGCAGAAGGCCTGTTCGCTGCGCTCGATCAGCGCTGGCCAACACTCATCTGGCTTCAGACGACGACGGAGTCGGCCGCTGCCGTTCAACCCAGCCTGATTGGCGGGCGCCTGCCTACGATCTCCGCCCTCGAAGCCGCGTCAATTAGCAACGCATCAGCCGTTCATGCCATCAGTCAATCAATCTTAGATGTGGCAAAACAGCAGTTTAAGTTACCTGCTAGCCAATTTGTTGAACACATTGGCATTCAACCACCTAGGTTTGCGACCTCGCCTTCGGTAACCGTTGAGAATTTACTACGCGCAGCAGAAAACGGACCAAAAATACTGTATGTTGGCCGACTTGAGCCGCGCAAAGGCATTGATGTTTTCCTAAATGCTATTCCAATAGTGGCGAAAGCCCGGCCGGATATTACGTTCATAATTGCAGGTAGGATTATTCCAATAGATCAATTGGGAGGAAAAAGTTTTCGCGATATCTTCGTAGAGCAAACCGATTATCTGACACTTAGCAAAGTCGCATTTCTCGGCGAGATTTCCGACGTCGATCGAGATGCACTATATCGTTCTTGCGACATATTTTGCGCTCCTTCAACATTTGAATCTTTCGGCCTAGTTGTCATAGAAGCCATGCTGCATGGACTGCCATGTGTTGTATCCGATATTCCGAGCTTCCGCGAACTGATGCTCGATGGCAACTGCGGATCTTTCTTTGAGTTCGGGCAATGCCACTGATCTTGCTGCTAGGACAATAGCGCTTATCGAAGACAGCGATAAACGAGCCGCCATGAAGATTGCCGCCCAACAGACCTTTGAAAAACAGTTTTCAATTGCCAAAGTCGCACCGAGACTAATCGGGCATTATCGCAAAATAGCTATCGATGAACAAAGGCCGCCGTTAGATTTCTCTGTGGCACTTCGCGCAATGCTCGATGGCTTGAACGACGGGGTTCAACGAAATGTGGATACACTGGTCGCCGACATTTTGAGAAGAACCGGCAACGAATTGACCGATACTCAGATGCCTATTTTGGCAGAAGCGCCAGCCGAAATGCACACGACAGAAAGTATAAAGGACACTCCGCTCGATGTTACTAAGCCAGATGACCAGCACTTAACGGCGCGTCCCTCCGTCATACAGCGGGCGCGCCACAAGCTACGTCACGAAGCGCGCCGGTTTCTGGGAAGAGTTCATCTTGATCTTATAATATCAACGCTTCAGCAACTTACGGCAGATACACAGGCAAATAGGCAAATGCTGCAGGCCAACACCAATCAGCGATTTGACGAATTGACTGGGGAGCTTGGCAAACGATTTCAAGAGCAGACAAATTTGCGCGAGGAAATCGTTCAACAAAATCTTGCTTTAATGTCCGAGAAGCTTGAGTTCGTGCGGAGCGAGATCCTTTACGAAATCAGGTATGGGGAAAACGGCAACGCGCCAAACGTTAATTCTGAGATGGAGACTAAAGAGCCGCGCATTTTGCAGCCGACGAAATTTGAAGAATTTAAAACAAACGGGCTACGTCTTAATTTGGGGTGCGGAAAGGTTCCTCTTGCGGGATACATCAATGTCGATCAGCGTGATGTTTCTGGCGTAGATATCGTAGCAGATGTTGGCAATTTATCGTTACCGGAAGGAAGCGTCCGCGAGATATTCTCGGCGCATTTGCTAGAACATTTTCCAAACGAACAGCTTCGCAGACGCCTGCTCCCATATTGGTTCAGGCTGCTTTCGCCACACGGGCTTTTTAGAGCAATTGTGCCGGACGGTGACGCCATGCTCATCAGCGTAGGCGCCGGGGAGTATTCATTCGAGGACTTCCGCGAAGTGCTATTTGGCGGTCAGGAGTACAGCGAGAATTATAACTATAATTTGTTCACGCCTGCCAGCCTTCGCAAACTTTTAGAAGAAGCTGGATTCACAGAAATCACTATACCGGTTAGGGGACGTCATAACGGTAAATTTTTTGAATTTGAGGTGCGAGCAAGACGGCCATAGGAACGATTGGACTGCGCAAAAAGTTGATAAGATTTCGTGCTTGAAATTTTCAGGATAGCATCCTAAAAAAGCCCGGTCAGGTCAAAGATGTCCGCTGCATCTAAACGCCGGCCGAGACGTTCACGAACGGAGTGTTGCAAATGGATGCATAGGAGCTTGCAAACTTACTTGGAACTGAAGTTGAGTTTGGTGGCTAGCGTTCCCACCACTTCTCTCCAAGAGCAGATTCAAGCGACTCGCGATCTTTAAAATGTTTCTTGTTGAAGCCTTGCAGCCACCAGCCATCGCCTTGTGGATCGAATAAAGGAGCATTTGTTCTCTCGAAAAAGGCCGTAGACGCAACGTCCTCGAGATGCTTCCACATGGCGTCCTCTTTCAGGACCTCATACAATTGCTTCACCACGGGAATGTGAATGTCGTCAACGACCAGCAGGCCGCCACGCCGAATATGCGGATAAAGGAAATAATAATCCAGTTGCGCAAACGGGAACCCATGTGCGCCGTCGATAAGGACGCTATCAAGGTGGCGTGAAAAAGAAAACCTTGGAAGGGTCAATTGTGATGGGCCTACAACGAACGACACGTTCTCCTGACGAATATGAGGCGCTGCTTGCACCTTCGAAAGAGAGTTGCCCGCTGCAATTGTGAAACAGAGATGGCGCTCCACGAGATTTGATAAAATGACAGTGCTGAGACCGCATCCGGTTTCCGCACTATATTTAGCGCCAATTCTCTGATTATGACGGCAAAGGGTTTCCAGGACCGGAACCCCAAGATTGCCGGAATCGTGCCACCATGCCGGCTGCGCCTTTGCCCATTCCAGGGCTTCGGCCGAGGCTGTCAGTTTGGCAATTGATCCGCCGTTGGGTATAGGATCGGTCATACTTAACACTGTTGAGCGATTTTCTACGGCATTACTGGGCGGTAAGGTATGGCGATAACCACGACGCAGCAAAATCGCCCGCTTTATTCGCCGCAAGACCCTGGTGACAAATAGCATTGCTACCGAAATACTCCGTCGCTATATGGCTTCGTCTTTCGAACAACGTCTTCTGACGGGAGCTATCGAGTGCTGGCTGGTGCAATTAAAATAACTAGCATGGCAACCGCGCAGCAGCAACCATCTCGCCATTTCATCGATTTGACGACGTCGCTCTACCGCGTCGGGCAGCCGCCGATGGGTGTTCTTCGAACTGAGCAAGAGATCGCCCGACGCCTTCTTATCGATCCGCGGTTGAGAACCATACCGATCGCGTTTCAGGCTGGACAGATGGTTGTATTGGAGCCTGACCAGGTGCGCGCGGCGCTGGATCGTGAAAACATTGGTAGGATGGTACAGAGCGGCGAAAGCGCGCGGATCGCGACCACTCCCCGCAACCCTGCTCATGTCGGACGCGTAAGGCAGCTCCTTAATTACGGCAAGGCTGGTGCGCGGGCTTTGGCAGTGTGGCTCATTGGAACCGCGCCTTTTAATAGTCGGTATGATGTCCGCATGACATTGCTCCACGCGAGGGCGGCGGCCAAAAGTATTTTTCTTGGGCGGAGCGGACAAGAGAAAATACATGCCCCGGACATCCCGAAGCAGACAGGGCCTTCGCTCTCCTTAGTTGTTCATCCTAGGGAAGGGGACGTTCTATGGACCTGCGGCGAGAGCGGCACCGGCGTTCCACTTCGAATGATTGCGGAGCAGAAACGAGTAAAGCACTTCCAGGTTGCCGCCCTTGGGTATGACATGATTCGCATCAACCATCCCGAATGGAACGCGCCTGACATGGCCTATGATCTGTTCGTCGCGCAAACAACGGATCTGCTCGATGCTGCCGATGTAATCTATTGCATTTCGGAAAGTACTCGACGTGATCTCACCGAATTTGCTGCGACAGTCTACCGGCCTAACCCACAATTAGAATTGCTGAGGCTTGGTTCAGATTTGCCGAAAGATGAAGATGTGCGTTCCATAAAAAGTCTTGACGCTATGATACCACAGCTGGTCGGCAGACGTTTTGCACTGACCGTAGGCACCGTGGAAGATCGAAAGAATTACCGGCTTCTTTTGAAAATTTGGAATAATTTTAACGTAGATTCAGCATTCGACCTCGATCTTGTAATCGTTGGTCAGCTAGGCCAGGAGTCGGCTATTTCCGAAATAAAAGCTTCGCCGCTTTTGGGGAAAAGAATCTTCTGGTTGATGAACTGCCCTGACAGTTTACTCGCGCAACTATACAAGCGTTGTGAGATGGTTTTGTGCCCTAGCTTGATGGAGGGTTGGGGATTACCCGTTGCCGAGGGCCTGGCGTACGGAAAGCGGGTCGTGTGTTCCAGTTGCGGTGGAATGCCAGAGGCTGCGATGAACTTGGCAACTATTCTTGATCCGACGGATTGGAGAGCATGGCAGCAAATAATCCAAACAACCGTAGGGGCTCCGTGTAACCGCGCTGTGCAGGATACTTTTCCAACGTGGGACACGACAGCAGATTCCGTGTGTCGCGGTCTTTTGGCCCTTGTGCCAGCGCGCGGCGAACATTGAGATGCGAATACTACAAATTAGCACCCACACGACGCTGCTGCCTCGGCATGGTGGCCAGTTACGCAGCCATCATATTGGCCGAGTGATTGAGGCGGCAGGCTTAGAGCTGAAGAGATTGGCCGTTGCCTATAGGACACCTGACGACCCCATCGAGGAGCGCGAACCGCTCGTTGATATCTCTCAATCCAAATATTGGTGGGGAATGATGGAAAAGGGGCCGTGGGAGCTGAATGATCTTTTTATGAGTCGGGCTGTTCTTGAGGAACCCGTTCTGATGGAGCAAATACTAAATGCAATTCACTCCGCCAATCCGGATGTTATTTTGTTGGAACACCCGTGGATGTGGCCACTGATAAAGCGCGCGGAATCCGTAGCGCTCGGACGCATTCGGGTGATTTATAATAGCCAGAACGTCGAAACACATTTAAAGCGCCGTATCCTCAGCGAAGCAGGATATAACGGAGTTGATGAGCTTCTTTCGCAAGTGCAGGAATTGGAAAGCGACCTGGTTCGGCATAGCGCAGCGACGACGGTGTGCACGAAATTGGACGGTGATGCATTTGCAGCTTGGGGGGCAAAGCAGATTATCGTCGCGAACAATGGCGCGGTTCGACCGGACCGCGATCATTTAGTGGGTATACTTCCCCAGCCGCTGGAGCCGTGTAACCAATATGCGTTTGCCATTGGCAGCAATCATCCGCCGAATTTAGCGGGGCTCAAGCAGTTCGTTGCACCGGCTCTGAAATTTCTTCGGCCCGAGCAGAGGATCGTCCTGGCAGGAGGAGTTTGTGAGCCTTTCAGCAACTGGCTGAAAGAACAAGGATTGCTGGCCATGGCAAATGACCGGCTATTATCGTTGGGGCTGATCGGTGAAATGTGCCTCAATAGCCTTATCGCCAATGCGACGATAATGTTGCTCCCGATTCCCTACGGCGGCGGTTCCAACGTCAAGACGGCGGAAGCATTGCTATCAGGCAAGAGAGTTATTGCAACGCCGTCGGCGATGCGTGGCTTTACCGAATTTCAAAGCTTGCCTGCTGTGCAAGTGGTGGACAACGAGCAAAGCTTTGTTGAGGCATTATTGCATGCGTTCGAAGCTGGTCCGCTGCCACCTTCCGATAGTGGGTTGTTAGACGGCCTGTTGTGGCACAACACGCTCGCGCCAATTGTCGCACTGCTTAAGGATTTTGCGGTCAGTCGAGCGCCTGAACTTGGTGAGTTGCGGCCACACGGGCAAGCTTTGCAAGCCTAAAAATATCAAAACTAGACCAAGCGATGTGAGAAAATGTGCTTGGAAAGGAGCTCTGGTCATGCCGAAGAAAAGGTTCAGTGCGGAGCATATCGCGACGCTGCGTCGCCAGATTGAAGTATTGCCATAAAGGATTTTATGCCGCCGGTGCCCGGTCTGTCACCTGCTCACCGCTTGCGTGGGATCGGAAAATGAAATTGTTCTCAGATATAGTAATGTTGCTTACGGTGCCGTTCCGGCAGGCCAGGCTCCGCTTTGGCTGTTTGTTTTGACGCAGAGGTTATAGCCGTCCACCCGCTCGCACCGAAAAGTATGAATTGAAAGCGACCGCGAGAACAGTTTTTGAGCCATGTCATCGTTCAATACATATGCCGTGTCGGAAGCAAGCTCGCCCCTTTCGACCTTCGCCACTTGTTCGACGCAATGAAACCTCTCACTTCCCTGTATGCGACGGGGAATTTTGTAGCTGTTAATGGTCATTCGGTTCTCAAGTGCGATCAAACCAAATATTTGAAAACCATCGGCGCCGCCAGGGGACTGGACATCGCATTGCGCCGCCGGCAAGACGACAAGATGCTGATATTGCCCGAGGTTGCGCCAGACCGGGGACATGCCCGCCACAAGTCCCGTTGCCGCCGCCCCCGGATAATTGTGAAACACCCTTACGCGATCTTTCATCAAGTAAGCCATATCGCAGAGCTGAAGGAGCATCGCCGCGCACAGTATGACGACCGCGCGGCGCGTCTCAAATGCCCGTACGATCAAAACCACGGCGCCAAGGATTATCAAATAATCCACTGGCCAAAAAAGGCGACCAGACGCCCGGAAAGCGCTGAGCGCTCCGACAATCACGTCTGGCAATGCAATGGTTCCAATAACGATCGGGCCGATTGTTACCGTTGTCGATGCGGAAAGCGCAGTCAATGCGAGAGAGAGAATAAGCAGAGGCGCGATTGTCGGAGACGCGAGATCGAGCAAGGTCCGCGGCCGAGCTGCAATGCCGATGATAAGCAGCAGGATGACGCCAGCTCCCAGATAGGCGTATCCCTCGTATTGACCGGCGAAGATCGGAACGGATGGCAGCAGCACGCTGGGGCCGCCATCCGCGCCGAGCGGCTGCGGATTGATGGGTGACAACAGATTGAACGAATAGTAGCCATATCCTTCGCCTGCATATCCTGCATTCGTCCCGAGGAAGCCAAACAACCAAGCAGTACAGGCACACGCGCCCACCGCCGCGCCCGTGAACCCGAACATCTTGACGGTACCGCTGCGGCGCTCAAGGCGCATCCGAAGCGCCCCCGTCAGCGCAATGGAGCAAACTAAGAACGCGAGATAAAGTTGAATGGCTCCCGCAAGAGCCGCAAAAATCACCAGAGGGCGATACCAGCGCCAATTGCCTACTTCGCAAGGCGCAAAATAGGCGGCGAGACACGCCAAGATTAGCCATTGGAATGCAAACGGAACATGAAGCGCCAGTCGGGTCAGATAGACCGGCGCCAAAGCAAGCATTATGCCGGCCATCAGAATCTGCATCGCGCTGTTCGGGAGCAGCCGGCGCGCAAGCTGGAAGGCAAAATAGAATTGGAGAATGAAGCATGCAAGCGAGTAGAGGCCCAGGTACTGGAAGTTGTTGGGCAGCAATGCTTGAAACGGTCTTAGCAAGACGGCGATCAACGGAAGGCAATCTGTAAAAGAAACCGATAGTCCGATCGGATATCCGAGGCGAGTAGTCCAAGTGGGCGGAAAGTACCAGATTGTTTCCTGCCGCAAGAAAGCCCAGCCAAGATAGTGCATCGCTCGGTCGCCGTTGAGCCAATTGATGTTCAACGGATTTAAGATGTTCCAACCAAGAATTGTGAAGGCCGAAACGGCGCCTAACACTATCGATAAAATGACCCAATTAACCGTGCGGTGATGAAAAGCAGGGCTCACAATTGTCGATGTCATCGATGAGATCCCTGTGGTCGGGCGGCGCTCGGCCTCCTGCTGGCCTGACGGATATTTTGCACCAGCGCGCTTGAGAGATTATTGCATTTGTGCAGCCTGATCTAGCGGTGTCGGGAACGGGTTCATTGTCTGTGGCGCCGGCGGTCGATATCGGCGTAGAGTTTCCCTGCGCCATCGACGCTTCAATCTGGCGAAGCAACGTCACAATCTGCTCAGCACTAAACCTCTTCTTCGGCATGACTTAAGCTCCTTTCCAAGCTCATTCTCTCACAACGCTTGGTTCGAAAAAGCCAGGTCAGGTCAAAGCGGCTGCACGCGCCGAACCGGTAGCCTTCGAGGCCGCGCGACGCAACGCCGCTGCCCGCTCCGTCGGGCATCCGCCGACGTGGAGGGGGAATGGAATGTCGCGAAAAGCCGAACTGACGTTCGACGTCCTCAAACCGATGGTCGAGCGCGGCCTCAACGCCAAGAAGATCGCGCATGAGACCGGCATTCAATTACGCACGGTGCAACGCCGGCTGAAGGCGTTGGGTCTGAGGAAACCCAAGGTAGGCTCGCCTCCCCGCTCCGGATCCGCCGCGGATCCGCGGTTGTGCCTTATCTTGTAAATTAAAGGCGTTCAGGAAACAGCGTGCTCTGAACGCGATCCGCCCCCTCAACGAAGCGCCTCATCCGATCCTCCCGCAAGCCGGGCGAGAACCTTATCGCGAGAATCAAATCCAACAACGCGTTTTTGCACAGCCAGGGTCATTCGCTGCGTATCCACCCAGCGCCAGAACCGCCCTTTGTCCACTTCTCTAATCGGCCGGGTGGGGTCAAGCACTTTCAGACTATCCACCACTACAGTGTCGATGTCGCTCACGGGCTCGTGCTTCTCTTCGGAATCGGCACCACGGCCTTTCCATCATGGGATTCGAAGACGAGGCGGAACAATCTATTGGGCGGCCTTGCCGGCAGAGTGACGGCAGGTCCAAGCGGACAAACGAACTCACCTCATCCATCGTCCCGCGAGGGACATCTTTCCACGGCTTAGTGGAACTCGCGTGTTCTCCTATCGTAATTGATCCTGCACGGTTCTCATGCCGCGGCTGCTTCTTCCCGAGTCCAGCGGAACTCGGTGCCATCAACCCATATGCGGTGCATGATCACGGCCAATCGGCGTGCCAGCGCCACGATCGCCTTCTTCATCCCGCGGCGCCTGGCGATCTGCATCGCCCAGGCCTTGAGCCATGACCATTTCTTCGAACGCATCATGGCCTGAGCTGCTTCGTAGAGCATGCACCCGCATCATCTCATCTCCGCAGCGTGATATTCTGCCGCTCCAATCCACCTCGCCCGATTGATACTTGGCACAGGTCAGACCAAACACCGCCCCGACTGACTTGGACTTCCTGAAGCGTGCCGGTACATCGACGGTGGCACGATAGGTTAGCGACACCACGGGCCCTACACCGGGCGTCGTCATCAGGCGCCGGCACACCTCATCGTCCCGCACGATAGCGAGCAAGCGGCGGTGCAGGACGCAGAACTGCTCGCGAAGCGTCCGTCGGACAATGAGCAGTGGTTCGACCAGAGCGGCCAAGTCGGGAAAGTTTTCGACCAGCTCCCTGATGCGGGCTTCGAACTTTGCAGTCCTGACTATACCCACTTTGAGGCCAAAGTTGCGCAAGGTGCCGCGCAGGTCATTGTCGATGGCAATGGCCTTGGACTGCAGCAGCTTGCGGTGGGTCAGCAGCATTCGCAGTTTCTGACTGCGCAGCGTCTTTACATGCACCGGGCGGTAAATCCCCGCCCGCATCATCTGCGCCATGCCGCGTGCATCGTTGCGGTCGGTCTTGTTGATTTGTGCTTTCAACACCGCCCGCATGTGCCGCGTCTCGACACAGATCACCGGCAAGCCCGCTTCGGCGAGTGCACTGAACAGCCATTGCGATAATGGTCCGGCTTCCAGTCCGATCCGCTTGAAGTGGTAGGCGGGATTCTTCAAGACTTGCAGCAGAGCTTCAGGCTCGCTCGCTACCTTCACTTCTCGCACGATCTTGCCCGTGTCATCCACAATACAGACGCTGGTCTCCTTGACCGAAACGTCCAATCCTGCAGAATGGTCCATGCTGCGCTTCTCCTTCTGATGCTTGAGGCCCGTTACCTCGGTGACCTCGTTTCACCATCAGCCTGAAGCGCAGCACCCAAAATCTTCAGCTATCCACAAGTTCGGGCCGGCCGATTACCCCATCTCTTACTGACAACGGACAAAGGTCTGACGGCTTTCGACCAACAAACACCATTATCGAATGTCTTTCCCTGTAACTAATTGTTAACCATTCAGGCGCGTCGTAATCGTTTTCAAATCGAAAAGTAGCCGCCGTCATGGAACCAGATCGATGCGGACTCACTCTTGCCGAGGTTGAGCGCGGGCATATTCTCGCTACTCTCGTATGCTGCCACGGCAATCGTACGCACGCCGCCAGTCTTCTCGGCATCTCGCTTCGCTGCCTCCGCATAAAGCTGCACGATTATACGCAATCAGGCTGCGCCGTTTGCGAGCCGCACGCACATTACGATCATTTCTTATGCGAGCGCGCAAAAACGCCGTCTGCGCCATGTCGGCGGCACTGAAATAAATTCTGGCATCATACCGGCAATCCGCATTATTCAATTTGATAGTCGAATGAAATTATCACGCCGATGCCCGCTATTGATGCTTTGGACGGCTCCTCCACCAGCACGTGAATGCCATTCTGGCCGGACGCGTTTCGACGGATTAGAATGGAACTTCCATCCAAAGTGTCGCGCTACCCGCCATAAAGATCGTTTGGTAAATTCAAACTGAGGCACTACCAATTAAAATCAGCACGTTCGTGATCTTATGACGTCGCACGGCTTCGAACGGCACGCAATGCTCGCCGCTGCTCCACCTACGAGGCGTCCCGCCGAACGCATTATCCGAGCTTCCGCTGCCGTCATAGCGATGCAGTCCGGCGCCAAGCTCCTCGGCTATCCGGGTGAACCACCTTGGGTGTGGGACGACAATGCGAAGCGCATCGTCGCGCGGACCCGCGCGAAATTTCTTGGTTCTCTGCGGTAACGCCGCCAGCGGTGGTGGACGTCACGCGTGGCGCACTACGCCCCTAGTCGCGGACAGGTTTGGAGCTTTGCTCATCGATGGTCGACCACGCCCGAGGATGGATTTTGATCGCGTCGCACCCCCAATGTACCCCCGAGGTTGCGAGGGGCGTTCGGCAGTTTTGGGGTGACACCAAGCCTTTGAATTCAGGGCCGAACTTGGTAGCGGGGGAGGGACTCGAACCCCCGACCTCCGGATTATGATTTCGCTGCTCTAACCAGCTGAGCTACCCCGCCATTCCGAAACGTTGCCTGCCGGAACGCGCGATATAGGAAGGGCAAAGAAAGCCTGTCAAGCAGTTAGGGCCAAAAACGGTTCCAAATCGGTCACTTCGGCTGAACATTCGGATTGCCGCCGGGGCTACCCGGCGGCGGGATCACCGGCATTGAGCCCTCATGCGGCGTTGGCGCCTTGAGGGCGGGATCGATCAGCCGCGGCGGGCAGATGACGCCGTTGCTTTGGGCGAGTTGATCGCTCAAGTTACGTCCGCCCGGCTTTTTGGTCTGTACCTCGCCGCCCTGCCCGACCGTTGCGCGGTTGCTGTTGCCGCAAGTATCGGGATCGAGTTGCTGACTTTTCGGAACGATCGGCGGGTTGGATGCGGGCGGCGCCTGCGCAGCCGACACTGTCGGCGTCAAAAGCGCAAGCGCCACAACCAGACCGAAAGAGCGGATATCGCCAACCACCGAAAGCTCCTGCCCGCCGCGCATCGGCGTAAACCGACAACGAGCGAGCGGCAGGAGGAGTTCCGCCTCTCGATCTAGCGCTTGATTTTGTTCGAATGGCGGTTCCCGGTTTTCGGGAACACGAGCTCACACAGCGCTGCGGCGCTCGCCGTCGGCCAGGCGCTCGAAGCGGATCAGCGAAAAGTGCCCGAGCGGCGGCATGGCGCGCCGTTCGATCACCCGCACACCGCCGTGACGCGTGGCCCAATCAGCGAGCGTGCGGAAGCTGAATTCCACCCGCCAACCAAGCCAGCGCGCCAGCGGTGCGAAGCAAACCTCAAATAGACGGCGCGGCCCGGATTCTGCGCCGAAGTGATTGACCAACACGATTTCGCCGCCCGGCCTGATGACACGCGCAAACTCGTCGAGCGTCGCCTCCGGATGCGGCACCGTGGTGATGACATATTGCGCCACCACCACGTCAAAGGATTTATCGGGCAGCGCCAGCCGCTCGGCATCCATCACCGCCAATAGCTCGACATTGCCGAGCGTTTGCTCGGCGACGCGCGCGCGCGCCTTGCGCAGCATCGGCTCGGATAGGTCCACGCCGACGAGCGAGTTGGATCGCGCATAATCCGGCAGCGAAATCCCGGTGCCGACGCCGACTTCGAGAATGCGACCGCCGATCCGTTCCGCCGCGGCGATCGCGGCGCGGCGGCCTCGGTCGAACACCGCGCCGAACACGAGATCGTAGATCGGCGCCCAGCGCGCATAGGCGCGCTCGACGATTGCATTATCGAAATCGGCCCCCATAGGCGCGAGTTTAATTGCGGTCGGCCGCCGCCGCCATAGGTTCGACGGCAGCGTGAGTGCCATCGACCGCCGCGACCGCGCTCTTGATGAAGCCGCCGCCGAGCACGCGCGCCTGACCGACGCCGGCATCGTAAAAGACGCAAGCCTGGCCGGGCGAAACGCCGTCTTCGCCGTCCACTAGTTCGACCTCATAGCCGCCGTTTACGGCCGTGAGCCAGCCGGCTTGAGGTGGCCGCGTCGAACGCACTTTTACGAAAACCTCGCGCCGATCGTCGGCAAGCGTCTCAGCAATGCTGCCCTCGCCGATCCAATTGACGTCGCGAAGAACGATCCTGCTCGTGCGCAAAGCAGCGCGCGAGCCGACCACGACCTGCCGGCGCTCGGCATCGAGCCGCACCACATAAAGCGGCGCGCCGGAAGCCACGCCCAGCCCGCGGCGCTGACCGATGGTGAAATGGATAATGCCGTAATGGACGCCCAGAACCCGGCCTTCGAGATCGACGATGTCTCCGGCTTCCGCCGCACCCGGCTTCAACCGCTCGATGACGTCGGCATAGTGGCCGGTCGGCACGAAGCAGATGTCCTGGCTGTCGTGCTTATCGGCGATCGCCAGCCCAAACTGGCGCGCCAGCTCGCGGGTCTCGGCCTTGCTGCGTTCGCCGAGCGGAAACCGCAGGATGTCGAGCTGCTCGCGCGTCGTGCCGAACAGGAAGTAGCTCTGGTCGCGCTCTTCCTCGCGCGCGCGATAGAGGCCGCGGCCGCCGGCCGGCAGAGGGCGTGAAGCTACGTAATGACCGGTCGCCAGCACGTCGGCGCCGAGTTCGCGCGCGGTGATCAACAGGTCGTGGAATTTGATCGCCATGTTGCATTGAACGCACGGCACCGGAGTCTCCCCGGCGATGTAGCTTTCGGCAAAGCGGTCGATCACCGCTTCCTTGAAGCGGCTCTCGTAGTCGAGCACGTAATGCGGAATGCCGATGCGCTCAGCGACGCTGCGCGCATCGTAGATATCCTGCCCCGCGCAGCAGGCGCCCTTGCGGTGGGCGGCGGCGCCATGATCGTAGAGTTGGAGCGTGACGCCGACCACGTCATAGCCTTCGGCCTCGAGCAACGCGGCGGTCACCGAGGAATCGACGCCGCCGGACATGGCGACAACGACGCGGATGTCTTGCGGGCGGCGATCGAGATCGAGGCTGTTGGACATGGCTCTTCTTACTACAGGTGGCGATGCTTGGCCCGCAATTCGAGACGGGCAGCCGGCAAATATTGCCGGTCCTCAGCAGACGCTGCCGGTAGCACGCGTGCCACGGCCCCGGTTATCCCATATAAGCTATTGATATAAAACATTTTTTTACAACAGGCCGCTGGCCTGACGATTGCAGATTAGACGCCGGATATCCGGAGATTGCCGTGCCCCAAGCTGCGTCCGAAGCGACCACCCGCGCCTATAAGTCTGCGCCGGCGCACCAAACACGCGTGTCGCAAAGTTCCGCGCGCGCAAGCGAAACGCCGTTCGACAGTCTGCTCGACGACACAGCGCAGGCTCCAGCCGCGCAAGACCCCCAATCGCCGGCGGCTACCGCCGGCAAGACCTCGGCAGCGTCCAAGCCGGATTTGGCCCAGCCCCCGGCGAAGAGCGAGGGCACCAAGGCAGCACAGCCCGCCATCAAAACGCAGGCCTCCACAGTCGCCAATGCGACCGGCGTCACCGACGCTATTGATACTACCAATATTGCGAATGCGGCCGTGGCCGATCCGACTGCGACGCCATGCAAAGTTGCCGACGACGGCAAGGCAAAGTCCGACGCCAAGCTCTGCGAGCAGCCCAAGGCCGGCGATGACTCCAAATCGGCGGCCGACGCTAAGCCGGCAGATGTCCCAACCCCAGCGGCGCTCGCGATCGATCCCATGACGACAGCCGTGCAGCCGTTGGCGCCCGGCGCGGTGATTACCACGACACCCGCCGCACCCAACTTCGCTGCCGCGGCACCGCCGGCAGTACCTCCACAACCAGCGCCGGGCGGCATTCCGCAGCCGGCGGTTCCCGTATCTACCGACGCGGCGCCTGCTACCGCCGATCAGGCCGCGCTCATTGCTGGCAATGCACCCAAATTCAAAGCGACGAATGCCACGGCGCCAAAAGACGATTCCGTCCGGCCCGCGCGCGTTGCCGCCGACCGGCCGAAGGCCAAAACGATCGATCCCGCCGCCGCACAATCCACATCGTCCACACCCGACAAGCCTGCCGTCCAACCTCTCGAGGAGGCTCTGCCCAACACGCGTCATGCCTCGCCGGATGCGGCCTTGCCGGTCACGGCCGATCCCCAAGCCATCGCGCCAAAGACGACGGGTGACCTTGCCCAGCAGGCCCAAATGACCGCGCTGCCGCGCGACACTTCGCCTGCGGCCGCCGCTCCGGCGGCGCCGCCTCCGCCGACGGCGCAAGCCGCGCCGATCCCGCTCGCCGGCGTCGCCATCCAAATTGTCAGCATGGTGCAGGCCGGTACGAGCCATTTCGAGATCCGCCTCGACCCCCCAGAGCTCGGCCGCGTCGAAGTGCGCCTTGCCGTCGACCGCGACGGCCACACCACCACGAGCATGATCGCGGACCGCTCCGACACGCTGGACCTGTTGCGCCGTGACGCCTCGGGTCTTGAACGCGCGCTGCAAGATGCCGGATTGAAAACCGCCGACAACAGCCTGCAATTCTCCCTGCGCGACCAGAGCACGGGTCAACAGCAAAGCAATACGCCGGCCCCGCGCACCGTGCAGATCGTCATGCCGAACAGCACACTGCCAATGACCGACGCCACCCAAAGTAACTATAGCCGCCTCGCCGGACTCCGCGGCGGCATCGACATTCGTGTCTGAGGATTGACCATGACCACGATCGCGCCGACTTCTCCAACCGCTACCGCCAGCACGGTGGCCAACGCGGTGGATAACACCGAGATCGCCAGCAATTTCACCACGTTCCTGAAGCTGTTGACGACGCAATTGCAAAACCAGGATCCGCTCAGCCCGATGGACACCAACCAGTTCACCCAGCAACTAGTCGAATTCGCGTCGGTCGAGCAGCAGATGAAGTCGAATGACTCCCTGTCGACCCTGGTGGCGCTGGACCAAGCCGCGCAAACGACGTCGGCGCTCAACCTCGTCGGCGCCACCGTGGTAGTTGACGGCTCGACCACGCAACTCAACAATGGCAGCGCCACGTGGAGCCTCAGCGTCACCAAGCCGGCGACCGCGACTGTCACCGTCAAGGACGCCACCGGTCAGACCGCCTATACCGGAACATTCGGAGTCAATGCCGGCGCCCAAAATTTCGTCTGGGACGGCCACGGCAATAACGGCACCTTGTGGCCGAACGGCTCCTACACAATGACGGCGACCGCGACCGACGCCAGCGGCCAGATCACAGCGATCTCGACGCAGATTCAGGCCAAGGTGGATTCGGTCGATCTCACGCAGACCCCGCCGCTTCTGTCCATCAATGGACAGAACTACACGGTCAATCAGTTGCAGAAGATCGTCGCGCCCTGAACCATGCCGGCAAGACCGCGCAACGGTGAAAGTATTGTCCCGGACGGCTTGTTGCGGCCGATAACCGCGGCGAATAGGAGGTATTTTCCTCAACCCGATGCACGCGCACGGGCCCAACTTGTAACCAAAAGGTTAGCAAAACCGGGGCAAACATTTCCCGTTCCGCGCCACTAGCTTAGGCAAATTTTAAGTCGCGGCATGTAGGTTCCAGCAAGTAAATGGCCGTCAAGTTGAGTCCTGTGAGTACACCAATGACCGAGCCCCACCGCCCGAGGGTTAAATACGTCATCGGGCCCGATGGCAGTCCCCTGACGATTGCGGATTTGCCGCCGCCGTCGACGAAACGTTGGGTGATACGCCGTAAGGCCGAGGTGGTCGCCGCGGTACGCGGAGGTCTGCTGTCGCTGGAAGAAGCCTGCGCGCGCTATACGCTGACGGTCGAGGAATTCCTGTCCTGGCAGTACTCGATCGACCAGCATGGCCTGGCCGGCCTGCGCACCACGCGCATTCAGCAGTACCGCCAATAGGCCCCACCGCCCCTCCTTCCAATAAGCCTCCGGCCCCTCGTGGCCGGCGGTTTCGTCTGTGCGCCGCCGAAGCGTGAATTTCTTTTCCCGGTTTCGGCATTAAGAAATTATTCCGTTGCCGCGCATTAACCGGACGCTAACCCTAAACTGGGCAAATCTTGCCGGGTACGGCGCTGTTGCGCCTCAAAAGGTTGGGACGCAACCCGGTGCAAGGTTTCTTCGATTTTCTGAAGTCGCTCGGTGCGGCGCGAATGGCGGCTATGGCCGCGGTGACGCTGGCGCTGATCGGTTTCTTCTCCTTCCTGATGATCCGGATGACGACGCCGCAAATGGTGCCGTTGTTCACCGATTTGTCGGTCGAGGACTCGGCCTCGATCGTCAAGGACCTCGAGCGGCAGGCGATCGCCTACCAGCTCAAGAACGACGGCGCCATCGTAATGGTGGCCAAGGACAATGTCGCGCGGCTGCGCATGAAACTCGCCGAAGATGGCCTGCCCAAGGGCGGCGGCGTCGGCTACGAGATTTTCGACAAATCGGACGCGCTCGGCTCCACCACCTTCGTTCAAAACATCAACCATCTGCGCGCACTGGAAGGCGAACTCGCCCGTACCATCCGCGGCATCGACCGCGTGCAGGCCGCACGCGTGCATCTCGTGCTGCCCGACCGGCCGTTGTTCTCGCGCGACAAGATCGACGCGTCGGCATCGATCGTGCTTAAGGTGCGTGGCAGCCTTGAGGCGCAGCAGGTCCGCGCCATCCGCCACCTGGTGGCGACCGCCGTCAACGGCCTAAAGCCCGAGCGAATTTCGGTGGTCGACGAGACCGGAAAATTGCTTGCCGACGGCGCCGCGCAGAGCGACCCGCTGGAAGGCGCCGGCGCCGACGACCGCAAGGCGGGTTACGAGAAGCGTCTGCGCCAACAAGTCGAAGCGATCGTCTCCTCGGTGGTCGGCCCCGGCCATGCGCGGGTGGAAATCACCGCCGATTTCGACCTCAACCGCATCACCCAGACCTCCGATAAATTCGATCCCGACGGCCGGGTGGTGCGATCGAGCCAGACCCGTGAGGAAAGTTCATCGACCGGCGACGATAAGGCCGGCGGCCCGGTATCGGTCGGCAACGAGCTGCCCGGAGCCGCAAAGCAGCCGGCCGGCGGCGCGAGCGACCAGAACCGCAAGACCGAGGAAATCGTCAACTACGAAATTTCGCGGACCACCAAGACCGAGGTGACCGAGGCCGGGCGGCTCAATCGCATTTCCGCCGCTGTTCTGGTCGACGGCACCTACAACAAGGACGCCAAGGGCCAACTCACCTACCAGCCGCTCCCCAAGGAAGAGGTCGACCGCATAACCGCGCTGGTGCGCTCGGCCATCGGCTTCGACGCCAAGCGCGGCGACCAGGTCGAAGTGGTCAATCTGCGCTTCGCGGAAACCTCGCCTATGCCGATCGCCGAGCCGACCGGCTGGATGACCTACCTGCAATTCACCAAAGACGACATTATGCGCTTCGCCGAGCAAGGCGTGATGGTGCTGCTCGGGCTGGTCGTGTTGCTGCTGGTCGTGCGCCCGCTGGTGCGCCGGGTCGTGACGCCCGACGGCGCGATCGCCGCCGGCGCGGCGGCCGTTGCAGGCGCAGCCGGTCGGGCCGGGGTTGCCGGTGCGATCGGGACGCAATATGCCGCCGCGGGTTCGCCCGCAACCGGCGGCCTGACCATACCCGCCAGCGGCATTTCGCCGCCCAGCGCCGCAAATATTGCCGCCATGGCCGGCGTCCAGGAAGCGGTCGCCGTCTCCAACCGCACCTCCGCGATGATCGATGTCGCCCAGGTGCAGGGACAGGTTCACGCCCAATCGGTGGAGAAAGTCGGTGAACTCGCCGAGAAGAATCCCGCCGTGGCAGTCACCATCATCCGTAACTGGCTCCATGAGGACGCGGCATAAGTCATGGCCCAAGCTCAGGCAAAAAGTGATGGCCACCACCGCGACGACATCAACACGCTGATGGCCGATCTCGCCAGCCGTCCGCAGGTCAACAAGGGACGGCGCAAGCTGAAGGGCCCGGAACGTGCGGCGGTGCTCATGCTTTCGCTCGGCGAGCGATACGGCGGCAAGATCTTCACCATGCTCGACGACGACGAGCTGCGCGAAATTTCGACCGCGGCGTCGTCGCTGGGAACAATTGACGCTTCGTCGGTCGAGGAATTGCTGCTCGAATTCGTCTCCCTCATGTCGGGCTCGGGCGGCTTGCTCGGCAATTATGAAATCGCCGAGCGGCTGCTGCAGCAATACCTGCCGAAGGATCGCGTCGGTGGCATCATGGACGATATCCGCGGCCCGGCCGGCCGCAACATGTGGGAGAAGCTCGCCCACGTTCATGAAGAGGTTCTGGCGAATTATCTCAAAAACGAATACCCGCAAACGGTGGCGGTGGTGATGACCAAACTGCGCTCCGAACACGCCGCGCGCGTGCTGGCCATCCTTCCCCAGGACTTCTCCCTCGACGTGGTCAACCGCATGCTGAAGATGGAAGCGGTCCAAAAGGAAGTGATCGATCGCGTCGAAGAGACGTTACGCACCGAATTCATGACCAATCTGTCGCAGACCCGTCGCCGCGACGCCCATGAGGCGATGGCCGAGGTCTTTAACAATTTCGACCGCCAGACCGAAACGCGGTTTCTCAGCGCGCTGGAACAGGAAAACCCGGACGCCTGCGAGCGCATCAAAGCGCTGATGTTCACATTCGACGACCTGGTCAAGCTCGACAGCGGTTCGGCGCAAACGCTGATGCGAAAATTCGAAAAGGACAAGCTGGCGATGGCGCTCAAGGGCGCCTCCGAAGAGGTGCGCCAGTTCTTCTTCAGCAATATGTCGCAGCGCGGCGCCAAGATGCTGGTGGACGATATGCAGGCGCTCGGCCCGGTCCGGCTGCGCGACGTCGACGAAGCGCAGACGCTGCTGGTCAATATCGCCAAGGACCTTGCCGCCAAGGGCGAAATCCTGATCGCCAAGAGCCGCGGCGACGAAGAACTGGTCTACTGATGAAAGCAAACGCCAAATATCTGTTCGATGAGGATTTCTCCCCCGCCGAGAAGCAACCGACCATTACCTTGGTCGAGGCCGAGCGCCGGCGCGCGGACGCCGAATCGCAGGCCTATCGCAACGGCTTTGCCGCGGGGCAGACGAAAGCCCAGGGCGAGGCCTTCGCGGTGATCGCCGACGGGTTGGCGCGGCTCCACACGGCGCTGGCCGGCATCGAGGCGCGGCTGGAGAGCGAAGCGGTCGAAGTGGCGGTCGCGGTCGCCGGCAAGCTCGCGCCCGAATTGATCGCACGCGAACCGTTCGCCGAGATTTCCGCTCTGGCCACCGAAACGTTCACCCATCTAGTCAAGGCGCCGCAGGTCGTCGTGCACATAGGGGCAAAGGACTACGAGCCGTCCAAGGCGAAGCTCGACGAGATCGCACAGGCGCGCGGCTTCGAGGGCCGGCTGGTGGTGCTGTCCGACGCGGCCATGGCGCCCGGCGATTGCAGCATCGAATGGGCCGACGGCGGCGTCGCTCGCGACCGCACCGCCACCCTTGCCGCGATCGATGACGTGGTCACCCGCTACGTGGCGGCGCGCTTGAGCGCGACCAAATAGGAATTCTGGAGACCGACGAAATGAGTGACAACGACAGCAAAGTGCCGCTCCCCGACCTGGAAGGCGGCAACGCCATGCAGACCGTCGAGGACGCTGGCGTATTGACGGAGGACGGCGGCGACGCGGTCAATCGTGGCGCCGTCGATCTGGAGGCGCTGTTTGACGTGCCGGTTCAGGTCTCAGCGGTGCTCGGCCGCGCCCGCATGCCGGTCGGCGACTTGCTTAAGCTCGGGCCAGGCGCCGTGCTCGAACTGGACCGCAAGGTTGGCGAGGCCATCGATATCTACGTCAATAATCGCCTGGTTGCGCGCGGCGAAGTGGTGCTGGTCGAGGACAAACTGGGCGTGACCATGACCGAAATCATCAAGGCCGACCAGAACTAGCGCGGGACCGAAGACCATGCGCGTGAAAGCTAAAGGGATAATACCATGCGACTCCTGATCGTCGGCACGCTCGGAGGCCAGCTCACCACCGCGAGCAAGATCGCGATGGACAAGGGCGCATCTGTCACCCATGCCAACAGCAACGAGCAGGCGCTCGCCGTGCTGCGCTCCGGCCGCGGCGCCGACCTGCTGCTGGTGGACGTGAGCCTCGACATCCGGGATCTGGTGATGCGGCTGGACACCGAGCGCATCCATGTCCCGATCGTAGCGTGCGGCATCACCAACGATGCGCGCGCGGCGGTCAACGCCATCCATGCCGGCGCAAAGGAATACATCCCGCTGCCGCCCGATCCCGATCTGATCGCGGCGGTGCTCGCCGCCGTCGCCGACGACCGGCGCGAGATGATCTACCGCGACGACGCCATGGCCAGCGTTGTCAAGCTCGCCCAGCAGATCGCCGGCTCGGACGCTTCCGTGCTGATCACCGGCGAAAGCGGCACCGGCAAGGAAGTGCTGGCGCGCTACCTGCACGCGCGCTCGCAACGCGCCAAGAAGGCGTTCATCACCGTCAATTGCGCGGCGATTCCGGAGAACCTGCTGGAATCCGAACTGTTCGGCCATGAGAAGGGCGCCTTCACCGGCGCGCTTGCGCGCCGCATCGGCAAGTTCGAGGAGGCCAATGGCGGCACGCTGCTGCTTGACGAGATTTCCGAGATGGATGTACGGCTGCAGGCGAAACTGCTGCGCGCGATCCAGGAGCGCCTGATCGACCGGGTTGGCGGCGGCAAACCGGTGCCCGTCGATATCCGCATCATCGCCACCTCCAACCGCAATCTCACCGACGCCGTGCGCGAGGGCAAATTCCGCGAGGATCTCTGGTTCCGCCTGAACGTGGTGAACCTCAAAATCCCCCCGTTGCGCGAGCGCCCGTCCGATATCCCGGAACTTGCGCAGTATTTCGCCAAGAAATATTCCGAGGCGAACGGCTTGGCCGTCCGGCCGCTATCGGCGGAAGCGCGCCGCGCCCTCAGCGTCAACCGCTGGCCGGGCAATGTACGCGAACTGGAGAACACGCTGCACCGCGCGGTGCTGCTCTCGAGCGGCCCCGAAATCGGCATCGACGGCATTCTGTCGCCCGACGGCCTGCGCCTCGATTCTGCGCGCGGCTCCGCCGCCGTCAGCCATGCGGCGATGGCTGCCGAGCAGGTCACCCGCAATCTGGTCGGCCGCACCGTGGCCGAGGTCGAGCGCGACCTGATTCTGGAGACACTCAAGCATTGCCTCGGCAACCGCACTCATGCCGCCAATATCCTCGGCATATCGATTCGCACTTTACGCAACAAGCTCAACGAATACGCCGCTGATGGGGCGCCGATCCCTCCGGCGGGCGGCGGCGAGGCGATGCGCGGGGCCGCGTAGCGCGCCCGCAATCGCCAAAAAGCGGAAAGCCCGGCTAACCGCCGGGCTTTTTTATTCCAACGCGTAAAACGCGGTGGCTAGGGCGTGGGCATCTGCCCAGCCTCGCCGTCACCTCTTTGATCCTTGTCCCGCCTCGTGTCGAGTTCGACCGCCTTGGCCATCAGTTCGTTGCTGATGGCTTCCAGGCGCGCCACCAACTGGCGTCCCTCGCGTGCCAACCGGATACACCGGTCGGCCGTTTCAACAAGATATTCCTCGGTCTTCAGCATAATATCTCCATGAAGGATTTGACCGGGAAATGGATACGAATTACGGCAATTCGATGTAGTTTTTGGCGTCGCGACTGCCGCAAACGGAGCGCGCGTGATAATCGTGGTGCCTCAATCACATAGGCGGATCACGAAATTGACAATCATCTACAAAATCTGCCCCGCCGCGCTGTGGCGCGAAGCCGAGCGCAATGGGGCGTTTCGCGGCTCGGAGGTAGATTTGCGCGACGGCTTCATCCATTTTTCCAGCGCCGCGCAGGCGGCCAAGACCGCGGTGAAGCATTTCGCTGGCCAGCACGACCTCGTACTGGTGCACGTCGATGCGACAAAGCTCGGCGACAAATTGAAATGGGAACCCTCGCGTGGCGGCGCGCTGTTCCCACATCTTTATGGCGAGTTCAACTTTGCCGCCGTCAGCCGCGTCGAGCCGCTGCCGCTCGGCCCCGACGGCACGCATAAGTTCCCGCCGCTCGATTTTTGAGCACTACGTTGGGGTCTTGGCGGCCGGCGATGGAACCATAGTGCACCGCAAAATCTTATTACAGTGCCGGTGCGCAAAGAGGTTTCGTATGTCATTGCTTAGCCAAGCTTGGGGCACCCTCCACCCCTCGGCCTTCCGCCACGCTGCCGAGCCCGTGCGGCGCGTGCAGGCCACGCTGCGCCCGAGCGGCGCCATTCGCTATTGCTGCCCGGACACCGGCAGCTTTGTGTTGATCACAGACGCGGCGACGCTCGCCGGACTTTCCGAGCGGGACCGCCGTCTGCGCTGCGCCGACTGCGGTGAAATGCATCTGATAGAGCGCGACGTTTCGTGCGCGATTGTGGGCATGTCGGCAAAGCTTTAAGATTTCCCATCAATCGCCGGGCGATGGTCGCGCCGGCTTTGGGGGCCAATTCATGCGTCATCTGTTCGCCGTCTGCGCTGCCGCCTTGCTGTGGAGCGCCACCGCTTTTGCCGATCCGGTCGGCAGATACATGGTCGAGGGCACCAATCCGGGTGGCGGGTCTGAATATACCGGCACCGTCACGGTGGAAAAAACCGGAGATACCTATCGCGTGATCTGGGTTGTCGGCAGCAACCGCTACGTCGGCACCGGTATCGGCAACCGCGAATTCATCGCGGTGTCCTACAAGTCGGGCAATGACAGCGGTCTCGCGCTTTACGGCGCCGACGGCGACAACTGGTCGGGCGTGTGGGCCTATGCCGGCGCCCGCCAGATGGGAACCGAGGTCTGGAAGCGCGAATAGAGCCCAGATCGCACCGGCACGCATGGACCCTGACGCCAACCGCAGTCTGATCGCCGCCGCCCTGGGACGTATCCCTGGCGGCGACCGCGCGGCGCTCCAAACCGTCTACCGCCTCACTTCGGCGAAGCTTTTCGGCATCGCCATCCGTATCTTGGGCGAACGCAGCGAAGCCGAGGACGTCTTGCAGGAGGTCTATGTGACGGTGTGGCGCAAGGCCGCCACGTTCGATGCCGCCCGCGCCAGCCCGATGACCTGGCTGATCGCGATCGTGCGCAACCGCGCCATAGACCGGCTGCGCGCCGGCCGGCAGAACCGGCGCATGGAGCCGATCGATGTGGCGGACGAAGTCGCCGATACCGCGCCGGCCGCCGATAGCGCGTTGGAGAGCGCGCAGGACCATGCGCGGCTGCACGGCTGCCTCGACGGTCTGGAGGCCCGCGAACGCAATGCGCTGCGCGGGGCGTTCTTCGACGGCAACACTTATGACGAACTAGCCGAGCGCATGAAGGTGCCGCTCGGCACCATGAAAAGCTGGATCCGGCGGGCGATGATAAAACTCAAGAGCTGCCTGGAACAATGACCGACATCGACGATCATAGCAGCATGTCTGAGGATGAACTGCTGGCGGCCGAATACGTTTTGGGCGTGCTCGCCGGGGCGGATCGCGCCGCCGCCGAACGGCTGCTCCAGCGCGACGCTAAATTCGCGGCGATGGTTGCCGCTTGGGAACAGCGGCTAACCCCCTGGGCGCGTGAAATAGCCGACGTTTCGCCGCCGCCGCAAGTGTGGGACGCCATCGCCGCCGCCCTGCCCGCTGCGCCGGAGCCGAGCGCCGGGATTTGGCAGAGCCTGGTGTTCTGGCGCAGTTTTGCGCTGGCGAGCGCTCTGGCCGCCGCCTGCCTCGGCGGGCTGATCTACCTCGGCGCGGTCAACAGTTCAGCGCCCTTGATTGCCACCATCGAAGGCGGCGGCAACCGCGTCTTCGTCGCCACCATCGACGCCGAGCGCGGCACCGTTTCGGTGGTACCGGCGGCCTACAGCGCCGATGCCACACGGGTGCCCGAGCTGTGGCTGATCCCGGCCGACGGCAAGCCGCGCCCGCTCGGCGTCGTTGCCGCCGACCGCACGATCACGCTTGCCATCCCCCCCGAATTCGCCGCGCAGACGGTCCGCGACGCCGTGCTGGCGGTGTCGCTGGAGCCGCCCGGCGGTTCGCCCACCGGGGCGCCGACCGGCCCCGTGATCGGGACCGGCAAGCTCACGAGTCTGTGACCGCAGCTCCGCATCTCCCGGCGTCCGGCCTCCGTAGCTCTCAATGTCTCCGCCAAATTCATGGATTGGGTACGTTCAAACAGAGCAAACGGAGTTGACCCATGAAACGCATTACCAACGTCGCCCTGACCGCACTTGCCGCCGCGGCGCTCGCAATCGCGATGGCCGCGACCGGTCCGGCTTTCGCGGCGGAAATGACCAAGATGGTCGGAGGCGCGGCGATGTATCCGTCCAAGAACATCGTCCAGAACGCCGTGAATTCCAAGGATCACACCACGCTGGTCGTCGCCGTGAAGGCCGCCGGCCTGGTGCCGACGCTGGAATCCGCCGGCCCGTTCACCGTGTTCGCGCCGACCAATGCAGCCTTCGCGAAACTGCCGGCTGGCACGGTCGATACGCTGCTCAAGCCCGAGAACAAGGACAAGCTCAAGAGCGTGCTGACCTACCACGTGGTCGCCGGCCGCCTCACCACCAAGGACCTGCGCGACAAGGTCAAGGCCGGCAACGGCAAGGCCGAACTCAAGACCGTCGAAGGCGCCCCGCTCACGGTCGAAGAGAAGGACGGCAAGCTCTGGCTCAAGGACGCAAAGGGCGATACCGCCATGATCACGATCGGCAACGTCATGCAGTCGAATGGGGTCATCCAGGTGATCAATACCGTGATGCTGCCGGGCTGATCGTCCTCCCCCAACCGGCAATCGGCGCTTTTGCGGCGCCAGGTCCTCTCCCTTTCCCCCGGGGAGAGGACTTTTTTCGACCGGTATTTGTTAACCAGCCGCTAACCATAAAATGGGCAAATATTGCCTGGGTAAGGGTAGCCGCCCACCGCGGATCGGCACGATGACACCGGCAATGGTGCCCGGTTGCCGTTTGATAATGTTGGTATTTTTCGCGTCCGCGCCGCCCGGACCAGGCGGTTTTTGGTAGGGCATGAGCGACATCATCGCCGCACCGGCATCAGCAACCGGCGCCATCAAGTTCCCCGGCCTCGGCGAGATCGGCGCGTTCATGAAACGCGGCGACATCGCGCTCGCCGTCGGCGTGCTGACCATCCTGGTCGTGCTGATCCTGCCGCTGCCGCCGATCCTGCTCGATCTGGCGCTGGCGATCTCGATCATCATCTCCGTGTTGATCCTGATGACGGCGTTGTTCATCCAGACGCCGCTCGAATTCTCCTCGTTCCCGACCGTGCTGTTGATAGCGACCATGTTGCGGCTGGCGCTCAACCTCGCCTCGACGCGCCTGATCCTGGCGCACGGTCATGAAGGCACCAACGCCGCCGGCCACGTCATCGAGGCGTTCGGCAATTTCGTGATGAGCGGCAATTTCGTCATCGGCATCATCGTGTTCATCATCCTGGTGATCGTGAACTTCGTGGTCATCACCAAGGGCTCCGGCCGCATCGCGGAAGTGGCCGCGCGCTTCCACCTCGATGCCATGCCGGGCAAGCAGATGGCGATCGACGCCGATCTGTCGGCCGGGCTGATCGACGAGAAAGAGGCGCGCCGCCGCCGCCAGAAGCTCGAGGACGAAGGCGGCTTCTTCGGCGCCATGGACGGCGCCTCCAAATTCGTGCGCGGCGACGCCATCGCCGGCCTGCTGGTGGTGTTCATCAACGTCATCGGCGGCATGATCATCGGCATCGCCCAGCAGGGCCTGAGCTTCTCCGACGCGGCGCATTCCTACACCATCCTCACTGTCGGCGACGGCCTAGTCACGCAGATCCCGGCGCTGATCGTGTCGACCTCCGCCGGCCTTCTGGTGTCGAAAGCCGGCATCCTGGGCTCGGCCGACAAGGCGCTGCTCAAGCAGCTCTCCGGCTACCCGAAGGCGCTCGGCATGTCGGGCGCGGTGATGGTGGTGATGGCGCTGCTGCCCGGAATCCCGATGCTGCCGTTCCTCGCGCTCGGCGGCGGCGCCGGCGCCCTCGCCTACGTCATCGACAAGCGCGCCAAACTCGCCGCCGCCAACGAGGCGGGCAAGGCGGACGCCGCCGCCAAGAGCGAGGCCAAGGACGAGCCGATTTCCGCCTCGCTCAAGATGGACGACCTCAAGGTCGAGCTCGGCTATGCGCTGCTGCCGCTGGTCAATTCGCCCGACGGCACCGACCGGCTGACCGAGCAGATCAAGGCGCTGCGCCGCTCGCTCGCCGCCGAAATGGGCTTCGTGATGCCGGCCGTGCGCATCCTCGACAACGTCCAGCTCGACGCCAACGGCTACGTCATCAAGATCAAGGAGGTCGAGGCCGGCAGCGGCAAGGTCTGGACCGGCCAGTACATGGTCATGGACCCGGGCGGCGGCCAGGTGAAACTGCCCGGTACCCACACCACCGAGCCGACCTTCGGCCTGCCGGCCACCTGGGTAGACGCCGGGGCCAAGGAAGAGGCCACGCTCAAGGGCTACACCGTGGTGGACGCCGCCACTGTGCTGTCCACGCATCTGACCGAGTTGCTCAAGAACAACATGGCGGAGTTGTTGTCCTATGGCGAGGTGCAGAAGCTGCTCAAGGAGCTGCCGAAGGAACAGGCCGAACTGCTCAAGGACCTGGTGCCGTCGCTGATCACCGTCTCCGGCATCCAGCGCGTGCTGCAGATCCTTTTGGCCGAGCGCGTCTCGATCCGCGATCTCGCCACCATCCTGGAAGGCGTCGCCGACGGCATCGGCTCCTCGCGCAACCCGGCGACGCTGGCCGAGCATGTCCGGGCGCGGCTGTCGCGCCAGATTTGCGCGCAGCACAACAGCCCCGGCGGCTATCTGCCGTTGATCGCGATGTCGGCCAAATGGGAGCAGGCCTTCGCCGAGTCGATCGTCGGCCAGGGCGAGGAACGCCAGCTGGCGATGCAGCCGTCGAAGCTGTCGGAGTTCATCACCCTGGTGCGCGAGAAGTTCGAGGACGCGGCGCGTGAAGGCGAGGCGCCGGTGCTGGTGACGTCGGCCGGCATAAGGCCGTTCGTGCGCGGCATCGTCGAACGCTTCCGGGCGCAGACGCCGGTGGTCTCGCAAAGCGAAATCCACCCGCGGGCGCGGCTCAAGACGGTCGGAAGCATCTAGAAAGCGGCGAGCCAAATACTGGCTTCTTTGCGCCGCTCGATGAATGCGCCCACCTGATGACCCCGCGCGGGACTGCTCCCGCACGGGGCTTCACGCTTTCTTTGGCGTCGCGAAATTACTTGGAGCCAGTGGTGCCCGAATTTGGATTCGGCGAGCACTGTAATCCGTGCGCCTGTGCATCCTTCGTGCAAGCTTCCAAAGTGGCGTACGAACATTCGATGCCACCGCCGCTCTTCGAAACCTGGATGCAGAACTTTCCGGTTCCGGCTACTCTGCCCTTCATACCGCCAGGTTGCATTGCAGTGCTGCCATTCTCGGAGCCGCTCTGAGAGCCCGCCGCCGTACTGGAGTCCGAGCCCTTGTTGATGCTGCTCGGCGATGCGTTTGAGCCGGCCGGACCGCCTGCGTTTTGCGCGCTTGCAATGGAGATGCCCGCGATCAGCGCGGCAGCGGCACGGACAATCTTATGGTAGTCATGCGAGCCATCAAACGGGTGAAGGGTGATGAGCCACGTTGGAAACCGACAAGGTGTTCGCCGGCTCGATTCCGGAAAACTACGACCGGTATATGGTGCCGTTGATTTTCGAGCCGGATCTCCCGGTTCCCGGTCGAAAGGCTTCTGCGCATGCCAGGGTCTACGACGACGCGGGGCTGGCTCGTGTCTTGCAATGACGACACGAACCATCTTGCCTTCTGTTGGACGGAAAAAATATCGTAACCGCCCTCAACCAGCCTATGGTCAGCTTCGCCGCTCACGACAGCCTCCGCACTCCCCTATCAAATGGCGGGCAAACCGGCTGCACTGACGTTCTGCCGTTGGATAAATGCGGCCCTTCCTGATATCGTATTAGGTCAGCGGCGCGATGTGTCCGCTTTTTCGGGACTGATTGGGCCTGGCGATCGCAAAGCAAGCGAGTCCAGAATGCCTCGCCGGGCGACTATGACAATTGCATCATTATCGCTGATGGCGTCAGGAGAACGTATTGCGGTTGTTGTGCCGATATGCTTCGGCAAAGATGTTGACAAGCGATCCGCCACGCTTCTGCGTGCACGCCTCACGGTACCACTACGGCAGTGATCCTTAGCGAGTTGGACGCCGCAGGTTTTTCCGGTGTGGCATCGAGACGTGCACCGACGGACCGCGTCTTCGCCGCGCATTCCTGCCGTTGCTTATTGTCGGGAACAGTTTCTTCGCAACGAAATCGAGGCCAGAGACGCGGGGACACTAAAGGCGCGCAACCGTCTACGCTGCATCCGCGACTGCGGACAGACATCGCTGTAAAGGCGAGGTATGCTGGCAATGAAGTGTGGCACATGTGGCGAGACGTGAGGCGAAGGACTAGATCGATTTGCCCGTCTTTTCGCGTAAGACAACCGGCCGCACCGACGTTTGTCCGCCGTTCGATCAAGCGGATCTGCGGCCCATTTTATGGCTACACCCCCTAGTTTACGGGCGGGTCCAAATGTTGCTAGCTTCCTCGCGTGGGGCGATACAGGCGCTTCATAACAAAAACAATAAGCGCCACAGGGGAGGACAAAATGACTTTTACCCGCGCGTTCGCGGCGGCGCTTCTTGCTGCCTGCACTTTGGCGATCGGTTCGGCTTCGGCCGATGACTATCCAAATCGTCCTGTCACCATGATCGTGGCGTTCCCGCCCGGCGGCGCCGACGACGCGTCGGCACGCATGATCCAAGACGCCATGCAGAAGGCGCTCGGGCAAACGATCGTGGTCCAGAACATTGGCGGCGCCGGCGGCATGATCGCGGCCGACAAGGCGGCCCATGCCGATCCCGACGGCTACACCATCATCCTGCATCAGGACGCGCTGGCGGCCGGCATGGCGTTGTATCCCAACCACACGTTCGACGCGGAGAAGGATTTCGCCCCCATCGGGCTCGTCAACACCACGATCAATACGATCGCAGGGCGTCCGAACCTGCCGGCCAATAATTTCAAAGAACTCTTGCGTTGGATGAAACAGCCCGGCCGGAGCGCCAAGATCGGGCATCCCGGCGTCGGCTCGTTCGGTCATCTGGGCGAGGTGCTGGTCTTCCAGGAGATGGGTGTGAAGGTCACTCAAGTGCCTTATCGCGGCGCCGGTCCGGCGCTCGTCGATCTCTTGGCGGGGCAAGTGGACCTAGGCCCGATCTCCGCCGTGGTCGCGCAGCCGCTGGTCAAATCCGGCAAGCTCAAAGCCTATGCTGTCATCGGCACCAAGCGGTTCGCCGGTCTGCCGCAGCTCAAGACGATGGAGGAGCTCGGCTACAAGAAGCTCGATATCGATTTCTGGCACATGCTGCTGGCGCCGGCCGGCACGCCGCGGCCGATCATCGATAAGCTCAACGCCGCGCTGCGCGTCGCGCTCGCCGAGCCCAAGGTAAAAAAGCTTTATGCAGATAGCGGCATGGACCAATACCCGCCGGACCAGGAAACACCCGAGGCCGCGGCCGCCTTGCTCAAGCGGGAGATCAAGCGCTGGGGCGACGTCATCCGCTCCAACCATATCTTCGCCAAGTAAATTGGCGGCTAGCAACAGCGCGATCCGCTGTTGATCGCAACTCGGCGTCGATTGGCCTGCGTTGGCGTAAGGCCAATCGATGAATTGCGGCCGCGAATAGCGTTGGATTACCGGCGGCCCGAATAGCACGTCCGCTGATGGCGCCTCGCGTCATCGATGCGGAGTGCGGGGCTTTGCGCGATTTTGCCGCCGCGCCTTGCCGCCCATATAGTGGCGCCATGGAAGCACCCAGCCCTTCGGCAATCCCCACCGCCGCGAGCCGCGCGCCAGTCCATATCGGCGCCGTCGGCATGATGGTCCGCGATCTCGATCGCCTCACCGCCTACTACCACGACATGCTCGGCTTGACCGTGCTGAAGCAAACTCCGCAAGTTGCGATGCTCGGCGCCGGCGGCGTGCCCCTGCTCGAATTGATCCACAAGTTTGACGCCCTGCCCGACGATCCGCGCGAAGCCGGCCTCTATCACACCGCCTTCCTCATGCCGACGCGCGCCGACCTGGCGCGCTGGATTCTACATGTGTCGAAAACCCGCGTGCCCATCACCGGCGCCTCCGACCATCATGTCAGCGAGGCCATCTACCTCGACGACCCGGAAGGCAATGGTGTCGAAGTCTATTTCGACCGGCCGCGCGAGAAGTGGCGCCGCGACGGCGACATGATTTTCCAGAAAACCGACCCGCTCGACGTCGACGCGATCATCCGCGAGGTCGATCCCGCGACCGCGGCCTACGCAACCGCGCCGGAAGGATTGCGCATCGGCCACATCCATCTACGTGTCGGGAACATCGCCAGAGCGGAAAATTTTTATCGCGGCGCGCTCGGCCTCGATGTGACGCGGCGGCGCACCGGAGCCACCTTTCTATCCTCGGGCGGCTATCACCACCACGTGGCGGTCAACACCTGGCACAGCAACCACGCGGGCGCGCGCAACGGTGAGCGGGCGGGCCTCGGTTGGTTCTCGATGGAAATCAACGATCAGGCGACGTTAGACGGCCTGAAAACGCGTCTCGGCGCGGCCAGCGTAGCGACCGACGCAATTCCGGGCGGCTTTGCCGCGGTCGACCCCTGGGGCACCCGCATCCGTTTCAGCATTGCGCCTTGAATGCCGCGCGCAACGCCTGCGCCGATGCGTGGCGGTTGCCTTTGGCCAGGCGCTTTGAAGGCGAAAGCCGTCCAGAACCTAGGCTGCTCGAATGGGCCGCCGGTTCGAAGTCGACGAGTCTTTTCTCCAGGATTTTGGTGCGGATCGTCTCTTCGACGCGCTTGAGCGCGTTTTCGGCTTCCTTGGCGCGCAGTTCCGCGGCTTTCGCCCGCTGCAGAGCGGCAGCGAGTTGCCCCTCCGTCGACGCCAACCGGGGAACCAGCCGCTCCATTTCCTTCTCTAATTCCTGCACCCGGCCATTGAGTTGCTTTTCCACCCGATCGCTAAACTCTTGCATCCCGGCTTCAGCCGCGCGTCGCGCTGAATCCGCGGCCCGGACCCGATCATCCGCGACCTTTAATTTCTCGAGCGCTTGTGTTGCGAGCGCTTCGGCGCGGGCTTGTCTTTCGGCGGCGTAATTATCGACGTCGCCGATGAGTTCGGCAGCCTGATAGACAAGATCCAAAGCCGCCGCACCCGGATTTTTTGCGGGATAGGGCGCAAGGCCAAAATTCATAATATTGTCGTCCGAACTGGCGGCGACGGTTTTCGGTCTGGCATCGTCCATGTACGCACGAAACCAATCAGAATCGCTTTCCGCCATTTGGCTCTCCGTCGACCGGCCGGGATGGTTATTAATAACCTAATGACCGCCATAGTTGGACCAATATGGTTAATAAATCGTTTACTTTGGTAAACGCGCGCTTTCAAACCGGCAATAAATCGTAAGCCCAGCGCGCGACCGGCGCTTTGGCGCAAACCCGCTATCTCGTTACCAAAAGCGCAACGACAGACGAGCGCCGGGGTGACGCGGAATAGCCGGACAAGCCCGGCCGTTATCGAGGTTGTTACTCCGCCGCGACCGAGGGCGCCGCCTCGTCATGCACATGGCCGTGCGCGCGGATATTGTCGTCGCGGTATTTGCGTTTTAAGGCGGCCTCGCCGCCGGTGGTGGCATGGTAGAGATCGAGCGCATCGAACTCGTCGGCCTTCGGCGGCGCGATGGCGAGATCCGAATAGGTCCAGCGGTCGGGCGCCTCGAGCGCCTTCTTCAACAACGCCTTGCAGCGTAGATAGATCCGCGCGTAGTTGACGGCCTTGACCGCCATGCCGCCCCAGTAGCGCGCATAGAACACGAGCGGGTTCTCGCGCTTCATGCCGATGCGGCGGTCGCGCCGGTACTTCAGGCGGAACGCACCGCTCTCCAGCGGGTGCACGCCCTCATAAAGAATTGTCAGGTAGAACCACAGGATGGTTGACAGCGTGGTGCCGGGGCGACCGATCGGACAGACGCAAGTGCGCCGCAGGATCGCATAGATGTGCGCCGGCGTGTAGAACGTCTTCCAGGCCGCGCGATAGGCGTCTTCCCAATCGTTATCCGACATCTTGCCGTGATGCGCGACGCGGTGATTGAGGTCGTATTTGTTCATGTCCGGGTCCATCCAGACGCCTTTGCCGGAGAGAACCTTGTGATCCTCCGATCCGGGCAACGTCGTCAGGAAGAAGAATTCCCGAATGTCGATCGGCAGTTCGCGCTTGATGATCTCGATATCGCGCAGGATCGATTCTTTGGTATCGGCGGGAAAGCCGAGGATGTAGTCGGCATAGGTGATGGCGCCGTAGTTGCGCCACATCTGCAGCATCTCGCGATATTCGGTGAACTTGTTCTGCCGCTTCTTGGCGGCGATCAGGTTGTCCGGGTTGATGTTCTCCAGCCCGATGAAGGCGCGCCGCACGCCGGCCTTGGTCGCCTTCTCGATAAAGCCCGGAATTTTGTGGCAGAGCGTATCGACCTGGATGGTGAAGCGATATTCATGCCCTCGCCGTGCCGCATCTCGATCAGGCGGTCGAACAGCGGCTCCCAATCCTTGTTGCGCGCGAAATTGTCGTCGATGATGAAGAATCGCTCGATGCCTTCGGCGTAATTTTCCCGCACGATCTTTTCCAGATCGTCGACCGAGCGGATGCGGCTCTTGCGGCCCTGCACATTGATGATGGTGCAGAACGAACACTGATACGGACAGCCGCGACCGAGATCGATGCTCGACAGGTTGCCGACGGTGCGCTGGACGTGCTTGCGCGGCAGGAACGGCGGCGGTTCGCCGACCAGGTTCGGCAGCGCGTCCATGTAATTGTAGAGCGGCTTCAGCTTGCCGTTGAAGGCGTCACGCAGCACCTCGTCGAGCCGGCGCTCTTCCGCCTCGCCGGCAAAGAACGACACGCCCATCTGCTGCGCGGCTTTGATGTCGGCGGGCAGTTCGGGCAGCATGGAAATGCAGCCGGAGATATAAAAGCCGCCGATGCAGACCGGCACGCCGGCCTCGAGAAACGGCTGGGCCAGATCGACCGCGCGCGGAAACTGGTTCGACTGCACGCCGACCAGCCCGATCAGACAGCGCCCGCCTTCGCGGCGGATCATATTGATGATCTGCTGCGGCTTCACCCGCCGATTGGTTTCGTCGAACGTGTGCAGGCGGATATCGACGCCCGTTCCCAGCACCTCGCGGCGCTTGGTGTCCTCCGCCAAGGCATTGAGACACGCCAGCGTGTTGGAAGGAATCGCCGAACGCAGCCACTGGATCGGATAGCCGTCGTCGTCGTATTGCGTCGGCTTGATCATCACGAAGTGGAAGATCGCGCGTCCCCGGTGGTCTCAACGGATCGACGCAACACTTTATCTTTGAGGGAAAAGATGGAGTGTGACGATGGATCAGAGATTTCGTCGTGGTTTTACCGCAGCAGAGAAGACGGAGTTATGGGATCGCTGGCAGCGAGGTCAATCGCTCACAGCGATTGGACGAGTTTTTGGTAAGCCGTGCTCATCTATCCATAACCAAGTGGCCCCGCACGGCGGGATTCGGCCAGCGTCACGGCGTCGCTCGCGGTTGGCACTGACGCTGCCGGAACGCGAGGAGATATCCAGAGGCCTTGCGTCGCATCAATCGGCACGATCGATAGCGAGGCTGCTGGGCCGCTCGGCCTCGACGGTGAGCCGAGAACTCAAGTGCAATGGCGGCTATGATCGCTACCGAGCCGCACCAGCGGATGAGCAGGCCTGGGCCCGATCTCGTCGCCCAAAACGGTGTAAATTGGCGACCAGTCCGTGCCTACGGCGGGCGGTGACGAGGAAGCTGAGATTGAATTGGTCGCCCGAACAGATCGCCGGCTGGCTCAAGAGATCACATCCTGGCGACGAGAATCATTACGTGTCACACGAAACGATCAATCGCAGCCTCTTTGTTCAGGCCCGCGGGGTGTTGAAGAAAGAGCTGCTGGGCTATCTGCGATCGAAGCGGACGATCCGTCGATCACAGCGAGTGGATCCCAATGGCTTAAAACCGGGGCGGATCAAGGATCTCGTATCGATCCGTCAGCGCCCGGCAGCGGTTGAAGATCGGGCGGTGCCTGGTCATTGGGAGGGTGATCTCTTAACCGGGTCAAATAACAGCGACATCGCGACCTTGGTCGAACGTCATACGCGTTACGTGATGTTGGCGAAGGTGGCCAACAAGGACACCCAGACGGTCATCTCTGCTCTCATCAAGCAGGCCAAGAAGCTACCGAGTGAGCTCTATAAGTCGCTGACCTGGGACCGTGGCAAGGAGCTGACGGATCATCGGCGCTTCACCTTGGCGACCAATATCGACGTCTACTTCTGCGATCCACAGAGCCCATGGCAGCGCGGGTCCAACGAGAACACCAACGGCCTGCTGAGACAGTACTTTCCGAAGGGAACCGACCTATCAGTGCACTCGCAAGCTCATCTCAACAAAGTAGCGCGTCAACTCAACGAACGGCCACGAGAGACCTTGCAATTTGAAACCCCTGCGGAGAGATTTAATGCCTGTGTTGCGTCGATCGGTTGAGGCGGCACCCCATCAACGGTCGAATTCGACATTCTCGCCCTGCCCCGTCGCGCACGCCGCTGTCGGCCGGCAATAAAATGCGCCATTTGCCTTAATAAGTCGAGGTTTGCGCCCGTAACCATCCGATCGCGGCGAATAGCGGCGGTTTTTCACCCTGTTTCGAGCGCTTCCGGACACCTCTGGATAAAATGTGCTTCGATACCCATATAACATTCATTGTTTCATTCGTTTCGGCGTTGCCGAAGAGCCTGGAGTTGACCGTGGAAAAATTCGATTTCGACGCGCCGGCGGAGTTGTTTCCGTCGCGTAACCGCAAGATCGTGAACAAGATCAAATACCGCCGGTTCGACCGCGCCGCCGACGCCATCCGCTTTGCCGTCGAGGAATTGCCCGAGCCGCTGTTGCTCGGCGCCTATATTCAAATCGACGAGGAGCGGCTCGGTCACAAGGACATTCGCGGCCTCTACGACAGCGCGGAATATCCCTTGACCAAGCGCGCCGGCTGACGGCTCGCACGTTTGACGATACGGTGCAATTAGCGTATCTCAACGCCTGCAACCAGGTTTTCGGTTCTGCCTTGCAACGCTGCCCGTTTTGGGCGCTCACCAAGTCATCCCAAAAAACTCGGATGTCGAACCGCACGGATAAAGTATCCGTGCGCATCCCGATCACGCAGCAACCGACGCAAGGAGGCCGCCATGGCCACAGGCACTGTCAAGTTCTTCAATACCCAGAAAGGTTTCGGATTCATCACGCCGAGCGACGGCTCGAAGGATGTGTTCGTGCATATCAGCGCGGTCGAACGCGCCGGCATGAGCACGCTCAACGAAGGCCAGCGCCTCACCTATGAAATCGTGACCGAGCGCGGCAAGCAGGCGGCGTCCAATCTGCAGAACGCCTGAGCTGGTTCGATACCGGCCCGGACGCCGACACGGATTTCGGGCAAGATCGCGCGCGCTGAAAAAATTTTAAGCGCCCGGCCGTGCGCCGGGCGTTTGCATGAAAGAGCCCGACCCATTGACGGCCTGCCGCGGAGGAACGCCATGACGCACAAGTATTCATCCGGCCAGGACGTCTATTTCGAACCGACATTCGGCCACGCCGCCCCGCGCGGCAAATACAAGATCGTCCGCACGCTGCCGGTGGAAAACGACAACCGGCTGGCCTACCGGATCAAGAGCCTGGCGGAATCCTTCGAGCGCATCGCCGAGGAACACCAACTGAGCCGGTCGGAATAGTTCCAGCGGCCGCCCTCGGGTGGCGGGAATCTCGCGGTTTGCCCGCTAAACACGACCTTTCACGGCCCTTCAACGATCCGTGATGCGGCCTTTGGAACCCTCCCCGCGTACCAACGTTAGCCCCCACGAAACCTTGAACCTTTTTCAGGGCGGGCCGACGTAAGGCTATGATCTTGGAGGCTGTTATGAACTGGTCGATGTACACCGCAGACCGCGCCACCCACCTCAAGATCGTGGTGGTCGGGCTTGCCGCTGCGCTGATGCTCGCCGTGATCGGCATTTCCGCGCAACAGTTCAATCTCGGCACCGATATCCTGACCGCGCAGGCCCCGACCGTGATTAAGGCCGGCGGACCGGTCGTGTTCACCGACCGCGCCGGGCCCACCATCCGCTAGACGCTATTTTTTCTGAAACCTCCCTTCAAACTTTTCGCGCCGCTTTTGCGGCGTGTTTTTTTTGAAATCGAGCGGGCGGCGCTACCGGATCACAACCGACGGCAGCCACAGCGACAGCGCCGGAATGTAGGTGACCAGCATCAGCACGACGAACATGACGCCGTAAAACGGCCAGATCGTCCGCATGACTTGTTCAATCGTCACTTTTCCGACGGCGCAGCCGACGAACAAGATTGCGCCGACCGGCGGATGGCACAAGCCGATGCCGAGATTGAGCATCATAATCATGCCGAAATGAACGGGGTCGACGCCGAAATTGATCATCACCGGCAACAGGATCGGCGTGCAAATCAGGATCGACGGCGCCATATCGACCAGACATCCGAGAACGAGCAACAGGATGTTGATCAGCATCAAGATCACATATTTGTTGCTCGAGATCGTGAGGAAGAACGCCGTGATCTTTGCCGGCATCTGCGTGAGCGCCATGACGTAGCCGACGCTAGAGGCGCAGGCGATCAGCGTCATCACCGTCGCAACGGTGCGCAGCGTGCGATGGACGAGCGCCGGCAGGTCGCGCCATTTGTAATCGCGGTAGATGAACATGGTCACGAAGAATGCCCACATGCACGCCACTGCGCCGGCTTCGATCGCCGTGAATATGCCTCCGAGAATGCCGCCAAGGATGATGAGCAGCGTTATCAGACCCCATGCGGCATCGACGCTTATTTTGACCGCATCGCGCAGCGGCACCGAGGTCCCTCTCGGATGCCCGTCGCGGTAAGCGATCACTAGGCAAAGCACGATGATCGAGAAGCCGAGCAGAAGCCCCGGCACCACGCCGGCGATAAACAGGCTGATGATCGAAATGCTGCCGCCGGTCGCCAGCGAATAAATGATCGCGTTATGGCTGGGCGGCACCAGCAGCGCCTGCACTGAACCGGTGATGGTCACGTTGGTGGCGTAGACCCGCGGGTATCCGCTTTTCTCCATTTGCGGAATCATCACCGAGCCGATCGCCGACACGTCGGCGACCGATGAGCCGGATATCCCGCTCAGAAGCGTGGTCGCCAGCACATTGACGACAGAAAGTCCGCCGCGGACGCGGGTCAAGCCCACCAGAACGTCGGCAAACGCGACCATGCGTCGCGCCATGCCGCCTTCCGCCATGATGGCGCCGGCGAGCACGAAGAAAGGAATGGTCAGCATCGCGACCTTGCTGACGCCGTTGGAGATTTGCAACATCACCGCTTCAAGCGGAATGCCGATCCAAAATGAGGCGGCGATGGCGGCAAGCCCGAGCGAATAGGCGATCGGCACGCCGATAAGAAAGCAAAAGAACATCGTCCCAAGAAGAACGGCGATGTCCATCAGTTCACTTCCTGGCCCGGCGCGAGACCCGCTTGCTCGAGCGGCGCAAGCGCGGCTTCGGTATGCTCGGCGAAATGATCGGGCGGCGAGCCGATGAGCACCCGCTCGATGACGAACAGCAACAGTGCGGCGCCGCCGAGCGGAATCGGGAGATAGGTCACGCCGACCGACAACTCGGGAAACTCGTCGATCGAGTTGAGCCAGGTGGCTTCGACCAATTTGGCGCCGTAAACGACCATGAACAGCGCCATCGCACCGACCAGAAGTTCAACGAGAAGATCGACCCATCGCCGCCAGCGCAGCGGCAACATGGCCGCGAAAAACGACACGTTCATATGAAGTTGCGCGCGATAGCATGCTGCCGTGCCGATGAACGTCAACACGATGGTCAGCAGCACCGCGGTCCGCTCGGGCCAAGACGCCGAGCTATTGAGCACATAGCGTGTAAAGACCGCCCAAGGGATCACCGCGGAAATCAGCACCAGCGCGAGCCCTGCGATCCACACGCAGACAAGATACAGCGCATCCATCGCTTTGCGGAATTGGGCGGCCATTGGCAGTCTCGTCATTTCGGAACGCCCGCATCAGCCGGCACGCCCGGAATCCAGGGGATGGACATGAGGGCCATGCGATGCGGCTCTGGATTCCGGGTCCGCCGCGGAGCCTGTCATCGGGCCGCGCTCCGCGCGGACCCATTGGCGGCGTCCCGGAATGACCAGGCTACTTCACCTCCTGGATGCGCTTGATCATGGCGGCGTATTTGGGGCCGTACTTGTCCCACACCGGCTTCACGGCGTCCTGGAAGGCTTTCTTGTCGGCGGCCGAGACCGCGACGATCTGGATGCCGGCGGTTTTGGCCTTGTCCATCGCCTGCTTCTCATAGACGTCCCACAGCTTGCGCTCTTCCTGTTGGGCTTCCTTGGCGAACTTCGCCACCAGCGCCTGGTCGTCCTTCGACATCGAGTCCCAGATCTTTTTCGACATCACCAGCATCTCCGGCACGATCAGATGCTCGTCGATCGTGTAAAATTTGGCGACCTGGTAGTGGTTGTCGAACACGAAGCTCGGCGGGTTGTTCTCGGCACCGTCGACCACGCCGGTCTGCAGCGAGGTGAATACCTGGTCGTAGCCCATGGGGACGCCGTTGGCGCCCATCGAGTTCGCCATATCGACGAACATCGGATTGCCCATGACGCGGATCTTCATGCCCTTGAGGTCGGCGATGGTCCTGATCGGCTTCTTGGTGTCGTAGAAGTTGCGCGCGCCGGCATCCATCCAGGCGAGGCCGACGAGCCCTTTGCCGCTGTTGGTGACCTTGTCGAGCAGTTCCCGCCCGATCACACCGTCGATCACATGCTGCATGTGTTCGGTATTGCGGAACACGTAGGGCAGATTGAACACGTTGAGATCGTCGACCACCGGGCCGAGCGCGCCGACGGAAACGCGCGCGAAGGCGATAGCGCCGACCTGCGCCTGTTCGATCGCTTCCTTTTCGCCGCCGAGCTGCATCGACGGATACATGGCGACCGAGAGACGGCCCTTGGTGGTGTCCGACAATTTCTTGCCGAGGCTCTCGACCGCGGTGACGGTCGGATAGCCGGTTGGATGCACGTCGGAGGCTTTGAGCACCAATTTCTGCTGGGCGACGGCGGGGCCGGACGCGAAGGCGGCTGCGGCGGCGATGAGGCCGGCGGCGATCATGGCGGTGGCAAATTTCATGACGAATGCTTCCTCCCAAGTTCGTTGTTGTAGCGGTCGTCGCCGGCGCGTGCCGGCGCGGCTTCATTGATCCACGCGGCCGTGCGTGTTATTCATCATGTCATATGATGACTTTACCGGATAGCGCGGTATCAAGCTTTTGAATAAGCGTTCCGCCAAAAACCTCGCTTTGTTGCAGCCGCTGCAGCCCGCGCGCGGGCTGACAGGCGAACTGGTCGCCCGCCTCACCGCCGATATCGTCAGCGGCAAGCTGTCGCCCGGCTCGCAACTGCCGACCGAGCAGGAAATGATCGCCGCCACCGGGGTCAGCCGCACGGTGGTGCGCGAGGCGGTGGCGGCCCTAAAGGCAGACCGGTTGGTGCTTACCCGCCAGGGGGTCGGCGCCTTCGTCGCCGACCAGGTGCGGCGGCCGTTCCGCGTCGATTTCGACGAGCGCTCGACGCTGCGCGAGGTGCTCAACGTCATGGAGTTGCGCACCGGGGTCGAAGTCGAGGCCGCCGGGCTTGCCGCCGAACGCGCCTCCCCCGCGCAGGTCCGAAAGATCGCCGACCGCTTCGCGGCCATCAACCATGCCATCGGCCGTGGCGAAACCGCCGTCGACCAGGACTTCGCGTTTCATTGCGAAATCGCCGATGCGACCGGCAACCCGCAGTTCAAGCGCTTCCTGGAATATCTCGGCCGCTTCATCATTCCGCGCCGCAAGGTGTGGGGACGCTCGGCGCCGCCCTCCAAACGTACCCAGCGCGACGTGTTCCAGCAGGAGCACGAGCAAATCTTGAACGCGATCCGCGAGCGCGCGGTAACGCAGGCGCGCGCCGCCATGCAGCGGCATTTGGTCAACAGCCGCGGCCGTTACGAGAAACTCGCGGTCGCGAACGAGATCAAGTAGCGTCACGCCGGAAACTGCGGCGGCAATCACAAGAGAGGGCCATGGAAAAACTTCTCGTCACCGGCGCCGCGGGCGGTATCGGCACGCACTTGCGCAAGCTTATGAAAGGGCTCTACCCGAGCATCCGCTGGAGCGATCTGCGCAAGCCCGGCGATCTTGCGAGCGATGAAGATTTCATGGCGGCCGATCTCTCCGATCTCGCCGCGGTCGAGAAAATCACTGCCGGCGTCGACGGCATCGTGCATCTCGGCGGCCATTCGGTGGAAGGCCCGTGGGATAAGATCCTGCAGTCCAACATCGTCGGGACTTATAATCTATTCGAGGCCGCCCACCGCGCCGGCGTTCAGCGCGTGGTATTCGCCTCCTCCAATCACGCCGTCGGCTTCTATCCGCGCGACAAGCGCATCGGCATCAATGTGCCGGTGCGCCCAGACAGCCGCTACGGCGTCAGCAAGGCGTTCGGCGAAGCGCTCGGCGCGCTCTATGCCGAGAAGCACGGGATACGCGTCACCTGTCTGCGGGTCGGCAATGTCGGCGACGCGCCGGCCGACCGGCGGCGGCTCGCGATTTGGCTCAAGCCCGAGGATCTGGTGGCGCTTATCCGCATCGGGCTGGAGCACCCCCATATCCGCTACGAGATCTTCTACGGCGTCTCCGACAATGCCGACAGCTGGTGGGACAACAGCAATGCCCGCCGCTACGACTACCACCCGCAGGGCAAGGCCGGCGATTTCCTGCACCAGGCGATGGCCGCGCAAGCCACGTTGCCGCCCGATCCGATCGGCGACCGCTATCAGGGCGGGCCGTTTTGCAGCGATGAATATGACGCCGGCAAAGCGCGTTGATTGATCGCCCGGGCGATGCCAGCTAAGAGCCGGACATGCAGCACGATTCCCTGCGCATCGCCGTGATCGCCTTGGCCGCCGGCCTGTTGCAGGCGGCGCCGCCGGGGCGCGCGCAAGACGTCTCGCCGGCGGTCATCGCCGATTATCAAGCCAAGCTCGCGCAATACGACCAAGCCCGGCAGGCCTACGACGCCGAGGCCGACGTCTACTGGAACGCCGTCGTCGAGAAACGGCGAGCGCGCAATGCCAAGCGCCGCGACCATGCGGCGATCGGGCCTTCCGACTATGTGCTCAGCCAGCCGCCGCGCTACGCCGGACCGCCGAGGCCGGTAAACCCGCTAGCGCCCGGCCCGGAGCCGAGCAAAAGGCCGCCGATCCCGGTGGTCGCCGATTTCCTCAAAGCCGCCGCCGAGCAATATCGCTTCGTGCCGCAACGCCCGGCGAGCGATCTCGACTTCAAGCGCGCCTATGCGCAAGCCGCGCGCGCCGCCGGCCTGACGCGTGAACAGATCGTCGGGGTCTATGCCTTCGAGACCGGCGGCCGCGGCGCCTACTACACCCAGGCCGGGCTTGAGCCGCCGGGCCCCGGCAAGCACGCCATCTCGCCCGCCCTCGGCTACAACCAGTTGCTCAGCACCAATTCGGTATCGATTTTGGCCGAGCACGGCGGGCGTATCCTGGCGGCGCTGCGGCAAAAGGCCAAGGCGGCGGCCGGCGATACGCGTTTCGCGGTGACGGCAAAGATCGAGGCGCTCAAACGCATGATCGCGTTCAGCCGCAGCGTGCCGGACTCGTGGAACGAGCATGACCGGCTGGCCAAGACGACGGCGGGCGGCATGGGCATTCACGCGGCCGTCCTCGATATCGATATCGGGCCGCTGTTGCAGGTGCAGAAGCTGCTGGATTCGGTGCACTTCGCGCGCGCCAAGGGCTACCTGGCGCCGCTCTCCGCGGCCGAATTGGAATTGATGAACCTGACCGGCGACGGCAACGGCTACGACATGGTGACCATGACGCAAGCCTTGCGCGAGCGCGTGCCGACCGCGAATTTCTTCCAGCAGTCCGGCTATGAGCGCAATCCGGTGGCGCGGCGCACCGGCGTGGTGGCCGGGCTGGTCGCCGAAATTCAGCGCCACATCGATAATGCCGAGCGCTCGCAAGGCGCCCGCGACCTAATGGCGGCGTTTTAGTGTTCCGTCGTGCCGCTACCAGGGAGGAAGGTCACCCATGAAAATTTTTGCCGCCGTTCTTCTGCTCGCCTTGTCCGTGCTGCCCGCGGCCGCGCAGGACATTCGCGGGCTGGAAGTCTGTACCGCAGAAAAGCAGATGGAGCGGCGCACCGGCTGTTTGCAGACCAATACCGAGTTTCTCCAGCAGACGCTGGCCAAACTCCAGCGCGAGACGAATGACCAACTGGCCGCCGCCGGCCGCGATCTTGCCGCCGCCAAAGCCGAGATTGCCGCGCTCCGGTTGGCGCTGGCGAAGCTGGATGGCGAGCTGACACATTTGCGGAGCAAGCCCGAGCCCGGCGGCAAAAAATAAAGCGGCCGCGCCGTCCAAGCCCTGGCACAGGATACGGCGCCCGCAATGGGCGCCGTTCGTTCTTATTCCAGTCGTGAAATTTTACGCGTGCGCGCCGTTGGCGGAAAAGCGCATGGCGGCGATGCGGTCGAGTTCGGCCTGCTCGCGGGCGTTATCCTCGGCCTTCTCGCGCGCATGGTCGCGCTCATCCAGCATCTCGACCTTCTTGAGCTCCTCGAAGGCCTCGCCCAGCACCGCCTTGGCGTCGTCGAGTTGCGCTTTGAGCTCGCCGGCCGAGCGGCGAAGATTCTCGCGCCGGCCGATCGCGGCCTTGGCGTAGGTCGGATAGGCGAAATGGGCGGGATCGTGAATGCCGGCGCGCTCCTGCTCGGTCTTGATCTCGCGGTCGAGCTCGGACGCAATGCGGTCGAACTCGGCGATCATGGACTCGATCTGAGCGACCTTGCGCCGCTTCTCGTCGACCTGAAACTTCTTCAGGCGGATGAGGGTTTCACGTGACTTCATCGACTAAATACTCCCCGAAGCCCTGAATTGCATCCGTGCACGGCCAAACCGCCGCTACTCGCGGACATCCCGGACGTTAAGCGGGCCGACTGTGGGCCAATAACGTTAGTTTTCGGTTTCTTTAGCCTGGAGGATTTGCTCAAGCCGTTGATAGCCCTCCGCCATACTCGTTGATTCTTCCTTAAGCTGGCTCAGGAACGCTTCGAGCGGCTTGTGGAGCGCGATGGCCTCGTCGACCTCGGCGCTGGAACCGGCCCGGTAAGCCCCCAGCCGGATCAACTCCTCCATGTCCGAATAGGTCGCCATCACCTGGCGCGCCCGGTTGATGGCCGGCAGATAGACCGGGTCGGCGGCCCGCGGCATGGTGCGCGAGATCGACTTGAGGATGTTGATGGCCGGGTAGCGCCCCCGCTCGGCGATGGCGCGTTCCATGACGATATGGCCGTCGAGGATGCCGCGCACCGCGTCCGCCACGGGTTCGTTGTGGTCGTCGCCGTCCACCAGCACGCTGAAGATGCCGGTGATGGTGCCGGCTTCGGTGCCCGGCCCGGCGCGCTCCAGCAGGCGCGGCAGCTCGGTGAACACCGTCGGCGTATAGCCTTTGGCGGTCGGCGGCTCGCCGGCCGAGAGCCCGATCTCGCGTTGCGCCATGGCAAAGCGCGTCACCGAGTCCATCAGCACCAGCACGTCCTTGCCGACGTCGCGGAAATATTCGGCGATCGCCAGCGTCAAATAAGCCGCCTGGCGGCGCATCAGCGCCGGCTCGTCGGAAGTGGATACCACCACCACCGAACGGGCGAGGCCCGCCGGGCCCAAATCGTCCTGCAGGAATTCCTGTACCTCGCGGCCGCGTTCGCCGACCAGGCCGATGACCGAAATGTCGGCCGACACGTTGCGGGCGAGCATCGACAGCAGCACCGATTTGCCGACGCCGGAGCCGGAGAAGATGCCCATGCGCTGACCGCGGCAGACGGTGAGGAAGGTATTGAGCGCGCGCACCCCGAGATCGAGCGGCTCGCCCACGCGCATGCGGGCATGCGCCGGCGGCGGCGGCGAGCGGAACGGGTACGGCGCCGGCCCGGGCGGCAGGGCGCCCTGCCCGTCGATCGGCTCGCCCATGGCGTTGACCACGCGGCCAAGCCAGCGCTCGGACGGACGGATGGTGCCGGCGGCGGTGGCGACCACCGCCCGGCAGCCGCGCCGCACGCCGTCGAGCGCGGCAAACGGCATGGCCAGCGCATGGCCGCCGTGAAAGCCCACCACCTCACAGGGGATTGCCGCGCCGACGCCGGTCTCGATTGACAGCCGCGCGCCGACCGACATGGCGTGGATTGGGCCGGCAATCTCCACCATCAGCCCGCGCACGCCGACCACGCGGCCATAGATCTCCGCGCTGTCGAGGTCGACGATCTGTTCGGCGAGGGCTTTCATCGCGCCGCGGCCCTCGCCGGCGCGCTCAAGCCGTTAACGGCCCGCAGCCCCCATTCACTTGCGCTTAGGCTTACCGGCCAAATGCCGGCTTTAACGGAGTGTTTACCCGCGTCGTTAATCATTGGGTCATCGTCCATGGGACTTAACGGCTGCGTTTCGCCCGGCCAGGACGGAAGGGGCGAGTCGGTAGAGTCGGTTAGCTCCGATTCTTAAACCTGGACATGAGACGGAACGTGGCCAAAAAACCACTCTCTGGCAACATCTTACGCCGATTCGGGCCAATCTGCCTACGGCGGGCTTGCATCAGAGAATCAGGTTTTGTTAACCATGTCCTAATAGTGTCGAATCGGTTTGTCCCGCAGCGTTATTTCAAACTCGCCGCCTTTGCGGCGCTGACCTAAGGCCCGGTTGCGGCGAGAAGGGGACTGGCATGCGCGTTTTACTGATTGAAGACGATAGCGCGACCGCTCAATCCATCGAGTTGATGCTGAAATCCGAAAGTTTCAACGTCTACACGACGGACCTCGGCGAAGAAGGCGTCGACCTCGGCAAGCTCTATGACTACGACATCATCCTGCTCGACTTGAACCTGCCCGACATGTCGGGCTTCGAGGTTTTGCGCTCGTTGCGGGTGTCGAAGGTCAAGACGCCGATCCTGATCCTGTCCGGCCTCGCCGGCATCGAAGACAAGGTCAAAGGTCTCGGCTTCGGCGCCGACGACTACATGACCAAGCCATTCCACAAGGACGAGCTGATCGCGCGCATCCACGCGATCGTGCGCCGCTCCAAGGGCCACGCCCAGTCGGTCATCAACACCGGCGACCTGGTCGTCAATCTCGACACCAAGACGGTCGAAGTTGGTGGCCAGCGCGTGCACCTCACGGGCAAGGAATATCAGATGCTCGAGCTGCTCAGCTTGCGCAAAGGCACGACGCTTACCAAGGAGATGTTCCTCAACCATCTTTACGGCGGCATGGACGAGCCGGAGCTCAAGATCATCGACGTGTTCATCTGCAAGCTGCGCAAAAAGCTTGCGAACGCCTCGAGCGGCAAGAACTACATCGAGACGGTGTGGGGCCGCGGCTACGTGCTGCGCGAGCCGGCCGACATGGAAGAGCGCATTCCGGCTTAAGACGCCGCTTTCGAGATCTCCCGCAAATTCAAACCCCGCCGGAAACGGCGGGGTTTTTTAGTGCAGGCATGGTCCGGCGCGGCGAATTCGCGCCGCACCGGAACGCCGAGACGAATATCGAGGCGCTATTGCGCCTCGACCGTGCCGTTCGGGCTGGCCTGATCGACCGCCGCCGGCAGATGCTCGGCCAACAGCTTCAAGGCCTGGTCCACGGGTAAGCCGAAATGCTCCGCGATCTGCCTTACGTGCTCGTCGCCGAGCGCGGCCTGAAGCTGCTGCGGCGTAACCGGCAAATTGCTGCCGTTGCCGAGCCACGACTGGACCTGCGCACCCAATCCGTTCTGCTGGAGCTGGTTCACGATCCCCTGCATGTCTCCGAGGTTCGTCTTGGCCAGCATCGCCGAGATCAGGCCGGGAGCGGCGGCCGCGGTCACCTGGCTGATCATGCCGCCAAGCGAGCCGTTGATATTATCGAATAGTCCCATCGTCGATCTCCTTTTGCGTGAAGCGAGCCCCCTACCCGTTCAGGGCTGTTTCTCGTTCTTTGCGGCGCGCATGCCCTGCGCCGTTGCGTCCTTCTCACACATGTAGGCGCCTTTTTTCGTATGACCGTAATCGGCGTGGCCGCTGAAGTGGAAGATCTTCGAATCGAGATTGACCCAGACCACGGTGCCGGTTGGGCAATGCGCCTTGGCGGGGCCTTCCGCGGTGAATTGATTGGCGCCCGAAGGCTGACCGGCGGCGGGTGCCGGTTCGGTCTTGGCCGTGGACTTGGCAGGCGCCGACGCTGGCGCCAGCGGCGGCATCTTCGTTGTTGCGGGCTGGGCGGCCGGCGCCATCTTGGTTTGCGCCGGAGCGGCAGGCGCGGCAGCCGGCGTCGCTGCCGCTTTGCCTTCCCTACATTCCGCGACATAGGCCTTCTCGGTGATGCCCTTGGCCTGGTTGGCGGCCTTGTTGGCGCGCCATCCGGCCTCGCATTCCTTCGCGGTTTTCTTTTCGCCCGCGGCCGGAGCGGCCATCTTGGGGGCCGTCTTCTCCTTGGCAGCGGGTGTCTTTTCCTTGGCGGTCGTCGCGGCGGGGGCAGCCTTCGGCTTTTCCGCGCTGGTGTCCGCCTTGCACTTATCGACGTAGGCCTTCTCGGTGATGCCCTTGGCCTGGTTGGCCGCCTTGTTCGCGGTCCACTCCGCCCGGCATTCCCTTGCCGTCTTGGCGGCGGCAGGAGACGCGAACGCCATGACGCCCGCGATCGCCGCGCACATCATGGGGCCGATAAAAGACTTACTCATTTTCAACTCCTGGGTTTCACCGAAACGCGACAAACGAATGACACCGAGCGCTCTATCACAGCCAAATCACGGGCTGCATGCTCGAGAGCGGTGCGCCGCTCTCGAGTGTTTGCGGATGGAAGCGAATTGAACGGGTCGCCTCAGGCGCCCTCTTCGCATTTCTTCAGGAAGCTCGCTTTGGCGGCGCCGGAAAGCGCCTTGCCGTTCTTGTCCACGGCCTTGGGCTCACAGGCATCGGCTTTGCACTTCTTCAGGAAGCTGGTCTTGGCTGCACCGGCAAGCGGCTTGCCGTCTTTACTGACTGCCATGGTTTCACAACTCGCGGCCATGGCCGAACCGGCGGCGAATGCCGAGATAAGGGCAGCAAGGAGTATCCGTTTCATTATTTCCTCCGTTCGCGTGGGCGAAGTTCCACTGGGACAATTATTCATTGCAGAGGATGCGGGCCGAACGCAATCGCTATCGGTCGCTCTCGTATTACTTCCGGTTGAAAATCGGCCGCTCTGCACCGATCGTCGCGAGGGCGGCGCATGGTATCCTGGTACAGGTACCAAGCACCGCTGCCATCGGCGATGACCCCGGTCGCAATGGAACAAAAAGCGCCGGCGCGCGTTGCCTCCACGAATTTCCCATCCAAATGGAGGTCTCATGATAGCCAAGCTTTTGGTCTCGACGTTATTTGCCGCAATGCTGGCGCTGCCTTTGGCCGCGCAGGCGCAAGGCACCGTGCGCGGCGCGCAAGAAGGCGCGCGGCAGGGCGCCCACGATGCGGGTCCGGTCGGCGCGGTCGTCGGTGGAGCGGTTGGCGCCGTTGCCGGCACTGTCGGCGGCATCCTCGGCGTTGAGGATCGTCCGCGCTTTCGCGAATACGTCGTGCACGAACGGCTGCCGTCTTATCACTACAGCGGTCAATTCATCGTCGGTGCCGTGCTGCCGGAAAGTGGGCTCACCTATTACGACATTCCCGGCGAATACCACGTGCAGGGCTACCGCTACGCCTACGTGAACGACCACGCCGTGCTAGTCGATCCGCGCACCCGCGTGATCGTGCAGATCGTCAACTAGGCAAACGGCCTATCCTGGAAATCAAAAGGATCAAACCATGTTGAAAGTCATTACTGTTGCGGCCGTTGCCGCCCTGGCTTTGGCCGTCACCGCGGCACCGAAGCCCGCGCTTGCACGTGACGGCGGCGCAGTCGCCGCCGGCGTCATCGGCGGCCTGGCGGTCGGCGCGATCATCGGTTCGCAAGCCAATCGCGGCTATTACGGCGGCCCGGGATACTACGAGCAGAGCTATCAGCCAGTCTACGGCGACGGCGACTGCCATATCGAGCGGCAGCGCGTGGCCGACGGCTACGGCCACGTTTACATCCGGCGCGTTCGCGTTTGCGACTGATCGCGCGAAACGCTATTTCGCGCGGTAGGTCTCACGTTAAATCTTGAATGAGCCTTCGGGCTTGGACTTCCCAACTTAACTCCGCCGAAAACGGCGGGGTTTTTTATCGGCACCACACCGTCTAAAAAACCTCGGACGGCCTACGCCTTCACCGCGAACCTGAGCACGTTGCTCACGGGCGCGGCTTTCGAGGCCGGCGTATTCGGCACGTAGAGCCCGCGCCTGTCGGCCATCGGCTTGAACGCGTCGGTCAGGCCGATCACGGTTTCGGCGGCGCCTAAAACCAAGAAGCCGTCCGAAGGCATCTGGCGCGCCAGGCGGTTGAGCACGCCGATCTTGGTCTCCTGGTCGAAATAGATCAGGACGTTGCGGCAGAACACCAAGTCGAAAGTGCCGAGGCTGGAAAAATCGTTGAGTAGATTGAGCGGGCGGAACGACACCATGGCGCGAATCTCGGGCGCGATCTGCCAGGCCTCGCCGACCTGGCTGAAGAACTTCACCAGCTGCTGGATCGGCAACCCGCGCTGCACTTCGAACTGGTTGTAGATGCCGGCTTTGGCCTTCGCCAGCACGTCGGTGGAAATGTCGGTAGCGACGATCTCGACGCGCCAGCCAGCGAGCGCCGGCTCGACGCCTTTCAGGCTCATCGCCAGCGAATAGGGCTCCTGGCCGGTGGCGCAGGCCGCGCACCAGATGCGCAGGCGCTTCTCGCGCGCGCGCGCGGCCATCAGCGCCGGCAGGGTGGTGAGGCGGAAGTGCTCGAACGGCACCTTGTCGCGGAAGAAGAAGGATTCGTTGGTGGTCATCGCCTCGACCACCTCGACGCTGAGCGGCGAGGCGGCGGCGGCCTTGAGCTTGGCCACCAGTTCGGCAAGGCCGACGAGCCCGTGCTTGCGCGCGACCGGCAGCAGGCGGCTTTCGGCGAGATATTGTTTCTCGGCCGACAGCACCAGGCCGGAGCGCTGGCGCAGAAGCTGGCGCAGATAGTCGAAGTCCTGCGGGGTCACGCGCGCTCTCCCGTGAACAGACGCACGAGCCGAGGCGCGATCTCGTTGAGCGGCAGCACGCCCGAGCAGAGGCCGGCATGCGCGACCTGGCCCGGCATGCCCCAAACCACGCTCGAAGCCTCGTCCTGCGCCAGGATGGCGCCGCCGGCGGCGGCAATCGCCTGCGCGCCGCGCAAGCCGTCCGAACCCATGCCGGTGAGCACCAGGCCGAGCACCTTGGGCCCCCAGACCTCGGCGGCCGAAGCAAACAGCGGGTCCACGGCGGGCCGGCAGAAATTGACCGGCGGGCCGTCGCCGAGCGCGATCACGGCATATCCGTCGCGGCGCACCACCGACATGTGGCGATTGCCGGGGGCGAGATAGATCGTGCCGGCATTGACCTCTTCGCCCTCCTGCGCCTCGCGCACCGGGCGCTTGGCGACGCGGGCGAGGTGCTCGGCGAGGATGGTCGTAAAGGTCGCCGGCATGTGCTGGGTAATCAGCACCGGCGCGCGGTCGAGCACGCTGCCGATCTGGCTGACGATGGCGTTGAGCGCCTGCGGGCCTCCGGTCGAGGAGCCGATTACCAGCACACGTGGCGGCGTCGCCGGCAACGCGCGCAGGACGACCGGCTGCGCGGCGGCACAAGGCTTCGGCGGCAGCGGCAGCGCCGCCGCTGCCCCAGTCGCGGGGGCGCGCAGGTTGCCGGGCCGCAGCCGCTTCGAGCGCGCCCCAAGCTGGCGGATTTTTTCGATCAGCTCGCGGCGGAAAGCGGAGGGACCGGTGATTTCGCGGTTGCTGGCCGGCTTCGGGATGTAATCGGTAGCGCCGAGCGAAAGCGCCTTCAGGCTGATCTCGGCATTCCGCCGCGTCAGGGTCGAGGCCATGATCACGACCAGATCGCGCCGCTTTTCCAAAAGCATCGGCAAAGCGGCGATGCCGTCGAGCTCCGGCATGTCGACGTCGAGCAGCACCACGTCGGGGTCGGCGCGTTCGATCTGATTGACGGCGTCACGGCCGGTACGCAGCGTGGCGACCACTTCGAGGTCGGGCTCGGTCTCCACCCAGCGCGCAAACAAGCCGCGCACGACCACGGAATCGTCCACGATCATGACGCGGATGCGCCGGCCGACAGCGCTGTTGGATGAAGCGGGTGCCACGACTACGTTCATCGAACCAGGACGCCTTTACAAAACGGTTACCGACGGCGAGACGACGGTCAGATCAGTCCGACTTCCTGGAACTTGGCTTCCACGATCTCCTTGTCGAACGGCTTCATGATGTATTCGTTGGCGCCGGCGTGCAGCGCGCGCGCGATATGCGCGACGTCGTTCTCGGTGGTGCAGAACACCACCTTGGGCGTGTCGCCGCCCGGCATTTTGCGCAACGAACGCAGGAACTCGTAGCCGTCCATCTTCGGCATGTTCCAGTCGAGCAGGATCGCATCCGGCAGATGACGCTTGCAGGCGTCGAGCGCCTGCTCGCCGTCTTCGGCTTCCACAATTTCGAATTCGAGCCCCTCGAGGATGCGCCGCGCCACCTTGCGGATCACGCTTGAGTCGTCAACGACCAAACACGTTTTCATTTCGTACCCTCGTTATTCTCGTTCAACGGTCCAATTACCGATTCTGCCATCCGCGTCATGCGGCGATCGCGCTCGTGCCGATGTCGAGAACACGGTCGACATCGACGACGATGAGAAGTTGTCCGTCCAGGCGATAGATGCCGGCCGACACGCGCGCCAGCCGCTGATCCAGATTGATCGGGTTGGGCTCGCGCGCGGCGTCGTCGAGCTTGAGCACCTCGCCCACGCTGTCGATCAGCAAGCCATAGGATTCGGCCCGCAATTCGACGCCGATCGCCATGACCGCTTCGCCGTCGTCGCGTTGGCCGAGCCCGAAGCGCCGGCGCAGGTCGATCAGCGTCACGATGCGGCCGCGCAGATTGAGCACGCCGGCGATTTCCGGCGGCGCCAGCGGAACCCGCGTCAGCTGTTCCGGAATGAAGACGTCCTGCACGCGCACGATCGGCAATCCGAACAACTGGCCGCCGATCATGGCAGTGACGTATTCGGTCTGTTTCCGTTGGGTGTGCTCTGTGCTCATGGCTTGCCCGTCACGCCGCGCGGCCGACGTCGGCCTGCTCCTTGAGTGCCGCGATCAGCCCCTGCCGGTCGAATTTGGCGACATAGTCGTAGAAGCCGACCTGACGGCCGCGCTCGACCGCTTCGGCCGATACGACCGAGGACAGCGCGATAATCGGCAAATCGGCGGTCAACGGATCGCCGTGCAGACGCTCGGCGAATTCGAAGCCGCTCATCTCGGGCATTTCGATGTCGGTGACGACCACATCGAAGGCGCGCCCGCTCTTGAACATCGCCAGCGCTTCCGGCGCGGACGCGGCGGCGGTCACCGCGTAGCCGACGGCATGCAGCACCGGCGTGAGCATGTTGCGGAAGAACGGAAAATCGTCGATCAGTAACAGCGAGCGCGGCGACGCGGCCTGCGACGGCTCCCTATTGCGGAACCAGTCCTCGAAGGCGAGCGGCAGGAAGTGACCGACGTCGATGATTTCGGTGGCGTGGCCCTTGATGATGGCGGAGCCGAGCACGCCGGAACCGTCGCCGCCGACCTGAATATCAAGACGCTCGTCGACAATGTCGACGATCTCGTCGACCACCAGCGCCATCGAGCGAGCGCCATCCGAGAACACCAGCAGCGGCTGGGCGCCCTCGCCCTTGACGCGCACGCTCTCGTTCATGCTCACCAGCGGCATCAGCTGGCCGCGGTACTGCACCATGTGACGGCCGTTCGACAATTCGATCTTGCGGGCGTCGATTTCCTCGAGCCGCGTGATCAGCGCCAGCGGCACCGCCTTGGGCTGGGCCGAGCCGGCGCGGAACACCAGCAACGAGGTTTTCTGTTCGTCAGCCGCGGCGGGGCGGCCGTCGGCGGATTCCTCGGCGTCGAGCTGCGACGTAACCGTGCTACCGAGCGACTGAGCAACGCCGTTCGGGTCGATGATCATGATCACCGAGCCGTCGCCGAGAATGGTATTGCCCGAAAACATCGCGATGTGACGCAGCTTGCTCGATAGCGGCTTCACCACGATTTCCTCGGTGTGGAAGACGCCGTCGACCACGATGCCGAAGCTCTGGCTGCCGACCTGCGTCACCACGATGAAGCCGCTCTCGACGTCGCCCGGCTCCGGGTCGATACCGAGCAATTGGGTAAGCCGCGCCAGCGGCAGCAGCTTGTCGCGCAGACGCAGCACCGCGGTATCCTTGATGCGCTCGACCCGGTGATCGCCGCCGGCGCGCGCCCGCACCAACTCGATCACCGCGATTTGCGGGATGGCGAAGCGCTCGCCGCCAGCCTCGACGATCAAGGCCGCGACGATCGCGAGCGTGAGTGGAATCTTGACGGTGAAACTCAAGCCGACGCCGGCCACCGACTTCACGTCGACGGTGCCGCCGATCTGGTCGATGTTGTTGCGCACCACGTCCATGCCGACGCCGCGGCCGGAAACGCTGGTGACTTTCGCCGCGGTGGAAACGCCGGGCGCGAAAATGAATTTGTGGATCTGCGCTTCGCTCAGCTTGTCGGCGTCGGCTTCCGCGACCAGCCCCTGGGCGATGGCCTTGGCCTTGATGCGCGCCGTATCGAGCCCGCGGCCGTCGTCGGCGATCTGGATAATGATATGGCCGCCTTCGTGATAGGCCGATAGCCGGATGCGTCCGCTTTCGGATTTGCCGGCCGCGCGCCGCTGCTCCGGCGTTTCCAAACCGTGGTCGGCCGAATTGCGCACCATATGGGTGAGCGGATCCTTGATCAGGTCGAGCACCTGGCGGTCGAGTTCGGTCTCGGCGCCCTGCGTTTCCAGGTCGATTTGCTTGCCGAGCTCGTTGGAGAGGTCGCGCACGATGCGCGGCAGCTTCTGCCAGGCATTGCCGATCGGCTGCATGCGCGTCTTCATGACGCCCTCCTGCAACTCGGCCGTGACGTTGGACAGCCGCTGCAGCGGCGCCTTGAATTCCGAGTCCTCGTGGCGGCGCACGAGCTCGAGCAGTTGATTGCGCGTGAGCACCAGCTCCGACACCATCGTCATCAGCCGTTCGAGCGTGTCGACGGTGACGCGGATCGACTGGTTGGCGGCTTTCGCGTTGTCGTCGTCCTTGGGCGGCTCAACCGGCGCGGGCTTTGCGGGTTTGGGGCCGCGCGGCTCGACCGGGGTTTCGCGGAACGCGCGCTCGAGATCGTCGAGCAAATCCTCGCCCGGCCGCAACGGCCGTTCGAGCACTTGCGGCGTCAGCGTTCCAACCGCGTGTTGCGGCGCCGCAGGCGCGGACGCCGGCGCGAACCGTTCGACCATGCCTTCCAGATCGGAAATCAGGTCGTCGTCGGCGCCGTCCGGCTCGCGCTGTTCGCGTTCGAGCAATTCCAAAATCTGCTTGATGCGATCGATGGTGGTGAGGATGAGCGTGACGGCGTCGTTGGTGGCCGGCAGGCCGTCGCGGAACTTGCCCATCAGCGTCTCGGCGGCATGTGCAAGCGCTTCCAGCCGCGGCAATCCGAGGAAGCCGCAGGTGCCCTTGATGGTGTGCACGAGACGGAAGACGTTGGCGAGAATCTTGGCGTTGTTCGGATCCTGCTCGAAACGCACGAGCTCGACGTCCACCACGTCGAGACTCTCGTTGGTCTCGGTCACGAATTCCCGCAGCAGGTCGTCCATGAAAACGCCTTGGTCGACGGGCTCTGGCCCGTCCGCAGCTCTCCGTCGGGAGCGCGGCCAGTGTGTCGATGAAGCGTTTAATTTTGGTTGCGGAGAGGTATACGGGCCGCGCCTATTAACTTTTCGTTAACCGCCGCGGCTGCGCTACCGGGCGCTGACCACGACGGTCTCGCCGTCCATGACCATGGCGACTGTGACGCCCGAAGCCTGCGCCAGCAGGCTGGCATAAAACGGCTGGATGCGATGGGCGTCGAGCGGCGTGCCGCCGTCCTCGCCGGCCAGCAAAGCCGCCACCGCGGGCTGGATCTTGGCATTGACCCCGGCGGCGCTGACCTTAAAGCCCATGCTGTCGCCCGCCCCGATCGGGTCGACCGTGAGCCGGCCGCCGCGCGGGATGGTCTGGCCGGCCACCAGCAGCAGATTGAGCAGCAGTTTGACCCGGTTCTTGGCCAGCAGCGCTCGCGGCAGGTTCCAGGTCAGCTTGGTCTTGTCGTCCTCGAAGAACCCGCGCGAGATGGTCTCGGCGTCGCCGAGGTCGATCTGGGCGCCGGCGGAACCGGCCGCGCCGAAGGCGATACGGCAGAACTGCAGCTTGGCGGAGGCGGTGCCGGCGCTTTTCTTGATCAGATCGAGCGCGAAAGTCTTGGTCTCCTCGTCCTTTTCCTCCGCCAGCACCTCCAGCCCGTTGACGATCGCGCCGACCGGGCTGATCAAATCGTGGCAGACGCGCGAGCACAGCATGGCGGCAAGATCGAGCGCTTCGATGGGCGTTCCGGACATGGACGGGTCTCCGCGAGGCGTGCAGGGTGCAAAAAACCGGCGAATCGCTGGACGCGCCGGTGCCGGTGCGTGATACACCGCACCGCGCCGACCGCCAAGGACTGGCCCAAGGATTGGCCCAGGGGACCCAAGGGGAACTGCAAGTCGTGACCGCCGCAATAACCCCGCAACAGGCGGAACAGCATTTGGACGCGTTGACCGAGATCGTCTCGCGCGCGGCGGCGGCGACGCTCGCCACGCCGTTTTCATCGGTCGAACGGCACATCAAGAACGACCTTTCGCCCGTTACCGCCGCCGACGTCGCATCGGAAGCCGTCATCCTGGAGGGCGTCTCCCGCCTGCTGCCCGGCATCACGGTGATCGCGGAGGAAAGCGTCGGCCGCGCGGCGGCGGCAAACCTGGAGCCGAGCTTCGTGATCGTCGACCCGATCGACGGCACCAAAGAGTTTCTCGCCGGCCGCGACGAGTTCACGGTCAACGTCGCCATCGTGACGAACGGCGTGCCGGTCGCCGGGATCGTCGCCGCGCCAGCGCAAGGACTGTTGTGGCGCGGCGTCGTCGGCGGCAAAGCCGAACGGCTGCGGCTGCGGTTCGGCGCCGGTCCGGCGCAAGCCTATGACCGCAGCTTCATCCGCGCGCGGCCCGCGCCCGACCGCCTGGTCGTGGCGACGTCGCGCAGCCATCTCGACGAGGCGACCGAGGATTTCCTGGCGCGGCTGCCGGTGGCCAAGCGTTTTCTTTGCGGCTCGTCGGTGAAATTCTGTTACCTCGCCCAAGGCGAAGTCGACGTTTATCCCCGGCTTTCGCCCACGCACGAATGGGATATCGCGGCCGGCTGCGCGATACTGGTGGCGGCCGGCGGCGCGGTGACCGCTCCGGACGGCGGTCAACTCGCGTTCGGGCGCAGGGCGGAAAAGTTTCTGGTCCCCGGATTCATCGCCTGGGGCGATCCCGTCAAAGCCGCGGCAGCCAAAAGCCAGTAAGGCATCGGTTCAGTGCGCGATGGTGCGCGCGACCGCGGGCCATCTGCGCATGGCGCGCTCGAGGATGAGGCCTGGCTCGGCCAGGAAGGCCGCGCGCGCCTCGCCGCTATAGAAGAGATAAAGCCGCGCGCCGGTTATCGCCCAGTACAACGGGTGACCCGGCACCGATACGCCGCGGGCAATCGCCATGGGATCGTAACCGCCGAAACGCGGAAGATAGACTTCCGGATGCTCGGCGAACGCCGCCCGGTTGCCTTCGTTCCTGAACCGCCAAACCGCGCCGTCGAGCCGCAATTCATGCTGCGGAAGGCCGATTTTCGGTTTGGCGTCGGTGAAATAGGCGACCGGGTCGAAGCCGCTGATGGCGAGCCCGGTATCGCCGTTGACCACGATCCGCTCGCTCGGCGCGGCCAAGATCGCGGGGGCTGGGAAAACAGCCCCGCAGACGGCAAGCCCGACCGCCAGCCAAAACGCCGGGCCAAGCGCCGGCGGCGACTTCCGTTGTGGCCGCGCTGCAGTCATAGTTCTCGGCAATCTGTGAGCGATTCGGGGTGCGTGATTTGGCCGCCACATTACGGCCACCGGCGTAAGTAACGGGTTAAGTGGGGCTGGAACTTTCGATCCAATGGAGCATCCGATGCGCGCCACCTTGCGCCTTGCCGCCATCACATTATGCCTCCTCGCCTTCGGCGCCGATCTGGCCGCCGCCCAGAACCAGCCCCCACCGCAACGCCGGGACACCTTCAAGCCTGACGAGATCATTCGCGAGGGGCATAAGTTTTTCGGCACGGTATCGCGCGGCCTGGCGGAGGTGGTGCAGAAGGCCGTCAGCCGCTGGGGCGAGCCCAACGGCTATGTGCTCGGCCAGGAAGGCAGCGGCGCCTTCGTGGTGGGGCTGCGCTACGGCGACGGCAAGCTCTACACCAAGAACGCCGGCGACCGACGCGTGTTCTGGGAAGGCCCCTCGGTCGGATTCGACTACGGCGGCGATGGCGCCCGCACCATGATGCTGGTCTATAACCTGCCCGCCACCGACGCGATTTATCAGCGCTTTGCCGGCATCGACGGCTCGGCCTATTTCATCGGCGGTTTCGGCATGACCGCGCTTGGCAACGGTAAAATCGTCGTGGTGCCGATCCGCTCCGGGGTGGGCTTAAGGCTCGGCGCCAATATCGGCTATCTCAAATTCACCGAGCGGGCGACCTGGAACCCGTTCTGAGGCGCCGCCGCCCGGCTCGCTAAATATACAACGTCCAATTTCAACCATTGCGCGGGACGTGAGCCCGCCTTTGGGCTATCATGACGGTGTCGGCGGGCGCCTTCGTCATGGGTTGCGTATAGTTTCCCGGGCAAGGGTGAGTGGGGGACGTTGTTTATGATCGAACCGATCATGTATTTCGGGATCGGATTTCTGGTCGCGGCCCTCTTCGGGCTGGTCGTCGTTCCCCTCGTCCATGGCCGCGCGGTGCGGCTGACCATGCGCCGCCTGGAAGCCGCCACCCCGCTGTCGATGGCGGAGATCCACGCCGACAAAGATCAACTGCGCGCCGAATTCGCCATGTCGACGCGGCGCCTCGAAATGAGCGTCGAGCAACTCAAGAACAAGACCACCAGCCAATTCGCCGAGATCGGCAAGAAGAGCGACTCCATCAACCGGCTCAAGATGGAGCTGGGTGAAAAGACTGCCACCATTTTCTCGCTGGAGGCGCGCGACAAGACGCTGCGCGATCAGTTGCGCGCCACCGAGGACGAAATCGCGGCCAAGACCACTGTCATGCACGAGGCCGAACGCACGCTATCCGACAAGGAAGCCGAGCTCGCCAAAGTGGTCGGCGCGCTCGACGAGCGCTCAAGCTTGGCCGACGCCCAGAAGGTCGAAATCGTCTCGCTCAAAACCCAGGTCGATGCGCTGAAAGACCGGCTCAACACGGCCGGCAACGAACTCAAGACCGTGGAAGACCGCCGCGACGCCGAGCGGATCGAGCTTAAATCCGCCACCCAGGAATTGGCCGAAGAACGCGGCCGGGTCGAGAATCTCGGCCGCCGCGTCGCCGATCTCGAGCAGCAATTGGTGGCGCAGACCACGGCCACCGGACGGCTCGATCGCCGCGCGCAGGAACTGGAAAGCCGCCTTAACGAACAGTCGCGGTCGCTCAATCAAAGCGAATTCGAGCTCAACCAAGCGCGCAGCGAGTTGCTGGCCGCGCGCAGCAGCGAAAACGATCTGCGCACCGCGCTCGCCGAGCTGCACGAACACGCCAGCGCCGCGGCCGATGCGCTCAAGACGGAAAAGGCCCAGCTGCGGTCCGACCTCGACCGCATCACCGACGAACGCGACCGGCTCGCCCGCGACCTCGGCCACCTGAAACGCGAGGCCGAGGAAAACTGGGCCGCCGAGCGGGTGGAAAATTCCCTGCTGCGCGAACGCATCAACGACGTCGCGGCCGAAGTGGCGCGCATGGCCTCGGCGCTGGAAGGGCCGAACTCGCCGATCGAAGCGATCCTCGCGGCGGAGACGGTGCGCGACCGCGCCGCCGCCTCCCGCACCGGCCCCGCCGCGGGCGAGGCCGCGCCGACGAATGGCGACTTGGCCGCCCGCATCCGCGCCCTGCAAGGCCATGCCTCGCGCGTGCCGCCCAGCGGCAAGCCAGCCAAACGCAACTAGCCGCGGCGGCGCTTACGCGATCATCCGCCGCCTTCGCTTGACACTGCTTCGGCGCACTCCTTATATCGCGCCGCCGTCACGACCCGGGCGCTTAGCTCAGCGGGAGAGCGTTCCCTTCACACGGGAGAGGTCATAGGTTCAATCCCTATAGCGCCCACCACGCATTCCATTGTTTTCAGCTACTTTTCCGATATTGCTAGCGTCGCACTCGGCAACTCAAAACAGAACGAAACGCGAAGACGACACTTCGACTCGTGGAGAATCCGTGGACTTTGTTCACGCGGTGTTCCTCGCGAGTATCCCTTGCCAAATGTTCCGGCGACCCGCCTCGATACCAACCAAGCGACCAGCGCTCTAAGGCCACTAAGTCGGGCAGCTAGCCTGAGACTTGACCGCGGCACGCGGTTTGTTCCTTCAACCGGCTAGGTCGGGCAGTTTTATGCCTGCTCCGGATTTCAGCGCGCGCTCGTACGCGGTTACGGCAAGCGCAACGTCCTCGAACGCAACGCCGAGTGATTTATAGAGTGTGATATCGGAATCTGAAGTTCTCCCCGGCAGTTGGCCGGCCACGATGCTCGCCAGTGGCAGGACCTTCTCCCAGCTGAAAAGTCCTTCGCGAACGGGAGCGGCAAGGTCCGTTGCCTCATAACGAACCTGCTCTGGATCGTCGGTCGCAACCACGGTCGCGCGGGTGACGACTTCGGTGTCGAGCTCGCGACGAGACTCGTGATTTGCGCCAATTGCATTGACATGCACGCCCGGCGGCAGCCATCTGCCGAATACGACGGGCTCACTCGACGTCGTTGCCGTCACGACGATGTCGGTCCCCGCGACTGCCTGTTCAGCACTAGAAGCGGGGCGCACGTCAAACTTCACGGCTTTACTCATCTCTGAACAAAACTGGAGAAGAGCCTCCTGCTTTCGGCCGAAAACGCGTATGTCCTCGATCGGTCGCACGCGACAGATGGCCTCAATCTGTGTTTTCGCTTGCCGTCCGGGGCCGATCACGCTGAGGATGCGTGCGTTTTCCTTTGCCATGTATTTTGTGGCGATTCCGCTGGCGGCCCCGGTACGCAAGGTCCCCATTTGAAATGCTTGTACCGCAGCGACCGCGCGTCCGTCCTCTTCCTGATAGAGCAGGAACAGCCGGCCCGCATTCCTTCCGAAAACCGACGTGCTGGAGACCTTCACGCCGTAGTAGCCGCGGGCGGTCCAGACGGCGGCGGTGATGCGCAGGATTCCGTTCGCGAGAGGGGCTCGAACCCTCGGCACATTGACGACGCCGTTTCGGCCGGCGTCACGAAAGACGGCTTCGGTGCTTTGGAGCGCGTCGTCCATGTTCACGAGTGTCGAGACGGTGCTTTCATCCAGAAACAGGGTCATGCGCGTATTCTTTGATTGGGGTGGCGTGAAGTGCACAGCCAAAACACAGTTTGGCAAATAACTTTGGGTTTTTTTAGCATAACGAAGTGCCATGGCCGAAGGCTCTTCCGTCGGGGTACAATGTTTATTTGATTATGTATCTCTCGGTCGAAATTGGATTGGAAGGAGGGTTGGGATGGGTGAGCTCGCTGGATTGGTGGCCGTGGTGACCGGCGGCAGTCGTGGTTTCGGCAGAGCCACAGCCGAACGGTTTCTACACGCAGGTGCGTCCGTCGCCATCTGCAGCCGAACATCCGAATCACTACAAAAGGCTGCAAAAGAGCTTTCGTCGGTGTCCGGCAAGCCTGTCTTCGCGATGCCGGCAGATATCCTCGACAATGACTCGGTTCAGCGTTTTGCCGGTGCCGTGGACAGCCGGTTAGGCGGCGTGGACATACTGGTCAATAATGCGGGGGAATCGTCGCAGCGTGCCCTCGACGGCGTGACCTGGCCGGTCAATTCCGTGGATTCTCCGGGTCAGGATCTGCCAGAGGGGCGATTCGAGCGCATGAGCGATCAGGAATTTCGCGAGGCGTTCGAGCAGAAGTGTCTCGGGATGATTCGTGTAACCCGGGCCTTCCTGCCGGCTTTGCGGCGCTCGAAGAACGCGAGCATCATCAACATCACTTCGATCAAGGGCACGCAGCCGCCGCCGCGGGTGGTGACGTCGGGAATAGCTTGGGCCGCCGCCATGAATTTTAGCAAGGGCCTGTCGTTCGAACTTGCGCCGAACAAGATCCGGGTCAACGTCGTCAGCGTCGGCGGCATCTTGACGCCACAGATGGAAGCCGGCCGTCAACGCTGGGCGCCGGAGAAGAGCCTCGACGAATTCCTTGCCAAGCGTGTCGCGAACGTGCCGTTGAAGCGTTTGGGGACGAGCGAGGAGGTCGCGGACGCGATCTTCTATTTTGCCCGTCCCGCGTCAGCTTATGTCACTGGACAGATGCTTGCGGTCGATGGCGGTGGGCTACGGTCAATGTGAGGCAGAGTGAGAGGCGCCAAATCAAACCAGGCCGCCCGGCTACAACCAGCGGGTACGGTCTGGATGCGCATCAGATGGAGGAAGCAATGACGGACAAATCGTACAGCTCAGGTTCAAAGAGCTCCGGCGCGTCCGGCACGCTGGACATTGGACGCGCGAGCGCCGGACGGGCCGGTACGAACAGACGCAAGGTTCTCGGAGGCCTGGCCGGCGGCACGCTCGCCACGTTCTTGGCTGGTCGCCGTTCTTTCGGCACCGCTGCTTATCCGGACCGTCCGATCCGCATCGTGGTTCCCTTCGCTCCTGGGGGCGCCGTCGACATGATCGCTCGGCTCGCGGCGAAATATCTGACCGATGAATTGAGCCAGCGGGTCTACGTCGAAAACAAGGGCGGGGCCGGCGGATCAATCGGGACGGCCTTCGTGGCGAAATCAGACCCGGACGGCTACTCGCTGATCATGCATTCAGTCTCGTCGGCCGTGATGAACAGTCTCGTCTACAAGAAGTTGCCCTACGACATGCTGAAAGACCTGACGCCGATCGCGGAAGTCGCCCAGTCGCCGACGTTGCTCGTCATCAACAAGGACTTGCCGGCGAAGAATCTGCAAGAGTTCGTCGCGTTGCTGAAGCGGAATCCAGGAAAATACAATTACGGGTCGACGGGCGTCGGCAGCAGCGTCCAGATGGGGAGCGTCCTGTTCGAAACTTTGAACGGGACACATATGGTTCACATCCCGTTCCGGGGTGGTGGCGAGGCGGTCAAAGAGCTGGTCGCCGGCCAGACGCAGATGGAACTCGGCTCAATCGGGGTCTTCCTCTCTTTCATCCAGTCCGGGCAGGTGCGCGTGCTGTGTGTCAACGACACCAAGCGAACGCCGGTACTTCCCGAAGTTCCGACCGCGAAGGAGGCCGGAACTCGATAATTTTGTCCTTCCCGACTGGTACGCTCTTTTCGGTCCGAAGGGCATTCCGCCCGAAGCGATCGAGCGCCTCGACGCGGCGGTAAAAAAGATACTGGCGCGGCCGGACATGCAAAAGCAGATGCTGGCGGCTGCCGGACTGACGCCGGCCATGAAGAACTCGGAAGAGCTTGCGAAGTTCTGGCGGGAGGAATTCGCTTTCTGGGCTCCGATCGTGAAAAGGTCGGGCGTCTCTCTTTGACGCTGTAAATTCACCGAAGTAAGTCGATCGAACGTCGAATCTCGTTCAGGAGATGCGGCAGTCCGATCCCTGATCCTGAAATGACGTAGCCTGTTAGCTGACGAAAATTTCCCTGTTCTATCGCTTAGGGAAATTAGCCGTAAGTCGAAGCAATTGATGCTGTTTAGCGCGCAAAAACGACCTCCGGCCGCCGTTTTGCATGACGATTCCCTGTTCTTTTCCCTGTTAGCAGGGAAATTGGCTTCGGAGATCGGTTCGACCACGACTGCGTCCGCCACCATTTTCATGCATTTTCGCGGCGTTCGTTAACGAGTGTTCGCGTTTGATTCACGTCATTCATTGGCCAATCGTTGGCCAACAGGGGTGACTTGTTCACGCGGCGTTCCGCGATTGTTTTCATGTGCATGGACAACACGAAGAGAGAGAACGGAGAAACGAATGGCACAAAGCGATCTCCGGCTGGTGAAGCTGACCAATCCCTATAGCGCCCACCATTTAAAGCCCGCGAAACGCGGGCTTTTTCATTTTCGCGCGCCGGCAAACCTGCTTGCATCATTCGAGCCGTTCGGCGCATCCTTGCGGTCAAGTTCGACAAGACAATCGGCGCGCCGGGGGATCGATCATGTCTAAGAAAGTGCGGCCGTCACGGCCATCGCGCGCGCGGCTGTTGCGCTCGCAACTGTGGTTCGACAATCCCGACAACCCCGGCATGACGGCGCTTTATCTCGAGCGCTATCTCAACTACGGACTGACCAGCCAGGAGCTGCGCTCGGGCAAGCCGATCATCGGCATCGCGCAGACCGGCTCCGATCTGTCGCCGTGCAACCGCCACCATCTCGAATTGGCCAAGCGCGTGCGCGAGGGCATCCGCGCCGCCGGCGGCGTCGCCTTCGAATTCCCCGTGCACCCGATCCAGGAGACCGGCAAACGTCCGACCGCGGCGCTCGATCGCAATCTCGCTTATCTCGGCCTGGTCGAGATCCTGTACGGCTATCCGCTCGACGGCGTCGTGCTGTTGACCGGCTGCGACAAGACCACGCCGGCGTGTCTGATGGCGGCGGCGACCGTGAATACGCCGGCGATCGTGCTGTGCGGCGGCCCGATGCTCAACGGCTGGTGGAAGGGCGAACGCGCCGGTTCCGGCACGGCGATCTGGCAGGCGCGGCAGGAAATGGCCACCGGCCGCATCGACGCCAAGGAGTTTCTCGACATCGCTGCGTCGACCGCGCCCTCGATCGGCCACTGCAACACCATGGGCACGGCCTCGACCATGAATGCGCTGGCCGAAGCGCTCGGCATGACGCTGCCCGGCTGCTCCGCGATCCCGGCGCCCTATCGCGAGCGTGGGCAGATCGCCTACGAGACCGGTCTGCGCGCGGTCGAGATCGTGCATGAGAACTTAAGGCCGTCGGACATCCTCACCCGCAAGGCCTTCGAGAACGCCATCGTCGCCAATTCGGCGATCGGCGGCTCGACCAATGCCCCGATCCACATCAACGCCATCGCGCGCCATATCGGCGTGAAGCTCTCGATCGAGGATTGGGAGACGGTCGGCTACGACGTGCCGCTCCTGGTCAACATGCAGCCGGCCGGCAAATATCTGGGCGAGGAATATTTCCGCGCCGGCGGCCTGCCGGCGGTGATGCGCGAGCTGCTGCGGGCCGGCCGCTTGCACGCCGACGCCCTCACCATCAACGGCAAGAGCATGGACGACAACGTCAAGCGCGCCGTCATCCAGGACGCCGACGTGATCCGCACCTACAACAAGCCGCTCAAGCAAAAGGCCGGCTTCAAGGTCTTGTCGGGAAACCTGTTCGATTCCGCCATCATGAAGACGAGCGTGATCTCCGACGATTTCCGTCAACGCTATCTGGCCAACCCGAAGGACCCCAACGCCTTCGAGGGCCGCGCCGTGGTGTTCGACGGACCGGAGGATTATCATCACCGCATCGACGATCCGGCGCTCAAGATCGACGAGCAAACCATTTTGTTCATCCGCGGCGTCGGCCCGATCGGCTATCCCGGCTCAGCGGAAGTGGTGAATATGCAGCCGCCGGCCGCCTTGATTAAGCGGGGCGTCAAAACATTGCCGTGCATCGGCGACGGCCGACAATCCGGAACGTCGGGCTCGCCCTCGATCCTGAATGCCTCGCCGGAAGCGGCGAGCGGCGGCGGGCTGGCTTTGTTGAAAACCGGCGACCGGGTGCGCATCGATCTCAACAAAGGCAGCGCCGATATTCTGATCTCGAAGGCCGAACTGGCCAGACGGCGGGCGGCGCTGCAAAAGCGCGGCGGCTATGCCTATCCGGCAAGCCAGACGCCGTGGCAGGAAATCCAGCGCGCCATGGTGGATCAGCTTGCCGGCGGCATGGTGCTCAAGCCCGCGGTCAAATACCAGCGCGTCGCACAGGCGTTTCCCGTGCCGCGCGACAATCATTGACGGGTGCCGCGATGACCGGACGCTTGCAGAATAAAGTCGCGTTGATCACCGCCGCGGGCCAGGGCATCGGCCGCGCCATCGCCGAGGCCTTTATCGAGGAAGGCTGCATCGTCATCGCCACCGACGTGGACGCCGGCAAGCTTCAGGACCTGCAGCCGAGAAAATCGATCAAGCTGGACGTGCTGTCGACCGCGGCCGTGGTGGAATTGGCCAAGGCGGTCGAGGCCGAATTCGGCGGACTCGACGTGCTGGTCAACGTCGCCGGCTACGTGCATCAAGGCACGGTGCTGGAATGCGCCGACCGCGATTGGGACCTTGCTTTCGATCTCAACGTCAAGGCGATGCACCGCACGATCAAGGCGTTCCTGCCCGCCATGCTGAAAAAAGGCGGCGGCTCGATCGTCAACATGTCGTCGGGTGTTTCCTCGATCAAAGCTTTGCCCAATCGTTACGTCTACGGCGCCAGCAAGGCCGCCGTCATCGGGCTGACCAAGGCGGTCGCCATCGACTTCATCACCAAAGGCATCCGCTGCAACGCGATCTGCCCGGGCACCATCGAATCGCCGTCGCTCGAGGACCGCGTCGCCACGCTGTCGAAGCAGACCGGAAAATCCGAAAAAGCCGTGTGGGACGACTTCATCGCGCGCCAGCCGATGAAGCGGCTCGGCACCGCGGCCGAGGTGGCGGCGCTCGCCGTGTTCCTGGCGTCCGATGAATCGCGCTACATCACCGGGCAGCCACATCTGGTGGATGGCGGACTGGCGCTTTAGCGCCGGTCACAGCACGGCGTTGCTCGCCGGATCGATCAGATGCATGTGATCGAGATTGGCGCGCAGCCGCATCGGCTCGCCGGAGCCCTTGGCGGCGGTAGGCTCGACGCGTCCGCAGACCTCGGTGCCGTCGACGGTGAAGAACACCATGGTCTCCATCCCCATCGGCTCGACCACGTCGAGGATGATCGTAAACTCCTGGCCAACGCCATTTTCGGTGCCGCGCGTCTCGGTAATGTGCTCCGGGCGCAAGCCGAGCAGCAGATCCTTGCCGGTATGGCCGCGATAGCGCGCGACACGGCTTTCCGGCACCTGGAATGACAGCTTGTCGGACAGCCTGATCGTCAGACCGCCGCCGTTGCCTTCCAGTTTGGCCGGAATGAGGTTCATCGCGGGCGAGCCGATGAAGCTCGCCACAAAACGCGTCTTGGGGTGATGATAAAGCTCGTTCGGCGTGCCGATCTGCTCGATCCTGCCGCCATTCATGACCACCACGCGGTCGGCCAGCGTCATGGCCTCGACCTGGTCATGCGTCACATAGACAGTCGTGGTCTTAACCTTCTGGTGCACGCGTTTGATCTCGGTGCGCATCTGCACGCGCAGCTTGGCGTCGAGATTGGACAGCGGCTCGTCGAACAGGAACACTTGCGGATTGCGCACGATCGCGCGGCCCATGGCGACGCGCTGGCGCTGGCCGCCGGAGAGCTGCTTGGGGCGGCGCGCGAGCAATTCGGTGATGTCGAGAATGCGGGCAGCGTTGTCGACCCGCTCCTTGATCTCGGCCTTGGGGAATTTGCGCAGCTTGAGCCCGAACGACATGTTTTCGGCCACCGTCATGTGCGGGTAGAGCGCGTAGTTCTGGAACACCATGGCGATGTCGCGGTCCTTGGGCGGCAGGTCGTTAACAATCTCGCCGCCGATCGAAATCTCGCCGTCGCTGATTTCCTCGAGCCCGGCGATCATCCGCAGCGTCGTGCTCTTGCCGCAGCCCGACGGTCCGACCAGTACGACGAATTCATGATTGGGGATATCGAGATTGACGTTGCTGACGGCGACGACGTCGTCGTAGCGCTTCCCCACGTTCCGCAAGGTAACTTCCGCCATAGCCGCTCCCGTTTTGATTAAGCTCCCACGAATTATCGCGCACGAAGTTCCGGAGTTAGTCCGCCGCTTTTTGGAACCGCGCTAACCTTTTGTTGCGCCGGCCGTGAGACCGGCAATGTAGTAGTCCATCAAGAACGCGTAGATCACCAACGGCGGCGCCGCGGCGAGCAGCGCGCCCGCCATCAGCATGCCCCACTTGTAGACGTCGCCGCGGATCAGGCTGGTGACGGTGCCGACGGTGAGCACCTGCTGGTCCGATGAATAGAGGAACGCCATCGGATAGACGAACGCCGCCCACGACACGGTGAAAGCGAAGATCATCGCGGCGATGATGCCGGGCAACGCCACCGGAATGAAGATTTTCGTCAGCATCTGAATGTGGCCGGCGCCGTCGATCAGCGCCGCTTCGTCGAGCTCTTTCGGAATCGACTGGAAGTAGCCGATCATGATCCAGGTGCAAAACGGCACCGTCAGCGTCGGGTAGACCAGCACCATGCCCCAATAGGAATTGAGCAGGCCGATCGACTTGACGATCTGGAACATCGGGATGAACAGCAGCGTGTCGGGCACCAGATAAGTCAGGAAGATGCCGGTGGCGAGCACGCTGGAGCCCCAGAATTTCATACGGCCGAGCGAGAACGCCGCCAGCACGCTCACCACCATGGTGATCGCGACCACACAGACGGTCACGATCACGGTGTTCTTGAAAAAGATCAGGAAGTCGGTCTGGGTGAGCAGAATCTTAAATTGATCGAGCGTGACGCCGTCGAAGATGAACCAAGGATTGGTCGCCAGCCGCGCCATCTCGGCGTCGGTCTTGAGGGCCGTGACCACCATGTAGTAAGGCGGCATCAAGAAGAAGATCGCAAACATCATGAGGAAGAAGTAGGACATGATCAACGCCCAGCGGCGGTTGCGCCGCAGGCTGATGCCAACGCCGACCTTTTTGTTGGCCGGCGCCGTGGCGGCGAGCGTGCTCATCCGATTTCCCTTCCCCGTTTGCGCACGCCGCGCAGGATGAAGACCGCGGCGATCGCCAGGATCGGGAACATGAACAGCGATGTCGCCGCACCGAGCGGCAGGTCGCCGGACCGGATGCCGAGCAGGAACGAGTAGGTCGCGAACACATGCGTCATGTTGCGCGGGCCGCCCCCGGTCATGATCTGCACGATGTCGAAGTTGGCGAAGGTGACGATCAGCGAGAAAAGCACGGTGATGGCGATAATATTGTGCATCATCGGCAGCGTGATGTGGCGGAACTTCTGCCAGGCGGAGGCGCCGTCGATCGAGGCCGCCTCATAAAGCTGCTCGGGCACCGATTTGAGCGCGGCCAGATACATGATCAGAAAGAACGGCGCGCCGAACCAGACGTTGACCAGGATCACTGAAAAGCGCGCCCAATAGGGATTGCTCAGCCAGGGAATCCATTCGAAGCCCAGGCTCTTCAGCGTGTAATTGAATGCCGAATTGGTGGGATCGAACAGCCACCACCATCCGAGCGTCGAGAGCGCCAGCGGGATCACCCATGGCACCAGCAGCATGCCGCGCCATTTGCGCTGCCCCTTGGCCGGCAGGTTGTTGACGAGATGGGCGGTGATCAACCCAATCAAGGCCTTAAAGAATACCGCGGAGAGCGCAAAAATCGCCGATTGCTGAACCACCATCCAGAACGTGTCGCGCGATATCAAGAAAGCGAAATTCGACAGACCGATGAAGCGGGTCTGCGCCTTGTTCAGCATCGACAGATAGATCGAATAGAAGGCCGGGTAGATAATGAGCCCGCTGACAATCAGAATCAGCGGCGTGCACATCAGCAGCGCGATGGTCGAGCGCCGCCGCATGAAAATCTGCATGCCATTTTTTCTGACCGGCGCTGCAACGCGCGGCAGCGCCGCATTCCATGATTGGACGGTATCGGCCATGATTTGATCTCGCGGCGTTTATTGAGGAGTTGCATGCCGGCCCAAACCGGCCGGCATGCGCTCGATGTCCGACGCCTTGAAGAACGCCTAGGCGCGCAAGGTGCCTTCGAGTTCCTTCTCGGCCCACTTGATCACGTCGTCGAGCTTCTCTTTACCCTGGCTGAACTTCGAGATCATCACGGTGTTGATCGCCTGATTGTAAATTTGGGCGCCAACCTCCGAGCGCGCCGGCGCACCGGCGATCGAAGTCTGCTCGTCACCGCGCGGCGGATAGCTGTAAACCGTGCCGACCGGCGGCTCGACGGTCTTCCAGGTCGGAAGATCGTACATGCTCTTGAACGACGGCAGATCGTAACCGACCGAAGCCTCGACCAACTGGGCGATCGATTCCTTCTGCGAGATGTAAGTGAGCAGGTCTTTGCCGGCTGCTTTGTTCTTGGAAAACTTCCACAGGCCGTAGAACTGCGGGAGCTGCCCGACGAAGCGGCCCTTCGGGCCCTTCGGCACAGCATGGGTCCAGCAATTCGCCGCCACTGTCGGGTTGTCGCGCTTGGCGACCGCCCAGGCGCTCGGCGGATTCATGATGCCCGAGCCCTTGCCGGAGATCAGCCAGCGATTGTTGCCGGCATCGTCCCAGGCATAAACCTCCGGCGGATTGACCTCCATGAGCTTGCGGGCCATTTCCATGGCCTGCCGGGTCGCGTCGGAGTTGACCTTGATGTTGTCCTTGGCGTCGATGAACACCGCGCCATACGAATTGAACAGCCCGCCGACCCAGTCCACCGCGTCGGAAGTCTGGCCCATCGGTAGGCCGACCGGGAAGCCGGCCTTGTGGAGCTTTTGCGCCGACTCGAGATAGAGATCCCAGGTCCACTTGTCGGTCTTGGCCTTGTCGTATTTCGAAACGTCGGCCGGGAACATATCTTGCAGATCGAGGCCGGCATGCTGCTTGTAGAGATCCAAGCGCGAGCAGCACGGCTTGACCTGGCTGCCGACCGCGGTCGGGATGCCTCGCCAGGTGCCTTTGATCTTGGCGAGGTATTCGGCGACCGGGCTAATCGGGCCATATTGCTTGATGAGCTGCGCGATGACATCGTCGAGCGGCTCAAGCACCGCCTGATGGATGCGGATGTTCCAGTCGCGATGCGACATGATGTCGTGGCCGGTGCCGGCTTGCGCTTCGGCAGCGGCGGTGAGCTTGTCCTTCTCGCCTTGCGACGTGATGAAATCGATTTTCACGTCGACTTTATTTTTTTCGCCCCACTCGTTGCAGAGCTTGATCAGCGCCTTGTTAGCGCCGGGCACCCAATGATCCCAGCAGCCGAGCGCGAGCGAGCCGGCGGCGTAAGCGCCCCGCACATATGGGGCCGTGATCATCGTGGTCGACGCGAGGGCTGCGGTCTTCAATACTGTCCGTCGAGACATTCCTGAACGCATCGAGGCATTCCTCCCTGTTGACGTTGAGTTATTCTTGTTTTGCAGTAAGGCTATACTCAAACGGAATGGGTGCCTAGCGCCAAGCGAGAATATCGCGCCGCAACAACTTCGATAGATTTGGCATTGCCGAGTTCCGGGCGAGCGATTTCACATGCCCGGGGCCGCTCAAGAAGTATCGGGAATTGGGGACTTTCCGCGGTGGGCAAGCGCCCCGCAGCGGCTCGGAATAAGGGCGGACCATGGCGCGAACACCGGACCCTAAGCCTTTCGATTATATCGTCGTCGGAGCGGGCTCGGCCGGCTGCGTCCTGGCCAATCGCCTCACAGCTTCGGGCCGTCACCGCGTGCTGTTGTTGGAGGCCGGCGGACGCGACCGCAACATCTGGATTCACATCCCGCTCGGCTACGGCAAGTTGTTCAACAACGCCAAGGTCAACTGGCTCTATTCGACCGAACCGGAGCCGGACATGAACAATCGCACGCTGATCCAGCCGCGCGGGAAAGTTCTCGGCGGATCGAGTTCGATCAACGGCTTGCTCTATATCCGCGGCCAGCCGCAGGATTTCGACCACTGGCGCCAGCTCGGCAATGCCGGCTGGAGCTTCGACGACGTGCTGCCGTTTTTCCGGCGCGCCGAGCATCAGGAACGCGGCGCGGATGCCCTGCACGGCACCGGCGGGCCGCTCGCCGTCTCCAACGTGAGCGAACCGCACCCTTTGTGCGAAGCCTTCATCGAGGCCGCGCAGCAGGCCGGCTTTCCGCGCAACGACGACTTCAACGGGCCGGCGCAAGAAGGCGCGGGCTATTTCCAATTGACGACACGCAACGGACGCCGCTGCTCAACGGCCGTCGGCTATCTCCGCCAAGCGCGGCGCCGGCCCAACCTCACGATCGTGACCGGCGCCCTGACCAGCCGCATTCTGTTCTCCGGCCGGCGCGCCACCGGCGTCGAATACCGGCACGGCGGCACCACGTATGTTGCCCATGCGCGCGGCGAGGTGGTCGTCGCTGGCGGCGCGTTCAATTCGCCGCAACTGCTGCAACTCTCCGGACTGGGGCCAGCGGCCCTGTTGCGATCGCTCGGCATATCCGTGGTCGCCGACATGCCGGGCGTCGGCGCCGACCTGCAGGACCATCTTCAGGTCCGCATGCAGTACCGCTGCACCGAGCCGATCACGATGAACGACGTCGTCAATAATTGGCGCCAGCGCATCGGCGCCGGACTGCGTTACGCGCTGTCGCGAAAAGGCATGCTGACCATCGGCGCCGGCTATGCCGGAGGCTTCTTTCGCACCCATCCGGTGGTGCTGACGCCGGATGTGCAGGTCCACTTCATCATCTTCAGCGGCGATGCGTCCGGCGCCGCGCTGCATCCGTTCCCGGGTTTCATCGCCTCGGTCTGCCAGTTGCGGCCGGAGAGCCGCGGCTTCGTCCGCATCAAGTCGGCCGATGCAGGCGTGCCGCCGGCGATCGCGCCGCGCTATCTTTCGAGCCGCGTCGACTGCGACACGGTCGTCGCCGGGATGAAGCTGCTGCGGCAGATCATGAGCCGTCCGGCGATGCGCCGCTATATCGCGGAGGAGCGCGCGCCCTCGCCCGCCTGCACAAGCGATGCGGATCTTTTGGCTTTTGCGCGCGCCACCGGTTCCACCGTCTTCCACCCGACCAGCACCTGCCGCATGGGCTCCGATCCGGACGCGGTAGTGGACGCGCGACTGCGCGTGCACGGCGTCGAGGGCCTGCGCGTGGTCGACGCCTCGATCATGCCGACGGTCGTCTCCGGCAACACCAACGCGGCCGTCGTGATGATCGCGGAAAAAGGCGCCGACATGATCCTGGAAGACGCGGCGGCAAACGCGCCGGTCGCGATCTCGGCCTGAATTATTGACGCCGCGCCGGCGGATCGCGCGTCAGGTTCTTGGCCGCCAGTTCGTCGACATAATCCTGCCAATAGCGCGCCTGGTTGCGCCCGAGTTCGAGCAGGTAGTCCCAGCCGAAAATGCCGGTCGAGTGCAGGTCGTCGAACACCAGCCGCACGGCGTAATTGCCGACCGACAGCACCTCGAGAATGCCGACGTCGCGCTTTCCCGGAACGGTCTTGCGTTCCTCGGCGGAATGGCCCTGCACTTCCGCGCTCGGACTCTTGACCCGCAGATATTCCGCCGGCAGGTCGAAGCTCTGCCCGCCGGCGAAGGTGACGGTGAGCGTCTTGCGATCTTTGTGCAGCCGCAGTTCGCTCGGCCAGGCTTGCGTGTCGTTGGCAATCATAGCGCTTCTTACAGCGCGGTTGCTCAAACCACAAACCGCACGGAGCCGGCGGCGCCGAGATCGAAGCCGCCCATTTCCCGCGCGCGCGCGGCGAGTTCGTCCGATTGCAGGAAACGGATCAGCGCCTGCAAGGGCGGACGAAAATAATCGCGCTGGCGCATTAGCAGGTCGAACGGCTCCCAGACAATCGGTACGAAATCGAGACCGGCGAAATTGGCGACGGAGCGCGTGGCGATGCCGGTATCGGCGCGGCCGGCGCGGATTGCCTGCGCGATGTCTGGGCCGGTCGGGCAGACCGGGTTAACCGAAACCAGCGCGTCCAACTCGGCCTTCGCGCGGTGCAGCAGCGAGAGCAGCAGCAATTGCGCGCCGGCGCCTTTCGGGCGCATGGCGATGCGGGCGCGCCCGGCGATCACGTCGTCGATCGAACGGATCTTGAGCGGATTGCCGGACGCCAGCAGAAAGCCCTGCTCGCGGCGGCAGAAGGCGACCAGCACCGCGTCCTGCAAATCGTTGCGCGCGGCGACGGCGGCCAAGTTGGCATCGGCCTCCGGGTCTTCCAAGGCATGCAGGTGAATCGCGGCGGCGATGGTTTCGCCGGCGGTGAAGCGGGCAACACCGGCTTCGCTGCCGACCGCGAGCGTGGCCAAGCCCGAGCCGCTCTCGCGCAGCGCCCATTCCAGCAACGGGTCGTGGCTGCCGCCGATGATCGGCGCCGGTTCGGCGCGCGTCATGCCGGCGGGCCGGGTGACGCTCGAAGCCAGCCAATGGTCGAGATCGGCCTTCGGGAACAGCCAGCGGCCGGTGACTTTGGTGCAGGGAACCGTGCCTTCCGCCACCATTTCGTAGATTTTGCGTTCCTTCAGGCGAAGATAACGGGCGGCTTCGGCGGTCGTGAAAAGCTGCATGGCTCACCTGCACGCATATGCATATTTTGTGCGCTGGCTAAACAAGGCCGAAAATACCAGTCAGTCAACGGCCGGCGCCGCGCTCGGCCCGTAACGAAACATCCCGATAAAAAATCTATGCGGCGGCCGATCCGAAGCATTGCCCGAAACAACAGGGCTTTCTGCCGCGAGGCCCCGGCGCCTGTACAGAAAATTTGTACTTCGGCGGCGCCGGCGATTCCGGTCCGCGAGCCTGTTTCACCATTCAAGCCATTGTCCCGATTATTAAAAGCGCCGCCGGCCACGCGGTGGCATGGCGCTTGCTGAACAGTCGGTACGAACCTGACTGCAAGCAAGGTGGCGAAGATGACCGACAACAACAGAATTCTCATCGTCGATGACGACGAAACGGTGCGCTGGAGCTACCAGCGGTCGTTGCAAGGCATCGCTTGCAATGTCGCGACGGCCGGCAACGGCGAAGAGGCGCTGGAGACGATGGAGCAGAACCCCTTCGACGTCGTGTTGCTCGACATGCGCATGCCCGGCCAGGACGGCCTCTCGGTGCTGCGCACCATCAAGCAGAAATGGCCGGAAAGCGAAGTGGTCATCATCACAGGCTATCCGACCGTGGACAGCGCCAAGGAAGCCGTGCGGCTCGGCGCTTACGATTACGTGGCCAAACCGGTCGGCCCGCAGGACGTGATCAACGTCGCCGACGCCGCCATGACCCGAAAACAATGGGCTTTGCGACGGGTTCCGGAAAAGACGGACACCGCCAGCGGCGCCTGCGCAGCCTGAAGAAACAACCACGGACCCATTCCAACACACACGAGCACAGAGAAATCCCAAAAGGAGAAGGCCATGAACGCATCCCGCAAAGTACTCGTCGTCGACGACGATCCGGCCGTTCGCAAGAGCATCGACCGGGTTCTGACCGGCAAGGGTTACGCCGTCATCACCGCCGAAACCGGCGAAGAGGCGTTGCGCAAGCTGAACGAGGAAAAATACGACCTCGTCTATACCGACATCCGCATGCCCGGAATGAGCGGGCTTGAGGTGGCCGAACAGGTCAAGGCGCGCAAGCCGTGGACCCCGGTGGTGATCATAACCGGCTACGGCACCGATGCCGCGCAAGCCCGCGCCAAGGCCGCCGGCGTCTCAAGCTTCGTGCACAAACCGCTGTCGCCCGCGATGATCGAAGACAGCGCCCGCGACGCCCTCGCCGTTCCCACGGCGCAAGTGTTGGCTTTGCCGGCGCCCGCCGAAGCGCCGCGCGCCGAACCGGCCGTCCGCGACGGCAGCGCGCTGAACATCCTTCTGTTCTTCGCCGCGCCCTTCATCGGCCTCGCCTATATCGTCGCGCTGCCCTTCGTCGGCCTCGGCGTCATGGCGGTGCTGGCGACACGCGCCGCCCTCAAGATCGACAAGGTGCGCGCGGTAGCTGTGACGTTGAAGCACATCGCGATGGTGTTCGCCGCGCCGGTATTCGGACTGGCCTATGTCGTGCTCTTCCCGTTCATCGGCCTGGCGTCCTTGCTCTGGCTGGCGGGCCGGGCGGTGGCGGCGCGGACCAAAGATTGAGTGTGGAAATGGCCAACTGAGGTCTCGCCCGGTCCAAGGGCGAGGCCGCGAGGCCGGGATTTCCCTCCCGGCCTTTTTTTCACGCCGGACCCGGCCGGCACGCCCCGAATTTTTCGCCGCGATCGTCGGCTGTATAGCAAAAACATACACCGCGAAAACAGCCTAAGTATTTGAGATGATTGAAAATCCAGCGGTATTGCGGCCGCATTGGACAAAAAAACTATACTCAAAAGCTCCGCTCAAAGCCTTCAGCGGCACCGGGAATATCATCTAAGCATTTGAAATGTAATCGAAATCTAGCCGTCTCCGGCGGCTGGCACGGCCTATGCGATGTAGCAATCGAGAAACAGAGAACCAGACAAAAAAACAGGAGTCCGCCATGACCGCCCTTCGCAAAATCCGCATCGAGGAAGAGCCCGTGTTCACCGCGCCGGTCGCGCGCACCAAGCTCTATGTCGTCGCCACCAACGCCCCGGCGCAAGCCGCAACGGCCTCGGAAGCCGAGGGCAATACACTCAAGAACATCCTCCTATTCTTCGCCGCCCCGTTCTTCGGGTTGGCCTACATCGTCGCGCTCCCCCTCGTCGGGCTGGCGGTTCTGGCCGTGCTGGCGGGCCGTGTCGCCGCCAAATTCCAAGCGGTCCGCACTACCGCCCGCGTCTTGAAGAATATCGCGATGGTGGTTGCCGCCCCGGTGCTCGGCCTCGCCTACATCGTCCTCTTCCCCTTCATCGGCCTGGCCGCGCTGGCCTGGATGGGTGGCCGGGCGGTCGCAGCCGCGGCGCGCTGAGTGAGATAGATCAATGAAAGCCCGGTCGACTTGCCGCAGATAATTCAGCAGTCTCTTGATTATTCCGGGGGGTTACGGGCCCCCGGACGACTTTGAAGGCGAGGGTTCTATGGGGCGGAAATCGGATCGCAACGACGCCTCGCGCAAAATCCTGCCCGGCTTCCTGCAGACCGGCCTGGCCGTAGCGGCCGTTGCCGCAGCGCTTACCTTGCTACCGCCCTCGCCTCCCGCATTCGCCGCCGACCCGGCGCCCTCCAAAGCCGATCAATATTGCCTCGGCTGCCACGGCGCCGCCGGCATGGAGAAAAAACTGGCGGACGGCGATACCCTGCAACTGCACGTACCGGGCGACGGCTATGTCAAGTCCGTCCACGGCGCCAACGGCTGCACCAGCTGCCATTCCGACGTCGATCCCGCCAAGCATCCGCCCGAGAAAAACGACATCGCCAGCAAGCGCAGCTTTGCGCTCGCTATGACCCAGGTATGCCGCACCTGCCACGCCGACAAATTCGAGCAATGGGACAGCAGCGTTCACGCCGCGCTAGTTCGCAACGGCAATCCGGCGGCGCCGATCTGCACCGACTGTCATAACCCGCATGCCGTCATCAAGGGCGCGGCGGCAACGGTCGAGCAGGCACCCTGCAAGAACTGCCATGCCGATATCTACACCGCCTACCTCGGCAGCATGCACGCGAAGGCGCGGCTACACACCAAAGACAGCTATGCGCCGGTCTGTTCCGGCTGCCACACCGCCCACGCGGTGAAGCCGATCGCGGCCGGCATTCACGGCCAGGGTCCCGAGGCCGCCTGTTTCGGTTGCCACGCCGGCGTGCTGGAAGCGCACCAGAAATGGTTGCCGAACGCCGCCCTGCATTTCGAAGTCGTGTCCTGTACGGCCTGCCACGCGCCGACGGCGCAGCGCCGCGTCGACCTCATGCTGATCGACGCCAAGGGCGAGGCCAGAGGCACCGAACAAATCGGCGTGCCGCTGTTCGACGCCAGCACCAATTCGGCCGGCAAGGGCATCGATGCGCAGACGCTCTACAATCTGATGCAGACGCTCAATCGCAGCGGCATCGCCGGCAAGACCGTCCTGCGCGGCCGCTTGGACGTTCTCACCGGCCCGATGGCTCATCAACTCGCGGGCAAGGATCAGGCGATCAGCGATTGCCACACCTGTCACCGCGAGGGATCGCAGGCCTTCCAGAGCGTGACCATCTCGCTGGTCGGGCCGGACGGCCGCCGCGTCGGCTACGGCGCCAACGCCGACGTGCTCAACTCCGCGTTCTCGGTCGACTCGGTGAGCGGCTTCTATGCGATCGGCGGCACCCGGATCAAGCTTCTGGATATCCTGCTGATCCTCGCCGTCGTCGGCGGCGTCGGCATCGCGGTCGGGCACGTCGCCTTAGGATGGCTGTTCAAGCGCTTCGGCTTTTATCATCCGCACAACGGCGGTCACGGCACCCCGCCGGCCGGCGGCGACGGCCCGAAGGCGGCGGCATGACGGCGCGGGCGCGCTAAAAGGAACTGCACCATGTACAGACTCTACATTCACCCGTTGCCGGTCAGGATCTGGCACTGGACCAATGCCGTCGGCTTCGTCCTGATGATTCTGACGGGCATGCAGATCCGCTATGTCGGCCTGATCGATGTGGTGACGTTCCGCACCGCCGTCCGCGTGCACAATTTCGTCGGCTTCGTCCTGATCGCCAACTTTTTCCTGTGGCTGCTGTTCTATCTGTTTTCCGACCGGATCCGGGCCTATCACCCGGAACTGAGCCTGCGGAAGCATTTCACCGGCAGCCTGCGGCAGGTCTATTACTACGCCTACGGCATTTTCCGAGGCGAGCCCAATCCGTTTCACGTCGGCGTCTATCGCAAGTTCAATCCGCTGCAGAGCATGATCTACCAGATCATCATGATGTTGCTGTTCCCCATTCAGATCTACACCGGCATCCTACTGTGGGACGTCCAACGTTTCTCCGCGCAGGTCAATTTCTTCGGCGGCGTGCGGGTGATCGACACCGTGCATGTCCTGGTGTTCATCGCCTTCGTTTTCTACATCCTGGTCCACGTCTATCTCGGCACGCTCGGCCACACCCGCATCGCGCACTTCAAATCGATGATGACCGGCTACGAGGACGTCGATGAGGAGGAGGCCAAGGCTGCCGAGCCCTGAAAGCGCGCCCGGCAACGGACCGGCCGCTTACGAGGCGTCCGGGCCGTCGGCCGGATCGGCGTCGTGCTCGGTGTCACGCACGCGGATCGCGTATTTCTTCATCAGCGCCTGGAAATTAGGGCGCTGCATTCCGGTCTCTTCGGCGCTTTTGGTCACATTCCAGTCGTTGCGCCTGAGCGCCTCGAGCACGAACTGCTTTTCGATATCCTCCACCGATTTTTCGCGCGCGGCCTTTTTGACCCGCTTGAGTTCGTCGCCGGTGCGCGGCACCGCCAGGTCGGCGGCCGACTGCGAAGCATCGATGATGGCCACGAGATGGGCCTGACGGACGACGCTGTCGCCGGTCAGGATCGTCGCCCGGTACACGACGTTTTCGAGTTCGCGCACATTGCCCGGCCAGCCGTAATTGGTGAGCGTCGAGAGCGCGCCTTCCGAAATGTCGGTGATCTTCTTGCCCAACTCCGCGCCGAACACTTTAATGAAATGATAGGCGAGCGCAGGGATGTCGCCCTTGCGCTCGCGTAGCGCCGGGGCGTGGACCGGAAAGATATTGACCCGGTAATAAAGGTCGTCGCGGAACGTGCCGGCCGCCACCATGGCCTTGAGATCCTTGTTGGTGGCGGTGACCAGCCGGAAATTTGCGGTCTGCGTGCGGGTGTCGCCGACCGCCCGGAACTCGCGTTCCTGCAGCACACGCAGCAGCTTGGCCTGGATCGACATGGAGATATTTCCGATCTCGTCGAGGAACAGCGTGCCGCTGCCAGCAACCTCGAACATGCCTTTCTTGTTCACGACCGCGCTGGTGAAGGCGCCCTTGACGTGACCGAACAGCTCGCTCTCCAGCAGGTTCTCGCTCAGCGCATTGCAGTCCACCGCGACGAACGGCTTGTCCTTGCGCAGGCTGTTGTAGTGAATCGCGCGCGCGATTAGCTCCTTGCCGGTGCCGCTTTCTCCGGTTATCAGGACCGTCGAACTGGTCGGCGCACACTGCGCGATCAGCCGGTAGACGGCCTGCATCTGCGGGCTCAACCCGATGATGTTCTCGAAACGGTATTTCGACGACACCTCGCTGCGAAGCGTGAAATTCTCCTGCAGCAGCAGTCGCCGCTCCAGCGCGCGGAACACCACCAGTTTGAGTTCGTCCGGTTCGAACGGCTTGGAGATATAATCGAAGGCGCCGAGCTTCATGGCCTGCACCGCGGTGTCGACCTGCGATAGGCCCGTGATCATGATGACGTCGACGTTGGGATGCGTCTCCTTGACCCGGCGCAGCACTTCGAGCCCGTCGATGTTGGGCATCATGATGTCGAGGATCACCACGTCGTAGGGATTTTCCTCGATTTTCTTCAGCGCCTCGCGGCCGTCCTGCACGGACTCGACCTGGAACTCGTCGCCGGCGAGAATCCGCAAGCAACTTCTAATGACGATCTCCTCGTCGTCGACGATGAGAATTCGCGCGCTCATGCAACGCTCCCGCTGGCCTTGCTCTCAGGGCCGGCCGCCGGCGGCGTCAGCGGCAGAAAGACCGTGAACGTCGATCCCTCGCCGACTTTGCTTTGCACCTCGATTAGACCGCCGTGGGCCTCGACAATGCCATGGCTGACGGAAAGCCCCAAGCCAGTGCCCTTCCCGACGTCCTTGGAAGTGAAAAACGGATCGAATATCCGGCGCAGGTTCGCTTCCGGAATGCCGCAGCCGGTATCCACGATCGATATCGCCACCATCGGCTTGGACTCGGTGGCCGGTCCGCGCGGGTCCTGCGCGCGGCAGGTGCTCACGGTAATGGCCCCCTTCTCCTCCACCGCGTGCTGGGCGTTGACCAGTATGTTCATGACCACCTGCTTGATCTGGTCGGCGTCGATCCAGATCGGCGGCAGCGTACGGTCGAGGTCCAGACTGATCTCGATATCGCGCAGGTGCGCCGGCTGCTCGACGATCCGCACCGTATCGCCGATGACCTGATTGAGATCGGTGAATTTCTTTTCCGGCTGCTTCTCGCGGGCGAAATCGAGCAGCCGCTTGATGATCGCGGCGCAGCGCTTGGTTTCGCGGATGACCAGGTCCATGTCCTCCGCATCCGTGCTCTTGTCCGGCATATTCTGCCGCACGAGGTGCGAAAAGGTCAGGATGCCGGTGAGCGGGTTGTTCAATTCATGGGCGACGCCGGAAGCCAGCAGGCCGACCGAGGCAAGCTTCTCGCCGCGCATCGTCTCGGCTTGCGCGCGGCGCAGCTCCTCTGTCCGTTCTTCGACTTTCTGCTCGAGCGTGTGCCCCCAATCCTGTAGCTCGGCGCGCGAATTGCGCAAAGTGCCGGTCATCGTATTGAACGAGGCGGCGAGCTTGCCAAATTCGTCGACGCTGCGCACCGGGATCGGCTGATCGAGATTGCCGCTGGAGAGCCGTTGCGCCCCGCCTTCGAGGTCGCGCAGCGGCACGTAGACCAGGCGGTGCACGAAAAAGCCGACCAGCAACGCCGCGAAGGCGATAAACCCGAGCGAAAAGCCGGCGATGCCGAGCGTGCTGGTGCGCAATTTGCGGTCGATTTCGTCGAGCGAATAGACGATGTCGATAACGCCGAGTACCGAAGTTTCCTTCGAGTGCTGATGGCAGGCGGCGTTGTAGCACGACGGCTCGTTGTGGATGACTTCCATGGAGCCGAGCAGCGATTCCCCGTTCGGACCCACGAAGGTCCAGGTGCGCTCGTTCTTCGGCACTTGCTCGAGCGGCCGCTCGCTCTGGTGGCAACGCGAGCAGGACTCGGCTTTGCGGTCGACGGTCTGGCCGATTTCCGGCGCGTAGGTCGAATGGGTGATGCGGCCCTCTTTGCTCAGGATCCGGACGCGGTGGATTCTCTCCTGATTGGCGACGTCGTGGATGATGCGGTCGACGTAGGCCGGCTGGTTCTGCAGCATCGCGAAGCGCGTGCTCTTGGAGATCACTTCGGCAACCTGGATGACCTGATCGGACACCTTGCCGAGGACCTCGTGGTACAGGAACCAGGCGACCGCGCCGGTAAACAAAAGCATCGCCGCCGACAGCGCAATCGTCAGGTAAAGCACGACCTTGAACTTGAGGGTGCGCGGCTGCAGCTGCATGACGACCGTCGCGTCCCATTCGGCGCCGGAAAGGGAGGCATGTTTTTTGATGTCGATGAACCGCCGACAATCCGGGGGGCGTTTGCGCGCCCAAAAACCCCAAAAATAGCTTAGCCGTTTCGCCCGAGACGGCCTTTGATACGTATCAAACGGCGGTTTCGGCCTGCGCGGGTCGAATTCATGGCTAAATAATGCTTATCGGAGATTCAATTTTTGGGATTTGGCGGCACAAGGAAAACGGCGCCGCCCGCATTTTAGGCGCCGGCCAACTCCGGCGCCCCATCTTTTCGGACCGACATCGCCGCCATCTTCCGGCGGACGGCGATCGGTTAGTGGCTTGCCTTGTACTTCTTGCCGGCGTCATTCAATGCCGGCGGTGCCGTGTGGCATGCCGCGCAGGCTTTCTTTTCCTTCGCCGCGATTGCCGGGGTCGCCATCGATGGCCCGGCTGTGATCACGATCACCGCACCGGCGAGCAGTAACGCCGACGCCATCGCAACGGCCCGACTCAGAACGCTCGTTTGCGCATTTCGCATTATCGCCCTCCTGAATATCCCATCAATTTCATCCGGCGTTCCCCGAATGAGATCTGGAACGCGCGGACGATAGCAGACGGCGCGGTTATCGAGAAGGCATAGCGCGATTGCGGCGAATGAGTTTCGGCTGGCTCGGAAGATCGGGCTACTACTTGCCGCTATCGAGCACGCGGTCGGCGTCGCGCAACACGACGTAGATTGCCGGGATCACCAGGACGGTGAGCAAGGTCGACGACGCCAGGCCGAACAGCAGCGAGATCGCCAGGCCCTGGAAAATCGGGTCGACGAGAATCGTCGCGGCGCCGATCATGGCGGCGAGCGCGGTCAAAAGGATAGGCTTGAAGCGGACCGCGCCGGCTTCCAGCAACACCTCGCGCAAGGTTTTGCCCTGCCCGGCGCCGTGGCGGATGAAATCGACCAGCAGAATCGAATTGCGCACGATGATGCCGGCGAGCGCGATGAACCCGATCATCGAGGTGGCGGTGAACGGCGCGCCGAACAGCAGATGCCCGATAACGATACCGATCAAGGTCAGCGGGATCGGAGTCAGCACGACCAGCGGCAGCTTGAAGCTGCCGAATTGCGCGACCACCAGGATATAGATACCGACGATCGCCACCATGAAGGCGGCGCCCATGTCGCGGAAGGTGACATAGGTGATCTCCCACTCGCCGTCCCACAGGATCGCCGGCTTGCTCTCGTCGTCCGGCTGGCCGTGGAAGCGGATGGCCGGTGTGCCGAGCGCGCCCCAATCGTGCGCCTCGATTTTCTTGTCGACGTCGAGAATGCCGTAGATCGGCGCCTCGTAGGCGCCCGCCAGTTCCGCCATCACCATGTCGGCGAATCGTCCGTCGCGGCGGAAGATGGTCGGCGAGCCGACTTCCTGGCTCACGCGCACCACGTCACCGAGTTCGACCACCGTCTTGTTGCCGGGCACGCTGTTGGCCGGCACCGGCGTCGAAGCCAGCAGTTCGCTCCACGACATATCGCGTTTCGGCAGCCGCACCACGATTTCGATCGGGTTGCGGCCTTCGCCGCGGTGCGAATAGCCCACCGTGGTGCCGCCGAACAAGGCCGCGATGGTGTCGTAGACGTCGCGCTGCTCGACGCCGAAGAATTCGAGCCGGTCCTGGTCGATCGAGATGCGCAGGCGCGGCCGCGGCTGCCCGATCGAATCGTCGATATCGACGACGTAGGGCACGGACGCGAAGATTTTCTTCAATTCATGCGCCACCGCGCGGCGGCTGATCGAATCGGGACCGTAGACTTCCGCCAGCAGCGTCGCCAGCACCGGCGGGCCCGGCGGCACTTCGACCACGCGGGCGACCGTGCCTTGCGGCAAGACCACGTTTTTCAGGCGAGCGCGCAGATCGAGCGCGATGGCATGGCTCGAGCGGTCGCGGTCGTCGCGTGGCGCCAAATTGAGATGCAGCTCGCCCAGCTCGGGCAATTCGCGAAAGTAATAATGCCGCACCAGTCCGTTGAAATTGAACGGCGCCGGCGTGCCGGCATAGGTCTCGATCGAGCGGATTTCCGGCAGTTGCCGCGCCGCGCCGGCGATCGAAAACAATGTGCGTTCGGTGTCCTCGAGCGTGGCGCCCTCGGGCAGATCGATCACCACGGCCAATTCCGACTTGTTGTCGAACGGCAGCAGCTTGACCGTGACGCTGCGCGTCACGAACAAGACGCACACCAGCACGGTCGCCACCCCGACCGCGCCCAGGAATATCCAGGCCGAACGGCGCGAGCGCACGACCGGCGTGGCGAAGCGGCGGTAAAGGCGGCCGAGCAAGCCCTCGCCATGCGCGGCCTCGTGCTCGTGCACCGGTTTTCCTTCCGGATGCAGGCGCAGCATCAGCCAGGGCGCGATCACCATGGCGACGATGAACGAGAACACCATCGCCGCCGACGCGTTGGCCGGGATCGGCGCCATGTAAGGCCCCATCAGCCCGGAGACGAACAGCATCGGCAGCAGAGCCGCCACCACGGTCAGCGTGGCGACCACGGTCGGATTGCCGACTTCCGCCACCGCCTCGATCGACCCTTGCAGGCGCGAGCGGCCGTCCCTCATCGCCCAATGGCGGGCGATATTCTCGATCACCACGATAGCGTCGTCGACCAGGATGCCAATGGAGAAGATGAGCGCGAACAAGCTGACGCGGTTGATGGTGTAGCCCATCACTTTCGCGGCGAACAGCGTAAGCAGAATGGTGGTCGGGATGACGACCAGGGTCACCAGCGCCTCGCGCCAGCCGATCGCGAAGGCGATCAGCACAACGATCGACACGGTCGCCAGGCCGAGGTGGAACAACAGTTCGTTCGCCTTGTCGTTGGCGGTCTCGCCATAGTCGCGCGTCACCGTCACTTTGACGTCGGCCGGGACAAGCCGGCCCTCGACACTGTGCAGGCGCGCCAGCAACTGCTCGGCCACCACGACGGCATTGGCGCCGGCGCGCTTGGCGAAAGCGACGCCGACCGCCGGCACGCGGTCCCAATGGCCGCCTTTCTCCGGCGTATCCATCCATACGCGGTGCTCTTGCGGGCTCGGCCCGATCACGACCGAGGCCACGTCGCGCACATAGACCGGACGGTTGTCGCGCGTGGCGACCAGCAACAGGCCGATATCGGGAATGCCGGCGAGCGTCTGCCCGGCCGCGACATCGCGCATGGTGCCGTTGTCACGCACCGAACCGGCCTGGAACGAGCGATTGGCGTCGCGCACTTTGGCGACCAGTTGCTGGAGCGGCACGCCGAACAGCGAGAGCTTTTCCGGGTCGGGCTCGACACGGATCTGCTCGGGGTTGCCGCCGGAAATATAAGTCAGCCCGACATTGTCGGTTTTCACCAGTTCCGAGCGCAGCTGGTCGCTGAGCTCATACAAATCCTTATCGGTCCAGCGCGCCGCCGCGTCCGGCTTGGGCGACAGCGTGAGCACCACGACGGCGACGTCGTTGATGCCACGGCCGACGATCAGCGGCTCCGGAATGCCGACCGGGATACGATCGATGTTGGCGCGGATCTTCTCGTGCACGCGCAGGATGGCGTCGTCGGACTTGGTGCCAACCAGGAAACGCGCCGTCACCAGGACGCGGTCGTCGACCGTCTGGCTGTAGACGTGCTCGACGCCGTCGATGCCCTTGATGATGGCTTCGAGAGGCTTGGTCACCAGTTCGACGGCGTCCGGCGCCTTGAGACCGTCGGCATTCACCCGAATGTCGACCATCGGCACGCTGATCTGCGGCTCCTCCTCGCGCGCAATGGTGGTGAGCGCGATCAACCCGACCGCAAGCGCCGCCAGCAGGAACAGCGGCGTCAGCGGCGAGCGGATGGTGGCCTGGGTGAGGCGCCCCGACAGTCCGAGATTCACGGCCGCACCAGGACGTCGCCGTTGTGAAGTCCCGATAGGATTTCCAGCGCATCCGGCATATCGGGACGCGGCAATTCGCGGCCGCGCTGCACCGGCACGTCGATCGTCTCCGTGCCTTTACGCACGTGCGCATAATCGATGCCGAAGCGCGTCGTGATGAACACGCCCGGCACGATGAGGCTTTCGCGTTCGCCTGCGGAGACCCAGACACGGATGCGCTCGCCGACAAAATAATCGCCGAGCCCCGCGACCGCCGCGTCGGCGATGACACGGCCATCCTCGATCTGCGGATAGACCAGGCGGATGGTGCCGAATTGGGCGCCACGTTTGCCGAGTTCCTCGCCGTCGATGCGGACGGAATCGCCGGCCTTGAGAAAGCGCGCATGCCGTTCCGGCACGCGCAGCCGCAGGATGAAATTCTGCTCCGCCACCGTGGCAACGGTTTCGCCCGGCAGGATCACGGTGCCGGTGGTCACCGGCACCTTCAAAACGCGGCCGGAGGCCGGCGCCAGCACCTTGCCTTCGGTGACCTGCTGCTGGATGACCGAGCGTTCGGCAGTGCGCGCCTTCAGCGCGTTGGATGCGACGTTGAAGGCGGTGCGGGCCTGATCGAGCGTCGTCTTCGGAACGGTGCCGCGCGAGAACAAATCCTCGGCGCGAGTGAGATCGTTCTGCGCCTGGGCGACCTGGGCTTCCAGCCCGGAAATCTGCGCATCGAGCGACTTCATCTGCAGCGCGAGCTTCTCGTCGCCGATGGTCGCGACGATCTGACCCTGCTTGACGCCGTCGCCTTCCTTTACGGCAAGCTCGACCACCGTGCCGCCGATGCGCGCGCGCGCCGGCACCACGTTGGCGCTTTCGACGGTGGCAAAGACCGCCTTTTCGTCGGCCACCGATTTCGGCGCGACGGTGAAGGTCTCTTGCGCTATCGCCGCTTGCGCCAACAGCGCAAACGCAGCCGCTACGGCAAATCCGGCACGCATTATTATTTTGCCTCTATCGTATCATTCATTGTTCATCGTGCGGCGCGAACGCCGCGCGGTCATTGATGTGACGCAAGATTCCGGCGGCCCGCCGGCCGCCCCTTGCGGTGCGTTTGCGCGCCGCCGCCGGAGGTGGTCCCGCAATAGACCCGATAGAGCGTGCGCACGAGTTCCCGCGCCTGCGGGCTGCCAATCGAATACCAGATGGTCTGCCCGTCGCGACGCGCCGTCACCAGCCCGTCTTTCCGCAGCAAGGCCAGATGTTGCGATACGGTCGAATCGCGGATTTTCAACAACGCCGCCAACTCGCCGACCGAGCGCTCTTTCTCGGTCAACTGGCAGAACAGGATCAGGCGGTGGCGGTTGGACAGCGCCTTGAGCAGGGTGCTCGCCTCGTCCGCCGCCGCCAGCATTTCATTGGCTTGTATTTTCATAGTTGCGTATATACGAATTATCGAATATATAGTCAACCGGCAGCGCCGCCGGGGCCAGGGCGCAGCCGGATATGTCCTTAAGGCCCTTTGATCGGAGATTTGCCGTGAACGTCGATCGCGCCGTATTCGCCCTTGCCGGCACCCTGGTGCTGGCGAGCCTCCTGCTGGGCTGGCTGGTCAGCCCCTATTGGCAGCTGCTCGCGGCCTTTGTCGGGGCCAACATGCTGCAAGCCGCTTTTACCGGCTTCTGCCCGGCTGCCATGATCTTCAACAAGCTCGGCCTCAAGCCGGGAGCCGCCTTCGCCTGTGGTATGGCGGCGCGCTGACGCGACAATGCCCGCGACGGCAATCGGCCGCGCGGGCATCGGGTCGCTGTCAGGTCACGTCGGCTGCGAGACGCTCAGCTGTTGTCTTGCGTGTAGGCGCCGGTGTGGCGATTGATGATGAAGCGCTGCACCAGGGAATTGTCCTTGGTCACGATGTCGGCCGTGATCGTGTCGGCATCCTTCTCTTTCACATCGCCGACTTTGAGCCGCGGATTGCCGCGCCAATTGAGCCAGACCTCCATGCGGGTCTTCACCTGGTCGGTGGTGAGATTGAGATTCTGGTTGGCGGTCTGGTCGGCTTGCGCCGCCGGGCCGCGTCCGTAACCGGGACCATTTCCCTGCATCATACCAGGGCCATAACCGCCGCCCCAACCGCGCATACGATAGCCGGGGCCGTAGCCTTGTCCTGGGGCCTGGTCTTGCGCGCCGGCGGGTCCGGACTGCTCGTTTTGCCCGAAGGCCGGGCAATTCCACGGTGCCGCTCCTTGTCCGCCGTCAAAGCCGCGCATGTGAAAGCCGGGACCATTGCCGCCCATCATGCCGGGCCCGAAACCGCCACCCATCATACCCGGGCCGTAGCCGGGGCCGCCTTGCGCGAGGGCGGTATAGCCGTAAGCACCCGCCGCCAGTGCCGCCGCAACGCCGAGGGCGATGAAGACAATTCGCGATTTCATTGGATAGCTCCTATTGCTTGCAACGGTATCGCCGTCGCTGAGCGTCATTAGCAGCGTGGCGTGTCACGCAAGTTTGTCGCGCGGGGGCGATTTGGTGACAAAGTGTGTCAGAGCCGCTATCCGGCAGACATCGTTACAAGTTTTTTGCCCTAAACGGCCCGGCCCGAACTAAATTCAAGCCCATGAACGATGGTCCGCACATCCTGATCGTCGACGACCATCGCGAGATGCGCGATTTGGTATCGCGCGCGCTCGCCAAGGAAGGCTTTCGCGTCAGCACCGCCGGCGACGGCAAGGCCATGCGCAAGCTCATGGCCGATGCCCGCGTCGACCTGATCTTGCTCGACTTGATGCTGCCGGGCGAAGACGGGCTGTCGCTGTGCCGTTCGCTGCGCGCCGACAGCGATATTCCGATCATCATGCTCACCGCCAAAGGCGACGAAGTCGACCGCGTGATTGGGCTGGAAATGGGCGCCGACGATTATGTGCCCAAGCCGTTCGGCAGCCGCGAGCTAATTGCGCGCATTCGCGCCGTGCTGCGGCGCAATCGCGCGCGCGCGCCGGCCGCCGGTCAAGACAAGCCCAAGCGCTACCGGTTCGAACGCTGGACCTTCGACGTCGACAAACGCGAATTGCTTGGGTTGGATAGCGTCGCGGTGCCGCTGAGCACCGGCGAATTCGATCTGCTGCTGGCGCTGGTCGAGCATCCGCAACGCACGCTGAGCCGCGACCAGTTGCTCGATCTGGCGCGCCACCGCGCCGCCAACACCTTCGACCGCAGCATGGACACGCAGGTGAGCCGCCTGCGCAAGAAGGTCGAGCGCGACCCCGCCGAGCCGGCGATCATCAAGACCGTGTGGGGCGGCGGCTACATCTTCACGCCCGACGTGAGCCGCGAATGAGCCGCTTTTTCCCCAAAAGCTTGTTCGGCCAGACACTGCTGATCCTGCTGGTCGGGCTGGTGATCTCGCACGCGGTCGGCGCCTGGATCTATGCCGGCGCACGCGAGCAGGCGGTGCGCGCGGTCAGCGGATTCGCGGCGGCGCAGCGCGTCGCCAATTTGTCGCGCCTGGTCGAAGAAGCGCCGGCCGACTGGCGGCCGCGCATCGTCGCGGCGCTGAGCGAGCCCACCTTCCGCGTCGCGCTCTCGGGCGAGGCGCCGGCTTTGCCGCCGGCCGATGGCGACAGCGCCGCCGCGGCGGTCGAGGATTATGTGCGCCAGCAGCTTCCCGCGCTGCCCGACCGCCAGGTGCGGGCGGCCGTCCTGGCGGACCGGCCACTCGGCGCGCCTTTCGGCCCGCCATTCGATCGCCGGCCGTTCCCCGGGCCAATGGGCGGCGGCGGCATGATGCATCAGATGATGGGACCGGGCTTCGGCCCGTTCGGCGGCTTCGACGCCTGGCGCGGCCTGCAGGTCGCGGTCAAGCTCGCCGACGGCCAATGGCTGTCGTTCGCCACCGCGCTGCCGCAGGGCGGCCCGTCGGTTTCGTGGCAATTCATCATCTCGATGGCCTTGATGGGGCTGATCGTGCTCGCCGTCTCGGTCTGGGCGGTGCGCCGCGTCACCGCGCCGCTCGGAATGCTGTCGGCTGCCGCCGATCGTCTCGGCCGCGACGTCACCGCCGAACCGCTGGCCGTGGCGGGCACGGTCGAAATGCAGAACGCCGCGCGCGCCTTCAACCGCATGCAGGCGCGGCTGCGCCGGCTGATCGAGAGCCGCACCCAGATGCTGGCCGCCCTGTCGCACGACCTGCGCACGCCATTGACGCTGCTCAGGCTTCGCACCGAGGAGGTCGCCGACACCGGCGAGCGCGACAAGATGCTCGCCACCATCGGCGAGATGAACGAGATGATCGGCTCGACCTTGGCTTTCGCCCGCGACGAAGTACGCGCCGAGCCGCGCCGGCGCGTCGACGTGGCCGCGCTGCTCGCCAGCGTGGCGGACGACATGGCCGACGCCGGCTTGCCGGTGACCATGACGCCGGCTTCGCCGCTGAGCTATGAATGCCAGCCGGGCGCGTTGAAGCGCGCGCTCACCAATCTGCTCGACAACGCGGTGAAATACGGCAAGCGCGCGCAAGTCGCGATCGCCGCCGCCGGCAAAACGATCACAATCGCCATCGACGATGACGGCCCTGGCATTCCCGAGGCGGAGTTGGCCAAGGTGTTCCAACCGTTCTACCGGGTCGAGGATTCGCGCAGCCGCGACACCGGCGGCACCGGGCTCGGCTTGGCGATCGCGCAAGCCATCGTGCAGGCCCATGGCGGCGAACTCACGCTGGCCAACCGGCCCGGCGGCGGCCTGCGCGCCCGCATCGAACTGCCGGTCTAGCCGCGCGTCGAGCGGCCGCAAATTTCACTTTCGTTTCGGTTGTACGTGAAGCTGATCGAGCACGAACACGCGCACGGCAGAGGACAGGTTGCCCCGATGTTTTTTGCGCGCAATCTGCAGCACAAGTTTTGACGCCGTGGTTTGTTTGCGGCGGGCGATTATCCGCAGACCGATCCAGAAAGCGTCTTCGAGTGAAATGCTGGTCTTGCTTTTGCCGAACGTCACGGTGTGGGGACTGTTGCCGGATTTCACGCGAGCCTTACCCTATTGCCGCTCGATTTGATTTGCCGCAAGGCCCGACTGTCCAAAAACTGCCATACGAAACTTGGCCCAGCGGCCAACCGGCCATCGGCGATTCGCTGGGGTGGATGCGAGGCTCGCCTGCTCCAGGCTGCGCGGGCGGGTGTGCGGTACATGGTGACATCTCGCCGCCAATGTCAATTTGGGTGCATACATGAATTTCAAGCAAGCGACCGACGGCCTGTTTGATCGGATCGACCACGCGGATTTGGCCAAAGCCTTGAAGGTGTCCGTGGCCTCCGTCCGGCAGGCACGCCTGAAACGAACGGCAAATGCTTTTCGGGAACCGCCGGCAGGTTGGCGAATGGCCGCCGTTCGACTGGCGCGCGGACGCATGGCGCACTATCGAAAGCTGATCGGCAGGCTTTTAAAAAGCGCCTGAACGCGCGCGTCTCTCCCCGCTTGGCCGTCGCCGCGACGCCACACGCCGGGCGATGGATTACGACGCCCGCCTGTTGTAAGAAGGCGCTCCGTTTCAAAGAGACGCAGCCGATGCTCGACAAGGCGAACAAGTCACCACGGCCCGGCCCGGCGACGGCCGGCGGTCCGCCGCTCGATTTCCAGGAACATCTGCGCCGCCTCGAAGCGCGCCGCCTCGTCACCCGCATCGATCACGCCATCGACAAGGACAGCGAGCTGCACCCGCTGGTGCGCTGGCAATTCCAGGGCGGGCTCGCCGAGGATCAGCGCCGCGCCTTTCTGTTCAGCAACGTGGTCGACGGCGCCGGGCGGCGCTACGACATTCCGGTCGCGGTCGGCGCGCTCGCCGCTTCGCCGGAAATCTACGCGGTCGGCATGGGCAAACCGGTCGAGGAAATCGGCCAGGCCTGGACGCACGCGCTCGCGCATCCGATCGCGCCGGTCGTGGTCGCCTCGCCCGCCTGCCAGGAGGTCGTCAACAAAGGCGGCGACTTGCTGAAACCCGGCCAGGGTCTCGCCCGCCTGCCCGTTCCGATCTCGACGCCCGGTTTCGATTCCGCGCCCTATCTCACCGCGACGCTCTGCATCACGCGCGATCCCGAGACCGGCGTGCAGAACATGGGCACCTATCGCGCGGCGCTCAAAGCGCAGGACCGCCTCGGCGTGCGCATGTCGTCGCGCCCGGGCGGCGCCGGCGGCTATCTGCACTGGCGCAAATATCAGAAGCGCAAGGAGCCGATGCCCTGCGCCATAGTCATCGGCTGCGCGCCGGTCGTGCTGTTCACCGGCCCGCAAAAGCTACCGATCGATGTCGACGAGATGGCGGTGGCTGGCGGGCTGGCCGGCTCGGCCATCCGCATCGCCAAGGCGGCGACCGTCGACCTGTACGTGCCGGCCGACGCCGAGATCGTGATCGAAGGCCTGATCGACAGCGAAATGCTCGAGCCGGAAGGTCCGTTCGGCGAGAGCCACGGCCATGTCGCGCTCGAGGACTTCAACATGTCGATGCGGGTGACCGCGATCACCCATAAGCGCAAGCCGGTGTTCGTCTCCATCATCAGCCAGGTCACGCCGAGCGAATCCAGCGTGATGAAGAAAGTCGCCTTCGAGCCGATGTTCCTGTCGCATCTGCGCGACCAGCTCGGCGTGCGCGGCATCAAACGGATGGTGATGCACGAGCCTTTCACCAATTTGCGCAAGGTGATCTTCCTGCAATTCGCCCGCGGCACGGCGCGCACCGAAGTCTGGCGCGGCCTGCAGGGCGCGGCCTCGCTGCGCGCCGATTGCGGCAAGATCTGCATCGCGGTCAGCGAGGATATCGATCCCGCCAATGCCGACGCCATCTTCTGGTCGCTGGCCTACCGCTCCGACCCCGGCATCGACATCACGATCATGCCCTACCGCTCGGCCGGGCACGGCCCGAAATCCGGCAAACGCGAGGATTCCACCATCCTGATCGACGCCACGCTTAAGAGCGACATGCCGCCGCTGGCGCTGCCGAAACAGGAATTCATGGAGCGCGCGCTCACGCTCTGGAAAGAGCTTAACTTGCCGCCGATCACGCCGCAGCCGCCGTGGCACGGCTATTCGCTCGGCGATTGGGACGAGCAATACGACGTCTACGCTAGACGCGCGGTCGAAGGCCGCTGGGCCGAGAGCGGAAGCGAGACCATCGAGCGCCGGCGCGCCGGGTTGATACCGGAAACGCCGGTGCGCGGTGCCGAAACCCACAAGAAAAAATCCTGAAGGCCACGCATGATCCGTCCGCTTGCCGTCCTCCTCGCCGCTTTTGCCATGCTCGCGCAGCCCGCCCGCGCCGACGATTATCCCTCGCGCCCGGTCCGCCTCATTGTCGGCTTCGCCGCCGGATCGAGCGGCGACGTGATCGCCCGCATCGTCGCGCACAAGCTCAGCGACGAGCTCAAGCAAAGCGTGATCGTGGAAGACAAGCCGGGCGCCAGCAGCATGGTGGCGACCGCCTACGTCGCGCGCAGCACCAAGGACGGCTACACGCTGATGTTCGCGACCATCGCCACCACCATCAACATTACGATGCTGGCGGGCAAGGCGCCCAATGTCGAAAAGGACATGACGCCGATCGCGCTGGTCGGCTCGATCCCCAACATTCTCGTGGTCAACCCCAAGCTCGGCGTCAGCGACGTGAAGGGCCTGATCGCGCTCGCCAAGGAGAAGCCGGACGAATTGCTCTACGGCGCCTCCGGCATCGGCAGCGGCCCACACCTGGCGACCGAATTGTTCAAGCAAATGGCTGGCGTCAAAATGACCGGCGTGCTCTATCCCGGCAGCGGGCAGACCGCGGTCGATCTGATCGCCGGCCGCATCCAAGTGATGTTCGCGCCGGCGCCGACCGTGCTCGGACTCATCAAGGACGGCCGCGTCAAGGCGCTGGCCACCACCGAAGCCAAGCGCTCGAGCGTCGCGCCCGACCTGCCGACGATTGGCGAAGACGCCGTGCCCGGCTACGCCGCCGGACTGTGGTTCGGCATCCTTGGCCCGGCCGGCCTGCCCAAGCCGGTGATCGACAAAGTCTCTGCAGCAACCAATGCGGCGCTGAAGGACCCGCAGCTACTGCACGAGTTGCAAAGCCAGGGCCTCAATGCCGCCGGCGGCAGCCCGCAGGATTTCGCCCGCTTCATCAAGAGCGAAACCGAGCGCTGGGCGCGAGTCATCAAGTCCATGGACGCGGCGAAAAAAGCGGAAAGCCCGGCCAAACCCTGACCGGTGGATATAACGTCGACCGCATCGCCAAAGTCTTCAAGGAATAAGGTGTGCAAGGAATAATGCGCATTCGTAACCTGCCCGGTGCCGGGCAATGAATAAACTGGAGACCGGCTTCCGCTTCATCGGCCAACCGATGCCGCGCCATGAAGACGCGCGCCTGCTCGTCGGCAAGGGCCGCTACACCGACGATTTCAGCTTTCGCGGTCAGACTTACGCGGCGATGGTGCGCTCGCCGCACGCGCACGCGCGCATCGTATCGATCGACAAAATGCCCGTGCTGGCAATGCCCGGCGTGCTCGGCGTGTTCACCGGCGCCGATTGCGCCGCTGCGGGCCTCGGCGCCATCCAGCACGATCCGCTGCCGAAGACCCGCGACGACATGAAGCTCGCTGCCCCCGGCGGCGGCGAGGTCTTCACCGGCCCGCATCTGCTGCTGCCCGCCGACAAGGCGCGCCATGTCGGCGAAGCGGTTGCCATGGTGGTGGCGGAAACGCGCGCGCAGGCGCTCGATGCCGCCGAAGCGCTCGACGTCGTCTATGACGAACTGCCCTTCGTGCTGCATTCCGAAGACGCCATGCAACCCGGCGCCGCCACGGTCTGGGACGAAGTGCCAAATAATATTTTGGTCGATACGCGTTTCGGCGACGCCGCGGGAACCGAGCGCGCGTTCGTACAAGCGGCGAACATCGTGGCGATGGATTTCAACATCGGCCGCGTCACCGGCGTGCCGATGGAGCCGCGCGCCTGCGTCGCCAATTACGACGCGGCAAGCGCGCGCTACACGCTGCACGCCGGCAGCGGCGGCGCGGTGCGCCAGAAGCGCGAACTCGCCGGCGTGCTCGGCATCGAGCCCGACACGCTGCGCGTGCTGTCGTTCGACGTCGGCGGCAATTTCGGCACCCGCAACCGGGTCTATCCGGAATACGGCCTGGTGCTGTGGGCCTCGCGCAAGCTCGGCCGCCCGGTCAAATATCTCGCCACCCGTTCGGAATGTTTCATCAGCGATTACCAGGGCCGCGATCTGGTCACCAAACTCGAATTGGCACTCGACGCCAAAGGCCGCTTTCTGGCGCTGCGCGCGACCAATATCAGCAATGCCGGCGCGCGCTGCGTGTCGCTCTCGCCGCTCAGCAAGGGCTCCGGTCTGATCACCGGCAACTACGTTATTCCGGTGGCGTCGCTGCGCGCGGTGTCGGTGTTCACCAACACCATTCCGACGCAGGCCTATCGCAGCTCGGGCCGCCCGGAAGTGACCTTCGCCATCGAGCGCCTGATCGATATCGCCGCGGCCAAACTCGGCATCGACCGCATCAGCCTGCGCCGCCGTAATCTGGTGCGGCCCAAATCCATGCCCTACCGCAACGCCGTCGGCATGACCTACGACAGCGGCCGCTACGAGGACAACATGGACCTCGCCATGCGCATCGCCGACTGGAACGGTTTCACGGCGCGGAGGCGCGAGGCCAAGAAGCGCGGCAAGCTGCTCGGCCTTGGACTGGCCAACTACGTCGAGTCCTCGATCGGGGCGCCCAAGGAGCAGGCCCGCATCACCATCAAGCCGGAAGGCCGCGTCGACGTCATCATCGGCACCCAGCCGGCCGGCCAAGGCCACGAGACCAGCTTCGCGCAAGTGGTCTCGGACCTGCTGCGCGTGCCGCTCGAAAACATCAGCATCATCATGGGCGACACCGACGTGGTTCGCGCCGGCGGCGGTTCGCATTCCGGCCGCTCGATGCGCCATGCCGCCACCGTGTTCTCGCTCGCCGCCACCACGCTCATCGCCAACGGCAAGCGCATCGCCGCGAACATCCTCGGCACCACGCCCGACCGCATCGACTTCAACGACGGCCGCTTTGCCGCGCGCGAAACCAACCGCAGTTTCGATTTCCTCGAACTGGCGCAGGAGATGACCAGGCACATTTTGCCCGACGATCTCGCCAGCGGCCTCGCAATCGTCACCGACAATGAAATGCACGATCCGGTGTTCCCGAATGGCTGCGCGGTCTGCGAGATCGAAATCGATCCCGACACCGGCAACCTCGCGCTGACCCGCTACGCCTGCGTCGACGACGTCGGCCGCTGCATCAATCCGCTCATCGTCGACGGCCAGACCCACGGCGCCATCGTGCAGGGCATCGGCCAGGCGCTGTGGGAGCAATTCGTGGTCGACGATTCCGGCCAGCCGCTTACCGGTTCGCTGATGGACTACGGCATGCCGCGCGCCCATCTGCTGCCGTCGTTCCGGACCGAGATCGTCGAGGTGCTGTCGCCGACCAATCCGCTCGGCATCAAGGCCGGCGGCGAAGGCGGCACCACCGGCGCGCCGGCCGCGATCGTGAGCGCGCTCGCCGACGCGCTCAAGCCCTACGGCATTCTCAATTTGGAAATGCCGGCCACGCCCTATCGCATCTGGCAGGCGATCCAGAACGCCAAGGTGGGATAAAGTTTCGCTGCATTCGCCGCACTGTCGCGGGATAATTGTGCCGCCGCCATGCGCCGCCTGCATGGGAACCAGCATCGCCGTCCCGCGCGCCCTACGAAATGCGCATTAGCCAAAGCAGGAAAATCAGACCCGGGCCAAAGCCCACTTATCACCGCCATGCCGCCGGCGCATAGCCCAGATAGGAATTGTTTCCCGTGAAACGTCGCCGCGGCTCTATTTTTGTCAACCTTTAGCGCCTATATTCATCGGTGCCGGAGCAATCCGGCTATGGCGATAAATGGCCGTCGTAATAAACCTTTCGGACCCGGGGGCAGTACCCGGCGCCTCCACCCAAGCCCAGTTCATGACCGAAGAGCTGGGCTTCGGCGGGGGCGAAATAGGATCGACGAGGGCGTAAAGGACGAACTTTTGCTCGGCATGGTACCGCCGTTATCGGGCCAAATCGTAGTTGCAAATGACAACTATGCTCCGGTTGCTCAGGCCGCGTAAGCGGTTTGAATAACCAAGCCTACAAGCCCTAGCCGTCTTAGCAGCGGTTAGGCGGGGTTCGGAGGCACCTGGCAACAGAAGCCTCCACTTTCATTTAACGATTACCATTTGTGCGAAGCGGCCGCGTGGGGATAGCGCCCAGAGGCGCCGGCGCGCTAGCATCTGACCGATTCCCGTCCTATTTCCGGCAAAGCATGACCGACCACTTCCGCTACGATCTCCTGACCCAGCACGCCCTGCGCGGCGTGGTGCGCAGCGTGCTCACCGAGGCGGCCAAGAAAAACGACCTGCCGGGAGACCACCATTTCTACATCTCGTTCGACACCCAGGCCGAGGGCGTGCGGATGACGGAGCGGCTGCGCGCGCAGTATCCCGAACAGATGACCATCATCCTGCAGCACCAGTTCTGGGATCTGGTTGTGAGCGAGCAAGGCTTCGAAGTCGGCCTGTCGTTCGGCGGCATTCCGGAAAAGCTCAGCATTCCGTTTGAGGCGGTCAGCGGCTTTTTCGATCCATCGGTGCAGTTCGGCCTGCAATTCGAGGAAGTGACCGAGGGCGAGGAACGGCAATCGCCGGCCAATGCCGAGGATACGCCGGTCAAGAAAAAGAGCGCGACGCCACCGCCTTTGGCCGCATCCGTCGCAGCGCCGGCCCGTCAGGCAACGGCGGCGGCGGCCGAAGCCAAGCCTGAGCCCGAGCCAAAGCCCCACAAGCCGGCCGGGGGCGGCGGCGAAGTGGTTCCGCTCGACCGCTTCCGCAAGAAGAAATAAGCGGCAAAGCCATCCTTTCGCCGGGCCGGCGGGCGGCGTACATTCGTTCATGGCCAAAAGACCCGGCAAAACTCGCACCGAAAGCGACGCCTTCGGGCCGCTCGATATTCCCGCCGACAAACTGTGGGGCGCGCAGACCCAGCGCTCGCTGCATAATTTTCGCATCGGCACCGAGCGCATGCCGATCGAGATCGTGCACGCGCTCGGCCTGATCAAGCGCGCGGCCGCGGAAGTCAATCGCGATCTCGGCAGTCTCGATGCCAGGCGCGCCAAGGCGATCATCGCGGTTGCGCAGGACGTCGCCGACGGCAAACTGGACGCGAATTTTCCGCTGTCGGTCTGGCAGACCGGCTCCGGCACCCAAACCAATATGAACGTCAACGAGGTGATCGCGAACGCTGCCAATGTCGCGCTCGGCGGCGAGCTCGGTACGAAAATGCCGGTGCATCCGAACGATCACGTCAATATGAGCCAGTCGTCCAACGACTCGATCCCGAGCGCCATGCACATCGCGGCGGCGATGGAAATCGACCGCCAATTGCTGCCGGCGCTGACGCGACTGCACGCCGCGCTCGATCGAAAAGCCAAACAATTCGCCAAAATCGTAAAAATCGGCCGCACCCACACCATGGACGCGACGCCGCTCACTTTGGGCCAGGAATTTTCCGGCTATGCGAGCCAGGTGAAATCGGCGATCGCTCGGCTGAAACTGGCGCAGCGCGAATTATATCCGCTGGCGCAAGGCGGCACCGCGGTCGGCACCGGTCTGAATTCCAAACCGCAATTCGCCAAGGCCTTTGCCAAGCGCATCGCGCAACTGACCAGGCTGCCATTCGTCAGCGCGCCAAACAAGTTCGAGCACATGGCCGGCCATGACGCCTACGTGTTCGCGCACGGCGCGCTTACCGCCGCCGCCACCGCGCTGTTCAAGATCGCCAACGATATCCGCCTGCTCGGCTCCGGCCCGCGCTCGGGACTCGGCGAGCTTATCCTTCCGAGCAACGAACTCGGCTCTTCGATCATGCCCGGCAAGACCAATCCGACCCAGAGCGAAGCGCTGACCATGGTGTGCTGCCAGGTGTTCGGCAACCAGACCACCGTCACGGTGGCCGGCAGCCAGGGCCACTTCGAGCTCAACGTCTACAAGCCGGTGCTGGCCTATTGCATGCTGCAATCGATCCGCCTGCTCGGCGACGCGGCGGCATCGTTCACCGACAATTGCGTGGCCGGCATCCGCGCCAACGAGCCGCGCATCCGCGAATTGATGCAGCGCTCGCTCATGCTGGTGACGGCGCTCGCGCCCCGCATTGGCTACGACAAAGCAGCTGCGGTCGCCAAGGCGGCGCACGCCAATGGCACTACCTTGCGCGAAGAAGCGGTGCGGCTTGGTTTTGTCAGCGGGGCCGAGTTCGACCGCGTGATACGCCCGGAAAAAATGACCCGTCCGCATTAAGTCATATGCGGGGAGCGTTATGTATTGCCGCTGCGCTTGGCGCGTATCCCGTTACTATACTACCACAGACACAGTACCATATCGTACCGACTTACGCTTACGGAGGAAGGCTAGCGTTGGCTTTCTACGTGAGCCTCTAAAGTAATTCTTGTAGTTTATAAATATACATTCACGACATCACTATATCTTATGACTTATTCCCGACTATTACTCGACATGTTCAGTATTGAACAGTCGGAATCTCTTACGATCAACTAACCGTGTGTTGAATTGCCATCGGTATCTGGCCAAGCATATAGGCAGATCCCATCGCCGCCTGCCGGACGCCAGACGCGGACCTTTCGCCGGCAGTTCTGGCGGCGATGCAATCGCTCGCATTGGGATCAGGGAGAGAACGTACTGGCTTACCATCGAGGGGCGGAATGGCTGAACTGGTCAATCTTCGAAACGCCCGCAAACGCGCCAAGCGGCGGCAAGACGATCAGCGCGCCGACACCAACCGCCTCGCCCATGGTCAGCCCAAGCACCGGCGCAAGCTCGATGCCGCGCAACAAGCGAAAGCCAGCCGCGATCTCGATCTGCACCGGATCGACAAAGGAGACGGCCGATGAAATCTCCGATTGTCAAACGCTCGATCGTGATCGCGGGTCACAAGACCAGCGTCAGTCTGGAAGATGCGTTCTGGAAGTGCCTGAAGGAAATCGCCGGCAGCCGCGAACTCACGCTGTCCGATCTGGTGGCTTCAATCGACACCGAGCGCCACGGCGGCAATCTGTCGTCGGCGATACGGCTGTTCGTTCTCGATCATTATCGTGCACAGCTCGGCGACCGTCTCACCGGCGGCGCCTCGCGTCAGGCGGGCGGCGCGCGCGCATCGTCAGTGCTCGGGGCCGACTAGCGCCTCCGGCGGACCGCTGCGCTGCGGCATCGGCAACGGCCTAATGTCGAGCGGCGGCGGCAAGGTGGGCGCCATTTCGCTCGTCGGCGCCGGCGGCTTTGCTTGCGGCTTGGCATTCTCGATTTCACGCCGTTGCCGCGCGTTTTCGATTTCGCGCAGACGCTGGGCATTCTCCAGTTCGCGCAGTTGCTTCGCCTGATTATCCACCGCCCGCAGCGTCAGCCATCCGGTCAGCGCCGACACATCGACACTGCGCGCCGGCGCCGCCAAAGGCCCGTTCAACGCTATGAAGATATCCGGCCGCGCGCCGACGGCCTCGCCCGGTCCCGAGAGGATGAGCTGCGCGTCGATCGAACCATCGGTGAGATCGAGATTGCCGGCGAGCGACAGCGCGGCGTCCTTGCCGCCGGCGGTGACCTTGCTCAACCGCAGCTGCCCAGCGCTCACGGCGACATTTCCGTCGGCGTGTTTGACCGCAAAAGGACCGCCCTCCAAGGCATTACTCACCAATTCGGAGATGCGCGCCGAGTCGATCGGCAGCCCCTGATCCACCGCGCGGGTGACCGCATCGAAAGCGCGCGGATCGAGGCTGGCGAACTGCGCGTCGTCGAGCGCGATTTTTCCGGAGCCTTGCAGCGAGCCGATGAGCGCCGCCGGACTTAGACCAACGCCTTCGACGTCGCCAGAAAGGCCGAGCGATCCGCTGACCGGCGGCCGCGCGCCGGACGACAGCAGGCTCGCCGCCTCGGCGCCGATGAGCGAAAGCTTGGCGTGCGCCTTCACGCCGTCTTCGCCGGAGCGGAACGACAATTGGCCGGCAAGACGGCCGCCGGCAACGGCGCCGGCCATGTCGTCGATGGCGAACTCGTTGTTGCCGAAGCGCAAGGTGCCGCGGAACTCGCGCGCCGTCAGCGACGGCAACAGGCCGACTTGGCGCGCGTTGAGCGCGATCTGACCGCCATAGTCGCCGAACAGACCGCCGGCGAACGGCTCGCCCGACCAACCCCAGGCCGCGTTGTCATTGCCGGCGGGCGCCGCCGGCATGCCGATTGCCGCCGCGATCAGGCCCGCCGCGTCGATGCTGTCGGCGTCGATCTCGCCTTGCAGGCGATGCGGCGCCGGCAAGGTCAAAGCAAGTTTTCCGCGCAGCGCCGCGCCCGCGACGCTGCCGTCGATATCGCTGAGCGTCAGGTCCTTGGCGGTGAGCGCAATATTGCCGGCGAAGGTCACTGGCAGCGCCGCGCTTCCGCTACGGCGCGGCGGCGCCACATCGGCGCGCGCGATCGTGGCGCGCAACGCCGCGGCAGGATTTTCCGCGAAGGGAGACGCGGTGCCGACGGCGCCGGCTTCGAGACCGCCGGCGGTCAATTTGGCGTCGATGCGCCATTGGCCGCTCGGCGGACCGCTGCTCTTGAGCGTCAACGCGCCGGGACCGGGGCCAACCGCCAGCATCTTGCCGAGACCGAGCAAGGCCAGCAGCGCCTTGCCGTCGTCGGCCTCCAGTTCGCCGTCAAACTTCATGTCGCCGGCGCGGAGCGCGATGGGGTCGGCATTGGCTTGACCGTCCAGGGCGACGCGCACCCGGCCGAGACTGCCGCCGATGGTGAGCTTGGCCACAGCCGGGGCCGCGCCATCGACGGTGATTTGCGCGTGCAGCTTGGCTGGCGCCATGGCCGGCGCGGCGCGCTCCAGCGCCTGTGCTGTCTTTGGCGCAAAACGCGAAAGCAGCGCCATTACCGGCGCCATGTCCGGCGCGTCGAGATCGACGCCTACGCTGCCCCCCGGCGACGCCCCCGACATGACGATGCGGCCGCTCGCCGAAAAGGCCGCGCCGCCGAGATCGGCAATCGCGAGACGATCGATCTGCACGCCGTTGCCGTCGACTTTCAATCTGGCGCTCGCATCCCGCCCCACCAGCCCGGCGACGCTGGCGCGGCCAATATCGGCGGCGATCGTCATGTCGTGCGGCCGCGCGATGCTGGAGCCGGCGATGAGCGTGTTGCCGAAGCCGAGCGCGGCATCGATATCGAGCTCGGGAGCGTTGAACGCCACGTCGAGCTTGGCCACCTGATCGCCGGATGCGAACACATAAGCGAGGCGGCCGGTGATGGTCTTGCGGTCGAAGGCGGCCTGGAGGCGCTCGACAGCGACTTTATCGCTACCGAGCGTGACGTCACCGCGCAGTGTCATGGACCGCATGTCGCCTTGCGTCACGTCGGCACGGCCTTCCAGCCAGGCCGCCAGGAGCTTCGAATCGCTGGATTGAATCTCGGCCGGTCCGGTGAAATTGACGCCGTCGCCGCGGACGGCGAGATGGCCGCTCAATTTCATCTGCGTCAAGCCGGGCGCGCGAAACTCGAAGCGGTCCAGATTCCATCCGGTTGAGTCGGTACTGATGTCACCGCGCGCATTTGTAACACTGTTGCCGCCGAGCGTGACCTGATCGATGCCGATGCCGATCCGGATCGGAATGGCTGGACGGAACGCGGCGCCGGCCAGTTGCGCGATTTTGCGGATGGCCGCTGCCGGCGTCGGCCGGGCGCCGTCGCCGCTGGCGAGTGCGCGGTCCAGGTCGATCTGCCGGCCCGACATCACACCGTCGAAATGCGGATACCGGCCGAATTTGAAATCGGCGACGCCGGTGAGCTTGACCCCCTGCTCCTCCGAACCGTACTGGAATTCGAATTCCTGCATCAGCGCCGACGCCGCGCCGACCTTGATATTGCCGCTCACGTGCCAAGGCTGGGTCAGTTGCTCCGTGCCGCGCGAGGCGGTGCCGACCGGCCGCGTCAGGCTCAAACTGCCGTCGAATTTCGGCGCGCCGTCCGCGAGCGCCAGCATGCCGTCGGCTTCGATGCTGAGGGGATGATTTACCGGATCGACGTTGACATGGAGCTTGAGGCCGCCGTCGTCGGAATAGCGGCCAGCGGCGAGCCGAAAGGGGTAGGTTTCGCCGCCGGCGTTGACCGCGCCCTCGCCCTTGAAGGGACCGAGCAGCGAGCGCGCCTCCCCGGTGAACGAAAGCCCGGTGAGCATGGTCCGGGCGCCGTTTGCCGCGTCGGTGAGCGTTATCTTGCCGTCCTCGACGCTCAGTCGGTCGATCGACAGATTATCGGGACTGAAATTGATCGCCAGCTTCGGCGCCAGCACATGGCCGGTGGCGTCGAGACCGAGGCTCAGTTGCGGGCCGGTGAGATGCATCTCGGCCGCCCGCCATTGCCCACGCATCAGCGGCCCAAGCACGAATTCGATGCCGAGCGCGCGCGCGCGAATCTTGCGCTCGCTGCCGATCTCGATGTCGTGCAGCGTAAGCGACGGCGTCGGCAGCAGCCGCACCTCGATGGCACCGGTGACGCGCACGTCGACGCCGATGAGACGGCTCGCCTCCGTTTCGAACATCGAACGGTGGCCGCCCCAATCGATCAGCAGCGGACCGGCCAGCGCCGCTACCAGCGCCAGGATGATCGCGATTCCCAATCCAAGCAGGGTGGTTTGCAAAGCCAGCTCCAACGCGGCGGCCGCCCGCGCGCCATAAGACGCGCTCCGCGCTTATCAATATGAAATTGTACGCCTCTTTTGCCGGTATTTGGCGGCAATTCTATGTCGACGCTCAGTTGAGCGCGACGATCTTTCCCGGATTCATAATATTTTGCGGGTCGAGCGCGCGTTTGATCGCCGCCATCGCCGCCAGCGCCGGGGCGCCGTGCTCGGCCTTGAGATATTTCATCTTGCCCTGCCCCACGCCGTGCTCGCCGGTGCAGGTTCCATCCATGGATAATGCCAGCTCGACGACGCGCTCCATCAGGATTCCGGCGCGTTCGACCTCGCCGGCATCGGCCATGTCGACGAGCAGCGACAGGTGAAAATTTCCGTCGCCGACGTGCCCGAGGATCGGTGCGATAAGATGGAGCTCGGCGGCCGCGCGCTGGCTGGCGGTGACGCATTCGGCCAGCCGCGAGATCGGCACGCAGACGTCGGTGGCGAAAGCCTGCGCGCCCGGCCGCAGATGGCGGGCCGCCCAATAGCCGTCATGGCGCGCCTGCCAGAGCCGGCTGCGGTCTTCCGGCTTGGTGGCCCAGTCGAACGGCCCGCCGCCGAGGTCGGCGACGATCTCGCCAAAGCGCTGCGATTGCTCGGCGACGCCGGCGTCGCTGCCGTGGAATTCAACGAACAGCGTCGGCACTTCCGGCAGCGACAATTTCGAATACGCGTTGACCGCCCTGATCTGCAACGCATCGAGCAGTTCGATGCGCGCGACCGGAATGCCGGACTGGATGGTGAGGATGGTCGCCTTGCAGGCGGCGTCGACCGACGGAAACGGGCAGACGCCCGACGCGATCGCTTCCGGAATGCCGGACAGCCTGAGTGTAAGTTCGGTGATGACGCCGAGCGTGCCTTCCGAGCCGACCATCAGCCGCGTGAGGTCGTAGCCGGCCGACGACTTTTTTGCGCGCCGCGAGGTGGTCATCAACTCGCCGTCGGCCATCACCACCTTCAGCGCCAGCACATTGTCCTTCATGGTGCCGTAGCGCACCGCATTGGTGCCCGAGCAGCGCGTCGCCGCCATGCCGCCGAGCGAGGCGTCGGCGCCCGGATCGATGGGAAAGAACAGGCCCTGGTCGCGCAGGTGCTCGTTGAGCGCCTTGCGGGTGATGCCGGGCTCTACCACGCAATCGAGATCCTCCGCGTGCACCGCCAGCACCTTGTTCATGTCGCGGAAATCGATCGATACGCCGCCGATCGGCGCGTTGATATGGCCCTCGAGCGAAGTGCCGACGCCAAACGGGATGACAGGCGCGCGGTTGGCCGCGCAGATGCGCACGATGGTCTGCACGTCGCCGGTGTTCTGCGGGTAGGCCACCGCGTCGGGCGGCTGGTTGGGCACCCAGGTCAGCGTATTGCCGTGCTGCTCGCGCACCGCTTGCGAGGTCACGACGCGATTGCCGAAAGCGGCGGTGAGGGCGGCAATCGCCGCCGCGATTCCATTGGCGTTGCGCGATTGGCCTTGGGCTTTAAAAATCTCGGCCGTGCCCGCCATCGGAACTCGCCCTGCGTTGGGCGGCGAAAGTGGCGGGGATAGCGGTTAGGGTCAAGCGCTGCTCAGCACCACCAGCTTTCGACCACTTGGTCATTTTTGGGTTCGGCCGGGCTGCTTTTGCTCGCCGACATCGCCCAGGCCACGATCATCCCCGCGACAATGAGCATATACGCCCCGCGCGCCAACCTGCCGATCATGGCCTCGCCTCCCCTTGGTATTTTTTGCAGGATAGCCAAGGAATACCGGCGCGGGCGACTATCGTTAATTTTTGGTTAATGCCGCCAAGCCATTGATGTTTATCAATTTGTGCGTGCAATGGACGGGCAAACTGCGCTGGCGTAGGTTCCGCCGCATCTCGCCCCCTTCGAACTCGGAGCTTCCAATGGCCGGCCCAGTGATTGCTGTCACCGACAGCGTGTTCCCCTCGCTCGAACCCGCCAAGGCAGCGCTGGGGCGGCTCAATCCGACCTATCGGATGTCGAAAAGCGTCAACGCCGACGACATCCTGGCGGTAGCCAAAGATGCCGACGCCATCCTGGTGACTTACGCCAAGCTCACGCGCGACATTCTCAGCCAGCTCATCAAGTGCAAGGCGATCGGCCGCTTCGGCCTCGGCGTCGACAATATCGACCTGCCCACCGCCAAGGAGAAAGGCATCGCCGTCAACTACGTGCCGGACTACTGCATCCGCGAGGTCTCCGACCACACCATGGCGCTACTGCTGGCGCTGATCCGCAAGATCCCGCTGTCCAACAAACTGGTGCAGAGCGGCCGCTGGGAAATGCCGGCGGTGGTGCCGATCCGGCGCCTCGAGGGCACGGTGCTCGGCCTCGTCGGCTTCGGCCATATCCCGCGTTTGGTCGCCCCCAAGGCGCAGACTTTCGGCATCAAGGTCATCGCCTACGACCCTTACGTGAAGCCGGAAGCGTTCAAGGCCATGAATGTCGAAGGCGTCGACTTCGATACGCTGGTCAAGACGTCGGATTACGTCTCGATTCATGCGCCGCTGCTGCCGGCGACGCGCGGCATGTTGAATGCGGACGCCTTCGCCAAGATGAAGAAGGGCGCTTACGTCGTGAACACGGCGCGCGGGCCGCTGATCGACGAGCCGGCGCTGATCGCGGCGCTCGATGCCGGCCAGGTCGGCGGCGCCGCGCTCGACGTGGTGACGACCGAGCCACTGGCCAAGGATTCCCCGTTGCTCGGCCGCGACAACGTCATCATCTCCCCGCACACCGGATTCTATTCGATCGAGGCGCTCGAGGAGTTGCAGACCAAGTGCGCGACCGACGTCGCGCGCGTGCTCAGCGGCGAGAAGGCCGTCTATCCGATATCGGCCTGACGATGGGCGAGCGCTCCGAGCCGGTTTTCGCCGCGCCCTTCGTCTCCTCGGTGATGAAGATCGAGCCGCAATGGATCGACTATAACGGCCATCTCAACGTGGCCTATTACAACGTGCTGTTCGACCGCGCCGTGGACGAGGTCTACGAACTCATCGGTCTTGGACCAGCCTATCTCGATCGGCATAAGCATTCGACCATGGTGGTCGAAGCGCATATTCGATATTTGCGCGAGTTGAAGCTGGAGGATCCGGTCCGCGTCAGCGTGCAGTTGCTCGGCTACGACGCCAAGCGTATTCATCTGTTCGAGGAGCTCAGACACGCGACCGGAAACTGGGTATCGGCGACCTCGGAGAGCATGACCTTGGGCGTCGATATGACGGCCAAGAAAGTCGCACCGTTTCATGGCAGCGTCCTGCGCCTGCTCGAGCGCATGCAAGCCGCGCACGCGGTACTGCCGCGGCCGGACGGCGCTGGCCGCAGTGTCCGAATGCCGGACAAGCGCTGACGCTTGCCTATCGCCGCAACGCGGCGATAGCATTCCCGACGCGATGCACATGTACTGGATCGCGGTACGGGGTGGACATGTCAGCGAACGCCGAAGAATCACCCTCGCTTCGGCGCACCGCGGTGCTCGTTCGCGAACATCGGATTCCAAGCGCCAACAGCGCGCCCTACATCTGCGTCGAAGGGCCGGACCGCAATCTGTGGTTCTGCGAAAGCGGCGCGGCAAAGGTTGGCTGTTTCGATCCGCGTACCGCGGCGTTTACCGAATTCGCCCTGCCTACGCCCAACGCCACGCCAATCGGCATCACCCTCGGGGCCGACGGCAATATGTGGTTCGCCCAGAAGAAGGCCAACAAGATCGGCCGCCTGACGCCGGACGGCGCGCTCAGCGAATTTGCCGTGCCGACCGCAACCTCCGGACCGGATGGCATCGCGCTCGGGCCGGACGGCAATGTGTGGTTTTCGGAAACCGAGGCCGGCCAGATCGGCCGCATCACGCCGGATGGCCAGATCACGGAATTCAAAACCGGCATTTCGACCGGCAGCCGGCCGCTGTCGATCGTGGTGCGCGACGGCGCGCTCTGGTTTAGCGAAGCCGCCGGCAACCGGGTGGGCCGCATCACAATGGACGGCTCGGTGAGCGAATTTCCAATTCCCGGCGACGACCCGCAGCCGCGTGCCATGGTCACCCATCCTGACGGCAACATTTGGTTCGTCGAGACCGGTGCCAATGCACTCGGCCGCCTTACCCGCGACGGCACGTTTGCCGAATTCAAATTCCCCACGCCGAATGCATCCTTGCGCGGCGTTACGGTGGGACCAGACGACAACCTTTGGTGCACCGAGAATTTCGCCAACAAGATCGGCCACATGAAGCCGGACGGAACGCTGATCGGCGAATACGACATCCCGACACCTTCGAGCGGCGCGCGCTGCATCACGGCGCTGTCGAACGGCCGTCTCTATTTCACACAATATGACGCCGGGATGATTGGGGAAATCGTTCTCGAATAGAACCAAGGTTAGGGGGAAGCGGTGGCGGTCGAGCGCATCGAATATCGGGTAGGCAATACTGCGTGCAAAGGCGCGCTGGTCTACGACGAAAAGGTCAGCGGACGCCGGCCGCTTATACTGGTCGCGCCGAACTGGCTCGGCGTGACCGACGACGCCGTCAAGCGCGCGGCGGCGATCGCGGGCGGCAAATACGTGGCCTTCGTCGCCGACATGTACGGCGGCGGCAGGATCTCGGCTGGGCCGCCGGAATCCGCCGAGTTGGCCAATGGGCTGCGCGCCGATGCGCCCGAGCGCCGCCGCCGCATTACCGCCGCGCTCGATGCGCTCCGCCGCGAAAGCGACAAGCGCGCCATCGGCGATCTCACGCGGCAGGCGGCGGCAGGCTTCTGCTTCGGCGGCGGCAATGTTCTCGAGCTCGCGCGCACCGGCGCCGACATCCAGGCCGCCATCTGTCTGCACGGCGACCTGCTCACCCCGCTGCCGGCCAAGCCTGGCGACATCAAGGCCGCGGTCTGCGTGCTGCACGGCTCCAAGGACCCGGTGGTGCCGAAGAAGGACCGCGACGCCTTCGAGGCTGAAATGGAAGCAAGCGGCGCGAAGTGGCAGATGCTGGTTTTCGGCGGCCTGTTGCATTCGTTTTGCGAAGTCGAATCCGACGTGCCGGGGATCGCCTGTTACGACCCCGGCGCCGCGCGGCAGTGCTACGCCATGATCGATGACTTCGCGACCGCCGCGTTCGAGGGAAAATTATAAGAACGGAAAGACAGGGAAAGGAAACGTCATGGGAAAAATCGTACGCATCGTCTTTGGCTTGCTGCTCGCCGGCTACGCGGCGTCGGCGCAAGCGGAAACCTATCCGGACCGGCCGATTCGGCTGATCGTCTCGATCGCCGCCGGCAGCGTGACCGACGTCATCATGCGAACCGCCGCCGTCGAGCTCACGCCATTGCTCGGTGGCCAGCCGTTGGTGGTCGAAAACCGCGGCGGCGCCAGCGGCATCGTCGCGGCGCAGGCCTGCGCGCAGGCGGCGCCCGACGGCTATACGCTGTGCGTGATCTACCACAGCACGATGTCCTACAACCCGCTGCTGTTCGATCACCTGCCCTATGATGCCGAACGCGACCTGGTGCCGGTGGCCCGGCTGTTCTTCCTCAATGAAGGGCTGTTCGTGTCGACCGAGATCGGCGTGAATTCGGTCGCCGAACTCAAGGCGATGGCGCAGACGAAATCCGACAAGCTCAATTACGCCACGCTCGGCGAAGGATCGTTCCCGGATCTGTTCCTGCGCTGGCTGAACAACCGGTGGGGCACCAGGATCGTCGGCGTGCCCTACAAGGGCGGCGGCCCGGCGGCGCAGGCGCTCGCCGGCAATCAAGTGCAGTTGACGCGCTTCGGCATCGGCAATTTCCTCGGATTGGTCAGAGCCGGCAAGGTCAAGGCGCTGGCGGTGTCGGCCGACAAGCGCTCGGCGCTCTTGCCGGACGTGCCGACCTTGGCCGAGGCCGGGCTCGGCGGCTATCCCGGGCGAGGCTGGTGGGGACTGGCGATGCCGAAGGGCACGCCGCCGGCATTGGTCGACAAGGTCAACGCCGTCTTCGTGAAGGTGTTCAGCGAGCCGAAATTCACCGCCTTCCTGGACCAGCAGGCGGTGGTGCCGGCACCGACCTCGCCGGCCGGCTTCGCCGCGTTCCTGAAAGAGGACCGCAAGGCGGCCGAGGCGCTGATCAAGATCGCGAACAGCAAGCGCGAGGAGTACAAGCCGCATTAGCGGGCGCGGGGCACCGATCGTCGAAGCCGCCACGCGAAGCGGGCGGCGCGTTGGATCACCAGCGCACCGCCCGGTTGCATGTCGCCGGTCAAATTATTTCTTCAGTTTATGGCCGTTGTCGGCGAAGGCTTTGCCGAATGCCGTGTTGGGTCCGCCGCCCGATGGATTCACATGGCAGCGCCCGCAGGGCAAACCGGTCTGCTGCGCGTAAGCCGGCAGCGCCTGCGCCTGACGCGGCGCGAAGGTGACCGCCGCGCCGGCGAGGAAAACCGTGGCCGCTATACCGGCGGCGGCGCATAGAACCGTCATGATCAAACCAGCTTTGTGACTCATTGTTCGTTTCCTTTGCCTGCGCTGTCGCGCAGTCTTACATGATGACACGCCCCCACTCGCCGTACCTTAGGACCATGAAGATCGCGGTCCAGCGAATGTCTTGCAGCTATAGCAGAGAAGATGCGGCTCCATAAGACAAAAAACGCTTCTTGCTTGATCCGGAGCGCGGAAAGCGGATATCGCGAAGGTCATGCACAAAAAAATATCGCAAACGGTATTTATCTACTCTCTTTCGATCGCACTCTGCACTGCGGATTAAAAATTCGAGCCGGCGCTCATAGTGATTGCTGAAATCGAAACGCGTTGGTTTCCGCTTTTGACCGCTTGCGTGCGAGCCATTAGGCTCCGCCCCGGTCGAAGGAGGAAACAATGATAAAGCGATTTCTGATGGCCGCCGCTTGCCTGCTTTTATGCGCCGCCGCACCGGCGCGCGCGGATTGGCCGGACCACCCCATCCGTTTTGTCGTGGGGTTCGGGCCCGGCGGCGCCAACGACCTGATCGCCCGGTTTGCGGCCGAAGGCGTCGGCAAGCAGCTTCACCAGACCGTGGTGGTCGAAAACCGGCCGGGCGCCGGCGCGGTGATCGGCACGGCCTTCGTCGCCCACTCGACGGCCGACGGCTACACCTTCCTGGTCGGCGCGGCGAGCACCATCACCAACAGCCTGCTGTTGAAAGACTTGCCCTATAAAGATGCCGATCTGGTGCCGGTCGGCATGATCGCGGTTGCTCCCTCGACCATCATCGTCAATCCGAGCGTGCCGGCGAGCAACATGAAGGAATTCATCGCCTGGGCCAAAGCGCAAAACGGCAAAGCCACCTTCTCCACGGCCGGTAATGGCAGTACGCCGGAATTCGTCGCCGAGATGATCAAGGAAGCGGCCGGCGTCTCCTTCACCGTCGTGCCCTACCGCAGCGGCGGCGACAGCGTGAACGCCGTAATGGGAAACAGCGTCTCCGCGACTTCGGAAGCCAGCATCGTCGTGATCCCGAAGATCAAGGCCGGATTGTTGAAGGCGATCGCGACGACCTATGAAAAGCGCATCAGCATCTATCCCTCAATTCCGACCACGGCGGAACAGGGCTTTCCGACCATCCAGATCGGCCATTGGGCCGGCCTCTATGCGCCGCGTGGCACGCCGGAGCCGATCATCGAACGCATGAACGCCGCGTTGCAAGAGGCGCTCAAGATGCCCGAGGTGAAAGACAAGCTCATCAAGACCGGCATCGAGCCGGCGGCCGGCTCGGTCGCGGATTTCGTCGCCTTCACCAAGACGGAACGCCAGCGCCTCAGCGATCTCGCGGCCAAGATCAAGGCGACCAAGGAGAAATAAGCCGCGCGGCTCACCCGCTGCCCAAGGCGCGGGCGATCTCGTCAGCCCGCGCGAGCTTGTCGGCGCCGAGCACGGCGTTCACGACGGCGTCCGTCTTCGCCGCGCCGAGCGTATTCGTGGCGAGTTTCTTGAATTTTTGCACGATGTCGGTCTCGCTCGCGAAGCTCGCTTCGCTGCCGCGCGGCGCCTCGACGGTCTCATCCAGCTTGCTGCCGTTCTTTAGTCGCAGCTCGACGCGCACCATGTGCCGGTAGTTCGAACCGCGTGCGGTGATCGCCGGGTCCTCCACCACAGTTACTTTTTTCGACAATTCGATCCGCTGCGGATCATCGACGACATCGTCGCTGAACTGATCGACGAACACGTCGCCTTCGAGCAAGAGCGTCGCGACGCAGAACGGCAAGTTCAATTGCGCCGAGGTGAGGCCCTGCGGCGCGTAGGGCCAGCCTACATGCTCGACTGTCACATGCGAACCATGCACCACGATCGAGGTGACATCGTCCGGTCCGAACGGCGTTTGGGCCTGCATCATGCGGATGGCGTCGAGCGTGGTGTGGTTGCTGCCGACGCAGGAATAAAACTTCAGCGAGATGCGCATCGTTTCCCACTGCCGGCCGAGCTCCCACGACAGCTCGTCGAGATTGAACCGGTAATTCGATCGCGAGAACGTCGTGCAAAAGCCGCCATAGGGCGATTCGAAAACATCGGTGATGCCGGTGAACCCGGCCTCCGCCAGCAGCGCGCCGTAAAGCCCGCTCTGCGCCGCGCGCCCGGCGTGCATGCGCTTGACCATGGCGCCGTATTGCGCGGCCATCAGCCCGGCCGCTTGCGTACCGGCGATGCCGAGCGCGTGCACGGCCTGGTCGCTGGTGAGCCGCAACGCCGCCGCCGCGCCCGACACGGCGGAAAATACCCCGACGGTCGCCCCGGAATGCCAACCCTGGCCGATATGCTGCGGGCCCATGCATTTGCCGACGCGCGGCCCGATCTCGTAGCCGGCGACCGCCGCGCGCAGGAAATCGCGCCCGCTGAGACCGCGGCGAATTTCCGTGACCGCCAGCAGCGGCGGTAAAGTGACCGCGCCGACGTGCAGCACGCCCTGGCGATGCACGTCGTCGAGCTCGAAGCTTTGGATGAGCGTGCCGTTGACCAGCGCGGCATGTGGCGCCGACAGAAGTTCCGGAGTTCCCCACACGCGGCAAGCTTTTGTCGTATCGAGGCCGCCGAGGGTCGCCCGCAAGATCCGGCTCCATTCGAGGTCACTGCCGTAAAGCGCGCAGCCCAGCGAATCCAGGATCAAGAGCTTGATGCGCCCGATGACCTCCTCGGGGATGTCCTCGTATCGGATCTGGGCAATGAATTGGGCAATGGCGCGGGTATGAGGATTATGGCTCGGCCCTGACATCAGCGATTCCTGACTGTTAATTCCGACGTACGTTCGGCGATCGTGAATACTTCCTCGGCGTCAGGCAGCCTTGACGCTCGCGCCAGTCGACCGCGCGCGCGTCAGTCGATGCGCCCACCCGAAAACCTTCGCCCCGGCACGCTGAGGAAATACCCGACCGCCTGACCGCCGTCGGCGCCGACCACGCTGCCCGTGGTATAGCGCGCGTCGTCGCTCGCCAGAAAAATCGCAGGACCTGCGATGTCCTCGCCCGAACCGACGCGGCCCATCGGCACGCCCTTGCGGCGGCCCTCGTAGATCTCGGCATCGGCATACATCGCCTCGGTACCGGGCGTGCGGACATAGCCGGGCGTGATGGCGTTGGCACGGATGCCGTAGGGCGCCCACTCCATCGCCTGCAGCTTGGTCAGCATGATGAGGCCGGCCTTCACCACCGAATAGGCGCCGGCCCAGTTGTAGGGGAACAGGCCGGCGATGGAGGCGATGTTCACGATACAACCTGACTTCTGCGCGATCATGTGCGTGGCCGCGGCCTGACTGACCAAAAACGCGCCTTTGAGCCCGATATTCATCGTGGTGTCCCAGGATTCCTCCGGCAAAGCCTCCAATTTTTCCGGAACGATCTTCATCGCGTTGTTGACGACGATGTCGATACGTCCGTACTTGCCGACCGTCGTCCCGACCATGCGCGCGACATCGGCCGACTTGGCGACGTCGGCGACGACACCTAGACCACCAACGTCCTTGGCGGTCGCCTCGGCGGTCGCCGGATCGACGTCGTTGACGACGACCTTGGCGCCCTCGCGGGCATAGGCGAGCGCGATGTCGCGGCCGATGCCGCGCCCCGCCCCGGTGATGAGCGCCACTTTGTCCTTCAGCCGCACGGAATTCTCCCCTGAATTGCATTTTTCTTCGGAAAAACAACGCTAAAGCGGCGGGACAAGCGCCACAAGAGGCCCCTCGCCCCTCGAAATTGCCATCCGCGAGTGCCATCTTCCGGGCTGAAAGAATCACATGGCTGAGCCCAAACGCGGCATCGATCTGAACCCGGCGCCCGTCCCCGGCGGCATTGCCGCGCGGGCGCTTGGCACGCGCAGCGCCGCCTATCTCGCTGACTTAAATCCCGAACAACGCGAGGCGGTCGAGACTTTGGACGGGCCGGTGCTGGTTCTGGCCGGCGCGGGAACCGGAAAAACCCGTGTCCTTACAACGCGCATAGCCCACATTCTTAATCTAGGCCGGGTGCGGCCGGCGGAAATCCTGGCGGTGACCTTCACCAACAAGGCGGCGCGCGAGATGAAGCTGCGCGTCGGCCAGATGGTCGGGCAGATCGTCGAGGGCATGCCGTGGCTTGGCACCTTCCACTCGATCGGCGTGAAAATACTCCGCCGCCACGCCGAGCTGGCCGGGCTGAAGAACAACTTCACCATCCTGGACGTCGACGACCAGATCCGCGTCATCAAGCAGTTGCTGGAAGCCGAGAAGCTCGACGAGAAAAGATGGCCGGCGCGCGTCTTCGCCATGATCCTCGACGGCTGGAAAAACCGCGGGCTAACGCCTGACCAGGTGCCGGCCGGCGAAGCCGCGGGCTTTGCCAACGGCAAGGGCAAGAAGCTCTACGTCGCCTATCAGGAGCGGCTCAAGACGCTCAACGCCGCCGACTTCGGCGACCTGCTGCTGGAATGCATCCGGCTGTTTCGCGGTCATCCCGACGTGCTGCGCAATTATCAGCAGCGCTTTAAATACATTTTGGTGGACGAATATCAGGACACCAACGTGGCACAGTATCTGTGGCTGCGGCTGCTGTCTCAACCGATCGCGCCGAGCACAGGCCTCATCCTTCGAGACGCATCGCTGCGCGATGCTCCTCAGGATGAGGATCAAGGTACGGCAGATGACGCTTTAGACCCTCATCCTGAGGAGGCGCGAAGCGCCGTCTCGAAGGATGAGGCCGCGTCCGCGCCGCGCGCGCAAAAAAACATCTGCTGCGTCGGCGATGACGACCAGTCGATTTATGGCTGGCGCGGCGCCGAGGTCGATAACATTCTGCGGTTCGATCATGATTTTCCGGGTGCAAAGATCATCAGGCTGGAGCGCAACTACAGAAGCACCGGACACATTCTGGCGGCGGCGAGCCACCTGATCGCGCACAACGAAGGCCGGCTCGGCAAGACGCTGCGCACCGAGGATATCCCCGGCGAGAAGGTGCAGGTCTTCGGCGGCTGGGACTCGGAGGAGGAAGCCCGCTCGATCGGCGAGGAGATCGAGCAGCTGCAGCGCGACGCCCGCGACCAGGGCCTCGACCATCCGCTGGACGAGATCGCCATTCTGGTGCGCGCCTCGTTCCAGATGCGCGAATTCGAAGACCGCTTTATCCAGCTCGGCCTGCCCTATCGCGTCATCGGCGGACCGCGGTTCTACGAGCGCGCCGAAATAAGGGACGCGCTGGCCTATCTGCGCGTCATCGCGCAGCCGGCCGACGACCTCGCCTTCGAGCGCATCGTCAACGTGCCCAAGCGCGGCCTCGGCGACGCCACCGTGCAGATGCTGCACGACTATGCGCGCAAGCAGCGCATTCCGCTGACCGAGGCCGCCGCCACGCTGTCGGCCACCGACGAGATGAAGCCGAAGCCGCGGCTGGCGCTGCGCGAGCTGATGGCTGGCTTCGAGCGCTGGCGCGCCAAGAAGGATTCCATGCCGCACACCGAGCTCGCCGAAATCGTGCTGGACGAGAGCGGCTATACCGAGATGTGGCAGAAGGACCGCTCCGCCGACGCCGCCGGCCGGCTGGAAAACCTCAAGGAGCTGGTGCGCTCCATGCAGGATTTCGAGAATCTCGCCGGCTTCCTCGAGCACATCTCGCTGGTGATGGACCGCGACAGCGCCGAGGGCGAGCAGGCCGTCAACATCATGACTTTGCACTCGGCCAAGGGGCTCGAATTCGACACCGTGTTCCTGCCCGGCTGGGAGGAAGGCCTGTTTCCGCATCAACGCTCGCTCGACGAGAGCGGCCGCGCCGGGCTGGAGGAGGAGCGCCGCCTCGCCCATGTCGGGCTGACGCGCGCCCGCAAGCGCGCCAAGATCTATTTCGCCACCAACCGGCGCATTCACGGAATGTGGACCTCGACGCTGCCGTCGCGCTTTCTCGACGAACTGCCGGAGGCCGACGTCGAGGTGAAGGAGCCGGCCGGCGGCTCGGGCGGCTTCGGCATGTCGGGCTACCGCGCCTCGCGCTTCGACGAGATGGCCTCGTTCGGCTCGAACTACACCACGCCGGGCTGGCAGCGCGCGCAGCAGCGCCGCGGCGCAGGTGGGTTTTCCGAAAACGGCCAGCCGCGCTATGTGCCGGACGGCGTTTTTGACGATGATGGCGATGCGGATATCCCTCCCCCTGCAAGGGGGAGGGTGGCCGGCGCAGCCGGCCGGGTGGGGGGCGATGCGCGCAAGGCAAAGCGCCAGACGCCCCTCACCATCGAAGGCGAACTGGTGGCCAAATCGAGCGGCGCCGCCTCATCCTTCGCCACCGGCGACCGCGTGTTTCACCAGAAATTCGGCAACGGCAACGTCACCGCCGTGGACGGCAACAAGCTGACCATCCACTTCGACAAGGCGGGCGAGAAGCGCGTAGTGGATAGTTTTGTGGAGCGCGTCTAGCGGCTTAGCCGCTCGTCCTTGCGCGCAAGCTGTGACATAATCGACCAGGGGCGGCGCGACTTGTGGGAGTCCGCCGATGCGACATCTGACCGCCTTGCTCGTCCTGACCGGCGCCCTTGCGCTCAGCGGCGCCGCGCTCGCCAGGGACCTCACTTTTCCCAAGACGACGGCCGAGGCGCTCAAGAGCGCCTGCGATAAAGCCGGCGGCAAGTTCTCGCAGGGCGTCAAGGACTACGGCTGCGGCACCGACTGCCAGCACGGCCCCGGCACCGATTGCATCGTCCACTGCGAGGCCGACCAAAAATGCACCGCGCAGGTGATCGGCGGCCGGCGGCCGCGCAGCGTGGCGGAGGCCCTGACCAAGCCGGAGCGGCATCGCCGCTGAGCCGTGGGGCGACGGCGTGTTTCTACCCACAAATTCGGCAACGGCAACGTCACCGCCGTGGACGGCAATAAGCTGACCATCCATTTCGACTAGGCGGGCGAAAAGCGCGTGGTGGATAGCTTTGTGGAGAGGGTGTGAGGCTAGACTATGCCCGAGCGCCCCGACGTAACCGTTGTATATTCACGCCTGTCAAATTTTTACGCATCCTAACCAGATCAGTTGTAACGCCAAAAAATTCGGCGAGCTGTTCATCGCTATATCTCCGGTCCAAAAGGTTTAGTAGAGCCTCGCGGGGAACAAGCAACGTACCGGCCAAACAATCCGCCTCATCTTCGTTAGTCTTGTTGTAATCCGCCATCATCATCCCTCTGACATTTCGTATTGATAACGACGCGACTCCAAGCTCCGTGTTCAAGTTTCATGACACGCTGACCAGTCTTGCGGAAATCGGCGATCTTGCCGCCCTCTTCAAGGATGAAGTTATCGCCATCATCGGACTCGGCGGGACCGGTAGTTATGTTCTCGACTACATCGCGAAGACGCCGGTAAAAGAAATCAGCGCGTTTGATGGCGACGCATATTACGTCCACAATGCGTTTCGTTCACCAGGAAGGCTTATCGAATTTGACCTCGGCAGGGGCAAGGCGGAGGTTTATCGCATTCGTTACGATAATTTCCGCGAAGGGCTCACGCTGCAGCAAAAATACATTGATCGCTCGTCGGCTGCCGACCTCGAAGGAGTCACTTTCGCTTTTGTTTGCGTCGATAAGGGATCGGCGCGGGCAGAGATTTTTGATCTTTTAATTGGTTTACGCATTCCGTTCATTGACGTCGGCATGGGCCTAAACCGTAAGCAAGGTCCGCTGTCGGGAACAGTCCGAACGACATACTATTCGGTTGAAGATGCCGCCAAAGTTCGAGAGTTACGGTTGGCAGAAATGGCAGATGATCCAAACCATATATATCGGCGAACTGTCCAAATCTCAGAATTGAATGCTTTGAACGCCAGTCTTGCGGTCATTCGCTACAAGCAGTTGCGCGGATTTTATTTCGACGACAATACGCCTTTTCACATGCTGATGGGCATCGAAAAGCTGCACACGTTTGGAATGACAAAGCCGTGAACACTTTTGCTCTGCAGTTGGTCAAATACGTCCCACAGAAGTTGGCGCCGGGAATTCTCAACGTTTCTGACGAGTATGCTGTCGCCGTTCATCTTTGCGCCTGCGGCTGCGGAAACAAAGTGACTACACCTCTCGGTCCTGCCGAGTGGCGCTTCTCAAAGCGCAACGGACTGCCGACTCTGAATCCGTCAATCGGCAATTGGCAACTTCCTTGCCGTTCTCACTATTTTATCGCTGATGGGCAAGTCCATTGGTCAGGGCAGTCGTCCGACGCGCAGATCGCTGTGGGGAGGCGCTCTGAACAACACCGGCGGCAGGCCTACTATGACGCGTAAGACCGTAACCGTGGATTCTGGGCACGTATTTTGGCCCTTTTGCGCAAGCTCTTTGGCCTCTGAAACAATCACTTCTGGCCAACACCAACTGCACCCTCCAACCGCGAGCCACCTTTCCTGCTCGGTGAGCCGTCCTATATGAGGGGACTTGCCGCCGAAACGAGCCGATAGTCCCCAGCAACGAATTGGCGTATTTAGAAGTTTCGATCCGACACGCGATTCGACGCAAAGCGCGGACATATCTTCCAACCGGGCAATCCAACTGAGTTTGGCATGATCCATCGATTGACGACGGCACAATCCACCGTGGCGATACGCCGTTGGGGGCCTCCCGTCCTTGCGGCGCTCGCGGCGATGGCCGCGCTGACGGCCTTGAGCGCCGGCGCCGCCACACAGGCGCGGCCTACGCAAATCAAAGCGGAGACGGCGCCGCGGAGGGCCGGCGAGCCGATCATGGCGATCGTGTCGATCAGCACGCAGAAGGTCACCTACTACGACGCCGATGGCTGGATCCTGCGCGCGCCGGTGTCGACCGGCGTCAAGGGACGCGAGACGCCGGCCGGCGTCTTCGCCCTCATCGAGAAGGACAAGGACCACCACTCGACCATGTACGACGATGCCTGGATGCCGAACATGCAGCGCATCACCTGGAACGGCATCGCGCTGCACGGCGGACCGCTGCCCGGATACGCGGCCTCGCACGGCTGCGTGCGGATGCCCTACGATTTTGCCGAGAAGCTTTTCGACAAGACACATATCGGGATGCGGGTGATCATCGCGCCGAACGACCCGGCTCCGGTCGCGTTTTCCCATCCGGCGCTGTTCATGCCGAAGGCGGAGGCCATCGCAGCCGCTCCGGCGCGCGCCGAGACGCTGACCGCTGAGGCCGCCGAGGCCGTCAAGGCCGCCGCCGAGGCGAAGAAAGCCGCCGTGACGACGGCGCGCGAGACGAAATCGCTCGCGGCGTCGCTGCGCAAGCTGGAGCAGCTCAAGCGGAGCGCCGACGCCGCGCTCGCCTCCGCCGACAGAGCGCTCGACAAGGCGCTCGCTTCGGCGAAGACGGACGAAGCCAAGGCGCAGGCCGAGGAGCGTAAAGAAAAGGCCGCCGCCAGGGCCGCGGCACTGGGGATCCAGCTCGACACGGCAAAAGCCGACGCGACATCCAAACGCGACGCCGCCGCCGCCGCAAAGGACGCCGCCAAGGCGACTGAGGCCAGGAAGACCGCAGCCGTCAAGGCGGCAACCGAGGCCAAGCTCGCGCTCGAGCCGGTCTCGATCTACATCAGCCGCGCCACGCAGAAGCTTTACGTGCGGCGCAACACGCACAAGCCATGGCCGGACGGCGGCGAGGTGTTCGATGCGAGCATCGAGGTCCCGGTCACGATCCGCGATCCCGACAGGCCGATCGGCACGCATGTGTTCACGGCGATGGCGCGCGACGGCGCTGCCTTACGCTGGACCGCGGTCACGATCGACGAGGGCGACAACGCCAAGGACGCGCTCGACCGCATCACCATCCCGCAGGATGTGCTCGCTTCGCTCGCGCCGACGGCGGTGCCGCGATCCTCGATCATCGTCTCGGACGAACCGCTGAGCAAGGAGACCAATTACCGCACCGAGTTTGTCGCGGTGCTGAGCAATCAGCCGCAAGGCGGCTTCATCACGCGCAAGGTTACGCCTCCCGACGACCGCATTGCGAACGGCGGGGGTGACGACAGCTTTTCGTTTTTCGGGCGTAGTTGGAACGGCAATACGCCTTGGCGCAACGACTATCGTCCGGTACCACGGGGCTGGTGGCGGTAAGGCGGACCCTGCGCGGCGGAATTGGCTTCCTTCGGCCTCGGGCCGAGGGATCTTATTTCTTCTCCAGCATCAACTGCCCGCGCTGCCCCACCACGCGCTGCACCGCGCGGGCAAAGCGCGCCAGCAGCCAGGGCAGCTTCACCTCCAGCCGTACCGCGCCCTCGTAGACGTCGATGACGCCGTGTGCGCGCTGGCCGAGCGCGGAGGCAGCAAAGCTCAGCCGGTCGCCTTCCCAGGCGTCGTTCTCGATCCGCAGCAGATAGGCGAACTCGGTCTTGGCGCGGGCAATGCCGTCTTTGATGCGGCGCAGCGCTTCGGCCTTGCCGAGGCGGTGGGGAATCGTGACGATAAGGGGCTCGCTCATCCCGGCGATATGGCGACGCGCCGGACCTTGGGAAAGGCCCCGGCAACCACGGTCAGGAGGTTTTCCGGATGCGCATGGTTTTAGGTTTGGCCGCTTATGTGGCCGCCTGCTTGGCCGCCACCCCCGCCTCCGCCCTCGACATCAATTCCTTCCGCGCCGAGCACCACCTGCCGCGGCTCACCGTCAGCGCGGCGCTCGCCCGCGCTGCGGCCGCCCACGCCCGCGACATGGCGCGGCGCGACAGCCTCGATCACGACGGCTTCCGCGCCCGCATCGGCCCGCTGGTCAAGTCGGCCGCGGCCGAGAACGTCGCCTGGGGCTGCGCCACCGCCGACTGCGTCTACCGCGTCTGGGCGAAATCCTCCGGCCACCGCGACAACATGCTAATGCGCGCCATCACCCATTACGGGCTGGCCTCGGCCGCCGCGCGAAACGGCCGGCGCTATTGGGCGCTGGAATTGGGGAATTAGCTTCTTCCCTCTCCCCATTTACGGGGAGAGGTGAAGCGGCACTTCGGCCTACCAGCGCCCGCCGGTACGCACCAGGCGGATGATGATCAGCAGCAAGACCGCGCCGATGGTGGCGTCGATGATCTCGCGCAGCAGCCCGGCGCCGAGCGCGATGCCGAGCCGCGGAAACAGCCAGCTGGCGATGAAGGCGCCGACGATGCCGATGCAGATGTCGCCGATCAGCCCGAAGCCGGTGCCCTGCACGATCTTGGCGGCGAGCCACCCGGCGATCAGCCCCACCAGCAGAATGACGAGAATGCCTTGCCCCGACATATACATTGTTTTGCATCCTTTGTTGCCCGAAGGCCGCAATAATCGCGCGTTGCCGGAGCGCGCGCAATACGGCTCGCGGCCGTGCTAGGCTTTACCCACCATGATGAAGCTCGAGAATTTCCCGGTCGCCAAGATCTACGTGCCGATCGACCGGCGCAAGACGCTCGACCCGGCGCGCGTCGCCGCCATCGCCGAAAGCATGCTCAAGGACGGCCAGCAGACGCCGATCAAGGTGCGCGCCGACGGCGAGCGCTTCGTGCTGATCGAGGGCCTGCACCGGCTGGAGGCCGCCAAGGCGCTGGGCGAGCCGGCCATCGCCGGTTACCGGGTGGATGCCAGGAAACACTAGGCTTTCCTCGATGGCGCGCAGCGAAAGGCGCGGCCGCAAAATGCCGGAAGCTTGCCACAATCGCGCCGAATGGAACCTGCTAAGCTTTGGGTGGGTTAGGTGCGAGAGGTTCATCATGCATAGCCGCCGCCTTGCTGCCGCGCTCGTTGCTTTTGCCGCCACGCTGGCGTTGACGCCGGCGCATGCCGACCTGCTGATCCAGATCGACAAGAGCACCCAGGAAATGACCGTCACGGCCGACGGCGCGCGGCCCTACACCTGGCCGGTGTCGACCGGCGTCGCCGGGCACGACACGCCGGCCGGCGCGTTCTCGCCGTTCCGCATGGAGAAGGACCATTTCAGCCAGGAGTGGGACGACGCGCCGATGCCCTACTCGATCTTTTTCACCAAGAAGGGCCACGCCATTCACGGCACCAATCACACCAGCCTCGGCCATCCGGCCTCGCACGGCTGCGTGCGGCTGTCGGTCAAGCACGCCGCCATGCTGTGGGACCTGGTGAAGAAAAACAAAATGGCCCACACCACCGTGGTGCTGACCGGCGAGATCCCCGGCGGGCCGGGAACGCCGGCGGTGGCGCGCGTGCGGCCGCGCACCAACCAGGCCGCCGACGATCCGGACGCCGACGACACCGTGGCCGAGGCGGCGGCGCGGCGGCAGACTTTCGGGGGCAACGGCTGGCGCGACGACACGCCGCATTATTACCGCGAGCCGGTTTACGCGCCGCGCCCGCGCGGCTTCTTCCCGTTCGGCTGGTGAGCGGACGGCGGCCATGATCCGCAAGCTTGCGGGGCGCAAATACCGGCTCTATTCGCGGAAGAAAAATCCGCGCACCGGCAAGCGCCGCAATCTCGGCACCTTCCCGTCGCGCCAGGCCGCCGAAAAGCACGAGCGCGAAGTCCAGTATTTCAAGCGGCACTGAAGTCGCGTATGGCGGGCTGCATACGCGGAGGAATGATTCGTGCTTCCAGGCGGCGGCGCCGATCCATCGGCAGAAGCGGAGCGGCGCCAGCCGGCGGAGTATCCACCGCTTGCGGGGCTGCGGCGCGATTTCATCTGGGGGGTGTCGACCTCGAGCTTTCAGATCGAGGGCGCGACGCGCGAAGACGGCCGCGGGCTCAGCGTCTGGGATACCTACTGCCAAACCGGCCGTATCGCCAACCACGACACCGGCGACGTCGCCTGCGATCACTACCATCGCTATCTCGAGGACGTCGGCCTCATGCAGCGGCTCGGCGTTCAGGCGTACCGGTTTTCGGTCGCCTGGCCGCGCCTGCTGCCGCAGGGACGTGGGACGCCGAATGAGCCGGGGCTGGCGTTCTACGACCGCCTGATCGACGCGATCCTCAAAGCCGGCATCGAGCCGTGGCTGTGCCTCTACCACTGGGACATGCCGCAGGCGCTCGACGATCTCGGCGGCTGGACGACAAGAGACAGCGTCGGATGGTTCACCGACTACGCCGCTTTGGTGGCGGCCCGCTACGGCGATCGGGTCAAGCGCTTCGCCACCTTCAACGAGCCGTCGATTTTCACACTGTTTGGCTACGGCTTCGGCGGCGGCGAACACGCGACGTCGAGCGCGGACAAGATGCACCGGGCCATTCATCACGTGAACCTCAGCCATGGCGCGGCGGTCGATGCCGTGCGCGCCCGCGTGGCGGGCAGTTCGATCGGCGCCATTCACAATTATCAGCCCTGCTTGCCGTCAACGCCGGCGGATACGCAGGCAGCCGCCAGCTGCGACACGTATTGGAATCGGGCCTTTCCAGATCCGCAATACCTCGGCGCCTATCCGCAAGCCATGCAGACGGCGATCGAGCCGCACCTGCAGGCCGGCGACCTTGCGCGCATTCAGCGCCCGGTCGACTGGTTCGGCCTCAACCATTATAGCCCGGTATTCGTGAAAGCCGACGCGAACGCGCTGCTCGGCTTCGCGTTCGGCGACAGGCCGGCCGATATTTCGGCCACGCCCAATGGCTGGCCGATCATGCCGGACGCCTTTCGGGATACGTTGCTGACGGTCGCCAAGCGTTTCGGCTTGCCGATCTATGTGCTCGAAAACGGCCTCGGCGGCTTCGACAAACCCGACGAGTCCGGCGCGGTGATCGACAATGACCGCATCGCCTTTCTACGCGCCTATATCGGGGCGATGAACGCCGCGGCCGCGGCCGGCGCCGACATTCGCGGCTATTTCGTCTGGTCGCTGCTCGACAATTTCGAATGGGACGCAGGCTACGGCGTTCGGTTTGGTCTGACTTATGTCGATTATCCGACGCAACGGCGAATTCCGAAAGCATCGTTTCATTGGTATGGCGATATGATCAAGGCCGCATGTCTGCGCTAAGCGCGCGGATTATGCCGTGGCCCGCGCGGGCCGGCCGTGTCCGCGAAATTTCGGCGGCGAATTCCAACAAATTGGCGAAATTTCGGCGATTTGTGGTTTCACATTTTTGTCTAACTTTGGACCAACTAAAGTCCGCTCGCTTGCTCCATCATTAAGGTGCAGCTATCCGGCCGCTCTAAAAGAGCAGCGGCCCAATTGCCGAGGGGGCGAGGTGATGGAAGCGCACGGGCCGATAAGGCTGCCCGATAAATCTCAACCGCCGGACTCAATTGCGTTTCGTGCCGCCGCTCGCGCCCCTGTGGGCGCGATGCGCGCGGCGACGTCCGTTGCGGCAATAAGGAGGCCGATAATCCGATAGGCGACCGACGCCTAGGTTGAAGCAGTGTAAAAATGTGTAGGGAGTTGCGTATGAGTACACCCATCCATCCGGACGCTCTTGATCCCAACAGTCTGCAATATTATGCGCCGCGCAGGTTGCGCGACACTGTCAACGACTCGCCGTCGATCCAGCCCCTGCCGGACGCCAACCAGCTGCCGGGCCCGCAAGCCACCGAGACGCGGGATCCGCGTTACGGCAACGACTCCTTGGTGAGGGAATTTCCGCAAGCCCTGCGTCGCGAGATCGACGATGAAATAAGATCTCGTCCCGTCGTCCTGACGCGCAAGCGGATCGTCGGGGTCCTTGGCAGCCTTGCGGCGGCTGCCGGCATCGCCGCCGCGATCATATTTTTTCCCGACACGACGAAGCTCGCCGAATGGCGCGATTGGCTGCCATCGGCAAAGCACGCAGAGATGACCTTTGCCGAGCGGTTGCAAGCGGCAAATGCGGCCCTTGATCGGGTAGCCCAGAAGACGCCGGCACCGACACTTGTCGTCGAAAACGGCAGCGGCGAAGTCAACGCGCCGTTGCCGCTCGGCGTCACAGTCACGAATTCCACCCCTGGCGCGACCGTCAGCCTCAGCGGACTCCCTGCCGGATCGGTATTGAGTACCGGCTCGGAGTCCGCTGAAGGCCAGTGGCGCATCGCGCTCGATGAACTGCCGGCGGCTCGCGTGACCCCGCCCCGCGATTATGTTGGGCCGATGACGATCGTGGCCGAACTGCGCGGCGCCAACGGTCAACCGATCCTACGCGGCGCCGTCGAGTATACCTGGAAGCAGGCCGCTTCCAATTCCAGCAAGACGGCGGCGCCGGCGGCGATCGCAACGGTCGCAGCGGTGGCAGACGGCAACGACGCGGGCGGAACGCCGAGACAGATCGACCCAAAAGAAGCCGCAGCGCAGTTCAATCGGGCTGAAGGACTTATGTCGAACGGCGACCTGCCGGCCGCCCGGCTGTTGCTGCAATGGCTCGCCGAAGCCCACGACGCCCGCGCGGCGTTTGCCTTGGGAGCCACTTACGATCCCATCGTGATCAAGCAACTGGGCAGCATCGGTGCCGTGGCCGACGTGGCGACAGCACGAAACTGGTACCAGAAGGCCCGCGATTGGGGCTCATCCGACGCTTCGAAGCATCTCGAAGCACTCGCGAGCATGGCGCGCTAGCCGTCGCGTTCTAACCGACATTCCGTCCTTGGGGAGAGACAGCATGACGAAATTCGTCCGATTCACCCGCGTTGCGGCGTTCGGCGTCGCGTTACTTGCCGCACCTTCGATCGGCTTGGCCGAGCAAACCGAGGTCGATCCGGCTCAGGTGAGCCAGGGCCTGAAGGCGATATTCACCTACGGAAACGCCACGCAATCGACGAAGGAACGCCTCAACGCCAATACGACCACGGTCATCACCGGCACCATCGGCGGAACCTATGTCCAGATCGGCGCCGATCTCGCCTCCGCGCTCGATGACGGCGAGAAGCTGCGCGTGCTTCCGATTGTCGGCCGCGGCTCGGTTCAGAGCATCGCGGATATCTTGTACCTGAAAGGGGTCGATATCGGCATCATCCGGGCCGACACCCTCGATTATCTCGAGAAGAAAGGCTACGCCTCCAATATCAAGAACCAACTGACCTACATTACCAAGCTCTACAACGAGGAAATGCACGTCGTCGCGCCGAAGACGATCCAAAAACTATCCGACCTCGATGGCAAGAAGGTCGCCGTCGATTTGCCCAACGGCGGCACGTTCATCACGGCGATTACCGTATTCGAGCGCCTCGGCATAAAGGCTAAATTCGTCTATATCGAGCAGCGGCTGGCTTACGAGAAACTACGCAAGGGCGAGATCGATGCGATGGTCGCCGTTCAGGGCGTCCCATCGAAGTTTACCACGACAATCAAGGACGATCGATTTCACCTGGTTCCGATCGAATACGCCGCCTCGCTTCAGGCCGACTACCTGCCATCGCAGTTGAAGGCGGAGGACTATCCCGCGCTGATACCGGCCGGGCAGCGGATCGACACGATCGCGGTGCCCGCCATTCTCGCTGCTTTCAACTGGGACCGCGGCACCGAGCGTTACCGCAAGGTCGAACGTTTCGTTCAGGCGTTCTTCGACAAATTCACGGAGCTTCAGAAGCCGCCGTATCACCCCAAATGGAAAGAGGTCGTGCTCAGCGCGCCTTTGGCCGGATGGAAGCGGTTCCCGGCGGCGCAAGCCTGGCTCGACCAGCACGCCAATACGGCAGGGTCGGAGACGCGGCGCCAATTCGATCAATTCATGGCCGCGCGTGCGTCAGCGCAGCCCGAAACGCCGGTTGCGGCGACACCGGAACAGAACGCGGCGCTGTTTGCGCAATTCCTCGAATGGAAGAAAGATTCGTCGGCGAAGCCCGAACATCCCAGGATAAGCGCGCGCAGACATAAACCCCACCGCAAAAAGTTGGCAAAGCTGCGTCACTGCGACGACCAGGCCGCCCAAACCGATGCGTCGGGCCTCAAACACGCCGAGGCGCCCGCAAAGCAAGCCGGCTGTGCAAACCGTGACGACGACACCGCCGCCGCCGATCCTTCGCAACCGGCAGGGGAGCGGTGATGAACGCGAGGCAAAGTTACCCGCGGCGCTTCCGGATTCCGCGCCCGCCCCGTGGCGGTGGCGGGAAACGGCGGCAGAAAAATATCAGCCGCCGTGATGCGCGACGCCGAGCGCTTCCTCGCCGCGGTCGAGAATGAGCGGTACGATCAGGTCTTCCTCGTCGTCGAGGTGGCGGATCAGCCCTTTGAGCAAGACGCAGCTGGCGGCCGCGTAGTCGTCGCCGCAGCGGCGCAACGCCTGCGGCTCGCCAGCGAGCGCGCGCAGCAGCGCGTTGGCCGTTTCCGCGGTCGCCGCCATGTCGGCGTGGATGGCGTGGTGGTCGCCTTCCAATACGTCGAAGCCGCGCACCAACCGCGCCTCGGCGGTGCGGAAGATCGGGAAATAATGCAGATCCTCGATCTGGTGGTGCACGTTGAGCTGCGACAACAGAAACTGCAGCCGCGGCACGAGCTGGCGCGAAAATTCCGCCGGCGAGAGCTTGCCCTCGCGAAATTGCGCCTCGATCCTTGCGATCATCGTGACGAGTTCGCGGAACATATCGTGGCGCGACAGCCAGAACCGCGCCATCTCGCCGAGATTGGCGTGGCCCTGCCACTGCTCGCGCGGAAAGCGTTCGACCAGCACGCGTAAATCCTCCGGCCAGCCGCTGCGGCGGGCGAGAGCAAGCGCTTCGATATCGGCGATGCTGGGGGATTCGATGGTCATTCGGAGTCCTACATAGCCATTGCCAGCGGTTTCACCAACCGATGTAAATGGCGCGCATGAACACCACGGTCGCACGCCTGACCTGCGACGAGCCGACCGCCCGGCGGCTGGCCGCCTACCTGGGCGAGATATTCGGCGCCGACGACACCGCCTGCGCGGCGTTCGAGGACGACCGCGGCCAGTGGCAGGTGGCGATTCATTTCCGCGACCCGCCCGATGAAGCCGGCCTGCGCGCGCAGGTCGCGCTCGTGGTGGGAGAAAAAGCCGTTGCCGCGCTTCGCATCGAGCCGGTGGCGGCGGCCGACTGGGTCAAGCAAAGCCTGGCCGGATTGCCGCCGGTACGTGCCGGCCGCGTCATCGTGCACGGCGCGCATGACCGCGCCCGCATCAGGCCAAACGACATAAGTATCGAAATCGAGGCCGCCCTCGCCTTCGGCACCGGTCATCACGGCACCACGCGCGGCTGTTTGCTGGCGCTCGACGATCTGGCGAAGCGGCGGCGCCCCGCCCGCGTGCTCGACCTCGGCACCGGCTCCGGTGTGCTGGCGATCGCGGCGGCAAAAATGCTGCACGCGCGCGTCACCGCCAGCGACATTGATCGGGTGGCGGTCGAGGCAGCGCGCGGCAATGCGCGGCTCAATCGCGCCGGCGCGACGATCGCCTTCGCGCGCGCCGCCGGCGTCAACGCCCGTGCGATCGCGGCGGCTAAGCCTTACGATCTGATTTTCGCCAATATCCTGCTCGGGCCGCTGCTGCGCCTGGCGGTGCCGCTCAGCCGGCTCGCCGGGCCAAGCGCCCGCATCGTGCTCTCCGGCCTGTTGCCCGGCCACGCCAACGCCGTGCTGGCGATCTACCGCGCGCAAGGGCTCATGCTCGAACGTCGCTTGCCGCTCGAAGGCTGGGTCACGCTGGTATTGAAACGCCCGCTACACGCTCAGCATTTGTGGAAAAAGCGATAGGTGTCCGGGGCCCGCATCCAAATGAATTCGTGCGTGAGGCCGCCATGCGCGTTGATCCACGCCTTGATGCCCGGCGAGTAGGCGCTCCACAGCGTCGCCGTGGCCTGCGGCAAATGCGCAAGATGGAAGCCGAAGCTCGCATCGGCGGTGACGCAGATGCGGCTGGCCGGAATATGCCCAAGAAGGACCGTGCAGGCCGACTGGCAAGGACCGACAATGCGCACGCTCACGCCGCGCTGCGCCAGCCCCGCCCAGCGGGCGTTATATTGGGCCACGGAGCCGCCGTGGCTATCGGACACATTGATCGTTTCCGCTCGGACCGGCGGCGCCGCGAAGAAAAATAACAGGATGAAAACGAACGGAGCGGCTTTCATGATCCCCGGTCTCCCGAAACCGCGGCCGCGCCTGGAGGCGTGGTCATGGATCGAACTGCGATTGCGCCGATTTAGGCAGAATTGACGTAAAAAATCTATTCGGCGCTGATGATTGAGTCAGCCGTCTGAAAATAAAACCGCCCCGGGGGGGATCGCCGGGGCGGTTTTCGCTGATGAGACGCTTAGCGCGGCCAGCCGCCGAGCGGCATGTCGCCGGAGCCAGTCTTGACCAGCCGGTTGCCCCGTTCATCCAAGCTGTAGGGCAGCAACGCCGTATACATCCCGATTTCGCGCCGCGCCTGCGTCGCGCGCGCCTCGATCAGCGCCTCCATAAAGCGCGCAAACCAACGCTTGCCCGGCGCGGCGGTTTTCGCGCGCCCGGCCTTCGCGGCAGGCTCGGCGGATAAGCGGGCAACGCCATAAGGGACAGCAACCATTTCATCTCTCCTTTTCCGAAACGACGCGTCGGCGAATTGCCCGGCGCTCGTCTCTGACTATTGCAACGCAACATAAACTAAGCTGCGATTGCGAACCGCTTGTGACAATGCATAGAAGCCCTGTAATACCGGCATAAACGGATTAATAAGCCGGTGAGGTCGGTGTTATCATTGTGACGAATATAATGCACTGCACAAAATTGATTCATGGCGGCGATTCGCTGCCGAATGGAGCGCCAGCGCGACGCAATTATTTCGCGATGCTGCCTAAGATCGCGACGCGCATGCCTCGCCCGGCGCGCAGCGCATGCCTGCGTTGCTACGCCCGGGGAGCGCGCTACAGTGCAGCCGATGTTCGAAGCCCGGTTTCAGTCATTCGACAATTCGCACGAGGCTGCCGCCACGCCGGCGCGGCTCGAGCGCTCGCGCGCCGAGCTCAAGCGCCGCGGCCTTGACGGTTTCGTCGTGCCACGCGCCGACCGCCAGCAGAACGAATGCCTGCCGGCGAGCGAGGAGCGATTGGCCTGGCTCACCGGCTTCACCGGTTCGGCGGGAGCGGCAGTTGTGCTGGCCGGGCGCGCGGCGGTGTTCGTCGATGGCCGCTATACCGTGCAGGCGGCGGCGCAGATCGACGCGAAACTGTTCGTGATCGAGCATCTGGTGAACGGCCCGCCGGAGCAATGGCTCGAACAGCATCTCAAGAGCGGCGCCAAGCTCGGCTACGATCCGTGGCTGCATACTTCCGAGAGCGCCGAGAAACTGCGCAAAGTCTGCGCCACGGTAGGCGCCGAACTGGTGGCGGCCGACGGCAATCCGATCGATGCGCTGTGGAGCGACCGCCCGGCGCCGCCCGCGGGGCCCGTTACGCTGCGCGACATCAAGTTTGCCGGCGAAAGCGCCGCCGACAAGCTCAAGCGCATTCGCGCCGAGCTTCCCAAGCTGCGCGCCGACGTCCTGGTGGTGTCCGATCCGCAGAACGTCGCCTGGGCGTTCAATATCCGCGGCGCGGATGTTGCGCACACGCCGCTGGCGCTCGCCTTCGCGGTTATCGCGCGCGACGGTAAGCCGGCGCTCTACGTCGATCCGGCAAAGCTCGACGGCAAGACGCGCGCTGCGCTGGAGCAGATCGCGGCGGTGCTGCCGCCCGACGGCCTCGCCCGCGACCTGGCGCAACTCAAGAGCAAGACGGTGCGGCTCGACCAAGCGAGCGCCGCCGACGCGCTTACGCGCCTTGTGACCGAAGGCGGCGGCAAGCCGGTGCGCGCCGCCGATCCGATCGCGCTGATGAAAGCGGTCAAGAACCACACCGAGATCGCCGGCGCCCGCGCCGCGCATACGCGCGACGGCGTGGCGGTGACGCGGTTCCTGGCCTGGCTCGAAAGCGAAGCGCCGAAGGGCCAGCTCACCGAGATCGGCGCGGTCGAGGCGCTGGAAAGCTTCCGCCGCGACACCGGCCTGCTGAAGGACATCTCGTTCCCGACCATCGCCGGATCCGGGCCGAACGGCGCGATCGTGCATTACCGCGTCACCCGTGCCTCCAACCGCGCCATCGGGATGAACGAGCTGTTCCTGGTCGATTCCGGCGCCCAGTACGAGGACGGCACCACCGACATCACCCGCACCGTCGTTATCGGCAAGCCGAGCGATGAAATGCGCGACCGCTTCACCCGCGTGCTCAAGGGCCATATCGCCATCGCCACTGCGGTGTTTCCGGAAGGCACCAGCGGCGCCCAGCTCGACCCGCTGGCGCGCATTGCGCTGTGGCAGGCCGGGCTCGATTTCGACCACGGCACCGGCCATGGCGTCGGCAGCTATCTGTCGGTGCACGAGGGCCCGGCGCGCATCTCCAAGCTCGGCACGGTGGCGTTGCGCCGCGGCATGATCCTGTCGAACGAGCCGGGCTATTACAAAACCGGCGCCTACGGCATCCGCATCGAGAATTTGCTGCTGGTGATCGCAGCGCCTGAGCCCGCCGGCGCCGAAAAGCCGTTGAATGCCTTCGAGACGCTGACGCTAGCCCCGATCGACCGGCGGCTGATCGACACCCGCATGCTCACGGCCAAGGAACGCAACTGGATCGACAGTTATCACGCGCGCGTCCAGGAAGTGCTGAGTCCCCTGCTCGACGCAGCCACGCGGGCCTGGCTCGATGCCGCGGCAAGACCGCTCGGAAGCGCTTGATGGACGCCAAGACGTCTTCTGCCCGAATGCAAAGCACGCCGGCCACTCCCTGGCGGCTGCTGGCGCTGCTGATGGCGATGACCGCCATCGGGCCGGCCACGCTCAACATCCTGGTGCCGGCGATGCCGGGGCTGGTGACACGGCTCGGCTCCGATACCGGCACGGTGCAACTGACGCTGTCGCTTTATCTCGTCAGCCTGGCGGCCGCCCAGTTGCTGTTCGGGCCGCTGTCCGATCGCTTCGGACGGCGGCCGGTAGTGCTGGCCGGGCTGGCGCTGGGCGTCGTCGCCTCGCTCGCCGGCATGGCCGCCGCCTCGATCGGCACACTGATCGCCGCCCGCGTCGCGCAGGCCATCGGCGCCTCGACCGGCATCGTGATCGGGCGGGCCATCATCCGTGACCTCTACGAGCGCGAGCGCGCCGCCGCCATGATCGGCCTGGTTACCACCGCCATGGTGATCGCGCCGATGGTTTCGCCGCTGATCGGCGGCATTCTCGACACCGCCTTCGGCTGGCAGGCGATCTTCTTGTTCATCGCGGTGTTCAGCGGCGTCGTGCTGCTGTGGGCGGTGCTGGTGCTGCCGGAAACGCGGCCGGCCAGCATGGCGCACGTGCCCGGCATGTTGCTGCACGAATGGCGCGCGCTGCTCGGCAGCGCCAAGTTTCACGGCTACGTGCTGTGCGCCGCGCTCGGCTCGGCGCCGTTTTTCACGTTTCTCGGCGGCGGCCCGCATGTGGTGGTGACGCTGATGGGCCGCACTTCCGCCGAATACGGCCTTTGGTTCGCGGTGACCTCGCTCGGCTATATGAGCGGCAACTTCACCGCCTCGCGGCTGTCGCAGCGCTTCGGCATCGATGCCATGATCACGGCCGGCATCGCGTTCGAGTTGTCCGGCGCGAGCCTGACCGCGGTGCTGGTCGCCACCCTGCCGGATGCCGGCCCCGCGATCATCTTCCTGCCGCAACTGGTGATCTCCTATGGCAACGGCCTGCTGCTGCCGAACGCGATTGCCGGCGCGGTCAGCGTGCGCCCGCAGGCCGCCGGCAGCGCCTCCGGCATGACCGGTTTCGCGCAGATGGCGATCGGCGCGGCCTCGACCCAAATCGTCTCGATCGCGCTTGCCGGCAGCAGCAACGCCATGCCGATGGCCTGGATGCTGGTGATCGTGGTGGTGGCGACCGGCGTGGCTTATGGCGCGCTGGTGCGGCGCTAAGAAATCAGTTTCAGCCACTCGTCTTCGGTCAGCACCGTAACGCCGTGCTTTTTGGCCTCGGCGAGCTTGGAGCCGGCGCCGGGGCCGGCCACGACATAATCGGTCTTCTTCGACACCGAACCGGAAGCTTTGGCGCCCAGCCGCTCGGCGGTGGCCTTGGCCTCCTCGCGCGCCATCTTCTCCAGGCTGCCTGTAAACACCACGGTCTTGCCGGCGATCGGAGAGTCGGTCTTCGGCTTCTCTGCGTCGAGAATCGTCACTTCCTTGGTCAGCCGCTCGACGATGCCCTTGTTATGGCTTTCGCCGAAATAAGCGCGGATGCTTTCGATCACGGTCTCGCCGATCTGATCGAGCACATCCATTTCGGCAATCGCCTCTTCGTCGCCTTTGGCTACCTTCAGACAGGCGTCGTGGAACGCCTTCCACGAGCCGTAGCCGCGCGCCAGCGCTAGCGCGGTGGTCTCGCCGACCTGACGGATGCCGAGCGCAAAGATGAACCGCTCTAGCGAAATCTCGCGCCGCTGCTCGATCGCGTCGAATAGGTTGCGCACCGAGGTCTCGCCATAGCCTTCGACTTCTTCGAGTTTGATCTTTGCATTGCGCGCCGGCAGCGTGAAGATGTCGGCCGGCTCTTTCACCCATTCCTTCTCGAAGAACAATTCGATCTGCTTCTCGCCGAGGCCCTCGATGTCGAAGGCGCGGCGCGAGGCGAATAGCTTGAGATGTTCGATCTTCTGGTACGGGCAGGCGAACTCGCCGGTGCAACGGGCGCGGGCGCCCTCCTCGCCGGTGGCGGTTTCCTCGCGCACGATGTCGGTGTGCAGATAGCACGGACATTTTTTCGGAAAATGGTAGGGCTTGGCGTCCTTCGGGCGCTTGTCGAGCACCACGTCAACCACCTGCGGAATGACGTCGCCGGCGCGCTGGATGATGACAGTGTCGCCGATGCGGATATCGCGGCCATCGCGCAGGGGTTCGCCGTCGCCGCCGATGCCCTTGATATAATCTTCATTATGCAGCGTGACGTTCTGCACGATGACGCCGCCGACGCCAACCGGCTCCAGTTTGCCCACCGGCGTGAGCGTGCCGGTACGGCCAACTTGAATTTCAATATCCCGAAGCACGGTGGTCGCGCGCTCGGCCGGGAACTTGTGCGCGATCGCCCAGCGCGGTGAGCGCGAGACGAAGCCGAGCCGCTCCTGCCAGTCGAGGCGGTCGACCTTGTAGACGACGCCGTCGATATCGTAGTCGAGCCCGGCGCGGGTCTGCTCGATCTCGCGGTGGAAGGCGAGCAGATCCTCGACCGAGTGGCGAATCTTGGTCAGCGGATTCGTCTTGAAGCCGCAAGAAGCGAACCATTTTATCATGCCGCTTTGGCTGTCGGCCGGCATGTCGCTCATCTCGCCCCAGGCGTAAGCGAAGAAGCCGAGCGGACGCGAGGCGGTGATGGCGGGGTCTTTTTGACGCAGCGAGCCGGCGGCGGTATTGCGCGGATTGACGTAGAGCTCGCCGCCCGCCGCTTTCTGACGCTCGTTCAGTTCAAGGAACGCCTGTTTGGTCATGTAGACCTCGCCGCGCACCTCGCAGATTTTCGGGGTTTTCTTGCCCTTGAGCTTCTGTGGCACTTCCTTGATTGTCTTGATGTTAGCGGTGACATCCTCGCCTTCGACGCCGTCGCCGCGGGTGGCGGCGGTGACAAGTTCGCCGTCCTCATAGCGCAGCGACATCGACAACCCGTCGATCTTCGGCTCGGCGGAAAATGTGATCTTCTCGTCGTCACTCAGTTTGAGGAAACGGCGGATGCGGCCGACGAAATCGCGGACGTCTTCGTCGGCGAAGGCGTTGTCGAGCGAGAGCATCGGCACGGCGTGCCGCACTTTCTTGAATTTTCCAGTAGGCTTAGCCCCTACGCGCTCAATCGCTTTGAGATAGCGTTCCCAAAGCTTCTTTGCTTTTAAACTACTAGTTAGGAGCTTAACTAGAAGATCATACTCCGCATCGGTTAAATGCGGCGCATCCTCATTGTAGTATTGGCTTTTTGCTTTCTCGATTTCGTTTTCGTACGCATTTAACATTTCCTCGATTACTTTTTTTTGATCTTTTGGCAGGCTTGTTAGCACTTCACGTTTCTCATCAAGTGAAAAATCCTTGATGCGATCATGAAATGAATAAATGTCTTCTAGGGACCGCTCATCAAATTTGGACAGCGCCGACACTAGGTCGGCTTTGTACGTATTCGGAAAGACGAGTAGCCAATCGTCCGCGATCCGATTTACAGCAAAGTTTGTTGCGGGGCGCATTACCGTTTGTCGCTTTGCTCAACTCGCTGCCTTGATCAGGCGTTCGGCGGCGGCGCGGGCCTCCGCGGTGATCTCGGCGCCGGCCAGCATGCGGGCGATCTCCTCGCGCCTTTTCTCGGCGGCCACTTCGGTAACGCGGGTGGCGACCCGCCTGCCCTTCTCGAGCGCGTCCTTGCTGATGACGTAATGCCGGTCGGCCTGGGCGGCGACCTGCGGCGCGTGCGTCACCGCCAGCACCTGAACGCCGGAGGCGAGCTTGGCCAGCCGCACCCCGATGGCGTCGGCCACCGCGCCGCCGACGCCGGTATCGATCTCGTCAAACACCAAAGTCGGCGCCGAGCCGCGGTCGGCCAGCACCACCTTGAGCGCCAGCAGGAAGCGCGCCAACTCGCCGCCCGAGGCGATCTTCATCAGCGGGCCGGGCCTGGTGCCCGGATTTGTCTGCACCCAGAACTCGACGCGGTCGATGCCGTTCGGCCCGGCGGCGGCGGTATCGCTGACGATCTCGGTGGAAAATTTTGCGCGCTCCAGCTTGAGCGGCTTGAGCTCGGCGTTGACCGCCTTGTCGAGCGCGGCCGCCGCCTTGGCGCGCGCCTTCGACAGCGTGTCGGCGGCGGCGCCATAGTCGGCTTCGGCTTTCGCAGCGGCGGCGACAAGCGCCTTGAGCCGATCCTCCCCGGCGTCGATCAGCGCGATGTCGGATTTGTACTTGGCCGCCAGCGCCGCCAGATCGTCCACCGGCACGTTGTATTTGCGCCCCGCCGCGCGCAGCGCGAACAGGCGCTCCTCGATGCGCTCCAATTCGGCCGGATCGAAATCGGCGGTCCGCAAAGCCTGCTCGAGATGGCCGCGGGTTTCCTCCAGCGCCGTGAGCGCGGCATCGAGCGCCTTCACCGCCGGCTCGACCAGGCTCGGCGCCTGCGCGGCGCGCCGCTCCAGCCGGCGGACGACGCCGGCCAGCGCCGGCACGGATGAATTGGCGCCGGCGATCACGTCGTGGGCGTCGCGCAGGTCTTCGGCCACTTTCTCGGCCTGCATCATGCCGGTGCGGCGGTCCGCGAGCGCGGTTTCCTCGCCGGTCTGCGGGCCGAGCTTGCCGAGCTCCTCCACGGCATGGCGCAGCCAGTCGCCTTCGCGCTTGGCGCGTTCGACGTCGGCGCGATGGGCATCGGCCGCCTCGACGGCCGCCCGCCGCGCTTCCCAGAGCGCTTGGACCTTGGCCGCATCCGCTTCGAGCGCGCCGAAGGCATCGAGCAGGCGGCGGTGGGTGGCGGCGTCGACCAAAGCGCGTTCGTCGTGCTGGCCGTGGATCTCGACCAGGGCGGCGCCGAGTTCCTTCATCACCTGCAAGGTCACCGGCTGATCGTTAACGAAGGCGCGCGTGCGCCCGTCCGAAAACTGCACGCGGCGAAGAATGAGATCGTCCTCGGCCGGGACGTCGTCGGCCAAATTATGGGCCGAGAGCAGCGCGCGCGCCGGATGGGCACGCTTGACCTCGAACACGGCCGTCACCTGGCCCTGCTCGGCGCCCTGCCGCACAAGCGCCTGATCGCCGCGGGCGCCGAGCGCCAAGGCAAAGGCGTCGAGCAGGATCGATTTGCCGGCGCCAGTCTCGCCGGTGAGCACGGCAAGGCCGTCGGCGAAATCGATGTCGAGCCGGTCGATCAGGACGATGTCGCGGATCGAAATTCGGGAGAGCATGGCGTTCCTGTCTTAGCTTGCGCATGATCTTATCCGAAAATCGGTTGCGATTTTTCGGGATCATGCGCTCGGCATCATCATCCGTGAAAGCGGACGATCCGGTAACCACCGCAATGCGAGATTTTCACAGGAATCGCGGCCCTATACTGGATGCCCCGCTTTGACCGGGCATGACAAGGGGCTCGCGGGGACTACCCGAAAACCGACCTTTTGAAATTGGCGAAGGCCTTGCTGATCCAGGAGCCCCGGTTCTCGGTCGGCTCGGCGCCGCCGGTTTTCACCAGCGCATAGGCGTGCTTGTACCAGACGCTGTCGGGGAAATTATGCCCGAGCACGGCGGCCGCGGTCTGCGCCTCGTCGACGATGCCAAGTGACATATAGGCTTCCGTCAGCCGCATCAGCGCCTCTTCGACGTGCCGCGTGGTCTGGTACTTGGTGACCACGACTTTGAAGCGGTTGATGGCGCCGGTGTAATCCTTCTTGTCCAGATAATAGCGCCCGGTGTCCATTTCCTTGCCGGCGAGTTGGTCGCGGGCGACTTCGATTTTTTGCTTGGCGCTGACGGCGTATTCGCTGGTCGGATACTTGCGGATCACTTCCTGGAGCGAGGCGAGCGCTTTCTCGGTGCGCGTCTGGTCGCGGGTGATGTCGGGGATTTCCTCGAAATTGGAGGCGCCGATCAAATATTGCGCATAAGCGGCGTCCGCGCTGCCGGGGTGCAGCGTGATGTAGCGTTGGGCCGCGGTGACGCAATCGTCATAGGCGCCGGCTTGATAATAGGCGAACGACGTCATGAGCAGCGCCTTGCGCGCCCATTCCGAATAGGGGTGCTGGCGGTCGACCTCCTCGAACTTCTTGGCGGCGTCCTTTGCCTCGTGCTTGACGTTGAGCAGGTAGAGGCCCTCGTTGTAGAGGCGGTCGGCGGCCTCGTCGGGCGGCGTATCGTTCTTGGAAAACAGGTCGAGACTGCTGCCGCAAGCGCCCAGGCTCGCCGCCAGCAGCGCCGCGGCGAGTACGCGCGCGAAACGGCCCCGGCCGGCGCCGGCGGGCGCGCGCGCTGCGGGTGCGATTACCTGCGACATGGAATCTTTGGGCACAAACCTTAACCCCACCCGTTCGTGTCCGGTCCCCTGAATGGGCGCTCGCGCAAGCCGCGCTGCGACACCCTCATCCGCGCTGGTGTAAATGAAAAAACGCGGGTCCGCCAAGCGATTAAGCGGACAATCGGCCGGGATTAAGGCGGAGGGTTAAGCCTGGATCCGGAGCCTTTTCAGGCCATTTCCGGTCCGTAGGCCGGCGCCAGCAGGCCGGCGCCGATCTGGGCCTGGCCTCGCGGGCGGCGGGCCGACTCTTTCGCCTCGATCACCCGCCAGGCGCTGCGGTCGGCCATCAGCGCCGACAGCACCGCGTGGTTGAGCTTATGACCGCCGCGGACAGTGCGGTAGGTGGCGAGCAACGGCTGCCCGGCGAGCGCCAGGTCGCCGATGGCGTCGAGCATCTTGTGGCGCACGAATTCGTCGGCAAAGCGCAAGCCATCCGGATTGAGGACGCGGTCCTCGCTCACCACCAGCGTATTGTCGAACGAGGCGCCGAGCGCGTAGCCGGCGCTCCACAATTTGGCGACGTCCTTCATGAAACCGAAGGTGCGGGCGCTTGCGAGCTCGCGGCGGAAGGCCACCGGCTCGATGTCGAGCGCGAGCGACTGGCGGCGAATGAGCGGATGGTCAAATTCGATCTCGGCCTCGACCCGGAAGCCGTTCTGATTGGGCAGCAATTCGCCGAGCGCGCCGTCCTTGGACACACGCACCGCCTTGACCACTTCGATGTAGCGGCGCGGCAAAGCGCGCGCGGTAAGGCCAGCCTGATCGATGGCATCGACGAAGGGCGCCGCGCTGCCGTCCATGATAGGCACTTCGGGTCCGTCGATCTCGACCACCGCATTGTCGACGCCGAGGCCGCGCAGCGCCGCCAGCAGATGCTCGGCCGTCGAGCAAAGCGGACCGGAGGCATCGCCGAGCACGGTGGCAAATTCAGTGGCGGTGACCGCGCGCACGTCGGCGCGAATTTTGCGCTCGATCGACCCGTCCCGCGACACGCGCTGGAACAGGATGCCGGTATCGTCGCCGGCTGGATGTAACGTCAGGGTGACGGGGCTGCCGGAATGCACGCCGATGCCGGAGACGGCAACGTGGTCGCGCAGCGTCGTCTGCTTAGCACCCTTCATCGTACCCGTTTACGCCGGCCTACAAGCAAGCCGCGCGTCCCCATCCGAAGCCCCAGCAGGAGCCACAATTCGGCCTTCAAAACAGCGACTGTCCGCGACCCGAAAGACACCCCTAAGGGATCGAAAAGTCCCTTTGACCCCTGAAACTTAGGCCATATCGCGGGCAGCCTCCAACTCACGTCTTCTTACCGACTGTTACTCTTTTTTGCCGCAATTTCGACCGCAAAAACCCTGCGGAAACCGATCGAGCTTGCCCCAACGGCCTTGCGATGGCGAGGTCCGGGCTTGAGCGGCTCTGCTCCGATTCCGGCGCCATCCATAAAGACCTATTAATTCAATTAGTTAAACAAATCTAAAACACATGGGATAGGAAAACGGCCCCGCGCCGGATCGTGGGCGGGGCCGTCCTTGCATTTTGTGCGCCCGTCAGTTGGCTTGGCGGCGCAAGAACGCCGGGATGTCCAACTGGTCCTCTTCGGCCGATCCATGCACCGGCGCGGTCCGGCCGTGGGTGTCGAGGCCATGCGGCGCCGAGCGCCTGGCATATTCCGATACCTCGTCCGGGCGGGCCGCCGCCGGTCGCTGTGGCCGCTCGAATTGCGGCGTCGCCTGCACGCGGCGCGGTGCGGGCGGCGGCTCGGTGCTATCCGCACGGCGACCGAGGCCGACCGAGGCCAGCCGCTGCATCAGCGACATGCGGCGCTTCTCCGGGTGATCGTCATCGAGTTCGCCGCGCTGCGCCTTGATCTCTTTCTGCGCCGGCAACGGCAGTTCGTCGATGCGCGGCATACGTGGCGTGCGCACCGTCGTCCGCTCGGGCGCCGGCGGGATGAAGGTCTTCGGCGTCGGCATTTCGGCTTGCGCGGCTTCGGCCGGCGTCTCGAACAAAGACGGCTTCATCGGCAGCGGCCGGATCGAGACATCCTCGATCGAAGTCGGCGCCATGAGCGCGGCGGCGACCGCGGCGTGGGCTGCGGATTCGACCGCCGTCGCACTGGCGGTGACCGGCGCCGGAGCCCGCTCGACGCGATCGACGGCACGGCGGGCATCCGCCCGCGCCTTGCCGGCGAGTTCCTTGAGAGCGGCTTCGGGCAGTGCCGGCAGGCGTTGCAAGCCGGTGTGGTCGATGCCGGTCGCCACCACCGAGACCCGGATGATGCCTTCCAGAGCTTCGTCGAACGTGGCGCCGACGATGATGTTGGCGTCCTGGTCGACTTCCTCGCGGATGCGGGTGGCAGCCTCGTCCACTTCGTACAGCGTGAGGTCCTTGCCGCCGGTGATCGAGATCAGCAGACCGCGGGCGCCCTTCATGGAGGCGTCGTCGATCAGCGGATTGGCGATCGCCGCTTCGGCGGCGGCGAGAGCGCGCTTCTCGCCGGTGGCCTCACCGGTGCCCATCATCGCCTTGCCCATCTCCTTCATGACCGCGCGGACGTCGGCGAAGTCGAGATTGATCAGGCCTTCCTTGACCATCAGGTCGGTGATGCAGGCGACGCCGGAGTAGAGCACCTGGTCCGCCATGGCGAAGGCGTCGGCAAAGGTGGTCTTCTCGTTGGCAACCCGGAACAGGTTCTGGTTCGGGATGATCAGCAGGGTGTCGACCACCTTCTGCAGCTCGACAATGCCGGCTTCGGCGAAGCGCATGCGGCGGGCGCCCTCGAAGTGGAACGGCTTGGTGACCACGCCGACCGTGAGGATGCCGAGCTCGCGCGCGATCTTGGCGATCACGGGCGCGGCGCCGGTGCCGGTGCCGCCGCCCATGCCGGCGGTGACGAACACCATGTGGGCGCCGTTGAGATGATCGCGCAGTTCGTCGATCACTTCTTCGGCGGCGGCGCGGCCGACTTCGGGCTGCGAGCCGGCGCCGAGACCTTCGGTCACCTGCGTGCCCATCTGGACGATGCGTTCGGCCTTCGACAGCGTGAGCGCCTGCGCGTCGGTATTGGCGACGACGAAGTCGACGCCTTGCAGACCGGCCGCGATCATGTTGTTGACCGCATTGCCGCCGGCACCGCCGACGCCGAACACGGTAATTCGCGGCTTCATCTCGCGAATGTCTGGAATCTTCAGGTTGATCGTCATGTTTGCCTCTTTGATGCACAGGCAGCAGGCTGAACGTCGCGCCCGCACGCCGTCGAATAAGACCGGTCCGCGGCCGATCCCTTCGTGGTTCCGTTGTTGTGGGTCAGAAGCTTTCGCGCAGCCATCGTCCGACCCGTGCCATGTAACCGCCCGTTCCTGTCATCAATTGCCGCGTTTTCCGCGGTTCGAAGTGTTCAAGATGTGCCGCTTGCGGATAGACCAAGAGGCCCGCCGCAACGGCAAATGCCGGACCTTTGGCCGCTTCCGGCAAGCCCGCTAACCCAAGGGGACGCCCGATACGCACCGGCCTACTCAAGATGCGCGCCGCCAGATCGGCGATGCCTGCAAGCTGGCTGGCGCCGCCGGTAAGCACCACGCGCGCGCGCGGTTCGGCCGCGAACGGCGAAGCCTTGAGCCGGTCTCGCACCATCTCCAGGATCTCCTCGACCCGGGGCTTGATGATGCGCACGAGCGTTGCCCGCGCGACGAATTGCGGCGACTCGCGTTCATCATCGCCGACCGGAGGAACCGTGATCATGTCCCGTTCATCCGACCCACCGGACAAAACACTGCCATAGATCGCTTTGATTCGCTCAGCATCCGCGATCCGGGTGTTCAGCCCACGGGCGATATCCATGGTGACGTGGTAGCCGCCGAGCGCGAAGCCGTCGACATGGACGAATTTTCCACCGGAAAATACCGCCAAAGTGGTCGTTCCGGCCCCCATATCGATGGTTGCGGCGCCGAGATCGGCCTCGTCGTCCGCCAGGCAGGCCAGGCCCGCCATATAGGGGGATGCCACCATCGCTTCGATCGACAAGTGGCTGCGCTCGACCGCCAGCATCAGGTTGCGCACGGTCGCCACGTCGGCGGTGACCATGTGCATGTCGGCGCCGAAGCGCCGGCCGAGCATGCCGCGCGGCTCGCGTATGCCGCCGACGTCGTCCAGCGCGTAACCGATGGGCAGCGAATGCAGCACGGCGCGGCCGTCGCGCACCGAGTGGCGGCTGGCCGCCGCCAGCACGCGACCGATGTCGCCTTCGGTCACCGCGCCGCCGGCAAGTTCGATACCGGCGACGAAACGCTCGCTGCCGAGACGGCCGCCGGACAGCGACACCACCACGGATTCAAGCTGCACCTTGGCCTTGCTTTCGGCGATATCGATGGCCTGGCGCACCATTTCTTCGACCGAGACCAGGTCGACCACGCCGCCCGCCTTCATGCCGCTTGCGGCGGTATGGGCAAACCCGAGGATGCGCACGCCATGGCTGCGCCGGCGCAGCACGTCCTGCGGCGCCTGCGGCTCGAGCCGCGCGATCACGCAGACGATCTTGCTGGTGCCGACATCGAGGCCGGCCACCACCGCCGCGCGCCGCGGCGACACCGGCTTCATCTTGGGCGTGAGGCCGAAGTGCAGCACCGTCATGCCTCGCTTCCCTTGCGCTTGGCCTTCTTGTTCTTTTCGGCCGCCTTGAGCGCCTCGTCGCGCGCCGCCGCCGCGGCATCGGATTGGCGCACGGTGACGCGGTCGGAAAGCCGCAGATCGACCGTCACGATGTCGCGCGACAGCAATTTCTTGTCTCGATCGAGATCGGTCAGCATGGTCAGTGCGTGCGCGGGCTCGCGCTCCGGCAACAGCAATTCGATGCCGCTTTTCAGAAGCAGGTTCCAGCGCCGCTCGGCGACCAGCACCGAAGCCTCGACCGACTTGGCGAACGCCGGATAGCGCTTGAGCAGATCGAGAATGGCCTGCGCCTCGCGCTCGGCGCCGTCGCCGACGACCAGCGGCAGCGACGCGAAACGCCGCGGCACGTAGGTTTCCAGCACGGTGCCGTCGGCGGCGATGAGGTAGACGCGGCCGTCTTTTTGCCACAGCGCGAAGGCCTGGCGTTCCTTGATGGCTATGCGCAGCCGGCCGGGATAAAGCTTGAGGACGGTCGCCTCTTCGATCCACGGATTGGTCAACAGCCGCAGGCGCGTTTGGCCGGGGTCGAGAAACAGCAGCGAGGAGCGGCCGGTCACGCCGGCAAGACTCAGAATGTCCTCGCGGCTGACTTCGCGTTCGCCGGCGAGCGCGACCTCGGAAATGCGGAAGCCGACGCTGTTGGCGGCGCTATCGCAAATATCCTGAATTTGTTCGGCGATCGCCTCGGCATGGCCGCCTTTGACCACGCCGTAAAAGGTGCTGGCGAGCAGCAGCAAGGCGGCGGCGCTGGCGCCGGCGCCGCGCGGCACTTTCAATTCGAGCAGCGGATCGCCCCAGCGGCAAATGAAGCGCAGCACGCGCGAATCCGACAACGGGCGGGCATGCGCGCGCGGCCGCGGAGCGGCCTTGGCACGTCGTTTCAGTTTCAGCTTTAGCGATTGAACGAGGCGTCCCCGAACATCCATCGCGACCGGCTCTTCAAACGTTGGCCCATCATGGGCAGCAAGTTCCGGCACGAGCGAGGGTTCGGTCATGCCCCGATATCCAGGCGTCGTCCCGCCGGCAGTCTCACACGCGCAAACCCTTTGCCGCGCGCGCAAAACGCCGCCGGGCCCTAGTCTTCGGGCCTTTTGGTAAACGATTAGTAAAGGTTTACGGATTGTGAGCAGGCGGCCTTAACTTAGGCCGGGTGTGGCAAAATCGGCGCCCTCAGGCGGGATTTAGCGGTCGAGCGAGGCGTCCTCGATCATCCAGCGCACCAGGTCCTCGAAAGCGATGCCGGCGTACTGGGCAAGCTCCGGAACCAGCGAAACTTCGGTCATTCCCGGCTGCGTATTCACTTCCAGGCAGGCCAAACCCTTCGTACCGGCGAGGCTGTCGTCGTAACGGAAGTCGGTGCGGCTCACGCCGCGGCACCCGAGCGCGCGATGCGCGGCCAGCGACAGACGCCGGCACTCCTCATAAATCTCCGCGGAAACCGGCGCCGGCAGCAGGTGTTTCGAGCCGCCGGGCGCGTATTTGGCCTCGTAGTCGTAGAATTTTGTGGCGGCGACGATTTCGATGACGCCGAGTGCCTTGTCGCCCATCACCGCGCAGGTGAGTTCCTTGCCCGGGATATAGGGCTCGACCAGCACCTTCTCGCCGAAGCTCCAGTCGGCCCGCGTCAATTCCTGCGGCGGATGCTTGTGGTCCTCGCGCACGATGAAGACGCCGACGCTGGAACCTTCCGCCACCGGTTTAATCACATAAGGCGGCGGCAACAGATGGCGCTCGGCCGCTTGCGCGCGGGATACAACCACGCCGCCCGGCACCGGCACGTTCGCCGCCCTGAGCACGGTCTTGGCGATGTCTTTCTGCATCGCCAAGGCGGAAGCCAGCACGCCGGAATGGGAATAAGGGATGCCGAGAATTTCCAGCAAACCTTGCAGCGTGCCGTCCTCGCCGGGCCGGCCATGCAGCACGTTGAGCGCAACGCCGGGCTTGAGCTCGCGCAATTTCGCGGCGACCTCGCGGTCGACATCGAGCCGGCTGACGCGATAGCCGCATCGTTCGGCCGCATCGGCGCAAGCCTTGCCCGAGCGCAGCGAAATCTCGCGCTCGGCCGACCAGCCTCCCATCAATACGGCGACGTGTTTCATCAACCTCTCCGTCGCCATGCCCGCGCTTGTCGCGGGCATCCACGCCTTTCCTGTTTAAGCAAGTCGTGGATGGCCGGGACAAGCCCGGCCATAACGCATTACTGGATACCAATCCTCTTAATTTCCCATTCCAGTTCGATGCCGGAATGCGCCTTGACCCGCGCGCGCACGGTCTCGCCCAAGGTTTCGATATCGGCCGCGCTGGCGCCGTCGCGGCTGATGAGGAAATTGCTGTGCAGTTCGGAGACTTGCGCCTGCCCCACTTTAAGCCCGCGGCAGCCGGCCTCGTCCACCAGTTTCCAGGCGCTTAAGCCCTCCGGATTCTTGAAGGTGGAGCCGCCGGTGCGATTGCGCGGCTGGCTCTTCTCGCGCTTGCCCTTGATCTCGGCCATCTTGGAGGCAATTGCGTCCGGATCGCCGGCGCGGCCCTGGAATAAAGCCGCGGTGAAGATGACGTCGTCCGGCACGCCGCAATGGCGGTAGGAAAATCCCATGTCCGCGTTGCTGTAGCTGCGCATCGCGCCGCGCCTGTCGATGCCGCGCGCCTCGATCAGCACGTCCTTGGTCTCAGCCCCATAGGCGCCGCCGTTCATGCGCAAGGCGCCGCCGATCGAGCCGGGAATGCCGCTGAAGAACGCCAAGCCGGCGATGCCGGCGGCCTGCGCCGCGCGCGCCACCATGACGTCGAGCATGGCGGTGCCGGCGGCGACGCGATGGTCCGCTTCGACCTTGATCTCGTTGAAGCCGCGCCCGAGCCGGATGACCACACCCGGCACGCCGCCGTCGCGCACGATCAGGTTCGAGCCGGCGCCGATCACCGTCACGGGGATCTCGACGGCCAAGTTTTGCAGAAAATAGGCCAGGTCGTTTTCGTCCTGCGGCATGAAGAACGCCTGCGCCGGACCGCCGACGCGGAACCAGGTCAGTTCCTCGAGCGACTGGTTGGCCAGCAGATGCCCGCGCAATTCCGGCATCCGGGCTTTCAGGCCGGGAACGATATCGGCAAAGCTCATAGCGCTTTCAATTCCGCCGGCAGCGCGTAGGCCCATTGCGTGATCGAGCCGGCGCCGAGGCAGACCACGTAGTCGCCGGGCTTGGCCAGCTCCTTGATCAGGCCGGCGAGTTTTTCCGGACCTTCGAGCGGGATCGCCTGCTTGTGGCCGTGCGCGCGCAGGCCCGCCACCAGCGCGTCGCGGTCGGCGCCGGCGATCGGCGCTTCGCCGGCCGGATAGACCGGCGCCACCACGACGGCGTCGGCGTCGTTGAAGCAGGTGCAGAACTGCTCGAACAGATCGTGCAGCCGCGTGTAGCGGTGCGGCTGCATCACCGCGATCACCTGGCCCTTGGCGCTCTCACGCGCGGCGCGCAAGACGGCGGCGATCTCCACCGGATGGTGGCCGTAATCGTCGATGATGACGGCGCCGTTCCATTCGCCAACTTTGGTGAAGCGGCGCTTGACGCCGCCGAACGCGCGCAGCGCCTTGCGGATGACGTCATCCTTGATGCCGAGCTCATGCGCCACCGCCACCGCCGCCGTCGCGTTGAGCGCGTTGTGGCGTCCGGGCATCGGCAGCGTCAGCTTGTCGATGGCGTGGGTGGCTTTGCCCTCGCGATCGCGGAACAGCACCGAGAAGTGTGATTGGCCATTGTCATGTGCGATGTCGGCCAGGCGGATGTCGGCCTGCGGATTTTCGCCGTAGGTCAGGATGCGGCGGTCTTCCAACTTGCCGACCAGCGACTGCACCACCGGGTGATCGGTGCACATCACGGCAAAGCCGTAGAACGGAATGTTCTCGACGAAGGCGCGGAAGGCCTCCTGCACCGCGTCGAAAGTGTGGAAATGATCGAGATGCTCGGGATCGATATTGGTGACGATGGCGATGTCGGCCGGCAGCTTGAGGAAGGTGCCGTCGGATTCGTCCGCCTCCACCACCATCCAGTCGCCCGCCCCCAAGCGGGCGTTGGTGCCGTAGGCGTTGATGATGCCGCCATTGATCACCGTCGGGTCGAGGCCGCCGGCATCGAGCAGGGCCGCGACCATCGACGTGGTCGTGGTCTTGCCGTGGGTGCCGGCGATGGCGACGCAGCTTTTCAGCCGCATCAGCTCGGCCAGCATCTCGGCGCGCCGCACCACCGGCAATCGCTTGACGCGGGCGGCGATCAGTTCCGGGTTGTCGCGCTTGATGGCGGAGGACACCACCACCACGTCGGCGCTGTTGATATTCTCCGCCTTGTGACCGATGAAGACGGCGATGCCCAAATCGCGCAGGCGTTTGACATTGGCGCTGTCGGCGACGTCGGAGCCGGTAACAGTGTAGCCGAGATTGGCCAGCACCTCGGCGATGCCGCTCATGCCGATGCCGCCGATACCGACGAAATGCACCGGCCCAATGTCGCGCGGCAGTTTCATGGATTCGCCCCTAGTTTCCTGGGTGCTTATTGCAAGAGGTGGATGGCCGAAACAAGACCAGCCGGGCGGAATGCTTAAAGTCCCGCGACTTTCAATACCAGGTCGGCCAGCCGCTCGGCGGCGTCGACGGTACCGGCCGATTTGGCCGCCTGCGCCATGCGGCCAAGCCGCCCGGGCTCGCCGGCTAAGCCTGCGATCTCGGAGGCCAGACGCTCCGGGGTGAAATCGCGCTGTTCGATGCGGATCGCGCCGCCGGCGGCTTCGAGCACTCCCGCATTGATGAATTGGTCCTGGTCGAGCGCATGCGGCAGCGGCACCAAGATAGCCGGCCGGCCGATGGCCGAGAGCTCGGCCACCGTGGAGGCGCCGGAGCGCGAGATCACGAGGTGGGCGGATGCCATGCGCGCCGGCAAATCGGAAAAGAACGGCGCGGTCTCGGCGGCAACGCCGAGCCGGGCGTAAATGCCGCGCACCATCTCAAGGTCCTCAGCCCGCGCCTGCTGCACCACCGCCAAGCGCGCACGCAGATCGGCGGTAAGGTGCTCGATCGCCGCCGGGACGATCTCGGCCATCACGCGCGCGCCCTGGCTGCCGCCGAAAACCAGCAGCCGCAATTTTCCGTCCGCTGCCGGCGCGGCATAGGGCGTCGCCGCCGCGGCGATCACCTCGGCCCGCACCGGATTGCCGGTGAAGGTGATCTTTCCCTGCAGCCGCGGGTCGAGCCGCGCCAGGGTGCGAAAGCCGGTGGCGATGGCGGTGACGCGGGCCGCCAGCAATCGATTGGCGCGGCCCATGACGCCGTTCTGCTCGTGCAGCACGGTCGGAATGCCGCGCAGCGTGGCCGCCATCAGCGGCGGCACGGTCGGGTAGCCGCCGAAGCCAACCACCACGGCGGGGCGCACGCGGCCCAACATCGACCAGGCCTTGGCGGTGCCTAGCGTCAACAGCGCGGCGGTGCGCGCGAGCGAGACCGGATTGCGCCCGCGCAAGGTCGCACTTGGGATGAGATGCACGGTGCGTGCCGGGAATTTGAAGTGGGCGGCACGCGCATCGGTGGCGAGATCGACGATGGCGCCGCGTTTTAGCAGCGCGTCAGCGAGCGCCTGCGCCGGGAACAAATGTCCACCAGTTCCGCCGGCCGCCAGCAGGACCAGTGGCGGCGCGCCCGCGGCCATCAGACGGCGCTCCCCTCACTCGCGAGTCCCGGCGACGTCAGCATGGCCGTACTGGGTTGTTCGCGCGTCAACGCCAGCAGCATGCCCATGGCGTAGGCGAGCGAAATCATCGAGGAGCCGCCATAGGAGATAAACGGCAGCGTCATGCCCTTGGCCGGGATGAGGTGCAGGTTCACCGCGACGTTGATGGCCGACTGCATGCCGAACAAAATCGCCAGGCCCGCGGCGGCGAAGCGCGTGAACGCGTCTTCACTGCGCATCGCGCGCGTCAGCGCGCGGATCACGATGAAAGCGTAGAGCGCGACCAGCACCAGGCAGAGCGCGACGCCGAATTCCTCCGCCGCCACCGCGAACACAAAGTCGGTGTGGCTCTCCGGCAGCAGCCGCTTGACCGTACCCTCGCCCGGGCCGCGGCCGAACCAGCCGCCGCGCATGAAGCTTTCGGTGGCGATGTCGATGTTGAAGGTGTCGCCCGAGGCCGGGTTAAGGAACTTTTGGATGCGTGCCGCCACGTGCGGCACGGTGAAATAGGCGGCCGTCAGGCCGATCCCGGAAATGCCGGCGATGCCGAATACCCAAATGAGCCGCATGCCGGCCATGAAGAACAGCGCGCTCCATACCAGCATGACCAGCAAGGTCTGGCCGAAATCGGGCTGGATCACCAACAGCGCCACCACCAGCAACAACAGCAGGAGCGCGAACGCATTGGCCGGCATGTCGGCGCGCTTGGCCGATTCGCCGAACAGCCAGGCGATCAGGATGACGAAGGCGGGCTTGAGAAATTCCGACGGCTGGATGTTGACGCCGAAAATAATCAGCCAGCGCCGCGCGCCTTTGATCTCGGCGCCGAAATACGGCGTCACCGCCACCATCACGAGGCTGACCGCGAACACGATCAATGCCAGCCGCCGGATCTGGCGCGGGTCGAGGAACGACACCGCCAGCATGATGGCGACGGTCGGGATCAGATAAAGGATGTGGCGGTTGACAAAATAGAACGGGTCGAGCCCGAGCCGGCCGGCCACCGGCGGACTGGCGGCAAGCGACAGTACCACGCCGGCCAGCATCAGCGCGCCGAAAGCGGCCAGCGTCAGCCGGTCGACCGTCCACCACCATTCGCCGAAAGGCGTGCGTTGCGCGCGCGAAACCATGTCCCGTTCCCGTCCGGCTTGAAGCTGACGCGTCACGGTTTACGAAGCATTAATGGAGGGATTTTTGACTTGTCATGGCCGGGCTTGACCCGGCCATCCCGCTTAGGAGCACAGTGCCTTGCTAAGCGGGATGGCCGGGTCACGACACTTCGCGTCGGCCCGGTGACGACAATCAGAGAACGACCCCCGGGATCGCGCGCACCAGGTCGGTGAACGCCTTTCCGCGCACCTCGAAGTTCGGGTACTGGTCGAACGAGGCGCAGGCCGGCGAGAGCAAGACCACCGGCTCTTTCAGGCTGGAGGCCGAGGCGTCGCGCGCGGCGAGCGGCACGGCGCGCTCCAGCGTCTCGACAATCTCGTAGGGCACTTTGCCGTCCAGCGTCTTGGCGAAATCCTTGGCCGCCTCGCCGATCAAATAGGCCTTGCGGATGCGCGGGAAGAATTCAGCCAAGCCGGCAATACCGCCGGTTTTCGGCTTGCCGCCGGCGATCCAGAATATATCGCCGAAGCTCGCCAGCGCCTTGGCGGCGGAGTCGGCGTTGGTCGCCTTCGAGTCGTTGACGAACAGAACGTTGCCCTTGTCCGTCTCTTTGCGGCCGACCTGCTGCATGCGATGGGCAAGGCCCGGGAAACTCGCGAGCCCCTTTCGGATCGCCGCCAGGTCGAGGCCGAGCGCAAGACAGGCGGCGATCGCGGCGCCGGCGTTCTGCGCGTTGTGCGTGCCGCGCAAGCTGCCGATGCCGGCGAGATCGGCGACGGCTTCCGCTTTGCCACCGGCCGCACGCAGGATGCGCGAGCCTTGCGCGTAATAGCCGTCGCGCAAAGCGCCTTGCACGGAGACCCGTTCCACTTTCTTGCCGGCGCGCGCGATGCGTTCGGCGGCAGCGCGCGTCCAGTCATCGTCGACGCCGATCACCGCGGTGCCGCCCGCCTCCACGCCGGCCGGCAGACGCGCCTTGATGGCGGCGTAGTTCTCCATCGTGCCGTGGCGGTCGAGATGGTCTTCCGTGACATTGAGCAGAATGCCGACGGTTGCATGCAGCGAGGGCGCCAGATCGATCTGGTAGGACGAGATTTCGAGCACGTAGACGCGGCCGGGTGCGAAGGCTGCGAGCGCCAGCACCGGCACGCCGATATTGCCGCCCATCTGGGCGTCGCGGCCGGCGCTTTTGATCAGATGCGCGATCAGCGCCGTCGTGGTCGATTTGCCGTTGGTACCTGTGATGGCGACGAGCGGAGCCTGTCCGCTCGATTTTGCGCGCTCGAGGCAGAACAATTCGATGTCGCCGACGATCTCGACACCGGCTTTGCGCGCGAGCGCCGCCGCCCAATGCGGCGTCGGATGGGTGAGCGGCACGCCGGGCGCCAGCACCAGCGCCGCGATCCTGCGCCATTCGAGTTCGCGCAGATCCTGCGTCTTGACGCCGGCGGCGCGCGCCCCGGCGAGCTTCTTGTCGTCGTCATCGAAGGCGATGACGTCGGCGCCGCCCGCGGCCAGCGCGCGCGCCGACAAAAGGCCCGAGCTACCGAGGCCGAAGACCGCGACCTTTTTGCCGGCGAAAGTGGTGATGGCGATCATCTGCGCGACCGGCGAACGCGGTCCAACCTTCCCCTGGAGGGGGACGGTTGGCGGACGAAGTCCGCCGGGGTGGGGTGAACATTTTGCGCTGTCACCCCCTCCCGGTCCGCTTCGCGGACCGACCTCCCCCCTCCAGGGGGAGGTGAAGAGGGAGCTTGCCGCGCGCCCGAGAATCTCATCGCAACTTCAGCGTCGCAAGACCTGCGAGCGCCAGCACCACGGCGACGATCCAGAACCGGATCACGATCTGCGGCTCGGTCCAGCCGAGCTGCTCGTAGTGATGGTGGATCGGCGCCATCTTGAACACGCGTTTGCCGGTGAGCTTGAACGACACCACCTGCACGATCACCGACACCGCCTCCAGCACGAATAGGCCGCCGATGATGGCAAGCACGATCTCGTGTTTGATCGCCACCGCCACCGCGCCGAGCATGCCGCCCAGCGCCAGCGAGCCGGTATCGCCCATGAAGATCGAGGCCGGCGGCGCGTTGAACCACAGGAAGCCGAGACTGGTGCCGATCACCGCGCCGCACAGCACCGCCAATTCGCCGGTGCCGGCGACATAGTGGATCTGCAAATAGTCGGCGAACACCAAATTGCCGGCGAGATACGAGATCAGCCCGAAGCTCGCCGCCGCGATCATCACCGGCACGATGGCGAGGCCGTCGAGGCCGTCGGTGAGGTTGACCGCATTGCCGGCGCCGACGATCACGAAGGTGCCGAGCAGCACGAAGGCCCAGCCGAGATTGATCACCAGTTCCTTGAAGAACGGAAACACCAGCGAGGTCGCGATCGGCCCTTTGCCCAGATGAGAGAGCGCCATGCAGGCAACGACCGCGATCAGCGCCTCGGCGCCGAGCCGCGTGCGGCCGGCAAAGCCGGCATGGCTTTGCTTGGTGACCTTGAGATAGTCGTCATAAAAACCGATCAGGCCGAAGCTCAGTGTCACCCCGAGCACGATCCACACATAAGGGCTCGTCGGGTTCGCCCATAGCAAAGTCGAGACCAGCAGGCCGGAGAGGATCATCAGGCCGCCCATGGTAGGCGTGCCCTTCTTGGTGATCAGATGCGATTGCGGGCCGTCGGCGCGGATCGGCTGGCCCTTGCCCTGCTTGAGGCGCAGCAGGTCGATCATGGGGCCGCCGAACAGGAACACGAACACCAGCGCGGTGACGATGGCGCCGCCGGTGCGGAACGTGATGTAACGGAAGACGTTGAGGAACGAGACCTTGTCGGAAAATTCGGTCAACCAATAGAACATCGAATCAAATCCCGCAGCTTTCGTGGCGCATGATCTTATCCGAAAACCGGTGCCGGCTTTTCGGGGTCCTGCGCTTTCAGTTAGGCGCCGCCGGCGCCGGCTCGAACGCGGCCGGTCTGGCGAATTGCCGTTCCAGAGCTTTGACGATTGGCCCAATTTTAGAGCCCAGCGAACCTTTCAACATCAACGCATCGCCGGCGCGGATGGCGGCGAGCACGGCCGGCTCCAGACCCGCCGCGGTCTCGGCATAGCCGCCCCGGCTGCCAGAGGGAAGGGCCTGCCAGAGCGCGTGCATCAGCGGCCCGCTGCAGAATACCAGGTCGACGCCGGCGGCCGCGATCGGCTCGGCCAGGCCGCGGTGCAGCGCCGGTCCTTGGGGCCCAAGTTCCAGCATATCGCCCAAAACGGCGATGCGGCGGCCCTGGGGGCCAACCGCGGCCTGGCCGAGCAGCGCGATGGCGGCCCGCATGGAGGCCGGATTGGCGTTGTAGCTCTCGTCGATCAGCAGCGCGCTGCCGCCGGGGACGCGCAAGGTGGCGCGGGTGCCGCGCCCGCTGGCCGGCTTGAGGTTATTGAGCGCGAGCGCCGCCAGCGCCAGGTCGGCGCCAGCAAGCACGGCGGCGGCCAGCACGGCCAGTGAATTGAGCACCAAGTGCTTGCCGGGCGCGCCGAGCTTGTAGGTGACGCTTTGCCCGAGAATGCGCGCTTCGGCGGTCGAGCAGTCGGCCTGAAGCGAATGCCGCAACAGCCGCGCGTCCGCCTTGGCGTTTTCGCCGAACGACACGATGCGCGTGACGCCGGCGGCCGCGGCAGCCTGCGCGAGATGCGCGTATTGGCGGTTGTCGCGATTGAGCACGGCGGCGCCGCCCGGCTCGAGGCCTAAGAAGATCTCCGCTTTGGCGTCGGCGATTTTCGTGAGCGTGCCGAAAAATTCCAGATGCACCGGCGCGATGGTCGTGACAATCGCCACGTGCGGGCGCACCAATTTGGTGAGCGGCGTGATCTCGCCGGCGTGGCTCATGCCGATCTCGAATACCGCGTATTTGGCGCTCGCCGGACATCTCGCCAGAGAAAGCGGCACGCCCCAGTGATTATTGTAGGATGCGGCCGAGGCATGGGTCTCGCCGTCGGCGCCGAGCGCAAGGAGCAAGGCCTCCTTGGTGCTGGTCTTGCCGACTGAGCCGGTGACGGCGATCACTTTGGCATCGCTGCGCTCGCGCGCGGCGCGGGCGAGATCGCTTAAGGCGCCGAGCACGTCGTCGACCGCGAGCAAAGGCGCCTCGGCGGCAAATTGCGCCCGCTTGCCGCGCGCGACCACCGAAAGCCCGGCGCCGGCCTTAAGCGCTGTCTCGACGAAATCGTGGCCGTCGCGATTGTCGCCGGTGATGGCGAAGAAGGCTTCGCCCTTGGCCACGCTGCGGCTGTCGATGGATAGGCCGGGCACTTCCGCCGGCAGCGCGCCGGCTTTGTTCGCGCGCATCGCGGCGGCCATGGCATCGATGGTCCATAGCGCGCTCATGCCGCGTCACCCTGCAACGCCGCGGCGACGGCGTCGTGATCGGAAAACGGCAAGACGCGATCACCGACGATCTGGCCGGTCTCGTGGCCCTTGCCGGCGATCAGCAATACGTCGCCGGCTTTCAGCGCGGCGATGCCGGCGCGGATCGCCTCGTTGCGGTCGCCGATTTCGGCAGCGCCGGGAGTTGCGGCAAGGATGGCGGCGCGGATCGCGGCGGGCTGCTCGCTGCGCGGATTATCGTCGGTGACGATGACGCGGTCGGCATTTTCCGCGGCGATGTGGCCCATGATCGGACGTTTCCCCGAGTCGCGGTCGCCGCCGGCGCCGAACACCACCACCAGTTTGCCGCTGGCATAAGGACGCAGCGCTTCGAGCGCTTTCTTCAACGCGTCCGGCTTGTGCGCATAGTCGATGAAGATCGGCGCACCGTTCTTGGCGCCGGCCAGTTCCAGCCGGCCTTTGGCGCCGGTGAGATGTTCGAGGCTTGCGAACACGCGCGCCGGCTCGGCGCCGGTCGCGATTGCCAAGCCGGCGGCGACCGCGGCGTTCTGCACCTGGAAGGCGCCGACCAGCGGCAGCCTGACCTTAAACTCGCGGCCGCCATGGCCGATGCTGACGACTTGCGCGAAACCGTCGATGGCGCCGCCGATCAGCTTGATGTCGTCGCCGTTGACGCCGACCGTCATGATCTTGAGGCCGCGTTTTTTGGCGGCCGCGACCACTTGCCCGGCATAGCAATCGTCGACGTCGATCACCGCCGTGCCGTTCGGCGCGATCAGTTCCTCGAACAGGCGCAATTTGGCGGCGAGATAAGCCTCGATGGTCGGATGGTAATCGAGGTGGTCGCGCGACAAATTGGTGAAGGCGCCGGCGGCGATGCGCACGCCGTCGAGCCGGTGCTGGTCGAGACCGTGCGAGGAGGCTTCGAGCGCCAGATGCGTGACGCCCTCGCCCGCCAACCGGTCGAGCGTGCGATGCAGTTCGACCGGATCGGGCGTGGTGAGCGAGCCGTAGGTTTCGGCCGTCGGCGAAACCACGCCGATGGTGCCGATGCTGGCGGCCGGAAAGCCGAGCGCGCTCCAGATCTGGCGCGTGAAGGCGGCGACCGAAGTCTTGCCGCTGGTGCCGGTGACCGCCGCGATGGTGCCGGGCTGGCGCGGGAAGAATTTCGCCGCCGCCAGAGCGAGCGCGCGGCGCGCGTTCGCCACGGGTACGAAAACGACATCGGCCGGCAGTCCGTCCGGACGCTGCTCGGCGGCGACCGCCACCGCGCCGGCCGCCGCCGCGGCGCGCGCGAAATGGGCGCCGTCGGCCTTGGCGCCGGCAATGGCGAAAAACAGGAAACCGGCCTTGACCTTGCGGCTGTCGGCGGCAATGCCGGCGATATCGATGCCTGCCTGACGCGCATCGAGCCGGACGTTTTCAAGCTGCAGGTCGGCAAGTTTCATCGGCGCGTTTCTAGGCTCAAGTTCGCACGGGAATAAGCGGAATTTGGGGCCGCCCGCACGCCACCTGCACTTACTGGCTCGCAACCGCCTTGGCCAGGATCAGTTGATCGGCCTTGGGCAAATCGAAACGCGGCTCGAGATCGAGTAGCGGGCCAATCCGAGCGATTACCTTGGCGGCGGTCGGCGCGGCATTCCAGCCGGCGGTTGCAAATCCATGGGTTTGCGGCGTCGCCTGCGGCTCGTCGAGCATGATCATCATCAGATATTTCGGCTTGTCCGCCGGCAGAACGGCCATGAAATCGGTCAGCAGCTTGTGCTTCGAATAGCGGCCGTTGACGACCTTTTCGGCGGTGCCGGTCTTGCCGCCGATATAGTAGCCATCGACGTTGGCCTTGGTGGCAGTGCCCTTCTCGGCGTTGAGCCGCATCAGATAGCGCATGGCGCGGCTGGTCTCCGGTTTGAGCACCTGCTTGGCCAAAGCCTTGGCCGCGCTCTCGTTGCGCTTGAGGAAAGTCGGCGGGATGAGCAGACCGCCATTAAGGGTGGCCGCAATGCCCATGACCGCTTGCAGCGGTGCTACCGACAGTCCATGGCCGAAGGCGATGGTCACGGTGTTGAGCTCGCCCCAGTGCTTGGGAACAATCGGCTCGGCGCTTTCCGGAAGTTCGGTGCGCAGGCGGTCGAGCTGGCCCATCTTCTTCAAGAAGGCCTGATGCCCTTGCACGCCGACGGCGAGCGCCATGCGCGCGGCGCCGATGTTCGACGAATAGGTGAAAATCTCCGGCACGGATAGCGCGCGGTGCATCGGCTCATAATCGTGGATGGCGAAGCGGCCGTAGTGCAGCGGATGGCTGGCGTCGAAAGTCGACGCCAGCGTCGCCTTGCCGGAATCCAGCGCCATCGCCACGGTGAGCACCTTGAAAGTCGAACCCATCTCGTAGACGCCGGTGGTGAGGCGGTTGATGCGGGTCGGATCGTTGGCCTCGCGCGGATTGTTGGGGTCGTAATCGGGCTCCGACACCAGCGCGACGATCTCGCCGGTATTGACGTTGAGCACCACGCCGGAGGCAGCCTTGGCCTTGAATTTTTCGCGCGCGGCCACGAGCTCGTCGCGCAATGCGAACTGCACGCGCAGATCGAGCGCGAGATTGACCGGTTTTTGCAGCCGGTCGGTGGCAAGCCCCGCCATATGCAGCGCGGCGAGCCCCTGCCCGTCCAGCCATTTCTCGATGCCGGCGATGCCCTGGTTGTCGATGTTGACGTGGCCGATCTCGTGGCTGACCACCGGGCCGTTCGGATAGACACGCTTGTTCTCGGTGAGGAAGCCCACGCCCGGAATGCCGAGCGGGTGGATCTCCTGCTGCTGCTTGGGCGTGATCTCGCGCTTGAGCCAGACGAAACCGCGCTTCGACGATAGACGGTCGCGCACTTCGTTGGCGTCGAGATCGGGCAGCACTGCGGTGAGCAACTCCTCGGCCTCGTCCACGTCGATGAGCTTGCGTGGTTCGGCAAACAGCGAGGGGGCTTTCACGTCGGTGGCGAGGATTTGGCCGTTGCGGTCCAGGATATCCGGGCGGGCGGTGGCGACGGCATCCTGGCCGACGCTGCGGCGCGCGCCGTGGCCGTCACTCTGCTCCGCAAACATGACAAGGCGCAGCGCGATGACGCCGTAGATGACGGCGAAGGCGACGATGGCGAGGCCGAGCCGCGCCTTGGCCTTCACATTGCGGTCGACATCCTGGCCGTAAAGAAACGAGTTCAGCCAACGCTGCCAACGGGTTTCGGGCATTTTCCGGGCTGCGGTCATCGGGTCACCGCGCCACGCTGCCGGTGGTGTCGGGCGGCACGGGAGCCAGCATCGCGCCGATCGGATCGCCGCTCGACGGCGCCGCCTGCGGACGCGCCGGCAGCCGGTCGAAATTGTCGAACTGCGTAGGCAGCATCGGCCGCAGCACCAGGTGGCGCTCGGCCAGGCCCTGAATGCGGCCGGGAGTGTCGAGCTTCGCCCATTCGGCGCGCAGGCCGGCGATGGCGTCGCGCTCGCGGCGCAATTGGCCGGCGAGCTTGGCGACGCGCTCGGCCTGCAGCGTGGAATCGAACTTGATCTTGTAGACGAAGGACGCCGCCAGGATGAGCGCGCCGATCACGAAGATGTGGAGAAGGCGCATGGTCAGCGTCCCTTCAACACATCGTCGAGCGAAGGCAGCCGCGGCAGAAGCTCGGACGCATCGTCCGCGCGGGCCGGCGCTTCGGTGCGTTCGGCGGCCCGCAACTTGGCCGAGCGGGCGCGCGGATTGCTGGCGGTCTCGTCGGCATCGGCAACGACCGGCCGCTTGGTGAGCGCGCGGAAGGTCGGCGCCGGGCGTTCGGGCTCGGGTGCGTGGCGCGAGCCGGCGCGAATTTCGCCGCGACGGCTAAGAAACGACTTGACGATGCGATCCTCGAGCGAATGGAACGATACCGCCGCCAGGCGGCCGCCGGGCTTAAGAATGCGCTCGGCTGCGGTGAGCGCGGCGACCAGCTCGCCCAGTTCGTCATTGACGAAGATGCGCAGCGCCTGGAACGTGCGCGTGGCGGGGTGGATATCGCCCGGGCGCGAGCGCACCACGGAAGCGACGATATCGGCAAGCGCCCGCGTGGTGAGGATCGCCGCCTGGCCGCGGGCCTTGACGATAGCGCGCGCGACGCCGCGCGAATGGCGCTCCTCGCCGAGGATGAAAATGATATTGGCGAGATCGCGTTCGCCCGCGCCGGCGACCACATCGGCCGCGCTCGCGCCCTCGCCGCCCATGCGCATGTCGAGCGGCCCGTCGAAACGGAACGAAAATCCGCGCTCGGCCCGGTCGAGCTGCATGGAGGAAACGCCGAGGTCGAGCACGACGCCGTCGACCGCGTCGAAGCCGGCGCCGTGCGCCGCGCTATCGAGATTGGCGAAACGGTCTTCGATCAAGGTGAGACGGCCGTTCGCCGCCTGCACCAAGTCCGCGCCAAGCGCGATTGCCGTCTGGTCGCGGTCGATACCGATTACTTTGCAGTTCGCGGCGGCGAGAATGGCGCGGGAATAGCCGCCGGCGCCGAAAGTGGCGTCGATATAGACGCCGCCGTCGTGAACGTTGAGGAAGTCGATGGCGGGGCGGCCGAGCACCGGAACATGGGGAGCGCCTCCGCCAACGACAGCCGCAAAGCCGTCGCCGCTCGCCGTCATTCGCCGGCTCCGGGCGCGTCGCGCGCCGCCGCTGGAGGTCCGAATTGGGCCGCGAGCGAACGCAAACCTCCGGGAACTGCCGCGCCGTCCCAGGACGTTAAGCGGTCCGCCGTGCTTGATGAGAATTCGTGAAAAGCCATGGGATATTATGGGCATCAATGGAATGACCCTGCCCGGAACCCTCCAATCGGGCGCCGGCGCACCGCACCGTCTGGACCCGATTAACAGCCTTTAAGCTTAAGGATTTGTTGCCGTGGCGCGTCTTTCCGGCCGCGCAACAGGCCGGTGGCGGTCGCCCGAAAGCGGGCAAAACGGGCGGTCCGCGACCGCCAATGTTGCTTTTTCGCTGGCGCGCGGTGAATGATGCGGCTTCCGCGCCTCGCGCATCCACGGTGGGTCCGGCCCATGTCGGCATTTACGCCGGATACCTTCCTTGTCGCCGATGTCGTGCCCTCGCCCAGTCATGACGAGCGTAAGCAAGGGCGCAAGCCCGACATGATCTTACTGCACTACACCGGCATGAAGACCGGCGAGGCGGCATTGCAGCGGCTGTGCAAGTCGGAAAGCAAAGTGTCGGCCCATTACGTCGTGTTCGAGGACGGCCACATCGTGCAATGCGTGCCGGAGTCGTTTCGCGCCTGGCACGCCGGCGTCTCGTCCTGGGGCGGCGAAAAGGACGTCAATTCGTGCTCGATCGGCATCGAAATCGTCAATCCGGGCCACGAATTCGGCTACCCCGACTTCCCACTGCGGCAGATCGCGGCGGTCATCTCGCTATGCAAATCGATCAATACCCGGCGCGGGCCGATCAGCTCCGTCCGCATATTGGCGCATTCCGACGTGGCGCCGGGGCGCAAGCAGGATCCGGGCGAGAAATTCCCCTGGGAACAGTTGAGCGATTCCGGCGTCGGCCATTGGGTGCGCCCGGCCCCGCTCAATCTCGAGGGCACGGCCCTGCATCCCGGCGAGCAAGGCGATGCGGTGCGCCGGCTGCAACGCGTGCTGCACGGTTACGGCTACGGCGTCGAGGAGACCGGCACTTATGACGAGGCCACGCGCGACGTGGTTGCCGCGTTCCAGCGCCACTTCCGCCCTGCCCAAGTGGACGGCGTCGCCGACGCCTCCACGCTGCTGACGCTGCGGGCGTTGCTGGAAACCCGGCCAGCGCCGCTGACCTGAGACCGGTTCACCATCATCGCCCTCTTCCCTTGACGAGGCCGGCAGCAGCCCCCATCCCTATCCGCGTCAGTCGGCCGGACGGCCGCTCCGCGCCAATGCCGAAAGGCGGCCGGGGAGGAAAGTCCGGGCTCCATGGACGAACGGTGCCGGATAACGTCCGGCGGAGTTGAACCCCTCGCGGGGCGAGACTTCAGGGACAGTGCCACAGAGAACAGACCGCCGCGGCTGCGTAGTGTTTTGGCCGCGGTAAGGGTGAAACGGTGCGGTAAGAGCGCACCGCGTTTCCAGCAATGGCAACGGCACGGCAAACCCCACCGGGAGCAAGACCGAATAGGAACGACGTTGAAGCGCAAGCTTCAGGTCCGTCCGGGCCAGTTGTTCGGGTAGGTTGCTTGATGCGCCGGGCAACCGGCGTACGAGAGGAATGGCCGTCACGTTTGTGGGTCGTGCCCCGCAGGCCTTACAGAACCCGGCTTACAGGCCGGCTGATATGTTCAAGGGGCGTCCGGCGGAGAACCCGCCGGGCGCCCCGCCATTTTTTGGCGCAGGCGCCCCCGCTTCTTGCATAGCCGTAGCTTGCCAAGCGTGCCGAGAGCGCATGCCGAAGATCCACTTCTTCTCGATTTTCTCCGTATAGATGTTCGGCGTTGCTCCGCATCGAGCAACATCGGAGAAGTTCGCAGGACGAAACTATCGCTTGAGCAGCCCGAGTTCGCCCAGCACGGCGACGAATTCCGCGCGCTCGGCCGCAAGGTATGACCGCAGCGCGTCACCGACCTGAACCAGCGGCGACCAGCTCAGGCGCGCCAGTTCCTCGGCCCAGCACGGTTGTTGGGTGGCGGCTTCGATTACGGTTTCCCAGAATTTCACCGGCGCCAGCGCGAGGCCGGCTGCGCCGGTGACGCCGCGCCAGGCGCCGATCACGCAATCGGCGCCCTGCTCGGTCCACGTCGGCGCGTTTGCGAACAGACCGGCGAGCCGTGCCGGCGCCGAGACAGCGAGCACGCGCAGGCGGCCGGCATTCAACTCCGCGAGCACGCTCGCCGCCGTGACGGCGCACACGTCCGCGTTGCCGGCGATGACATCGGCGACGCAATCGAGCGCGGTGTCGAACACGCGGATGACCGGCGCGTTGACGTCGCCGCCGACCTGCCTGGTCAGCTTCGCCAGCGCGACGTGATTGGGATTGCCGAGCGCGGTCGAGAGCGCGACGGTGACGCCTTGCGCGTCGTCGCCAAGCCGGGCGAGCAAGTCGCCGCCGGATTTCAGACTTGAGTCCGAGCGAACCGCGAAGGCGATATATTCGGTCACCAGGGTGGCGATCGGCGTATATTTGCCGTGCTCGAAATTCGCCAGACCGGCCAGATAATCGGTGACGAGATTGGGCGAACTGATGCCGATCACGTGGCCGTCGCCCGGGTGGTTGTCGATGCAATGCGTCCAGGCGCGGCGCGCACCGTCGCCGGGCACGTTGACGACCTCGACCGGCGCGTCGACGAGATGCGCCTCGCCGATCGCCTTCGCCAAAGCTCGCGCGACGCGGTCGAGCCCGCCGCCGGGCGGCGTGCCGGCGACGATTTGCACGCCGTGCGCCGGCTGCCAGGTTTCAGTCACGGCGTCTACTTGCCGCCCATGCCGAGGCCGCCCAGCACTTTCGCCCACAGCGCGACTTCGTCCTTGTAGAACTTTTCGAAGTAATCGGGGCCGCGCTGGCCCGCCGGCACCACGTCGTAACCGAGATCGGCGAAGCGCTTGACCACGACGGGATCATTGAGCGCCACGTCGAGCGCCTTGCTGAGTTTGTCGACGACCGGCCGCGGCGTGCCCTTGGGCGCCGACAGGCCGAACCAGACCGTGAGGTTGAACTGCGGCATGCCGGCCTCGGCGGTGGTCGGCACGTCCGGCAGCATCGGCGAGCGCTTGTCGCCGGTCACCGCATAGGCCTTGAGCTTGCCGGTCTTGATATGTGGAACGATGTTGACGATCTGGTTGCAGCCGAAGTCGACATTGCCCGCCACCAAATCCAAGGTCGCCTGCGGCGTGCCGCGATACGACGCGACGGTCGGGTGGACATCGGCGATCGAATGGAACACCGAACAGGCGAGATTGGAGATCGAGCCGACGCCGGCGTCCGCTTCGGTCACCTTCTTTTCGTTGGCGCGCAGATAGGCGACGAAGTCCTTCAGCGAATTGGCCGGCACGCCCGCGCGCGCCACCAGTACCACCGGCGAGATATTGATGAGGCCGATCTGTGCGAAATCGGTGGAGCGGTAAGGCAAGTTTTTGTTGAGAAATTCCGCCGCCGCGTGCGTGCCCGAACCGGACACCATGATGGTGTAGCCGTCCGGCTTGGCCTTAGCGACCTTGTTGGTGCCGATGGTGCCGCCGGCCCCGGTGACGTTCTCGACGATGATCTGCTGGCCGAGCGCCTGCGACATCGGGCCGATGATCATGCGCGCCGTGGTGTCGGACGGGCCGCCCGGCGGAAACGGCGCCACCATCGTGATGACGCGGTCGGGATAATCTTGCGCGACGGCCGCCGACATCAGGGCCAGCAGCGCCAGCGTGAACGAAAGAGCTATTTTCAAGATAATTCCTCCCCGTCGTTTGTTGTTGGGCACATTCTCCAGGCCTTTGGCGATGAAGGAAAGAGGCTGGCCGCGTTTGCCGCCATCAGGGGATTTCGGCGGCGCAAGACCACCAAAAGAAAGAGAGCCCGGCTAATGGACCAGCCGGCTCTCTGCGATCATGCGTTGCACAAGATCGAAGCTTTAGGCCGACCGCAGGAGTTTGGTTCGGCCCAGGTTGTCGATCGACCCTAGCATCATAGGCACCGGCTAACGCGGCCGGCTGTTCAAAATTGGCCACCTTGCAGGAAATTGCGCCGCGTCACGCCGGGATTGCTTGAACTATCCCAGGAACGCACATTTCCACTCAAAAATGCTGTGTAAATGAATGCTTCCATAGGTTGCGGGGCCGATGTAGCTTCGTTGCAGGGGCAAAAAGACCGAACATCTTTTGATTAGCAGTTGTTAGAAAACATACGGTCGATCCAGTCGCACCACATTCGCTGATCCGGCGCCTGGGCCCTTCGAAAGCAGAAAATTTTTTCAGCTTCGTTGCCCCGTCTATGGGTCAACGACGAGGGAGGCAACGCTTGTCAAAGATCCTCACGCGGCTTTTGCCGCTGCTATTGCTCGTTCTCTCTCTTCCCGGTCATGCCAGCGCGCAGCAACGCGACCAGGCGCCCAATTTGATACCGGGCGATGCGGTGGTCAGCGGATTTTCCGGCACCATCGCGGCAGAACAGCGCGGCGCGAACAAGTCCGCGACCGACCTCACCTTCATCAATCCCGACGGACCGTCGGCCCGCGTCGTCGATCTCACCCGGCCGGGTTTTGTCTGGGACGGCCGGCTGTTTCCGGCGCCCAAGACTTTCGATGTGCTCGCCAAGGACGTCGGCCAGGTTTTCGGCGTCGCGCTCGACGACGCGACCCCGCCTAACATTTATGTCGCCGCCACCTCCTTGTTCGGCCTTAACCTCGTCGCCCGCGCCCGCGACGGCTCGTTCGTGCGCCAGAAGAAAGGCGGCCCCAGCGCCGGCTGGATGAAGGGACAGTTCGGGCTCGAACTGCAAGGCGGCCCCGGAGCCATTTACAAAGTCGACGGCCGCACCGGCGTGACGACGCTGTTCGCCAACGTCACGCTCAACGGCGTGCCGAACCCGGCCACGGGGCTGGGCAACCTCGCCTACGACGCCGCGCACAAGCAAATATTCGTGTCGGACCTCTATACCGGCATGATCCATCGCTTCGATCTCGACGGTAGAGATCTCGGCGCTCCGTTCGACCACGGCGTCAGCGGTCTCGGCGCCGCGCAGATCGCGCCGGTGCCGTTCAATCCCGCGAACCGCCCCAACATCGCCAACGCCAGCTTCGACAGCGAGCAGCCCGCCACCTGGGGCTTTGCACCGGCGGCGCGCCGGGTCTGGGGTCTCGCGGTGCATGAGGAACGGCTTTACTACTCGGCCGGCAACGGATCGGCCGCAAATGGCCCGCAAATCTGGTCGGTCGGCATCCAAACGGATGGCAATTTCGCCGCCGATCCGCGCTGGGAACTCGACGTTCCGGCGCAGGCCGGCCTGTTGCCGATTTCCGACATCGCCTTCTCGCGTCAGGGCGCGATGATCCTGGCGCAGCGCGCGGCGATCACGGCTTCCTACGATTACTCCGCCTTCACGCAAGCGGGCGCGCCGCGCGTGCTGCGCTTCTGGCTGAAAGAAGCAAACGATCCGCCCTCACCCGGCCGCTGGAAACTGGCGCCCGAGGAATATGCCGTCGGCTTTGCCGGCGGCTACCGCAACACCAATGGCGGCGTGGCGCTCGGTTATGGCTATAACCAGGACGGAACGCTCGCCGCCGGTTCTTGCGAGGCCGCGCTGTGGACCACGGGACAAAATCTCCGCGACAATTCGGCGCTGCGCAGCCAGCTCGAGCCCGGCGGTCCGCTGGTGGTGCATGGCCTGCAAGGCAGCCCCGCGGATCTGGTGCGCAACGCCAACACGCCACCGGTGATCAGCCACTTCATCGATTACGACGACAAGTTTGATGATCCGGCTGCCAGCGGCCACATCGGCAGCGTACGCATCTACACGACGCCTTGCGCGCCGGCGGCCTATGTCCACCCGGTCGCGGTCGCCGCCAATCCGCCTGGCGGCGGTGGTGGCGCCTGCACCCCGACATGTGTGTGCCCGCCGGGCACCGTGCTCGAAGGCAAGGAATGCGTGAAGCGGGAATGTCCGGCACCGCAGGTTTTCAATCCAGCCACCGGCTCGTGCATGTGTCCGCCCGGCACCGTGCTCGAAGGCAAGGAATGCGTACGCATACGCACGGATATTTCGTGCAAGCCGCCGCTGGTTCTCGATCCGCTAACCGGTAAATGCGTGCCGCAGCGGCGCGAGTGCCCGCCACCGCTGGTCCTCGGTCCCACCGACACCTGCATCTGCCCGCAGGGCACCGTGATGCAGGATAACAAATGCGTGCCGCAGGTCTGCCCGTCGCCGCTGGTTCCCGGCCCATGCCAGTGCCCGGACGGCACCGTGCTGGTCGATGGATCGTGCGTGAAGAGGACGCCGATCGATCTCGGAATTCAGAAGACCGGCGGGACCTCACCGGCTTGTCGCGTGCGCGACTACATTTTCACGATTACGGTCACCAATGTGGGAGCCGGGTGGCCGGCCTCCGGCAACGTCGTCGTGCACGATACCGTCCCCGCCGGCATGACGTTCACAGTGCCCCCTCCTTGCGTCCCGTCGGGCGTTCTGTCCGCAGGAACGCCATTTACTTGCACTTATACCGGGCCCGCTCCGGCCGCGGGGCAACCGCTTCCTGCAATCAATATCCAGGCCACCGCAACGGGCCCGACGCCATTCCCGCCCTTTACGAATTGTGCGTCGGTCACGATTCCGTCGAGCGCGGGCTATGTCGATAGCAATTCTGCAAACAACAACGCCTGCGTCACAGTGGCGAAGCCGAGCTCGTGCGATTCCTGCCCGCCGCCGCAGGTCATGAACGCCGACCACATCTGCGTTTGTCCGCCGCCGATGGTGATAGGCCCGACGCCCAACACTTGCGTCTGTCCGCAGGGCACTACGCTGGTGGATGGCAAGTGCGTGCCGGTGGACTCTTGCCAGCCACCGCTCGTCATGATCCCCGGCAAGGGCTGCGGATGTCCGGACGGCGAGGTGCTGGTCGGCAAGGAATGCGTGAAAAAGATCGTCTGCGATCGGCCGCTGGTGCCGAATGCCGACGGCACAAAATGCGTCTGCCGGGACGGCTTGGTCCTGCGCCGCGGAAAATGCGTCGAGGCGGAGCAGCCGAAGCGCGAGAAACATCCGAAGCGCGAGACCAAGTGCCCGCGCGGCACCGTCAGGATCGACGGCGAATGCGTCCGGCAAAGGCGCGAACCGCGTCGTGAGATCGAGCGCCTGCCCGGCTTGGGTGGACGCGGTCTCGGCGGCGGTAGGGACACCGGCGGTGCCACGCCCAAGCGCTAGCGCGCGCTTGCCCGAAATAGCCCGCCCCCGGATTCAACGTCCGGGGGCGGAAATGATTTCACGCCGCTAGTGCGACACGTCCAACATGGTCGAAGGCAGCCAGAGCGCGATCGCCGGAAACATGGTCACCAGCGCGACCGCCGCGCACATCAGGAAGAACAGCGGCAGCGCGTAGCGACCGATGGTGAAGATGTTGCGTCCGGTCATGCCCTGCAGAACGTAGAGATTGAAGCCGACCGGCGGCGTGATCTGCGCCATCTCCACCACCAGCACGACGTAAATGCCGAACCAAATCAGATCGAAGCCGGCCTTGACCACTAGCGGAATGATGATCGAGGTGGTCAGCACCACCATCGAAATTCCGTCAAGGAAACAGCCGAGCACGATGTAGAACGCGGTGAGCACCGTGAGCAGGCCCCACGGCGGCATATTGTAGTCGCTGATCCATTCCGCCAGCGCGATTGGAATGCCGGTGAAACCCATGGCGGCGGTGAGATAGGCGGCGCCGGCCAGGATAAAAGCGATCATGCAGCTGGTGCGGGTCGCGCCCATAAGCGCGTCGCGGAAACCGTCCTTCGTCAGCGTGCCCGACCACCACGACAACGTCAGCGCCAGGAACACGCCGACCACGGCGGCTTCGGTCGCCGAGGCGAGCCCGCCATAGATCGAGCCGATGACGCCGAGGATCAACATCGACACCGGGATCAGCCTGCGCGCCGCCGTGACGCGGGCGCGGAACGGTACGTGCGGCTCGGGCGGCGGCATGCGCTCGGCGTTGAGCAGCGCCCAGACGACGATGAAGCCCATGAACAAGGCCGCCAGCATGATGCCCGGGATGACGCCGGCGATGAACAGACGCGCGATCGACTGATCGGTCGCGGTAGCATAGACGATCATGATGATCGACGGCGGGATCAAGAGGCCGAGCGTGCCGGAACCGGCCAGCGTGCCGACCGCCATCTTCTCGTCGTAGCCGCGCTTGAGCAGTTCAGGCAGCGCGATGCGGCCTATTGTTGCGCAGGTCGCGGCCGAGGAGCCGGACACCGCGGCAAAGATGGCGCAGCCGATGACGTTCACATGCAGCAGACGGCCGGGCAGCCTCTGCACCCAGGGAGCGAGGCCCTCGAACATGTCGTCGGACAATTTGGTGCGGTAGAGGATCTCACCCATCCAGATAAACATCGGCAGCGCGGTCAAATCCCACGAGTCGGAGGCCGCCCACACCGAGGTCGCCAGCACCTGCCCCGCCGGCGTCGACATCTTGGTCATGATGGCGACGAAGCCGCAGACGGCGAGCGCCAGCGCGATCCACACGCCGGAGCCGAGCACGGCGAACAGCAGCAGCATCAGCATGAGAGAGAGCTCGATGACGCTCATCGTCAGCCCTCCTTACCCAGCGTAATGGCGTCCTCGGCGGCGCGGAAGCTCGGCCGCCCGCGCCTGAAGACGACGACGAATTCGTCGATGAGCGCGACGGTGAGGATCGCCGCGCCGAGCGCCATCGCCGCCTGCGGATAGGTGAGCGGCACACGCACCACGCCGTTCGAGACTTCGTTGAAACGGAACGAGACCCAGGCGAAATTGGCGAACTGCCAGGTGAGATAACCCGCGGCAACGGCCGTGAAGCCGAAGGCCCACAGCTCGACGAAGTAGCGCGCGGCTTCGCCGAGCGCAGCGAGCACCATGGTGACGCGGATATGCGCGCCGGCTTTGAGCGTGCCGGCGAGCGCCAGGAAGCTCGCGCAGGCGAGCAGGTAGCCGCAGATCTCGTTGAGCGAGAGGATGACGAAATCGGTGCGCGGCAGATGCAGCAAGGCGAGCGTGCCGTCGAGCAGCCGCCCGGCGAGCTGTAAGCCGACCAAAAGTGCGATGGCGCAGAGGCAAAGCGCCGACAGCCAAAGTGTGATGCGGTACAGTTCGTCGAGAACGCGGCGCACGAACTCTCCCCAATATCTTTCGTCATTCCGGGACGGCCCGAAGGGCCGGCCCCGGAATCCATAACCCCAGCGCTACGGAGTATCGATTCCGGGTTCGCTCGCTTCGCTCGCGCCCCGGAATGACCGGAAATTACTTCCTAAACGCCGCCAGCATGGCGGCGCCGTCGGCGCCCGCGGCCTTGGCCCATTCGCCGACGATAGTATCGCCGATCTTGGCGAAGCCCGCCTTGAGCTCCGGCGTCGGCGCTGTCACCTTGATGCCGGCGTCCTTGAGCGCCTTGGTCTTGATCGTCATCTCTTCGATCGACATCTCCCAGCCGCGCGTCTCCGCGACCTTGGCGGCATCGGTGACCGCCTTCTGCTGCGCGAGCGTCAGCTTGTCGAACGCCGCCTTGTTCACGAACACGATGTTGCGCGGCAGCCAGGCCTGCGTGTCGATGTAGTTGGTGAGATAATCCTGCGACTTGGTGTCGACGCCGGTGGAGGCCGAGGTGATCATCACGTCGACGCGGCCGGTGGCGAACGCGGTCGGCAGGTCGGGCACCTCGATCTGCGTCGGGATCGCGCCGGCGAGCGCGGCGATGCGGCCGATCATGGCGTTATAGGTGCGGAACTTCATGCCCTTGAGTTCTTCGACCGACTTGATTTCTTTCTTGGCGTAGATGCCCTGCGGCGGCCACGGCACCGAATAGAGCAACATGAGGCCTTCGGAGGCAAGTTGCTTTTGCAGGTAAGGCTTTTGCGCGGCGTAGAGTTTCTTCGACGCGTCGTAGCCGGTGGCAAGGAACGGAATGGAGTCAATGCCGTAGACCGGCGCCTCGTTGGAAGCGAGCGACTCGAGGATTTCGCCGATCGGCGCGGTATCCTGGCGCACGGCGCGCTTGATCTCGGCATGCTTGATCAAGGAGCCCGCCGAATGCACCGTGATGACGAGCGAGCCGCCGGTCGCCTTCGCCACGTCGGCGGCGAAAAGCGCGACATTCCTGGTGTGGAAATTGCCGTCCGGATAGGGCGTCGGCATGTCCCATTTGGTTTGCGCCGAAGCCGTCGTGGTCAGGCCGCCCGCCAGCAACAAGCCGGCGAGTACGCGCACGAGTTTCGTCATTATTGCCTCCATGCAGACCGCTGGCGTGCCGCCGCGGCCGGTATTTTGAGAAGCAAGCATGGGGCCAAGCGGCGGCCGGTGGCAAGGCCGGCGAAAGGCGCAACGTCAATGCGCCGGCTCTACGCCGTTGGCCCTAAGCGTGGCGGCGGCCGACGGCGCGGAAAGAAACGCGATCAGCGCCTTGGCGGTGTCTGGCTGCTTAGCCGACGCGCTCAAACCGGCGGCGAAGCCGATTTTGGTCTGCAAGGCCTCAGGAATTGGGCCCACCACGTCGATGCCGGGCACGCCGACCATGCGCGTCGCCACCACCACCACCATGTCGGCCTCGCCGCGCGCCACCACCTCGACACAGTCTTCGGCAGGCATCGGCTTGAGCTTGCCCTGCATTTCGGCCGCGATGCCCATTCGGTCGACGAGGCCGACCAAATACAACCCGCTGGCCCCGTGTGCCGGAAAAGCGACTGCCTTGGCGGCGAGTAGCGTGCGCCTGAAGGCCTCGACCGACGCGACGTCCGGGTGCGGCGCACCCGCCTTCACCGCGACGGCAAGGCCCGCCGTGCCGATGTCGGCGAGCGAGCCGGCCACGACCTTGCCCGCCGCCATCAGCTGCTCGATGGTCGACGGATTGCCGACGGCGACGTCGAAGGCTTCGCCGGCCTTGCCGCGCCGGACCACTTCCGGGTTGACGTCGAGCGCAAGCTCGACCGCGTTGCCGCTCGCCCGCGCGAACTCGGCGCACAGCGCGCGCACCGCGGCGCGCGGGCCGTTGCCGCTCAGCACCTTGAGTTCGGCCATCAGTGTTCGGCGACCGGCTTGATCTTCGCCGCCTTGATCACTTTGGCCCATTTGTCGACTTCGGCGGCGATGAACTTGCCGTATTCCTCCGGCGTGCCGCCCAGCGCCGTGCCGCCGATGTTGGCGAACTTCTCCTTGGTCTGCGGCGCGGCGAGAATGACGTTGATCTCCTTGTTGAGCGTGGCGATGACGTCCTTCGGCGTGCCCTTGGGCGCGCCGATGCCGTGCCAGATGTTGGCCTCGAATTCCGGGTAGAACTCGGCAACGGCGGGCACGTCCGGCAGCGCGTCCGAACGTTTGGCGCTCGATACCGCCAAGGCGCGCAATTTGCCGGACTTCACAAGCGAGATCGTGATCGGCATGGGTCCGAAGAACGCCTGAACCTGCCCGCTGAGCAGATCCGGCACCGGGCTCTGGCGATAGGGTACATGCACCATATCGATGCCGGCCGTCAATTTCAGCAGCTCGCCGTTCATATTGGGCGCGCTGCCGACGCCGAACGAGGCGTAGTTGATCTTGCCCGGATTGGCCTTGGCATAGGCGATGAATTCGGGAAGCGTCTTGGCCGGGACCGACGGATTGACCACCAACGTGTTGGGCGACGTGAACGTGCTGATGACCGGCACGATATCCTTCTGAATATCGAACGACAGATTTGGATAGAGCGTGGCATTGACCGCGTTGGTCACCGTCATCGCCAGCAGCGTGTAGCCGTCGGGAGTTGCCCTAGCGACCACCTCGGCGCCAAGATTGCTGCCGGCGCCGGGCTTGTTGTCGACGATAAATTCCTGGCCCAGCTTCTGCCCGAGCGGCGCGGCGATCAGGCGCATGTCGATGTCGGTCGCCGACCCAGGCGGGAAGCCGACGACGATGCGCACCGGCCGCGATGGATAGGTGTCGGCGCGGGCGAAGGTCGAGACCGCCGGCAGCGCGGCGGCGGTGGCGGCAAGTTGCAGGAATTGACGGCGGCGCAGTTTCATAGCGTTCCTCCACAAGACATTGCGGTTTGATTGGCCCCCACGGCCGCAACTCTAGCAGGCTTGTTTTATCCCCGACAGACGGGTCGGTCTCCGTTCGCCTTTTCAATTCACCGTTTCAGTTGGCTTTGGCGCCGGAGAACTTGACCACCTTGGCCCACTTCTCGGTTTCGCCGGCGATCAGCTTGCCGAAGTCGGCGGGCGAGCCTGGCAGCATGATGCCGCCGAGGTCCTTTAGCCGCGCGCTAATTTTGGGGTCGGCGATACCCGCGTTGATTTCCTTGTTGAGCTTGTCGATGATTTCGGGCGGCGTCTTCGCGGTCACGCCGATGCCGAACCACGACGTCGCTTCGTAGCCCGGCAGGAATTCGGCGACCGTCGGCAGGTCCGGCAGCACATCGGCGCGCGTCGCGGTGGTGACCGCCAGCGCCCGCACTCTGCCGGAGCGGATGTGCTGCATCGAGGCGGGCGTTGTATCGATCATGACCTGCACCTGTCCGCCGATCAGATCGGTGAGCGCCGGCGCCGCGCCGCGATAGGGCACGTGCACCATCTCGACCCCGGTCATCAGCTTGAACAACTCGGCGGAGACGTGCTGCGGCGTGCCGATGCCGGCCGAGGCATAGCTGATCTTGCCCGGATTGGCCTTGGCATAGGCGATGAACTCGGGGACCGTCTTGACCGGAAGCGACGGGTTGACCTCCATCACCAGCGGCACGCGCATGATGCTGCCGACCGGCGCGATGTCGCGGATGAAATTGTAATTGAGATGCTGGTAGAGCGAGGCGTTGATGGCGTTCGGCGAGGAGACCGAGAGCAGCGTGTAGCCGTCGGGCGCCGCGCGCACCACCGTCTCGACGCCGACATTGCCGCTGGCGCCCGGCTTATTCTCGACGATGAAGGATTGGCCGAGCCGCTCCGACAGCCATTGGCACATCAGCCGCATGACGATGTCTTGCGGGCCGCCGGGAGGAAAGCCGACAATCAAATGCACCGGCCGCGTCGGATAATCGAGCGCCCAGGCACGATAGGAAAAAGCCGGCGCGGCGGCGGCGGCGCCGGCGAATTGCAGGAATTGGCGGCGGCGAAGTTTCATGGCGTTGCTCCCTGACGGCATTATTGTTGTGATTGCCGATAAGCCTAAGTCTAGCAGGCTTGTTTTAGCCCCGACAGGCGGGACTCACTGAAGCTTGATGTCGGCCTCGTGGATCACCTTGGCCCACTTGGCGGTTTCCGCGACGATGATCTTCTCGAAGTCGGCGGGCGACATCGGCGCCGGCGTACTGCCCAAGTTTGCAAGACGCGCCTTGATTTTGGGATCGGCGAGCGCGGCATTGATCTCGCCATTGAGCTTGCCGACAATTTCAGCGGGCGTATTTTTGGGCGCGCCGATGCCTTGCCAGGTACTGGCCTCGAAGCCCGGCACAAACTCGCCCACGGCCGGCACCTCCGGCAGCGCCTCCGAACGCTGCGCGGAAGTCACCGCCAGCGCGCGCACCTTGCCGGCCTTGATGGTCGCAATCGACTCCGGCAAAGGGCTGAACATGACCTGCACCTGTCCGCCTATCAGATCGATGAGCGCGGGCGCGCCCCCGTGATAGGGCACATGCACCATGGTGACGCCGGTCATCATCTTGAAAAGCTCGCCCACGATATGCGACGGGCTGCCGCTGCCGCCCGACGCCATGTTGACCTTTGCCGGATTGGCCTTGGCGTAGGCGATGAACTCGGGGACCGTTGTGGCCGGAACCGATAAATTCACTTCCATGACCAGCGGCAGCCGGCGGATCATCGCGACCGGTGCGATATCGCGGATGAAATTGAAGTTGAGCTTGTAGAGCGTCGCGTTGACCGTCACCGACGGCGGGATCAGCAGCAGCGTATAGCCGTCCGCGGCGGCGTGCACGGCCGCTTCAACGCCGATATTGGTGCCCGCGCCGGGGCGGTTCTCAATGATGAACGGCTGCGCCAAACGATCCGACAGCCATTGGCCGATCAGACGCGCCACGATGTCGAGCGCGCCGCCGGGAGGAACCGGCACGATGATGCGCACCGGCCGCGCCGGATAGGTCTGTGCCCAGGCGAAACGCGAGATGGCCGGGAGCGCGGCCGCACCCGCTGCCAGACGCAGAAATCGCCGGCGCAATCGTTTCAAGGCGTTGGCCTCCCCGGAGGCCAACGATAGCAGGCTTGTCTTTGCACCGACAGGCTGGACATAGTGCGGCGTCCATCCACGGCCTTCACCATGCCCGCCAAAAAACCAACCAAAACCACACCACAGCTTTGGGATTTCTGGATCGACCGCGGCGGCACCTTCACCGACGTGGTGGGGCGGCAGCCGGACGGCTCGCTGGTGGCGCATAAGCTGCTGTCCGAAAGCCCGGAAGCCTGTGCCGACGCCGCGGTGCAGGGCATCCGCGATCTGTTGGGGCTGAAGGCAGGCGAGCCGATCCCGCCCGGCCGTGTCGGCGCGGTCAAGATGGGCACCACGGTCGCCACCAATGCGCTGCTCGAACGCAAGGGCGACCGCGCGCTGCTGCTGATCACCAAAGGTTTCCGCGACGCGCTCAAGATCGGCTACCAGGCGCGGCCGAAGATTTTCGCGCGCCACATCGTCAAGCCGGACATGCTGTACGAGCGCGTGGCCGAGGTGGACGAGCGCGTGCGCGCCGATGGCGCGGTCGAGCGCGCGCCCGATCTAGCCGCCGTGCGGCGCGACCTCGAAGCCGCCAAGGCCGACGGCATCGCCGCGGTGGCGATCGTGTTCATGCACGCCTACCGCTTTCCCGAGCATGAACGGCAAGTGGCCGAGCTGGCGCGCACCATGGGCTTCGCGCAGGTGTCGGTCAGCCACGAGGTGTCGCCGCTGATCAAGCTGGTCGGCCGCGGCGACACCACGGTGGTCGATGCCTATCTGTCGCCGATCCTGCGGCGCTATGTGGCGAGGGTGGCGACGGAAATGCAAAGCGGTGCTTCTACTTCCTTACCCTCCCCCTTTTGGGGAGGGTCGCTCGCCAAAGGCGAGCGGGGCGGGGGTAGCGCGGCTTCAACTTCGACCCCCACCCCCAACCCCTCCCCACAAGGGGGAGGAAAATCTCGCCGTACGCGTGGCGATGCTGCGGACCACATCCGCTTGATGTTCATGATGTCATCGGGCGGGTTGACCGCCGCCGAATTGTTTCAGGGCAAGGACGCGATCCTGTCGGGACCCGCGGGCGGCGTGGTCGGCATGGCGGAGACCGGGCGGCAGGCCGGCTTCGACCGGCTCATCGGCTTCGACATGGGCGGCACCTCGACCGACGTGTCGCATTTCGACGGCGAGTACGAGCGCGCCTTCGAGACCGAGGTCGCCGGCGTGCGCATGCGCGCGCCGATGATGCTGATCCATACGGTCGCCGCCGGCGGCGGCTCGATTCTGCATTTCGACGGCGCGCGCTTCCGTGTCGGGCCCGATAGCGCAGGCGCCAATCCGGGACCGGCCTGTTACCGCCGCAACGGACCGCTGGCGGTGACCGACGCCAATGTCATGGCCGGCAAGCTGATCCCGGATTTCTTCCCGAAAATTTTCGGACCCCATCAGGACCAGCCGCTCGATGGCGCGGCGGTGCGGCACGGCTTCAACAACCTGGCGCAGAAGGTCGGCGCTAAGACGCCGGAGGAAGTCGCCGACGGCTTCATCAAGATCGCGGTCGAGAACATGGCGAACGCGATCAAGAAGATTTCCGTGCAGCGCGGCTATGACGTGACGCGCTACGCGCTCAACTGCTTCGGCGGCGCCGGCGGACAGCACGCCTGCCTGGTCGCCGACGCGCTCGGCATGACGCGGGTGCTGATCCACCCGTTCTCCTCGCTGCTGTCGGCCTACGGCATGGGGCTTGCCGATATCCGCTCGACGCGCCAACAGGCGATCGAATTGCCTTACGGCGGCAAGGCGCTGGCCGCGCTTAAGCGCGAGGGCGCGCGGCTCGGCCGCGAGGCGAAAACCGAAGTCGCCGGCCAGGGCGTGCCCACGGCCAAGATTAAGGTCTTCGCGCGTGCGCACATCCGCTACGCCGGCACCGATAGCGCGCTGGTGGTGGCCGCAGGCACCCTGCCCGCGATGAAACGCGCCTTCGAGAAGGCGCACAAAGCGCGCTTCGGCTTCATCGACCGCACCAAGCAGATGGTGGTCGAGGCGGTGTCGGTCGAAGCGGTCGGCGGCGGCGCCAGGTTCAACGAGAAGGCGGTCGGGGCCAAGCGCGGCAAGCTGCCGAAGCCGGCGCGGAGCACCAAGTTTTTCTCTGCGGGTGAATGGCACAAAGCCAATGTCTACACGCGCGACCAGCTCAAGCCGGGCTCACGTGTCGTGGGCGCCGCCATCATCATCGAGCCGCACCAGACCATCGTGGTCGAGCCCGGCTGGCAGGCCGAACTGACGCGCAAGAACCATCTGGTGCTGACGCGCGCGAAAAAACTCAAGCGCACCCACGCCATCGGCACCCACGCCGACCCGGTGATGCTGGAAGTGTTCAATAACTTATTCATGTCGATCGCCGAGCAGATGGGCGTGTCGCTGCAGAACACCGCCTATTCGGTCAACATCAAGGAGCGGCTGGATTTCTCCTGCGCGGTGTTCGCGCATGACGGCACGCTGGTGGCCAATGCGCCGCACATGCCGGTGCATCTGGGCTCGATGGACCGTTCGGTCGAGACCATCATCCGCGACAACAAGGGCCGGATCAAACCCGGCGACGTCTACGCCATCAACGCGCCCTATAACGGCGGCACGCATCTGCCGGACATCACGGTGTGCACGCCGGTGTTCGACGACAACAAGAATAAGATTCTGTTCTGGGTCGCCTCGCGCGGGCATCACGCCGATGTCGGCGGCATTTCGCCCGGCTCGATGTCGCCGAACGCCACGACCATCGAGCAGGAAGGCGTCTACATGGACAACTTCAAGCTGGTCGACCGCGGCCGCTTCCGCGAGAAGGAGCTAATGGCGGCACTCACCGGCGCGAAATATCCGGCGCGCAATCCGGTGCAGAACATCAACGACATCAAGGCGCAGATGGCGGCCAACGAAAAGGGCGTCGCCGAGTTGCGCAAGATGGTGGTGCATTTCACGCTGCCGGTGGTGAAGGCCTACATGCAGCACGTGCAGGACAACGCCGCGGAAAGCGTGCGGCGCGTGATCGACCGGCTGCACGACGCGGAATTTTCCTACGCAATGGACCAGGGCACCGTGATCAAGGTGAAAATCACGGTCGACAAGAAAACGCGCGAGGCCACCGTCGATTTCACCGGCACCTCGCCGCAGCAGCCGACCAATTTCAATGCGCCCGAGCCGGTGACGCGCGCGGCGGTGCTCTACGTGTTCCGCGTGATGGTGGACGACGACATCCCGATGAACGCCGGCTGCTTAAGGCCGATCAACATCGTGGTGCCCAAGCACACCATGCTGACGCCGGAATATCCGGCCGCGGTGGTGGCCGGTAATGTCGAGGTGTCGCAAGCCGTGACCAATTGCCTGTTCCTCGCCCTCGGCAGCCTGGCAGCGGCGCAAGGCACCATGAACAATCTCAATTTCGGTAACGCGCGCTACCAATATTACGAGACGATCTGCTCCGGCTCGCCGGCCGGGCCGGGCTTCAACGGCACCGACGCCGTGCACACACATATGACCAACACGCGGCTGACCGATCCGGAAGTCTTGGAATTCCGCTACCCGGTGGTGCTAGAGGATTTCCACATCTGGGCCGGTTCGGGCGGCAAGGGCGAATGGCACGCCGGCGACGGCATCCGCCGCACCATCCGCTTCCTGGAGAAGATGGAATGCACCATTTTGTCCGGCCATCGCCGCGTGCGACCGCCGGGACTTGCCGGCGGCGAGGCGGGCCAGGTCGGCGAGAACTGGGCACGCCGGAAGGATGGCCGCATGGAAAGATTACAAGGCTGCGACGAGACCGCGATCGACGCCGGCGAGGCCGTCATCATCCAGACGCCGACGGCGGGGGGATACGGGAAAGCATAAGGAACGCGGCTAATCGCCGCAGCCCGGCAACCGCCATCCATCGCGCGCCCGCCTTGACCTTGATCAAATGCCGGCGGCGGCTCCGACGCTACGTTGCCCAAATGTTAGCCCCTCCCCGCGCGGGCCGCCCGGCGTCTCCGCTCAAAGCGCTATTGGAGAATGTCCCCAGCGTGCTGCTGGCGCCGGTGCCGCTGGCGCTCTTGCAGCCGATCTTCACCCGCATCGCCACTCACGTGGCGCACGCGCGCCCGGAACTTTTCAACCGGCTGGGAGCGCACGCGGGCAAACGCTTCCTGATCGATCCGACCGATCTGCCTTTCGTGCTGGTGCTCACGCCGCTGCCCGAGCGGCCACTGCTGACCGCGCACCGCCGCCACGAGTGGGTGGCGCATGCCGCCGCGATCGCCGGCACCTTCTTCAACCTGCTCGACATGATCGACGGCTCGCTCGACGGCGACGCGCTGTTCTTCTCTCGCGACCTGCGCGTCTCCGGCGACACCGAAGCTGTGGTGGCGCTGCGCAACGCGCTCGACGATTTTGAAGGCTCGGCGCTCGACAGCGTGGTGGCGAGCTTCGGGCCGCTGTCGCGGCCGGCGGGGCTGGCGCTGTCGGTGGTGCGCTCGGTGCGGGGGAAATAGTCGTGAGCGAAGCGCAAGGCTTCCATCAACAAGACTACCAGCGCCCGGAACTGGTTTGCCCGGCCGGAACGCCGGCGGCGCTGCGCACCGCGGTCGATGCCGGCGCCGACGCGGTCTATTGCGGCCTGCAGAACGAGACCAATGCGCGCAATTTTCCTGGATTGAATTTCACCGTGGCCGAGGTCGAGCAGTCGCTCGCCTATGCCCATGCCCGCAATTCCAAGCTGCTGCTCGCGGTCAATACCTTTCCGCCGGCCGGCAAGTTCGATCTGTGGCGCGACGCCATCGACGGCGCGGCCAAGCTCGGCGTCGACGCGGTGATTGTCGCCGACATGGGCGTCGCCGATTATGCCGCCCGCAGCTATCCGGACTTGCGGCTGCATCTATCGGTACAGGCCGGCGCCTCCTCGCCCGAGGCGATCCGGTTCTATTGCGAGCAATTCGGCGTCAAGCGCGTGGTGCTGCCGCGCATGCTGACGGTGGCCGAAATCGCCGAACTGCATAGCCAGATTCCGTGCGAAATCGAGGCCTTCATCTTCGGCAATATCGGCATGATGGCGGAGGGCCGCTGCAGCCTGAGCAATTACGTCACCGGCGAATCCACCAACATGGACGGCGTCTGTTCGCCGGCGGCCGCTGTGCATTACGAAGAGGACGCCGCGCGCAACCTGACCACGCGGCTCGGCGACTACGTGATCGATTGCTTCGCCGGCGGCGAAAGTGCCGGCTATCCGACCATCTGCAAGGGCCGCTATCTGTGCGGCGCGCAAGGCGCCCCCTATTACGCCTTCGAGGAGCCGGTCAGTCTCAATCTGTCGGCGCTGCTGCCCGACCTGATGCGCGCCGGCGTCACCGCCCTCAAGATCGAGGGCCGCCAGCGCAGCCGCGCCTATGTGAAGTCGGTGGTCGGCGCCTTCCGCAAGGCGGTGGACGACATCATGGCCGGCCGCGAGGCCGCCTTCGCCAGCCTCTTGGCGCTCACCGAAGGCCGCCGCGAGACCGAAGGCGCCTTCCCCAGCAAGCGATGGAGATAGCAGTGCAGCGACAGCCAAGCGAGCTCACGCTGGGGCCCGTGCTGTTCAACTGGCAGCCGGAGCGCTGGCGCGATTTCTATTTCCGCATCGCCGACGAAGCGCCGGTCTCGAGTGTTTATCTCGGCGAGGTCATCTGCTTCAAGCGTGCGCCGCTGTTCGACGATTATTTGGACGCGGTGGCCGCGCGATTGGCAGCCGCCGGCAAGACCATCGTGCGCTCGACGCTGGCCGAGGTGATGTCCAAGCAGGACCGAAAAATGATCGACGACGCCTGCGCCGACCCGGCCATCATGGTCGAGGCGAACGACGGTTCCGCCTTGTTGCGCTTGCGCGGGCGGCCGCATCACGCCGGCCCCTTCGTCAACGTCTACAACGAGCGGACGGTGGCGGTGCTGGCGGGCGGCGGCGTGTGCAACGTCTGCCTGCCGCCGGAAATGCCGGCGACCGCGATCGCCGCGCTCTGCCCGGAAGCGGCCAAGCTCGGCGTCACCATCGAAGTGCAGGTGTTCGGCCGGCTGCCGCTGGCGCTGTCGGCGCGCTGCTATCACGCGCGCGCGCACGGCCGCAGCAAGGACAGCTGCCAATTCATCTGCAACGTCGATCCCGACGGCATGGCGCTGCGCACATTGGAGGACAAGCCGTTCCTGACCGTGAACGGCGTGCAGACCCTATCGCACGATTACCTCAACCTGATCGGTGAACTGGCGGAACTGCAGGACATGGGCGTGACGCGCTTCCGGCTGTCGCCGCACAGTTGCGACATGGCGGCGGTGGCGGCCGTCTTCCGCGGCATGCTCGACCGCCGCATCGACGCCGGAGAGGCCGGCGCCCGCCTCGACACCCTGAAGATCGAGGCGCCGTTCTCCAACGGCTTCTATTACAATGAGCCCGGCTATCGCTGGGAGCGGGTGACGGCGCCCGGTTTGGCCGCTCACTGCGATTCATTATGACGACGGCGGCAATTAGTCCCGCGCGATGATCTCGCGCTCGCCGCGATGGATCGGCGTCGTCTCGGTGATCCGGCCGGCCTGGCGGCGCAGCGGCATCGACGGACGGCGGCGCTTGAGCGCGCTGCGGCGGCGGCGGCGCGGGCACACGTCATCCATGCGTACGCCGCCCATGCGCCCGAACGGCTCGCGCAGGACGCCATCGTCCTCGGCGACCAATAGCGGCCGGCCCAGCACATTGCCCCAGGCGCGCCATTCGGCGAAGGCTTCACCGGCCTCGCCGGATTCGAACAGCGGCAGCGAAAGGGAAGGATCTTTGTGTTCGAGGATGACGGTGGCGGCGACTTTGCCCTCGCTCGTGAGCACCCGGAGGGCGACGCCGGCAAAGGCCGAGACCGGCATGTTGAGCGCCATGCGCATGCCGGCAAGCGAGCGGTGCACCACCACGCGTTCGCGATAGAGCTCCACGTGCCGCACCCGCTCGTCGGCCGCGGCGTCGGTTGCCGCAAAACGCGCCGGCAGGCTGAACGGGTCGAGCCGCAGCACGCGGCTCGACCCGGCGGGCATTCCGCCACTTCGCATTTGACGCCTCGAAACTCTCCCGCGCCGGGCTTATTGGCCTGGTCGCGGGGAGATCATGGCGGAAAGGCGTCGGAATCCGCTTAATGTTCGCGGTTAACCGCAAGTCACTTCGCCTGCTTCGCGTTGCATGATTGACGAGACGTTGCCAACCATGATTGACGAGGTGTTGATTTGGTCCGGCAAAATATCCCGACCGCCGGTTGAACCGCGTCCCGTTTAGGCCCATCTGAAGTCAACATCATGCGCGCTCCCACCTCCTCATTGTTCGACCAGACCGCCCTCACCGACCGCGCCGAGCGGCTGGTCAAGGCCGCACTGAGCGCCGGTGCCGATGCCGCGGACGCTGTGGCGGTGCGCGCGATGTCGCTGTCGATCGAGGTGCGCGACGGCGCGGTGGAGGAAAGCGAGAGCGCGGAAGGCGACGATCTCGGCCTGCGCGTGCTGGTCGGCAAACGGCAAGCGGTCGTCTCGACCAACGACATGGCGAGAGACGGCAGCGCGGCGTTGGCCGCGCGCGCGGTGGCGATGGCGCGCGCCGCGCCGGAGGATAAATATGCCGGACTCGCCGACGCGGCGTTGCTGGCGCATGATTTTCCCGATCTCGACCTGATCGATCCGGACCTGCCCACGGTCGCGCAACTCGAAGCCATGGCGCGCGAGGCCGAAGCTGCCGCGCTCGCGGTCAAGGGCGTCGCCAAGTCGGGCGGCGCCTCGGCCTCGGCCGGCATCGGCGGCATTGTGCTGGTTACCAGCCACGGCTTTCGCGGCGCTTATTTGGGCTCCAGCCACGGCGTCTCGATGACCGCGATCGCCGGCGAAGGCACCGGCATGGAGCGCGATTACGATTACTCCAGCGTGCGGCACGCTTCGGATCTGGAGAGCCCGCAGAAGATCGGCCGCACCGCCGGCGAGCGCGCCGTCGAGCGGATCAACCCGCGTAAAGTGACGACCCGCAAGGTGCCGGTGGTATTCGATCCGCGCGTGGCGGGTTCGCTGGTCTCGCACCTCGCTAGCGCCGCCAACGGCGCCTCGGTCGCGCGCAAAACCAGCTTCCTGCGCGACAAGATGGGTCAGAAGCTGTTCGCCGACGGCATCCGCATTATTGACGATCCGCTGCGCAAGCGCGGCCTGCGCTCACATCCGTTTGACGGCGAGGGCGTCGCCGGCAAGAAACTGGCGCTCATCGACGACGGCGTGTTGCGCTCCTGGATCCTCGACTGTTCGACCGCGCGCGAGCTCGGCCTTACCACCACCGGCCATGCCAGCCGCGGCGTCTCTTCGACGCCCTCGCCAGGCGCGAGCAACCTGCATCTGGAAGCGGGCACGCTCAGTCCCGGCGCGCTGATCGCCGACATCAAGGACGGCTTCTATGTCACCGATCTGATCGGCATGGGCGTGAATATGGTCACGGGCGACTATAGCCGCGGCGCCTCGGGCTTCTGGATCGAGAACGGCAAACGTACCTATGCGGTGAGCGAGGTCACCATCGCGGGACACCTGCTCGATATTTTCCGCACGCTCACGCCCGCCGACGATCTCGAATTCCGCTACGGCATCAATGCGCCGACCGTTCGGCTGGAGGGTTTGACCGTTGCCGGGCAGTGACCGCGCGCTGTTGCGTGGGCCACTCGACGCCGTGATGCGCGAGGCGGGCGAACTGGCGCGCGCCACCGCGCGCGGGCCGTTCAAGCGTTGGACCAAAGGCGACGACAATTCGCCGGTCAGCGAAGGCGATATCGCGGTCAACGATCTGTTGCAGGCGCGGCTCGCCGAGCTGGTACCGGGCGCCGGCTGGCTTTCGGAGGAGACCGAGGCGCCGCCGGACCAGGGTCTGCCGCTCACCTGGGTTGTCGACCCGATCGACGGAACCCGCGCCTATATCACCGGCCGCGCCGATTGGACCATCTCGGTGGCGCTGGTGGAGAACGCGCGGCCGATCCTGGCCGCGCTCTATGCGCCGGCGACCAACGACATGTTCCTCGCGGTCCGCGGCCAGGGCGCAGTGCTCAACGGCGCCGCCATCCGTGTCAGCCAAGGCGAGACGCTGGCAAGCGCCAAGCTCGCCGGTCCCAAGCGCTATCTCGACAAGCTGGTCGGCATCGAGTCCGGCATTCAGGCGCAGCCCAAAGTGTTTTCGCTGGCGCTGCGCTTCGCGCGCGTCGCGTTCGGCGACCTCGATGCCGCCCTCGCCTCGCCCGGCAGCCACGATTGGGACCTGGCCGCGGCCGATCTCCTAATCGGCGAAGCCGGCGGCCTGTTCACCGATTTTGCCGGCCAGCCGCTGCGCTACAAAGCCCCGCACGCCACGCAAGGCGCGTTGATTGCCGCCGGTTCCGGCCGCCACGGCGCTTTGCTCGATTTTGTGCGCGCCCGCAGCGGCGAGTTTGCATAAAATCGGCCCGTAGCTTAATCCACGGCACCGTATAAGTTCTTTCATCGTCCTTCCGTGCGCGATCCGGCCGCGCGGGCCGCACGATGTGCTGAGCAGGTGCTGATGCTTTCATTAAAGCGGATCGTGGCCACACCCGCCTTCCAAGGGGCGGTTGCGACGGCGGGAGCGGGTTTTCTGCAGCTGGTCTGGCACAGCAGCCGCTCGACCATTGAGCCGGCCGATATCTACGATAGGCTGCAGACGCCGGCGATCGTCGCGATGTGGCACGGCCAGCACTTTCTGATGCCTTTTCTGAAGAAGCAGAAGCCCGGTCTGCGCGCCAAGGTGCTGATCTCGCGCCATCGCGACGGCGAGATCAATGCGCGCGCAGCCGAGAAGCTGGGCGTCGAGACGATCCGCGGCTCCGGTGCGCATAATGGCGAATTCAATCGCAAGGGCGGCGCCACGGCCTTCACCGAGATGCTGGCGGCGCTCAAGGACGGCTACAGTGTCGCGCTCACCGCCGACGTCCCCAAGGTCGCCCGCGTCGCCGGATTAGGCGTCGTCAAGCTGGCGCAACGTTCCGGCCGGCCGATCTACGCGGTGGCGATGGCGAGCAGCCGTCGCATCGAGCTCGACAACTGGGATCGCAGCGCCGTCAATCTTCCCTTCAGCCGCATCGCGGCGGCGGCGAGCGAACCGATTTATGTGCCGGGCGACGCCGACAACGAGGCGCTGGAATCGGCGCGCCAGCATGTCGAGGACGAGCTCAACCGCCTGACCGCGCGCGCCTACGAGATCGTCGACCGCAAGCGGAGGCCGCAACCGTGAGCGGCAGGCTGTCGGTACCCTTGCGCGCCTACCGCCTGTTTTCGATGGCTATGACGCCGGTCACGCCGCTGTTGCTGGCGCGGCGGCAGCGGCACGGCAAGGAGCACAGCCTGCGCCTGCCGGAACGCCGCGGCGTCAGCGTCATGGCGCGCCCGGCCGGGCCGCTGGTCTGGCTGCACGCCGCCAGCATCGGCGAATTGATCAGCGTGCTGCCGCTGATCGAGCGTATCTACGCGCGCGAGGTCAACGTGCTGGTGACCTCCGGCACGGTCACCTCCAGCGGGCTCGCCGAGCAGCGGCTGCCGCGCGGCGTCATCCATCAATTCGTGCCGATCGACGTGCCGAAATTCGTGCGCCGCTTCCTGGAACATTGGCAGCCCGACCTCGCGCTGTTCGTGGAATCCGAATTGTGGCCCAACATCATGATCGAGACGTCGCGGCGCGGCGTACCGATGATCCTGGTCAACGGCCGGCTGTCGGAAAACTCGTTCCGGCGCTGGCGCCATGCGCCGGTCACGATCGGCAGCCTTCTTGGGCGGCTCGACATCTGTCTCGCGCGCACGCCGGCCGACGCCGCGCGGCTCGGCGAACTCGGCGCCTCGCATGTCGTCACCACCGGCGATCTCAAGCTCGACGGGCCGGCGCCGCCCGCCGACAGGAAGAAGCTCGCGGCCCTGCAAAGCGCGGTCGCCGGCCGGACGCTCATCGCGGCGGCGTCCACCCATGCCGGCGAGGAAACCGTCATGGTCGAGGCGCACCGGCGGCTGCGCGGAAACTTCCCCAACCTGCTGACGCTGATCGTGCCGCGCCACCCCGCGCGCGGCATCGGCGTCGCCGAAATCGCGCGCGTCGCCGGACTGAATGTGAAGCTGCGCTCGCGCGGCGAACTGCCCGACCCCATCACCGACATTTATGTCGCCGACACGGTCGGCGAACTCGGTCTGGTTTATCGCCTGGCGCCGATCGTTTTCATCGGCGGTTCACTGATCGAGCACGGCGGGCAAAATCCGATCGAGCCCGCCAAGCTCGGCGCCGCCATCCTGCACGGCCCGCACGTCTGGAACTTCGCCGAGATTTACGCGGCACTCGACCGGGCGCATGGCGCCGAGACGGTCACCGACGCCAGCAAGCTCACGGCGGCGCTGGGCGCCATGCTGGCGCAACCGGAAATGCGCTGCCGTGTCGCCGACGCCGCGCGCGCGATAGTCGACAGCTTAAGCGGCGCGCTCGAGCGCACCTTGCATTCGCTCGACCCCTATTTAATGCAGCTTCGCTTCGAACGGCGAAACGACAATGCATGAGCCGGGATTCTGGTGGCGCAAGGCGGGCTTGGCCTCGGGCCTGCTCACGCCCGCCGCCGCCGTCTATGGCGCCGTCGCCGCGCGGCGGATGGCGCGGCCAGGCGCGCGCATGAAGCGGCCGGTGTTGTGCGTCGGCAATTTCACGCTTGGCGGGGCCGGCAAGACGCCGGCGGCGCTATGGCTTGCAAAAATGCTGCAGGAGACCGGCGAGCGGCCGTTCTGTCTGAGCCGCGGCTATGGCGGAAGTCTTTCCGGGCCGAAGCTGGTGGACGCGCATGGCGACGGCGCCGCACAAGTCGGCGACGAGGCGCTGCTGTTGGCGCGCGTGACGCCGACGGTGGTGGCGCGCGACCGGCCGGCGGGGGCGCAGGCGGCCATCGCGGCCGGCGCCAGCGTCATAGTGATGGACGATGCCTTGCAGAATGGGTCTCTCGCCAAGGATTTCACGATCGCCGTGGTCGACGGCCGGCGCGGGCTCGGCAATGGGCGCGTTTTTCCGGCAGGACCGTTGCGGGCGCCGCTTGCCGCGCAGCTCGCAAGCAGCGACGTGCTACTGGTGATCGGCGACGGCGAGGCCGGGCGCGAGATCGGCGCAAAGGCCGCTTTGCCGCTCTTTCACGGCAGGCTGGTCGCCGACGCCGCGGCGGCAGCGGCGCTCAAAGCGCGCCGGGTGCTGGCTTTCGCCGGCATCGGCGATCCGGATAAATTTTTCGCGACGGCCGAAGCGGCCGGCATCGCGGTCGCGCGGCGCCAGGCGTTTCCCGATCATCACCGCTTCAGCGCCGAGGAGGCCGCCGAACTGATCATGCGCGCCGAACACGACGGGCTTGCGCTGCTGACCACCGAAAAAGATCGCGCCCGCATGACGGGCGAGCCGTTGCTGGCGGCGCTCGCCGCGCGCGTGCACGTGCTGCCGGTCGCATTGGCGGTGGACCAAGCGGACGGCTTGCGGAAGCTGGTGTTGGGAAAAATACGGCGCTAGCTACTTCGCGGCCTGCGGCCGCAGCCGCTGCAGCACCGCATGCGGCGAGGCATAGGCCTCCTGCAGATCGACGCTCCAGTATTTGAGTTCCTCGAGCGGGATCGGCACGCCGGTCACGGCGCAGCGCACGAAGGCGCCGGGGCGCACGACGCGGAAATCGCCGTCGAGGTATTTTACCTCGGCTTCGCCGCTCATCGGCGAGGCACGATCGTAACGATTGAGCAAAGGCGGCCTCCATGGGCGTCCGGCGCGCGATTGGCCCAAGATAATCGTTCGGCGGCGTCAGGGAAAGGCTTCGAGCGCAAATTCCGCGTTTCGGCGCAAGCGCTTTAGCTCCCGAACAGGCTGCCCTGTCCGCCGCGGCCGCCGCCGCGCGGCTTCGGCGCGGGTTTTTGTGCCGGCTTGGGCTTTGCCGCTGCCGGGCGCGGCGCGCCCTCGCCGTCGGCTGTGGCGCCGACACGGCCGTCGGAAAATTCGAGTTCCAGCCGCGCGCCACCGCCGACCGCGGCGGCGGAACGTAACGGATGGCCCTCGTCGTCGCGCACCAGCGCGAAGCCGCGCGCGAGCACGCCGTGATACGAATAGGCGGCGAGCAATTGGCCGGCGGCCAACACGCGATCGGCGCGGCGCTGGAGATAGTTCCGCTGGGCGAGTTTGCCGCGCTTGGCGAAAGCGACAATGATTTCGCTGCTGCGCGCCAGCCGCAATTTCAACAGCCGCGGCGACAGCTTGGTGGCCACCCGGGTGAACAGGGTGCGATGCAATTGGGCATTGGCATGCAAGGCGCGCGGCAGACGCCTCGCCAGAGTATCGAGCCGCTGGCGCGGATCGGCGAGCAATTCGTCGGCCGCCGGCAACGCGCGCGACAGCAAGCGCAGCTCCTTGCGGCGCTGATCGATGCCGCGCTGCCAGCAGGCGAGCTTGCGGGCGCCGAGCGCGGCCAGCGTGCTCAGGAGTTCGCTGCGCACCGGCACGGCGATTTCGGCGGCAGCGGTCGGCGTCGGCGCGCGGCGGTCGGAAGCGAAATCGATCAGCGTGACGTCGGTCTCGTGGCCGACCGCGGAAATCAGCGGGATCATGCTGTCGGCTGCCGCCCGCACCACCATCTCGTCGCTGAATGACAACAGGTCCTCGAGCGAGCCGCCGCCGCGCGCGACGATGATCAGGTCGGGCCGCGGCAGCGCGCCGCCTACGGGCAGCGCGTTGAAACCGCGGATGGCATTGGCGACCTCGGCGGCGGAAGCCTCGCCCTGCACCCGCACCGGCCAAACCAGCACGCGGCGCGGAAAGCGGTCGGCCAGGCGGTGCAAGATGTCGCGGATCACGGCGCCGGTGGGCGACGTGACGACGCCGATCACGTCCGGCAAAAACGGCAGGAGCTGCTTGCGCGCCTCGTCGAACAGGCCCTCGGCCGCGAGCTTCTTCTTGCGCTCTTCCAAAAGCTTCATCAGCGCGCCGATGCCGGCGGGCTCCAGCGCGTCGATGACGATCTGGTATTTCGACGAGCCGGCAAAGGTGGTGAGCTTGCCCGACACGATGACGTCGAGGCCCTCCTCCGGCTTGACCCGCATGCGGCCCCAGACGCCCTTCCAGATCACGCCTTCGAGCACGGCCTTGTCGTCCTTGAGGCGGAAATAGACATGGCCGGAGGGCGAGGCGCCCTTGAAGCCGGAGACCTCGCCGCGCACCCGCACGTAGCCGTAGGCGTCCTCGACGGTCTTGCGCAGCGCCGCCGACAGCTCGGAAACGCTCCATTCCACAAGGTTGTTGAGGGCGGGCTCAGCCATTCGGTCGAATCTCTTGCGGGGGTGAGGCGGCATGATACACCAAATGCCGACGGCGTACTAAAGGCCTGCCCACTCACCCATGAACATCCTGATCCTCGGTTCCGGCGGCCGCGAACACGCGCTGGCCTGGAAAATGGCGGCCAGCCCGCTCGCCGACAAGCTCTATTGCGCGCCCGGCAATGCCGGCATCGCGCAGGAGGCGGAATGTGTCGCGCTCGATGTCGCCGACCATGCCGCGGTGATCGCGTTCTGCAAAACGAACAAGATCGACCTCGTGGTGGTCGGACCCGAAATGCCGCTCTGCGCCGGCATCGTCGACGATCTGGAAGCGGCCGGCATCAAAGCCTTCGGACCTGGCAAATGGGCGGCGCGGCTGGAGGGCTCGAAAGGCTTCACCAAGGACCTCTGCAAGGCCAACAAGATTCCGACCGCCGCTTACGAGCGCTTCAAGGGCGCGGCGGCGGCCAAGGAGTATGTGCGCAACAAGGGCGCGCCGATCGTGGTGAAGGCCGATGGCCTCGCCGCCGGCAAAGGCGTGGTGGTGGCGGAGACCGTCGCCGAGGCGGAAGCCGCCATCGATATGATGTTCGGCGGCGGCTTGGGGCAGCCGGCCTGGGAGATCGTCATCGAGGATTGTCTGGTGGGCGAGGAAGCCTCGTTCTTCGCCCTGTGCGACGGCGAGACCGCGATCCAGGTTGCCTCGGCGCAGGACCACAAGCGCGTCGGCGACGGCGACAAGGGTCCCAACACCGGCGGCATGGGCGCCTATTCGCCGGCGCCGATCATGACGGCGGAGATGAACGCGCGCGTGATGGACGAAATCATTCAGCCGACCGTGCGGGCCATGAAGGCGATGGGCGCGCCCTACAAAGGCGTGCTGTTCGCCGGCCTGATGATTACCAAAGATGGTCCGCAACTGATCGAATACAATGTGCGCTTCGGCGATCCGGAATGCCAGGTGCTGATGCTGCGGCTGATGTCGGATCTGGTGCCGGCGCTGCTTGCCGCGCGCGACGGGCAACTGAAAAATTTCGATCTGCGCTGGTATCCGGACGCCGCCCTCACCGTGGTGATGGCGGCGAAGGGCTATCCGGGGAATTATAAGAAGGACACGCGGATCGAAGGTCTCGGCGCCGCGGCGCAGATCGAGGGTGTGGAAATCTTTCACGCCGGCACCAAGGCGGATGGCGATCACATTCTCGCGAGCGGCGGGCGCGTGCTCAATGTCTGCGCGCGCGGCAAGACGGTGCGCGATGCTCAATCGCGCGCCTACGCTGCCGTCGATCTCATCAAATGGCCCGACGGATTCTGCCGCCGCGATATCGGCTGGCGCGCAATTGAGCGCGAGATAAAAACCACGTAAAGAAATTGGCGTGGCGCGGCAACGCGACGAGAATAATTTTATCAACTGTGGCGGAAGCGCGATTAGTTCGTCGCCTTAGACTAATTTCCACATCGCGTTTGACATGGCGCTCATGCGTCTTCGGCGATAGCGAGTCGTCCAATCAAAATTATCTTGCGCGGTACCGGGCGGCACTCAACGGAGTTAAAAAAATGATGAAGCTTGTTACGGGACTCGCACTGGCGACACTCGCACTCTCGCCGGCCTTCGCCGCCAAACATGTCGCTCACGCCAGCGCAACGGCGAGCGAAAGCTACGCCGCCGTGCAGGACCCCGACGCCGTCGTGTTTGAAGGCCAAGTGGTCGGCCGCGACCCCGACGCGAATGTGCGCCTGAGCCTGCGGCGCGACCCGTGGCTGCAAGCCGACTGATCTGACCTTCCTCCAAACGCGGCAAAGCCCGGCTTCCCGCCGGGCTTTGCTATTTTGAAATGTGAGCAAATCGTCGGTCGCCCACAAAATCGTCATGGCCGGGCTTGTCCCGGCCATCCACGCCTTGCTTTGATGCGGCGAGGAAGTCGTGGATGCCCGGCACAAGGCCGGGCATGACGGAGTAGCCCATGCCCGATCTCGCCGACCTGTTCCCCGGATTTGCCTCGCACTGGATCGACACGTCGGCGGGCAAGATATTCGCGCGCTCCGGCAGCAGCGGGCCGCCGCTGTTGCTGCTGCACGGCTACACCGAAACCAACGTGATGTGGCATCGCGTGGCGCCGGCGCTAGCGCAGCGCTTCGCGCTGGTGATCCCTGACTTGCCCGGCTACGGCTGGTCGGCGGTGCCGGAGGCCGATGCCAAGCACGCGCCTTACGACAAGCGCTCGATGGCCAAGGCCATGGTCGAGGTGATGGAGCGGCTCGGCCATGTGCGCTTCCGGCTGGCCGGCCACGACCGCGGCGGCCGCGTCGCCTACCGCCTCGCACTCGATCATCCCGGCCGGATCGAGCGCATGGCGACGCTCGATATCGTGCCGACCTACGACATGTGGCACGGCATGGACGCCAACATGGCCATGAAAGTCTGGCATTGGCCGTTTCTGGCGCAGCCTTATCCGCTGCCGGAAATGCTGATCTCGAAGGCGCCGGTCGAATACCTCGAATGGAAGATAGCGAGCTGGACCAAGGCTAAAAATCTCTCGGCCTTTGATCCCCGCGCGCTCGATCATTACCGCGCCAGTTTTTCCGATCCGCTGCGCATCCACGCCCAGTGCGAGGATTACCGCGCCGGTGCGCCCGGTGGGGCCGATGTCATCAACGACGAGGCCGACCGCAAGGCCGGCAAGACCATCGCCTGCCCGTTTCTGGCGCTGTGGGGCGGCGCCGGCATCGCCAATGAGACCGGCGGACCGCTGGCCATCTGGAAGCAATGGGCGCCGCAGGCCACCGGCCAGCCGATCGATTCCGGCCATTTCCTTACCGAGGAAAATCCCGCCGCGACGGCCAAGGCGCTGCTAGACTTCTTCAGCGCCAGCTGATTGTCATTCCGGGACCGCCCGAAGGGCCGGACCCGGAATCCACACTCCGCAACGCTGGGATTATCGATTCCGGGTTCGCCGCTTCGCGGCGCCCCGGAATGACAAAGGATAAAGGCAGGAGACGCTATGCACCCTGTGTTGCGGCTTTACGAGGACGTCCTCTCGACCGCCGAATCGATCGATTTCCAATTGCCGCCGCTGCCGCAATTCATTTTCGTGGTGCATGGCTCGGCCACGATCGGCGACAAGGCGGTGAACGAAGGCGCCGCCTGGCAGGGCGAAGACGCCACGCTAGTGCGGCCGGGACCGGGCGGCGTGACCTGCTGGCGCTGGGAGCTTTCGCGCGGCGACCACGGCTCCACGGTCGCCAGCGCGCCCGGCATGATATCGCACGAGAAGCTGACGGCGTACCTGGAAACATTGCCGAAGGGCGAGTTGCTGATGCGCGGCGACAGCGTCGCCTTTCCGCCCGGCGGCTGCGCCTATCAGCACCGCCACCAGGGCCCGGGCATCCGCTGCATGATCGAGGGCGGCATCCGCATCGACACCCATGGCCGCTCGACCTCCTATGGGCCGGGCGGCGCCTGGTACGAGACCGGGCCCGATCCGGTGTTCGCGCAAGCCGCCGCCGACAAGCCCAGCCGCTTCATCCGCGTCATGATCCTGCCGCGCGCGCTGACCGGCAAAAGCTCGATCGAGTATCTCAACGACGAGGACAAGACGAAGCCGAAGACGCAAAGCTACAAGATCTACGCGGACGCGCCGATTTCATTCGACGTCGCGCGCAAGTAGTCGCACCGGAACGATGACCCTCGATCGCCAGCAGGCTTTTTCCGGCACCAAGGAGGCGGCGCCGGCGTTGCAGATCGATGCGGCGCCGCTCGACGCCTATCTCGCGCGTGAAGTGCCGGGCTTCGTCGGTCCGCTGAGCGTCAAGCAATTCAAGGGCGGGCAGTCGAACCCGACTTATCTCTTGGAAACGCCGGCGCGGCGTTACGTCTTGCGCCGCAAGCCGCCCGGCAAACTGCTGCCGTCGGCGCACGCAGTCGACCGCGAATACCACGTGATCCGGGCGCTGCACGCGCAAGGTTTTCCGGTGGCCGAGCCGCTGGCTTTTTGCGCGGAAGACGGCGTCGCCGGCACACCGTTCTATGTGATGAGCTTCGCCGACGGCCGCGTATTCTGGGAGCCGCAGATGCCGGGCTCCAACCCAGCCGAGCGCGCCGCGGTCTACGACGCCATGAACGACACCATCGCGCGCCTGCACAGCTTAGATCCGGGCCAAATCGGCTTGGGCGATTTCGGCCGCGGCGAGAACTATGTCGCGCGTCAGGTCGAGCGCTGGTCGAAGCAGTACCGCGCCTCGGAAACGGAAAAGATCGACGCCATGGAAAGCCTGATCGAATGGCTGCCCCGGCATATTCCGCCGAGCGGTCCGCCGCGCCTCGTGCATGGCGACTACCGGTTGGACAACCTGATCGTCGCCAAGCACGAGCCGAAAATTCTCGCCGTGCTCGACTGGGAATTGTCCACGCTGGGCGATCCGCTCGCCGATTTCACCTATCACCTGATGGCTTGGCACATGCCGCATTCGGAAAGCGCGGCCGGCACCGCCTCGCTCGTTGGCCACGATTTGCCTGCGCTCGGCATTCCGTCGATGGCGGACTACATCGAAGCTTACGTCGCGCGCACCGGGCTCGATCCGCGTCCCGCGCTGCCGGTGTATCTCGCCTATAATTTCTTCCGCATCGCCGCCATTCTACAGGGCATCATCGGCCGCGTGCGCGACGGCACCGCGACCTCCGAATTCGCCCCGGCCAAGGCCGAGATGATCCGCCCGCTCGCTGACAGAGCGTGGCAGTTCGCGCAGGCTGCCGGGGCTCGCTGACCGTTACGGTCAACAAATCCTTTCACGGCAAGTCCGCATTTCGCGCTATGGCGTTGCGCAAAATTGAGGCCTGCGCGGCTAGGCTTGCGGCGCTATGCAAAAGACATCCTCCATAGGCGCCGCCGCGGTCGGCATTCACGCCGTCGTGCCGAAAGCTGCAACCGCGCCGCGGCGATCGCGCGTGCAACGGGCGGATGAGCGCGACGACAATCCGCCGGACGAGTCCGAGCAGGCGCCGCCGCCGGGCATGGGCAAGCTGGTCGATCGGACAGCCTAGCGCCGCGCGGCGAAAAATTCGCGCAGCAATCCCGCGCATTCGCTCTCATGGATGCCGCCATAGACCTCCGGCCGATGATGGCAGGTGGTTTGCGCAAAAAAACGCACGCCGTTTTCAACCGCCCCGCCCTTCGGATCGGGCGCGCCGAAATAAAGCCGCCGGATGCGCGCGAACGACATCGCCGTGGCGCACATCGCGCAAGGCTCCAGCGTCACGTAGAGATCGCATTCGGAAAGCCGCTCGCTCGTGAGCGCCGTTGCCGCCTGCCGGATCGCCAATAACTCGGCGTGCGCGGTCGGGTCCTTCTCGGCCAGAGTCCGGTTTCCGGCGCGCCCAACCACCTCGCCCGCGCGCACGATCACGCAGCCGACCGGCACCTCGCCACGCGCGCCAGCGGCGCGGGCCTCGTCGAGAGCCATTTGCATGAACGAGGGCGATGCCATAAAGCCTGCTCATGCCCGAAAAGAGCACCAATGACAAACAGGGCGAACGCATCGCCAAGGTCATGGCGCGGGCGGGGCTCGCCTCGCGGCGCGAGGCGGAAGCCTGGATCGCCGCCGGCCGCGTTTCCGTCAACGGCGCGGTTATTCAATCCCCCGCGCTCAACGTCACGCCGGCCGACCGCATCGTGGTGGACGGCCAGCCGTTGCGCGCCCGCGAGCGCACGCGGCTCTTCCGCTACCACAAGCCGCGCGGCCTGGTGACCACGAATTCCGATCCGGAGGGGCGGCCTACCATCTTCGGCGCCCTGCCCAAGGACCTGCCGCGGCTGATCAGCATCGGCCGGCTCGACATCAACACCGAAGGGCTGCTGCTGCTTACCAATGACGGCGGGCTGGCGCGCGTGCTCGAACTGCCGGCGACCGGTTGGCTGCGGCGCTATCGGGTGCGCGCTTTGGGGCGCGTGATGCAGCCCGCGCTCGACCGGCTGCGCGCCGGCCTGACGGTCGAAGGAGTGCATTACGGGCCGATCGAGGCCACGCTCGACCGCGAACAGGGCGCCAATGTCTGGCTCACCGTCGGCATCCGCGAGGGCAAGAACCGCGAGGTGCGCAAGGTTCTGGAGACGCTCGACCTGAAGGTGAACCGGCTGATCCGCGTGGCGTTCGGGCCGTTCGAACTGGGCGAGCTCAAGGAAGGCGCGGTCGAGGAAGTGAAAACGGAAGGGTTACGCGCGCAACTCGGCGAGGCCATCGTGGCGGAAGCCGGCGCCGATTTCGACGCGCCGCTGATCGATCACGAGGCTGCCGCGCGTCACGCCGAGCTGCGGGCGCAGCGCGCCGCGAAGGGCGACGGCCGTTCATCCTTCGAGGCGCGGCAAGGCCGCGCACCTCAGGATGACGGCGAGAGGCCGGTGTCCGCGGCTCGCAAGAAGCAGCCTCGCCGCGACCGCACGGGCGGTCCGCGGCCGAAATATCCAAGGCAAAAATAATGCGTGTCGTGGGCGGCAGATTGCGCTCGCGCCCGATTGCCGGGCCGAAATCGGATTCGCTGCGGCCGACCGCCGACCGCTTGCGCGAGTCGCTGTTCAACATCTTGATCCATGCTTACGGCGACCCGGTAACGAACGCGCGCGTGCTCGACCTGTTCGCCGGCACCGGCGCGCTCGGCATCGAGGCGGTATCGCGCGGCGCCGCCTACGCGCTGTTCGTCGACGACGGCGTGCAGGCGCGCGCCCTGCTGCGCGACAATACCGCGTCGCTGGGCTTGGGCGGCGTCACCCGCATTTTCCGCCGCGACGCCACCAAGCTCGGGCCGGCGCATCCGCTGGAGCCGTTCACGCTCGCCTTTCTCGACCCGCCCTATCGCAAGGGCCTGGCCGAAAAGGCATTGGTTTCGGCGCGCGACGGCGGCTGGCTGGTGCCCGGCGCGCTGGTTGTCGTCGAGGAAGCGGCGGATGCCGCCTTCAATGCGCCGGAGGGATACGAGGAACTGGAGCGGCGGGCTTACGACGATACGGAGCTTGTCTTTCTGCGGATGCGTTAGCACGCGCACTTATCAACAGGTCGTGCCGTTTAGCCATAAGCGATGCCCGGGTTGCTTTGCCCAACTTCTATAATGTAGCCATCAGGATCGCGAATGTAGCAGCGCGTCTCGCCGTACTTAACCTTTGGCTCCGTGATGAACTCGGCTCCTCGACTTCGCCATTGTTTATAGCACGCTTGAATATCCGCGACGCGGATATTCATAAAGCTGCTGACTGAATCGGGGTCGGCTGGGACACCGAGCGTCACGGTTGGCTTGTCGGGTGTCGGACCGCCCCCGACGTTGACGATGAGCCACGTGTTCGCGATCTGGATGTATCCGGGTGCGCCGCTCTTGTCGCCTTTGCTCAGGACGCGGCCACCGAACACTTTTTCGTAAAATCGAAGCGATCGTTCGATGTCGGCGACGATGATAAAGTGCGCGACGGTAATGCCGTCCTGCGGCGGCATCTGATAGGTTTTCTGTTCGACTTGTACTTGGTTCATGGACAACTCCTATTCGGATATCGCTTTCCCCCGTTCGCCAGACTATGGCGCGCAGCACACTTTAGCAATGAACTGCGACTTACAACTAAAGACACAAAGCATCGATCGAATATTTTCCTGCACCCATAATGGACAACAGCAAGAAGCCTCCCATGATGCTAAGGTCTTTGTGAAAGCCATCCAGGCTGTCGACGTAACTCGCACGTTTCACTGTCCAATAGCGATGCCCGATAAGCGCCGTTCCCAGCGAGTATAAAGCCATAAGCAAAAGCCGCAGGACGCGTGAACGCGCCAACAGCGACCGCAAACGCAACCGGAAGCTCCATGACGATCGCTATGACAGTCGCTAGGACCGGGGTCGGGACGCCAAGCTGCACCATCTGACTGACGGTGCCCGAATAGTCCCGCAGCTTCCTCCAGCCGAAAATCAAAAATAGCGTCGCGAGAAGAAGACGGGCGGCGAGAATGAGCTCATCGTTGATGTCGTCTATCATGACGGGCGGGACTTTCGCCGTTGAGAACTCACACGACGCGTTTCTCGATCAAGCCCAAGATCACGGCATCGAGGCTGTACGGCCCGGCGCCCGCCGAGACGACCATGATCAGCATGACGGCATAGAGGATCTCGGGAAGATAGAGCCAATCGTCGATACGGTCCGCTCTATCGAGCGGCTTGCTAACTTTGATTCGCTGCGGTCCCGACGTGGCGATGGCGACGAGGGTGATTACAAGCAGGCCGAGCGCGGCGAGCGGCGCAAGAAACCAGATGACGACAGCGCAGCCGGCGGCGAACTCGACGGTTGGCACCCACCATTGGTTAAAGCCGACTGCATGAACGCCAAGTTCCTTTAGTTCTTCGGCCAGCGCGCGATGGCGCTCTTGGTTGAATAGCTTGTGGTAGCCGGAGAACATGAAGAACATCCCAACCGCGATACGGTTGAGGGTGAGCGCGATGTTGGTCCACCCGACACCATTGAACAATATATCAATCACGTTGCTGTTCTTTCCGGCGACGAACCGAGCCCCTCGGTCACCGCCTGCCAAACAACCGCTCGATATCCGCCAGCTTCAACTCCACATACGTCGGCCTTCCGTGATTGCACTGGCCGGAATTGGGCACCTCTTCCATCTCGCGCAGCAGTGCGTTCATTTCCTCCGGCTTTAGTCGCCGTCCGGCGCGCACCGAGCCGTGGCAGGCCATGGTCGCGGAAACGTGCAGCAGGCGGCGCTCCAAAGGCAGTTCATCGTCCCACTCCGCCATGTGCTCGGCGAGATCGCGCAACAGGCCCTGCACGTCGACCTCGCCCAGCATCGACGGCGTCTCGCGCACCGCAATCGCGCCCGGACCGAAGGCCTCGACGAGCAGGCCGAAATTCGCCAATTTGCCGGCGCGCGCGGCGAGCCGCGCGGCGTCGGCCTCGTCGAGTTCGACGATCTCCGGGATCAGCAGGATCTGCCGCGCCACGTCAGCCTTGGCGATCGCCGCTTTCATGCGCTCGTAAACGATGCGCTCGTGCGCGGCGTGCTGGTCGACGATCACCAGCCCGTCGCGGGTCTGCGACACGATGTAGGTCTCGTGCACCTGCGCGCGCGCCGCGCCGAGCGGGCGTTCGATCAGCGCCGCCGCCGGCTCGAAGCTCTCGACGCGGGTATCGGCGGCAGGCTCGCCGACCTCGAAGGCGGCTTGCGCCACTTCGGCGAAGCCTAGCGCGGTGGCGCTGCGCGCCGACACAAAGCCCGGCGGCCGCGCCGGCGAACGCCGCCAGTCGTAAGCGCCGCGCCGCGCCACCGGCCGGAACGCCGCGATGGTGGCGCTGCCGCCGGTCGAGGCCGCGCGCTGGCCATCGCGCGCCAGCGCCTCCTTCAGCGCGCGCACGATCAACCCGCGCACCAGGCCGCCGTCGCGGAAGCGCACCTCGGTCTTGGCCGGGTGCACGTTGACGTCGACTTCGCGCGCCTCAAGCGTGACGAACAGCGCCAGCAGCGGATGGCGGTCGCGCGGCAGATAATCGGCATAGGCGCCGCGCACCGCGCCGACCAGCACTTTGTCGCGCACCGGACGCCCGTTGACGAACAGATATTGCCCGAGCGTGTTGGCGCGCGACAGCGTCGGCAGGCCGGCGAAACCTTTAACGCGCACGCCCTCGCGCTCGGCGTCGATGGCAATGGCGTTGGCGCGGAAGTCGGGGCCGAGCACGTCGCCGAGCCGCGTCAACTCATCATTGGCCGCGCCCCAGCTGACGGGGGCGCGTTCCTCGCCGGCGAGCGTGAAGGCGACGTCCGGCCGGCTCATGGCGAGGCGGCGCACCACCTCGCGCACGGCTTCAGCTTCGCTGCGGTCGGTCTTGAGAAATTTCAGCCGCGCCGGCGTGGCATAAAACAGATCGCGCACTTCGACGCTGGTGCCCTGCCCGAGCGCCGCCGGCTTGACATCGGATTTCTCGCCGGCGTCGACGGTGATGGTCCAGGCATGCGGCTCGGCCTTGTGCCGCGTGGTGACGGTGAGCCGCGCCACCGCGCCGATCGAGGGCAAAGCCTCGCCGCGGAAGCCGAGCGTGTCGATGGCGAGCAGGTCGTCGCCATGAAGCTTGGAAGTGGCGTGGCGGTCGACGGCCAGCGCCAGATCGGCGCGTGTCATGCCCTCGCCGTCGTCGGTGACGCGGATCAACCGGCGGCCGCCGCCATCGGTGAGCACGTCGATGCGGTGGGCGCCGGCGTCGAGCGCGTTCTCGACCAGTTCCTTGACCACGCTCGCCGGCCGCTCGACCACCTCGCCGGCGGCGATGCGGTTGACCATGGCCTCGGACAGTTGGCGGACGGGCATTGAATTGGCCTGATTCGAGTTCGGTCAACTTTATCGGCGCAATGCGTCCCCCGCGAGGCGCGGCGGCAATCTACCCCCGCTATTCAAGGCTCGGCTTGCCGCCGCGCAGGCTTTTAATCGCGGAGCGGTGCTTTTTGCCCTCGATCCGCTTTCGTTTCTGGGCTTTCGGGACCTTGGTGGCGCGGCGCGGCACCGGCCGCACGGCCGCCTGCCGGATCAGGTCGAACAGCCGCTCGCGCGCGTCGGCGCGGTTGCGCTCCTGGGCGCGGTGGCTCTGCGCGATGATGACGATGACGCCTTCTTTGGTGAGCCGCTTGCCGGCAAGGCGCATCAGCCGCACCGCGACGTCATTGGGCAGCGACGGCGATTGGCGCGCGTCGAAGCGCAACTGCACCGCCGAAGACACCTTGTTGACGTTCTGCCCGCCCGGCCCGGACGAGCGCACGAAGCTCTCCGACAACTCGGAGTTGTCGATTGAGATGGTGTCGGTAACGCGGTGCATTTTTCCTTGTCATGGCCGGGCTTGTCCCGGCCATCCACGCCTTCGATTCGCAGCATAAAGGCGTGGATGCCCGGCATAAAGCCGGGCATGACGGAGGAGAGATCAGGAGCCTATCAAATACTTCTTCCCCAGCACCTTGCCCTCTTCCACCGCCGGCTGGTCGAAGGCGTCGAGGCCGAGCAGATGCGCGGCGATGACGGTCTCCAGCATGAAATGCATCAGCAGCTCGCCGAGGCTTTCCTCGTCGAGCTGCGAAAGGTGAATGGTGCGCACCGGGCAGCCGTTCTTCGCCAAAGTTTCGGCGGTGGCGCGGCCTTCCGCCGCCACCAGGTCGCCGATGGTCTTTCCCGCAAAATCGGGTTCGCCGGCGAGCTTGGCGAGTTCGCCGTCCATGCGCGGTCCAAGACCGGCGGCATGGACGGTGACGACGGTGAACAATTTGTCGCGCGGCCCGCCGAGGAACAATTGCACCTGGGAATGCTGATCGACCGGGCCGAGGGCCGCGACCGGCGTAGTCCCCTTGCCGTTCTTGCCGAGGCTCTCGCCCCAGAGCTGCACATACCAGCGCGTGAAGCGCTCCAGCCGGTCGGCATAGGCCATCAGCACGCTGATGCTTTTTCCCTCAGTTTCGGCCAGCGACACCGCCAATGCGGCGCCGAGCGCGGCCGGCACTTCCGAGGGCTTCTTCTTTGCCAGCACCGGCGCCAGCGCCAGGCCCGCGCCCTCGCGCACCGCCGCGATGTCGAGATCGAGCATCGCCGCCGGCAACAAGCCGACATTGGTGAGCGCCGAGAAGCGCCCGCCGACGCCGGTATGATGATCGAGGATCGGCACGTGATATTTGCCGAGCAGGCCGCGCAGGCCATTGGACTTGCCCGCCTTGGCTGGTTCGGTAAGGCCGAGAAAAATATCGGGGATGCGCGTTCCGAGCCCCGCCGCCTGCACCGCCGACAGCACGGCGATGGTCTGCATCAGCGTCTCGGCGGTGCCGCCGGATTTCGAAATGGCGACGAAGCGCGTGGTCTGATGCGGCAGCTTCGCCAGCAGCGTCTCGAACGTGCCGGCATCGAGATTGTCCATAAAGTGCAAGTGCGGCGGCTGGCGCAGGCTACCGACCCCCGGCACGGCGTAGCCGGCGAGTTGCGCCAGCGTCTGCCCGCCGAGGCTGGAGCCGCCGGTGCCGAGCAGGACGATATCGGTGGCGCCCTGCGCCAGCCGGCGGGCGGTATCCCGGATTCCCGGCAGGTCGTCATGGGTTTCCGGCAGCCGCAGCAGCGGCAGGCCGCCGTCGGCATGGCGCGCGCGCAAGCTTTCGAGCGCGCCTTCCGCGCGGCCGAGCGCGTCGGCCAGCGCCTTGTCGCTGACGCCGTGCCGCCCGATGTTGCGTCCAAGCGCGCCGTCGATGGATTGGTGTATTGCCATGGCTGCGGGACTATCTGCCCTTAACGCGCCCGGCGCGCAACGGTTCACTCGGGGGTCGAGGTCAATCCTTTTGGTCTGCCGGCCACGGTGACCAGCATACCACCGCTAAAGAGCCGCTTGGCCACCCGCTTGGCGTCCTCGATGCCGACGCCGTCGATCATGGCGCCGCGGCGCTGAATATAATCGATGCCGAGATTGTCGAGCTGGATCTGGGTGAGTTGAGCGGCGATCTTGGCCGAACTGTCGAGCGAGAGCGCATACGCGCCCTTGAGGTAGGATTTGGCCGCCGCCAGTTCCTCAGGCGTCGGACCGTTCTCGGCCATGCGCTTGGTTTCGCTCTCGATGATCGCCAGCGCCTCGCCAGTGCGGTCGGCGCGGGTCGCGGTGCCGCCGAGCACGACGGCCGTGCGGCGGAACCAGGCCAGGTTTTCCGAGACGCCGTAGGCCAGCCCGCGTTTTTCGCGCACTTCCCGGTAAAGGCGCGAGGAGAAGGTGCCGCCGCCCAGGATGTGATTGACGATATAGCCGGCCATGAAATCGGGATCGTGACGGGCGAGGCCATGGCCGCCGAAAGTGACCACCGCCTGCGGCACGTCGAGATTGATGACGATCAGACGGCCCATCCCGCGCGGGCTGGCGCTGGCGATCGGCTTGAGGTCGCCCTTTGCCGGCAGACCGGCGAAGGCGCGATCGATCAAGGCGCCGGCGGTCTTGGCGTCGATATCGCCGACGATCGAGATCGTCAGGCCGTTGCGCGCGAAAGCGCGGCGCACATAGCCGCGCATGTCATCGGCGGTAATGCGCGGCACCGTCTCCAGCGTGCCGCCGCTTTCACGGCCGTAAGGATGGCCGGGGAACGCCGTCTCCCACCAGCGCCGGCTGGCGATGGTGCCGGGGTTGGTGCTGTCGCGCCGCAACGACGCCAATACCTGCCCGCGCACCCGCTCGACCGCGTCGGCGTCGAAGCGCGGCGAGCCCAGCGCCAAGCGTAAGAGATCGAAGGCCTCGTCGCGGTGCTCGTTGAGCGTGCGCAGCGAGCCGCGGAAATAGTCGCGCGCGACTTGGAAGCCGAGCTCGATGGCGTGGTTTTCCAACCTCTTGTGAAAGGTCGTGCCGTCGAGGTCGCCGGCGCCCTCATCGAGCAGGTCGCCGGCAAGATTGGCGGTGCCTCCTTTGTCGGCCTCGTCCTGGGCGGAGCCGCCATGGAACGCGTAATTGAGCGCGACCAGCGGCACGGCATGCTCGCGCACCAGCCAGGCCTCGATGCCGGACGGGCTGACGATCTTCTCGATCGTCATCGCCGAAGCGGCGGGCACAAACGCGAACAGCGCGAGCGCGGCCAGCGCGGCGGCCGTCAAAAACCGCGTCATGATTTCTTCTCCGCCTGCGGGCTCACGTCCTTGATCAGGAAGCCGGTGACCGAGCGCCGTTTGTCGAGCCACTGGCGGGCGGCGTACTGCACTTCTTCGGCGGTGACCGCGCGGATGCGTTCCGGCCAGCGGCGCACGTCGTTGACGATTGCGCCGGTCGTCAACGCGGCGCCGTACCAGCGCGCCATGCTGACCTGGTTATCCTGCGCATAGACGGCGTCGGCGATCAGGCGCGACTTGGCGCGCTCCAGCTCCTCGGCCGACACGCCCTTGGCGATCAGCTCGGCTAACACGCCGTCGACGTCGGCTTCGAGCTGCGGCAGCGCGATGCCCTGGCGCGGCGCGACAGAGACCTCGAACTTCGACATGTCGAGCGCGGAGCTGTCGTACCAGGCGGCGGCGCTTACCGCGACGCGCTTGTCCACCACCAGCGCGCGGTAGAGTCGGCTGTTGGAGCCGGTGCCCAGAATATGCACGAGCACCTCGAGCGCTTCCGACTGGCCCCGCTTGGCGGTGCGGAAAGACGGCACCAGATAATCGCGTTGCAGCAGCGGCTGCTCGACCCGCGGATCGGCGAGCGTCAACGAGCGCACCGCCACCGGCGGCGGCTCCTGCGGACGCTGGCGCGGCAGGATATTGCCGTGGCGGGCAACCTTGCCATAGGTGTCTTGCGCGAATTTCAGCGCCTCATCCGGCGCGACGTCGCCGGCGATCACCACCACCGCGTCATTGGGGGCGTAGAAGCGCCGGTAAAAACCGATGGCGTCGTCGCGCGATAACTCCTCCATCTCATGGCGCCAGCCGATCACCGGCTTGCCATACGGATGGTTGAGGAACAGCGCGGCATCAATTTGAATCCCCAAGCGCGCGCGCGGATTGTTCTCGATGCGCATGTTCTCCTCTTCGAGGATGACGTCGCGCTCGGGCAGCACCACCTGGTCGGTCAGCTGCAGGCCGGTCATGCGGTCGGCCTCGAATTCCATCACGGTCTTGAGCTGCTCGCTCGGCACGCGCTGGTAAAAGGCGGTGTAGTCGCTCGAGGTGAAGGCATTTTCCTGGCCGCCGACGTGGGCGACGGCCTGCGAGAAGGCGCCGGCCGGATGTTTCGCCGTGCCCTTGAACATCAAATGTTCGAGGAAGTGCGCGAGCCCCGATTTGCCCGGCGTCTCGTCGGCGGCGCCGACTTTGTACCATATCATGTGCGTAACCACCGGCGCGCGGTGGTCGGGAATGACGACCAATTCCAATCCGTTCGCCAAGGTGAAGTCGGCAACCGGAGCGCCCGCCGGCTCAGCCAAGGCCGGGCTTGCAACAAGCGCCGCGGCGATGATCGCAGCGGCGCCCATGAGCGGCCGGGTATGCCAGGACTGCTGCAATGACATGAGTTTCAAAATCCGCCGCTGGCGGCCCTCGACCGCCCGGCTCAGGCCGGCGACGAGCAAGAGCATACGATGCAAAACGTATCGGCTTACTGAACGCCCGCCGGATGGTCCCTCAGGTAGTCGGCCGACGTGTGAGCGACCGCCTTCGTCTGGCCAACGCCATAGGGCTGCTGCGGTGACGGCGTCTGGTAACCGGGCGGCGGCTCGGTCAGAGACGCACGCGGCGGCTCGCCGGTGAAGCTGTTGCTCTCCGGTGCGTCCTTCTCGAACATCTTGCTGAAGATATTGCCCTTGGACCCGAGCTTCGAGGGCGAGATCGGATTGCCGTAACCGTAGGGCGAGCTTTCATACGAACCGCCATCGCCCTGGCGCGCGGCCTTGCGCGGCTTCGGACCCGGCGTCAGTTCTTCCGGCCGCAACGCGCTCTGGTCATGGAGGAGCGTCTGGTCGGCGTTCAAAGCCGATTTTCGTTTCTCCTGCGCAGCCTCTTCCTTCCTGCGTTTCACGTCAGGATCGATAGGCCAGGCCGGGTTATTGGCGATCGCGGCATCGGATCGCTCCGGCGGCGGCAGGTCGCGGTTCGGCGGGATCACCAGCGGAGCGCGTTCCTCGTAGTTGATCGCCTCGCCGTCCCGGCGCAAGCCGAGGCTTTCCATAACGCCGCGCAAAATCTTGGTGTCGATCGGAACGTTATCGTCGGCCGCGAATGCCGGCGCCGAACTCGCCAGCAAAGCGGCGCCGAGCGTCAGGCATAGCGCCGCACGCGCGGTGAAAATCCCGGTCGGGCGTGTCGGCCGTGCGTTCATGCGGAACTGACCTCTGCCACTCGAATCCTGAAGAAATGCGCGCTTCGGCCTAGCTTATTGCCTTGGATCAGGGCGCTTTTTGGGCGCGCTCCCCGATGATGGATTCATACAGCAGGCCAATCACCCCGGCAACGATGGCGACATCGGCTAGGTTAAAGACGTACCAGCGGAACTGCCAAGTTGCCGTGGATACGTGAAAAAACACGAAATCGGCGACCCAGCCATAGGCCAGCCGGTCGATGGCGTTGCCAACCGCGCCCCCGACGATGAGGCCGAGCGACAGTGCGGTCAGGCGGTCTTTTGAGCGCGCCAGCCACAACCAAAGCAGCAGCACCGCCACCGCCTTGAAGCCGAGCAGAAGCCATTGGCCGACGGCCCCTTGGGTCTGGAACAGACCGTAGCTGATGCCGGTGTTCTTGGTGAGGATGAAGTCGAAGAACGGGCCGAAACGAATCGGGTGATCGGCGAGCCCGACCACTCGCAGGAGATAAAGCTTGCTGGCCTGATCTAGCAGGCAGGCGACGGCTGCTACGGCAAGTCCGAAACGCGTCAGCGGGCCAATAAGATAGCGGCGCATTCACTCCGCCGCCTTGCGCATGATTTCCCATTCGCGCAGCGCCTTGGCGTCGCGCGGCGAGACGTCGGGATAGTCGGGATCGGCGCCGATGGTGGTGAGGATTTTCCACGAGCGCGCGCACTTGGTGCCTTCGGCGAGGTTCGGCACCACGGCGACGCCGGCAACGTCTGGAAGGCGGAAGGAGCCAGTGGGTCCCTCGCCTTTCACCAGCGTTGCCGCCGAAGTGATGCAGACCTCGGCCAAATCGACGTCGAGCACGGCCTCGAACAAGTCCTCGTCTGTGATCAGAACAATCGGGTGCGCTTCGAGCGACGATCCGATGCGTTTTTGCGCGCGCTCGATCTCCAGCGCGCCGGTAATGACGCGCCGCACGGTGCGAACTTTCCGCCACTTGTCGGCCAACTTGTCGTCGCGCCAGGCGGCCGGCACTTCGGGGAACAGTTCGAGGTGCACCGACTTCGCCGCCGCGCCATAGCGCGAGGCCCATGACTCTTCGGCCGTAAAGCAAAGCATCGGCGCCAGCCACACCACCGTGCAGCGGAACAGATGATCGAGCACGGTCAGGCAAGCCTTGCGCGTCGCCGACGAGTAGGGATCGCAATAGAGCGCGTCCTTGCGGATGTCGAAATAAAACGCCGAGAGGTCCGACGTCATGAAGGCCGACAGCGCGGCGAAGATGCGCTTGTAGTCGAAATCGGCGTAGGCCTTGCGCACCAGTTCGTCGAGCTCGGAAAGCCGGTGCAGCATCAGCCGCTCCAGCTCCGGCATTTTCTCGAACTTGACGCGCTCGTCTTCGTGGAAATGCGCCAGCGAGCCGAGCATCCAGCGCACGGTGTTGCGCAGCTTGCGATAGGTCTCGACGGTGGTTTTCAAAATTTCCGGCCCGATGCGCAGGTCGTCGGCGTAATCCGACGCGCAGACCCACATGCGCAGGATGTCGGCGCCGGACTGCTTGATGACGTCCTGCGGCGCGGTGACGTTGCCGGTCGACTTCGACATCTTGCGGCCCTGCTCGTCGAGCACGAAGCCGTGGGTGAGCACCACGTCGAAGGGCGCGCGGCCGCGCGTGCCGCAGCTTTCCAGCAGCGACGAGTGGAACCAGCCGCGGTGCTGGTCGCTGCCTTCGAGATACATCACGGTATCCTTGCCGCCGTCGACCTTGCGCTTGATGCCGGCGAGCTGCGGGAAATGCACCGGGTCCTCCAGCACGAAAGCGTGCGTCGAGCCGGAGTCGAACCAGACGTCGAGAATGTCGTCGACTTTTTTCCAGCCGTCATTGGCGAGCTTGCCGAGAAAGCGCTCGCGCGCGCCCGGCTTGTACCAGGCATCGGCGCCCTCTTCCTCGAAGGCCTCGACGATGCGGACTTCGACCTCGGGGTCTTGCAGAATCTCGACCGAGCCGTCGGGCTTTTCCTTGATGAACACCGCGATCGGCACGCCCCAGGCGCGCTGGCGCGAGATCACCCAGTCGGGGCGCTGCTCGATCATGCCGGTGATGCGGTTTTCGCCCTGCGGCGGCACCCAGCGCGTGACGGAGATCGCGTGCAGCGCGCGGGCGCGCAGCGTATCGCCGGGTTTGTCGATGCCCTTATCCATCGCGATAAACCACTGCGGCGTGTTGCGGAAGATGATCGGCTTCTTGGAGCGCCAGGAATGCGGATATTGGTGCTTGAGGCGGCCGCGCGCGATGATATTGCCGGCCTCGATCAGCGCCTTGATCACCGCTTCGTTGGCGTCGCCTTTTTCGCCCTTGTCGTTGATGACGCGCTTGCCCGTGAAGCCGGGGGCTTGCTCGGTGAAGGCACCATTCTCGTCGACGGTATAGGGGATGGACGGATTGATACCGCGCGCTTCCAGCGCCGCGCGGTTCGCGGTCCAGACCTCGAAGTCCTCGCGGCCGTGGCCGGGCGCGGTGTGTACGAAACCAGTGCCCGTATCGGACGTGACGTGATCGCCAGCAAGAAGCGGAACTGAAAGGTCGTACCCCTTGCCACGCAGCGGATGGAAGCAGTGCATAATATGGTGCGGGTCAACGTCCTGTTCTCGGACGAAACCTTCAACTTTTGCCGTTTTCAGAACGTCGGCAGCAAGGTCATCGGCAAGAATGAGCCGATCCCCAACCTTCGCCCAGTTCTGGCTAGGTGCGGCTGTAACCTCATAAACGCCGTACTTAATTTTCGGCGAATAGCTGATGGCGCGATTGCCAGGGAGCGTCCAAGGCGTAGTGGTCCAAATCACGACTGACGCACCAAGAAGATTTTTGCGATGAGGCACCGGATTCATGGCGTTACCCACCGGAAACTTCACCCACACCGTATCGCTCGTGTAATCCTCATACTCGACCTCGGCTTCCGCCAGCGCCGTCTTCTCCACCACGCTCCACATCACCGGCTTCGAGCCGCGATAGAGCAAACCGTTGGCGGCGAACTTCATCAGCTCGCGCGCGATCTGCGCTTCGGCGAAATTGTCCATCGTCGTATAGGGATGCGTCCAGTCGCCCTCGACGCCGAGCCGCTTGAACTCCTCGCGCTGCACCTCGAGCCAATGCTGCGCGTAGGCGCGGCACTCCTGCCGGAACGCCACCATCGCCGCCGGATTGGAGAAATCCGGCTTCGGCTTGTTCTTGGAGCGGTAGTTCTCCTCCTCGATCTTCCATTCGATCGGCAGGCCGTGACAGTCCCAGCCCGGCACGTAGTTGCTGTCGTAGCCGAGCATCTGCTGGCTGCGCGTCACCACGTCCTTGAGGATCTTGTTGAGCGCGTGGCCGATGTGGATGTTGCCGTTGGCGTAAGGCGGGCCGTCGTGCAGGATGAATTTCTCTTTGCCCTTGGCCGCGGCGCGCAGCTGGTTGTAGAGATCGCCCTGCTCCCAAGCTTTAAGGATTTCCGGCTCGCGCTGCGGCAGCCCGGCGCGCATCGGGAAATCCGTCTGCGGCAGGAACAGCGTCTCGGAGTAGTCGCGTTTCGGCGTATTCATGGGCGCTTCCTAGCAGGCGGACCTCTCGGTTGTCATGCCCGGGCTTGACCCGGGCATCCATGATGAGGTGCCAAAGGACGTCAGCCTTTCGTAAGGCTGCCGTTGCTGAATTGTCTCATGGATTGTCGGGTCAAGCCCGGCAATGACAGCGGAGGTGGCAGCGGCACGCCCCTGCCCTAAATCACCCCCATCACCGGAAATGCCTTGCCGGCGCGCTTGAGCACGTCGCGCGCCTGGGCGCCGTCGGCCGCGATCTGGCGCTTGAGCGTTTCGACGGAATCGAATTTCTGCTCGTGGCGGATCCAGCCGATGAAGGCGACGTCGACGGTCTGCCCGTAGAGATCGCCGTCGAAGTCGAACAAAAACACTTCCAGCAGCGGCGCGCCGCCGTCGAACATCGGGCGCACGCCGAAATTGGCCACGCCGTCGTATATTTTTTCCGCTCGTCCCCGCGAAAGCGGGGACCCAGAAACGCTTGCGTCTGCGGCCCCTGGGTTTCCGCTTACGCGGGAACGAACGGGATCCGGGATGCCGACGCGTACCGCGTAGATGCCGTGCTTGAGGCCGCACGAGGGATCGAGCTTGAGGTTGGCGGTGGGAAATCCTAGTTCGCGCCCGCGCTTGGCGCCGTGGATGACCTCGGCGGAGACGAACCAGGGCGCACCCAGGAGCTCGGCCGCCTCCACCACCTTGCCCTGGCTCAACGCCATGCGGACGGCGCCGGAGGACACCGGGCGGCCTTCGTCCTCGAGCGGCGGCACGACGTCGACGGCAAAGCCGAGGCGGGCGCCCTGCTCGGCCAGATAGGCCGGCGAGCCGGCGCGCTTGTGGCCGAAATGGAAATCGAAGCCGATCGCCGCGCCGCCGATGCCGAAGCGTCCGACCAGAATGCGCTCGATGAAATCCTCCCGCGACGTGGCGGCGAGCCGGGCGTCGAAAGTCATGACGATGGCGCCGTCGAGCCCGGTGGCGGCGAGCAGGCGCAGCCGGTCGCTGTCACTTGAAAGCTGGAACAGCGCGTCCTGCGGCCGCAGGAAAAGCCGCGGATGCGGCGCGAAGGTCAGCGCCGCCGCGGGGCGGCCGAGCTCCTTGGCGCGTTGCAGCGCGGCGCCGATCACGGCGCGGTGACCGCGATGCACGCCATCGAAATTGCCGATCGCCACTACGGTGCCGTGCAGCGGACCGATATCGAGGGCTTCGACGCTTTGTGCGCCTTCGCGGACGATGTGGAAGGCTCGGGATTTGCTCATTTTCGCGCCATGGCGCCCTTTCGCGCCGGATACGGTTAGCGCCTGGTTAATAAACTTTCAAATTAACCGGATATTCAATGCCGGGGGATACCTTCGGCCAATTCTGGGGAGGCCCTTCGCAAGGGCATAGCACCATGGCTGTCGACACTACGATACCGATCCTGATCGTCGACGACTACAACACGATGATCCGCATCATCCGCAATCTTTTGCGCCAGCTCGGCTTCGAGCATATCGACGAAGCCAACGACGGCTCGATGGCGCTCGCCAAGATGCGCACGCGCCAATATGGCCTGGTGATCTCCGACTGGAACATGGAGCCGATGACCGGCTACGACTTGCTGCAGGAGGTGCGCAACGATCCGGGCCTCGCGAACGTGCCGTTCATTATGGTGACGGCGGAGTCGAAGACCGAGAACGTGATCGCGGCCAAGCGCGCGGGCGTGTCGAATTATATCGTCAAGCCGTTCAACGCGCAGACGCTCAAGAGCAAGATCGACGCGGTGTTCGGCGCCAAGCCCACCCCGGCGGGCTGATCTCACCACGTCAATTCGCGCATCACCGCTTTCGGCCTGCCGCCGGCGGCGGCGAAAGTCGCGCTGAGCGCGTTGCTGTCGGGCCGCTCGCGGCCGCCCAGTTCCTCGGCGTGAATCCCTGAGGTCACGAACAGGAAATCGACGCCGGCGGTGCGCGCGCCTTTAAGATCGGTGCGCACCGAATCTCCGATGGCCAGCACGCGGCTGGCCGCGACCTTGCGGCCGGCGGCAGCCTGCGCCTTGGCCAGCGCCATGTCGTAGATCGGCCGGTACGGCTTGCCGGCGTAGAGCACCTCGCCGCCCATGGTGGCGTAAAGGTCCGCGAGCGAGCCGGCGCAATAGACCAATTTGTCCCCGCGCTCCACCACCACGTCCGGATTGGCGCAGACCATGAACAGCTTGCGGGCCAGCATGGTTTCGAGCCGCGCGCGATAATTCTCCGGCGTCTCCACGTCGTCATTGTCGAGGCCGGAGCAGACCACGTAATCGGCGGTCTCAAGCGGGGCGACCTTGAACCCCGTGAACATCGAGCGGTCGCGTTCCGGCCCGAGATGGAACAGGCTCTGCCCGGGGCGCGCCTCGATCACGGCGCGGGTGACGTCGCCGGAGGAGACGATGGCGTCATAAATTCCGCGCGGCACATGCATCTTTTCGAGTTGGCGCGCCACCACCGTGCTTTGGCGCGGCGCGTTGGTGATGAGGATCACCGCCGTGCCGCGGGCGCGCGCGCGCGTCAGCGCGTCGCAGGCGTGCGGAAAAGCCGTCACGCCGTTATGCACCACGCCCCAGACGTCGCACAGCAGCACGTCGTAATCGGGCGCCAGAGACGAGAAATGCGGGACCAGGGGCAAGACGGCGGTTCAGCCGGTGCCGGTCGCGGCCAATTCGCCCGCCGCCTGGGTCGCTGCGGGCGTGCCTTGCAGCGACTCCGGCCGCACCGGCCGCGGCGGCGAGAACAGGAAGCCCTGGCCGAAGCGCACGTCGAAGTCGAGCAGATCGACCACATTGCTTTCGGTCTCGACGCGCTCGGCGATGAGGTCGATGCCGGAGCGCGCCAACAGGTCGGCGAGATCGCCCTGGTGGATGTCGCTCTTGGCCGCGAACGCGGGATTGAGCAGCAACGCCGCCGGCACCTTCAGGAAGCGGAACCAGCGATCGGCCAATTCCTTCGGCTCCATGCGCAGGTCGGCGACATGATCCATGGAGAAGCGGAAGCCGCGTTCGGCCAGCGTCGCCAGGCTTTCGTGCTCGATCGGCCCGAAGGCGCGATAGGCCTTCTGCGTGAACTCCAAGATCAGCGCGCCGCTGAGCGCGCGGTTGGCGTCCATGAAATCGAGGAAATGCCGGAAATACACCGGATCGCTCAGCGTCAAGCCGCAGACATTGCAGAACACGCCGATGTCGCGGTTCTTCAATTGCAGGCGGCGCGTCACCTGCACGCAGCGGAACAGCAGCAGGTTGTCGATCCTCGGCATCAGCCCGGCGGTCTCGGCGATATCGATGAATTCGCCGGCCGGCACGATGTCGCCGTCTTCGGTGCGCAGGCGCGACAGCGCCTCGTAATAGCGCACCTTGCGCTGCGGCAGCGTGACGACCGGCTGCAGATAAAGATCGATGCGGTGGGCGTCGGCCGCCTTGTCGATCACGGCGACAATCTGTTCGCGGCTCAGGCCGCGGAAGTGGCTGGCAACCGTGGCACTGGTTTCGCTCACAGCCCGCGCGGTGGCGGCGGCAGGCGGCGGCGCGGGCGGCGTTGGCGGCGCCGGCAAGGCGCCCTGCTCCTGCAACACGGTGGCATGGCTGGCGACTGTTTCAGCGAGCTGCAGCACCAGGCAGCCCAATTCGCCGATCTCGGTGGCGATCGGATCGATCGTGCCGCGCACCCGGTCCACGGTGCCGTCGACGCGGCCTTCCATGACGGCGACCCGGCGCGACATCTCGGCCATTTGGCGGGCGAGGTCGCCGGTGCCGCGCGACAGGTCGGCGATCTGGTCGCCGAGATCGTTGCGGTCGCTGAGGCGGCCGCTGACATTGGTGTAGAGCGCCATGATCATAAGCGCGGCCAGCGCGGCGATCACCGCGTCGCGGGCCTCGACCTTGAGGCCGAGATAGAGCACAGCGCCGATCGAGCCGGCGATGAGCACCATGCAGACCGCAATGAAGATGGCGCTGATACGACGCATGAAGCCGATCCCAGGCCGAAGCTTGTGCAATCCACGGGCCGACGTGATTCGCGCCCCCGGCCACCAATGTCCATAACAGCACGGGTCCGCGCAACACGAACACCTGCTATGGTAGCGCCAATTCGCCCGTTATTCGCAAGAACTTGAATGGTTTTGAAACCTGAGCCGATGCCGGCGTCCCGCCGCATGCCCGTTCTGGCCTGGATCGCCGCCCGCCCCGGCCGGGCTTTTGCCGCCTTCCTGGCCCTGCACGCCGCGGTCTGGACCGCGTTGCCGACGCTGCTTTACCCCAATTTGCCGCTCGACCTAATCGAGGCGCTGGTCTACGGCCGCGAATGGCAACTCGGCTACGACAAGCTGCCGCCCTTGCCTTGGTGGCTGGTCCAAATCGCGTTCATGACCGTGGGTCATGATTTCGCCTTTTACCTGCTGGCGCAGATCGCGGTCGTGGCCGGCTTTGCCTTCGTCTACCGGGCGGCGCGGCCGCTGATCGGGACGCTGGGCGCGCTCACGGCCGTGTTCATCATCGATGGCCTGCACTACCTCAACTACACCTCGGCCAAGTTCAACCACGACGTCGTCCAGCTGCCATTCTGGGCGATGGCCGGCTTTGCCTTCCACCGCGCGCTGCGCGGCCGGCAGACGATGGATTGGCTGCTGCTCGGATTGGCGGTCGGCCTGTCGCTGTGGGCGAAATATTTCGTCGCCGTGCTGGCGATCCCCCTGGCGCTGTTCGTCTTCATCGACCGCGACGCGCGCAAGACCTTACGCACGCCCGGACCCTATATCGCGATCGCCGCCGCGCTCGTCACCATGGCGCCGCATCTGGTCTGGCTGGTGCGGAACGATTTTCTGCCCTTCGCCTATGCGGAGCACCGCGCGCTGCCCTCGCGCGGGCTGATCGACCATGTCTGGCACCCGCTGCAATTCGCTGTCAGCCAATTGTTCTTTTTGATTCCGTCCTTGCTGATCGCGGCGCCGCTGCTTTATCCGCGCGCGGCAGCAGGCTCCGCGCCGGCCGCGCCATCGGCCGACGCTTTCGACCGCCGCATCGTCGCGCTGCTCGCCTTCGGACCGATGGCGACGGTGCTGGCGATGGCGGCGCTGAGCGGCCGCGGCACGGTGGCGATGTGGGGCTACCCGCTCTGGCTGTTCCTCGGCCTCTGGATCGTGCTCAACGCGCGCTGGGCGCTCGAAGGCGCGCGGCTTGCCCGCGTCGCCGCCACCTGGGCGATCGTGTTTGCCAGCTTGGGTATCGCCTTCATCGCCAACTACGCGGTGCTGCCGCAATACGACCACCGCTACCGCGCGGTATTCTTCCCTGGCGCCGATCTCGGCCGCGAGATCTCGCAACGCTATCGCGCCGTCACCGGTAAGCCGATCGCCTATGTCATCGGCAGCATGTGGGACGGCGGAAATATCGAGCACTATGCGCCGAGCCACCCGCGCGTGCTGATCGACGGGAAGCCGGCGCGCGCGCCGTGGATCGATCTTGCGGATTTGCGCGCGCGCGGCGCCGTGGTGGTGTGGACCTCGGGTAATCTGCACGTCATACCGCCGGAATTGCGGACGGTTGCCGCGGATGCCGCGGTGCAGGAGCCGTTTTTGCTGCACGACCTGCGCGGCGGCAACAACACCAATGTCGGCTGGGCAATCCTGCTGCCGCAGCCGTCTTACGCACAGCGGGATTAGCGCCGGCCAGCGGCGCCCAACCGGTGCTGCTCGTCGGCTACGATCTGACCGTCGAGCAACTCGACGTGGCGGTCCATGCGCGCGGCAAGTCCGAGGTCGTGGGTGACCGCGACCACCGTCTTGCCGTGCTTCTCGACCAGTTCATGCAGCACCTCGAACACTTGTTCGCTCGCTTTCGAAATCGAGCGAGCCGGTCGGCTCGTCGGCAAGGATGACCGGCGGCTCGTTGGCGAGCGCGCGGGCCACCGCGACGCGCTGGCGCTGGCCGCCGGACAACTGATCCGGCCGCTTGTGCACGTGGTCGGCGAGGCCGAGCGAGGCGAGCAGATCGCGCGCGCGCGCGCGCATGGCCGCATCCGACAGGCGGCCGAGCGCGCGCATCGGCAGCATGACGTTGTCGAGGATGGTGAACTCCGGCAGCAAAAAGTGGAACTGGAAGACGAAGCCGAGTTGCGTGAGCCTTGTCAGCGCGCGCTCCTCCTCGTCCATGTGCACGGTGGCGCGGCCGTTGATCAGCACCTCGCCGGTGGTCGGCAAGTCGAGCAGGCCGAGCAGATAGAGCAGCGAGGATTTGCCCGAGCCGGACGGCCCGGTGATGGCGACGAATTCGTTGTCGGCGATACCCAGTGTGATGCCCTGCACCAGCGTGGTCGGCACGATGCCGGGCAGGATGCGGGTGACGTTGCGCGCCTCGATCAGCGGCATCGCGGTCTGCGCAGCGTGTGCGGTCTGCGGCGCGCTCATGTGGCGCCCCGGATGATCTCGACCGGATTGCCGCGCGCGGCCTTGCGCGCGGGCTGGTAGCCGGCGGCGACCGAGGAGACCAGGGCCACCGCCCCGGCCAGCAGGTAGTGCACGTAGGTATAGGCCAGCGGCAGATGGTCGGAATCGATGAACGGGTTGGTGATGCGGATGGCGCCGAGCGCACGGCACAACAGATAGCCGAGCGCGAAGCCGGCGAGCGCGCCAGTCAGTCCGATGATCAGCGCCTCGACCACGAAGATCATGCGCACGGTGTATTCGCTCAGGCCCAGCGACTTCATGATGGCGATGTCGCGCGCCTTCTCGTGGGTGATGGTGGAGATGATGTTGTAGGTACCGAAGCTCGCCACCAGCAAAATGGCGCCGACCACCGCGTACATGATGATGTTGCGGATGATGAAGGTCGACAGCAGGTCCTCGTAGGCCTCCTGCCAGGATACCGACTTGTAGCCGGTGTCGTTTTCGACCCGCGCGGCGATCTCGCGCGAGACCAGCGGATCGTTTAGCCGGATGTGCAGTTCGTTGATCAGCCCGGTCTGCCGGGAGAGGATCTGCCCGGTCTTGGTCAGCACATAGGCGGTGCCTTCGTCCTGTTGGCGCACGCCGGTGTGGAAAAAACCGACCACCTGCGCGCTGACGCGCGCGCCCTGGCTGGTCTGCAGCGTGATGTTGGCGCCGATGCGGGCGCCGATCTTTTCCGACAGGCGGTCGCCGATGACGATGGCGTTGGTGGCGCGGTAGAGCGCGGTGAGCGTGGCGCCGCGCATCTGCTTGGGCAGCTCGGACACTTTGCTCTCGCGCCGCGGGTCGATGCCGGTCACCGTGGTCGAGACGTCGTGGTTGGCGTAGCGGATGATGGCTTGCACCTTGACCGAGGGCGCGATGCCGCCGGGCAGCCAGGCGTCGAGCGCGTCCATGGTGGCGAGCGGATTCTTGATGCCGGGCCGGCGCGCCTCCGGCGTCAGGCCGTGGATCTCGGCGGCTTGATAAAGCCGCTCGGCCGGCTGCGGCGGCGGGCTGCGCCGCTCGTCGGAGACGGTGATGTGCGGCAGCGTGTTGACCAGGCGCTGGGTGAAGTCGTCCTGTGAGCCCTGCATCAGCGAGGCCATCATAATGGAGAAGCCGACCCCGGTGGCAACGCCGGCTACGGCAAAGCCGGTCTGGCGCACGCGCGCGCGCACGTGGGTAAAGGCGATGTCGAAGACGAGATTCATGGTCGCGGTGCGACGACCCGGACGCGGGCGCCGTCCGTGAGGTCGGTCGCAGCCGGCGAGGCGACGCGTTCGCCGTCGCTCAAGCCGGAAAGCACCTCGACCTCGCGGGTGCCGCGGATGCCGATCTTAACCTCGCGCTTGCGCACATGCGAGCCGTCAAGCACGAAAACCGCGATGCCCTGCACGGCGTCCGCCGGGATCAGCAGCGCATTCGGTTTCTCGCGCGTGACGATATTGGCTTCCACGCTCATGCCCGGTTTGAGCGGCGTGTCGTCGGGCAGCGCGATCTTGACGCGAAAGGTCTTGGCGGCAATGTCGCCCATGGGCGTGATCTCGCTCACCTTGCCTTGCAGCCGTCGGTCGGAGAACGCGTCGGTGCGGAACAGTGCGGTTTGCCCGATCGCGACGCGCGGTATGTCTTCCTCGTTCACCTCGGCCACAACCTGCAGCGGCTTGGGAACGCCGACGCGGTAAAGGATCTGCCCGACTTCGGCGATTTCGCCGATCTCGCCGTCGCGGCGCAGCACCACGCCGTCCATTGGCGCCACGATGGTGTAGTCGTTGATCTTCTCGAGCTGCACGGCGATTTGCGCCTGTACCTGCCCAATATCCATCGAGGCGCGCTCGTAGTTCTGCGTGGTGGCGGCGCCGCGGGTGATCAATTCGCTCACCCGCGACATTTCGCGCTTGAGGAATGCCTCGCGCGCCTTGAGATCCTCCAACTGCGCCTTGACTTCGCGGTCATCGAGCCGCGCCAGGAGGTCGCCTTTGGCGACCGTCTTGCCCTCGCAGTCGCAAATCTCGACGATGCGGTCGCGCACCAGGCTCGCCACCTTGGACCAGCGCACCGGCTCGACGCCGCCGGTGGCATAGACGATCTCGACCGCGGTGCCGCGCGCGGCCGCGGCGGCGGTGACCTCAGGTCCACGCCCGAAATGCCACCAACTAGCCGCCGCCAACAGCAGCACAATCGCTGTGGCAATCAGCAAATTTCGCCGTTTCATAAGGATAAGTGTAGCCGCGCTCCATGGCCGCATATTGACACAGCGCAACCTGGTTGCCGGCCGAGCGTTAGCGAGTGGGACGTTACGCCACCTGCTTGATGATCTTGCCGACCTTGTCGAAGATCTCGCCGATCTGGCTTTCGCTGACGATCAACGGCGGCGAAAGCGCCAACGTGTCGCCGACCGCGCGCAGCATCAGGTCGTGGTCGTAATAGGCGGCTTCCAGCGCCGCATAGCCGCGTTTGCCGACGCCGTCCGGCTTGCTGGCGAGATCGATGCCGACCGTTAGACCAACAGGCCGGATGTCGAGCACGTTGGGCAGGCCCTTCAGGCTCATCGCGGCCTGCGCCCAGGGCGCTTCCAGCTTGCGCGCGCGCTCGAACAAATTCTCGTCGCGATAGAGATCGAGCGTGGCGAGGCCGGCAGCGCAGGCCAGCGGATGGGCCGAATACGTGTAGCCGTGGAACAGTTCGATGACGTGCTCGGGGCCTTTCATGAAGGCGTCGTAGATATGTTTGCGCACCAGCACGCCGCCCATCGGCACCGAGCCCGAGGTGATGCCCTTGGCGAACGTGATCATGTCGGGGACGACGCCGTAGCGCTCGGCGGCAAACGCATAACCCATGCGGCCGAAGCCGGTGATGACTTCGTCGAAGATCAACAGGATGCCGTGCCTGTCGCAGATCGCGCGCAGCCTCTCAAGGTAGCCTTTCGGCGGCGGCAGCACGCCGGTCGAGGCCGCCACCGGTTCGACAATGACGGCCGCGATGGTGGAGGCATCGTGCAACGCGGCCAGCCGGTCTAGTTCGTCGGCCAAATGGCCGCCCCACTCCGGCTCGCCGATGCTGAAGGCCTGCTCGGCCCGGTTATAGGTGGACGACAGATGATCGACGCCGGCGAGCAGCGCGCCGAACTGCTTGCGGTTGGAAACGATGCCGCCGACCGCGACGCCGCCGAAGCCGACGCCGTGATAGCCGCGCTCGCGGCCGATCAGCCGCACGCGCGAGGCGTTGCCGCGCACGTTGTGGAAGGCGAGCGCGATCTTGAGCGCGGTGTCGACCGCCTCCGAGCCGGAATTGCAGAAGAACACGTGGTCGAGATCGCCGGGCGCGAGCGCGGCAACGCGGCTCGCCAGCTCGAACGCCTTGGGGTGGGAAAACTGGAAGGCCGGCGCGTAATCGAGCTCGGCCGCCTGGGCCTGGATCGCCTTGACGATCGGGTCGCGGTTATGGCCGGCATTGGTGCACCAAAGGCCGGCGGCGCCATCGAGCAGCTTGCGCCCGTCCGGCGTGAAATAGTGCATGTCCTTGGCGCGCGCGACCAGGCGTGGGCGCGCCTTGAACGCCCGATTGGCCGTGAACGGCATCCAATAGGGCTCAAGATCGTTGGGGACGACCGAAAGCGGGCTTGTCGACGCGCGTTCCATTGGCAATCTCCGGGAGTCACCACGCTGTGCGCCAATGACTGGCGGCCAAGCTAACAGGGAAGCCGTTCAAGCGAAACGCGCTCCTTGGGCCCGCGGCGGCACCGTCAGAAAGCCGAACGCACGCCTATATCCAGAATTTCGATTGAACCACACGCATTTCGTGTGGTATTTTTGCCTATTGAAATCAATGAAGAGGCACCCCCTGTCCGGCCGTGACGGCAACCTTTTATGTCGGTGCAGCCTGCATGGAATGGAGCCTGCCGACCTGAAGTTCAAAACAAAAAACGTGCGCGCTTGTTCGTCGCGCCGCCTATTGCGTCCAGAAGCTGGCTCAGAGCGATGACACCGAAGAAGGAAGACCTCACTTTCGACCCCAAGGAATTTCTTTCCCGAATTGGCGCCGGCAGAACCAACATAAAATTTGCCGCCGATGACGTCGTCTTCGCGCAGGGAGATGCCGCCAACGCGGCGTATTATCTGCAAGACGGCAAAGCCAAGATCACCGTCACCTCCGAGAACGGCAAGGAGGCGGTGCTGGCGATCATCGGACCCGGCGATTTCTTCGGCGAAGGCTGCATGAACGGCCAGACGCGGCGCATGGCCACCGTCACGGCGGTCACGGAATGCTCGATCATGCGGCTGGAAAAGGCCGCCATGCTGAGCGTGCTGCATGCCGAGCCCAAATTTTCCGATCTGTTCATAGGCCACCTGCTTCACCGCAATAGCCGGGTCGAAGCGGATCTGGTCGATCAATTGTTCAATTCATCCGAAAAGCGCCTAGCGCGCATGCTGCTGTTGCTGGCGAATTTCGGCAAGGACCCCAAGCATGAGCCTGTGATCGCAAAAATTAGCCAGGAAACGCTCGCCGAGATGATCGGCACCACACGGTCGCGCGTGAATTTTTTCATGAACAAATTTCGTCGCCTGGGCTTCGTCGATTACAACGGCGACATGCACGGCGACCTGCGCGTGAATACGTCGCTGCTCAACATGGTGCTGCGCGAAGGGATTTCGGACGAGCCCTCGAAGACACCTCCCAAAAAGTGAGCAGGGCGTGCGCCATCGCGGCATCTGCCGTGACGCCTTTGGCCTAGGGCGTCCTTGCCGCGTGCCGAAACGGCTGCTACCACGCGGCGATTAGCAATTGCAGCAACTCAAAGCCGAATGGCCAAACCGACCAAGCTCAAAGCCCGCCTGCCGCGCGGCCTTGCCGACCGGGGACCTGCCGAGATCGCCGCCACCCGCCACATGGTGGAGGCGATCCGCGTCGTGTTCGAGCGTTACGGCTTCGAGCCGGTGGAGACGCCGGCGATCGAGTACACCGACGCGCTCGGCAAGTTCCTGCCCGACCAGGACCGGCCGAACGAGGGCGTGTTCTCGTTCCAGGACGATGACGAGCAGTGGCTCTCGCTGCGCTACGACTTGACCGCGCCGCTGGCGCGCTATGTAGCGGAGAATTTCCAAAATATCGCCCTGCCCTATCGCTCGTATCGCTACGGCTATGTGTACCGCAACGAAAAGCCGGGCCCGGGCCGCTTCCGCCAGTTCATGCAGTTCGACGCCGACACCGTCGGCGCGCCGACGATGGCCGCCGATGCCGAGATGTGCATGCTGGCGGCGGACACGATGGAAGTGCTCGGCCTTGGCGGGAAGTACGTCGTCAAAGTGAATAACCGCAAAGTGCTGGACGGCGTTATGGAAGCCGTCAATCTCGGCGGAGAGGCAAACGTAGGAAAGCGCCTGACGGTTATGCGCGCCATCGATAAGTTGGATCGTTTGGGCGGAGATGAAGTACAAAAGTTATTAGGTCACGGTCGGAAGGATAAATCTGGAGACTTTACAAAAGGCGCCGAGCTAACCAGCATGCAGATTGATAGAATCATTAATTTTACCGGTTGGGGCGAACGCGGGTCCGGCAGCAAGAGCCTGGCTTCGGCCAACGAAGTCACCATCGCAAATTTCGAGACCGCAGTTGAAGGAAATAAATTGGGTGAGGAAGGCGTAGCCGAACTCACAACCATTAGAAACATTTTTGCGGCCGCCGGATATGACGACGGAAGAATTGTCATCGACCCCTCCGTCGTCCGCGGTCTCGAGTATTACACCGGTCCGGTCTACGAAGTTGAACTGCAGATCGAAACCAAAGACGACAAAGGCCGCCCGGTGCGCTTCGGTTCGATCGGCGGCGGCGGGCGCTACGATGGTCTCGTCTCGCGTTTCATGGGCCAACCGGTGCCGGCTACCGGTTTCTCCATCGGTGTCTCGCGTTTACAGGCGGCGCTCACGATGCTCGGCAAGCTCGGCGAAAAACGCGAGCCCGGCCCCGTGCTGATCACCGTGTTCGACCGCGACCGTATTGCCGACTATCAGCGCTTTGTATCTCTGCTGCGCGAAGCAAAAATCCGCGCCGAGCTCTATCTCGGCAATCCGAAGAACAATCTCGGCACTCAGCTCAAATACGCCGACAAGCGCGGCGCACCCTGCGCCATTATCCAGGGCGGCGACGAAAAAGCGCGGAACGAAGTGACGATCAAGGACTTGATGCTCGGCGCAGCGCTCGCAGGCATCGAGGACCGCGCCGAGTACCTCAAGAAACAGGCCGAAGCCCAGTTCGCGGTCAAGGAAGATGCTCTGGTCGAGGAAGTCCGCAAGCTGCTTGCCCGTCACAAGGACGCATAGCCCAGGCTGGTATGGACTGAGTCCGCTGCGCGCGCCGATCTCTTCCGGCGGGGAAAGGTGAAGCAGAGTCGCCATGAAGCTTTTGACGATCCGCCACGCCACCACCTATCGCTATGCCAGGCCGGTTTTCTTCGGCCCGCATCGCTTGATGCTGCGGCCGCGCGACAGCCACGATATGCGCCTGGTGGACGCCGATCTGACGCTGTCGCCGCCCGGCGCGCTGAGCTGGATGCACGACGTGTTCGGCAATTCGGTCGCGCAGGTGGAATTCGCGCAGGCCGCGTCCGAGCTGCTGATCGTCAGCACCCTTGAGATCGAACGCTATGGCCTGCGGCGGCCGGTGTTCCCGATTGCCTCCGAAGCCCAGATGTATCCCTTCGTCTATTCGTCCAATGACCGCAGCGACCTTGGACGGCTGGTCGAGCGCCACTACCCCGATCCGCACGGCGTGCTCGAGACCTGGGCCAAGCGCTTCTTGGGTCAACAGCCATTACCGACCTACAATCTGCTGTCGAACATGAACGGCACCATCCGCAGCGAGTTCGCCTATGCCGAACGCTACGAGGAAGGCACCCAAACGCCGATCGAAACGCTGGAAAAGAAGAGCGGCAGCTGCCGCGACTTCGCGCTGCTGTTCATCGAGGCCGTGCGCAGCCTTGGTTTCGGAGCCCGTTTCGTCACCGGCTATCTGTACGATCCGGCGCTCGACGGCGGACAAGCCATGCAAGGCGCCGGCTCAACCCACGCCTGGGCGGATGTCTATCTGCCGGGCGCCGGCTGGGTCGAATATGACCCGACCAACGGGCTGATCGCCGGCGAAAATCTCATCCGGGTGGCAGTGACGGGCGACCAGTCGCAGGCCATTCCGATTTCGGGATCGTTCCGCGGCACCGGCTCCGATTATTTGGGAATTTCGGTCGACGTGACCGTGAGCATGCGGACTTGAACCCATTTTAGCCGGCCGGTTGCCGCGGCTGGACAGCTTTACCCGGGTCGAGAATATTCATCGCCGGTTTGCATGCAAATTGCATGCGATAGGGGCGGCAACGAGCAATCCCCGATGAAACTTCTGACCGTCCGTCACGCCACCCAATACCAGTACGCGCGCCCGGTCCGCTTCGGCCAGCACCGGCTAATGCTGCGTCCGCGCGACAGCCACGACCTGCGGCTGGTTTCGGCCGAGCTGACGTTGTCGCCGCCGGGCATCACCCGCTGGATGTACGACGTGTTCGGCAATTCCGTCGCGCTGGTCGATTTCCAGACGCCGGCGGCGCGGCTGACCATCTCCAGCACGCTCATCATCGAACGCTACGGCATCGAAGGCCCGGTGTTTCCGATCGCGCCGGAGGCCGAATTCTACCCGTTCATCTATTCGAGCAGCGACCGCGTCGATCTCGGCCGCCTGCTCGAGCAGCACTTTCCCGATCCCAACGGCGTGCTGGCGCGCTGGGCCGACAGCTTCGTCACCTCGCGGCCAATTCGTACGCTCGACCTGCTCGCCAATCTGAACGCCGCGCTCAAGCCGGTGGTCGTCTACGCCGAGCGGCACGAGCCGGGCACCCAGGCGCCGTGGGAAACCTTGGAAAGGAAGACCGGCGCCTGCCGCGACTTCGCCATGGTATTCATCGAGGCGGTGCGTTATCTCGGCCTCGGCGCCCGCTTCGTGTCGGGCTATCTTTACGATCCCGCGCTCGACAAAGGCGACGCCACCGAAGCCACCGCCGCCACCCACGCCTGGGCGGAAGTTTACCTGCCCGGCGCCGGCTGGATCGAATACGACCCGACCGACGTACTGATCGGCGGCGAATCGCTGATCCGCGTCGCGGTGACGCGCGATCCCTCGCAGGCGATCCCGATCTCGGGCAGCTTCACCGGCGCCAGCTCGGATTTTGTCGCGATGAACGTCGCCGTCACGGTCACCGCACAGGGCTGACCGCTAGCGCGGCGGCGGCACCAGGCCGCGCGTCGGCACTCCGCGCGGCGGAATACCCTTCTGAATATCGAGAACGTTCATCGTCATGCCGTTGCTCATGATGACGTCGCCCGGCCGCTGGCCCGCCGCGCAGGCGCCGATCCAGCTGGCGGCAATCCTCATGTGCGCCTCGCCGCCGGGCGCGATGCCCGGAATCGGCCGTCCGCCTTCCCGCGTCGAAGTCACCTCGACGGTGTAGGCGCTGTTGAAGTCGCCGTTGACCACCGCGTGCGAGGTGCTGGTGGCGCCGCCGAACGCGCAGACCGAGTCGATGACGATCGCATTGCCGCTGCGGCTGATGTCCTGCTTCTGACAGTGCTCGGCCGCGCCGCCGAAATTGGCGGTCATCAATTTGTCGGAGGTCGCGTCGGTGCATTGCTTCATCGTCTGCATCGGCAATCTGCTGTGCCCCTCGAATTCCATCTTGATTTCCCACAGGCCGGCCTTGCGCGTCGGCAGGTCGAACGCCAAAGCGGGAGCGGCAAACAGCAAAAGACCGGCAATGAAAACAGGCAGGCGGGGCATGCGGGATTCTCCATTCGCGGATCGTCGCGGCGATAGTAACACGGCCTCGGCGCCGGGAAATCCGGAGCCGGCGCTTGCCAAAATTCGTTAACGACGCCAGACATTTGGCCCGGCTTCGTTAAGGCCTTAGGGCGATCGGCGTCGAATCCTTAAGCCCGCCGTGCTAGATGGCCGCCGCAGCGGTTAACCGGAAAGACGATGGACGCAAAACTGACCACCGAGACCAAAGGGCCCGACGCGCGGGCGGAGGCGCTGGTCGCCTCCTACGAGCGCGCCGGCTATGCCCGCATTGCGCCCGCCATCCTGCAGCCGGCCGAGCCTTTCCTCGACCTCTCGGGCGAGGACATCCGCAAGCGCATGTACCTCACCACGGCGCCTGGCGGCAGCGAATTCTGCCTGCGGCCCGACCTCACCATTCCGGTGTCGCGCGATTACCTCGCCTCAGCCGGAGCCGGCAAGCCGGCGGGCTACTGCTATCTCGGCCCGGTGTTCCGTCACCGCAGCGACGCGCCGGCCGAATTCCTGCAAGCCGGCATCGAATCTTCGGGCGGCCCGACAAGGCGGCGGCCGACGCCGAGATGCTCGCGCTCGGGCTGGAAGCGACCGCGCATTACGGGTTGGCCAAGGCCGACATCCAGATCGGCGACGTCGCGCTGTTTTCCGGCCTGATCGCCGGGCTCGATCTGCCGCCGGCCTGGAAGCGCCGACTGATCAAGGATTTCAACCGCAAGAGCAACCTGGCGCAGGACCTCGATCTTCTGGTGCTGGGCGGCAACAATTCGCGCCCCGAATATCAGGGCGTGCTGGCGGCGCTGGCCGGCTCCGATCCGAAGGGCGCGCGTGCGGTGGTCACCGACCTGTTGTCGATCGCCGGCATCAACGCGGTGGGCGGCCGCTCGGTCGCCGAGATCGCCGAGCGTTTCCTCGAGCAATCGGCGCTCGGCGCCAGCGCGAAATTGCCGCGCGACGTGCGCGGGCTGATCGAACGCTTCCTCGCCATTGCCGGCAGCCCCGACGATGCGGCGGCGAAGCTGCGCGCGCTCGCCAGCGAAGGCAGCATGGTGGCGGCGCTCAGCCCCGCCATCGACCTGTTCGAAAACCGCAATGGCTTTTTGGGCGCGCGCGGCATCGACTTGAAGCGCATGCGCTTCTCCACCGCGTTCGGGCGTGGCTTCGATTATTACACCGGCTTCGTGTTCGAACTGACCGATCCGGCGCGTACCGGCGATCCGCTGGTCGCCGGCGGACGCTATGACGGGCTGTTCACGCGGCTCGGCAGCGCGGCGCCGATCGCGGCGGTCGGCTTCGCGGCCTGGATCGAGCGGCTCGCCGTCTATGGAGACGCGTCATGAGCCCGACTCTGGTGCTGGCCGTACCGGCCAAGGGGCGATTGCAGGAAAACGCCGAAGCCTTCTTCGCACGCTCGGGTCTTGCGCTGATCAAGCCGCGCGGCGCGCGCGACTATCGCGGCGCCATCGCCGGGCTCGACGGGGTCGAGGTCGCCTATCTGTCGGCGTCCGAAATCACCACGCAGCTCGCCGCCGGCGCCGTTCATTTCGGCGTCACCGGCGAGGACTTGGTGCGCGAGATGATCCCCGACGCCAACAGCAAAGTCGTGCTGATCGAAGGGCTCGGCTTCGGCTTTGCCACCGTGGTGGTGGCGGTGCCGCAGGCCTGGATCGACGTGCGCACCATGGCCGACATCGACGACGTCGGCACGTCGTTCCGCCACACCCACGGCCGCCGGATGCGGGTGGCGACCAAATACGTCAACCTGACGCGCGACTACTTCTCGGCGCACGGCATCGTCGACTACCGCATCGTCGAAAGTTCGGGCGCGACCGAAGGCGCGCCGGCCGCCGGCACCTCCGAACTGATCGTCGACATCACCACCTCCGGCGCGACGCTCGCCGCCAATGGGCTGAAGGTGATCGAGGACGGCATCATCCTGCGTTCGCAGGCCAATCTGGTGGCCGCGCGCGGCGCCTCTTGGGGCGCCGGCGAGCGCGAGATCGCCCGCGTGATCCTCGATCGCGTGGCGGCGCAGCAGCGCGCCCGCGCCTTCCGCGAGGTGCGCGCGCGCTTTGCCGCCTGCGACGCCAAACTGGTCGAAAGCGCCAAGCAGAAATTCGGCGTGGTCACGCCGTTCGGCGGGCCGACGTCTTCGGGCATGCTGACGCTGCACTGCCCGCCCGATAAGGTCTATGCGCTCACCAGTTTCCTGCGCGAAAACGGCGCCGAAGCGGTGGCGGTGGCCGATCTCGACTACGTGTTCTCGCGCGACAATCCGCTTTACGCCAAGCTCCAAGCCGGGCTTTAGCGCGCGCCAGCGGCCAATTTGACCCCTCGAAAATCGCCAAGACGGCACCGCGCCCGCACAGGTTCCGGCGCGACGGCTTTTGGTTTACTTGCACGGCGACAAACCCCTATCATCCGCGCCGAAACGGAAATCTTGGGGATTTCGCCGCCATGTATGTGACGAATAGCAAGCGCCTGGCGATGGACGGCGCCAAAAAAATGATGGCAATCGCCGTCGAAAAGGCCAAGCAAGCCGGCATCGCGGTTTCGGTCGCCATTGCCGACGCGGGCGGCCATCTGATCCTGCTCGAACGCATGGAAGGCGGACGCTTTCACACCGTGCATTCGTCCACCACCAAGGCGGTCTGCGCGGCGTCCAACAAGCGCCTGACCTCGGCACGCGGCGCGCAGGCCCAGGAGCTCGATGCCGCGCATGCGCTGGGTCTCGCGCTCGCCGCCGGCCCGGAACGCTGGACCGCGATGCAAGGCGGCTGCCCGGTTATCGCCGACGGCGAGTGCATCGGCGGCGTAGGCGTCGCCGGCGGCGACTGGGAGACCGACGAGCGCATCGCGCAAGCCGCGGTCGAATCGATCGGCGCCAGCTGGAAATAACATCATGGCCGAACCGTTACGCGTCGCCTGCCTCGGCATGGGATGGTGGTCGGATGTGCTGGCCGACGCCATCAAACGTTCCAGCAAGCTCAAGATCGTGGCGTGCTTCACGCGCTCGGAGCAAAAGCGCGCGGCCTTCGCCGCCAAATACGGCTGCCAAGCCGCATCGAGCTACGAGGCCATTCTCAAAGACGCGGGCGTCGAAGCCATCATCAACACGACGCCGAACGACGTGCACCTGGAAACCACGCGTCGGGCCGCCGCGGCCGGCAAGCACGTGTTCCTCGACAAGCCGATCGCCAATTCGGTTTCCGACGGCCGCAAGATCACCGAGGCCTGCCGGCAGGCCGGCGTCGTACTGGCGCTCGGCTATCAGCGCCGGCGGGAAAGCCACTTCCGCTGGATCAAGAGCCAAATGGACGCCGGCGTGTTCGGCAAACTGGTCAATGCCGAGGCCAATATCAGCCGCGACCGGCTCGGCCAGTTCGATCTCAGCTCATGGCGCTACACCGCCGCCGGCATGCCGGGCGGCGTCATGCTGCAGATCGGCATCCACTACGTCGACGTGCTCACCTTCCTGATCGGCCCGGTCAAAGCCGTGCACGGCCAATCGGTGCGGCTGGTGCTGCCGGGCGACAATCCGGACGTCGCCAGCCTCGTGCTGGAGCACGACAACGGCGCGCTCTCCACGCTCAACGCCAGCTACGCCTCAGCGTCCGAATATTATCTGATGAATATCTACGGCAAGGAAGCCACGGCCTATTACGACCTGCATCACGGCTTGAGCCTGCTCAAGCGCGGCGAGAAACAGCCGGTAAGCGTCCCTTGCGCGAAGAACGACACCTTTGTCGAGGAGTTGGAGGAGTTCGCCGCCGCGGCGCGTGGTGGCCCGCCGCCGGAAGTCGGCGGCGACTACGGGACCACCTCGCTAGCGGTCATTCGCGCCGGCATCCTGTCGGCGCGCGTGGGCCGCCGCGTCGAGGTCGCGGAGATTCTGGCGAAGGATTGAACGCCGCTACTTCTTGGACTCGGCCATCGCCGCTTTCAGGATCGGGTGCCATTTGGCGATATCGGCCTTGAGCACCGCGGTCAGATGCGCCGGCCCGCGTTCCGCCTTGGTCGGCACGGCACCGCCGAGATCGACCATCCGCTTGTCGAGCGCCGGGTCGTCGAGCGCCTTGTCGAGCGCGCCGCTGAGTTTGGCGACGATGTCTGGCGGCGTTCCCATCGGCGCGTACATCGCGCTCCAGATGCTGAGCGTATAGTCCGGGATGCCGGCCTGCTTGGCCGAAGGCACGCCCGGCAAAGCCGGCGAGGCTGCATCGCTCGACACCACATAAGCCTTGATGGTTTTTCCTTTTACCGCCGGCGCGACGCTGACCAACTGATCGCAGTAGAAGTCGACGTGACCGCCGATGAGGTCGGCGAGCGCCGGTCCGGTGCCGCGGTACGGGATCAGCTTCGGCTTGAGCCCGAGTTCTGAGGTCAATAGCAGGCAGGCCATGTGCGACGACGAGCCGACGCCGCCGTGCGCCTGCTTCACGCCGTCGCCATGCTCCTTCACATAGGCGATGAACTCCTTGAGGTCCTTGGCTGGGAAATCCTTGCGTGCCACCATCGCGACCGGCGCATTGGCGGTGAGCCCGATCGGCTCAAAGTCCTTGACCGCGTCGTAGCGGATATTGGGCGTGAGCACGGGGGCGGCAACGTGCGAGCCCATGCCGGCGGCCAGCAGCGTGTAGCCGTCGGGCGCCGCCGCCGCGACCCGCGCGGTGCCGAGCGTGCCGCCGGCGCCGCCGACGTTCTCGATGATGACGGTCTGGTTGAGCTGGCGGCTCAGGCCGTCGGCGATGATGCGCGCCACCACGTCGCTCGGCCCGCCGGGCGGAAACGGCACGACCAGGGCGATCGTGCGCGACGGGTAATCGTCGGCGCGCGTTAGGCTCGACAGACATGTCATGGCGGCAAGCAGGCTCAAGGCCAGCGTCGCCGCTATTTTGCGGAATTTCATCTCCACCTCCCTCGTCTGCGGTCTTTTTCGGCTCTGCGGTCGATTATTCGACCTTGATATGGGCCGCTTTGATCAACGGCCACCACTTTTCGATCTCCGCTTTCTGATAGGCGCCGAGCGCTTCCGGCGTCTGCTGCTCGACCGGCGGAATTTCCTGGCCGAGATCGAGAAACCGCTTGCGCGTCGCCGGATCGGCGAACGCCGCGCGCACCGCGGCGGCGAGCTTGGCGATGATCGGCTTCGGCGTGTCCTTCGGCACCCACAGGCCGTGCCAGACCGAAATGTAAAAGCCCGGCATGCCGGCTTCATCGACGGTCGGAATGTCCGGCGCGACGGCGAGCCTCGTCTTGGACGTCACGGCGTATGCTTTGATCAACTTGTTGCGGACCTGCGGCAGCGAGTTCGACGACTGATCGATCATGAGCTGGATTTGGCCCGAGATCAGATCTTGCATCGCCGGCCCGGTGCCTCGGTAAGGCACGAACAGGAAACTGGTGTGGCTGAAATTCTGGAAGTAGATGCCACCGATATGCGAAGCGCTGCCGGCGCCGGCCGTGCCCGCGGACACCTTGTCCGGGTTCGATTTGATCCACTCGACCAACGACTTCAAATCGGTCGCCGGCACCTTCGGATTGGCGACGACGACGTGCGTGCTCCAGTGCCCGATGCTGAGAGTGTAGCCGTCGGGTGCTGCGCGCGCGACGCGGCCGACCGCGATGCTGCCGGCGGCGCCGGTCACGTTCTCGATCAAAACCGGCTGGCCGAGCGAGGCCCGCATGCCCTCCGCCAGGATGCGCGCCACGACGTCGGTCGGCCCGCCGGCCGCAAACGGCACGACCATGACGACCGGGCGTGACGGGTAGTCTTGCGCGGCGGCCGACGTGACGATCGTCAGCACCGCCGCAGCGGCCACGAGCAGCTTTTTCATGCATCCTCCCCGTGAGGGCCGTTTCTGCGCCTCCTTCCCAAGAATCATCGGCTTACAGCGCGGCGAAATCAATCGGCTTGTGACGGTCGAGTTTGCGTTCGATCTTGAGCAGCGGATATTTCAGGCCGCTGGCGCAGTTGAACAGCACCACCTGATCGGTTTTCTTGACGCGACCGGAGGCGAGGCTCTGCTTGTAGGCGGCGTAGGTGGCCGCGCCCTCCGGACACTGCAGGAACCCCTCCTCGCGCGCCATTTCGTCGAGCGCGAGGGTGATCGCCGCGTCCTCGACCGCGATGGCGAAGCCGCCGCTCTCGCGCACGGCGCGCAGGATAAGAAAGTCGCCGACCGCCTGCGGCACGCGGATGCCCGAAGCGATGGTGTGAGCGTTCTCCCAGCGCGGCGCGTGCTCTTTGCCCTCCTCGAAGGCCTTCACCATCGGCGCGCAGCCGGCCGCCTGCACCGCCACCATGCGCGGGCGTTTGCTGCCGATAAAGCCGATCGCTTCCAATTCGGCGAAGGCCTTCCACATGCCGATCAGGCCTGTGCCGCCGCCGGTCGGATAGAAAATCACGTCTGGCACGTTCCAGCCGAGTTGCTCGGCCAGTTCGAGCCCCATCGTCTTCTTGCCTTCGATCCGGTACGGCTCCTTCAAGGTGGACGTATCGAACCAGCCGACTTTGGCCTTGCCGTCGCCGACGATCTTGCCGCAGTCGTCGATCAAGCCGTTGACGCGGTACACGCTAGCGCCTTGCAGCGCGATTTCGCTGACGTTGACCTCCGGCGTGTCCTCCGGACAGAAAATCGTGGCCTTGATGCCGGCGTGCGAGGCGTAGGCCGCGAGCGCGGCGCCGGCATTGCCGTTGGTGGGCATCGCCATGTGCTTGATGCCGAGCGCTTTGGCCATCGACACCGCCATCACCAGGCCGCGCGCCTTGAACGAGCCGGTCGGCAGCCGCCCCTCGTCCTTGACCAGGATTTCGCCGCCGCCGAGCTTGGCTTGCAGCTTGGGCATGCGGATCAGCGGCGTGATCGTTTCGCCCAAGCTGACGATGTTGGCCGGATCGCGCACCGGCAGCAATTCGCGGTAGCGCCACAAATCGGGCGCGCGCGCGGCCAGGGTTTGCTTGCTCAGCGCTTTACGCACGCCGGCAAGATCGTAGCGCACCAGCAGCGGCTTGCCCGCGCGCGAAAGATTATGAACCTGGTCGGCCTCGTGCCGCTCCCCGGTCATCGCGCATTCGAGATGGGTGACAAAACTCGGCCACCGCGCGGTCAAATTGCTGTCGTGCTGCATGACTACCTCAACGTTCCAGTTTTCTTGTTCATGATCTTTCCGGCAACCGGTTGCAAGATTTCGGGATCATGCGCCGTCGCGCGGACGCCGCGTCCGGAATACCACGAAATGGGAGAGCGAGAAATTGACCGCGAAGCTGACCGCGATCGAGATCAGCTTGGCGGCCAGCACCGGCATGACGTAGGAGAGCGCAAACAGCGTCGCCGTGCTCGACACCATGCCGGCGACGCCCGAGGCGGCGAAGGTCGCGTAGTCGCGCCAGCGCAGGATGCGTCCCGATTCCGGCCCGAAGGTGATCAAGGAATTCATCGCGTAGGAAAAGCTCACCGCCACCAGCCAGGCCAGCACATTGGCCGGCACCAGCGGCCAGCCGAGAAAGTGCGCCGCGGTCCAAAACACGCTGAAGTCGATGGCGGTATTAACCACGCCCACCAGCGCGAAGCTGATCGCCTTGAGGGCGACCGCGCGCTCGTGCCAGGCCACGGTAAGACGGTCGATGAGGCTTTGCAGGGACGCCGGAATCATCGTCGGTTCATAACATCTTGCAGGGCCCCGCGCCCACCCGCCCTTATCGAGGCGGGCGACAGGGCGCGCGTCTTGCGCTATAGATCGCGCCGAAACCGAGCCACAGGTCAACGACAAATGCCGGCGAAATCGACCAAATCAGCCGCCCGCGCGACGCGATCGCCGTCGGCCTCCGGTCTGTCGATTGTCGTGCCGGTGTTCAACGAAGCCAAGGGCCTCGCCGCCCTGCACGAACGCATCGCCGAAGTGGCGCGCTGGCTCAAGGTCAAGCGCGGCCTGAGCAGCGAAGTGATTTACGTCGACGACGGCAGCAGCGACGAAACCGCGCGGATTGCCAATTCGCTCGCCGCCGATCCGCTCGATGTCCAGGTCGTCTCGCTGTCGCGCAATTTTGGCAAAGAGGCCGCGCTGATGGCCGGTCTCGACCACGCCCGAACTCGGCGCCGTGCTGTTCATGGACGGCGACGGCCAGCATCCGCCCGATCTGGTCAGCACGTTGGTCGCGCGCTGGCTCGATGACGACTACGACGTGGTCTACACCGCCAAGGCGCACCGCGAGAACGAACCGTGGCTGCGCCGCACCAGCGTGCACTGGTTCTACGCGCTGATCAATTTGGGCTCGCGGCAAAAGATTCCCGAGGACGCCGGCGATTTCCGCCTGCTGTCGCCGCGCGCGGCGGCGGCGCTGCGCCAGATGCCGGAGCGCAGCCGCTTCTTCAAGGGATTGTCGAGCTGGATCGGATTCAAGCAGGTGCGGGTCGACTACGAGCCGGCTTTGCGCGCGCACGGCGCCACAAGCTGGAGCATGTGGACGCTGATCGGCCTGTCGATCGAAGGATTGACCTCGTTCTCGGTGGCGCCGCTGCGCGTCGCCAGCGTGCTCGGCTTGCTGCTGGCGGTGACCGCGCTGTTCTTCGGCGGCTGGATCCTGCTGCAAACCCTGCTCTATGGCCAAGACGTGCCCGGTTATCCCTCGCTGGTCGTCGGCCTGATGGTGATCGGCGGCGTGCAGTTGATCATGATCGGCGTGCTCGGCGAATATATCGGCAAGCTGCTGTCCGAGATAAAGTCGCGGCCGGTCTATTTCGTCGCCGAACACAGCCTGAAGAGCACGGAAGATTCCGCCAAAGCGCGGCCGGCGGCCTCGCGCGCGGCGGAGTAGACGCGACGTGGCTTTAGCCCAGCGCCGGATCTGGCTGTGCGCCGACGATTATGGCATTTCCCGTTCGGTCAACGCCGCCATCCGCGAATTGATTTTGCGCGGCCGTCTCAATGCGACGTCGGTGATGACGGCGGCCCCGCACTTCGACGCCGGCGAAGCGGAGGCGCTCGATGAGCTCAATTCGGGGATCAAGCGCGCCGCGCTCGGCCTGCATGTCACGCTGACCGGGCCGTTCAAGCCGTTAAGCGAGGGCTTCGCGCCGCTTGCCCACGGTCATTTCCTGCCGCTCAAAAAAATGATGCGCGCGGCGGTGGCGCGCCGGCTCAATTCGGAGCGGCTGGTGATCGAGATCGCCACGCAAATACAGGCCTTCGTGATGGCGTTCGGGCGGCCGCCCGACTTCATCGACGGCCACCAGCACGTCCACCTGTTTCCGCAGGTGCGCGATGCCGCGCTCAAGGTGGCGGCGCGGGCCGCGCCCGATGCCTGGGTCCGGCAATGCGGCCGTCCGGGCTCGGCGCGGCGGCTGAAGGATCGCAAGGAATTGCTGCTTGATGTCTTGAGCGTGGGCTTTCGCCGCAAGGCGCGCCAGCTTGGCGTCACCACCAATCCGGCCTTCGCCGGCGCTTATGATTTCGCCGGCAATGCCGGTTATGCGTCGCTGTTTCCGCGCTTCCTGACCGGGCTGCCGGACGGCGGGCTGGTCATGTGCCATCCCGGCTTCGTCGATGCCGAGTTGAAGCGGCTCGATCCGCTCACCGACCAACGCGAACGGGAATTCGCCTATTTCAATTCCGCGGAATTTCCGAAGCTGCTGGCGGAATCCGGCGTCGCACTGGCGGCGCCGCCGGGCGATTAAAGCACCACGACCTTGGTGCCGACCTTCACGCGGCTGTAGAGATCGATCACATCGGCATTGCGCAGGCGGATGCAGCCGGACGAGACGTTATGGCCGATGGTCCAGGGCTCGTTCGAGCCGTGGATGCGATAAAGCGTCGAGCCTAGATACATCGCGCGCGCGCCGAGCGGATTGTCCGGGCCGCCGGCCATGAAATGCGGCAGTCCGGGCTGGCGCTCGAGCATTTCCTCCGGAGGCGTCCAATCCGGCCATTCCTTCTTGGCCGAGACCGTGTGCACGCCCGCCCAGGCAAAGCCTGGGCGGCCGACGCCGACGCCGTAGCGCATCGCCTTGCCGCCGTCTTCGACCAGATAAAGAAATTTGTTCGGGGTATCGATGACGATGGTACCGGGCGCTTCGTGGCCTTGATACGCGACTTCCTGGCGCAGATAGCGCGGATCGATCTCGTAGCCCGCCGGCCCCTGCTCGAGCCGCGGATCGCCGGTCGGCTCGGTATTGGCATAGTCGCGGCTGGCGTCCGGCTCGACATTGCGCGAGCGCGGCACAGCCACGCCATTGCCGAACAGGAATTCGATGAAACCGCCGCCGAGCTCGGACCGTTGCGGCCCTTGCGCCGCCACCAGGATCGGCCGCGCGTCCGTCGCGTCTTCGACGGACGGCGCGAGCGATAAAGGCTGCGCCCAGGCGGCGGTGCTCATGGAGACGGCAACGATAACGGCTGGGAAAATGGAACGCTGCATCGACTGAACTCTCGCACTCGGTTCGTGGGACGAATTGCACTAAAAACGCAAAGCGACACCGAATGGTAAACGGAAGCTGCTGCGCACCGCGTTGCCCCGGAGCCGCGCGCGCTTCGTCGCATTAGAGTTTATTTGGCGTAAAAAGCGATGCGTCATGGTAAACGCCGCCTTTCGCTTTCTATTGGCCGCGCAACCCGCCCACGGTTCCGCAACCGGGCGTTAATCGCCGCGCTGATACAAATGCGTCTTGGGGTCGTGAGGGGGCGTGACGTGCAGCATAAAGTATTTCGCGTCGAGCGCGTGTTCGGCGGCCGCGCGGCGGCGCGGGCCGCAGGCGCCGCAGCCCAGCACAAGGCCGTGGACCCCAAGCCGGCAAAGGCGGGCGTCACCTCACCCGAGGCCAATGACGGCACCGTGCAATCGCTCAAGCGCGAGCTTGCCATGCTGCACGACGCCGTCGCCCACAACATCCGCGAGCTGACCGCCCTCATCGGCGACAGCCAAGAGCGCCATATGGCGCACGCCGCCGGCAAACTCGGCGCCGCCATCGAAGGCATGGAGAAAGCCACCGAGAAGATCCTGAAATCGGCCGAGGTCATCGACGACAGTGCCAAGGCGCTCGCCGCCGCCATGAAGACCGACTACGAGCGCGGCCTGGCGCAGGAAATTCAAGACCACGTGGTGAAAATCTACGAAGCCTGCAACTTCCAGGATCTCAGCGGTCAGCGCATCGGCCACGTGATCGAGACCTTGAATAGCATCGAGGACCAGGTGGAGGGCATGCTCGAGCGCCATAATGGCCGCCCCGCCGATGCGCCCGCCGGCAAGCCGTTCGCCCGCCCCGCTTTGCTCAACGGCCCGTGGCTCGACGGCGATTCCGGCCACACCAACCAAAGCGATATCGACGCGCTGTTCGGCTAGCGCGGCTTTTTTATCAGGGCAAAGCAGCCGAGCGCCGCCGCGGCGAAGGCGGCGGCAAGCGCGAGCGCCGCCGGATCGGAGGCGCGATCCACCACGAACGCCATCACCAAAGGTGCCGCCGCCTGCACCAGCAGGAACGGACCGGCGAGCCGGCCCATCAGGCGGCCGTAACCGGAGGCGCCGAACAGCGCCAGCGGCACCGCGCCACGCGTAATGGTGACGAGACCGTTGGCGCCGCCGAACATCAAGGCGAACGCCGCCGCCACCGGAACCGACAGACCGAGCAGCGCCAGCATCGTAAACGCGCAAAGCAGAACCGACAGCGCGAAACGCGCCACCAACAGCGGGTGCAAATTGCGGCCGAAAGCGAATTCGATCAGCCGCGCGCCGACCTGCGCCGGTCCGAACAGCGCACCGATCCACACCACCGTTCCGGCATCGATGCCGGAACGCGCGAAGATTGCCAGCAGATGCGCGGACAGGCCGGAGGGGACGAAGGCATAGGTCGCGAATGCCGCCGCCACCAATACGAAAGGCAATCCGTAGGCCGGCAACACCGCCGGCGGCGGCGGCGCGTCGCTCGCCGGCTTTGCCTCCGTCTCGTAGCGCATGCGCGGCAGCGCGAACGCATGCAGCGGCGCCGAGACGCAGGCCAGCAACCCGGCATAGACCAAATAGGTGCCGCGCCAGCCGACATGTTCAAGCAGAATATGCGTCGCCGGCCAGCTCACGGTCGAGGCGAAGCCGCCGGCGAGCGTCAACGCGGTGATCGGCGAGCGCGCGGCGGCGCCGAAGATGCGGCCGAGCGTCGCGAAAGCCGAATCGTACAGGTTCGCCGCCATGGCGACACCGAGCACCAGCCAGACCGCGAAATAACTGACGCGGCCCGCGGCGTGCCCGATGAGGACCAGGCCCAGCGCGCCGATCAGCGAACCGGCGGTCATCACCACATGGCCGCCGAAGCGATCGATGGCCCGCCCGACGTAAGGCGCGCTCAAACCGGCCGCCAGCAGGCCGACCGAAAAACCGCCCATGGCGAACGACATCGACCAGCCGCGCTCGGCCGCGATCAGCGGAACGATGAGCACCGGGGTGTAGAAAATTGTGCCCCAGGACAATATCTGGGTGACGCCGAGAACCGGCACCGCGCGCCAGGGGCCATCGATGAAGTCGCGGAGAGCGGGCATGAATGACCGGCGGCGGACGATCTCAGTCCGTGATGTCTAGCACGCCGTGCGCTGGGCCTTCATGTCCAGCGCGACTGTGGGGTTCACCGCGCCGGCGGCGGGGCGCCCTGCACCGGCGGCTGTATCGGCTTCGGCGCGACTTTCGGCTTGGCTTTCGGTTTGACGTGCGGCCGCTTGGCGCCTTCCGCCGGGCAGCGGACATAGACCATGGTGCCGTAGCGACCCTGCACTTCCGAATCCATCCAGCGCAAGATCAGCACGCGGCCGTCGAACGACACGACCTCGCGATCTTGCGTGCCGGCGGGCGGATCGCCCTCGGGACCGATATAGGTCTTGCCGCCGGGCGCGCCCTTCAGGCGCAGCTCGGTGGGGGTCGCCTGATCGGCGAGATGCATCATCACCCCGCCGGTCGGGCCGAGCGTGATGATGTAGGGCTGCTTGCATTGATTGGCTGCCGCCGCCTCGATGCGCGGACGATCCTCGTCCTTATGGTAGGCGGCAAGGCCCCAGCGCCCGACGATATCCTGCGGCGGGAAAGCCGGCGGCAGCAGCGGTACCGGCGCGGCCTCCTGCACCGGGGGCGGCTGCGGCCCGCCGGTCGCGCAGCCGGCAACGCCGAGCGCGATCAAAGCCAGGATGAAGGCGGTCGGTAGGCCGGGTCGATTGGGTTGGCTCATTCAGGCTCCTGCGCCGAATCCGGAGGGACTTTGCGGGGCATTGCCGGGCAGCGCAAGCAGGTTGCGGCCGGCCTGTTATAAAAGTGCGCACAGCACGCCGGTTCCGGACCGGCCTGCCTTTTATTTAATTTCATTGGCTTTCCAGCGTTTTTGCGGCCAGTTCGCGGGCGTCGCGGAATTTATTTCGCGTGGCCGGCAGCACACCGGCCACCCATGCCTCCGCAACGAACGGAATGGGGGCGTTTTCGGGTTAAGGCTGTTCGCCGATAGCGCCACGGCCCTCGCCGGCTGGCAGCTTGACACTTTTGCGCCCAGGCAATATGTCCGGGCAGCATTCTGGCACTCTCGGTAAAAGAGTGCTAAGGGCTTAAAAAACCGACACTTTCCAGTAAAAACATGCGCACTAGCGCCGCGAGGAAACCATGGCCAAGACCAAGTTTCGTCCCCTGCACGACCGCATCGTCGTGCGCCGAATCACCGCCGAAGAGAAGACCAAGGGCGGCATCATCATTCCCGACAGCGCCCAGGAGAAGCCCTCGCAGGGCGAGATCATCGCCGTCGGTCCCGGCGGCCGCGACGAGAACGGCAAGCTGATCCCCATCGACCTGAAGACCGGCGACAAGGTGCTGTTCGGCAAGTGGTCGGGCACCGAAGTGAAGCTGGACGGCGAGGAGCTCCTGATCATGAAGGAGTCCGACATCATGGGCGTGATCGTCTGAACCCCGCATTCGTAACCATTGGAGTGGACTGAAATGGCTGCCAAGGAAGTCAGATTCGCCGTCGATGCACGCGACCGCATGCTGCGCGGCGTCGAGATCCTCGCCGACGCGGTGAAGGTCACGCTCGGCCCGAAGGGCCGCAACGTCGTGCTCGACAAGTCGTTCGGCGCCCCGCGCATCACCAAGGACGGCGTCACCGTCGCCAAGGAGATCGAGCTCGAGGACAAGTTCGAGAACATGGGCGCGCAGATGGTGCGTGAAGTCGCCCAGAAGACTAACGATCTCGCCGGCGACGGCACCACCACCGCCACCGTGCTGGCGGCCGCCATCGTCAAGGAAGGCGCCAAGTCGGTTGCCGCCGGCATGAACCCGATGGACCTGCGGCGCGGCATCGACATCGCGGTCGACGCCGTGGTCAAGGACATCCAGAAGCGCGCCAAGCCGGTCGGCTCCTCGGCGGAAGTCGCCCAGGTCGGCACCATCTCGTCGAACGGCGACGCCACCATTGGCAGCATGATCGCCAAGGCGATGCAGAAGGTCGGCAATGAGGGCGTGATCACGGTCGAAGAAGCCAAGGCGATGGATACCGAAGTCGAGATCGTCGAAGGCATGCAGTTCGACCGCGGTTACATCTCGCCCTACTTCATCACCAACGCCGAGAAGATGATCGCCGAGCTGGAGGACGCCTACATCCTCCTGCACGAAAAGAAGCTCTCCGGCCTGCAGGCCATGCTGCCGCTGCTGGAAGCGGTGGTGCAGACCGGCAAGCCGCTGCTGATCCTGTCCGAGGACGTGGAAGGCGAAGCCATCGCCACCCTCGTCGTCAACAAGCTGCGCGGCGGCCTGAAAGTGGCGGCCGTGAAGGCGCCGGGCTTCGGCGACCGCCGCAAGGCCATGCTGGAAGACATCGCCATCCTCACCGGCGGTCAGCTGATCTCGGAAGACCTCGGCATCAAGCTCGAGAACGTGACCACGGCCATGCTCGGCCGTGCCAAGAAGATCGTGATCGAGAAGGAAAAGACCACCATCGTGCACGGCGCCGGCAAGAAGGCCGACATCGAGGCGCGGGTAAACCAGATCAAGGCGCAGATCGAGGAAACCACCTCAGACTACGACAAGGAGAAGCTGCAGGAACGGCTGGCCAAGCTCGCCGGCGGCGTCGCGGTGATCAAGGTCGGCGGCGCCAGCGAGATCGAGGTCAAGGAGAAGAAGGACCGCGTCGAGGACGCGCTCAACGCCACCCGCGCCGCGGTCGAGGAAGGCATCGTTCCGGGCGGCGGCGTCGCGCTACTGCGCGCCAAGAAGGCGGTCGGCCGCATCCACAACGAGAATCCGGACGTGCAGGCCGGCATCAACATCGTGCTCAAGGCGCTGGAAGCTCCGATCCGCCAGATCGCGGAGAACGCCGGCGTGGAAGGCTCGATCGTGGTCGGCAAGATCATGGACCACAAGTCCGAGACCTACGGCTTCGACGCGCAGGAAGAGAAATACGTCGACATGGTCGAAGCCGGCATCGTCGATCCGGCCAAGGTCGTGCGCACCGCGCTGCAGGATGCCGGCTCGGTCGCCGGCCTCTTGGTGACCACCGAAGCCATGGTCGCCGAACTGCCGAAGGACGCGGCCCCGGCGATGCCGGGCGGCGGCGGCATGGGCGGAATGGGCGGCATGATGTAAGCCTGCCGGCTTACTTGCAAATACTAAAGGGCGGCCTGAAGGGGCCGCCCTTTTTGCGACCGCCGCTTAGTGGTCGCTCGGCCGGAATTTCAACGGCGTCGGGCCGACCAGCACGATAAGGCGGCCCTGTCGGCGCTATGCGGTCACCTGCGCAAGCGCGGCCAGCGTGTCGGCGTCGGCTTGCATGCGTTCGGGCGTGCACTGGCCGTCGCTCATATATTGCGGCAATGCGTCCGGCAGCGGACCGGCCTCGATGTGAATGTCGCTGGCCGTGAACGTGACGCGGCCGGCCACGGTCTTGCACCAAAGGTCGATGGTGGCGTTGCCGCTCTGCGAAACGCTGAGGATCGGCACCCGCTTGACCGGAGGCATCGGCGCAACGTCGAGCAGCAGTTCCTGATCGAACGGGAACGGATCGGCGGCGCGGCCGGGGCCGGCACCGAGCGTCAGCAGCCAAGCGGCGGCCACACCGCAGGCAAACAAGGACCGGCCTGCAATTAGGCGCGCAATACGCATGGTGTTCTCCGGATCGGCTGCCGCGGCCGCGGCGCCTTTTTGAAGCTTTCCAAATGAAAGCTAAGGGCGGTTCCGTCAAGCGTTTTTGACAATAGGGGGTGCGCCCCATGCTAACGTGGCGCCGCGACCCGTCGGAGGCGCCCATGGATCAGCGCATTATCGACCTCTACGACAGCTTCACGCATGGCGGCATCGACCGCCGCGACTTCCTCGATCGGCTGGCCAAGATCGCCGGCTCGAGCGCGGTGGCGCTGGCGCTGCTGCCGCTGTTGCAGAACGATTACGCCCGCGCCGCGATGGTGGCGCCCGACGATGCGCGGCTCGCCATTGACGCGGTGTCGTATGACGCGGCCGGCACGCGCATCGGCGGCACCCTGGCGCGGCTCAAAGCGAAGGGCAAACGCCCGGCCGTTATCGTCATTCACGAGAACCGCGGGCTCAATCCGCACATCCAGGACATTGCGCGCCGCATTGCGCTCGAAGGTTTCCTCACTTTGGCAGTCGATATGCTCTCCCCGCTCGGCGGTACGCCGGCCGATGAGGACAAGGCCCGCGACATGATCGGCACGCTCAATGCCGACGACACCGCGCGCCGCATTGCAGCCGCCGTGCCGTTCCTGGAGCAGCACGTGGAATCCACCGGCAAGGTAGGCATTGTCGGATTCTGCTGGGGAGGAGGCATCGTCAATCGCGTCGCGGCACTGGCGCCCGATCTGAAGGCCGGCGTTATTTACTACGGGCTGCAGGTGCCGGCCGACCAGGTCACCGCCATCCAAGCGCCGCTGCTTTTGCACTATGCGGGGCTCGACCAGCGCGTGAATGCGGGAATCGCCGCATATGAAGCGGCGCTCAAGGCCGCCCACAAGCGCTACACGGTCTACATTTATCCGAACGTCAATCACGCCTTCAACAACGACACCAGCAACCGCTACGACAAACCGGCGGCGGATCTAGCCTGGAGCCGCACCATCGCTTTCTTCAAGAAAAACCTGGGCGCGCCGCCGGCCTAGACCTTCGTGCTATGCCAGCTTGGCTTCCAGCCAATTCGCGGTGCGCAACAGCCGTGCGTCGTCACCGAAGGCGCCCACAAGCTGCACCCCGATCGGCAGGCCGCCCTCGCCTTGCAAGAGCGGCAGTGTTACCGTCGGCAGCCCCGCCAAGGTCCACAGCGTGTTGAACGCCGGATTGCCGGTGGCGATGCCTTTCGGCGCCACGCCCGGCGCCGAAGGCGTCAGGATCGCGTCGTAGTCTTTCAAAATCTCGCCCAGCCCGGCGCGGTAACGCGTAGCACGGTTGCGCGCGGCCAGATAGAGCAGCGCATTGAGCTGGCTGCCCTCGGCGATGAGATCGCGCAGCTGCTGGCTCGAAGCATCGCCGCCGCGCGCGACCATTGCACCCAGATTATGCGCCATGTCGGTGAACATGATGACGCGCTGGTCGGGCCAGGCGCCGGCGAAAGTTTCCGGCAAGTCGACGGGCTTTACGCTATCGCCGAGGCGCTGCGTCATCGCTTCGAACGCCGCGCGGGCTTCGGCATCCGCCTTGTCCCAAACCGGCGTGCGCACGAAGGCGAGCCGCGGCGGCGACGGCGGCTTCGCCGCGGCCATCGCGCGGAACGCAGGCGACGCGAACGGCCGGCTGTCCGGATCCTCGGCGTCGTAGCCGGCGAGCGTTTCGAGGATCAGCGCGGCATCGGCAAGCGAGCGGGCAAACACGCCGACATGGTCGAGCGCGAGCGACAGGATCAGTGCGCCGTGACGGGAGATCGTGCCATGCGTCGGCTTGACGCCATAGACGCCGCAAAACGACGCCGGCCGGATCACCGAACCGTTGGTCTGCGAACCAATCGCGAGCGGAATCATGCCGGCGGCCACCGCCGCCGCCGAGCCGGAGGACGAGCCGCCGGGGGTACGTTCGAGATCGTGCGGATTGCGGGTCGCTCCGGGGTGGAAATAGGCGCATTCGGTGGTTACCGTCTTGCCGATGATAACCGCGCCGGCCGCGCGCAAGCGTGCTACCCCGGTGGAATCGCGCGCCGGCCGGCGGCCCTTGAGCAGGGCTGAGCCACATTCGGTTGGATAGTCGGCAGTGTCGAAAATGTCCTTGATGCCAACCGGCAGGCCATGCAGCGGACCGATCGACTGGCCGCTGCGGCGGCGCGCGTCGAGCGCGCGTGCTTGGCGCAACGCGTGCTCGGCGTCGATGTGGATGAAGGCGTGGACGTCCTTTTCGGCCTCGGAAATACGAGCGAGGCAGGCAGAGATATAATCCTCGGCGGACAGGACGCCGCGCGCGATTTCGGCCGCCGCATCCGTTGCCGATAATGCTGCGAGCTGACCGTCGGCCAATTGAGATCGTCCTCGGGATTACGCCGGCGAGCCCTGCGGCTCCCAGTCCTCGGCGCTGGCGCCGGCAAGCGCCCGCACCCGCTCCTCGTCCTTGGCGAATTCGGCGGCCGGGCCGGAATAAACCACCTTACCGTCGTCGAGCACATAGGCGCGGTCGGCGATCTCGACGGCGGCGCGCACGTTCTGCTCCACCAGCAGCACCGAGATGCCCTGTTCGCGCGCCGATGTCACGACCTTGAAAACTTCCTGCACGATCAAGGGCGCCAGGCCCTGGCTCGGCTCGTCGAGCAAAATCAGTTTCGGATTCAACAGCAAAGCGCGCGCGATCGCGAGCATCTCCTGTTCGCCGCCGGAAAGCTGCCTTCCCTTGTTCGACTTCCGCTGGGCCAGGCGCGGAAACAGTTCGTAGATGCGCGGGATGGTCCACGGTCCTGGCCGCTCAAGCGGCACCTTGAGGTTTTCTTCCACGGTCAGATTGGGAAAAATTCGCCGGCCTTCGGGCACGTAGCCAACGCCAAGCGCGGCAATGCGGTAAGGCTGCCAGTCGGTCGTGGCATGGCCGAAAATGCGCACCGCGCCTTCGCGCGCGTGGGTCAGGCCCATGAGGCTGCGCAGCGTGGTGGTTTTGCCAGCGCCGTTGCGCCCCAGCAGCGCGACAATCTCGCCTTCGCGCACCTCCAGACCGACGCCGTGCAGGATGTGGCTCTTGCCGTAAAAGGTGTGGAGGCCTTCCGCCTGAAGCGCCAATCTGGTGTGGCATTGCCGCTCATGCCGCAGTCTTTCCCAAATAGGCCGCCTGAACCGCCTCGTTGGCGGCGATCTCATTCGGCGTGCCTTCGGCCAGCATCTTGCCCTCCGCCAGCACCATGATGCGGTCGGCGAGATGGAAAACGACGCGCATGTCGTGCTCGATGAGGACGATAGTCAGTTTCTGGTCGCGGTGCAATTTCCGGATCAATTGGGTGATGTCGTAGGTTTCCTGGTCGCCCATGCCGGCGGTCGGCTCGTCGAGCAGCAGCAGCCGCGGCTTGAGCGCGAGCGCCATCATGATCTCGGTGGCGCGCTGGTCGCCGTGCGCAAGCTCGCCGACCAGCCGGTCGGCTTTTTCGGTCAGGCCGCTCATATCGCAGCAGATCGGTAACCCGCGCCTTGACCTCGTCGTCGGCATCGGCCGATTGCCAAACGTGCAGGCGGTAGCCGCTCGCGACCTCGACCGCGATGCGCAGATTCTCGCGCACCGACAGTTCCGGAAACACCTCGGTAATCTGGAAGGTGCGCGCGATGCCGCGCCACACCCGACGCGCGGGCAACAAGCGCGGAGATATCTTCGCCGTCGAAGATGATCCGGCCGGAGGTTTGCGTCAGGAAGCCGCTGATGGTGTTGAAAAACGTGGTCTTGCCGGCGCCGTTCGGCCCGATCACGGCGCGCAATTCACCGGGCTCGACCGTCATCGATACATTGTCCACGGCGATCAGACTGCCGAAATGCTTGGAGACGTTTTCGACCTCGCAACAGGCTCATGACGTGATCTTTCGCCGGATGATGCCGAGGATGCCGCGCGGGAAGAACAACACGACCAGCACGAAGATCAGCCCGACGAAAGACATCCAGTTTTCGGTGTGGCTGGAAATGTAATCCTGCAGCACGATGAAGATCGCGGCGCCGATCAGCGGTCCCCAAAAGCTGCGCATGCCGCCGAGCACCGCCATGATGACGAAATTGCCGGACTGGTCCCAGCGCAGCGCGCGCGGATCGACGAAATCGTTGAGCAGCGCATAGAGCGCGCCGGCGAGGCTGACGAAGCAGCAGGAGATCACCCAGGACATCCAGATATGCCGGTCGACCGGAATGCCGAGGAAGCGGGCGCGGCGCTCGTTTTCGCGGATCGCCAGCAGCGTGCGCCCGAACGGCGAGCGCAACAGGAATGCCATGACGCCGACGGCCAGCGGCGAAGAACGCCAGCACGAAGTAATAGAACGCCTTGTTGTTGTTGAGGATGTCGAGCGTGCGCGAAACCGAAATGCAGCGGCTGCGCGGTGCCAGGCCGACAGGCCGTCGTCGCCGCCGGTGAAGTCACGCCATTGGAAGGCGATGAAATAGAACACCTGGCCGAAGGCGATGGTGCACATGGCGAAATAGACGCCGCGCAGGCGCGCGATCAACGGGCCGATGATCGCGGCCGCCGACCGTGCCGACGAGGACGCCGAAGAGCGATAGCCAGTGGCGTGCTCTCGTACGTAATATTTCATCATCACGGCGGCGCCGTAAGCGCCGAGACCGAAATAAGCTGCATGGCCGAACGACAACACGCCGGTGTAGCCAAGCAAAAAGTTGAGCGCCATCGCCGCCAGACGCGAGGATCAATGACGCGGCTGCCCAGTTCGACATAGCCGCCGGTCAAACGGCAGCCAATAGGGCGCGCTCAATAGCAGCAGCCAGACGAGGACGTCGCCGCGTGCGGGCGTTGAGACGTTGTCCATCAGAAACGCCCCTCCTCGCCGAACAGGCCGCGCGGGCGGACCAGCAAGACCGCGGCCATCATCACGTACATGACCGCCTCGCTTGCCGCCGGCAGGAACACCGTGGTGATGCCGGAGGCGACGCCGATCAGCAGGCCGCCGAGCAAAGTGCCCGGCAGGCTGCCGAGACCGCCGATGATGATGGAAATGAAGCTCGGCATGATCAGCGAATCGCCGATGGTCGGCTGCAGGCCGAGCATGCCGGCGGCGAGCACGCCGGCGAGGCCGGCCATGATAGATGCCGAGCCCGAAATTGAGGTTGCGCAGGATGCGCACGTTGACGCCGAGAACGGAGACGGTTTCGAGATCGAGCGTGCCGGCACGGATGCGCAGGCCGAGCCGCGTGTGGTTGAGAAGGAGAAACAGCCCGAGCACGATCGATCGCGACCATCGCCACCATGAACACGCGATAGCCGGTGAGAAAGAAGAGTTCGTTGCTCAGCGGGCTCTGAAGAAAGCGATGGGATCTGGTATTGCAAGCCTTGGGCGCCCCAGATGAAGCGGGTGCCGTCCTCGATGATAAAAGCCAAGCCGAAGGTCAGCAGCAGGCTGTAGAGCGGATCGCGGCCATAGAGCCGGCGGATCAATACGCGCTCGACGGCGAGGCCGATCACCGCGGTCAAGACCGGCGCCAGCGACCAGCGCGCCCCAGAAGCCGATATAGGGGATCAGCATGTAGGCGATATAGGCGCCGATCGCGAGAAACCCGCCATGCGCGAAATTGATCACGCCGGACAGGTTGAGGATGAGCGACAGACCGAGCGCCATCAGCGCATAGAACGCGCCGATGATCAGGCCATTAAATACATTGAAAGAACAGCAATTGAGTCATGCGCCGATCACGACCACTCAACTTCGAACCGGCGTCCTACAGCGACGGTGGCCCGTCCGTCTGCGGGCGGGCCACGTCGCAAGATTAGACCGGCAATTACTTCGCAAGCCTAGCATCAAAAATTCCGGGCACCGCGGAATAAATCGCGACGCCCGGCTTTTTAATGTGCTCAGCTCGGCCAGACCATCTTGCAGCCGGTCTCCTGGACCGACAGCGCCGCATCGGTGCCCTTGACCAGATTGGTGACCTTGAAGAGGTCTTCCTTGTCGCCGCCGGCCGGAGCCTTTTGCGAGTGCCGACGAACAGCGTCGGCATCAGCTGGTTGTCGCCTTCGCGGTAGAACGGATCGTTCGGCATCAGCGCCACTTCCGGCGGCAGGACCAGGCCCTGCATCGCTTTGGCCATCTTGACCGCGTCGAGCGACTTGGCCTTTTCCGCCGCGAGCTTGCAGGTCCAGGTCGCGGCATAGCCGAACCAGGTACGCGCGGTCGGCACGTGGCCGCCGCTCTTCTTGCGGATATCGGCGACGAATTTCTCCACATGCGGCACGCCCGGCTGCTTCCAGTACCACTCGAAGCACCAGTCGCCGAGCAGCGCTTCCGGCGGCAGCGCCAGGTTGACCTCCAGCTCCTGCTGGGCGCCGGCGATATGCGTCTTCTTGTCGAGGCCGAACTGCACCGCCTGCTTGAGGCAGTTGACCATGTCGTCGCCGGCCAAGAAGCAGAATGATCGCATCCGGCTTGGTCGACTGCGCCTTGATCAGGTTGGCGGAGAAATCGGTGGTGCCGAGCGGCGTGTAGTCGGCGCCGAGTTCGGTGCCGCCTAGCCTTCTTCAGGCTCGCTTCGAAGCCCGCCTGCAGGGCGCGGCCGAAGGCGTAGTCGGTGGTGATGAAGTACCACTTCTTGCCGTAGTTCTTGAGCAGCAGTTGCGAGACCGAATTGGTTTCCATGCGCGTCGTGTTGCAGACGCGGAACACGTTCCAGTGGCACTGCGTGCCGGTGACCGAGTCGGTGTGGCCGCCGGGAACGATATGGAACACCTTCTTCTCGAAGCTGACGTTGGCCATCGCCTGCGCCAGCGCCGAGTTGATGTTGCCGAGCAGGAAGTCGACCTTGTCGCGCTCGATCAGCTTGTTGCGCCTTCTGCACCGCGACGGCGGATTCGCCGCTGGTCGAGTCCTCGACCAGCAGATCGACCTTGCGGCCGAGAATGCCGCCCTTGGCGTTGATCTGCTCGACGGCGAGCTGGCAGCCGATCAACTCGTTCTTGCCAACCGCGGCGAACGGCGCCGGTCAGCGGGTTGTCGAGGCCGATCTTGACGTTGTCGGCCGCGCGCGCGGTGATGACGAAAGGCGAGGCGATTTGCGCGACGCCGGCCAGCGCCGCCGTCTTGATCACCGTCCGGCGATCAATCCGATTTGAAAACATGTCCGACGTCATTGGTATCCTCCCAAGTATTTTTTCGATGCGAATTTTTTGAGAGGCAATCGCTCATCGCAGTGTCAAACGGACACCGGCTGTGCGTTCGCCTCCCCCGCCCGCACAGTAGTGTGTGACAATGTTTGGACGCAAGACTTCACCAATTTTTCGCGGCATTTTTTCGCATTCGAACGCGCCGTAAAGTTTACTTTCGAGGTTGGGCGCGTGGGCCGTCGCCCAAGAGCGCATCGAATGCGTATCGACTTTCGTCTAATATCTGCTAAGTTAACTATATAGCAATATGAAGTTTTTTTCTCATGCCTGGTCCGAAGCGGTCGTACGGCTGCACAAATTCGGGCACAATCACCGCATCGCCGCCATGAGTCCCTGCCAGCGGTTTTTATCGTGCAACGCATCGCCGACCCAACAGGAGTTCCCCCGTGAGAGGCATTGTTTCGACGCTCGCCATCGTCTGGCGAATTGCCAGCCCCTATTTCAGTTCGGAGGACCGCTGGCGTGGCCGCGCACTGCTGGCCGCGGTCATCGCCATCGAACTGTCGATCGTCGGCATCACGGTGCTGATCAACGAGTGGAATGCCCGCTTCTACAATGCGCTGCAGGATCGGAACTGGAATGCCTTCGTCTACCAGCTCGGCTATTTCTGCGTGCTGGCGACCGTCTTCATTCTGCTCGCCGTCTACCAGCTCTATCTCAATCAGTGGCTGCAGATCCGCTGGCGGCGCTGGCTGACGGCGCGTTACCTCGATCACTGGATGGAGGGCGCCAATCATTACCGCATGCAGCTCCTGGGCGACGCCGCCGACAACCCGGACCAGCGCATCGCCGAGGACATCGCGCAGTTCATCCAATTGACCTTGGGCATCGGCCTGCAACTGCTCAATTCGTGCGTCACGCTGGTCTCGTTCATGGTCATCCTGTGGTCGCTGTCGGCGGCGGCGCCGCTGCATGCGTTCGGGCTCAGTTTCGATATTCCGGGTTATCTGTTTTGGGCGGCGCTGATCTACGCCTGCATCGGCACCGCGCTCACGCACCTGATCGGCCGTCCTTTGATCGCGCTTAACTTCCAGCAGCAGCGCTACGAAGCCGATTTCCGATTCAATCTGGTGCGGGTGCGCGAGAACTCCGAACAGATCGCCTTGCTCGAGGGCGAGCCCGCCGAGCGCGACCGCCTGCTGCTGCGGTTCGGCAATGTGGTCGCTAACTGGCTTGCGATCATGACGCGGCAGAAGAAACTCACCTTCTTCACCGCCAGCTATGCGCAGGCCTCGGTGGTTTTCCCGTTCGTCATGGTGAGCCCGGCCTATTTCGCCAACGTCATCCAGCTCGGCGGTTTGATGCAGACCGCCAACGCCTTCGGGCAGGTGCAGGGCGCGCTCTCGGTGTTCGTGAACCTGTACCGCAGTCTCGCGGAATGGAGCGCCGTTATCGAGCGGCTCGTCCGGCTTCGATCAGTCGGTGGCGGCCGCGCGCGCGGTGGCGACGACGCCGCCGGTGATCGGGGTTGCGGCCGGCGAAGCGGCGGCCGTCTCGTTCAAGGATCTCGCGGTGCGGCTGCCGAACGGCGTGCCGCTGCTCAATGCCAGCGACGTTTCGATCGGCCTCGGCGAGCGGGTGCTGGTGAGCGGGCCCGTCGGGCGCTGGCAAGTCCACGCTGTTCCGTGCGCTGGCCGGCATCTGGCCGTTCGGCGCCGGCACGATCACGATCCCGAAAAATGCCCGGCTGATGATCCTGCCGCAGCGGCCTTACTTCCCGATCGCGCCCTTGGCCGCCGCGGTCGCCTATCCGGCCGAGCCTGGGACCTACGATGCCGCCCGCGTCGCCGAGCTGATCGCCGCCGTCGGCTTGCCGGACTTGGCCCCGCGCATCGAGGAGGAGGCGCACTGGAACCGTATGCTGTCGCTCGGCGAACAGCAGCGGCTGGGCATCGCCCGCGCGCTCTTGCATGCGCCGGATTACCTGTTCCTGGACGAGGCCACCGCCTCGCTCGACGAGCCGTCAGAGGCCGCGCTCTACCACCTTTTGGAACAGCGGCTCTCGCGCCGCGACCATCGTATCGATCGGCCACCGCTCGACGCTCGCCGCATTCCACCGCCGCCGGCTGGCGTTCAGCCGCGAAGGCGATCGCTTCTGGGTGCGCGAGGGCAGCCTGGCGGCGCCGGCGGCCTAGCGAGCGTACGCCGCGTCAAAATAAAAAGGGCGGCGGCTCATCCTGAGCCGCCGCCCGTCGAAGTCGAAGAGGCAGTCGATCGGCTTATTTAAGAGCCGACAGCGAGGTGTCGAACTTCAGAGTGGCAACAAAGCGTCGAGCCGCAGAGATTGCGCTGCTCGGAGCCGGACCGCATTGGCCGGCGAGACGAACGGCGGTCGAAGGTGCGTCGGTATCCCAGTAACGCAGATCGAGCGTGATGGCCTTGTAGTTGAAGTCGAGGCCAACGTCCCAGTAGGTGTAGCTGGCGCGGCCGAGTTGCAGTTACGCCAGAACTTGGCGGCCGATCTCAGGATTGAGCGAGATCGTGACGTCGGGACCGGGTGCCACGGCAGGGTGATGACCGCGTTGCCGGAGTAGTAGTAGGCGCCGTCATTGCTAGCCAGACGATCACCGAAGCTTGTCGTTGAAGTTGTTGCAAGCCGTTCGAAGACGCCGCCGATGGTCAGCCAATCGGCGACCTTGTACGACGGCTTGGCATAGAACTCGCCGAAGCTGCCGTAGGCAAGCCCGCTGCCGTTCAGGCCATCGGGATAGTAGTAGTAGACGTAACCCAGGTCGAGGCCGAAGTTGCCCCAGCTAAACCGCGCGCCGGCGGTGAGATCGAATTCGGCATCGGCGAAGCCGGTCCACAGGCTCGAGCCCCAGACGCCGGCATAAAACTTCAGCCAGTCGGTCGCGGTGTAGTCGAGCTCGAAATAGCCCTGCGCGGCGGCATGATGATTCGACTGCGAGACGCCGCGCAGTTCGTAATCGGTGGTGAACGCCGTGCCGAACAAGACGTCCCACGGTGACGGCGCGGCAGCGGGTACGATCGGCTTTGCCTTCATCGGCATGTCAGCCGCCAAAGCAGGCACAGCTGCAGTAAGTGCAAGCGCTGCGACCGCGAATAAGAAAACCTTTTTCATAGGACACTGCCCCTTTTCGGTTCGATCGACTTTCAGCCGATACAATTCGCGCAGCCCTCTTGCGAACCAGACCCGGTGCGATCCCCAGGAACGCAAAAGAAAGCGCATTAGACGCACGAATGTACATCTCCACTGGTTACCAACAGCAAGCCAAAAGCGGTGGCATTTGCTGCCTTTTTAGGCGATTCGGTCTTTTGATGACAGATTGAAATGAACTGTTGCGGCAAAGTCACAATTCCAGGCCTAAACTGGTGATCCCGCGGGCATTTTGGCCGACAACCCTTGATCGGCCGATAGCGACAGAACGCCCTGTGAATAACCCGGGCCTGGCGCATTAAGTATCTGAAATATAATAAAAATCTGGCGCCTACCGTGGTGACTGGCGTCAGAGGCGGTATTCAAGTGCCAATCGGTCAGGCCGCCGCTTTTTTGCGGTTGGCCTCAAGCCGCGAATCGACCAGCGCCACTTGAGCGTCGATGGCCGGATGGCTGAGGCCCTTTTGCCGGGCGATCAGCTGCACCAGCTTATCGGCGCGCTCGATATTCGGCGCGCCATTTTGCAACGCACGCGCGGCCGAGGCCGGGCGCGTCAGGCTTTGCGCGGCTGCGGCGTATTTCTCGAACGGCACCAAATCGTCCGGCGAAGCGCCGAGCTTGACGCAAAGGTCGTTGACGAAATTGTAGACCGATTTCGCCTCTTCGAGATTGGAGTGCACCGCCTCTTGCGCGGTGCGCATGCCATCTTGGGTGATGCAGCGATAATTGCCGGCGAGCAGCATCGCCCACTTGGCGAGCGGCACGAAGATCGAGTCGTGCACGCGCAGCTTCACGGGGAGTTCGATCTTTGTGCCGTCGCCCGGATCGAAGCGTATCGCGTCGATCTCCTGCTCAAGCTGGCGCAGGATGACGTTGCCCTTCTCATTGCCGAACTTCGCCACCTTGAAGTTGGTCGGCAGCGTGACCATCAACACGTTGACCTTCTCGTCCGGTGGGCGGATCGCCTGCGGGTCGGGGCTGCACAGCGTCAAGCAGGTGGGGTCGAAGTTGTCCCACACGGTCGGATCGGTATAGGCGGGCTTCAGCGCATCGTAATCGAGACCGGGGATGCGCTTCACGTAAGGCAGCGGCGGCATGTTCATGATCGACATGCAGGGCACGCGCGATTTCGCCACCGCGTCGAGCAGTTCGCGCACGCCGGGCGAACGATACTGCGGCTCCTGCATGGCGAGGCCGATCAGGTCGAAGTCCTTCGGATTGACGCCGGCGGAGCCGCTGGCGGTGACCTTGCCGGGCAGCTTTTGCGAGTTCGAGCACGACCGGGTCCGCACGGCCGCGCACCGGCAAGCGGACGCGGAAGCCTTCGGCATTGATCAGATCGGCCTCGGCCGGCAGACACACGTGATGAATCTTGTGCCCGCCGAAAAGCATTTTGGCAGCCAGCAGTGAGCCGTAGGCCGCGCCCATCATCAGGATTTTGAGGGTCTTCGCCTTCGGCGGCGACGCCTTCTTTGCGATGGATTTTTTCGCCTTGGATTTGACGGCCTTGGCCTTTCGGACCGGCTTTTTGACCGGACGCTTTGCCTTTTTGGTTTTCGGCTTGCGCACGGCGGCGGCGCGTTTGGCCTTTTTTACTTTGGTTTTGGTTTTCCGTTTTTTCGCTTTTGCCATGACAATCCTCCCAATCGATTTGCGTCGCGTGCTGTTTCAAGCCGCAGCTTTAAGCCACATGCTCCGGAGCCGCATCGGCTCCCATATCCTCAAAACCTCGCGGCGCCGGACCGCCGGTCGCCCAGTCGAGCAGTTCGACCGTATGCACGACCGGGATGGCGGTGCCGGCGGCGATCTGCGTGATGCAGCCGATATTGCCGGCCGCGATCACATCCGGTTTCAAACGTTCGATATTAGCAACCTTGCGCTCGCGCAACCTCTCCGCCAATACCGGCTGCAAGATATTGTAGGTCCCGGCCGAGCCGCAGCACAGATGGCCTTCCGGCACATCTTTGACCACGAAGCCGAACTTGCAAAGCAATTCTTTCGGCGCCTGCGTCACTTTCTGCCCGTGCTGCAGGGAGCAGGCCGCATGATAGGCGACCGTTAGCGGTCGCGGCGCCGGGCCTGCCGGGATGTCGAGCTTCGCCAGATATTCGGTCACGTCCTTGGCGAGCCCGGAAATCCAGGCTGCCTTCGCGGCATAGGCGGCGTCGCCGCGCAGCATGAACCCGTAGTCCTTCACAGTGGTTCCACACCCCGACACCGTGATCAAAACGGCGTCGAGCCCCTGCCCGTCGACCTCGCGGGTCCAGACATCGATATTGTTGCGCGCCCGCGCCAGCGCCTCGTCTTCGCGGCCCATGTGGTGGGCAAGGGAGCCGCAACAGGTTTCACCGTCCGCGACCACAACCTCGACGCCATGGCGGTTGAGCATCCGGATAGCGGCCGCGTTGGTCGATGGCGCCAGCACCGGGTTGATGCAGCCGGACAGAAGCGCCACCCGGCCGCGGCGCTTGCCGGACGCCGGATAGACCTTGCCGGCGCGGTCCACCGGCGGCGACGGTATACGGCGCGGCGCGAGCCGCAACATGGCCGCCATCCGCTTCAATCCGAGCAGGTTGAGCAGCGGCGCGAAAGGCTTGGCGATCAGTCCCGCCACCGCGGCCAACCGGAACAGCGCCGGATCGGGGAGGACGCGCGCCAGCAGCCCGCGCATGGCGCGATCGGCGAGCGGGCGCCGGTAGGTTTTCTCGATGTGCTCGCGCGCGTGGTCGACCAGATGCATGTAATGCACGCCGGACGGACAGGTGGTCATGCAGGAAAGGCACGACAGACAGCGGTCGATATGCTTGACCACCTCGGGCGTCGCCGGCCCGCTTTGCTCGAGCATTTCCTTGATCAGATAGATGCGCCCGCGCGGGGAATCGAGCTCGTCGCCGAGCAGCACATAGGTCGGACAGGTGGCGGTGCAAAACCCGCAATGCACGCAGGCGCGCAGGATTTTTTCCGATTCCGCGACCTGCGGATCGAGCAACTGCGTGAGGCTAAAGGAGGTTTGCATGCGACGCGGAACCCGATCGGCGTGATAGCCCGGGATCGAAACGCGGTTTGCCCGGAAAGGTCAATGCTGGGGGCGACGGCAAAAGCTGCATCGGCGTCCATTCCGGGCAGGCGCGCGGTCAAACGCCGGCGTACATGCGGCCGGGATTGAGCACGCCTTTGGGGTCGAAGCTTTCTTTCACGCGCTTGGCCAAGGCGCGCAATGCCGCCTCCTGCGGCTCGAACACCTCGACCGAAGCCCGCACCGCCGCCGGAGCGCGCACCAGCGTGGCGTGGCCGCCGACACTTTTGACCGCGGCGCGGATCGAGCCGGCGTCGGGCTCGTCGGCGAACGGCATAGCCACCCAGAGCAGCCCGCCCGCCCAATCGTAGAACATCTGCGCCGCGGGCGTGATCGCGGCGGCGATCTCATGACCCCTACTGGGCGCGGTCGAGATGCGCCACAGCGGCCGCGCGCGCGCCGCCTCCGCGGCAAACGGCTTCACCTGCCGCACGCTGCGCCAGAGCGCACGCGATTCTTTTTCGTCGAGCAGCGCGACCGGCCCGAACGGCTTCATCAGCGCCGCGAGCGCTTCCTTGCGGTGCTTGACCGAGGGCGTGAAGCCTTCCAGCCGCAGCGCGGTAGCGGCCTCGGGCCTGGGCAGTCCGTCGAAATAGGACGCCACATGGTCGGGCAGATGCGCCGCGCCGGAAACGTCGCACGGTGAACCCATGGCGGCGGCCATGGCAGCGCAGGCGCGGGCGTCGTCGAGGCCTTCGACGATCACCGTCGCCTCGCTCTCCGCCTTGGGCAGCACTTTGATCGTCACGTCGGTCATCGCGGCCAGCGTGCCCCAGGAACCGGCCAGCAACTTGCACATGTCGTAGCCGGTGACGTTTTTCACGACGCGGCCGCCCGACTTGATGGTCTCGGCGCGGCCGGTGACGGCGGTGACGCCGAGAAAGTGGTCGCGCGCGGCGCCGGCCTTGATGCGGCGCGGGCCGGAGAGGTTGGTCGCAAGCGCACTGCCGAGCGTGCCCTGGCCGGCCAGCCCGCCGAGCAGCGGGCCATAATCCATCGGCTCGAAAGCGAGCTGTTGGTTGTTCTTCTCGAGCAGCGTCTCGATCTCGGCGAGCGGCGTGCCCGCCCGGGCCGAGAGCACCAACTCTTCCGGCTCGTACAACGTGACGCCGGTGAGCCCCGAGAGATCGAGGGTGAAATCGGTCTGGCTCGGGCGGCCGATGGCGCGCTTGGAGCCTGCGCCCGTCACTTCCAACGCCTTGTCGTCGCCAAGCGCCCAGCGCACGGCGTCCTCGACCTCCTTGGCGTCGCGGGGTTTGAGAACGTCGGTCATGTCACTCCGCCGCGCGGGTGTTGGGCGCCGAGGAAAAGGCCGGCATGATCTCGCGCGCGAAACGGCGCAATTGCTCCTTGCCGCCGGCAATCGTGAGCAGGACGTACTCCACGTTCGATTTCCGCAATGCTTCCAGCATGCCGGCAATCTCGTCCGGCGTTCCGTACAAGGCGTTCTCTTCCGTGGCGCCGGCCTTGTCGGCGTAGGCGAGAACATGCGAGCCCGGCTTGGCGCCGGGCGCACGCGAAACATCGATGGTGCGCTTGGTATAGGCGGCCTGCCGCAACAACGCGGCTTCCTTGTCGGCTTTGTCTTTCGCAATATAGAGCTGGCGCGCCACCGTCACCTGCATCGGGTGGAAACCAATTCCCTTCGCCAGACGCTCGGCCTTGTAGATCGCAATGCGCTGGCTGAGCGTTTCCGGCGATGCGTATTGGTCGAGGATCAGATTGAAGCCGCGCGCCGCGGCCCGTTGGATCGAATGCGGATTGCCGGCGGCGACCCAGAACGGCGGGTGCGGGCTTTGTGCCGGCGGCGGCTCGACCACGATATCCTCGAGGTGCCAGAAGCGGCCTCGATGCGAGAAGCGCGTGCGCGTCGTCCAGGCGCGCGCGATCAGCTCGATTGCCTCCTCGAAGCGCGCCTCGGCCTCCTCCGGCGCGATCTGGAAGCCCTTGAATTCGCTGTGCCGGTAGCCTTTGCCGATGCCGAAATCAAATCGTCCGTCGGAGACCAGATCGAGCGTCGCCGTCTGCTCCGCCAGCAGCACCGGATTGTGCCAAGGCAACACCATCACGGCGGTGCCGAGCCGCAGCGTCTTGGTGCGCATGGCCAACGCCATCAGCAGCATCAGCGTGGCGGAGACCTGGTTCCAGCCGGTGAAATGATGCTCGACCGAGAAACTGGAGTGAAAGCCAAGCGCCTCGGCTTCGATGTTGAAATCGAGATAATCGCGAAAGCCTTGGCCCGTTTCCGGACCGAGGTCATTGCTATCGGCTCTGGGCGAACAGAACAGACCGAAACGCATCAATTCAGAACCTCGGAATATCCGGGAACGGCAGCTTGCCGCCGGAAATATGAATGCGGCCGAGCTCGGCGCAGCTGTGCAGCACCGGAAACACCTTGCCGGGATTGAGCAGGCCCTTGGCGTCGAAGGCACATTTGACCCGCTGCTGGGCATTGAGATCGATCTCGGAAAACATCACCGGCATCAGGTCGCGCTTCTCGACGCCGACGCCGTGCTCACCGGTCAAGACGCCGCCGACCTCGACGCAAAGCTTGAGGATCTCGGCGCCGAACCGCTCGGCGCGATCGAGTTCGTCGGGGATGTTGGAATCGTAGAGGATCATCGGGTGCAGGTTGCCGTCGCCGGCGTGGAACACGTTGGCGCAACGCAGCCCGTATTTTTCCGACATCTCCTTGGTGCGCGCGAGCACCAGCGGCAGCTTGGCGCGCGGAATGGTGCCGTCCATGCAGTAGTAGTCCGGCGAGATGCGGCCGATCGCCGGGAACGCGGCCTTGCGCCCGGCCCAGAACAGCAGCCGCTGCTGCTCGGAGGTCGAGGCCTGGCACGACACCGCCCGGCATTTGCCGGCGATGGTCTCGATGCGCCCGATCAGGTCGTCGACTTCGGCCGGCGGGCCGTCGACCTCGACGATCAGCAGCGCTTCGACGTCGAGCGGATAGCCGGCATGGACGAATTGCTCGACCGCGCGAATCGCCGGCTTGTCCATCATCTCCATGCCGCCCGGAATGATGCCGGCGCCGATGATCGCCGATACGCAGGCGCCGGCGTCCTCCGAACTCGGGAAGCCGATCAGCACGGCGCGCGCGGTCTCCGGCCGCTTCAGGATGCGCACGGTTACCTCGGTGACGACGCCGAGCAGGCCCTCCGAGCCGGTGATCACGCCCAGCAGATCGTAGCCTTCGGCGTCGAGATGCTTGCCGCCGAGACGCAGCACCTCACCGGTGATCAGCACGATCTCGCAGCCGAGGACGTTGTTGGTGGTCATCCCGTATTTTAGGCAATGCACGCCGCCGGAATTCTCCGCCACGTTGCCGCCGATGGTGCAGGCGATCTGCGAGGACGGATCCGGCGCATAATAGAAGCCTGCATCGGCAACCGCGTTGGTCACCGCCAGATTGGTGACGCCCGGCTCCACCACCGCAACCCGGTTGGGGAAGTCGATGTCGCGGATGCAGTTGAACTTGGCCATGCCGAGCAAAACGCCGTCGGCGAGCGGCAGCGCGCCGCCGGAGAGCGACGTGCCGGCTCCGCGCGGCACCACCTTGATGCCTTCGTCATGGCAATAGCGCAGCACCTGCGACACCTGCTCGGTGGTCTCCGGCAGCACCACGACCATGGGCGGCTGATGATAGGCGGTGAGCCCGTCGGTCTCGAAAGGCTTCATTTCGCGCTCGGTCGCGATCACGCCCTCGCCCGGTACCATGGTGCGCAGCGCGGCGACAATTTTGTCGCGGCGCGCCAGCACGGCGCCGTCCAGTTCGGGCATCTTTACCGACATTGTGACAATTCCCGACCGTGGATGTCCGTCTGACGATATCAGCGATTTGACGGTTGACACATAGGGCTGGCAAAACCCGCCGCAACTGGGGCATGCCGGGTGGCATTGGCCTAGCGGGCGACGACATTAGTCACGAGAGGAAAAAAGCGATGAAAACAGCCCTTGTAATGGCGGCCTTGGCTGTGGCCGCGATGGCGCAGGCGGTGCACGCGCAGGACGTGGCCGCCGGCGAAAAATCGTTCAAGAAATGCTTCCCCTGCCATTCCATCGGCGAAGGGGCGAAGAACAAGGTCGGCCCCGAGCTCAACGGCCTCGACGGCCGCCATTCCGGCAGCGCGCCCGCTTTCAACTACTCCGACGCCAACAAGAACTCCGGCATCGTCTGGGGCGAGGCGACGTTCAAGGAATACATCAAGGATCCGCGCGCCAAGATTCCCGGCACCAAGATGATTTTCCCCGGCATCAAGAACGAGACGGAAATCGGCAATCTGTGGGCCTATCTCAAGCAATTCGGCCCGGACGGAAAGAAGAAGTGACGATAGGCCTGCAATTTGGCGGGTCTGCCGAGAAACAGCGGCGCGCAGATTTGACCCTGGTCAAAGCCCGCGCGCCGCGCAACTGTCATTGTTGATCGATGAGGTATTTTGCTAACGCATGACGTAGCGGGAAACCCGTTCCGTCTTCACTTCGGGCGCATCTGCCGGCCCGCTCAGGAGAAGCCATCATGATCAAGGATATTATTGTGAATCTCGGGCTGGGCGAGCGCGACCCCGCCGGCGATTTCGCCATTTCGGTAGCCGAGACGTTCGGGGCCCACCTGCTGGGCATGGCCTTTATCTACGATCCGGTCATCCCCGGTTCGGTCATGGGCGGCATCCCTCCGGAATTCATCGAGTTGCAGCGCGCCGAATCCGAGAAAGCTGTGCGCACCGCCGTCTCCCGTTTCGAGCAGGCGGCCAAGCGCGCCGGCATCTCGTATGAAACGCGCAGCAGCAATGCCAGCATCGCCGGCGCTGCCGAGCGGCTCGGCCGCCTGGCGCGGCGTTTCGACCTCGTCATTGTCGGCCAGCCCGACCGCGACAAATCGGCGCCGGTGGAAGTGGTCGACGAAGGCGTGCTGTTCGAATCCGGCCGGCCGGTGATCTTCGTGCCCTACATCCAGAAGGCGGGCCTCATGCTCGATCGCGTCATGGTGTGCTGGGACGGCAGCCGCGCCGCCACCCGCGCCGTCGCCGACAGCCTGCCGTTCCTGCAAAAGGCCAAGCAGGTCGAGATCGTCATGGTCGCCAACAAGGCCGGCAAGGACGATGAAATTCCCGGCGTCGATCTTGGCCAGCATCTCGCCCGCCACGGCTTGAAAGTGGACGTCAAGCGGATCACTTCGCCGGATATCGACATCCCCTCCACGATCCTGTCCTACGCGGCGGACTCGTCCGCCGACATGATCGTGATGGGCGGCTACGGCCATTCGCGCTTGCGCGAATTCATCCTCGGCGGCGTCACCCGCGGCATTCTTGAAACGATGACGGTGCCGGCACTGATGTCGCATTAAAGCCGCACCTTGGACGTTATACGCCATATTAAATTGCACGATGGGACGGCGGTCTTGCTTCGGCCGCTCGAAGTGGCGGACGGCGCGCTCTATCCGGACTGCCTGAGCGAGATCACACCCGATGATTTGCGGCTGCGCTACTTCGCGGCCATGCGCGAGGTGAGCCCCGAACTCATCGACAAGCTAATTCATTACGATCGCAAGCATGCGATGGCCTCGATCGCCATCGAAGAGGCAACCGGCCGCATGCTCGGCGTGGTGCGCTTGCACAACGATCCCGGCGACGAGAACGCGGAATTCGCGATCATCGTTCGCTCGCGTCTCAAGGGCCACGGCCTCGGTTGGCTGATGATGAAGCACATGATCGCCTACGCCAAGGAAAAGGGACTTAAAACCGTGCGCGGACAGGTATTGGCGGAAAACAGCAGCATGCTGCAGATGTGCGGCGAGCTCGGCTTCCACGCCATCGACGATCCCGACGAACGCGGCGTCAAGCTGGTGACGCTGCCGCTCGCCGAAGTGCCGGCCGAAGCCCTTCAGTAAGTCACCGCGCTATTCCGGCAGCACGAATTGCGCCACCAGGCCGCGCGCGCGCGCATCGACCACGCCGATCGCGCGCAGTGCCAGCAGCGTCGCGCTCTGCACCGCCGCGCGCGCGGCGGCGGCATCGGCCGGCGACGGCGCCAGCGGTCCGAGCAGCCCTTCCATCAGCGCGCCGACGATGGCCGGCGCGGCGACGGCGGCGTCCTGCTCGGGGAGATGGCGCCCTTCGATCGCGGTCTTGATGCGCGCCTCCAGTTCGGCCGCGAGCGATTGGCGGAAATCGAGCCGCATCGCGTCCACATGCGCATCGACCGCCTCGCCCAGCACCGCCCAGGCCAGCCGCCGCTCGGCGAGCGCGCGCGCGGCGAAGGTGGCGATGCAGGCTGCCAGCGCCGACAACGGGCCGGGCGCCGCATCGCCGGCAGCCGCCATGGCCGACAGCTCGCGGCCGGCGACTCGCGGCAACCAGTTCGGCGACGAGATCGGTCTTGGACGGGAAGTAGCGATAGACGGTGCCGGCAGCGATGCCGGCACGCGCGGCCACCGCGGCAATCTGCACCGCCGCCATGCCGCCCTCGGCCGCGATGGACGTCGCCGCGGCCAGGATCGCCTCCTCGCGCTCGGCCAAGCGGCGAACCACGTTCTCGGTGCGGCGATAGGGCATGGCAACGAGTGAACGATGATTCACGTCGCAAAAGCAACAGCGCTCATCCGTCTGCGGTCAGCGATGGGTGCCCGAATGGCCGCCGCCGGCGAGCGCCTTTTCGCGGATGGCGGAAATCGACGCGAATGTTGAGATCGCTTCCGGATCGATCTTGAGGTGGATGATCGACGGCTTGCCGGTGGCGACCGCCTGGGCGAAGGCCGCCGGAAAATCGGAAGTCTTCTCCACCAAGGCGCCATAGCCGCCGAACGCCAGGGCATAGGCGACGAAATCCGGATTGTGCAATTGCGTCGCGACCACGCGGCCGGGATATTCGCGCTCCTGGTGCATGCGGATGGTGCCGTAGAGGCCGTTGTCGGCGAGCACGACGATGACCGGCAATTTGTACTGCACGGCGGTCGCGAAATCCTGGCCGGTCATGAGGAAATCGCCGTCGCCGGCGATGCACACCACCTTGCGCTCCGGATGCAGCAGTCTTCATCGCCACGGCGGCCGGAAAACCGTAGCCCATGGAGCCGGAAGTCGGCGCCACATGGGTGGCGTATTTGCGGAAGCGGTAGAAGCGGTGGATCCAGCCGGCGAAATTGCCGGCGCCGTTGGTGATGATGTCGTCGGGCGCAAGATTTTCGCGCAGCCACACGAGAATTTCGCCGAGGTTGACGCCGCCCGGCTGCGGCGTGGCCTTCTCCGACCAGGCGAGATAGTCGGCATGGGCCGTAGCCGCCTCACCTTGCCATGCGATCTCGTTCGGCGGCTGCAAGTCCTTCCAGCGCCGAGCAAAACGCGGTCGGCGCCGCTTGGATGGCGAGCGTCGGGTGATAGACGCGGCCGAGTTCCTCGGAGCCGGGATGCACGTGCACCAGCTTCATCTGAGGCTCAGGGATATCGAGCAGCGTGTAGCCCTGCGTCGCCATCTCGCTCAGAGCGCCCGCCGATCAGCAGCACCAGATCGGCGCCCTTCACGCGCGCCAGCAATTTCGGATTAGGCCCGATGCCCATATCGCCGGCGTAACAAGGATGCAGCGCGTCGAACAAATACCGCCGGCGAAAGGTGGTCGCTACCGGCAGCGCGAAGCGTTCGGCAAAGCGCATCAGCGCGGCGCAGGCGGCTTCCGACCAGCGGCTGCCGCCGACCAGCGCGATCGGACGTTTTGCAGCCCATAACAGTTTTTGCAGCCGGCTCATGTCGGTCAAGCCGGGCCAGGATTTCCACCGGCTCGAAGGCGCGCGCGTCGGGCACCATGACGCGCTCGGTCAGCATGTCCTCGGGCAGCGCGATCACCACCGGCCCGGGCCGGCCGTTGCAGGCGGTGTGGAAGGCGCGCGAGACCAATTCCGGGATGCGCGCCGGATCGTCGATTTCGGTCGCCCATTTGGCGATCGAACCGAACACGGCGCGGTAGTCGAGTTCCTGAAACGCCTCGCGCTCGCGCATGTGGCGTCCGATCTGGCCGACGAACACGATCATCGGCGAGGAATCCTGGCGCGCGATGTGGATGCCGGCCGAGGCATTGGTGGCGCCCGGGCCGCGCGTCACAAAGCAGATGCCGGGGCGGCCGGTTACTTTGCCGACCGCCTCGGCCATCATGGCGGCGCTGCTTTCGTGCCGGCAGACGGTGAGCGCGATTTCGGAATCGTGAAAGGCGTCGAGCGCGGCCAGATAGCTCTCGCCGGGCACGCAGAACACGTTGTGCACCCCGTGGATCGCCAACTGGTCGATCAGGATTTCGCCGCCGGTCCGGGTGCCGTCATTCGCTCGCATCGTTCCGCTCCGACTTAGCCCCAAGTTACTTCACGATTTTCGGCATCGGGATCGGCGGCGAGAACGCGGTCGGCAGCCATCAGGCAGTTCTTCTGCTCGATGATGTTCCCGGCCTTGGCGTTTTCGGCGAGGAAAACTTTCCAGTCCGAGTCCTGCGCCATCTTGGAACGCTTCTGTTCGCGGTCGGCGGCGCTCTCATAGACCCAGACATGGGTGTAGGTGTTCAATTCGCCGGTTTCGGCCACCGCGTAGCAAAGCGGCTCGCCCATATAGCGAAGCTGCACCGGGTAGCCGAATTTCTTGTAAAGCTCCAGTTGCGCCGGGACGCGGCCAGGCAACATCTTATAAGTCCGAACATCCAAGAGCACGTGGCTCCTCCCTCGAAATGGCCGTTTTGGCACGGCGAGGCGCGCACTCTCTCGGGTCCCGCGTCTGCCGGTCAATAGACTTCACGGCGCCGGAATTTGCGTGGCTGGCGCACCGGCAGCGGGATGCTCCGAGCGCTGCTCGGCAGGTTTTTTATAATGCGAAAGATTGCTCGCGCTGGTGACAAGCGCGAGGTGCGAAAACGCCTGCGGAAAATTGCCGACCAGCCGGCGTGTACTCGGTTCGTACTGCTCGCTCAACAGCCCGAGGTCGTTGCGCAGCGCCAAAAGCCGCTCGAACAGCCGCACGGCGTCGTCGCGGCGGCCGATCATCAGATAGGCATCGACCAGCCAGAAGCTGCAGGCCAAGAACATGCCCTCGCCGGCCGGCAGGCCGTCTTCGGACTTTTCGGTGTCGTAGCGGCGCACCAGCCCGTCGCTCATCAGCCCGCGTTCGATCGCCTCGACCGTGCCGATAATGCGCGGGTCCTCGGGCGGCAGAAATCCGATCGCCGGAAGCAGCAGCGAGCTGGCATCGAGCTCCTTCGACCCATAGGACTGCACGAAGCTGCACAGCTCGGCATCGAAGCCGTGCGCGCAAACGTCGTTGTGGATGCGGTCGCGAATTTCGCGCCAGCGTTCAAGCGGGCCCGGCAAGTTGTAGGTCTCCGCGCTTTTGACGGCGCGGTCGAAAGCGAGCCAGGCCATCGCCTTGGAGTGGGTGAAATGCTGGCGCCCGCCGCGCACTTCCCAGAGACCTTCGTCGCGATCGGGCCAGATTTTTTCAAGATGAGCGAGGAATTCCCGCTGCAAGTCCCAGCCCGCTTCATTATTGCCGAGCCCGCCTTCGCGCGCCTGATGCAGCGCGTCCATGACTTCGCCGAAAATGTCGAGTTGCAACTGATTATGCGCCGCATTGCCGATGCGCACCGGCTTCGATTTCTCATAGCCCGGCAGCCAGGGCACTTCCCATTCGGTCAGACGGCGCTCGCCGCGAATGCCATACATGATCTGAATTTGCTTCGGGCTGCCGGCGACCGCGCGCAACAACCAGTCGCGCCACATAAGCGCTTCGCCGTAATAGCCGCCATTCATCAGCGCCAGCAAAGTCAGCGTCGCGTCGCGCAGCCAGCAGAAGCGGTAGTCCCAATTGCGCGGGCCACCGATACATTCAGGCAGCGACGTGGTCGGCGCCGCCACCATGCCGCCGGTCGGCGCGTAAGGTGAGCGCCTTCAGCGTAATAAGCGAGCGCACCACGGCCTCATCCCAAGGGCTGGAAATTTTGTTTTTCCCGGCCCAGCCGGTCCAGAATTTTTCCGTCGCACTCAAGTAGCGCTTCGACATCGACCGCGTCCGGCGCCTCGCGATGCGACAGCGCGTAGGACAGGCTGAATGAGACCTTTTCGCCGGCCGAGACCGAGAAATCGCCGACAGTTTTGAAATTCTCGCCGTGCAGATGGACCGTGGAGCGCAGCACCACCATGTCGGGACCGGCGACGGCACGCAGCGTGTTGTCGTCGATCCGCGTCACCCAGGGCACGATCGCCCCATTGCCGAAGCGCAGGATTAATTCGCCGTGGAATTCGATACGTCCGCGCTCGCCGACGATCAGCCGCAGGAGATGTGAACCGCGGTCGCGCGGCGGCATGAAATCGACCAGCACCGCGGCGCCTTCCGCGGTTTCGAAGCGGGTCTCCAGGATCAGTGTGTTCGGCCGGTAGCGCCGCGTGATCTTTGCCGTTTCATCCTTCTGCCCGATCAGCCAGCGGCCGTGCTCGGGCGTCCCCAGCAAGGCGGCGAAGCAGGCGTCGGAATCGAAGCGCGGCCAGCATAGCCAGTCGATCGAGCCCTCGCGCGATACCAGCGCGGCGCTGCCGAGATCGCCGATCATGGCGTAATCTTCGATGCGGGTTGTCATGCTGCTTTAGGCAAAGTCTACGACGACTTTGATGTCGTCGGGCCGTGGCTCAAAAGCTTCGCGCCAGCGCTCGAGCCGCACGCGGCGGGTGATCAGGCGGCTGAGCCAATCTTTGTCGGCTTTGGCCAGCGCCGCGGCCGCGGCGCGATAGTGCCGGCGATTGGCGTTGACCGAGCCGAACACCACGTGGTTCTCCAGCACCATGTCGCGATTGAGATCACCGATATCGAATTTGATCTTGTGGCCGCCCGACGACACGCCGGCGAGGCAGACGACGCCGTCCGGCGCGGCGCGGCCAATGCCGTCAAGCACCACCGAGCCGGCGCCGGTGCATTCGATCACGATGTCGGGCTTGAGCTTGCCGAGATCGCCGGCGTGATAGGTCGCCCCTAACGCGCGCGCCAGTTCGGGCTTGGCGCCATCGCGCACGCGGTCGAGCACATGCATTTCAAGACCGCGTTGCGCGCCGAGCAGCGCCGCCAGCAGCCCGACGGGGCCGGCGCCGGTCACCAGCGCCACCTGCGGCTTCCAGGCGGCGCTGCGTGCGCCAATGCGCATGACGTGCTCCCAGGCCTTGGCGACCACGCTGGCCGGCTCCAGCAGTACGCCTAATTTGTCGAGCGCGGGATCGACCGCAATCAGAAATTCCGGTTCGACGCGGAATTGTTCGCTGCCATAGCCGTCGCGTTGCTTGATGCCGCGTTCGGTATAGAGGCCGTTGCGGCACATGTCCCATTCGCCGGCAGCGCAGGCCGGGCACGGCACCGGATCGGGCCGTCGCACGATGCCAACCACCAGATCGCCGCGTTTTACCCCGCAATCGGCCGGCGCGTCTTCGACGCGGCCGAGCAATTCATGGCCGATGACGAGGCGCTGCTGGCCGGGCGGCGCCCAGCCGTATTGGCCGGCGATGATCTCGCGGTCGGTTCCGCAAATGCCGAGCGCCAGCGCGCGCACCAATACGGTGCCGTCGCTGCCGGGCGGAGCGGGCACCTCGTCAAGGCTGATGGTATCGGGCTGACCGGGCTGGACGGTAAACGCGCGCATAAAGGGACGATCTCATGATCGCCGCCCCCGGCTTCACGGCTACAGCACTAAGTCGCGACTCAGGTCGCGGGTTCCACCGTCACAACGACATAAGTGTGCGTCTCGCCGTCCTCGTTGCGAATCGAGACATATTCGCCCGGTCGGAACGCATGGGCGCCGAAGCGGTAGCCGCTCTCGTCGTCATCCTGCGCGGTCTGGTCGTAGTCGAATACCCAGCGCGCGTGCTCGGGTCCGCCCGGCCTGTGCACCAGAAATCCGATTTCGTCGTCTTCGCCTTCCCAGAACCGCCGCACGCGGCAATGTTCGCGGTTGCCTTGCCAGAGCTTGGCGTCGATATGATTCTTGTCGTCGAGCGGGGCGACGAATTCGTAACCATGGCGCTCCGAGCCCTGCGGGAATTCCTTGGAGCGGGCGAGGTTGAGCCTGATGCGCTTGAAAGTATGCGGCAGCGTGGTCACGGCAATCTCCATTCTCAAGCGAGTCCGTTTATCTGTGCCATCATGACCTTATCTGGCCACGGCGGGTATTGATTTGGATCAGTCCGGCGATATCGGTCAGTTCGATAGTAGCATTAACCCGAGGACGCGATGAACCCGGCCGAAACCTCGCAACAGGCGGTAATCGCCTTTCTGGCGGCGCCCGCAACGCACGGCGGCGCGACGGTCAAGCGGATCGACACCCATGCCGCGATGGTATTTTTGGCCGGCCAGCGCGCCTTCAAGATAAAGCGCGCGGTGCGCTTTCCGTTCCTCGATTATTCGACGCTCGACCGGCGCAAGGCCGCCTGCGCCGCCGAGATCGAGGTCAATCGTCCGTTCGCGCCGGCGATCTACCGCCGCGCGGTGGCGATCACGCGCGACCAAGACGGCGCGCTCGCGATCGACAGCGCGGGTGAGCCGGTGGAATGGGCGGTGGAGATGCGGCGCTTCGACGAGACGCAGACGCTCGACCATCTGGCGGGCGCGCGCCGCATCGACGGCGCGCTCGCCGACGCGCTCGGGCGGGCGGTGGCGCGTGCGCACGCGGCGGCGCCCGTCAACAAGGCCGCCGGCTTCGCCGAAGAGCTCAGCGAGGTCATCGGCCAAAATGATGCCGAGCTGCGCGCGGCGCCCGACCTTTTCCAGCCCCAGGCGGTGAACGATTTGACGCGCGCGACGCGCGCCGCGTTGAAACGCGTGCGAGGTTTGCTAGAGCTGCGCGAACGCGCCGGACGGGTCGCGCGCTGCCACGGCGATTTGCATCTCGGCAACATCGTCTTGCTCGACGGCGAGCCATTGCTGTTCGACGCCATCGAATTCGATCCCAGGATCGCCACCGGCGACGTGCTCTACGACCTCGCCTTCCTGCTGATGGACCTGATCGAACGCGGCCTGACGCCAGCCGCCAATATCGTGCTCAATCGCTATCTCAACGAGACGCGGCGCGCGGAAGACCTTGACGCGCTGACCGCACTGCCGCTGTTCCTGTCGTTGCGGGCGACGATCCGCGCCAAGGTCGCCGCGGAGCGGCGGACACAGACCGGCGAGCGTGTGGCGGCCGAGCAAAGCGCGCGCGACTATTTCGCGCTCGCCGGAAAATTGCTGGCGCCACCGCCGCCAGTCCTGGTGGCCGTCGGCGGATTATCCGGCACCGGCAAGTCGCAGCTCGCCCGCGCGCTCGCAGCCGACGTTCCGCCCGCGCCGGGCGCGGCAGTGCTACGCAGCGACGTCGAGCGCAAGGTTCTGTTCGGCATTGCCGAGACCGGCCGGCTGCCGGAAACGGCCTATAGCCGCGACGTCACAGCGCAAGTCTACGCAGCGCTGGCCGGCAAGGCGCGGCGCGTGCTTGCCGCCGGTCATTCGGCGATCGTGGACGCGGTGTTCGCGGACGCCGGCGAACGGGCGGCGATTGCGCAAGCGGCCGTCGGCGCGGCGTTCCATGGGCTGTTCCTGACCGCGGACCTCGCGACGCGGCTTGCCCGCGTCGGCGGCCGCCGCGGCGACGCCTCCGATGCCGATGCGGCGGTGGCCCGCGAACAAGAGCGATATGATCTCGGAGCGATGAAATGGGGGCCGGTTGACGCTTCCGGTCCGCCGGACCGGACGCTGCGCGCCGCCAAGGCGGCACTCGGTCTTGCGTGAACCAAGCTATGCATGCGACGACCCGCTGCCCCGCCGCCCTCCCCTTTGGCGTTCGCCGCAAAACCGATAGCTTCGTGCGTTTGACGCGCTCCTGACCGGGACCCCAATGAACGCTGCGCAACGCTCGACGATTTCCGCGCGCCAACTGGCGGTCGGAGTCATCGGCTATTGCGCCTTCGTAAATCTCTATGCCCCACAGTCGATCCTGCCTTTGCTCTCGCAGGAATTTGGCGCCACCGCCGCTCAGGTCTCCACCATCATCACCGTCAGCACGCTAGCGGTGGCCGTGACCGCGCCATTCACCGGCGCCATCGCCGACGTGCTCGGCCGCAAGCGGGTGATCGTCGCGGCGATGTTCGTGCTGGTGGTGCCGACCCTGATGGTCGGACTGGCGACGAGCCTGTCGGCCGTCATCTTCTGGCGCGCGGTGCAGGGGCTGGTGCTGCCGCCGATCTTCGCCGTCACCGTCGCCTATATCGGCGACGAATGGCCGCCGCGCGAAGCGACCACGGCCGCCGGCATCTACAGTTCGGGGTCGAGCCTCGGCGGCTTCACCGGACGCTTGATAACCGGCTTGCTGGCGGACCTGATCGGCTGGCGCACCGGCTTCATCGCGCTCGCCGGCATCGCCTTTGCCGGCGCAATTGCGACAATATTTTTGCTGCCACGTGAGCGGAAATTCGTGCGCTCGGAAGGCTTGCTGGCGTCCGGCCGGCAGATGCTCGCGCATTTCCGCAATGGACAGCTGCTCGCGACCTACGCGGTCGGCTTCGGCGTGTTGTTCAATTTCATCTGCACGTTCACCTATGTCAGCTTTCATCTTGCCGCCGCGCCTTACAATCTCTCCGCCACCGCGCTCGGCGCGATCTTCGTCGTCTATCTCACCGGCTCCGCGCTCACGCCGTGGGCCGGCTGGGCGATCGGACGGTTCGGGCGGCGGCGCTTCACGGCGCGGGTGATCGCGCTGTGGATTGCCGGCATCGCGCTGACGCTCGTGCCGTCGCTGCCGCTCATCATCCTGGGTCTCGCCATCAGCGCCGGCTGCGGGCTGGTTTGCCAGGCGATCTCGACCGGCTATGTGACGACAACCGCCAAGGCCGGGCGCTCCTCGGCGGTCGGGCTCTATGTGACGAGCTTCTACGTCGGCGGCAGCTTCGGCGCGGCGCTCGGCGGCCTTGCCTGGACACTCGGCGGCTGGCCGGCCTGCGTCGCCTTGGTGGCCACCATGCTGGCGATCATGATGGCCACCGTGCTGTTTGCCTGGGCCCATGGCGTGCCGGCCGCGCCGGCCGCGACGCCCATCGAGCCGCCCTGAAAATTCAATCCGCGCTCGGATGCCAGAGCGGCCGGTAACCGCGTTCCAGCACGGCGAGGATCGACGGCGGCGTGAGCACGTCGACATGCGTCCCGAGCGGGCGCGGTTGCGCCGAGCCATAGGCCGCCGGCGTCCAGGGCAACAAATGCTTTCCCCGCACGGCGAAGGCGTTGTCGCCGAGCGCTATCATCGCGCCGTCGGGAAGCACGTCGGTCTTGCGCCGGTGCATGCGTTTGGCTTTGCCGTCGAGCCGCTCGGCGTGCAGCACCTTGTCCATGGCGGCGGCGCGGGCGCGCTTCTTGCCGCGAGCGAACAGCTTGGCGAACCGTTCCGCATCCTGGCGGCGGCATTCGAAGCAGGGCCGGTGACCGGCGGCGAACGCCGTCACCTCGTCGAGGAAGAACAACTCGCTATAGCTGTCGCCCCACACCTCGCGGTGGCGATCGTTGAAATCGAGCCGACAGCAGATCCATTGCTTCGACGTCCAGCGCCGCGCGCCGAGCTTGCGCTGGCCGTCGTGCAAGCGGCCGCCGCGATTGCCCATGAGCAACCCGCGCGCGGCATCGGCGAACAAATCGCCAAAAGGATCGATACGGTTTTGCAGGGGCATCGTTGGGCGTCAAAAAAAGGTGGCCGGGACAAGTACAACCCTGCCACCATATCCGTTCCGGGAAGACCCGGTTACCCGGACGAATGGTTGAATAAAACCGACGGCCGGCGCCGAGGCATTGATCGAGATCAAGAAGTTCCGGCCGGCGCATAAGCCATGGACGCGACACGCGAAAACGCCCGCCTAGGGGGCGGGCGTTGACGGCAAATATTGAAAAGCCTCAGCCCTGCGGCTGCGGGGCGACTTCGCCGGTCGGCGCGTCGGGGCGCGGGCGCGGCTTGCCGGCCGGCGGCACGGCCGAGGAGCGCGGCGTGGTCGGCTCGATCACCGATTCGCGCACCGGCCGCTTGCCGTCGATCAGATCCTTGATCTCGTCGCCGGTCAGCATTTCGAACTCGAGCAGGCCCTTGGCCAGCATTTCGAGATCGGCGCGCTTGTCGGTGAGGATCTGCGTCGCCTCGTCATAGCCGGCCTCGACCAGATTGCGCACTTCGGCATCGATCGTCTGCGCGGTCGCTTCCGAGATGTTCTGCTGGCGCGACACCTGGTAGCCGAGAAACACCTCGTCCTGGTTCTCGCCGTAGGCGACTGTGCCGAGCTTGTCGGACAGGCCCCAGCGCGTGACCATCAGGCGGGCGAGCTTGGTCGCCTGCTCGATGTCGGAAGCTGCGCCCGACGTCACCTTCTCGCGGCCGAACACCATTTCCTCGGCGACGCGTCCGCCCATCATGATGGCGAGGCGCGAGGTCATCTGCTCGCGGCTCATCGACAGCTTGTCGCGCTCGGGCAACTGCATGACCATGCCGAGCGCACGGCCGCGCGGAATGATGGTGGCCTTGTGCACCGGATCGGTCGCCTTGACGTTGAGCGCGACGATGGCGTGGCCGCCTTCGTGATAGGCGGTGAGCATCTTCTCTTCGTCGGTCATGACCAGCGACTTGCGCTCGGCGCCCATCATCACCTTGTCCTTGGCGTCCTCGAACTCGGCCTGCGTGACCATGCGCTTGTTGCGGCGCGCGGCCATCAAGGCCGCCTCGTTGACCAGGTTAGCGAGGTCGGCGCCGGAGAAGCCGGGCGTTCCGCGCGCGGTGGTCTTCAGGTTCACATCGGGCGCCAGCGGGACTTTCCGCACGTGCACCTTCAGGATGTTCTCGCGGCCGACCACGTCCGGGTTCGGCACCACCACCTGGCGGTCGAAACGGCCGGGGCGCAGCAGCGCCGGATCGAGCACGTCGGGCCGGTTGGTGGCGGCGATCAGGATGATGCCTTCGTTCGCCTCGAAGCCGTCCATCTCGACCAGCAACTGATTGAGCGTCTGTTCGCGCTCGTCATTGCCGCCGCCGAGGCCGGCGCCGCGATGGCGGCCGACCGCGTCGATTTCGTCGATGAAGATGATGCACGGCGCATTCTTCTTCGCCTGCTCGAACATGTCGCGCACGCGGCTGGCGCCGACGCCGACGAACATCTCGACGAAGTCGGAGCCGGAAATGGTGAAGAACGGCACGTTGGCTTCGCCCGCGACCGCGCGCGCGATCAGCGTCTTGCCGGTGCCCGGAGGCCCGACGAGAAGCACGCCGCGCGGAATGCGTCCGCCCAGGCGCTGGAATTTTCCCGGATCGCGCAGGAATTCGACGATCTCCTGCAAATCCTGTTTGGCCTCGTCGACGCCGGCAACGTCCTCGAACGTGACGCGGCCGTGCGCTTCCGCCAATAATTTCGCCCGCGACTTCCCGAAGCCGAGCGCCTTGCCGCCCGCCCCTTGCATCTGCCGCGACAGGAAGATCCACACGCCGATCAGCGCGATGAACGGCAGCCAAGACACCAGCAGCGAGACGAACCACGGCACATTGTCCGATGGCGGCCGCGCGGTGATCGAAACGCCCTTGCTATAGAGCTTTTGCACCAGAGTCGGATCGCTCGGCGCGTAAGTCTGGAAGCTGGTGCCGTTGGCGAAGGTGCCGTGGATTTCCGGTCCCTGGATCACCACGTCGCGCACGCGGCCCTGGTCGACCTCGCTCAGCAACTGCGAGAACGAGACGTCCTGCGCGGTCGTGCGCTGTCCGGGATTCTGGAACAGCGTGAACAGCGCGAGCAGCAGCAGGACGATAATCACCCAGAGGGCGAAATTGCGCAGATTGGCGTTCATCAGGCGTCCTTACAGCCGCTTTGGGCGCTCGCGGCCTTTGCACGTATGCCGAAAATTCGTGGCAGCTTCACGTAGTTTCCGTTCACAATGTAGGCAGCACAGGCCCGCATGGAAAGGGTTCGAATGTCACATATTCTAGCGCGATTTCGCCGACTTGGCCTTGCCGCGTCGGCGTGTGGTTAAGAGTCTGCCACGGCGCGGCGGCGCCCTTTCCACCGTGATTTCAGGCCCATCGAGCGTCACAATCGCCCCGGCCAGGCTGCGCCGAAACCCCGCCGCGCCGGCCTTTTGGGCAGCCGCGAGTGCGGCCTTGAGCGCCTCCAGCTTGGCCAGTTCGACCGGCCCCTCGTCCCCGATTCTCGCCACCGCGCGCCCAAGCAGGCGCAGCGCGATCTCGGCCGGCAAGCTGTTGTAGCCCGCCGTGTCGAAGGCGGCGCCCGGCGCGCGCGCCGGCCGCGCCAATTCGGAGGCGGCGCGCTCGACCGCGGCTTCGATCGCCAGGTCGGCGCGCTTGAGCCGCCGCGCCAAAAGCGAAAGCCGGCCGGCATCGAGGCCCTCGCGCGCGAGTTTCGCCATCAGGCCGCGCAGCCGCGCGCGCGTGAAGCGCGGATCGCGGTTGGACGGATCGTCGGCGAATGGAATCTTCGCCGCCTTCAAGGTGGCGACCAGCCGCGCTTTGGGGATATCGAGCAGCGGCCGGACGAGTTTGATCTGCCCCTCGTCGTCCCCCGGCACGGCCGAAATCCGCGCCATCGCCGCCAGCCCGCTCAATCCGCTGCCCCGGCTCATGCGGATCAATACGGTCTCGGCCTGGTCGTCGCGCGTGTGCGCGGTGAGGATGTGCCCGGCTTTCGCCTTGTGCGCCGCATCGGCAAGCAGGCGATAGCGCGCCGTCCGCGCCGCCTCCTGCAAGCCGCTCTTCGGCTTAACCCCGGTCCAGCGCAACGTGCGATGCGCGATGCCGAGCTTGCGGGCGAGCCGCCCGACCGCCGCCGCTTCGCGTTTGGCCTCCGCGCGTAAGCCGTGATCGACGGTGACGGCGAGCAGCGCCGGCTTGCCCTTCAGCGCCTTGCGCCAGCGCGCGGCCAGCACCATCAACGCGGTGGAATCCGGCCCGCCGGAAACCGCCAGCACCAGCGCCGGCAAATGTTCGAGATCGGAAAAAAGCGATTTGGCTTCGGCTGCGGCGACCGGTGAAGATTCTTCCGTGGGCATGATCTTTTTCCGAAAACCGGTTCCCACCCTCGGATCAAGTCCGAGGGCAAGCTTTTCAGATCACATCCTAGCAGTGCGCGCGCTTTTGTTCCTGGGTGACGCCGCGTTTCACGCTCGCCGAAGCGCGCGGGAATTTGCGGCCGACTTCGGCCAGCGTGGCGCAGGCCGCTTCCTTCTGATGCAGCGCGGCGAGCGACTGGCCGAGCCGCAGCAGCGCGTCCGGCGCCTTGCCGGAGTGCTCGAATTTGGTGGAGACCGCCAGGAAGGATTCCGCCGCGTCGCGATAGCGCTGGCGCTGGAACAGGCTCTCGCCCAGCCAATATTGCGCGTCCGGCACTAGCTTTTCTTCCGGATACTTGCGCAGGAAATCGCGGAAGGCCTGCTCGGCCAGCGAGTAATCCTTATGCAGCACGTAGCCATAGGCCATGTCGTATTCGTCCTTCGGCGTCGCCGAAGGCGGCAGCGTGGCGAGTTGCGTGCCGGCAGTTGCCGGAGCGCGCGCCGGCGGCGGCATCGGCGCCGCATTCGCCATCGCACCCGGCTGCGGCGGTGGATTGGCCGAGAGCGTCGACAGATCGAGCGGAGCGCCGACGTCACGGCCGCCGGGCGCGCCCACGGGCGGCCCGTCGTCGGCATTCGGCGGCGGAGCGGCGGCCGTTTCATTGCCGAGCACGCGCGGTGCACCGGGCGCATTGGGATGCTGCGCGGGGTTGAACACGTCGGCACGGCTGCCGGACATGGCGGCCGGCGGCGCGTTGACCGGCGGCTGCGTCGACATCGGGCGCGGTTGCGCCCCTGCCGGCGGGCCGCCTTTGGAACCGAGTTGCTGGAAGCGATACTCGGTATCTGTCTGCATCCGCTGCAGCTGCATCTGCAGCACCTGGTTCTGATGCTGCAGATCTTCGATCGTGCCGGTGAGCTGGCGCAAGGCACTTTCGATGCGGTCGATGCGCGAGCCGACGTCGGCGCTGTCGGCCTGCGCCACGCTGGCGGCTCGCCTTGTGCCTGGCTTGGCGGCTCGGCTTGGCGCTGCGATGGCTGGTCGCCCCGGCTGAACAGATTATCGAGGAAGCCGCCGGAGGAACGCTGGTCCTGCGCTCCGGCCGGACCGGCCAGCAGCAGAAACGGAAGCGCGGCGAGCGCCGCGATGCGGATTCGGTGGCGTGAACGGGTCATGATGCACAGTCCGGTAGCGGGCAATACAGCTAGCATAGGGCGGGCTGCGTCCAAATTGTGACTAGAGCCCTTGTCGGCCATTCACGTCGTGTGACCCGCCGCTAAAGACGTCAATGCCCGGCGCGAGGCCGGGCATGACAGTTTCCTAATCACGAAGCGCCGGCGTCTTACGAACTAACACCGAGCACCGTGACCGCACGCCGGTTCTGCGACCAGCAGGAGATGTCGTCGCACAGCGCGACCGGCCGCTCCTTGCCGTACGAAATGGTGTGCATGCGGTTTGCCGCCACCCCGCGCGAGATCAGATAATCGCGAACGGTCTGGGCGCGGCGCGCGCCTAGCGCGATGTTGTATTCACGCGTGCCGCGTTCGTCGGCGTGGCCTTCGACGGTGAACTTGCCGTACTGGCTGTAGTTGTTCAGCCACTGCGCCTGCTTGTCGAGCGTGGCGCGCGACTGCGGCGTGAGCTCGGAAGAATCGGTTTCGAAGAACACGCGGTCGCCGACATTGACGACGAAGTCCTGCTGGCTGCCGGGCGTTGCCTGGCCTGCCGCGTTGGCCTGCGCATCCTCGGCCGTATTCTTGGCGCAGGCTGAAATCGCCAGCGCCGCCGCTAAAACGGCAACGAGCCGCGCCGCGCGGAAGATATGTTTCACGTTGGACATCCCGGTGCCTCCATTCTCACTCACACAATGACCAGAGCTAGTCTCATCGTCTACCAGCCCGGTGGTTAAGCGAACCTTCCATCAACCTTGATGGAACCTTGCGTGAGGCCCCTAAAATTGTCTGAGCCACGTAAACCCATTCTGGTGGTTAAGAATGGGTAAAAATGTGGCGCCGTTACGACAATAACGGCGACCAGGCCGGATCCGAGGCATAGCTCGGGGTCGGCACCTTGAGCTGGTTCCGGCCGGTGATATCGATGGTGTAAAGCGACGGACCGGCGCCAGGATCGCTGAAATACATCAAGACTTCGCCCGTTCGGGGCGAAAGTCGGCCCTTCGTTGTGGAATCCCTCGGTCAGGATGCGCTCGCCCGAGCCGTCCGGCTTGAGGATGCCGATCGAAAATTGCCCGCGCGCCTGGCCGGTGAAGGCGATGTAGTCGCCGCGCGGCGACCAGACCGGGGTCGAATGATGACCTTCGCCGAAACTGATTCGCTGCGCCGGGCCGCCCGTGGCCGCCATCACATAGATCTGCTGGGTGCCGCCGCGGTCGCTTTCAAAGCAGATGCGGCTGCTGTCCGGCGAGTAGCACGGCGCGGTGTCGATGGCCGGCGTGTCGGTGAGGCGCGTGGTCGCCTTCGAGCGCAGATCCATGACGAACAGATTTGAATTGCTGCCTTGTTGCAGGCTCATGATGACGCGCTGCCCGTCGGGCGAAAACCTCGGGGCGAACGTCATGCCGGGAAAATTGCCGACGATTTCGCGCTGGCCGGTTTCGATGTTGAGCAGATAGACGCGCGGCTGCCCCTGCCCGTACGACATATAAGTGATCTCTTGCGTCGTCGGGTTGAAGCGCGGCGTGAGCACGAGGTCGTCGCCGCGCGTGAGATAACGCACGCCGGCGCCGTCCTGATCCATGATGGCGAGGCGCTTGACGCGCCGGTCCTTCGGGCCGGTCTCGTCGACGAACACGATGCGGCTGTCGAAATAGCCCTTCTCGCCGGTCAGCCGCTCGTAGATCGCGTCGGAGATGATGTGCGCGATTCTCCGCCAGTTGTCCGGCGTGGTGAAATATTGCTTGCCGTCGAGCTGCTGGCCCGCGAACACGTCCCATAGCCGGAATTCGGCTTTGAGCCGTCCATCCGGTTGCTTGGTGATACGGCCCGTGACCAGCGCCTGTGCGTTGATGACGCGCCAATCGGCAAAGCGCGGCACGGCGTCGCTATTGGTTATTCTCTCGGTGAAGGCCCGCGGATCGATCGGCGCGAACAGGCCGCTGCGCTGCAGATTGCCGGTGATGATTCCGGTGACGTTGCGCGCGATGTCGGTTTCGGACGGTGCGCCGGCCAGGAAGTCGGGCAGCGCGATCGGCATCGGCTGCACGTTGCCTTGCGTGATGTCGACGCGCACCGCCGCTGCGACCGCGCGCGGCAACAGCCCGGTCATGAGGCCGCCGGCGGCCAAGGAGGCGTGCGTGAGCAGACGGCGGCGGCTCAATTGCGACCGGCCGTGGCGTGAAGCGATCAGGGAATCGACCATTGGGGTGTTCGGCTTCCGGTTTCTGAAATATCGCTAGTGGAACATGTCGCTCGGCTTGAAGGCGAGCTCCATGTCTTGCCAGCTGTCGTAAGTCTCTTTCCGCAACATCGTGTAAGGCTGGCACTGCAGGATCGCGCGCCTGGCGCTTTCGGCGAAAGCCGGACCGGCGGCGTTCGGCTTGCCGCCGATCACATCCGGACCGCGCTTCACGCTACCGTCGGAATTGAACAGCACGCGGAAAACAACGACCAAATCCTGCGCGCTGTCGAGGCCGACGGGCGGCGACCAGCAATCGGTAATCCGGCGCCGGAAGGCGTCGATCTCGCTCTGCGACAGGTGGCCGGCGGTGGCGTTGGCGCGCCCGAGCCCCGGCGTCTGATTGATTTCGGCGCCGGTCGCGGCCTGGCGCTGCGGATCGCGCTTGTCGAGCAGCGCGGCGATCTTGTCGGCGTCGAACTTGGGCTGCTGATGGACCGGTTTTTTCGGCGGCATCGGTTGCGTCTCGGCCTTGGCCTGCTTCTGCTCGTCCTGCTTCTTGAGCTTCTCGGCGATCGGGTCGGGCCTGGGCAACGGCTGCGGCTCCGGCGTTTTTTGCGCCGTGGCCTTGACCTCCGGCATCTCGGTGAGCTTGGGCACCGGCTCGTCCGACGGCTTGGTCTCGCCGATTTTCTCCACCAGCGCTTTCGGCTTTTCGAGCTTGGGCGCCTGCTTGACGCCCTTGGTCATCTCGGAGAAGTCCTTGTCGCTCACCAGATCGACCGGCAGCAATTCCGCCGGCGTGACCTCGAAGGTCTTGCCGGTAAAGGACACCAGCGCCCACAGCAGCACTGCCGCGTGCAGGCCGGTCGAGATCGCTGACGCCACGCGCATCTGCATTATTTTGCCTTCGAGCCCTGCTCGAATTCGGTCACCAAGGCTACCCGATGGAAGCCGGCCGCCGAAAGCTGCCCCATCACTTTCATCATAGATCCGTAATCGACTTTTTTGTCGCCGCGTACATAGACGCGCGCCTCGGTACCGCCGCGCGCCTGCGCCACCGCCTGCAGCTTGGGGATCAGATCGTCCATGCTGATTTCGGCGTTTTGCAGGAATACCTTGCCCTTCTCGTTCACCGACAGCGTGAGCGGCTCCTTGTCCTGCTCGAGGCTCTTGGCCTGGCTCTGCGGCAGGTCGATCGGCACCCCGACCGTGAGCAGCGGCGCCGACACCATGAAAATGATCAGCAGCACCAGCATCACGTCCACCATCGGCGTGACGTTGATCTCGCTCATCACCTTTTGACGGTGATGTTTCCTGCGTCCGATGATCGGTGTGCCGGCGTTGGCTGCTGCCATGATTAGCTATCCCCGCGCATGATCTGTTCCGAAAACCGGTGCTTACGTTTCGGGATCATGCGCCTACCCGCGTTCGTCGATCTGCCGCGACAGGATGGCGGCGAACTCGTCGGCAAAGCCTTCCAGCCGCTGCGCCTGCTTGTTCACCTCGGACGCGAACTTGTTATAGAAAATAGTCGCCGGTATGGCGGCGACAAGGCCGATTGCGGTCGCAAACAGCGCTTCCGCGATGCCGGGCGCCACAACCGCTAACGATGTGTTCTTCGAGGCGGCAATCGACTGGAAGCTGGTCATGATGCCCCAAACCGTGCCGAACAGGCCGATGAACGGGCCGGCCGAGCCGACGGTGGCCAAGACCAAGAGCCGGCGTTCGAGCCGCTCGACCTCGCGCGCGATGGTCACCTCCATCACCTTCTCGATCCGCATCTGCAGGCCGGCGAAGGACTTCGGCGCCCCCTCGAAGCTGCGCTTCCATTCCCGCATGGCCGCGACGAACAGCGCCGCCATCGAATGGGTCGGCTTCGAAGACAGCGAACGGTACAGTTCCTCCAGCGACTGGCCGGACCAGAATGCGGTCTCGAAACGGTCCATGGCGCGCTTGGTGCGGGTGTAGAGCACGGTCTTGTCGATCGCGATCGCCCATACCCAGACCGAGCAGATCAACAGCCCGACCATGACCGCCTTGACGATCCAATGGGCGTGCCAGAACAGCGTGAACAGCGAGAGGTCGGAAGAGGTGAGCGGGAGCACCGACTGTGCCACGTCGGCAGGATTCATTGGCAGTCCTTTCCGCTGTCCGGCTCAAGTCGGTCAAACCGGTGCGGCGCACAATGCTCGGACCAAGATAAGCGCGCCGTGGGTCCCGTCACGCGCTCAACTGCAAACCGAATGTATCGCGAAAACCGTCAAGTCCCGCCACCGGCAGGCTCAACGAAATCCCCGCGAAACTTGGCCAAACTAGGGCGCAGAACGGGTCTTAGCCCCTTAAACAGCGCTGATTGTGGTTAAGGATCAGTTACCGCGCCGGTTCCGCCTTGCCGTTGACCGGCAATAGCGCCTCGACTTTGATGTCGGCTCTCATCCCGGCGAGACAGGCGGCCGATCATGACGCTGATTGACGCTTCCCTTTCCCGGCCTGCCCCAATGCTGGCGGACGCGACCGAGGTCGGTTCGCTCGGCATCTATCAGCTCAAGCGCTATTGGTCGTGCACCATGGCGGGACGGCAAGGCCGGTTCCTGCCCACCGACCAGCACGACCGGCACCTCGACCATCTCGTCATTCATGCCACAGGGCTCGGGCTCGAACAGACCGCGAGTTATCTCGGGGCCAATGAGCCGACTTTCGAAGAATTCGAGCACTGGATCCTGGCCACCACCGGCGGCGTCGAGCCGACGCGGGTCGCGCGCATCAATGCCGCTGTCGCGGGCGCCGCTTACCCGGACGAAATCAAGCGCCAGCTTGCCGCGGTGGAGGCGAGCGATCCGGTATTGTCCGCCGACGATCTCACGTTTTGGGACGAGCACGGTTACGTGGTGCTGCACGACGCCGTCGCCCCCGCGAGCCGGGAAGCTGCAACGCAGGCGCTATGGGATCATCTCGGCGCGCGTCCGGACGACGCTAACTCCTGGTACCAGCGCCGCGGCCACGGGATTATGGTGCCGTATTTCCAGCACCCCGCCTTCGAGGCCAATCGCCGCTCGCCGCGCATCCACAAAGCCTTCGCGCAGCTGTGGGGCACCGCCGATCTATGGGACACCACCGACCGCGTCGGCTTCAATGTGCCGGAGCGTCCCGGCTGGAATTTTCCCGGTCCGGATCTGCACTGGGATGTCAGCATCAAGACGCCGATCCCGTTCGGGACGGCGGGCATCCTCTATTTGACGGACACGCCGCCGGAGCGAGGGGCGTTCACCTGGGTGCCCGGCTTCCATCGCCGCGTCGAAGACTGGCTGAAGAGCTTGCCGCCGGGCGCCGATCCGCGCAGTCAGGATATTCACGCGCTCGGCTCGCAGCCGATCGGCGGGCGCGCCGGCGATTTGATCATCTGGCATCAAGCCTTGCCGCACGGCAGCCGGCCAAACCGCGGCACGCAGCCGCGCCTGGTCCAGTACATCAATATGTTTCCGACCCGCGTCGAGGTGCAGGACGTCTGGCTCTGACGGCGCGAAAAGAAAGCCGCCCGCCGTTGCCAGGCGGACGGCCAGTCCCTGGGGGGCTCGGGACTAAATTAGTTTTGTGTCGGCGCTTCGGACTCAGGCCGGTTGCGGCGCTCGGCCATGAAGGCGTCGAACTCGGTCTTGTCCTTGGCGAAACGCAACCGATCGAGGAATTCGCGGAACTCGCGCTGCTCGTCTTCCAACCGCTTCAAAGTCTCGCTGCGGTATTCGTCGAAGGCGTGATTGCCGCTTGACGGCGGGCTGCCCCAAAAGCCGCTCGGACCGCCGCTGGCGTTTCCGCCGCCCATCTTGGAACGCATCCAGTCCATCTTGCGCTGCATGCGTTCCATCTTGTGCTGCCAGCGGTCATGACCGCCGTGATATCCGCATCCCATTCTTCCGCTCCCTATGGTGAAGGCGAGCACGACAAGGCCCAGCGGCCACCACGCCATGAATCCGAGGACGATCAGCGCAATCCAGGCGGGTTTGCCGAATTCATCGAGTTTGGCGGCGATGGTCATGGCGAGGCCTCGCGTGTGAATGTAAATAACATTTACATTAGTAGGGTCGCGGCGGACTTATGTCAAGACCCTTCACATAGGAGGCGCGAGCGAAGTTGCGAGGGCTCGGGCTGCCTCGCGCCGGTACGAAAACGGAAGGCGGCCTAGCCGCGCGCCGCGGCCATGCCCGAAGGGAGGCCGAGGCCGCGCAGATAGATCAGGAAGGCTGCTTCGAGCAGATCCTCCGGCGGCATCGGCAGCGCACGCCGCGCCGCGTCGCCGCGCGAAAACAAAGAGGCGATGCCGTGGGTGAGACTCCAGATATGCAGCGCCACCATCAAAGCCGGCGGCCGTCCCTTCGCCGGCATCAGCGCCACCAGTTTCTCGGCGGCGCCGCGCAGCACCGCGAAAGCGTGTTCGGCCGCCTCGCGCAATTGCGGATCGGCGTCGGGCGGAACGCCGGCCTCGAACATGGCCGAATAGTAGGCCGGCTCGCTTTTGGCGAATTGCAGATAGGCCTTGCCGAGCCGGTCGAAGGCGGTGAACACATCCGGCTTGCCGTCATCCCAAGCGAGCTGTTGCGCCGCGGTGAATTGCTCGAAGCCGCGGCGCGCCACATCCGACAATAATTCTTCGCGGTCGCGGAAATGCCGGTAAGGCGCCGCCGGGCTTACGCCCGCCCAACGCGCGGCGTCAGCAAAGGTGAAGCCGGCCGGACCCTTCTCCGCGATCAGATCCAGCGCGGCGCGCACCAAGGCTTCCTTGAGATTGCCGTGATGATAGCCGCGCGGCCCGCTGTGCCTGCCCCATTTCATGTAAATGGCATTAACATGAGTCTCGCCGCTACGCGAGCGCTCATCCGCGGCAGCGTGCTTCCAAAGGCAGACGATCGAACAGTGTCGGACCGCCCGGCTGCGCGCCTTCGATGGTCAGCAACTGCAATTTGGTGACGACGCCGCCAGGAGCCGAGAAGCCGCCGGTCTTGCCGCCCGCCGCCAGCACACGATGGCAGGGCATGACGATCGGCGTCGGATTCTCGCCCATGGCCTGCCCGACCGCGCGCGCCGCAATGTCGCCGAGGTCGCGCTTTTCGCCGGCGAGCAGCGCAACGATGCCGTCGATGGCGCGGCGGATGGCCGGCGGCGTCGCAGCCTCGATCGCCGTCGGGTGCCTGCGCTGCACGCGCGCGCGCGTGGCCGCCGCATCCTTCTCCGGCAACTGCATGCCGCAGACGCTGCGCGCGGTCCAGACGATGCCGCAGGTGCCGATGGCGGTTTCGAACAAAGTGTAGCTTTGGTCGGTCATGGGTCGAATATAGGACAGGCGCTCAGCTTGCGCCGCCCAATTCCTGGTCGGCCTTCATGGCGATGCGCAGCGGCTTAGGAATCGGCCGCGCCCGGCCGCCGGAGACGAAGGCGACCTGCACATGCGCCTCCACCAACAGGTCGTCGCCGCGCATCACTTTCTGATGCAGCATCACCGAGGCGCCTTTGACTTCTTCCGGCGCGGTGACGATGTCGAGCACGTCGTCCATGCGCGCGGGCTTGCGAAAGGCAATGTCCATATGACGCACCACGAAGGCAAAGCCCGGCGCCTCGGCCGCCGCCTGCTCGAACAGCGCGCGGTGGTCGGCGCCGATCAGGCGGAGATAATTGGTGCGGCCGCGCTCCATGAAGCGCAGGTAGCTGGCGTGATAGACCACGCCGGAAAAATCGGTGTCCTCGTAGTAGACGCGCACCGGCTGATGGTGCTTGCCGTCGCGGATTGCGCCGTCAAGGTGGTTCATCGCAGGCCTCTCAACATGTCGAAGACTATTCTGCCTCGTCCTGCCCGAACAACCCGAATTGGCTCGGGTCGCGCGCCGGCTCGGCAAGGCCGAGATGCTTGAAGGCGTGCGAGGTGAGCAGCCGCCCGCGCGGGGTGCGCTGGATGAAGCCCTTCTGGATCAGGAACGGCTCGATGATGTCCTCGATGGCGTCGCGCGGCTCCGACAGCGCCGCCGCCATGGTGTCGACACCGACCGGCCCGCCGCCATAACTGAGCGCGATGGTGGAGAGATAGCGCCGGTCCATGGCATCGAGCCCGCGGCGTCGACTTCCAGTTCGCCGAGCGCGCGGTCGGCAATCTTGCGGTCGATGGCCTTGTCGCCGTCGACATGGGCGAAGTCGCGCACCCGGCGCAACAGCCGTCCGGCGATGCGCGGGGTGCCGCGCGCGCGGCGCGCGATCTCGTTGGCGCCGTCGGCGGTCATGCCGATGCCGAGCACGCGCGCGCCGCGATTAACGATCTGCTCGAGTTCTTCCACCGAATAGAAATTCAGCCGCACCGGAATGCCGAAGCGGTCGCGCAGCGGATTGGTGAGCAAGCCGGCACGCGTGGTGGCGCCGACCAGCGTGAACGGCGCCAGATCGATCTTCACCGAGCGCGCCGCCGGCCCTTCGCCGATGATCAAATCGAGCTGGAAATCCTCCATCGCCGGATAGAGGATTTCCTCTACCGCCGGATTGAGCCGGTGGATCTCGTCGATGAACAGCACGTCGCGCGGCTCGAGATTGGTGAGCAGCGCGGCGAGATCGCCGGCCTTGGCGATCACCGGGCCGGAGGTTGCGCGGAAATTCACGCCCAGTTCGCGCGCCACGATCTGCGCCAGCGTCGTCTTGCCCAAGCCCGGGGGGCCGACGAACAGCACGTGGTCGAGCGCTTCCTGGCGCGAGCGCGCGGCTTCGATGAACACGCCCAAGTTGGCGCGCGCCTTTTCCTGGCCGACGAATTCCGACAGCCGCTGCGGACGCAAATTGGCGTCCGCGTCATCGTCGCGCTTTTCGGCGGTCACCAGGCGGCGCGGGGTGTTCACTTCGCCAACTCCTTCAAGCCTTGCCGGATTAGCGTCGCGGTGTCGGCGGCCTCACCGGCGCTGCGCGAGGCGGCGGCGATCGCAGCCGCCGCCTGCGGCTGGCCGTAGCCGAGATTGACCAGCGCGGACACCGCATCCATCACCGGCTTGGGCGCGCGTTTCTCGTCGACGCTGCCTGCCAGATGCACCGTCGCCAGATCGAGGTTGGCATAGGCCGGCGCCTTGTCCTTCAATTCGGTGACGATGCGCTCGGCCACCTTGGCCCCGACGCCGGGCGAACGCGAAATCGCCGCCTTGTCGCGCATGGCGACCGCGGCGGCGAGATCGCCGACCTTCAGCGTGCCAAGCACCGACAGCGCCACCTTGGCGCCGACGCCCTGCACCGTCTGCAGCAGGCGGAACCATTCGCGCTCCAGGTCGCTGGCAAAGCCGAACAGCTTGATCTGATCTTCGCGCACGTAAGTCTCGATCGACAAAGTGGCGGCCTCGCCGGTTGCCGGCAGCGCTTTCAGCGTGCGCGGCGAACAATGCACCTGATAGCCGACGCCGCCGACGTCGAGGATGATGTAATCGGCGCCGTAGCTGTCGACGATGCCCCGAAGTTTTCCGATCATGACGCCGCTACCTTCAGCGCCGCGCTGGTGCGATGATGCGCGTGGCAGACCGCAATCGCCAGCGCGTCGGCGGCGTCCTCGCTCTGCGGATCGGCTTTCGGCAGCAGCACGCCGATCATCATGCGGATCTGCGCTTTTTCGCCGTGGCCGGCGCCGACCACCGTCTTCTTCACGACGTTGGGCGCGTATTCCGCCACGATCAGCCCGGCCTTGGCGGGCACCAGCATGGCGATGCCGCGCGCCTGGCCGAGCTTGAGCGTCGCCGCCGCGTTCACGTTGACGAAGGTCGCCTCCACCGCCGCCTCGTGCGGGCGGTATTGCTCGATGACCCGACAAAGCCCGTCATGAATCACGACCAGCCGCTGCCCCAGCGCGGCGCGCTCGCTGGTCTCGACCGAGCCGCAAGCTACGTAAATCAGCCGATTGCCATCGGCTTCGACCAGCCCCCAGCCGGTGCGGCGGAGCCCTGGATCGATGCCGAGAATGCGAATCGGGTGCCCGACCATGGCCCGTTGATAGCCCCAAGCCCGCCTTCCGACCAGAAGCGCCAAGCCTCGAGCGCCAAGCCTCGCAAAGCCTGCTAAAGAGGCCGCCGCCGAGCATGAAGCCAAGACCCAGCCGCAAATCCTCGCCGTTTTCGTCGCCGCCGCCGCCGATCCGCGCTTTCCCATCGCCTTCGGAATTGCCGCGCTGGCCGGGCTGGTGCGCGGCTTCACCGGCTTTGGATCGGCCCTCGTTTACATTCCATTGGTTTCGGCGGTGTACAGCCCGCAGATTGCGGTGGCGACGCTGCTGCTCATCGATTCAATCTCCACCATTCCGGTAACGATCCGCGCCATTCCGCAGTGCAACTGGCGCGAAGTCGCTCCCGTCACAATTGCCGGCTCGCTCGCCCTGCCATTCGGCGCCGCGATGCTGGTTCATCTCGATCCGCTGCTGCTGCGCCGGTTCATCTGTGGGTTGGTGCTGGTCGCATTGGCCACGCTCGCCGCCGGATGGCGTTATCATGGCAAGCCGACGATTGCCGCTTCGGTCGGCGTCGGCCTGCTTGCCGGTATTGGCGCGGGCGCGGCCCAGATCGGCGCGCCACCGCTCCTGGTCTATTGGCTGGGCGGGCCATTGTGCTGTCGGTGTTGCTCGGCGTGCCATTCGCTATTTTGCTCACCGTCGGCGCACGCTGGTTTCACGGCACCAGCGACGCGCTCTATCGCCGCGTCGCTTATATCATTATCGCGATCGCCGGACTGATCAGCCTGCCGCTGTTCGACGGGCTACGCTGACATCTTCTGCATCAGCGCGTCGGACACCTCGAAATTGGCGTAGACGTTCTGCACGTCGTCGCTCTCGTCCAGCGTTTCGATCAGCCTGAGCAGCTTTTCGCCGGTTTCGTCGTCGACCGCGACGGTGTTCTGCGGCTTCCACAGCAGCGCCGCCTTGCGCGGCTCGCCGAATTTCGCCTCCAGCGCCTTGGCCACCTCGTTCAAGGTTTCCGGCGTGGTGAAGATGGATGGCCGTCGTCGTTCGACGTCACGTCCTCGGCGCCGGCTTCGATCGCGGCTTCCAGCATGGCGTCGGCGCTGGCCGCCTTGGCGTCGTATTCGACCACGCCGACGTGGTCGAACATGAACGACACCGCGCCGGTGGTGGCGAGATTGCCGCCGTTCTTGGTGAAGGTGGCGCGCACTTCGCCGGCGGTGCGGTTGTGATTGTCGGTCAGCGCCTCGACGATCACCGCGACGCCGCCCGGGCCGTAGCCCTCGTAGCGGATCTCGTCGTAGTTCTCCGAATCCGAGCCCTGCGACTTCTTGATCGCGCGCTCGATATTGTCCTTCGGCATGTTCTCGGCGCGGGCGGCGAGGACGGCCGCGCGCAGGCGCGGGTTGAACGCCGGATCCGGCATGCCGAGCTTGGCCGCCACCGTGATTTCGCGGGCGAGCTTGCCGAACAGCGCCGAGCGCGCCTTATCCGCGCGCCCCTTGCGGTGCATGATGTTCTTGAATTGGGAATGACCAGCCATGACCCGGACTACAATAATGAGGTGGATGCCGCCGGGTTTATAGGCTGGCGCGCCAAGAAAATAAATATCGCCGGACGGTAATTAGACGCTCGCCACCGCCACATTGCGCAGGATGGCGTCGATCCGCTCGCCGACCTTGGCGACGTTGCGGTGGATGCGCGCTTTGTAGCGGGTGACCGCGTCGCGGTCGACCATGAAGAACTGCCTTTCCGGATAGCTGCGGCCGAAAATGTCGATCAGCATGCTGCGGAACTTGCCGGACACGATACCCGGCATCTGCGGCGAAGGCTGCTCGGCATAGGCCACGAATTCGGCCGAAGTGAGCGCGCACAGCAGCGGTTGCAGCCGCGTCGAGAACACCGCCTTGTGCCGCTGGATGACTTGGATGGCGCGGTCAAGCGCGTGCCCCTCCTGGAGCTCGCCGACGATCTGCAGCGGGTCGTCCTCGGTGCCCCGGGTCATCGGGAACTGGTCGATCAGCCAATCGCCGAGATGCACCACGTTGTTGCGGCCGCGGCCGTAAATCAGCACGTCGTCCTCGTAGCGCGCGAACCAGGTGTCGAGCCGGTCGAGCACCCGGTCGATCGCCAGGCGCGGAATCAGCTCGCGATACTGCGTGCCGAAAATGCCGATCGCCGCCTTGCCGCGCGATACGATGTCGAGCACGTCGTCGCCGAGCAGCGGCTGGAACAGGCTGTTGCCGATGCCGAGCACCACCAGATCGTATTGCGCGCGCGCCTCGTGCAGCGTCTCGAAAGTCAGATGATGCACCTCGGCCTCGCCCGGCAGCAGCGCGTTGATCATATGGTAGCCGAGCCGGTCGCCGAAATTGCCGGCATCGTTGCCGGACATCACCGCCACGCTGCAACGCGCGACCGGCTGCACCCGCTCGGTCGGCGTCAGCCGCATCAGCACCTGACCGGTGCCGACCGGCGCGGTGCATTCGATGCGGAAGCCGTAGCGGTCGAACAGCACGGCGAGATCGTAGAAGCTCAGCGCGTTGGCGAAACCGGCGCGTTCGCCGCCGTCCGCCAGATCGGTCGCGCTATAGCTCAGGACCACGTCCTGCTTGCAGAAGCGCAGATGGGTGAACAGGTTCTCGATGTCGGCGACGCGCTCGAGCACGCCGAGCATGACGACGATGTCGCAAAGGGCGGCGGCCTGGGTCGGAAAGTCGCCGCCCGCGATATCGCAGGCGGCCCCGCCGTCGCAGGTGACGCTGTCGCGGCTTTGATAGCTGCAGCCGTTCGGAAGCAGCGCTGCAGCGCCGTGTCCGGACTGAGATCGAGCACGCGCGAGCCGGCCGGGATGAATTGCAGCGGCGAGTTCGCGCCCGCGCGTCGATGGCAAAGCCCGTGCCCGGCGCCATGTCGGGCGGGCTATCCAGCGCCAGATTGCGATTGAGGTTCAAGGTCATTGCCGCCGTGCCGAACCGCGATGCCGTACCCAGCACAAGCCGGCGAATCACCGTCACTTACCGAATCATCGCCGCGAGTCGCGGTCAACTGTTCCGTCAACCTGAGGCACGAGCGAAGCGAGCCTCGAAGGACGACGGATAGAGGCCTAATCCCAGAATTTCGGCCGCGCTTCCTCGAGGATGCCGCCGAGCCGGACGGCGCCGACTTTCACCGCCAGCCCGCTCGCGTCGTCGGTCTCGACCGCGATCGCGCACAGCGTGGCGGCGCCGGTCGCCGGCTCGAACTTGCCGCCCGGCACCTTGCGCAGGAAGCGGTTGAGCGGCTCGTCCTTGGTCATGCCGATCACCGAGTCGAAATCGCCGGTCATGCCGACGTCCGACACGAAGGCGGTGCGGCCCGGCATGATGCGATGATCGGCGGTCGGGGCAATGGGTGTGGGTGCCGACCACCAGGCTGACGCGGCCGTCGACGAAATAACCCATCGACTGCTTTTCGCTGGTCGCCTCGCAATGCATGTCGAGCACGATGGCGTCGGCGCCGGTCTTCGAGCGCGCAAGCGGCGAGTTCGCGCTCGACCGCGGCGAACGGATCGTCGAGCGGGTCCATGAAGATGCGGCCCATGGCGTTGATCACCAGCGCGCGCTTGCCGTTCTTGGTCTCGACCAAAGCGGCGCCGCGGCCGGGCGTGCCCTTCGGATAATTGACCGGGCGGACCAGGCGCGGCGCGCGCTCGATGAACACCAGCGCCTCGCGCTGGTCCCAGGCGTGATTGCCGAGCGTGATGGCGTCGGCGCCGGCGTCGATCAGTTCGTTGTAGATCGCCTCGGTGATGCCGAAGCCGCCGGCCGCGTTCTCGCCGTTGATGACGACGAGGTCGAGCTTCCATTCCGCGATCAGGCCGGGCAGCCGCGCGGTGACGATGGCGCGCCCGGAACGGCCGACCACGTCGCCGATGAAGAGAATGCGCATATATCAGGTTCCGCGAAAATCGATAACCTCGCGCTCCGTTAGCACGAGATCGAGGCGCGCGTCGCGCTCCGTGGCGGGAACACTGGAAATTTCCTGCGCGGCAAAGGCGATGCCGATGGCGATGACCTTCTTCCTGGCGCGCAGCGCGTTGATGGTCATGTCGTAATAGCCGGCGCCGTAGCCGATGCGATGGCCGGCGCGGTCGAAGGCGGCGAGCGGCACGATGAGAATGTCGGGCGCGACTTCGGGCGCCTCCGGCGCCGGCTCGCGGATGCCCCACTGCCCGCCTTTAAGCGGCGCGCCGAATGTCCAGGCGCGCATGATCAGCGGTGCCGCGCCCGGCAATCGCCGGCAGCGCGAGCTGCGCGCCGGCATCGGCGAGCTTGCGCAACAGCGGGACCGGATTGATCTCGGTTTTCATCGGCATGAAACCGGAGACGATGACGCCCGGCTTGATTGCCACCGGGAACGGCCGCGCCGCGATCGTCCTCGCCGCCGCCTGCCGCTCCGCCGCCGGCAACGCGTCGCGCAGCGCGAGGGCTGCGGCGCGGAGGGCGGCTTTTTGGTCGACGATGTTTGTGTCCGGCGTGCTCACCATTGCTCCGTCATGCCCGGCCGTGTGCCGGGCATCCACGTCTTACTTATCGTGTCTCGGCAAGCAAGGCGTGGATGGCCGGGACAAGCCCGGCCATGACGACTGAAGCGCAGTATGTCGGGAAAATAAAGTGCGGAGCCGCGATGGCCGTCGGAGCGTGATCCCGGGAACCTACATAAGTAGGTGGGCGCCATATGACCGAACCCACGAGCTCGGCCAGGGACAGCTCCCGATGGGATCGTAAGGCCCCGGGGAATGTGTCTCTGTCGCACCTCGCAGCCCCGCGACTCGAATGTAGTGCTTGTGGGGGGCGGGCGCCAGCGGCGCGAGCGCTCAATCGCGCAGGCCCGCGCCGGTCTCGATTACCATCATGGTCGCGGTGATGAGCGCGATCTGCTTGCGGGTGCCGCCCTCCTCCGCGAACACTTCGCCGAGCGTGATCACCAGCTTCTTGCCGTTGCGGATGACCCGCCCGATGGCGCGAATACGCTCGCCTTTGGCCGGCGCCAGCAAGTTGATCTTGAACTCGGTGGTCAGCACCGCCGCGTCGCGCGGCATGACGCTGAGCGCCGCATAGCCGCAGGCGCTGTCGGCGATGGTGGCAACCGCGCCGGCGTGGATGAAGTCATGCTGTTGAAGGATTTGGTCCGAAAAGGGCAGCACGATTTCCACTTCGCCGGCGCGCACGGCGGCGATCTCCGCGCCCAAGGTCGCCATGATCGTCTGCCGCGCGAAGCTGCCGCGGACGCGCGCGTCGATCTCCTTGCTGACCGGCGTCAAGGCCTCACCCGATCGCCACGCCGTTGCCGAGCGAGGCGTTGAGCTTCTTGGTGATGCCCTCGATGCGCTCGGCCGCCGAGTTGAAGGCGTCGGCCACCGCGCTCGACGCCGCCTTGGCGCGGTCGGTCGCGACCATGCGGGCATCCTGCAAGGCGTTCGTCTCCTCCTCCATTCGGCGGATGTTGCGCGCGGCCTCGCTGAGTTCGTCGGCCACCATCAGCGCCGCCATGACCGTAAGCCGGGTGTCGCCGATCTCGCCGAATTTCTTGCGCAGCCTCTCGATGCGCTCGTCGAGATCCTTGGCGAGCGTCTGCAAATGCTCCTCCTGTCCGTCCTCGCAGGCGAGACGGAACTGGCGGCCGGCAATCGTTGCGTTCACCTGCGCCATGTCATTTTCCTTTGCGCACGAATACCGGGCCCATTCTTCGGGATCGTGCGCTACTCGTTGCCCTCGAGCACCGACTGGATGCCGGCAATGGCGGCATCCAGCCGCTGCGCGATTTCGCGATTGGTCGACTCCAGCCGGCGCGAACGCGCGGTCTCGCCGTCGAGCGCGGCGGCGAGCCGGGTGCGGTCGACGCCGAGCGCGTGGAGCTGGCTCGCCAGCCCCTCCTCGCTGCGGTCGGCTTCGCTGCGGCGCTCGACCGCGGCGTCGAGCGCGTCCAGCGCCAGCGCCAGACGCTTCACCGCTTGATCGATCGCGCTTTGGTCGGCCATCGCCATTATCCGCGCTCGAAAAACTCTGCGGCGGCAAAGATTTAGGCGAAGAAGCTTACGTGCTGCGCGATCCCGCCGTCAACGCTGCCGCGGCGATTTACCCCGTTGTTTTCGTGAGCCTGTGCATGGCTGGCCGGCAGGCGTGCCGTCACATTGACTCAGGGGCCTCACATGCTATCCAGCCCACGCAAACAGGCCTTTTCCATGAGCGCAAACGCTTCGCCGACGGCCGCCGTGGCGCCTCCCGTGCGCCGCGAGCAACCGGCCGCCAATTCCGCCGTCGCGCACAGCGCCATGGCCAACGCCATCCGCGCGCTGGCGATGGACGCGGTCGAGCAGGCGAAATCCGGCCATCCCGGCCTGCCGATGGGCGCGGCCGACGTGGCGACCGTGCTGTTCACGCGCTTCCTGAAATTCGATCCCGGCCGACCCGGCCTGGCCCGACCGCGACCGCTTCGTGCTGTCGGCCGGCCACGGCTCGATGCTGCTCTACTCGCTGCTCTATCTGACCGGCTATCCGGCGATGACGCTCGATCAGCTCAAGCGCTTCCGCCAGCTCGGCTCGATCACCGCCGGCCATCCCGAATACGGCCATACGCCCGGCGTCGAGACCACCACCGGTCCGCTCGGGCAAGGGCTCGCCAACGCGGTCGGCATGGCGATCGCCGAGCGGCATCTCGCCGCCGAGTTCGGCGACGAGCTCGTCGACCACAAAACCTACGTGCTCGCCTGCGACGGCGATCTGATGGAAGGCATCAGCCAGGAGGCGATCGCGCTCGCCGGCCATCTGAAGCTCAACCGACTGATCGTGCTGTTCGACGACAACGGCATTTCCATCGACGGCGCGCTGTCGCTGTCCGACTCGATCGATCAGGTGAAGCGCTTCGAGGCCGCCGGCTGGGCCGCCTCGCGCGTCGACGGCCACGACGCCGACGGCGATCGCGGCGCGCGCTCGAGCAAGGCGCAAGGCGCCGACCGGCCGGTGCTGATCGCCTGCAAGACGACCATCGGCTTCGGCGCGCCGACCAAAGCCGGCAAACCTCGGCGCACGGCTCGCCGCTCGGCGCCGACGAGATCAAGGGCGCGCGCGAGACGCTCGGCTGGACGCACGCGCCGTTCGAGATTCCCGCCGACATTCTCGTCGGCCTGGCGCGCCGCCGGCGAGCGCTCGAAAGGCGTGCACGCCGACTGGAGCAAGCGCCTCGCCGCGCTCGATGCGCGCCAAGCGCGGCGAGTTCGAGCGCCGCATGCAGCGGCGATCTGCCGAAGCGGCTTCGCCGACGCTGTCGCCGCGGTGAAGCAGTCGCTCGCCGCGGCGCCGAAGGAAATCGCCACCCGCACGGCTTGCGAATTCGCGCTCGAGAGCCTGATCCCGGCGTTGCCGGAAATGGTCGGCGGCTCGGCCGATCTCACCGGCTCCAACAACACGCGCACCAAATCGATGAAGGCGATGTCGGCCGCCGACTATTCCGGCCGCTTCATCCACTACGGCATCCGCGAGCACGGCATGGCCGCGGCCATGAACGGCATGGCGCTGCACGGCGGCATCATTCCCTATGGCGGCACCTTCCTGGTGTTTTCCGATTATTGCCGGCCGGCGATCCGGCTTGCCGCGCTGATGGGCATGCGCGTCATCTACGTGATGACGCACGACTCCATCGGGCTCGGCGAAGACGGCCCGACGCATCAGCCGGTCGAGCATCTCGCCGCGTTGCGCGCCATTCCCAATCTCCTCGTGTTCCGCCCGTGCGACGCGGTGGAGACGGCCGAGTGCTGGCAGCTCGCGCTCGAGGCGAAAGACCGCCCGAGCGTGCTGGCGCTGACGCGGCAGAACCTGCCGCAGCTGCAGCCAGAATTTCCTTGGGCGGACAACTCGTTGCGCCGCCGGCGCCTATGAGATCGCGGCGGCCGAAGGCAAAGCGCAAGTATCGATCTTCGCCACCGGCTCGGAAGTTCGATCCGCGGTCGAAGGCGCAGGAAGCTGCTCGCCGCCAAAGGCATTGCCGCGCGCGTCGTTTCGGTGCCGTGCTTCGAACTGCTTCTGGCGGCGAAGCGACAGCGAGCGCCGCGCCGTGATCGGCGACGCCCCCGTCAAAATCGGCGTCGAAGCCGCGGTGCGCCAGGGCTGGGACGCCATCATCGGTTCCGACGGCGTCTTCGTCGGCATGAATACCTTCGGCGCCAGCGCGCCTTACAAGGACCTCTACAAGCATTTTGGCATTACACCGGAAGCGGTGGCCGACGCCGCCTTGCGCAAGCTCGGAAAAGCTTGATTTGGGTCGAATACGCGTCGTGGTCCATTTCGGCCATGACAGGTTGAAATAGCCGGGAGCGACTTCCATGACTGTCCGCGTTGCCATCAACGGGTTCGGCCGCATCGGCCGCAACATCCTGCGCGCCATCGCCGAGGCGGGACGCACCGATATCGAGGTGGTCGGCATCAACGACCTCGGGCCGGTCGAAACCAACGCGCATCTGCTGCGCTACGACTCGGTGCACGGCCGCTTCCCGGGCACCGTGACGGTCAAGGGCGACACCATCAGCGTCGGCAACGGCGCCATCAAGGTCACCGCCGAGCGCGATCCGGCCAAGCTGCCGTGGAAGGACCTCGGCGTCGACATCGCGCTCGAATGCACCGGCCTCTTCACGTCGAAGGACAAGGCCTCGGCGCATCTGACCGCCGGCGCCAAGCGCGTGCTGGTTTCCGCGCCGGCCGACGGCGCCGACCTGACCGTCGTCTACGGCGTCAACCACGACAAGCTGACCAAGGATCACATGATCGTCTCCAACGCCTCGTGCACGACCAACTGCCTCGCGCCCGTCGCCAAAGTGCTCAACGACGCCGTCGGCATCGAGAAGGGCTTCATGACGACGATCCATTCCTACACCGGCGATCAGCCGACGCTCGACACCTTGCACAAGGATCTCTACCGCGCCCGCGCCGCCGCGCTGATCGATGATCCCGACCTCGACCGGCGCCGCCAAGGCCGTCGGCCTCGTGCTTCCTGAACTCAACGGCAAGCTCGACGGCGTCTCGATCCGCGTGCCGACGCCGAACGTCTCGGTGATCGATTTCAAGTTCGTCGCCAAGAAGGCGACCAGCAAGGACGAGGTCAACGACGCGATCAAGACGCGCGGCCGAACAGCAACTCAAGGGCATCCTTGGCTTCACCGACGCACCGAACGTCTCGCTCGACTTCAACCACAATCCGCGCTCCTCGATCTTCCACATGGACCAGACCAAGGTCATGGACGGCACCTTCGTGCGCGTGATGAGCTGGTACGACAACGAGTGGGGCTTCTCCAACCGCATGGCCGACACCGCCGTGGCGATGGGCAAGCTGATCTAGCCGCGAGCGGCGAGCCAGCCCATGAGCGCGTTCCGCACCCTCGACCACTCGACGTGAAGGGCAAGCGCGTGCTGGTGCGCGCCGATCTCAACGTGCCGGTGGAGAACGGCGTCGTCACCGACGCCACCCGCATCGAACGCATGGCGCCGCGATCCCGAAATCGCCGACAAGGGCGCGCAAGGTGATCTTGCTGTCGCATTTCGGCCGGCCGAAGGGCCGCGATCCGAACAAGTCGCTCAAGCCTGTCGCCGCCGAGGTCGCGCACATCATCAAGCGGCCGGTGAAGTTCGCCGACGACTGCATCGGCGACGCCGCCGAACGCGCCGTTGCGGCGATGAAGGACGGCGACATAATCTGCCTGGAGAACACGCGCTTCCATCCCGGCGAGGAAAAAAACGATCCCGCGTTCGTGGCGGCGCTCGCCAGGCTCGGCGACATTTTCGTCAACGACGCCTTCTCGGTGTCGCACCGCGCGCACGCCTCGACCGAAGGCCTCGCGCATGTGCTGCCGGCCTATGCCGGGCGAACGCTGCAGGCGGAACTGGAAGCCTTCGAGAAGGTGCTCGACAAGCCGGCGCGCCCGCTGACGGCCATGGTCGGCGGCGCCAAGATTTCCACCAAGCTCGACCTGCTCGGCAACCTGCTGAAGAGGGTCGACGTCCTGATCATCGGCGGCGCCATGGCCAACACTTTCTTGATGGCGCTCGGCAAAAATGTCGGCCGGTCGCTGGCCGAGCGGGACCTTGTCGACACCGCGCAGAAGATCATGGACGAGGCGAAAACCGCCAAGCGCGAGATCGTGCTGCCGGTCGATGCGGTGGTCGCGCAAAAATTCGAGGCGCTGGCGCCCTCGCGCGTGGTCGACGTCGACCAGGTCGACGAATACGACATGATCCTCGACATCGGCCCACGCAGCATCGAGCAAGTGGTCTCGGTGCTGGCGCGTTCGAAGACGCTGGTCTGGAACGGACCGTTCGGCGCTTTCGAAATGGAGCCGTTCGACACCGGCACGGTCGAGATCGCGGAAGCCGCGGCGGAACTGACAGAGGCCGGAAAACTTGTTTCGGTGGCGGGCGGCGGCGACACCGTGGCGGCGCTCAACGTCGCCGGCGTGACCGAGCGCCTGAGCTACGTTTCCACCGCCGGCGGCGCTTTTCTGGAATGGCTCGAGGGCAAGGCCTTGCCGGGAGTCGAGGTGCTTAGGGTAAGATGACGCAATTGCGATGGAGGGAAGCATGGATTTGGACGAATTGAACAAAGTGGCATTGGCCATGGTCGCGCCCGGCAAGGGCATTCTGGCCGCCGACGAATCGACCGGCACCATCGGCAAGCGCTTCGACGCCATAAGACCGAGAACACCGAGGACAATCGCCGCGACTACCGCGAGCTGATGTTCCGCACCGCCGACGCGATGAAAAACCACATTTCCGGCGTTATCCTCTACGACGAGACCATCTGGCAAAAAGCGAAAGACGGCACGCCGCTGGTCGATCTCATCAAGAAGTCCGGCGCCATTCCCGGCATCAAGGTCGACGAGGGCACCAAGCCGCTACCGTTCTGCCCCGGCGAAGTCATCACCACCGGCCTCGACAGGCTCGCCGACCGGCTGCCGAAATATTACACGCAGGGCGCGCGCTTCGCCAAGTGGCGCGCTGTGATCGACATCGGCGCCGGCATCCCGAGCTACAATGCCATTCACGCCAACGCCCACGCGCTCGCGCGCTACGCCGCGCTATGCCAGGCGGCGCAGATCGTGCCGATCGTCGAGCCCGAAGTGCTGATGGACGGCGACCATGACATCGACGCGATGCGAACATGTCACGACCTGGATGCTCAAGGAGACCTTTCAGGAATTGTTCTACGCCAATGTCGCGCTTGAAGGCATCGTGCTCAAGCCGAACATGATCGTGCCGGGCAGAAGGCGCCAAGGTCCGCGTCACCTACGAGCAGGTCGCCGAGGCGACCTTGCGCGTGCTCAAGAACTGCGTGCCGGGCGCGGTGCCGGGCATCGCCTTCCTGTCCGGCGGCCAGAGCGACGAGGAGGCCACCGCCAATCTCGACGCCATGAACCGGCTCGGTAATCTGCCGTGGCCGCTCACCTTCTCCTACGGCCGCGCGCTGCAGCACGCGCCGCAAAAGGCATGGGGCGGCAAGTCGGAAAACGTCGCCGCCGCGCAACGCGCATTTTCACATCGCGCCAAGATGAACAGCCTCGCCGCCCTCGGGCAGTGGAAAGCCGACTTGGAGAAAAAGGCGGCATAATCAAATCGACGTGTGCGGCGTGACGTACACGGAATTATTCGATAAAGAGACCTCATGGCCGGGCAAAAGGCGCGAAGCGACGTCTTCGCGCGTAATGACCCGGCCATAACGTTGTTACCTCCCGCGATTTAAAGGATCTGACCGTGATCGATCTCTACACCTGGACCACGCCGAACGGCCGCAAAGTCTCCATCGCCCTGGAAGAGCTCGGCCTGCCCTACACCGTGCACGCGGTGGACATTTCCAAGGACGAGCAGTTCAAGCCGGAATTTCTGAAAGTCGCGCCCAACAACCGCATCCCGGCGATTGTCGACCGCGACAACAACATGTCGCTGATGGAGTCCGGCGCGATCCTGATCTATCTCGCCGACAAAACCGGCAAGCTGCTGCCGAAGTCGGGCGAAGGCCGCTACAAAGTGATCGAATGGCTGATGTGGCAAATGGGCGGCCCGGGCCCGATGCTCGGCCAGGTGCATCACTTCGTAAAATATAATCCTGGCAAGGCGCCTTACGCCGAGGAACGCTATCTGAAGGAAGCCCATCGCCTCTACAAGGTGCTCAATACCCAACTCGAGGGCCGCGACTTCGTCGCCGGCGAATACTCGATCGCCGACATCGCCATCTGGCCGTGGATCTCGCGTTTCGAATGGCAGACCATCGACATGAAACAATATCCCAACGTGCGGCGCTGGTACGAAGCCATCGCCGCGCGCCCGGCCGTGCAGAAGGGCTACAAAGTGCCGAAGGACATGGGACCGGTCCCGATGCCGGCCTAAGGCGCGAGCGCGCGCAGGTAACGGTCGGGCAGATGGTCGCGGATTCCGAACGGCAATAAGGCATAGAAACGGCCGAGCGCGCCCGGCCCGGCCGGCGCGAAGACGCGTCCGGCCAATAACGCCCGCATGCAGTTGCGAAGGTTGTCGCGCGCGCCGTCGACGAAGCGCGGATCGTTCGATTGGAGGCCCGCGAGCGGCGCGTCCCGCTCGAACCTGCCGCCCAATTCGCATGTCAGCAGACGGCCGACATGGGCAAACGGATTGAGCGTCCCGAGCACCGCGATGGAATCGGGGATGCAGGGCACCGTGTCGCCGCCATGAACGAGGCGATAGGTGCAATCGCCGAGGGCGCGGTCGTAGCGGGACTTGAAATGACGGCCGCCCGCCCGCGGCATGCCGAAAGTATAAACCGCGGCCGGCGCCAAGCGGCCGTCTTTGACTTTCTCGGCGGCGACAACCGCCAGGGCCGCGCCGAGGCTGTGGCCGGTGAAAAAGACCGGCCGCCGGCGCTCCTGATTCAACGCCGTGAGTTTCGTTTCGACCAGCGGCCAGGCGGCGTCGAGCGCCGCCTGAAAACCTTCATGCGTGTAATTGAAAGTCAGCCGGCAGTCCGCGTCGGTCATCAGATTGCGATCGAGCGCGGGGTCGGTTCCGGCGAACGCAGCCACGATGCAGTCTTCGCGCTCGCCGATAATCACGCGGGTGTCGATGCGTTGCGCCTGCACGCGCACCGGATCGATCGGCTTGAAGCCCCAGAGCGGGCCGATATCGGCAATCGTTTGCGGGGCATCGGTCTCATAGGCGAGTTGCGACATCCATATCATGGCGCGGGCGTCGTCGAGGTCGAAGCCTCCCCGCAAAGGCCGAAATCGATCGAAGGCCGTCCGGCTGTAATCGGACGGCGGTAGCTGGACGAAAAGGCTCATGAAGGTTGCCTTGGGAAATTTACTCGCGCACGAGTATTGCAACCCGAAGTAGAATTATGCAACAGGCAATTGTGCGAGCGGCGTGATCATACGCGCCCTGCAAAAAGACGGAGCGCGCGCCGGCGTGAGAAAATTTCTAAATTGAAAGCCCGCCTGCAACGACGGCGCGGGCCCTCGCCGTTGGCTCGGCGGCGATCAAGAATCCTAATGGGCCATAACGCTCACCCGGCGTGCGGGTGAGACAAAATGAAGCTGCGGGTTGCCGCCTATTTCCCCGCGCCCGGAATGACGATGTTCTCCTCCTTCACCAGCGTCATCCATTTCGCCACGTCGGCGTTGATGAAGCGGGCGAACTCGTCGGGCGTCTGCGGCTCGGGCTCGGCGCCGATCTTGGCCATGCGGTCGATCACGTCCTTCTCGCCCATGATCGCGACCACCGCTCTGTTGAGCTTGTCGACGATCTCCTTCGACGTGTGCGCCGGCGCCAGCAGGCCGAACCAGCCGACCGAGGCGTAGCCGGGTAAGCCGCCTTCCGCCACCGTCGGCACGTCGGGGAAGAATTTCGAGCGTTTGGCGCCGGTGGTGCCGAGCGCCTTGAGCTTGCCGGCCGCGACGAAGGCCTGCACCGTGGTCGAAGGCGAGAACATCATGTCGATGCGGCCGCCGAGCAGATCGGTGACCGCGGGACCGGTGCCCTTGTAGGGCACGTGCAGCATCTCGACATGCGCATCCTTCTCGAACAGCGCGCCGGATAGATGCGAGGCGGCGCCGATGCCGGAAGAACCGAACGACAGCGCCTTCGGCTTCTCGCGCGCGAGCTTGATCAATTCGGCGACCGAATTGGCTTTGACGCTCGGATTGACCACCAGCAGATAAGGCGGCGCCGCCACCACAGTGATGGGCGCGAAAAATTTGGTGACGTCGAAATGCCCTTCCGGGGCGAGCGCGGCGGAGGCCGCCATCAGCGCGCCGGTCGAGGCCATCAGCAGCGTGTAGCCGTCCGGCTCGGCCTTGACGAAGGCCTTGGTGCCGATGCCGCCGGAGGCGCCGGGCTGGTTTTCGACCACCACCGGCTGACCCCATTGGTCGGCCAGGCGCTGGGCGATGATGCGGCCCAGCACGTCGGTGCCGCCGCCAGGCGCGAACGGCACCACCATCTTGATGGCGCGGCTGGGATAGTCGGCCGCGGCAGTGGGCGCGAAAGGCACAGCAAGGCACAGCAACAGCAGCGATAGGCGTTTGAGCATGTTTCTCCTCAGGGGGCTTTTTTTGCCAAGCCGCCTTGTTCGGCAGCCTCGATTCAATGCTAACCAGCAGGCCGGCGCGCGTCTATGCGCCGCACGGCCGGCCACGGCGGACGGCGCGCCGGTGTCAATTTTCCGCCGGATTGGGCTAGCATGCGATTCCCATGAATTCCGGACCCAAGACTTCGCGATCCAAACAGGCCGACCCGCGCCCGGCGCCGCGTCTCTATCTGGTGACGCCGCCGGTCGCCGACGCGCAAACGTTTTCGGAAAGCCTTGCCGCGGCCTTGGGCGCCGGCGATGTCGCCGCCGTGCTGCTGCGTCTGGCCGACGCCGACGAGCGCACGCAGATCAACCGCGCCAAGGCGCTCGGCACCATCGTCCAGGACAAAGGCGCGGCGCTTCTCATCGAGGATCACGCCGGCCTGGTGGCGCGCGCCGGCGCCGACGGCGCCCATGTGACCGGCATCGCGGCGTTTGGCGACGCGGTCGAACAGCTCAAGCCCGAGCGCATCGTCGGCGTCGGCGGCTTGTTTACCCGCCACGACGGCATGGTCGCCGCGGAGATGGGCGCCGACTACGTCATGTTCGGCGAACCTGGCCGCGGCGGCGAACGGCCGGGCTTCGATGCGATCGAGGAGCGCGTCGCCTGGTGGGCGGAAGTGTTCGAGGCGCCCTGCGTCGCCTATGCCGCCTCGCTCGACGAGATCGCCCCGCTGATGAAAGCCGGCGCCGATTTCATCGCGCTCGGCGATTGGCTGTGGCGCGACCCGCAAGCGGTCGTGGCGACGGTTGCGCAAGCAGCCGGGCGCCTGCGCCTGCCGGAGAGCGCGGCATGACGGGCCGGCGGCACGGCACAACCTTCGCGCTGTGCGTGCTTGCCGCTTTGGCCGCGCCGGCCCTGGCGCAGCCCCAGAAAAAAACACCGCCGCCGGCGCCGCCGCCCCCGGGCCCGAGTGCCGCGGCCAATCCCGACGACGGCAGGGCCGATATCGCCTTTGGCGCATTCCAGCGCGGCATGTTTTTGACCGCGCTCGCCGAAGCCAGCAAGCGCGCGCAGCAGAACGATCCCGCCGCCATGACGCTGCTCGGCGAGCTTTACGCGCAAGGGCTCGGCGTTCCCCGCGACGACGCCAAGGCGGCGGACTGGTACAAGCAGGCCGCCGCGCACGGCGACCGCGATGCCATGTTCGCGCTGGCGATGTTCAATCTCGAAGGCCGCGCCGGACCGCGCAATCCGGACGAAGCCGCGCGCCTGCTGGCGGCCGCCGCCAAGCTCGGTCACGCGGCCGCCGCCTACGATCTCGGCCTGCTCTATCTGCAAGGCCAGCAGTTTCCGCAGGATTTCGCGCGCGCCGCCCAATTGTTCCGGCAGGCTTCCGATGCCGGAAACGCTGACGCGCAATACGCGCTCGCCGCGATGTACAAGGAAGGACGCGGCGTGCCGAAGGATATCAACGAAGCCGAGCGTCTGATGGGGCTGGCCTCGGTCGCCGGCAATGTCGACGCCATGGTGGAATTCGCCATCGCGCAGTTCAACGGCAACGGCGTCGCCAAGAACGAAGTCGCCGCCGCCAAGCTGATGCTGATCGCGGCGCGGCGCGGCAGCGCCATCGCGCAGGACCGCCTGGCGCGCATTCTGATGGCCGGGCGCGGCATGCCGGCCGATGCGACCGAAGCGGTAAAATGGCACATCATCGCCAAGGCCGGCGGCGACAGCGATCCCGATCTTGACGCCTTCGCCGCCCAGCAGACGCAGCAGGTGCGCGACGCCGCCGAGAAGGCGGCCAACAACTGGATGTCGACCCTGCCGCCGCGCCCTTGACGGGGCCCGCCTTCGCGGGCAGACCCCACGCGCCATGCACCACTCCGCTTTGCTCAACGTCATGATCGCCGCCGCGCGCAAGACCGCGCGCGCGCTCAAGCGCGATTTCGGCGAATTGGAGAAGCTGCAGGTTTCGCTTAAGGGCCCCGCCAATTTCGTAACGTCGGCCGACCGCCGCGCCGAGGAGACGCTGTTCCAGGAGTTGAGCAAGGCGCGGCCCGGCTACGGCTTTCTCGGCGAGGAAGGCGGCGCCCGCGAAGGCGCCGACACGTCGCACCGCTGGATCGTCGATCCGCTCGACGGCACCACCAATTTCCTGCACGGCATTCCGCAATTCGCCATCGCCATCGCGCTCGAGCGCGAGGGCGCCGTGATCGCCGGCCTCGTCTACAACCCGGCCAGCGAAGAGATGTTCATCGCCGAAAAGGGCAAGGGCGCGTTCATGAACGAGCAGCGCATCCGTGTCGCCGGCCGCAAGCGGCTTTCCGACGCCGTGATCGCCTGCGGCTTGCCGCATATCGGCCGCGGCGATCTCGCGCTGGCGCGCCGGGAAACCGGCGCCATGCAGGAGCAAGTCGCGGGCCTACGCCGCTTCGGCGCCGCCGCGCTCGATCTGGCCTGGGTCGCGGCTGGCCGGCTCGACGGCTACTGGGAGCGCGACATCAAGCCCTGGGACATGGCGGCCGGGTTAATTCTGGTGCGCGAGGCCGGCGGCTACATTTCCGATTGCGACGGCGGCGACGACATGTTCGCCAAGGGCCATGTCATTGCCGGCAACGAGGCCATCCAGAAAGAGCTGCTGGCCGTGCTTAAAGGCGCCGGCAAGGCCTGACGCCGGGCTGGGCGCGAACCTGCGGCCTTTGCGCCTCACGGGCGGCGGACACCGCAATTTGAACTCAATCCGCCGTTCTATCTTGGGGGCTCCGGCACTTCCGCTTTTTCCTGGTCACGGGTCTGTGGCATATTGAGCAAGCCCGCGACCCGGCCGGCGTCAACATCGCAAGCCCATGGCAAAAGAACTCGATCCGCTCAAACTGTCGTCGCCCCGCATCTTCCTTTTGCGGATGATGGTGTTCGTCGTGCTCGGCGGCCTGGTCACCTTTCTGCTGCACAAGCAGATCGTGGTGGCGTTCATGGCCAATCCCGGGCTGAACTCGGTGATCATCTTCGTCCTGCTGATCGGCATCGCGCTGTGTCTGCGCCAGGTGATCCGGCTCTATCCGGAGATCGCCTGGGTCAACAATTTCCGCCTCGCCGATCCGGGCCTGGCGGTCGAGCGGCCGCCGGTGCTGCTGGCGCCGATGGCGGCGATCCTCGGCAGCCGCATCGGCCGCATGGCGGTGTCGACGCAATTGATGCGCAGCATCCTCGACTCGATCGCCACCCGTCTCGACGAAGCGCGCGACATCTCGCGCTACATGACCGGGCTGCTGGTGTTCCTTGGCCTGCTCGGCACCTTCTGGGGCCTGATCGAAACGGTCAGTTCGGTCGGCGGCGTGATCCAGGGCCTGAAAGCCGGCGGCGATGCCGCCTCGATGTTCGATTCGCTGCGCGAAGGCCTCGCCGCGCCGCTCTCCGGCATGGGAATTTCATTTTCTTCTTCGCTGTTCGGCCTCGCCGGTTCGCTGGTCCTCGGCTTTCTCGACCTGCAATCGAGCCAGGCGCAGAACCGCTTCTACACCGAACTGGAAGACTGGCTTTCCACCACGGTCTACGACTACTCGGCCGAGCCGGCCGGCGCCGGCGGCAGCGGCGAGATGCGCACCGCCATCGACCGCCTGCGCACGGCGTTGCACGAGGGCGGCGCCGGCACGGCCGCTTCCGGCGCCATGTCCAACCTGGCGGAAGCAATCCAGGGCCTGGTCCAACAAATGCGCACCGAGCAGCAGTTGATTCGCGACTGGGCCGACAGCCAGGCCGATCAGCAGCGCGAGGTCAAACGCCTGCTGGAAATCATCGCGCGCGAGAAAGTGGATCGGTGAAATTTAAATCCGTCATCGTAAGGTGCGAGCGAAGCGAGCCTCGAAGGGCGACGGGCACAGAATCACGGGCCGTTCATCCTTCGAGGCTCGCCGCTAACGCGGCTCGCACCTCAGGATGACGGCTTAAAGAGCGAGAACTACTGATGGCCCTAGCACGCACGCGCCGCGGCGACAGCGGCATGAATTACTGGCCCGGCTTCGTCGACGCGCTGTCGACGCTGATCCTGAGCATTATTTTCATTCTGACCGTGTTCGTCGTGGTGCAATTCTATTTGCAGCAGGAAGTCGCCGGCAAGGACACCGCCCTCACCCGCCTCAACGCGCAGATCGCCCAGCTCACCGAACTGTTGTCGCTGGAGAAATCCGGCAAGACCGATCTGCAAGACCAGCTTGCGCAGTTGACCGCCTCGCTCGCCTCCGTCGAGAGCGAGCGCGACAAATTCAAGGGGCTGGCCGATGGCGCCGGCGCGAGCGCCACCGCCGCGCAGAGCAAGGTTTCCGAACTCACCGGCCAACTGGAAGGCGAGAAGAAGATCTCCTCCCGGGCGCTGGCCCAGGTCGAAATCCTCAACCAGCAGATCGCGGCGCTGCGCCGCCAATTGGCCGCCATCGAGACCGCGCTCGACGCTTCCGAGCAGAAGGACAAGGACGCGCAGAGCAAGATCGCCGATCTCGGCCAGCGGCTCAATCTGGCGCTGGCGCAGAAGGTGCAGGAGCTGACCAAGTACCGCTCCGACTTCTTCGGCAAACTGCGCCAGATCCTCGGCAACCGGCCCGACGTGCGCGTGGTCGGCGACCGCTTCGTGCTGCAGTCCGAACTATTCTTCGACACCGGCAGAGCCGACCTCAAGCCGGAAGCCACCGCCGAACTCGACAAAATGGCGGGCGCGCTCATCGAATTGGAGAAACAAATTCCGGCCGACATCGCCTGGGTGCTGCGCGTCGACGGCCACACCGACGTGCGGCCGATCAGCGGCAGCGGCGGACAATTCAAGTCGAACTGGGACCTGTCGGCGGCGCGCGCGATTTCGGTGGTGCAATATTTGATCGGCAAGGGCGTCTCGCCGCAGCGGCTGGTCGCCGCCGGTTTCGGCGAATTCCAGCCGATCGACACCGGCACCACCGAGGAGGCCTACCGCCGCAACCGCCGCATCGAGTTCAAGCTGACAGAACGGTAGCTCTCGTGTCCCGGACGAGCGAGCGCCATAAGCGCGTTGACACGCGTTTTCGACGCGCTATGGCGCGAGCGACGATCCGGGACCCAGGAGAAAATGCCGCAGCCGCAGGCTGCGGCTATATTGAAGCAATGATTCTTGCGCTGGGTCCCGGGTCTCGTTCCGCCCGGGCGATGCCCTCGCTACACTCGCCCGGGACACGATGACAAGTTCCGCCGTCACCCTGCGCCCCTACTTCGCCGCCGACGAGGACGCGGCCATCGAGCTGTGGCGGCGGACCTGGCAGAAGCATTATCCGCATCTCAATTTCACCGAGCGCGTTCCGTGGTGGCGCGAGCGCTGGCGCAAGGAACTGGTGCCGGTGGCGCGCGTCGTGGTCGCGGAAGACAACGGCGCGCTCATCGGCTTCGTTACCGTCGATCTCGAGACGACGTATCTCGACCAGATCGTGGTCGCGACCGAATATTGGGGCTCGGGCGTCGGCTTGATGCTGCTCGACGAGGCCAAGCGCATTTCGCCCAAAGGCCTCGAGCTGCTGGTCAACAAGGACAACGCCCGCGCCATCCGCTTCTACGAGAAGCACGGCTTTGACTATGCCGGCGAGGACAGCAACCCGGTCTCGGGCAAACCGGTGATCCGGATGGCGTGGCGGGCGTAACGCGTTGCGATACAGGACTGCCGCTGCGTGGCCTACCCGTCCGTTATTTCAAATTGACCCCTTATCACGCTTGACAGGACTATATTCTCTAGGATAATATGCCTACATCCCGTCCCTCGTGACCGAGGGGTGTCTGATCGGCGTCTCCAGACGGGGGGCGGGGAGCGGTGGCCGGGGAATAACGGAGGCATCGGGAGATGCGGTGCCCCGCCCGGCGGTCCAAGCCGCGCGAAGCCCGGCCACCCGGCAGGTGGTCACTGGGGCATAGCCGGCGCGTGCAAGGGGCGAACTCCGCCCAAAAGGGAGTTCAATCCTTCCGGCGCAGGCGAAGCCCCCTAGCGGTGGGTAACAATGTCTGCCCACCGGGGATTGCGCGGAGCAAACCTCAAACACCGCGCGCGGGACGCCATGGGATTTGGCGGACTTGCGGTTTTACGGATTTCGACAGCCTCGATGTCGCGAGGCGTCGAGGTCCGCGGGTCCTCCAGGACCCCTGGCGTCCCGCGCCCCCTCGGTACTTTTCGAGAGCAGCGGCCAGCATCGCAATACGGCGTACCCGGCGCCGCTCAAAAAATACGGGCGATGACGCGCGCCTGCTCCCCTCCCCCTTGTGGGAAGGTTAAAGATCGCCGCAAGCGGGGAGAGGGATTCAGAAATCACGGCGCTCCAGCCAGCGCATGCGCCAGAGCCGCGTCGTAGGATTTGGAATCCACTTTGAGATAGGCGAGCTTTTCTTCCGCGATCACCACCGCCATGGCGACGCCCGGCACCTGGCGCAAGCGCGCGGCGAGGCTTTCCGGCTCGGCCGCCGGGCCGTCGCCGATCGGCAGCAGCCGGGTCGTCAGATAGCTCGGTTGCGCCATGGTGGCCGCCGCCAGCAGCCAGAGCAGCGCCAGCGCCGCCGTCAATGCAAAAACCCCGGCGGTGCCCCCGGTCTGGTTGGCCCAGCCGCCGACGACGCCGCCGACAAAGATGCCGAGGAACTGCAGGCTCGAATAAAGCCCCATCGCCGTGCCCTTGGCGTCGGGCGGCGCCACCTTGGTGATGAGCGAAGGCAGGCTCGCCTCCATCACATTGAAGCCGGAGAAAAAGATGATGAGCGCCGCCAGCAAGACGTAGAAGTTGCCGGCGCCGAGATAGAGCATCACCTGGCTGACCAAAAGCGCGGCGACCGCGCAGACGAACACGCCCTTCATGCGGCGATACTTCTCGGCCACGATGATGGCCGGCACCATCACGACAATCGAAACCAGAAGCACCGGTAGATAGACCATCCAGTCTTTATGCGTCGATACGTCGAGCGTGCCGCGCAGCAGGCCGGGCACCACCAGGAAGCTCGCCGTCAGCATCGCATGCAGCGCGAATATGCCGATGTCGAGCCGCAACAGCTCCTTGTTGCGCAACACCGCCAGCATCAATCCCGGAACGGTTTCGGCGTCACGGTGGACGCGCACGCGGCGCGGGTTCGGCACCACGAATTCGGTGATCGCAATGCCGATCATGGCGAGCCCCACCATCAGCCAGAAGATGCCGTCGACGCCGATAAATGTCGCAAGGATCGGGCCGGTCACCAGCGCCACCATGAAGGAGCCGCCGATGGTGATGCCGACCATGGCCATCGCCTTGGTGCGGTTCTCCTCGGTCGTTAGATCCGCCACCAGCGCCAGAATCACCGAGCCGACTGCGCCGGAGCCCTGCAGCACGCGGCCGAAGATGACCCCGCCGATCGAGGTGGAGAGCGCCGCCACCGCGCTGCCGAGCGCGAACAGGAGAAGGCCGACGACGATCATCGGCTTGCGTCCGAACCGGTCCGACAACAGCCCGAACGGGATCTGCAACAGGCCCTGGCTCAGTCCGTATATGCCGAGCGCTTCGCCGACCAGATAGGGCGTCGAACCCGAAAGGTTCTGGGCATAGGCGGCAAAAACCGGATAGATCATGAACAGGCCGAGCAGCCTGACCGAGAAGACCGCCGCGAGCGAGCCGGCGGCGCGAAACTCTTGTCTTCCCATCGGATCAATCCCAAGACGAATGAGGCGCCGCCCGGCTTCAGTAAGCCGTTACACAGCCCGGACCATGCCCTGTGGCCTTGATCTCGGTCAATTGCGGCGGCTTGCCGCTTCGCCCTGCGTCCTGTATAGAGCCGCCAAATTCAGCCCCTTTCGGCGCGCCAAACGGAACCAGACCGATGAAGCAAGATATCCACCCCGGCTACCACAAGATCAAGGTGGTCATGACCGACGGCAGCGAATTCGAGACCCGCTCCACCTGGGGCAAGGAAGGCGATGTCATGCATCTCGACATCGACCCGAAGTCGCACCCGGCCTGGACCGGCGGCCAGCAGCAATTGCTCGATCGCGGCGGCCGGCTGTCGCGCTTCCAGAAGAAGTTCTCGGGCTTCTTGAAGGCGGATGAGAAGAAGTAAGCCGCGCGCTTTAGCCCGCGACGAAAAACCCCCGCGTCAGGCGGGGGTTTTGTTTTTACCGGTCATTGCGGGACTCAAGGAGCGGACGGCTAAGCGCTCTCGGCGCCGAAGGCCGCCTTCAAGAGGCCGAGCTGGCGCTCGACCGGATTTTCCGCCGCGGCCCGGGTCGGGGCGTTGTGATCGTGAATCGATCGCGTCGAGCCGGCGCACTTTGCCGTGCAGCTTGTGCGAACGCTCGATCAGCTCGCGCAAAGTCGCGGGCAGCAATTCCAGATTATGCGGATCGTGGTAGTCGGCGGCGGCGAGCTTGACCTTGGCCTTTTCCTTGTTGGCCTGGGCGAGCGACATCTCGCCTTCCTTGACCGCGCGATGCAGCAAGAGCCAGGACGCGAGCTGCATCAGCCGCGTGGTGAGCCGCATGCTTTCGGTGGCGTAAGCGAGCGCTGCGGAGCGTTCGAGCTTTTTGGATTCCTGACGGCCGACGCCGTCGAGATAGGTCGCGGTCTCTTCCACCAGCGCCATGCCGTCGCGGAACAGATCGGCGAAGGCTTGCGAATTGGCGAGCCGCGCGCCGAACGACACCGGCTGCAATTCGTTTACTGACTTTTCAGCCATACGCGTACGCCTTACCCATGCACCGGAACTGTTACGCGTCCCGTGTAGGAATAAGCATCGCGCGTCCCAGGCGGGAATGTCCAGACTGAGAAGCGCAAACTTTGCGACATAGTTGCCGCACAACGTTAAGAGCGCAGCCACCATAGCGGCCGCTTTTGTCCCGGAATGGGACAAAAAAGAGCCGCCGTCGCCGGCGGCTCGAAGTTGATAACAGGGAGGCGTCAAACAGAGTGGACAGGAGCCACTCAATGTCCATGAAGATGGACGCCAATAGTAATGATCCGGAAGCCTTAACGACACGTTAAGAACCCGCGTCCAATGCCGTATTTTTTACGCCGGCGCGGCGCGCCGGAACAGTGCGGGCCTACCGCTTGAAAAACTGATCGGCCGCCGAACGCGTGGCGCGCTTTTTCGCCATGTCCGCCTCCAGCCGCGAAATCTCGTCGCGCATCAGCTGCACGCGCGCGACCAGTTCCTCCACCGAAAGCAGACTCAAATCCTGCCCAATCTCGTGGCTGATTTTTTTCTTCGGCTTGTCGTCTTCGTCGATCGCCGCCATGGCGCGCGCCTTGAGCTTTTGTCCCCGGATAGCCGAAAATCTAGCCGCCGCCGGGCGGGTTGTCACATTGCCATCGCCCGCCTAAACAAAAGCCCCTGCCCTTCAAAACCGAGGCTTTCATGACCGCACTCCCGACCCGCATGACGGCCATCGGCATCAAGGCGCCTGGCGGACCCGAAGCCCTGGCTCCGGAGGAGCGCGCGGTTCCCGTGCCGGGCGCCGGCGAGATCCTGGTGAAGGTGGCGGCCGCCGGCGTCAACCGGCCCGACGTGATGCAGCGCAAGGGCCTCTACCCGCCGCCGCCCGGCGCGCCGGATATTCCGGGGCTCGAGATCGCCGGCGAAATCGTGGCACTCGGCCCGGACGTGCAGCGCTGGAAGATCGGCGACCGCGTGATGGCGCTGGTGGTTGGCGGCGGCTATGCCGAGTATTGCCTGGCGCACGCCAGCCACGCGCTGCCGCTCGACGGACTTTCGATGACCGACGGCGCCGCCATCCCGGAGACCTTGTTCACCGTCTGGCACAACATGGTGGAACGCGGCGGGCTCAAATCCGGCGAGACCTTCCTGGTACATGGCGGCAGTTCGGGGATCGGCACTACCGCGATTCAACTGGCCAAGGCGCTTGGCGCCTACGTCATCACCACCGCCGGCTCGGCCGAAAAATGCGAGGCCTGCCGCACGCTCGGCGCCGACGTCGCCTTTAACTATAAAACCGATGACTTCGTCGCCGCCACCAAGGCGGCCACCGGCGGCAGGGGCGCCGACGTTATACTCGACATGGTCGGCGGCGATTATATCGCGCGCAATTACGAAGCGGCCGCGGTCGAGGGGCGCATCGTGCAGATCGCGTTCCAGGGCGGGCCGAAGTCGGAAGTCAATTTCATGCGCCTGATGCTCAAGCGGCTTCATCACACCGGTTCGACCCTGCGCGCGCGCTCGGTCGCCGACAAAGGAACTATTCGCGACGCGGTCGAGAAAAACGCATTGCCGCTGATCGTTGCCGGCAAGGTCAAGCCGGTGATCTACAAGACCTTCCCGCTCGCCGAGGCGGCGGCGGCCCATGCCTTGATGGAGACTAGCGCGCATATTGGCAAGATCGTGCTAACCCTTTGACGCGGCTTTCGGTTTCTTGGCCGCAAACCGCGGCGCCGATACGGCGCGCTGCGGCCGCCCGGGCCGCGAAATCGGCGCATTGTCGAAGCAAAAGCGGGCCGGGAGAATTTTGTTGTAGAGTTTGCCGTCGGCGGAGCCGGACAAGCAGCATGACTGGCACTGCCGCGGTTGGGGGTTTTGGCTTGACGTTGACGCGTTGCGTAACCGCCGCCGTGCTCGCGCTCGCCGCTACGCTGCTGGCGGCGCAGCCTTCGCACGCCGTCGAAGCGGTGAACGTGCGGCTCGGCGCCTCGGCCATCGACCTTACCGCCGCCACCGAACTGCAAAAGACCGACACCGACCGCATTCAGGTCTCCACCGCGCCCGGCCCGGATGGCATCGTGCGCCGCATCGAGGTGCGCGCGCGCGAAGCCAATACCAACTGGGCGGTGTTCGCGCTCACCAACAATTCCGACGAGCAGATCGACCGGCTGATCGTCGTGCCGCATTACCGCATGGTCGGCTCCGGCTTGTTCTGGCCCGATCTCGGACTCTCGCGCATCGCCTCGATCACCCCGAGTTCGGGCGACCGCCCGGTGCGCCAGGAGAACACGGCCGCCGACATTTTCCGCGTCACGCTCGACCCCGGCACGGTCATCACCTTTGTCGCGGAATTGCGCTCCGACAACCTGCCGCAGATTTATTTGTGGGAGCCCGACGCCTACAAGGACAAGGTCAACTCCTTCACGCTCTATTACGGCATCGTCATCGGCATCGCCGGCCTGCTGGCGCTGTTCCTCACAATTCTGTTCGTCGTCAAAGGCTCGGTGATGTTCCCGGCCGCGGCCGCGCTCGGCTGGGCGGTGTTGATCTACATCGGCATCGATTTCGGATTCTGGGGCAAGGTGTTCGACATGTCGGCCGGCGCCGAGCGCGTCTGGCGCGCCTGCGGCGAGGCGACGCTGTCGGCGACGCTGTTGGTATTCCTGTTTGCCTATCTCAATTTGTCGCGCTGGCACGTGCGCTACGCCCACATCACCGTCGCCTGGCTCGCCGCCTTGGTCGCTCTGGTCGCGGTCGCGGTGTTCGATCCGGCCGTCGCATCCGGCATCGCGCGCATGTCGCTCGCCGGCATTGCCGTGTTCGGGCTGGCGCTGGTGATCTACCTTTCCACCCACGGCTACGACCGCGCGGTGCTGCTGATACCGACCTGGCTGCTGCTGGTGGTGTGGACCGCGGCGGCGGGGCTTGCCGTCTCCGGCGCCGTCACCAACGACATCATCGGCCCGGCTTTGCTCGGCGGCCTAGTGCTGATCGTGATGCTGATCGGTTTCACGGTAATGCAGCACGCTTTCGCCGGCGGCATCACCCACGGCATCGTCTCCGACGTCGAACGGCGCGCTCTCGCACTGACGGGCGCCGGCGATCTGATCTGGGACTGGGACGTATCCGCCGACAAGATCTACACCAGCCCGGAAACCGAGCAGTTGCTCGGCCTCAAGCGCGGCACACTGGAAGGACCGGCGGCGGCCTGGCTGGACGTGCTGCATCCGCTCGACCGCGACCGCTTCCGCGCCTCGCTCGACAGCGCCGTGGAGCAGCGGCGCGGGCGCCTCAATCAGGATTTCCGCCTGCGCGCCGCCGACGGTCACTATCTATCGTTTTCGCTGAGAGCGCGCCCGGTGGTCGGCTCCGACGGCGAAGCGGTGCGCCTGGTCGGCACGCTCACCGACGTGACCGATTTCAAGAAGGCCGAGGAGCGCCTGCTGTTCGACGCGGTGCACGACAATCTGACCGGCCTGCCCAACCGCGAACTGTTCATCGACCGCCTGGACGCGGCCTTCGGCTACGCGCGGTCCGATCCGCAGATCCGGCCGTCGGTGCTGGTGATCGATCTCGACCGCTTCAAGCAGGTTAACAATTCGGTTGGCATTTCCATCGGCAATTCCGTCCTGCTCACCATCGCGCGCCGGCTCGCCCGCCTGCTCAAGCCGCATGACACGCTGGCGCGGCTCTCCGGCGACCAGTTTGCCTTGATCCTGCTGTCGGAGCGCGAGCCCGCGCGCATCGTTGCCTTTGCCGAGACCATGCGGCGCACCTTGCGCGCGCCGATCGGCTTCAACGACCGCGAAATCTTCGTCACCGCCTCGATCGGGCTGGCGCTTGTCGAAAACCAGGCGCGCAACACCGAGGAGGTTTTGAAAGACGCCGAACTCGCCATGTATCACGCCAAGCGGATCGGCGGCGACCGGATCGAGATCTTCAAGTCGGCGATGCGGTCGCGCAAAACCGACCGGCTGACCATGGAATCGGAACTGCGCCGCGCCATCGAGCGCGAGGAGATCAAGGTGCTCTACCAGCCGATCGTGCGGCTGGAGGATCGCGCCATTGCCGGCTTTGAGGCGCTGGCGCGCTGGGATCACCCCAAGCTCGGCCGCCTGTCGCCGGCCGAATTCATCACCACCGCCGAGGAAATCGGGCTGATCTCCGACCTCGGCCTGTTCGTGCTCGAACGCACCGCCCGCCAGCTCGCGACGTGGCAGGCCGCCAACCCGACGCGCGAGCCGGTCTTCGCCAGCGTCAACGTGTCGTCGCGGCAATTGCTGCGCCACGACCTGATCCAGGATTTGCGCACCGTGTTGTCGCGCGCGGAACTGGCGCCAGGAACCTTCAAGCTGGAAATCACCAAATCGCTGGTGATGGAAAACCCCGAACACGCCGCGCAAATGCTCACCCAAATCAAGGAATTCGGCGTCGGCTTATCGCTCGACGATTTCGGCACCGGGCATTCCTCGCTCGCCTATCTGCAGCGCTTTCCGTTCGACACCATCAAGATCGACCAGTCGTTTGTGCGCACCACCGCGCGCGGCACGCGGCCGGTGATCCTGCGCTCGATCATTGCGCTTGCGCACGACCTCGGCATGGACGTGGTGGCCGAGGGCGCGGAGACCGATTCCGACGCGGTCGAGCTCTACCAGTTGGGCTGCGAATACGCGCAAGGCTTCGCCTTCGGCGAACCGATGAGCCCGCTGGCCGCCGGTGCGCTGCTGGCCAACGAAGGGCTCGTGGTCGCGCGCTAGCCGGTCGCTGTTAGCCGGATCATCCGCGTCCCCCGATAAGAGTGCCGCTAGGCGTGGCCGGATTCGCTCGACAACTGGCCCAGGTCGATGCCGATCTTGCGCAACGCCTTGTCGTATTTGCCGTCGGTGTCGGTGCCGAAGATCAATTCCGGATCGGCGGCGCAATGCAGCCATCCGTTCTGCTGAATCTCGTTCTCCAACTGCCCGGGCGCCCAGCCGGCATAGCCGAGCGCGAGGATGGCGCTCGCCGGCCCGTTGCCGCGTGCGATCGCCTTGAGAATGTCGAGCGTGGCGGTGAGGCAGATGCCTTCGTCGATCGGCAACGTCGAGTTCTCGATGAAGAAATCGGCCGAGTGCAGCACGAAGCCGCGCCCGGTTTCCACCGGGCCTCCTTTTAGAACCGTGACGTCTTCCGCGCGCACCGGCAGTTCGATGCGCTCGGCCGCCGGGATCACTTCGAGCTGCACCAACAGATCGGGAAATCGGATATTGCTGGCCGGCTGGTTGACGACGATGCCCATGGCGCCTTCGCTCGAATGCGCACAGACGTAGATCACCGCCCGCGTAAAGCGGTCGTCGTTCATCGCCGGCATCGCGATCAGCATCTGACCGTCGAGATAGCCGCGCGCGGTGGCCTTGCCTGCCGGTTTGCGTGGAAGCTTCATGTCAAAAGGTTACCCAATCGATCCGTGTTTGCAAACGTCGCCGCTTGCGGAAAGTTCAATCACCCACCGTCATATTCAATGGGTAAATTGTGGCGAAATCGCCGCCAATATCTGCCGCTTGCCCGTAACTTGGTCACCCCGTGCTCACGATGAATTCAGTGGCGGAAGCCGCGTTAACCGATTAGATCGTGCGCCATGGAAAAGATCGGCAATCGAATCCGCGTGACCGCGGCCGCCTGCGGCTTGGCGTTGCTGCTGGGCGCTCCGGCACACGCCGCCGATGCCTCGCCCTGGGTCGAGGATAACTACTCGGGCATTCGGCTGATCGCCGGCGCCAGCAAGAGCGGCGCCGAGAGCCTGCACGCCGGTATCGAGATCAAGATGCAGCCGGGCTGGCATACCTATTGGCGCTATCCCGGCGACTCCGGCGTGCCGCCGCGTTTCAGTTTTGCCGGCTCGGACAATCTGGCTTCGGCGACGGTGCTGTTTCCGGCGCCGCATGCTTTCACCGACGAGGCCGGCACCACCATCGGCTATAAAGGCAACGTCATCCTGCCGGTACGCGTCGTGCCGCGTCAAAAGGACAAGCCGGTCACGCTGCGCGCCAAAATCGACTACGCGGTTTGCGAGAAGCTGTGCGTGCCGGCCGAGGCGCGTTTGGAATTAATGCTCGATCGCACAAGCGGCGCGGACAATGCCGCGCTGGCGGCCGCCGAGGCGCGCGTGCCGCAGCCGGTTTCCGCCGCCGCGGCCGGCTTGACCGCGCGCCGCGCCAATGACGACAAGCGCAAGCCGCTGGTCTTCGTCGATCTCGCCGCGGACACCGGTCAGCAAGTCGCGCTTTTCGTCGAAGGGCCGACCCCCGAATGGGCCCTGCCCATCCCCAAACCCGCGCAAGGCGCGCCGCCCGGCCACCAGCATTTCGGTTTCGAGCTCGATGGGCTGCCGCCCGGCGTCGATCCCAAGGGCCCGTTCGAACTCACCTTCACCATCGTGAAGGGCGACCGCGCCACCGAGGTCAAAACACATCTCGACTAGGACGCCTCAAGGGCGCTAGTTTCACCCCGGAAACGTAAAAACCACTCAATGCAAGAGGAACCCTATGCCCATCAAGGTCGGCGAAAAATTGCCCAACGCAACATTCCGCATGATGACTGCGGAGGGCCCCAAGCCCAAGACAACCGACGACATCTTCAAGAGCAAGAAAGTCGCCCTGTTCGCGGTGCCCGGCGCGTTCACGCCGACCTGCAACAACCTGCACATCCCGAGCTTCCTGAACAACGTCGATGCCTTCAAGGCCAAGGGCGTCGACAGCATCGCGGTGACCGGCGTCAACGACGTGTTCGTCATGGAGGCCTGGAAGAAATCGACCGGCGCTGTCGGCAAGATCGATTTCCTCGCCGATGGCAACGGCGAATTCGCCAAGGCGATCGACATGGCCTTTGACGGCTCGGGCAACGGCCTCGGCACCCGTTCGAAGCGCTATTCGATGCTGGTGGACGACGGCGTGGTGAAGAAACTCAATATCGAGGACGCGCCCGGCAAGTGCGACATCTCCGGCGGGCAGGCGCTGCTGGCGCAGATTTGATTTTGTCATTCCGGGGCAATAAACTACAGAGCTTGTGACTGTGGATTCCGGGCTCGCCGCTTCGCGGCGCCCCGGAATGACTACTTGCTCTTCATCGCGCCAATTGCCCCCGCTCGCGCCGCGACCAGGCCGTCGCGCGCCAGCTGATCGGCGCGTTCGTTCATGGCGTGGCCGGCGTGACCCTTCACCCAGTGCCAGCGCACATCGTGAGGGCTAAGCGCGGCGTCGAGCCGCTTCCAGAGATCGACGTTCTTGACCGGCTTCTTGTCGGCGGTGCGCCAGCCGTTCTTCTTCCAGCCGTTGATCCAGCCGGTGATGCCCCCGCGCATATATTCGCTGTCGGTGTAGAGATCAACCGAGCACGGACGCTTGAGCGCTTCCAGCGCGGAGATCGCCGCCATCAATTCCATGCGGTTGTTGGTGGTGTGCGGCTCGCCACCGTTCAATTCCTTCTCGCGGTCGCCGAAAGTGAGAATCGCGCCCCAGCCGCCCGGCCCCGGATTGCCGGAGCAGGCGCCGTCGGTGTGAATGGTGACGCGCTGCTCCGACACTATTCGATTCCGTAGTCACCGGCGCTTTTCACCGACTTGTGGAAGCGCAGCTTGCGGAAATATTCCAGCGGGTCCTTCGGCTTGACCAGCGCGCCGTCCGGCACCGCCAGCCAATCCACCAGCCGCGTCAACAGGAAGCGCATGGCCGCGCCGCGCGCCAGCACCGGCAGCGCCGCGCGTTCCGCCGCCGATAGCGTGCGCGCTTTACCGTACGACTTGAGCAACGCGCGTCCCTTGGTGACGTTGTAGGAATGATCCGGCTCAAAGCACCAGGCGTTGAGGCAGACCGCGACGTCATAGGCGAGCGTGTCGGTGCAGGCGAAATAGAAATCGATCAGCCCGGACAGGCGGTCGCCGAGGAAGAAGACGTTGTCCGGGAACAGGTCGGCGTGGATGACGCCTTGCGGAAGATCGCGCGGCCAGGATTTGTCGAGCGCGTCGAGCTCCTTGGCGATTTCCGCGCATAGGCCGGGCCGCACGCTGTCGCCGCGCGCCTTGGCCTGCTCGTAGAGCCCGCGCCAGCTATCGATCGACAGCGCGTTTTGCCGCCGCACCTTGAAATCGGCGCCGGCGAGGTGCAGCCCGGCCAGCGCCTCGCCCACCGCCGCGCAATGACCGGCATTCGGGCGGCGAATCCAGAGCCCATCGAGAAAAGTGACGATCGCCGCCGGCCGGCCGGCGAGTTTGCCGAGCATACCGCCTTGGCGGTTCTTCACCGGCTGCGGACAGGTGATGCCGCGCGCCGCCAGATGTTCCATCAGCGCCAGGAAGAACGGCAGGTCTTGCTCTGCGACGCGCTTCTCATACAGCGTGAGAATGAAATTGCCCGCGCCTGTGTGCAGCAGGAAATTGGAATTCTCCACGCCTTCGGCGATGCCCTTGTAGGCGAGCAGCGCGCCGATCTCGTAACGGCTGATAAATTCCGTGAGATCGTCGGCGGTGACGTCGGTATAAACGGCCATGAAAGCGTCACTCCGCCGCCTGGCTCTCTCGCAGCCGGCGGGGCAGCGGAAAAAACATCCCCTCCTTGGCGGCGGAGACGGTCTCGACGCTCACCGCATAGCGCTGCGCGAAGGCGCCGATGATCTCCTCGACCAGCACTTCGGGGGCGGAGGCGCCGGCGGTGACACCGAGCGAACCGACGGCACCGAATGCACGCCAGTCGATATCGGCGGCGCGCTGCAGCAAAACGGCGCGCGGACAGCCGGCGCGCTTGGCCACTTCGGTGAGCCGTTGCGAATTGGACGAGTTCGGCGCGCCGACCACGATCATGGCGTCGACCAGCGGCGCCACGCATTTGACCGCTTCCTGGCGGTTGGTGGTGGCGTAACAGATGTCGTCCTTGCGCGGCCCGGCGATCCCCGGAAAACGCGCCTTGAGCACGGCGACGATCTCGGCGGTGTCCTGCACCGAGAGGGTCGTCTGCGTCACGTAAGCGAGATTGCCGGCGTCGCGCGGCATGAAATTCGCGGCGTCGGCCACGCTCTCGATCAGCGTCACCGCGTCCGGCGGCAACTGGCCCAGAGTGCCGATCACCTCCGGGTGACCGGAATGGCCGATCAGCAGGATTTCGCGTCCGCGGCGGTAATGGATCTCGGTTTCGCGGTGCACCTTGGTCACCAGCGGACAGGTGGCGTCGAGCGCGAACAGATGGCGCCGCGCCGCCTCCGCCGGAACGCTGCGCGGCACGCCATGGGCCGAGAAGATCACCGGGGCGCCGGAATCGGGAACTTCGTCGAGGTCCTCGACGAAAATCGCGCCCTTGGCGCGCAGGCTTTCGACGACGTACCGGTTGTGCACGATTTCGTGCCTGACATAGACCGGCGGCCCGTAGATCGCCAGCGCCCGCTCCACCAATTCGATGGCGCGCACCACGCCGGCGCAGAATCCGCGCGGCGAGCAGAGCAGCACCTTGAGGGCCGGTTTTTCCGACGTGTTCATCACGATGTCCAAAAAACCGAGGTCCAAACAATCGTGGCTCAAGAAATCGCGGTCCAATAATCGGGGCCAAGAATCGCGCCGATTTCCCGCGAATTTCTCCTCCCGACATGGGCTGCGCCGCCCCACCCTGTCAAGACGGCATGGTTGCACGGGTCCGAACTCAGTCCCTATATTCCGGGAACTTTCCGATCATCATCGATGATCTGGTGCTTCGCCCGCGGGCGGGCGGAGCGTAGAGGAGATTTGCCATGGCCACACCAGCACCATTGATGCCGAAGGCGACCGCCGTCTGGCTGTTGGATAATACCGCGCTAGCGTTCGACCAGATCGCCGAATTCTGCAAGCTGCACCCGCTCGAGATCAAGGCGATCGCCGACGGCAACTCGGCGCAGGGCATCAAGGGCCTCGACCCGATCCAGACCGGGCAGCTGACGCGCGAGCAGATCACCGCGGCCGAGGCCGACCACAGCATTTTGCTCAAGCTGACCGCGCAGAAGGTCGCCGTGCCGAATCCCGAGCGCGGCGGCAAGAAAGGCCCGCGCTATACGCCGGTGTCGCGCCGGCAGGACCGGCCGAACGCGATTCTGTGGCTGGTGCGCAATCATCCCGAGCTCAAAGACTCGGCGATCATGCGGCTGGTCGGCACCACCAAATCGACGATTTCCGCGATCCGCGACCGCACCCATTGGAACGCGGCCGCGCTGGCGCCGATGGACCCGGTGACGCTCGGCCTCGCCACCCAGACCGACCTCGATTTCGAGGTCAACCGCGCCAACAAGGAAAAGCCGGCGCCGGTCGATACCGGCGCGACCTTGCTGCCGGCCGCGGAAACCACCGCGCGCAAGGAGGCCGAAGTCGCCGCCGCCGCCGCGGAAGCCGAGAATAAGCCGGGCGGCAGCGACCTCAACGTTTCCGCCGTATTCGCCAAGCTCAAGCAGCTCGGCGGCAAGAGCGAGAAGGAAGAGGAATAACTCTTCCGGCCTCATGGTGAGGAGCGCTGCGAAGCAGCGCGTCTCGAACATCGCAAGTCGGCTATAGCCGACTTGCGCATCAAACAATTGCCGATATCGGGTAAACCCGCCATCGGCGTGGCCGCCCCATCCTTCGAGACGCATCGCATCCCAAGTCGGCTATAGCCGACTTGGGCAATTTTAAATGCCGATATCGGGTGAACCCGATATCGGTGCGATGCTCCTCAGGATGAGGCGGAGTTAGTACCCCCGCTTGCCCTCGACTGCCGCGACGTAGCGCGCGATGGATTTTTCCAGCACCGCCTTGGCGTCCTTGACGATAACGCGGTCAAAGTAATGGCCGTAGAGAACGTCGAACGAAAACGGCGCTATCGCCCGGCCGATATGGCCGACCTCGCGCGCCGACAGCGGAATGAAATTCGGATAACTGCGCATGAAGGAGAGCCACTTGCGGTCGGTGGCGACGGTGAGAATGTCGCCGGAACAGACGACACCGCGGCCTTGCGCGTCGCTTGCCCAATGCAACACCGTGCCGCCTTCGAAATGACCGCCGCAGCGGATCAGCGTGACGCCGTCCCACAGCTTGAAGGTGTCGCCTTCCCATAGGGAGATCGCGGCATCCGGCCGCAGGATCCAGGCCTTGTCGGCGGCGTTGAGATGAATGCGGCAATCGAAGGCCCGCGCCCATTCCACCATCGTGGTGTAGAAATGCGGATGCGAAATGGCGATCGCCTGGATGCCGCCGAGGCCCTTGATCGCGGTCACGGTCGCGGCGTCGAGCGTGGCGATGCAATCCCACAGCACGTTGCCTTTGCCGGTGCGCAGCAGAAGCGCGCGCTGGCCGATGGCGAAATGCGGCGTCGCGCCGATGCCGAGGATGCCCGCGTCGTATTCGCGCCAGGTATTGGTGTGGCTCTGCGCCAGCGCGTCGAGCGTGGTCCAGCTCTGCCCGCGCGGCGGCACGTATTGCCGCTCCTCCTCGCAGATCGCGCATTGCGCCGGCGGCTTTTCGCTTTCCGCGTATTGCATGCCGCAGGCGGTGCAGATGAAGTGAGGCATTTCCGGTTCCCGTTCCCGCGCGCGCGAACACCGAATGGTTCCGCGCCGGAGAGAAGATATAGCGCGCGATAACTTATTCCGTAACCTTGTTATCGTCCGCCATGCGCTTAGATTTCAGGAGTACTTGATTGTTATTTTACGTCCCTTTTGAAAAGGAAATTGCATCATGAACGATACTCCGCATCAGGGCTCGACCCCGCAAAAGCCGGCTTCGAATCCGCAGCAAACCCAGGGCAACCCGCAGCAAGGTAACCCGCAACAGCAGAACCAGGGCAACCCGAAGCCCAGCAGCGACAAGCCGGGCCAGCCGCAGCAGAAGTAGGCGGTTCGACCCAATCGAAATGGAAAAGCCCGGCCCAGCGCCGGGTTTTTTCGTCAATTTCCTCTGGATGGGAACTATAAGGAGGATTTCGGCGCTGGCGGCCGGGAGCGAACACCTCCATATAGGCGGTATGAGCAAATCCCCGCGCGTCACCTTTCAACCGAAGCGGATCGCCGAAGGCGACTGGCAAATCGAGGCCCACTGCCCCGGCGAAGACATCCGGTATATTTCAGGCCTTATCAGCAAGGCCGACATCGACGATTGGATGAATGGGGCCCGCAAGATCGCCTGGCTCCGATCGCAAGGTTACGCGAAATAATTGAGCCGCCGCCGGCTGCCGATTCGGCCGCCTTAAAATAAATGCGGCAGCTCGATGCCGAACGCGCTTCTGAAAACGGCGACGACGATGCCGTACAGAAATACCAGAATCGTTCCGACGATGCTGACGGCGACGACAACGCCGACAATCAACGCGAGCGCTATACCGACAATTGCAAAAGGATTCCGGTTCGCCATCGCGCCACTATGCAGGCCTTCGCGCGAGGGTGCCAGGGCTGTCCGGCGCGCGCCTCCAGCGCAATGATCCGTGCGCTGGAAGGATGCCTATCCCCCCGCCCCATGCCCCTTCAGCGCGCCGGTGATTTCTTCCAAAACCGCCGGGTCCTCGATGGTCGCCGGCATGGTCCATTGATCGCCGTCGGCGATCTTCTTGATGGTGCCGCGCAGAATTTTGCCGGAGCGCGTTTTCGGCAGCCGCGCCACGGTGATCGCCAGCTTGAACGCCGCCACCGGGCCGATCTTGTCGCGCACCAGCGCCACGATCTCCTTCTCGATCTCGATCGGCGGCTTGGTGACGCCGGCCTTGAGCACGATGAAGCCGCAGGGCACCTCGCCCTTGAGCTCGTCCTTGATGCCGAGCACCGCGCATTCCGCCACGTCCGGGTGGCCGGCCAGCACCTCCTCCATGCCGCCGGTCGACAGCCTGTGGCCGGCGACGTTGATGATGTCGTCGGTGCGGCTCATGACGAAGATGTAGCCGTCGTCGTCCTTGTAGCCGGCGTCGGCCGTCTTGTAGTAGCCGGGAAATTCGTCGAGGTAGGCCTGGCGGAAGCGATCGTCCTGCTGCCACAGCGTCGGAAAATTCGCCGGCGGCAGCGGCAGCTTGATGACGATCGAGCCGATCTTGTTGGCCGGCACAAGATGGCAGGCCTCGTCGACGACGTCGACCTGGTAGCCCGGCATCGGCACGCAGGCCGAGCCGTATTTCACCGGCAGCGCGCCGAGGCCGACCGGATTGCCGGCGATGCACCAGCCGGTCTCGGTCTGCCACCAATGGTCGATCACCGGCTTTTTTAGCATTTCCTCCGCCCACTGGATGGTCGGCGGATCGGCGCGCTCGCCGGCCAGAAACAGCGTGCGGAATTTCGAGAGGTCATATTGGCGCAGCAATTTGCCGTCCGGGTCTTCCTTGCGGATGGCGCGGAACGCGGTCGGCGCGGTGAACAGCGCCACCACGCTGTGGTCGGCGCAAACGCGCCAGAACGCGCCGGCGTCGGGCGTGCCCACGGGCTTGCCCTCGTACATCACCGAGGTGGCGCCGTGGAACAGCGGCGCATAGACGATGTAAGAGTGGCCGACCACCCAGCCGATGTCGGAGGCGCACCACCAGATCTCGCCCGGCTTGACGCCGTAGAGATTCTGCATCGACCATTGCAGCGCGACCATGTGGCCGCCATTGTCGCGAACCACGCCTTTCGGGATGCCGGTGGTACCGGAAGTGTAGAGGATATAGAGCGGATCGGTGGCGAGCACGGGCACGCATTCGGAGGTCTTGGCGTAGTTGACCGCGTGCTCCCAGGTTTCGCGCCAGTCGTGGTCGCGGCCTTCCACCAGCGCGGCCTCGCATTGCGGACGTTGCAGGATCAGGCAGGCGTCCGGCTTGTGCCGGGCGAGCTTTATCGCCTCATCCAGCAATGGTTTGTAGGCCACCACGCGCGCGCCTTCGATGCCGCAACTGGCGGAGAGGATGACTTTCGGCCGGGCGTCGTCGATGCGGGTGGCGAGTTCCTTGGGCGCGAAGCCGCCGAACACCACCGAATGGATGGCGCCGATGCGCGCGCAGGCCAGCATCGCGAACACCGCCTCCGGCACCATCGGCATATAGAGAATGACGACGTCGCCCTTCTTGACGCCGAAGTCGCGCAGCATGGCGCCGAGCAATTGCACCTCGGACAGCATGCGGCCGTAAGTGAAGGTCTGCTTGGTGTTGGTGACGGGCGAATCGTAGATCAGCGCCGGCTGGTCGTTGCGGCCGGCAAGCACGTGGCGGTCGAGCGCGTTCCAGCAGGTGTTGCAGACGCCGCCGGTGAACCAGCGGCCGTAGATGCCGGCATCGGGGTCGAAGGTTTCCACCGGCTTCTCGTACCAGTCAATCGCCTGCGCGGCCTCGCGCCAGAAGCCTTCCGGGTCGCGCTGCCAGCGCGCGTAGACGGCCGGGTAACGGCTGGTGCGGGCGTCCATTTTTTATTCCTCCCGTCGTTCTTCGCCCTCATCCTGAGAAGGCTGCGAAGCAGCCGTCTCGAAGGATGGGGCGAAGCCCCGGAGAATCCCGGGTCTCACCCTTCGAGACGCGCCTAACGGCGCTCCTCAGGGTGAGGATTGAATGGTTGGCCACGATTGTGGAACGGCGGCCATGCGCAAACAAGGCTGGCGCAGGCCGCCCCGGCGGCCTTTGATCTCGCGCAATTCCCGCCCTGCGCCCTTCGGCTAGGCCGTCGCGAAAGGCTCATGCCGTGACCATCATCACCGACCCGCTGTTCTATGCGCTGGCCATCCCCGCCGTGGTGGCGCTCGGGCTGTCGAAAGGCGGCTTTGCCGGCGCCGGGCAGATGGCGACGCCGCTTTTGGCTCTGGCCATGCCGCCACTGGAGGCGGCCGCCATTTTGCTGCCGATCATGATGGCGCAGGATGCCGCAGCACTTTGGGTCTACCGCAAGGACTGGAGCGGCACCATTTTGGCGATCACGCTGCCGGGCGCCGTCATTGGCGTCGGCGCCGCCTGGGCGCTGGCGGCGCATATTTCCGACGCCGAGGTGCGCGTCCTGATCGGCGTCACCACCATCGGCTTCGTGCTGTATTATTGGATCGGCCCCAAGCGCCTGGCGCGCGAGGCAGGCTCGCCGGGCGTGACCGCCGGCGTGCTGTCGGGCGCCATGTCGGGCTTCACCTCGACGCTCTGCCAGGCCGGCGGGCCGCCGTTTCAGATGTACGTGCTGGCGCAGAAGCTCGCTAAGATGAACTTCGTCGGCACCACCGCGTTCTTTTTCGCCACCACCAACGCCTTCAAGGTGGCGCCCTATTTCGCGCTCGGCCAGTTCTCCACCAAGGGCATGGGCACCTCGCTGGTACTGCTGCCGCTGGCGATGGCGACCAACATGCTCGGCTTCTGGGTCGTGCGCATCACGCCGCAAGAGCTGTTCTACAAGATCACGATGGCGCTGATGTTCACCATCTCGATCGAGCTGGTGCGCTCGGGGATGACCGATATTCTGCGCGGCTGACGCGGATCGTCAATTGTTGCCGCCGCTGTTCTTGGCACCGCTGTCCTTGGTGTCGCTATCTTTGGCGCCGCTATCCTTGCCGCCGTCGCACTTCAACTCCTGCACGACGCAGAATTGGCGCCGGCCGCTGCCGGCGGTCGCCTTGCAATTGGCCACGGCGCGCTTTTCGGCGTCGGCTTTCTCGACCGCGATCGACCAGCCGGCGCCCGGCGTGCCGGCCTTCGGATCCATCGAGATGGCGTAGCATTTGTCCTTGAAGGTGCCGACCAGCTTGCACTGCGCGACGGCCTTGGGGGCGCCTTTGAATTTATGGCAAAAGTCGATCGCCGCCTTGCGCGCCTCTTCTTCCGACTTGTAGTTGATCGCGGTGCCAAAGGCGACGCCATCCTTGGTCACGCTCGACGTCATGCCGACCGCGAGCGCGCCTTCGGCGGACGCCGGCGACAAGCCGCCGGCCGTCGCCAGCAGGACGGCGCCCAGCGCGCAACCTACGATACCCTTGTTCATGTTCAATGCCCCCATTGCCATGCGCGCGCCTAACCGCGCGCCGGATTGCGACGATAGCGTCGAGCGTTTGAAAGTGCAGCCCGGTTGAAACCGGCTGACGGCCGGCGGCGACCACCCGATCAGAACGATTGATCGCCGGGCTTCCCCTTCGCTAACGTAGCGCCAGAGGGAAACGACCCAATGGAAAAAACGCCCTACGACACCCACCTCGACCGCAATCCGGCCAATTACCAGCCGCTGACGCCGCTCGGCTTCCTCGAGCGGGCGGCCGCCGTCTTTCCGGATCACACCGCGATCATCCACGGCCCGCTGCGGCGGACTTATTCCGAATTCTACGCGCGCACGCGGCGCCTGGCTTCGGCGCTTTCCAAGCGCGGCATAAAGCGCGGCGACAGCGTCTCGGCGATGCTCGCCAACACGCCGGCCATGCTGGAATGCCACTACGGCGTGCCGATGACGCAAGGCGTGCTCAACACGCTCAACACAAGGCTCGATGCGCCGATCATCACCTTCTCGCTCGACCACGCCGAAGCGAAGGTCGTCATCATCGACCGCGAATTTTCCAAGGTGATGAAGGAGGCGCTGAGCCTCTGCAAGGCCAAGCCGCTGGTGATCGACTACGACGATCCGGAATATACCGGACCGGGCGAGCGGCTGGGCGAGATCGAATATGAGGATTTCGTCGCCAGCGGCGATCCCGATTACGCCTGGCCGATGCCGGACGACGAGTGGGACGCCATCACGCTCAATTACACCTCGGGCACCACCGGCGACCCGAAAGGCGTCGTCTATCACCACCGCGGCGCGCATTTGCTGGCGATGGGCAATGTCATCACCTGCGGCATGCGGCAGCATCCGGTGTACCTTTGGACACTGCCGATGTTCCACTGCAACGGCTGGTGCTTCCCGTGGACCGTCTCGATCGTCGCCGGCACACATGTGTGTCTGCGCGCGGTGCGCGCCGGCGCCATGTTCGACGCGATCGCCACCCACAAAGTGACGCATCTGTGCGGCGCGCCGATCGTGATGGCGGTCTTGCTCAATGCCACCGAGGCCGAGAAGAAGCCGCTGCCGCATGTGGTCAATTTCGCCACCGCCGCCGCGCCGCCGCCCGAGGCGGTGCTGGCCGCGATGAAGGCCGCTGGCTTTAACGTCACCCACGTCTACGGCCTCACGGAATGCTACGGCCCGTCTGTAGTGAACGAATGGCACGGCGCCTGGGACGCGCTGTCATCCGCCGAGCAGGCCGCGAAGAAATCGCGCCAGGGCGTGCGCTATCCGGTGCTGGAAGCGCTCGACGTGCGCGATCCCGACACACTTAAACCGGTCAAGCGCGACGGCGAGAGCCTGGGCGAAGTATTGATGCGCGGCAACGTGGTGATGAAGGGCTATCTCAAGAACAAACCTTCGACCGAAAAGGCGTTCGAGGGCGGCTGGTTTCACACCGGCGATCTCGGCGTCATGTATCCGGACGGCTATATCCAGCTCAAGGACCGCTCCAAGGACATCATCATTTCCGGCGGCGAGAACATCTCATCCATCGAAGTCGAGGATGCGCTCTACAAGCATCCGGCGGTCGCCGCCGTCGCGGTGGTGGCCAAGCCCGACGACAAATGGGGCGAGACGCCGTGCGCTTTCGTGGAGTTGAAATCCGGAGCGCAGGCGAGCGCCGACGAGCTGCTGCAATGGTGCAAGACGCACCTCGCCGGCTACAAGGTCCCGCGCTATGTGGTGTTCGCGGAGATCCCGAAGACATCAACGGGCAAGATTCAGAAGTTCAAGCTGCGCGAGATGGCGAAGGCGGTGTGAATATGGATGGCAACAAAGAGGAGCCGCACGTTAGCAGCACTCTGCGTTGGCAGGATGTATCGCTTCCCTCTTCGGTGACCGAAGCTGATTTGGACGCCGTGATATTGTCAATCATCGAGCAGAACTGGCGAAAGACTGTATTTGTTATCTACAGAGCAGTCCAAAGGTATGAAGGCCGTGAAACCCAAATGATTGATGAAATCATCGGCGCTCGCATTCAAGACCTAGCGGCGCAAGGGCGAATTGAAAGTCAAGGCAACCTGTCGATGTGGCGCCCCAGCGAAGTGCGTCTCCCGGCCTCATGCTGAGGAGCGCTCCGCAGGAGCGCCCCTCAGGATGAGGGCGGATCACATTAGGCGGCGTTTTTCTGTCTCTCGAGATGCCTTCGCAGCGAACCGAGCCACCCCGCGAACGCGTCGCGGAAAAACGTCACCCGCTCCTCGCGGGCGGTAGGCTCGCAATCGAAGGTCGTCCACCATTCGACAAAAGCGCGGCTGCCGTCGACGATGGGCGTGACGCGGATGGTCGCCTGAAAATTCTGCACCGGCGGGAGCGCCTCGCCGGCGAATTCGTAGGTTTGCGAGCGCTCGGCGTCCGACAGCGCCAGCAACCGTTGCCGCCGCCTCATGTCCTTGTACAGCACGTCGCGAATGGCGCCGACGGTGTCGCCGGTCTTGCCACCCTCAATATGGCTCGTCGCCGCGCCGTCGACCCAGGCCGGATAATTGTTGAAGTCGCGGATGACGTTCCAGACCGCATCGGCGGATTGGTCGAACACCGTGCTGTAATAGCTTTTCGCCATGGCGACGCTCCTTGTTGAAGCGTGACATGGCAACGCCGCCGCTGTTCAGCCACCCGATTTCTGGCTTTGCCGGACTGAAAAAACTGAGGGCCCCGCGTGGGGGCCCCGGTCGACAGCGATGAAAACTGGAAATGCCTCAGCGGCCAGCGCCCGGCCGGCTGATCGAGTCGAAAAACTGGTTGGCATTGTAGCGCTGGTCGAACGAGCCCATCTGGCCGCCGAACTGGAGGGTGGTGTTGCCCTGCTTGATCGTCGTGGGGCTGCCGTCGCTCGAGAAGCGCGCGTCGGGATCGGCGTAGCGGGCGCCGCCGTTGCTGGTGGTGTTGCTCTGGTCGTCGATGGTGAAGGCGTGCGCCACCGGCGCGGCCAACACGGCGAGACCGAAAGCGGCGGCCAGAACGGCCAAACGATGACGCGAGGGAGACGGCGGCAAATGCTTCATGACGGCCCCATGCAGGTTCGAAGCGGCAAGGCAGCCTGAACAATATGGCCGCACGGCGGCGAATGCAAATTCGCCCGATTTTGCGGCGGAAATCGCGCAACTTCAAAGGGGAAGACTCTTTTTGAATCGGAACTACCGTAAATTGGCGGCTTTGCCGCATCCCTTTGGCAGCCTTGCCGATCGGAAGAATTTCCAAACTGGCGCGGTATTTGCTTTGCCTATGGCGAGAGATTTCGTAGCGGCCCTATCGGCATGCCGGCCGGGCCGGCGGCGAAGCGGCGGTCACGATTCGTTAGCCGCCACGCGGCATAATTCGGTTGAACGTTTTGTTGCGACCTGCGTTGCGAATGAGGACTGCCGGGGAAAACCTGATGGAGATGTCCCCTTGCCCACGACCTTGCCGCATCGGCGCCGCGCCGACGTAAAACCCTCGCCGGCGCGCGTTGTTTTGAGTTTCCTGTTCAACGGCGCCATGCTGGTGAGCGCCCTGATCCTCGCTTTCATCGTGCTGGTGCGCGAGGAGCAATACGCCCTCGGCCAGCAGCCAAGCCAGGCGGGTGTCATCCAGCAAGTGGACGACACCACCGGCGAAAGCCAGGCTATTCCACCTTTAAATTGAGCTTACGCACCAGGACGCCCCATTTCGTTTCTTCCTTGTCGATGTCGGCGGCATATTCGGCCGGCGTCGAGGTGAGCGGATCGCCGCCCTCGAAGTGGATGCGGTTCTTGACCTCCTCGGTGTCGACCAGCTCGCGCAACTCGGCGCTGAGTCTGTCGACGACTTCCTTTGGCGTGCCGGCGGGCGCCAGCAGGCCGTAATGCAGCACCGCCTCGAAGCCGGGCATGCCGGATTCGTCGAACGTCGGCACGTCCGGCAGCACCGAAAACCGCTTCTTGCTGGTGACCGCGATGGCGCGCAGCTTGCCGGCCTGGATATTGCCGAGCGCCGGCGGCAGCACGCTGAAGGCCACCGGCACGTGGCCGCCGAGCAGGTCGTTGATCACCGGCGCCGAGCCCTTGTATGGGATGATGGCGACGTCGAGTGCGGCGTCCGACTTGAACAGTTCGGCGCACATATAGCCGCCGGTGCCGAGCGACGACGTGCCGACGTTGAGCTTGCCCGGCTGATTTTTGGCGAAGGCAATGACGTCGGCGACCGATTTTCCGGGAAACGACGGATTGGCGATCAGCGCCACCGGCATCGAGGCGACCAGCCCGATGGGCGCGAAGTCCTTGCGCGGATCGTAGCCGGCGTGAACGTAAAGGCTGGGATTGATCGAAATGGTGCCGGTATGGCCGAGCAGCAGCGTGTAGCCGTCGGGCGCGGCATGGGCGACCGCGCGGCTGCCGATGGTGCCGCCGGCGCCGGGCTTGTTGTCCACGATCACCTGCTGGTGAAACGCATCGGACAGCTTGGCGGCGACCACGCGCGCCATGGCGTCGACGCCGCCGCCCGGCGGATAGGGCACCACCAGCGTAACGACGCGATCGGGATAGCCCGCGGCGAAGGCGCCGCCGGCGGCCGCCAGCACGCAGACCAGCGCCGCCAGCGCGCATGCGGCGATTTGAGAGAACGGGCGCATGAGTTTCCCCCTGATACGGGCCGTAAACCGGCCGCTCTTGATGCGGGTACTATAGTACAATTCAAAATGTAAAAAGCGCCACGTCCCGGCATTCCGCCGGGGGTGGCGCCTTCAAAAAACGACCCTTTAAGACCGATCGATCAGTGGACGCTGGCGCTGTCGTTATGCCGCAACCGCTCGATCTCGTCCTTGACCAGTAGCTTCTTGCGCTTGAGTTCCACGATCCTGAGATCATCGACCGCCGGATGTGTCAGGCAGTCGTTGATTTCCTGCTCGAGTGCCTGATGCTTTTTTTCGAGTTCCGTAAGGTGCGATTGCATCGACATCCAATATGTCTCCTCAATCCATGGCCCAAATACGAGATAAGTGTAGCGCAAACTCATCTCAAGGGCGACGATACACCCGGCTTTGCACTGCGGCAATTGGCGCCAAAGCCTTTGATCGGCCTCGACATTCTCATAGCTTGAACGAGCTTGTGGAAAACGCGATAATCGCCGCGCTTTGCCGGGGCCGGTGGCTCGCCGCAAAGCGAACCCGCGGTGGCAATGACGCAAAACGAAGAACGCGAGTTGCGGGAGCAGCTGGCGCGCCTGCAGCAGGAGCACCGCGATCTCGACGCCGCGATCGCGGCCCTGGTGATGTCGCCCGGCTCCGACCTGATCCAGGTGCAGCGCCTTAAAAAGCGCAAGTTGGGGCTGCGCGACAAGATCCGTCGGATCGAAGACCAGATCACGCCGGATATCATCGCCTAGCGGGGTATACCCCGCCGCTCGTTCTTGCGCGCATACATGGCTTTGTCGGCCGCGTCGATCATCTGCTCGGGCGCCGCGCCGGCGACCAAAGGCACCAGGCCGACGCTGGCGCCGACCGCGATCCGCGCCTCGCCGTGCGCGACGGTCACCGCCTCGATCAGCCTTTCCAGGCTGTGCGCCTTGGCCGCCGCCTGCGCTGCCCCGAGATTCCATAACAGCACGCCGAACTCGTCGCCGCCGAGCCGCGCCACTACGTCGGAAGCGCGCACATGACAGACGAGCTCGCGCGCCACCGCTTTGAGTAGAGCATCGCCGGCGGCGTGACCGTGGCGGTCGTTGACCGCCTTGAAGCCGTCGAGATCGATGAACAGCAGCACCGCCTCGCCGTTGTAGCGTTGCAGGTAGGCGAGAGAGCGCTTGAGTTCGCGCTCGAAGCCGCGCCGGTTGAGAATGTCGAGCAGCGGATCGACGTCGGCGCGCGCTTCGAGCTCGGCGATGGTGCGCTGCGCCTTACCGAGGTCGGCCTGAAGCCGCTCGACCTCCGCCAACAACAAAGCCGCCGGCCCCACCGCCGGAGCATCGACTGTCGGCTTGCCGGCCTTATCTGCGGCCACGTCGCCCCGCCATCCCGCTCCGATCAGAGCTGAATTGTATTGACCGTCCGGCTTTCGATCTCGCCGCGCACTTTGGCGTAGAGGCGAGGATTGCGCCCGGAGAGAATCTGCAAGGCGGCGAGCACCGCGTTGGCGGGCTCCAGCACCGTCATCACCGGGGTCGAACTCGGCGCCCGCAACGACGACCAGATATCCTCAGGAAAATCCTTGACGCTGGCGGGCACCGTGATCACCGGCGCCGCGGACAGCGCCGACAGCACCGGCCCCGCGCCGTTCGAGCGGCCGATGAAAGCGATCACCACCGTATCCGGCACTTCCTGCAACATGCGATGCAGCGTTGCAGCGCCCCTGACCGGCTCCTTGTGGATCGAGCAGGTCACGACGGTCATCATGTCCTTCAGTTCGCCGAGCGCTTCCGAAAACGCCTCGGTCTTGTCCTTGTCCGAACCGCGCCAGAGAATGATGCGCTGCCGCGGCACGTGGAAATGGCCGGTAACTTCCGCGACGTGCCGGTACTTGGCGGCGACGTCTTCGAGCGCGCCGCCCTCGCGATAGACCTGCTTGTCGATATAGGCGCCGCCTTCGAGCACGCGCCAGGAATCGTTGTCGACGACGTCGGCGAGCAGCAGGTTGCCTTTGGCGTCGAAACCGAACTCGACTTTGAGATCGACCAGCGTGCCGCCTTCGAGTTGCCAGGCCTTCTCGAGCACGAGGAAGGTCTGGCGGGCGACGCGCTGCATCTCGGGAAACATTTTCGATTCGTCGGCGCTGCTGAACACGTCCGACACCGGCAGCACCAGGAACGGCTCCTGCCCCTGCAGCGGCTTGGCCGGATTGAACAGCTTGATCTGCTTGCCGTCGTCAGTGAGCTGCATGAAGGGATCGTCGGCGATGAGCGGCTTGCCCTTCCAGTTCTTGTCCTTGGTCTTGAGATAGAACTCGACCAGCGCCTGCGGAAACAACTGGCCCTTCGCAAGGTGGGGATTTCGCTTCAGATAAGAGCCGTGCGCTTCGCGCCGCACCACCACCTCATAAGGCAGCATGCTGCAATTAGGCGCGACGAACGAGGTCTCGCTGTCCTGCTCGAGGAAGGCGACCGGCAGGCCGGAGGCTTTCAGCAGGCGGAACACATTGGACGTGGTCGCGGTGGCAATGCGGCCCTTGTCCGGGATGATGTCGTGTTTGGCGCCGTCGCCGGCCGTGATGTCGTCCTTGGAGATCACGGCGACCAGATCGGAGCCGCCTTTAATCTTGTAGACTTTTTTGGTCTTGCCCTCGGTCACGAGGGCGCCGAGCGAATGCTTCGTGGTCATCTGGACGTTCACGGTAGAGGTTCCCAATTCACGGCGGTTTCACTGGAAACGACAGGTTTACACCAAACTTCGCGGGATGAAGAGGGCAAATTTAGGCTGTGGGTTACTTTCCAAAGGCCGGGTTTGACGGGCCTTTTCGGTCTCTCTAGCGCAGGACCGGCGCGGTGGTGTCGCGGTTGAAATAGATCGTCGCCAGCAGCCAGGTATCGAATAACGTCCAGCCGACGAAGGGCACAAACCGTACCACCAGCGCCTTGTAGAGCGTGCGCACGGCGTCATTGCCGAGATCGCCGGCAATCGCCGCGACGGTGCTTGGCAGCACCATCACCCGCATCAAACGTTCGAGTTCGAAGGCAGCAAGACCGTAGCGCTCCGACTTCAGTGCCGCCGCGGCGCCCTCGGCGGCGGCCGCCACGTCGCGGTCGTTCCGAAGCTGTTCGAAAAGCGCGACATGGCGCGGCAGGCCCAGGGCGCCGAGCACGATGGTGAGCAGCACGTCCTCGGCGGTGTCGCCCGCGAGCGGCTCGATCTGCGGCAGCGGCTGCCGGATCGCGGCCTCGACCTCGTCCGGCGTGGGCGCCAGGCGGACGACTAGCGGCTGCATCGTGAGCGCGAGATTGAGCTCGCGCGTCGGCACCACCAGTAGCCAATCGTCCTCGCTGACGCGACTGTCGAAGACGGCGGCCAGGTCGCGCGAGAGCGAAGCCTGCTCGATGCGGAACCGGCGCACCGCGCTGGCGCCGCGCTCCGGGCCGTCGGCCACGGTCAGGCGCAGCAGGTTATCGGCGCGCAGGCCAAGTCTGCCGGCGTCGCGCCGGGCCTCCTGGGCGGCTTGGCTGATCGAGGTCGCGTTGAACGTCTGGGCCGCGGCCGGCCGCGGGGCGAAAATCGCGGCCGCGGCGAATGCGCCGGCCCGACACAGCAAGTCGCGCCGCGCCGCCTTGCGAGGCCCCTGCCCGCCGTGCCCGCGCGACGCAGCCATTTGACGCCCTATGGCCCCTTTGCGAAAATTGGGCGATCGGAGGGCCCGAGAAAAGGCCCGCCACCGGCAATTGTGGACTCCTAACCCCATTTCTGCTAGAGCCGCGCGACTTGGAAGGCCCAATATTCCGGGGCTTTCGACCCTGAACCCGGCCCTTAATCAACGAAGGAGCAAGCGTGCAAGTTCTCGTTCGCGACAACAACGTCGATCAGGCCCTCAAGGCGCTCAAGAAGAAGATGCAGCGCGAGGGCATTTTCCGCGAAATGAAGCTTCGCGGCCATTACGAAAAACCCTCGGAAAAGAAGGCGCGGGAAAAGGCGGAAGCGATCCGCCGCGCCCGCAAGCTCGCGCGCAAGAAGATGCAGCGCGAAGGCCTGCTGCCGATGAAGCCCCGTGTGGTGCCCGGCGCGGCTGGCGGCCCGGGTGGTCCCGGCGGCGGTGGCCGCGGCGGCCGTGGCGGCGCGCCCCGTTTCGGCGGCGGCTCCGGCTTCTAACCGACTTCGATTCGATTGTGACGTGGCGCGGGCCTTCAAACGCCCGCGCTATTGCTTTTTGGCGCTGGCCGGCGCGGAACGCGGCTGGCGAAAGTCGGCATCGCTACTCCCCTCAAGCCGGCTCCGCCGCCTCTTGCGATTCGGCATGCTTGGAGTGGTCCGCGGCGATAAGCAGGTAAACCGCGGGCACGACGAACAGCGTGAACAGCGTCCCGATAGCGACGCCGCTGGCGATCACCAGCCCCATATTGAAGCGCGACACCGCGCCGGCGCCGCTGGCGATAATCAGTGGGATCACGCCCAGCACCATCGCGGCGGTCGTCATCAGGATCGGCCGTAACCGGATTCCGCAGGCTTGCTCGATCGCCTCGCGCTTGGACTTGCCTTCCTGCTGGAGCCCGTTGGCGAACTCGACGATCAGGATGCCGTGCTTGCTGATCAACCCCATCAAGGTCACCAGGCCGACTTCGGTGTAAATGTTGAGGCTGGCGCCGCCGATGCCGACACTGATGAACAGCAGCGCGCCGGCAATCGACATCGGCACCGAGACCAGAATGATCACCGGGTCGCGGAAACTCTCGAACAAGGCGGCGAGCGCCAGATAGATGATGATGAGCGCAAAGCCGAAGGTTGCGATGAAGGCGCTCGACTCCTGCACATATTGCCGCGACAGCCCGCCGTAATCGACCGCGTAACCTTGCGGCAGCGTCCGCGGGGCCAGGTCCTGAAGAAACTTCAGCACGTCGGCCTGCGCCACGCCGGGCGCCGCGACGCCCTGAATGGTGGCGCTGTTGAGCTGCTGGAAGTGATTGATCGACTGCGGGATCGTCTTGGTGGTAATCGTCGCCACCGACGACAGCGGGATCGGCACGCCGTTGACCGTTCCGATGTAATAATTGAGCAACTGCTGGGTATTCAGACGATTGGCCTGCTGCACCTGCGGGATCACTTTGTAGGAGCGCTGGTCGAGGCTGAAATAATTAACGTAGCCGCCGCCGAGCATGCCGCCTAGCGCGGCGCCGATGTCGCTCATGGTCAGGCCGAGTTGCGCTGTCTTGTCACGATCGATCTGCACGACCGCCTGCGGCGTGTTGATCTTGAGATCCGAGTCGAGAAAAATGAACATCCCGCTCTTGACCGCCGTTTGCAGGAAATTCTGCGCCACGGTGTCGAGCCGCGCGAACGAATCGGTGGTTTCCAGAACAAACTGGACCGGCAGGCCTTGGCTGCCCGGCAGCGGCGGAAGCTGGAAGGCCGCCACGCGCGCGCCGGCAATCGCATTCAACTCGTTTTGGATCACCGGCTGCAATTCGTTGGTGGTCTTGCTGCGCTCGTCCCAGGGCTTGAACACCATGCCGGCGATCGACGTGCCGGGGGCGTCGATCTGGAAGACGTGCGCGGTTTCCGTGTGCTTGGCGAAAATCTCGTACACCTGCTTCGAATAGAGAAGCTTCTGCTCCAGCGTCGCGTTCGGCGCCAGCGTGGAGGATGCGATGACGATGCCGGCGTCCTCCTGCGGCGCCAGTTCGCTCTTAGCGCCGGCATAGAGGAAATAAATGCTGCCGAGCACGATCAGCGCGAAGGTAACGGTGACCGGCAAATAGCCGAGGCTTCCGTGCAGCCAGCGCTGATAGCGCTGGCGCACGCGGTCGAACGTATGGTCGATAAAATCGGCGAGTCGATCCTGCCAGCCGCGCTTGCCCGGATCGCGCGGTTTGAGAATCCGCGAACACATCATCGGCGATAGCGTCAGCGCGATGATCGCCGAAACCGTCACCGCGCCGACCAGGGTGAAGGCGAACTCGGTGAACAACGCACCGGTCAGTCCGCCCTGGAAGCCGATCGGCACATAGACCGCAACCAGCACCACGGTCATCGCGATAATCGGCCCGCCGAGTTCGCGCGCCGCCGTGATCGCCGCCGGTATCAGACGCATGCCCTCGTCGAGATGGCGGTTGACGTTTTCGACCACGATGATGGCGTCGTCCACCACCAGGCCGATAGCCAGCACCAGCGCCAGCAACGTGAGAAGATTGATGGAGAATCCGAGCGCCAGCATCATCGTGAACGTGCCGATGAGCGACAGCGGAATGGCGACCGTCGGGATGAGCACCGAACGCAGCGAGCCGAGGAAGGCAAAGATAACCAGCGTCACGATCACCAGCGCTTCGCCGAGCGTCCAGATCACTTCGCGGATCGAGCTGTTCACGAAGTCCGTCGAGTCGTAAATGATGGCGCCGCGCAGGCCTTGCGGAAGCGCCGCGCGGACGTTGGGAAATTCCTTGCGCACGCCGGCAATGACGTCGAGCAGATTGGCTCCGGGCGCGACCTGGACGCCGATATAGACCGCTTGCTTGCCGTCGAACGAAACCTGCGATTCATAGTCGTCGGCGCCAAGCGAGACATTGGCGACGTCTTGCAAGCGTACGATGGCGCCGTTCGCCTGCTTGATCACGAGATTGGCGAATTCCTTGGCGCTGTGCAGGCTGGTCGAGGCCGTCAGGCTGACCTGCACCATCTGGCCTTTGGTGGCGCCCAGCCCCGAAATGTAATCGTTTTTCTGCAGCGCGGTCGTCACGTCGGCGGCGGTCAGTCCGTAAGCCGCGAGCTTGGCCGGGTCGAGCCAGGCCCGCAGCGCGAAATTCTGACCGCCCAGAACTTCGGCAGTCTGAACCCCGGGGATCGCCTGCAGCTTGGGCTGCACCACCCGCACCAGATAGTCGGTAATCTCGTTGCGCGGCAGCACGTCGCTGTCGAAACCCATATACATAGCGTCGATGGTTTGCCCGACCTTCACCGTCAGCACGGGCTGCTGGGTGCCCGACGGCAACTGGTTGAGCACCGAGGCGATCTTGGTGTTGATCTCGGTCAGGGCCTTGTCGGCGTCGTAGTTGAGCCGCAGGTAGACGGTGATCGTGCTGACGCCGCTTTGGCTGGTCGAGCTCATATAGTCGATGCCGTTGGCCTGTGCGATGGCGTTCTCCAGCGGCGTCGAGATGAAGCCGGCGATGACGTCGGGATCGGCGCCGTAATAGGTCGTCGACACCGTCACGACGGTGTTTTCCGTGCGCGGATATTGCAGGATCGGCAACGAGCCGACGGCGCGCAAGCCGAGCACGAGAATGATCAGGCTGACCACGGTCGCCAGCACCGGACGGCGAACAAAGATGTCGGTGAAGTTCATGCGGCTGCCCTCGATGCCGGACGGACGGTGAAGACGATCATCGTTCCTGCGCGCCGATCATCGATCGACAACTTTCGGATTAGGATTGTTGGCCGGTTGGACGGCATTGTTGACGTGCACCGGCGTACCGTTGTGGAGCTTGATTTGCCCGGTGGTGACGATGGTGTCGCCGTCCTTGACGCCGCTGGTGACCGCGACCTGGTCGCCACGGGTCGCGCCGACGGTGACGAACGTCTGCCGCGCGATCAATTGCGGCTGACCGTTCGCGTCCTTGCCCTTGTCGTCGACCACATAAACGATATCGCCGTAAGAATTATACGCGATCGCCGTTTGCGGAAGTGTGACAAATTTCTCCGGCGCGGCGGTGTCGATATCGACGGTCGCGAACATGCCCGGCATCAGAAGATTGTTTTCGTTCGGAAACGAAGCCCGGATTTGCACGTTGCGGGTCGCCGGATCGACGATCGAATTGATCGCCAGGATCTTTCCGGCGAAACTGCGGCCGGGATAGGTGTCGACCTTCGCCGTCACCGCCTGCCCGACTTTGATCTTCGCCAGCGCCTGCTGCGGCACGAAGAAGTCGACATAGATCGGATCGAGTTGCTGAAGCGTGACGAAAGCGGTGCCGGCGGCAAGATACTGGCCGAGGTCGACCTGACGTATGCCGAGCCGGCCGGAAAATGGCGCTCGAATGGATTTGTAATCGACCAGCGCCTGCTGCTGCGCCACCAGCGCCTGCGCGTTCTTGAGATTGCCTTCGTCGGTATCGACGGCCTGCTGGCTTACCGCATTGGTTTTGGCCAAAGCGCGATCGCGGTCGTAGGTGATCTTGGCAAGCGCCGCCGTCGCCTTCAAAGCGGCGAGATGCGCGACGTCATCGGCCGACGCCAATTCGATCAGCAGATCGCCTTTCTTGACGTCGGCGCCGGATTCAAAATGCAGCGCGGAAACGATGCCGGAGACCTGCCCGCTCAGATTTGCGCCATTGACCGCGCGCACGCTGCCGACGGCTTCGATTTGCGAGCGCCATTCCGACGATGCGACGACCATGGTCGACACGGTCTGCGGCGGGTTGGACAAGGTGGTCAAGAATTTCCGGATCATCACGCCCTTGAACGCCTCGAACCCGAAGACGGCGCCCAGGACCAGCCCGGTGAGAACCAGCATGATGACCATGCGCTTTAGCATCGCGTAACCTTCCTAAATGACGGCACTTTCGCGGGGCCTGCCTACCTATCGATCGTCCCGAATTCAACCGCGATCTCCTGCGGTTGCCGGCCATGGTTCGGGATTTACGGCGCTATACCTAAGTATGCCGCGCCATGGACGCTAGTCTGCTTTGGACTAACGGCGCAGGCAGGTTTCAGATCGCCGGCGGCGAAGGCAAACTTGAGGGTGCCGGGGCCTTAACTATGAATGCGCTTTAGTCCGCCTCGAACACAAAGCGCGTGCCAACCGCCGAGTGGATCACCTTGTCGCCGAGCGCGGCGCGCGCGAGGTCGTAGAAGCGGTCGCCGGTGCAGTGGCCTACGACGAGATAATCCGGATCGATGTCGCGGAATTCCGCGATGGTTTTCTCGATGTAATCGTCGCCGAGCGGTGGCACGACGTGGAAGCCGCCGATCACCGCGTGCACCTTGTCGATGCCGGAGGCTGCCATCGCCTGCCGCACGGTGTTGATCACGCCGCGGTGGCTGCAGGAGGTGAGCACCACCAGGCCTTTGCCTTTGACCATGTAGATGGTGGCGAGTTCATGTTCGAAATCGTCGGGGATGTATTTGCCGACGTTTTTCTCCGCCGGCATCTTCTCCGGGAAGCAGCCGAAGCCGTCGAAGATGCCGACGATCTCATCGGTCGCCCGCAACGGCATCTCGAACGAGGATTGCCCGATGCGGCCGGTGGTGAAGGCGTGGTCGGCGACGATGGCCGGCTCCGCCGCCATCATCAGCGCGAGATCGGCGTCCAGGATCGCCTTGCGGTCGAGCGCGCCGAAATTGCCGCCCGGATTGCGGCGCAGGCAGAAGGTGTCCTCGCCGCCGACATAGAACGGCATTTTGCTTTTCAACTTGCCCTTGGTAGCGCTAAGGAATCCGACCATGCCGCCGAAATGGTCGTAATGACCGTGGCTCAACACCAGCGCGTCGAAGGTCGAGGGATCGATTTTAAGGATCGACAGGTTGTTGAGCAAAACTTCCGGAGTGTAGCCGAAATCGATCAGCACATTGCGTTCCTCGCCGCCGAGGAACGATTGCGCATGCATGGCGAGGCCCCACTCGCCATTGAGCATGGTGCGCGGCGGCTTGTCGGGAACGGTGTTGCCGCTCTTGCGCTCGATGGTCAGCCCGCCGCGCTTTTCGGTCGGCACGAACTGGATAACGATGTTGTCGGTGACCATGCGCACCGCCAGGCGGTCCACCTCCGGCACCGCGCGCCCGAGCGTTTTCGCCGCCGCCGTCCTGGCGCTGCCGGCGAGCGTCGCGATCACCGCCGAGATGAAGCCGGCGCCGCCGCCGCATATGTGAGCGAAATTCACGGCCAGCGTAGGGCCGCAATTGCAAGCATTGAACAGCATTTTTGAATTTCCCCCGGAAACGAATTCAATTCAGCATATTCGTCCGTCGCCAAATGTCCAAGGCTACAGCCCCGCCAGAAACGCTCGCACCACTTTCGCCGCGCCGTGGTCGTCGAGATCGACATGGCCGCCTTGCGGGAAGCGCACGAAACGCTTGGGCTCGCGCGCCAAGGCGAACAGGTTTTCGGCAAAGCGGATCGGGACGATGCGGTCCTGCTCGCCGTGCACCACCAGGAGCGGCGCCGACACGCGACCGATGCGTTCGTCAGAGCGGAATTTGTCCTTCATCAGCCAGCGCACCGGGGCGAACGGATAGGCGGCAGCGCCCACTTCCGCGGCAGAAGTGAACGGCGCGTCGAGGATCACGGCCGCGACTTCGCGGCCGGCGGCGAGCGCCACCGCTACCGCGGTGCCAAGCGACTCGCCGAACAGCACGATGCGCCGCGCCGGAATGCGTTCGCGTGCGAAGCCATAAGCAGCCTCCGCGTCGCGGATCAGGCCGTCCTCGCTCGGTGTGCCGCTCGAGCCGCCATAGCCGCGATAACACAGGGCCAGGAGGCCGGTGCCGTCGGCGGTCAACCAGGTGAAACGCCCAACCCGCGCGGCGAGACCTCCGGCATTGCCCTGGAAATAGATGACGAGCGGCTTGCCGGCGTCGGGCGGCAAATACCAAGCGACCAGCTTTTCACCATCGGAACTTGCGAACGTCACTTCTGCCGCCCGCGGCAGTCCGGCTTGCGCCGGCGCCACGCGCGTGGCATCGGGGAAATACATCATCGCGCGCTGAAACACGTACATCAGCGCGAGCAAGCCGGCATAGCCGACCAGGGCGAGGACCAAGAGCCATTTCAAAACGGCCATCGGCCTTTCATAACACAAACGTGACGAGCCGCAGCGAGAGAAGGCGGCGCTGCGCTATGGCAGTCGGCAAAACAGCTTTTCAGGCGTCGAGCGGAAACGCCATGGTGCTCATCAGCGCCAGCGCCGGTTGCCGCGTATCGAGCCGCGTGTGCTGTACGACCACCGGCACCGTCGAGGTGATGATGCTGGAGAAATCCGTGCCCTTCGGCACCGGCTCCGGATCGGTGAAATCGTTGAAACGCAGATGCAGCGTGCGCCGCGCGCCGCAGGTGAATTTATAGGGCCCGGCCGGCTCGCGGTTGGCGAAGTAGACCGAGATCGAAACGTGCGCGCCCTCGTCGGCGGCGTTGAGAATGCACACGGTTTCATGACTGGTGAGTTCGCGCGTCGTGCCGGTCGAACCCGGCGGGATATAGCCTTCCGCGATCGCCCAAGCATAACGGCCGATCGGCTTGCTCATGGCGCGGCTCCGTTAGCGCCCTTGCCGACGAAGCCACCGATGCGGCCGGTGTGGCGCTCATGGGCGATACCGGCGTTCTCGCCGTAAGGGTGGCCGCCGAAGCCATGCCGCATCATGGCGATGGCGCGCGAGGCGTCGTGTCTGCCGTCGCGCGAGGCGACAAGCTGCACGACCGATTGGGTGATCACCGGGATCGCCACTTCCATGTGTAGCGCGTCGTCGACCAGCCAGTTCACCTCGCCGGTATCGTCGACATAGGCGGGGACTTTCGCCAGTCCGCCTTGCTTGCGGTACATCATCTCCATCAAGTCGACCAGCCACGAGCGAATGACCGAGCCGTGCCGCCAGCAACTCAGCACGTCGGCGACCGGAAGCCGCTCGCGATAATTCTCGAGCAGATCGACGCCCTCGCCGATCGCCTGCAGCATGGCGAATTCGATGCCGTTATGAACAAGCTTGACGAAATGCCCGGCGCCCGGCCCGCCAGCGTGCACGAAGCCGCCGTCGACCGCAAGCTTGCGCAGCATCGGTTCGACCGCCGCAACGGCGACGTCTTCGCCGCCGAGCATGAAGCAGGCGCCTTCGAGCGCGCCTCCTGGCCCGCCCGAGGTTCCGGCGTCGATAAAGTGAATGCCCTTCTGCTTGAGCCGCGCGTGGCGGCGAATGGAATCGCCCCAATAGGAATTGCCGCCGTCGGCAATGATATCGCCGGGCTGCAACAGGCCTTCGAGTTGCGCGAGCACGCTATCGACCGGCGGTCCTGCCGGAACGTAAAGAATGATGAAGCGCGGCGGCGTCAGCAACGCGGCGAGTTGCTTGAGGTCGCCGGCGGCCCTCAAACCGGCTTTGGTCAAATCGCCCGGCACCGTATGGGTGTCGGTCCCGGCGACATCGAAGCCTTTGCTGAGTGCATTTTTTGCGAGATCGGCGCCCATTTTTCCGAGGCCGACGATGCCGAGGCTGCGAATTGAAGTTGACATGATGGATGAATCTCACCGTTTACAGAGGTTCGCCCCCTGCTCAGGCAACGCACGGCAACCTGCTTGGTTGCATCGGCGCCGCTCGGCGCCGGCCTGGAACATCGCGACCGGCACATGATACCTAGGCCGTCATGAATGCCGCACTCACCATCCGGCCCGCACGCCCGCCGACGACGACGCGATCTGGCGCATCCAGGAGCCGACTTTCCGAGCCGGCGAGACCTATCCGATCCCGCGCGACGTCAGCCGCGCTGACGCGCTGGCCTATTGGCGCAGCGCCGGCCACGCGGTCTTCGTCGCCGAGCAAGGCGGCGACATCGCCGGCACTTATTATCTTCGCGCCAACACCCAAGGCGGCGGCGCGCACGTGGCCAATTGCGGCTACATGGTAGCGAGCGAAGCGATGGGACGCGGCGTGGCGCGGGCGATGTGCGAACATTCGCTGGAGCAAGCCCGCGAGCGCGGCTTTGCCGCCATGCAGTTCAATTTCGTCATCGCCTCCAACGCCCGCGCGGTGCGGCTATGGCAAAGCATGGGCTTCGAGATCGTAGGCACTTTGCCGGACGCATTCCGGCATCCCCGCCTCGGGGCCGTGGACGCCTATGTGACGTACCAGACGTTGTGATGCGCCTCGATCATGCAGTACGGAAGCCGGCGGCGCACGCCGGCGCGTAAATCTTGCATAAAAAATCGCGCAGACAGTCGCATGGGAATTATCTTTAACGATTCGACAATGACCGTCGGCTAATCCGTGCGCACGGGCGACGCAATTCCATGCGGGACAATTTGGTCCTGCCGGAGACGTGTCATGGCAATAGCTCCTGTTTCTTCCGCCGCGTCCAACGTATCGCCGCCGGTCGATCCGCTGCGGCAAGCCTTCGGGCAACTGACCAACGCGCTGCAATCCGGCGACCTCTCGGCCGCGCAAAGGGCTTACGCGAGCCTGTCGCAAGCCGCCGGCGGCGATCCGAATAGCCCCTTTGCGCAGGCACTGAGCCGGATCGGCGACGCGCTGCAATCGGGCGACATCGGCAAGGCGCAATCCGCGCTGGCCACGCTGCAGCAGCAGATGCAGGCCATGAAGGGCGCGCATCACCATCATGGCCATCACCACCACGCCAGCGGCAGCGACCCGTCGCAATCCACCAGCACGCCGGCGGGCACCAGCAGCGATCCGGCGGCATCAACGTCGCCGTCAAACCTGGTCGACGTGACGGCTTGATCGGCCGCCGCGCCAAGTTTCCCCTAACGCGTTTTCCTGCGCATCGGTTTGCGCCGGCAGATTAGCATGCTCGACACCATCATCCTGCTCACCGGCCCGGTCGAGGAAGCCGCGTTGACGGCGGTCCTGCGGAAGCACAATCCGCAAATCGCCATCCGGCCGGTGAAGTCGCTGGAAGACCTGGAGGCAGTCAACTCCTGCGCGCTGGCGCAGGCGCGGTTGATCGCGTTCGTCACGCCGGTGATCGTGCCGGCGCGAATTCTCGGCGCGCTCGGTTTCGGCGCATATAATTTTCGTCCCGGACCGCCGCATTATCCGGGCTGGGTGCCCTCGCATTTCGCGGTCTACGATAGGGCCAAATATTTTGGCGCGACCGCGCATGCCATGATCGAACGGGTCGACGCCGGGCCGATCGTCGCCTGCAAGATATTCGGCATCCCGCCCGGCACCAGCGTCCTGCGCCTGCAGGAATTGGCGTTTGTCGAATTGGCGCGGCTGTTCTGGAGTCTGGCGCCGTTGCTCGCCACCCAAGGCGCATCGCTCGCCGAGCTTCCCATCGCGTGGAGCGGCGTCAAGAGCACGCGTCGGTCCTATGCGGCGATGTGCGAAATTGCCGCCGATATTTCAAAAGAGGAATTGGACCGGCGGATTGAGGTGTTCGGCGCCGGTCATTACGACATCGGACTGACCGTCACCCTGCACGGCCGGCAATTCCGCTACGCGGCGCCGGAGACCCAGAACAAAATCGAGGCGCCGGGCCTTGCTCCATCAGACGAAGAAGTTGCTCTGGCCTGATCAACGCCACGTCTGGCGCGATGATCACATCGCCTTGACGATGCTCTCGGTCATTTTCTTGGCGTCGCCGAGCAGCATCATGGTGTTGTCGCGATAGAACAGCGGGTTGTCGATACCGGCGTAACCCGAGGCAAGCGAGCGCTTGATGAACATCACGGTGCCGGCTTTCCACACCTGCAGCACGGGCATGCCGTATATGGGCGAGGTCTTGTCGTCTTCGGCGGCCGGGTTGGTGACGTCGTTGGCGCCGATGACGAAGGCGATGTCGGCCTGCGCGAACTCCGAGTTGATGTCTTCCAGCTCGAACACTTCGTCGTAGGGCACATTCGCTTCCGCAAGAAGCACGTTCATGTGGCCGGGCATGCGGCCGGCCACGGGGTGGATGGCGTATTTGACCTCGACGCCTTCCTTCTTGAGCTTTTCGGCCATCTCTCGCAAGGCGTGTTGCGCTTGCGCCACCGCCATGCCGTAGCCCGGCACGATGATGACCTTCTGCGCGTTCTTCATGATGTAGGCGGCGTCATCCGCCGATCCGAGCTTGACCGGCCGCTGTTCGGCGCCAGCGCCAGGGCCCGCCACCTCGCCGCCGAAGCCGCCAAGGATGACCGAGATGAACGAGCGGTTCATGGCGTGGCACATGATGTAGGACAGGATCGCGCCCGAGGAGCCGACCAGCGCGCCGGTGATGATCAGCGCCGAGTTGCCGAGCGTGAAGCCGATGCCGGCGGCCGCCCAGCCCGAATAAGAGTTGAGCATCGAGATCACCACCGGCATGTCGGCGCCGCCGATCGGCACGATGATGAGCACGCCGAACGTCAGCGAGATGGCGACAATCAGCCAGAAGTCGAGCGCGGTCTGGGTGAGATAGAAGTGGTAGATGAAGAACACCAGGCCCAAAGCGAGCGCGATGTTGATCACGTGCCGCCCCGGCAGCATGATCGGCTTGCCGCTCATACGGGCGCTGAGCTTGAGGAAGGCGATCACCGAGCCGGTGAAGGTGATGGCGCCGATAGCGGTGCCGAGCGCCATTTCGATCAGGCTTTGTTGATGGATATGGCCTTCGGTTCCGATGTCGAAGGCCGCCGGCGCGTAATAAGCGCCTGCCGCCACCAGCACCGCCGCCATGCCGACCAGCGAATGGAAGGCCGCCACCAGTTCCGGCATCGAGGTCATCGGCACACGGCGCGCGATCACAGCACCTATGCCACCGCCGAGCGCGATGCCGCCCACCACCAGGCCCCAAGCTAGCGCGCCTTCCGGCGGATGCGAGCCGAGCGTCGTGAGCACGGCAATCGTCATGCCGATCATGCCGAGATAGTTGCCGCGCCGGCTGGTGTCGGGGCTCGAGAGCCCGCGCAGCGCCTGGATGAACAGGACGCCGGCGACCAGATAGAGCAGCGCGACGAGATTAGGGCTCATGGCTCAGACTCATTTCTTTTTCTTCTGGTACATCGCCAGCATGCGCTGGGTGACCAGGAAGCCACCGAAGATGTTGACCGAGGCGAAGGTAAGCGCGACGAAGCCCAAGCCCCGCGCCAGGATGGTGCCATTGTCGTTTTCGATGAGCGCCACCCCGACCGCCAGCAGTGCGCCCACCACGATCACCGAGGAGATCGCGTTGGTCACCGACATTAGCGGGGTATGCAGCGCCGGCGTCACCGACCACACCACGTAGTAGCCGACGAATACCGCCAGCACGAAGATCGAGAGCCGGAATACGAAAGGATCGACCGCGTTTGCGATGTGCTCCATAAGCTTCTCCTTCAGGCCGCCGTCTTGGGCTGGAAATTCGGATGCACGATCGCCCCGTCACGGGTCAATAGCGTGCCCTTGACGATCTCGTCGTCCCAGTTGACCGCAAGTTTTTTCTCTTTCTTGTCGATCAGGGTGTCGAGGAACGTCAGCAGGTTCTTGGCGTAGAGCGCGGAGGCCGAGGCCGCCAGCCGTCCCGCCACGTTGAGGTAGCCGACGATCTTGGCCGGGCCGACCGTCACAACCTCGCCGGGTTTCGCCCCTTCCACATTGCCGCCGCGCTCGACCGCGAGATCCACGATCACCGAGCCCGGCCGCATCGAGGCCACCATTTCCTTGGAGATCAGCCGCGGCGCCGGGCGTCCCGGGATCAGCGCGGTGGTAATGACGATGTCCTGCTTCTTGATGTGCTCGGCGGTGAGCGCCGCCTGCTTGGCCTGGTATTCCGCCGACATCGGCTTGGCGTAGCCGCCCGCCGTCTGCGCGTTCTTGAACTCCTCGTCCTCGACCGCCAGGAACTTCGCCCCCAGGCTCTCCACCTGCTCCTTGGTCGCAGGCCGCACGTCGGTCGCCGTCACGATGGCGCCCAAACGCCGCGCCGTGGCTATGGCTTGCAGCCCGGCAACGCCCACCCCCATAATGAACACTTTCGCCGCCGGCACCGTGCCGGCCGCCGTCATCATCATCGGAAAGGCGCGGCCGAACTCTTCCGCAGCATCGATCACCGCCCGGTAGCCCGCCAAGTTGGCCTGGCTCGAGAGCACGTCCATCGACTGCGCCCGGGTGATGCGCGGCATCAGTTCCATGGCAAAGGCTAAAACCCCGGCGTCCGCCATCGCCTTGAGCGCGGCCTCGTTGCCGTACGGATCCATGATGGCGATGACCAGCGCGCCCTTCTTGTAGCCCGCGAGCTCGCTCTGCCCCGGCCGGCGCACCTTCAACACCACGTCGGCGTCTTTGGTGACATTGTCACCCACCGTCGCACCCGCCGCCTCGTAGTCGGCATCCAGAATGCCCGACGCAAGGCCCGCGCCGCGCGCAACCGCGACCTCCGCGCTCAACGCCTTGAGCTTCTTCACGGTCTCCGGTGTCCCGGCGACCCGCGGCTCCGCGGGGTCTGCTTCACGTGCTACCGCAATTTTCATTCGCACCTCCGCGGATCGGCCGGGTTATGTCACTACGATGAAAGTCCGGCGAACGCGAAGATCAGAAAGCAGATCGCGAAAGCCACGTAGCTCGATGTCTTCGAGCCGCTCAGCAGGCCCGAGACCCCGCCGATGATTGCGATGATGAAGATCGGCAGCGCCACGAACCAGTGACCCATCACGCCGCCGACCGTGAGGCCGAGCAGCAGGTTGATCACGTGAATAATGCCCACGAAGGTGAACAGGATGAAGCGCTCATAGGTGCCTACATGCGCCGGATAGTCGTTTCCGGTCGCGGTGGCATATTCGACGGTGCCGTGGTCGGCCATGGTGAGGTGTCTCCAGGGATCGCAGTGGTGGGAGTAGTCAGGTAGCGCAAATGGCCACCTGGAGCAACGTTTGCGGTCCTTAGAGCGGTTGAAGAACGTCCCGAAACCGCGCCTGAATATCATCGGGGGCCGGCATGATATTGATCCGGATCAATTCCTCGGCCGATGTCTTCACGGTGCGGATGGTTTGAGCCCGACCTCGGCCAGCGCGGCGGTTTGCCGGGCCGCCACCTCGCGAATCGAGAAATGCTCGATCGCCTCGTTGAACAATCGATGGAAATTCAGTTCGGCGGCCAAATGCAGGAATACCGCCCCGAGGCCGATGGCCGCGCGGTCCATGAAAACGAATTCGCGCGGCACCATTACCGGCCCGCGTTTTTTCAACGCCTGGTGGACCTGGAAGGCTTCCTTGCGGCCGTATTCCGACGGCTTCACGCCGTCGGCCACGCTGCGCACCCGATCGTCGAGCAAGGGGCCGTAGATGAAGCGTGCCCATATATTGAGCGCCTCGATCAGCTCGCGGCTGAGCCGCTTGAAACCCCAGACCTCGTAGGCGTGCACGACCCGATCGTCATCGCCGGTCAGTAGACCACGATAAAGATCAACCACGCCGCCGACGAAGCTCGGCGGGAAGATGCGGATACAGCCGTAGTCGAGCAAGTTGATGCCGGTAGGCTTGCCCAAGGACTTTCCATTGCCGCTGTCGAAGACCGTGTAGTTGCCGAGATGCGGATCGCCGTGGATGACTCCGAAGCGGCTGAACGGTTGCCACCAGGCGGTGAACATGGCGGTGGCGAGACGGTTGCGCACGGCAAGCGTATCGTCCTTGTGCTTGAGCAGCTTGCGGCCGGTCATCCAATCCATCGTGAGCAGGCGGCCGGTGGAAAGTTCAGGCCAAACCTCCGGCACGCGGATGGCGTCACTGCCTTTCAGCATGTTGCGATAGAGCGCGACGTGCCTGGCCTCTCGAGTATAATCGAGCTCCTCGCGCAGTCGCGCGGCGATTTCCTTGGCGATCTCGGTGGTGTCGAGCGCCGGATCGAATCGCTTGCGGATCGCGAACAGCAGCTTCAGTTGCCCCAAGTCGGCCTCGACCGCCGACTGCATGTCGGGATATTGCAGCTTGCAGGCCAACTCGCTGCCGTCGAGCGCGCGGGCGCGATGCACCTGGCCGAGCGAAGCGGCCGCCGCCGGAAGATGCTCGAAGCCTTTGAATTTTTCTTCCCAGCCGGCGCCCAATTCCGCGTTCATGCGGCGCTTGACGAAGGCCCAGCCCATGGGCGGCGCTTGGCTCTGCAGCTTGGTCAACTCGGTGGCGTATTCCGCCGGCAGCGCGTCGGGGATGGTGGCGAGCAGCTGCGCCACCTTCATGATCGGGCCCTTCAAACCGCCAAGCGCGGCGGCGAGCCCGATGGCATTGGCGGCGCGGTCCTGCGGCACGCCCATCAGCCGCGCCCCTGCCATGCGCGCGGCCACGCCGCCCACTTTGGTGCCGACATTGGCGTAGCGCTTGGCGCGGGCGGAGAAGCGGTTTTTTTCGCGGTCGGTCATGGACGCCCTCATATAGGACGCCCTGCGTACGGCTGAAAGGCCGCCTACTCGATCGTTTCGATAGTCGTCAACACCGCGGTCGTCACCGTCTCCGCGTCCGCCACGTCGTCATTGTCCACCAACCAGTCGGCGAAGATTGTGTGCGCGCGCGGCCAGCAGGGATCCGGTTGGGAGGTCAGCGGGAACAAGCCATCGAGGAAATCGAGGTTGACTTCGACGCAAGCGTTTTCCTTCGGATCGCGATGGGCGAATTGATCGCGCCGGTCGAAGAAACCGTGGGTGGCGTGAAACCCGAGCGCGCGATAAGCCTCGAATTGCTCTTCCGAGAATAATTGGTCGAGCGTCGTCTCGTGCGGAAACGCGGAATATCGCTTCTTGTAGTGAAACACATAATCGTTCTCGTCGCCGGTCAGCGACGATTTGATGTAAATGAGGATGCCTTTGCGATCGCCCGGATAGCTGATTTCGCCGATCGCCACGTGCGGCCCGCGATGCTTTTCGCAATTTCCCTTTTCGTCGATCGCCTTGGCGGTTGCCTTGGTCATATCGGCGATCTGCTGCCAGGGCAGATCGATGCGCACGCCGAGATCGATCAGCGCGTAACGCTCGAGCACATTGAACCCGCCGAAGGCCATCTGCGGATCGGCCTCCGCATCGACCGCGATAATCACCTTGCAGCGGCGCCGGAGCAGTTCGTAGACGCCGAGATTCTCGATGTGGCCGCCATCGGTGAGGTAGACCGAGCGGCGGTATTCATTCAACTTCCCAAACATTTCGGCAATGAAATAGAAGTTTGCCCAGCGGTTCCAACCGCCCCTTTTTACGACCCACTTGGGATTACGCAGCCAATAGCCCAGCCGGATATTGAGCAGCGCGAGCGTCGGCGTCAGCGGCTTGATCGTCGCGGAGCCCATATTGGATGAGGCGGCGGCCCCAGACGTCGCCATGGCGGTGCCGAGATCGAGCTCCGTCATGACGGATTCCATGTCGGCGGTAGCGACATAGTCCGTCGCTTTGCTGCCCACGAAATTCCGGCTGAACAGGAAGAAATCGGCGTTGCGGCCGCGCCGGTTGACTTGTTTTGAGCCCTGCACGTTCAGTGCCGTGTTGATCAGATGATAGGGGCAATCGGCATCAGATAGTTGGCTCAGATTGAGAGGCAGAGGGCCGAGCGGCTGTTGGACGCCCGTATTGGGATCGCGGGGCACCGTCTTCAGCGGCTGGAACAGGAAGGCCTTGCTGAGCCGGTCGCGATAGAGTGGGTGCAACGAGTTCGCGTTCGGTCGCAAAAATAAAATCGCGATCAAGCAAACCAAGCCAAAAGCGATATAAAACTCGGCAATGATGTTACCGCGGATTGGCGGCAGTGGAACGATGCTCGAAAAGTAATGCGCGCTGTTGGAGAGCCATTCAGGCGCCGTGAAATGAATGCAGTCGGCCTGTAGGCAAATTCCCCAGTAACTGAACTGCAGATAAACAGCCCAGACCAGGATCGGAACGATGGCGGCCGCTACGTAAATGGCCACGCGCGCCGCGTAGCCGAGAATCTGGTCTCGGATACGTTCCGATTCGAGTGCGCGCTTGACCACTTCGCCAAATTTATTGGCAATGAACGCGACCACGGCCGCAACCGGCGTGAGCGCCAGCACGATGCCCCTGACCCAGGCGACCAGCGCGGGAAGAAAACCGTTCGCCTCCTGGGTGAACATCGCGCCGAGGATGAACGGCTGCAATTCGCAGAAGACGACGAATAACAAAATCACCACCAGCCATCCGACGGCATTTGTCAGCGCGTTGGGAACTTCGTGCTGGTTATTGAGCCACGGCAGGGATCGTGAAAAGCCCCACAGGATGACGACGATCAGCAAGAGGATTGCGAGATAAGCCGTAACGACAAAATGATCGAATGCGAAAATGTTATGGATTTCAATGCCGACGAGATTCGGCCCACGAACCTCGCCCGCGACTGGGATTGAGAAAATGGTAATCACCGCCGCGGCCAGCAGGAACGGCAGCACAAGAATCGCGTTCACCACCAGTCCGCGCACATAGATCGAGGCGTTGCTCAGAAAATCGCCGGCGCCATCCGGAAACAGATAATTCGAATAATCGCGCAGGTGTTGCAGCGACGGCGTCTCGTCTTCCGAGAGGTAGCTTTTGAACGGGAAGTTGCCGCCCGTCGCGGTCATGCCGGCGGACACCGACGAGCCGATATAGCCGCCGCCGGAAACGGTCGACAGATAGTCGATTTTCTTCAGAACGTCGGCTTGCCGCAGCGCTTGCAGCGCGCCTAGGCAAAATGCCGCGGAACGGATACCGCCGCCGGACAATGACAAGCCGACCACATTGGATCCTTCTTTCGGCCGCAACGGCGTCGTGCCGTCGCTCATGCTCAGCGGCGTATCCGCGGCCGCCTCCGGTTCGAGTTCAATATCCGGTCGCCCTATCTTGCGGCGCCTATGGTTTATCGAGTCTTTTTCGCTTTCAAAGACGTGATTGAATTGAAAAAGGTCGCCGAACGCCATGGCCGCCTCCCCCGATAAATTAAGTCTATCGGGTCGGCCGGGCGCACTCAACTATCGATTGCAGTCGCTAGGAAAGCTGCTCCAACTCGTCGATCAGCTTGGCGATCACCCCGAGCCCCCCGTCCCAGAACTTGGGATCGCGGGCGTCCAAGCCGAACGGGGCGAGCAATTCGGTGTGGTGCTTGGTGCCGCCGGCCGCGAGCATGTCGAGATAGCGCTCGGCGAAGCCGGCAGCCGAATGCTCGTAGACCGCGTACAGCGAGTTCACCATGCAGTCGCCGAACGCATAAGCATAGACGTAGAACGGCGAATGGATGAAGTGCGGGATGTAGCTCCAGAACGTCTCGTAGCCGGCCTTTAGCTCGATCGCGGGGCCAAGGCTCTCGGCTTGCACCGATATCCACAGTTCGCAGATCTTGTCGGCGGTCAGTTCGCCGTTGCGGCGTTCCAGGTGCACCTTGCGCTCGAAACTGTAGAACGCGATCTGCCGCACCACGGTGTTGATCATGTCCTCGACCTTGGCGGCGAGCATGGCCTTGCGCTGCTTCTTGTCGGTGGTCTGCGCCAGCAGCTTCTTGAAGGTAAGCATCTCGCCGAACACGGATGCCGTCTCCGCCAGCGTCAGCGGCGTCGGCGCCATCAACGCCCCGTTCGGCGCGGCCAGCACCTGATGCACCCCGTGACCGAGTTCGTGCGCCAGCGTCATCACGTCGCGCGGCTTGCCCTGGTAGTTGAGCAGCACATAAGGATGCGCCGACGGCACGGTCGGATGCGAGAACGCGCCCGGCTGCTTGCCCGGGCGTACCGGCGCATCGATCCAACGCCGCTCGAAGAAACGGTCGGCGACTTCCGCCATCTTCGGCGAGAACGCGCCGTAGGCGGTGAGCACGGTCGCGCGCGCGTCGCTCCAGGGGATCGTGCGCTGCGCGACCTTGGGCAGCGGCGCGTTGCGGTCCCAATAGGGCAATCGTTTTTTGCCGAACCATTTCGCTTTCAAAGCATAATAGCGATGCGACAGTTTCGGATAGGCGGCGCGTACGGCCTCGACCAGCGCCTCCACCACCTCGGGCTCGACCCGGTTGGAAAGGTGGCGGGCGTCGGCGACGTCCTTGAAGCCGCGCCAACGGTCGGAAATTTCCTTGTCCTTGGCGAGCGTGTTGGTGATCAGCGTCAACGGCCGCAGGTTCTCCTTGAAGGTCTTGGCCAGCGCCAGCGCGGCTGCCTTGCGCTTCTTGCCGTCGGCGTCCTGCATCAAGTTGAGCGCGACCTCGATCGGAAGCGGCTTGCCGCCGATGTTGAAGCGCAGGGACGCGATGGTCTCGTCGTAATTACGGTTCCAAGCCGAGTAGCCGGTGATCGACTTCTCGTGGAACAGTTCCTCGACCCGATCCTCAAGCTGGTAAGGTTTGTCCTTGCGTACGTCCTCGATCCAGGGCCGGTAATGGCCAAGCGCCGCATCCGCCATGGCCGCCTCGAGCTTGGCGTCGTCGATCCGGTTGAGCTCGAGCGTGAAGAACAACAGGTGCAGCGATGCGGCGGTGATGCGCTCCTGCATGTCGCCGTAAAACTTGGCGCTGACGGGATCGGTGGAGTTGCCGGCATAGCGCAGCGAGGCATAGGACATCGCCCGGCCGAGCGTGTCGTCGAGTGCCTCATAGCGCCGGACCGCCGCCGCCAGCGCCTTGCCCGCATCCGGCCCGGCCGCCAGCGCGGCGAGCCTGCCCTTGAAGTCGGCCTCGAACGCCACGCTGCGGGTTTCGGCGTTTTCCAGGTCCCATTTGAGCTCGGGACTGTCGATGCCGGGATAGAGGTCGTTGAGATTCCACTCGGGCAAGGCGCCGAGCTTGGACGGTTTTTTGCGGGGCGTGCTCTTGGCCATGGGGCGGACGGTCTTTTTATGCGGAAACGGGGAAATTCGGGCGCTCAGAGTATTATTTATGCCGCCGCCCGTGGCGATGCGATGGCAACGGGCGAATTTTCAACATATCGCCCGCCGGCGGCCCATTTAACAGCCCATTAAGCCGGACCGGCCACATTGCACCAAATCGGCACAGCCGCTGTGCGTTGCGAGGTCCTATGTCCGTAACCGTGCTTATCGTCGACGACGATCCCGTCCAACGCCGGCTGCTCGAGGCCATGGTCCAGCGCTTCGGATATCAGGCGCTCGTCGCCGAAGGTGGCGACGCGGCCTTGCGGGCGCTCGGCGGGGCGCAACGCGTCGACTGCATGGTGCTCGACCTGGTGATGCCCGACCTCGACGGCCTCGGCGTCCTGGCGCGCATGCGCGAGTCGGGCCTGGACATCCCCGTCATCGTGCAGACCGCCCACGGCGGCATCGACAATGTTGTGTCGGTCATGCGGGCGGGCGCCACCGACTTCGTGGTCAAGCCGGCGAGCCCGGAACGGCTGCAGGTGTCGCTGCGCAACGCGCTCGCCACCAAGGCGCTGGCGGGCGAATTGCAGCGGCTCAAACGCAGCCGCGACGGAACCCTGAGCATCTCGGACGTCATCACGCGCTCGGACGCCATGCGCCCGGTGCTGCACGCGGCCGAAAAGGCCGCGGCGTCCGCCATCCCCGTGCTGATCGAAGGCGAATCCGGCGTCGGCAAGGAGTTGATCGCGCGCGCCATTCACGGCTCTGGCGCACGCCGCGCCAAGCCCTTCGTGGCGGTCAATTGCGGCGCCATGCCGGAGAACCTGGTCGAGTCGATTCTGTTCGGCCACGAGAAGGGCGCCTTCACCGGCGCCACCGACAAGCACACCGGCAAATTCATCGAGGCCGACGGCGGCACGCTGTTCCTCGACGAGGTCGGCGAATTGCCGCCCGCCGCGCAGGTCAAATTGCTGCGCGCGCTGCAGGAGGGCGAAGTCGAGCCGGTCGGCGGACGCAATACCATCAAGGTCGACGTGCGCATCGTCTCCGCCACCAACCGCGATTTGATCGCCGACGTGAAGTCCGGCCGTTTCCGCGAGGACCTGTTCTACCGCCTGCACGTGTTTCCGATTTCGGTGCCGCCCCTGCGGCAGCGGCCGGAGGATATCCCCGAACTCGCCCGCCATTTCCTCGCCCGCCTCGCGGCCGAGGAAGGCAAGCGCGTGCGCGGGATCGAGGCCGAGGCGCTGCGGCTGCTCACGGCCTGTCGCTGGCCGGGCAACGTGCGCCAGCTCGAGAATGCGATCTTCCGCGCGATCGTGCTCACCGACGGCGAGCAGATCGGCGTCCATGAATTTCCACAAGTGGCCGCCCAGGTCGGGCCTGACGCGCTTGCCGCGCAGCCGATGATCGAGCCTTCCCCGGCCATTACCGCCGCCTGGCCGGACGCGCGCGATGCCGCCGACCGGCACCCTGTCTCATCATCGACCGCGCCGGCACTGCGGCTGACCGACGCACAGGGCGAGGTGCGGCCGCTCGAAGAGATCGAACGGGAAACGATCCGCTTCGCCATAGCGCATTACCACGAGCAAATGTCGGAGGTTGCACGCCGCCTAAAAATCGGGCGATCGACGCTCTACCGCAAGCTGGAAAGCCTCGGCCTGGACGACGTTCCGCACGACACGGCGGAAAAGCAGAATACGACCGCCTAAAACGGCGGCGGCGCGCCGTGCACGCCGCGTTAGCCTCGTTCGAAAGTACGTGCAAACAAACGACGGATTTAATTCGGCAAACAGCCGAAATCGACGCATAGTCGCGGTTGCTTGACGGGTTCAGCGGAATCATCGATGCGAAAAAGACAATTCGGCCATCTGCTCTCCGGCAGCCTATTGGCGCTGATTTTCATCACCCCGATCCACGCCGCGGCGATTTCCGAACCGCTTGGCCCCGCAGCCCAGCCATCCTCCGCGGCGCCCGCTCCAGCCGCACCCGGCGACGCCAGTATCAAAAACGAGGTCGACGAGCAGCCGGCGGCGATCGACGTCCAGATTGCGGACAAGTTGCGCGCCATCATGACTTCCGGCATGCTCGACAAGCGCATCGAGCGCGCGCCCGAGCGCGAAGCGACGGCGGCGTTCTATGCCGCACGAAATTACGCGCCGCTGTGGATTGCCGACGGCCAGCCCAACTCGCGCGCCAAATCGGTGATCGCGCAGCTCGAAAACGCCGCCGCGGACGGGCTCGACGCGGCCGATTACCGGATTCCAACCTTCGGCACATCCGCCGAGGCGCTGGCCGACGCCGATATTACTCTTACCTATTCGGTTCTTACTTATGCCCGCCACCTGGCGACCGGCCGTATCGCGCCGGGGCGGGTGGTGTCGGAAGTCGATTACGGCGATCATACGCCGCCGCCGGCCGACATCCTGCGCAAACTGGCCGAGGCCACCGATGCCGGCGCCGCGCTCGAAAGCTTCAATCCGCCGCATTCGGGATTCCGGGCACTGAAGGCGAAGCTCGCCGAATTGCGCAGCCGCACTTTCCAGCCCGCTCTCGTCGGCGACGATGCGCCTGTGAGACCGGTCCGCAGAGGCGCACGCGTTCGGAAAATATCCGCCGCCGTCGCCAGCCGTTCCAAACCGGACCAGGCCATCGACCGCGTCATCGCCAATATGGAGCGCTGGCGCTGGCTGCCGCGCGACCTCGGCCACACCTACGTGATGGTCAACATCCCGGATTACTCGCTCAAAGTCGTGCACGACCACCAGGTTCAGTGGCGCACCAAGATCGTCGCCGGCAAGCCGAAGACCCCGACGCCGCTGCTGACGGCGTCGATGGATACCGTCCTGCTCAATCCGTCGTGGCACGTGCCGCAATCGATCATCAGGAAAGAACTGCTGCCGCGCTACGGTGGCGACCCCACCATTTTTGCCCGCATGGGCCTCAAGGTGAAACGCGAACGCGACGGCACCTTAAGCGTGACGCAGCCGCCCGGCGCCCGCAATGCGCTCGGCCGTATCAAGTTCAATTTTACCAACGAGTTTTCGGTCTACCTGCACGACACGCCGGAGAAGCGGCTGTTTGCCGCCGACAAGCGCGCCTTCAGCCACGGCTGCATGCGGGTGGAGAATCCGACCGAATTCGGCGAGATCATTCTGCATCTCGCGATGAACGGTCCGACGCCGAACGCGCAACAGCTCAGCGCGATGTTCGGCCGCGGGGAGCGCTACTTTAGGCTTACCGACCGGCCAATGGTGCATCTCACCTACCAGACCGCCTTCGTGGACGATGCCGGCAAGCTCCAACAACGCGAGGACGTCTACGGCATGGACGAACGTATCGAGAACATCCTGCACAAGGACGGACGCCGGATTGCCGATGCGGCAGCACAGCAGGACACCAGGCGCGAGCGGGCAAGCACGCAGGCCAATCAAGCCGTGCTGCGCCGGGTCGAACGCGGTGAGGCCCCCAATGCGTCCGAATTCTTCGACCATATGCCCCGCGATCAGGCCAGGCGGGCCCCTACCCGGCTAAAACCCGCGGTGGCCGGCCCCGGGGTCCTCGCAGAAACTCACGATTCACCTCCGCCTTGGCCATTTTTAGCCATTTTCGGCCGCTAGGAATCGAGGAATCGGGGGGGCGACCGCTAGGTTCACGTTAACCCTTGCCGAGAAGACTGGGTGATTGTCGCAGCCGGACGAACGAAAACGTTCCGGGGGGAGCGACTTTTTGGGACGGCACAGTTCACGGACGGTGGCAGTGGCGGTTGGGGCGTGGCGCGAAGGTACTGTCGTTTTGTCCTTGGCGCGCAGCGGCGTGCGGCTGGGCATTGCCAGCCTGCTGCTGCTAGGCGCCAGCAATTCCCTGCAGAACGCCATCGCCGAAGGTGACACCCGAACCATCGCCTTTCATCACGTTCACACCGGCGAAGACATCACCATCACCTACAAGCGCAACGGCCGTTACGACGAGGCCGCGCTGAAGAAGCTCGACTGGTTCATGCGCGACTGGCGCAAGGAACAAGAAACCCACATGGACCCCCACCTGTTCGATCTGATGTGGGAGACCAATCGCGAGGTCGGCGGTACCGAGCCGATCCAAGTGATCTGCGGCTATCGTTCGCCGGGGACCAACTCCATGCTGCGCTCGCGCTCGAGCGGAGTCGCGAAGTTCAGCCAGCACATCAACGGCAACGCGATCGACTTCTACATTCCCGGCGTACCGCTCGCCAAAGTCAGAGCCGAAGGCCTGCGCCTCCAGCGCGGCGGCGTCGGGTTCTACCCGACCTCGGGCTCGCCGTTCGTGCATATGGATACCGGCACCATCCGGCATTGGCCGCGCATCCCGCGCGAGGAACTGGTCAAGATTTTCCCCAATGGGCGCACCGTCCACATCCCGGCCGACGGACATCCGCTGCCCGGCTATGCGCTGGCGCTTGCCGACGTCGAGCGCCACGGCGCGATCCCGTCCGGAACCTCGCTGGAAGCCGCGCGCGAGGCCGGCGTCATTACCGCCAGCCAGGAGCACGCCGCCGAACAGCCCAAGCGCAGCCTGCTCGCCCGGATTTTCGGCTCCGGCAAGGATAACGATGAGGCAAGCGAACAGCCGGAACCCAGGCCGTCGCGAGCGCCCTTGGCGGTGGCCAGCCTAGGCCCATCCAAGCGCGTTGCGGTCGAGCCCATCGTGCAGGCGGCGCGGCCGAAGCCGGCAGAAGTCGCGGCCCTGTTGCCACGACCGCGACCGGCAAAGCCGGCATCCGCGACGGCCAATGTGTTCGCCAACCGCGGCTACTGGCAAGGCGCGGCCGAGACCGGACCGGCGCTGCCCGCGGCGATCGCGGCCGGCACGCGGTATGAAACCGCCTCCGCCGAACCGTTCAGCACCGGCAGTGCGGGTGGTGATGCGCTCGCTTATGCCACGCAACCCGAGCCGCTCGCCATGCGCGCCCGCCCGATGGGCGCGCGCCTGCCGCGCATGCCGGCGGAAGCGCGTGTGATGCCGACCTCGGCCAATACCAGCGTGGTGGTGAAGCCGGCGCTGGCGGCCGCAGGGGTCCAGGGCGGCGTCGAGCGGACCGACAGTCCCTGGCTACGCGCCGCCATACTGACACCGAGCGTCAGCGGGTTCATGACGGCGACGCGGGTCGGCGCGATCGACCCGCGCTGGCAGCACGCGCTGCTGCAGAAGCCGCCGCAATCGGTGATGATGACCTTCTCGGCCGATCCGCATCTCGGCATGGTGGCCGACCGCTTTACCGGCAGCGCGGTGGTGTTCATGGCCACCGTCACATTCAACCGGCAGACGACGGCGGCCCTCCCCTAGTTCAGTTCAACATTCCCAGCGCGTGCATGTAGGTCTCCAGCACGGCCTGATGCTCGCGGCGCTCGTCGGTGTCCTGCTTGCGCAGGCTGACGATGGTGCGCAGCGCCTTGACGTCGAAGCCGGTGCCCTTGGCCTCGGCATAGACGTCGCGGATGTCGTCGGAAGTCGCCTTCTTTTCTTCCTCGAGCCGCTCGATGCGCTCGACGAAGGCTTTCAGCTGGTCCTTGGCAAAGCGGGTTGCTGGTTGTTCTTTTTCAGCGGCAGCGGTCGCGGGCATCGAGGTCTCCTGAATGACAAAGCCGGGTTTCCTGCCCTGTCATAAGGAGAAATCGTGCCCGGGGGCCATCGCATAATTGCGAAGCCCCCGACATTCACACCTGTTCACAAAGGCTAGTGCTTGGGGCTGGACTTTTCGAAGGCCGCCTTTTGCTCCGGCGAAGCCTCCTTCTGATGCTTCTTGCGCCAGTCGTCGTACGGCATGCCGTAGACGATCTCGCGGCTCTCGTCTTTGCTCATGGCGATGCCTTTTGCGTCGGCGGCGTCCTTCATCCAGTTCGACAGGCAATTGCGGCAGAAACCGGCGAGATTCATCATGTCGATGTTCTGCACGTCGGTACGGCCGCGTAAGTGCTCGACCAGTCGCCGGTACACGGCGGCTTCCAGCTCGGTGCGGGTCTTGTCGTCCATGGGGTTATCCTGCCTTTCCTGCTCGCAAAGATAGGCAGGTAAGACGCTAAGTTCCATAGTAGCATCGATCGTTCCCCCGATCGCCGCCGGGCGTTGAGGAGCTTGCTCAATGAAGTTCGCCCACTTTTCCCATATCTGGGGCAAGCGGAGGATGACCCCGCACCAGCGCTACGAGCAATTGTGGCGCGAACTCCAATTGTGCGACGAGCTCGGTTTTGACTACAGTTTTTGCGTCGAACACCACTTCCGCCCCGACGAAAGCTGGATGTCGTCGCCAAGCCTCTACGCGGTCGGCGCCGGCGCGCGTACCCGCCGCATGCGCATCGGTCCCATGGGCTACGTGGTGCCGCTCTATCATCCGCTGCGCCTGGCCGAGGAGATCGCGATCGTCGACCAGATGCTGGGCGGACGCATGGAGCTTGGGCTGGTGCCGGGGATCAATCCAGACTACTTCAAGCCGTTCGGGCTCGACTATAATTTGCGCAAATCGCCCACGCTCGAATTCGTCGACTACCTGCGCGCCGCCTTTGGCGAGCAGCAGCCGTTTTCATTCCACGGCGATATCCACCACACCGACAGTGCGCAGATTTCGGTGCAACCGCTGCAGCGCCCGCATCCGCCGCTCTGGATGATGAGCCGCGATCCGCAGACGCTCGAATTCAGCGCGCGCAATGGCATCAATCCCGGCTATTTCCTAGTCTATCCGCGCGCCGACGCCGCGCCGCGCTATCGTGTTTTTCTCGAGAATTGGAAAAAGGCCGGCTGGCCGCTCAAACCAAACATCGCCTATTGCACGATCGTGCATGTGGACGAGACCGACGAGAAGGCGCTCGGCGTTGGTCTTGCGCGCGCGGCGCGCGCCTATGAAGGCTTCATGCCGCCGCCGAAGCCGGGTGAAACCTTCGAGCAGCGCGCGCGCGAGCACGCCAAGACATTCATCGGCCGCGGCGAGCCCGGCGCCTCGGAGATCATGGCCAATCTGTTCGATGCGGACTATCTAATGAAGCACGAACTAGTGTTCATCGGCTCGCCCGAGACGGTCGCCAACAAGATTCACGCGGCGGCGCAAGCCGGCCTGTTCAACGTCTTCATGGGCGAATTCAATTTTTCCGACCTGCCGGAAGACGATCTCATGCGCTCGATCCGCCTGTTCGGCGAAAAGGTTATCCCGGCGCTACGCGGCTACGAGCCTTTCTGAAGCGTTGATGCGCAGCTATTGCGCGTCGCGCAGTTCCGGCCGCGCCGCCAAGCGCGCGGCATTGAGGTGATAAACGATAAAGCAAACGACCGCGCCGACGACAAATGGCAGCGCCGACCACATATAGAGCCGCTCCACCGGGTGCCCGATCAACAGAGCGCCGACCAAGGGCCCGGCGATCGATCCAATCCGCCCGATGCCCAATTCCCAGCCCGAGCCGTTGGCGCGCAACGAGGTCGGATAAATCAACGCCCCGATGACGTTGATGCCGGACTGGATGCCGAGCACGAAGAAACCGGCAAAGAATGTCGCAGTCAGCAAGACGGCCTTGGACGTCAACCCGGCAAAGCCGATCGAGCCGACCACCGGCACCGCGATCACGAACATGATCGCGACGGCCAAAAAGCGGTGTTTTTGCAGCCACCAGCATAGCAACAAGGCGCCAACGGTGCCCCCCACTTGCAACATCGCGCCGGCGAGCGCCGCCGTGGCCGGCGGCAGCTTGGCCGCGGTCATCAGCGTCGGGGTCCAACTGATGAGGAAGAAGTAGCCCATCAGGTTGAGCGCGAACAGCAGCCACAGCAGCGGCGTGATCAGCGCAAGGCCGTCGCTGAACAGATAGCCCGGGTTAAAGCCGGGAAACTGCTTTTCGTCTTCAATGACGAATTTGGCGTTGGCTGGCACCTGATAGTCGGGCCGGATCGCTTTGATCGTCGATTCCATTTTGCGGCGCTGGCCTTCATGCAGCGCCATGAATTTGATCGACTCCGGCAGGCCAACCATCGCGGCAATGGCTATGACGATCGGCACGATGCCGCCGATCAGGAATAGGATTTGCCAGCCGTATTGCGGCACAAACACTGCCGTCACGAAACCCGGGATGGCGCCGCCAAGCGGCACGCAGCCGACGGCGATGATGGCGAGCGTGGCGCGCAGCTTGCGCGGCGCAGACTCGGCGTTGATTGCGACCACGTTTGGAATGACGCCGCCGATGCCTAAGCCGGCCAATAGCCGCAGCCAGAACATCTGATCGAGATTAGTCGAATAGGCGGCCGCCAGGGTGAATACGCCGAACACCAAATTCGACCAGACGAGCGCCGCCTTGCGGCCGTAGCGGTCGCCCACCCAGCCGAAGATTCCGGAGCCGAACAAAATGCCGATCAGGCTGGCGCTGAAGACGGGGCCGAGCGAGCCCGGCTTCAAAGCCCACTCCTTGGCAACGCTGGGCGCGGCGAAGGCGATGGCGGCGATGTCGTAGCCGTCGATGAGGACGATGAAGAACGACCAGATGATCAGCTTGATCTGGAACGAACTCAGGCCGCGCTCGTCGAGCAGCCGCGATACCTGAACGACCGATTGATCCGGCATAATTGTCTCCCCTGAGCCGCTTTTATTATGGGCCTTTGCGGCCCTTGCACCGATGCTATGCCACGGACGGCGTGATGGAAAGCGGGGGCGCTGCGGTTCAAACCGGAATAGGCGAGACCGGCAAGATCAATTCCGAGGGATGGGCGGCGGCGTGATGGATGCTGTCGCTGCCCACCTTGTCCGGCCGGTAGTAATGCGGCCATAGCGCCTCGCTGACTGGCGAGTCGCCGTTGACGATTTCAAGCCGGAGGCGATGGCCTTGCTTGGTCAGATAGGCCATCGGCTCGAGACTGATCTCGAATTTGTAGATTTCATTCGGCGTCACCGGCTGCGGATCGCAATGGCTGTGATAGGGCACCATTTCGGTGCTGTGCTGGAGATCGAGCGCGCGGTGCGAGGCGCGCAGCCAGCCGCGCGTGATCAGCTCGGCGAACGGGTTCAATCCCTTGCCGCGATCCTCCGGCGTCTGCGGGAACTGGTCGGAGAGCTTGATGAAGAAATCGGTGTCGCGCGCGCTCGACGAAGCATAGAGCACCAGCTTGATCGGCCCGCAGATTTCCATGTCCTTTTCCAACGGCCCGGTGGTGAAAGTCAGCACGCGGCGAACGGAATCGAAGCCGCCGGCCGGTCCGCCCGGCCCAAAGCCGACCACGCCGGCGACCCAGCCGGGCTGCGGATATTTGTAGGCCGTCGCGGCCGCGCCACTGACGGGCTGCAGCGCCAGGCCGCCGTCGTTGAGCGACGTCACGCTGCCGGACGGCGAAGCGTTGAGGAACCAATGCGTGTATTGAATGCCGGGAGGCGGCCACGTCTCGGCGCTGCGCGTGACATTGGCGCCGCGCACCGCGTATTCGACATTCGGGCGCGCCAGATAGCCGGTACTCTTGCCTTTGAGATAATGATCGTAGAATGGCAGCATCACTTTGGCGTGGAATTCCACGCTGGAAAATTCCGCCGCCGCCGCCCAGGCGTTCGGCACCCCGGACATGCGCAGTTTCTTCGGTCCGCTGGCGCGGCAGTAGCCGTCGATGTTGCCGCGCGTATGCAACTGCATCTTGCCCCAGACGCCGCTCGAATAAAGCGGGACTTTGATGCGGTCGAGAACTTCCCAGGCGCTGCGTTCGCGCCAGAAATCGTCATAGGTCGGATGCGCGGCGAATAATTCGGTGAGGTCCGTGTCTTGGTCGCGCGACGGGCCGCTCGCCGGATAGCGATTGATGAAGCGATTCTGGTACCACCAGTAGCCGGGAAAGAAATCGCACGGAATGCCGCCGTGATAACAGCCGGCGCGGTAGGCATCCGCCAAGCCGTCATGCGCACCGAGGCAGGCGAGCGACGGCGGCGCCAGTGCCCCCATGAACCACTGCACCATGCAGAAATAGGACTGGCCGATGCCGCCGACTTTGCGATTCGACCACGGTTGCGCGCCGATCCATTCGATCGCGTCGTAGAGGTCGTGCTGCTCGCCGCGGCCGAGGAATTCGAAGGCCCCGCCGGACCGGCCGCTGCCGCGCACGTCCATGTGCACATAGGCGTAGCCTTGCTCGACATACCATTCGATCGGCCCGGTTTCGCGCCAGAGGAATTGCGGACTGGCCGGCAGGCTGTTGTTGTCGAAGCGATAGGGCGATGCGCCGAACAGCGCGGGATAGGGGCCGGCGCCGTCCGGCCGATAGACGCGCGCGCCGATCGAGGTCCCATCCCGCGCGGCAATCTGGACGATTTCGTCGATCATTGGCAGGCACTCCGGCGCCCGGCGGTCTTACGACGCCGGCTCGTTTGTCAGGCTTCGATAATGATTATAAGCAGGTTTATCGACGCGGTAGACCGCTATGGTTGATTCATGATTGGCACTACCCGCGCATTTCTGGAGGACTTGTTTCGCACCGCGGTAGCCGCGGCTCACCCCGCGACGCGCCTGCCGCCGCTATTGCCCTCTCCGCCCGAGGGCCAACTCATTCTGCTTGCCGCCGGCAAGGCGGCCGGCTCGATGGCCGAAGCCGCGGAAGGCTTTTATCTCGACCGCTTGAAGCTGCCGGCCGGGCACCTCTACGGCAACGCGGTGGCGCGCCACGGCTACGGACGGCCGCTGAAGGTCGTGACCATGATCGAAGCCGGCCATCCGGTGCCGGATGGGGCGGGCCTGGAAGCCGGCTTACGCGCCATTGAACTCGCCGACGGCGCGGACGCGGACGATCTGGTGCTGGTGCTGATGTCGGGCGGCGCTTCCGCCAACTGGATCGCGCTGGCCGCCGGCGTGACCTTCGCCGAGAAGCAGGCGGTGACGCGCGCGCTGTTGCGTTCGGGCGCGACCATCGGCGAGATCAACACGGTGCGCAAACATCTCTCGCGCATCAAAGGCGGACGGCTGGCGCGCACCGCCTTTCCGGCGAAGCTTGTCACCATCGCGATTTCCGACGTGCCGGGCGACGATCCTTCGGCGATCGGCTCCGGCCCAACCGTGCCCGATCCGACGACACTCGCCGATGCGAGCGGCGTCGTCGCCAAATACCGGCTCGATCTTCCACCCAACGTTGTTGCCGCGCTCGCCGACCCGAAGAATGAAACGCCGAAGCCCGGCGATCCGGTTTTTGCCGGCAGCCAATTCGTACTGGCGGCACGGCCGGCCGACTCGCTGCGCGCGGCGGAGGCCGCCGTGCGCGCGGCCGGTTACGAATGCCTGTCCCTGGGCGATCGCGTCGAAGGCGAAGCACGCGAGGTGGCTGCCGCCCACGCCAAGCTCGCGCGCGAGCTGCGCGCGCAGGGCAAGCGCGCCGTGATCCTCTCGGGTGGCGAACTCACGGTCACCATCCGCGGCAAGGGCCGCGGCGGGCCGAACCAGGAATACGCTCTGGCGCTGGCGATGGGCTTGGCCGACATGCCGGCGGTGGCGGCCTTGGCCGGCGACACCGACGGCACCGACGGCGGCGTGGGCGAGGCCAGCGACCCTGCGGGCGCGCTGCTAGACGGCGAAACCGTGGCTCGGGCAAAGGCGCTTGGCCTCGATACTGCCGCGTTTCTTGCCGACAATAATTCGACCGCTTTCTTCGCCGCCCTTGGGGATTTGCTGATGACCGGACCCACTTATACCAACGTGAACGACTTCCGCGCCATCGTCGTTGACAGGGCGTGACCGATCACGCGACAACCGTGACGAATCATTAGCGACGGTAGCTTGACCGCATTGCCCCGCCATTCAGCTACGCATTGTATCGCCGCTACGGTCGCGCTTGCTGCCGCGCTAGTGACTGTGTCGGCGCATCCGGCCAAGGCCGATTTCCGGTTATGCAACAACACCGGCAGCCGGGTCGGCGTCGCGCTCGGCTATAAGGACGCCGAAGGCTGGACCACCGAAGGCTGGTGGAACGTTACGGCCCGATCCTGCGAAACACTGCTACGCGGCTCGCTGGTTGCGCGCTACTATTACATCTACGCGGTCGATTACGACCGCGGCGGCGAATGGTCCGGTCACGCTTTCATGTGCTCACGCGAGAAAGAATTCACCATCCGCGGTACCGATAACTGCCTGGCGCGCGGCTATGATCGCACCGGCTTCTTCGAAGTCGACACCAGCGAGCAGAGATCCTGGACGGTGCAGTTGACCGACAGCGCCGAACAGAAGCCCGCCCGTCCGTTGCCATCACGCACGCCGCCCGCAACCCAGCGGCCGCCTTCCGCCGCGCCATCGGCGCCAGCCGAAGACGGCAAGCGATGAGACGCTTGAAATGAGACGATTACGCCGCGCCAAAATCGTTGCCACGCTCGGACCGGCCTCCTCCGACGCCGCCATGATCACGCGTTTGTTCAAGGCCGGCGCCGATGTTTTCCGCATCAATATGAGTCACACCAGCCAGGACCGCCTGCGCGAACTGGTCGCCATGATCCGCGGCATCGAGAAGGAACTCGAGCGGCCGATCGGAATCCTGGTCGACCTGCAGGGACCCAAGCTGCGGCTCGGTACCTTTGCCGGCGGGTCGGCGATGGTGGCGAGCGGCGACAGCTTCGTGCTCGATTGCGATCCGGCCCCCGGCGATGCCACGCGCGCGTTTCTGCCGCATCCGGAGATTTTCGCCGCGGTCGCGCCCGGGCACACTCTGTTGATCGACGACGGCAAGGTGCGCCTCACCGTCACGCAAGCCGAGCCCAAGCGCATGGTGACGCGCGTCGAGGTGGCCGGCAAATTGTCCGATCGCAAAGGCGTGAGCCTGCCGGATTCGACCATTCCGTTTTCGGCGCTGGCCGAGAAGGACCGCTCCGATCTCGAAGCCGCGCTCAACGCCGGCATCGACTGGGTGGCGCTGTCGTTCATCCAGCGGCCGGAGGACATCGCGGAGGCGAAGAAAATCACCCGTGGCCGCGCCGCGGTGATGGCCAAGATCGAGAAACCGCAGGCGGTGACGCGGCTGTCGGAGATCATGGATCTAGCCGACGCGCTGATGGTGGCGCGCGGCGACCTCGGCGTCGAGATGCCGCTGGAGAAAGTGCCGGGCGTGCAGAAGCAAATGACGCGCATGGGCCGCGCCACCGGCAAGCCGGTGGTGGTGGCGACGCAGATGTTGGAATCGATGATTTCGTCGCCGGTGCCGACGCGCGCGGAAGTCTCCGACGTCGCCACCGCTATTTTCGAGGGCGCCGACGCGGTTATGCTGTCGGCGGAATCGGCGGCCGGGAAATATCCGGTGGAAGCGGTCGCCACCATGAACCGCATCGCCGAGGAGATCGAAAACGATCCGGTCTACCGCACCATTATCGATGCCCAACGCGCGGTGCCGGAGGCGACCGGCGCCGATGCCATTGCCGATGCCGCGCGCCACATCGCCGACACGCTCGATCTGGCGGCGGTCGTGTGCTGGACCGCATCCGGTTCAACTGCATTGCGGGTTGCGCGCGAGCGACCGCGCCCGCCGATCGTGGCCCTGTCGCCCAATATCGCGACCGGGCGCCGGCTGGCGGTGGTGTGGGGCGTGCATTGCGTGATCACCGAAGACGCTCACGATCAGGATGACATGGTCGACCGCGCCTGCCGCATCGCCTTCAAGGAAGGCTTCGCCAAGGCTGGTCAGCGCGTCATCACCGTCGCCGGCGTACCCTTCGGTACGCCGGGCGCGACCAATATGCTGCGCATTGCCTATGTGGGCTCGGAGGCGGCAGGGGACTAAATATCCCTGCCCTCGACCTTTTCCTGCAGCGTCTTGACGATGTCGGGGATGCGCGGCAGGCGCGGATAGATCGCAAGCGTGCGCCGATAGACTTCCAGCGCCTGCTTGTCGTCGCCGATTTCCTGCATGATCAAGCCGAGGCCCGACAGCGCACCGAAATGGCGCGGCTCGCGGCGCAGCACCTCGCGAATGTCGGCGAGCGCGCGGCCATAATCCTTTTTCGTGTAGTAGATGGTGGCGCGCCGGTTCCAGGCTTCTACGTATTTCGGTTTGATCTTGATGACGGCATCGAGCAGCTTGACCGCAAGATCGAGATCGTTCGCCTCGATCGCGGTCTGAGCGCGCGACATCAGCAGCGACGTGGTGTCGCTGCGTGTGGCGGTCCACAGCGCCCAGATGCGCCCCTCGATCGCCTTGGCGGTGACGTCGTCGGGCGCAACCTTGAGCGCTCCGAACAGAAAATCGAGGTTGTGCGTGGAATTGCCGTGCTGGACGTGGGGCAGCTTTTTCGGCGGCGTTGCCCAATCGCTCGGCGCCGCGGCGGCAGGCGCGGCGAAGCGGCCAGGACAAACAAGCTTGCGAGGAATCGCGCGCGCATGGGCGGAGATTAATATCTCCGTTGCTTAAGGCAAATATGCGGCGATGACGGAAGCGCCCGGCCGAGGCCGGATCAAGGCTCGTTGTTCAGCCTTGGCGGGCCTTATAGCGGGCATTGGTCTTATTGATGATGTAGACGCGCCCTTTGCGCCGGACGATCTTGTTGTCGCGGTGGCGGCCGCGCAGGGATTTCAGGGAGTTACGGACTTTCATGACAATCTCTGGGTTTTTTGGTTGCCGGGTTCATAGCAGCCTCCCCGCCACTGTCAACGCGACAGGCCTGCAGGGCCGCGAAACGCCGGCCGATCGTAGGGCAACGAGAATATACGACAAATCAATACCTTAACAGGAGGCTGGACATCGTTGGCAGTTACTAAGACTATTATTGATCAGCGGTATTCGCGAGTGTTTTGCGGCGCGACCTTGGGCAGTGAATGGCAAGAGCAACCAAGGTGAAAAAGAGCATCCTTTTGATGGTCTGGCCGCTGCTCGCGGTGCTCGCCGCCTTGCGTTACGATCCGCGCCTCGCGCCCTTTGCGAGCGTGCAGGAACTCTGATTGCGGAGCCCTGCGCGGGCCTCGAGAGCTGTCTCGCGCCGACCGCGATGAAGCAAATTCGTCTGGCCGATGTGGCCGCCGGTTCGATCGGCTTGGCCGCCGCCGCCGCAAGCCTTTGGACCGTTTCCGGAGCCGGCGGATTGCTCGGCGCGGGCCTGGCGCTGCTGATGCTGGCGATCGCGCTCGTCGACTATCGGCATTTCATCATCCCCAATGAACTGACCGCGGCCGCGCTGGCGCTCGCCATCGTCAACGCCGCCGTCGCGGACACGCCGTCGATGGCCGCAAGCGTGTCGGCCGCGGCGTTGCGCGGCGCGGTCACGATGGCTTTTTTCTTCGTGCTGCGCTGGCTCTATGGGCGGTTGCGCCAGCGCGAAGATCTGGGCTTGGGCGACGTCAAACTCGCCTTTGTCGCCGGCGCCTGGCTCGACTGGGCGATGATACCGGTGGCGGTCGAAATCGCCGCGCTGGGCGCGCTCGCGGCCTATGGCGCCTGGCACGTGTTCGGCAGGCGCCCGGTCAGAAACGTCCCGGCTGCCGTTCGGCTTATTTTTCGCGCCGGCGATCTGGCTGTCGTGGCTGCTCGGCGCGGCGATTTTCACGTTTTGATCGGAAATCCCGGCGGTACGGGAATGGTGGGCGCGACAGGGATCGAACCTGTGACCCCTACCATGTCAAGGTAGTGCTCTTCCGCTGAGCTACGCGCCCTCTATCGGATTTGGTCTTATCGGCTCCAAACTGGCGAGGCAAGCGGCCCGCGGGCGGCCTTTGGCGGCTTAAGCCGCCAGCATCTTGTGCACTTCGTTGACCAGGTCGCGCAGATGGATCGGCTTGGACAGCACTTTGGCGTGCTTGGGCGCGGTGGAATCGGCATTGAGCGCGACCGCGGCGAAGCCGGTGATGAACATGATCTTGATGTCGGGGTCGAGCTCGGCGGCGCGGCGGGCGAGCTCGATGCCGTCCATTTCGGGCATCACGATATCGGTGAGCAGAAGCTCGAACGGCTCCTCGCGCAGGCGTTGATAGGCCGACAGGCCGTTGTCATAGGAGGTCACGTCGAATCCGGCGTTCTGCAGCGCCTTGACCAAAAAGCGGCGCATATCGGTGTCGTCTTCAGCCAGGAGGATTTTCGACATGATACTCAACGCCCTGTCCCAGCCGCCCCCAGCACTGGGGGCCCGATCGCATCATAAGGCTCCCCATAAGACTTATCTCAGGTAAATATCGGGTGAACCGAAAGCATGACTTGGCTTTCGGCCGCCGCGCATAGACAATAGAGCGTTATATCGGCCGGTTGGGTCTGTCCTGCCGGCATGCTACCTGGGCTCGAAATGGCCATATCCGTTCATGAGTGACATTCGCGACGAACTTGACCCCCCGTTCGAGGTCGTGGATCCGGTCGAGGGCAACGGTCCGGTGCTGTTTAATTCGCCACACAGCGGCTCGACCTATCCGCGCGACTTCCTGGCCGTCTCGCGGCTCGACATCGCCACTTTGCGCCGCTCGGAGGACAGTTTCGTCGACGAGTTGATCGCCGGCGTGGTCAAGCACGGTTTTCCGCTGATGCGCGCGCATTTCCCACGCTGCTTCGTGGACGTCAATCGCGAGCCCTACGAACTCGATCCGCGCATGTTCGATGGCCGCCTGCCCTCCTTCGCCAATACCCGCTCGATGCGCGTAGCCGGGGGCCTTGGAACCGTGGCGCGGGTGGTCGGCGACGCCCAGGAAATCTACGACCAGCGCATTCCGGTCGATGACGCGTTGGCCCGCATCGAGAGCCTATACAAACCCTATCACCGCGCGTTGCGCCGGCTGTTTTCCAGGTTGCACCGCGACTATGGCGCCGCCATGCTGATCGATTGCCATTCCATGCCGTCGACCGCCGGTCACAAGGACGAGCGGGCGCGACCCGAATTCGTGCTTGGCGACCGCTACGGCACCAGTTGCGTCGGCGTGGTGGCGGAAACCGTGGAAAAGACCCTGCGCACCCTGGGCTATAGCGTGAGCCGCAATAAGCCCTATGCAGGCGGCTTTATCACCGAGCATTACGGCAACCCGGCCGCCGGGCTGCACGCCATCCAGCTCGAGATCAACCGCGCGCTTTACATGGACGAGCGCCGCTACGCGCGCTCCAGCACGTTCAGCCAGCTGGCGGCCGATCTGGAGACGCTGGCCAGGCGCCTGGGCGAGATTCCGCTGGAAGAACTGCGCCCATACCGGGCGGCGGCGGAATAGATAAAAAAAGGGCCGCTCACGAAGAGCGGCCCAAGTCTAGGGAGGAAACGCCCAAGGAGGGCAACGATAGCTCTCGCTACCGCATTGCAATAACTTACACCGCGACGCACAAAAATCAAGGCTGATTGGCGGAAATCCCATGTTTATACGCATAGCTGGCTGCCAGATTTTCAGCGCAAAATTCGCCTTTTCCGGGAATAGGTGGCAGAAACATCACAATTTCCATGAAGCCAAAGGCAAAGCCAGTAGGATTTTGCATTGCTTTAAGTTCAAGAATGTTGTGCCGCACCCACCGATATGCCCCATCGCATGATCTTTCGGTAATACGAGGTGCCCCTTGGGGGATCGCGCGATAAGCAGGCAACGATGACGGCCATCGATTTCGCAAGTTTCGTCGACCACCTCGCCGGCGCTTCCGGCGAGACCATCTTGCCGTTCTTCCGCACGGCCCTCGCGGTCGACAACAAAAAAACCGGCGGTTTCGATCCGGTCACCGCCGCCGACCGCGCCGCCGAGCAAGCCATGCGCGCCCTCATCCGCCAGAATTTTCCCGACCACGGCGTCGTCGGCGAGGAATACGGTGCCGAGCATACCGACGCCGAATATGTCTGGGTGCTCGACCCGATCGACGGCACCAAGTCCTTCATCACCGGGATGGTGGCGTGGGGCACGCTGATCGGCCTGATGCGTTTCGGCGAACCGGTGTTCGGCATGATGAACCAGCCGTTCACGGGCGAGAAATTTTCCGGCGACGGCGGCGCGGCCAGCTATCGGGGCCCGGCGGGCAGCCGCGACCTGCACGTGCGCGCCTGCGCCTCGCTCGAGGGCGCGATCTTGTCCACCACCAGCCCGCTGCTGATGAACGGTTCCGACCGCGCCGCTTTCGGCCGGGTCGAAAACAAGGTCAAGCTGTCGCGCTATGGCGGCGACTGCTACGCCTATTGCATGCTGGCTGCGGGGCTGATCGACCTCATTATCGAAACCGAGATCAAGTCCTACGACATCGTCCCGCTGATTCCGGTTATCACCGGCGCCGGCGGCATTGTCACCACCTGGGAGAGCGGTCCGGCGCAAGACGGCGGCCGCATCGTCGCCGCCGGCGACGCGCGCGTGCATGCGGCGGCGCTGGAGATGCTGGCAAAAGGCTAGTAGCGCGGCGTGCCCGGGACGAAGGCGTCGAAGGCCGCCCAGAATTGCGCCCGATAGAGATCCTGCTCCTGCAGGATCTCATGCTTGCTGCCGGGCAAAATGAGATGCCGGCCGGCCAGCAGATTCATCCCGAATTTCTCGATCGCCGGCGTCGAGACCACTTCGTCGCGGCCGGCCGCCACCAGCAGGATCGGCTGGCGGATGTGGCCGGAATAGCCGGGGGCGGCGAAATCCTTCATCAGGCGCAGCGCGGCATCGGCCCAGGCCACCGTCGGCGCACCGATGCCGAGCTCGGGCGCTTGCTCCAGCACCGCGGCGTTGCGTGCGTAGCGCACCGGGTCGGAGGTCAGCACATTGCCGACGAAATCCTCGGCGCCGATGGGTTTGCCGTTGCCGGTCGGCACATAGCCAGAGCCGCGTCCCAGCAGGCGCATGAAGCGCGCCAGCGGTCCCGCGATGGTCGTGAGCCGGCCCGGCCGCAGCGCGATCATCGGCGCCGAGAGCACCATACGATCGAACCAGCGGCTGCCGTCGTGGCTGACGCGGATGCCGATGGCGGCGCCCATGGAATGGCCGAGCGCGAAGATCGGCGGCGGGCAATCGGGCAGCACCACCTGATCCATGATCGCTGCAAGGTCGGTGGCATATTCGGAAAAATTCCGCACATGACCTTTGCGGGTATCGCCGAGCGCACGATCCGATGCGCCTTGGCCGCGCCAATCGAAGGTCGCGACCGCGAAGCCGCGCGCGCGCAGATCGCGCACGGTCTCGAAATATTTCTCGATGTATTCGGCGCGGCCTTGCAGCACGACCACTGTGCCCTTGCGCCCGGGCGGCGGCGCCCAGCGCGCAAAGCGCAACGTGACCCCGTCCGGGGTCTGGATGCTGCCGGCCACCACGTTGTCGGGCACCGGATTGGCGGGAATGGAAACCAGTTTCATGGTGCCGAGAAAGAGCCGGTGCGCGGTGGCCCGCGCGCCTTATAGCAGGGCGCGAGGCGGGCTCAATCGCACCGCCAATATTGATTTAAAATAACGTTATTTCAATGGCTTACGACCTGGCGCGGCGCCCTCTTGCGAGGCCCAAATCACCTTCCCATATCCATTTCGCGCAGGCCATTCAGGCTGCGCTCGGGTTTCGGTTTGGCCATATGGCGGACCGCCCGCATGTCGCTCAACTCAAGGAGGATATGTCATGCGTACATTCGATCTTGCTCCCCTTTATCGCTCCACCGTCGGCTTCGACCGGCTGTTCTCGATGCTGGACGGATTTGAATCCGCCCCGGGCTACCCGCCCTACAACATCGAGCGGACCGGCGAGAACGACTACCGCGTCACCGTCGCGGTCGCCGGCTTCGGCGAGGGCGAGCTTTCGATCGAAGCGAAAGAAAACACGCTGACGATCAAGGGCGCCAAGCAGGCCAAGGAAGAGCAGAACGGCGAGGTGCTCTATCAGGGCATCGCCGCGCGCGCTTTCGAGCGCGTCTTCCAGCTTGCCGACCACGTCCAGGTCAAAAGCGCGAACGTCGAGAACGGATTGCTGCACGTCGATCTCGTGCGGGAAATCCCCGAGGCGAAAAAGCCGCGCCAGATCCCGATCGGCAACGGCCAATTTTCGGGCAATGCCAAGCCGCAGGTGGTCGACACCAAAGCCGCGGCCTAACTCCGCGGCTTCCAACGCAAACGGCGGCGCCCCGGATGTTCCGGGGCGCTTTCGTTTTGCGAGGTTCGTTGCGGTCCGTCGGCACACCGCCGGCGACCTTCCGGGGGGCGAAACCGACGGCCGCCGCCGTTTGCAAAGGCCCGCTTTCGTCAGAAACTGGCCAATTGTCTTATTTTTCGGCACCCCAGCCGGACACCACAATCGGCAGGTCCAGCGGGCCGCCGCGGTTAAACGGTTAACTGGCCTCATCCTTTGGCAAAGCGCCGACGGCGCAACGGCATTGCGCCAGGCGTCGGCGCGTGGTCCTCTTCTTGCTTGGTAAGAACGCGCGGCCGCAACAAAGCGAAAGGTCCGGCCAGATCCGGCGTGGACCAGCCTTGTGTGTCCGGGCAAAATTTGGCATGGTCTATTAGGACAGCAATGCTGTCCTAATAGCTGGCGACCACGGTGCCGACCTTTGCGGGCGGGCTGTCATCGGTGGCGCCCAAGGGGAGCAGCCACGGTGGCGACGGCCAAGCAAGGCTGCCCTTCTCGAGATCGGTTGCGGGTCGACCGCGGCGCCTATCGGGCCGGCGTACGATGTGAGTACGCCGGGGCCCGCGGGCGCCGGCGAGGCAGGATGAGATGAGCGAGGACAGACGAAGCGCAGAATTTGAACGTGGCATCGCGGCGCAGTCCGACGACGCCGCGCTGTTGCGCGCCGCCAGCGCCGATCCCGGCTCGCCGGCGCCGCACGGCCTGTACGATCCGTCGCGCGACAAGGACGCCTGCGGCGTCGGCTTCATCGCCGACATCAAGGGCCGCAAGTCGCACCAGACGGTGGAAGACGGGTTGCGCATTCTCTGCAATCTGGAGCATCGCGGCGCCACCGGCGCCGACCCGCGCATGGGCGACGGCGCCGGCATCCTGGTGCAGATCCCGCACAAGTTTTTCGCCAAGAAGACCGCCGAGCTCGGCATCAAGCTGCCGAAGCCGGGCGAGTACGCGGTCGGCTATCTGTTCATGCCGCGCGACAACAATTGGCGGCAGATCATCCGCGACATCTATGCCGAAGTGATCGCGCGCCAGGGGCTGACGCTGCTCGGCTGGCGCGAAGTGCCGACCGACAATTCGACGCTCGGCGAATTGGTCAAGCCGACCGAGCCGGTGCACCTGCAAGTGTTCATCGGCCTCGGCAAGAAGAGATACTCCGAAGCCGAGTTCGAGCGCCGGCTCTACATCCTGCGCAAGTCGATCTCCAACGCCATCTACACGCGGCGGGAGCGGCGCACATCCGGCTATTACCCGGTATCGATCTCCTGCCGCACGATCATCTACAAGGGCATGTTCCTGGCCGACCAGCTCGGCGCCTATTATCCGGACCTGCACGATCCCGACTTCGAGAGCGCGCTCGCGCTGGTGCACCAACGTTTCTCGACCAATACTTTCCCCACCTGGTCGCTGGCGCATCCGTACCGCTACATCGCGCATAACGGCGAAATCAACACGCTGCGCGGCAACAACAACTGGATGGCGGCGCGCCAGGCCTCGGTGTCTTCGCCGCTGTTCGGCGCCGACATCAACAAGCTGTGGCCGATCTCCTATGAGGGCCAATCCGACACCGCCTGTTTCGACAACGCGCTCGAATTTCTCACGCAAGGCGGCTACCCGCTCGCGCATGCCGTGATGATGATGATCCCCGAGGCCTGGGCGGGCAATCCGCTCATGAACGAGGAGCGGCGCGCCTTCTACGAATACAACGCCGCGCTGATGGAGCCGTGGGACGGCCCGGCGGCCATCGCCTTCACCAACGGCCGCCAGATCGGCGCCACGCTCGACCGCAACGGCTTGCGGCCGGCGCGCTACCTGCTCACCCGCGACGACCGCATCGTGATGGCGTCCGAGATGGGCGTGCTGCCGATTCCGGAAAAAGACATCGTCAAGAAGTGGCGGCTGCAGCCCGGCAAGATGCTGCTGGTCGATCTTGACGAAGGCCGGCTCATTCCGGACGAGGAATTGAAGGCGACGCTAGCGAAGAGCCACCCTTACAAGGAATGGCTCGCGCGTACCCAGATCGTGCTGGAGGAGCTGCCCGAGACCGCCAACGAGGCGGCGATCTCGAACGTGCCGTTGATCGATCGCCAACAGGCCTTCGGTTACACCCAGGAAGACCTGAAGTTCCTGATGACGCCGATGGCCGCCACCGGCGAGGAAGCGGTCGGCTCGATGGGCAACGACACGCCGATTTCGGCGATGTCGGACAAGCCGAAGCCGCTGTTCACCTATTTCAAGCAGAACTTCGCGCAGGTCACCAACCCGCCGATCGATCCGATCCGTGAAGAACTGGTGATGAGCCTGGTCTCCATCATCGGACCGCGGCCGAATTTGTTCGATCTCGAAGGCCTGTCGAACAGCAAGCGCCTAGAAGTGCGCCAGCCGATCCTCACCAATGCCGACCTGGAAAAGATCCGCTCGATCTCGACGATGAGCGGCGATCACTTCCAGTCGCACACCTTCGACATTACCTTCCCGGCTGAGCATGGCGTCGACGGCATGGGCTGGGCGCTCGACGAGTTGTGCGAACGCGCCGAGGAAGAAGTGCGCGGCAGCTGCAACATTATCATCCTGTCCGACCGCAAGGCCGGCGCCGACCGCATCCAGATTCCAGTGCTGCTCGCCTGCGCCGCGGTGCATCACCATCTCATCCGCAAGGGCTTGCGCACGTCGGTCGGGCTAGTCGTGGAGACCGGCGAACCGCGCGAAGTGCATCATTTCGCGTGTCTGGCCGGCTACGGCGCGGAAGCGATCAACCCCTATCTCGCCTTCGAGACGCTGGTCGCCATGAAGGACGATCTGCCGGGCAAGCTCGACGAGAAGGAAGTCGTCAAGCGCTACATCAAGTCGATCGACAAAGGTCTGCTCAAAGTGATGTCCAAGATGGGCATCTCGACCTATCAGTCCTATTGCGGTGCGCAGATTTTCGACGCCGTCGGCCTGCGCCAGGACTTCGTCGACAAATACTTCACCGGCACCCATACCCGCATCGAGGGCGTCGGCCTCGCCGAAATCGCCGAAGAGGCGGTGCGCCGCCACCGCGACGCCTTTGGCGATTTACCGATCTACGCGGCGATGCTCGACGTCGGCGGCGACTATGCCGTGCGCGTGCGCGGCGAGGACCACGTCTGGACCGCCGAGACGGTCTCGCGTCTGCAACATGCGGTGCGCGGCAATTCGCAGGATCACTACCGCGCCTTCGCCGGCATCGTGAACGAGCAGAACGAGCGGCTGCTCACCATCCGCGGCCTGTTCCGCGTCAAGTCGGCGGAGAATGACGGCCGCAAGCCGGTGCCGATCGAGGAGGTCGAGCCCGCCAAGAATATCGTGCGGCGTTTCTCCACCGGCGCCATGTCCTATGGCTCTATCTCGCGCGAGGCCCACACCACGCTCGCGATCGCCATGAACCGGATCGGCGGCAAGTCGAACACCGGCGAAGGCGGCGAGGAATCCGACCGCTACAAGCCGCTGCCGAACGGCGACAGCATGCGCTCGGCCATCAAGCAGGTGGCCTCGGGACGTTTCGGCGTCACCGCCGAGTATCTCGTCAATTCGGACATGATGCAGATCAAGATGGCGCAGGGCGCCAAGCCCGGCGAAGGCGGACAATTGCCGGGGCACAAGGTCGACAAGACCATCGCCAAGGTGCGCCATTCGACGCCCGGCGTCGGCCTGATCTCGCCGCCGCCGCACCATGACATCTATTCGATCGAAGATCTGGCCCAGCTTATCTTTGATCTGAAGAACGCCAATCCGACCGGCGACGTTTCGGTAAAACTGGTCTCCGAAGTCGGCGTCGGCACCGTCGCCGCCGGCGTGGCGAAGGCCCGCGCCGATCATGTCACCATCGCCGGTTACGAAGGCGGTACCGGGGCGGCGCCGCTCACCTCGGTCAAGCACGCCGGCAGTCCGTGGGAAATCGGCCTGGCGGAAACGCACCAGACTCTGGTTATCAATCGCCTGCGCAGCCGCATCGCGGTGCAAGTCGACGGCGGCATTCGCACCGGACGCGACGTGGTGGTGGGCGCCTTGTTAGGCGCCGACGAGTTCGGCTTCGCGACCGCGCCGCTGATCGCGGCCGGCTGCATCATGATGCGCAAATGCCATCTCAACACCTGCCCGGTCGGCGTCGCCACCCAGGACCCGGTGCTGCGCAAGCGCTTCAAGGGCCAGCCCGAGCACGTGATCAATTATTTCTTCTTTGTCGCCGAAGAAGTGCGCGAACTGATGGCCGCGCTTGGCTATCGCACGTTCGACGAGATGGTCGGCCAGATGCAGATGCTCGACCAACGTCAACTGGTGGAGCACTGGAAGGCCAAGGGCCTCGACTTCTCCAAGCTGTTCCAAAAGCCGCCGGCTGCGCCGGGCACCGCCATCTTCCATTGCGAGGCGCAGGATCATAAGATCGGCGACATCCTTGACCGCAAGCTGATCGCCGAATCGCAGGCCGCGCTCGACCGCGGCGCGCCGGTGCGCTTGCAGACCGAGATCAAGAACACCAACCGCACCGCCGGCGGCATGCTGTCCGGCGAGGTAGCCAAGCGCTACGGCCATGCTGGCCTGCCCGACGACACCATCCACGTGCGCTTCACCGGCACCGCCGGGCAAAGCTTCGGCGCCTGGCTCGCGCGCGGCATCACCTTCGATCTCGACGGCGAAGGCAACGACTATGTCGGCAAGGGCCTGTCGGGCGGACGCATCATCATCCGGCCGCCGGCGGATTCCGGCATTGTGCCGGAGGAATCGATCATCGTCGGCAACACCGTGCTGTACGGTGCCACCGAGGGCGAATGCTATTTCCGCGGCGTCGCGGGTGAGCGTTTCGCCGTTCGCAATTCCGGCGCCGTCGCCGTGATTGAAGGCGCCGGCGACCATTGCTGCGAATACATGACCGGGGGCGTCGTGGTCGTGCTTGGCGTCACCGGGCGAAACTTCGCCGCCGGCATGTCGGGTGGCATCGCCTACGTGCTCGACGAGGACGGCACCTTCAAATCCCGCTGCAACATGGCGATGGTCGAGCTCGAGCCGGTGGCCGAAGAGGAAGACGTCAACGAGAAGGAATACGGCGCCTATAACGATCTCGAATCGCATGGCCGCGTCGACGTGATGGCCGATCTTACGGCCAAGGATGCCGAGCGGTTGCACATGTTGATCGCCAACCATGCGCGCTATACCAATTCAAAGCGCGCGGCCGAGATCCTCGCCGATTGGCAACGCTATCGTCCGTTGTTCCGCAAAGTGATGCCGGTGGAATACCGCCGCGCACTGGCCGAGATGGCCAAGGAGAAGGCCGCCACAATGCAGGCTGCGGAATAGCATGGGTAAGGTCACCGGCTTTCTCGAGATCGAACGCAACGACCGCCCCTACGCGCCGGTCGCGGAGCGTATCAAGCATTGGCACGAGTTCGTGCTGCCGCTGCCGGAAAAGGAAGTCCGCGACCAGGCCGCGCGCTGCATGGATTGCGGCGTGCCCTATTGCCACGGCACCAGCCGCGTCACCGGCGCGCCGACCGGCTGCCCGGTCAACAACCAGATTCCGGATTGGAACGACCTCGTCTACCGCAACCATTGGACCGAGGCGGCGCGCAATCTGCATTCGACCAATAATTTTCCCGAATTCACCGGGCGTGTTTGTCCGGCGCCGTGCGAGGCGTCCTGCACGCTCAACATCGACAACAACCCGGTCACCATCAAGACCATCGAATGCGAGATTGCCGACCGCGCCATCGCACTGGGGCTCAAGCCCGAGCTGGCGGCGCACAAGACCGGCAAGAAGGTCGCCATTGTCGGCTCCGGGCCGGCGGGCTTGGCTTGCGCGCAGCAACTCGCGCGCGCCGGGCACGACGTGCATGTCTACGAGCGCTGGGCCAAGGCCGGCGGCCTGCTGCGCTATGGAATCCCTGACTTCAAGATGGAGAAGATTCATGTCGAACGCCGCATCGAGCAGATGCAGGCCGAAGGCGTGCAGTTCCATTACGGCGCCGATGTCGGCGTCAACGTCCCGGCCGACAAACTACTCAAAGAGCACGACGCCGTGGTGCTTACCGGCGGCGCCGAGAAGCCGCGCGACCTGCCGGTCCCGGGCCGCGAGCTCAAGGGCATTCATTTCGCCATGGAGTTCCTGCCGCAGCAAAACCGCCGGGTGAGTAACGAGCCGCAGGGCGACGTCAAACCGATCCTCGCCAAAGGCAAGAAGGTCGTGGTGATCGGCGGCGGCGATACCGGCTCCGACTGCATCGGCACCTCGATCCGCCAGGGCGCAACCTCGGTGACCAATTTCGAAATCATGGCGCAGCCGCCCGAGCACGAGAACAAGATGCTGGTCTGGCCGGATTGGCCGCTCAAGCTGCGCATCTCGTCCAGTCATCAGGAAGGCGTCGAGCGCGAATTCGCCGTGCTGACGCAGAAATTCTCCGGTGAGAACGGCCAGGCCAAGAAGCTGCACTGCGTCCATGTCGACGCCAAATTCCAGCCGGTGCCCGGCAGCGAGTTCGAGATCGAGGCCGATCTGGTGCTGCTCGCCATGGGCTTCGTGCATCCGCTGCACGAGGGCATGCTCAAGGCGCTCAACGTGGCGCTCGACAACCGCGGTAACGTCTCGGCCGACACCAACGCCTATGTTACCTCGGTGCCCAAGGTGTTCGCCGCCGGCGACATGCGCCGCGGCCAATCGCTGGTGGTGTGGGCGATCCGCGAAGGGCGTCAGGCCGCGCACGCGGTCGACAAATTCCTGATGGGCTCGACCACCCTGCCGCGCTAAGCGGCTTTTACCGGAACCAGCCGGTAAATCCGCCGGACCGGGGAACGTCGCGCGGCGGGCGTGGAACGTCGCTTTGCGGCGACCGTGGCTTGGTTTCTACCCGATGCTCGAGCCGAGCCTTGGGGCCCGTGGTCTGCGAGGCCTTCGCGGTGGCGCGGTGTTTGGGCTCTTCCGAAGGCTTTACAGAAGCGGCGGGCGGCTCGGTGCGGGCGACCGCATTGGCGGCCGGCGCCGCGGGCGCGCTCGCCGTCGGCGGAATATTTTTGTCGCTGCCCAGCGGCCAGACGAAATCGTCGGCGCGTCCGGGCGCCACCGGCACCGGCTCGCCTTTGACCAATACGCGGTTGGCGGTGGCGTCGCTGTGAACCGGCTGGCTGCTGGAGCCGCCGAGTAGTTCCTCGGAATTTTCCGGCGTCACGGTCAACGGCACCACCGGTCCGGCCACCGGCCGCACGGCCGATTTTGCGTCGCTGGGCAGCGGCCCAATCGGCCCGACCGGCAGTGCCACCGGTCCGCGATTGTTCATATAACGGCGCAATTCGCGTTCGACATAATGCGCGAGCTTGCGGGCGCCGGACTTGGTGAAATAGACGCCGTCGCTCGAGCGCAGCCGCCGCATCTGGCCTTCGTAGTCGGGGCCGAAGTTGGAATACTTGCCCTCCTCGTCCACGAACCCGTCCCACACGTCGATATAGTTCACGCCGGCGCGCTGGGCGCGCGCGCGATAAAGATCGTTGAGATAAACGGCATCGGCGGTGGATTTGGTGCCGCGGATCGACGGCAGGCCAACCCAGAACACCGGAACGCCCCTGCTCTTGAGCGCCGCAATCGTCTCATCGATGCGCTTCGAGTAAATCTCCGCCCACTTGTCGCTGCGAAATTCGATAATGCCGTTGGCGTTTTTGGAATGCTGCGGCTCGGTTGCCGCGATCGTCGGCTGATCCGGGTCGTCGGCCTGATCTTTGCTCGGCGCCTTCTGGTCGGCGTTTTTCTTGTCCTTCTCATCCTTGGCGTTTTTCTCGGCCTCCTTGGCGACGTCGCGCTCGCGAATGTTCTGGCGATCGCTGACACCAAGCATCATGATCACGTAATTGGGCTTCTGCTGCGCGAGAACGTCGCGCGCGACGTGCCACCAATCGAGATCGCCTTTCGCCTCGTAGCGCAACAGCCCGGAAAGAGTCTTGTCCTTGCGAACGATGCCGATTTCCGGCGAGTCCGAAAACGCGTCCTCCAGTCCGTAGGCAAGCCAATCGGCCATGCCGTCGCCCATTACCACGATCGAGGTCGTAGGTTCGGGTGCATTAGGATCCGCTTTGCGCGGCGCTGGCGCGTGTGAGCTTTCCGATTGATATTGCGGCTGTTGCCGCGGCGGATATTCGCCTGGATAGGGCCGCGGGTTGAAGCCTCCGCCGCCGAAAAGTCCGCCGAAGAAGCCGCCTTGTTGGCGCTGGCGGCTCAGAAAGGGATAGCGGTCATCGGCGCGCTGGGCATAAGCGGGAAGCGTCAAGGCGATTTGGACCGCGGCCACGCCGGCGCACTCGACCGCGGCCAAAATGACCGCGCCGCAGAGCCAACGTGAAAACCGGATTTTGCCAAACATGCCAGTCGCCCAAAGCCTTAATCTACAAGGGAAAAGGCCGGCCGCGAAGAGGATCTTCGCCGCCATAAGACGTCAATTGCGCGTAAAAAGTGTCAACTCGAAGGTGGCCGGCATTTAACGGGCAGAATCAGGGGGCGCGCAATTGGTCGAGGATGCCCGCCGAGGCAAATCCGTCGGGAACCCGTCCGATCCTGGTCTGGAAATCGCGGATCGCTGACCTGGTCCGCGCGCCGAGGTGCCCGTCCGGCTCGCCCACGTCATAGCCGTGCCGTTCCAGCAATTGCTGCAACTCGAGCCGTTCGCCGTGTGACAAGACGCGTTCGTAGCGCGGCCATTTTTGCGCGAAGGGCGGAGCTCCGCGCAGGCGGTCGGCCAGGTGGCCGATCGCCAGCGCATAGGCCTCGGCCGGGTTGTAGCGCATGATGGCCCGGAAATTTTCCAGCATCAGGAAGCCGGGTCCCTGCACGCCGGCTGGGATCAGCAGGAAGGCGCGCTCGTCCGGACGCGGAAACGGCTTATTGCCGGGTCGCGTCAGCCCATGGCGCTGCCAGTCTCGGATCGGCATTGAGCGCGCACGGTCGGCGAGCAAAAAATTGAAGGTCGCCGGCACCACGACTTCGTAGCCCCAGGTCTGCCCGGTAATCCAGCCGTCCTTCGTCAGGTTGTTGGCCGTGGAGGCGATGACGTCGGGGATCGAATCGACCACGTCGCGGCGGCCGTCGTGATCGAAATCGACCGCGAAGCGCTTGAATGCCGTCGGCATGAACTGGGTCGGGCCGAAGGCGCCGGCCCATGAACCGACCAGCCGATTGGGCTTGACGTCGCCGCGTTGAAGGATTTCCAGCGCCGAGAGGAATTCCTCGCGGAAATAGTTCTGCCGGCGGCCGATGCAGGCGAGCGTGGCGGTAGAGCGGATCACCGGACGGTCGCCGCCAAGCGTGCCGTAATTGGTTTCGACGCCCCAGATCGCGGCGATGACATAGCGGTCGACGCCGTAGGCCCGCTCTACCGCGTCGAAGGTCTTGCGGTAGCGCTCCAGCAGCGCGCGGCCCTGCTCGATGCGCGCGTCGTTTACCAACAGATCGAGATAGTCCCAGAACGACTTGGTGAACTCCGGCTGCCGGTCGAGCAGATCCATAATGCGCAAGTCCGGCGTCAGCGTCGCGGTATAGGCTGCGTAGACGTTGCGCGTAATGCCGCGCCGGGCCGCCAACGGCCACAGGCGCTCGAGGCAGCCGCGGAAATTCGCCGCCGCCTCGCGGATCGCCGCAGCGCTCATGCGGGGATCGCCGGAGCCGCCGGATTCGCCGCTCCAGCCCGGCCCACCCGCTGGCGCGGCAAAGGCAGCCGGCGGAATTGCCCCGGTCGGACCGGCATAGCGGCCGTCGCGCGTCTGCGCCGTGACGGCGCCGGCGGCAGCGGCCACCAAGATCGCAGCCAACAGATGGCGGTGGATCACTCGCATTGCCGATGCCGCCTCCCGTTTCATCGCCCTCGGTACCCTTATGGGTGCCCCGATATCGTTTCGACGGCGTTAATAGTCTAGCATGCGGCGCCTATCTGGACCCGCGCCCGCCGCCATGCTTTCTGCTCGGATTGACAAATCATCGCCCGGCAATCATCAAAAGTTCCGCATGACCCGCATCCGCAAAGCCATATTTCCGGTCGCCGGCCTCGGCACCCGCTTCCTACCGGCGACCAAGGCCATGCCGAAGGAAATGCTTCCGGTGGTGGACCGGCCGCTGATCCAGCACGTGGTGGACGAAGCGCGCCAGGCCGGCATCGAACACTTCATCTTCGTCACCGGCCGGCACAAAGCGGTGATCGAAGATCATTTCGACCGCCAGTTCGAGCTCGAGCTCACGCTGATCGAGCGCGGCAAGAAGGCGGATCTTGCTTTGCTATCGCAGGATTTGCCGGAGCCGGGCACTTTCAGCTTCACGCGTCAGCAGTCGCCGCTCGGCCTCGGCCACGCGGTCTGGTGCGCGCGCGAACTGGTCGGCAACGAGCCTTTCGCGCTGCTGCTGCCCGACGTGCTGGTACAGCATCCGCGCGGCTGCCTCGCCCAGATGATCGATGCCGCCAAGGATCTCGACGACAACGCCAATATCATCGCGGTCGAGGAAGTGCCGGCCGACCGCATCCACATGTATGGCGTGGTCGGGGTCGGGCAGCCCAAGGGCAAAGCTTTCGCCATCACGAAAATGGTCGAGAAGCCGAAGCCGGCCGATGCGCCGTCCAATCTGTCCATCACCGGGCGCTACATTTTGCAGCCGCAAATCTTCGATCTCATCGAGAAACAGGCAGCCGGCACCGGCGGTGAAATCCAGCTCACCGACGCCATGCTGCAGCTCTCGCGTAGCCAACCGTTCTACGGCCTCAAATTCGAGGGCCGCAGTTTCGACTGCGGCTCCAAGATCGGATTCCTTTCAGCCAATGCGGCCTATGCGCTGGAACGTTCGGATATCGCGCCGGAGTTCCGCAGCGAACTGCGCCGACTGCTCGGCGAGAAATAGTTCGGGAAGTTACCGCTGGAAGCGAACGCCGAGCAGGAAGACGCTCGCGGCATAGTCGTTGCCGGCGACGTTCGAGTGCAGCCAATACTGCTGGAATTCGCCCTTGATCTGGACCGAGCGGCTGATCTTGTAGGTGAGCCCTGCCCCCGCCGAGAGACGCCGGTCCTCGCGATCCATGCCGACATAGTCGTCAACGCCGAAGCCGAGCTTGAGCGTGGCGATCAGCCAGCGCCGCAGCGAATGATCGACCTGCAATCCGACGTCGCGCGAGAGTTGACCGGAAACGCCGGGGACGGTCGATTCACCGACCGTCGACGCCGCCGTAAATTTGACGGTGGTGAGTGCATTGGCGGTCCAGATCAGCGACGCATTGCCGAGGATGCCGTTGATGCGTTCGAGACGCGGGTCTTCGTAGCTTCGCGTGCCATAGCCGACGCCGACATCGCCGGTCAGCACGTTCGTCAGCCGGAAGGTCGAGCCGGCCAGGCCGGTAAGACCCTTGGAATCGCGCTGATAGTCGAAGAAGTCGGCATTGAGATCGTGCACGCGGGTGTCGGCGCCGGCCTCGACGTATGGCTTCACGCCCGGCGATAATTCGTAACTGCCGCGCAGCGTCCCGCCGTATCTGTTGTAGTTGCGGTCGTCGTTGCTCTCGACGCTGCCGTCGGTCAGCGTCGAGTTTTGATAGATGGTGCGGTCGAAGTCGGCTTTGGCCGCCAGATCGAAACGGTTGAAGGTTTGGCCGAGACCGGCGCTGGCGCCAATGGTGGTGAAAATCGGCAGTTTGGCGAGGCCGGCCTGAATGTTCGGGCTGCCGGGATTGTCGGTGGAAATCAGGAGGCGGGTCTCGAGATTGACGCGCGTGTCCCGGGTTACATCGATGCGGCCGTCGATCTTGCCGTTGAAATTCGGCCGGCTCAGCGTCGGCGTCTCGTCGGGACTATAGCCGGTATAGCTGCCGCGCAGTTCGGCCTTGAGTTCGTGCCGCGACCAGTTCGACTGCACCAGTAATTCCGGCGCGATGCTATAGAGCGAAGCGCCGGTGCCGCCCGCCGTGCGCGCAGGATTGGTGTCGTAGCCGCCGATGAATTCGATTGCCGGAAACAGCGTGAAGGCGCCGACGTGCACGCCGAGCGGCGCGTAAGGATCGTCGGGCTCGGTATACGCCTTGCGCTTCGGCGGCAGCTTGCGGATCGGCCCCAGTTCGACCGGCGGCGCGTCGGGCGCTTGCGCGAAGGAGCCGGTGGCGGCCGGCGTCTGGTAAGGCGACATGGTCAACGGCAGCGCCACGCCGGGCGCGATCGCCCGCACATTGGCCGCCGAAATATTTGCGTCGGCCGGCGCCGCGTTCGCATTGGGCGATACGGCGTTGGCGTCGGACGCCGGCGCTCGCGGACTACCCGCCGACGCGCGTCCTTTGGGTTTCGTTTTTTTACGGAAATTGGTGGAGTCATAGCCGGTCGAGCCGGCGCCCGAGGCCGGCGGCGAGAAATTGGCTGGCAGCCCGAGTTGCACCAGGCCCGGCCGCGTGAATTTCTGGAAGACCGGCGGACGGCGCGGATCGGTTTGCAGATTGGGCGCCAGCGGATCGGCGTATGGCGGCGGCGTTTGCGCCATCGCATTCGCGCTCCACAGCACGATGCAAACGGCCATAAGCGAGCTTGCGCCGCGCGGCGTGAACGGACTTGAGGGACGTGAGCGCGGCACGATGATTTTGGCCCTTCCGCCCGCGGGCGCACCGCGGGCGGGCACGCCTTTTCAAAAAGCGCGCTCGCCCGCCGGATCGCGGGCTATGGTTAATGGAAGTTAAAACCGTATGGTTAACGGGACGTTGATGGACGCCGGACGGGCGGCGCCGGGCTCAAATCCAGCCCTGTAGCTCGCGCAGCACCACGTCGCGAATGACCGCCATGCCGAGGTCCGAATCGTTCAGGCAGGGGATGGCGACGAAGTTCTCGCCGCCGGCCGCTTTGAAGATCTGCGCGTTCTCCATGGCGATCTCCTCCAGCGTCTCCAGGCAGTCGGCGGAAAAGCCCGGCATGATGACTGCGAGATTCTTCACGCCCTGCCCGGCCAGAACTTTCACGGTGGCGTCCGTGTAGGGCTTGAGCCATTCGGCCGGTCCAAAGCGCGACTGGAAGGTGAGCATCAGCTGGCCCTCGTCGTACTTGAGCCGGCCGCGCAGCAGCCGCGCCGTGGCAGCGCACTGGCAGTAATAGGGATCGCCCTTGCGCAAGTACTCCTCCGGCATGCCGTGGAACGAGGCGATGACCTTGTCCGGTTTGAACGGCAGTTTGGCCAAGCCCCGTTCGAGCGAGGTGGCGATGGCGTCGATATAGACCGGCTGATCGAAATAGGCCGGGGCGACGCGCAACGCCGGCTGCCAGCGCATGCGCTCCAGCGCCTCGAACGCCTTGTCGCAGACCGTGGCCGAGGTCGCAGCGGCATATTGCGGGTAAAGTGGCACGACGAGGATGCGGTCGCAGCCGGCCTGCTGCATCGCCAAAAGCCGCGCCGCGATCGACGGATTGCCGTAGCGCATGGCCCAATCGACCAGAACACGGGAATCGCCCTTCAGCGCGTCGCCGAGCTTGTCGGACTGCGCGCGCGTAATGGTGCGTAGCATCGATTCGTTGCGCTCTTTGTTCCAGATCTTGTCGTAGTCGCGGCCTTTGCGCGCCGGGCGCACGCTCAGGATGATGAGGTTGAGCACCAGCCACCATTTGAGCCGGTTCTCCTCGATCACGCGGCGGTCGGAGAGAAACTCCTTCAGGTAGCGGCGCATCGACCAGTAATCGGTGGCGTCCGGCGTGCCGAGATTGACCAGCAGCACGCCGATTTCGGCGCGGCGGGATCGCCGGATGGCCTGGCGGTGTGTGTGAGACGTCGCTCATGGCCGCACTCAGAGGCAAACGGCGCACGCGGTCAAGTCGTTACCCCACCGGACGCTCATCGGCGATCACCTTGCCGTCATTGGGCAGAGCGCCTGGAGCGACCAGCGTGACGGCGCCTTTGAGCTTGGTTATCGATTGCAGGCTGGCGGCGACCGCGGCCGCAAGCGCTGCGTCGGGCGCGGCGCATTCCGCCATGAGCGTCATGTTGTCCTGCTCGGCGTCGCGGCCGACCACCAGGCGCAACCGCGCAAGCTGCGGATGCCGCGCGGCGACCTCGGCGATCTGCCGGGGATGCACGAACATGCCTTTCACTTTCGCGGTCTGGTCGGCTCGCCCCATCCAGCCTTTGATGCGCCCATTGGTGCGCCCGCACGGCGAGACGCCGGGCAGCAGCGCGGACATGTCGCCGGGCGCGAGCCGGATCATCGGATAATCGGCATTGAACGAGGTCACCACTAGCTCGCCAACGTCGCCTGGCGGCACCGGATCGCCGGTGCCGGGGCGTACGATCTCGACGATCACGGTCTCGTTCACGATCATTCCTTCGCGCGCCTCGCTCTCGTAAGCGATCACGCCGAGCTCCGCTGTGGCGTAACATTGCAGGACGGCAACGCCGCGTCCTTTGAGTTCGTCGCGCAGGGAGGCCGGTAGCGCCGCGCCTGACACCAGCGCGCGCTTAATCGACGAAGCGTCCTTGCCGCTTGTCTTTGCGGCGTCGAGCAGGATTTTCAGGAAATCCGGCGTGCCGACATAGCCGGAAGGCCGGTAATGCGCGATTGCCTCGAGTTGCTGCTCGGTATTGCCGACGCCGCCCGGAATGACCGCGCAACCGAGCGCGCGGCAGCCGGACTCCAGAATGAACCCGCCGGGCGTCAGGTGATAGGCGAAGGAATTGTGCACGATGTCGCCCGGGCGAAAGCCAGCGGCGTAGAGAGCGCGCGCGGTGCCGTACCAGTCCTTCCCCTCGCCCTCCGGCTCGAAGATCGGCCCCGGCGACATAAGCAACCGGCGCGCCGCGCCGGGCGGGGTGACGTTGAGGCCGCCGAACGGCGGATATTCTTTTTGGAGAGCCGCGACATCCGACTTATGCAGCACCGGCAGCTTTGCCAGCGCGACGCGCGAAGTAACCGATTTCGGGTCGACGCCCGCAAGATGCCTGGCCCAGCCGGGCGCGGTCATGGCGCGGGCGACCGCTTGCGGCAGCGCTGCGGCCTGCTCGCGCTCACGTGACCCCGGATCGCGGGTTTCCAGGTTGTCGTAGTGACCGGGCATGGCTTTAAGCCAGCCAGCGCTTGCGCCGGCGATAATGCTTGCCGTCACGGAAGGATTTGCGGCGGCCGCCGGAAATGCCGAGATAGAATTCCTTCACGTCCTCGTTCTCGGCCAGCGACTTGGCGTCGCCGTCCATCACCACGCGGCCGTTCTCCAGGATGTAGCCGTAGCGCGCGAAACGCAGCGCCATGTGCGTGTTCTGCTCGGCGAGCAGGAACGATACGCTTTCCTTTTCGTTGAGATTTTTGACGATCTCGAAAATCTCCTCGACGATCTGCGGCGCCAACCCCATCGACGGTTCGTCGAGCAGGATCATCTTCGGGCGCGACATCAGCGCGCGGCCGACCGCGCACATCTGCTGCTCGCCGCCGGAGGTGTAGCCGGCTAGAGCGCTGCGGCGCTCGGCAAGCTTGGGGAAATAAGAATAGACCAGATCGATATCCTTGCGGATCGCCGCTTTGCCGTCCCGTCTCGTGAAGGCGCCGGTGAGCAGGTTTTCCTCGATGGTGAGATGGGCGAAGCATTGCCGGCCTTCCATCACCTGAATGCAACCGCGGCGCACCAATTCGTTGGGCGAAAGGTCCTGCACCTCGGCGCCTTCGAACAGGATCGAGCCTTTGGTGACGTCGCCGCGCTCAGCGTGCAGCAGATTGGAGATCGCCTTGAGCGTGGTGGTTTTGCCGGCGCCGTTGGCGCCGAGCAGTGCCACGATGCCGCCCTTCGGCACATCGAGCGACACGCCCTTGAGCACCAAGATGACGTGATCGTAGATCACCTCAATGTTCTTGACCGAAAGAATGTTCTTGGTCTGCGCGGCGGGGGCGCTTGTGTGTTCGACGGCGGACATGAATCAATCTCCGGGAGGCAATCCTCTCCCCGCGAACGGGGAGAGGTCTCTTGCGTGAATGCCTTCGCCTTACTTGTGGTCGCAAGCCTCCGTGCGCTTCGGCCAGCCGGCGTTGGCGCTCGCATAGGCCTTAGCGGCTTCGTCGATCAGGGGCAGGACCTTGCTCTTGATCGGCTGCATCCAATCGGAGCCCTTGGTCCACTTGGTGCCGTCCCAACGCGCCATGTAGGCCGAGTTGTGCCCGTTATGATCGGCGCAGGTGATCTGCATCGGAGCGGCGAAGCCGGCGGCTCCAAGCTCCTTCAGCCGCGCGTCCGTGAGGTTGAGACTCTCCAGACCGCGGCGCATGTCGGAGCCGTCGATCACCTTCTTCCCCGAGAGCTTCTGCGCGTTGCGGATCGCTTCCGCGATGTAGATCGAGTTGAGGACACCGCGATTATAGAAGTTCTCGCCGACGCGGCCCTTTTCCGTCTGGCTCTTACCCTTGTCGATGACATATTTCTGGATGTCCTTGATCACCGGGAAATCCGTGCCGACCGCAACGAAGTCGAGCGACAGATATCCCTTGGCCGCCGGCCCTGCGGGGCGCGCATCGTCGTCGCCACCCGCCCACCAATTGCCGATCAGGTGATCCATGGGGAAGTTGTTCTTGCCGGCTTCCTTGACCGCGGTCGGGTTCATGGTGCCGAAGCCCTGGAGATAGAGCCAAGTCGGACGGTCGCGGCGGATGTTGAGCCACTGCGACGACTGGTTCTGCATTTCCGCGGCCGGCACCGGATAAAGCTTGAGTTCGAAGCCGTAGTCCTTGGCCAGCGCCTCAAGCACCGGAATCGGCTCCTTGCCATAGGGCGCGTCGAGATAGACCAGGCCAAGCTTCTTGCCCTTGAGCTTGTCGAGTTCGCCTTCCTTGCCGGCGACGTAGCGAACGAACATGGAGGCGCCGTCCCAATAGGTGGCCGGCGGATTGAAAATCCACGGAAAGGTGTTGCCGTCCGCCGAAGCCGAGAGACCGTAAGCGAGAGACAGCAGCGGGATTTTGTCGACCGCCGCCTTCGGGATCAGCGGCAGCGTGATGCCGGTCGAATAGGGATTGATCACGACCGGGTGCTTCGACTTGACCTGCTCGTAGCACTCGAGACCTTTTTTGGTATCGTAGCTGGTCTCGCATTCCTCGACGTTGATCTTAACGCCGTTGATGCCACCGTCACGCTCGTTCAGCATATTGAGATAGTCGGCCATGCCGTTGACGATCGGCGTGCCGGAGGCCGCGAAGGGGCCAGTGCGATAGGCAAAAAGCGGGACGTAGATCCCGTCGGCAGCGCTGGCCGCCGTCGGCGCCAGCGACAGCCCGGCCGCAACCGCGATGGCCGCTCCGAGCACACAATGATGCATTCTCATCACATTCCCTCCCTTATATGGCGGCGAGTGGCCGCCTCTTGGTTACCGACCGCGAGGCTTGCGTGGTCTTCGGTCATCCCCGTTTGCCGGGGCTTGGCTGAGAGTTTGCACCGTCAGTATGGGAAAGGCCACACCCTCAGTTTTTGCTTTCCGACCTGCCACAGCCGCGCGAGGCCATTCGGCTCGGCGATCAGGAATAGAACGATCAACGCGCCGATCACCATGTACTGAATGTGGTCGACGGTCGCGGATTGGATCGGGATGCCAAACTCCGGCGGGATATAGCGCAGCACGATCGGCAGAATGAAGATCAGCGCCGCGCCGAAAAAGGATCCCGTCAGACTGCCTAGTCCGCCGATAATGACCATGAACAGGATGAAGAAGCTGAGATTAACGTCGAACACAGCCGGCTCGGCACTGCCGTACCAGATGAACACCAGCAGCGCGCCTGCGACGCCGCAATAGAACGACGAGATGGCAAAGGCGAGCAGCTTGGTGGGCAAGAGCTGAATGCCAATGAGCTCAGCCGCAAGATCCATGTCGCGCACCGCCATCCACATGCGGCCGATGCGGCCGTGCACGAGATTGGAGGCGAGCCAAGTCATGGCGATGACGATCCCGAGCACCACGAAGTAGCGCGTCGTATCGCTTGAGGTTGCACCTGTCACGGGAATGCCGAACAGCGTCCGCGTCGGCACCTCGATCGCCCCCGAGGAATTGTAGTTGTAGAACCAAGGCTGACGGATAAAGCACCATGACAGGAAGAACTGGGCAGCCAGTGTCGCGACGGCGAGATAAAAGCCCTTGATGCGCAGCGACGGCAGGCCGAACACCACGCCGACGGCGGCGCTGAAAAATCCCGATGTGATTATCCAAACAATAATGTTTACGCCGGGGAAATAGGTGGTGAGCTTGTAGCAAGCATAGGCGCCGACGCCCATGAAGGCGCCCGTACCCAGGGACAAGAGTCCCGTGTAGCCGGTCAACAGGTTGAGGCCGATGGCGGCGAGTGAAAAGATCAGGAATGGGATCATCACAGCCTGGATCAAAAATGAACTGCCGAAATACGGGACGATGACCGCGGCAATGAACAAGATGATGGCAAGGCCGACGCGGTCCTGCGTTATCGGGAACACCGCCATGTCGGCGGCGTAGTTGGTTTTGAACTGGCCGGCCTCGCGGTACAACATCGCGTCAAATCCGTTCGATGATCTTTTCGCCGAACAGGCCCTGCGGCCTGAACAGCAGGAACACCAGCGCAATCACATAAGCGAGCCAGGTCTCGATACCGCTGCCCAGGAGCGGCCCCCAGTAAAACTCGCCAACCTTCTCGCCGACACCGATGATGACGCCGCCAACGATGGCGCCGGGGATTGAGGTGAAGCCGCCAAGGATCAGCACCGGCAGCGCTTTGAGCGCGATGACCTCGAGCGCGAAGGAGACCTCCGAGCGCGCGCCCCACATGACGCCCGTCGCCAACGCCACCAATCCTGCGGCGAACCAGACGATCACCCAGATCTGCTCGAGGGAAATGCCGACCGACAGCGCCGCCTTGTGGCTATCGGCGACCGCGCGCAGCGCACGGCCGATACGGGTCTTCTGGAAGAAAATGGCGAGTGTCGCCACCATGAGCGAGGCAATGACGGTGGCCGCGATGTCGATTTTTTGCAGCGAGACGAAACCGCCGGCCACCTTGATGTCGATAGCGCCGCGCGGCAGACCCAACTGGTCGGCGATCATCACCTTAGGATCGCCGCCGAACACGAGTTCGCCGAAGCCGATCAGGAAATAGGTCAACCCGAATGTCGCCATGAACAGGATAATGTCGGGCTGGTTGACCAGCGGCCGCAGCATCAATTTCTCGACCGCCACTGCGAGTGCGAACATCACGACGATGGTGATGGCGAGCGCCACATAGGCCGGGATGCCGTACTCGTGCAGACCGACCAGCGTCAGCGCGGCAAACACCACCATGATGCCTTGCGCGAAATTGAACACGCCGGAGGCCTTGAAGATAAGCACGAAGCCGAGCGCGATCAGCGAATAGAGCACACCCGCGACCAGCCCATCCCACAACGTTTGGAAAAGGAGGTCCGGCGCCGCGCCCATTTGCACGAAGGGATCGATGAATACTTTGTAGAGAATATCCATCGCCGTTCCCTCAATGCGCCACGCCGAGATAGGCGTCGATCACGCCCTGATTGCTCTTCACTTCGTCGGGCGTGCCGTCGGCGATCTTGATGCCGTGATCGAGCACCACCACCCGATCGGACAGGTCCATCACCACACCCATGTCGTGCTCGATCAGCGCGACGGTGGTGCCGAAATGATCGTTCACGTCGAGCACAAAGCGCGACATGTCCTCTTTCTCTTCGAGATTCATGCCGGCCATCGGCTCGTCAAGCAGCAGTAAATCTGGCTCCATGGCAAGCGCGCGGCCGAGCTCCACCCGCTTCTGCAGCCCATAGGGCAACCGACCGACCGGCACGCGGCGGATTTCCTGGATCTTGAGGAAGTCGATGATTTCCTCGACCCGGTGACGATGCTCGACTTCCTCGGTCATCGCAGGCCCGTAGCGCAGCAATTGCCAGAAGAAGTTCTGGTGCATCTTCAGCGTGCGGCCGGTCATGATGTTGTCGAGCGCGGTCATGCCGCGAAACAGCGCGACGTTCTGAAAGGTGCGCGCAATACCGCCGTGGGCGGCGTCGTGCGGGCGCATTTTGGAGCGCGTCTCGCCCTTGAAGGTGATGCGGCCGTGTTGCGGTTGATAGAAACCGTTGATGATATTGAGCATCGAGGTCTTGCCGGCGCCGTTCGGTCCGATGATGGCGCGGATTTCGCCCTTGCGGATATCGAAGGAGACGTCGCTCACTGCGTTCACGCCGCCGAACGACAGCGAGACATTCTCCACCGACAAGAGCACCTCACCGACCGCAACATCGGAGCCGCTCGGCGCTCTCATGCCGCCTGCCCCATCGGCGCGGCGGCTGGCGCGGTCTTCATATCGCGGATTTTCACCCGAGCGTTGATCGTCCCTTTGCGGCCATCCTCGAAGGTGACCTCGGTCGAGATGTCGGCTTGCTTGGAGCCGTCATAAAGCGCCTTGACCAACGGACCGTAACGGTCGGCGATGAAGCCGCGGCGAACCTTTTGAGTGCGCGTCAGTTCGCCGTCGTCGGCATCGAGCTCCTTGTGCAGGATCAGGAAGCGTTTGATCTGCACGCCCGCCATCACCTTGTCCTCGGCGAGCGAGCGGTTCACCTCGGCGACATGCCTTTCGACCATGTCGTAGACTTGGCTGTGGCCGGCGAGTTCCTGATAGGAGGCGTAGACCACGTTGTTGCGCTCGGCCCAACTTCCCACCGCGGTGAGATCGATGTTGATCATGACCGCAACGAAATCTTGGCCGTCGCCATAGGCGACGACTTCTCGAATGTTGGGATAGAATTTTAGCTTGTTCTCAATGTATTTCGGCGGGAACAGCGTGCCGTCGTTGAGTTTGCCGACGTCCTTGGCGCGATCGATGATCTTCAGGTGGCCAGTCTTCTCGTCGAAATAGCCGGCATCGCCGGTCTTCACATAACCGTCCGGCGTCATCGCCTCGGCCGTCTTGGCATCGTCCTTGAAGTAGCCGGAGAACATGCCCGGCGACTTGAACTGCACTTCGCCGTTGTCGGCAATGCGGATATCCACGTTCGGGCAGGCCGGGCCGACGGTATCGGAATAGATTTCGCCGTCCGGCTGCGCGGTGACATAGAGGAAGGCTTCGGTCTGCCCATAGAGCTGCTTCAGATTGAGGCCGATCGAGCGATAGAAACTGAACAAGTCAGGCCCGATCGCCTCGCCCGCGGTATAGGCCACGCGAACGCGCGAAAAGCCGAGCACGTTCTTGAGCGGGCCATAGACCAGGACGTGGCCCAGCCCGTAGAGCAGCCGGCCAGTGAGCGGCACCGGCTGGCCATTGAGGATGCGCTCGCCATAGCGGCGCGCCACGCCGATGAAATAGTGGAACAGCTTGCGCTTGAGGAAGCCGGCGTCCTCCATCCGGATCATCACGCGCGTGAGCAGAAGTTCGAGCGTGCGCGGCGGCGCAAAATAAAAGCTTGGACCGATTTCGCGCAGGTCGGCCATCGCGGTTTCGGCGTTTTCCGGGCAGGCCATGCAGAAACTCGCGACCAGGCCCTGCGCATAATTCAAATAATGATCGCCGACCCAGGCGAGCGGCAGATAGGCAAGCGCCACGTCGTTCTCGTTCAAATTGTCGAATTTGACCGTATCGGTGGCCGCTTTGATCGAGCGCTCGCCGGTCAGCACGACGCCCTTGGAGGTGCCAGTTGTGCCAGAGGTGTACAGAATAATGGACGGATCACCGCCTTTGCCGGCGGCGATCTGGGCATCGAGCCAGGCGCCGAGCGTCGGGTCGGCGAGCGCCTTGCGTCCTTCCGCGATGATGTCGTCGATCGGATACAGATGGCTGTGATCGTAATCACGCAAGCCGCGCCGCTCGTCGTAGACCATCTCCTCGAGCTTGGGCAGACGATCCATGACCGACATGATCTTGTCGATCTGCTCCTGATCCTCGACCGCGGCAAAGCGCACGTCGGCATGGGCGAGCACAAAGCTAAGTTCGTCCGCTACCGCGTCGGCATAGACCGGCACCGGAATAGCGCCGAGCATCTGCGCCGCCATCACCGACCAATAGAGCTTCGGCCTGTTCGCCCCGACAATGGCGATGGTCTCGCCGCGCTTGAGGCCGAGCCGGTTGAGGCCGACCGCGTAGGCGCGCACGATTTCGAGCACCTCGGCCCAGGTCCAAGTTTGCCAAATGCCGAGATCCTTTTGCCGCATAGACGGCCGCGCGCCATACAAATGTGCGTTACGAATCAATAGCTTGGGAAATGTATCCGCCGGAGCGGCGGCATTCGTCGCCACAGCCTCTTTCCTCCCTCGCGGCCGCGCTCTGTGTGGCGCGGCTTCTTAGCCCCTTGCCGCCTCTTTAGCGGTCATATTGCCACGATATGAAAACACGCAGGCCGGTCAAGCCTTGGGCGGGTCGGTATTTGGTCGCAGACGGGGCTAACTTATTCCGCTGCCTTGAGAAACGGCGCGGAACCAGAGCGGAATTGCTCGCGCAATGCGGTTTCCTCGGCTTTGGCGGCGGTTATGTGCCGCTGTTTGACATGGCCGAATCCGCGGATTTTTTCCGGCAAAGAAGCCAGTTCTACCGCCAGACGATGATTGTCCGGCGTCAGATGTTCGACGATGTCGGCCATGATCTCCGAGTACTCGGAGATCAACCGCCGTTCTGTTCTGCGCTCGGCCGTATAGCCGAACGGATCGAGCGGCGTGCCGCGCAGCACCTTGAATTTCTTGAGCACCCGGAAGGCGCCGAGCAGCCACGGCCCGAACGAAATCTTCTTCGGCTCGCCGGTGATCTTGTCGCGCCGCGCCAGCAGCGGCGGCGCCAGATGGAATTCGAAACGCAGATTGCCGCCATCGAAGGTGGACTTCACCCGCTCGACGAACGAAGTGTCGGTGTAAAGCCGCGCCACTTCGTATTCATCCTTGTAAGCCATCAGCTTGAACAAATAGCGCGCCACGGCTTCCGACAGCGCGCATTGGCCCGGCGCCTTCATGGCTTCGGCCGCTTTCACCTTCTCGACCCATTTCCGATAGCGCCGCGCGTAGCGCGCGCCCTGATAGGCGGTTAGAAATGCCACGCGGCGGTCCACCGTCTCGGCGAAGGACTGCGACAGCTTGAGCGAATCATTGACCAGTTCCGGAACCGGTTTCACCAGCGCCTCGAGTGCGGCGGGATCGACCGCGGCGCGGCGGCCGTAGCGAAAGGCGGCGACGTTCATCGCCACTTCTTCGCCGTTGAGCTCGATCGCCTTTTCGATCGCTTTCGCAGAGAGCGGCAGCGCGCCGATCTGGTAGCAATAGCCGATGCCGACCATATTACTCGGCAAGGTTCTGCCGAGGAGGCCGCTGGCGATCTTCGCAAGGTCGACAAAATGCGTGGTGTCTCCAGCCGCCGCCGTTAGCGCGCGCTTGATGCGCTCGATCGGCAAGGAAAAATCGGCGTTGCGCGCGAAGTCGCCGGGCATGAACTCAAACGTATTCACCAAGACGCGGGTGCCCGGCTTGATGGCGCCGAGGACATTCTTGGTGCCGGCCACGACGATATCGCCGCCGATCACCAGGTCGGCGCCGGCCGCCGCCACGCGGATGGCATGAATGTCCTCCGGCCGGTTGGCGATGCGGATGTGGCTGTAGACCGCGCCGCCCTTTTGCGCGAGCCCGGCCATGTCGATGACGCCGACGCCCTTGCCTTCCAGATGCGCGGCCATGGCGAGGATGGCGCCGATGGTGACGACGCCGGTGCCGCCGACGCCGGTGGCGATGATGCCGTAGGGATGGTTGGCGAGCGGCAGGCTGGGCTCGGGCAGCGGCGCCCAGTCGGCCGGTTCGGCAACGCTCTCGCCATGTTTGAGCTTGGCGCCGTGCACGGTGACGAAGGACGGGCAGAAGCCATTGACGCAGGAGTAATCCTTGTTGCAACTCGACTGGTCGATGGTGCGCTTGCGGCCCCATTCGGTCGTCAGCGGCTGCACCGAGACGCAGTTCGATTTCACACCGCAATCGCCGCAGCCTTCGCAGACGAGATCGTTGATCACCACGCGTTTGTCGGGATCGGAGAAAGTGCCGCGCTTGCGGCGGCGGCGCTTCTCGGCGGCGCAGGTCTGGTCATAAATGAGAACGCTCACGCCCGGCACGGTGGTGAGATCGCGCTGCAGCGCGTCGAGTTCGTCGCGGTGATGCACCGTCAACCCGCGCGGCCAGTCGGTGCCCCTGGGGTATTTCCACGGCTCGTCGGTGGCAACGACCACGCGGCTGGCGCCTTCGGCCGCCACTTGGCGCGCGATCTGATCGACGGTGAGGCCGCCGTCATTGGCTTGGCCGCCGGTCATCGCCACCGCGTCGTTGAAGAGAATTTTGTAGGTCATCTTCACGCCGGAGGCGATCGCGGCGCGGATGGCCATGTTGCCGGAGTGATTGTAGGTGCCGTCGCCCAGATTCTGGAATACGTGGTCGCGTGTGGAGAACGGCGCCTCGCCGATCCAGTTGGCGCCCTCGCCGCCCATTTGGGTGTAGCCGAGCGTTTTCCGGTCCATCCACTGCGCCATGTAGTGGCAGCCGATGCCGGCGTAAGCGCGGCTACCTTCGGGCACGCGGGTCGAGGTGTTGTGCGGGCAGCCCGAGCAGAAATAGGGAATGCGCAGGGCGACATCGACGGTCTCGCTAAGCGCGCGCTGCGCCGACTTCAGCCGCGCGACGTTGGCCGCCAGTTCATCGTTGGCGCCGGCGCGCAGCAGCCGCTCGCCGATGCAGATCGCGACGTCGTTGGGGTCGAGCGCACCCTTGACCGGGAACAGCCAGTTGCCCTGCTCGTCCTTCTTGCCGATGCAGACCGGTTGATTGGCGGTGCCGTAGAGTTCCTCGCGCACCTGCACTTCGATCAGCGAACGCTTTTCCTCGACCACGATGATGAGATCGAGCCCGCGCGCGAATTCCGTGAGCTCCTGGCGATCGATCGGCCAGACGCAGCCGACCTTGAACAGGCGCAGGCCGAGGTCGTTGCATTTCACTTCGTCCAGCCCAAGTTCGTCGAGCGCCTGGCGCACGTCGAGATAGGCCTTGCCGGTGGTGATGATGCCGATCTTCGGATTGTGGCCGCCCGACGTGACAATTTTGTTGAGTTTGTTGGCGCGCACGAAGGCGAGCATGGCGTCGCGCTTGAAATCGTGCAGGCGCGCTTCCTGGCCGAGGATGGTGTCGGCGAGACGGATGTTGAGGCCGCCCTCCGGCATGTGGAAATCGGCCGGCGTGACGAGATTGATGCGCCCGAGGCTGCCGTCGACGACGCCGGTCGATTCAACCGTCTCGTGCATGCATTTGAGCGCGGTCCAGGTGCCGGTGAAGCGCGACATCGCCCAGCCGTAAAGCGCGTAGTCGATGATCTCCTGCACGCCGCCCGGATTGAGGATCGGCATCATCACGTCGACGAAATGGAATTCGGACTGGTGTGCGGTGGTGGAGGATTCCGCGGTGTGGTCGTCGCCCATCAGCGCGAGCACGCCGCCGTTCTTGGCGGTGCCGGCAAGATTGGCGTGGCGGAACACGTCGCCGGAGCGGTCAACGCCTGGACCCTTGCCGTACCAGAGGCCGAACACGCCATCGAACCTGCCCTCGCCGCGCAATTCGGCCTGCTGCGTGCCCCACAGCGCGGTGGCGGCGAGTTCTTCGTTGATGCCGGGCTGGAATTTGATGTCGGCTGCGGCCAGTTGGCGGCCGGCGCGCACGAACTGCTGGTCGAGGCCGCCGAGCGGCGAGCCGCGATAGCCGGTGAGATAGCCTCCGGTGTTTAGGCCGGCGCGGCGGTCGCGCTCTTTTTGCATCAAACAGGCGCGGATCAGCGCCTGATAGCCGGTCACCAGGACGTGGTCCTGCCCCAGATCGTATTTATCGTCGAGGCTGACCGATCGGAGTGTCATGGGTGGCCTTGGCAGCGCGATGGACCTGCAATCTAGCGGGGCCGGCACGGCACTCATAGAGGGATGCGTGGCTCGACGCAAAGCCAGCTAAGCGCAAATAAAAGCTTACACCTCAAGTACCTGCGGTCAATTTCGTTGTCGGCGTGCTGACGGGAAGGAAATTTCCGCCTGGCGGCATTTCGCGCATTTTTGCGCAATGCAGCAAGCCGGCTTGTCTTGGCCGGCAATGTTCCTACCGTGACGCAAAATCGTGGGGAGCATGTGCACCAACATGGGTGGTCAAATTATGGGCGATCTGTAAAAGGGCTGGTCCGCCGGGTTCCTCATTGATGCTGCAATCGCCTTCTTCGTCCATCGAGAGCCGAGCGTCCTGGGTCGTCGCCTCGGTCGCGCTTTGCATTATGGCAATGTCGTTCGGCGCCGCCTGGATCACCGCGGTGGCGCTCAAGGACATCGCGGCCGAGGTGGGCGGCATCCGCTCGATCCCGGCGCTCGCCAGCGCGCTGGCCTGGCTCGGCTCCGGCATCGGCGGCATCGTGATGGGCCGCATTGCCGACCGCATCGGCACGCGCTGGACCGTGATGTTCGGCGCGCTGATGATCGCCGCAGGCCTTGCACTGTCGACTTTCGGCCCGCCCTGGCCGCTGTGGATCGGGCACGGATTGTTCATCGGCCTGATCGGGCTCGGCGGCATCAATGCGCCGATCTACATCTATGTCAGCCGCTGGTTCGACCGCAGGCGCGGCTCGGCGCTGGCGATGATCTCGAGCGGAAGCTATCTCGCCGGCGCGCTATGGCCGCCGGCGTTCGAGCGCATGATCGCCGGTTTCGGGTGGCGGCAGACGATGTTGTGGTACGCGATCGCCGAGATCGTCATCGTCGTACCGCTGGCGGCGATCTATTTCCGTCACCCGCCGGAAGTGATCCATCCCGCCGAAGCGGCGGCCAGCGCGGGCAGCCAAGCGCGCGTTCTAGGTTGGCCGCCCAATGCGGTGTTCGCGATGATGTGCTGTGCGGCGGTGCTGTGCTGCATTCCGATGGCGATGCCGCAGGGCCATCTGGTCGCATTCTGCAGCGATCTAGGCATCTCGCGCTCGGTTGGCGCGTTGATGCTGTCGGTGCTGCTCGGCACCGCGTTCCTGAGCCGACAGATCTGGGGCGCGATCTCCGACCGCATCGGTGGGCTCGCCACCGTGCTGATCGGATCGGCCTGGCAGGCCTCCGCCATGATCGCCTTCCTGGTGACGCAGAATGAGGTCGGCTTGTTCACCGTCGCCGCCGCCTTCGGACTCGGCTTTTCCGGCATCATCCCGGCTTACGTGCTGGCGTTGCGCGAACTGTTCCCGGCCGCGGAAGCCTCCTGGCGGATTCCGACGCTGCTATTGTTCAGCGGCTTGGGCATGGCAAGCGGCGGCTGGCTCGCCGGCCTGCTGTACGATCATTTCGGTTATTACGCGCCTGCCTTCGCCGCCGGCGTCGGCTCGAACATTCTCAACTTGATGGTCGTTGGTCTGCTGGTGGCGCGGCAGCGCCATCGTGCGGCTTATGCCTAATGTGAGGATGGCGGGCTGATTATCCGCACCCCGGCCAGGATAAAGAGCGCGATCAGCGCGGGGCCGAGCGCCGTCCAACTTCCCGCTGCCGCCAGCGCCGAGGTCGCCGCCCAGGCGATCGATGAGAACGCTTCCGCAAACGTCGCGATTCGCGAGGATGTCTGCCGGCGGCGGAACTGGCTGCGCTTGGCCTGCGTGCGGAAACATATTTGAATGAGCGTAGCGGCGGCGGCGGCCGTCAGGATGCCGAGCGCCGCTACCACGGCGGCGAACAGCGAGTTCGAATGCCAGCACCGCCACGATCGGCGCGAACACCAGCGCAATCATGCCCATGACGGCTTCGATCTTGGCGCGCAGGATGCGGCCGGCGGTGATCGGCGCGCTGGCGACCATGTCCGGCGCGTCCTCGCCCGAGATCGACAGCCAGGCCAGTCCGCCCGCCAGTTGGCCGGCCGCCATCACCACCACCGGAATCAACACGACATAGGAGCCGGCGCCGCTGCGGAAGGTGACCCACAGCAACACCGCCGGCGGCAGCAGGTAGAGGATCTGCATCAGCGTCTGCGAAATCAGCCAGGGGTCGCGCACGAGCAGCGTCCATTCCTTCTGCCGCAGCACGCGGGCTGCGGAGCGGCGGCGGAAGGCGAGCGACCAGCGGCGCTGGCGCACGACGGTGTTGGAGACGCCGGCCGCCGCCAAGGCGTGATCGCCGAAGCGGCGCGAGAACAGCGCGATCGAGAGCCCGAGCAAACCAAAACCGAATACGACGACGGCGACGAGAGCGCGCGCATCGCCTAGCATCGCGTGCGCCGGCCACCAGAAGGCGCTGTTGGTGTCGGGCGCGTGCGCCAGCATCCAGTCCGATTGCAGCGCGGCGAAGCGCGAGATGCTGCCGGAGGAGAAGATCGCCGCGATCTGCAGCCCGATCACGAAGGCGCCGCCGATCACCGCCGCCACGATCTGCGCGATCAGCCGCGTGCGCTTGGCGCCGACCAGACGGAACAGCGCGATGGTGAGCGCGAGCGCCGCCGCCGTCGCCACCGCGCCCATGGCGGCGACCACGCCATAGGCGGCGAGCCAGCGGCTGCCGCCACGCATCGCCAGCACATTGATGAAGGGCGCCGCCAGCAGCACGGCGATCATGACCGCCGCGCCGGCGATGCGGGCCATGCGCACCGCGAACACTTTGCGCGCCGACACCGGCGAGGTCAGGATCAGATCGAGATCGGAGCGCGCATAGAACGCGCGGGTCACCAACTCCATGGCCTGCGACAATAGCAGCGACCACGACAGCACCAGCGTGCCGGTGATGCCGACCAGCGTCGCGGTATCGGACGCCACGCTGGCGTCGGCATAGCCCGCCACGATCCAATAGGCGAAAAAGTGCATGAAGACGCCAAAGACGATCAGCGCGATGGCGGCGGTGCGCGCGCGATTGCGGTGACCCGCCGTCATCAGCGAGACCCAGTCGCGCCAGCCCAGGCGTAGTTCGTGCCCGGCCAGCCAGACCAATGTATCGGGCCGGCTCACTCCGCGGCGACCGGCGGCACGACCGGCTCGGCGACCAGCGTGAGGAAAGTATCCTCGAGGCTGGTTGCGGTTTTCCCGGTCTTGTGGCGCAATTCGTCGAGCGTGCCTTCGGCGATCAGGCGCCCACTGGCGATGACGCCGATGCGGTCGGCCATGCGCTCGGCGACTTCGAGAATATGCGTGGTCATGATGACGGTGCCGCCGGCGGCGACGCGCTCCAGCAGCACGTTCTTGACCAGGCGGGCCGACCCGGCGTCAAGCCCGGTAAGCGGCTCGTCGAGGATGATGAGCTTGGGGTCGTGCACCAAGGCGCCAGCGAGCGCCACTTTCTGCCGCATGCCGCGGGAAAATCCCTCGCAGCGCTCGTGCGCGTGCGGTTCGAGGCCGAGCCAGCCGATCAATTCGCGCGCGCGCATTTCCGCAGGCTTTGCCCCGATGCGCCAGAGGCCGGCGACGAATTCGAGATACTCGAACGGCGTGAGCTTGTCGTAGATCATCGGCTCGTCCGACAGCCAGGCGGTGATCTGCTTGGCGGCGACCGGATCGGCGAGCGCGTCGATGCCACCGATGGTGATCGAACCGGCGTCGGGACGCAGCAGGCCGGCCACCATGCGCAGCGTCGTGGTCTTGCCGGCGCCGTTGGGGCCGACCAGCGCATAGAATTCGCCGCCGTAAACGGTGAGGTCGAGCGCGTCGACGGCCGGCCGGTCGAAACGCTTGGCGAGCCCGCGCACCGCGAGCGCGACGGGACGATGGGCTTGGCCGATGGCTACCGACGGAACAGGAGATTGCATCACCGCTCTCTACAAGAGAGTGGTTTCGGCGGCGTAAACCTTAGAAACGCGATGAGCGCGGTATGCTTTCGGGAACGTTAAGCATCTTTCGGCGGGCCCAATAAGTGGCCGTTAAGTTCTCTATTTCACAGTCGGCCGGTCTTGGATCGCGCGCCATGATCAACCAAAGAGCCTTCGGCCGACGCACTATCGCTCAACCGCAGCCCTTGCGCGCTGGGCCGAAACCCTATTTGCCCGCGCCGGAGGCAAAGCCGGTCGTCGCCGACGTGGCCGCCGACCCCGCGGCGCTCTTGCAGAGAGAAAATCTTTTCCCGCAAGCCGGCGAAGACTGGCGCGGCAAGGACCAAGCGATCAAACCAAAGTTCAAGGTGCCGTGGCGTCAAGTGGCGCTGATGGCGTCGTTGTGTTTCGGAATTGCGTCATTCGTGCTGCCGGATACCATCAACGATGATCTCGATTGGCTGCTCTACGGCCTCATGGCGATCAGCGCCTATGTCGGATTCAGCAAGCGATTTCTAAAATCGTGACAGCGGCACCGGCCGGCGCGTAGCAGGAATTCCGCAACGCCTTAGCCTGCGCTCGCGGCCTCGCCCCAACTGCCCAGCGTGTGCGCCTTTTCGATCGCCAGATTCTTCCGCTGTGTTTTCGGGACGCCGTTCGCATTGTAGACGTTGGGAGCGATCGCCAGCAGGCCGGCCTTGGCGTCGGGATCGCGAAGAACAGCGGCGAACCGCTGCTCGTCGCGCCAGGCCCACTTGCCGTTTTCCAGCCGTGCATAGACTTGGCCGGTTTCATGATCCGCGAAATGGATGACCGGGATCCAGCGCGCGCATCGTTTCAGAAAGTCGACGTTCCGCTCCGGCGCCAAGCTTTTGTTGTCATAAACTTCCTCGGACTTCTGCGCGTGGATATTTATTTTCCTGAACCTTTCGATGTCGAGCATGCTCTTGATGTCCAGGATGGTCATTTCGCCGTTCCATCCGAATGCCACCGTCCGTGGCGCAAGACCTTCCGCGACGCTGTTATCGAGAAATTCGTAATGGACCCGCTTTCCGGCCGCCAGCGCCCAGGTGAAAAACAATTCGGGCATGCCGGTGAAGGCTTCGACATTATGCGCCAGGAGATCCTCGATCGCCTTGTACCTGCCGACTTTCAATCCGCGCGTCCACGCGCGCTCGATCGTCATTTCCGGCGGCGTGATCATGAAAAACATGTAGACCAGATCGCCGAACCGCGTCAGCAAGCGGCTCGACCCCTTGCCTTCCCACTCGGGAACGAAACTATCGAAACGGAAGCGGTCGATCAGCAGGTGCGACATCTCTCCGCTCGCCGCCCGCGCCGCCATGCGACGGTCGAGTTTTTTGTCGATGATTTCGACCTCGTGCCCGGACAGCATTCCGGCATATTTGTAAGCCGCGCCGAGCGACCCATAGTCGAGAAGAAACTTTCGCCAGATATCGGGGCTGATCAGCGCGAACTCTTCCCAAGGGAATTTGAGCTTTCCCGCCAGGATTTTCTGCAACGGCCGCATCGTGCTTTTGCCCGACGCCGACGCGCCTTTGACGTTCATCACAACGGGCTTCTCATGCGCCGGCAATGGCCGGAAACCCTCGTGCGACACCGCTTCTTGAATATAGGGAACGATCGCGTCGCCGATGACTTCGCTGCCATAGTCATTGCAGACCAGCGTGACGGCGAGCTCGGTAAGCAAGGCATTGTCGCCGAATAGCCGGCCGCGCCGGCTCACGACCGCCGTTCCGATCCTGTCCAACGCATCAAAGCAGGCTTCGTCCAACCGCGTGTCCGCCGTGGCGGACTTTTTCTGCCACTCGGAAATAATCCGCCGGTCGCGCTCCACGGCGGTTTCCAGCGGAACGCGCGGCCGCTGTTTCGGTGCGCCAAAGGCGAGCCGCCGGCGCCAGCCGGTTCTTTCATCGGCCTCGACGGCCGGTATCGGATCGGCGAACGCCTTTGCGAGCTCTCGCTCGATCACGCGGGATGCGGCGCTTTTCACCCGCTCGAAAACCTGCGCCAATTCCTCCCGGTGGGGCGCAATATAGCGGTCGAGAATAGTGGCGGCGATTTCGCGGAAATTTCGGCCCAAGTCCTCGTAATCGCGGCCGTCCGGGACCGCGAGGCTGACGATCACGCGAATGAGCAATTCGTGGACGATCAGCCGATCGGCGCGAAACGCGACGAGTTCATGCACCGGCAGCCCGCAGTAGTCGCTCAGTTCGTGGGCCTTGGCGATGCTGGTCGAGACGTTCTCGCTTCTGAATATCGTCGAGAGCGGCAGATACTCGCGCGGCACCTCGGTTTCCAGACCAGGATTCCAGGCCCCGTACGCAGCGGGCAGCGGTTCGATTGTCATTTCTACCCCGCCTCTCGCGGCAATCGTGTCGATACGCCGTTCAGGGGACGCCGGGAAATGAAGGCCTTAAGTCTTCGCAACCATCTTAAACATTTCCTCGCCGTACATCTTGTGGGCGTCGGTGAGCAAAGGCTGCACCGCGGCGACGAAGGCGCCGTGCTCCTGAGGCGTCAACTCGACGATCTCGCAGCCGGCGTCTTCGATCGCCTTGCGTGAGGTCTCGTTCTCTTCGACCGCAAGCTTGCGCTGGAACGCGACGGCTTCCGTCACCGCCTGCTGCATCGCGCCTTTGAGATCGTCCGGCCACGCCTCGAATGTGGCGCGGTGCAGGAAGATGGGGCGCGAAATATAAAAGTGATAAGTGAGCGTGTGGAATTTGTGGAACTTGTGCACGCCATAGGTGACGGTATTGGCGAGCGGATTTTCTTGCGCATCGAGCGTGCCAGCCTTGATCATGGCGATCGCTTCGGTGAGGTCCATGCGCATGGCGATCGCGCCGAGCAGTTCGAAGGTGAGCTTCTGGATCTCGCTCGGCAGCACGCGGATTTTCATATTCTTGAGATCGGCCGGCACATGGATCGGCCGCAGCCGGTTGGAGATGTGGCGGAAGCCGTTCTCGAACCAGCCGAGGATGCGGTAGCCGACGCGCTCCTCGGTTTTGCGAACGAGATGGCGCCCGAGTTCGCCGTCCATGGCGGCCCGCGCCTGCGCGTTGTTGGCGAACAGAAACGGCAGGTCGACGAAACCGAGTTCGGGCACGCGGTCAGTCAGATAGCTCGACGACTGGTAGCCGAGCGTCATCTCACCGTTCTCGACCAGACCGAGGATGTCCTCGGCCTTGTGGCCGTGATCCATGATGTTCCAGACGTAATCGATAGCGAGGCGGTCGCCGAACTGGCCTTGTAATCGATCGCCGATAAATTTCAGCGCGTTGCTAAAACCGGTGGTAGGCGGGCCGTAGCCAGCCATGCGGATCTGGATTGGCTTCGTCATGGCGGCATCTTCTACCGGGAATGCGGCGGGGCGCCAAAAGCCGAAAAAAGGGCCTGTAGCCTGGGGTTACGCAGGCCCCGAGGGGACTAAAGGGTTTTAATCCCAATTCAAGGGGTTTGAATCCTATTAACGAGTCAGATAAGATAATTAACCTACAGGTTGCTGACCGCTGAGGCCGGCAGGCGTAGCGTTGCGCGTTTTAGTTAACGTTAAATAGTCAGTGTACTCAGTGGATTAGTTTGGCGCTGCGTATGTCACCGGATAGAGGACCCATGCTTGTCGCAATGATCGACGCGCTACGAGGATAACTATCCTGCGGTGGCAAACCGCTCCTAGCCCATGGACGTTTATTGCTCAAACGCTTGACAGCTCTCCCGTTGGCGATCCTATCGATCGCCGCAATTACCGCTGCCGATGCAAGGCACACAAGGCATAAAAGCGCGCTGATTGTCTGCAATCAGCGCGGTTGCTCGAAATCAACCTGCGGCAGCTCAACCCGAACTCCGGCGCATCCATACCGCCAGATATTCCGGCAGCGAACATGTCGTCGGCGGCCGCCCCACTGGCTGTCCGCACGAATTCTGCGGCTGTGAAGCCTCACTTTATCTTTACGGCGAAATTCGCCCCGAACTTAATCTCGCTGCCAATTGGATGTGGAAATTTCCCCATGCTTCACCGGCTCCGGGAATGGCGGCGGCGCGTCCCGGTCACGTCATGGTGCTGGTGAAACATATCGCCGGCGATGAATGGTTCGTGCATGACGGCAATTCCGGCGGCGGCTTGACACGCGACCATGTCCGCTCGATCCGCGGCTATACGATCGTCGATCCGCAAGTGACGATGTTGGCGAGGCGCTTGCCGGCGGTGAAGAAACAGCTGGCCGCCTTGCTCGAGAAACGGGAAGTTTCCGCCAAGAGCGAAGCTGCCGCCCCGGTGCAGGTGGCCGACGCCTCGCCAAATATTCCACCGCCGCCGTCGCGCAAACACGGGAGCGAAGTCGCAGTCGAGGAGATGGCGGCCGTCAGGGCCAAGCGGATTCCATTCCCTGACGAGTGGATTGTCGCCATGCCGCTCGAGCAGGTTCCTCCCATGCCATTCGCGCGCGTTGCCTCCATCCGGGCCGATCGGATAAGCCTCACGGATACCCGCACGCCCCCCGCCACACGCGAGCCGGCGGCCGCAGTTCCGGTCCAACAGGCCGCGGCGGCCCCGCCCGCCCCTGCGCCGCTTCCGCGCGGGCGGACAGCTGCCGTCCCGCCCGAACATGTGGCCGAGAGCCAGTCCGAGCGCGTGACATTTCCGCGCGAGCGGATAGACGCCATCCTGCCCGCGCGTGAGGCCGCGATCCCGGTCGAACACGTGCCGCTGCCGCGCGAGCGGGTGGCCGTCGCCCAGCCCGAATATGTAGCCACGATCCCGGCCGAACACGTGCCGCTGCCGCGTGAGCGGGTGGCCGTCGCCCAACCCGAATATGCAGCTACGATCCCGGCCGAACATGTCCCGCTACCGCGCGAGCGGATCGCCGTCGCCCAGCCCGAATATGTAGCCACGATCCCGGCCGAACACGTGCCGCTGCCGCGCGAGCGGGTGGCCGCAATTCCGGTCCAACCGGTCGCGGCGATTCCGCCCGCCCCTGCACCGCTGCCGCGAGAGCGAATCGCCGCCGTCCCGCCCGAGCGAGCAGCTATCGCGGACCATGCGATGGCCGAGGCCCAGCTTAGGCAGGTCGCCGTCATGCCGACCGAGCGCAGACCCACCCCGCACGATCGGATGATCGCAGCGCCGGCCGCAGCCGAGCGCGTGCCGGCCGGTCATCATGTTCGAACCAGGCACTCGCGGCGGCCCGAGCCCAACTTGATCGAACGTGCCGCAACCGCCGCCAGCGGCGCCTTGAAGAAAATTTTCGAACCCACGCCAACACGCCGTCATCACCGCCGGTCCTAGGACGGGCGCGATCGACGCTATCGCCCAATGCCGTCGCAGCATATTCCGCCTGCGGCGCAGCCGCTTCTGGCGCTCGGCTGGTCATTTGCGTATCCGCGGCCTAGATTACGTCCAAGAGGAGGACGCCGCCCATGAACAAACATGCCGATCTCGTCAAAGTCTCGTCGGATCAAATTTCGCAGGCCGAATGGGAGGCGCGGGTCGATCTCGCCGCCGTCTACCGGTTGCTCGCGCATTACGGCTGGGATGACGTGATCTACAACCACTCCTCGATGCGGGTGCCTGGCGAGCCGCGCATGTTCCTGATGAAGAAGCACGAGTTGCTCTACACCGAGGTGACCGCGTCAAACCTGGTCAAGGTCAACATGGACCAGGACCTGGACGAGAAATCCGGCGTCAACCGCCCCGGCTTTACCTTGCACGGCGGCGTGCTGGGCGCGCGCGCGGACGTCAATTGCGCGGTGCACGTGCACACCGAGAATGGCGTGGCGCTGTCGGGCCACAAGCATGGCTTGCGCATGATCTCGCAGCAGGCGCTGCGTTTCTACAAGCGCGTCGGCTATCACAAGTATGAAGGCATCACCGAGGATTTCGACGAGCGCGCGCGCATCAACAAGGATCTCGGCCAGAACCGCGCCTTGATCTTGCAGCATCACGGCATGCTCACGGTCGGCAAGACCGCGCGCGAGGCCTTCGTGCTGATGAAATACCTGCTCACCGCCGCCGATATCCAACTGAAGATGGAAGCGACCGGTGGCGAATTGCTCGAAGTGCCGGCAGACGTCTGCGCCAAGACCGCGGAGCAATTCCAGCATCACAACTCAGGCCGCGGCAGTTCCGACTGGCCGGCTTATTTGCGGATGCTCGACGGAATCGATCCAAGCTATCGGGACTAAGAAAGTACCCCCATGATGACTGTTATGAACCTGCGAGCGATCGCCGCTCGTGCATTTTGTCTCGCCGCCGCGGCGGCAATCCTCCTCGCTGCTGCCGCGCCGGCGAATGCTCAGCAATATCCGAATAGACCCATCCACGTGATTAGCCCATATCCGGCCGGCAGCGCCTCGGACACCGTCACGCGCGTAGTGATGGATCAGGTTTCGCAACTGATCGGCCAGCCGGTGGTCATCGACTTGAAGCCCGGCGCCGGCGGGGCAGTCGGATTCGCTTCCGTGGCCCGGTCCGATCCGGACGGCTACACGATGGCGACCAGTTCGTCGTCGATGGCAACCGAAAGCGTGTTGCACAGCAAGCTGCCGTACGATCCCAACAAAGATTTCGTCAATGTGGTCCTGCTCGGCACCTCGCCAAATATTCTGGTCGCGTCGGCCAAGAGCGGCTTCAAGACGGTGGCCGATCTGGTCAACGCCGCCAAGGCGAAGCCCGGCACGCTGACCTTTGCGTCCGCCGGCATCGGCTCCTCCTCGCACATGGCGGCCGAGCGGTTCCGCCTCGCCGCGAATATCGAGGTCCGTCATGTGCCGTTCAAGGAAGGCGGCCTGGTGCAGGTGATGAACGGCAATATCGACTTCTATTTCATCCCTTTGGCGGCGGCGGCAACCGCGCTGCATAGCGACAAGCTCACTGTCTTGGCGGTGAGCGCGCCAAAGCGCGTGCCGCTGTTGCCGAACGTGCCCTCGGTCGTCGAAGCCGGCTATCCGGGCGCCGTGTTCCGCTTCTGGAACGGCATTTCGGCGCCGGCCAAGACCCCGCCCGCCGTCGGGCAGAAATTTCACGACGTGACCGAACAGGCGCTGAAGATGCCCGCGGTGCAGGAAAAACTCGCCAAGCTCGGCGTCGAGCCGGCGCAGATCAGCTCCGCGGAATTCGCAAAGTTCTTCAAAGACGATTTCGCCGCAACGGTCGAACTCGCCAAGAAAGCCGACATCAAACCGGTCGACTAAACCGGGGCCGCCTTGCCAGGCCGGTCATTGCCCGGCCCGGCGGATTTTTGTGTGCCGTTTGCACCAAGCATCAACGTTGAGAATCCGATCATGACCATCACACCGCCCCGCATCGGCCCGCAGCCGTGGGAGGTCGTGCGCACCAAGCTCGACCAGTCGCTGCCCTTCGCCAATATGCGCGACACGCCCTACTACCGCGACGCGGTGTGGGAGCAGTTCTCCAAGGCGGAATACGACCGCCGCTACGGCGCATTGCGGGACAAAATGCGCGAGCACAAACTCGACGTAGTCATCGTCCCCGGCGGTCCCAGTCATTGGAGCTTCGGCGGCGGCATGCTCTGGCTGACCGGCCATTGGGAATGGCACGCGCTGTCGAGCTACGTGCTGGTGCCGCTCGAAGGCGAGCCGACGTTGATCTACTCCATGGGCGGCACCCACGCCGAAGCCGTGCGCCGGCAGGTGGAGGTCGCGGTCAAGGACGTCCGTCATAGCCGCAGCGGACGCTATGCCGACATCATGGTCGAGCGCATCCGCGAACTGAAACTCGAGCGCGGCCGCATCGGCCTCATGGAGATCGACCCGCGCCACGGCGACTATCTGCCGGTGAACCAATACAACGTGCTGCGCGAAAATCTGCCGGACGCCGACCTTGTATTCACCAAAGGCTTCTTGCACGAACTGCTGTCGGTCCACAGCGCCGAGGAGCTCGACTGCGTGCGCAAGGCCGGCGTGCTGTGCAAGAATGCCATGGAGGCGATGGTCGCGCGGGCGCGCCCGGGCGTGAAAGAGTACGAGCTGCGCGCCGCGGCCGGCGCCGCGATCCTGGAGGGCGGCGGCGATATCGACTTTCTGATCATCGGCTCGACGCCGATGGCGAACCCGTCGATGATTTTCGGCAACCCGCGCCCCTCCGCGCGCGTGCTGCAAAAGGGCGACATCATCAACATGGAGTTGGCCGCCGGCTATCGCGGTTACACCGCGCAGATCGGCTCACCCATATGCGTGGGCGAACCCACCGACATGGTGAAGAAGTTCTGGAACGACATCACGCTGCCGGGTTATCGGCGCATCATCGCCGAGATCGCACCGGGCATGCCGGTGGAAGCCATGCGCACCGCCAGCAAATTCTTCCGCGACAACGGCTACCAATCGCGGCCGACCCAGACCCACGGCATCGATCTCGTCACCGACAAGCCGCACGTCGTGGCCGAGCATGTTTCCGCCGAAAAATTCGAGCAGGTGCTGAAACCCGGCATGGTGATCATGGCGGAACCCAACCCGATCACGCCGGACGGCCTGTTCGGCATCTTCCTCGGCCATACCTTCATCGTCACCGCGACCGGGCACGAGGTCTGCGACGACTTTCCGCTGGAGATCGCCGTGGCGCGGGGCTGATTACCCCCACTTCCAGAAATCGCGGCCCTCTTCGCGCATGAAGCGCGCCAGCACCATCTTGTGCACTTCGGAAGCGCCGTCCACCAGCCGTGCCGAGCGGCCGTAGCGGTAGATCCATTCCACCACCGTGTCCTTGGAATAGCCGCGCGCGCCCTGCAGCTGGATCGCGACGTCGGCGGCGAGATGCAGTGCGTCGGCGACCTGCACCTTGGCCATCGACACCTCCTTGCGCGCGCGGTCGCCCTGCTCGAGCTTCCAGGCCGCATGCATGGTGAGCAGGCGGCCGATCTGGATCTGGTGCGCGACCTCGCCGAGCTTGATCTGCACGCTTTCGCGGTCGGCGAGCTTGATGCCGAAGCCTTCGCGGCGGCCGACATATTCCTGCGCGATCTCCATGCAGCGCTTGGCGAAGCCGAGCCAGCGCATGCAATGGGTGAGCCGCGCCGGGCCGAGGCGGATCTGCGTCGCGCGCAGCCCGTCGCCCTCGTTCATCAGCACGTTCTCCATCGGCACTTCGAGCCCATCGAATTCGAGCTCGCAATGGCCGCCATGCTCCTCCGGTCCCATGATCGGGATGCGCCGGACGATGCGCCAGCCGGGTTGGTCCTTGTGAAAGAGGAACGCCGTGAGCCCGCGCCGGATGTCCTCGCCGGTGCGCGCGATCAATATGTAATGCGCGGCGCCGTCGGCGCCGGTGATGAACCATTTGCGCCCGCGCACGATGTAGCGGTCGTTGCGCTTCTCGGCGCGGGTGAGCATCATGGCGGGGTCGGAGCCGGAGCCGGGATGCGGCTCGGTCATCACGAAGGATGAGCGCACCTTGCCGTCGACGATCGGCTTGAGCCACTTCTCCTTCTGCGCCGGCGTGCCAACTTTGGCGAGCAGGTTCATGTTGCCGTCGTCCGGCGCCATGCAGTGGATGGCGAGCGGGCCGAAGATCGAGCGCGCCGCTTCTTCGTAAATCGCCGGCCAGGCGCCGACCGGCAGCGCCATGCCGCCGAATTCCTTCGGCGCCTGCGGCGCCCACAGGCCGGCCTTCTTGGCCTTCTCGCGCACCGGCTCGAGCCGCGCGTGCGGTATGTTCTCGTGGTCGGCGAAATTGGCCGGATCGGCTTCAAGCGGCAGCACATGCTCCTCGATGAAGGCACGCACGCGCAGGCGGATGTCCTCGATCTCGGGCGACAGCGTGAAGTCCATGATCCGTTTCCTTACCCTGAAATCATCACCACTTGGCCGCCATCGGCCACGATGGTGGCGCCGGTGATGTAGCTGCCGGCGTCGGAGGCAAGCAAAAGCAATGCGCCGTCGAGATCGCCCGCTTTGCCGAATCGGCCCATGGGAATCGCGCGCTTGAGCGTCTCGCCCGCTTCGCCGTTGAGATAGGCGTCGTTGATCTCGGTGACAAACCAGCCGGGCGCAATGGCGTTGACCCGTACGCCCTTGAACGCGAGTTCTACGGCCAGCGCCTTGGTGACTTGCACGACGGCGGCCTTGGCGGTGGCATAGGCCGCGACGCCCTTGGAGACGCCGAAGCCCAGCACCGAAGCGATATTGATGATGGCGCCCGGCTGTTTGGCCGCCAGCATGCGGCGCGCCGCCTCCTGCGCGTTGTAGAAGACCGCGTCGAGGTCGACGCTCAGCACCTCGCGCCATTCCTCCGGCGTCACTTCGACGGCACGGGTGGACGACTGCGCGATACCGGCATTGTTGACCAAAATGGTGACGGTGCCGAAGGCTTTTTCGGCGGCATCGAAGGCGCGCGTCATGGCAGCGCGGTCGGTGACGTCGGCTTCGACCGCAATGGCGCGGCCGCCGGCGGCTTCGATGGCCGTCTTCATTTCGGCCAGCCGGTCGGCGCGGCGCGCCACCAGCGCGACCGCGGCGCCGTTATCGGCTAGCGCCTTGGCGAATTGCGTGCCGAGCCCGCTAGAAGCGCCGGTCACCAGCGCCACGCGGCCTTTCAGGCTGAACATATCGGCGGCTTTCATGCAGCGCCTCCCTCACCGCCCATAAAGCGCATGCGGCAGCATGGTCGCAAGCCCCGGCACAGACCAGAGTACTACCAGCGCGAATATCTGGATCAGCACGAAGGGAATAATGCCCACATAGATGTGCCGCGTAGTGATCTCGGCCGGCGCCACCCCGCGCAGATAAAACAGCGTGGGTCCGAGCGGCGGGTGCATGTAGGAGGTCTGCAAATTGACCGCCATCATGATGCCGAGCCAGACCGGATCGACGCCCGGCATCTTCAACAGCGCGGGCGCCACGATCGGCACCGCGACGAACACGATCTCGAACGCGTCCATCACGAAACCGAGCAGGAACATCGCCAGCATCACCGCCAGCACCGCGCCATCGACGCCGCCCGGCAAGTTGGCCAGCGCGCGATGCACCATGTCGTCGCCCCCGAGCGCGCGGAACACCAAGCTGAACAGCGTGGCGCCGATCAGGATGAGGAAGATCATGGCGGTGATCTGCGTGGTCTTTTCCACCACCGGCATCAACAGCTTCGTCAAGGACGCCTTGCGCGCGGCGAGCAGCATGGCGCCGACCGCGCCAACGGAGGCGGCCTCTGTCGGCGTCGCCACGCCGTAGAGAATCGAGCCGAGCACCGCGACAATCAGCAGCGCCGGCGCGAGCAAAGCTTCGAGCAGGCCGGTCTTCTCGTTCGCTGCATCGGCACCGACTGGCGGGCAACTCGCCGGACGCAGCCAGGCAACCGCAACCAGATAGGCAAGATATAGCCCGACCAGCAGCAGCCCGGGCAGGATTGCGCCGGCGAACAGGTCGCTTACCGAAATCACGTTGGGCGCGAACGCGCCTTTCGCGAGTTGCGCCGCCTGATACGAATTATTGAGTTGATCGCCAAGCACCACCAGCACGGTCGAAGGCGGGATGATCTGCGCCAGCGTCGCAGAGGCCGCCACCGTGCCGGCGGCGAGCCGCGGGTCGTAGCCATGCCGCATCATGGCCGGCAGCATGATCAGCCCCATGGTCACCGCCGTGGCGCCGACGATGCCGGTCGAGGCCGCCAGCAGCGCGCCGACGATCACCACGGAAAATCCCAGGCCGCCGCGGAGCGAACCGAACAGCCGGCCCATGCGCTCCAGCAGATCTTCCGCGATGCGCGATTGCTCCAGCATCACGCCCATGAAAATGAAGAGCGGGATCGCCAGCAGCACGTCATTGGTCATCACGCCGAAGATGCGCTGTGGCAGCGCGCCGAGGATGGCGAAATTCATCGCGCCTTGGGCCTGGCCGAAGATCGCAAAGGCGAGCGATACGCCGGCCAGCGTCAGCGCCACCGGATAGCCGGCCATCAGCGCGGCGATGACCGCGGCGACCATCAGCACGGCGAGAATTTCAGCGAGCGGCATCAGCGCGGCCTCGCCAAGGCTTGTATCGCCCGGATCGCCTGAGCGATGCCTTGCAGCGCCATCAGAAACGCGAACAGCGGAATGAGCGTCTTGAGCAGATACACCAGCGGCAGGCCGCTGGTTTCCTGCGAACGCTCCAGGATCGCCCACGAGCCGGCCGCGTAGGGCATGCTCAGCCAGACCAGCACAGTTGAGAACGGCAACAGCAGCAGCACGCTGCCGGCGAGATCGATCTTGGCGCGCGTGCGTGGCCTAGCCTCGGCGTAGAACACATCGACCCGCACATGGCCGCCGGCGCGCAGGGTCCAGGCCGCCGCCAGCATGAACAGCGTGGCGTGGGCATAGATCACCGTTTCGGTCGCCCAGATAGAGCCGAGCCCGAACAGATAGCGCGCGACCACCAGGGCGAATTGCAGCAGCACGATGACAAGCGCCAGCCAAGCCACCGCGCGCCCGATTCCGGTGGTCAGGCGGTCGATGCGGTCGGCCAATGCGGTCGCAAAACTCATGGCCGCGATGATGGCATAAAGGCGGGCGTTTTGCTTATAGTAGGGCCATGTCCGGGCACGACCACCACCATGATCACGACCATTCCGAACTTTCGGAAACCCAATTGCGCGTGCGCGCGCTGGAAACCGTGCTCACCGAAAAGGGCTATGTCGATCCAGCCGCGCTCGATCTCTTGATCGAGACCTATGAGAAGAAAGTGGGTCCGCGCAACGGCGCTCGCGTGGTAGCCAAGGCCTGGGCCGATCCGGCATATCGCGCAAGGTTGTTCAAGGACGCAACGCCCGCGATCGCCGAGCTTGGCTTCGCGGGCCGCCAGGGTGAGCACATCGTCGCGCTGGAGAACACGGCCAAGCGGCACAACATGGTCGTGTGCACACTGTGCTCCTGTTATCCGTGGCCGGTGCTCGGCCTGCCGCCGGTCTGGTACAAGTCGGCGCCCTACCGCTCGCGCGCGGTGGCCGATCCGCGCGGCATCTTGGCCGATTTCGGCGTCAGCCTGCCGAAGGACACCGAAATCCGCGTGTGGGATTCGACCGCCGAGATCCGCTATCTCGTGATCCCGATGCGGCCAGCCGGCACCGAGACCTGGAGCGAAGAAAAACTCGCCGAACTGGTGACGCGCGACTCGATGATCGGCACCGGACTGGCGAAGGACCCAAAATGAACGGCGCGCAGGACATGGGCGGCGTGCATGGCTTCGGCCCGGTCGAGGCGGAGCCGGACGAGCCGGTGTTCCACGCCGACTGGGAGAAACGCGCCTTCGCGCTGACGCTTGCCATGGGCATGCCGGGCGGCTGGAATATCGATATGTCGCGTTTCGCGCGCGAAAACCGCGATCCGGCCGAATATCTGTCGATGAGCTATTACCAGATCTGGTTCGCCGCGCTGGAGACCATGCTGAAGGAGCGCGCGCTGGTCGCGGAGGACGAGATCGCGGCGGGACATGCGCTGCATCAGCGCAAGCCGGTCACCCGCGTGCTCTCGACCGATGACGTGCTGAAGGTGCTGCATCGCGGCGGGCCAACCGAGCGCGCGACCAACACAAAGCCCGCGTTCAAGGTAGGCGACCGCGTGCGGGCGAAAACCATCCATCCCCTCACCCACACCCGGCTGCCGCGCTATGTGCGCGGGCATGCGGGCGTCATTGAGCGCGCGATCGGCTGCCACGTTTTCCCCGACAGCAACGCCCAAGGCGTCGGCGAAAATCCGCAATGGCTTTACACCGTGCGCTTCGCCGGCCGCGAACTGTGGGGCGCCGATGGCGACCCCAGCGTGCAGGTCTCGGTCGACGCCTGGGAGCCGTATTTGGAGCCGATATGATCGACCAGGCCGCCGCGCGCCGCGCCACGCAAGAAGTGCCAGGCATCCCGCGCGATGCCGACGGGCCGGTGTTCCGCAAACCGTGGGAAGCGCAAGCCTTCGCCATGACGCTGGCGCTGCACGAGCGCGGGCTGTTCACCTGGGCCGAATGGGCGGCCGCGCTCGCCGCCGAGATCAAGCGCGCGCAAGGCGCCGGCGATCCCGACACCGGCGAAACCTATTATTCGCATTGGCTGGCGGCGCTGGAGAAATTGGTGGCGGAGAAAGGCGTGACCACGAGCGAGACGCTGCACCGCTATCGCGACGCCTGGGACCACGCCTGCGACCGCACTCCGCACGGCCAGCCGATCGAGTTGAGGCAAGAGGATTTCGTCTATTGAGCCGGCGGTATTCGGCTTATATTTTGCAGCGATAAGTTTTAGTAGGATTGCATATTAATTCACTCGAGGTGATTCCAATGGCTCTATCAACATGCGCGAAATGCGGCGGTCACACTTTCGAAATCCAGCTGATCGAACCGGTCGGTGCGCGCTACAAGCAAAACCTAATTCAGTGCACCGCTTGCGGCGTACCCATCGGTGCGCTCAATTCTTTCAATACGGGCTCACAGCTTGAGGAATTGCATGCGCAAATCAAAGCCGCAATGGCCGGGATTGACGAACTCAAACATCGTGTGATCAGGATCGAGCACGCCGTGTCGCGGCCGGCGTAAGCGGTCGCCTCTCGGTCCTCGGCGGCAGAGTCAAACCCCCACCAACTGCTTGCTCACCATGTAGTCGGTGAGCAGCGCGACGTTGCACCGCTACCGCGACGCCTGGGACCACGCCTGCGACCGCACCCCGCACGGACAGCCGATTGTGCTAACGGCCGCCGATTTCCACGATTAGCGTTTCCATTAGTTTCGCTGCCGGCATCTGCCGTGCGTGCGCAACGCCGCGCCCCGCCCACAGCGAAATATAATCGGGAATGCCCTGCTTGCCGGCCTCATTGCGCATAGGGCGCGTGAGATCATTCTGCTGGCGGAACGGCAGCACCGGCATGTTGCCCGCCATGTCGATGAATTTATTGCGCAGCCCGCGGGCCGGGCGGCCCGAGAACACGCGTGTAATGACGGTTGGGTCGCCCTGCGCGGCCATCAACGCTTCCTTGTAAGCCGCAGGCGCGCCGCATTCCGGACAGAGCAGAAACGCCGTGCCGAGTTGCACCGCTGCCGCGCCTGCTTCGAGCATTTCGGCAATCTCGCGCCCGCTCATGATGCCGCCCGAGGCGATCACCGGGACCGAAACCTGGCCGAGAAGGCCGCGCGTGAGTTCGCGCATCGGCACCATCGATTGTTCGAACGGCGCCAAGAAGCTGCCGCGATGGGCGCCCGCCTCTTCGCCCTGGGCCACGATCGAATCGACGCCGGCGGCCTCCAGCCTCCGGCCCTCTTTGACCGTGGTGGCGGTGCCTGTGATGCGGATACCGGCGCGGCGCAAACGCGCCAGCGCGTCCGCGCTTGGAATGCCGAAGGTGAAGCTGAACACGGCGGGCCGCGCTTCGATCACCGCCGCCAGTTGATCGTCGAACGGGTTTTGCGGCGTCGGCGGCAGCACCGGCGGCGCAAGACCGAGGCTTGCATGCACGCGTGCGATTAGTCTCAGCATCGGCGCCGCATCGGTTTGAGGCTGCGCTTGGTAGCCGCCGGCGAACAGATTGAGCACGAAAGGTTTCGTCGTCAGCGCGCGAATCTTCTTGGCGGCATCGAGGATCTGCTGCGGCGTCGAATAGGCGCCGCCCCACGACCCAAGCCCACCGGCATTCGATACCGCAGCGACGAGTTCAGGCGTGCCGCCCGACCCCGCCATCGGCGCGAGGATGATCGGGTGCGCGACGCCCAGCTCACGCAAGAAGTTCCCCGGCATCGGTGTAAGCTAGCGTCAACGGATCAATCCGCAATACGCATGTGACGATGGCAGGCTCAATTCGCGGCGATGGCTGTTAGACCCCGATCAGCTGTTCGCTCACCATGTAGCCGGTGAGCAGCGCGACGCCGAAGACGATAATCAGCACCGCCGCCGCCGTCTCGACGCCGCGCAGGAACAGCATGCCGGCGCCCGGCTTGCCCTTCGCCAACCGACCGGCAAAGCCGCGCGCGGCGACCGCGATCGTGGCGACACAGGCGACCGTGATCGCGGTGCCCAGCCCCATCACGAAGGTCGAGGCGACGCCGATCCAGAACAGCCCCTGCGCCAGCGCGAACACCAGCACGATGATGGCTCCCGAACAGGGTCGCAATCCGACCGCGACAATGGCCGACAGCCCGCGGCGCAGCCAATGCGGGCCTTTCAGTTCGCTCGGCTCCGGCGCGTGGGCATGGCCCCAGGCGTGCGCCTCGTCGCCGTGGTCGTGCGCGTGATCGTGGCCATGGTTATGGTCGTGCCCGTGATGATGATGATCGTGGCCATGGGCGTGGTCGTAATGCTCGTGACTTTGCGGCCGCAACAGCTTCAGGAAGGCACGCCCCTTCACCCACAGCAGCCGCAGGCCGATCAATATGATCAGCGCGTAGCTTACCATCTCGATCGCCCGCACCGCGTTTCCCATCACATGAGCGGTGGCGCCGAGCAGCACCGCGGCTATGCCGACGATGGTGACGGCGGTGAATGCCTGCAAAATCGCGGAAGCGAACGACAGCGCGATGCCGCGCCGCCAGGTTTCGTTATTGGCGACCATGTAGGACGAGATCACCGCCTTGCCGTGGCCGGGGCCGGCGGCGTGGAAAATACCGTAGGCGAATGAGATGCCCATCAACGTCCATGCGGCGCTGCCGTCCGCCTTGGCGGCGCGGATGGTGCCCGACATCATGCGGTAGAATTCCGCCTGTTTGGCAAACATCCAGCCGGTAAAGCCGCCGAACTGGGGCAGCGAAGAACCACGCGACATGCCGAACGGCTGCGCCAGCGCGGCGTCGACGGCGGCAAACAGGAGCAGCACACAAAAAAAGAACAACGCGCATTGCGCCAAGTTGGAGCGGCGGCCGGACGTCATCTCTGCGATTCCTCGTGCACGCACGCCGCCCCGCGAACGCATCAGCTTTACTATGGGCAGTGAACCAGAATCTTGTTGGCGAACGTCGCGCCCCAAGCCATCGTCGTATTCACCTGGTCGGCGGGAATATTGCTCAGCGCGTTGCCTTCCGCGTAAGTCATTTCACGTGGCTTGACCACGTCGGCCTTGCATTGTGGCGCGCCGACGAGGTGGACCGGCTTGTCCTTGGCCCATTCGAAATCGACGAAGATGGTCGGGTCATATACCTCGATCTTCAGCTCTTTCGCCTTCACCGGCGTCTTGAACGGCAGGGTGAAATTCAGCGTGAGAACGGAATCGTTATAGTCGAGCCAGTAGTCTGACGCGGGATCGGTCAGCGGCGTCTTTTTGCCGTCGGCGGTGGCGTAGGTGAAGTAGTCGTATTCCTTCAGCAACTCGACATTGACCTTGGCGAGCGGCTCTAGCTCCTCGCGGGTGAATTTGCCCTTCTCCTTGGCGTCAAGACCTTGCGTCGCGAAGGCGGAGAACATGTCGTCGAAGGCCCAGTGGTGGCGCACGCCAGTGATGCTGCCGTCGGCTGCGTAGATCAGTTCGGTGTGCATGGTCACCCAGACGTGCGGATGCGCGCGCGCCGGCGCGGCAAAGGCCAGTGTCAATAAGGCGATGAGGACTGTGCGGATCATGCGGGCGGCAACATAGCACGGAGTGCGGCGGAATGGGGGCAGCCAGCAATGCTGCATTCCTACGATAAAAAATTTACACCCCCGCCGCGCCGCCGTCGGCGCGCGGATCGTGGCCGCCTTCGAGCGTACCGTCCGGATGCAAGACGACCGCGCCGGCATGGCCCATGGTGTCGGAATAGGCCTCGTCCAGTACCTGCACTTCATGACCGGCCGACATGAGTCGGTCGACCAGATTGCCGTCGACGCGGGGCTCCAGCCGCAGGTTGGTGTGCGACGATCCCCAGGTGCGCCCGAGTAGCCAACGCGGCGCGTCGAGCGCGCGCTCGAGCGGCTGGCGGAATGTGACGTGGCGCGTGAACACGGCGGCTTGCGTTTGTGGCTGGCCGTCGCCGCCCATGGTGCCATAGGCCATAACATGACCATCGGTCATGATCGCCAGCGCCGGGTTGAGCGTGTGGAACGGGCGGCGGCCGGGCGCCAGCACGTTGAGCGCCTTGGGATCGAGCGAGAAGCTCGACCCGCGGTTCTGCATCAGGATGCCGGTCGCCGGTAGCACGCAACCGGAGCCGAATTCCCAGTACAGCGACTGGATGTAGGACACCACCAGGCCGCTCGCATCCGCCGCGCCCATCCAGACGGTGTCGCCTTCGCCGTAGGGCGCCGGCCAGCGCGCGGCTCTTTTTCGATCGATCTTCTCAACCTCGGCGTCGAGAAATTTCGGCGCCAGAAAATGGTTGAGATTGCCGTCGATCTGGTCCGGATCGGTGACAAAATGGTCGCGCACGCGGAAGGCGCGCTTGGTGGCTTCGACCAGACCGTGAATGTGCTCGAAGCTTTCGGCCTGACCGACGCGCAGGCGATCGAACAACGCCAGGATCATCAGCGACGCCAAGCCTTGCGTCGGCGGCGGCGTGTTGTAGAGCGTGCCGGCTCCGATCGGGACGCTGAGCGGCTCGGCGATCTTGGCTTCGTATTTCTCCAGATCCGCGCGCGTCACCGGGCTCCCGATACGCTCCAGATCGGCGGCGATCTCGCGGCCGACATCGCCGCGGTAGAAATCCTCAAGCCCGGCTTGCGCGAGCTGATCGAGCGTAGCGGCGAAGCCGGTCTGCTTGAGCTTGGCGCCCGCCTCCGGTGCTTTGCCGTCGATCAGAAAGGCTTGCCTGAAGCCCACCGCGTCCTTCATCTCCGGCAGTTTTTCCGCCGTCAGCCGCGCCTGACTGCGCGTCACCGTGTAGCCCTCGCGCGCGTGTTTGATCGCTCCCGTCAGCAGCAGATCGAGCGGCAACTTGCCGCGGTGCGCCTTCGCCGCCTCAGCCGCAAGCATCCACGCCGCCACCGCCCCCGGCACCGTGAGCGCGGCGAGCGGGCCGCGCGCAGGAATCTCGTGATGGCCGGCGTCGCGGTAAAGCTGCAGCGTCGCGCGTGATCCCGCGCGCCCCGCGCCCATGATGGCGCGCACGCGGCCCGACGGTTCGCGGATCAGCCAGAAGCCGTCGCCGCCTACATGATTCATGTGCGGGTAGACAGCGGCGATCGACGCCGCCATCGCGATCATCGCCTCGATGGCGTTGCCGCCTTCGGCCAGGATGGCGCGGCCGTCCTCGACCGCGGCGGCATGCGGGGCGGCAACGACGCCACGGCGATGGCCGGCGGTGTGCAGGTTCATGCCGGCACGGCGTCGGCGAGCCCGCGCTTTTTCAACAGCGCATCGACCGCCGGTAGACGGCCGCGGAAGGCTTTGTAGGCTTCCGCCGGATCGCGCAGGTTGCCGGCGCTGTAGATGAAATCGCGCAGGCGCTTGGCGGTTTCGGGATCGAAAGCGTTGCCGGTTTCCGCGAAGGCTTCGAAGGCGTCGGCGTCGAGCACCTCCGACCACATGTAGGAGTAATAGGCGGCCGCGTAGCCGCCGCCGGAGAACAGATGCTGGAAATGCGGCAGGCGGTGACGCATGACGATTTCCGCCGGCATTTGGATGCGGTCGAGATCGTCTTTCTCGAATTGGCTTACGTCGAGCTTGGACGTGCCGGGCAGCGCATGAATATCGAGATCGACCAGCGCGCAGGCCGTGTATTCCACCGTGGCGAAACCCTGGTTGAAGGTACGTGTGGCCAGCAGCCGGTCGAGCAGCGCTTTCGGCATCGGTTCGCCGGTGTGCGCGTGACGGGCGTATTTCTGCAAAATCTCCGGCACCTCCAGCCAATGTTCGTAAAGCTGCGACGGCAGTTCGACGAAATCGCTCGGCACCGAGGTGCCGGCGAGCAGCGGATAAGTCACATTCGACAGCAGGCCGTGCAACGCGTGGCCGAACTCATGGAACAGCGTGCGCGCATCGTCGAACGACAACAGCGCCGGCTCGCCCGCGGCCGGCTTGGAGAAGTTGCAGACGTTGAGGATGACCGGACGGACGTCGCCGGATAGCTTCTCCTGGTCGCGCAGCGAGGTCATCCAGGCGCCCGAGTGCTTGGAGCCGCGCGCGAAATAGTCGCCGATGAACAAGCCGACGGGGCGGTCCTGGGCATCCGTCACCTCGAAGGCACGGGCGTCGGGGTGATAGAGCGGCACGGTGACGGGGGTAAAGCTGAGGCCGAACAGCCGGTGCGCGGTCTCGAAGGCGGCGTCGATCATCTTGTCGAGCTGGAAATACGGCTTGATCTCCGCCCCGTCCAAATCGAATTTCGCTTTGCGGAGTTTCTCCGTGTAGTAGCGCCAGTCGTGCGGCGCCAGCGCGAAATTGCCGCCCTCCTCCATAATCATCTTCTGCAGCGCGTCACGCTCGGCCGCGGCCTTGGCGCGCGCGCGGCCCCAGACCTCGTCGAGCAGGTTGCGCGCCGCTTGCGGGGTCTTGGCCATCTGATCGTCGAGCCGGTAGTCGGCGTAGGTCGCAAAGCCGAGCAACTTGGCCCGCTCGGCGCGCAAAGCCACCATCTCGGCGATCAGCGCCCGGTTGTCGGTTAAGCCGCCGTTCTCGCCGCGCTTGATCCAGGCCTGAAAGATTTTCTCGCGCAGGTCGCGGCGCGATGAAAACTGCAAGAAGCTCTCGCATGAGGAACGCGCCAGCGTGATGGCGTATTTGCCGGCGTGGCCACGCTCTTCCGCCGCCGCACGGCCGGCATCGCGGGCAAAATCGGGCAGGCCTGCGAGGTCGCCCGCCTCCAGCACTAGCGCATAGGACTTCTCATCGGCCAGGACGTTCTGCCCGAACTGGGTGCCGAGGCTGGCCAGCCGCTCGTTGATGGCTGCCAGGCGGTCCTGCGCCGGCTTGTCGAGCGCAGCTCCGGCCCGCACGAAGCGGGTGCGATAGCGGTCGAGCACTCGGGCCTGCTCGGCGTTGAGGCCGAGGCTGCCGCGGCGCGCGTTAAGTTCCGCGATGCGGGCATAGAGCGCGCGGTCGAGATAGAACGCGTTGCTGTGGCGAGCCAAGAGCGGCGAGATCTCGCGCTCGACCGCCTCGATGGCATCGCCGGTGTCGGCGCCGGCCAGCACAAAGAAGACGTTGGCGATGCGCTCGAGGTCGCGCCCACTCTTCTCCAGCGCCACGACGGTGTTGTTGAAGCTCGGCGGCTCCGGATTGGCGGAGATAGCGTCGAGCTCGGCGCGGTGGGCGGCCAAAGCGCGGTCGAAGGCGGGACGGAAATGGCCCGGCTTGATCGCCGGTAGCGGCGGCAGGCCGAAGGCGCCGGTCCAGTCGGTCAACAATGGGTTGTCGGAAGCGGATTGCAGGTCGGTCATGCCGATCATCTAGCCATCGGCGACCGGCTTGGCTAGCCGCGCAGCGCCCGCAGTGCGTTGAAGATGACCGCCACGTCGATCACTTCCTGCAGCAGCGCGCCCTCGACCGGCACGAGGTAGCCGAACGCCGCGGCGATCATGGCTACGATGGAGAGTCCCATGCCGGCGACGACGCTTTGCACGGCGATGAAGCGCGAGCGCCGCGCGATCCGGATGGCGGGCAGCACGCGGTCGAGCTGATCGACCAGAAGCACCACGTCGGCCGCCTCGGCCGAGGCCGCCGCGCCCTTGGCGCCCATCGCCAGCCCGATATCGGCCGCGGCCAGCGCGGGCGCGTCGTTGACGCCGTCGCCGATCATCATCACCGGGCCGTTCTTGCGCTCCGACAGCACCACCAGGATTTTCTGATCGGGCGTCAGCTCCGAGCGCACCAGATCGATCGAGAGGCCGGCGGCAACCGCCTCCGCGACCTCATGGCGGTCGCCGGTCGCCAGCACGATGCGCTCGATGCCGAGCGCGCGCAGCTCCTGCAGCATGGTTTGCGTGCCGGCGCGCAACTCGTCGGACAGCAGCATCAGGCCGGCGAGCTTGCCGTCGACCGCGATGGCGACAGCGAGCGCGCCGGGCGGCCGGTCGCGTCCGAGCGTGGCGAGGCCGGAATCCGCGACTTTGCCGGCGATGAAGTGCGCGCCGCCGACCATGACGTGGCGGCCGTCGACCCGTCCGATGATGCCCTCGCCGGGTGTCTCCACCACATCGCTGGGGACGGCCAGCGCCAGACCCTTGCCGCGCGCCTCGGCCACGATGGTCTGCGCGATGACGTGCTTACTGGCCTGGTCGAGCGAGGCGGCGATTCGCAGCAGTTCGCCCGGCGCGATGCTGTCAGTCACCCGAATCGAGACGATCTTGGCGTGGCCGCGGGTCAGCGTCCCGGTCTTGTCGATGACCAGGGAGCGCACTTGCGCCAGCATCTCGATCGCCTTGCCGCCCTTGATCAGGATGCCGAGCTTGGCCGCGCGGGATAGCCCCGCCACAATCGCCACCGGCACCGCCAGGATGAGCGGACAGGGTGTCGCCACCACCAGCACGGCCACCGCCCGAATCGGGTCGCCGGTGAACAGCCACGCCGCGCCGGCCAGCGCTGCCGTCACCGCCAGGAAGACGATGGCGTAGCGGTCGGCCAGCCGCGACATCGGGGCGCGCGAGCGTTGGGCGGCCTCGACCAGACGGATAACGCCGGCGTAGGTGCTTTGCGCGGCCGGCCGCTCGGCCGTGAGATCGAAGGCGTCGCCGACATTGGTCGAGCCGCTCAGCACCGCGTCGCCGGGCCGCAGCTGCACCGGCAGTGATTCACCCGTGAGCGCCGACTGGTCGAGCACCGCCACGCCTTCGACCACGCTGCCGTCGACCGGCACCACGTCGCCCTGCCGCACCAGCAGCCGGTCGCCGGGCATTACAGAATCGAGCGCGACTTCCTCCAGCCGGCCATCCCGGTGCCGCACGGCGGTGCGCGGCACCCGCGACAGCAGGGCGGTCATCTCGCGCCGGGCCACCCGCTCGGCATAGCTCTCCAGGTACTGCCCGCCGGCATACATCAGCGCCACGATGGCGGCGGCGAGGGTCTCGCCGACCAGCAGCGCCCCGGTCATCGACAGCGCGGCGACGATGTCGAGCCCGAGATCGCCGCGCCGCAGGCTGGTGACGATCTCCGCCACGAGCGCCAGCAGCACCGGCACGGTGACGGCGGCCCAGATCGCCGGCGACCAGGCGCCAAGCCCGGGGAGCTTGGCGGCGAAGCCGGCCGCGAGGCCGAGCGCCACCAGCGCGGCGAGGAAGCGGCGAGCATTCTTGAGCGTGCCGGCGATCGACATAGTCGGACCATCGCCGCTTCGGCCGGCGCTGGCTATGACCGAGATCAAGCGTTAACGGCCCTTCTATGGACTTGATCTGGCTAGCGAATTCGTGGACATTGCGGCCGTCTCGAGGGAGTTTCTCATGGCCGCTAGCAGCCGCCGCATCGTCTGGCTCAACGTCGTCACCGTCATCAGCGCCGCTATCCTGATCGGCGCCGAGGTGTTCGGCGCCGCCTTCGCTGGCTCGTGGGCGCTCGCCACGCTGTTCGATCTCGGCGGCATCGGGCAGCGAATCCTCGACGGCGTCTTCGTGCTCTGCGGCATCGCCATCATGGTTCAGTTCGTCCGCGCCGCGCACCGCATCGAGCCGTTCACCGCGCGCCACTGACCCCGTCGCGCTCTCCGCCGAAATAAACCGTTAAGAAAGTTTTTGCGTGCGGGAAACTAATTCTCTTGCATCGCGCGAAAAATTTGTTATTTCAATGTTGCCCAAATTCGCACGTGCCTGTGGCCGTGTGTCGGTCGGTAGGTAGCGGGACAAGAGGCCCGCCAGCCGCCTGGAGAGAAAAGCCAAAACTCTCCAAGAAATCTGACCGGCAGCTGGAGGCGAAACCAGCAAACCCTGCTCTCAGCAGGGGACGCGGCTTAAAGCAACGACGATCGGGCTTCCTTGGTCTCTGCCGGTCTCCACCACCGGCCCGGGTCACCGAAGAGGCTTGTTCATCTTTGCCGGCCGTGCGGACGGGGATCTCCCCTTTCCAATCCAAGGCAGCATGAGCGGTTAAAGAGCGGAAGCGCCTGCGCGTCCCCATCGCGCGCGGCGGCATGCTTGGAAAACCGCGTCATCCGGGGCCCCGAAAAGGCCCCCTAGCCGTGGGGAATAGCGCCATGACTGAGCGCATCCGCGAGTTTCTGCGTAAGCGCAACGACGAAGGGCCATGCCTTGTCGTCGATCTCGACGTCGTGAAAGACAACTACAATGCCTTCGCCAAGGCGTTGCCCGACACGCGCGTGTTCTACGCGGTGAAGGCCAACCCCGCGCCGGAGGTGCTTGGCTTGTTGGCCAAGCTCGGCTCCTGCTTCGACACCGCCTCGGTCGCCGAGACCGAGATGGTGCTCGCCGCCGGCGCCACGCCCGACCGCATTTCCTACGGCAACACGATCAAGAAGGAACGCGACATCGCGCGCGCCTTCGCGCTCGGCGTCCGCCTCTACGCGGTCGACAGCAAGCCCGAGGTGGAGAAGGTCGCCCGCGCGGCGCCCGGCTCTAAGGTGTTCTGCCGCATCCTGTCCGACTGTGCCGGGGCGGAATGGCCGCTGTCGCGCAAGTTCGGCTGCGAGCCGGCCATGGCCGTGGACGTGCTCGAGCACGCCCTCAAACTTGGGCTGGAACCGCATGGCGTGTCGTTCCATGTCGGCTCCCAGCAGCGCAACCAGCACGCCTGGGATCGGGCGCTTGCCTCGGCGGCGTCCGTGTTCAAGGAATGCGGCGAGCGCGGCATGAACCTGTCGATGGTCAACCTGGGCGGCGGCTTCCCGACCAAGTACCTGAAGAACGTGCCGACGGTGAAAACCTACGGCAATGCCATCTTCAAGGCGCTGCGCAAGCACTTCGGCAACCGCATCCCGGAGACCATCATCGAGCCGGGCCGCGGCATGGTCGGCAATGCCGGCGTGATCGAAAGCGAGGTCGTGCTCGTCTCCAAGAAGAGCGAAGAGGACGACGTGCGCTGGGTCTATCTCGACATCGGCAAGTTCGGCGGCCTCGCCGAGACGATGGACGAATCGATCCGCTACCCGATCCGCACGCTGCGGGACGGCGACGCCATGGCGCCTTGCGTCTTGGCGGGCCCGACCTGCGACTCGGCCGACGTGCTGTACGAGAAGCAGCCGTACCCGCTGCCGGTGAGCCTGGAGATCGGCGACAAAGTGCTGATCGAGGGTACCGGCGCCTACACGGCGACCTACTCGTCGGTAGCCTTCAACGGCTTCGCGCCGCTGAAGACCTACCACATCTGACGACGGGAGGCGGGTGACCGCCTCCCCTTCCCCTTCATTCGAATTGACGGCGCCGATCGCGCGCGCTTGCGCGCGGCCGGACAGGGAAGGACCGAAATGATCACGTTGCGTCAAGAATGGCCGGCCGACGTCGAAGCGCGCGAAGCGCTGCTCGACCAGGCCTTCGGCGGCAGCCGCGACCGCAAGACCTCGCAGCGTCTGCGCGACGGCCGCCTGCCGGCCGAGGGACTAAGCCTCATCGCCGCCGACGGCCGGCGTGTGATTGGCACCGCGCGGCTCTGGAACGTGGCCTGCGGCAGCGGCCAGCCGGCTTTGCTGCTGGGGCCGGTGGCGGTCGCGCCGGATTGCCGCAACCGCGGCGTCGGCGCCGCGCTGGTGCGGCGCGCGCTTCGCGATGCGCGCCGGCTCGGCCATGGCGCGGTCATCCTGGTCGGCGACGCGCCCTACTACAGCCGATTCGGCTTTACGGCCGACAAAGCCGCCGGGCTGAAGCTGCCCGGTCCGTTCGAGCGGCACCGGCTGCTCGCGCTCGAACTCAGCCTCGCGGCGCTCGACGGCGCCGGCGGGCTCGTGCGCGCCACCGGACGCCGGGCGCAAACGCCGCAGCGGCGCGCCGCCTAAGCAAAACGGCCAGATTTTCGTGGACGCCGCGCATGAATCGCGGGCGTCACCCTTTCGTTTGCGCGCAGCGGCGGATATCACCCAAAGGTCGCTGGAGGCTCTGAAAAATGTCGAAATGGCCCGTTCACGCCCGCGTCACCGGCCCCATCGTGATGATCGGCTTCGGCTCGATCGGCAAAGGCACATTGCCGCTGATCGAGCGCCATTTCAGCTACGACAAGAGCCGCTTCGTGGTTATCGATCCCGAGGACAAGGATCGCGCCATGCTGGACGAGCGCGGCATCCGCTTCGTCCACCAGGCGGTCACCAAGGACAATTACCGGCACCTGCTCACCCCGCTGCTGACCGCCGGCGGCGGCAAGGGCTTTTGCGTGAACGTATCGGTCGACACCTCCTCGCTCGACATCATGGAGCTGTGCCGCGAGATCGGCGCGCTCTATATCGACACGGTGGTGGAGCCCTGGATCGGCTTCTACTTCGATTCCAAACTCGGCCCGGAGGCGCGCTCGAACTACGCCCTGCGCGAGACCGTGCTCGCCGCGCGCCGCAAGAACCCGGGCGGCCCCACCGCGGTCAGTTGCTGCGGCGCCAACCCGGGCATGGTGTCCTGGTTCGTCAAACAGGCCCTGCTCAACGTCGCCGGCGACGTCGGCCTCAAGTTCAAGGAACCGAAGACGCGCGAGGAGTGGGGCCGCCTCGCCAAGAAGGCCGGCATCAAGGGCATCCATATCGCCGAGCGCGACACCCAGCGCGCCAAACAGCCCAAGCCCGCGGACACCTTCGTCAACACATGGTCGGTCGAGGGTTTCATCTCCGAAGGCCTGCAGCCGTCCGAACTCGGCTGGGGCACCCATGAAAAGTGGATGCCGGACAATGGCCGCAAGCACAAAGCCGGCTGCCAGGCGTCGATCTATTTGCTGCAACCGGGCGCCAACACGCGGGTGCGGTCCTGGACGCCGACGGCGCAATCGCAATACGGCTTCCTCGTTACTCACAACGAATCGATCTCGATCGCCGACTACTTCACGCTGCGGGACGGCCGCAAGACCGTCTACCGGCCGACCTGCCATTACGCCTATCACCCCTGCAACGACGCCGTGCTCTCGCTGCATGAGATGTTCGGCCAGGCCGGCAAGCGGCAGACCGACATCCACATCCTCGACGAACACGAGATCGCCGACGGCATCGACGAGCTCGGCGTGCTGCTCTACGGCCACAAGAAAAATGCCTATTGGTACGGCTCGCAGCTCTCGATCGACGAGACCCGCGAGGTCGCGCCCTATCAGAACGCCACCGGCCTGCAGGTGACCTCCGCCGTGCTCGCCGGCATGGTGTGGGCGCTGGAAAACCCGAACGCCGGCATCGTCGAAGCCGACGAGATGGACTACCGGCGTTGTCTCGAGGTGCAGACGCCCTATCTCGGTCCGGTGATCGGGGCCTACACCGATTGGACGCCGCTCGCCGGCCGGCCCGGATTATTTCCCGAAGAGATCGACAAGCGCGACCCCTGGCAGTTCAAGAACGTGCTGGTGCGGTAAGCGCTCGCCGCCGAGCCGGCGGCGCCATCGCCTGAAAAACAACGGGCGGCCCGCAAGGCCGCCCGTTTCGTTTGCGCGTTATTTCGGCGGCTCGGGCGGCTTGTCGCCCGGCTTCGGCGGTGGCGCACGGCCGGCTGCCGGCGGCGGTGCGTGCGCGGCAGGCGGCGGTGCCGGCGGCGCGCGGAAGGCCGGAGGTGGCGGCGCGGGTGCGCGAGCGGCTGGCGGCGGTGGTGGCGCATGCACAGCCGGAGGCGGCGGCGCGTGTACGACCGGAGGCGGCAGTGGCGGTGGCGCGTGTACGGCTGGCGGCGGTGGCGGTGGTGGCGGCGCCTGACGCTGCGGCGGAGCAACCTGCGGTGCAACCGGTCGGATGACCTTTGGCTGCGGCGCGGGTCCGCCCGCGCCGGCCGGAGGTCCACCGGCACCTGCCGGCGGCGGCACAACGCGGCGCTCTTCAATCTTTCGCTGCGGCTGCACTTGAACCGGTGCGGCCGGCGTCACCGCTGGCGCCGGGCCGGGAGGCTGGAACGCCGGCGCTCCGGTGCGCGGCGCGCTCGTTGGCCCCTTCTGCTGTTGCTGCTGCTGTTGAGCCCCGCCGCCTTGGGCCGCTTGTGGCGGATGACTGCCAAGGCGGCCGCGTTCGCCTTTGGCGAGCGGCTGCGGCGCCGGCGTGCCGCCCGTCGGCTGTATCGTCGCGGCCGAGCGCTGCACGGTGATCGGCGCTGCGCGCCTAACCGCACCCTTTGTGCGCAGGTCCTCCCTTCGGATGGTCACCGCGCCCTGCACGCCGCTGGTGGCGCCGAAAACGCGCGGACGCACCTGGTAGGCGTGCAACGGCACATGCGTGCGGCCGGAAATGAAACCGGGGGCAAGACCCGGATTGACCCAGAGCCGCCGGCCTTCCACGTGCACCGGCCGGTTGATGAGGCGGGTCTCGCGCAAGAGGATCATGCGGCGGTCGCGCGGCACGAAGTGGCTGCGCATGCGCGGATCGCCGATGTAGCGCAGCGGCACGAACAGCCAGTAGTCCGGCTGCTCTTCATAGCTGTCGATCAAATTGTCCGGCGGCAGCGGCGCCCAGCCGACATTGTCGCCGCCGTAGCGCCAATCGACCCAGGCGGGCGCCCATTCGTTGCCCGGCACCCAGAACCATGCCGTTCGGTCATGAACCCAGCGGCCATAGTGATAGACGACCCAGCCCCAGTCGGCTTCCTGGTCGTCGGAGACCCAGTACCACCCCCAGTCGTCGGTATAGACCCAGCGGCCGTATTCATACGGCTGCCAATCGGGCGGCACGCCGTCCGGCACCCAGACCTCGCCGTAAGACGCGTGGCGCACCCAATGACCATAGGCATCGAGCGCGGCCGTGAAGTCTTCGCTGCTCTGCGCCATGGCGGGCGTCAGCGCGCCGGCCACGATCGGCACCGACACGCCGGCGACGGCGAGCGCAAGGCCGGTCGCCGCGCCGAGCAAGAGGCGGCGCACGATAGATTGGTTGATCATTGAGCGGTCCCCATGGGCAATCGATTGATTTCAGGCAACGGTCGATAGACCGGAAAGTTCCCGAATGTGGCACAAGCAATCTGAACGGCAGCCGAACTATTCGGACGGAATACCGCCGCAATTAAAACGATAAAGCGCCGGCTTCCCCCGCCTCGGTGCCGAAGGCGAGCGTCTGGCCGTTTTCATCCCAACCGAGCGCGCTGACCGGGCTCGCGCCCGCGGCCTTCACCTGGATCAGCGCGCCGTCGTCGATGCGCACCAGTACCACCGCACCATCGCTATAGCCCACCGCCGCCACCGGCTGGCGCGGATGACAGGCGACGACCGCGACGCGCGATGGTGAGGCAGCCAGCATTTGCGGCTGCCGGCCCATCGGCCCGTCCTTGCCGTCGAACGGCCAGAGGATGAGCTGCTCGGAGCCCGAAGTGGCTAGGAAGTGGCCGCCCGCGCTCCAGGACAGCGAGCGCACACGCGCCGAATAACCGGACATGCGCATGTGCTTGGCGTCGGCGAGCCGCCAGCCGTGCAGCATCGATTCCTGCATGGTGGTGACGAGGAATTTGCCGTCCGGGCTGACGGTGACGCCGAGATGCGAGCCCTTCCACTCCAGCGTCTCCGGCTTGGCTGAGGCGTTGGGAAACCAGAGCGTGGCGCCGTTGTAATGCGCGACCGCGAGGCGGAAGCCTTTCGGGAAAAACGCCAGCCCCGCCACCGTCGACGGCGCCTCGAACGAACGCGCCTCGCCTTTTTTGGTGAGCACATGCGCGGTCTTGCCGGCCGACCAGGCCACGGCGCCCTCGGGCCCGAGCGCCACCTGATCGATCCAGCGCTTTTTGTCGTCGGTGGCGAGGACCCGATGTTCGCCTTGGGCGTCGGTGGCGATCAGTCTGCCGTCGTCGCCGCCGGTGACGACACGCGTGCCATCCGAGGCGCTGGCGAGGATCGCGCCTTCATGCACGGCGACGCGGCGCTCGCGGTTTTCCGGCGCGAACAGCAAGGCCTCCTCGCCCAGCACGAACACCGGTGTCTTGCCCAGAAAATGCACGCCGACGACGGGGCCGCCGGCCGCAATAGTGCGGACGCGATCGGCGAGAGAGGGCAGCGGGGTGGAGGTGTCGGTCATATTCATTCTCTGTCATTCCGGGACGGCCCGAAGGGCCGGACCCGGAATCCATAATCACAGACCGGGCTTATGGATTCCGGGTTCGCGGGCTACGCCCGCGCCCGGAATGACCAACAAATAAATTACGCCACGCAAGCTTCAAACCCCTTGCGGATTTTCTCTTCCGGCAAATTGCGCCCGATGAAAACGATGCGGCTGGAGCGCGGCTCGCCCTCTTTCCAGGCGCGCTGGTGATCGCCGTCCAAAATCATATGCACGCCCTGAAAGACGAAGCGCTCGGGATCGTCCTTGAACGACAAAATCCCCTTGCAGCGCAGGATGGCCGGCCCGTCGGTCGCCACCAGATCCTGCACCCAGGGGAAAAACTTGTCGGCGTTGAGCGGCTTGTCGGTCTTGAGCGCGACCGACTGCATGTCCTCGTCGTGATAATGCTTCAGCCCGCCGTGATGGTGGCGGTGATGATCGTGACCATGATCGTGATCGTGCGCGTGCTCGTCGGCCTCGAGGAAGGCGGGCTCGATGTCGAGGATGCGGTCGAGGTCGAAGGCATTGCGGCCGAGCACTTCGGCGATGTCGATCTTGGCGCGCTCCGTCCTGTGCAAGCGCGCATAGGGGTTGATGGCGCGGATGCGCGCCTCGATCTCGGCCAGCTCGGCCGGCGTCACCAGATCGGTCTTGTTGAGCAGGATGACGTCGGCGAAGGCGATCTGGTTCTTGGCCTCGGGCGCGTCCTTGAGCCGGTCCTTGAGCCATTTGGCGTCGGCGACCGTGACAACCGCGTCCAATTTGGTCTTGGCGCCGACCTGCTCGTCCATGAAGAAGGTCTGCGCCACCGGCGCGGGATCGGCGAGGCCCGTGGTCTCGACAATGATGGCGTCGAACTTGCCTTTGCGCCGCATCAGCCCGTCTATGATGCGCACCAGGTCGCCGCGCACGGTGCAGCAGATGCAGCCGTTGTTCATCTCGAACACTTCCTCGTCGGCGTTGACCACCAGCTCGTTGTCGATGCCGATCTCGCCGAATTCGTTGACGATGACGGCGAATTTCTTGCCGTGCGGCTCGGACAAAATACGGTTGAGCAGCGTGGTCTTGCCGGCGCCGAGATAGCCGGTGAGCACGGTGACGGGGATTTTGGCGGGGGTGGGGGACGCGTCGGGCATGAAATGGAGGGCTCCGTTAGGGACTCATATAGGCAATCTTGGCCTCATCACAAAAGCCCCCTTCGGCAGGCCGAGCTTTCTCCACACCGCGAGGTAGCAATTCCAATTTATCGATTTTATTCTCCATTTGTTCCTATTCGGGGGCCGGTGCTGTCCGTATTTAAGCCCCCGTGTCCTAATTTGAATCTGGGAGTGTCCTAATTTAGGTCTGTCACTTAAACGCGGCGTCGATATCAGCAGGTAGAGTATCGGTGCTCTGAGAATCCCCTGACCAAATAACTTTGACTGCGCCTTTCGGGTGGCGAGGGCTTGGCTCAATCAACCCTTCAATTTTACCGACGCGACCATTACGTGCGTGAACCACCTTCTCACCTATTTCGAGTTCTTCACCGGCGCGATTTATCAATCGCATTGGAGACCCCTGCACCGTGGCTGCCTGCTCTCTCAAAATTTTATAAACGGTCGTCCGCTTAACACCTGTTACTTCGACTATTTCCGCAATCGTCTTTCGCTGAGCTCTTAATTCAGCGACCTGTTGCTCTTGATCTTCAGTCCACGTCCTCGGCCTCCCGCCACCTTTTTGGCCAGGACGCGGACGATATGGGCGTTTGGGAATGACAACATCCGGAAATTTTTCTCTGAGAGCCCGAATCCCGCCAGGAAAGTACTTTTGGATTGTGGCTTGGCTCACGCCGCCAAGGGCTGCGGCGACCTCAAGTCGCGATTTCCCGGCCAGCAGCATCCGCTCCGCAGCCGCAACCTCCTCAGGTCCCCAAGCCTCCTCGGGTCCCTTTTTCTTACCCCGTCGCGCCTCTATCGCTGCGGCAATGCCCGCATTCTTGCGACGTTTTCCAGCAATTATGGCCTGCTCTACGGCTTCGTCAGAAAGAGGCTCCCCGGCGATCCAATAGCCAGTCTTTGGATCACTGGTGAGAACGCCCCTAGACTTCGCCTCCCAAAGACGATTCCAGGCAGTCCGAATCTCGTTTCCCGCCGGCTTACTGGTTCTGCCTTGGTCTGATTCTCGTCGGCTACGCCGCCTTGACGCATCTCATGAAGACCTGGTGTTCACGCAGGTTCGGATTGAGCTGAATGACGAGGCGCGAATCGCCGGTCTCCGGCGGACCGGCGCCGCCCCGCCAAATCCACCGCATAATCCCTTGTTCAGTCCGGCCCCCTTTCGCGATACTATGCCCAAGCAGGCGGTCGCTAGAACCGCCGCTATCAAGGGGGAAGCGATGAAGGGACGTTGGATCGCGGCAGCGCTGTTCGCGCTGGCCGGACTAGGCGGCGCGCAGGCGCAAGATTATCCGACGCGCACGGTGACGATAATCGTGCCATTCGCGGCGGGCGGGCCGGCGGACGTGATGGGCCGCATCGCCGCCGACATCTTGTCCCGCCATCTCGGTCAGTCGTTCGTGATCGAGAACGTCGCCGGGGCCGGCGGCACAGTCGGCGCGACCCGCGCGGCGCGCGCCAACCCCGACGGTTACACGCTGCTTGCCGGACACATGGGCACCAATGCGCTGGCGCCGATTTTCTATCCCAACCTGGGCTATGACCCGGAAAAGGATTTCGAGCCGGTCAACCTGACCGCCGTGCAGCCGGAATTGCTTGCGGTCCGCACGGACATCCCCGCCAACAACCTAAAGGAGTTTGCCGCCTGGGCCAAGGCGAACGAGAGCAAGCTCAACATGGGGCACGCCGGCATCGGATCGGTGTCGTATATCGGTTGTCTTCTGCTCAACTCGGCCATCGACATCAAGCCGACGCTGGTGCCGTTCACCGGCACGGCGCCGGTGATGAACGCGATCCTTGCCGGAAATGTCGACTACGACTGCGACCCGGTGCTCGGGCCCCTGCAGCATGTGCGCAAGGGCACGGTCAAGGCGCTGGCCATCGCCGCCAAGAAACGCAGCCCGCTGCTGCCGGACGTGCCGACCTCCTATGAGCAAGGTTTCCCGCAGTTCGACTGCGCGCCTTTCTATGCGATTTTCGCGCCGAAGGGCACGCCGAAGGCGATTGTCGACAAGCTCGCCAAAGCCTTGAGCGAGGGCCTCGACGAGCCGGCCGTGCAAAAACGGCTGACCGATCTCGGCGCCCAGATCTCGGAGCCGAACGAGCGCGGACCGAAGGCCTTGGCCGCAATGGTGCACAACGACATCGCGCGGCTGACGCCGATCCTGAAAGCCGCGAGCGCCAAATAGCCTAGTCAGGCACGCGATGACGGCCGTAAGCCCGGCCGTCAAAGCGCCTTTTGCTTATGCCCGCAGTCCTTGCACGAATATTCGACGCGGGATTGCCCTTTCGACATCTTGACGCGGTTCACGGCGCCGCACCTTCCGCACTTGGTCTCGATCCGGGTGTCGCCCTGCGTCACCGTGACCGATTTGCGCTCGAGCGCCTCTTTGATGAGCCGTTCGGTTTCCTCGCGCATCGCCTGCTTCGACATAAGGTCCCTGCTCGCTTGTCCACGTTCACGCGGCGGCAGCCTATAGCAGAGTCCGGCCTGCGGCGCACCTGGCGCCGTCCCGAAAGGACGAGCGCGCCCAGCCGCTCGCGGCGGCATGGGCTAGGCGCGAAAAGCGGACAAAAAGCGGGCCGTCAGCCGGCCGCTAGTGCCACAGAATAAATGCCACCAAGAACGACACGGCGATGCAACCGACGATTCCGTAGGTCACCATGTCGGCGATGTTGATCGAGGTAGCGGGAGCGACGTTTTTGGTCATGTAGCAAACCTTTTTAATGAAATGGTGCGACGCCACACGTCCCGCAGCCGCAAGATGCAGGTCGACACGAAAAAAAATGAAATGAACAGGCGCTTTCGAGCACCTGACCATATGATCATCGCCAACGACAATATAACCGCGGTAGGCAAACGGACGCAGAATTGGCGCATGTTCCGCACGCCTTCCCGGCCTCCACCGCTACCGCCTGGCTGAAACCGGCGGGCCTCAATGCGCCTAATTCCGGTTGTTTTCCCCTCGCCCGTTGCGTTTACTGTCCCCAAGCAAAAAAAGGGGAGGAAGCGATGACCATTAAAGTGAAGGCGGCCGCCGCGCTTATTGCCGCGCTGGCGATGTTGTCGGCGGCAGGCAACGCCGGGGCGCAAACCCGATATCCGGACCACGCGGTCAGGGTGCTGGTCGGCTACCCGCCGGGCGGCCCGGTCGACATCCTGGCCCGCGTCGTCGGCGACCGGCTGTCCACGATCTGGGGCCAGCCGGCAGTGGTCGAGAACATTACCGGCGCCAGCGGCAACATCGCGGCCGATCGCGCCGCCAAATCCGCGCCCGACGGATACACGCTGCTGGTGTCGACCAACGCCCAACTGGTCGTCAATCCCAGCCTCTACAAGATGCCGTTCAACCCCGCGACCGATCTGATGCCGATCTCGCTCGCGGTCTATTCGCCCAATATTCTCGTGGTGCCCAATGACGTGCCCGCCAAGACCGTGAAGGAACTGGTCGAGTATTTGCGCGCGAACCCGGGCAAGAGTTTTGCGTCGGCCGGGGTCGGCACGACACAGCACCTTGCCGGCGAGCTGTTCAAGGCGATCACGCACGTCGATATCCAACACGTGCCATATCGCGGCGCGGCGCCTGTCATCACCGACCTGCTGGGTGGGCGCATCACCATGTTCTTCGGCGCCATCTCGCCGCTGATACCGCTGGTGCGCGAAGGCAAATTGCGCGCGCTCGCCGTCACTTCGGCGACGCGCTTTCCGGCGATGCCCGATCTGCCGACCATGATCGAAGCCGGCTATCCGGGCTTCGTGTCGATCCTCTCGATCGGCCTGATGGCGCCGGCCGGAACCCGGCCCGCGATCATCGAGAAACTTCACCAGGACATGGTGAAAGCCGTCGCCCCGGCGGACGTGCGCAAGCGGCTGAGCAATATCGGCATGGAAGTCATCGGCGGTTCACCCGCGGAGTTCGGGGCCGCCATCGCGGCGGAGCGGCCGCAATGGGCGAAGGTCATCCAGGATGCCGGCATCAAAGTAAGTAACTAGCCCGCAACGCCGAAGCGCGCGTCAAATCATGGCTCGCTGGCGACGGCGACGACGGCAGCCTTTTCGTCGAGCCCAACGGGCGTATAGATTCTTTCCGCCGCGTCGTACACCGCGACCTGGATCATCGGAAAGCTTTGCTTGAGTTTCGAAGCGGCGACCGTGGCTTCCGCCGACGTGCTGAAATGCGTCTTTAGCTTTCCATCGACGGACAAGACATAGCCGTCGGTCGGCATCGCGTTGGTGCGCAGATTGCCCGGTCTCTTATCGGCTTGTTTCACATTCATTCCTTCGTTGTGGATTGAAATTTCGGCGGACAAACCGCCGTCAGAAGTCGGCAATATTAAGATCGTAGGAGCCGCGGCGGCCGCGCGCGTAGACCTTGGCGGCGATCGCGTAGATACGGTCGCGGTTACTGTCGAATGCCCGCAGCAGGTCGTCCGCGTCGGGGCGTGCGTTCGGCTGGAACTGCCCGAGCGCTTCCGCGGTCACATAGAACGAACTCTCGATCGAGCGGTCGTGTCCCCAGAAATGAACCGCCCGCCGCGTCGCGTCGTAGCTGCGGCTGCGATTTGGAAAACTGATCGCCATATTCGCCGGCTTGTCCTGAGATTGCCATGGCAGCCACATCGCTACACCAGGGCCGTCGGCGCTTTGGATTCGGCCGGTTTGGATTTGAATGTCGCGTGCGTGATGGATACGGCCGTGCCACCGGGACCGCTGACAATATCGACGACGGCGTCGAGCTGCCGCGTCAAGGCTTTAACAAGGCTGGTGCCGAGCCCGGGCTTGGTCACGCTGGCGCTCACGGCCGGTTTGCCGATGCCGTTGTCGGTGACCGCAAGCTTCCAGTCGGGGCCTGCCACTTTGTAAGAAACGGCGATCGCCGCGTCAGACTTCTCGGCGGGGAATGCGTGTTTCAGCGCATTCATCACCAATTCGGTGACGACAAGCCCGATGCTCACGGCGTCGCGCGATGGCGCGGTGCCGGCATCGGCGTCGACCCTGAGCGAAATCGGCCGGCTGCCGCCGATCATCGATTGCGCCAATGTCTCGCATAGCTTCGTAAGATATTTTCCAATCTCGATCGGCTTGCCGCCGCCATCGACGTGCAAATGCTGTTGAACGGCGGCGACCGACAAGACGCGCTGATGCGCGTCTTCCAGTTGCAGCCGCGTTTCCTCCGACTGCACGGTTCGCGCCTTGATCAGAAGGATGCTGGCGATGATTTGCAGGCTGTTGGCGACGCGGTGCTGCATCTCCTCCAACAGCATGTCCTTTTCCCGCAGCAATTCCTCGACCTGCCGCTCGATCGCGCGCCGTCCGGTGATGTCCTCGAATGCCAGCAGGACGGTACTGTGGCTCCCTTTCTCGTAGAATACCTTGCGTGCGTTCAGCAGCATGATGCGGTGCCCGATCGCGGGAAACTCGCGAACGACCTCGTATCCGTCGACGGACGATTGCCCGCTTGAGATAGATCCTAAAAGTTCACGAAGCTCCGGGATGTCCCATTGTCCGCGGTCGATCTCATAAAGCAGGTGGCCGCGCACATCGTCGCGCACAAGCCGGAAGGTCTGATAGAACGACCGGCTCGCCGCGATAACGCGCAAGTCATGGTCGAGCACAACCAACGGGTCGCGGACGGTATCGACGATGGCATGCGCGAGCGTAATACCGTCTTCGAGACCGATAAACGGAGATTCTTTCGACAACGCCGAAGTTAACATGTGAACCTTTCGCCACGCTTTTGAACGCAGGCAAGGCAGCGCGAATTTTCGTTAGGTTGGCGCGAACGCCGCGGCGCTGTAACAAGCGCCTTGTGTTGAAAACATGCGCCTTTATTCGCTCGGAGTCGAGGGGATAGCAATTCGGCTCGACCGTCACCATTTAAGCTGACCATCATCTTAAAGTACACGTTGTGGCAGCACGCGCCGAAGACCGCCCGATGCAGGCCACGAAGGGAATTTCCCGATGTTCACGGCCGAACAGTTTCGCGCGAAGGCGACGGAATACGCCGAATTGCTTAAAATCGCCGTCGCGCCCGGCGAAATCATCGAGTTGCAGCGGCGGAAGCAAAGCTTCACCCTCTTGGCGCAAAACGAAGACTGGCTAGCGCACAATTTCGACAAGATCATCCACGCGCAGGACGTCCACCCGCAGGATGACGATTCCGTGAAGGCCGCCGCCGCCAAGATCACAGGAGAGCCTCGTGGTTCATAAATACCAGGTCGGCCAAATCGTCGACCTCGAGCCAATGGTGCTTCGATCCTCGGCGCCGGGTTCCTACGAAATTCGATTTCTCGTTCCTGCCTCGGACCGCGATCCCGGCGACCCCTGCTATCGCATCAAGAGCATCGCCGAAGCGCATGAACGGGTCGCTTCCGAGAGCGAGCTCACGCCTGCCGGAAGCGTTTCCGTCTGACGATCATGCAGGTATTCTGATGAGCATCGCGCGAATTTAATTAACGCATTGAATACCGTTTCCCGCGGCTTGCCCGCTCCGAGCCGGCAAAGCGCCGCTCAAAGCGCTTTGCTCTGTGGCGCAGACCACCGACAAGACATTCAAGACATGCAACGACAATGGCGGGGCCTTTTACAGGTACGCCGTGTCCGAGCCGGAACGATCGCGAAAACACGCGCTGGAGTGCCTCCGCCTGGAGGCAGATTGCATGCAATTGGCCGGGACCGCCCGCAGCCAAAGCTTGCGGTCGCACTTCGTTCGGATGGCGGGGTTCTGGTCCAGCCTGGCGCTTTCGGGGCCAAGCACGAATGCCGGCCACACGCTTGCCGCCGGCAAGGCGCAGACGACATGATAAACGGCAAAGGCTCGCCGCATGCCGTTCTGATCGTCGAAGACGATCAGCTTTTGATGGCGCTCACGGCCGGTATCGTGGAAGACTCCGGCTTCGAGGCAATTCAAGCCGGCAATGCCGACCAAGCCGTGGCCATATTGAAAGCGCGCTCCGACATTGCGCTTTTGCTCACCGACATCGACATGCCCGGCAGCATGGACGGGGTGAAACTCGCGCATGCGGTGCGTGACCGCTGGCCGCCGATCAAGATCATCGTGGTATCCAGCCGCGTTCCGGACCGCGATTTGCCGGCAGGCAGCCGCTTTTTCTGCAAGCCTTATCACGCAGGCGCCATGATCCTCGAAATGCGCTCGCTGCTTGGCCGTGAAATGGAATTGCAGCCGTAGCCGGCGCGCGCTTACCAAGCGCGGATAAATGAGCTAGCCTGTCAAAACTTGACGCAGCCCATGCTGCTGCTGGGTAGCTCCATAAAATGATACCACCATGTCAAAAGCGTTAGGAGACGTGCGGCGCAATCAATTGCTCGGCGCGCTGCAGCCTGCGAGCCTTAAACGGGTCGAGCCGCATCTTGAGCCGGTCAAGCTCAAGCTCGGCGCCGTCGTCTGCGAAGCGGGCGGTCTGCTGAAGCACGCTTATTTTCCGCAAGGTTCCGTTCTCTCGCTGTTGACCGTTTTGGAAAACGGCTCGGCCATTGAAACCGCCAATATCGGGCGCGAAGGGGCGTTCGGTCTGTTCGCGGCCATGTACAGCCGGGTGTCCTTCAATCGATGCATTGTGCAGCTGGAGGGCCACATGGTTCGTTGCCCGATCGAATTGCTGCAATCCGAATTCAAGAACAGCGAGCACGTGCGCGATCTGTTCGTCAGCTATTCGGAGACGCTGCTGTCCCAGGTCCAGCAGACCGTCGCCTGCAATGCCATGCACAGCACGGAAGAGAGAATGTGCCGTTGGCTGCTGATGATGCACGATCGGGCGGAAGGCGAATCCCTGACCTATACCCACGAATTCCTGGCGCATATCCTCGGCGCCAACCGCAAGTCGGTGACGCTTGCGGCGCAATCCATGCAGGCGGCCGGACTCATCAGCTATCGCCGGGGCACGATTCAGGTTCTCGATCGCAAGGGCCTCGAGAAGGCATCGTGCGAGTGTTACGCCATTGTGCGGGAGCGTTTCGACGCCTTCCTGAAGCCGCCGGCGACGGCGGTTCATGGCGACACCAAGGGACGACGCGGGAGTCCGTCGACGTAAGCGCTCAGCCCTGCACAACCGTCACATGGGCGCCGACCGGCACGCGGTTATAGAGATCGATGATGTCCTGATTGAACAAACGGATGCAGCCCGAGGAGACCGCGTGGCCGATGGTCTCCGGCTCGGTGGTGCCGTGCAGACGGAAAAACGTGTCGTGGCCGTCGCGATAGAGATAGAGCGCGCGCGCGCGCCGAGCGGATTGTCGGGACCGCCTTCCAGGCCGCCGGCGTACGGTTTATAGCGCGGCATCGCCGCTATCATGTTCGCGGTCGGCGTCCAGTGCGGCCATTTCTCCTTGCGGCCGATGATCGCTTGCCCACGGAAATTCGTGCCCTCGGTGCGGCCAACGCCGACGCCGTAGCGCATCGCCTTGCCGCCGGCCTCGACCAGATAGAGCCGGCGTTCCGGCACGTTGACGACAATGCTGCCCGGCTTCTCCTTGCCGGGCCAGGCTACCTCCTGGCGCAGCAGGCTCGGATCGACGGTGGTCATGTCGATTGGCGCGGTGACGAAGCCGCCGTCGCTGACGGCGCCATAATCGGCGGAGACGCAACCGGCCAGCATCAGCGGCAGGCCTGCCAGCACCGCGCGCCGGCTCAGAACGTGGCCCTGCGCGTGGCCGGCGAGACCTTCTTGGGGGGCAGGATTTTGGCTGGGCGGTTGACGCATGGGGCACTCGGTTGTTCCTGCGCATTGTGCGCAGCATCGGCCGGTCATGCAACCGCCCATTCGGCGAACCGGCAAGGCGTCATCCGACTGCTTCCAAAGAGACCGGCGGGTCACGCCTTGTTTGATTCATCTCAATGTCACCGTGCCCGTTCTCTGATTACAAACGATCCATGATCGGCAAGTCGCACTTGCTTGCAGCTGCGCTCCTATCGGCCAGTTTGTTGGGGCCGACGAACGCGGCCGACCGAAAGCCGGACGAGTGCGGTCTGGCTTCATTTTACTCAAGCGTCCGCGAAGAGACGGCGAGCGGAGAAGACACGCGCCCGGAAGATTTTACCGCCGCGCATCGGACGCTGCCATTCGGAACGCTGGTGGTCGTCGACAACCAAGACAACGCACGTTGGACGGTGGCGCGAATCACCGACCGCGGCCCTTTCATCGGCGGAAGAATAATCGATGTATCGCAGGATGCCGCACGCGAACTCGGCATTTCCGGTTTGACGCGGGTCTGCCTCATGATCGTGTCAATTCCGGAAGATCGAACGTTCAGAGGAAACTAATCTGGCGCGCAGCAACGCCTCTAGTGACCGGCTCTGTATCCCCTGTGCCGTCACTGCCGTCAGATAACCGTACCGAATAGTTTACCGATACCGGCGGTGAGCGCCATCGCCAAAGCGCCCCAGAATGTCACGCGCGCGGTCGCGCGCAGAACGCTTGCGCCGCCCGTCTTTGCCCCGATCGCACCGAGCAGCGCGAGAAAGCCCAAGGACGCCGCCGATACGACGGGGACAAGCACACCGCTTGGCGATACCACAACCATGAGCAACGGCATGGCCGCGCCGGCCGAAAAAGTCACCGCCGATGTCAGCGCCGCCTGCACGGGACGCGCAGTGGTTATTTTGGAAATGCCGAGCTCATCGCGCGCATGCGCGGTCAAGGCATCTTTGTTCATCAGCTGCTGGGCAACCTGCCGCGCGAGCGCCTTGTCGACGCCGCGCTGGACGTAGATTTCGGTAAGCTCATTAAGCTCGAACGCGGGGTTTTCGCTCAACTCCTTAAGCTCGCGCGCGAGGTCCGCCCGTTCTGTGTCTGACTGCGAACTGACCGACACATATTCGCCGGCGGCCATCGACATGGCGCCGGCCACCAGGCCGGCGACACCGGCGACCAAGACCGCGTTTTGCGTCGCCGCTGCCGCGGCAACGCCGACGATCAAACTTGCGGTCGAGATGATACCGTCGTTGGCTCCGAGCACTGCGGCTCGCAGCCAACCGATGCGATCGACGAAGTGATTCTCCCGATGCAAACGAAGGCGCCAGTCGGATCAGAGCCGACCAAGCAGCATGAGGATAACAACGATGATCAGAATGGTACCGATGATACCGACGCCGCCGTGACCGTAGCCGTAGCCGTAGCCGCCGAAGCGGCCGCTAAAGCCACCGAGCAGGAAGATAATAAGCAGAATGACGAGAATGAGTCCTAGCGACATGGCCTTTATCTCCTTTGGTTGGACGCACCTACCCTTGCGCTTCTTCGCTCCGCTGTGAAGGGCCTGGCCGAAGGATAACGGATTCGCGCGCCAGCCCCCACGCTTGCAACTGCCGAATCCGGCTCCTGCTCTGGAGGCAATTTGGCCTGCTGTCACGATATATTTTTCTCGCAACCGCGAACGATTAGCCTCATTGGCCGTTAGATCTACGGCGCTCCTTCATTTTATCCCCGGATTAAAGTTCGAGCGCGCCCCGTCGACGCAAAATGGTGTTCCGGTAGTTACCAAAGGCGGCTCCATCGTGGATCATCGTGCAAGATTTTCAACCCTGAATGCGAGCTACGAAGAGTTTTTGTTTGCGCAAGTCTGCGAGGAAACAAACGGAATGCGGCTGAGCGTTCTTTCTGCGCTGGCGCGCATGAATGTCGATCCGTGGGAGGAAGCAATCCGCTTGGCGGCCATGCCCAAGACGATCGCGGAGAAGACGCTGCTTTCGATCCTCGATCGGGTCTCGGGCAAAAGCTGGAAGTCGCCGGAAGCGGCGGCCATTGTGGCGCGGCTGGTCCGGCTTCTGCCGCAGGCCGACGAGGCTGCGCCCCTTGAGGCGACTGGAAATGCACAAGCCCTCGCGCAGCGGAAAAGTTACTGGTGGGTGTGGGTGGGCTTTGCCCTGACAATGTCGTTGATGACACAGCATCATCAGACAACGACGGCGACCACAAATGCGGCCACGACGCAATCCGGCGCCATAACGACGTCCGGCGCGACAACGCCATTAAAAGACAGGGCGACTGCCCCGGATCCGGTCGGTCAATCCCGCTAGATTCAATCGCCGTCGTCAGATTAAAGATCGCCCGGCAAGCAAAATCGTACCCGTGCTAGGCTAACATCCATGTTGCCCCGTTCGACTCTCTCCCCGCCATGCTGAATGCCGCTTTCATCGTCCTCGGGATCGCCGTTCTGCTGGGAGGCGTGCTTGCCGTGCTGCATTTGCGCGAAGGCGCCGCACCGCCGCCTTTGCCGTTCGGCGCGCTGCACGGTTTCATCGCCATCGCCGGCCTCGCTTTGCTCGCGCTCGCCTTGCGCGGCCCGCCGCGCGGGATCGCGCAAGGCACCGGCTCGTTCGGCACGATCGCCGCCGCCCTGATCGGAATGGCGGCGCTGGTTGGACTGACGCAGCTTGCCGCGCGGCTGCGCAACCGGCGGCTGCCGGGAATGCTGATCGGCATCCACGCCACGCTGGCCGTAGGCGGCTTCGTTGTGCTGCTCGCTTACGTGCTCGCGGGGTAGCTCGCGGTGCCTGTCTCCCTTATGCTTTGGGCAAGAAAGCCCGTCGGAGAGGTTCGACCATGAAACCGGAACAACAAGCGGCCTACGACCACACCTTTCGCGCCATCCACGACGATGAGATTCCGTGGCAGGAAGGTTCGAAATCCGTCCTCAAGCTGCCCGACGGCGTGCAGGTGAAAATCTTCGCCCATGACAAGGCGATGGGACGGGTCGACATGAAGGTCAAATTCCCGCCCGGCTATGTCGAGCCAGAGCACGCGCACAAGAGCTGGCACTCCATCGTCGTGCTCAAAGGCCGTATGTGCGTAGCCGGCAAGGACTTGCGGCCCGGCGACTACGTCTTCGGCTGGGACGAATTGCACGGCCCCTACGAGTATCCCGACGGCTGCGAGGTCTTTGTTGTGTTCATGGGCGACAGTGTCGCGCATGAATGGGACGAAGCGAAACACAAGACGCACAAAAACGTCTGGCAGGCGGAAACCGAGGCAGGCCGGCAAGGCGTCGACAAACATATCGAGCGGCGCAAGCAGGCGTGAAAAACTGCGCGTCGGGAACGGCCGAATTGGGGTCTTGCCTGACTGATGCGACCCGCGACGGCCGCTCCCGACGTGCCGTCCGCGTATTCGCCACTATGCTATCGCCCGAACGTTTGCGATCGCAATCATCGCGGCATGTTGACCCGGTGGTGCCATACAAAACCTCCGTGCCTGTCTTGCATCCCGATACTCGGACCGATGCGCGCGGGCTGTCAAGGCTCGCGGAACGGCCGCTTAAGTTGAACACAAAATTTCGGCGGATGTTCCACGTTCCAACAGGACACTCGTGTTACTCTCATCGCCATGCTCCCTCCCGACGACAAACCGCTGCCGGCGGTCGGCGCCTACTGGATCGAAGAAGCCGACTATCCCGCGCTGCTGAAACTGTTCGACGACGGCAATACCCTGCCGCCGAACTGGGCGGCGTGGCGCAAGATGGCCGAAGAGATGGAGAAAGGCCTCAAGGCCTACGGTCATCCGGTGATGCGGGTGCGCATCGAGCCTGCCGGTTTCGCGGCCTGGTGCGCCGCGCACGGCACGACGACGGGCCGCCAAGGACGCAAGGCTTTCGTCGCGGCCGCGGTGTTCGAGCGATACGGCGATCAGACCTGAACGTCCGAATCGCCCTCTTAACGCCAAAGCGAAATGCCCAGCGCAAGCGCCGGGCATTTCGTCTGTCGGTTGGAATTATCCGGAGCGCGAACTGGCCGCGCTTCACCGCTCAATAATGGCGGCGGTGATGACGACGCCAATGGTGCCGGTAGACCGGCGCCGGCTCGCTGACGTAATAGCGCTGATCGACGCCGAGCACGCCTTCGACGCCGCCGATCACGCCGCCGACCGCGGTTCCGACCACCGCGCCGACCGGGCCGGCGATGCGGTTGCCCTCATTGAAGCCATGAGCGGCGCCACCGGGAACGCCCTGCGCCTGGGCGGCGAGCGGCATAGCGAACGCCACGATAACGGCGCCGGCGATTAGCAAGTTCTTTTTCATAGGATCACTTCCATTTGCATTGCGGGACATCAGGTTTCTATTCGAGGGCACGAAATTGACGAAACTATTAGGCTATTCGGTGGCGGATTTATGTCTTCGGAGAATTGCGCCCCCGACTTCCAACCGTGGCGGCTAGTCCCTCGGTTTCTTGCGCCGCTCCGGCATGGACTCGATGGCGATAGCGCGTTTCTTGTACATGCCGCGGCCGCCGCAGTGCGAGCAACGCACCGAAAACTCCTCGGGTAGCGACTTGTATTTGTAGACGTAGATCGGCGTCGCGCATTTCTCGCAGGCGACCACGCCGCGTTCGTACACGGATTTTCTCGCACGTTGACGTTGCAGCACGGCCATCGGAGCGCTTTCCGTTTATCGTTCCCCCTGTCTGACATAAAATCGCTGAATGAACGTTAAAGATGTGTAACCAATTCGTGAATGCCGATTAGCAATGGCAGGGCGGAAGCTTATCGAATTACCGCAGGGGCCTGCCCGGACCCCCCGCGCTTTCGGCATTCCGCCGTTAATGCATTTCCTGGCGCACCTGGCTGGCCTGCCAATAGCCGAGCAGACGCTCGGCGGATTCGGTCGATAGCCGCTCGTACTGCTCGCACATCTGCTCGAGCTTTTCCTCGCGCTCGTCGCTGATGCCGGGAAGATTGTTGAGCACCGCGTGCGCGACCATCCATTCCAGCCCGATTGCCTTGCACAGCGCCATAGCGCCGAACGGCTCGGTGTCGCAGACCAGCCGCGACACCAGCGAGATCGGAACGCCGCTCAGGATCGAGAGCGCGGCGACCAGTTCGGCGATGCGATTGCCGTCGGCGAATTGCAGCACCTTGGAGCGGGTCTGCTCGGTATCCTGGCTGAAGGATTGCACCAGGCGCTCGGCGGCGACGAATTCCTTCGCCGAGACATTGGTGGTGCCAGCCTGGGCGGCGATCTGCGCCAGCACGCGATTGATGGCCTCGCGCTGCCCCGGCCCGGCGGCGGCCAACATGCGTTGCCGCGCCTCCTCGGTGGCGTGGCTGAGCAGCCGCTTGAACAGCGCGGGCGTGATATCGGAGCGCCGGGTCATCGCCTGGCTGAGCTCGTCGTCGCCGCTGGCGCGCATCGCCAGCATCGACATGCCGGTGCTCGATAAACGCGCGCCGGTATTGACCGCGACCTTGGTGACGACCTCGCGGTCGCCGCGATCGACCAGGACGTCGGTGACCACGGTGCTGAGCTGCGGGCGCTCGGCGATCTTGCTCAGATGCGACTGGCCCTTGCTCTCGGCGATCTCGATCAGATTCTGGTCGGTCAGCCGCGGCGATTGCGCCAGCACCGGCCCGGCGACGGCGATGTCGTCGTCGTTGGCGAGGCGATGAACGACATTGTGCGGGGCATTGGCGATCGGCGCGACGTCCCGGCTCAGCTCGAACCGCGCGCGGCTTTCGACATGTTCGATCAAGCGGACCATGACGCCGTCGAACACCGACGAGACTTCCTCGGTGAGGCGGTCGTGACCCGCCAGAAACAGGCCGGTGACGCTCTTCAATATCGAAAGATGCCGTTCGGTCGAATTGCCTTTGAGCGCGACTTCGAGCTCGTCGATAATCTGCAATGCTTGAGACATTCCTAGTCCCTTACTCGGCGGGAATTCTTCTCGCCGTGGCCGCGCAATCGATTGGTCATGCCTCAATTCGCGATCCCTAGAGCTACGCGGGATAAATTAAAGTTGCTTTAACCAGCGCCACCCGCGGCAGTTGCGAAATGCTCCCGCCGCATTGGCCGGTCACAACGCCCCATTTCCGCTAACGGCAGCGCGGTCGGAGGTGGCCTTGCTTTTCGATATGTTATAATATTACATATACGAGTCCCCGTTTCGCCAAACGCAGGTTTTGCCGTCGTGAAGACAGTCTCCCGGCTCGCCGCTCTCCTCACCCTTGCCGCGCTGGCCCTCCCCTCGGCCGTGCGCGCCGCCGACGGCAAAACCGAAAGCAAGGTGGCCGTGGTAGCGGCGGAAAATTTCTATGGCGACGTCGCGCGCCAGATCGGCGGCGACCGGGTCGCGGTCACCAGCATTATGAACAGCCCGGACCAGGACCCGCATCTGTTCGAGACCACGCCCGGGATCGCGCGCCAGATCGCGAGCGCGCAGATCGCGATCGTCAACGGCGCCGACTACGACCCCTGGATGGAGAAGCTGCTGAGCGCGGCACCGCAGCCAAACCGCAAAGTGATCGTCGCCGCCGAACTGGTGCACAGACAGGCCGGCGACAATCCGCATCTATGGTACGACCCCGCCACCATACCGGCGGTCGCCAAGGCGATGGCCGCGGCGCTGAGCGCCGCAGACGCCGCGCACAAAACCGACTACGCGGCGCGGCTGGCGACGTTTCTCGGCTCGCTCAAGCCGCTCGACGACAAGATCGCCGCCATCCGCGACAAATATGCCGGCACCGCCGTGACCGCCAGTGAGCCGGTGTTCGGCTACATGGCGCAAGCCCTCGGCTTGAAAATGCGCAACGAGCGCTTCCAGCTCTCGATCATGAACGACACCGAGCCGAGCGCGCGCGACGTCGCCGCGTTCGAGCAGGACCTGAAAGACCACAAGGTCGGCGTCATGTTCTACAACAAGCAGGCATCCGACAAAGTCGTGCAACATCTGGTCTCGCTGGCGCGCGCCGCCAATATTCCGGTGGTCGGCGTGACCGAAACCGCGCCGCCTAATCTCAGCTATCAGGACTGGATGCTGGGTGAGCTTAACGACACCGAAAAAGCGCTGGCGGGCCGCTCTTCGTGACCGTCGTCGAACTCGACCACGCCACCATCGGGATCGGCGGCCGCATTGTACTGGCGGACGCCAGTTTCGCCGTTCAAGCGGGTGAATTCATCGGCGTGCTCGGCCCGAACGGCTCCGGCAAGACCACGCTGATGCGCGCGGTTCTCGGATTGCTGCCCCCGAGCGCAGGAGCAGTGCGCGTATTCGGCGCCAGCCCGCAACGCGGCGACCGCATTATCGGCTATCTGCCGCAGGTGCGCACGGTGCTGCCGGACCTGCGCGTGCGCGGGCTCGATTTCATCGGCAGTTCGCTGCATGGCGAGCGCTGGGGCCTGCCGTCGCTCAGCCGCCACGATCGCCATATGATCGAGGAGACGCTCGACGCGGTCGGCGCGCGCGATCTGGCGGCCCGGCCGCTATCCGCCATGTCCGGCGGCGAGCGGCAGCGGCTCTTGCTAGCGCAGGCGCTGATGGGATCGCCGAAATTGCTGCTGCTCGACGAGCCGCTGATCAGCCTCGACCAGCGTCACCAGGAAGTCGTGATCGACGTGGTGCGCAAGGTGTGCCGCGAACGCGGCATCACGGTTTTATTCAGCGCCCACGAACTCAACCAATTACTCGGCACGCTCGACCGGGTGCTTTATCTCGGCAACCGCCAGGCGGTGCTCGGCACCGTGGACGAGGTGATCTCGGCGCCGGTGCTGTCGCGGCTTTACGGCACCGACATCCAGGTGGTGCGCGCCGAGGGCCACATCTTCGTCATGTCGCGCGGGCGCGATGTGGAAGTCTCCGATCACCAGCACGACCACGGCGATGGCGGCCACGGACATCATCACTGACATGTTCCAATATGCCTTCATGATCAACGCTTTCGCCGCCGCCGGCATCGTGGCGGTGGTGTCGGGCATCGTCGGCTATTTCCTGGTGATGCGCGGGCAGACCTTCGCCGGCCATGCGCTCTCCCATATCGGCTTTGCCGGCGCGACCGGCGCCGGCCTGATCGGGCTGGCGCCGCTCTGGGGCCTGCTCGGCTTCACGCTTGCCGCCGGCATCGCGATGGGCGTGCTGAGCGAGCGGATCAGCAACCGCGACGTGGCGATCGGCGTGGTGCTGGCGCTGGCGCTCGGTTTCGGCCTGTTGTTCCTGCACTACTATACGTCGTTCGCCACGCAGGCGACCGCGCTGCTGTTCGGCAACGTGCTAGCGGTCGACCGCACCATGATCGCTACGCTGGCGGTGCTCGGCGTCATCACGCTGGCCGCGCTGGCCGCGATCATGCGGCCGCTGATTTTTTCGACGTTGCAGCCGGAACTGGCGGAGGCCAAAGGCGTGCCGCTGCGTTTCGTCTCGACGGCGTTCCTCGCCATCGTCGCGCTGGCGGTTTCGGAGTGCGCGCAGATCGTCGGCGTGCTGCTGGTGTTCACGCTGATGGTCGGCCCGCCCGCCGCCGCGCAGCGTCTGACCACCGGGTTGTGGAGCGGGCTCACGCTCGCGGCAGCTCTCGCACTGGCCGAAGCCTGGCTCGGCATCGCCATTGCTTATTACACCGACTGGCCGGTGAGCTTCTGCATTGCCTGCTTGAGCGCGCTCGGCTATTTCGCCGCGCTGGGCGCGTCCGGATTGTGGCAGAGACGGCCGCAGGCCGGCCATGCTAACGAGGCGGGATGAGCGGTAGAATCATAAACGCGATGGCCCTTGTCGCCGCGCTGTCTCTGCTCGGTGTCGGGACGGCGCTCGCCGCCCCGATGCAGTGCAGCGGCGAACAAAAAACCTGTCTGGCGGTCTGCGTGAAATACACCAATCGCGCTCAGGTCGATGCTTGCGTGGCCGGCTGCCGCGCAAGCCTGGTGTATTGCCAGCATACCGGCTGCTGGGACAACGGCGGCAGCCGGTACTGCGGCTTGATGCGGAAGTAGCCGCGACGGCACTTCCGGACGCGCTAGATCGACGCTAGTTGACGACCAGTCCGAGCTTCTTGATCAGCGCCGCCCACTTGCCTTCCTCGCGCTGGATGTTGGCCGCGTATTCTTCCGGCGTGCTGGCGACCGGGCCGCCGCCGTCGGCGATGATGCGCGCCTTGACCTCCTCGGAGGACACGATCTTGCGCAGCTCCTTGTTGAGCCGCGCGATGATGGCAGGCGGCGTTCCGGCCGGCGCGACCAGCCCGTAATACTGAACGATGTCGAGCCCGGGCATTCCGGCTTCGGCGGTCGTCGGCACGTCCGGGATGGCCGCCAGACGCTGCGGCGCCGCCACCGCGATGGCGTTAAGCTTGCCGGCCTTGATGTTGCCGATCGCCGGCGGCAGCGTGTTGAACGCGACCTGGATGTGGCCGCCGAGCAGATCGGTGGTCAGCGGCCCGGTGCCCTTGTAAGTGACAATGGTCATGTCCGCTCCGGACATGCCCTTGAACGCCTCGGCGCCGAAATAATTAAGCGTCGGCGCCGGCGGCGTGCCGACCGTCATTTTGCCCGGCTGTTTCTTGGCGAGCGCGACGATGTCCGACATGGATTTCACCGGCACCGCAGGGTTGGCCATGATCACGATCGGGATCGAGGCGATCAGCCCGATGGGCGCAAAATCCTTCTGCAAATCGTAGCCGGTGTTGGCGGGCAAGCTTGCGCCGGTCACCAACATTAGGATCGTATAGCCGTCGGGCGCAGCCTTGGCGGCGTCGCGCACGCCGATCACCGAGCCGGCGCCGGGACGATTGACGACGATCACTTGCTGGCCGAGCGCGTCGGACAGTTTCTGCGCGATCACGCGGCCCTCGGTGTCGACACCGCCGCCCGGCGGGAACGGCACAATCAACTGCACCACGCGATTCGGATAATCGTCGGCGGCCGCCGCTTTGAACGGCAAGCCCGCTATTGCCACCGTCACAAACGCGACAATCGCCGCGCACTTGAATGGAGCCCATTTTGCCTGGTGCACCATCGTGTCCTCCCTGTTTTTGCGCGCCAACTTTGACAGGTCTCGCCGCGGTTTAAAACCGGGGTTGCTCCCGGTCACGGCTGCGCCAGCAGCATCGCCATCCCCGCCGCGATGAACGGCAATGGCAGCGACACCGCCGCCCGCAGCCAGACCACGCGCGGCGGCATCAGCGGCACTTCCCAGATCACCAGACGGTGGATGGCGTAGAGCGCCCAGGCGGTGGAATAGGCGATCACCTGCGGCGCCCCCGCCCCGCTCTTGAGCGCGGCGGCGCCGATGGCAAAGCCGACCACCGGCCCGCCTGGCGTGAGCGCGCCGCCCAGTGACGCAATTATGACGCCGAGAAAGCCGGAGCCCGGGCCGATCCAGGACGCGACTAGGGCCTTCGGCAATATCTCGGCGATGAAGCCGGAGCCTATGACGCCGGCGCCGATGCGCGGCAGCAGCCGGAGGAATTCCAGCGCGCCCTCACGCGCGCCGGCGTTGAACAACACGCGCCCGCGCATGGCGGCGATGAAAGCCAAGACCGCGACCACCAGCCATAGCAGGATGTTGACGGCCAGGAACATCACTCGTCCCGCTCGGCCGTGACACGAACCCCGGCGCGCAGCGCGATCCTCGCCAGCAGCCCGGCGATGATCGGCAGCGGCAACGCCTCGACGATGCGCCAGATGACGAAGTGCGGTCCGAAAAACGGCAGTTCCCACACCAGCGCGCGGGTATAGCCGATCAGCGTCCACGAGGTGATGAAGGCAACCACCGCGCCGGCATCGGCGCCCATGGCGAGAAAGGCGCCGGCGACCGGATAGATGGTGATCGGTCCGCCGGGCAACAGGAAACCGAAAAAGGCCGCGATCAGCAGGCCGGGGAAACCGGACTCATGTCCGACCCAACGCGCCACCAGTTCGCGCGGCAGGATCATGGTGACGAAGGCGCCGATCAGGCAGCCGGCCAAGACCTTGGGCAGCATTTCGCCGAACAGCGTGAGGTCGCTGCCGAAGATGGCGAGGAAATGCTCGCGCCCGTCGCGCACATAGATCGCGACGGCAGCGGAGGCGGCTACGGCGGCGATCGCCGCCGTCGACCAATCGAAGGCGCGCCGGCGGCGGCGTGGCGGGGTTGCTTCGGTCAAGATGTTACGGGGAGAAGCTAACGGGCGGCGGGAACGGAGGTCGTGGCGATCTGCTCACCTTGCCGCGGTGTGCCGGTGACGGCCACCACGGCGATCACGGCCAGCACGATCGAGGCATAGACTGGGATCAGGTAACCGGACAGCTTTTTGGCTGCCGCCCTCTCCTCGGCCGAGAGCGTGACGTAGACGCGGTGGCACATCGCAGCCTCCGTGGAATCGGAACCGCAGTATAAGCCGATGTCGCGGGCATTGCTATTCCGCCGGCACTGCCGCCTGCTTGGCCGGGGCGTCGATAATGACCGGCGCGCGCGCCAGCGTGAACAGGAAGCCGGCGACGATGAGATAGGCGAGTGCCACCGACGGCGTCACGCCCAGGCCGTGCCCGACGCCGACCGCATCGCCGTGCATGAAGCCGAAATAAGTGAGCACAGCGCCGGCAAGCGCGAAGGCCGAGGCCTTGACGAATTCGCGCTCGATCACGAACGCGCCGATCGCCGCTAACACCAGCCCGGTGAGAATGGAGCCGCCGGCCATGACTTCCAGGCCGCGATAGAGCACGCCTTGGGTCGCCATCTTGTCGAATCCGACCGCCGCGGCGTTGGTGCCGGCGGCGCTGAGCGCGCCGTCCATCAGCGTCTTGGCCCAGGCCGCGACGTGCGGCGTCAACGCCAGCACGATTGCCGGCGCGTGCTTGGACGGCGTGGTCTGGAACGCCTGCGCGCCGATCAGCATGCCGATGTACAAGAGGATCGGCGAAATCGCGACCACCGGGATGATCGCGAGCAGCAGCGAAATCACGCCGAACCACGACAGCACGATCACCATGACGCCGGTCGCCGCCGAGTAGCCGATGCGGCCGCCCATCGCCTTCCAGCCGGGATGGCCGATATAGACCGCATTGATGAAGGGGTTGCCCATCAGGCAGCCGATCAGGCTGACCACGCCGTCGGCGGTCAGCACGCGCGTGGTCGGATAGGCGTCGCCCGCCGCTTCCGCGCTTTCCACATTGTCCATCGCCTCGACCAAGTCATAGATGCCGAACGGGATGGCGGTGACCAGGATCACGCCGAGGAACTGGAAGCCGGAGAAAACGTGGCCGAAGGCCGGGATCGGCACCGAAAAGCCGAAGCTCGAGAGCGCGGCGTGCAGATTGGCGACGCTCAAGCCGCCGAGATTAAAGCCGAACAAATTGGAGCCCCAGGCGATCAGCGTGCCGACCGCGATGGCGACCAGACCGGCCGGGATGTTCATGGGATATTTGAAGCCGCCGAACCAGCTCACCATGATGATGGCAAAGCAGGTCAATCCGATCACCGGCGTCATGAACATTTCCAGCGCCGGGCGCATGGCAATGAAGGTGATGGAGACGCCGGCCAGCGTGCCGAGCAGGGCCGCGCGCGGCGTGATCATTCGGATGTAGGGCGCGATGAAACCGCCGATCATCAGGATGAAACTCTGGAAGAACACCCAGACCAATCCCGCTTCCCAACCCTTGATCGGATCTTTGGTCGCGAGCGTGATCGGCAGCATGATCACGAAGGTGACGATGAACATGTGCGGCACGCTGACGCCCGATGGCATCGCGCAGACGTCGCTGCGGCCGGTTTTCTTGGCGAGCCGATAGGCGAGCCAGGCGTAGTAGAACGTGGAGAGGCACATCATCAGGCCGAGCGCCGGCAGGATGCGGCCGAACACGATGGCGTCCGGCATCTGCAGCACGAAGCGCAACAGGCCGGTGAGCACCAGCATGTTGACCAGGATGTTGGTGCCGAAGCCGAAGAAGGCGTTCCAGTCGCCCGGCGTCCACAGTGTCGGCTTGAATCCTGTCGCATTGCTCATCACGTGCTCCCTTGTGCGTATTTCGGCGCCTTCGCGGCGGCAAAGGCGGCGAGCATCTGCTTCGAGCCGGTGACCCAACCGAAGATGCCGCCCTGTGCCTTGATCATCTTCAAACCCATCTCGTGGAATTCCGGGAAATACGACGCGCAGCAGTCACCCAACACGATGCAGCGGTAGCCGCGGTCGTTGGCCTCGCGCACGGTGGTGTTGACGCAGACCTCGGTGGTTACGCCGGTGACGATCAGATTCTCGATGCCGCAATTGCGCAGCGTGAGCTCGAGATCGGTCTGGTAGAATGCGCCCTTGCCGGGCTTGTCGATCACCGGCTCGCCGGCGACCGGATAAAGCTCGGGGATGATGTCGTGACCGGGCTCGCCACGAATGAGAATGCGGCCCATCGGGCCGGGCGCACCAATTCGCTTGGACGGCTCGCCGCGCTCGACTTTGGCGGGCGGCGCATCCGACATGTCTGGGCGGTGGCCTTCGCGGGTGTGGATGACCAGCAGGCCAGCGGCGCGCGCCGCATTGAGCACCGCTCGCAAGGGCGCTACTGCCGCCTTAAGCAGGCTGACGTCGTTGCCGAGCGTCTCGCCGAACCCGCCCGGTTCGAGGAAATCGCGCTGCATGTCGATGATCAGGAGTGCCGTGCGCTCGAGCGCGACGGCGAGCGGCTGCGGCTCGGCGGCGATCAAGGTTTTCATGGCCCATTCCTCGCAGGCCGGCACTGGAAGCGCGCGTCTTGCGCGCGTGGCGATGCCGGAATATTCGCAAACGCCGTGCCAGCCGCCGAAGCGGGCGGCGGACCCCGAAGATTTGATTGGTCCAGCAAATGCTTGAGCCGCTGGTCCGAGCACTGGCCAGCGCAAATTGCGAGTTTTCGGCTTATGGACGGCTGCTTATTTTCTGATCGAAATGCCCATGCAAGCATCGAAAAATGGCTTGGGTATACAATAAGCCTTACCGGTTGACGGTCCGGGCGCCGGGCGTTTAGCTTCGAGCGCGATGGGGATGGGGTCCCCCGATAACCGCCCGCAAGGGGCTGATGACTCCTACCGCGAAACAGGGCGGTAGGATTTTGTCCGCCACAGGGCGGTATTTCTTTGCCCTGCAACAAAAGGACAAGGAAATGGGTTATCTCATCGTCTTTCTCGGCGGCGGGCTCGGCGCGGCACTCGCCACGGTATCAACCTGGCCACCGCACGCGTGCTCGGCACTGCATTTCCCTACGGCACGTTGCTGATCAATATCACCGGCTCGTTCATTATGGGGCTGGTTGCGGCTTACTTCGCATTCAAAGGCGGCGCCTCGCAGCATTGGCGTCTGTTCTTAACTACCGGCATCCTCGGCGGCTATACGACGTTTTCGGCGTTCTCGCTTGACGCCGCGCTGCTCTATGAGCGCGGCCAAATCGGAATGGCCGCGCTCTATGTGATCGCCTCAGTTGCGATCTCGATCGTGGGATTGTTTGCCGGCTTGGCACTGGTGCGCAACTTTACCTGACGTGCGCTACTCCATCGGCCTTAAGCCGAGCTTGTCGAGCAGCCGCATGTCGCGGTCGCGGCCGGGGTTGGGCGTGGTGAGCAGCTTGGGGCCGTAGAAGATCGAATTGGCGCCGGCGAGGAAACACAGCGCCTGCGTCTCCTCGCTCATGTCCTCGCGGCCGGCCGACAGCCGCACCACCGACGCCGGCATCGTGATGCGCGCCACGGCGATGGTGCGCACGAAGTCGAGCGGGTCGAGCTTGGCCGTCTTTGTCGCACCGGTCGCAAGCGGCGTGCCCTCCACCTGCACCAGCATGTTGATCGGCACGCTTTCGGGATGCTCCGGCAGGCTGGCGAGCGTCGCGATCATGCCGACGCGGTCCTCTAGCGCCCTCGCCCATGCCGACGATGCCGCCGCAGCAGACATGGATGCCGGCATCGCGCACAGTGTCGAGCGTGTCGAGGCGGTCCTGGTAGGTGCGCGTGGTGATGATGGCGTCGTAATATTCCGGCGAGGTGTCGAGGTTGTGATTGTAATAGTCGAGGCCGGACGCCTTCAGTCGTGCCGCCTGCTCGCGCGTCAGCATGCCGAGCGTGGCGCAGGTCTCGAGCCCCAGCGCCTTGACGCCCTCCACCATGGCGCAGACGGAATCGAGATCGCGGTCCTTCGGCGAACGCCAGGCCGCGCCCATGCAGAAGCGCGAGGCGCCGCTGGCTTTCGCCGCGCGGGCTTCGGCGAGCACGGCCTCGACCGCCATCAGCTTCTCGGCCTTGACGCCGGTGTCGTATTGCGCGGCCTGCGGACAATAGGCGCAATCCTCCGGGCAGCCGCCGGTCTTGATCGACAGCAAGGTCGAGATCTGCACCTCGGCCGGATCGAAATTCTCCCGGTGCGTTTGCGCGGCGCGGAACATCAAATCCGGAAACGGCAAGGCAAACAGCGCGTGTACTTCCGCGCGCGTCCAGTCGTGGCGGAGCTTCGTCGCAGCCGTGTGCGGTGGAACATCGTGAGCAAGTGACATATTCTTACCTTGCCTTACCTCAATTGCGCCGGAATTGTCCGGCCACGCTCTTGGGTCATAGTGTAACGGTACGGCAGCCGGATTTATAGCCGCCGCGGAGGCCAAATACGCAGCGTTTTCATCGCATTGAGAGCGCGGATACGGCATGATAGCCTCCCTACAAAGATCATGTGGGTAACCGCCATGGCACGCTATATCGTTGCAATTGTCATGCTGGCCGTCATCGCGGGGCCGGCGCTCGCCCAGCAGAAAAGGGCGCCGCCTCCAAACCCGCTCGCCGAGGAAGACAAACAAAAGATCAAAGACGCCGAGGCGATCGACAAACAATACAAGTCGACGCTGCGAAGGACCGATCCGGCGGCCACGTCGGCCCGCGTCGATCCGTGGCAAAATATGCGCGGGGCCGACGATTCCAAAGCCAAGCGCTAGCAGCCGGCGCTAATGAACCGGCTGGCGATCGTACGATTGATCTCGGTGCTGGCCGGCGCCGCCGTCCTGTTCGGATTGGAGCGCGGCCTCGGGCTGCAGCTCTATTTCGCACTTCCGGCGGCCACCGTGGTCTACCTCGCCGTCAAGGTTGGGCTCGGCCTGCTCTGGGGCGCCGGCGACAGGTGACGTGACGAGCAGCCGGTCGGGCGCCGTTCACCACCAATGCCGGCGCCAACCCCAATACGGCCGGTAGGGGCCGTAATAATAGACCGGCGGCGGCGGCGCGTAGTACTCCGGTTCGTCCTCCACGACATAACGCGAACGGGACGGATAAGCTGGCGCCGCGGCGCGGCGCGGCACGTGGCCGCTCAGGTCGAGCGCGGTCTGGATCGCGAAACCGCTTTTTTCCTGCCAGGTGACCGCGCACCAGCCTTCGCTGCAATCTTTGGCATCGATCAAGCTGCCGCCGGGAATCTTACCGACGATTTCGCTGGTAGTGCCCGGCGCGGCGCGCAAGTTCACGGTCGAAGCGACATAGGCGGGCTTGGCCAGCACAGGCACGGCCGAGACCATCAAGATGCCGAGGCAAAATAAAAGTGGCGCATGTTTCATGGCGTTACTCCCCGTCCCGGCGCGCTTGGCGCCGGATGCATGCGAATTCCAGCCTGCAAAAGCGGCGGGCACCAATGCCCGGTGAGCTGGAACAATGTATTCCGGCCGCCCTTTGGTGGCTATCCGGGGGAAACCTGCGCGGATTCGAGATAGGGGAAAGAATATGTCCCTATAGACCCGGCTTATCGATCGGATCGCGCGCGGGGGCGCCGCTCCATGACCTCGTCGACGCCGGCATTTCTCGTGGGCACCAGCGATGGACTGCTCTGCCTCTGAAGGTCGTCCGATTCCGGTCCGTCCGATTTAACGCATCTGCCGGTCAGTAACGGCGCGACTTTTTTCTCGTATAGGTTCAACGCGGCACCGATCGCCTGGTGCATGTCGAGATAGCGGTAGGTGCCGAGTCGCCCCGCGAAGATCACGTTTGCTTCGGCTTCCGCCAGTTTTTTGTACTGGCTGTAGCGCCGCTTATCGTATTGCCGGCCGATCGGGTAATAGGCTTCGTCAGCGCGCCGCGCGAAGCGCGAATATTCACGCATGATGAGCGTCTTGTTGCCGCGGCGGCGCTCGGGATGAAGATGTTTGAATTCATGGATGCGCGTGAACGGCACGTCGATGTCGGCATAATTGACGACCGCGGCACCTTGAAAATCTTCAACGTCCAGTCGTTCGATTTCGAAGTCGAGGGTCCGCCATCCCAGTTCGCCGAATTTGTAGTCGAAGTAGCGATCCAGCGGCCCGGTATAGACCGATAAGACCTGCGGATCGATTGTCCCGCGCACGTCGAAATAGTCGCAGCCGGTGACCACTTTGATTTTCGGGTGCCCCAATATCTTGTCGAAGATCGCGGAATAACCCGCGGTCGGCAGCCCTTCGTACAGGTCGTCGAAGTAGAAGTCGTTGAAGCCGAAACGGACCGGCAGGCGCGAGATGATCTCGGCGGGCAAGGCGGCGGGGTCGGTCTCCCATTGCTTGGCGGTGTAGCCCTTTATGAAGGCCTCGTAGAGCGGGCGGCCGATCTGCGAAACCGCCTTCTCCTCGAAATTCCGCGGCGCCTCGATGTTTTCGGCGGCGGCCTGCTGCGCGATGAAGGCGCGGGCGCCGGCCGGGTCGAAATCGGTTCCGAAAAACTGGTTGATCGTCATCAGATTGATGGGGATCGTATAGGTCTTGCCGCGGTGCCGCGAAAACACGCGGTGCCGGTAATTGTTGAAGGGCGAAAACTGCGTGATGAATTTCCAGACCGCTTCGTTCGAGGTGTGGAAAAGGTGGGAACCGTATTGGTGATATTCGATGCCGGTCTCATCATCGAATTTCGAGTAGGAATTGCCGCCGACATGGCCGCGGCGATCGAGCACAAGCACGGGCAGGTCTAGTTCGCTGGCAACCTTATAGGCGATGGTCGCGCCACAAAATCCGGCGCCGACAATGACGAGCCGATGTTCGTTCCCGAAAATTGCCATCTCGATCCGCGCAGGACGCGATCGCAGTATGAAGTCGCGTTTTCCCAAGCATTTCCTAGTCCATTTATGGTTAGCGACCGGTTAATGTGGCCATCGCCCGGGGTCACAAAACGCGCCATCCGGGCTACGGTTGCGTGGCAACGAAACGGCGGGACTAGGCAAAGGCGCATGGAAGAAGACTTCAGCAACGAGATCGCCCAGCTCGAGGCCCGCAGCGAGACGCTGCGCGAGTTGGTCGAGCGCTGCCGCAAGTTTTCGCTGGCCGCCAAACTGACCATCGCCGCCGGCGCGGTCTGGATCGTGCTCGGGATGTTGTCGTTGGTCGGCTACACCTCCGAGACGACCATCGCGGCGATCGCCGCCATGATCATCGGCACCGTGCTGCTGGGCTCGAACTCGACCACGTGGAAGCAGGCCGAAGCCGCCTTGCACGAGACCGAGGCGATGCGGACCGACCTGATCGGCCGGATGGACCTGCGCGTCGTCGGCGAGGACACGCCGACGCTGCATTGATCGCAAGCAGCATTTAACCGGGATCCTGCTTGCGTCGGCGCGCGGCGGTGTGAGACAAACGCCGCATGCCAGACCCCGCGCCCGACAGCCCGCCCGACCGCCTTTCCAACGACCCGAGCAGCCCGCACTTCAATGCCGAGGCGCTCGCGCGTGACGTCGGCATCCGTTTCAAGGGCGTCGAGAAGACCAATGTCGAGGAATATTGCGTCAGCGAAGGCTGGGTCCGCGTCGCCGCCGGCAAGGCGCTGGATCGCTTCGGCAAGCCCTTGACGATCAAGCTCACCGGCCCCGTCGAGGCTTATTTCAGGAATAAGAAGTCGGAATGAGCCGGCCTGGAGCGCGGGCCGGCGCCTACGCTCAGGCCTGGAAGATCAACATTAAAAAGGCGGCGAACAGCATCACGTGCACCGCGCCTTGCAGAATATTCGTGCGCCCGCTGGCAAAGGTCACGACGCTGACCGCGAGCGTCACGGCGAGCAGAAGGCTATTGGCGCCGGCAAGCCCGAGAAAGACCTCGCGGTGAGTTAAATAACTGATCACCAGCATGATCGGTACCGTCAGCCCAATGGTGGAAAGCACCGAGCCGAGGAAAATATTGATCGAGCGCTGAACGCTGTTCACCAGGGCCGCGCGCGTGGCGCCAATGGATTCCGGCGTAGCCACCAACATCGCGATGATCACGCCACCGAGCGGAGCCGGAACCTGCAGCGTCTCGATCAGATAGTCGATGGGGTGCGCCAGTTGCTCCGCTAGGAACACGACGGGCAGGATATAGGCGACCAGCAGCACGGCATGCCGGGCGAGCGGGCCCTTCGCCTTGGCCGGACCCGCGGCCTCCGCCTCACCCTTGTCCATGATGAAATAGGCCCGGTGCCGGCCGGTCTGGATGGCGAGGAAAGCGGCATAAAGCCCGGCCGACATCACCACCAGAAATATCTGTTGTGCCGTAGACAAAGTGGGCCCGGGCGTCGTGACCGTGAAATTCGGCAGGCTCAGCGTGAGCAGCGCCAACGGGATGATTACGCTCAAATAGGTATTGGCGCCTTGCAAATTGTAATGCTGCTGGCGATGACGCCAGCCGCCGGCGAGCAGCGACACGCCGACCATGCCGCCCAGGATGATCATGATGATCGCAAACAGCGTGTCCCGCACCAGCGTCGGATTGTTCTCGCCGTGCAACATCACGGCCGAGATGCTCAGCACCTCAATGGCGGTGACCGAGAGCGTGAGCACGAGGGTGCCGTAGGGCTCGCCCAAAGCCTGCGATACATGACCGGCGTGCCGCACAACGTTGAGTGCCGAGCCCATCACAACGCCGAACAGCCAGATGAAAACGAAGGCGAGCCACAAAGGATCGGCGAGCTTGTCGTACACCTTCTCGCCTAGGAATAAGAAGGTCGCCACGGTCGCCAGGCTGACGCCGAGAAACCATTCATCGCGCAAGAACCGATCTCCTTGACCGGCGCGCTTGGCTTTGGCTTTTCGTTTCACGGATGAGGCGGTTGCTTGCAAGGACGGCCCAGGACGCGATCGCAGCCACATTAACACAAATCGAGATGGCGGAACGACGATGCTGCTTTTAAACAGCCGCGCGCTGCGCCGCTTTGGCGTTCGCGGGCCTTCGGAGGACACGCCTTTAGCCTTCGGGCAAGCCGTGGCAGGGAAAAAGTCACCAGCGCCACGCCGATTTATTGAGATTTCCCTCGCCATTTGACGCCAAAAGGCGCAGCAAAGACGGGTCTCCGACATTGCCCGAGTTGGTCCGGCACGCCGCGGCGAGCGCCAGGGCCATTTTGTAAGGCAGGGCTGCAAGCCAAACTCGGGACCGCATTGGCCGGTTCTCTCGATGAAAGTTTCAGGGTCTTATGGCATTCCGAACAAACGGGTCTCCTCCGAACGTTCTTGTCGTCGAAGACGAGATGGCGCTGCGTATGCGCGCGGTCGACATCGTTCAGGACGCCGGATTTAATCCGGTCGAAGCCGTCAATGCCGATGAGGCGCTTTCAATTCTCGAATCGCGCTCGGACATCTCGTTGCTGTTCACCGACATCCAGATGCCCGGCAGCATCGACGGCCTCAAGCTCGCCCACGCGGTGAACAAGCGTTGGCCCGCCATAAAGATCATCCTGGTTTCCGGTCAAGTGAAACTATCCGATACGGAGAAGCCGGCCGACAGCCGCTTCTTCGGCAAGCCATTGGAGGTGAAAGCGGTGATTGCCGAACTGCAGCAGATGGTAGGCGTGGGTGCGCTGAAGATCACCCCCGATACGATTCCGCCGACGGCGCTTGAAGCGGTCGTCCAGACACAACCCGGCGATACTCCCGTTCGCTCCTCAGTCCAGAAGAGCTTGACGGCCGAGAACGACAGCCTTCGCTTGTTGCTGGAACAGGCGGGCATCGACGCCAAAGTCCTGCTCGCGCAAGCCGGCATCGACGCCAAGGAGCGAGAAGCGGCGGACAAACTGCAGAAGCTCATCCTCGACGAAATGCATCATCGCATCAAGAATACGCTGGCGACCGTGAGCGCCATCGCCTCCCAGAGCCTGCGCACCGCAACCAGCCTTGAGCACGGGCAGCACGCCATTGAGGGTCGCCTGATCGCGCTCGGGCGCGCGCACGATCTTTTGATGCAGGTTAGCTGGGCGAATGCCAGCCTCGCCCACACGGTTCGCGACGCGACCGAACCCTATGACAGCCAAGGCGCTGGTCGTTTTGCGATCAACGGGCCCGACATGAGAATTACATCCGGCGCCGTGATCGCGCTGGCGATGACATTCAATGAACTGTGTACTAACACGACCAAGTTCGGGGCGCTCTCGGTACCGGCAGGCCGCGTCGAAATCACCTGGACGATCGACGACGAAACCGAGCGCCTGCGGCTGACATGGGCGGAGAAAGACGGTCCCGCGGTGCAGGCGCCAACCCGGCGAAGCTTCGGCACGCGCATGATGGGATCGCTTGGGCAGCAATTGAGCGGCCAGGTGCACCTCGGTTACGAACCGACCGGATTCATCTATGCGCTGGACGTGCCCATCAGCGCGCTGCGGGCGAATGCCTGACGCGGGACCGTCGGCTGCCCGGCCATCCTGCATTCGTGGCTGGTAATAGACCCTACTCTGCCGCCTCTTGCCGCGGCGTGGCGGCTTCCACCTTTGCCGCGCAGAACTTGAATTCCGGAATCTTGCCGAACGGATCGAGCGCGGGGTTGGTCAGAATGTTGGCCGCCGCCTCCACGTAGGCGAACGGGATGGACACCACGCCGTCGGGGATAGCGTCGTCCTGGCGCGAGGCTAATTCGACTTCGCCGCGGCGGGTGGTCACGCGCAGCATGTCGCCGGCTTTAAGCCTCAACTTCTCGAGCGTGCCGCGCGACACCGAGGCGACCGCGCTCGGCTCAAGTGCGTCGAGCACGGAAGCGCGCCGCGTCATGGCGCCGGTGTGCCAATGCTCGAGCTGACGGCCAGTGGTGAGGATGAACGGATAGTCGTGGTCCGGCGTCTCGTCCGGCGGCGTGAGTTTGGCCGTCACCAATCTGGCCATGCTGTTCGGGCGCGGGAAACCCTTGTCGAACACCACGTCGCGGCCGGGCACGTCGGGCCCGTCAACCGGATAAGTGACGTGATCCTCGCGCTCGACGCGATCCCAGGTGATGTTATCGAGCGCCGGCATCAGCCGCGCCATCTCCTCGAACACTTCGCCCACGTGCTTGTAGTTCCACTTCTCCCCCATGCGCTGTGCGAGATCCTGGATGATCCACAGGTCCTGGCGCGTGTCGCCGGGCAGCGGCAGCGCCTGGCGGCCCATCTGCACCTGGCGGTTGGTGTTGGTGACGGTGCCGTCCTTCTCCGGCCAGGCCGAGGCCGGCAGGATAACGTCGGCGTAAGACGCGGTCTCGGTCAGGAACAGGTCTTGCACGACGAGGTGCTCGAGATGGGCGAGCGCGCCGCGCGCGTGGTTCAGGTCGGGGTCGGACATCGCCGGGTTTTCGCCCATGATGTACATGCCCTTAATCTCGTCGGCGTGCACTGCATCCATGATCTCGACCACGGTCTTGCCGCGCTTGGGGTCGAGTTTCTTGCCCCAGGCCTTTTCATACTTTGCGATCTGCTCGGGATTCTCCACCGACTTGTAGTCGGGGAAGAACATCGGGATCAGCCCGGCGTCGGAGGCGCCCTGCACGTTGTTCTGGCCGCGCAGCGGATGCAAGCCCGTGCCTGGGCGGCCGACCTGGCCGCAGATCAGCGACAGCGCAATGAGACAGCGCGCGTTGTCGGTGCCGTGGGTGTGCTGGGAGACGCCCATGCCCCAGAAGATGATGGCGCTTTCCGCCCGCGCATAGGCGCGCGCCACTTCGCGCAGCGTGTCCGCCGGGATGCCGCAGACCGGCGCCATCTCCTCCGGCGTGAAATCCTTCACGTGCTCGGCAAGCTCGGGAAAGCCTTCCACATAGGTCTGCACATATTGCTGGTCGCAGAGCTTCTCGCCGATGATGGCGTTGAGCATGGCGTTGAGCATCGCCACGTCGGTGCCGTTCTTGAACTGCATCATCTGCCAGGCGTGGCGCTTGAGCGCCTGCCCGCGCGGGTCCATGACGACGAGCTTGGCGCCCTGCTTGGCGGCCTGCTTGAAGAAGGTGGCGGCCACGGGATGATTCTCGGTCGGGTTGGCGCCGATGACGATGATGAAGTCGGAATTCTTGCATTCGTTGAAGGTCGCGGTCACCGCCGCCGAGCCGACGCCTTCCAGGAGCGCCGCCACCGAGGAGGCGTGACAGAGCCGCGTGCAGTGGTCGACATTGTTGGAGCCGAAGCCGGTGCGCACCAGCTTCTGGAACAAATAGGCCTCTTCGTTCGAGCCCTTGGCCGAGCCGAAACCGGCGAGCGCCCGCGAGCCATCGCGGTCGCGAATTTTCTTCAAGCCGGAAGCGGCGCGTTCCATCGCCTCTTCCCAGGTCGCCTCGCGGAAATGCGTCAGCGGGTTCGACGGATCGACCAGATCGTCGGCGGCTTTGCCAACGCCATCCTTGCGCACCAGCGGCTTCATCAGGCGCTGCGGGTTGCTGATGTAGTCGAAGCCGAAGCGACCCTTAACGCAGAGCCGGTTCTGGTTGGCCGGACCATTGCGGCCGGTGACCGCAATCAGCTTGTCGTTCTTGATCTGGTAGGTGAGCTGGCAGCCGACGCCGCAATAGGGGCAGACGCTATCAACTTCGCGGTCGGGGAATTCGGTGCGCACGTTCTTGGCATCGACCAGCGTCGAAGGCATCAGTGCGCCGGTCGGGCAGGCCTGCACGCATTCGCCGCAGGCCACGCAAGTCGAATTGCCCATCGGATCGTCGAAATCGAACACTATTTTTTCGCCATGGCCGCGGCCGGCCATGCCGATGACGTCGTTGACCTGCACCTCGCGGCAGGCGCGGACGCAGAGATTGCACTGGATGCAAGCGTCGAGATTGACCGCCATGGCCGGATGGCTGCGGTCGGGCGCCGGCACCACCTCGCGCTCGCGCTTGGGGAAGCGGCCGGCGACAACGCCCTGCCGTTTCGCGGTCTTCCAGAATTCGGATTCCGGATCGTGCGCGACCTCGATCGCCGGCTGGTCGGTGACCAGCAGTTCGGCGACCATCTTTCGCGCGGTCTTGGCGCGATCGGTCGCCGTCTTGACCTTCATGCCCGGCGACGGCTGGCGAATGCAGCTCGCCGCCAGCACGCGCTCGCCCTCGATCTCGACCATGCAGACGCGGCAATTGCCGTCGGCGCGGTAGCCGGGCTTGGGCGAGTAGCACAGGTGCGGCAGCTTGATGTCGAGGCGGCGCGCGGCGCGGAAGATCGATTCGCCGGGACGAATATCGATCTCACGGTCGTCGATGGTGAAAGTGCTGGGCTTGGGTTCGTTGCTGTCAGGCATATGTCACCAAGTGCCCAGCGGTTTCGTGAGTTCCTCGGGGAAGTACTTCAGCACGCATAATAGCGGATTCGGCGCCGCTTGGCCGAGGCCGCAAATCGACGCATCGCGCATCGCGGTCGAGAGTTCCGTCAGCAACGCGGCGTCCCAAGGGCCCCGCGCCATCAGCTTGACCGCCTTCTCGGTGCCGGCGCGGCAAGGCGTGCACTGGCCGCAGCTTTCGTCCTCGAAGAACTTCATCAGATTGAGCGCCACCGCCTTCATATCGTCGCGGTCCGACAGGATGACAACCGCGTGCGACCCAACGAAGCAGCCATATTTCTCCAGGGTGCCGAAGTCGAGCGGCTCGTCGGCCATCGACGCCGGCAGGATACCGCCCGAAGCGCCGCCAGGCAGATAGCCCTTGAAGGTATGGCCATCCTGCATGCCCCCGCAAAATTCCTCGATCAGCTCGCGCGCGGTGACGCCGGCCGGCGCCTGCACCACACCCGGCTTTTTCACCCGGCCCGACACCGAGAAGCTGCGGAAACCTTTGCGTTCCTTGCGGCCCTGGCTCGTCATCCAGTCCGCGCCCTTCTCGATAATGTCGCGCACCCAGAACAGCGTCTCGACGTTCTGCTCCAGCGTCGGGCGGCCGAACAGGCCGACTTGCGCGACGTAAGGCGGGCGGTGGCGCGGCAGGCCGCGCTTGCCCTCGATCAACTCGATCATCGCCGACTCTTCGCCGCAGATGTAAGCGCCGGCGCCGCGGCGCAGATGCAGCTTGGTGTGCGGCGACAATCCGGCCTTCTCGGCCTTGTCGATTTCCTCGGCCAGCATCAGCCGCAACTCGGGATATTCGTCGCGGATATAAAGATAAGTCTCCGGCGCCTCGACCACCCAGCCCGCGATCAGCATGCCTTCGATGAAGCGGTGCGGGTCGCGCTCGAGATAAAAGCGGTCCTTGAAGGTGCCGGGCTCGCCCTCGTCGGCGTTGACCGCGAACATCCGGGGCGCGGGCTCCGCGCGCACCAGCGACCACTTGCGGCCGGTGGGAAATCCGGCGCCGCCGAGACCGCGCAGGCCGGCATCGCTGACGGTCTTGATCAGCCCGTCGCGCGTGCGCTTGCCCGACAGACAATCTTTGAGCAACGCATAGCCGCCGGCCTTCTGATAACCGGCAAAATCCGCCGTGGGCTTCCAGGCATGCGCGTGCTTATTCGCCGTCACGTCGGCCGCGACCGCTTCAGACGTCGCCTTGAACGTCTGCAAGTGCCCGACGGCAACGACCGGAGCGCGGTCGCAGGCGCCCATGCAGGGCGCGCGCACCACGCGCACATTTTGACCGAGCTTGCCCGGCAGCGTCGCCAGCAATTTCTCCGCGCCGGCCATGGCGCAAGAGAGGGACTCGCACACGCGCACGGTGACGGCCGGCGGCGGCGGCCCATCCTTCACCACGTCGAAATGCGAATAGAAGGTGGCGACCTCGTACACTTCCGTGAGCGCGAGCTTCATCTCGGCGGCGAGCGCGGTGAGATGCGCGGCAGCGAGGTAGCCGTAATGATCCTGGATCAGATGCAGGTGCTCGATCAGCAGATCGCGCCGGCGCGGCCGGTCGGTAAGCAACGCGCGCACTTCATCGAGCGCCTGCGGGTCGATCTGCCGGCCTTTGGGAGTGCGGTTGGGCTTGCGGCTGCCGTCGCCTTTACCGCGGCCGTTCGAGCGCGGTGGCGTATGCATATTCATCGGGGTCTCCCAGACGTTGATTTGAGGCCGTTCTAAAGTCCAGACAACCCCGTAATCAGCATGACTTGATAGGAATTTTCTATCAATGATAAGCTCATTGCTGCTTAATTTTTGAGCGAACCGCGTCCTCCCGACCCTGCTAATGATTTGAGATTAAAGGAATAATGCCTTGATCGACAAGCTTGAGTTCATCCTGGCACTCGCGCGGGAGAAACATTTCGGGCGCGCCGCCGAAGTCTGCGGCGTGACCCAACCGACGTTGTCGGCGGGCGTGAAGCAGATCGAGGAAAATTTCGGCGTCCTGCTGGTCAACCGCGGCTCGCGTTTTCAGAGCTTCACACCGGAAGGCGAACGCGTGCTCGATTGGGCGCGCCGCATCGTCGGCGACGCCCGCGCCATGCGCGAGGAGGTGCACGCGCTCAAGCACGGCCTGTCCGGCCGCCTGCGCATCGCCGCGATCCCGACCACGCTGGCGATGGTGGAGAAACTCACTACGCCCTATCGCGCGCGGCACCCGAACGTTCAATTCACCATCTATTCGCGCAACTCGCTCGAGATTCTCGATCTCCTGGAAAATCTCGAGATCGACGCCGGCATCACCTATGTCGAGAACGAGCCGCTCGGCCGCGTCGGCACCGTGCCGCTCTATCACGAACGCTACCGGCTGCTCACCTCGTCCGACGCGCCGCTCGGCAACCGCGACAGCGTGACCTGGGCGGAGGTCGCGCAAGTGCCGCTCTGCCTGTTGACGCCCGACATGCAGAACCGGCGCATCATCGACCGGCTGCTCAAAAGCGCCGGCAGCGAAGTGCGCCCGACGCTGGAATCCAATTCGATGATCCTGCTGTACTCGCATGTGCGCACCGGCCGTTGGGCGAGCGTGATGCCGGCGAAGATTGCCGACACGCTCGGCCTCACCGATACCATTCGCGCCATCCCGATCACGCAGCCGGAGGCCGTGCAGACCATCGGCCTGGTCGTGCCATCGCGCGAACCGATGACGCCGATCACCGCGGCGCTGGTCGCGGAAGCGCGCCGCGTCGCGGCGTCGCTCGACGATTGACGTTGCGTCGCCTCGCGGTTACGCGACCTTCACGCTCATGTGCCCGAACATGGCCTTCTTGGCTTCATCGTCGAACTCGGTCTTGAACTTGTGCTTGTCCTTGATCGCTGACGCGCGCACCGCCGCCGGCCGCGCCGAGATCTCATCGACCAGCCGCTTCAGATTGGGAAACTTCGGCCAGTATTCCGCGCCGAGCGCGTTCGGAATGAGCCGCGCCCAGCCCCAGACCGCCATGTCGACGATGGTGTAGGTGTCGCCGAGCACATATTTCTGCTTGGCCAGCCGCGCGTCGAGAATGGCGTAATGCCGCTGCGTCTCATACATGTAGCGGTTGATGGCGTATTCGTTTTTCTCCGGCGCGTAATTGCGGAAATGCACCGACTGGCCGGAAAACGGCCCGACGCCCGAGGCCACGAACATCAGCCAGGACAGCAGTTCGCCGCGCGCCTTCGGCGTTTCGGAGGGCAGGAATTTTCCGGTCTTCTCGGCGAGATAGAGCAGGATCGCGTTCGAGTCGAACACCGTCGCGTCGCCGTCGACGATTGCCGGCACCTTGGCGTTCGGATTGATTGCCAAATATTCCGGCTTGTGCTGGTCGCCTTTGCGGGTGTCGACCGGGATCGCCTCGTAAGGCAAACCGGTTTCCTCGAGCATCAGCGCCACTTTCATCGGGTTCGGTGCGCCGCTGTAGTAGAATTTGAGCATTCTCAGTCCTCCCTGACTTCACTCCGTTCGTTCCCGCGAAAGCGGGAACCCAGTGTTTCCTACCGCCAGACTACATAGTCCTCTCCTGGCTCCCCGCTTTCGCGGGGACGAACGGATAACGCTTAGAACAGCCCGACGATTTTGCCGTCGGCGCCGACGTCGATCGAATCGGCCGCCGGAACTTTCGGCAGGCCGGGCATGGTCATGATCTCACCGCAGATCGCCACCACGAACTCGGCGCCGGCCGAGAGCCGGACTTCGCGCACATTGATAACGTGATCGTTGGGCGCGCCCTTCGAAATCCGCGTTGGTCGAGAAGCTGTACTGCGTCTTGGCGACGCAGATCGGCAACCTGCCGTAACCCATCTCCTCCCAGGACTTGAGCTGGTCCTTGACCGATTTTTCGGCGGTGACCGCCTTGGCGCGATAGATTTCTCTGGCGATGGTCTCGATCTTCTCAAACAGCGGCATCTCATCGGGATAGAGCAGCTTCAGCTTGCTCTTGCCGCTGTCGCAGATCTTCACCACCGCGCGGGCGACATCGGCGGCGCCCTCGCCGCCCATCGCCCAGTGATCGGCCATAATGGCCTCGACGCCGAGCTTAGCGCAGGCGCTCTTGACCAGTTCGATTTCCGCCGGAGTGTCGGCCGAGAAGCGGTTGATCGAGATTACCGGCTGGATGCCGAATTTCTTCACATTCTCGACGTGGCGCGCCAAGTTGGCCATGCCGGCTTCCAGTGCCTTGAGGTCTTCCTTCTTGAGGTCGGCCTTCTGCACCCCGCCATGCATTTTGAGCGCGCGGATGGTGGCGACCAGCACCACACAGTCGGGCGCCAGACCCGCCTTGCGGCACTTGATGTCGAAGAATTTCTCGCCGCCGAGATCGGCGCCGAAGCCGGCTTCGGTGACGACGTAGTCGGCGAGCTTGAGCGCGGTGGCAGTCGCCGTCACCGAGTTGCAGCCATGCGCGATGTTGGCGAACGGCCCGCCGTGGATGAAGGCCGGCGTGCCTTCCAACGTCTGCACCAGGTTGGGCGCGATTGCTTCCTTGAGCAGCGCCGTCATGGCGCCATGCGCCTTGAGATCCTTGGCGAGCACCGGCTTGCGGTCGCGAGTATAGCCGACGATGATCTTGCCGAGCCGTTCCTTCAAGTCGGCGAGATCCCTGGCCAAGCAGAAGATCGCCATCACTTCGGAGGCGACCGTGATGTCGAAGCCGGCCTCGCGCGGATAGCCGTTGGCGACGCCGCCGAGCGAACAGACGATCTCGCGCAGCGCGCGGTCGTTCATGTCCATGACGCGGCGCCAGGCGACGCGGCGCGAGTCGATGGCGAGCGCGTTGCCCCAATAGATGTGATTGTCGATCAGCGCCGACAGCAGATTATGCGCCGACGTTATGGCGTGGAAGTCGCCGGTGAAGTGCAGATTGATGTCTTCCATCGGAACGACTTGCGCGTAGCCGCCGCCGGCGGCGCCGCCCTTCATGCCGAAGGACGGCCCGAGCGAGGGCTCGCGCAGGCACAGCATCGCCTTCTTGCCGATGTGGTTAAGCGCATCGGTGAGGCCGACCGTCGTGGTGGTCTTGCCTTCGCCCGCCGGCGTCGGCGTGATCGCGGTCACCAGGATCAGCTTGCCGTTCTTCTTGTCCTTGAGCGATTTCACGTAGTCCATCGACACCTTGGCCTTGTAGTGGCCATAGGGCTCGAGGTTTTCGGCGGCGATGCCAAGCTTCTCCTTGGCGAGCTCTATGATCGGCCGCTTCTTGGCGCTCTGCGAAATTTCGATGTCGGATTTCGGTGACTGATGCTGCGAGGCGGGCATGGGTGTTTTCCGTTCAATGCAAATGCTGTGAGCCGGCGATTTAGGGTTTTGACTTCTCGAAAATCAGGTGAATTTCGCCCCCGTGGCGAGCTTGGCGGTCGCGATGAACTCGGACGCGTCGATCTTTTTGGCGCCGTCCGGCTGCACGCGAGTGACCTTGAAGCGGCCGTCGGCGCAGACGACGGTGAAGCTGTCTGCGTCGACCGCAACGATCTCGCCCAGCCTGCCGGCGATGCCCTTGGGGTCCTTGGCCGGCAGCGGCTTGGCGTCGAAAATCTTGATGGTCTTGCCGTCGAGCGTGGTCCAGGCGCCGGGCGCCGGATTGCAGCCGCGGATCAGCGGATCGATTTGGCGCCAGGACTTGCCCCAATCGATCTTGCCGTTGCCCGGGCCGCAGCGGCCTTCATAGGTCGCTTTCAATTCGTCCTGTTTGATGCGCGGCGCTTTGCCGGCTTTCACCAGGTCGACGGATTCCAGCATGGCCTCGACGCCCATGGGAAACAGGCGGTCGAAATAAACGGTGCCGAGCGTGTCGGTGTCCGAGATCGGTGTCTTCTTTTGCAGCAGCACGTCGCCGGTATCGAGCCCGTTGTCGGGCCAGAAGATCGATAGGCCGGTTTCCTTTTCGCCCAGGATGATCGGCCAGTTGATCGCGCTGGCGCCGCGATAAGCCGGCAGCAGCGAGGGGTGATACTGGATCGAGCCGTGCGTAGGAATGTTGAGGAATTCCTCCGGCACGAACAGCGTCACGAAGGCCATGACCTGCAGATCGGGTTTGAGCGCCTTGAACACTTCCCAGACCTTCGGGTCTTTGTAGGAGGCCGGCTGATAAACCGGCAGCTTGGCGGCAAGCGCCGCTTCCTTCAGCGGATCGGCCTTGGCGCCTTCCTTCTCCGGCGCGGCATAGACGCCAACGACGTTCTCGCCGCGCTTGAGCAGCGCCTCCAGCACGGCCTTGCCGAAGGCCTGCTGGCCGTGGACCACGATACGCATGCAACAATCTCCCGCTCTTCCTTTTCTTTTCCTCCCCCCGGTTGCGGGGAGAGCGAAGCTATGCCGCTTTTTCTTCCTTCTTCGGCGCGGTGATCGCGCCCGAGGCCTTGATCTCCGCGATCTGCGTCCCGTTGTAGCCGAGTACTTTGGACAGGATTTCCTCGGTGTGTTCGCCGAGCAACGGCGAGCGCCGCACGTCGGCGGGAGAATCCGATAGCTTGATCGGATTGCCGACGGTCAGATACTTGCCGCGAACCGGATGATCGACTTCGACCACCGTGCCCGTCTTGCGCAGCAACTCGTCCTCGGCAATCTCCTTCATCGACAGGATCGGTCCAACCGGAATATCGACCGCATTGCAGATGTCCATGACCTCGAACTTGGTCTTGGTCACGGTCCAATCCTCGATCCGCGCGAAAATCTTTTTCAGCCGCGGCAGGCGCGCCTTCGGCGTGGCATAGTCCGGATCGGTCTTCCAGGTCGGCTCGCCGATCAGGCCGCAGATCGCGCCCCACACCGGCGCCTGGGTGATGAAATAAATGTAGGCGTCGGGATCGCTCTCCCAGCCCTTGCACTTGAGCAGCCAGGCCGGCTGACCGCCGCCGGAATCGTTGCCGGCGCGCGGCACCGCCTTGCCGAACGGCACGCCTTCGCTGAACTGGCTGTATTCGGTAAGCGGGCCGTGAGCGAGACGCTGCTGATCGCGCAACTTGACGCGGGCGAGATTGAGCACGCCATCCTGCATGGCGCAGAGCACCTTCTGGCCGCGGCCGGTACGGATGCGCTGGAAGAGCGCCGAAACGATGCCGAGCGCGAGATGCAGCCCGGTGCCCGAGTCGCCGATCTGCGCGCCGGTGACCAGCGGCGGGCCTTCGCGGAAGCCGGTGGTCGAGGCCGAACCGCCGGCGCATTGGGCGACGTTCTCGTACACCTTGCAGTCCTCGTAGGGGCCGGGGCCGAAGCCCTTGACCGAGGCGACAATCATGCGCGGGTTGGTCTTGTGGATGTAGTCCCAGGTCAAACCCATGCGGTCGAGCGCGCCGGGGGCGAAGTTTTCGACCAGCACGTCGCAGGTCTTGATCAGCCGATTGAGGATTTCCATACCCTTGGGATGCTTGGAATCGATCGTGATCGACCGCTTGGTGCCGTTGAGCATAGTGAAATAGAGGCTGTCGGCATTGGGTACATCGCGCAGCTGACCGCGCGTGATGTCGCCGGCGCCCGGGCGCTCGACCTTGATCACGTCGGCGCCCATATAGGCGAGCAACTGGGTGCAGGTGGGCCCCGACTGCACGTGGGTGAAGTCGAGAATGCGCACGCCTTGCAGCGCCAGGCCGGCCTGGCCGTAGGGCTTGCTGCTTGGCTTCGGCAAGCCGCCATTTCCGTTTGTCTTCTTCGCCGCCTTTTTCGCGGCGGCGAGCTTCACAACCTTGCGGGCCGGCTTTCTTACCGCGGCTTTCGCCTTGGCGGGTCTCTTCGCTTTGTTTTTGGCCATCTTAGGTCCTCCACTATCTCCAACTATGTCCCTGAAGCGCGGTCGCGCGCGGGACGTTTTGAATTGCGGTTGCTTCGCGCGATTTATTTCTTTTTGAGCGCGCTCTGCGGGTTGAGGTTACCGATGCGGCCGCTTTCGCTGCCGGCCGCCGGGTCGAGCACTGCGTTGATGAGAGTCGGCTTGCCGGAATCCATCGCCGCGTTGACGGCGCGCTTCAACTCATCCGGGGACGTCGCGTTGACGCCGACGCCGCCGAAGCCCTCCATCATTTTGTCGTAACGCGAGCCTTTCACAAACACGGTCGGCGCCGGGTCCGAGCTTACGGAATTGACGTCGGTGCCGCGATAAATGCCGTCGTTATTGAAGATGACGATGCAGACCGGCAATTTGTACCGGCAGATAGTTTCGATCTCCATGCCGGAGAACCCGAAGGCGCTGTCGCCTTCGACCGCGAGCACCGGCTTGCCGGTTTCGATGGCCGCGGCGATGGAATAGCCCATGCCGATACCCATGATGCCCCAGGTGCCGACGTCGAGGCGCTTGCGCGGCTGATACATATCGATGATGCCGCGCGCGAGATCGAGCGTGTTGGCGCCTTCGTTGACCAGGATGGCATCCGGCCGCTCCTTGACGATGGTGCGCAGCACGCCGAGCGCGCCGTGGTAGTCCATCGGCGAGTTGTTGTTCATCAGCCGCGGCGCCATTTTGGAAACGTTCTCTTCGCGCTTCTTGGCGATAGCGGCGGGCCAATCGGCCGGCGGGGCCGGCCAGTTGTCGCCCATGCCCTGCAGAAGCGCGGTGACGCATGAACCGATGTCGCCGACCACCGGCGCGACGATCTCGACATTGGAGTCCATTTCCTTGGGCTCGATGTCGATCTGGATGAATTTCTTCGGCGCCTCGCCCCAGCTCTTGCCCTTGCCGTGCGACAGCAGCCAGTTGAGGCGGGCGCCGATCAGCATGACGACATCGCTGTCCTTGAGTACCGTCGAGCGCGCCGCGCCGGCGCACTGCGGGTGAGTGTCCGGCAGCAGCCCCTTGCCCATGCTCATTGGCAAGAACGGGACGCCGCTCTTCTCGACCAGAGCGCGGATCGCGTCATCGGCTTGCGCGTAGGCTGCGCCTTTGCCGAGAATGATCAGCGGGCGCTTGGCGCTCTTCAGGACATCGAGCGCACGTTTGATAGCGGCCGGTGCGGGAATTTGCGCCGGCGCCGCGTCGATCACCTTCACCAGCGACTTCTTCCCGGCCTCGGCGTCCATCACCTGACCGAAGAGCTTTGCTGGCAGGTCGAGGTAGACGCCGCCCGGACGGCCGGACACGGCCGCGCGGATCGCGCGTGCCAGACCAATGCCGATGTCCGCGGCATGCAGCACGCGGAAAGCCGCTTTGCAGAGCGGCTTGGCGATGGCGAGCTGGTCCATCTCTTCGTAGTCGCCCTGCTGCAAATCGACGATCTCACGCTCGGACGAGCCGGAGATTAGGATCATCGGGAAGCAGTTGGTCGTGGCGTGGGCGAGCGCGGTCAGGCCGTTGAGAAAGCCTGGAGCGGACACCGTCAGGCAGACGCCGGGCTTTTTCGTCAGGTAGCCGGCGATCGAGGCGGCATAACCGGCGTTCTGCTCGTGCCGGAACGAAATGACGCGGATGCCCCCGGCTTGCGCCATGCGGCCGAAGTCCGTGATCGGGATGCCGGGCACTCCGTAGATCGTATTGAGGCCGTTGAGCTTGAGCGCATCGATGATGAGGTGAAAGCCATCCGTCAGCTCCCGCTCAGGTGCGGCCGTGTTTGTCGCTTCGCGATTCTCTTTCACTGCTGCGTCAGCCATGGCAGGCCTCCCGTTCGTTTCGTTCGGACTTCAGTCCAAGTAATCGGCAAATCGCGACACGTGGTCGGCTAGGCCGAGCGCATGGTCACGCACCAGTTTTTCCGCGCGATCGGTTGCGCGCGCTTCCAGGGCTTCGATGATGTTGATGTGGTCGCGGATCGATCGGTCGGCGCGGTCCTTCTCGCCGATGGTCTTGCGGCGGATCATGCGCATGTGGGTAAAAAGATTCTCGGCGAGGTCGATCAGCACGGCGTTGCGGCTGAGCCGGATGATGCTCTGATGGAATTCGATATTGACATCGGAATACTCGTCGAGATGCGCGCGTAGCTTGCCGTTCTTGAAGGTGGCAAACATCCGGCGCAGACCGGCGATTTCTTCCTGCGTGGCGACTTCCGTTATGAGCCGCGCCGCCATGCTCTCGAGCGCCGCCCAGGCGGTGATCATCTCGATCACCTCGCGCTTGGTCTTGCGTACGACATAGATGCCGCGGCGCGGCACCGAGCGCACGAAGCCTTCGCTCTCGAGCTGCGCCATCGCCTCGCGCACCGGCGTGCGGCTGACGCCGAAGTCCTGCGCCAGCTTGCGTTCGTCGAGGCGGATGTCGTCGCGGCTGCGGTAGATGTCCATCGCCACGATGGCGTTCTTCAAGGCGGCATAGGCCTTGTTCTTGAAGCTCGGCGTGATGTCGATCGGCGAAAACGCCGGCTGTGCTGTCGCCGCGGCGCCGACAGATGACGGCCGGCTGCGGGGACGCACGTTGACGCGACGGGACGACTGATCAGGGTTACGCATAACTGGTATACAATATGCCAGGCACGCTGGCACATGCAATGTCATTTTAATCGGAGATATCCCTCCGTGGCCGGTAAGCCACGGAGGGGAATTGCATTGCTTAGAGTTTCGCCATCTGGCGCGCCCGCATCGGCTTGAGCACGAACAGCGCCAAGGCCACCACCACAATGTTCATCAAGGCGGTGACTACGAACACGGCGTGCCAGGTTCCGGTGTACGACTTGATGACGTTGGCGAGCGGCACCAGGAAGGCCGAGGTGCCCTTCGCCGTATAGAGCAGGCTGAGATTCACCGTCGCGAATTTCGCTCCAAATGTATCGGTGCAGGTGGAGGGAAACAGGCTGAAGATCTCGCCCCACGTGAGGAAGATCAACGCGGCGAAGATCACGAAGAACCACGGAGTGGCGCCGAGGCTGCCCAGCAGCCAATAGGCGACTGCGCCCAGTCCGAACGCGATGGCCATGGTATATTCACGGCCGATATTGTCCGAAACCCATCCGAATAGCGGTCGCGCCCCGCCGTTGCAAAGATTGTCGACAATGAGCGCCACGGTCAGCGTGGACGCGCCGGCGAACAGGATCGTGTTGCCGACATTAAAGTCCTTCGCGATCGGCGCGATTTGTGCCGTCGCCATCAGGCCGCTGGCCGACACCATGACGAACATGATGTAGAGCAACCAGAACACCGGCGTCATCAGCACTTCCTTGGGCGTGAAGCTGCGCGTGGATTGCGCCACCTTCGGAGGCGGACCTGTCAGTTCGCCCGGCTCCGGACCGCGCAGGAACCACGCCAGCACGAACGCGACGCCGCCCTGGATCAGCCCGAACCAGATGAAAGCTGTCTGGTAATCGTACGCGGCGATCACTTCACGGATCGGAATGACGCTGATGGCCGAACCGGCGCCATAGCCGGCTGCGGTGAGACCCACGGCTAGGCCGCGCCGATCCGGAAACCATTTCACCGCCATGCCGACGCAGGTCGCATAGATTGCGCCACCGCCGATGCCGGAGATGATGGCGCCAAGATAAAGCAGCGACAATGAATCGGCGTAGCCGTTGATGACCCAACCGATGGCGACCGTGATGCCGCCAAAGGCGACCATGAGCTTCGGTCCACGTTGCGCACCGAGCATGTCAACGATCCATCCCTCGACCGGCGTGAGCCATGTTTCGAGCGCGATGAATATCGCGAAGGCGACCTGGATCGATGCGATCGACCAGCCGTGCGCCTTGTTGATCGGATTGACGAAGAGTGTCCAACCGTATTGCAGGTTGGCGATCATCACCATGCAGATGATGCAGAAGATAAGATTGAGCCAGCGCGTCGATTCAGAAACGCGCGGGGTCGCGACAGAACCCGTTGCCATAGCCATTGAATTCCTCCCCAGATTTTCAACCGACAACCGAATGACCGTCTATTTCACTTTTTTCGGCATCACCCCGTAGTGGGATGATGCGCGCCGGCCATAAGGTCTATTGGTGGCAATTTAAAGCAATATTAGGTGCGTATGGTAGCGCTTTCATACCAAAGTTTAGCATTTCGAATTATGCTAAATTCCCGCGATTAGGTTTACAGTGCAATGCAGCAAATCCGGACAGCTATACCGCTCCAGGCTGATTTGAAAGCCGCATAGCGCGCCTTCCCGCCAATTCATTCTGCGGCGGGTCAATTGTCATGCCTGACAACGCCGCCACAAATGCGGTATGCGCTGAGTCCTCGTCCCGAGAGCGGCATGCCGATGACGATACTGGCCCGAACGAAATTCGCCGATGCGGTCCGCAATCTTGCGGCCCCGACGACGGGTTGTCCTGAGCACAATGGCTAACACGGTTGACAAGACCCCGCTGGATACGAATGAACCCCGCGTTACGCGTCCGGCCGCGTTTCTCGATCGCGATGGCGTCCTCAATGTCGATCGCGGCTACACGTTCAAGCCCGAGGATCTCGTGCTAATTCCCACCGCCGCGGCGACGGTGAGATTGTTGAACGAGGCCGGATATTATGTGTTCGTCGTGACCAATCAGGCGGGTGTCGCGCGCGGATTTTATGACGAGGCCGCAGTAAACTCGTTCAACGCGCGCATGCAAGAAGTCTTGCAGAGCGAAGGCGCCCGTATCGATGCGTTTTACTATTGCCCGCATCATCCCGACGGAACGGTCAAGGAACTGGCGATCCAATGCCGCTGCCGGAAGCCGCAACCGGGCATGCTTGAGCAGGCCGCGCGCGACTGGCCGATCGACCGCGATGGCAGCTTCCTGATCGGCGACAAAGACCACGATGTGGCTGCCGCCCAGGCATTTCACATCCGCGGCATCAAGTTCGATGCGCAGGCCGGCACGCTGCTGGATCTGGTTCGCAAGCAGCTCGCGCGAAGGACCGGCTGACAATTCGCTGAATGGTGCCCCTGGCCGGACTCGAACCAGCACTCCTTGCGGAACCTGATTTTGAGTCAGGCGCGTCTACCAATTCCGCCACAGGGGCATTTGCGCGCGGATCATAGCGGCGCAAAAGCAAGGGTCAACGGCACCGGCGGCGGATTTTAAAGCTCGGGTGGGCGCTTTCGGGCCTACCCCGGCGCGCCTATGATCCGCGCCAACCCAGGAGAGGTCGATGAACGAAGAAGCGCTCAATATGTCGCTGCGCAAATTCCTCAAAGTGGTCGGCGTGACCTCGCAGCAGGAAATCGAAAAGGCGATCCGCGCCGCCGTGGCGGACGGCCGGCTTAAAGGCACGGAGAGCGTTCAGGCGCAAATGGTGCTGACCATTGGCAGTGTCGGGCTCACGCACAAAGTCGACGGCACGATCGAACTGGCGTAGGCGCCGTTAAGCCGTCGCCTCGGCATTCTGCCGGCCGAAGGCCGATTCCATTTCGCGGCGCACTCTCACCGCGCTGTCGTTCGGATCGTAGGCGACGTCCGCCCATTTGAGCGCGCCCCCCTCGGGGATGTCGCGTTTGAGCTTGACGTTGTGGGCCAAACCGAGCGGCAGCAATTCGTCACACAGCGACAAGTGGGCCGGCGTCTGCTTGCCCCAAACGCAGAAGCCGCCCTCGCCGTCGAGCATCTCGCCTGCTTTGAGAGCGCGCTTGGCGGTCGCCACCACATCGGAGCAGAAACCGGTAGGCGCGCCGGTCGGCTCGTTGCGCAGTGCGCAGCTGGCGACCGAGATGCCGAGTTCGAGCCCGATCATGTGGATCGGCCGGTACAGCGCGGCGTACTTGCCGCTTCTGTCCGGAAGCATGGCGTATTCCTTGAAGCAGCGGCGCGCATAGTCGGTCTCGCCTTCGAACACTACGTATGTGCCGAGCGCCAGATGATGTGGCACATCGCGGCCGTCGCGGTAGACCGATGAAGTGACTTCGGTGACGCCGGCTTTTTCCAAGGTGCCGCCATCGCTTTTCGGTTTGCAGACGTCGGCCAGCTCGAAACGCGTGGCGGGTGGAAAGTGCAGGCCGTCGGATTGCGGCACCAGGCCGGTGGCGTTGCACACCGCCGTCATCTCGATGCCGGACTTGGTGCCGTCGACGAAGGAGTTGAACATTTTCGGATTGATCGACTTGCGGTCGGAGATGTTCAAGTACTTGTCGAGAATGTCCCAGACATTGTCGGGATTGGACTTGTGGTAGTGCGGCTCGTAGCGCGTACCCTTGCCGGCGCAGATCACCTTGAAGCCAGCCGCGCGGGCCCAATCGACGTGCTCGCAGATCAGCGCTGGCTGGTCGCCCCAGGCGAGCGAGTACACGACGCCGGCCGCTTTCGCCTTGCGCGCCAGCAGCGGTCCCGCGACCGCGTCCGCTTCGACATTGACCATAACGATGTGCTTGCGGTTTTCGATCGCCTTCAAGCAATGAAAGATGCCGGCGCCTGGCACACCGGTCGCCTCCACGATGACCTCGATGCGCGGATCGGCGATCAGCGTTTCGGCGCTGTCGGTCACCAAGGTGGTGCGGGCCTTGTGCGCATCGTCGAGCGAAGCGGCGGCGTATTGGCCGTCCGGCCAGCCGGCGGTCTTGAGCTGGCTGCGGGCCCGCGCGACGTCGAGATCGGCAACACCGGCGACATGCATGCCGCGCGTCAGCCGCGCCTGCGACAGGAACATGGTGCCGAACTTGCCAGCGCCGATCACGCCGACGGTGACAGGCCGGCCGGCCAACTCGCGTTCGATCAATTTGGAATAAAGATTCACATTGCGCTCCCTACGGCGCAACGGGAACATAAGCGCGGGAACGGCACAAGCGCCCGCCGCACTTCCTTTTATCCGGCGGCCGAAATCAGCGCAGGTTTACTGGCAGAGCGCGCGGGAGACGAAGGTCTCTTTGCGGCATTCCGAACCGCTGCTGCGGCCGGATAGATAGACCTGCGGCGGGCAGACCTCGGTGGTGGTCGTGTCGACGCTCTTGCCGGATTCGAACCCGTTGGTCTTGCAAATGGCGTTGGCGGCGATCACGCAGTCGGGCGCGCCATTCGGCGCGCTGGCGCATTTTTCGTGACCGGTGAATACGCGCGAGGTCGGAATCCGCGTGACCGCGCCGGCTGCGTCCTTGGCGCCTTCGACGGTCGTCTTGGCGGCGGTTCCGGCTTCGGTACCGAGATTCTCCACTCCGGTGCGCACGCCCCTGAGATGCGAGCCAAGCGTGGATGCCTGGTCGTCGAACCAGCGCCCGATCGCGCCGAAAATGCCGGGCTTTTCGGCCGCGGCGGGCGCACTATCGCCGCCGTTCTGTGCGAACGCCAGCGTGGCGGCGAGCAGTACCGCGCCTGCGCCAATACCGGCAAGCAGCCCGCAAGCCGCCGTTCCGCTGAAGTTTTTCGAAACAGGAATGGTGCCCATGGCCAATCGATTTGAATTTCAGCCAGCCGCCCGGCGGCATTTACGTCAGGCCGGTTTTCTATGGCCGGCTGGTGGCGAAAATGAGGAACGTCGTTCCTATTAAATCAAGTACAGCGCCACCACGATGCCGGCGACGAGGACGACGGCAAACAGCGTCGTCCACAATGCCAGCCGCTTTTCGATAATGTGGCGCGCATATTCCCCGTAACGGTTGAGCAGGAACGCCAATAGGAAAAACCGCGTGCCACGCGTGATAACCGACAAGACGACGAACAAGCCGAAATTGTAGCCGGCAAACCCGGACGTGATTGTGACGATCTTGTAAGGGATCGGTGTCAGGCCCTTGAGCAGGATGATCCAGGCGCCCCAATGGGCGTAAGCGGCGCGGAAGGCTTCGACCTTGTTGCCGTAGCCGTAGAGATGGATCAGCCAGGCGCCGACCGAGTCATAAAGTAGCGCCCCAATACCGTAGCCGACGATGCCGCCGGTGACCGAGGCCAGCGTGCACCAGGCGGCGAGCCGGAACGCCCGGTCCGGCCGCGCCAGCGACATCGGCACCAACATCACGTCGGGCGGAATCGGAAAGAAGGAACTTTCGGCAAACGCCACCGCGGTCAATATCGCCAGCGCATTCCGTTTGCCGGCGGCAGCGACGCACCAGTCATACAAACGACGAAGCAAGCTCGGCTTCACGGCCTCAACTGTCATCGGAACGCTTCGGGTTCGGGAAAAAGGTGGATCAGCGGCGCTTGCGGATGCGCCTGGTCTCCAACGCCACGACTTTACGCCGCGCCGTGGCCTCTAATAAGTCCTTTGGCACTTTTTCCGCAATGCCAAACATCTGCTCGCGCCGGCGCATCTCGGCCCAGACGTCGTCGGGATGGACCCCGGAATGAACCCAGAGCACCACGAGATTGTAGAGCAAATCGGCGCTTTCGCGCACCACCGCTTCGGGCTGGCCGTTCATGGCATCGATCACCACTTCGACCGCCTCTTCGGCGAGTTTTTTGGCCATTTTTTCGCGGCCGGCGCGCAACAGACGGGCCGTGCGCGACTTCGCTGGGTCCGAGCCGCGGGCGGCGATCACGGCGTTATAAAGCCTGGCGACCGAATCAGTCATAGGCGCACACTACCTGATCCGGGCGCCCAATCGGTTAACGACCGCTATATATGGTGACCAAACCGGCATTAGCGTTACTGCCGGGTGGCGGCGCCATGGCCGCGACTTTTCCTCGTCCGAGAGCAGCGGCGCATTGCCGCCGGACGCAATCTCAATTGCCGCTTCAGGCCGCGGTGGTCGCCTTGCGCGCCTTGGCGACGGCGCCAAGAAAATTCGGGGAATCGTCGGCCGGCGGAAGAATGGCCGCGGCGATCTCGTCGGCCAACTGCTCATAGATGGCGTGGGGGCCGCCCTCGCGGATGTAAATTCCGCTGTAGAGGTCGGGCAGTTGCGGCAGCGGAGCGTTTTCCCACACGGTCAAACCGGCACCGTCCGCGCGCCGGCGCGTGATCGCCATGACGCCGAGCCCGGCGCTGACCGCGCCGCGGAGACTGGCAAAGCTTGGACCGGTGAAAACGTCTTCCCACTCGAGGCCGGCCGAATTTAAAGCCTTCACGACCAGAAGGTGATACACGCAATCCTCGCCATGCGAGACCAGCGGCACCGGCCGGTCGCGGTCGAAGCGGGTCGTGTCGCTGCGCACCCAAACGACCTCCTGCGTGCGGCTATGGCGGGCGTCAGGCGGCGGCGCCATCGACAAGCCGAGCAGAAGATCGATGTCTCCGGCGCGGAGCTGGCGCGCCAACGAATCGTAGAAACCCGCGCGCACAACGAAACGCACGTCCGGCCAGCGCTCGCGGAACTGCGCGAGGGTGTCCGGCAGCATCGAGGCGACGAAATCGCTCGGGGTTCCGACGCGGATCACCAATTCAGACCGCGGGCCGCTTTCCCGGATATGCACGATCTGATCGTTGATCGAGAGCAGGCGGCGCGCGTAGCTGACCACCAAGTCTCCCTGCGGCGTCAGACTGATGCCCTGGACGCTGCGGTCGAACAAGTCGCCGCCGAGCAGGAATTGCAGCCGCTTGATCTGCGCGCTGACCGCCGGTTGGGTCACGCCGAGCTTGGCCGCAGCCTTGGTAAAGCTGCGCAAATCGACGACGGCGACAAGAGTCCGCAGCAGGTCGGTTGGAATATTGGTCATGTCGCCTCCGCCGCGGACAATAGATTATATGCACACAAACAAATATGGTATCATCCAGCGAAACTGTAACACGTCCGAATGTAGAATTAATTTTGCGGCTTTTTGAAATCGGCGCATTGCTTTGGATCAACCTTTCGCCCGCGGTCGCGAGGGTTTCGGCGGCGCTACTTGATGCGTTCAAGAAGGCTCACGTAATTCGCCACCGCCGTGCCGCCCATGTTGAAGATGCCGCCCAGGCGGGCATTCTTCACTTGTAAATCGCCGGCGGTGCCGGTGAGCTGCATGGCGGTGAGCGCGTGCATCGACACGCCGGTAGCGCCGATCGGATGGCCTTTCGCCTTCAAGCCGCCCGAGGGGTTCACCGGCAGCTTGCCGTCCATCTGCGTCCAGCCCTCGGCGATGGCGCGCGCGCCTTGACCTTCCGGCGTCAGCCCCATCGCTTCGTACTCGATCAATTCGGCGATGGTGAAGCAGTCGTGCGTCTCGACGAAAGACAAATCGCCGAGCATCAGCCCGGCCTTTGCGAGTGCGCCATGCCAGGCACGGGCGCAGCCTTCGAACTTCAGAATATCGCGCTTGGCCATCGGTAGGAAATCCTGCACATGCTCGGCGGCGCGGAAGGCGACCGCCTTGCCGAGCTTGAGCGCGGTATCGACGTCGGCCAGCACGACCGCGGCGGCGCCGTCCGATACCAGCGAGCAGTCGGTGCGCTTGAGCGGACCGGCGACGAACGGGTTTTTCTCGCTCTCGGTGCGGCAAAAGTCGTAGCCGAGATCCTTGCGAATCTGCGCGTAAGGATTGCCGACGCCGTTCTTGTGGTTCTTGGCGGCGATCATAGCCAGGGCGTCGGACTGGTCGCCCCATTTCTGGAAATAGAGACCGGCGATCTTGCCGAAAATGCCGGCGAAGCCGCCATCGATCGCGGCTTCATCGCGCACGTAAGAGGCCTTCAGCAGGTTTTTCCCGATCTCGGGCGCCGGCGTCGTCGTCATCTGCTCGACGCCGACGCACAACACGATGCGCGCGGCGCGCGCCTCGATCGCCTTGATCCCCTGATGCACGGCGGCCGAGCCGGTGGCGCAGGCATTCTCGACCCGGGTGGCGCGCTTGAAACGCAACTCGGGCGAGGCCTGCAGCACCAGCGACGCGGTGAAATCCTGTGGAGAAAAACCGGCGTTGAAATGACCCAGCACGATCTCGTCGACGTCCTTGGCCGCGATGCCGGCGTCGGCCAGCGCCTCAGCCGTAACCCGCACGATCAGGCTTTCGACGCTCTCACCGTTGAGTTTTCCGAAGGCAGTGTGGGCCCAGCCGACGATACAGGCAGTCATCGAACCCTCCTTTGCCGAACTTTGGTCGCATTGGTCGGCAATGTACGGCGCATCGCATTCATCACGCCGGGGGGCGCTGCGGACTTTGCCTCCCGCGCAAAGCTTAGATAGCCTAGCGCCACCGCCTATGGAACCCACGCATTTTCATGGGGGGTCCTTTGGCCTGAACCGGACCGCGAACATTGCCATATTGCGCTAGCCCCCGTTCTTTGATGCTTGGCCTTGGTCTTTCGGCCGCGCTGGCGCTATTCGGCACCACACATGCCCGGGCCGAGGCCCAGCTCCTGATCGAGGCCTCCACCGGCAAGGTTCTGCACGCGGAAAACGCCACCTTGCCGTGGTATCCGGCCTCCGTCACCAAATTGATGACCGCCTACACCACGCTGCGCGCCATCAAGGAAGGCCGCGTCGGCTTCGACACCTTGTTGACGGTATCCCGCAACGCCGCGGCGCAGCAGCCGACCAAGATGGGTTTCAAGATCGGCACCCGCGTCACCATCGACAATGCGTTGAAGATGCTGATGGTAAAATCGGCCAACGACATGGCGGTGACCATCGCCGAAGGCGTCGGCGGCTCGATCGAGGGCTTTGCCGACTTGATGAACGCCAATGCCCGCCGGCTCGGCATGACCGAGTCGCATTTCGTCAATCCGAACGGGTTGCCGGCGGAAAACCACGTCACCTCGGCGCGCGACCTCGGCATCCTGGCGCGCGCGCTGATCAAGGAATTTCCGGAGGACGATTATTACTGGCACATCCACGCGATCCAGTACGGCAATCGCGTGATACGCAATTACAATTCTCTGCTCGATCGTTATCCCGGCGCCGACGGCATGAAGACCGGCTTCATCTGCGCTTCCGGCTACAACGTGGTGGCGTCGGCGACGCGCAACGGCCGGCGTCTGATCGCCATCGTGCTCGGCGCCTATTCGGGCGCGGTGCGTGCGCAGAAAGCGGCGGCCTTGCTCGAACGCGGCTTCAACGGCAACGGCCTGTCCTGGCTCACGCCGTCGCTCGGCACCGTCGACGCGCTGGTGCCGATCGACGCGCAGCCGCCCAACCTTCGTGACGAAATGTGCGGCGGCCATCGCCGCAAGCCGCCGGCGGAAGACAACGACGAAGAGCAGAGCGACAACGGCGCGCTCGCCAGTGGCGACGGCGAACCGGGGTCGGCGCGGGGCTTCCTGCTGTCCGCTCTGGGGCCGGCGAACGGCAAGTTCGTGCTCGGGCCGCCGGTCGAGACCGAGCCGCCCGTCAAGGTGTTCACCGGGCCGGCCGACCATCCGGACGCGGTGCAGACCGCCGAACCGCGGGCGAAGAAGAAAAAGCACGTCGCCAAGAAAAGCAGCGGCGAGAAGACGCCGGCCGCGGCCAAGACCGACGCTGCCAAGACCGGCGCCGGCGCCAAAACCGCGGTCGCGCCCAAGCGCGCCAAACATACGGCCAAGCCGAAAGTCAGTTCGGCAAACTAATGCCGGAGGCCGGTCATAGCGTCGATCGGCGGCGGCCGCCGGAACCCATTCCCCTCACCGTCCTCACCGGCTTTCTCGGCGCCGGCAAAACCACGCTGCTCAACCGCCTGCTCAAGGACGAGGCGCTGAGCCAGACCGCCGTCATCATCAACGAATTCGGCGACGTCGCGCTCGATCATTTGCTGGTGGAATATATCGGCGACAACATGATGCTGCTGCAAAGCGGCTGTCTGTGCTGCACCATGCGCGGCGATCTGGTCGACGCCCTGGAGACGCTGCTGCGCGATCTCGACAACCGGCGCTGCACGTTCCGCCGCGTGCTATTGGAAACCACCGGCCTCGCCGATCCGGCGCCGGTGCTGCACACCGCCATGGCGCATCCTTATCTGGTGCAGCGCTACCGGCTCGACGGCGTGGTGACCGTGGTCGATTGCGTCAATGGCGAGGCGACGCTCGACGCGCACGTCGAAGCGGTCAAACAGGCGGCGATGGCCGACCGCATCGTGCTGACCAAGACCGATCTCGCGAACACCGAGCAGCGCGAAGCCTTCGTGACGCGGCTGCGCGCGCTCAACCCGGCGGCGCCGATCCTCGACGCCGCCATAGGCGAGGCGACCGTGGCGCGGATCCTGAATTGCGGGCTGTACGATCCGGAGCGGAAAATCCCCGACGTCAAGAAATGGCTGGCCGCCGAGGCCTATGCCAGCGATCACCACCATCATCACGACGTCAACCGGCACGACGAGCATATCGCCTCCTTCGTGTTCACGGCCGAGGCCGCGATTCCCGCCGGCACGCTGGAGATGTTCCTCGAGCTGCTGCGCGCCACCCATGGCGACAAACTGCTGCGCCTCAAGGGCATCGTGAAGCTCGCCGAAATGCCCGACACGCCGGTGGTGGTGCACGGCGTGCAGCACGTCTTCCACCCCACCGCCCGGCTGGAGCGCTGGCCGGATGACGACCACCGCACAAGGCTGGTGTTCATCACCCGCGACCTGCCGGAGCGTACCGTGCGGGAACTGTTCGAGGCCTTTCTCGGCGCGGCCGCCGTCGACCGGCCGGACCGCGCCGCGCTGACCGACAATCCGTTGGTGCCCTTCGGCGGGGCGGATCGTTAGCTGCCCTTGCGCCGCCCCTCGAACTCAACTCATGCTAACCCTGCCCGCCGGCCATGCCGAGAACGGCGGCGAACAGGGAAAACGCCATGCAACAGCCAATGGAGCGACCTTGGCTGCGCCATTATCCGCCGGGCGTGCCCGCCGAGATCGACCTCGCGCGCTACCCTTCGCTGGTGGCGATGTTTGAGGAGAGCTTTAAGGCGAACGCTGCCCGGGAAGCCTGCGTATGCATGGGCAAGACCCTGACCTATGCCGAACTCGACCGGGCCTCGCGCGCCTTCGCCGCCTGGCTGCAGAGTAAGGGCCTGCAACGCGGCGCCCGCGTCGCCATCATGATGCCGAACGTGCTGCAATATCCGGTGGCGATCGCCGGCATCCTGCGCGCCGGCATGACCGGCGTGAACGTCAACCCGCTGTACAAGCCGCGCGAGTTGGAATTTCAGCTCAAGGATTGCGGCGCCGAAGCCATCATCGTGCTGGAGAATTTCGCCGCGGTGCTGCAGGAGGCGTTGCCGCTGACCGACGTGAAGCACGTGGTGATCGCCAGCATGGGCGACATGCTCGGCACGTTGAAAGGCAAGCTGGTCAACACCGTGGTGCGGCACGTCAAGAAGTTGGTGCCGGCATACGCGTTGCCGCAGGCGACCAAATTCAACGACGCAATGGCCTTGGGCGGCAAGTTGCCGTTCGCGCCGGTGGCAGTGAAGCCCGACGACCTCGCCTTCCTGCAATATACCGGCGGCACCACCGGCGTCGCCAAGGGCGCGATGCTGCTGCATCGCAATCTGGTCGCCAATGTGCTGCAGGTGGTGGCGTGGAACGAACCGATGGTGGCCGTGCCGCCCGTGATTGACCGCATCATCATCGTCACCGCGCTGCCGCTCTATCACATCTTCGCGCTCACCGCGTGCTTCCTGTTCGCCGTGCGCACCGGCGGCATGTGCATCCTGATTCCGAACCCGCGCGACATCGGCGGCCTGATCAAGGAACTGAGCCGTTACAAAGTGAACATGTTTCCCGCCGTCAACACGCTCTACAACGCGCTGCTCAATCATCCCGACTTCGACAAACTCGATTTGAGCATGCTGAAGTCCGCGGTCGCCGGCGGCATGGCGGTGCAGCGGCCGGTGGCGGAAGCCTGGATGAAGGCGACCGGAAAGCCGATCGTGGAGGGTTACGGGCTGTCGGAGACCGCGCCGGTGCTCACCTGCAATCGCGGCGACATCGCCGAATGGACCGGCACGATCGGCTTGCCGGTTCCCTCGACCGACATCTCGATCCGCGACGAGAACGGCCACGAGGTGCCGACCGGCGAGCACGGCGAGATTTGCGCGCGCGGGCCGCAAATCATGCCGGGCTATTGGCGACGCCCGGACGAGACCGCCAAGGTGATGACCGAAGACGGCTTCTTCCGCACCGGCGACATCGGCGTGATGGACGAAGACGGCCGCGTCAAAATCATCGACCGCAAGAAGGATATGATCTCGGTGTCCGGCTTCAAGGTGTTTCCGAACGAAGTCGAGGACGTCGCGATGATGCAGGGCGACGTGCTGGAATGCGCCGCGGTCGGCGTGCCGGATCCCCATTCCGGCGAGGCGGTCAAGCTTTTCGCCGTGAAGAAGTCGCCGGAGCTGAACGAGCACCAACTGCGCAAGTACATGCTGAGCCAACTCGCAGGCTACAAGGTGCCGAAGCAGATCGAGTTTCGCAAAGAGCTGCCGAAGACCAATGTCGGCAAGATCCTGCGCCGCGCGTTGCGGGACGACGCATGAGCGAAGCGGCCGCGCTCCCTTCCGCCGCCGACGTGGTCGCGTTCTGGCGCGCGGCCGGGCCGAAGCGCTGGTTCGAGAAAGATACCGCCTTCGACGACGACATCCGCCGCCGCTTCCTGACCACGCACGAAACCGCCGCCGCCGGCAGGCTGACCGGTTGGGAAGCAAGCGCGGAGGGCGCGCTGGCGCTGCTTATTCTGCTCGATCAGTTCCCACGCAACATGTTCCGCGGACAGGCGCGCGCCTTCGCCACCGATCCGCTGGCCCAGGCCATCGCCAGCCGCGCCATCCTCAACGGTTTCGACGGCGCGTTCCCCGACCTGCGTGGCTTTTTCTATCTGCCGTTCGAGCATTCGGAAATTCTCGCCGACCAGGAAAAAGCGATCGCGTTTTTTCGTGCAAGCGGGGATGCCGACGGCCTTAAATGGGCGGAACTGCACGCCGACATCATTCGCCGCTTCGGCCGCTTCCCGCATCGCAACGCGGTGCTCGGCCGCGTTAGCACGCCGGAGGAACAGGCGTTCCTCGACGGCGGCGGGTTTGCGGGATGAGTTTGCTTCACCTCTCCCATAGGGAGAGGTCGGCGCACGAAGTGCACCGGGTGAGGGGTTACGGTCTATCGAAAGTCACTTTCCCCCTCACCCCAACCCTCTCCCCACAGGGGAGAGGGAGCACGCCAACTTTGTAGCGCTCGCTTCAATCAGGTACACACTCGGATCTATGACCGACTTCCACGGCGTCTTTCCCTATCTCGTTTCGCCGATCGACCCGCAGGGCCGCATCCTGACCGATGTGTTGGGCCGGCTGGCGGACGACCTGATCAAGGCCGGCGTGCACGGGTTGACGCCGCTCGGCTCCACCGGCGAGTTCGCTTATCTGTCGCGCGAGCAGCGCGCCGTCGTCGTGCAGGCAACCATCGAAGCGGCGGGCAAGCGCGTGCCGGTGATCGCGGGCGTGGCATCGACTTCGACCGCCGACGCGGTCGAACAGGCCAGGCACTACCAGTCGCTCGGCGCCGACGGCATCCTCGCCATTCTCGAAGCCTATTTTCCGCTCAAGGATGCGCAGATCGAGGCTTACTTCCGCGCCATCGCGGACAGCGTCGATATTCCGGTGGTGCTCTACACCAATCCGCAATTCCAGCGCAGCGATCTCACCCTCGATGTCATCGCGCGGCTGTCGACGCATCCGCGCATCCGTCACATCAAAGATGCCTCGACCAATACCGGGCGGCTGCTCTCGATCATGAATCGCTGCCCGCAAATGAAAGTGTTCTCGGCTTCGGCGCATATTCCGGCGGCGGTGATGCTGATCGGCGGCGTCGGCTGGATGGCGGGCCCGGCCTGCATCGTGCCGCGCCAGAGCGTGAAGCTTTACGAATTGTGCCGCGCCGGCAAATGGCCGGAGGCCATGACGCTGCAACGCGAACTCTGGCGCATCAACGAAGCCTTCGCGCGCTTCAATCTCGCCGCCTGCATCAAAGCCGGCTTGCAGATCCAGGGCTACGCGGTCGGCGACCCGGTGCCGCCGCAGGCCGCGCTGACGGCGGAGGAGCGCAAGGCGATCGCGGAAATTCTGGCGTCGCTGCCGTAGTCACTCAAAACCCTTAATTCATCGGCATAAAAGGCCCCGCCCAACCGATTCTTAACGATTCCTTGCTAAGCAGCCGGAATGTTGCCGCTCGCAAACCGGCCATCGCCGGCGCGGAGAGAACCCGTGACGCTGGCCGAATCCGAAAACGTCGACGTCGCGCCGCCCTCGGCAGCGGCCCGCCTCATCGCGCGCATCAAGGCCATCCTCGGCGAGCGCAGCAACTCGAGGCTGGCGCAGCTCTTTGCCGGAAAAGTTTTTCTGGTGCGTGTCGCCAGCGCGCTGCTCGCGCTCGCCAGCCAGGTGCTGCTGGCGCGCTGGATGGGCAGCTTCGAGTTCGGCATTTACATTTATGTGTGGACCTGGGTGCTGATGATCGGCGCGCTCTCGGACGCGGGCCTGTCCTCGGCGGCGCGGCGTTTCATTCCGGAATATACCGGGATCAAGTCGTTCGAGCTGCTGCGCGGATTCCTGTCGGGCAGCCGCTGGCTGGCGTTCGGCGTCGCCACCGCCGTCGGCGCGGTTGGCGCGATCGGCGTGACCGCGATCGCGCCTTACCTCGACCAATTTACCGTGGTGCCGCTTTATCTCGCCTGCGCCACCATTCCGATCTACGGCCTGGTGCAGGTGCAGGCCGGCATCGCGCAATCCTACGACTGGCCCAACCTCGCGCTGATGCCGTTCTACATCTGGCGCCAGATCACCCTCACCGCGCTGATGGGCGCGGCCTATCTGTTCGGCGCCCCGACCGGCGCGGTAACCGCGATGATCGTTGCCGTCGTCACCACCTGGGCGGTGACCATCGGCCAGCTTGTCGCGCTCGACCGCCGCCTCAAAAATACGGTGCCGGGCGGCCCGAAGCGCTACGAGGTCAAGACCTGGTTCGCCACCTCGCTGCCGATCTTCGTGGCCGAAGCCTTCTACCTGCTGCTGACGTATGTCGACATTCTCGCGCTCGAGAATCTGCGCTCGCCCGACGATGTCGCGGTCTACTATGCCGGCGCGCGGCTCTTGGCGATCGTTGCTTTCGTCTATTTCGCAATCTCCGGCGCCACCACCCACAAGTTCACCGAATACCACGTGAGCGGCGACAAAGCGCGGCTCGCCGCGTTCTTTGCCGAAACCGTGAGGTGGACGTTCTGGCCCTCGCTCGCCATCTGCGTGCTGATCCTCGCCCTCGGCAAGCCGTTGCTCGGCCTGTTCGGCGCAGGCTTCGAGCGCGGCTATCCCGTGATGTTCATTCTGGCGGTCGGCATGCTCGCGCGTGCAGCAGTTGGACCTGCCGAGCGCCTGCTCAACATGTTGGGCGAGCGCAAGCAGTGCGCGCTGATCTATGCCGCCGCCTTCGCGATCAATCTCGTGCTGTGCGTGATCCTGATTCCGCGCATCGGCATCGAAGGCGCCGGAGCCGCGACCTCGGCCGCGCTGGTGGTGGAGTCGATCCTGCTCTATTTCGTGGCGAAGCGCCGGCTCGGCTTCCACGTGTTCATCATGGGCGGCGGGCAAACGCCTTAGGCTAGGCCCGCTCGCGCAGCAGCCGCCTTATCACCTTGCCCGTCGTGGTCATCGGCAAATCGTCGATGAAGGCGACCTCGCGCGGATATTCGTGTCCCGACAGCCGCGTCTTGACGAAATTCTGGATCTCGGCGGCGAGCGCGTCCGACGGCGCCTGGCCTTTCTTGAGCACGATGAAGGCCTTGACGATCTCGGTGCGCAGCGGATCGGGTTTGCCGACCACGGCGGCGAGCGCCACCGCCGGATGGCGGATCAGGCAATCCTCGATCTCGCCCGGACCGATGCGGAAGCCGGACGAGGTGATGACGTCGTCGTCGCGGCCGACGAAGCTGACGTAACCCTCGTCGTCCATCACGCCCTGGTCCCCGGTGGTCATCCAGTCGCCGACGAACTTGTCGCGCGTGGCTTGCGGCTTGCCCCAATATTCCAGGAACATCACCGGATCCGGACGCATGACCGCGATCTGGCCGACCTCGCCGGTCTTGAGCCGCCCGCCGTCGTTGCCGATCACCGCCACGGTATGACCGGGAACCGGCTTGCCGATGGCGCCGGGCTTGAGCACGCCGAGCGCCGCGCAAGAGCCGAGCACCAGATTGCATTCGGTCTGGCCGTAGAACTCGTTGATCGCCAGCCCGAAGGCCGACTTGCCCCATTCCAGCGCCTCGACGCCGAGCAACTCGCCGCCGGAGGCGACGCTGCGTAGCTTGAAGTCGTAGCGGCCGCGCGGGCTCGGCACCGCCCGCATCATGCGCAGCGCCGTCGGCGGGATGAACGCATTGCGCACGCCCGCCTTCTGCATCAGCGCGAAGGCATCGTCCGGATCGAATTTGTCAAACTTGCGCGCCACCACCGCGACGCCGTGATGCAGGCTCGGCAGCAGCACGTCGAGCAGCCCGCCGGCCCAGGCCCAGTCGGCCGGCGTCCAGTAGCGGTCGCCTTCCTGAGGGAACGGAAAATGCGGCAACTCGACGCCGGGCAGATGGCCGATCAGCACGCGATGCGCGTGCAGCGCGCCTTTGGGCTGGCCGGTCGTGCCGGAGGTGTAGATCATCATCGCCGGATCGTCGGCGGCGGTATCGACCGCCGTAAAATCCGCCGACGCCCGCGCCAGCAATTCGGAAAAGCCGCCGCCGTCGCCTTCGCCGTCAACCGACATCACGCAACTCAAATCCGGCACTTCGCCGCGAATGCCGTCAAGCTTGGCGAGCCCTTGCGCGTTGGTCAGCAGAGCCCTCGCGCCGGAATTCTGCAAGCGATAGGACAGCGCATAGGGGCCGAACAGCACGGCGATTGGCAGTGCGACGGCGCCGAGCTTGTAGATCGCGACATGCGCGGCCGCCGCTTCCGGCGCCTGCGGCAGCATGATGGCGACGCGGTCGCCGCGCTTGACGCCCTGCGCGCGCAGCACGTTGGCGAGACGATTGGAGGTTTCGCGCAAGGCGCCGAAGCCGATGGCCTCTTCGCGCCCGTCGGCATGCACATGCAGGATGGCGAGCCGGCCGGGCTCGGCGTCTGCCCAGCGGTCGCAGATATCGACGCCGATATTGTAGCGCGCCGGCACTTGCCAGCGGAATTGGCGATAGACGTCGGCGTAATTTTTCAGGTTGGGCAACACCGGCATGGCGCGGGAGGCTAGTCAGCGGATGCAGCGAGGTCCAGGGCTACGCATTTCATTCTCTCTCCTATTCAATTTTCAAACAGCCAACGCTCCGCCGCCCGTATTCTTTGCGGCCCCGGGCAGGCCGTCTTCCTCTTCTTCCCCCTCTGCAAAGCCGAGGGGATGGAGCACCGAGTGGCGCACCAGTCTTCCGTCTTGCCGCGTCCCCTTTTGGAGAACGCGGGCGCCTCTCGGCGCTCCATCGCGGCGATTTCTGATCCCCGGGTCCGCGTTTCCTGGTTTCCGTCCCGGTTTCTTCGATTAGGTCCTCAGCGCCAGTTCGGCTCATCGCCTTGTCGCGCCTTGGTCCGTCCGAAACCAAGTGGAACGGTCCCAGTCCAGCGAGCTCCTCGCGGAGGGGTCCTAGTGCCCCCCGATCGGGTCCCGGGGCCTCCCGAGTGCGAGGTTACGAGCCCCGCCCGCAGGCGCCGCACCTGGCCCCATCTTCGAAACGTCTCGCGAAGACGCCCTCAGCCGAACCAGGCGATGCTGACTATAATCCTATTAGGAATTAAGTCAAGAGGCGCGGCGATCAAGGCAATCAGCCGCTAGCCCTTCTTGTCGTCCGGCTCGGCCAAAATCAGCGCCCAGTACACTTTGTATTTCGAGGCCGGCGTGTAGACCGCCGCGATGCCGATGCGGGTCGCGCCGGCGAGCAGCATGTTGGCGTTGTGCGGCGGTGAATCGCGCCAGCCGGAAAACGCCTCGGCCAGCGTGTGATAGCCGGCGCCGATATTCTCGGCCGCCCGCTTGGCGTCGTAGCCCGAGGCCTTCAGCCGCACGACGAACGGCTTGCCGGCGTTGTGGTCTAGCTTGTCGCGCTTGGCCATGATGGCGGCCTGCGCCTCGGCCATCCGCATCAGCTCGGGGTCGAGCGTCACGGCCGGCAGCCCGTTATTGGTGCGGTATCCGGATATCATAGATGCGGCCGCGGCGGCATCGAGCTGCGTGCCCGGCTGCGCCAGATTGCGGTAGAAGCTCGGCTCCGCTTTGGGCACATTATCCGCGGCACAGCCGGCAAGCGCCAGCAGCGCCAATATCGCGACAAGCGGACGAACCATCAGCGGCGATCTCCGAATCGATGAAGCGCGGGCGCAAGGCTGGCGGCCGACCGTGGCCGAACGGTGGTGCGCCATTGTTCCGTATGGCGATACAGGGCTCCACCTCTACTGGCGCCGCCCACGCCGGTCCACTACCATTCGGCGCAACAATATTCGGTTAAACGGAATTCTCCGGGAGAAACGACATGTCCGCGCAGCCAGCCCCGCGCACGCCAGGCGCTACCCGCGCCGCGCCGGGCCAATACCTGTTCGACCTCGCCAGCCTGCAAAAGATCATGGGCGGCCCCGACTATTCCACCGCGCACGGCCCTTGCGTCGAAGGCGACCGCATGATCGTCGGGCTGATGCGCATGAATGCCGGCACCGGCGCCGAGCCGCATTCGCACCCCAACGAACAGTGGATCTACATCCTGCAGGGCACCTTCCGCGCCAAGATCGGCGGCAAGGAGATCGACGCCAAGCCGGGCTCGGTGGTCTATATCCCCGCCGACACGATTCACTCCGGCGGCGCGACGCCGGAGGGCGATGTCTTGTTCTTTACGGTCAAGGACGCTTCGCACAGCCTGCACGGCATAAAAGCGACCTGAGCTTCACGTACGCAGGGGCAGAAAAACCCCTGCCGCCAATCAACATTAGCCACGGAGGATTTCCATGAAACGTCTGACCGCGATCTTGCTGTCCGCCGCATGCCTTTCCGGTTTTCTTGCGCTCGCCGTGACGGCCGCCTCGGCGCAGGACAAATACCCGAGCCGGACCGTCAAGATTCTGGTGCCTTATGCGCCGGGCGGCGCCACCGACATTACCGCGCGCATCGTCGGCGACCAGTTGCAGAAGATCACCGGCCAGCCGTTCGTCATTATCAACAAGCCCGGCGCCTTCGGCTTACTGGCGGTCGACGAATTGGCGAAAGCGGCGCCCGACGGCTACACGCTGATGATCGGCAACGTCACGACCAACGCCATCACGCCGATCATCTACAAAAGCAAGCTCACCTTCGACTATGCGCAGCGCGTCACCGCGGTGACCAACCTGGTCGACGTGCCGGCGTTCCTGCTGGTGACGACCGCCAATGATTTTCCGGTCAATACGGTGCCCGAGCTGGTCGATTACGCCAAGAAGAACCCGGGCAAGATCAAGTACGGCACGGTGGGCAACGGCTCCTATCCGCATTACGACATGGCCTATTTCGCCAAGCGCGCCGGCGATCTCGACATGTCCGCGCTGCCGAACAAGAACGGCGCCTCCGGCGTCATTCAAGACATGTTGCGCGGCGACGTGCAGGCCGCGTTCCTCAACGTCGGCAGCGCCGCCGGCATGGTGAAGTCTGGAAAATTCCGCGCGCTGGCCATGGTCAATCACACGCGCCTGGCCGACTACCCTGACATCCCGACCATGAAGGAAGTCGGCTACCCGGACGTCGGCACCATCGCCTGGAACGGCCTGTTCGCGCCGGCGGCGACGCCCAAGCCGGTGCTGGACGCGCTCTACGCCATCGTGGCGCAAGCGGTCGCCACGGCCGAGGTGCAGGAAAAATTCAAGAAGCAGAATTATAACATCGTGCCGAGCAAGTCGGTCGCCGACGCGCAGAGCTGGCTCGCCGGCGAGATGGAACATTGGGAAACCGTCACCGGCGCGGTGAAGATCGACATCGGGCAGTGACGCCAGACCGCCGCGTTTGGGTCGGTGGCATTGCCGGGCCGGACGTGAACGAGCCCCTCGTTTAAGTGGCCATCGTTTAGGTTGCCATGGCGTGGGCTTTGCGCCCCCCGCGTTCGATTGACGCGGGGGGCTTCGTCGCGCGAAATCAGATGGGCGGCGAGATCGAGACAGCGCTTCGCGAGCATCGATGCGCCCTCGGCAAGCTCGACGGAGCTGCGCACAATTTCAACATTGCGTTCCATGTCTTCGTGCGACCAGCCTCGCGAATGAGCGATGTAGGGGAATTGCGGAAATATAAAACCAAGCTCGGCGAAGAAACCTAACATCTGGCCGGCGACCGCCTGGATGTTGTCCTGTCCGCCTACAATAATGAATCCAGCAACCTTGTTGCGTATCAGAACCTGATTGCGGATCGTTACCGCATTCTGGACGCAGTTCAGGCGCTCGGCCATTTTGAAATAGAGCGAAGACGCGGCACCCCATCTTATCGGCGACGACACAATGATTGCGTCCGCCCAATGCACCAAGGCCTCATAGACCCGGTCCATCTGATCGTCGGCATCCATCTGCGTGATCGAACAAGGCCAGGTGCAAGCCCGCGCGGCTTTCGAATAGTAACCCTCGCAGTTGCGAAATTTGAGATCGTTCAATTTTATCATTTTCGCCTCAGCGCCGAGTTCGCGCGCCGCCTTCAATGCGTGCTCGAGCAAATGGTCGGAGCCGGAGAAGCGAGGGTTTGCGCCGTCCATGGCCGAAGTGGAAATGCCGGCAAGGCGCAATGGCCCTGCGGCACGCTCGACCTTTCGCGACAACGGGTGCGGGGCATGCGGCTTCTTGTTGCGTTTGCTGCCGGCGTCGAGGTTCACGAAGACGCGGCCATCCTCGACCTTGATGGGATAACCGGGAATGCAATCGTCTTCAAAACCCGGCTCGCCCGCCCCGCTGCAGCGGTGGAATTTCCAATTGTGCCAAGGACAGACGATATAATCGCCGTCCAGCCGGCCGTCCCCGAGCGGTCCCCCGATATGGTTGCAGGCGTTTGAAACCGCGCCGAATTTTCCGTCCTTAAACGATATCGCGAGTTCTACATTCATGACCTGCGCGCGCTGAAGCGGAATTTTGGAAAATCATCCGCGTGGCCGATATCGATCCAGTTTTCATCGTTTGCCATGATGATCTATGCTCCCAATCGTTTCGGCCTATGCGCAGGCTTACCGTTCCGGCGAAAGCAGCCGCAACCACGGCCGATCATCGCCGATCTCGTTTGGCCGTAAAAGTGAAAAAGGGGTCGGGATAATGCCTCGACACGTTGCCGGAGGACTGGATTGGCGGCCCATTCGTGGCGTCGAAAAGGGTCCACTGCGCGAAGGCCGCCTGCAAGCTCATTATGCGGCGCAATGGCTTGCGCGGTTTGCACGCGGCTATGTGCCGCCGCAAGCGGACGACGGCCACACTAGCCTGAATTGGCTTGGTTCACTCGACGGATTTACGACCCAGCCCTCGGAAAATGGCGTGCGGCTCAGCCTGCAAATCGACGATCTCACGCTCGCCCTGCACGGGCGCGATGAGGCGGCGGGCGTTCGGTCGCTTTCTTTAGGCGGCCGCACCGACGCACAGGCGCGCCAATGGTTGGGCGAATGCCTTGGCCAACGAAATCTCGATGCGCGGGCTTTGGATGCAAGCTCGCCCTATGAAATTCCGGCGCATGCCATCGCTCGGCGCGCCCGCTACGACGCGGCGACTTCGGCCGATGCCTTGGCCGAGCTTGCGGCATGGTTTGCCAACGCGGAAGGTTTACTCGGCCAGATACAAAGGCAATTGGTTGGGCGCAAGTTGGCGGCCTCGCCGGTCTGCTGTTGGCCGCACCACTTCGATCTCGCGACTTTGACAACCCTGCCAAAGGCGGCCCCACATTCGGCCGGCTATGTCGGCATCGGGCTTTCGCCGGGCGACGAATATTACGACGAGCCGTATTTTTACGTTTCGGTATACCCAAAGCCGGATCCTGCAGCGCTCCCGACTTTGCCGATGTTCGGCCATTGGCACACCCACGAATTTATGGCCGCAGTAGTGCCGGCTCACAAAATCACGGCGGCCAAGAATCAGAAGACTGAAACCGATGAGTTTCTGCGCTGCGCGGTCGACGTAGCGCTGAAAATATTGAGCTGACCTCAGACCGAGCTGCCGTCCCGCGCTTTATTTGCCCGCTTGCAACGCCCGCCAGATGCGCTCCGGCGTCGCCGGCATGTCGAGCTGCGCGCCTTTGGGCAGCGCGTCGAGGATGGCGTTGATCACCGCCGGCGGCGCCGCGGTGGTGCCGGCCTCGCCGGTGCCCTTCACGCCGAGCGGATTGGTGCGGCAGGCGGCCGGGCGGTGCTCGACCGTCATGTCCGGCATCAGGTCCGCGCGCGGCATGGCGTAATCCATGAACGAGCCGCTGACGAGCTGACCGGCGGCGTCGTAGATCGTGTTCTCGGTCAGCGCCTGGCCGAGCCCTTGCGCCACGCCGCCGTGGATCTGGCCGGCGACGATGGTGTCATCCAGCACGTTGCCGCAATCGCCGACCGCCACATAGGAAACGACCGACACCGCGCCGGTCGCCGGATCGATCTCGACCTCGGCGACGTGGCAGCCGTTCGGGAACGACGGCGGCGTCTTGACGGTCGCCTGGGTGTCGAGGCTCTCGGGGATCACCGCGTTGCGCGCCAGTTCGGCGGCACGCTCGGCCGCCTCGAACAGCGATACCTCGCGCGCCGAGCCGCGCACGCTGAACCTGCCGTCGCAGTAATCGACATCGCCCTCGCCCGCCTGCAGCAGCATGGCGGCGACGCGCTTGCCTTTCTCGATCACCTTGTCGGCGGTGACGGCAATCGCGCCGCCGACATACATCGCCGAGCGCGAGGCGACGGCGCCGAACCCCGGCACGTCGCGCGCCGAGTCGCCAGAGGTGACCGTCACCGCCTCGGGCGCGATGCCGAGCCGGCGCGCGGCCACGTTGCGAAACACGGTCGGATGCCCCTGCCCGCTGCCGCCGGCGCCGATGCTGACGGTCACCTTGTTGCCGCCGGGAAACGTAATGCGCGCGGCCTCTTCGGGGAACGCGCCGGCGATCTCCAGATAGCAGCCGATGCCGATGCCGCGCAGTCTGCCTTGTTTCTTCGCCGCTTTCTTGCGCGCGGCAAAGCCGGCGTAACCGCCAAGCTCTAGCGCGCGCTCGAATGCGCCGGGAAAGTCGCCGCTATCGTAGGTGCTGCCGAAGGCGGTGATGTAGGGAATTTTGTCGGCTTGAATCAGATTGCGCCGGCGCAGTTCGGCGGCGTCGATGCCGGTCTTATCGGCGGCGGCATCGATCAGCCGCTCCATCAGGTAACTCGCCTCCGGCCGCCCGGCGCCGCGATAGGGTCCGGTCGGCAGCGTGTTGGTGAGCACGCAGCGCGTATTCACCTGCGCCTGCGGGATGTCGTAGACCGTCGGCAGGCAGCCGGAAACGTGCGTGGTGAAGACGAAATGCGCCACGCCGGTGATATAGGCGCCGACATTGCCGAGGCAGTCGACGCGCAGCCCGAGAAAGCGGCCGCGCGTGTTGAGCGCAAGCGCCGCGCTCCAGAACGAGTCGCGGCCCTGGTTGTCACTGACGAAGGCCTCCGACCGGGTCGAGACCCAGTGCACCGGCTTTTGCAGCATGCGCGCCGCGTGCAGCATCGGGATGTATTCGGGATAGCACCAGCCCTTCATGCCGAAGGCGCCGCCGAGATCGTCGGTGAGGATGCGCAACTCCTCCGGCTTGATGCCCATGGCGCCGGCGATCTGGCCGCGCACGGCGGCGACGCCCTGGGTGCCGCAGCGAAGCGTGAACTGCTTGGGGCCGGCGTCGTAGCTCGCGGTCGCCGTGCGCGGCTCGAGCGAGGCGACCACCAAGCGCTGATTGACCAGTTCGACGCGCACCACATGGGCGGCATCCTTGAAGGCGCGATCCAGCGCCGCTTGCTTCTTGCCCTCGGGATCGGCCGGCGCGCTCCAGTCGAAACCGATATTGCCGGGCGCTTCCGGCCAGAGTTGCGGCGCGCGGGCTTGAATCGCCGCGCGCACATCGGTCACGGCGTTGAGCGGCTGGTAATCGACCGCGACTTTTTCGCCGGCGTCCTGCGCCTGGGCTGCGCTGGCCGCGATCACCATCGCCACCGGCTCGCCGACATGCAGCACGCGCTTGTCCGCCAGCGACGGCCGGTGCGGCGCGACCGCTACTTTCCCGCCGCGGCCTGGAATCGGATGCGGATGCGAGATGGAATGATAATGCGCCGCGGCCAGATCGGCGGCGGTCAGCACCGCCGCCACGCCGGGCGCGCGCTTGGCAGTCGCGACGTCGATGTTTTCGATGGTGGCGAAGGCGTGCGGCGAGCGCACGAAATAGGCCGCCAGGGCGCCTTGCGGCTTGACGTCGTCGCCGAAGCGGCCACGCCCGCGCAGCAGCGCGTCATCCTCGATGCGGCCGGTCCATTCGGATGGGCCGGCCTGGCGAGCGGCAGTCAATTCCATTGCGGTACTCCGTATCCACCGTGTCATGCCCGCGCTTGACGCGGGCATCCACGACTTGGCCGAACACTAAAGACGTGGATGGCCGGGACAAGTCCGGCCATGACTTCAAAGCTTGCGGCCGGTGATGCCGGCTTCGGCATAGAGGGCGTTGATATGTTCCTTTACGCTCTCCTTCGGCTCGGCGCTCGAGCGATGCGCCCAGCCGACCTTGGCGCGGGCGTAGACCGCCATCTCCTCATCCTGCTGCGAGGTGCCGCCGGAAATTCCATAGGCGCCGACCATCTCGTCGCCGCGAAATACCGGCGCGCCGCCGCCGGACGCCGCGATCTTGCCGTTGGTCATGGCGGCGAGGCTGATGAGCAATTGCGGATTGCGCTCCTTGAACCACTGCTGGATCACCAGCCCGTCGGGAAAGCGCGGGCTCATGGAGCGGAACGCCGCCACGGTGTAGGCCTTGGCGATGGCCGTGTCGGGGGTGATGAAGCCGGCCTCGTCCATGCGCTCGAGCGCAATCAGATGGCCTTCCGGTCCGACCACGGCGACCGAGACCGGCACGCCCATCTCGGCGGCCTTTTCAACCACCGCCGCGATGAATTCGCGGCATTCGGCCGCCCGCAGTTTCGCCATCCGACGTTCTCCCGGAACTCACGATTAAGCTTTGATTAACCACTCGATTGCAACCAATTAACTGCAAAACAACCGGTAGGGGAATAGCGTGCCCGCCGACCCCGGGCACAACCATGGCCGCAGCTTCTCCACCACAATTCGCGCGCGATTGGCGCCTGGTTGCGCTGATCGGCTGCGTCAGCTTTCCGCCGAGTTTTGCGCTGTACCGCTATGCCGTGCCGCTCGGCGCATGGACCGGCGGCACAGGCGAACTCCCGGTATCGGCCCTCGCCGCAGGCCTGACGGCCGCGCTGGCGATGCTGATCGGCGCCATCGGCGCCGCCCGGCGCCGGCAAGTCGACAACACGCGCATGCGGGTCGCCATCAACAACATGTCGCAGGGACTGTGCATGTTCGACCGCAACGAGCGGCTGGTCGTGTGCAACCGCCGCTACATGGATCTGTACCAACTCCCCGACGAGGTCGTGAAGCCGGGCCGCACGCTCGCCAGCCTGCTCGAATTCCGCGTCACCAACGGCAGCTTCTCGCGCGATCCCGACCAATACCGGCACGAGCTGGTCGCCGCCATGGCGCATGGCGAGACCACTACCGCCGAAGTCAAATCCATCACCGGCCGCGTGGTCTGCGTCATCAACCGGCCGATGCCGGACGGCGGCTGGGTGGCGACCCACGAGGACATCACCGAACGGCGCGAGGCCGAGCGCGAACGCGCCGCGATGCACGGACAGCAGCAGCGCCGCGCCCTCATCGAGCACGCGATCGCGGCGTTCCGCCAGCGCGTCGAGGATCACTTGCGCACGGTGGCCGACGGCGCCATGGCCATGCGCTCGACCGCCACCGATCTGTTCGCCAGTTCCGGCCAGACCTCGCAGCGCGCGGACAACGCGGTGTCCGCCTCCAACGAGGCGAGCGCGAACGTGGAAACCGCGGCGGTCGCCGCCGATGAGTTGACCGAATCGATCGGCGAAATCAGCCACCAACTCGCCAAGACCACCTCGATCGTGCGCGCGGCGGTCGCGGAAGCGCAAGGCACCAATGCCCAGATCAGCGCCATGTCGGAAGCCGCGCAGAAGATCGGCGACGTGGTCAAGCTGATCCGCACCATTGCCGGCCAGACCAACCTGCTGGCGCTCAATGCGACGATCGAGGCCGCGCGCGCCGGCGAGGCCGGCAAGGGCTTCGCGGTGGTGGCGTCCGAGGTCAAATCGCTGGCGGTGCAGACCGCCAAGGCGACCGAGGACATTTCCAAGCTGATCGGCGCGGTACAGAGCTCGACAGGCAGCGCCGTCGACGCGATCGGACGCATCGCGAGCCGTATGCAGGAAATCGACAGCTACGCCACCACCGTCTCTGCCGCCGTGCAGCAGCAGAGCGCGGCGACCTCCGAGATTTCGCAGAACGTCACCGGCGCCGCCGACGGCGCCAAGCTGGTGGTGTCGGCGCTCGGCAATGTCACCGGGGCGGCAGCCGAGACCCGGCAGTCGGCCGAAAGCGTGCTCACCGCTTCGCAGGCGGTGGAAGCCGCCGCCGCCGAACTGCGCCGCGAGGTCGAGGGCTTCCTCGCCCGCGTCGCCGCCTGATCATCCGCTGACCAAGCCGGCCAGCCAGTAGAACAGCGCGGCAAGCAGCCCGGACGCCGGGATCGTCAGCACCCAGGCGATAACGATTTCCTGCGCGACAACCCAGCGCACCGCCGACACTTTTTTCGCCGCGCCGACACCGATGATCGAGCCGGTAATGGTGTGCGTGGTCGACACCGGGATGCCGAGCCAGGTCGCCGTGAACAGCATGATGGAGCCGGCGGTTTCCGCGCAGGAGCCCTGCATCGGGGTCAGCCGCGTGATTTTCGAGCCCATGGTTTTGACGATGCGCCAGCCGCCGGCCATGGTCCCGGCGGCCATCGCGATTTGACACGCGATCACCACCCAGAACGGCACGTAGAAATTCGTTCCGAGCAGGCCTTGCGAATACAGCAGCACGGCGATGATCCCCATGGTCTTCTGGGCATCGTTGCCGCCGTGGCCGAGCGCGTAACACGAGGCCGATACGAACTGGACGCGGCGGAAAAGATTATCGACGCCGTACGGCGCCGACCGCACGAAAATCCACGAAACCAGCAGGATCAGCATAAGCGCGAGCACCAGGCCGAGTCCCGGCGAGAGAAAGATGGCGGCCACGGTCTTGCCGACGCCGGACCAGACTATGGCGTGAATTCCCGCCTTCGCGATGCCAGCGCCGACCAGGCCGCCGATGAGCGCGTGCGAACTCGACGACGGGATTCCCAGCCGCTGCGTCAAGATCTGCCAGACGATCGCGCCGGCCAGCGCGCCGAAGATCACGTGGGCATTGACGACATCCGCCTCGACGATGCCGCGGCCGACCGTTTCGGCAACATGCAGGCCAAAGAACAGGAAGGCGATGAAATTGAAAAATGCCGCCCAGATGACCGCGTATTGCGGCCGCAGCACGCGCGTCGACACGATGGTCGCAATCGCGTTCGCGGCGTCGTTCATGCCGTTGAGGAAGTCGAACGCGAGCGCGACGGCGACCAAAGCGAACAGGAACGGCAGGGCGAGCGCGGCGGCATCCATCGTCGTTTGGCCTTGCGGTGGTGTTTACACGTGCTCGATGACGATGCCGTGCATGACGTTGGCCACGTCGTCGAAACGGTCGACGACTTTTTCCAGATGATCGTAGACCTCGTTGCCGACGAAAAAGGCGATCGGATCGGTTTTGGCCTTGGTCTGGAACAGCTCCCGCAGGCCGATATCGTGCAGCTCGTCGGCGCGGCCTTCGAGCTGCGAAATCCGCTCGGTCAAGGTACTGATGTGCACGGCTTCCGAACTGATCGAGCGCAGCAGCTGCACGCCTTCCTGCACCAAATGCGCGCACTTCACGATCGCGTCGGCCATTTCCTTCATCTGCGGCGTGAATTCGGTCACGTCGAACAGCACGACACCCTTGGCGGTCTTCTGCATCTGGTCGATGGAGTTATCCATCGAGGTGATCAGGTCGCGGATGTTGCCGCGGTCGAACGGCGTGATGAAGGTGCGGCGCACCGCGATCAGCACTTCGCGGGTGACGTCGTCGGCGTCCTGCTCGCGGTCCATGACGATTTGGTAATTGGGCTGCACCGCCGCGCCGCCCTCCAGCATGGCGCGCAGCGCCTCGGCGCCGGCCAGCACGGCCTGCGAATGGCGCGCGAACAGGTCGAAGAAGCGCTCCTCCTTCGGCATCAAGGCGTGAAACCAGCGCATCATGGCGGCCTCCCTCAGCCCCGAATCGGCAGTCCTCAAGCGAACCCTAGTCGTTTGCGCGGCCGTTGCCGAACGGGTGCAAAGGCCCTGTGGAGACCGCCGGCAAAGCCGGAGCCGGCCACCGCCAGGGAAGCCTATTTTCGCCATTTCAAAAACGATTTTTGTCACGCTTGATGCATCGGCGCGCCGGCTCGGCTAGTTTGCGGTCAACACATCGGGTTCAAGCCGGAGAGAATTATGCGGTTGGGTTACTTCACGATGCCGGTGCATCCAATGGGCCGCGATTGGACGCAGACGCTGCGCGAGGACCGCGAGACCATCATCCTCGCCGACAAACTCGGCTTTTACGACGCCTTCGTCGGCGAGCATCTGACCGACGCCTGCGAGAACATCACCAACAGCATGCTGTTCCAGGCGACGCTGATCCACGACACCAAGCAGATCAAGCTCGCCACCGGCACCACCAATCTGGCGCAGATGCATCCGGTGGTGATCGCGGTGAACGCGGCGATGTTCGATCATCTGGCGCAAGGCCGCTTCATCATGGGCGTGTCGCCCGGCGCGCTACCCTCCGACTGCGAGGCGATCGGCATTCTCGACGAGGATCGCAACAAGATCTTCGCCGACGCTATCGACGTGATCCTGGCGGTGTGGGAGCAAGATCCGCCCTACGACATCGAATTCCCCGGCAACCGGTTCAAGGTATCGTTCGCGCGCAGCGCCGCGCTGCATCTCGGCGTCGGCGTCATGGGCAAGCCGTACCAGAAGCCGCGGCCGGAGATCGTCGGCACCGTGGTGGCGCCGTTCTCGCCCGGCGTGGTGCTGATGGGCAAACGCGACTTCCATCCGCTATCGGCGAACTTCCTGCTCGCCAAGCATCTCAAGTCGCATTGGACGAACTACGCCAAGGGCAAGGCCGAGGCCGGACAGAAGGCCGACATCAACGACTGGCGCGTGGCGCGGACGATGTTCGTCGCCGACGACGACAAGATGGCGGCGCGCTACGGCAGCGAGGATGCCAACAGCCCGTATCGTCACTACTTCGGCAACATGCGCGCCAAGATGATGCGCGGCAACCGGCTCTACGTGTTCAAGAGCCACAAGGAACAGCCGGACGACGAGATCACGCTCGACTACGTCATGCAGAACTGCGTGTTTGCCGGCAGCGTCAACAAAGTCGTCGACCAGATTCTGGCGATGCGCGAGGAGACCGGCGATTTCGGCGAGCTGGTTTATGCCGGCATGGACTGGGTCGATCCGGCGCTTGCCAAGCGCTCGATGCAGCTGATGGCCGAAGAAGTGATGCCGCGCGTCAACGCGGCGATCGGCAAGCAGGCGAGCGCGGCGGAGTAATCCTGGCAGTCATTCCGGGACGCTCGCGATGCGAGCCGGCCCGGAGTGACGGCGGCATGCTCACCACCCGTGCGCCATGCGCCAGACGATGCCGGCCAGAACGCCGATAAAAAGCGCGCCGCAGGCGAAGGCCTGGATCGCGAAGCCGCGGTGGCGCTTGTCGGCCGCCTCGGCGTAGCCGCGGATGTAGACCACCCGGCCGGCCAGCCACACCAGCCCGAGCAGCGCAGCGCCCCAGTCGTTGACATAGAGCACGAAGAACCAAAGCAGCGGCAGGAAGATGGGCATCCATTCCAGCGTGTTCATCTGCACGCGGAACACGCGCTCGAAATCGGGGTTGCCGGTGGTCGCCGGCGCTTTGACGCCGTATTTGCCCCGCGCCTTGGCGACCGCCAGGCCGGTGTAGAAATACAGAGCCACGGCCAGCAATGTGACCAGCGCGGTGTAGTGCGGCATGTTCGATCCACCTTTCGGTTGCGAGCCTTCTACACCGACAGTGGCTCGGTGCCCAATTCGGCATAGAGCCCGTGCTTGGCGCCTTCGCTGAACGAGACGCCGTGGCCGAGTTCGATCGCCACCGAGCGCACGCGCTGCGCATCCGGCGCGGTTGCCGGCACCGGCTTGCCTTCTGCCGCAGCCTTGGCCGCGCGCAGCATGATCTTGCGCGTCATGATGATGCCGGCGTCGGTCGCGCACAGGTGCTCCTGCGTGCGGTCCTGGATCGCGCCCATGCTTTCCTGAATGGAAGCGTCCTGCATAGCGATGCCGTCGACGCCGGTCGCGCTATGGCCGGCGCGCTGCGCCTCGCGGTCCATCAGGTAGTTGTTCGACTTGTTGGCGAGCGGAATGAAGGTGCCGGCCACGTATTTGACGTGGATGCCCTCTCCGTCCTGCATGGCCGAGACTTCCGATTTTGTCAGCGCGCGCTTGGGATGATAATTGATGCTCCAGGCCCAGCAGGTCTCGTCGTCGATCGGCACCCAGGCATGCGCGCCGAGCGGATGGCCCGCGCGCGGCGGGATGATGGTGTACCAGGGCATAATCCACGGCGTGATGCGCCAATAATATTTGCCCGCCTCGGCATTGCGGCGCGCGCCGATCAGCAGGCCGCCGGAGAATTCCTCCACCTCGAACAACGGCATGCGGTCCTGCTCGTTATAGGCATTCGCCTTGCTGCCCTTGAACAGCGGATCCTTGTTAAGCTCCGAGCCGTGCAGCCAGGAGACGTGGCTCGAATCGATGCCGCCTTCCATCGCCTGCAGGTAATTGCATTCCTGCAAGCGCTTGGTGACGAAGCGCTGCTCGGGCGCGACATCGGTCCATTCCAGCGCCGGCGGCGGCGGCTGCAGTTCCGGCGGGCCCATGTAGGCCCAGACGATTCCGGCCTTCTCGATGCACGGGTAGGATTTCAATTTGATGTTCTTGCGGAAGCCCGACTCCTCCGGCTCGGACGGAAGGTCGGTGCATTGCCCAGTGATGTCGTATTTCCAGCCGTGGTAATGGCAGCGGATGCCGCAGTCTTCGCTTTCGCCGAACCAGAGCGAGGCGCCGCGATGGGCGCAGAATTCGTCGATCAGACCGACGCGTCCCTTGCTGTCGCGGAAGGCGATCAGGCGCTCGCCCATCAGCTTGACCTTGACCGGCGGACAATCCGGCTCGGGGATTTCCGCGGCAAGCAGGAACGGTGCCCAATAGCGGCGCAACAGCTTGCCCATCAGCGTGCCGGGACCGATGCGGCTCAATTGCTCATTCTGTTCACGCGACATCATGGCGACGTTTCCTCATTCCACTGCTATTATTTCTTTCAAGCGCGGGCCGGCATTATAGGCAGTCGCGCCGCCTAAGAAAGACGCTCATGAGCTTGCCGCGCATCGCCATCGCCACCGGAGACCCGGCCGGAATCGGCCCGGAAATTGCGCTCAAGGCGGCGCTCGACGCGCGCGTGCGAGCCCTCTGCCGGCCGCTGCTGGTGGGCGATCCGGCGGCGGTGCAACTGCACGCCGAAGCCGCCGGCCTGGCGCCGCGTCTGCATGTTATTGCGCGCGCCGGCGATGCCGACTGGTCGAACGGCGCGGTCAACCTGCTCGATGCCGGCGACGGGACCAATACGCCGGTGATTTTCGGCAAGGTCGACGCAGCGTATGGCCGCGCTTCGCTTGCCGCCGCCCGCCGCGCGATCCAATGCGCGCTTTTGGGCGACGTGGAGGCCGTGGTAGCGGCGCCGCAGACCGAACGCTCGATTGCCGCGGCCGGCATCGCCTTCGACGGCTACCCGTCATTCGTCGCGCGCGAGACCGGCACGCCGGTCAACGACGTCTATCTGATGATCTGCTTCGACGACGTGCGCATCGCCCACGCCACGTTGCACCTCAGCGTGCGCGAGGCGGTTACGCTGATCACGCCGGAACGGGTCGAGCGCGTGATCCGCGTCGTCGATACGGCGCTCAAGCGTTTAGGGATCGCCCGCCCGAAGATTTTCGTCGGTGGACTCAATCCGCACGCCGGCGAAGACGGCATGTTCGGCTCGGAAGAAACCGACATCATCATTCCGGCCATCGCGCGCGCCGCGCAGGACGGCATTACAGTCACCGGCCCGTTTGGCGCCGACACCATGTTCCGGAAGAAAGATTGCGATGCTTATATCGTGATGCTGCACGACCAGGGTCACATCGCCGCCAAGCTGCAAGCGTTCAACCGCACCGCCGGTCTGTCGATCGGTTCGCCGATTTTGTTCTCGTCGGTCGCGCACGGCAGCGCCCACGACATCGCAGGCCGCGGCGTGGCCGATCCCGGCGCGGTGATCGAAGCGGTGACAAGGCTAGCGCGCGTCAAGGCGCTGGGCCGCGACCGCGCTACTTGAGCAGCGTAATGCCGTTCACATCCGGCGGCTTGGGGATCGACTGCAGATAGGCGTAGATGTCGGCGAGATCGCCGTCGGAGAGAATATTCTCGCTATAGGGCGGCATGGCGCGGTTGGTCGAGCGCACGAAGCCGGAAAATGCTTCCCATGGCAGCGGATTGGGCGCGAGCCTTTTTCCCCCGCTGGTCGCGATCGAGCCCTGCCCTTGGGTGCCGTGACACTGCCAGCAGCCGTGCTGAATAAACATTGCTTTGCCGTGCTCGGCGGAGGCCGCGAACGCGGCGCCGGGAGCGAGAACCGTCAATGCAATCGCGCAGGCATGAAATAGTCGCACGGGCTTTCCCCTCACCGCGGCTGGGTGACGACGTCGACCAGCGCGGGCTCGCCGGCCTTCACCGCCTGCACCGCCTTTTTGAGCGCCGGCGCCAATTCGTTTGGATCCGTGATGGGTCCGGCCGAATAGACGCCCAGGGCGCTCGCCAGCTTCGCGTAGTCGATGTCGGGGTTCTCGATGCGCGTGCCGAGCGGCCCGAGGTCCTTGCCGAGATAGGCGACGCGGTTGCGCCGGTTCGACATGCGCTGCACGTGCATGGTTTCCTGGTGATAGCCGCGATTGTTGTGCATCACGGTCAGCAACGGAATCTTGTGGCGTGCCGCGGTCCACAGCGCGCCTGGCGAATACATAAGGTCGCCGTCGGGCTGGAAATTGACCGAGAAACGCCCGGCGTCGCGATTGGCCAGTGCCGCGCCGACCGCGGCCGGCAAGCCGTAACCGACGCCGTAGCCGCCGGGTCCGCCGATGTGGTGATAGTGCTTGTCCATCGGCCATAGCCGTGTCGGCCAGGCCGAAAACTGGCGGTCGCCGCCGACCGAGGACCAGTCGAGGTCCTTGATCTGCGCGTAAACTTCCATCGACATGCGCGCGGTGCTGATTGGGCTCGCATCCCAGGCGTAAGAAGCCGCCTGACGTGTGTGATCGCGCGTTTCGCTCCAGACCTTTTTCAGGCCGCCCCCGCGCGCTTCGACCGCTGCCCTTTGATTGGCCGGCAGCGCCTGCTTCACCGCCTCGATCAGCGCCGGCAAAGTTGCCTCCGCGTCGGCCGCCATCTCGACATCGACGACCTGGAAGCGCTGGAAGTCCTGATAGTTCGCCTTGGTATTGAGCAGGATCGAACTGATGCTGATCAGTTTGGCGTTCGGCTTGACGTGCGATTCCTGCAAGCCGGAACCGTCGTCGTCGCCATTGTCGATCCAGCCGTTCACCGTGCCCCAGTAATCCGACAGTTCGAGACCGAGGATCACATCGGCCTGCCCGAGCAGCGCGCGGCCGCGCGCATTCTGCGAAAGATAATGGGTATTGGGAAAATTCATCCGGCCTTTCTGGTCGATGACAGGCGCCTGCAGCACCTCGGCAAGCTCGACCAGCAGCTTCACTCCGTTTTCCGTGCGGGCGCATTTATCGACAACGATCACCGGGCGTTCGGCATCCGCCAAAAGGCGCGCCGCTTCGTGCACCGCGTTGCCGTCGCCTTGCGGCGGCGAGGTCGGCACGTAGCGCGGGATCGTGAGCTTGGCGCGATCCAGCGTGGTCAATTCCTGCAGCGCGGCATCGAGCGCGATCATCACCGGCTCGTGCGGCGGCGTCATCGCCAGTTTGTAAGCGCGCACAAAGGACTGCGCGAAATGCGGCAACGACACCGGCTGGTCGTCCCATTTGGTGAAATCGCGCACCAGCGAACTGATGTCCTGCGCCGAATGGAAGGTCGGCACGCCGGGCGCACGCTTCGAGGCGTCGAGATCGTTGCCGCCGACCACGATCACCGGAACGCGGTCGCACCAGGCGTTGTAGATCGCCATTGCCGCGTGCTGCAGCCCGACGGTACCGTGGACGCAGACCATCAGCGGCTTGCCGGCGATTTTGAAATAACCGTGCGCCATCGCCACCGCGGCTTCCTCATGCGTGCAGGTGAGGAATTCGGGACTTTTGTTGCCGCCGTAGTTGATCAAGGATTCGTGCAGGCCGCGGAAGCTATCGGCCGGATTGCACGGCATATATTTGATATCGAGCGACTTGATGACATCGACCATGAAGTCGGAAGCGGGCACGCCCTCGGACTTCGCCATCGCGGGCGGCGTTGCGGTTTCATTGGCGGCAACGGCGGCGGAAGGACGGAGTGCGGAAGGACGCGGTGTTGTGCCCGGCGTCAGCGCCGTGGTCGCGGCCCGGGCGGCAGGTGGTGCGGCGGCACCGGCCGCGCCGGCAATCGCCACACCGGCCAAGAATTTACGCCGATTGAATTTGATCTGCAATTCCTCGCGCGCCATGCCGGCCTCCCATCGCTCGCATTTCCTATTGCCGCTTCTGCCCGGACGACATCCGGCGAGCGGCTTGGCAAGCGATGTTAAGGCAGCGGCGGAGCCGGTGCTACAGCGTGACGCAGGATTTCGGACTTTTACCGCGGCGGCGGCAGCGGCGAGCCCGAGATCGCCGTGCCGATGTGCGGCGGCGGCGCCATCGGGTTGGCGGGCGGCAGCGCGCTACCGGCGCCGGTCGCGGCGACCGTCTCCGGCGCCTTTCCGGGCAGAACGACAACGCGGGTGCCGACCTGCACGCGGCTGTAGAGATCCTCGACGTCTTGGTTGAGCATGCCGACGCAGCCCGACGAAACATAGTGGCCGATGGTCGACGGCTGGTTGGTGCCGTGAATGCGGTAGAGCGTGTTGCCGAGATACATGGCGCGCGCGCCGAGCGGATTGCCCGATCCGCCCGCCATCTGACGCGGCAGATAAGGCTGGCGCTCGATCATCTCCGGCGGCGGGAACCAGTCCGGCCATTCCTTCATCTTGGAAATGCGCTCGGTGCCGGTCCAGGTAAAACCGTCGCGGCCGACGCGCACGCCGTAGCGCAGCGCCTTGCCGCCGCCGAGCACCAGATAGAGATAGGTGTGCGCGGTATCGACAATAATGGTGCCGGCCGGCTCCTTGGTGCCGTAGTCGACCAATTGCCGCTTCAGATTGTCCGGCAGATCCTGGGGCTGGCCTTGCTCAGGCTGATCCTCCGGCGGCAGCGCGGCGGTCCCGGCCGGCGCCGGCGTTGCAGGCCCCGCCTGCGGCGGTGCTTCAGCAGGCGCTACGGCGATCGCGCCAGGCGGGCGAACCGCATTAGGATCGTGGGCGGCCGGCGCACGCGCGTCGGGCGGAGCGAATGCCGGCGGCGGCGGGGTTGCTTGGGCTTCTTCCGGATACGGCAGGATGCGGCTGGGCGCGCCCGGCTGGCCCTGGGTCATCTGCGGCGAGCGATAGCGCCGCGGCGCCGGCCGGTCGTCCTCATCGTCTTCGTTCCAGAATGCGGGCGGCGAGCGGCGGTCGTCGTAATAGGTGCCCGGCGGCGGGACGTCCCGATAATATCCCGGCGGCGGCGACGGATAATATTGCGCAAGCGCGGGAGCGGCGGAAAAGGCCGCCGCGACCGGCAGCGTCATCAGAAATAGTCCAAAGCGTCGGATCATCGTTCACCATGAAACGGGGGACCTGGAATCCCCAGCCGTCCCGCGGTCTGATTGCCTCGGGATGAAGGCACATTCAAGACAAGAATACGGCTATCTCAATAACGTGATTCTGCCATGACGGCTCGGGTTTTCGTCATATTTTCTTGGTCTCCCCCGCCAGTACCTGTTTGGCCACGCGGTGGCAATCGACCGCGGCCGGGAACCCGCAATAGACCGCGACCTGCCGCAGGATGGCGCCGAGTTCCTTCTGGGTCAGCCCGTTGCGCAGCGCGCCGCGGAAATGCGCCTCGAATTCGTGCATGCGGCCGAGGCAGGCGATCATGCCGAGATTGAGCAGGCTGCGGTCGCGGGGTTTGAGGTCCTCGTCGGTCCAGACTGCGCCCCACGCAAATTCGTTGAGCAGGTCCTGGAATTTGCGATTGAAGTCGTCGGTATTGGCAACTGCCCGGTCGACATATTCGTCGCCTAGCACCTTGCGGCGCATCGCCATGCCCTTGTCGTAGAGTGCCTTGTCCATGCTGATGCCTCCCCTTTTTTGTGATGCATGATCTCGTCCGGAAACCGGTTTTCGATTTTCAGGATCACGCGCCTTCACGGCCGGTCGCGCCGGTTGGGCGCAAATTGACACGGTCTTCCGGGGGGCGGAAGGGCGCGCGCGTAGACGGTCGTTCCTGGGTTGCTAAACAGCGATAATTCAATAGGTTAGACCGGCGATCGGGCACACTTTTCGGCGCTTTGCCCGTAGTTCGTTCCCCACAGGATTCCGCATCCCCACGCGTTTAATGGACAGGCCAAGGTCTACAATGGACGGGAATCCCCGATGGCGGTCGCCTCCCTGCGATGGATGACAGCGACGAAGCGCTCATGGCCCGGATCGCGCGCGGCGACGAGCGAGCGTTCCGCGCGCTCAGCCGCCGCCATCTGCCGGCCATGCTCGGGCTCGCCCGCCGCATTCTGGGCAACGCGGCCGATGCCGAGGACGTGGCGCAGGAAGCCATGTTGCGGGTCTGGACTTTTGCCCCGCGCTGGCAGCCTTTGGCGCTGTTCCGCACCTGGCTCACGCGCGTGGTGGTCAATCTCTGTCTCGACCGCAAACGGCGCGCACCCTGGGTCGCGCTGGAGGCCGCCGGCGAAATCGTCGACCCGGCGCTCGGCGCGACCGAAAAGGCCGAGCGCGACGAGTGCGAAAAGCTGGTCGCGGGCGCAATCGCGGAACTCCCCGCGCGCCAGCGCACCGCCATCGTGCTCACTTACGGTGACGGCATGAGCAACGCGCAGGTGGCGGAAATTCTCGACACTTCGGTGTCGGCGGTGGAGACCTTATTGGTGCGCGGCAAGCAGAACCTGCGCCGCGCGCTCGACAGCGTGATCGATGAGGACGATTAAAATGACCAATGGGCAGTTGCCGGAATTTCTCGAGACCGCGCTCAAGCTCCAGACACAGGCGCCGCCGCCCGACGACGCGGCGATCGAGCGCGTGCTCAAGCGCCTAAACTCGCTACCGCGGCAGAAGTGGCCGCTGTGGCGCCTGCCCGGCGTGCTGCTCGACTGGCAATTCGCGCCGGCCTGGCCGCGTTTCGCCGCGCTCGCCTGCTTCGCGGCGCTCGGTTTCGTCATCGGCATCGCCGGGATGGACCGGCGCTTCGACGGCGGCGGCGCGCCCTTCGCGGTCGCCAGCCGCACCGATATCGGTTCGATCGTGTTCGAGCCCGAGCCGTTGACGGGAGCCCGCCCATGACCGTCGCCCAATACGCGCCTACCATCACGCGCGGCTCGTCGCGCTGGCTGCTGCTCGGCTCGCTGGCGCTCAATTTGTTCTTCGTCGGCGTCGCGCTGGCGATGGCGGTTCGCGCGCCGGCGCCGCCGGCCTGGGACCGCAACGTATTCGTGCGCGTCGAGCATATCGCCGACACGCTGCCGGCGGCCGATGCCGACTTGCTGCGCGGTCAGATCAACGCCAACCGCCAATTGATCGACGACGCGCAGTGGCAATACCACTCCGCGCAGGACGAGATCCACGAAACGCTGCGGCACGAGCCGTTCGACCCCAACGCGATGCGCGCGGCCATGGCCAAGACACGGAGCGCACGGCAGGCCTTCGATCAGGTTATTCAGGGCGTATTCGCGTTTTCGGCGTCGCAAATGTCGCCGGCGGGCCGCAAAGCTTTGGCTAACTGGTCGCCCGGCCGTAAAACCGCGAGCAATCGGCAGTAAAACCGGCTAATTTCGTGCCGCTGCTTCGTTTTATCGGTTTGAAAGCCGCCTATGCATCGTCTTAGCCAAGCCTCGAGGTCGGGAACCAAACGGCGTGCGCCTCGGTTTGTAGCCATGTTGCAAGGAATCTGCCTGACCCTGCCGCTCGGCGGCTGCTTCCTCAACGGCGACAAGCCCGATCCCGCGCTCGATATTCCGAACGCCTATCTCGCCGGCCCCAAAAATCCGGCCGTGGCGCAAGCGGCGCTGCCGACGCTCGACTGGTGGCGCGGCTTCCGCTCGAAGGAATTGACGGAAATCATCGACGAGGCCCGCGCCGCCAATCTCGATATTGCCGCGGCAGTCGCGCAGATCGAGCAGGCCGATGCCCAGTCGCGCATCGCCGGCGCGCCGCTGTTGCCCGCCGTCGGCCTCACCGGCGACGCCACGCGGGCGCGCTCATCGCAAAGCCTCGGCGGCGGCGCGGGCGGCGCCTCCGAGCAAAATGTGCTGTCGACCTCGCTCACCGCCAGCTATGAGATCGACTTCTGGGGCAAGAATCGCGCGGCCCTGCGCGCCGCCGAGCAAAGCGCGGTTGCCAGCCGCTATAACCGCGAGGTGGTCAGCCTGGCGACCGTCGTAGTTACCGCCAACACCTATTTTCAGGCGCTGGCGGCGCAGGACCGCTTGCGCATCGCGCGTGAAGACGTGGCCAGCGCGACCCGCATTCTCAATCTGATCAAGCAGCAATTCTCCGCCGGCACCGCGTCCGATCTCAACGTGGCGCAGCAGGAAAGCCTGGTGAACTCGCAGCGCGCGTCGATCCCGCCGCTCGTGCAAACGCTGCGGCAAAGCGAAGCGGTGCTCGCGCTACTGCTGGCGCGGCCGCCCGAGCGCGTCGCGATCCGTGGCGGCAGCATGCGCGGCATCACTATCCCGCGCGTCACGCCCGGTCTGCCGTCGGAACTTATCGCGCAGCGCCCCGATATCCGCCTGGCGGAAGCGCAACTCGCGTCCGCGAACGCCAATGTCTACAATGCCCGCGCGCAATTGCTGCCGAGCATCACATTGACCGGCGAAGGCGGCTATCAGAGCGCGATCCTCAAGACGCTGCTGCGGCCGGAATCGGCGTTCTACACGCTCACCGCCGGACTTACGCAGCCGATCTTCGAAGGCGGCAAGCTGCTCGGCAACCTTGATCTGCAGAAAGGCCTGCAGGATCAGCTGTTGCAGAACTACCGCAAGGCCGTGATATCCGGCTTCACCGACGTCGATAAGGCGCTGATCGCGGTGCGTGAAACGGCGCTGACCGAGCGCCTGCAGCGCGAGGTGGTCAATAGCTCGCAGCGGGCCTTCGATCTGTCCGATCAGCAGCTGCGCGCCGGTACCGTCAACCTGATCACGCTGCTGCAAGTCCAGCAGACGCTGTTCCAGGCTCAGGATGCGCTGGCGCAGGCGCGGCTGGCACGGCTGCAGGCGATCGTCAGCCTGTATCAGGCGCTCGGCGGCGGCTGGTTGCCGAAGCCGGCGGAGACCGCCGATGCACGGTGAACTGCCGCAGCAGATCCGGACGAAGACGAGCTCGCGCAATCGCCGCTATCTGGCGATCGCCGCGATCGTCATCCTGGCCGCCGCCGCGCTGTTTTACGTGTTCAACAAATCGGTGCCGAAGCAAACCCGCAGCCGCTTCGGCGCCGAAGGCGGACCGGTGCCGGTGCTGGCCGCAGCCGCGACGACGGCCGACGTGCCGGTCTATCTCGACGCCGTCGGCACCATCAAGGCGCTCAATACCGTCACCGTCAGCCCGCAGGTGGACGGCAAGCTGATCAGCGTCGGCTTCAAGGAAGGCGACGATGTCAAGAAAGGCGACGTGCTGGCGCGCATCGACCCGACCACCTATCAGGCGCAGCTCGATCAGGCGAAGGCCAAGAAAGCGCAGGACGAAGCGCTGCTCGCCAACGCCAAAGTCGACCTCGAACGTTACCAGAAGCTGGCCGCCACCAACGCCATCAACGCCCAGCAGGCCGACACGCAAAAGGCCTTGGTCGCGCAGGATGCCGCGCTGGTGCAGTCCGACCAGGCGGCGGTCGAAAGTGCGCAGGCCACGCTCGGCTATACCACCATCGTCGCGCCGATCGACGGACGCACCGGCATCCGGCAGGTGGATGAAGGTAACATCGTACACGCGGCGGGCGCCACGACGATCGTCGTCATTACCCAGATCAAACCGATCTCGGTGATCTTCAATCTACCGCAGCAGGACATCACCCAGGTCACCGACGCCTTCGCCAAGGGGCCGCTCCCGGTCGACGCACTGCGCCCGGACAACAACGCGGTGATCGACCGCGGCACCCTGAAAGTGGTGGACAACCAGGTCGACCAGACCACCGGCACCGTGAAGCTCAAGGCGGAGTTTCCCAACGCGGCCCTGCAGCTTTGGCCGGGCCAGTTCGTTAATGTGCAGCTATTGGTCGACACCTTGAAAGGCGTGGTGGTGATCCCGACTGGCGCGGTGCAGCGCGGGCCGAACGGCACCTTCGTCTACGTGGTCAAGGACGACAACACCGTGACGATGCGCCCGATCGTGGTGCAGAAGCAGGATGAGACGCAGACCGTGGTCAAGAACGGCGTCGCCCCGCCCGAGCGCGTGGTTACCACCGGCTTCGTGCGCCTCACCGACGGCAGCAAGATCACCATCGGCAGCCCCGCCGGCGCGCCGGCCGCGGCCGCGCCGGCCACCCGGCAACGCAACGGCCAACGCCCGAGCGGCGGGAGGCCGACTACGCCGCAATGAGTGTCTCCTCGCCATTCATTCACCGGCCGATTGCCACCTCTTTGCTTGGCGTCGCGGTGATGCTGGGTGGCGCGCTCGGCTACTGGTGGCTGCCGGTGTCGGCGCTGCCGCAGGTGGATTTCCCCACCATCCAGGTGACCACCCAGTTGCCGGGCGCCAATCCGGATACCATCGCCGCGCTGGTGACCACGCCGCTCGAAACGCAATTCGGCAAGATCCCCGCGCTGCAGACGATGACCTCGTCGAGTTCGTTCGGCATCAGCCAGGTCACGCTGCAGTTCGACCTGAACCGCGACATCGATTCCGCTTCGCAGGACGTGCAATCGGCGATCAACGCCGCCGCCTCGACGCTGCCGCGAAACCTCCCCTACCCACCGCTTTATTCTAAGGTGAACCCGGCCGACGCGCCGGTGATCACGCTGGCGCTGACCTCCAAGACCATCGACCTGCGCACTTTGAGCGACATGGCCGATACCATCATGGCGCCGCGGCTCTCGGAAGTGACCGGCGTCGGCCACGTCTCCGTGGAGGGCGGCATCCGCCCGGCGATCCGCATCCAGGCCGATCTGTCGCGGCTGGCGGCCTACGGGATCGGTCTCGAAGACCTGCGCACGGCCATCGTCGGCGCCAATGTGGCCGGCGCCAAGGGTTCGCTCGATGGCGCAAACCAGTCCTACAGCATCGCGGCCAACGACCAGATCGTCAGCGCGGACGCCTACAAATTGATCACCGTCGCGTTCCGCAACGGCGCGCCGGTACTGCTGTCGGACGTCGCCGACGTCGTCGATGGGCTGGAGAACAACAAGGTTGGCGCCACCTATAAAGGCAACCCCGCGGTCGTGGTCGACGTGCAGCGGCAGCCCGGCGCCAACGTGATCGAGACCGTGCAACGCATCCGCGCCGAGCTGCCGCGCCTGCGCCGCTCGCTGCCGGCCGGCGCCAGTCTCACCATCGTCAACGACCGCACCGACACCATCCGCGCCTCGATTCACGACGTGCAATTCACCCTGATCCTGAGCATCGGCCTGGTGGTGCTGGTGGTGCTGATCTTCCTGCGCACCGTCCGCGCGACCATTATCGCCGGCGTCGCGTTGCCGCTGTCGCTGATCGCGACGTTCGGCGTCATGTGGTTCTGCGGCTTCTCGCTCGACAACCTATCGTTGATGGCGCTCACCATCGGCACAGGCTTCGTGGTCGACGACGCGATCGTCATGATCGAAAACATCGTCCGCCACATGGAGAACGGCGAGAATCCGCTCGATGCGGCGCTGCGCGGGGCGAGCGAGATCGGCTTCACCGTCATATCGCTGACGCTGTCGCTGATCGCGGTGTTCATCCCGTTGCTGTTCATGACCGGCCTGGTCGGCCGCATGTTCCGCGAATTCGCGCTCACGCTGACCATCGCGGTGGTGGCGTCCGCGATCGTGTCGTTGACGCTGACGCCGATGATGTGCGGCCGCCTGCTGCGGCGCGGCGGGGACAGTCCTGCCGGGCCGCTGTCGAGCCGCATCAACGGCTACATGGAGCGCACGATCGAGGGCTATCGCGTCAGTCTCGTGTGGGTGCTGCGCCACCAGCGCGCGACGCTGACGCTGATGCTGATCACGCTGGTTGCCACCATCGCGCTCTATGTCGTGATGCCGAAGGGTTTCCTGCCGCTGCAGGACACCGGCCTGATCACCGCGGTGACCGAGGCCGGCACCGATATCTCGTTCGGCGACATGCAGCGCCGCGAGCAGGAGGTCGTGGACGTCATCCGCGCCGACCCGGATGTTACCGGCGTCGTATCGGTCATCGGCGTCAGCACGCTCAACGCCACGCCCAATGCCGGCCGCCTGCAGATCACCTTGAAAGCGCGCGACCAGCGCCAGTCCGGCGTCGACGCGATCATCGACAGGCTGAAGGGCGACGTCGCCAATATCCCCGGCATGACGGTTTATTTCCAGGCGACGCAGGACATCCAGATTTCCACCCGCGTGAGCCGCGCGCAGTACCAGTACACGCTGGTTTCCACCGACCGCAACGAAGTGGTCAAATGGTCCGACCTGTTGGTGCGGCAATTGCGCGGCTTGCCGGTGCTGCGTCAGGTGGCCTCGGAGGCGCAGGAAGGCGGCCCGCGCTTGAACGTGCGGGTCGATCGTGAACAGGCCGGCCGGCTCGGCGTCTCCATGCAGAGCGTGACCGACACGCTCAACGACGCTTTCGGCCAGCGGCAGGTCTCGACCATCTACGGCCAGGCCAACCAGTACCGCGTCGTTCTGGAAGCGCAGCCCAAATACCAGCAGGATCCAAGCTCGCTTTCGAAAATCTTCATCACCGGTTCAAGCACCAGCAACGGCACCGTCGCGACTGTCGCGAACACCGCCACCGGCACCACCAATACCAACACCACCGCGACGCCGAATTCCGTCACCGGCACCAACCAGATCCAGCTTTCCGCCTTCTCGCACTTCGTGCAGACCTCGGCGCCGCTGGCGATCGCGCACCAGGAGCAGTTCCCGAGCGTGACGCTCAGCTTCGATCTCGCATCCGGCTACGCGCTCTCCGACGCGGTCGCCGCCATTACCGCGGCGCAGGACAAGATCGGCATGCCGGCGACCGTGACTGGCAGCTATTCCGGCGACGCCGCGGAATTCGCCAAGTCGCTGGCCGGCGAGCCGTGGCTGATCCTCGCCGCCGCCATCACCATCTACATCGTGCTCGGCGTGCTATACGAGAGCTTCATCCACCCGCTCACGATTCTCTCGACGCTGCCGTCCGCCGGCGTCGGCGCGCTCTTGGCGCTCATGCTGTTCGGCTACGACCTGTCGGTGATCGCGCTGATCGGCATCGTGCTGCTGATGGGCATCGTGAAGAAAAACGCGATTCTGATGATCGACTTCGCGCTCGAGGCCGAGCGCAAACAGGGGCTGTCGCCCGAGGATTCGATCATGCAGGCGGCGCTGCTTCGTTTCCGCCCGATCATGATGACGACGCTGGCCGCGCTGTTCGGCGCGCTGCCGCTGGCGCTCGAAAGCGGCACCGGCTCGGAACTGAGAAATCCGCTGGGCATCACTATCGTCGGCGGCTTGCTGCTCAGCCAGTTGCTGACGCTCTACACCACGCCGGTGATCTATCTCTACATGGAGCGGCTGCGCGTGCGGCTGACGCCGGCGCCTCAACCGCGGCTGCCCCGAATCGCACCCGGCCCGGCGGAGTAGCGCATGATCCCGAAAAGTGGAAACCGGTTTTCGGAAAAGATCATGCGCAGGCGGAAAAACGCATGAATTTCTCGTACCCCTTCATCCGGCGGCCGATCGGCACCACGCTGATGGCCATCGGCTTGTTCCTGGTCGGCGCGGTGGCCTATGCGTTCCTGCCGGTCGCCAGCCTGCCAAGCGTCGAACTGCCGACCATCAGCGTGAACGCCAGCCGGCCGGGCGCCGATCCCAACATCATGGCGGCCACCGTCGCCGCGCCGCTCGAGCGCCGCATCGGGGAAATCGCCGGCGTCACCGAGCTCACGTCGGTGAGTTCGCTCGGCTCGACCCACATCACGGTGCAATTCGATCTTTCGCGCAGCATCGATGGCGCCGCCCGCGACGTTCAGGCCGCGCTCAACGCGGCGCTCAGCGACCTGCCCGGCGACCTGCCGACGCTGCCCACCTTCCGCAAATTCAATCCGTCGGCCGCGCCTATTTTGATCCTGGCGCTCACTTCCAAGACAATGCAGGGCAGTGAGATCTACGACGCCGCCGACAGCGTCATCGCTCAACGCCTGAGCCAAGTGGACGGCGTCGCCGACGTCACCGTCGCCGGCTCCGAACAGCCGGCGATCCGCGTGCGCGCCGACCCGACCCGGCTCGCCGCCATGGGCTTGAGCATGGAGGACGTCCGATCCGCGATCACCAATACCAATTCGTCCGGGCCGATCGGCACCTTCGAAGGCAATCGCAGCGTCTCCATCGGGCTAAACGATCAACTACGCACTCCTGGGGAATACGATCCGGTGGTCGTGAAGACCGTCAACGGCACGGTGATCCGGCTGTCCAATGTGGCTTCGATCAAGGCCGGCGTGCGCAACAGCCGGTCGGCCGGCTGGTTCAACCGCGACCCTTCGGTGCTGCTGATCATAACCAAGCAGGGCAATGCCAATGTCATCGATACGGTAGACCGCATTTACGCGCTGCTGCCGCAGATCAAGGAATATGTGCCGGCCGCGCTCACGATCTCGGTGCTGACGGACCGCACCCAGACCATCCGCGCCAGCGTGCACGACATGCAGCTTACCATCGGCGCCACGATACTGCTGGTGATGATGGTGGTGTTCCTGTTTCTGCGGCGCACGTCGGCGACGCTCGCCGCCGGTATCACGGTTCCCTTGTCTCTTGCCGGCACTTGCGCGGCGATGTGGGCCGCCGGCTTTTCCATCGACAATCTGTCGCTGATGGCGCTCGCGGTGTCGGTCGGCTTCGTGGTCGACGACGCCATCGTTATGATCGAGAATGCGTTCCGCTATCTCGAGGCCGGCGCCTCGCCGCTGCGCGCCGCTATGAAGGGCGCCAAGCAGATCGGCTTCACGGTGGTGTCGATCTCGGTTTCGCTGATCGCCGCCTTCATACCGCTCTTGTTCATGGGCGGCATCGTCGGGCGGCTGTTCCGCGAATTCTCGGTGACGCTCGCTTTCGCCATCGGCATTTCGACCGTGGTGTCGCTGTCGGTAACGCCGATGATCTGCGCCTATTTCGTGCATCATGCGCCGAGCAAGACCGAAACCTGGCTCGACCGGCTGGTCGAGAACGTGCTCGGGAAAATGGTGCGCTTCTACGACCGCTCGCTCACTTTCGTGATCGAGCAGCGCGCGCTGGCGCTGATCGTGTTCGTCGCCACCATCGCGCTTACCGCCGGACTCTATATCAAGACGCCGAAGGGATTTTTCCCACAAGACGACACCGGGCTGATTTTCGGCGGCACGGAAGCGTCGACCGACATTTCCTTCGTGGCGATGGAAAAATTGCAGCAGCAGGCCATGGATGTCGTGCTCGCCGACCCCGCGGTGGCGGGCGTCGGCTCCTCGGTCGGCGCCTCCGGCTTCAACGCCTCGGTCAACCGCGGCCGGCTGTTCATCAGCCTGAAGCCGCTTGCCGAGCGCGACAATATCAGCACCCAGAGGGTGGTGGCGCGCCTGCGCGCCAAGCTCACCCGCATCGCCGGCATCCGCGTCTTCATGGTGCCGGCGCAAGACCTGCGCGTCGGCGGCCGGCAGAGCGACTCGCAGTATCAGTTCACATTGTGGAGCGCCGATATCGACGCCCTGCAAAGCTGGGTGCCGAAGGTGCTGGACCGCGTGAAGCAGATCGCCGGCGTGACCGACGTCACCACCGACCGCGAACAAGGCGGCCTGCAGGCCACGGTTGCCATCGACCGCCCGGCGGCGGCGCGGTTCGGCGTCGACATCCAGGATATCGACAACGCGCTCAACGACGCTTTTTCGCAGCGGCAGGTATCGACCATCTACACCCAGCGCAACCAGTATCACGTCATTCTGGAGGTCGATCCGATCTATCAGCGCGACCCCTCCGATCTCAGCAAGGTCTATGTTCCGGGCAACGGCGGCGCGCAGGTTCCGCTGTCGGCGGTTGCCAAGATCGAGCGCGGCATCGCGCCCCTGGTGGTCAATCACCAGGGCCAGTTCCCCTCGACGACCATCACCTACAATCTGGTGCCGGGCACCACGCTCGACCAGGCGACCGCGGCCATCAATCAGGCGGTAGCCGAAATGCATATTCCCGATTCGATCCACGCCGATTTCGCCGGCGACGTGCAGGCCTTCAAGCAATCGGTCGGCGCGCAGCCGCTGCTGCTGCTGGCCGCGCTGGTGGCGGTCTATATCGTGCTCGGCGTGCTGTACGAAAGCCTGGCGCACCCGCTCACCATCATCTCGACGCTGCCGTCGGCCGGGCTCGGCGCGTTGCTGGCGCTCAACCTGTTCGGCACAGAGCTGACCGTGATTGCCTTCATCGGCATCGTTCTCTTGATCGGCATCGTCAAGAAGAACGGCATCATGATGGTGGACTTCGCGCTCGACGGCGAACGCCGGCGCGGATTGCCGCCGCAGCAGGCCATTCACGAGGCCTGCCTGGCTCGCTTCCGGCCGATCCTGATGACCACCTTGGCGGCGGCGCTCGGCGCGCTGCCGCTGGTGATCGCGACCGGCCCCGGCTCCGAACTGCGCCGCCCGCTCGGCATCACCATCATCGGCGGGCTGTTGGTGTCGCAGGCGCTCACGCTCTACACCACGCCGGTGATCTATCTGCTGCTCGACCGGCTGCACCGCAAGCTCGGCGGCAGAAGCTTCAGCTTCATCCGCCGCCGCGAGCCGCCGCCCAGCATTCAGCCGGCGGAGTAGTCAAACCCCCAAATAACGGTGCTGCACGTCCGGCGCGGCGGCGAGTTCAGGCGAGTCGCCGGACCACACCACGCGGCCGCGCTCGATCAGGAAATGGCGGTCGGCAACGCGGATGAGCGTGCCAACATTCTTGTCGATCACGAGGATGGCGAGGCCCAATTCCTTGAGGCGGGCGAGACAAGACCAGATCTCGGTCCGAACCAGCGGCGCCAGGCCCTCGGTCGCCTCGTCCAAGATCAGCAGGCGCGGATTGGTCATCAGCGCGCGGCCGATCGCCAACATCTGCTGCTCGCCGCCGGAGAGCTGGTTGCCCATGCTGCCGGCGCGCTCGGACAGCCGCGGGAACAGCGCGTACACTTTATCCAGCGTCCAGCCGCCGCCGTCGCGCTCCGCCGCCGTCGCCACCAGATTTTCGCGCACGGTGAGATTGGGGAAAATCTGCCGGCCTTCCGGCACCAGGCCGATACCGAGCTTGGCGACCTTGTAGGACGGCAGCCCGCGAATCTCGCGGCCGGCAAAGCGGATGGCGCCGGCGCGCGCCGGGGTAAGGCCTAGGATCGAGCGCACGGTGGTGGTCTTGCCCATGCCGTTGCGCCCCATCAGCGTCACCATCTCGCCGGGCTTGATCGACAGCGAGACGCCGAACAGGACCTGGCTCAGGCCATAGCAGGTCTCGATGCCGGCGACCTCGAGCACGGTGTCAGTCATGGAGCGCGCCCTCGGCCTCGCCCAGATAGGCGTCGCGCACCTGAGGATTGGCGCGGATGTCGGCGGGCGCGCCCGTGGCGATCACCCGGCCATAGACCAGCACCGTGATGCGGTCGGCGAGCGCAAACACCGCTTCCATGTCGTGCTCGACCAGCAGGATAGTAAGCTCCTTCTTCAAGGCGCGCAGCAACTCCACCATGCGGGCCGATTCCTCGGGCCCCAGGCCCGCCATCGGCTCGTCGAGCAGCAGCATGCGCGGGTGACCTGCGAGCGCCATGGCGAGTTCGATTAGGCGGTGCTCGCCGTGGCTAAACGCGGAGGCCGGGCTGTCGAGGCGCGCGCTTAAGCCCACGCGCTCAAGCGCCGCACGCGCCGGTTCGCGCAACTCCGTCTCCAAACGGGCATTGCGCCAAAAACGAAACGAGTGTCCGGCACGCGCCTGCACCGCCAGCGCCACATTGTCGAGCACGCTGAGATCGAGAAACAGCGAGGTGATCTGGAACGACCGCGCCAGGCCGAGTCGGCTGCGAGCGTACATCGGCAGCGCGGTGATATCGCTGCCGGCAAAACGGATGCGGCCGGAATCGGGCGTGAGCTGGCCGCCGAGCTGGGAGATCAGCGTGGTCTTGCCAGCGCCGTTCGGCCCGATGATTGCGTGCAGCTCGCCAGCCGCGACGTTGAGCGCAAGATGGTCGGTGGCGACGATGCCATCGAACCGCTTGGCCAGGTTCTCGACCTGCAAAAGCGTTTCGCTCATGGGACTGCCTTTGCGCGAAGCTTCGCCAGCAGTCCGTCGATGCCGCCGCGCGCGAACAGCACGACCAACAGCAAGAGCGGGCCGAGGACGATCTGCCAGAATTCACCGTAGCCCGCCGCCTTCTCCCCCATGAATGGATGAAGAACAAAGGTGATGACGGAAGGCAGCGCCTCCTCCAGCACCAAGAGCGCCACCGCGCCGATCACCGGGCCGACCACCGAGCCCATGCCGCCGAGCACCACCATGATGATGAGATCGCCCGAGCGGGTCCAATACATCATGGCCGGACTGACGAAATCGGTGTGATTGGCGATCAGCGCGCCGGAGAGCCCGCACAACGTGCCGGCGATGACGAAACACACCAGCCGGTAGCGATAGGTCGGAAAGCCGATCGCCCGCATGCGCAGGTCGTTGGAGCGCGAGCCCTGGATCACCATGCCGAAGCGCGAATTCACCAGCCGCCACACCAAATAGATCGAGCCGTACAGCAGCGCCAAGCACAGGTAATAGAACTGCACTTTGTTCGACAGATCGATGGGAGCGAAGAACTGGCTGCGCTTGTAGATGGTCAACCCATCGTCGCCGCCGTAGCGCGCGAGCCCCGCGATGCCGTAATAGGCCATTTGCGCGAAGGCCAAGGTGATCATGATGAAATAGACGCCGCGCGTGCGTAACGACAGCGCGCCGATGACCAGCGCGAACAGCGCGGAAGCGGCAAGCGCTACCGGCCATTGCACGAAGCCGGTGTAGATTCCCTCATGCGCCAGCATGCCGACGGCGTAGCCGCCGATGCCGAGATAGGCGGCGTGACCGAAGCTCATCATGCCGCCATAGCCGAGGATGAGATTGAGACTGACAGCGGCGAGCGCCAGGATCACGATGCGGGTGAACAGCGTCAGCATGAAGCGGTCGCCGGTGAGACCGGCATAGACCGGCAACAGCACCAGCGCGGCCAGCAGCGCCACGACCAGGATATTTCGGGGGTTGAGCGTCGTGCTCATTTTGCGCTCGCCGGGAACAATCCTTCGGGACGCACCACCAGCACGATGGCCATCAGCAGATAGATCAGCATGGAGGCGAGCGCCGGCGCCGCGGTCGATGCCGCATTCGGGCTGAGCACCAGCCGCAGCAGATCGGGCAGATATGAGCGGCCGAGCGTGTCGACAAAGCCGACCAACAGCGCCGCGATGAACGCGCCGCGCACCGAGCCGATGCCGCCGATCACGGTAATGACGAAGGCGACGATCAGGATGTTCTCGCCCATGCCGATCTGCACGGTGAGGATCGGCGCCTGCATCAGGCCGGCCAGCCCGGCGAGCGCAGCGCCGAGCCCAAACACCAGCGTATAAAGGAGCTTGATGTTGACGCCGAGCGCGCCGACCATCTCGCGGTTGCTAGCGCCGGCGCGGATCAGCATGCCGATACGGGTGCGCATCACCAACACGTAGAGGAAGACGGCGACCGCCAGCGAGACCACGATGATCGACAGCCGGTAGGCGGAATACTGCATGCCCGGCAGGATCGTCACCGCAGTGTTGAGCCAGGACGGCAACGGCAGACTCGAGGCCCTCCGGCCCCCAGATCAACCGCACCGCTTCGTCGAAAAACAGGATCAGGCCGAATGTTCCGAGCACATGATCGAGATGATCGCGGCCGTACAGCCTGCGCATGGCGATCACCTCCACCGCCATGCCAACCACGAGCGTGGCAAGGAGGGCGAGCACCGCACCAAGCACGAAGCTGTCGGTCCAGGCCGCGAAGGTGGCGGCGAAATAGGCGCCGATCATGTAGAGCGAGCCGTGCGCCAGATTGACCAGGTCCATGATGCCGAACACCAGCGTCAGTCCCGCCGCCAGCAGAAACAGCAGCAGGCCAAATTGCAGGCCGTTCAGGCATTGCTCGATGAATAGCGTCATGACGCGCCGATCATGGACATGAGCAGGCTTCCGGCGAACGAACGGCGGCAGCGCGGGTGCGCCGCCGCCGTGTCTCGCCCCTGGATCACTTCATCGGGCACTTGCTGTGCGAGGCGTCCTGGTAGTCCTTGACGATGGTGGCGACGGTCTTGAGCACGTAGTCACCCTTGGCGTCCTTCACCACGTCCTGCAGATAGAAGTTCTGGATCGGAATGTGGTTGTTGCCGAACTTGAAGTTGCCGCGCACCGATTTGAAGTCGGCCTTCTCGAAGGCTTTGCGCAGCGCTTCCTTGTCGGTGAGATTGCCCTTGGTCGCGGTGACCGCCGACGCGATCAGGTTGGCGGCATCGTAGGACTGCGCACCGTAGAACGACGGCCGGTGACCAGGATATTTCTTCATGTAGTCGGCCACGAACTTCTTGTTGGCGTCGTTGGGCAGATCGTTCACCCATTCCTGCGCGCCGGGCACGCCGAGCGCGAGGTCTTTCTGCAAGGGCAGCGACGTTTCGTCGATGGTGAACGCGGTATAGAGCGGGATCTTGCCCTTCAGGCCGGCCTGCGCGTACTGCGCCAGGAACTGCACGCCCGCCTTGCCCGGATAGAACACGAAGATCGCGTCCGGATTGGCGGCCTTCGCCTTGGCGAGTTCGGCCGAGAAGTCGAGCTGCGCCGGCCAGGTGGTGAGCTCCTGCCCGACGACCTTGCCTTTGAAGGTATGGGAGACGCCGGCCAGCATGTCCTTGCCGGCGGCATAGTTCGGGCCGATCAGGAACACCGACTTCACGCCCTTCTGGTTCATGTACAGGGCCATCGCCTCCGGCGTCTGGTCGTTCTGCCATGAGGTCGAGAACACATAGGGCGAGCACAGTTCGCCGGCGACCTGCGAGGCGCCGGCATTGGCGATGACCATGAAAGTCTTGGAATCGACAACGGGCTTGATCGACGCCAGCAGCACGTTCGACCAGATGTAGCCGGAGATGAAGTCGACCTTGTCGGACTCGATCAGCTTCTGGGTTTTCTGCTTGCCGACCTCCGGCTTGAAGCCGTCGTCTTCGTAGATCACCTCGACCGGCATGCCGGCGATCTTGCGCCCCATATGATCGAGCGCGAGCTCGAACGAATTCCGCATGTCGTTGCCGATCACGGCCACCGGACCGCTGAAGGTCGAAACGAATCCGATCTTGATCGATTTTTGCTGGGCCATGGCGGGCCCGGCGGCAAGCAGCAGAGCGGTGCCCGCGGCCAGCAGAGTTTTACGCATTGTTGTTTCCTCCCAGGGGCCTTTTCGGCCCTTTCCCATAAGATACTCTAGTGTACCGGCATCCGAGCCAATAGGTCCATCCACGCAGCGCTCGCCGAGCCACGAATTATATTTCCCAAGTCGAGCCTTCGCGAGCATGGCCGGAACGAGCCCAGCGGCGGCGACCTGAATTTAGGCTAGTATTTCGAGTTTGTTGGCCACGCAATCGCCAGCCGTCGAGCGGCGCTCCATTAGCCTTGCAGGCTACGACGGGATCGTGATCGGTAGCCTTTATCGCCGGACAGATCGTCAATGCCGACGGCGGGGCGGCCCGCCCGAAAGCGTCACGCCGGCTGTCCGGCTATGAGGCTTTTGCGCATCTCGCGGAAGGAGATCAGCTTCTCGCGACTTTCGTCCCACAGCACTAGGCGCACGCATTGGATGCTTTGCCACAGCGTCAGCCGGCCGATGTCGCCGAGTTCGGGGTGTTCGCGCAGCACCCGCGGCAACCGGTAATAGGGAATCCGGCTGCACAGATGATGCACATGGTGCACGCCGATATTGGCGGTGAACCAGCGCAAGATTCCGGGCAGAACATAATAAGAGCTCCCGTGCAGCGCGGCTTCGTGCAGATTCCAGGTTTCGTTGTGGTCCCAGACGGTGCGCTCGAACTGATGCTGAACGTAGAACAACCACACGCCCATCGCGGCCGCCAGCAGCATGATCGGCCCGTGCACGAGCAGGAACGGTCCGACGCCGATCAGCCAGATCAGCGCCGCAACAATGATCGCGATAGCGAGGTTGGTGCCCATCGTGCTGACCCAAGGCTGCCAGCCGCTGCGCATCAGACCGAACGGAAGCCGATGCCGCAGGACGAAAAGATAGGCCGGTCCCAGACCGAACATCACCGCAGGGTGGCGATAGAACCGGTACATCAGGCGACGCCAGCGCGACAGCGCCAGATATTCGCGTACCGTCAGGGTATCGACATCGCCGATGCCGCGGCGCTCCAGATTGCCCGAGGTCGCATGATGAATCGCATGTGTACGCCGCCAGAAGTCGTAGGGAGTCAAAGTGAGCACGCCCAGCGCGCGGCCGATCCAATCGTTGGCGAGGCGATGGCGGAAGAATGCGCCATGTCCGCAATCGTGCTGAATCATGAAAAGCCGCACCAGAAATCCCGCGGCCGGAACCGAGAGCAGCAAAGTGAGCCACCAAAAGCCCAGGTGATAAGACGCCCACATCAGTGCCCAGAGCAGCACGAGGGGTCCGAAAGTGATGCCGAGCTCGACCAGGCTGCGTGCGCTGCTCGGTTCGCGATAGCGCACCAGAAATCTGGGTCCAGGCGCGCGCATCGATCGTTGGTCCCGCACCGGCGGGATCGTGTTCCTTGTCCAAACTATTGCCCTTTGTGACTATAAACGGAGCGCAGGTCGACCGGCCGCAGGGCCGTCGCACTCACGTACGTCGTTATTTCGTGGAAGCAACAGGCTGGCAGATTACCACGGTTTTTTTATGTCGGCTACGGCACAAGGTGGTATCTGGTGGCGTCCAGGCAATCGGACCGCGGGAGACTTATCATGACATTAACCGTCGCCATCATCGCGCCGGGCAATATGGGCGCCGCGGTCGGCGGCCGACTGACCGAGAACAAGGTGAACGTGCTCACCTCGCTTGCCGGCCGCAGCCAAGCGAGCGCGGCCCGCGCCAAAGCGGCCGGCATGACCGCGGTGGCCGACGCGCAATTGACGGAGAGCGATTTCCTGCTTTCGATCGTGCCGCCGGGCGATGCGCTCGCGCTGGCGCAGCGCCTGGTTCCGGTGCTCGGCGCCGCCAACAAGAAACCGGTCTATGTCGACTGCAACGCGCTCAGCCCGCAAACGGTTGAACGCGTCGCCGCGGTGATCGCCGCGACCGGCTGCCCCTTCGTCGGCGCCGGCATTATCGGCCCGCCGCCCAAGCCCGGCACCGCCAACACCAAAATCTACGCTTCGGGGCCGCATGCGGCGGATTTAGCCAGGCTCAACGACTACGGGCTGATCGTGCGCGTGCTGGCCGGCCCCCTCACCGCCGCCTCGGCGCTGAAGATGTCTTACGCCGGCATCACCAAGGGCTTCACCGCGCTCGGCGCCGCCATGATGCTGGCCGCCACCCGCGGCGGCTCGGTCGAGGCGCTCAAGGCCGAACTCGCCGAAAGCCAGCCGGCGCTGCTCGGCTTTCTGACGCGGCAGACGCCGGCCATGTATTCGAAAGCCTATCGCTGGGTGGCCGAGATGGAGGAGATTTCCGACTTCGTCGGCAAGGACTACCCCGAGCACGCCATGCTGGACGCCTCGGCGCGGCTCTACGAGCGCATCGCCGCGGATTTCGAGGGTGACAAGAAGGAAGTCGGCGTGATGGACAAGTTCGTGAAATCATGACCGATCAGGCCATCCTCGTCGAACGGCGCGCCGGCTATTGTGTCGTCACCCTCAACCGGCCGGACCGGCTCAACGCGTTCAACGACGCGATGCACCTTGAATTGCGCCAGGCGGTCGAGGAGATCGAAGCCGACCAAAGCTGCCGCGCGCTCATGATCACCGGCAGCGGCCGCGGCTTCTGTGCCGGGCAAGACCTCAACGACCGCCTGGTGAAGCCGGGCGAAAAGCTTCCGCCGAGCACGTCGCTGGAGCGATACTACAATCCGCTGATGCGCAAGCTGCGCGCCCTGCCCTTTCCCGTCATCGCCGCGGTCAATGGCGTCGCCGCCGGGGCCGGCTGCAACATCGCGCTCGCCTGCGATATCGTAATTGCCGCGCGCTCGGCGAGTTTCGTGCAGTCCTTCGCGCGCATCGGGCTGGTGCCGGATTCCGGCGGCACCTGGTTTTTGCCGCGTCTCGTCGGCGACGCCCGCGCCCGCGGGCTGGCGCTGCTGGCCGAACCGTTGCCCGCGGAAAAGGCCGAAAGCTGGGGCCTGATCTGGAAATGCGTGGACGACGCTGCTCTCGCCGCCGAGGCGCAGAAGATGTGCGAGCACTTCGCCGCGGCGCCGACGCAGGGGCTGGCGCTGATCAAGCGCGCGCTCAATGCCTCGGCCGGCAACACGCTCGACGCTCAGCTCGATCTGGAGCGCGATCTGCAAAGCGTGGCCCGCGAGATGCCGGATTACGTTGAGGGCGTGCGCGCCTTCATGGCAAAGCGCAAACCGAATTTCTTCGGCCGCCCATGAGCAGGGCTCAAGTCCGCGCGCTCCGCAGCATCGATCTCGGATTTTCCGATCTCGACAACGCGCTGCGCTTTTTTACCGAGGCGTGGAACCTGACCCCGGCCGGCGAGAGTGGCGGCGTGCATTATCTGCGGGCGACCTGCGCCTTCCACCACATCCTCACGCTCCGCCACATGGCGCAGCCAACGCTGCTGCGCATGGTGTTCGACGCCGCCGATGCGGACACGATCGACGCACTGCACGCCCAGGTTCTCGCGCACGGCCTCAAAACAATCGACCCGCCCGGCAGGCTGCGCCAGCCGCATGGCGACTACGGTTTCGGCTTCAAGGATCCGGAGGGCCGCAATATCGCAGTCGTCTGCGGCGTCGAGGACCATGCCGACGCCGCCGACAGGCCCGACCGGCCGCGCAAACTGTCGCATATCAACGTCAACGCCGGCGACAGCGAAGCCACCTTCGCCTGCTATTGCGACGCGCTCGGCTTCAGGCTCACCGACACCACGCAGCGGCTGCGTTTCCTGTCCTGCAATGCCGACCATCACAGCGTCGTGCTCGGCTTCACCGGCGGCAACACGCTCAACCACATCGCGTTCGAAATGCCCGATCTCGAATCGGTGATGCGCGGCGCCGGCCGCATGCGCGACGACGGCCGCGCCATCGAATGGGGCCCCGGCCGCCACGGCCCCGGCAACAACGTGTTCTGCTATTTTCTCGGGCCCCAGGACATGCCGGTGGAACTGACCGCCGAGATGCAGCAGATCGACGCCACGCATCGCGCCAGGACGCCGGAGCAATGGACGTGGCCGCCCGGCCGGCTCGATCATTGGGGCATCAGCGCCGCCCCGAGCGAACGCATGGACGCCGCCGGTTTGCGCTATAAGTTCACCGGCGACGGCTGGCGCCTCGACGAGTGGCGTTAAGGAGCATCGCATGGCGAACAAACCCTTGCGCGTCGGACTGGCCGGCCTCGGCGCGGTCGGGCTGGAGGTGGCAAAGCGCCTGATCGACGGCGCCGTGCCGGGCCTGACGCTCGCCGCGGTCGCCGTGCGCGACGCCGACAAGGCGCGCCGCGCGCTGCCGCAGATCGGCGACATGATCGCCTTGCGCACTCCCGCGGCGCTCGCCGACGACTGCGACGTGGTGGTGGAATGCTTGCCGCCGGCGCTGTTTCGCGAGGTCGCGATCGCGGCCATCGACAGAGGCCGCATCTTCATGCCGCTATCGGTCGCGCAGCTATTGGAGAACTGGGATCTGGTCGAACGCGCCAGGCAGAAAGGCGCGCGCATTTTGCCGCCGACCGGCGCGCTCATCGGCCTCGACGCCGTGCGCGCCGCCGCCGAAGGCGACATCCGCTCGGTCACGATGATCACGCGCAAGCCGCCCGGCGGCCTGGAAGGCGCGCCCTACCTGCTTGAGCACAACATCTCGGTCGCCAACTTGAAAGCCCCGCTGAAGGTGTTCGACGGCTCGGCGCGCGAGGGCGCGCGCGGCTTTCCCGCCAACGTCAACGTGGCGGCAGCGCTCAGCCTCGCCGGCATCGGCCCCGACCGCACGCGCCTGCAAATCTGGGCCGACCCCACGATCACGCGCAACACCCACCGCATCGAGGTCGACGCCGACGTCGCGCGCTTTTCCATGACCATCGAAGGCATTCCGTCGCAGAACCCGCGCACCGGCCGCATCGTGCCGCTGTCCACCGTCGCCGCGCTGCGCGCGCTGGTGTCGGAGCTGAAAGTGGGTACTTGAACACGAAAAGGCCGCCCGCGCTTTCGCGGGGCGGCCTCGGTCGGTGCGGACGGATCAGTTCTTCTTGGTCTCGAGCTGCTTCGCTTCCGGGTGGGCCTTGAGATAATCCTCATAGGTCTGGCCGGCATAGTCGGCCGGGCGCTGCTCGGCTTGCGCTTGATCGGACGAGCCGTCGACCGGTGCGCTCGCCATTTCCTTGGTGCACAGATCCTGGAACACCACCATGCCTTCCGGCGTGTAGTTCTTGGTCAGGCAGGTGCAGGGGGCGGGCTGTACCGAGCCGGTCGCGATGGTGCGAACCGCGTAACCGACCGGGCGCACCCAGATGTGGTGGTGCCAGCGGACGAAGTGGCGGTGCTCGCGGAAGTGCCGACGGCCGATTTCGTGGCCGGGATGGCCGACCGGATGAAGCACCGCGTGGCCGGTGCGGCTGCCGTGCATCATCATGGCATCGGCGTTATTCGAGACGAGGGCCGCGCCGGCAAGCGTGGCGACGGCGGCGAGACTGAGGATGATCTTGCGGGACATGGCTCTCTCCTGGGTAAGTAGGTTGCGATAGCCATTGGTCGGCCGCCGCCGGAAAAGGTTCACGCGGCTTGCTCGCGCGGCGTTGGTTTGACAATCCGGACGCCGGGCTTATCGTTTGCATACAAATATTTAGCCTCGCAACGCCGGGCCCTCCGCCGCATGAAGCCAGCGCCGTTCATCCACCACGCGCCGCGCACGCTCGACGAAGCGCTGAAAATTCTGGGCGAAGTCGCAACCCAGGACGGCCGCGTGCTGGCGGGCGGCCAAAGCCTGGTGCCGATCATGGCGTTCCGCCTCGCCAAGCCGGCGCATCTCGTCGACATCAACGGGGTCGAAGGGCTCGACAAGATCGTCAGCGACGGAAAAGTTCTGTCCATCGGCGCCTGCGTGCGGCACGCCGCGTTTCACAAGCCGGTCGTCGATAATCCGCTCGGCAAACTCCTCGCTTACGTTGCGCGCCACATCGCGCATTACCCGATCCGCATGCGCGGCACATTCTGCGGCTCGCTGGCGCACGCCGATCCGGCCTCGGAATGGTGCCTGACCGCCGCCACGCTCGATGCCACGATAGTGGCAAAAAGCACGCGCGGCGAACGGTCGATCGCGGCCAAGGATTTCTTTGCCGGCATCATGGCGACCGCGCTGGCGGAGGATGAGCTGCTGGCCGAAGTAAAGCTGCCGTTGCTCGCGCCCGACGCCATATTCGGCTTCAACGAGTTCAACCGCCGCGCCGGCGATTTCGCGCTTGCCGCGGCGCTGGTCACCTATCGCCTGCAAGGCGGATTCATGACCGATGTTCATGTTGGCGTCGGCGGCGCCGAGGCCTGTCCGCGCCGTATTGGGCAGGCCGAAGCCGCGCTAAACGGCCAAACCCCAAGCGATGCCGCTTTCCGCGCCGCCGCCGAGACCGCTGCCGCCGCCATCGATCCGTTGGAGGATCATCAGACCGATGCCGACTACCGGCGCGACCTTGTGCGCGCGGTGATGCGCCGTGCGCTGGAACATAGCGCATGAGCGCGGACTCAAATTTCGCTCATTCCCGCGTAAGCGGGAATCCAAAGTCAAGAATAAGGGCTCAGCGATATGTAGCCCAAGGTCCCCGAGTTCGCATGGACGACCGGGATTGGTTATGACCGCTCGCACCAAAGGCACGGGTCTGAAATGGGTCGGCCGCGCCATCCGGCGGCTGGAGGATCCGGCGCTGGTCACGGGGCAAGGCCGCTTCACCGCCGACCTGCCCGCAGCGCATTGGGTGCGCTTCCTGCGCAGCCCGGTTGCCGCCGGCGCGATCGGCAAGATCGCCGCGCCGAAAGGCGCGCATGTCGTCACCGCCGCCGACCTCAAGGGCGTCAGGCCTATTTTGCCGATGCTGCACAAGTTCAATTACAAGCCGGTCGGCCAGCCGGTATTGGCCGATGGCGTCGTGCGGTTTGTCGGCGAGGCCATCGCCGCGGTGGTCGCCGCCAGCGAGGAAGAAGCCGAAGACATTCTCGATCTGATCGAGGTCGAGTTCGGCGACGCCACGCCGGTGGTCGACGCGCGCGATGCGCTTCGCAAGGGCGCGCCGCAAATCCACGCCGAGGCGCCCGGCAATGTCATTCTCGAAGGCAAGGTGAAGACCGCGGGCTTCGACGAGGCCTGGAATGGCGCGCACAAGATCGTCGCGGTGGACGTGCGCTCGCACCGGCAGAACGCGACTCCGATGGAGGCGCGCGCGGCACACGCCGTCTATGACGCCGCCACCAGCCGCGTTACCCTCACCTGCACCACGCAGATGCCGCATCTCATGCGTACCGCCATCGCCGACGTGATCGGCATGGCGGAGAGCGATCTGCGCGTGATCGCGCCCGACGTCGGCGGCGGCTTCGGCCAGAAAATGCCGCTCTGCGCCGAATACGTCGTGATCGTCTGGCTGGCGCGCAAACTCAAAAGCTCGGTGGCCTGGACCGAGGACCGGCGCGAGAACCTGATCGCCTCTTTTCACAGCCGCGATCAATACATCGCGCTCGAAGGCGCCTTCGACCGGCAGGCAAAACTGATCTCGCTTAAGGCCGACATCGTTTCCAATGTCGGCGCCTATTCCTGCTTTCCGACCACCAGCGGCGTCGAGCCGCTGATGGCGATGGCGGAAATGCCGGGCCCCTACGACGTGCAGCAGTATCAATGCCTGGCGCGCGGAGTGCTCACCAATACCTGCACCATGGCCGCCTATCGCGGCGTGTCGCGCCCCATCATCACGCTCACGCTGGAACGGCTGATGGACAAGGCAGCCGCCGCTTTCGCCATCGACCCGGTCGATATCCGCCGCCGCAACCTGATCGACACATTCCCCTACACCTCCGCCACGGGCCTGGTTTACGACGAGGCAAGCTATAAAGAGACGCTGGAAATGGCGGTCGAAGCCATCGACGTGCCGGCGTTCCGCCAGCAGCAAAAACAAGCGCGGGCGCGAGGGCACCATCTCGGCATCGGCTTTGCCACCTTCTCCGAGCGCACGGGCTACGGCAGTCCCGCCTTCGCCGCGCGCGGCATGGCGATCACGCCCGGCTGGGAAACCGTGATCCTCACCGTCGACCCTTCGGGCTTCGTCGAGGCGCGCATCGGCTCCTCGCCGCACGGCCAAGGCCTGCGCACGACGCTGGCGCAGATCATCGCCGATGAGCTCGGCGTCACGCCCGACCTGATCAAGGTCATCCACGGCGATACCGATCGCGCGCCTTATGGCTGGGGCACCTTTGCGAGCAGATCTTTGGTGATTTCCGGCGGCGCCACGCTGATCGCGGCGCGCAAGGTGCGCGCCAAGCTGATCAAGATCGCCAGCACTATGCTGGAAGCGGCACCCGGCGACATTGTGCTGGAGGACGGCGCGGCACGCGTCGCCGGCACCGACCGCTCGGTATCGATCGCGAAAATGGCGCGCGAGGCCTACACGCAGACGCACCGCTTCAATGGCGAGATCGAGCCTGGGCTGACCGAGACCGGCACTTACGATCCGCCCGGCACTTTTTCCAATGCCTGCCATGTCGCTGTCGTCGACGTCGATGTCGAAACAGGCCGCGTAAGGATCGAAAAATATCTGGTGGCGGAAGATGCAGGCCGCATCATCAATCCGATGATCGCCGAGGGCCAGGTGCATGGCGGCATCGCGCAGGGCATCGGCAACGCGCTGTTGGAGGAAATCATCTACGACGAGAGCGGCGGCATTCTCACCGCCAATCTTGCCGACTACATGCCGCCGACTGCGCGCGAGATGCCGCCGATCGAGCTGCACCACATGGAAACGCCGAGCGCGAATTCGATCACCAAGGCCAAGGGCCTGGGCGAAGGCGGCACCATCGGGGCGCCGGCGGCGGTGATCAACGCAATCAATGACGCGCTGACGCCGTTCGGCGTTGCGATCGACGAGATACCGGCGACGCCGCAGCGCATCCGTGCGGCGCTGCGCGCAGCAGGGAAAGCCGCATGAGCGATAAGAGCACCATCACGCTCAGCATCAACGGCCGTGACCACGCCATCACGGTCGAGGCGCGGCGGACATTGGCGGATGCGATCCGCGAGGATTGCGGCCAGACCGGCACCCATATCGGCTGCGAGCACGGCATCTGCGGCGCCTGCACCGTGATCGTGGATGGCGAGCCGGTGCGCTCGTGCCTGATGTTCGCCGTGCAAGCCGACGGCAGGAAGATCCGCACGGTGGAGGGCCTCGCCGATGGCGACACGCTACATCCGATGCAGCAGGCCTTCATGGACAACCACGGCCTGCAATGCGGCTTCTGCACGCCGGGTTTCCTGATGCTGGCGGTCGGCGTACTGGATCGCGAGCCGGATATTTCCGACGACGACCTGCTCGACGTTCTTTCGTCGAACCTGTGCCGCTGCACCGGCTACCAGAACATCATCAAGGCCGTCCGCGCCGCGGCCAAAGAGATGCGCGGGAAATGACGGCCCCGGCCAAATTCGTCGGCCGCTCCGTTCCGCGGTTGGAAGACCGCCCTCTCCTCACCGGCCAAGGCCGTTTCGCCGCCGACATTTCCTTCCCCGGGCAATGGATCATGCGCGTGGTGCGCTCGAGCGTCGCGCACGGCAAAATCAAATCGATCGACGCCACGGCGGCGCTCGCTTTGTCGGGCGTGCATGCGGTGTGGACTTCAGCCGACGTGGCGCAGCTTCCGCCGATCCCGTTCCGGCTGACTGGGCTCAAGACGCTGGAGCCCTACCGCCAGCCGGTGCTGGCGAAGGACGCCGTGCGCTATGTCGGCGAGCCGGTCGCGGTGGTTTTTGCGGAAAACGCATATCTGGCGGAAGACGCCGCCGATTTGGTGGAGGTTGTTGTCGAACAACGCCGAGCAACATTGCTCGCCACCGAGCAACCGGGCGTCTATGAGCATGACGGCGCTAAACTGAGCACCGAGGCGTCCGTTCTGCAAAAAACATATGGCGACGTCGACGCCGCCTTCCGCGCCGCGTATGCCGTTGTTGCGCTCGAGTTATCCATCGGCCGCCATTCCGGCGTGCCGCTGGAAACGCGCGGCGCCATCGCGCGCTACGACGAGCAACGCGACATTTTGGAACTGCACGGCGCCGCCAAAGTGCCGCACTGGAATCGCGACGCGCTGGCGCTAATGCTTGGCCGTAAACGGGAATCCGTCCAGCTCTACGAGGGCCATGTCGGCGGCGGCTTCGGCATCCGCGGCGAGATTTATCCGGAGGACGTGCTGGTCTGCGCGGCCACGCTGAAATTCCGCAAAGCGATCAAATGGATCGAGGACCGCCGCGAGCACCTGATCGCCGCCAATCATTCGCGCGAGCAGCACCACAAAGTGCGCGCCGCCATCGATGGGCGCGGCCAAATCCTTGCGATCGATGACGAATTTTTCCACGACAACGGTGCCTATATGCGCACGCACGCGGCGACCGTGCCCGACCTCGCCGCCGCCATGCTGCCGGGGCCTTATGTCGTGCCGGCCTATCGCGCCGTGGGCCACATCCGCCTCACCAACAAGACGCCCTGCGGCACCTATCGCGCTCCCGGCCGTTATGAATCCTCCTTTGTGCGCGAGCGGTTACTCGACGCCATCGCCGCGAAGGTCGGCGTCGATAAAGTCGAAATCCGCCGCCGCAATCTGATCGGCAAGAGCGCGATGCCCTACGCGCTCGGGCTCGAAACGCTGGGCACGAAGATCGTTTATGACTCGGGCGATTATTCAGGCCTGCTCGACAAGGCGCTGGCGCTCGCAGACTGGAAAAATTTGCAAAAACAATTGCTTGAACGCCGCCGCGCGGGCGAAAAAGTTGGCGCCGGCGTGGCGATGTTCGTGGAGAAAAGCGGACTGGGGCCGTTCGATACTGTGCGCGTCGAAATTATCCCCGGCGGCACCATCGAAGTTATCACCGGCGTTGCCTCGCTCGGCCAAGGGGTTGAGACGGTGGTCGCGCAAATCTGCGCCGACGCGCTCGGCGTCAATTACAGCGATATCAAAGTCATCCACGGCCAGACCGACCGCATCGACAAAGGCATGGGCGCCTTTGCCTCGCGCGTCACCGTGATGTGCGGCGAAGCCACCCGCATGGCCGCGGCAAAGCTGCGCGAACATCTTCTTCTTCTGGCCGCCGAACTGATGCAAACCAACGCGATGTTCCTCACAATCTCGGAGGGAAGAATTCTGCGCTCGGACAGTTCCTCGGGTCCGTCAATTCTTCTCGCCGAACTGGCGCGTCAGCGCCCGCTTACGGCCGAGGCGACCTTCGAATCCGCGCACATGGTCTACCCCTACGGTGTGCACATCGCCGCCGTGCGCGTCGATGCCGAGACCGGCGGCGTCGCTGTCGAGCGCTATGGCATCGCCTACGACATCGGCCGTGCGGTCAATCCGAAGCTGGTCGAAGGCCAGATCGCCGGCGGCCTGGCGCAGGGCATCGGCGGCGCGCTGCTGGAGGAATTTCTCTACGACGGCAACGGCGAGCCGCTTTCGGTCAGCTTCGCCGATTACCTGATGCCGACGGCGCGCGAAATTCCCGAGCTTGCCATCCTCATCACCGAGGATGCGCCGAGCCCGCTCAATCCGCTCGGCCTCAAGGGCGCCGGCGAAGGCGGCGCCAATCCGGTTGGCGCGGCGATCGCGTCGGCCATCGACGACGCGCTTCAGCGCCCCGGCGCGGTGACGCGCCTACCGGTGTCGCCGCAGCGGCTGAAGGCGCTGATGCGGACTTAAGCCTTGAAATCCGGGCGGTAGCCGTCCGCGGTCTTTTCGATGCGGCCGGCGAATGGCGCGCCGACGTGCCCAGGCATCACCAGCGCGCCGCTCGATGCGCAATAGTCGAGCACCTTGCGCCGGCTGACTTTGGCTTGTGCGGCGTCGGAGTTTTTCGGGAAATTCCAATCGGGATAATAGACCTGCAGCAGATGGTGCCAGACGTCGCCGATAAAGGCCGCGCGCTGGCCCTTGCTTTCGAGCTTGAAGAACACGTGGCCGGGCGAGTGGCCGGGCGCGGTGTCGATCTCGATAAAGTCGTTAATGCGATGCGCACCCTCTATCACGTCAGCCTTGCCGTATTCGAGGATTGGCACCACGCATTCGCGGAACGTGCCCAGCTCAGCCGGGCCTTCTTTCGGATCGGCATCGATCTTGGAGAAGTAGTCGATGTCCGGCTTGTTGAAGACGTAACGCGCATTGGGAAAGGTCGGCACCCATTTGCCGTCGCGTTGCATCGTATTCCAGCCGACATGATCGTGATGCAGGTGCGTGCACATCACCATGTCGATGTCCTCCGGCCGCGCGCCGGCGGCGGCCAGCCGCTCCAGATAATTGACGTTGAGTAGATTCCACCACGGCCGCCCCGGCTTGATCTTGTTATTGCCGCAACAACTGTCGATAAGGATGGTCTTACCGCCGACCTTCAACAGCCAGCTATGCACCGACAGCTTGATCAGGCCGCTGTCGAGGTCGTAGTGGTGCGGCGCGAGCCAGCTTTTGTGCTCGGCCATGTGCGCGTCGTTGAATTCGGGAAAAATCTTTTGCAGCGGATAGCATCCGCCGTAGGTTTCCTCGATGCGGGTGATGGTGGCGTCGCCGACATTGAACATCGCACATCTTCCTTCTGTCCACGCGGCTATCGAGCCAGCGGCAGCGTTGCCGGGGATACTCTCCGCCAAACCACAAGGCGTCAAGCGAACGGGAGAGCAAGAATGGATTTGGGCACCAAGGGCCGCCGACATGACGAAAGAAGCTGACATCGCAAAATGATCGAGGCCGCGAAGCAAAAGCTCGGCGGCCTCGATATCCCGTCAAAGTCTATCCGGGTTCGTCGCGCCGCGAGCCGCAGCGCGTCCGTCAAGCTTCGGTCAACTCCGTATGAGGCTGGAGTTCCGGCACTTCCCTTTCACCGATCGACCGAGCTTCGATCGGATTTTCCTGGCGCCGCGACTGTCCCTCGAAACGCGCATTCTCTTCGATGGCGAGCGACCGATGAAAAATATCGCCCTGGACGACGGCCGAGCCTTCCAGCCTAACTCGCGCGGCGTGGATCGTGCCTTTGACATGCCCGCGGATGACCAGCTCCTGGGTGTAGATTTCACCTTCGAAGTGGGCGGCATCGCCAATCAACGCGGAAGAGGCACGCAGCTCACCTTCGACGTGGCCGAAGATATTGACCACGCCTTCGCTGATGACTTGTCCGACGATTTTCACGTCGGCGCCGATGCTCGAGACGGCGTCTGGATTCCCGTTGGATTCAGATGCCGCCGCCGATGGGGCCGTCCGCGATACGGAGGGAGCGTTGCCTGCTTGTGTCGTTGCTTTTGGAGAGCCGGCGAAAATATTCATGGGTCCCTTCCTCGATGAAAGCCGCTCAGCAATATGCGAGGAAGCGCCGTATTACGCCTTTACGCCACGCCTACCCGATTGCTCTGGATATTTTATTCAAAACCTTCGACGTACACAACTTGCCGTTTTATGCTAGCTAACCGAGCTTCTTCAATAGTTTCGCCGCCGCTCGTCCTCGCTCAGCGGCGCCAGCGTCGCGGCGGTGATCTCGGCGGCGACCAACTGGGCGGCTTCGGTCGCCTGGCGGCCGCGTTCGGTGAGCGTCACCGCGCGGCGCCGGCGGTCCTTCGGGTCGTGGAGGGCGGTGACGAAGCCGCGCCCGGCCAGCCGGTCGACCACGCCCTTGATGGTGGCGGCGTCGAGATAGATCAGCCGGCCGAGATGGTTCTGCGAGCAGGGCCCGACTTCGTGGAGCTTGGCGAGCGCGGCAAACTGGGTCTGGGTCAGGCCTTCGATCATGCGCGCCGTGAAGATCGCGGTGTGGCGCTGCATGGCAACGCGCAACTGGAACCCGACCTGCTCGTCGAGCACGTAGCGCCCCGGCTCGGCCACATCCGCCGCCGGCGTCACGACTATCAGTTCTTCACGCCGCATCGCCGGTCCGTCTTTCTGCAACCCCGCGCAACCGAAATGCCTTCCGGTTGTGAAATCATGACCGGTATCGAGGCCGGGCGAAAGGGCTACCTTTGCCTGCGGCCGCAAAATAAGGGAATTCGGCGTCCCGGCCGGCTTAAACCGTCAAATAGGCCCGTTGCACGTCTTGATTGGCGTCGAGTTGCGCCATCGAGCCCTGCCAGCGAATTTGACCTTTTTCGAGCACGTAGACGCGGTCGGACACCAGCCGCGCGAATTGGATGTTCTGCTCGCACAGCAAAATCGACAGCCCGTCTTTTTTGAGCGCGACGATGGTGCTGGCCATCTGCTCGACGATCAGCGGCGCGACGCCTTCCGACGGCTCGTCGAGCAGCACCAGCAGTGGATTGCCCATCAGCGTGCGCGCCACCGTGAGCATCTGCTGCTCGCCGCCGCTCATGCGGTCGCCAAGGCGGTCCGGCATTTCGGCGAGATTGGGGAACAGCGCGAACAGCTTTTCCGGCGTCCAGGCCGGCGCGGGCCGGCCATCGGCGAACCGACGCGCCGGCTGGCGGCCGACGTCGAGATTTTCCATGACGGTCAAATCGGAAAAGATACGGCGGTCCTCCGGCGTATAGCCCAGGCCGCGCCGCGCGATTTCGAACGGCTTCAAGGTCGAAATATCGCCGCCGTTGAAACGCACCCTGCCCTGCCGCTCGGCGATCAGACCCATGACCGCTTTCAATGTGGTGGTCTTGCCGGCGCCGTTGCGGCCCATCAATCCCACCACCTCGCCGCGGCGGACATCGAAGCTCAAGTCATAAAAATCTGCGCGGCGCCATACCAGGCGCTCAAGGAGTCGACCGCGAGCATGGCGTCGCTCTTGCTGTCGTTCATGGCGTGGCTCCCGCGAAGGTCTTGCCGGTGCCGAAATACACCTCGCGCACCTGGGCGTTGTCGCGGATCGCGGAGGCGTCGCCGTCGGCGATCAGCCGGCCGCGCGCCAGCACGATGACGCGGTCGGCGAAGGCGAACACCACGTCCATCGAATGTTCGGTGAACAGCACCGAGATGCCGCGTTCGACCACCAGCCGCTTGACCAGAGCGATGAGGTCGTGCCGTTCGCCCGCGCCCATGCCGGCGGTCGGCTCGTCCATCAGCAACAGCCGCGGCTCGTTGGCGAGCGCGATGGCAAGCTCGACGCGCTTGACATCGCCATAGGCGAGCTCGCGGCTCGGCCGGTCGGCAGCTTCCCGCATGCCGACTTGCTCGAGCAGCGCCAGCGCAGCCTCGCGGTGCATCGATGCCGCCGCGCGCCACAGCTGGTAATTTTCGCCCGCGTGCGAGATCAGCGCCATTTGCACGTTTTCGGCGACCGTCATCGAGCCGAAGGTGGCGGCGACCTGAAAGGTGCGGCCGACGCCGAGCCGCCAGATCGCGCGTGGCGGCTGGCCCCCGATGTTCTTGCCCGCCAGCAGTATCTCGCCGGAATCCGGCGCGAGCTGGCCGTTGATGATATTGAAACAGGTGGTCTTGCCGGCGCCGTTCGGCCCGATCATGGCGAGGAATTGGCCCGGTCCAACCACAAAGCTGACCTCGCTGACCGCGCGCACGCCGCCAAAGGCCTTGGACAATGAGCGGACTTCGAGCACGCTCATGGCCTCACCTTCCGCCACAGCGCCGCGAAGGCGCCGGCGATGCCGTGCGGGAACGCCAGCACCAGCAGCAAAATAATTCCGCCGAGCAGCGCGCGCCAATATTCGGTCTGCCGCATCACCGTGTCCTGCAAGGTGGCGAACACCGAAGCGCCGACGATCGGCCCGCTTAGCGTCTGGATGCCGCCGAGCAGCACCATCACCAGGCCGTCGATGGAGCGGTTAATGTGGATGGTCTCGGGCGAGATCGAGCCTTTGGCGAAGGCGAACAGTCCGCCGGCCACGCCGCAGACCGCGCCGGCGACGGCAAAACCGAGCCAATGCACGCGCTTGACGTCGATGCCGATGGCCTCGGCGCGTAGCGCGGAATCGCGGCCGGCGCGCATGGCGTAGCCGAACGGCGCGAACAGCAATCGCCGCAGCACCAGCACCGCGATCACCGCCAGCGTGAGCGTCAGCAGGAAATAGACTGAAGTCCGGTCGAACGGCGGCGGCGGCCAGACGCCGATGACGCCATTGGAGCCGCCGGTCAATTCCTCCCACTGGAACACCGTCGCCCACACGATCTGCGCGAAGGCGAGCGTCAGCATGGCGAGATAGACGCCGGAGAGCCGCACGGCGAACCAGCCGAACAGCAGCGCGCCGGCCAGTGCCACCAAAGGCGCGGCGACCAGCGCGAGGCCCATCGGCACCGCCAGTCCTTTTACCAGCAGCGCCGCGCCATAGGCGCCGAGGCCGAAATAGGCGGCGTGGCCGAACGAATGCATGCCGCCCGGCCCCATGATGAAATGCAGCGAGGCTGCGAAGATCACCGCGATCAGCACGTCGATGCCGAGGATCAGCAAATAGGGCGAGCTCTGCGCCAGCAGCGGCAAGCACAACAGCAGCGCCAGCACCACCAGCCCAAGCGCCTTCAGCGCCAGCGTCGCCGGACGGAGCGGCTCTTCCGACTCGGCGATCGAGCGTACCGCGGCCTGCGCGCGGCCGAGCAGCCCGTAAGGCCGCGCGATCAGCACCGCCGCCATCACCAGGAATTCGGCGACCAGCGTGAGCTTGGAGAAGTTCACGCTGACGAAGCCGAAATCCACCACACCTATTCCAATACAGATGGCTTTGACCTCGGCGATGATGACGGCGGCGAGATAGGCTCCGCTGATCGAGCCCATGCCGCCGACCACCACCACCACGAAGGCGTCGCTGATGGCGGTGAGATCGGTGGCAAGATTGGCCGGCTCGCGCGCCACCTGCAGCGCGCCGCCGAATCCGGCCAGGCCAGCGCCAAGCGCGAACACCGCGGTAAACAACATGGCCTGGTTGACGCCGAGCGCGCCGACCATCTCGCGGTCTTGCGTGGCCGCCCGCACCAGGCGGCCGAAGCGCGTGCCGGCAAGCGTAAAATGCAGCGCCAGCAAGACCAGCGGGCCGATAACGATGAGAAACAGGTCGTAGCTCGGCAATTGGCGGCCGAGCACTTCAATCGCCCCGCGCAGGCCCGGCGCGCGCGGCCCGAGCAGATCCTCCGGTCCCCATAGCCAGAGCGTGGCGTCATTGATGATCAGCACCAGCGCGAAGGTGGCGAGCAACTGGAACAGTTCTGGCGCGCGATAAATACGCCGCAGCAGCACGACCTCGATCAGCGCACCGATGGCGGCGACGACGAGCGCGGTGGCAACGATGCCGCCCCAGAAGCCGAGCGCGCCGCTGATCCGCGTGGCGAACGTGTAGGCGATATAGGTCCCCAGCATATAGAGGGACCCGTGCGCGATATTCACGATGCGGGTGACGCCGAAAATCAGCGACAGGCCGACGGCGATAAAGAACAGCCCCGAGGCGGTCGACAGCCCGTTGAGCGCCTGGAACAGGAAGCCGGTGAAGGTCATGGCTTACTTACCTCTTCCCGCGTGCGGGAAGAGGGAAAGTGGGCCCGATCTCTCGGTCGAAATCAATCCGCGCCGGCTGGGCGCAGCTTTTTGACCTCGGCGTCGGACGGCAGCACCGCGGCGCCGTCGACATATTTGAAGTTCACCATGGTGCCCTTGCCGCCTTCGAGCGCGATCTGGCCGACATAGGCGCCCATCGTGGCCTGGTGGTCGCTCGCCCGATAGAGGAACGGACCGAACGGGCTGTCGACTTTCAGGCCCTTGAACGCGGCCACCAGCTTCTCGGTATCGGTGGATTTGGCCTTGGCGAAGCCGGCGGCCAGCGACTTGATGGTCATGTAGCCGACGACGGAGCCGAGCCGCGGATAGTCGTTGTACTTTTTCTGATAGGCGTGGAGGAACGCCAGATATTCCGGCGTCTTGATCTTGTCCCAGGGAAAGCCGGTGACGGTCCAGCCAGCCGGCGCCTCATCTTTGAGCGGATCGAGATATTCCGGCTCGCCCGAAAGCAGACTGACCACGGTGCGGTTCTTGAATACGCCGCGGGTATTGCCTTCGCGCACGAATTTGGCGAGGTCGGCGCCGAACAGCACGTTGAAGATCGCGTCCGGCTTGGCGTCGTCGATCGCCTGCGCCACCGCGCCGGCGTCGATCTTGCCAAGCGGCGGCGCCTGCTCGGTGACGAATTCGACGTCGGGTTGCGCCTTTTTCAAGAGCGCCTTGAAGCTCTCGGCCGCCGATTGTCCGTATTCGTAGTTCGGATAGACCAGCGCCCATTTCTTTTTCTTGGCCGCGATCGCAGCCGGCATCAGCATGGCGACCTGCATGTAGGTCGAGGGGCGCAGATGGAAGGTGTATTTGTTGCCATTCTGCCAGACGATCTTGTCGGTGAGCGGTTCGGCGGCGAGGAAGAAGACTTTCTTCTGGCCGGCGAAGTTGGCGACCGCCAGGCCGACATTCGACAGAAAGGTGCCCGCGATCACCGCGACATTCTCGCGCGTCACCAGCTCTTCGGCCACGCGGACCGCTTCGCCCGGATTGGCGCCGTCGTCGCGCGAGATCACTTCCAGCTTCTTGCCGTCGACGCCGCCTTTGGCGTTGATCTCTTCGATCGCGAGATCCATGCCCTTCTTGTAGGGGTCGAGGAAGGCGGGAACCGCCTTGTAGCTGTTGAGCTCGCCGATCTTGATGGTCTGCTGCGCCATTGCCGGTGTGGCGAGACCGAAGGCGAGCGCGAGAAACGCGAGCAAACGCGTGTTCATGAAGTGACTCCCGATTGAGGTTGCCAAATAGTTCGACCGCGGCCTTCGGCTTGTCAACCGCGCCAGACCGCCGGTAACGCGCCGCTGGTATGCGAACTAGGCGCTTGGTCTATCGCGGAAGCGATCCATCAGCGCTTTGTCCTGGCCGCCGTCGACCTCGATCATGGTGCCGTTGACCATCTCCATCAAAGGCGACGCCAGCATGACGACGAGATTGGCGACCTCCTCGACCTCGGCGATGCGACCCATCGGGATCGAGGCCGGCGCGAGTTTGTCGGCCTGTTCGCGCGGGATTTTCATGTCGCGCGCCATGGCGTCTACAAGACCCGCCCAGCGCTCGGTGCGCACCGGTCCTGGATTGACCGCGACGAAGCTGATCTTGTCGCGGCCGTATTGCCCGGCGAGCGAAAGCGTCAAGTTCTGCCCCGCCGCATTGGCGGCGCCCGGGCAGATTTCCCAATAAGACGGCTTCACGCCGTCATTGCCGATCAGGTTCACCACCCGGCCGCCGCCTTGCTTGACCATCAACGGCAGCACGTAACGCAGGCAGCGCACATAGCCCATAAATTTGAGCTGAAGGCCCTTCTCCCAGTCATCCTCGGTCAAATGCTCGATCACGCCGCCGGCGGCCGAGCCGGCATTGTTGACCATGATGTCCACGCGTCCCAGAGCCTTTGCTCCTCGCTCTACGAAATTCTTGGCGTCACCGTCATTGCGCAGGTCGGCCGCGATGGCGACGATCTTGCGCCCCGTCGCCGCTGCAATCTCCTTCGCCGTTTTTTCTAGCGGCTCGATGCGGCGCGCGCAGATGGCGACATCGACGCCTTCGCGCGCAAGCGCGAGCGCGATGCCCTTGCCAATGCCTTCCGAACCGCCGGTCACCAGCGCGGTCTTGCCCTTGAGCTTGAGGTCCATAGCGATACTCCCGTTATTTGCTTGCGCGATGCGCCAGCCAGCGTCCGGCTTCGGCCGCCGCAATCAGCTCGCCGACCGCGGCGTTGAACTTGGCCGGCTCCTCGCTGGTAATGGTGTGGCCGGAGCGCGGTATGACGCAGAGCCCCGCCGTCGGCACGATGCGCTTGAGGTAAATGCTGGCGTCGACGCACCACTCGTCCTCGTCGCCGACGAGAACGAGCAACGGCGGCGCAAATTTTTTCAGCGCGGCTTCCATCTCCCAGAGCGAGGGCCGCTTGGCCTGCAGGTTGAGCATGACCAGCGAATGGCCGAGCGAGGAATGTTCGCCGAGCATCCTGATGAATTCGGCGTAGCCGCGCGGGTCCTTGTTCTTCTGCGCCTGCCGCGTCGGCCCGTCGCCGTAACGGGCGGCGGCCACCTGCATCGTCTCCGAGGCGAACATCTTGCCGGTCTCGCGCGAGGCGGCGCGCGCCTCCTCGACCTTTGCCGGATCGGCGCTCGAACCGTAGCCGCAGCCGGCCGCCGTGACCGAGAGGCAGCGTTCGGGATAGCGGATGCCGACATGCAGCGCGGTCGCCGCCCCCATCGAATGGCCGACCACATGCGCCTTGTCGATCTTAAGCGCATCCATGACCGCGATCACGTCGTCGCGGAAACGATCCTGGCTGTATTTGCCGGGATCGTTCGGAATGTCCGATGGCGGGTAGCCGCGCTGGCTATAGGTGACGCAGCGGTGCGAACGCGAGAAGTGCCGCATCTGCGGCTCCCAGGTGCGCCAGTCGCCGGCATATTCATGCACGAAGACGATGGCGGAGCCTTCGCCGGCTTCTTCGCAATACAGCCGGACGCCGTCGCCCGCGGTGATGTGCGGCATCGCGTTCCCCGCTTTCAGACCGCCAATTATTTGCACGCGAATGAAAGCGGAGTAAAGTCTTTGCCAGCCAGTTTGAGGCCCAACCAATTGCGGCGATCAAGTCCGCAACCGGAACATCCACGAGGGGGAATGTCCATGTCCAAACTATCTCGCCGCGGCGTTGCCGCGTTTGCCGCCGCATTCGCGATCATCCTGGCGGGTATCGTGGCTTTGCCTGCGCAGGCGCAGCAAAAGCCGGTGATCAAGGTCTCCAGCCTCACGCTGCCGGTGTTCAATCCGCTGGTGTGGAACATCATGAAGGCGCGCGGCTTCGACGCCAAAAACGGCTTCGAGCTCGATATCCACGCTTATCCGTCGATCGCGGGATTCTACGCCGCCTTCGCCACCGGCGAGACCGACGCCCTGATCGGCGGGCCGACCATCTTCCAGAAGCTCTACCAGGAAGGCGTGCCGGTCCGCATCATCGGCACCGGCTTCACGCTCGCCGACCTGGTGATCTTCGCCAAGGACCCGGCTATCAAGTCGCTGGCCGACCTCAAGGGCAAGCAACTGGCGATCGACATGGGCGGCTCGCAATTTCAGGTGGTCAAGATCTACGCCGCCGCCAAGGGCATCGACCTCGGTAAGGACATCACGGTCGTCAACGCCAATTTCGGCGTCGCCCGTGCGCAGCTCGAGGCCGGACGCGTCGACGCCGCCTTGGTGATCGAGCCGCTGGCGAGCATCAGCGCCAGGCAGCATCCGGACTGGCACGTCATCTTCAACGGCGCGCAGGGCTGGAAGGAAATCGCCGGCGAATCCGGCTGGGAGATCGTGCCGGCCATGCGCGCCGACGCCATTCAGCGCGTTCCCAACGGTCCGAAGATGCTGCTTGCCGCCTTGCAGGACGTGGCCGCTTACATGCAATCGAACATCGCCGACGCCGACAAGATCGCCAACGAGACGCTGAAACTGCCGCCCGGCATTTTCACCGCCGCGGTCGAGAGCAAGCGGCTGCAGATGATCGTGAAACCGGCCTGGGAGCCGGCCACCAAGAAGTCGATCACCGACATGATGGAGCGCGCGGTCAAGGCCGGGTTCTACCCGAAGATGCCGGACGAGAAGATCATTTATGCCCCCTGAGGAGCATATCCCGGCCCCCGTCCCGGTGCCGGATCTGATCTTCCCGCGCCAGACCCTGGTCTCCCTGCTGGTCTTCGCGATCTGCTGGGAGGCGCTGTCGCATCTGGCGCCCTACCTCGGGATTCCGCCATTCGCGATTCCGAGCCTGCTGCGAATTGCGAAAAGCGTCGCCGACATCACGCCACTTGACGTCGCCGTCACGCTGGCGCGCGTGATCGGCGCGCTGATCGTCTCCTTCGTGCTCGGCGTAGCGGCGGCGATGGCGATGTACCGCTCGCCAACGCTCGACGACTACCTGCACCCGATGATCCGCATCCTGATGGCGGTGCCGGTGGTGTCTTGGATTTTGTTCGCGGTGCTGTGGTTTCCCGGCGTCGAATTCCGCATCGGCTTCGTGCTGGTGGTGGTGTGCGGCCCGGTTTTCCTGGTCGATTCGCTCGACGCCATGCGCTCGGTGCCGCGCGAATTGCGCCATATGATGCAGTCGTTCCGGCCGACCACCCTGCAATATTTCATCAAGCTGATGCTGCCGGCGATCGTGCCGAGCATCTTCACCAGTTGGAAGGTCAATATCAGCCTGGCGATCCGCGTCGTCACCATTGCCGAACTGGTCGGCGCGGTGACCGGCATCGGCCATCAATTGTCGGTGGCGCAGGAACTGTTTTCGGTCGCCGACGTGTTCGCCTGGACGCTGGTGCTGGTTGTGCTGCTGTTTCTGCTTGAAGCCATCGTCGCGCGCGTCGAGAAGCGCCTGCTGCGGTGGCGGCCATGAGCACGAAACCGCAAACGAACAGTCCGCCGCCGATCGAAGTGCGCGGCTTGCGCAAGGTGTTCCGCCAGACCACCTCGGGCCAATCGGTTGTGGCCATCGACCGGCTCGACCTGACCATCGCCCCGAAAGAAGTCGTGGCGATCGTCGGTCAGACCGGCTGCGGCAAGTCGACCTTTTTCGATCTGGCGATCGGACTCGACGCGCCGACCGAAGGAACGATCCGGATCGGCGACAGGAGCCCGCACAGCGACTTCGATCATTTCCGCGGCAAGATTGCCACCGTGTTCCAGCAGGACCGGCTGCTGCCCTGGCGGTCGGCGCTCGACAACGCCAAACTGCCGCTCGAGCTGATCGGGTTGCCGGAGACCGAGCAGCGCGAACGCGCGCTCACTTGGCTCAACCGGCTGGGCTTAAGCCAATTCACCAACGCCTATCCGCACGAACTGTCCGGCGGCATGCGCCAGCGCGTGGCGATCGCGCGCGCCTTCTCGGTGCAACCGGAAATTCTGCTGGCGGATGAAGCCTTCGGCCATCTCGACGAGGTGACAGCGGCGGAATTGCGCGAGACATTCCTGGCATTGGCGCGCGAGTGCGGCTCAACCGCGATCCTGATCACGCATCAACTGGAAGAAGCGATCGGCGTCGGCGACCGCATCGTGGTGTTCGGCAAGTCGGCCAAGCTGTTGGCCGACATTCACGTCGCGCAATGGCCGAAGCCGAAACACGCTTTGCTGCGCGAGGCGATCCAGTCGACCTTGCAGAACGACAAGCCCGATCCGCGGCTGGCTGTTTAAGGCCGCATGCCGTCGGCGCGATGACCGCGCTAGAAAAATCCGCGCGACGCCAGATGGGCGCCCAGCACCAGCAAGCCAAGAAAAAACCACAGCCGGAACATCTGCTCGCGCACTTTGCCGCGCACGATTTGCCCGAGCCACATGCCGGCAAGGGCGGTGGCGAGCGCCACCAGCGAGGGCCATGCCAGCGCCATGTGCATCTCGCCGGCATGATAAAGCGCCAATGCCAGCGTGACGGTAGAGACCGTGAACGAAAGGCCGAGCGCCTGCACCAGCCGGTCGCGGTCGAGGCGCAAGGCATGGATATAGGGCACGCCCGGAAGCACGAATATGCCGGTCGCCACAGTGGCCGCACCGGTGGCGATGCCGACAGCCAGGCCGACCCACAGTTCGGCGCGCGGCGGCACCGAGAACTGCACCTTGATCAGCCCGAGCCCGGCATAGATCACCAGCGCCACGCCCAGCCAGACCGTCGCCTCCGGCGGACTGCCGTTCGGCAGCAAGACGACTCCGATGAAGGTGCCGACGCAGATGCCCACCAGCATCGGCCACAGCCGCCGCACCAGCGCGCGCAACTCGCCGCCGGCGGCGAGCTGCCAGATATTGGTGACCAGCGACGGCACCACCAGGATCGCCGCCGCCTGCGACGGCGTCATCATGAGACCGAGCAGGCCAATCGCCACCGTCGGCAGGCCAAGGCCGATCACGCCCTTGACGAAGCCCGCCAGCAGATAGGCCCCCGCCGTGGCGGCAAGTATCGCAATCGAATCCACGGGGCGCTCCTCAAGGCTGCGGGCGGACCATGCGCGATGACGCGCCTGGCGACAATGCGGCAGACCGCAACCCAGCCTCCGGTTTTCGCGAAGCCCGCCACAACGCGTTGCCGCGGCGGGCGGATCGGTGCCATACTTTCGGGATAACGCCGCCGTGGAAGCGGCGAAGGGAGGACGCCGTGCGCGCATTTCTGGCTTTGATGTCCGCGATCATTCTTTCGGCTACCGGCGCGTCCGCGCAGGACGCCGCCGCCAACTATCCCAACCGGCCGATCCATATCGTCGTCTGCGTTCCGGCCGGCGGCGGCGTCGATACGGTCACGCGCATCGTCGCCAACGGCTTGCAAGAACGCCTCGGCCAGCCGGTGGTGGTGGAAAACCGCTCGGGAGCGGCCGGCAACATCGGCGCCGAAGCGGTGTACACCGCCGATCCGGACGGCTACACGCTGCTCGCCGCGCAGCCTTCGCCGCTCACGGTCAATCCGCTGCTCTACAAGGCCATCGCCTTCGACCCCACCAAGTTCGAGCCGGTCGCGATCATGACCACGGTGGCCAATGTTCTGCTGGTGCGGCCGGATTTTCCGGCCAAGACCGCGCAGGAATTCATCGCCTACGCCAAGGCCAATCCGGGCAAGATCAATTATGCCTCGCAGGGCATCGGCACCACCTCGCATCTGACCGCGGCGCTGTTCGAAAAGGTCACCGGCACCAAACTGGTGCACGTGCCATACAAAGGCACCGCGCCGGCGCTCACCGACCTCATCGCCGGCCACGTCGACATGATCTTCATGGAGCTCGCGTCCGCCCTCAAACTGCACCAAGGCGGCAAAGCCCGCATTCTGGCGGTGGCGACATCCAAGCGGATCGCCAACCTGCCCGACATCCCGACGCTCGACGAAGCCGGCGTGAAGGGATTCGAATCCGGCACCTGGAATGCCATCGCCGCGCCGCCGAAGACGCCGCCGGCGATCGTCGCCAAACTAAACAAGGCCGTCAACGACGTGCTCAACAGCAAGGACGTGCAGGACAAGTTCGCTAAGATCAACCTGCACGCCGCCGGCGGCACTTCTGCCGAAGCGACGGCCTTCATTGCGAAGGAAACGAAGGTTTGGGGCGCGGTGATCAAAGAAGCGCACGTTCCGGCGTATTAGCGACGCCAAGCGGAGTACGAACCATGCCGAAATTCCTGATCGAACCGCACTTCCGCCTGCAGGAATGGATCGCCCACAACAAGGGCTATTTCATCAAGGAAGGTCTCAACTACGAATTTCGCGAGCTGATCAAATCCACCGACGGCAAGCATCACGACAAAGGCGACAAGGTCGGCGCCTTCCAGTCGTTCGAGCAACGCCGCAGCGCCGACGTGAGCTGCGCCTGCCACTGGACCATCAACGTGGCCGCCTCGAAGGGCCTCGGCCGCATGTCGCGCGACGTCTATTCGGTGGCGCCGGCCGGCATTTTCGTGCAGCCGGATTCCAAGATCAAAACCCCGGAGGACCTTGCCGGCGTGCCGATCTCGGTCGGCTATCAGTCGGGCAGCCACTACGCGACGATGCAGGCGCTCGAGCAATTCATGCCGCAGGCCAATATGAATCTGGTCTATGCCGACGGGATGCTGTTCGCCCGCATGGACAAGCTGCTCGACGGTTCGGCGCCGGCGGTGCACTTGTTTAGCGGACCGTATTACTTCGCCGAGCAGCTCGGTTACCGCAAGATTCTCGACGCGACCTTCATGATCGGCATGATGATTCACGGCGACCCCGATCCGGAGAATCTTCGTAAGTTCTACCGCGCGCTGCGCCGCGCCCAGCGCGATCTCGACCTGCGCGCGGAGCTCTACACGCATTATTACTTGAAGGAATTTCCCGAGCGCTACCACGCGCGCATGGACACGCGACGCTGGGGCCCGGGCGAGCGGCTGGTGTTCGAGCCCTACAGCAAGGAAGTCTATGACGAGTCGCGCGAGTGGATCGCCGCGCACGGCATCTTCCCCGACGGCAATCTGGGCAGCGGGCCCTACGAGCAAGCCACGTTCGCCTCAAGCTGAGGACGCCCGCATTCCGCTCCCCTTGAAAAGGAGCGCCCGGTTTGCGAAGCAAGCCGGGCAGCGATCCCACCCGAAGCCCTCCTTTTCCGGAACGTCCCGCGAGGTCATCCATGGCCGGCCCCATGATCCCCAAAGACCGCAGCGCCTATTCGGCCATCGTCGATCGGCCGCCGCTCAAGCTGCCGGGCAAGGCCCGCATCGTGTTCTGGACCATCGTCAATTACGAGGTCTGGGACATCGGCAAGCCGATGGCACGGCAGCTGCTGCCGGCGCCGACCGGCGTGCCGCTGATGCCGGACGTGGTGCATTGGGGCTTCCACGAATACGGCATGCGGGTCGGCTGCTGGCGCTTCTTCGAGCTGTACAAGAGGCTCGGCATCAAGCCGACGCTCGCCGCCAATGCCCGCATCTGCGAGGACTATCCGCGCGTTGCTGGGCAGGCGCGCGACGACGGCTGGGAATTCATGGGCCACGCCTACGAGCAGGGGCCGATCCACAAGGAGCCGGACCAGGCCGGCATGATCAACCACACTATGGACATCATGGAGAAGTTCTGCGGGAAGCGGCCGGTCGGCTGGCTCGGACCTGGCCTGACGCAGACTTTGGAGACGCCGGACCTGCTCGCCAAAGCGGGCGTGAAATATATCGGCGACTGGGTCTATGACGACGAGCCGACGGTGATCAAAACCACCAACGGGCCGCTGGTCACCCTGCCCTACACCATCGAATGCAATGACATTCCGGTGATGATTGTGCAGCATCACAACAGCGATTATCTGCTGCAACTGGTAAAGGACCAGTTCGACCGGCTCTATGCCGAAAGCGCGACCCGCGCCAAGTTCGTCGCGCTGGCGATCCACCCCTACATCAGCGGCCAGCCGCACCGGATCAAATATCTCGAGCAGATCTACGACTACGTGAACAAGCACGACGGCGTGCTGCACTGGAACGGCGAGCAGATTCTTGACTGGTACCGCGGCGTTGCCAAGATTTGAGTTGCAGCCTAGCGTGGGCAGCCGCCTAAAACTAAAAAACCAACGGCCTAACGGGAGGAAACAACATGCGCTTCAAGGGAATTTTTCGCGCCATGGCCGGCGCGGCCGTCACGCTTGGTTTGCTGTCGCAAGCCTCGGCCCAGGTGCCGGAGATCCGGCTCGCAAAGCAATTTTCCATGGGCTACTTGCAGCTCAATGTGATGGATCACCAAAAGCTCATCGAAAAGCACGCCAAGCTGATGGGAATTCCCGAGGTGAAGGTGACCTGGCAGGTGTTCAACGGCCCCGCGGCGATGAACGACGCGCTGATTTCCGGAAACATCGACATCGCGACCGGCGGCGTGCCGGGCCTGCTGGTGGTGTGGTCGAAGACCAAAGGAACCCCGCAGGAGATTCGCGGGATTTCCGCGCTGACGTCGCAGCCGGTCCTGCTCAACACGACCAACGCCGCGCTCAAGACCATCGCCGATTACAAGGAAGGCGACAAAATCGCCGTCCCGGCGGTGAAATCGTCGGTGCAGGCGATCACCCTGCAGATGGCGGCGGCCAAGGCGTTTGGGCCTAAGGAATTCGCCAAGCTCGATCCGTTGACCGTGTCGATGACACCGCCCGACGCCACCATCGCGCTGCTCAGCGGCAGCTCGGAAGTCACGTCGGTTTTCAGCGTTCCGCCATTCCAGTTTCAGCAACTCGAAAGTCCCAAGGTGCACACCGTGCTGAGCTCCTTCGACGTCATGGGCGGCTCGCACACTTTCACGGTGGCCTGGACCTCGGCGAAATTCCACGACAAGAATCCGGTGCTGTACAAGGCGCTGATCGCCGCGCTCAAGGAAGCCACCGACATCGTCAACAAGGACAAGCGGGCGGCGGCGGCGCTGTGGATCGAGGATTCCAAATCCAAGCTGCCGCTCGACATGGTGACCAAGATCGTCGCCGCGCCGGCCGCGCGCTGGACGATGACCCCGGAGCACACCATGATATATGCCGACTTCATGCACGAGGTCGGCACGCTCAAGCAGAAGGCGGCGTCGTGGAAGGATTATTTCTTCCCCGAAGTTTACGACCTCAACGGAAGCTGAAAGCCGCCTGGCTTCGTTCAACAACAACGACCGAGGATATTGCGTGAACTTCCCCAAGCCCGCCGTCGGCATGCTGCCGAACGATCGTCTCGATTATTCCGCGATTCCCTCGCGCAAGCCGCTCAAGCTGCCGAAGGGCGCCCGCATGGTGGTGTGGACCGTCACCAACGTGGAAGAATGGGACCCGACGCAGACCATGCCGCGCACCGTGCTGACGCCGCCGGCGGGTGGCTCGCCGATGCCCGACATCCCGAACTGGTGCTGGCACGAATACGGCAACCGGGTCGGGTTCTGGCGGCTGCTGCAGATTTATGACGAGTTCAAGATTCCGGGCGTGATGAACATCAACGGCGCGGCGGTCGAGGCCTTTCCCGAAATCGTCAAGGCCTGCGTCGAACGCAATTGGGAATTCGTCGGCCACGGCTACACCCAGCGCAACATGCAGAAGGTCGAGAACGAGCGCGCCGACGTACGCAAATGCGTCGAAGTGCTCGAGCGCGCGACCGGCCAGAGGCCGCGCGGCTGGCTCGGGCCCGGCCTGACCGAAACCTGGGAGACGCCGGATATCCTGGCCGAGGAAGGCTACGACTACGTCGCCGACTGGGTGCTCGACGACCAGCCGGTCTGGATGAAGACGCGCGGCAAGCCGATCCTCAACATCCCCTACACCCAGGAATGCAACGACGTCGCCATGATGCTGATCCAGCACCACAAGGCCTCGGAATTCTACGAGCGCGCGATCGACCAGTTCGAGCAGATCCACAAAGACGCCAAGGGCTCGGCCCGGGTGATGGCGATTTCGGTGCATCCCTACATTATGGGCGCGCCGCACCGGGCCAAATATTTCCGCAAGATCTTCGAGAAAATCCGCAAAAAGAAGGACGTCCTGTTCTGGACCGGGGCGCAGATCGCGGATTGGTACAAAAAGGCAGGTCCGAAAGCGCCTTAACTGTCATTCCGGGTTCGCGCCTTCGGCGCGCCCCGGCATGACGGGGAAACAGCGCCTTCGGCCCTTGGTTTCGCCTGAGCGGTGGACTATTCGTTACGCCATGCCCGCAAAAATCACCGATGCAAAGACCATCGCCGAGCAGACGGCAAAAATGTATCTCGATGTCGGCGCCGTCCGCTTCATGCAGGACAAGCCGTTCATCTTCACGTCGGGCTGGGCGAGCCCGGTCTATAACGACTCGCGCTGGCTGATCTCGTTTCCAGCCGTGCGCTCGGCGATGATGGATTTCGCCGTCACCACGATCGACCGCGACATCGGCCGCGACAAGTTCGATAGCGTGGCGGGTGGCGAAACCGCCGGCATCGCCTTCGCCGCCTGGGTGGCGGAGCGGCTTAATTTGCCGATGCAGTATGTGCGCAAGAAAGCCAAGGGCTTCGGCCGCAACGCGCAGATCGAAGGCGAGCTTAAAGTCGGCCAGCGCGTGCTATTGGTCGAGGACTTGGCCACCGACGGCCGCAGCAAGGTGAACTTCGTCAAGGCGATCCGCGACGCCGGCGGCATATGCGACCACTGCTTTGTGATTTTTTTCTACGACATATATCCCGAAGGCAAAAAGATCATTGCCGACCTCGGCGTCACGCTGCATGCGCTCACCACCTGGTGGGACGTGCTGGCTGTGGCGAAGGCTTCCGGCAAGTTCGACGCCAAGATGCTGGGCGAAGTCGAAAAGTTCATGAACGACCCGGCCGGCTGGTCGAAGGCGCATGGCGGCGTGGCTACCGCGGCGGAGTAATCCCGTCCATCCTTCGAGGCTCGCTCGCACCTCAGGGTGACGGATTCAGCTTTCGTTTTAATTTCGTCACCGCCAGATCGAGCGCCGACAGAAACCGCGAAATATCCTGGCGGCTGAGCGGCGCCGGTCCGCGCGTGGTGGCGCCGGCCGAGCGCATATCGGTCATGAGATCGCGGGTCGCGACCGCCATGCCGATCGAATTGTCATCGAACGGCTTGCCGGTCGGGCCGATGACGCTGGCGCCCTTTTTCACGCAGCGCGCCGCCAGCGGAATATCCGCGGTGATGACGATGTCGCTCGGACCGGCGCGCTCGGCGATCCAGTGATCCGCCGCGTCCGGGCCTTCGTTGACGATCACGCGTTCGATCATTTCGCTGCGTGGCACGTTCATGAACGAATTGGCGACGACGAAGACCTTCAGCCCATAGCGCTCGGCGACGCGATAGACCTCCGCCTTCACCGGACAGGCATCGGCGTCGACGAAGATGCAAATCGCGCCCTTATCCGGCTCTTCCATGATCCGCGCTGCCGTGGTCCAATCAAGAAAACAGGGAGGCATCAATGGCCAAGGCCAAGAAGAAGGCAAGTCGGAAAGCGGCTAAGAAAGTCCAACGGCGCAAGCCGAAAGCGAAGACCAAAACGCGCGCCAAGGTCAGACCGAAGCACAAATTCACCGTCAGCCATCACCGCGAGCAGGATTTCGACCAGGGCCTGCGCACTTACGCCAAATACCGCGATCTCGGCATCGCGCCGGCCACCGGCGGTATGGTGCAGGCCCACGTCATCAAATTCATTCCGCCGTTCAAGCCGGAGGAAGTGTCGACGCCGCATTATCACGACGTCGATTTCCAGATGATCTACGTGCTCAAGGGCTGGATCAAAAGCGAGCTCGAGGGCGAAGGCGTGCATACCTTCCACGCCGGCGCGTGCTGGATTCAGCCGCCGCGCATCAAGCACACCGTGCTCGGCTATTCGGACGACTGCGAAGTGCTGGAGATCGTGCTACCGGCGGATTTCGAAACGGTGACGCTGGCGGAATAGCGCATGATCCCGAAAATGCCTGTCCCGGACTTGACCCGGGATGGGAACCGGCTTTCGGATAAGTTCATGCGCAACATAATAAGTGTTCAGCGCGGCTCGCGCGATGACGGCTCGATATCCTCGTCCGACAATACGCGCAGCGCGGCGCCCTCGACGTCGCTGTATTGGCCGCTGCGCAGGGCCCAGAGGAACCCGAACAGGCCGATCAGCCCGAGACCGAGCGCGATCGGCACGAGGTAAACCAGCACGTTCATGGCTGTTTTCCCCTGCGATTGGCGAGTAGCGCGTTCAGCGTCACCATGATGGACGAGCCCGACATCGCCAGCGCGGCGATCAGCGGCGTGACCGCGCCGGCAATGGCGACCGGCACCGCGACGATATTATAGATCACGGCGAACAGCAGATTTTCTTTCATCAACGCCCGCGCGCGCCGGCCGACCAGGACGGCGTCCAGCACCGGCTTGAGCCGCTCGCCCAGGAACACCGCGTCGGCTTGGGCCTGCGTGACGTCGGCTGCACCGATCGGCGACAGCGAGACATGTGCGCTGGCGAGCGCCGGCGCGTCGTTGAGACCGTCGCCGATCATCAACACGCGGCGGCCGTGTGCTTTGAGTGCTTCGATGAAAATGATCTTTTCCGCCGGCTTCAAGCCACCCTGCCAATTGTCAATTCCGAGCGTGCGGGCAATCGGCTCCACCGCGTCGTCGCGGTCGCCGGACAGGATGTGCAGATCGAGTCGAAGACCAGCGAGCGCCCTCACTACCTCAACCGCGTCGGGCCGCAGTTTCTGGCTGATCGCGATGGTGGCCACACGACTGCCGTAGACAAAATAGATATACGAGGCGCCGGGCTCGTGCGTGGCGGCTTGCGCGACGCCGCAAAATTCCGCGCTGCCGAGCCTCGCTTCGACGCCGTCGATCATGCCGCGAACGCCCTGCCCCGGCTCTTCGGTGGCGCGGTCATAGGGGATATGGCTGGCGGCTTCGCGCGCCAGCGCGACCGCCAGCGGATGCCGGCTCGATAGCGCCAGCCGCGCCGCCATTTGCAGCTGCTCCGGTTCGATCGCGGCGCCATCGACCACGCGCGGTTCCGGCAGCGTAAGCGTGCCGGTCTTGTCGAAGATGACGGTGTCGGCCTCGCCCAGCCGTTCGATGGCGTCGCCGGCGTTCAAAATGACGCCGCGGCGGAACAAAGCGCCCGACGCCACCACCTGCACAGCCGGGATCGCTAGCGCCAGCGCGCAGGGACACGTGATGATCAGCACCGCGATGGCGGTCACCACCGCGTCGTGCAACGACGCGCCGGCAAGCCACCAGCCTGCGAAAGTGAGCGCCGCGGTCAGATTCACCGCCGGCGCGTAGAAACGCGCGGTTCGGTCGGCGAGCCGCATGGTGCGCGATTTCGCGCTCGCCGCCTTCTCCAACAACCGTTCGATCTCGTCCAACAGCGTGGCGCGGTCGGCCGCGGTCACGCGCTGGGTGAGCGCGCCGGAATAATTCATGCTGCCGGCGTAAATGGTCGCGCCGGCGCCGACTTTGCGGCGCGCGGTTTCGCCGGTGATCAGGCTCTCGTCGAGTTCGGATACCCCGCTGAGCACGCAGCCGTCGGCCGGCACCCGCTCGCCGGCCTTCACCAGCAGACGGTCGCCCGCATGCAGCGCCGCCGCCGGTACGCTGACCAGCTCGTCGCCCATGAAGCGATGCGCGGTGTCGGCCTTCAGCGCCGCCAGGTTGCCGGCGACCGCCCGCGTTTTGCGGCGCATGGCGTGGTCGAGCGCGCGCCCGACCAGTAAAAAGAACAGCAGCATTATGGCGGGATCGTAATAGGCGTCCTTGGCGTGATGCACGGTCTCCACCACCGACATGGCGAGCGCCAGGATCACGCCGAGCGAGATCGGCACGTCCATGTTGAGCGCACCCGAGCGCAAACTCCGCCAGGCGCTCGCAAAGAACGGCCGCCCGGCAAAGGCCGCCGCCGGCAGCGCGATCAGCGCCGAGGCCCAATGGAAGAAATCGCGCGTCTCCGGTGTGATGTCGGTGGCATTGCCCGACCACACCGACACCGACAGCAGCATGATGTTCATTGCGGCGAAACCGGCGACCGCGAGACAAAGCGTAAGGCGGCGCGCCTCGGCCGCCTCCTCCTGCTCGGCGCGTAAGGGCGCGAACGGGTAGCCGTGATAGCCGGCCTCCTCCAGCGTTTGCAGGATCTGCGCCGGCACGAGGGCACCGTCGGTCCAGTCGACGTGCAGACGCCGGTTGGTGAAGTTGAGCCGCGCCCCGGTCACCCCGGGCAGCCGCTTTACCGCGCTCTCGATGCGGCCGATGCAGGCGCCGCAGGCAATGCCTTCGACCGCCAGATCCATGCTCAGCGTGCCGTCGCCGGACGGCTTGGCATAAAGCGAGAGGTCGAGGGCTTCGCTCATGGCGCTTGTTGCCGCGCTATCGCAACGAAACACGGCTGCGCGAGCGGAACACCCGCTGGTCGCCGCGATAAAGATCGATGATCAGTTCCCATTGCCCCGGCTGGGCTTGGGCCGCGCCGTGAAAGACGCCGTCAGCCACTGCGCGGACCGCAATGACGTGATCGAACCGGTCGTCGGCCGGATGCGCCAACCGGGCGTCGGCGGTCAAACCCTTGAGCGCCGCGCCTTTGTCGTCGCGCGCGGTCACGTCGAGCACCGCCTCGCCGGCGCGATCGCGCGCGAGCGCGCCGGTCACCTGCCAATGCAGCGCGTCCTGTCGCCGCGCCAGACCCGCTTCCTGCTCGAATTGCTGGCCGGCCTTGTAGGAGCTGAGCGTCTCGACGCCGCCAAAGGTCGAAATCGCGGCCTGCACTAGCACCCCGTTGACGACAAACACCACCCCGAAAAATCCGACCAGCCAGAGCAGCACGGCACGGCCGGTCAACACGCGGGGCTTTTTCTGCTGGGCGGCTTGCATCGGTCGACTCCTTTAAGGTCCGAAGAAGTGGTCGTAGGCCTCGGCCTGCTCGCCAGTCGCCACGTCGGTCAGGCGGAACACGATTGGGGTCGAGGCTGGCGGTGTATCGCCGTAATCGGTCACCAACATGCGCACTTCGCGCGTCTGGTCGGGACCGACATCGATCAGGAGTTGGCCATCGTTGCGCGCCGGTACACCGATAAAATCGATCAGACTCGCCGGCAGACCGTTAAACGACAGGATGAAGTCGCGCTTGCGCAGCTGCTTATTGATGATGCGGATCGTGTACCCGTTGCGCACCGCGCCGTCGGACAGCCGTACCGACATCGGATTGCGGTCGTGGATGCTGCTGATGCCCTCGCTTTCGCGCGTCGCCAGCGTGAAAATCATGATGCCGCCAGCGATCACAATGATCGCGGCATAAAGCACCGTGCGCATGCGCACCAACTTTAAGACCGGCGCTTTGCCTTCCATCCGTCGCTTGATGTTGATGTCAGTATCGTAGGCGATGAGGCCGGGCGGGCGGCCGATCTTCTTCATCATCGCGTTGCAGGCATCGATACACAGCCCGCATTGAACGCAGCCGAGATCCGCTCCCTCGCGGATATCGACGCCAGTCGGACAGACGCGCACGCACTGCTTACAGTTAACGCAGTCGCCGGCCCGCTCGCCCCGCTCGCGCAACTCCATCGTCTTGGCCGCCGCCATGCGCGGCTCGCCACGGTCGTAGCGATAGGTGACGTTGAGCGCGTATTCGTCGGTGAGCGCGGCCTGGATACGCGGCCACGGACACATATAGAGACAGACCTGCTCGCGCATGTGGCCAGCGAGCGTATAGGTCGTGAAAGTAAGAATTCCGATCCAGAGATAGGCCATGAACGGCGCCTGCAAGGTGGCAAGCGACTTCACCAACGTCGGCGCATCGGCGAAATACAGGACCCAGGCGCCGCCGGTCCACCACGCCACCATCAGCCAGAGGAAGTGCTTCACAGCCTTGCGCGCGTAGGTCTCGGCGGTCCATTTGCGGCTGTCGCGCTGCAGGTGGTCGCGCCGGTCGCCTTCGGTGAGCCGCTCGATCGCCTGGAACAGGTCGGTCCACACCGTTTGCGGACACAAATAGCCGCACCAAACTCGCCCGGCGACCGCATTCATCAGGAACAGCACGATCGACGCCAGGATTAGCAGGCCGGTGATGTAGTAGACCTCTTGCGGCCAGATTTCGATGAAGAAGAAATAGAAACGGCGGTTGGGCAGATCGATGAGCACAGCCTGCGCGGGCGCGTGCGGACCGCGATCCCAGCGAACGAACGGCAGCAGATAGTAGACACCGAGGGTGACGAGTAGCACGACCCATTTGATGCGGCGGAAAGTGCCATGCACCCGTTGCGGATAAATTTTTCGGCGCGGCGCGTAGAGCGGGCCGTCGTCCTGGGGTGGCGGCGCCGAATTGACTTCAGCCTCGGCTACCAGGCGCGACAGCGCGGGCGCGCCCGCGGCCGCCTGTTCCAGCGATAACGTGCTGTCCGCATGCACAATCACTTCTCTCCGCCGCCGAAACTATAGACGTAGACCACCAGCGACTTGATGATCGGATCGCTCAGTCGGCCTTGCCAGGCCGGCATGGTGCCGCCGCGGCCATTGAAGATGCCCTGCATGATGGTTTCTTTGTCCGACCCGTAAAGCCATATCTGGTCGGTGAGATTGGGCGCGCCGAGTTCGCGATTGCCCTTGCCGTCCGGCCCGTGACAGGGCGTGCAGTTGTCGGCGAACACCTTCTTGCCGAGCGCGAGATCGGCACCCTTCTCCGTCGGAAGGCCGGACAGCGAGCGGACGAAATCGGCTACCGCGGAAATCTGCGCGGCCTTGAGCATGCCTTCGCGGCCGAAGGCCGGCATGTTGCCTTCGTGATCCTTGGGATCGCCCGAGCGCGCGCCGTGCCGGATGGTCTGCTCTATGTCGGTGATCCTGCCGCCCCATAGCCAGTCGTCGTCGTTGAGGTTGGGATAGCCCTTGCCGCCGCCGCCGCCGGCGCCGTGGCAGGGCGCGCAATTGTCGGCGAATGCGGAGCGCCCCACCGCGCGGGCGAAATCCATCAATTGCGGATCCTTAACGATGTCTCCAACCGAAGCGCTGGTCAGCTTCACCATCATCGGCCCGCGTAGCGCCGTGAGCTCATTAAGATCGGCGACCGCGGCGCTCCGCGTGTGCCAGCCCAGCACGCCTTGCGTCGAGTTGGTCAGCAGCGGCCAGGCCGGATAGACCACCCAATAACCGATCGCCCAGACGATACAGGCGTAAAATGTCCACAGCCACCAGCGCGGCAGTGGTGTGTTGAGCTCGTGGATGCCGTCCCACTCATGACCAGTGGTCGCGATACCGGTCAGCTTGTCAATTTCTTTGTGTTCTTCAGCCACCGGTCAGTCCTCCCGCAGCGGAATGCGCGCGTCTTCATCGAACTGCTTCTTGTGCGAGGGCCATAAGGCGTAAAGCAGCACCAGCGCAAAGATGACCACGAAATAGATCAGGCCCCAGGTCTGGGCGAACTCGGAAACGGCTTTGTAGGTCGGATCCATCGTGCTCACCGGATGTTGGCCTTGTCGTCGTAAAGCTTGAAATTGACCTGCGTGCCGAGCATCTGCAGATAGGCGATCAGCGCGTCGGCTTCGGTGACGCGCCCCGAAACGCCCGCAAAATCGCGAGCCTGCGCATTCGGATAGCGCTTGGTAAGATCGGCCGCGTCTGGACTGTCGTTGGTGTCCTGCGTGGCGACGTCCTGCTGGGCATGTGCGACCATGTCGGCCGTATAAGGCACGCCGACATCGGCCTGGGTCTTCATGTTCTCGGCGATGTGGCTGTAGTCGAGGTCGCTCTGCTCGAGGAAGGCGTAGTCCGGCATGATCGAGTCCGGCACCACCGAACGCGGATTGCGGAGATGATCGCGGTGCCAATCGTCGGAATATTTACGTCCGACGCGCGCGAGATCGGGGCCCTGCCGCTCCGAACCCCACTGGAACGGATGGTCGTACATGCTCTCGGCGGCGAGCGAATAATGGCCGTAGCGCTCGACCTCGTCGCGCAGCGGGCAAATCATCTGCGAATGGCAGAGATAGCAGCCTTCGCGCACGTAGATGTCACGCCCCGCGAGTTCGAGCGGCGTATAGGGCCGGACGCCCTCGACCTTCTCGATCGTATTCTTCAGGTAGAACAGCGGTACGATCTCCACCAGTCCGCCGATAGCGATGACGATCAGTATGCCGATCACCAGGACGATCGAATTCTTCTCGAAGACCGCGTGTTTTTGCCAAAGCGACATTTCTTCCCCGCCTTATTCCGCCGGCGCCAGCGCCAGGCTGGCGGATTCGGCGACGTCCGCCGAGGCAACGGTTTTCCAGAGGTTCCACGCCATGATCAGCGCGCCGGCGAGGAACAGCGCGCCGCCGAGCGCGCGGATGATGTAGAATGGATGCATCGCTTCCACCGTCTCGACGAAGGAATATTCGAGAAAGCCGAGGCTGGTATAGGCGCGCCACATCAGGCCTTGCAGGATGCCTGCCACCCACATCGAAGTGATGTAGAGCACGATGCCGATGGTCGAGATCCAGAAGTGCCAGTTGACCAGCTTGAGCGAGTAGAGGCGCCGATTCCACAGCCACGGCACTAGGCAATAGAGCGCGCCGAAGGAGATGTAGGCGACCCAGCCGAGCGCGCCGGAATGCACGTGGCCGATGGTCCAGTTGGTGTAGTGCGAGAGTGAATTGACGATCTTCACCGACATCATCGGCCCTTCGAAGGTCGACATACCGTAGAAGGCGACGGATACCACCATCATGCGCAGCACCGGATCGGTGCGCAGTTTGTCCCAGGCACCGGACAACGTCATGATGCCGTTGATCATGCCGCCCCATGACGGCATCCACAGCATGATCGAGAAAGTCATGCCGAGCGTCTGGGCCCAGTCGGGCAGCGCGGTGTAGTGCAGATGATGCGGACCCGCCCAGATATAGAGGAAGATCAGCGCCCAGAAATGAATGATGGAGAGACGATAGCTATAGACTGGCCGATTGGCCCGCTTCGGGATGAAGTAGTACATGATGGCAAGGAAACCCGCGGTGAGGAAGAAACCGACCGCATTATGGCCGTACCACCACTGCACCATGGCATCCTGCACGCCCGACCAAACGGGATAGGACTTCGACGAGAACAGCGAGATCGGCACCTCTGCGTTGTTGCCGAGGACAAGCACCGCAATCGTCACGATGAAGGCGAGGTAGAACCAGTTGGCCACGTAGATGTGCGGCTCGACGCGGCGCGCCACCGTGACGAGGAAGACGAGGAAGTACGTCACCCACACGCAGACCAGCCAGAGAGTGGCGTACCATTCCGGTTCCGCGTACTCATGGCTACGCGTGATGCCGAGCAGATAGCCAGTGCCTGCAATAATGATGAAGAAATTGTAGCCGAGCACGACGAACCAGGGCGCCAAGTCGCCGGCGAGCCGCGCGCGCGAGGTGCGCTGCACGACATAGAACGAGGTAGCGATCAGCACGTTGCCGCCAAAGGCGAAAATCACCGCCGAGGTGTGCAGCGGGCGCAGACGCCCGAACGTGGTCCACGGCAGATCGAGATTGAGGAGCGGAAAGGCCAGTTCGGAAGCGATGTAGAGGCCGACGGTGAAGCCGGCGATGCCCCAGAACATGGCGGCCACGGTCGCGAACTTGACCGGACCCATGTTGTAGTTGGGCTTGCCGTCGATGGTCAGCGGTGCGGGCCCGGCCGCGCGCTCATAATAACGATTGATGATGGCGAATACGGCCGCAATGCCGGCGGCGGTGAACAGATAGGCGTGGAACGCGTATTCCGGCGTATAGGCTTTGGCCGCGATTACGATCGACAGGAACGCCAGCGCCGCGAAGCCCAGCGCCAGACCCCCCTCGCCGAGGGTCATGGTTTTTTGAGGAGCGAGCGCGTTCGCCATACTGCTATCCCGTTGTCTGGCCGGCCAGGAATCCGAAAGGGCCGCAGCGGTAAATATTCGCTAAGGCCCCGGTATTCTTTTTGACGCAGGTCAATTGGACGCGATTTGCACGCTCAAAACCGGCCGGCCGGCCGCTTGGGCGGGGAACCCGGACCGGCTCGCGCCGGCCCGGGGCTGCCGATAACGATCGTCCCGCTCAAGAATAGCCGAGCCAGTGCCAATAGGTGGCGCCCAGCAACATCACCAGCGCGAGCGCGATGATGGTCAGCACAAAGCCGGTGCGCACAAAGTCGCGCGCATTGAACGTCTCCGTGCCGTAGGCAACCATGTTCTGCGGCGCGTTCACTACCAGGATGAAGCCGAAGCTGACCACGAATTGCAGCAACATCGTCATGCCGATGATGTTGATGCCAGGGGTCGCCACGCCTTTGAGCACCGCAATCACGATCGGGATCATGGCGGACGCAAGCGCGGTGGCGCTGGCAAAGCCGAGATGGATGACGACCAGGAACAGGCTCATCACAGCCAGGATGAACAGCACGGTGGCGTCCTTCAGGCCGAATTGGGCCACCACGATATTGGCAAGCCAGGTGGCCGCGTTGGTCTGCAGCAGGGCGGTGCCGAGGCTGATGCCGACGCCGAACAGAATGACGGTGCCCCACGGAATCCGCGACTGCGCGTCCTTCCACGTCAGGATGCCGAAGCCCGGCATGAACATCAGCGCGACGGCGGTAATGGTGGTCGTGCTGGTGTCGAACTTGTGCAGGACGCCTTCGGTCGCCCAGAACGCGATCAGAGTGAGCGACAGCGCGAGCAGCTTCCACTCGGCAGCCTTGGTCGGCCCGAGCGCGGCCAGCGATTTGCGGATGCCTTCACGGCCGCCCGGTACTTGCGCCACTTCCGGCGGCATCATGATGGTCATGACGAAGTAAAGCGCGATGCACATCAGGATAGCGAAGGGGCCGGCCGCGATCAGCCAGTCGAGCCAGGTGATGGTCTTGCCGAAGGCCTTTTCGATGAAGCCGATGGCGACCATGTTCTGCGCCGCCGCGGTCTTGATGCCGACGTTCCAGATGCTGGCGGTCTGCACGGTGGTGATCATCAGCATGCTGGCGAAGACGCCGCGCTTGTTGACGCCGTAGGCCGCGATAATGCCGAGCGTGATCGGCACCAGGCAGGCGACGCGCGCGGTGGTGGAGGGCACCATCAGCGCGATCACGAAGCCGACCAAAATGGTGCCGATCACGACATGGCGGGTTTCAGTGCCGACGCGAGCGAGAATACTGAGCGCGATGCGTCTGTCGAGGCCGGTCACGGTCATGGCGGCAGCGAGGAACAAGGCGGCGGCGACCAGCACCAACGCGGTATTGGCGAAGCCGCTGAAAGCGAGCGTCAGCGCGCCGCTGGTGCCCAAAAGCACTTTCGGATTGGCGACGCTCGGCGCCAGGCCGAGCAGGAAGGCCATCAGCGCCGCGATCACGATCGCGGACACGGCATAGTCGATGGCTTCGGTCATCCAGATGATGACGGCGAAGGCGAGGATCGCCAGCATGCGGTGCCCGGCGACCGGCAACCCGGCCGGCGTCGGCAACAGCAGAATGGCGGCCAGCGCCGCGACCGCGGCCAACAATCCCCAATTCGAGGCAAACCAATTGGATTCCTTTACGCTCGGCTGCGGGACCGCGCGCACCGTCGATGGCGTGAGGGTGGACATGCATTCCTCCATGAGGAAAAATCGTCGTCGCAGCATGCGCCAAACGCCAAAGACCGCGTTGAGGCAGGTCAAAAGCGATCTTGAAATTGCCCGCCGGAGGACGGCCGGCGGCGGCGGTTGCCGGGTACGGCGGCAAGACCGGCCCAGAAAGACCGCCAGGTCAAATGACTCAAAATAAAGCCGCTCGCGGATGGCCGGCCTTCAGCAAAAACTCCAGCGCGGCTAATGCGTTAGCGAAGTGTCCGCTGGCTCGATGGTCAAACCGGAGGTCGGCTCAATCCAGACCAGATGATCCTTCACCGCCTTGACCCCGGGAATGTTTTCGGCGGCCACTTTAAGCGCCTCACGCTGGCGTTCGTCGACGATCACGCCCCACAGCTCGACCACGCCGTCATGCACGACGACGTTGGTGGTCGCCGCCGGCGCCCATTGCTCTTTTTGCATCTCGGCCAGCAGGCTCTCCCGGATGGCGGAATCGTCGGTCGCGGCCGGCTGCGCCGCGCGCGCAAGGCTGACCATGGCGTGCATGAGATTGGACCGCGTCACGATGCCGACCACCTGCCCGCCACACAACACCGGCACGCGCTTGATGCGGCGACGCTCCATCAGGTCGACGATGTCTTCAATCGGCGTAATCTCGTCGACGGTCTGCACCTCGGCGGTCATCACCTCTGAAACCCTGCTGCCGTGCGAATGGCTGTATTCGGCGGCGATGCGGCCGGGACCCATCAGGAATTCGAGCCAGCGCGAGCGCCGGCGTTCGGTCTTGGTCTCGCGGCGGCGCAGGAAATCGCCCTCCGAGAGCACGCCGACCAGGTTGCCGTTTTTATCGATTACCGGCAGGCCGCTGATGTGATGCTGGAGCATCAGCCGCGCCGCCTGCAACACGGTCGCATCCGGATCGATCGAGATCACGTCGCGGGTCATCACATGTTCGGCGTTCATGGCAGCCTCCATCGCTTATTTTGCGAGCCATGCTGCCACGAAAGCCGGGCGGCGCCGTTGATTCAGGTCAATCGGCCTAATGCCGCCATTCCGGCGGCGGTACCGGAGTCCAGAAGCGCTTGAGCAGCAAATCCTCGGCAATGGCATTGGCGGCGATATAACCGGGCGCCCCGTTGACGCCGCCGCCATTGCCAGATGACGAACCGCACAGATAAAGCCCCTCCACCGGCGTGCGCGACCCGGGTAACAGCGGGTGCGGCCGGTTGATGCCGAGTTGGTTGGGCACATAGGCGCCCATGCGCACCGCGCCCTGCCGCATATTGCTGTTGAGGCGCTCGACATCGAGCGGCGTGAACAGATAGCTGCCGAGCACATTGCGGTCGTCGAGATTGGAGGCGTAGACCCGCCAGTATTCGAGCACGCGCTCGCTATAATCGGCGCGGTGCCGCTCCCAATTCTGCGGACCGCCATCGACCGAATAGGGCGCGAACGGCCACCAGAACGCCGAATGCCGGCCGGACGGCGCATAGGTCGGGTCGAACTGGCTATTGCAGGCGCCGTTGCCCATCAACACTTTGGGAAATTTCTTCGCCGCGCAGTCGTCGAAGCAGCTCGCTACCTCGTCGATATTCTCCATGCCGAAGAAAATATTGTAGGCGCGCGCGATGTCGGGATCGAACGCCTCGGCGCGATAGGCCGGCGCCTGGCGCAGCGCGAGGTGCAAGGTGACCAGGCTATGGTTGCCCCAGTGCCAGGCTCTCGCCTTCTCGCGCACCGGTTCGGGGAACAGCTCCTCCCCCGCCATCTGAACGGTGCCGGGAAAATCGACGGCGCTGGCGACGAATTTGCTGCCTTCGATGGTTTTGCCATCTGCAAGTTTGACGCCGGTGGCACGGCGGTTTTTGACCACGATCTCCTTCACGTCGGCGCCGGTGATGACTTCGCCGCCGCCCGCCTCCACCACGCGCGCCAGCGCATTCACCAAGGACACCGCCCCGCCGGCCGGAAGCGTGAAACTGGCGATATTGGCGAAAATCGCCGGGAACACGATGCCGGCGCCGGCGACGTTCTCGGTCGTGATCACGTGCATATACGAGGTGAACAGCGTGCGGATGCGCTCATCGACAAAATGTTTGCGCACCACGCTGAACAGGTCGTGCTGCGCGTGCGAGAGCAACTCCTTTGCCTGCGGCCCGCTCAAACGGTCGAGCAACTGCTCGCGCGGCAGCGGCGCGTTATAGAGCAGCGACACCAGCAGCGGCCGCATCTCAACGCAGTAGGTATGCCAGAGTTCGCGGAACGTCTCGGCGTCTTGCTTGGAAAACCGCGCTAGCGAGGCGCAGGTTTTGTCGAGATCCTTGTGGATGACGATCCCGGTGCCGTCACGGAAGACGGCGGCCTGCTGCACCGGCGGCTCGATATAGGAAAAGCCATAGCGATAAAGCTCGAGATCCTCGATCAGCGGGCAACGGCTCAGCCCCATGTAGAAATTGGCGTGCAGATTGAATAGGAAGCCGGGAAGCTGCTCGCCATCGGTGCTGCAGCCGCCGCCAAGACGGGGATTGCGTTCAAGCACGGCGATCTTCATGCCGGCGCGCGCCAGGTACGCGGCCAGCGTCAACCCGTTGTGGCCGGCGCCGATGACAACACCGTCGAAACTCGTCATGCAGCCCCCAGCTAGACGCTCGCGAGATCTCGCCTCGATGCAAGGAACCTACAATGCCGGCGGCAACGCGACAACCGAGCGGCGGCCTCGCCACGGCGCGTACAAAAAAATGCCCCGGCAAAAGGTGCCGGGGCAGTGTAGCCGAACATTAGTCAGGGAGAACGACGTTCGGCAGTTCAAGATACTCAGACGCTAGGCATTCAACCGGTTGAGCGCCGCGCGATTGCGCAACACGATGTGGCGGGAACTGGGGACCGCAATCGCCGCGGTGTTTTCGAGTTGGGTCAGCGTGCGTGACACGGTTTCGATGGTGAGGCCGAGATAGTCGGCGATATCCTGACGTGACATCGGCAGATCAATTTCGTTGCCGAGAGGAACGCGCGCCGACATTTCCAGCAGGAATCCGGCCACCCGCTCCTGTGCGGTCTTGATCAGCAGCAGAATATGGGCTTGCACGCGCTGCAATTCGCTGGCCGTCATGGTCCAGAGCTTGCGGGCGGTCTCGTTGTCGCGCGCCGCCAGGCTGACCAGGGCGCTGCGTTTGATCACGAGCACCTTTGAGTTGACGATCGCTTCGGCGGAGAACGTATGCTCGTCGCCGACTTCGAGGCCGAATACGTCGCCGGGCAAATAAAAGGCGCCGATCTGGCGGCGGCCGTCGGTGAGCACTTTATAGGTACGGACGCTTCCGCTCACCACCTTGTAGAGATATTCGGCCGGCTCGTTTTCGCCGTAGATCTCGGCGTTACGGACGAACGGCATCGGCGCGCCCATCAGTTCGATCGAGGTGCCGAACGTTGGTGAACTCACCGCCGGAACCGGGTGTGCAACCGGCCTTGCCGAATGACGCGGGGCGCTGTGATGGATCATCGTCTGGGTGAGCATGGCGCTGGGGTCCTCGATGAATTCGATGGACACCGATAACCCTGGAGCCGGATGCCCGAAATTCAGATAATCTCCATAGGGGATTTACCGGAGGCGGCGGAGGCCACCGCCGCCGCCGCGCCGCCAACCCAAATACCGGGCTAAATGTCTGAAATAACTGAACAATCTGAGACTAGGCCAGCCGGCGAACGCGGCAGGTTTTTGCGCTATGGCATCGCCCCGACCACGGTTGCGCTGGCCTTGGCGGCGCGCAGCCTGCTGACGCCGTTTTTCCCCAACGAAGCGATATTTCTTTATTTCATGCCGCCGGTGCTGATTTCGGCCGGCGTCGGCGGTCTTGGCCCGGGCTTGCTGGCGACAATACTCAGCGTCGCGGCCGTATTCCTCGGGCTCGGCGCTCCGTCGGCGATGTCTGAATTTGGCTTGGTCAACGGCGCCGCCTTTATCGTCACCTCGATCGGCGTGGCTTGGGGCGGCGAGCTGCTACATCGCGGCCGCCGTCGGGCACAGGTGATGACGCGCGACGCGCTGGCGCGCGAGGCGCACCTGCAATCGATTCTCGATACCGTACCGGAAGCGATGATCGTCATCGACGAGCGCGGCACCGTTCAGTCGTTCAGCAGCGCCGCCGAGCGCTTGTTCGGCTGTACCGCGGCCGACGCGATCGGGCAGAACGTCAGCACCCTGATGCCAAGGCCCTATCGTGAAAACCACGACAGCTACTTGCAGCGCTACATGACCACGGGCGAACGCCGCATCATCGGCATCGGCCGCGTCGTGGTCGGCCAGCGCAAGGACGGCTCGACCTTCCCCATGGAGCTTGCGGTCGGCGAGATGAAATCGGGCGACCGCCGATTTTTCACCGGCTTTATCCGCGATCTGACCGAGCGCCAACAGACCGAAGCGCGCCTGCAGGAATTGCAGTCCGAGCTGGTCCATATTTCCCGCCTCACCGCGATGGGCGAAATGGCGTCGACGCTGGCGCATGAACTCAATCAGCCGCTGTCGGCGATCGCCAACTACCTGCGAGGCTCGCGGCGGCTGCTGGAGGGCGCCACCGAGGAAAAATTCGTCGCCATGGGCGACGCTTTGGACAAGGCGGCCGACCAGGCCATGCGCGCCGGGCAAATTATCCGGCGGCTGCGGGATTTCGTCGCGCGCGGCGAAAGCGAGCGGCGCGTGGAAAGCATCACCAAGCTGGTCGAGGAAGCGAGCGCTTTGGCGCTGGTCGGCGTGAAGGATCTCGGCATCCGCGTGCAATTCGAATTCAAGCCGGAAACCGATCTGGTGATCGCCGACCGTGTGCAGGTGCAGCAGGTCGTGCTCAATCTGATCCGCAACGCGATGGATGCGATGGAAACTTCGCAAAGGCGCGACCTCGTCGTCGCCATCGCGCCGGCGGGCGACGGCCTGGTCAAGATCAGCGTGGCCGACAGCGGCTCGGGGATAGCACCCGAGATCGCCGAGCAATTGTTTCAGCCGTTCATCACGACCAAGCGTCAAGGCATGGGCGTCGGCCTGTCTATTTCACGCGCCATCGTTGAGGCGCATAGCGGGCGGATTTGGGCGGAGCCGAATCCTACCGGCGGAACGATTTTCCATTTCACGCTTGCGGTTGTAAACGAAGGGGACGTCGACGATGCAGCCTGATCCGGTCATTTACGTGATCGACGATGATGATGCCGTCCGGCAGTCGCTCGAATTCCTGCTGCAAACCGCCGGGCATACGGTGCGCGGTTTCGAGTCGGCCAAGGCCTTTCTCGAAATTTTGCCGGAGCTGCGGTCCGGCTGCATCATCACCGACGTCCGCATGCCCGAGATTTCTGGCATCGAGCTACTGCGCCGCGTCAAAAAACACGATGTCGACATCCCGGTGATCGTGATCACCGGCCATGGCGACATCTCGCTCGCGGTCGAGGCGATGAAGCTCGGCGCCGTCGACTTCCTGGAAAAGCCCTTCGACGACGACCAACTGCTGGCCGCGCTCAAATCCACGCTCCGGCAGGACGCCGACATCGTCAAGCGCAAGGCGGAGGTGACCGAAATCAACGACAAGCTGGCGGCCTTGTCGAACCGCGAACGGCAGGTGCTCGACGGCTTGGTGGCCGGCAACGCCAACAAGACCATCGCGTTCGATCTCGGCATCAGCCCGCGCACGGTCGAGATCTACCGCGCCAACCTTATGACCAAGATGGCAGCCAACAGCCTGTCCGATCTGGTGCGCATGGCGATGATGGCCGGTATCCTGGAAAATTCCGGCAAGCGCACGCGCTGATCCCCGAACGACGATTGCCGATACGCTTGCCAATAGTCTTGCCAATCCGCGAACGCGATGGTCGAGTAGCCGCGTTTTATACGACGGCACAGGAGTAACGCATGGCGGCGGAATACCGGCTGGTGAGTTATGCGGATGACGGGGCGGCGAAAGCCGGCGTCCTGATAGGTGATCGGGTGGTGCCGGCGGCGACAGTGCTGGCGGGCGCCGACGGCATCGATGGCGCCTCGGTACTCGGATTGTTGCAAAATTGGGATCTCGCGCATGCGCGCCTCGCCGCCGGGGCGCAGAATGTACAGCCAAACGACGGAATTGCGCTGGCGCAGACCAAATTGCTGGCGCCGATCCTCTATCCCGGCGCGCTGTATTGCGCCGGCGCGAATTACTGGGACCATCTGGAAGAAATGGCCGAGATCGCCAAGCGGACCACCGGCAAGGCGCCGTCGATGGTGAAGGGCGCCGACCCCTATTTCTTCATGAAGACAACGGCAGCCTCCATCATCGGCCCCAATACGCCGGCGCGGCTGCCGCCGTTCTCGAAACAAATCGACTGGGAGGCCGAACTCTGCGTTGTGATCGGCAAAATGGCCCGCAACGTCTCCGAAGCGAAAGCGTTCGACGTGGTCGCCGGCTACACCATCGTCAACGACCTGTCCGCGCGGGATTTGATGAAGCGCGAAGGCACGCCCTTTGTCATGGACTGGGTTGGGCAGAAATGCTTCGAGGACGCCGCGCCCATGGGGCCATGGCTCACGCCCGCCGCCTATGTCGCCACCCCCAACGATCTGCCGATCAAGCTCTGGGTCAACGGCGTGCTCAAGCAGAATTCCAACACCAGCCGCCTGGTGCACGGCATCGCCGAGCAGATCGCCTATCTGAGCCGCCACTTCACGCTCTACCCCGGCGACGTGATCGCCACTGGGACGCCGGCCGGCGTCGGCATGCCGCGCGGCGAGTTCCTCAAGGTGGGCGACGAGGTGCGCATCGAAATCGGCGGCTGCGGCGAGCTCGTCAACACCATGGCCGCCGGTTAGGCCGGAAAATTTGTTGGGTCAACTACCAATTCGCATGATTGCCCGGGCTTTCAGCGCCCGCGGCGGGTGACAATCCGTTGGCTTTGCTTTAGAAATCGGTGGGCAAAGGCTCGTTAGAAGCCGGCATCGCCAATGGGAGGACAATCATGTCGTTGCGGAAACTGGCCGGCGCGCTCGCCCTGGCCGCTGCCGTCATAGTCAGCGCTGGCGCCGCCCGCGCCGCGGACGTCATCACGCTCAAGCTGTCGCACTTCGTGCCGCCGGTGCACGCGTTCCACAAATGGGTGGTGAAGTGGACCGAGAAGATCGAGAAGGAGTCGGGCGGCCGGCTCAAATTCGAGATCTACCCGAACGGCCAGCTGGTCGGCCCGCCGAACCGGCAGTTCGACGCGGCGCGCAACGGCATCACCGACATCGCCTTCTGCCTGCACGGCGTGACGCCGGGCCGCTATCCGATGACCGAGCTCGCCAACCTGCCGTTCACTTGGCCGTCCGACGGCGTCAACCTGCCGGAAATGGCCAAGCGCATGACCGAGCTGGCGCCTAAATATCTCGCCGCCGAGCACCAGGGCCTGCACATTCTGTTCATGGTGATGGCCAACCCGATCGTCATCTATTCCCGCGTGCCGATCAACTCGGTCGCCGATTTCAAGGGCAAGAAGATCCGCTTCGCCTCGATCACCAACAAGCAATTGCTCGACGCCATGGGCGCGGTGCCCATGCTGATCCCGCCGCCGGAATCGCAGGACGCGCTCGCCAAGGGCATCGCCGACGGCGCCGGCTTCCCGCATGAGGCGGGCTTTGCCTATCAGCTTGCCGGCGTCGCGCCCTACGCGATCGAGCCGCCGCTGGCGTCGGCGACCTTCGCGATGGTGATGAACCCGGCCAAGTACAATTCGCTGCCGCCGGATCTGCGCGCCATCCTCGACAAGGAAGCCGGCGTCGCCGGCGCCATGAGCTTCGCCAAGGATTGGCAGGATTTCGAGGCCTTCGCGCGCAACGCCGAAATCACCAACAAGGGCCTGAAGATCATCACCCTGCCCCCGGCCGAGGTCGACAAGATGAAGGCGCTGGCCAAACCGATCGTCGAGGAGGCGCTCGACAAGCTGGAAAAAAAAGGCAAGCCGGCGCGCGAATTCTTCGCAGCTTATACGAAGTAAAGGCGATGTCGCCCGCAGCGCGGGCCCTTCCCCTCGCGGGGAAGGGCCAATTCGCAACAACCGACAAATCCCGTTGAATCGCAGCACGACCTACGCACTTCTCGACCGGCTGCGTGTCGTGCAGCTTCGCCTCGCATCTGTTGCCCTCGTCATCATGATGCTGGTGACGCTGGTCGACGTCTTTATGCGCTATGCGTTCAATAACCCGATCCGCGGCGCCTACGAGATGGTCGAGGCGATGATGGCGGTGTTCGTGTTCAACGGCATGTCGACCGCCTTCCTGCAGCGGCGCAATATCGTCATCGATCTCGTCGATTCCTTGCTGCAACGCTCCATCGTCGTCGCGCTGATACGCATGTCCGACGTGCTCACCGTCGCGACGATTACGCTGTTCGCCTACGCCATGATCAAGCCGGCGATGCAGTCCTTCGCCTACGGCGAAGTGAAGATGGAATTACAGGTGCCGATCTGGTGGTTCTGGGCTGCCGCCCTGTTCGGCATCGCCGGCGCCATCCTGTGCTCGACCGGCGCGCTGATCGCGCCTCCGCCGAAACCCCGCCACGACAACGAGCCGGTGTGATGGCTTCCTCGACGATCGGCGCGATCGGCGTTCTTGCCCTGTTTACGATGCTGTTCTTCCGCGTGCCGGTGTGGATCGCGCTCACGCTGGTCGGCTTCGTCGGTAACTCGATCATGTCGGGGGTAACGCCGACCCTCGCGCTCGCCGGCACGGTGCCGTTCGACGTCGGCTCGGCCTATACGCTGTCGGTCCTACCGCTGTTCATCCTGATGGGCGAGGTCGCCTCGGTCACCGGCCTGTCGTCCGACCTGTTCAAGGCGGCGCGCGTGGCGTTGGCCGGCGTGCGCGGCGGCCTTGCGGTCGGCGCCATCGCCGCATCGGCATGCTTCGGCGCGGTGTGCGGCTCCTCGGTGGCGACGGCGGCGACGATGACGCGGATCGCGCTGCCGGAAATGCGCGCCGCCGGTTATCATCCGAGCCTCGCCGCCGGCTCGCTCGCCGCCGGCGGCAGCATCGGCATTCTCGTTCCGCCGTCGATCATTCTCGTGATCTATGCCGCGATCGCCGAACAATCGGTGCCGCGGCTGTTCGCCGCCTGTCTGATCCCCGGGCTGCTATTGACCGCCTTCTATATGACCGTGGCGGTGCTCTTTGCCAATCTGAGGAAAGATTACGCGCCGATGAGCAAGGGCGTGTCGCTTCGCGAGCGCATCTCGGCCATGAAGGGCCCCTGGCAATTCCTCGCGGTGTTTTTGGTGACGATCGGCGGCATTTATGCCGGCATCTTCAGCCCGACCGAAGCCGGCTCGATCGGCGCGTTCAGCGCGATCATGCTCGGCATCGCCGCCCGCCGGCTAACGCTGTCGGGGTTGCTGCGCTCGATCGAGAATACCGTCGCGGTCTGCGGCATGCTGTTCGTGATCGTGTTCGGCGCTAATCTGTTTTCGTTCTTCATCGTGCAGACGCAGCTTCCGGCCCTGCTGGCGACCGGCGCGCAGGCGCTGCACCTGTCCGGCCTGATGGTGATGATCATGATCATCATCGCCTACATTCTGTTCGGTTGCTTTCTCGAGGCGATCGGAATGCTGCTGATCACCATCCCGGTGTTTCTGCCGCTGGTGAAGCAGTTCGGCTACGACCCGATCTGGTTCGGCATCGTCTTTGTGATTGTCGTCGAGGTCGGCCTGATCCATCCGCCGATGGGCCTGAACCTGTTCGTGATCCAGGCGCACGCGCCCGACATGAAGCTCACCAGCATCTACCGCGGCATCGTGCCGTTCCTGTTCGCGCCGCTCCTGCTGATCGTGCTGATGTTCCTGTTTCCGCAACTCGCGCTCTGGCTGCCGCGGGTGCTTTACGGGGCGGGGTAAATGGGGTGTCCCGGGCGCAACGCAGCGTGGAGCGAAGCGTAACGGTGTGCTGCAGACCCAGGACCCCGGTTCTCTTAACGAATTCCGATCTTAACAAGCTGGGCCCCGGATCAGCGGTGCACCACTCGCGCTAACGCGCTTGCACTGCACCGCATCCGGCGCACGAGGGTCTATTTCATCATCTCTTCCGGCGGTCCCGGGCCCCACAGGTTGGAGGCCGAGGGGTCCTTCGCCCACACTTTCGGCTTCTGCGGATTGTCGCGGTGCCAGGGGCGCGGCGCGAAATAGCCGAGTTCTTCATCCTGCATCTGGTCGAGTTCGCAGAACAATTCGGTGATCAAGCCGTTCGGACTGCGATGATAGGCGAACAGGTTGTGCCCGATGCCGTGGCGGCCGGGCCCCCACAAGGTCTTGTAGCCGTTGAGACTGAGAAAATCGCAGGCCTCTTGCAGCTGGCCCCAGTTGCGCACCTCGAAGGCGGTGTGGAAGTGCCGGTTCGATCCGGTGCCCATCAGATTGATGGTGTGGTGGTCCGGGCCGCAGCGCAGGAACACGAAGAAATCCGCCATCCAGTCCAACTCGCGGAAGCCGAGCACGTCGACGTAGAACTTCGATACTTTCTTCACGTCCTCGCAATGGAAGGCGACGTGGCCGAGCTTGTGCGGCACGACGCCCTTTCCGCCGAACTTCTGGTGCGCAAAGTCGGCGCGCTTGAACACCTCGATCGTCGTGCCCTTCGGGTCCTCGAACACCAGCATGTCGGCGATTGTCGGCTCCGGATCCTTTTTGCGCGACGTTTTTACGCCATGCGCCTTGGTCTGCTTCTCGAATTCGTCGAGGTCGGCTTCCGGCGAAATCTGAAAGCCGACGCGCACGCATTTGGCCTGATCGCCCTTGCGCAGCACGACCGAATGGTGATCGACGGTGTTGGCGAGATAAACGGCGTCCTTGTCCTTGGCGGTCAAGGTGAGCCCGAGGATGTTGGTGTAATATTCGGTCTGCTTGTCGAGGTCGGGCATCTCGTAGCTGGCATGGGCGATCTTGCGGACGCGGATCATGTTTTTCTCCTTGGCTTCGATTTCTTCCCGGTTTTCTTCTTGGCCTTGCCGGGCTTTGTCTTCGGCTTTGCGCGCGGCATGCCGCCGATGACGTCGACCATAATGGCATTGTCGTGCTCGCCAAGCCCCATGTCGATGCAGCGCTGATAGAGTTCGACCGCGCGGTCGAGCAGCGGGGTCGCGGCACCGACGCGATCGGCCATGTCGCCGATCAGCTCGAAATAGTGCGCCAGCCCGGTGGTGGTGCCCTGTGCGGGGAGGAACCGCCGTTGCGCCATCCAGGGCGCGCGGATGCCGAATTGGGTCGAGCCGCCGCTGCCGGCGGCCACCGCTTTGATCATCAGCTCGACGTCGACGCCCGCTTTGAGGGCCAGCGCCATTGCCTCGGCGCTGGCGGCGATGTGGACGGCGACCAGCAGATTGTTGATCAGCTTGACTTTGCTGGCGGCGCCGAACGCGCCGAAGTAATGAACGATATCGCTGAAGCCGCGCACCACCTGCTCGGCTTTCTTGGCGGCCTCGGCATCGCCGGCGAGATAGACGACTGCCTTGCGCGCGCGCACCATGCCGGGCGTGCCGCCGACTTCGCCGTCGAGGAAGACCGCGCCCTTGGCGGCGAGCGGCGCGATCTGGCGCTCCTTGTCGGGCACCAGATGCGAACCGAGTTCGACCACGATTTGGCCGCGCCGCGCGGTATGCACCAGGCCGGTTTTGCCCTGCACCACGTCGTCGAGCGCCTCCGCCGAAGGCAGACAGGTCAGCACGATATCGGCCTCCGCGCCGACGTCGGCGGGCGAGCGCGCAGCGACGCCGCCGATCTGCTCGAACTCGTCGAGCGAGCTGCGCCGATAGCCGATCACGCGGTAACCGCTTTTGATCAGGTTTTCGGCGATCGGCAGACCGATCTTCCCCACCCCGATCAGACCGACCGTCTCCATGCCGCCTCCCCGACTCGTGCCGCATGAACTTTTGCGTTCAAGCGTGCCGCCATTTTTTGTATTTGGCCGGCTGTGCGGGACTGAACCTACTTGAAGCGCCGTGGGGCGCAACCGGACTAGGGCGTCCGTTTCACACCCAGTCCCTGCATGAAGCGGGCGCGGATCTGCACCGGATCGCGGTCGGTGGTGCCGACCCCCGGCTTGTTGTCGATGCGCACGGCAATCAGGCTCGGTCCGCCCTTCAGCGCGGCGGCGAACAGGCGGTCAAAGTCGTCCTCGTCGGCGGCCCAGGCGCTGTTGGCCAAGCCCGAGCCACGTGCGATGGCGACCAGGTCGGCGGCCGAGGCGCTCGCCGTCGGCTGCGCGCCGGTGATCTGGTAGATGCCGTTGTCCCAGACCACGATGGTCAGGTTTTTCTGCGCCAGCATGGCGACGGTGGCGAGGCAGCCAAGCTGCATCAGCAGCGAACCGTCGCCTTCGAGCGCGATGACATGGCGTTGCGGCTGCGCCAGCGCAACGCCCAAGCCGATCGGAATCGTCAGCCCCATGCTGCCGAGCATGTAGAAATTCTGCGGCCGCTGCCCGCTCGCCCACAGATCGAAATTGGCGTTGCCGATGCCGCCAATGACGGCCTCGTCGTGCTTGAGCTTTTCGACCAGACGCTTGGTCAGTTCGAAGCGGTTCATCACTTTAGCGTTGTGTGCGCCTCCGGCGCGGGGGGCATTGTGCGCGCCGACGGCGCCGGTTTGCGTCGTGGTCATCGGCTCAAGCCTCGAAAACTTTGCCGCCGGTCAGCAGCGGCGACAGGATGAAGGTGACGGGCGCCTGCGTCGCCACCGCCTGCTTGATCGAGCGGTCGACGATGAAGGCGAGTTCGTCGTAGCGCGTAATGGTATGGGTTTCGACCCCGAGCAAATCGAGCACCGGCCGCATGGTCTTGCACACCATGGCCTGACCGAGATTGAACTCGCCGAGCGTGCCGCGCTCGGAGACGAAGATCAGCGCCGGGATCTGGCTCGGCACCACCAGCGAGGCGAGCGCGTTCGGAATGGTGCCGAAACCCGAGGTCTGCATCAGCACCGCGCCGCGCAGCCCGCCCATCCAGGCGCCGGTGACGATGCCGATGGCCTCTTCCTCGCGCGTGGCGGCAAAGGTGGTGAAAAACGCATCGGCATGCAGCGCCTTGATCAGCGGCGTGAACACCTTGTCGGGGACGTAAACGACCAGCTTGACGTTATTGCTCTTGAGGGTCGCCAGCACGATCTCGTGCCAAGTCTTCTCGTGGGAAGTAGCGCGCACCGTAGTGTCATTCATGGGTCATGCGATCCGGTAGGACATCGTCCAATTAGCATTGAAATGATGTGCTTTGTCCGCGCCGCCGCCGACGGCGGACCGACCGCAACCGACGCCATTGCTCCAATGTTCGCAAAAGCTTACCCTAATATCCAGAGGGGCGCTAATTAGAAACTTTTGCCTAGCCATAAGGGGGAGGATCATGAAGAAGAAATCCACTGGAACTACCGCACCGTCGCGGCGGCAAGTTATCAAAGGGGCCGGCATGCTGGCGGCCGGCGTCGCCGCGCCGTCGTTTCTAAACATACGCTCGGCTTACGCCGCCTATCCGGATCGTCCGATAAAGATCGTGGTGGCCAACACGCCGGGCGGACCGTCCGACATCACCGCGCGCATCGTCACGGCCGCGCTTCAGCAGACCACCGGCAAGACCATCATCGTGGAAAACCGCGGCGGCGCCGGCGGCAATATCGGCTTTGGCTATGCCGCCAAGTCCGAGCCGGACGGTTACACAATCTTGCTGATCACCAATTCCTTCTCGGTCAACGTCACCCTTTATCACCAACTGCCCTACAAAGTGGATGACTTTGTCCCGGTGTGCGAACTGGCGAGTTCGCCTAACACGTTCACGGTGAAATCCGATTCGCCGGCGAAGACGATGAAGGAATTCGTCGCGCTGGCCCGCGCCAACCCGGACAAATACAACTGCGCGACGCCGCCGATCGGCACCTCGTCGCAAATGCAACTGGAGTTCCTGAAGGCGACCGAAAAACTGCCGAAGCTCGCCGACGTCGTGTTCAAGGGCGGCGGCGACGCGATCACCGCGCTGCTCGGCGGCAACGTGCAACTGAGCTCCGGCTCGCTCGCACCGGCGCTGCCGCACATCAAGGCCGGCACGCTGCGCTGCCTCGCCGTCACCGGCGACCAGCGCTGGCCCGAATTGCCCGATGTGCCGACCATGGTGCAGGCCGGCTACAAGGACTTCGTGTTCGCGGTCGATTGCGCGCTGCTGGCGCCGGCGAAGACGCCGCCGGAAGCGGTCAAGTGGCTGGAGGCGGAAACGCTCAAGGTTCTCCAAACCAAGGACATCCAGGACAAGCTGCACAAGGCCGGCTTCCTGGTGCGCGCGCAAGGCGCCGACGCCTGCTGGAAGCGGGTGAACAAGGAAATCGTCCAGTTCAGGGACATCATCGAAACCGCGCACATCAAGAAGATGTAGGCTGGACGTCGGATCAAACGCGCCCGCTGTCACGAAACATTGACGGCGGGCGCAACCGCAAGAAAGAGACGGCCGTGCATATCAAGACGATCGAGCCGATCGCGGTCAGCCTGCCGATGCTCAAACCCGTCATCATGGCGGGCGAGGAGGTGCGCCGCGCCGACAATGTGCTGGTGCGGATCGAAGCCGACAACGGCCTGGTCGGCTGGGGCGAAGCAGCCTCGGCGCCGGTGATGACCGGCGACACGCTCGAGAGCATCGTCTCCGCCGTGCATTATCTCGAGCCAGCGCTGCGCCGGCACGAACCCGCCGACATCGACGGCGCGCTCGCCGCGATGGACGGCCGCATGTACGGCAACCACGGCGCCAAGGCGGCGATCGAGATCGCACTGCTCGATCTCGCCGGCCGGGCCGCCGGTAAACCGGTGCACGCGCTGCTCGGCGAGAAAAAACGCAGCCGCCTGCCGCTGCTCGCCGTCGTCGGCGGCGGCGACCTCGAGGGCGACCTGCGCGACGCCGAGAAAAAGAAGGCGGCCGGCTTCACCGCTTACAAGATCAAGGTCGGCATCGACTCGGCCGAAAACGACGCCGCCCGCACGCGCGCGATCTGCCGGCTGCTGGGCGGCGGTTTGCTGATTTCATCCGACGCCAATCAGGGCTTCAGCACCGAGCAGGCCGTCGCCTATGTGCGCGCGGTCAAAGGCTGCGGCCTCGATTTCTTCGAGCAGCCGGTCGAGGCCGCCGATCTCGACGGCATGGCGGCGGTTGCCGCGGTCGACGCCGGCATCGCCATCGGCGCCGACGAAGGCATCCATTCGCTCGCCGACATCGCCCGCCATCACGAGCGCAAGGCCGCGCGCGGCGTCAGCCTGAAAGCGATCAAGCTCGGCGGCGTCCGCGCCGTGGTCGAGGCCGGCCGCCTGTGCGACCGCCTCGGCATGAGCGTCAACATCTCCTGCAAGACCGGCGAATCGAGCATCGCCTGCGCGGCGGCGCTGCACGCGGCTTGCGTCATCCCCGACATCGCCTGGGGCCTGACGCTGACGCATATCGCCCTCGCCGAGGACGTCACCGCGCAGCCGCTCGCGACCGCGCGCGGGCACGCCGAAGCGCTCGACCGCCCGGGGCTTGGCATCGACATTAATGATGAACACGTGCGCCGCCACCGCGTCGCCATCCCCACCCACAACGTGGCTTAGGCGCCATTTTGCCCATTACTTAGGCTAATTTCCTCTATTGTATGCAATGCGCGCCGGCGGGGAGCATCGCCCTCCCCGCGGCGCTTTCGCCAATCTCCCTACCCAATCAATCGTTTACAGAATTTGTGCAGCGCGGCTGGTTTTGGCACGCCGCTTGCGGATGATCTTCCCAGTGCATTCGGGAGGTTGCCATGAAACGTCGTGAATTCTTGCGGTCGATGACCGCGCTCGCAGCCAGCACCGCCGTGGCCGCGCCGGCAGTCTGGTCGCCGGCCAAGGCGCAGTCGCGCAAAGAGACATTGCTTCTCGTCACCGAGAACGGACCCAACAATCTCGACATCCACGGCGTCGGCACCAACCGGCCCGGCTATGAGGCGTCGTGGAATTGCTACGACCGGCTAATCACGAACGGGAAGAAATCGCTGGCCGACGGCTCGCTGTCCTACGACCGCGACAAGTTCGTACCCGAACTCGCCGAAGACATGAACATCGGCGACATGTCGGTCACCTTCAAGTTGAAGAAAAACGCCAAATTCCAGGACGGCACGCCGGTCACCGCCAAGGACGTGAAGTGGTCTTATGACCGCGCCGTCTCGGTCGGCGGTTTCCCGACGGTGCAGATGAAGGCCGGCTCGCTGGTCAAGAAGGAACAATTCGTCGCCGTCGACGACGGCACGTTCCGCATTGATTTCATCAAGAAAGACCGCCTGACCATTCCCGACCTCGCGGTGATCGTGCCCGGCATCTACAATTCCGAGTTGCTCAAGAAGCACGCCACCGACAAGGACCCCTGGGGCCTCGAATACACCAAGAGCAACACGGCCGGCTCCGGCGCCTACAAGGTGACGAGTTGGAAGCCCGGCGTCGAAGTGGTCTACGAGCGCAACGACGCCTGGGCCGGCGGCAAGCTGCCTGAGCTCAAGAAAGTCATCTGGCGCACCATCCCCTCGTCCGGCAACCGCCGCGCGCTGATGGAGCGCGGCGACGCCGATATCTCCTTCGACTTGCCCGCCAAGGATTTCTCCGAGATGAAGAAGGAGGGCAAGCTAAAGATGATTTCCAACCCGATCGGCAACGGCATGTACAGCCTCGAATTGAACGTGGTGCATCCCCCGTTCGACAACGAGAAAGTCCGCCAGGCCGTCGCCTACGCGATCCCCTATCAGAAGATCGTCGACGCGGCGATGTTCGGCATCGCCAATCCATTGTTCGGCGGCAAGTCGAGTGACGTCACGTCGATCCTGTGGCCGCAGCCCACCGGCTACATGACCGACATGGCCAAAGCCAAGTCCCTGATGGCGGAATCGGGCGCCGGCCCAATCGACACCACGATCTCGTTCGATCTCGGCGACGGCGTGAATTCCGAACCGATCGCGGTGCTGATCCAGGAAAGCCTCGGCCAGATCGGCATCAAGACCACCATCAACAAAGTGCCCGGCGCCAACTGGCGCAGCGAAATGGCCAAGAAGTCGATGCCGATGATGGTGAACTTCTTCTCGGGCTGGCTGGACTACCCGGAATATTTCTTCTTCTGGTGCTATTCCGGCCAGAACGCAATCTTCAACACGCCGAGCTACGTCAACAAGGACATGGACACCTTCATTGACGGCGCGCGCGCCGCGGCCGCGGTGGGCGAAAAGGACAAATATGCCACCGACGTAAAGGGCTTCATCTCCAAAGCCTACCACGACGTGCCGCGTATCCCGATGTTCCAGCCGTTTCTCAACGTGGCGGCGCAAAAGAACATCTCCGGCTACAGCTACTGGTTCCACCGGCAGGTGGACTACCGCTCGATCGTCAAGGCGTGAATCTTGCCCCGGATGTGGTGCGGCACCAGCGCCGCACCACTGATCCGGGGCCGTTCGAAACACTGAGCTTGTAAGGCGGAGCAACACCATGCTCGCGACTCTCGGCAAGCGCCTCGTGACGGTGATCCCGACGCTGGTCGGGGTCGTCATCGTCACGTTTCTGCTCACGCGCGTGTTGCCGGGCGACCCGGCGGTTTATTTCGCCGGCCCAGCGGCGACGCCGCAATCGATTGCCGACATCCGCAAGTCGCTCGGCCTCGACCGCCCGCTGCCCGAGCAGTTCGCCCGCTATGTCAACGATCTTGCGCACGGCAATCTTGGCAATTCGCTTTCGACCGGGCGTCCGGTGGCGACCGAGATTACCAGCCGCCTGCCGGCGTCCGCCGAGTTGACGCTGCTCGGCCTGATCCTGTCGCTCGTAATCGCGCTGCCGCTCGGAATCCTCGCCGCGGTCAAGCAAGGCTCCTGGATCGATCACACCTGCCGGGTGGTGGCGACCGCCGGCGTCTCGCTGCCGGTGTTCTTCACCGGCCTGCTGCTGGTCTACGTGTTCTATTTCCAGCTCGGCTGGTCGCCGGCGCCGATCGGCCGGCTCGACGCCTTCGCCAGCACGCCGCCGCAGATAACCGGCTTTTATCTGCTCGATAGCCTGCTCACCGGCAATTTCGAGACGTTCCGCGCCGCGTTCAGCCAGTTGATTTTGCCGGCCCTCACGCTCGGCATCTTCTCGCTGGCGCCGATCACGCGCATGACACGCGCCTCCATGCTCGCCGTGTTGGCGTCGGATTTCGTGCGCACGGCGCGCGCCAGCGGCCTCGACAACCGCACCGTCATCCTGACTTACGCCTTCCGCAACGCCATGCTGCCGGTCGTCACCACGCTCGGCATGGTGTTTTCCTTCCTGCTCGGCGCCAACGTGCTAGTGGAAAAAGTTTTTGCGTGGCCCGGCATCGGCTCCTACGCGGTCGAGGCGCTGCTGCAATCGGATTTCGCTCCGGTGCAGGGCTTCGTGCTGGCCATGGCGGTCCTCTATGTGGTGCTCAATCTGCTGATCGACATGCTTTATGGCGTCATCGACCCGCGCGTGAGGCTCGAGGGATGACCGAAACAACCCTAAATGCCTCGACGGCAACGGCGCTCAAGCCAGCGTGGAATTCCATTTTCAGTCACGCCAAATACGTGATCGCGGAAAATCCGGTGACGGGCTTGGCCTTTGCCCTGTTCGCGCTGATCGCGCTCGCCGCCCTGATCGGTCCCTATATCGTGCCGCACGATCCGCTGGCGAGCGACACCGCGGCAAGCTTGAAGCCGCCCTCCTTCGCGCACTGGTTCGGCACCGATCAACTCGGCCGCGACATCTTCAGCCGCGTGGTGGTGGCGACCCGGCTCGACTTCATCATTGCGCTCGCCTCCGTGGCGCTGGTGTTCGTCGCCGGCGGATTTGCCGGCATCGCAGCCGGCTTCTTCGGCGGTTGGACCGACCGGATCGTCGGGCGCATCTCCGACACCATCATGGCGTTTCCGCTGTTTGTGCTGGCGATGGGCATCGTGGCCGCGCTCGGCAATACTGTGACAAACATCGCGATCGCCACGGCCATCATCAATTTTCCGCTCTATGTGCGGGTCGCGCGCGCCGAAGCCAATGTGCGGCGCGAGGCCGGCTTCGTGCAGGCGGCGCGGCTTTCCGGCAATGGCGATTTCCGGATTTTGCTGATGCATATCCTGCCCAACATCATGCCGATCATGATGGTGCAGATATCGCTCACCATGGGCTACGCCATTCTCAACGCGGCTGGACTTTCCTTTATCGGTTTGGGCGTGAAGCCGCCGACGCCCGAATGGGGGATCATGGTGGCGGAAGGCGCCGCCAATATCATCTCCGGCGAATGGTGGATCGCGCTGTTTCCCGGCGCGGCGCTGATGATCGCGGTGTTCTGCTTCAATCTGCTGGGCGACGGCTTGCGCGATCTGGTCGACCCGCAGCGGCGAACTTGAGGCCACACATGGACAGCAGGACCGGTTTAATGTCTCTGCCAGCCGAGACCAGCGAGGCCGCTGCGTCGCGGCCACTGCTCGAGGTGCAGGACCTCACCGTCGAGTTCGCCACCCGGCGCGGCATCGTACGCGCAGTGCAGAACGTGAACATCACCGTCGCCAAGGGCGAGACGCTCGGCATTGTCGGCGAATCCGGCTCCGGCAAATCGGTCACTTCCTATGCCGTGATGCGCATCCTCGACCGCGCCGGCCGCATCGCGCAAGGCTCAATCGCTTTCAGCGGCCTCGATCTGCAGACGGTGCCGGAAAGCGAAATGCGCGACATGCGCGGACGCGAAATGTCGATGATCTTCCAGAACCCGCGCGCCGCGCTCAATCCGATACGCAAGGTTGGGCGGCAGATCGAAGACGTGCTGTTGCAGCATGCCCAGGTCGACAGCGAGGCCGTCAGCGAACGGGCGATCGAGACGCTCGAGCAGGTGCGCATCGCGCGGCCGCGCGAGCGTTACCATGCCTATCCGTTCGAGCTCTCCGGCGGCATGTGCCAGCGCGTGGTAATCGCGCTCGCGCTCGCCTGCCGTCCGCAATTGCTGATCGCCGACGAGCCGACCACGGGACTCGACGTCACGACGCAGAAGGCGGTGATGGATCTGGTGGTCGAGCTCACGCGCGAACGCAGCATGTCGACAATCCTGATCACCCACGACCTCGGGCTGGCGGCCGCCTATTGCGACCGCGTGATGGTGATGGAGAAGGGCCACGTGGTGGAGGACGCCCCGTCCGGCGCGATCTTCAAGAATCCGTCGCACGCCTATACGCGCAAGCTGATGCGCGCAACCCCGCGGCCAGGGGTGTCGCTGCGCGGACTTTTGCCGGAGCAGGAACAACCGCGCGCGGACCAGACCAAAACCGTCCGAACAACATCGGGTTCTGCCGCGAGCGATGCTTTGCTCGTGGTCGAGCAGTTGGTGAAAGAGTATCCTCGCAAGGGTATTCCGACTTCTCTCGGCAAGATTTTCAGCCGCAAGCCGCCGGTGGAAACCGAGACCTTCCGCGCCGTGGACGGCATCAGCTTTTCCATCGCGCGCGGCGAAAGCGTTGGGCTCGTTGGCGAATCCGGCTGCGGCAAATCCACCACCTCGATGATCGTAATGCGGCTGATCGACAAAACGTCCGGCCTCATCACGTTTGGCGGCGGCGACATCGGCGAAATTTCGGCCCGCAGTTTCGCCACGCTGCCGTCACGCAAGAAAATTCAGATGGTTTTTCAAGACCCTACCGACAGTCTCAACCCGCGCTTCACGGCCGCGCGCGCGATCGCCGATCCGCTGCTCCGCCTTGGCGGGCTGGGCCGCGGCGAGGTGCGTTCGCGCTGCGAAGAACTGGCCACGAAAGTTGGCCTGCCGCTTGAATTCCTTGATCGTTTTCCGCATCAGCTTTCCGGTGGACAGAAAGCGCGCGTCGGCATCGCGCGCGCCATCGCGCTCAAGCCCGACCTCGTCATCCTCGACGAGCCGACCGCCGCGCTCGACGTGTCGGTTCAGGCCGTTGTCCTCAACCTGTTACAAGACCTGAAAGATTCGCTGGGCATGAGTTATCTTTTCGTCTCGCATGACCTCAACGTGGTGCGTCTTTTGTGCGATCGTGTCATCGTCATGCAGACGGGTAAGATCGTCGAACAGGGACCGACCGAGCGCGTCATGGAGGCCCCGGAAGCGAGCTATACGCGCGACCTGTTGGCGGCGATTCCACATCCACCGCTTTGAGCGATACGTGAATTGGTCCGGGTGAGATTTTCGCATGAGCATGATTGCGCCCGCCGACGTGACGCAGGACATCGCCTGGCCGCGCAAAACGCGCGCCGAGGAATTGCGCCTGCAACTCGCCGATGAGATCGTGCGCGGCGCACTGATGCCCGGCGCCGCGCTTGACGAAACCACGCTGGCGCGCCGCTTCGACGTTTCGCGCACGCCGGTGCGCGAGGCGATCCGCCTGCTGGCAGCGAGCGGACTGGTAGAGGTGCGCGCCCACCGCGCCGCCGTGGTGGCACGGCCGAGCGCGGAGCAACTCGCCGGCATGTTCGAAGTCATGGCGGAACTGGAGGCGCTTTGCGCCGGCTTTGCGGCCGAGCGCATGACCAGCCTCGAGCGCCGGGCGCTTGAGGATATCCATGAAAAATTACGCGTGCTGATCCAGAGCGGCGACCCGCAGCACTATCACGAAGTCAACGAGGCCTTTCATAACAGCATCTACAACGGCGCCCACAACACCTACCTCGCCGATATAACCCTGGCGACACGGGCGCGGGTGCAGCCGTTCCGTCGCGCGCAATTCCGCAATCTCGGACGGCTCGCCAAGTCGCATGTCGAACACGATCGTGTGGTGGAAGCGATTTTGCGCGGCGAGCAAGGCATCGCTGGCTCCGCCATGTATGCGCATATCGTCACGGTGCGCGAGGAGTATGAGCACTACACGGAAACGATCTAGGACCGTTCGCCCGTCACGCCGGCGTTTTTTCGCGCGCCAGAAAGGCCCGCCAGCCGCCGAAACTGGAGATGTCGCGCGCGCCGGCGGCGGCCGCGGCTTCAACCAGGAAACCTTTCACAGCGCGGCCATCGGAAAGTGCGAGGGTACCGATCGACAGCGGCGGCGGGACCGCATCGGCGAAACGCCCGAAGGCTTCGAGCGGAAGCGCCCAGACCTCGACCTCGACGGCCACGCCTTTTCCGTGCTCGACGCGCAGCAGGCCCGGCTTCGGCGGCGTCGTATCGGAAAGCGCGTAGAGCCGGTAGTCGGGCGCGGTCTTCGCACTCTCCAGCAATCGGCCGCCGAGCGCGCGCAATTCGCCGTTGAGCGGCAGGCCGGAAAGATGGGCGCCGACAACCGCCACCGCGGCCTCGCCATCGGCAGGCGATTTCGCCGACGGCGTCAGCGGCGGCTGCGGCTGTTTGAGCGCTCCGAGCGGCAGCGCCGTGTCGGCATGGAAGACGCGGCCAATCTCGGCCAGCCGCGCATCGCCGCCGCCCGGCGCCAAGAGCGTGATGCCGAACGGCACGCCCGCTTCGGTCATCGCGGCCGGCAGCGCCAGACCGCAGAGATCGAGCAGGTTAACGAAATTGGTATAGGTGCCGAGCCGGCTGTTGAGCTGGATCGGATCGGCCAGCACCTGCTTGACGGTATAGGCGGTCGGCGCAGTCGGCAGCGCCAGCGCGTCGATCGCGCGGAAGGTGTGGTCGGCGACGCGGCGCAACTCTTCCAGCTTGTAGAACGCCGCGAAGGCGTCGATCGCGGTCGGACGCAGGCCGCTCAGAATGATCTCGCGCGTTACCGGATGGATCGCTTCCGGGTCCGACGCCAGCAGCGAACGCGCGGTGAGCGTGCGCTCGGCCACCCACGGCCCTTCATAGAGCAGGCGCGCGGTCTCGTAGAACGGCTCGATATCGATCTCGACCATCTCACAGCCAAGCCGCACCAGCCGATCCAACGAAGCTTCGTAACCCGCGGCGTAATGGCGGTCGCCGAAGAACAACCGCTGGCCGGCGCGCGGGACGCCGAGCTTGACGCGCGGCGGCATGAGGCCGGGCGCCGCGAGCGGCCGATGGCGCGAATAAGGATCTTTGGCGTCCGGTCCGGCCATGGCCGCGAGCGCGGCCCAGGCATCATCGGCGGTCAGCGCGAACACCGATACGCAGTCGAGCGTGCGGCAGGCGGGCACGACCCCGTAGGTCGACACCAGACCGAGGCTAGGCTTCAGTCCGACGATATTGTTGAGGCCCGCCGGTACGCGCCCGGAGCCGGCCGTGTCGGTGCCGAGTGCGAGTGGCACCAGCCCGGCGGCCACCGCCACTGCCGAGCCGGAGCTCGAACCGCCGGGAATGAGATCGGCGTTAAACGTGTTCCTCGGGATCCCATAGGGCGAGCGCACGCCGACGAGGCCGGTGGCGAACTGATCGAGATTGGTCTTGCCGATGATGAGCGCGCCGGCCGCGCGCAAGCGCGCCACCGAAGTCGCATCCTGTGCCGGGTGATAGCTGAAGGCGGGACAAGCCGCCGTCGTCGGCAGGCCGGCGACGTCGATATTGTCCTTCACCGCGACGGGCACGCCATAAAGCGGGCGTCCGGCGGCGCCAGCCGATTGAAGCGCGCGCGCTTCCGCCAGCACGTCGGCTTCCGGGCGCTGGCTGATGAATATGGCGTCGTCGCCGTGGGCGCGGATGCGCGCGTAGCTGCGGGCGACCGTCTGTTCCGGCGTTACCGTCCCCGCCCGGTGGGCGGCCACGATCGAGGCGACGGTCTCGGACAAAACGAGCCCCCAAATGCAATCAGCGCCACCCTGGCAAAGGCGAGCCGCTTCTTGTGCGAAAATTCCTCACTTCACGCAACAAAAAAGCAGAAAATGCCGCCTCAATACAGTGGTTGCCACGCAGCCGTATCGTAGGTGATGATGCGGCGGGCAAAAGACTTAAAACAACGAAGCCATCAGGTAGGGCGCTTGAGCCACATACAATCGCAGCGATGGCGCTGGGCGCAAGGAGCCGCGGCCGCGGTCTGCGTATTCGCACTAGCCAATGCCGGGACACGCACCGCCAGCCGGTGGGGCATGCAGCCATGACTGATAAACTGCGCGTCGATATCTGGCGCGGGACCGAGAGCGGGCAATTCCAGCCGTTCGCCATTCCGCGCCGCGAACATCAGACCGTGCTCGACGTGGTGACCGAGATCCAGCGCGAGCATGACGCGACGCTGTCCTATCGCTTCGCCTGCCGGGTCGGCATGTGCGGCTCCTGCGCCATGGTGGTGAACGGCCGCCCGCGCTGGGCCTGCCGCACCCGCGTCCGCGACGTCGTCGATGACGGCGAGCCGCTGCGACTCGAACCGTTGCGAAATTTCACGGTGGTCAAGGACCTCGCGGTCGAGATGACGCAGTTCTTCGACAAATGGAAAGCCGCCCAAGGCTATTTCGAGCCCGGCGCGGAGCCCGCGAACGATTTTGCCGTGGTGCCGCCGGCGACCGCCGAACGCCAGGCTGCCGACGCCGGCATCGAATGCATCGGCTGCGGCGTCTGCTATTCGGCCTGCGATGTGGTGGCCTGGGACAAATATTATCTCGGGCCGGCGGCGCTCAACCGCGCCTGGACGCTGGTCAACGACGTGCGCGACCAGGCTCAAAGCGCGCGGCTCGACGCGGTGTCCAGCAGCGAAGGGTGCCAGGCCTGCCACACCCATATGAGCTGCACGTCGTTTTGCCCGAAGGCGATTGCACCGACTTATTCGATCGCCGGCCTGAAACGCGCGGTGCTGCGCCGCGGCTTGCGGGGCGTGTTGTGACGCCGGTCTTGTTCCTGGCGCAGCGCGCGACCGCTTTCGTGCTGGCGCTCGCGGTCGCCCTCCACCTCGGCACGATCCTTTATGCGACGCGCGGCGGGTTGACCGCGGCCGAGATCCTCGGCCGCACCCACGGCAATTGGGCCTTCGCCCTCTTCTACGGGCTGTTCGTGCTCGCAGTGGCGATCCACGCGCCGATCGGGCTGCGCAATATCCTGCGCGAGTGGACGCCGTGGAACGGCCGCAGCCTTGATGTCGCGCTGTCGCTGTTCTCACTTTTCCTTCTCGTCCTCGGCTTGCGCGCCGTCATCGCCGTGTACATCGCATGATGCGCGCCTCGCATAAACAGCGCGGCTTCGTGGCCGCCATGCTGCACCGGCTGTCGGGTATCGCGCTGACGATTTTCCTGCCGCTGCATTTCCTCGCGCTAGCCACCGCGCTCAACGGCGCCTCGGCCCTCGATTCCTTCCTTAGCGTGACGCGTCAGCCGATGGTCGAGGCACTCGAGTTCGGCATCGTCGTCGCGCTGGCGATCCATCTCACGCTTGGCCTGCGCGTGCTCGCGATCGAATTCTTCGATTTCCGCGAAAAGACGCTAGTGCCGCTGTCGGTCTGCCTGGCGGCGGTGTTCGCGGTCGGCCTCGTCTTCGTCCTTAATCTGGGTTGATCGATGCTGGCGGGATATTCGTTCGACACCTTGGCTTATCTTTGGGTCGGCACCCTGCTCGGCGGCATTGCCGCTGGCGGCGCCGGCTTTGCGTTCGGGCTCGCCGCCTCCGCGGTCTGGCTGCATCGCATTGATCCGCTGCATTCGACCATTCTCATCAATGGCTGCGGCGTGCTGCTGCACCTGACCACGATCTGGCCGCAACGCCAGCACGTGGAACTACCGCGGCTGTGGCCCTTCGTGGTCGGCGGACTGGCCGGCATTCCGATCGGCGTCTATCTGCTTGCCCACACCAATGCCGGGGCGCTCAAGATGACGCTCGGCGTCTTCCTGATACTGTTCGGCGTCTACGCGCTGATCGCACCCAAGCTTGCCAGCTTCAGCGGCGGTGGCCGTCCGGCCGATATGGGCATCGGCTTCCTCGGCGGCATTCTCAGCGGTTTCGGCGGCTATTCCGGGGTCTTTCCGACGATCTGGACGCAACTGCGCGGCTGGTCGAAGGAACGGGCGCGCGCTGTCTACCAGCCATTCATAATCATCATACAAACGGTGGCGCTCATCAGTATAGTGTGGGTCACCTACGATCGTGCCGGCCTCACATTAATGATCCTGGCGCTGCCGCCGCTCTTTCTCGGAGCCTGGATCGGCTGGCGGCTCTACGGCAGGCTCAACGATCGGCGCTTTCGCCAGGTGCTCGCGATGCTCCTCATCGCCTCGGGCATCACTCTGGTCTTTTAGGATATCGCCATGCAGCTCGATCTCAAGAAAGTCGAAGAGCTCAGCAAGACGCTCTATATTCGCGCGCTCAAGCTGCTGCCGAATGATATCAAACAGGGCTTCGAGCGCCTGCTGATGGAAGAGACCAACGCAACCGGCAAAACCATTCTCGGCACTATGGTCGACAATATAGCGGTGGCCGAGCGCACCAAGAACCTGCTCTGCCAGGACACCGGCATTCCGATCTACAACGTCATCATCGGCCGTCATGTGGACTTTGACGGCGCCGCGATGAAGGCAGCGATCCGCCGCGGCTGCGAGCGCGCGACCAAAGAGCATCCGCTGCGCTCCTCGGTGGTGCATCCGATCACCCGCAAAAACGAGCAGACCTCCTGCGGCGCAGGCATACCGGTCATTCATGTCGATTTCGATGAACGCGAGGAGACCGTGGAGATCGAAATGATCCCGAAGGGCTCCGGCTCTGAAAACGGCTCGTTCCTGCAGATGCTCATTCCGGCCGACGGCGCCGCCGCGATCAAGCGCTTCGTCATCGACAAGGTGATCGAGTGCGGCGGCCGCGTTTGTCCGCCGACCATCGTCGGCGTCGGCGTCGGCGGCACCTCCGATCTTTGCATGCATCTCGCCAAGGTCGCCGCAACGCGGCCGCTCGGCACTGCCTGCGCCGACCCGGAAGGCGTCAAGATCGAGGCGCAACTCAGCGAGGCGGTCAATCAGCTCGGCATCGGGCCGCAGGGCCTGGGCGGGCGGGCGACATCGTTCCGCGTGCACGTGGAGGTCGCCGCCACGCACATCACGATGAACCCGGTGGCGGTGAACATCCAGTGCCACTCCGCACGCCGAGCCACCGCGGTGATCACCCCCGGCGGCATCGCATTCGAATGAGGCGCGCATTATGACGCACCACGTATTGGAGATGCCGATCGGTCAGGAACAAGCGCGCGCGCTGCGCGCCGGCGACACCGTTACGCTGGAAAAGACTTTATTCGGCATCCGCGACGCGACGTTGATCGAGATGTTCGACCGCGGCCGCACGACGCGATTGAACCTCAAAGGCCACGCGGTCATCCATACCGCGCCCAATGTGCGCAAGGTCGATCCGCGCCCCGGCAACTCGTCCGGCTATGAGCCGCTCTGCATCGGCACCACCACCTCGATGCGCATGGAGCGCTTCACGCGGCCGCTAATGCAACGCGACGGCGTGCGGCTGATCATCGGCAAAGGCGGCATGGGACCGGCGACGCTCGATGCTTTCAAGGAATTCGGCGGGGCTTACTTGGCTGTGGTCGGCGGCGCCGCAGCCCTGGAGACGACCTGGATCGAGGCGATCGAGGAGGTCGATATGGACGATCTGCACCCCGAATCCTTGTGGAAATTTCGCATCAAGGGCTTTGGGCCGCTGCTGGTGACCATGGACTCCCACGGCGGCTCGCTGCACGCGCAGGTCAATGCCGAAGCGGCAGCGCGGCGCGCGGCGGTGCTCGCCAGCATCGGCAGCACGTGAACGTGCAGACGCTTACGACCGACATATTGATCCTCGGTGCCGGCGGGGCGGGGCTGTTCGCCGCGCTGCACGCCAAGAACATGAATCCCGGTCATGAAGTCACCATCGCGGTGAAAGGCCTGCTCGGCAAATGCGGCTGCACCCGCATGGTGCAGGGCGGTTACAACGTCGCGCTGTCGCCCGGGGATTCGGTCGAACGGCATTTCATGGACACGATCGAGGGCGGCGGCTGGCTCAACGATCAGGACTTGGCCTGGCTGCTGGTCGAGACCGCGCCGAAACGGATCCGTGAGCTGGAAACCGACCTCGGCTGCTTTTTCGACCGCAATCCGGACGGCACCGTGCACCAGAAGGCCTTCGCCGGGCAGACCTTCGACCGCACCGTGCATAAGGGCGATCTGACCGGCATCGAGATCATTAACCGGCTGGCCGAACAGGTCTGGCGGCGCGACGTGCGCCGGCTGGAGGATCACCGCGCGCTCGATTTCATCCCGACCGCAGACGGCAGCGAACTCGCCGGCGTCTTGATGCTCGACATGCGCACCGGCGAGCCGCTGCTTGTGCGCGCCCGCGCGACGCTGCTGGCGACCGGCGGCGGGCCGACCATGTATCGCTATCACACGCCGTCGGGCGACAAGTCCTGCGACGGGCTGGCGATGGCGCTGCGCGCCGGATTGCCCTTACGGGACATCGAGATGGTGCAATTCCATCCGACCGGCCTGCTCGCGGGCGAAGGCACGCGCATGACCGGCACCGTGCTGGAGGAAGGCCTGCGCGGCTCCGGCGGCTATCTCACCGACGCCAAAGGCGAGCGCTTCCTGTTCGACTACGATCCACGCGGCGAGCGCGCGACGCGCGACATTGTCAGCCGCTCGATAATGGACCGCATCCGTAAAGGTCACGCCTCACCGCATGGCGGTGTCTATATCGAGATGGGTCATCTTGGGGCGGATCGTGTGCGGCGCGAGTTCAAAGGCATGGTCGAGCGCTGCGCCGATTGCGGCTTCGATCTCGCCGCTGGCCGCGTCGAGGTGATACCGACCGCGCATTATATGATGGGCGGCGTCGAATTCAAAGCTGATTGCACGACCGAGCTGCCCCGTCTTTACGCGGCGGGCGAGGACACTGGTGGCGTACACGGCGCCAATCGTCTGGGCGGCAACGGAGTCGCCAATTCCACGGTGTTTGGCGGCATTGCCGGCGACGTCATGGGCGCCCGCACCACGCGCACCGGCGCCCTGCCCGAGCCGGACCCACGCGCCATCGATGCGGCTTACGAACGCGCCTTCGCGTTGCTCGGCCGCAAATCCGGCGGCAACGGCAACCTGCCGGAAATGCGCGAGCGGCTTTACAACATCATGTGGAACGACGTCGGCATCCTGCGCACCGCCGAAAGTCTAGCGCGCGGCGCGGCCGCACTCGACGCGCTTGCCGGCGACATCGCCGAATGCGGCGTGGCCGACGAGAGCCGCCGCTATAATTTGACCTGGATGGACCGGCTCAACCTGGAAAACCTCACGCTGGTGAGCCGAGCGATCTGCGCCGCCGCCGATTTCCGGCGCGACAGCCGCGGCGCCCATTTCCGCGAGGATTTCCCGCAAGCGTCCGATCTTGCCGGCTCGCGTTACACCAGCGTCCGCCTTAGCGCCGATCAGCTAGCCGTGACGAACGAGGCCGTGGCGTTCACGCGCGTCCAGCCGGGACAATCGTTGCTTGTGCAAGAGCCCGCCGCCGCGCTTTAACGAGCGGCGTCGTCTTTCCGTTCATGCCGGCTTGCGCTTGAGCAGGAAAGCCTGCAGCGCCTCCTGCACCACCTCGCCGCGCTGGTTGAGAACCTTCAGCTCGCGCTTCATCACCCCGCGCCCCGGGTTCGACGTCTCGCGCTTCTCCAGCACCTTGATGCGGGCATGGATAGTATCGCCAGGCTTCACCGGCTTGGTGAACTTCAAACTGTCGAAGCCGAGAAAGGCAATCAGCGTGTCGTCGTAGAGGTGGAGCTGGAATATCAAGCCGGCCGCGATGGCATAGACCAGCGGCCCGTGCACGATGCGAGTGCCGAACGGCGTCGTTTTGCAATATTCCTCATTGACGTGCAGCGGGTTGTAGTCGCCGGACAATCCCGCATACATGACCATATCGGCTTCGGTGACGGTTCGCGCCGGACTTTCGAATTCTGCGCCGATGTCCCATTCTTCCCAATAGAGCCCTCGCATCACGCGCTTTCCTTTATTGAACCCGGGTCTTTCGTCGATTTCCTTTCACCGACGGCGCCGTTTTGGTGCAGCGCCGCGATCTCGTCTGCCGACAGGTGCAGCAGTGTCTCCAGAACGGCATCGGTGTGTTCGCCCAACATCGGCGCCGGCTTCGAGATCGTTCCCACCATGTCCGACATCTTGATGGGATTGCCGGGCAGCCGTACTTTGCCGACTTGCGGATGGTCGTATTCGACGATCATCTCGCGCTCCTCGACCGGCGGCTCGGCAAAAGCGGCATCGATATTGTTGACCGGCGCCGCCGGGACGTCGGCTGCGCGCAGGCGTTCGAGCCAGTCGGCTGTGGTACGGGTGCAGAAGATTTCCTCCAGGCGCGGCACCACCACTTTGCGGTTTTTCACGCGCGTCGCGTTATCGGCATAGAGCGGATCGTCGGCCAGCTCTGGATGATCGAGCACAACACAAAGTTTCTTCCAGAAACTTTCCTGCCGCGTCGCCACCACGATGTAGCCGTCGGTGGTCGCGAAGGCCTGCCACGGAACGGAATAGTCGTGCGCCGAGCCGGGCGGCTTTGGCACTTCGCCGCTCGTCAGCCACATGGTGCCCATATAGGTCAGCAAATGCAGCATGGTGTCGAACATCGAAATCTCGATGCGGCGTCCCTTGCCGGTGCGCTCGCGGTCGAACAACGCCGCCAGAATCCCCTTGCTCGAATAAATCCCGCCGCTGATATCGGCGAGCGGAATTCCGACGCGGACCGGCGGCCGCCCGGCCTCGCCGGTGATGGCCATGTGACTGCTGATTGCCTGGATGTTGAGGTCGAGTGCCGGAAAGTCTTTGTAGGCGCCGGCGCCGCCGAAGCCGGTGACCGAGCATTGGATTATGCGCGGATTGATGCGGCTCAGCGTCGGATAGTCGATTTGCAGCCGTTCGAGCACGCCGGGCCTGAAGTTGTCGATCACGACGTCTGAAATCTTGACCAGATCGTAGAATAGCTGGCGTCCCGCCGCGTTCTTGAGATTGATGACCACGCTCTGCTTGTTGCGATTGAACGTGAGAAACAAACCGCTTAATCCGCGGTAAGGCGCGACCGAGGGGATACGGCCGAGATCGCCCTCCGGCGTCTCGATCTTGATAACTTCGGCTCCGAGGTCCGACAGTACCTGGCTGCCGTAGGTGCCGGCGATGATCTGGCCCAGTTCCAGAATTCTGACGCCCTCGAGCGGATGCGACATCAACTGCCTTTCTGAAAAGCCGAGCTTTGGATCAAAGTCCCAGTCCGCGCGCGATAATGTTGCGTTGAATCTCCGAAGTTCCGCCGCCGATGACGGCCAGCCGCGAATCGCGGAAGAACCGCTGCATCGGATATTCCATGCAGTAGCCGTAGCCGCCGAGAATCTGCAGCCCGAGGTCGGACACCGCCTTGTAGGTCTCGCCAGTGTAGAGCTTCAGCACCGCAGCGTCGCTGCGCGTTGCCTGGCCCTGCGACAGCAGCCAGGCGAAGCGGTAGACCAGCGTGCGCGAGACATCGAGCATCACCTTCATGTCGGCGAGCTTGTGCGAGATCGCCTGGAATTGGCCGATAGGCCGCCCGAACTGTTTGCGGTTCTTGGCGTAGGCAAGCGCGTATTCAAACGCCGCCGAGGCCGCGCCGGTGCGCGCGGCAGACAGGCAAAGCCGCTCGTACCACAGGTAGGCATCGACCGCCTCCCAGCCGCGGTCGACTTCGCCAAGCACCGCCGAAGCAGGCACCTTCACCCCGCTGTAGAAGACCTGCGTGGTGCCAATGGCGCGTTGGCCCAGCGTCTTGATCTTACGGACCTCGATGCCGGGCAGTTTGGTATCGACCAGAAAATTGGTGATGCCCTGCTGCTTCTTGGCGCCGGTCGACGTGCGCGTAATCAGCAAGCAGTAATCGCTGATGTCCATGCCCGAGGTGAAAACCTTCTGGCCGTCGATCACATAGCCGCCATCGACCGCCTTGGCGCGGGTGGTCAGGGCGGCGGCATCGGAGCCGGATTCCGGTTCGCTGAGCCCGAAACAGAACGAAAGCTCGCCACGGGCGATTTTGGGCAGGAGCGCCTGCTTCTGCTCCGGCGTTCCGTGCTGCAACACCGCGTAGCCGCCGTAAGTCAGCGTGCGGAACAGCCACATCGCCAGTTCTTCGAAGTGCTTGCCTGTTTCCTCCAAAAGAATGGCGAGGTCGATGGCCGAACCGCCGGTGCCGCCGAACTCGGCTGGAATCGCAAGACCGAACCATCCGTGCTTGGCAAGCGCCTGATAAGCTTCGCGCGGCGGCTGCGCATCGTTATCGCATCGTTCGGCATATTCCGGCGGGCAGACGTGATCGAGCAATTCCTTTGCGTGCTCCCGCAAAGTCTCCTGGTCCTGCGAAAAGGAAAAATCCATTGTCCGTCACCGCGGCCGGTCGAGGCTGGCGAGTTCGAGCACGCGCCGGGCGCGCTGGGCCATGGCGTAGTCCACCAGTTTTCCGTCAACGGAGATAGCTGCGGTACCGGCCTTTTCCGCGGCTGCGAATTCTACGACCACCTTTTGATAATAGGCGACGTCGGCCTCGGGCACGGCATAGGCGCTTTTGACCGGCGCAATCTGCTTTGGATGTATGACGGTGCGGCCGATGTAACCGAGGCGCGCCGACAGGCTTGAATCCGCGATCAGACCGCCCTCGTCATTGAGGTCGCTGAACACGCCGTCGAGCGAAAGGATGTGGCTGCCGGCCGCGCGGCTATCCAGCAAAACCTTGGAGCGCGCATACAGCAGTTCGGTGCCTTCGATCGACCAAGAGCAGCCGAGGTCGGTTTGCAGATCGCCGTCGCGCGCGCTGCCGAAGCAGGTCGCGGCGACGCGCGGCGAGGCCTTGATGAGGTTGAAGCAATTGTAGACGCCAAGCGCGTTTTCGATTTGCAGGATGATTTCGGCCGAGCCCTGCTTGATGCCGCGCTGTGATTCGAGGCGGTCGATTGCCGCAGCCGTTTGCTGCACGTCCTCGACGTTTTCGGCCTTGGACAGCAGGACCGCGGCTAGGCCCGGCCTTACCACGGCATCGAGATCGTCCATGAGCAGCCCGGTCGTCGCGGCGTTCACGCGTACATAGATCAAAGGGCGCGTCGGCGAGGCGGCTGCGCCATCGATGGCCTTGGCAACCAAAGCGCGGGCCTCGGCCTTGGATGAAACCGGCACCGAATCCTCGAGGTCGAGAATGACCGCATCGGCAGCGCTTTCCAGCGCCTTGGTCATCACCCGCTCCTTGATCCCCGGAGCGAACAGCGCGGTGCGCACAGGCTTCATGGACTTACTCTCCGCAACGATGCAGCGGGTATTTCCGCCTCTATAGCTATAGACTAACTAGTTAGTCTATTGCAATATGAGCGAATGATGGGACGAGCGACCAGGAAGTCACCGCGCAAACGGCTGCGACGGACCGCCGCCCTCTCGAAAGAGAAAATACTCAAGGCCGCCATTGCCGAATTTGCCCTCAAGGGGCTGGACGGCGCGCGCGTCGACGAAGTCGCGCGGCGTTCGGGCATCAACAAGACTTTGCTCTATCACCACATCGGCAACAAAGACCGCCTGTTCACGGCCGCCCTCGAGGCGACCTATCAGACCATCCGCGAACGCCAACGCGACTTCCTGGCGCGCAAATTGGACCCCGAGACGGGCGTGCGCGAGCTTGTGCACCTCCTGATGTCAATCTGGGTCGAGCATCCGGAATACGGAAAATTACTGGCGAGCGAAAACTTCCACGGCGGGAAGCACGTCAAGCGATCGAAACTCATCGGCGAAATGTATCAGCAGCTCGTCGACACCCTGAACGATCTGCTGCAAAGAGGCGTGCAGCAGGGTCTTTTTCGGCCCGGCATCGACGCCATCGACCTCTACATCTCCATTTCCAGCCTGTCCGCCTACTACGTCGCCCATCAGCACACGCTCAACGCGCTATTCCATATCGACGTGATGAAGCCGCAACGGCTGCGGCAGCGGGAAAATCATATCGTCGATATGATCCTGCGCTATGTGCGCCTCAATCCGGACGTCCGGCCCTATGCGACAGATCGCGCCCCGCAAACCTTGACAACGATTACGTGAACCCAAAACCAGGCAAGGAATGAGTCATGAAAATCTGGTGGCAGAGCAGCACTCCCATTCACCGGCTGCATGATTACCGCAACACGCTAACCGCGCATCTCGACAGCGTCAAACGTCCGGACACCGAAATCCACATCAACGGTGTCGATAACGGGTCCATGGACCTGCATTACAACGCCATCGTCGCCATGAACAGTTTTGCGCCGGGCGGCGTGCTCAACAAGATGATCCAGGCCGGAGAAAAAGGCTACGACGCCATCGCGATCGGCTGCTTCCTCGACCCGGCGATGCAGGAAGCCCGCGAAATGCTGTCAATCCCGGTGTTCGGGCTGGGCGAAACGTCGATGCTGGCGGCCTGCATGTACGGCCACAAGTTCTCCGGCGTCGCATTCCACTCCAAGCAGTCGCAGTACTACGACCGCAAGGCTTTCGAATACGGATTGAACTCGCGCCATATCCCGTTCGGCGACCTCGGCATCGATTTCAACGAAGTGCAAAACGCATTCTGCAGTCCGGCCCAGATGCGCGAGCGATTCATCAGCGAATCGCGCCGCTTGGTTGCCCAAGGCGCGGAAGTGATCCTCGCCGCTTGCGCGACGGTCAACGCGATCATCCGCCGGGAGAACCTCAAGGAAGTCGACGGCGCCCTTATCCTCGACTGCAACGCCGTGCTGCTCAAGACGACGGAAGCGATGGCGGATCTCAGCAAGAGCATCGGCCTGGGCGCCAGCCAGCGCCTGCTCTACCAGCGCCCGCAGCGTACCGCGGTCAATGACTGGAAACGCATTTATAACTTCCGCGACGAGCCGCAGCTCAGCGCCTGAGCGGCGCTGCGGGCGCACGCCAACCTGACGTTGCGCCGGACGGCGGCCGCGCGGATCATTGGATGGAGTTGCGCTTTCCGCTCGTCTACAACAAGCACCGCGCCCTTTCACTTTGAGGAGATGGTATGAGCGATACGTTTGCCGGCAAGGTCGTGCTGATCACCGGCGGCGCCCGCAATCTCGGGCGCGCCATGGGGACGGCATTCGCCGCCGCCGGGGCCTCGATCGCCATCAACGCACGTACGCAACGGCCGGAGCTTACCGAGACCATCGCGGCGATCGAAGCCGCCGGCGGCAAGACGATTTCCTGCATCGCCGACCTCACGGATCGCGCCGCCGTCGACCGGATGGTTGCGGCAATCGTCGAGCGCTTCGGACGGCTCGACATTCTGGTCAACAATGCCGTCACCCATGCCACCAAGCCGTTCGTCGAACTGAGCTTCGAGGACTGGCGCGCCCCGATCACTGTGACGCTCGACGGCGCGTTCCACTGCACGCAGGCCGCCGTTCCCGCCATGACGCGCGCGGGCGGCGGCAGCATCGTCAACATGGGCGGCCTGTTCGGCCACATGCCGATCCCGAACCGGGCGCCGACCGCCGCGGCCAAGGCCGGATTGGCAGGCCTCACGCGGGCGCTGGCGCTGGAACTCGCCGCCGCCAACATCAACGTCAACTATGTCGCGCCGGGTCCGGCGAATACCGTGCGTAGCGGCCCCTTCCAATTCGACATGAAACGCATCCCGTTTGGGCGTTTTGCCGAGCCTGCCGAGATCGTCGCCACCGTCATGATGCTGTGCGGACGCGACGGCCGGTTCATCACCGGACAGACCATCCACGTCAATGGCGGGCTGTTCATGAATAACTAGGGAGAGAAAATATAATGAAACGGATTTTGCTGGGCACCGTCGTGTGCCTATTCGCCGCAGTTATGTCGTTAACGGCCAAGGCGGCCGATTATCCGGCCAGGCCCGTTCATCTGATCGTCGGGCTCACCGCGGGCTCGGGCGTCGACATTATGGCGCGCCTCGTCGGACAAAAGCTCGCCGAGTCGCTGGGGCAGCCGTTCATCATCGAAAACCGGCCCGGCGCCGGCAGCAACATCGCCACGCATTTTGCGGCGCAGGCCGCTCCCGACGGCTACACCATTTTCGTTCCGACCATCGCCAACGCGATCAATGCGACACTCTATAAAAGTCTGCAGTTCGACGTGCTGCGCGACTTCTCGCCGGTGATCCTCGCCGCCACCGCGCCCAATTTGCTGATCGTCAATCCGAAAGTGCCGGCAAACACCGTCCAGGAGTTCATCGCGCTAGCGAAAAAACAGCCCGGGAAATTGACGATCGGTTCGAGCGGCATTGGCACCTCGCCGCAAATGACCGGTGAGTTGTTTCGGCGAAGGGCCGGGATCGACCTTCTCGCGGTGCCCTACAAAGGCGGCCCCGAGGCGACGGCGGCGCTGCTCGGCGGACAGATCGACAGCCTGTTCGCCATCACCTCGACCGCCCTGCCCCACATCGCTGCCGGCCGGGTCCGCGCGCTGGCCGTAACCAGCCGCGCCCGCTCGCCCCTGCTGCCGAACGTGCCGACGGTGGCCGAGTCCGGCATGCCCGGCTTCGAAGCCGTCACCTGGTTCGGCTTTGCCGTGCCCACCGGCACGCCGCGCCCGATCATCGATCGCCTGAACGTGGAGATCGGCAAAGCGCTGGCCATGCCCGACGTCAAACAGAAACTTTCCGCGCAAGGCATCGACGTCGCCGGCGGTACTCCGGAGCAGTTCGGCGCCTACATGCACGATGAGTTTGCGAAATGGGGCCAGCTGGTAAAAGATTCGGGCGCGAAGGTGGAATAGCAAAGGCCGGCGTTTTGCGGCGGGCGGTTCCTACGCATTATCTCGGTCCCGACGAAGGGCTTCGCGACCGATTGGTGGCGGCGGACGCAGTCCTAGTCGAACCCGCCTCCACTGCTGAATTCCCTGCTAACAGGGAAAAGAACAGGGAATTTTTCAATTTTGGACTAGCTTGCGGCTCAGAGGTCGCCATTCGTCCAATGATTCAGCGGCTTAAGATCAAAATTCCCTACGCAACGAAGCAGGGAATTTTTGCAAAAGAACAGGGAAGCCGAACGCAAGAACAGGGAGTTTGAACCGGGTATAGTCCATTTCGATTTCCGGATAACGTTTTCGGAAGGGACAGGGACCAATGGGCGAAAAGAAACGCAGCTTCTATGGTTGGGGATTCGAGGGGGACGCCGTTTCAGCAGAGGAACTTGGCTGGTTCGAGCGCGCATGGTCCGAGCTTTTCCACGTCGACAGCTTTGACCCAGCACCCATGCCGCACGAGTCGGAGATCACGTTGCGAGTGCCTCGGTTGTCCTTACCGGAGGCCTTGAAGTCGTTCTGCACCAACGACAAATACGATCGCCTGTTGCATTGTTATGGCCGCTCGGTCCACGACCTTGCGCGGATGATTCACAGACGGGATTTTTCTAATCCGCCTGATGTGGTTGCGTACCCGCGCGACGAGGACGAAATTCGCGCGGTATTCGACTGGTGTGGCGCCAATGATCTCGCCGCAATCCCATTCGGCGGTGGCTCCAGCGTCGTTGGCGGTGTGAATCCACCTACCGACGAGCGCTATCGCGGTACGATGACGATCGACCTCAAGCACTTTAACCGCGTGCTCGAGGTCGATAAAACATCTCAATCGGCGCGAATCCAAGGCGGCGTCCTCGGCCCCGACCTCGAGCGCCAGCTCAAACCCACCGGCCTGACGATGCGTTTCTTCCTGCAGGCCTGGGAGTTCTCATCGCTGGGCGGCTGGATCGCGACTCGCGCCGCCGGGCACTACGCGACCGTCTATAGTCAGATCGATGACCATGTTGAAAGCCTGCGTGTTGTCACGCCGGCCGGCTTGATCGCGACACGTCGGCTGCCAACCTCGGGGGCAGGACCGAGTTCCGACCGGCTATTTTTAGGCTCTGAGGGCACGCTCGGCATTATCACCGAGGCGTGGGTGCGGCTGCACCGCCGACCGACGTTTCGACTGTCGACGACGGTGCGCTTCCGCGACTATGAGAAGGCAGTCGCCGCTGTGCGAACGATTAGTCAAGCCGGGCTATATCCGGCCAACGCTCGGCTGATCGAGCGCGACGAGGCCAAATTTACCGAGGCTGGAGATGGCACCTACGATTTGCTGGTGCTCTCCTTCGAGTCGGCAGACCATCCCCTCAAGCCGTGGATGGACCGGGCGCTGCAGATCTGCGGCGACTACGGCGGCGTATGGGATCGTAATGCATTGGCCGAAGAGGATTCGCAGCGCCGCGGCGCCGCCGGAAACTGGCGCGACAAGTTCCTACGCGGCCCGTATCTTCGCGAGCATGCGATTGCGCGCGGGGTGATGCGCGACACCACGGAAAGCTGCATCACGTGGGACCGCTACATGGAGTTCCAGACTCGGGTCAAGGATGCGACGCTACGAGCCATCCGCGAGGTCACCGGCCGCGCAGGCGCGTGCACTGTGCGCTTCACCCATCTATATCCAGATGGACCTGCACCATACTTCACATGGCACGCGCTTGGCGACAAGGCCAAACTGATCGAGCAGTTCTGGGCAATCAAAGCTGCCGCCTCAGAAGCTATGGTCAACGCGGGCGGGACGATCACGCACCATCATGCGCTCGGTCGTGACCACCGGACCTGGTACGACCGCGAGCGGCCCGAACTGTTTGGTGACGCATTGAAGGCGGTCAAGCAACGGCTGGATCCTCACCATGTCTTGAACCCTGGTATTCTGATTGACCGATGAACGCAGCGCGTTCTTGAGGAGAACCACCCGACACACGAAACTCCTTCGATCGGCTCGAGAGGGTCATCTGCCGACCCTTGCGGAGTGCGCTCAACTGAGTGTTGATCTGGGGAATAATAATTTAGTCCAGTAGCGACGGTGAGGGAAACAACATGCGTGCCTATCAATTGCCAAAAGGTGGTGCCGGTATTGACGCACTGGTCAAAGTCGAGCGACCCAATCCCAAGCCTACCTATCGTCAGGTTTTGGTGAAGGTTGCCGCTTGTTCGCTTAACTTCCGCGATCTCGGCATCATGCGCGGCACCTATCGTCTGCCGGTGCGCGAGAACGTCATCCCGCTGTCAGATGGCGCCGGCGAGGTGATTGAGGCTGGCGAGGGTGTCCGGCGCGTCAAGGTCGGCGATCAGGTGGCGGGCAACTTCTTCCAGCGTTGGCACGCTGGCGAGCCGGGACCGGATACCCACCTGAGCGCGCTCGGTGGCGGCATCGACGGTATGCTAGCCGAATACGTGGTGCTCGAAGAAGAAGGTGTCGTAAAAATCCCAGCGCATCTTTCGCTCGAAGAGGGCGCAACCCTACCCTGCGCCGGCGTGACCGCGTGGCACGCTATGGTCGAGCACGCGAAGCTCATTGCCGGCAGCACCGTGCTTCTACAAGGTACCGGAGGCGTTTCGATCTTCGGCTTGCAACTGGCGAAGGCTATAGGCGCACAAGTCATCATCACCTCATCTAGTGACGACAAACTCGCGCGCGCGAAGCGGCTCGGCGCTGACCACGGTATCAACTACAAGACAACGCCCGACTGGGACAAAGCGACAATGGAACTCACCGGTGGTCGCGGCGTCGATTGCGTGGTCGAGGTCGGTGGCGCCGGCACGATTGCGCGTTCGTTTGGCTCTATCCGCGTTGGCGGCAAGATCAGTTTGATCGGCGGCCTGAGCGGACCAGCGACTGAGCTCAATCCCGGGATGATCCTGGCCAAGCGGGCAAACGTTCAGGGCATTTCGGTCGGGTCGACGCAGATGTTTGATGCAATGAACCGAGCGATATTGGCAAACGAGATCAAACCGGTAATCGATAGGGTGTTCGGCTTCGACGAAGTTCAGGCGGCCTACAAACACATGGCCTCGGGCGCGCACTTTGGCAAGATTGTGGTCAGCCTGGCTTAATCAGTATTATTGATGTCGGACCAGCGAGATCTCGACTGATATTGTTCAACCGACTGCCCATCCGCCGTCCACTGGGAAGACACTGCCGGTGATGCCCTGGCTCTGCGGCCTGCACAAGAAGGCAACTATCGCGGCGACATTTTCCAAGGGAATGAACCTACCGCCCGGCTGGCAGTTCATCCATACCAGCAGTGCCCGGTCAACCCGGCGCTGTCGAAGACGAGACGGCACATGCCTCAAGGCGATGTTGAGCTGATGACGGAGAAAAAGGTTCTCGGCTTCAAGCCGATTCCGCGACTTGAACAGGTCGGCGGCGAACATTCCAAGCGCGTGTAGGATTGCAATCATCGTTCTCAATGATGCGATGATTATGCCCTACGATGCGAATCTAGGCCGGATGGAATTTTCGGAAAGGACAACTCACAATGATCTGGTTAGAGCTACAGCCCGGCGAGGCTTTCCGTCAGTGTAACGAGCGAATGACGGACCCCCTTGTCCGAAATTTTAGCGAGCGCCTTCAACATGCGCAGCGCGTATGGCGATGTGAGCAAGTCCGTTACGATCTCGCCGGCGATTGGACCATCCACACCGACCGCGCTATTATCGAAAAAGCGATTTATTGGCACACCTAGAAGTTTTGATAGCCTTGCCAGACGGCCCGAGCCGACACGATTGACGCCTTTTTCATATTTTTGAACTTGTTGGAACGTCACGCCCAGCGATTGTCCTAGGTCGGTTTGCGAAAGTCCCTTCGCGATACGAAAAATGCGAATATTCTTGCCGACGAGCGCATCAATGGGATCGTGTTTTCTTGGCATATGGATCCAGGATAAGGTGTGACCGCTGCACACCCTATCAACAACTCAGGGTCTATGCCAATAGTCTTAACCTCAATGCGTACATTCCGAATACCCTTTCGATATCGGATTCTGCGTCATGGTGTACATAAGTTCAGATACGATTGGGGAGGACAGTGTAATCTGTCCATCCTGGCCGACAGTCACGCTGATTGATTCCGAGCAATCCTTGGTCATGGAAAGAAAAGCCCGCAAGGCCGTCCTCGGATTGGCTGGCAAGGAAGTGTATTGGCGCATCACTGCGGCTAATTCCGGCTCCACGCTCCAATAATATAACTCAATGAGCCGCGCCGGATTGCGACAATGGTCAATGAGTCGCTGCAGTAGTTCAGCCAACTCGTCCCTTTTTGAGTGCGGATTGGGTCCCGCCTTTTGGTGGATTTTCATGGCCTAACTCCCTATCGGTCGGCGGTTATATCACCAGCACTTAGGATCAGCCGGAGCATCTGTGGTTTGTTTTGCAAAGCGTTTATGCGGCCACCAATCGCGTGACACTTTTTTCTTCCAGCACTGAGCTCGTGATTCCTGCCGCGCGGCGTAAGTTTTGTAGCATGCGATCACTGATCTCGAAGAGTGCGGCATACCCCATAATATCACCAATGCGAGCTGGACGGCCGATCAGTTCGGCAGCACAGCCGGCTCGCTTGAGAATGCGTGCGAACATCGCATCATAAACGGAAACAACTTCGGTCAGACCAGCAAGGAGACCCACTTCGACTATCCCTGTCAGCAGCTCTCCGGTAGTACGGTTTAGTAAATTGTCCGAGCGTTCAGAAGCCGCTGCTTGGTCAACGGAAAAACGTGATGATTCCCAAATCGTCGCGCTTTCGATACGCAAACCATCAGGCAGGAGCTCGGTGAAAACATCGCCCAACATATTTGGGCCGGTGGTCGGCAACAGGCGGAGCGACCCACGTACAGAGCCGTCTGTTCCGATTGAAACAAGGTACAGTGGGTTTAGCGCATCGAACTCGTCAATTTCCCAATTGCGAAGGGTTCTAACGTCCCAGTTGAGCCTGTCGTAAAAAACCTTTTTTCTGATCTCATGCATCTGTGCGATCTCCCGATGGAAATTGGCACGATGCGAACCTGGAATAAGTTTGATCATGGAACAGCTCTTTGCTTGCTATCCCAATCTTGCTTCAAGGCATCGAAAGCTCAATACGTCAAAATTGACATATTGACACGAATAGAATGATAATCGCTTGCAAATGCGTTGCTGAGATTAAGAACTTTCCACAATTCCTAAAGCGACAGCCTTTGCGACGGCTTGCGTCTTATTGAGGCACTCAAGCTTGTGCCGGGCGATGTCAAGATAAAGCCTAACAGCACGTTCGCTGATCTTCAAAATCTTCGAAGTTTCCCAAATTGTTTTACCCGCAGCAGCCCATTGCAAACATTCTTTCTCGCGGCGTGACAGTAAGGCCTCATAGTGCGGAATCTGTCCGCCCTCGACGCGAATGACCATCTGGTGGAAATAGTGAGCCAACAATTGTAAATCGCGCATGGACTCCTTTTTTAGGTCCGCCCATTCCTTGTCGGGTAAATCGCTATTGACTGAAAATAGCGCCACCTCAGGGCCGCGACCCCCTTATCGGGATCGTCAAGCCTTGGCGGCCGAGCCCGAATTCGGTGGCTTCTCCAAATATTTTTCTGTTTTGCGGTTTCGAATAATCGAAGGACGCCCAATCGATAGGCATCAACCCGGTGAGCCCGAGCCTGACAACTGGGTCAACATCGACATAGGTCGAATGCTCATAGTGTTTGCACCAATCTGATGTGTAGGTCGCGGAATAAAATGGAGTGGTTCTACCGATCCGTGGAATATTGATGCCCAAATATGCGACATGTTTGAGCCCATAGGTGCTAGACGCTGACAAAAGGAGGCTGCTGCCTTCCTCGAAGCGCATCACGCTATCAAGTTTCGGTGCGAGCGCGTGGAAAAGTTTATCGAGCATCGGACCTCATAACTCCGTTTCCAAATTAATTCTGCTAGATATTTTTTACAGTTATTTTTCTTCCACTGCCACTTTCTACAGTCAATGTCCTATCTTTTTTAGGGCATTGCCATCGGGGGACTATACCCGAACTGCGCAACTAGTTCGAAACAATGTTGACGTTTGCGGTATGCCGCCTGAGGTGCCCTCCGGGGGACATCTTCCACTGACACGCCACGGCGCCGACTCCCAGAGCCGCCTGTGTTGTGATGGCGCTTTTTGCATGGACTTTGGGCGAAGGTACCAAATGTGCTGCTCCCTAAAGGAAATAATCGGCTTCATTCGCCTCGGCGGAATGGATGTTGCGTTTGGTCAGTTTCGGCTTTGAGCGCCGGCCTAACTCTCTCGGGCTTCCGCGATACAAGGACCTCTCCCGGTGATCCGCCCTCGTTGACCTGCTGTCGCCCGGCCAGGAGCAGAAGGACATCAAGGACCTCGTCTGAGCCACTAGGCATACATACTTGTATCGGACATGGCGTTGCTCCGTTCAGAGCAAGCAAAAACTTTTAGTCAGTTGCCGAGGGCGGCGCCGCTGAATGGCTCAACGTGGTGCAAAAGGGCATCAAGTCAGGCACCCGCTTCCCTCCGTGACCGGAGGGAACGGCCTTACCCAAGTTGGAATTCTTGCGTGTTGCAAAAACTCGCCTCTGGGGGCGAACCTAGGTGAATGCAGTACGCCATCTGTTGGGTCCGTCACACGCTAAAGAATGCACTCAACAGCAACCAAACCTTTGCAGCGCCGCGAGTGCGGCGCCATGGTGAAGACATTATCTCGAGCGGTGACACCTTTAAGCAGAATTCACCAACCCGTTCGTCGCCTTCAACGTCGCACTGCCAGGAAATACGGCCGAGGCCAGCACGCGTTCATCGACGCGCAGATGGTCACGCAGCACGCCCTTCAGGATCGCGCGCAGATCGGTGGTCGGTTTGAGGTCGCGGTCCTGGTAGAGTTTGGCTTCGCTCACGCCCGGCCAATCGGCGATCACGCGGCCGCCCTTCACCGCGCCACCTGCAAGCAGCGCCACCGTCGCGGTACCATGATCGGTGCCTTCGGTGCCGTTGATACGTGCGGTTCGGCCGAACTCGGTGATAACTGCGACGGCGGTTTCCTTCCACGCATCGTCCATGCCGCTCTCTACCGCAGCCAGCGCACCATCGAGCGCACCGAGCAAGGCGGCCAGGCGGCCGCTCGCGGCGCCTTCGTCGGCGTGGGTATCCCAGCCGTCGAACGCCAGCGCGCCGACCCGTGGACCGTCGCCGCGGGCCATGAATTTTGCGGCGGCGCCGGCGGCTTCCGAAAAATAGGCGCGCACCGCCGCGCCAGGACCCTGTGGCCGCTTGCCGTCGGGTTTGTGCGGGTTCATGTCCATGCCGCCGGCGCGCGCGATGGCCGCCAGATCGACGCGTTCTTCCAGGGCGCGCGCCAGCGCCGGATCGGTGTGGCGGTACAGATCGAGCAGCCGCATCACGGTGTCGTCGGTGGCAGGCGGCAGTCTGGGCGGCGTCCATGACAACACGGTGGCGGGGCCGCGTACGACCAGCGGCGTCACCGGACCGACCGCGAAGGCCTCATTGTCGCCGACGCGGCCGGCCGGCTGCAGCGAGGTGAGCGCGCGATTGAGCCAGCCGGTGTCGGCGGAACCCGGCTTGATCAACCCGCTCTCCAAAATATCCTGTCCGTCGAAATGCGAGCGTTCGCGGTAGGGCGAGGCCACCGCATGCACGATGCTCGCATTGCCGGCCTTGTACATGCGGTGCAAGTTCGGCATCGCCGGATTAAGCGCGAAAAAACCATCGAGCGGCAGCGCCGGGGTAGCGCCATCGAGCGTCAATGCCTTGTCGCCGCGCAGCCGCAACCAATCGGGATCGCCGACCGGGGCAACCGTGGCGAGGCCATCGAGCGCGCCGCGCAGCACAATCACGAGCAAGCGCGGATCCCGGCCTTCGGCGAGCGCCGCGCGCGGCATGTGCGCCCAAGCGAACAGCACGCCGGAGGCGAGCAGGAGCTGGCGGCGTGTGGGGGCGTGCGGTTGGATCGTCATGACATCACCGTCTCTGAAATTCCGGCGCCATCAACAGCAGCGCGAGTGCCTGCGGCCGGCTTTCCGCGAGTCTGACGGTCGCCCGCGTTTCCGCGGAGGCCAGCGGCCCGAGTGCGGCGTCAAGCATTTCGTCGGGTTCCTGGCCATGGTTGCCGACAATGCGTCCGATCTGGTTGGCGATGTCGAGCCGTTCCGCCATGCCGTCGAGCCAGGCCGCACTGTCGTCGGAGAAACCCTTGGGCGCCGGCGGACGCCATAAAGGCTCGCCCATCAAATTTTGCGTATTCACGATGCGGCGCACGTCGCGGACCGCGAGCCCACTCGCCCGCATGGCAGCCATGGTCCACTCGCCGGGCTTTTTCAGCTTGCTGCGCGGCGTTTGCCAGGACTCCGGCGCAGTCACCAGCATTTTCGTCACCGCCATTAGATCGCCGCCACTGGCGCGGAAACGTTTGGACAGTTTCTCAACCAGCGCCGCCGGCGGTTCGTCGGCGACGAAATGGCGCGCGAGCTTGGTCGCGATATGCGTTGCGGTCGCCGGGTGGTGCGCAAGGGCTTCCAGGACTTTGCGGCCTTGCGCGAAACCGTCGTCCGGATAGGTCTTGCCGATAACGGTCTGCGCGCCCGGTTCGTGCATGCGCGGATTGAACCAGAATTCGCCGCCGCGATCGGGATCGAGCCGTGGCGGCACGATGGTCCAGCCGGTGATCACCTTGGCGAAACTAGTGACGTCGCTCTGGGTGTACCCGGTGCGCACGCCGAGCGTATGCAGTTCAATGATTTCGCGCGCGAGATTTTCGTTGAGACCCTTGCCGCGCCGCACGCCGGCAAATGAATCGGGGCCGATCGAACGGGCGTTGTCGAGATAAAGCAGCATGGCCGGATGCGTCTCGGCCGCGACCAACATGTCGGAGAATTTTCCGAGCACGTGCGGGCGGATGGCCTCGCGCTCGTAAGCACCGCACAGCGGCCGGGTCGGGCCTTTATCGGCGGAAATGCAGAAATGGTTCGACCAAAACCACACCAATCGCTCGACCAGCCCAACATCGGCATTGATCGCAACGTCGTAGCGGGCCTTGGCCTCGGCGAGATAGATTTGCTGCGGGACCGGAATCATTCCGCCTTTGGCACCTTGGCGCGCGCCAGGCGGCGTAGCGGCATCCGGCGCCATCGCCTGCGCGCCATCTTGCATCTTTTGCGCTTTTTCCTCTGCGCGCGCGGCCTTGCGCTCCTGCTGGAACTCGAAGGCGGTTCTCGCCGCCGCGCCGCTGCTTAGTAGATCGGGACCACTGATTTGACCGGCGCGGGGCTTTAGCTCCGCCAGGAGAGCGCCGCGCGGATCGGACGCGATGCGGTCGATATCCCCCGGGCGCGGCCCAAAGCCGAATCGATGCAGCGCAAACGCCGCCTGGGTCTTGGCCTCCAGCGCGCCAGGATCGATCGCCACGGCTTAAAGCCCTCGAAGCTCGACGCTCGCCCAAACTGGAAGGTGCGGCTGAGTCTTGTCGACACTAAGGCAACGGTATTACTGCCTTCTGAATTGAAACGGAAAAACTGGAAAGGTCGAGTTCCATCGTCCCAAAAAGGAAGGCATCGCGGGGCAAAATCTTGGCAGCCAATACGTGCCTTACAATCGATGCGACGTCGATACGCTGGCTCACCTGTCGCTGCCAAATCCACGGTACCATTCCACCCTGAGTGCGCGCTTGCCGTAGCGGTCGATATTCATTGGACGGCTGAGGTTGTCGCACACCTACGGCTGACAAGATTTCATAACCTGCCAATTATGCGAATCTGCCCCCTGCCCGGCCAAGGCTTAGCTCTAGCCGTGAGAAGCTTCACCAAAGCGATGACGCTGAACGACGTATAACCGTTCGTTATCGTCAATGCAGATTACCTTAGTTATCTGTCGGCGATAGTGTTGCTCGTCAGCCTCGTCGAGCCCGCACCGTAGTTGAAAGCGTTACGATAGAAGTGGGTATTTCTAACTTCATTGCGAAGCCCCAACACCCAATCAAACCGCGTTACAAGAAACCACCACAATTTTCTCCTAAAGGAGTCACGGAAGTGCCAACGGACAAGCCTTTGGCGGCTTACGAAGATTGTAGTCGAGGCCGAAGGGGCGAAAATAATCCGCGTTGATGCCCGGCACGAGCCCAAGCTCCATGCGCCCGCTGAGCATCTGGTCGATGATCGCGATCTCTTCGGCCAAGCGCAAGGGATGATAGAGCGGCACGACATAACCCATGGGGCCAACGCGCATGCGACGAGTGCGTGCGCCGGCTCCGACGGCATACAAACTCGGTGATGACATCCAGCTTTCGTCAGGACGAAAGTGATGTTCGACGCAGAAGCTGTAATCGAAGCCAAGATCGTCGCATAATTGAAGCTCACACCACAATTGTTCGTAACGCTGACGCGGGGTCATTCCCGTCTTGCCCCAAACGTGAGAAAAATGGGACAATCTCATTGGGTAACTTTCCTTGTGTGTAGTTTGTCAGCCTTCAGCACCTTCTTGCGTCTAAATGCCCAGGTAAGCCGATTGCACCTGCTTATTGTTTGCCAATTCTGCGCTAGTGCCGTGCATGATTACCTTGCCGCTTTCCAACACATAGGCCCGCTGCACTAGCGTCAGCGCGCGGCTAACATTCTGTTCGACCAGCAGAATCGCTGTACCCATTGCATGGATTTCCTGGATCTTCTGGAAAGTGACATCGACCATGACCGGCGCGAGGCCCAGCGAGGGCTCGTCCAGCATCAGCAAACGCGGCTTCAGCATCAGACCGCGGCCGACGGCGAGCATCTGCTGTTCGCCGCCGCTCATCGTTCCAGCGAGTTGCTTGCGCCGCTCGGCCAGGACAGGAAAGATGCTGAAAACAAGTTCAAGCGTGCGGCTGCGCTCAGCCTTGGCACGAGGGACGTAGGCACCGATCTCCAGGTTTTCCTGCACGGTCATCTCCGGAAACACCTGGCGGCCCTCCGGCACATGGGCGATGCCGAGATCGGTGACCCTGTAAGGCGGCAGCGAACCCACGCTGGTTCCGGAAAACGTGATCGTCCCCGAGGTAAGCCGCACAAGTCCTGAGATGGCGCGCAAAGTGGTGCTTTTGCCGGCGCCGTTGGCGCCTAAAAGGCCGACTGCTTCGCCTACGCCGACCTCGATGCTGACATCGCTGATCGCGGGGACCGAGCCGTAACTGGCGCTCACTTCGGATAGGGTCAACACTACGGTTCTCCCGGCGTTGCGATGTGCACATAGCCGGATCCCAGATAAGCGCGAACCACTTCCTGGTTCTCGACGATCTCCTTGGGGCTGCCCTCGGCAATCTTTTGTCCGTGATCGAGAACCACGATGTGACGCGCTACAGCCATGATGGCGCGCATCACGTGTTCAACGATAATGATGGTCAGCCCGCGCTTCGACAACTTGCCCACCAGGGCGACGGCTTGATCGATCTCTGATGGATTAAGCCCCGCCATAACCTCATCGAGCAGCAGAAGCCGCGGTTCGGTCGCCAGCGCCCGCGCCATTTCGAGTCGCCGCTGGTCAATCGTGGTCAAATCGCGCGCCGACGTGTGCACCTTGGCCGACAGCCCGACGAATTCGATCGCCTCGTAGGCCTTCGCGCGCGCGACCCCGGGCCTTTTGTCGCGCAGGAACGCGCCGGTCATCACATTCGCCAGCACCGTCATGCCGCCAAAAGGCCTGGCCACTTGAAATGTCCGCGCTAACCCGTGCGCGCAAATATCATGCGGCCGCAAGCCCACAATCTCGCGGCCAAAAGCGGTGACCGAACCTTCGTCGGGCCGATGAAAACCGGTGATCAGGTGGAAGCTCGTTGTCTTGCCCGCCCCGTTCGGCCCGATCAGCGCGACGGTTTCGTTTTCGTTGATGGAAAAGCTTAGATTCTGGACAGCGCGCAATCCGCCGAACCGTTTGCTGAGGTTGCGAACGACGAGCGCATCAGCCATCGATCGCAGCCTCTCGCGCCGGCGGTGCGCGCACAATCCATTTATAGGCGTCGGTGAAAACGCCGAGCAGGCCGGTCGGCCGCCACAAGATGACGGCGATCAAGACGAGGCTGTAGACGGTCAGTTGCACTCCGCCGAGGCCGCTGCCGAGCCAGCTTTGCAACAGCGCCGACGTAACCTCAAGCAGCACCGTACCGATGACCGGCCCCCACAACGTACCGATGCCGCCGACGATCGAGACCAACGCTGCCTCGACCGAAATGCTGAAATTGAACGCGGTGTTCGGGTCGATGAAGTAGATATATTGGACATAGAAGGTGCCAGCCAACGCCGTCAGGAATGCGCTGATCATGTAGATATTGCGTTTTACTTGGGGCGCGTTCACGCCAACGGCTTCGGCCGCGTCTTCATCCTCGCCGATGGCGACCAGGTAAAATCCTATCCACGACCGCTCGATGCGATAGGTGATGGCGAGTCCAAGCGTCAGCATGGCCAATGCTATGTAGTAATACGGCGCCTTTGCCTCGAACTGCATCATCAGCGGCGCATTGCCGAGGTTGGGGATCGTCGTTCCCTCGGCGCCCCAGGCGAAATCTCGAAATTTAAGAAATAGCAGCATCAGGACCTGCGCCGTCGCGATCGTGGCGATGGCGAAATAGGGTCCGCGAAGCCGGAAGCATACGGCGCCGATCGGCAGGCTCGCCAGCATGGCGACGACCCCGCCGGCGAGCATGCCGATCCAAGGTGAGATACCGAATTTGATTTGCATGATCGTCGAGGTATAGGCGCCCAATCCGAAATAGGCGGCATGCCCGAGCGAAAGCTGCTTGGCATAGCCCCCCATTAGATTCCAAGCGACGCCGATGAAGGCGAACAACAGAATTCTGATAAGGATGTCGATGGCGAAGTGGTTGGTCACAACGAGTGGCAGCAGTATAACAACCGTCGTAAGCGCTGCGAGCCCGATGAGCGCGGGACTACTTAGACGTTGCATCAGCGGGCACTCCCGCCGGCCAGGCCGTTCGGCCGGAAAGCCAACGTCAACAGCAACATCGCGAAGACAACGATCAATCCAGAGTCTGCGCCGACAAACTGGATGCCGAGCGACTCGGCAATGCCCATCATAAGGCTTGCAATGAGCGCGCCTTTGATGTTGCCCAGCGTGCCCAGGACAACGGCGACGAAGGCCATCAGCACGAACACTTGGCCGGCCGTCGGCGATGCCGGATAGAACGGCATAAGCAGCGAGCCGGCGGCGCCCGCCAACGCCAGAGACACCCCAGTCGCAACGCAAAAGACGCGATCGGGGTTGATGCCCATCAGCATGGCGACTTCAGGCTTTTGCGCGGCAGCGCGCATCGCCTTGCCCATATCGGTGGAATGAAGGAACACCCAGAGAATGCCGCTGAGCACCATCGCCAGGACGAAAGCGATGAGTTTCGCCACCGGCACATAAAGCCCAGCGAAATGAAGTGCCATGTCCGAGTATGATGTATGCAGGGTCCGGTAATTGGCGGTGAACAGCAGCAACGCGACATTCATCAACAGCAAAGACAGCGCGAAGGTGAGGAAGATCTGCGGCATATCGCCGAGCCCGAGAACCCTCCGGATCAGGAAATGCTGTAGCCCCACGCCGATCACAAACAGGAGCGGCATGGAGATAGCCAGCGACAGCAAAGGATCTATTCCGAAGTAAGTCGAAAGAAAGTAGCTGATATACATGCCGATCATCACGAACTCGCCTTGAGCGAAGTTCACGATCTTGACGACGCCGAAGATCAGCGTCACGCCGATGCTGACAAGCGCATAAATCCCGCCGATGAGCAGGCCGTTGATGACGGCCTGGACCACTGTTTCAAGCATCGCCGGTTACGACGCTTAGGATTTCATCAGTGGCGCGCGCGCGTCAGCCTTGGGGAAGATGCTCGCCAGATCGGCATGCTGCCATTGTACCCCGACCGGATGGCCATAGACGTTCTTGCCGTCTGGGCCGAATTTGACTTTTCCGCCCGGCGCCATCGCCGCGTAACCAGAAGAGACGTCAAGCGCGGCGAGCGCATCACGCACCTTTTGCGGATCTGTCGATTGCGCCCGCTCAAGCGCGTCGGCGAGCATGAAGGTCTGCGCAACCAAGCCGCCGCCATACTCGAACAAAAATTCTCCATACCGCTTCTTGTATTCGGCGTTCACTTTCTGCGCATTGGCGTCAACGTCATGATTCCAATGCGCCACGCCCTGTAGTCCTTCCGCGAGCGCGCCGACATTCTTGTAAAAGTCCGGAACGACGAAGCCGCCCGAGCCGCCGTTGATGCCGACCTTGAGGCCGATCTGTTTGACCGTGCGCACGATCAGGATGAGGTCGTTGAGATAGGACACGGCGAACAACATGTTCGCGCCGGAGGCCTTGACCTTGTTGAGAAGCGGACCAGCGTCGGCGAAGCCGGCAGAATACGGCTCGAACAGCACGATCTCCACGCCCTCGCCGGGCGCCAGCTCCTTGAGGCCATTGGACGTCGAGGTGCCGAAGGCCGTGTTCTCGAACACCACGGCCACCTTCGGCTTATCACTCACCAGTTTCGACATTTGCAGTTGCGCCTTGGCAAATTGCGAGGCGCGGGCAAACGGCGTGAATGTGTAGTGGCGACCCTTGTTGAGCATATCCGTGCTGGAACCGGTGATGATCGCGACCTTGGCCCTTTCGGCCACCTCGCTCGCAATTAGCGTTAGGGCGCTGGCGTAGCAGCCGTGAATCGCCGCCAACTTGTTGCGGCTGATCAACCGGTCGGTCTCCGTGCGCGTTACGGTGGTGTCGCTTTGCACGTCGGAGAGGATCAGGTTGAGCTTGGCGCCGCCGAGCGACTTGATGCCGCCGGCCTCATTGACCATCTCGACCGCGAGCTTGGCGGCATTGACGCAAGCCTGGCCGATCTGCGCGAAACTTCCGGTCACCGGGTAAAGACCGCCGATGTTGACCAACTCTGCCGCCCAGCCTCTGAGCGGCATCGCGCCGAACGCGGTGGTGGCAAGCGCGCCACCGGCGGTCTTGATCAGGAAGTCTCTGCGGCGTAGCGACTTTGTCGGCGTCTGACCTCGGCTCTTTTTCATTTTCGCCTCCCTGTGGCGTTAAAATGATCATTTTGTCCGGCGCGGTCCGTAATGAGACTCTTCGCCATTCTTGTTATTTTTGGTGCAATTCTAAAACTTGCTCCGCATCCTACTATGCTTTAGAAACTGTATACAACATTATATCTAAGATTGCAAACACTCAGGTTCTGTTTTATTAAGCGCGATGACCGCTCACGGGACTGATCATGCCCCGTGAGACGCCGTCGTAATTTCAGACCTCAAAGGCCTGAGTTTCAGAACGCCGAGGAATTGCGAAAGTAGCCATGGCCGCTAGCACAAAACTTCGGCACAAGTTGTCGACGCGAGCCGCGAGTGTTCCGGCTAAGCGGCAACTGCGCAAATTTCCGTCTAAGCGCCGCGCGCGGCAACCTGCCATCGCTGATGTTATCGCGACGCGTTTAGAAGAGGACATCGTGCTGGGTCGGCGTCACCCTCGTGAGCGGCTGATCGAGCAGGATCTCTGTGAACAATTCAATACGCATCGTGCCGACGTGAGGCTCGCTTTCTTCGAACTTGAGAAAAAGGGCATCATCCAACGAATTCCGAACCGTGGCGCGATTGTGCGCGACCTCACGCCGAGTGAAGTGACGGAAATCTACGCGGTACGCGAAGAATTAGAGGTCATGGCCGTTCGAATTCTGCCATTCCCCGTGGGGCGCAGTGAAATGGATAAGCTCGATGATATCCAGCGCAAACATAGCGCTGCGATCGACAGCGGTGATTTGTTGACGGTATTTTATAGCAACCTTTATTTTCACCGGACCTTGTTTGCGTTGTGCGGCAATGCTTGCCTCATCGAGACAATCGAGCAGTTAGCCCAGAAAGTCTACGGCATCCGGTCCTACGCCAATGCCTTCCCGGATGCGCTCGATCGTGCTCAGCATGACCATGTCGACATGATCACTGCATTGCGGAACTCGGATCGCGACGCACTGATCGCGCTCACACGGCGCCATTTGGAACCCTCGCCGGCAGCCTATATCCGTGCCTACGAACGTCGCTTTGGCGATGCCGGACGGGCGACAACCACTACTCCCGCGCCATGACGTCTTAGTCCAAGGCCGCCAAACGTCGGTTTGATAACACAACCCAACAATCGGCACCTGTCCCGCCGCAAGCAGACATTTCAGAGTACGCCATGACACGTATCTTGATCACGGGCGCCGCCGGCAAAATCGGCAACGCATTGCGCCGGGGCCTGCACGGCAGCTATTCGCTTATTCGCCTCGCCGATATAGCCCCACTCGGCACCGCCGCGGCCGGCGAAGACCTTGCAACGACGGATATCCGAGATCTGGCCGCATTGGAACGAGCCATGGCGGGAATTGACTGCGTCGTGCACTTGGCCGGCGTGCCTGAGGAGGCCGCTTGGGAGACGGTGCTGCCGCTAAATATTGAGGGCTGCTACAATGTGTTTGAGGCAGCGCGACGCTGCGGCGTCAAGCGGGTGATCTTTGCCAGCTCAAACCATGCCGTCGGATTTCATCGGCGTGAACGCTTCATCGACAATACCGTCGAATTCCAGGCCAGACTCACGGTATGGGGTGTCGAAAGTGTTCGGTGAGGCGGTTGCACGCCTCTATGCTGATAAGCACGGTCTAAGTGTTGCGTGTCTTCGCATTGGCACCTTCCGTACGCCTGATCGGCCGGTGGACGCACGGCAATTGCTCACCTGGATCAGTCACCGCGACATGGTGCAACTCACGCGACGCTGCATTGACCACCCGAACTACCACTTTGTGACGGTCTACGGCGTTTCCAACAACTTACGCAGCCGCTGGGATAATACCAACGTAAAGTTTCTCGGCTATCGGCCCGAGGACGATTCTGAAATTTTTGCTGCTGAGATCTTGGCCCTAGGCGTGAAAGAAAACGAAATCGCGGCGCAGTTCCACGGCGCCCATTATTGTCCAATGGAATTTACCGGTGACACCTCGCAGATCTATTGATCGCGATAGAAAACGCGTCCCTGACAGGCAATGACACTAAGGGTTGTTTATTGGATTACAATGCGACAGACTTGGACCAAAAAAAGGAACCACAATGCCAATTAGCAAAGAAGATATTGGATTTCTGGAGTCCATAGACACGCCGACCGTTTGCAATGTGATCGAAATCGTCGCGCCCGAGCGGCGCGGCCATGGCTACACGACGCGACACCTGCATTGCCCCTTCCCCGATCTTCCACCCCGGGTTGGTTTCGCTAAAACCGTGACTATGCGTGCCAAGGACCCCGTGCCGCTCGGCGATCAGGGTTATATGCAAAAGCGCCACGATTATCTTGATTACGTTGCCTCACAGCCCAACCCGAGTTGGATGGTAATTCAGGATCTCGACGATCCCGCGGGCTACGGTGCCTTTTGGGGCGAGGTTCAGTCAAATGTGCACAAAGCGCTTGGCTGCCACGGCGTCGTGACCAATGGCTGCGTCCGCGATATTCCGATGATCGCTGCCGGGTTTCAGATGCTCGCTGGCTCGGTTGCACCTTCACACGCCTTCGTCCATGTCGTTGATTTCGGCGGTCAAGTCACGGTGCATGGCATGGCCGTCCAAAATGGCGACCTGATCCACGCCGATCGTCACGGCGCGGTCGTGGTGCCGATGGACAAGATTTCTGCGATGCGCGGCGCCCTTGCCTTGCTGGCAACGAACGAAGCGCGCATCATCGCGGCCGCGCGTGCGCCGGGCACAACCGTGGGGAACATCAAGGCCGCCATGAGCGGATGAACCGCGTCCCTCGAGGTTCCGTAACCTTCCATTCTGCGAATAACGGGGACGATACCACAGCAAAATAATTCCGGCGTTTGCGCTACAATATCGGATAATTTGTACACGAGCCATCAAATGGATATTTAAGCGGTACTCTCGTTTCATGCGCTAGAGTATGCTCATCGGGACCTAAGCGTTTACGACTTGTCTGCGGGCCGTCGTGGCACGACAACACCATTTGGCGCCCGCAAAGGTCGCCGGATGGAGTTACATATGTCGGTTACACTGGAAAAGCGGGTTAACGGCGTCGCTATCGTCACCATCAATCGTCCCGAAGTCATGAACGCGCTTGATGTTCCGGCGAAGGAGTGGCTCGGTGAGATCTGGCGCAAGTTGGCGTCGGATGATGCGGTGCGCACCGTCATACTCACCGGCGCAGGCAATAGTCTCTCAACCGCGCTGGTACAAATGATCCGTCAGGTCAGTCGGACCAGGGCATGACGATTCGCTCGGCAATCACTACCGCCACAAATAGTAGGATTCCTAGCACACTCAGCCAGATGAGCGCGGCCCAAGCCAAAGGACTGTCCAGCTGTGAATTCGCGGTTAGAAGCAAGTTTCCCAATCCGCCGACGGATCCAATGAATTCTCCGATGACCGCTCCGATAACGGCCAACGTCACCGCGACTTTGGCGCCTGCAAATATGAAGGGCAAAGCCGCGGGAAACTGAACTTTCAAAAATATTTGAAGTGACGAAGCTCGCAGCGAACGGGCGAGCTCAAGCAAACCTGCAGGTGTCGCACGCATTCCCGCTGCGGTATCGACGACGATCGGGAAAAACGCGACCAGAAATGCGATCACGAGTTTTGATTGCATGCCCAATCCGAACCAGACCAGAATAATGGGAGCGACGGCGACTTTTGGGATAGATTGCGTGGCGATCAAAATCGGGTACAGCGTGAGATTGAGCACACGAGAATTCGCGACGCAGACGGCAAACGGGATGCCTATCGCAACGGCCAAAGCAAACCCCAACACGCTTTCAAGAAACGTCGGCCAACTTTCTCGCAGCAGGACATCCCAATTGCTTATCGATGCCCATAGGATATCCAAGGGGCTAGGCAGAACAATACGGTTGATGCCCAGAAAATGCGTGTAAAGTTGCCAGATCAGCAAGATGGCGGAGATTCCAACCAACGGATAGATGGCGTTTCTGACGTCACGAAATGTCATCGCGTAATACCAAGCGCGCGTCCGGCCCGATGCTCGAGGTCCGTAAATTCGGCGGAATAGCGGATTTCCGCGGAACGCGGATACGGCAAATTGACCACGATATAGTCAGCGATTACAGAGGGTCGTTTGCTGAAGACCGCGACAACATCGGAAATGTAGACAGCTTCGCTGATACTGTGAGTGACGAACATGACCGTCGCATCCGTCTTTACACGAATGTCGAGGAGCAAATCCTGCATCTCCATTCGTGTAAGCTCGTCAAGTGCGCCGAACGGCTCATCCATCAGTAACAGCTTCGGTTTATGAATCAGGGCGCGACAAAGCGCGACCCGCTGCTGCATGCCACCGGAAAGCTGTGAGGGGTAGGACTGCTCGAAGCCTTCGAGCCCAACTAGCGCGAGCAGTTCATGCGCGCGCACCTTGCCGGCCGCGTCAGAGCGTCGAAGGATCTCCATCGGGAACAATACATTATCCAGAATGGACCGCCATGGCATCAAGTTTGCTTGCTGGAAAACAACTCCGAAATCAGGTTGGGGTTCGGCAACATCGCGCCCGTTAATTTGGATCGTCCCACCGGAGGCGGAAATCAAGCCAGCGGCAATTTTAAGAAACGTGGTTTTTCCGCAACCGCTCGGCCCAAGCAAGGTGACTAGGTGTCCAGCCTTCAGGTCGAACGTAATGTTCTTAAGCGCAACGAGGGGCGGCTGCCCGGAGCGTTTGAAGGACTGATGGACGTCCTTGAAATGCCCGAACGGAACAGGGGCGGAGTTAGCCCGCCCCTGAGGATCTAGTTGAGCGTGACTCTGAATGGCCTGCTTCCTAAGGCATAATAGGCGGCGTCGGAAGATATCCGCTTGCATAAAGATCGGTCGCGACCGGCGGTTTGCCGCTTACCCCGATGTAGTTCTCGACGAAGTCTAAGTTGGCCTTCATTTTCGCCGGGTCAAACCAACCCAAACCATTCTTTTTTGTTTCAGCGGTTACCGCGAGATCGCTGACCACCTTGATTTCAGCAACAATAACTTCTGGCTTCAGGGTCGGAATGTACTTGATCTGATCTGCCGCAGCCTTCTCAGGATTTCCAATCGTGAATTTCCAGCCCTTCAGCGACGCACGAACGAACCGTTTCAAGACATCTGGATTTTTGGCGATATAGTCCTCAGTCGCGGCAATGCCGTTGCCATAGAGCTCAAGACCATGATCTGCAAGTAACAGGGTGCGCAGCTCCGTATTTGACGACCTTGCTGCTGCTTCAAGACCTGGCTTTGCCATTACGAAAAACTCAATCGCTGGGATTTTTCCAGATAACAGAGTGGCTGCGCGAGCAGGCGGAGCCACGTTACTGATCGTAAGCTTTTTCGGATCGAGTCCTTTCTGGGCCATGAAACCTTCGATGATTTTCGGCGTGAAGCTTCCTGCTCCACTTCCGAGATTTAGGCCCTCCAACTGTTTCGGTTGGGTGACATTTGCACCGTTAGCCAGACTGAAGATGGCATAAGGTGCCTTGCCGTAGTTGACTGCGACGATCTTGAGTTTTGATCCATTGCCCCGCGCAATGACCACACTTGGAACATCGACAAAGCCGATGTTCGCGGTACCCGATTCTACCGCTTGGATCACCTGCGCCGTCCCTTGCGAGGGGATGATCGAAACATCGAGGCCTTCGTCCTTATAATAGCCTTCAGTCAGCGCCGCATACCACGCTGCATGGCGCCCCAGCGGAATGAAATCCAGCGAGAATACGACCTTGGTCAAAGTTGGCGGAGAACCTTGCGCCGCAGCCACGCCCGGCAGCAAGGCGACTAGCGATATGGAGCACAATGTGCCCGCGATCCACCGAGACCACGCGTTCATGCAAACTCTCCCCTCGTTGCAGGACTGAATTGTCATGCTGCCATCGAAAAAGTCGCCTCGTCAATTGATTTTCGAAAATTTATTTGATTATCGATAAAAAGTGGATTATCTCGATAAAATAACTTCGGGCCGCCGCATTAGAGACGGCTCTATCGGGAGGATTAATGCCATCTTCGCTCGCCGAGTCCGACGCCTCTCAGACCTTGAATGCATCCGCTTTGACTCAGCTCCGCTCCGATATCATCGCCTGCAGGTTGATGCCGAACGAACGGTTGCGCGTGGAAGCGCTCCGCGGGCGCTACGGGATGGGCACTAGTCCTATTCGCGAAGCCTTGATGCGGCTTGAAGCCGAGGGGCTCGTCGAACTAGAGCAAAATAAGGGGTTCAGGGTCTCTGAGGTTTCTCGAGAAAACCTGCTCGACCTAATGAACACCCGCATTGAAATCGAAAGTATCGCGCTACGCTGGTCGCTCGAAAAAGGCGGCGTCGAGTGGGAGGCTAATCTCATCAGCGCGTTTCACCGATTGTCCCGGCAAAGTAAGATCGATCCGTCCAATACCGACGCCATTAGCGAAGCTTGGAGCAAGGAACACGCGGATTTTCATACCGCATTAGTATCTGCCTGCGGGGCCCCTACTCTCCTTTCTATCCGTTCGCGACTTTTCGAACAGGCCGAGCGATACGTCGCACTGTCGATTATGTCGAGCAGCCAGCTTCGCGACGATGTGACTGAGCACAAGCAGTTGATGCGGGCGGCACTTAACCGTGACGTCTCTAAGACGCTTGATCTCAATCGCATGCACATCACCCGGACGCTCGATAAAGTGGCGGTGGCGTTGGAAGCCAGCAAAGCTCATGTAGACCCGCGAATGATGAACAGAAAGACGGTCAAATGAGCGTGCAAGTTCTGACTGGGAATCAGTCCGTTTCTGCCGCGAAACTCAGTGAGTTCATTGCGCAGCTATTTTTTACTGTTGGCGTGCCTAGTGTGGCCGCCGCAACGGTCGCCCGCGGACTGGTTGAAGCCGATCTTGAAGGGTTGTCGTCGCATGGTGTGATGCTGGTCGATATGTATATCGAGCGGTTACAGAAAGGCTCCGTATCCTACATTAACAACGCTTCGGTCGTATCGGAACGCCAGGGAGCGGTCGTTCTCGATGCAGGGCATGCGCTCGGGCAACTGACCGGCATTCAAGCAATGATCCATGCGATCGATAAAGCACGACAGTTCGCTGCCGGCATAGTGTCGGTTCGCCACGGCTTTCATTTCGGTACTGCAGGACGTTATGCATTGCAGGCGGCAGAAGCCGGCTGCATCGGCATTGCGATGTGCAACACGAGACCCTTGATGCCTGCTCCGGGCGGCGCCGAGCGCGTCGTAGGTAATAATCCGATCGCTATCGCGCTGCCGACTGCCGGCAAGGTTCCGATTGTACTCGATATGGCCACAAGCGAAGCCGCGATGGGCAAAATTCGTATGGCGGAAAAGGCCAAAAACTCCATTCCCCCGACCTGGGCGGTGACCGCACAAGGAATGCCTACGACTAATCCTTCGGAAGCAATTGCGGGGATGCTGCTTCCATCTGGTGGCGCCAAAGGCTTTGGACTTTCATTCCTAATCGATCTGATGTGTGGGTTGCTGTCACAAGGAGCAACGGGCTCGCAGGTGCGCCCGCTATATGGTGACTTCACCGTACCCTATGACTGCTCACATCTCTTCATCGCGATCGACGTCTCGCATTTTTGCGACATCGACTGGTTTCGCCAGAAGACCGCCGCGTCCGCGGAGCGCATACGCAGCGGAAAACGTGCCCCTGGCATAGAGCAATTATTTACGCCTGGAGAGCCGGAATGGCGCCGTCGCGAGCAGTCAGGCGGCGAGGTAAAACTTGAGCCGTCTGTCATTGCCATGCTGACCCGCCTCGCAAATGAACTCGGTGTGATCACAACCCTATTTCAGAACTCCATCAAGGAAACACACCATGCCTAAAGTTCAGATCTCGAGCCCGAAGTTACGGCAACCGAACGGCGTTTTCTCGCACGCAACCGCGATCGAAGCGACCGGCCGTTTCGTATTCATATCCGGCATGACGGCTCGCCGACCCGACGGCAGCATTGCCGGCATCGGAGACATCACTGAACAAACTCGCCAGGTCTGCGAGAACGTAAAGGCTGCCGTTGAAGCCGCCGGTGGCACGCTCGACGACGTATGCCGGGTCGATGTGTATGTCCGCAATATGGAGCACTTTGAGGCCATTCATAAAGTACGGGCGCAATATTTCAGCCCGCCGCTGCCTGCATCAACAATGGTCGAGGTCACCAAGATGACTTCGCCCGATTACCTGATCGAAATAAGCGCTATCGCGGTCGTGCCAGTAAAATAGGAACAATCCGATGGACGACAAACATGGATTAAAGGCGGCCGCGGATCGCGGAATCGCATTAGGAGAAATCGGAAATACCCTCCTGTTTGAAAACGAATATATTCGCCTTTGGGAAGTCCGACTTGAGCCGGGTCAGACTATCGACTTTCACATTCACTACCATCCCTATCTGGTCGTCTCTCTGGGCGGCGGCGACAACGAAATCGAGACGATCTTCGGAAGAAAGATTTCGACAAACGAGTCGGCTGGCTCGTTCGTTTTTATAAATGAAATGCGGGAAGTTCATCGACTAACGAACAAGGCAAACGTTACCTATCTCTCGCGGCTAATCGAGCTGAAATCCGTCACGTGGAGCACTGTGGGCTCCGTTCAATAACACTGGTGTGTAATTAAGGTGTTGAATGAGAACGCACCAAATGAATTCGAATGAGTGCACCATCAACGCAGCGTGGTTAGCATATGCACCCTCTGACGCATCTCGATTTTGCGATAAAGAATAAATCCGAAAATCAAGCTCGAGAGATGTCTTCAGCCCCCAATTATCCGCGCGCAAACTATGGCCAATTCTGAGGTCGCTATCACAGCACTCTAACCGCCCTTAACTCTCCAAAGCCCAATAGCCAAACATGAGGTCGCGATGACAAAACTTCCTGAAGGCGCTCCACGTCTTGATGAGATCTTGATTCAGTCCGAAAATGTCGCCTGGCGCGAGAAATCGCTTAAGGGCGTTCATGAAAAGATGCTTTGGCGCAATGAAGAGACCGGAGCATCGATCGCTCTGATAAAATTCGACAAGGGCGCCGGAATTCCCCAGCCGCATATGCATGCCGCCAATCAGTTTATGTTCTGCCTGAAAGGCAAATATGAATACACCTCGACGGGCGTCGTCCTTACCGCCGGCTGCTTCTACTGCAATCCGAAAGACAATGTGCACGGTCCCGCGATCGCCCATGAAGAGACGATCGTTATGGAAATGTATGATGGGCCCCACTACCCGCAAAAGCCTTCCTGGTACACGGACGAACGGGATGCCCATTGAGGAATATTTGATGTTCATGCCGAAGGGCCAAGTCAATTAGCGCCGAACTTGGAAGCAAAAAGGAACGGTCATGTTACGACGAATTATTGCAGTTATGCTCGCGCTGTCGGTACCCAGGATCGCCTAAGCGCTGCCGGCGTCGACGTAACTGCCAACGGTTCTATTGCGCTCCAGAAACGAATTCGCGACGAGACGCAGATGTGGCGGCTGTCATCAATAAAGCCGGCATCAAAATACAATGATCTCTCAAATCCATACCTGATAGACAGAGCACCAAAATTCGATCACCACTTGACCCGCAAGCATGAAATAATTCTTATTTTGGCTTCATACTATTGCTTATCACTATCGGCATTCGATGCTCTTGGGCAACCCGATTTACCGCTAGGGTGCGGCATTCGGTTTGACGACCTTCGAATACGAAGGCACTGGCAGTGCTCTCGGTGAGCTAGGACAAAAAGCTAGCCGCTAGTAAGATGCTTGATAACCATGCTGCGACGGAGAGCGTGATTTATCGGCATCACGTTCAATCTGCTCAATCCGTGCAATGCAATTGTCGCTTGGCAACTGCCCGCATCGCTCCGATGTTTCGCAATCCCCGCATTTGAAATGAGACAACTGCCGATGGGTCGCAATTCTGCCCGCTAGTTTAGTCAAAATCCCCCGAATGGCACCCAGCGAGCGCATCTCTTCCTCCATTAAAGAGATTATTATAAGGCCCTGCCGCCAGTGAAGTTGATTTAAATCAACTAGTTATCTTCCGAAAAGGGGCGCCGGGATCAGCGAATCTATGTCCATTACCATGATCTGGTGAGCGGCCGTTCCGTAAGCTTCCATTCTGCGAATGCAGGATTCGAACAGTCCATCGAAGTCGTTTATGTCGAACTCCCTCAGGCACGGTTCGAAGGGCGCAATCTAATCAATGAAACAACGAGGCTGAGACGCCATATCATGCTAACGACCGGGTCGTTTCGTCAAACAATTCCTCGACACTATAGCGGCGCGGGATCAGTTTCTGATCAAAGGCAATGTTGATAATCGCCTCAAGGGTCGGCCGGTTGGTCTCGACGCCATAGTTTAGCTGTGCCGCGTTCTTGTTGCCGTCACGTACGGCTATGTCGCGGCTTTCCTTGAAGATGCGGAATACTTCGCGCACGACGTCGGGCCGGTTACGCGACAGTTCGCTGCGGATCACCAGCATGTGATTGATCGGATCGCCGTGCTTAGTTGCCCATGCCTTTGCAGCAACTTCGACGTCCGGGATTAGCGTCTTGAGCTTCTGATCGGGCAACTTGTCACCGACCACGGCGGCGTCAAGCTCGCCGTCAAGCAGCATCTGCAACATGTTCTTGCCGACGGGTGCCCGTTCGACAAAGGACGGATCTTTGTATTCGGCGACGTGCGGGTCCTCGAACGTAACCCAATGCACCTTATCGAGGTCGACATTGTACTGTTGCTGCAGGATACCACGTACCCAAACGCCGGTCGTGACGCTGTAAGCCCGCACGCCGACGCGCTTACCGGCAAGATCAGCTGGCTTCAACTCGCCGCGCTCACTGTTGTAGGCAATAGTGTGGTGCTGAGCGCGCGCCACCACCGGTGCCGGAATCAGTACGTAAGGCTTGTTGTAGACTTTGGCCTGCAGGAAGGTGACGATCGCCAGCTCGCCGAGATCGAACTTGGCCTCGCGCACGAGCGGCTTGAACCCGGTATTCGCCACCTTGATATCGGCAAATTCGAATTCGACGAGATCGGACGGCACCTGCCCCTGCTTGATCGGCAAAGTCACCGGGTAGTCGCCGAGGAGCGTGAGCAGCTTTGCTTTTCCAGTTGTCACGATCTAATTCCTTGCTTTATTCAGTTTGGCTCTGTTCGCGGCTCAGGCGCGCAGCCCGACAGCTTTCAGCCGGGCGCCGAGACGCGGGTAAACTCGCAGCGCATTCTGCTCGAAAATCTTCTGCTTATCCTGCGCGCTAAGCGAAAGGTTTTCGATGTAGCGCTTGGTATCGTCGAACTCATGGTCGGTCTTCGGATCGATGCCGCGCACCGCACCGACCATTTCCGAGGCAAACAAGATATTTTCGATCGGAATCACCTTGGTCAGCAGCTCCATTCCCGTCGTGTGATAAACGCAAGTATCGAAGTACACGTTCTTGAGCAGATGCTCGCTTAATTCCGGCTTGCCGTTGTTGAGCGCCAAACCACGGTAACGGCCCCAGTGATACGGCACGGCGCCGCCGCCGTGCGGAATGATGAATTTCAGTGTCGGAAAGTCTTTGAATAAATCGGACAGGATCAATTGCATGAACGCGGTGGTGTCGCCGTTGATGTAGTGCGCGCCGGTCGTATGCACACAGGCATTGCACGACATGCTGACATGGATCATCGCAGGCACATCTAGTTCGACCATCTTCTCGTAGACCGGATACCACCAACGATCAGCAAGCGACTTAGTCTGCCAATAACCGCCTGACGGATCGGGATTGAGATTGCATCCGACGAAGTCATACTCCTTTACGCAACGTTCGAGCTCGTCGACGCAATTCGCCGGCGACACACCGGGTGATTGCGGTAACTGGCAGACGCCGATGAAATTTCGCGGATAAAGCATGCAGACGCGATGGATCAGGTCATTGCACAGCCGCGTCCATTCCTGGCTGGTCCGCGCATCTCCGATATGGTGCCCCATACCAGCCGCCCGCGGCGAGAAGATTGTGAGATCGGTTCCGCGTTCGCGCTGATACTTGAGCTGGGCGCCCTCCAAGCTCTGGCGGATTTGGTCGTCGGTGATCTTGAGATCCCATGGCGCCAGGTGCTCGTGCTTATTCGCTGCTTCGGTCTGCTTCTTACGGAAGTCGTGCAACTGCTGTGGTTCGGTGGTGTAGTGGCCGTGACAGTCGATGATCATGGGAATGGGTCCTGCTAAGCGCGTGGAAGCAAATAGATGCATCGCTCGTGATCTTCGGGGGGATCAGGCGCCGAAAACGTCGCGGGTCTCCTCGAACATTTGGGCGACCGAGATACGCTCCGGTATTAGCCCCTGTTGGTACGCATATTCGGCGATCAATTCCAGGCTCGGCCAATTCGCCTCAATACCAAACGGCAACGGGTCTGGCTTTGGCGGCGCGCCGGCCAGCCGCTTGCCTTCGAGCAGCAGACGATAGACTTCGCGCGCGGTATCCGGACCGGCAGCGACGTCAGACGTTCGCATCACCATAAGATGGTTTATTGGCACCGCTTTATGTTTGGTGTACCAACGTTGCGCTTCGGCATGCGGGTCGCCGAAAAGCGGTTTGACCCGCGGATCATTCGACTGCTCGCCGAGCACCGCATCGATCTCGCCGTCGAGTAGCATCGGCACGATCTTCTTTCCCTCGGGCGCGCGCTGCGTAGCGTCCTTGTATTCGGACACGTGGGGATCCTCAAACGTCACCCAGTCGATGCTGTCGAGGTCGACGCCGTAGTCATTGGCAAGAATGCCGCGAATCCAAGCCCCTGTCGTTGTAGTGAAGGAGCGAATGCCAACGCGTTTGCCGTTGAGGTCGCCGGGAGACAGCGTACCGTTCGTGGCATTGTAGATAGCATAAGGGTGCTGGAAGCGGCCAATCATAGCCGCCGGGAGCAATGCAAGTTGTTTCCCATGAGCCCGGGCGATCAAGTAGGTGACAATCGCCATTTCCGAGAGATCGTAGAGATCTTCCCGGATCATGCCCTTGAATCCGTCCCAGACCGGAACGATTTCTTTAAAATCAAAGACAACACGATCCGACGACACCGCGCCGGACTTCAACGGCACCGTATGCGGATAAGTCCCGATGAGCGTCTTCAGCGGTTTGCGCTCGCGGCCGGACATTGTCGGCGTTCAGCCCTTCAGGGCCGGATAGAGTGCCTGTGCGGTTCTGCCAAAGATCCAATCCTGGTCGCTCGCCTTGGCAAAAGAGAAAGCCTTCTGCGCGGCTGCCAGGATTTCTTTCATCGTTCCCACCGAGTTCGGAAAATTGGAGCCCCAGCCAATGCGATCAGCGCCGAACGCGTTGATCATCTTGCCGAAGAACGTCTCCGGCGCGCCTTTGCCCCAGCTCTTAGGTGAAACGTTGATCGGCGTGATCTTGAGATAGACCTGCTTGTATTTGGCCAGCGCCACGAAGTCGTCGGCGCCTTTGTACGGCGGCCCTTCCTCGAACGGCGCGCGCGACAGGTGGTCGAGGATGATCGTGACCTTGGGAAATTTTTCCATGATCCCGCGCAGCAGCGGGATGCCCTCTTGTCTCATCTGCACGCAGACTGGGATATTCTTGGCCGCCGCATGCTCCCAGAACGGATAGGTCTTCGGGTCAGCGAACCAGGTCGCTTGGCCTGGCATGGTGCTGCCGGTAGTGAACAGACGCATACCGGAGCAGCCGCGGCCGAGCCAATAATCGAAGGTCTTCACCGCGTCAGGCGCTAGCGTGTCTATTGAATATACTCCGGTGAAACGCGATGGCACAGCCTTCACCGCATCAGCGACGTAACTGTTATCGTATCCGTAGGCGGTCGACGAATGCACGATGGCCGCCTTGGCAACTCCAGCCTCGTCCATCGCTCGAAGCAAATCGTCGTAGGTCGTCGGGCGCTCGCTGGACCAAGTCGACTGCGTGCCGCCGAGCGGATCCAGCGGATACGCCTTGGTGTCGGGCGAAACAATGTGGGGGTGGATATCAATAATAGACGACATGGTGGCACTCACTTGCGATTTGAATTGCGGGTTTACGGGTCGATGTCGACGAAGACTTGATCGAGCTGGGGACGCGACGGGATGAGTTCTTGCTGTAGCGCGTAGGTCACGAGGGCATCGATACTGGGCCGGTTCGCCGCCATTCCGTGTGGCAGCGGGTCGCTCATTAACGAGAAGAAGCTGCGATAGCGCTTGTCTTCAGCGCTATCGCCCCGACCGAGTTTGAGGCCTTCCAAATACGGCTTTTTCGACGTGACAAATGCATTCATAAGTGAGCGCGCGAGCCACGGATGGCGCTTGATATGCTCGTCCTTAACCACGATCAGACCGTGGATTGGATATATGCCCGTGCGGCGGAACCAGTCCGAACTCGACCTGTTCCACATTTGCAATGAGCTCGGGATAGGTGCCCGCTGCCGCACCAGTCGGCGCGGTCATGTCCCAGTTACCGATCGGTGGACCGGCGCGGCCAACACCGGCCGGACCGGTGAAGCCAGCCTGGATTTCGCCCGACGCCATCATGCTCTGCAACGATTTTCCTTCTGGGGCGTGAATGACGTTCGCCGGCAGCTTGAGCGTGGTGACATGCTCCTCGTCGTCCACCACCCAGGTTACTTTGGATGAATCGAGGCCGTATTCGTTGACGAAGATGCCGCGGGTCCAAACGCCGGTCGTTACCGAATAGGCGCGGACGCCGACCTTCTTGCCTTCAAGGTCCTTGGGCAGCTTGATATTGGCGTCAGGCCGTACGATGAAGCCGCCATGATGAAAGCGGCGCATGACGAAGATCGGAAGTGCGATATAGGGAGCACCCAACGCTCGGGCGATCATATAGGTCGTCGGTGCCATTTCGCAGATGTCGAACTCGACATCGCGCACCATCCGCCGGAAGGCCTGGATGATCGGCTGCACCTCGATCATATCGGCATCGACGCCTTCGATCGGTACGCTGCCATTCTTGATGGCGGCGGTGTGGCCATACGTACCGATCGCGATCTTCAGTCGGGGCCGCGCGGCACCTGTCGGTACCTCGGTCGCCATTTCCTGCACCTTCACATCAGGACCTTTCTTCGAATACATCATTGCTTCGGAATGCCAGCGGCCTGAATAACCTTCGCCCACTTGGCGATGTCGTTCTTCATGCGCTCGCTGAGAAATTCAGGCGGACCGATCATGGGCGCCATACCGAGCTCTGCCATGCGCTTCTGGATGTCCGGCATTCGCAGCACGGCGACAATTTCCTGATTGAGTTTGGTCACGATGTCTTTCGGGGTTCCAGCCCGGGCCGACAAAGCATTCCAGCTGGTCACCACGTAGTCGGGATAACCGCTATCCTTGACCGTAGGAACGCCTGGAAGTTGAGGGCTCGCGTGCTCGCCTGACGTGGCTATGATCTTAACCTGTTTGCTGGCGATCATAGGACGGAGCGCCGCGTAATAGTCGAAGCCGACGTTGATGTCCCCGCGAAGGATCGCGGTCATCAAATCGGGCGTCGTTCTGAAGGTTACGATGGTGATTTTCACACCCGTAATCATACGAAACATTTCCGCTGACAGGTTTTGTGTGCTTCCTGTCGCGATGGTTCCGAAGTTCAGCTTGCCTGGGTTTGCCTTGGCATAGGCGACTAACTTTGCGACCGAATCCAATTGAGAGTCGGCCTTAGTTGCCAGCAGCATATCGAACTGCGCAAGCGCGGAGACCGCGGCGAAATCGTGCGTAACGTTAAAGGGCAGCGACTTAAAGAGGGACTCGCCAATCGCGCTTCCATTACCAGTGAGGTAGAGCGTGTAGCCGTCGGCCGGAAACGACAACGCCGCCTTCGCGGCGACCATGCCGCCTGCGCCTGGTCGATTGTCAACAAAGAAGTTCTGACCGAGTTGGTCGCTAAGCTTTTGCGCGACCAACCTTGTGGTCACATCCGCGACGCCGCCCGGACCGTAAGGCAAAATGATGCGGACGGGCTTATCCGGATATTTCGTCTGCGCTTGCGAGGCACCGGCAATTCCGACGATTGCGAGGGCCGCGATGATAACCGACAGTCCTACCCGCGCGCCCGCGGCCATTTTTTCCCACATGTGCTTCCTCCTGCGGCGTTTATGCCTCCGGCGATAACCGGGGATCTTCACGATATCGCAGCCGCTTGCCGCCATTGAGCGGGAAAGAACCGCCAAGTCCATTTCGATTAGGCTCATGTTTTGATATGAAAAACGTCACCAGCCCCGCGAGAAACCCGGATCACCCCTATTTCGGGCTATTTCGATTGGCTTAGTGCGCATATCTGAAAGATATCCAATGATTGATTTTCGACTTTTGCGACACTTCTGGTACTTCCTGGCGGTCGCCGAGGAGCGGCACTTCGGAAAAGCCGCAAAACGCCTCGGCATGTCGCAACCGCCGCTCAGCCAGCAAATTAAAATCCTTGAGCAATCGCTCGGCGTGAAGCTGCTGGAGCGCTCAAGGCAAGGCGTTCGCCTAACGAAGCAGGGCTCCGAGATCTTGGGGCCCGTTCAGCGGTTCATGGAGCATGCGCAACGTCTGCAGCTGGCCGTAATTGATGCTCGCCAGGGCCGCAATACGTCTGTGACCATCGGCGCCGTCAACGCAGCTCTCTTCGATATCATGCCGCGGTTGACGCGAATCGCCAAGCAGCGCTACCCGCATTTGTCGCTATCACTATCGGAAATGGACAGCGGCAGCGCTCTTGCTGCGGTGCAGAATGGAGAGATTGATATTGCGCTGGCTCGCTTCGATCAACAAATCAGTTCGCTTGAGATACGTCCGATCGTCAAGGACCACTTAGTTATCGTGCTGCCAATCGATCATCCCCTCACCAAGCGCGATCAAATCGCGCTCGTCGACCTCGCAGGTGAGAATTTAGTGTTATCTCCGCGTCGCGTCAGTCCAAGCTTTTTCGATCAGATTGTCAGCGCATGCCGTCAAGCCGGGTTTTCGCCACGCGTGGTTTACGAGGTCAGATCCGTCGTTTCTCAGATAGCGTTTGTCGGTTGCGGGGACGCGATCGGAATGGTGCCGAGCAGATCGATGCGGTTTGGTGGCGGTGATGTTGTGTTTAGACCGCTAGTCGAGAGTATCGATGTTGTGACGATCGCGGCGGCATGGGATCCAACGCGCAGAAAGGATGTCGTTCCTTCGATTGTCGAGATCGCTATCGATATAAGCGCGGAGATGGAAAAGTTAACTACCCGACGGAACCCCTCACGAAAAACGGCGCGAACGCACTAATCAATTTCATATGCTTTTCATATCGACGTATGGCGCAAATAGTCTTTGACAACCTCTCAGTGATGCGGGCGTACTAACGCCATTACAGATCACATGGATAGACCAGATGCCCCCCTATCATGACATCATCGAGGAGCTTTTGCGACACGGAACGTCGACGATTTGCGAGGCCTCCGGTTTGCCTTGCGCGCTAGATCATGCAATCCGGCCAGTTTGGTCCGGCGCCGCCGTAGCGGGACCGGCGTTTCCATTGCGCTGCGCACCCGGCGACAATTTGGCGATTTATATTGCGGTTGACGCCGCGCCGCCGGGCCATTTGTTGGTAGTCGATGCCTCGGGATACGTCGCGGGCTACTGGGGCGAAGTGCTAACCGTCGCCGCCGAAGCGCGCAACATTACAGGAATCATCATTGACGGTGGCGTACGCGATATCGATGCGCTCGAACGGCGCAAGTTTCCAGCCTTCGCGCGCGGCATCGGCATGCGCGGCACTGTTAAATTTCACGCGCCGTCGGTTGGCAAGCCAATTATCGTCGCGAATGTTGCGATTTCTCCCGGCGACCTTATCGTCGCGGACGCCGATGGCGTCCTCTCACTTCCGCAGGCCGAGGTCGTGCGCACTCTAGAGCGAGCGCGGCAGCGCACCGACAAGGAAGCAATTACCATGAAACGACTACAGGCCGGCGAAACAACGTTGGAGCTACTTGGTTTGACCGCGCACCGGCTGCAACAACACTAAACGTTCTATCGAAGCCGTGACGTAGCCATGAGGCGCGCAACACGTTGGAAACCAGCATCGCTTATATGCGCTTTAGTTTCGAAGTCGCGGTAAAGATGAGGCGCTTATCGTCTCTGTACCTAGTGTATGTACCTGTATAAAAAAACGCCTGTCTACAGGTCATTGAAATCAAATAGTAATAACGGCTACGCAGAGGTGGCGGGGGAGTGGAACTGGAAACTAACCTTCTCCGGGCAAGCCAGCGTAATCTAGCGCGCTCAGACGTCCCGGATGAGGTTTTCAGCATACACAGGCTTAGGCTACGCTGGTGCGCATGTTGCGGAGGGTCATTGATGCAGGCAATCCCAGTTTGATGTTCGCTATGCATCCGATAGGCCATTCAAGGCATGGGTCTGAATTGACGCGAAGTGCCACATTTGCAGACATCAAACCGCGTTCGAACGCCCGCGCGCTGCACCGATGATTCGGGGTGGCCGCGGTTTATCGTCTGTCTTGCTTTATGCGTCGATAGACACCATTCAAGGCACGACCAAATAGGGCCCACGAGATCGGGCCAGACTGTACTAAGATCAAATTCACTTGGTGGAAATCCCTTGGACCACCGGAAGCCATGTTTGTTGCTCCTTGGCAACGAATGCGAGGACTTCCTCAGGCGTCATGGCGCGAGAATAGCTGCCAATGGCGGCAAGCCGCTTCTTGAAATCCGCGTCACTGACCGCTTTGCGCAGGTCCGCGCTCACCTTGCTTATGATTGGTGCGAGCGTACCGATCGGCGCCACCAAAACTTGCCAGCCGGTTGCGGAAAAGCCGGGGAGCGTTTCCGCCACTGTCGGCAGATCGGGAAACTCGGGCAGGCGCTCAGGTGAAGCCGTCGCCAACAGCTTAACCTGCCCTGCTTTGACAGCCCCCACGACTCCTGAATAGTTCTCGATAATCAAAGATACGCGGCCGGAGGAGACGTCGGCGATCGCAGATGCCATGCTGTGCGTATACGGAACTAAGAGCAACTTTATATCGGCCCGCGCCTGCAGCAATTCGCTGGTAAAGTGCGTGAGCCTGCCGATGCCTGATACCGCGATTGAAATTTTACCCGGTTCTTTTTTGGCGCGCTCAATGAGTTGAGGCAGCGTCTTGATGCCAAGCGCCGGATCCACGGTGATGAACATCGGTTGCTCGGCCGTAAATCCGATCGGAAGGAAGTCTCGCGGCAACTTCAACGGCAGATTTGGCGCGACCGTTGGGAGCGCTGCAAAGGTCGATAGTGACGGCATGAAAAGCGTATAGCCGTCTGCGACGGCATCGGAAGCGGCGTGGGCGGCGATACTCCCATTCGCGCCCGGACGATTGATCACCACGACCTGCTGTCCCCAGATTTTGCTGAGTCCGTCGGCAACGAAGCGCGCGGTGACGTCCGGGGCGGAGCCGACCGCCGCGTCGGAGATGATCGTCACCGGCTTGTCTGGGTACTTGCCAACTTGGGCATACGCGACGGGATCCACCGGCAATGTCAGCAGTAAGAAGCTGACAATGCCGAACCAATACTGACGTCGCATCATATCGTCCTCCACCAGTCGCTACGCCGCGGCGCGCGGCCAAGCGGCTGCGTTTTCGATCGCGTTGCGGCCTCGATGAGGATACTGAACCGCTTCGGCGCGATCGCCAAGGCGTCGAGGTGTGTTTTCTCTCTTCAAAACGCATGTCCGCTTGGGTCAAAGACGGCCGAGTAACTCAGCCTCCACGTGGCCCTTTGTCGGCTGTTGCTCCAATAAGCGACAAACCCGGACACAGTCTGTTTGTCCGAAAAGTGCCAATAGCGCCAGGGATCTTGGATGCTTCGACGGTGGCTTGCGCCTGCTAGAATATAAGCGCAATTTTTATGGTTATACCTCTGGGAGGACAACAGGACGGCATTCAATATCGTGCGGTTCCGGGTCAAGCCGGGCCATCAAGAGCAATTTATTGCGCAGCACCGCGGCATGAATCCCGGCCTCAAGGGTTTCCGCGGCGGGTCGCTGGTAAGGACCGGCGAAAACACGTTCTGCTTCATCGGCGAGTGGGTAAGCTTCCAGAAGATCGTCGAGGCGCGGCCCCTCATGATCGGTATTCTCGACGCGTTCCGTGAACATCTCGAAGACCAAGGCGGCGCGCTCGGCCTCACGGACCCGGTTTCCGGAGAAGTAGTAGTCAAGCTTTCGGCCACCAAGCCGGCGCCGAAGAAAGCGCGAGCCAAGAAAATGACTAAACGCAAAAAGCGCCGCTAGAGCGCGGCGAGATCGCTTCCACCCGCGATACCGAGATGGCTCATATGCCGTCTACTATAATGAGTTGAGGATCCATCGTTCCCTGAACAAGGACGCGCCGTTCCATCGCGCGACCGAGCCCCTCGGTGCCATCACGTCCTACCCAGTTCTCGGTGGCCTTCACCACGAATATTGCAGAATCTAATTTTCGGTACACACAGCGGTTGGCGCCAGGGACCGACGCCCCCCGGCGGGACTTCACCTTGTCAGAAAAAAAACCCGCGCCAGTTAAAGCGCGGGTTGGTGCAGTAGTGGAGGATTCACACCGCCCGAGGAAGCCGGGCGATATTGCACAGCGGCATCTAACAACCTCGCAGTGCCCTGAACAAGTAAATTTCCGTTTATGGGCAGCCAACTGGGGCGGCCTTAAAGATTAGGCCAAGTGAGAAAAAATTAGGATCAGCACGAAGACATAGACGAATATTGCCAGTCCGTCCCGATTTTCTCCGGTGTGCCGTCAGTTTGGTTGAAAATAGGTCATCGGGAGAGTCCTTTTCTATTTTCCGATTCTTCGCAGGTCCAATTCAGAGAAAATATAAAAGACCACAAACACAAGAATGAAAGTGGGTATCCAATATTGGATATGCACGCCCATGATGGAAAAATCAGTGGTAAGCCAACGGATAAACATGATTCTGATTCCGGTCGCATAGGTTACCTCCGGGATCGGTCCGAGCTCTATAAATTGGGCGCCAAACCTCGTAAATTTTGAACAAAGTGCCGCGCTTAAGGGAGGGTTAAAACCGTCAAACGGCGAGGGTGCGCACGCCGTTGGCGCGCAAGTTGCCGAGGGTCATCGGAGCTATCGGCTGCATAAATAAAAGCCCTGCTGACTAGGCAGGGCTTTTCATTTTGAAGTGGACGCTGCAGTTACTTCACCTTGATGTTTTCCGCAGATTCCTTGCCCTTATTAGCAACGACCTCGTATTCGATTACTGCGCCCTCATTGAGCGTGCTCAAGCCCGCCCGCTCCACGGCGGAGATATGGACGAACACATCTTTGCCACCGGTCTGAGGCTGCACGAAGCCATATCCCTTAGTCGGATTGAACCACTTCACGGTACCAGTTGCCACTATCGCTCTCCATTGTTCACACTACGGCACAACCATTATAGTGCAGCGCGCCGACACCGGAAACGGCCCTAAATAAAAAAAACAGATCATTCGCGCTCCCACGCCGTCTTAAAATCAGCCATCGCATCTTCGCGCTTTGCGGAATAGCTGCGATCAGTCGGGGCCTGCGGGGTCCGCGCGGTGATTGTCCAAAACCAGGGCGTCTCTTTCGACGCCGAACGGGTCCATAGGATACGGCCAATCTCGCGGCGATCGCGATCGAGCACTACGAAGTCGTCGTCCTGGCCGAGGCCGGCGGGTTTAAGTGTCAACATGTTTGCAGAGCCGTTAGCACTCCGTTGGCGCGCATGTTGCCTAGAGCTCTGGGGAGCGGGTTTAACCGCGCGCGCTTAAAATCCGCCAATGCCTGCTCACGGCTTGCCGCGTATTCGCGGTCGGTCGGCCCAGCGGGCCCGTGCGTAATCGTCCAAAACACGCTTATCGGATAGGCGCGCGAAAGTCGCCGATGCACAAGCCCGCTTTGACGTGCGCGCCTACTTCGCTACGCAATAGGGCTGCTCGGACCCAGGATGACAGATCCCCGGCCGGCAGGCATTAGAGCATTGCCCCTTGTTGTAGCCCCGGTCGGCGCATCCGTTCAAACAGGTCTGGCGATCAACCGTCGTCGCGATGGCGGCCGTGGCCTTAGCGTCGCCTTTCTTGGCGGCAGCCTGGGCTTGCGACAGGCTCATGGTTCCGTTCGCAGCAAAAGCAAAACTCGGCGACAACGCTACCAGCAGAACGCACAGCACAAAGCGCATGACGGCATCTCCCTACTTCGCAGTTATTCGTTCAAACGCACAATTCTAGCATGGGATCCCTGCGCTGCGGCGTTTGTGCTGCTGCAGTGCGTCGGGCCTGCCGACTAGCTCGCTGCGATATTGTCTCCATCAGAGCGAAGGACGCGCCGCCAAGGCCACTATCCGCGGCCTGCCGTGACCATTGCATCGAGGGCAGCATACGTCCCGAAGCGCGACGTTTACGGCCGCCTCGAGATCGCGCGGCTTCATGCGTAAATCCAGGTCAACCACGGTTCCACAGCTGTCGCACGCGATCACCAGCCAGGGATGCTACTCGTTGTCCAGAGTAGGCCCCAGTAACCCCGCTTGCCTGATGCTCCCTAATCGTACCTAAGCGCACCCAATCGCACTTAATCGCGTTGGCGGAGGGAGAGGAACTGCAAACTAACCTTCTCCAAGCAAACCAGCGTATTCCAGCGAACTCAAGCGTCCCGGATGAGGTTTTCGGCATACACACCGGACTGGCTGGCGAGGAAGTGCAGATGGCCCCCAGCTCTGCCCGTTTTTCCCTGCGGACAGGGAACCTTGCAAAATCGTGGCCGCCGGCACGCCAGAGATCCCAAATAGCGGCGTCGGCGCAGACGGTTAGGCGCAAATTCCCTAATCAAAGGAACGGGGTATTCTGGCGCAGGAGCCGGGTATTTCCACCGCCAAAATCGAAATCACCGCCGGATGAGGTTTTCTGTACTGGCACCTCAAACGACCACCGGATTTCGGTTAAAATGACGGCTGGTCAGCATCGATAAAACCGCGCTGATAGAGCTGATAGAAAAGGGAGCGGTGAAATGCCCAGGTACAGGCTACGCGTCAACGGAAGCGAGCGGGCGGTCGATTTATCAGACGCCGATAAGCCGCTGCTCTATGTGCTGCGTGGCCTCGGCCTAACGGCGACAAAGTTCGGCTGTGGGCTTGGTCAGTGCGGCGCCTGCACCGTCCTGATCGACGGCACGGCAGTGCAATCCTGCCAGATGACTGTCGCAAATGCGGAGGGCAAAGCGATCACCACGCTCGAAGGGCTCGGTTCGGCGGCAAAACCGCATCCGATCCAGACCGCCTTCATCGATGAGCAAGTACCGCAATGCGGCTACTGCACCAGCGGCATGATCATGAGCGCCGCCGCGCTGCTGTCCAAGAAACGCAAACCCAGCGAGAGCGAGGTTCGTTCGGCCCTTGAGGTGAACCTCTGCCGCTGCGGGACCCATGTTCGGGCCCTGCGTGCTGTGATGATGGCATCGGGACAGCGAGGCTGACATGAACGCACCGGTCAAACTCCATCGCTATTCCCGCCGCGCGCTCCTTAAGGGTGGCGCGCTCACCGTCGCCTTCACCCTCACCGGTCTACGCAATGGCGCCTCCGCGCAAGGCTCGGCGGCCGCATCGCGCGTGCTCGACAGCAAGCAGGTAGATGCTTTCCTGGCCGTGAACGGCGACGGCACCGTAACCGTATTCTGTGGCAAGGTCGACCTTGGCCAAGGGCTGCGCATCGCCATTCCGCAGATTGCCGCCGAGGAGCTCGGTATTGGCATCGACAAGATCAAATATATCGAGGGCGATACAGAGCTCACACCCAACCAGGGACGGACTTCCGGCTCTAATGGTATCCAGCGCGGTGGCATGCAGATCCGGCAAGCCGCGGCAACGGCACGTAAGGCGCTGATCACTCTCGCGGCGCAACGCCTCAAGATGGAGCCCGACGACCTCCTCGCCATCGGCGGCGAGGTGCGCCCGAAGGCCGGCGGCGCTGGCATCCGTTTTGCCAGCTTGATCGGCGGGCGCCGGTTCGACCTCAAGCTTGATCCCAAGGCTCCGCTCAAGGATCCCGCGAGTTACACGATCGTTGGCAAGCCGCTGCGGCGGCCCGACGTGCCTTCCAAATGTATCGGTACAGCCACTTACGTTCATGATTTCACCGTGCCGGGTATGCAGCACGCCCGCGTGATCCGGCCACCGGCGATTGGCGCCACGCTCATTTCGGTCGACGAGGACTCGGTAAAACACCTCTCCGGCGTGAAAGTGGTGAGGATCAAGAACTTCCTTGCCGTTGTCGCCGAGGATGAATGGACCACGATACGCGCCGCCAGCGCCCTGCGTGCACAATGGAGCGACTGGGCAGGACTGCCAGCGCAGAACAAGCTAGCGGAATCGCTACGGGCCGACCGCGGCATTACCGACCAGGGCCTGGTCACCAAAGGGGCGCCGGTTTCGCCGCGGCCGCAAGACGCCAAGACGCTGACCGCCACCTATTTCTGGCCGATGCAGAGCCACGCTTCGCTTGGACCTTCTTGCGCGGTGGCCGACGTGCGCGCCAATGCGGCGACGATATGGACCGCATCCCAAGGCATACACGACAATCAAACCACTTATGCCCGCTTCCTTCGCTTGCCGAAGGAAAAAGTGCGGCTGATCTATCTCGAAGGCTCGGGCTGCTATGGCATGAACGGCCATGAAGATGCCGCCGCCGATGCCGCGATCCTATCACAGGCGGTCGGGCGCCCGGTCCGCGTGCAATGGTCGCGCGCGGATGAACACGGCTGGGATCCCAAAGGCCCGCCGCAACTGCTGGACCTTACGGGTGTTATCGGCGCCGCCGGTCAGATCCTCGACTGGCGCACCGACATGTGGATTCCGCAGACAACCCGTGGGCTCCTTAATATTCCGCTGCTCGGGCCGCAGGCGGCGGAGTTAGACAATATCGTTGGACTCAATACCGGTTTGATATCGCAGAATGGCGACCCACCCTATGCGGCGGACCATATCCAGGTCATCGTGCATTGGCTGAAAGAGGCGCCGTTGCGTCCGGCGCCGCTACGCTCGCCCGGCAAGCCGGCAAATTGTTTCGCAGTTGAAAGCTTCACTGACGAACTGGCGGCTGCGGCCGGGATCGACCCGATCGAGTTTCGCCTGCGTGGTCTTAAGAATCCGCGCGCCATTGAGGTCATCAAGCGCACGGCCGCACTAATGAAGTGGCAAGCCCGGCCGTCGCCCGGAGCTGACACAAGTGCAGCCATCGCGCGCGGGCGTGGGATCTCCTTTGTCCACTACAAGCAAAGCGAAACCTATGTGGCGATGGGCATGGAGGTGGCGGTCGAGCGCGCGAGCGGCAAGATCAAGGTCGAACGCGTGGTGTGTGCCCATGATTGCGGTCAGATCATCAATCCCGACGGCGTGCGCGCCCAGGTCGAGGGTAGCATTTTGCAGACCTTAAGCCGGGTGCTGCTGGAAGAGGTGAAGTTCGACCGCTCGCGCGTATTGAGCATCGATTGGGCTAGTTATCCGATTCTGAGATTCTCTGACATGCCCAAGCTCGACATCGAATTGGTCGATCGGCCGAATGAGCCGCCGCTCGGCGCCGGAGAGGCGGCGTGTGCGGCGGTCGGAGCGGCGCTCGGCAACGCCGTGTACGATGCAAGCGGCGTTCGACTTCGCACGGTTCCGTTCACGCCGGAGCGCGTTAAGGCTGAGTTAAACGGCAAAGCAAGCTGATCGTCCCAGCGGCTGGGGGCAACGCCCGTGGTTTACGTTTCGCCATATAAACCTCCATGAAAAAGTGAACAGCCGTTTAGCAGAACAGCGTCTAACAATTCATGCCTTCAGTGTAGGCGGCACGGTCACTCGGACGCCGACGCACGGCCGAATTGGGATGAGCGTGCATTTGGACACGTCAAAGGCGCGTATGATCCATGTCAATGACAATCTGCCCGATAAAATTCTCAGTGGTCGCTTGGGGACCCTCGGTCGCGGCGATTGAGCCCCGAAGCCGGAGACACGGCATGAAATATGAAGATCCTGCATGCGCATATTGTCCGGACAATGTGCGCGCCTGTCGCGTGGGTGAATCGGCTGAACGTGGTCCCGGGTATTGCCCCACAAAGGTGGATCCGGACGGCATCAACGACGCAGCCGGCAAATACGACGATGCGGAGGTCCGCCGCATCTCCCAGGTCTCTGCCGTGGTCGAGGCAGCGGGCTACTGCAAATGGACGCGTGTCCAGGAGATTTGTGAGTTTGCCAAGCGAATGGGTTTCAAGAAATTAGGCATCGCCACCTGCATCAGTTTTGTTGATCACGCCAAGGTCCTGAGCGGCATCCTCGAGAGTCACGGGTTCGAGGTGGCCTCTGTCGCCTGCAAGCACGGCGGCATCCCCAAAGAGGAACTTGGCATCAAGGACGAGGAGAAGATCCGCCCTGGCAACTTTGAGGCGATCTGCAACCCGGTGGGCCAAGCGGAATTGCTCAAGCGTGCCGGCTGCGAGTTTAACGTCGTGCTCGGCCTCTGCGTCGGCCATGACAGCCTGTTTTTCAAACACGCCCAAGGCCTCACCACTGTGCTGGTGGCCAAAGATCGCGTGCTGGCGCACAACCCGATCGGTGCCCTCAACTTGGCCGACACCTATTACAGTCATCTGTGGGGACCTGATAGGCCGGAGAAGCCGCCGAAGATCCCCGTCGAAGGCCGTCGCAAGAACAAGGAGACGTGACCCTAAAGCTTCAGCCTTTTCTGCGATAATCTGCTATCGCCGCTGCACAACATCGTTAGCTTGACAGCCAGCGCGCGAGATCAGCCGATTTCGGCAGACCGCCCGCATGCACGACCTTCCCGTCGATGACGATGCCCGGCGTCGAAGCGATGCCGTATCCGGCGATGGCCGCATAGTCAGTGACCTTTTCGAGCTTGATCCGCATGCCGAGCTTGTCGGCTTCGGTCTGCACCATCTCGGCCGTCGTGACGCAGCGCTTGCAGCCAGGGCCGAGGACTTTGACGTCTTTCATGAACTCCTCTCCGTTTTGTTACTGGAATAGCGCGTTGAATAGAAAGCCGACCGCCAGAATGCCGGTGCCGACGACGCCGACGAATACGGCGATCAGTCGGATCGTCAGGACCTTGCGCAGGATGATCATCTCGGGGAGCGACAGCGCGATCACCGACATCATGAAGGCCAGCACGGTACCGAGCGCGGCGCCTTTGGCGATGAGCGCCGTGACCACGGGGATGATGCCAGGAGCATTCGAATACATCGGAATGCCGATCAGCACCACGGCCGGCACCGACCACCATGCGTCCCGCCCCATGATCGAAGCCAGGAGGTCCGCAGGCACATAGCCGTGGATGAAGGCGCCGGCGGCGATGCCGGCGATGATCCATGGCCAAACCTTGCCGACGATTTCGTATACTGCGTCGACCCCCGCCTTGATCCGATCGACGGCCGAGAGTTTTTCCGGTGGCAGTTCCACCGTGCCCGACCGGATGTTGCGAACCCACTCTTCGAGCCAATGTTCGAGATGGAACCGGCCAATGACCCAACCGGAGACGATGGCGACGGCAAGGCCAAAGACGAGATAGGTGAGCGCTACTTTCCACCCGACCAGCCCGAACAGGAGTCCGAGCGCCACCTCGTTCACCATCGGCGCGGAGATCAGGAACGAGAATGTTACACCGAGCGGCACGCCCGCGCTCACGAAGCCGATGAACATCGGCACGGCCGAACAGGAGCAGAAGGGGGTAACGATGCCGAGCCCGGCTGCCAACACATTGCCGACGCCTTCGTGCTTCCCGGCAAGTAGCGCCCGCGTTTTCTCTGGCGAAAAGTAGCTGCGCACGACGCCCATGCCGAAAACGATCAAGGTGAGTAGCATCAGAACCTTCGGCGTATCGTAAGCGAAGAAGCTGATTGCCTCGCCGAGATGACTGTTGGGATCGACGTGCGTCGATGCAACCACCCAATCCGCGAATGGGACGAGCTGGCTGTAGACGAGGCCCCAAATAATCAGAACAGTTACCGTCCATCCAACCCACTTTGCGGTCGAAGGGCCGGCACCTGGCGCACGGTCAGTGATTGGGTTGAGGCTCATGCGGCATGCGTTTCCTGATTTACCGGTATTGCCAGCGCTGCGTCGACGAGTGCGACGACCTCTTGAGGAAGATTCGGCGCGCGGCGGTAGCGGACCCATTGAGCATCGCGGCGGTCCACCAGGAGACCGGCAGTTTTGAGAGTCGCCATGTGGCGGGACATACGGGACTGGCTGGCGCCGAGTTCCCCCATCAATTCGCAAACACAACGCTCGCGCCCATCCCACACCATCCGGAGGGCTTCGAGCCGGGTCGGCTCCGCGAGAGCGGAAAGAATCGCTATGGGATTCATAGAGTTACCTAAATAAAGCGCTTATGCGCATAACCGCATATTATGATCTTCTATTGGTTATGCAAGCCCTCCAAAAGAAATCATTTACAGCAGCCGGTAATCTCGTCTTTTGCCGGCTGTGTGTACCGAAAACCTAAACCCGGACATAGTGGTGGTGATGAAGGCCGCCAAGGATTGAGTGCGATTTGATGCTTCCGATCGGCTGAATCGGGCGAGAGACTGGCGCATCTTTGTCCAATGACCAGTGCGTTCTGATGTCGTTGTAATAGCCAGCATAGGCTCGCAGGATCCTGCGCAGATGCGCCTCACCCAAGACGATGAAATGGTCCACACACTCGCGCCGGATCGATCCGATAAGCCGTTCGGCAAAGCCATTCTGCCAAGGCGAGGCCGGCGCGGTAGGCTTGTCCCGGATGCCCATGGCGCGCATTCGGCGCATGACGACGGCGCCATAGATTCGATCCCGATCCCGGATGAGGTAGCGCGGCGCCTCATTCCAAGGGAAGGCCTCGGTTAACTGGCGTGCGATCCATTCAGCCGTTGGGTTTGTTGTGACGTTAATCCAGACCAAGTCTCTGCGGTACAGACGGACGATGACGAAGGCATAGAGCAGGTCGAAGCTAATGGTCGGGACAACGAACAGATCCATGGCAGCAATGTCCGGCGCGTGGTTACGCAGAAAGGTGCGCCATCCCTGACTTGGAGGTCCGCGTCGCTTGACCATGTATTTGGCGACGCTCGATTGCGCGACTTCAAATCCGAGCTTGAGCAGTTCGCCGTGGATACGCGGCGCGCCCCAAAGTGGATTCTCCATGCTCATCTGCCGGATCAATGCGCGGAGGTCCGTCTCGACCTGCGGCCGCCCTCCCCGTGGGCACGATTTCCAACGCCAATAGTAGCGAAAGCCGGCCCGATGCCACCGCACGAGCGTCTCAGGTTGGACGATCGTGAGGACCTGCAAAATCGACGGAAACCATCGATATAGCTGGATCAAGAACCGGCGGTCGTTGTTCGTCAGCCGGACCCGGCCCTGCACTTTACGCCGCAGAACGATCAACTGATGTCGGAGAACCGCATTCTCTGCCTCAAGTCGGCTCTTCGACTTGAATGGCGAGGCCAAGACGGCCAGGACAAAGCAGAACAGTCCGAACATGGTCCACTGACGTTAGGTGATTCCTTCGGCTAATCAATGCGGATAAGGTTTTCGGTACACACAGGCACGTTGCGTACGCTCCTCGCGCGGCGTCAGTGATGCGACACGCCCGTCGTGGTAGCACGACAGATAATCTACCGTGGCTTTGGCACAAGAAAGAAGGCCCGGGATTTCTTCCGGGCCTTCGTCGTTTCGGTTGAGGGTCGACTTAATAGTCCATGCCGCCCATGCCGCCGCCAGGCATAGCCGGGGCTCCACTGTCCTTCTTCGGCCTTTCGGCGACCATAGCTTCCGTTGTGATTAGAAGCCCGGCAATCGACGCTGCATTCTGCAGGGCCGCCCGAACAACCTTGGTCGGGTCAATGATACCCTTGGTGACGAGGTTGCCGTATTCGCTGTTCTGGGCGTCATAACCGAAGTTGTATTGATCCTTTTCCAGGATCTTGCCGACGATGACGGAGCCGTCCTCGCCCGCATTGATCGCGATCTGGCGAGCCGGCCAGGAAAGCGCCTTGCGCACGATATCGACGCCGTGTTTCTGATCTTCGTTCTCGGTCTTAACGTGCTTGAGCGCCCCAACCGCGCGGAGCAGAGCGACGCCGCCTCCCGGCAGGATGCCTTCCTCGACCGCGGCGCGGGTCGCATGCATCGCATCATCGACGCGATCCTTGCGTTCCTTCACCTCGACCTCGGTGGCGCCGCCAACTCGGATCACCGCAACGCCGCCAGCAAGCTTGGCCAGCCGCTCCTGCAGCTTTTCCTTGTCATAGTCAGATGTCGTCTCCTCGATCTGCACTTTGATCTGAGAGATACGAGATTCGATGTCGGCCTTCTTGCCAGCGCCGCTGACGATCGTGGTGTTCTCCTTCTCGATCGTCACCTTCTTGGCGCGGCCGAGCATGCTCAGAGTAACCTTGTCGAGTTTGATGCCGAGGTCCTCGCTGATCGCTTGAGCTCCGGTGAGGATCGCGATGTCTTCGAGCATAGCCTTGCGGCGATCGCCGAAGCCCGGTGCCTTGACCGCCGCAACCTTGAGGCCGCCACGCAGCTTGTTGACGACGAGCGTTGCCAAAGCTTCGCCTTCAACATCCTCGGCGATGATGACGAGCGGCTTCGAGGTCTGCACAACCGCCTCAAGCAGCGGTAAAAATTCCTGCAGGCCCGAAAGCTTCTTCTCGTAGATCAGGATATAGGGATCTTCCATCTCAACGCGCATCTTGTCGGCGTTGGTGATGAAGTAGGGAGAAATATAACCGCGATCGAATTGCATGCCTTCGACAACTTCGAGTTCTGTCTCCAAGGATTTTGCTTCTTCGACCGTAATCACGCCCTCGTTGCCAACTTTCTTCATCGCATCTGCAAGGAACTTGCCAATTTCGGAATCGCCGTTGGCGGAAATAGTGCCGACCTGAGCAATTTCTTCATTCGAGGTGACCTTCTTCGAATTCTTCTTTAGGTCCTCGACTACCGCTTCGACCGCAAGATCGATGCCGCGCTTGAGATCCATCGGGTTCATGCCGGCGGCTACCGACTTGGCGCCTTCCCGTACGATCGCGTGTGCAAGAACCGTGGCGGTCGTGGTACCGTCACCGGCGAAGTCGGACGACTTCGAGGCGACTTCGCGCACCATCTGCGCGCCCATATTTTCGAACTTGTCTTCGAGCTCGATTTCTTTAGCAACGGTAACGCCGTCCTTGGTGATACGTGGCGCGCCGTACGACTTGTCGAGCACCACATTGCGCCCCTTGGGGCCGAGCGTTACGCGAACCGCGTTGGTGAGAATGTCGATGCCGTGCAACATCCTGTCGCGCGCATCCACTGAAAATCTTACGTCTTTCGCAGCCATTTGTTTTCTCCGTTATGTTTGACCCGACAATCCTTAGGCAGCCTTCTTGCGGGCGACGGTCTGTTCGATCACACCCATGATGTCGCTCTCTTTCATGATCAGATACTCGACACCGTCGATCTTGACCTCAGTGCCCGACCATTTGCCGAACAGCACGCGGTCGCCCGTCTTCAGATCGATCGGGATGAGCTTTCCGGCCTCGTCGCGGCCACCTGGACCGATGGCGATCACCTCTCCCTCAGAAGGCTTCTCTTTGGCGGTATCTGGAATGATGATTCCACCAGCGGACTTGCCCTCGGCCTCGATGCGCGTAACCACGACGCGGTCGTGAAGCGGTCGAAACTTCATATGAAACCTCCTAGGTATCTGTTGCTGTTAACTTTTCGGTCGATAAAGCAGAGGCGCATTACGGAGCGCAAAATGAAAGCAGCCTCTGCGTATTGAGCTGGTGTGTTTTTGGCACCCTTCAAGTGAGACTGCTAATTCGCTAGTCGTAACGCTGCTAATGCCTTGAATCGATGAAAAACTTTATTTTTAGGCTTGTCTTACCCGAGGTTGGACGGAAAACTTGGACCGTCAAGGACTGGGGATTCGCATGATCTCGCAAGATTTTCAGAAGCAGGTGAAGGGCTACGGTCTGACCACGGCACACATCCTATATCGGCGCCCTGATCATCCCTGGCTGCTGCAAACCTATGTCTGGCAGGCCTACGATCTCTGTCCCGAATTTCCCGAGTTGCAGGGCTTTCTGGAGTTCTGGCAGAAATCGCTCGAAGGTGTCCTGCATTCGGTCAGGCAAGCTTTTTGGCGCTGTGGGGGAGGCGATGGCAAAAAATATCGTCATATTGTCGGACGGTACCGGGAATGCGGCGTCCAGTATTTGGCGCACCAATGTCTGGCGGCTTTTCCAGGCAGTTGATCTCACTGGCTCTGAACAGGTTGCCTGCTATGACGATGGCGTAGGCACGTCGTCCTTTAAGCCTCTTGCAATTCTGGGCGGCGCTTTCGGCTGGGGCCTAAAACGGAACGTGATTCATCTCTACAAGTCCATGATTGCCTCCGTTCAACACATCGAGGTGGGCGGAAACTCGACCCTACATAGTGACCATGTAGCGAGGCAGCTTCGCGATAGCCGCCGCTTGCGTCTTGATGGTCACCTCGCCGTATCCCTGCGCAGCATTGCGCGGGTGGTGCCCCAAGCTCAATACCGTGTCCAAGCTGCTGGTGGACGCAGGTAAGGCAGCGTCTGCGCGCCATGGGTATTCGAGACCGGTCGATTGCATTCCGATCACCCTGGCAAAACGCTTACGTTGAGAGGCTCATTGGTTCGATCCGCCGGGAGTGCCTGGACCTGGTGCCGCACCTTACTGCGTTTAGGCGCCGGTTTAGGCAGGCTGGAGTGATCTCCTTCAGGCCCGAGGGCTTGGCCTTTTGTTCTTGTATTCGCGTCGCTCTAATCTGCCGCTGGTTTATTAATGACCGCGGCTCTCGACCAGCTGTGCAGCAGCCGGACTAGCAGGCATTGCGTCGCGCTAGTGCCGGCGCGCTTTGGCGCAGAACGCCTGACCAAGCCCTCGCCCAATTAGACGATTGCCTTGCGCCAGGACTGGCCTGATATCGATCCGATGACTTTGTCGAGATCGACGCTATCTTCGCCCGGCACGCGGATGCGCTTGAACCTCATCTCGTCGGCGTCGAGCGGCTTGGTCGCATCCAATCCCATTTTTGCGCCGACCCCGTTGCGAGTCGAAGGGTCAAGTTTGGAGCCCTGGCTTTCCGGCACTATGACGAGATCCTTGTTGGCCTGGAAACGCGTCGCCACCGCCCATTCGACTTCCGTTGGATTGTGAATGTCGACATCTTCGTCGACCACGATCACGTGCTTCACATCGTAATGACCCGCGAAGGCGCCCATCATGACGTTCTTGGCCTCGCCTTCCTGCCCCTTGGCGATCTGTACATAGAGGTGATAGCGGCAGACGCCGCCAGGCGCGAGATGCACGTCGCGCACATTCGGGAAACTGCGGCGCAGATGCGCCAGCAGCGTCGCTTCGCGCGGAATGCCGCCGAGCAGGAGATGCTCGAGCCCGCCACCGACAATGGTGTGAAACAGCGCATCTTTGCGTTGCGTGACCGCCGTAACCTCGATGACGTGACGCTTGGCGCGTTCGCCGTAATATTGTGGAAATTCGCCGAACGGGCCTTCAGGCTCACGCACTTGCGGCAACACGCGGCCTTCGACGATAATTTCGGCGTCCGCCGGCACGCGCAATTCGCTGGTCAAGCATTTCACCACCCGCAACGGCGCGCCATGCAGCGCGCCAGCAATTGTGAGCTCGTCGAAGTCGATCGGCGCGATCGCCTGCGACGACAGCAGCGTGAGTGGATCGACGCCGATGACGATGGCGACGTCGAGTGGCTGTCCGGCGCGCTCGGCCATCTCGTAGAACATATGCGTGTGACGCGGCAGCAGCAGCGCACCCAGCCGGGTCGGGCCGCTCAACTGTAGCCGATGCAACGATACGTTTTGTACGCCGGTCGCCGGATTACGCGCGATACACAGCCCGGCGGTAATATAAGCGCCGTTGTCGTGTTCGTTATGCGTCGGCAACGGCAACTGCGTGCCGAGGTCGACCTCGCGATGTACGACCTCCTGCACCGGCGCGGACGTGACCTCCTGCCACGGCAGCGGATTGAACATGGCCTCCCGAAAGCGCGTCAACACTTCGCTCGATTCTACGCCCATGGCCTCGGCGATCCATTGCCGGTTCGACACCAGCCCCGAGATCACCGGCATGGCGTGGCCGCCGGGCCGCGGAAACAGCGTTGCCTTCCGGCCATCGAAGCGTTTGGCGATGGCGGCTAGTTCAAACTTCAGCGAGGTCTGCGGGCGGATCACCGCGAGACGATTATGAGCCGCCAGATAATCGAGCCAGTCGCGCAGCGTCGTAATCGTCTGCAGCACGTTGCTGCCGGGCGGCTTATCTTTCTCGGTCACAGGTGATCCCATTTGCTGCAAGAGTGGATGATTCCGATAGTCCCTTTCCGGACTGTTCTCTAGTGAATATGAAGGCCGCCTCTACGGCGACATTGCTGCACTGCAAAATACCGCTCGATGGTAAAGTGCGGCCAATCATCGCTTGCGCCCATCGCCGTTTAGGCAAGAATGCGTCATACGCATTTGACGATTGTTATATCCCCGCTTTCCGGAGAGCCAGGAAGCCCGATGTCGACCGCGCTGCGTATCGCTCATGGAGCCTTTGGCCGTGTCGCTCTGCTCGACATGGACCGCTCGCTCGTGCGCCACGCGCATCCGCATTGCCATGTGCTGATCAAGGCAGACGGCACCGATACGCAATTCTCGGTCGGCGACGCCCTGGTGCCGCTGACGGACACCCAGGCGGTGCTGATCAATACCTGGGAGCCGCATGCCTACGTGCATGATCGCAACCTCCCGCGCACCATCATCCTGGCGCTTTATATCAAGCCGGACTGGCTGAAGAACTTCCGGCCGAACTGGGCGGCGAGCGGCGCGCCAGGCTTCTTCGAAAAGCCGGCCGGCGAGATTTCGCCGCGCATCCGCCGGCTAGCGATGGATCTCGCCGCCGTCATGCTGGCCGATCCGGGCGCCAATTTGGCACAGGAGCAACTGCTGTCGGATCTGATGATCTCGGTGATCGAGCGCTTCACGCCATGGAGGACACTGGCGCGCCGCTTTCAGGATGTCGACCGCAATCGCAGCCGTTTCGATTGGCGCATCCGGCGCGCGGTCAATCTAATGCGGCTGGAACCGGAAATGGCGCGCGACGTGGATACGCTGGCCAAGGAAACCGGCCTGTCACGTGCGCATTTCTACCGGCTGTTCGAGCGTTCGACCTGCATGACGCCGCATGTCTATCTCAATCTGCTGCGGATGGAGATCGCGGTGAATTCAGTGATGCATGGCGAGGACAGCCTATCGGCGGTCAGCAACAATCTGGGATTTAGCGTCCCGGGGCATTTCACCCGATTTTTCCGCGATCATGCCGGCGTCAGCCCAAGCGAGTTCCGCCGCGTTGCCAGTATGGGCTCGCCAGTCGGCGCCTGAGGGCGCAACCCCAGACGGAAATGAGACTTTTCGGTAACTGGTGAGATCGCGGGGTATCGCTCGGCGCCGCCATCCGTGACAGCGTATTAGCGAATGTGCCGAAGAGAGCACATCGAGGAACGCCGCGGTATGTCTGCAGTGCCACCCATCACCTGGTGCGGCCAGTCGATCGAGCGCGTCGAAGACGCAGCCCTGCTCACCGGACGCGGCCGTTTCATCGACGACCTTGGGATGAAACCGGGCACGCTGCATGCGACCATCCTGCGTTCGCCGCATGCGCATGCGAAAATCACGACCGCCCGAACCGCGGCGGCACGCAACGCGCCCGGCGTGGCCGTCGTGCTGACCGGCAAGGATGTCGCCGGCCTCTCCGCCAGCCTGGTGGTCGGCGTCAAGGCGCCGATCGAATGCTGGCCGATCGCCGTCGACCGGGTGCGCTATGTCGGCGAGCCGGTGGCCATCGTTGTCGCTAGCAGCCGCTACACTGCCGAAGACGCACTCGATCTTATTGAAGTTGATTACGAACCGCTCACCGCGATCGTCGATCCGCTTGATGCGCTCGACCCTACGAAACCGATCCTGCACGAAGGCCTGCGTTCTAATCTCGCCAGCGAGCGCTTGTTTCGCTACGGCGATCCCCAGCGCGCGTTCGCCGAAGCCGCGCGCCGCGTATCTGTGACCATCCGCTATCCGCGCAATTCCTGTACGCCGATAGAAACCTACGGGCTGGTCGCCGAATACGACCCGGCCGAGGACGCCTATGACGTGCTGGCCAATTTCATGGGACCGTTCAGCCTGCATGCGGTGATGGCGCGCGCGCTGAAAGTGCCGGGCAACCGTTTCCGGCTGCGCACGCCGCCTGACTCCGGCGGTAGTTTCGGCATCAAGCAAGGCGTGTTTCCTTACATCGTGCTGATGGGCGTGGCCGCGCGTGCCTGCGGACGGCCGGTGAAATGGATCGAGGACCGGCTCGAGCATCTCGCCGCCTCGGTGTCGGCGACCAACCGCGTGACGACGTTACAAGCCGCGGTCGATGCCGATGGCCGCGTGCGCGCGCTGGCGTGGGATCAGATCGAAGATGTCGGCGCTCATATCCGCGCGCCCGAACCGGCCACGCTTTATCGCATGCACGGCAACCTCACCGGCGCCTATGACATCCGGCACGTATCGGTGCGCAATCGCGTTGTGCTGACCAATAAGACGCCGACTGGCTTGAACCGCGGCTTCGGCGGACCGCAGGTCTATTACGCGCTTGAACGTTTGATGCAGCGCATCGCCATTGAGCTCAAGCTTGATCCGGTCGATGTGATCCGGAATAACCTCGTTCCGTCCGGGTCGTTCCCCTACAAGACTGCGACCGGCGCCACGCTCGATTCCGGCGACTACGCGCAAGCCTTCGAAACCGCACTCAAGGACGGCAGCTTCGCCGAATTGCGCCAACGGCAAACGCAAGCCCGCGCGCAAGGCCGCGTATATGGCATCGGCCTGACCGCGGCGGTCGAGCCCAGCGTGTCCAACATGGGTTACATCACCACAGCGCTGACGCCGGAAGAGCGCCGTAAGGCCGGACCGAAGAATGGCGCGCAGGCGACCGCGACGGTGGCGCTCGATCCGCTCGGCGGCGTCTCCGTTCATGTCGCTTCCGTTCCGCAGGGCCAGGGCCACCGTACCGTGCTGGCGCAGATCGTTGCCGACGCGCTGGGGCTAAAGCCGTCAGATGTCCGCGTCATCACCGAACTCGATACTGCGCGTGACGCCTGGTCTATCGCCTCGGGCAACTATTCCAGCCGTTTCGCCGCCGCTGTCGGCGGCGTGGCGCATCTCGCAGCGCTGAAGATCAAGGAAAAGCTTGGTAAAATCGCGGCTTCGCAATTGAATGTCGCGGCCTCCGAGATCGAATTCGCGGGCGGCCGGGCGCGGGCGCGCGGCAATCCCGAGAACGCGGTCGCATTTTCGCGGCTTGCAGCCGCCAGCCACTGGTCGCCGGGCCTGGTTGCCGAGGAAAACCAAGCGCTACGCGAGACCGTGTTCTGGACCCCGCCGGAACTGACGCCGCCCGCGGAGAATGACGAAATCAATTCATCGCTCTGCCATGGTTTCATTTTCGATTTCTGCGGTGTCGAGATCGATCCGACCACCGGCGCGGTGCACATCGACAAATACGTCACCATGCACGACTGCGGGCGCATTCTTCACCCCGGCATGGTGGCAGGCCAGATTACAGGCGGTTTCGCGCATGCCGTCGGCGCGGCGTTGTACGAGGAATATGCCTATGGGCCTGACGGCAGCTTTCTCACCGGCACTTTCGCGGACTATCTGGTGCCGACCACGATGGAAGTGGCAAGCCCGACCATCCTGCACATCGAGACGCCGTCACCTTACACGCCGCTCGGTGCTAAAGGCGTCGGCGAAGGCAATTGCATGAGCACGCCGGTCTGCATTGCCAATGCGGTCGCAGACGCGCTCGGCATCGCCGCGATCGATCTGCCGCTGTCCCCGGCCAAGATCGCAGCCCATCTGCACGGCGCCGAGAGCGAGCAACGGCGGCCGGCGGCGCAAGACGAGGCATCCAAACGACCGAAGGGGCGCGCGTTGCGCGGCAGCGGCCAGGCGCGCGCGACGGCTTCGCCCGAGGCGGTCTGGGCCATGCTGCTCGATCTTAAAACGCTGGAAGCGATCATTCCCGGCTGCCACGGCGTCGAAAAATTGTCGGACACGCATTTCCGCGCCGCGGTCACGCTGGGCGTCGGTGCGGTCAGCGGCCGCTACAGAGCCGACATTCAGTTGTCCGAGCTGGCGCCGCCAAAGGCGGTGACGCTCACGGGTCACGTCGTCGGCGTGCTCGGCGACGGGCGTGGCGCCGGGCGCATCACGCTGACCCCGACTGAGGATGGCGGCACCGATCTCATCTATGAATATGATGCCGAGATCGGCGGCAAGATCGCAACAATCGCCGGCCGCCTGCTCGACGGCGCGGCCAAGATTGTGATCCGTCAATTTTTCGAGGCGCTCGCGCGCCACACCGGCGGCCCGCACGCTCGCGGTTGGCTCGCACGCCTATTTGGGAGGCGTGCATGAAGCCTGCCCGCTTCGACTACATCCGCGCCGCGACGCTTTCCGAAGTGCATGCGGCGCTGGCCGAGGACGGCAACGACGCGCGCGTCATCGCCGGCGGACAGTCGCTGCTACCGATGCTGTCGATGCGGCTAGCCCGGCCAAAAGTCGTCGTCGACATCATGCATCTGCCGGAACTACACAAGATCGAGGATGACGGCAACGCCATACGCATCGGCGCCGGCGTACGGCAAGCGGAATTGCAAGATTGGCCGGGATTGGCGCAAAGCCAGCCGCTGCTCGCCGCGGCCCTGCCATGGATCGGCCATGCGCAGACGCGCAGCCGCGGCACTGTCTGCGGCTCGGTGGCGCATGCGGATCCAAGCGCGGAAATTCCGCTGGTTCTGGTCGCGCTCGATGCCGCTGTCGAACTGTCCTCGCACCGCAAGAGGCGCAACGTGCCAGCGGCCGCGTTCTTAACCGGCATGATGTCGACGGCTCGTGAGCCGAATGAACTGATCGAAGCCGTCACTGTGCCGAACAAGCGCAAGGGTCACGGCTATGCCTTCCAAGAATTCGGCCGCCGCCACGGCGATTTCGCCATCGTCTCCTGCGCCGCCGTCGCCGGACCGGACACCATCCGGCTTGCCATCGGCGGCGTCGGCGATAGACCGTCGACCCGCGAGTTTGCCACACTCGACGGCAGCGCGCTCGACGACGCCCTCGATGCCTTTGCCTGGGACCTCGACGCCCGCGACGACCTGCACGCCACCGCGCGCTATCGTCGCGAACTGGTCCGCCGCATGGGCCGTGCCACCATCAAGGAGGCCCGCCGATGCCGCGCCTGAGCGCCGAACGGCGTCACCGCGTGCGCTTCACGCTCAACGGCCGCGACGTCGAAGCCGAGACCGAGCCGCGCATGCTGCTGACAGATTTCCTGCGCCACGAGCTTGGAATGACCGGCACGCATGTCGGTTGCGAGCACGGTGTCTGCGGGGCTTGTACGGTAGAAATCGACGGCGTGCCGGCACGCGCCTGTCTGATGCTCGCCGTGCAGGCCGATGGCGCGTCCATCCGCACCGTCGAGGCGCTGGCGCCCGCGCCGGGTCGCCTCTCGGTGCTGCAGGAAGCGTTCCGGCGTCACCACGCGCTGCAATGCGGTTTCTGCACCGCCGGCATCTTGATGTCGCTCGACAGTTATCTGCGCGGCCACAGCGATCCTACCGAAGCGGAATTGCGCGAATTTCTCAGCGGCCATTTATGCCGCTGCACCGGCTATGTGCCTATCCTTGCCGCGGCGATGGATGCCGCCGAAAGACTGCGGGAGATGTCTTTGCATGCTTGACCTCGGTAACAGTTTCCTCGCCAGCGTGGAACGCGATCCCGATGCGCTCGCCATCGTCGATGGCCCGGTGCGGCTGAGCTACGCGCAATGGTACCGTCGCATCTCGGCCGTGGTGGTTGGCTTCGACGAGTTCGGCCTGATGCCGGGCGACCATGTGGTGACCTTGCTGCAAAACCGCTGGGAAGCCACGACCATTCATTGGGCTTGCCAATTCGCCGGCATCGTCATCACCCCGGTCAACTGGCGCGCCAAAGCCGACGAGATCGACTACTGCCTGGAAAACTCCGAAGCGAAAGCCGTGATATTCGAAGACGTCTCGGCGGACGCCTTGCGTGCATCGGGCGAAGCCAAGACCCGCAAACGCATTTCGCTCGACACGGCGCACGGCGATGAAATCAAGTTCGATACGCTGCACGCGAATGACTCCCGCGATACCGAGCCGCGCGTCGGCGCCGATGCCTGGTCGGTGATGCTCTACACCTCCGGCACCACCGCGAAGCCGAAGGGCGTGCCGCGCCGCCAGCGCGCCGAACGCGCCGCTGCGGTCGCCCACGTCGCGCAGAACCTCTATGGCCACGGCGAACGCACGCTCGGCGTGATGCCGCTCTACCACACGATGGGTGTGCGCTCGCTGCTGGCAATGTCGGTCATTGGCGGCGTCTTCGTCTGCCTGCCGCGGTTCGACGCCGCCAAGGCGCTGGAACTGATCGCGTCCGAGAAGATCACCAATCTCTATCTAGTGCCGACGCTCTATCACGACCTCGTGCATCACGAGCGGTTCGCGAAAACCGATGTCGGCTCCGTGCGCAAGCTCGGATTTGCCGGCGCCTCGATGACCGATGGGCTGCTCAAGACGCTCGATGCCGCCTTCAAGCCCGACCTGTTCGTCAATCATTACGGCTCGTCGGAGATATACACCTTCACCATCGAACAGCAGGCGGTGGCCAAGCCCGGCTCCGCCGGACGCGCCGGCATCAACCAGCGCATCCGCGTGGTTAAGCTCGGTGCCACCTCGCCCGAGGAGATCGCGGCCATCGGCGAGGAAGGCGAAATCATCGCGCTGCTGGCGAGCGACGAGGCCTTCGAAGGATACTGGCGCCGGCCGGAGGCCAATGCCAAGGCGCTGCGCCAAGGCTGGTACTTCACCGGCGACACCGGCTACCTCGACAAGGACCGCGACCTGTTCGTCACCGGCCGCGTCGACGACATGATCATCACCGGCGGCGAGAACGTCTCGCCGGTCGAGATCGAAAGCTGCCTGTCGCTGCATCCCGCGGTGTCGGAAGTCGCCGTCGTCGGCCTGCCGGACGAGCGCTGGGGCAAGATCGTCGTCGCTTTCATCAAGCGTCGCGGGCCCGTCAAGGACGAGGACCTCGACCAGCTCTGCCGCACCTCGGGCCTGGCCAATTTCAAGCGCCCGCGCCGCTACGTCTTCGTCAACGAAATCCCGAAATCCCCAGTCGGCAAGCTGTTGCGCCGCATGTTGGTCGCGGGCGAATTCGAGGCCGAGGACAAAACACGCTCACAAGGAACCGCCGCATGACTCCAATGACCTTCAACGATCCGCGCCTGGCGTCGCTCAACGGCTTCACGGTCGAACTGACCGCCGACAAGCAGCGCGCCGACATCATCCTGCATCGCCCGCCACTTAACGTCATCGAGATGTCGCAGCGCGACCAGCTACGCCTGGTGTTCGAGGCGCTCGACGAAGACGCGCAGGTACGCGTGATCGTGCTGCGCGCCATCGGCGAGCACTTTTCCAGCGGCGGCAACATCAAGGGCTTCATTGAAGCCTCGCCCGAGCATGTGTCCAGGCTCGCTTGGAACATCGCCGCCCCGGCGCGTTGCTCGAAGCCGGTGATCGTCGCCAATCGCGGCTTCTGCTTCGGCGTCGGATTCGAAATCTCGCTGGCCTGCGATTTCCGCATTGTGTCCGAGACCGGTTTCTATGCGCTGCCCGAGCAGAAGCTTGGCCAAATACCAGGCTCCGGCGGTTCGGCGCGGCTGCAGAAGATCGTCGGCATTACGCGCACCAAGGATATCGTGATGCGCTCCAGACGCATTCCCGGCAAGCAGGCGCTCGAATGGGGCATCGCCACCGAATGCGTGCCCGACGCCAAGCTCGAGGCAGCAACCGACGCATTGGTTGACGAACTGCTGACGTTCTCGCCGCTGGCCCAGCGCACGGCCAAGATACTGCTCAACGACACCGAGGACTCGACGCTGGCGATCGCGATCGAGTTGGAAGGGCATTGCTACAGCCGGCTGCGGCAATCCGACGATTTCCGCGAAGGCGTGGAAGCCTTCCAAGGCAAGCGGCCGGCGAAATTCAAAGGCACTTGAAAGTTCGATCAACGCGGCCGTCTGCTGCCGATAACGATGTAACGGGAGGAAAGCCATGAAACACTATCGCCGTGTAAATCCTAGATCGAAAGCCTAATGAAAACGAGGATCGAGAAAATACCATGACAAAGACAAGGAAGTTGAAACTCGCGCAAATCGCGATGGTCGTCATCGCCACCATTCTCGGCGGCATGCGTGCACAGGCCGAGGTTTATCCAACCCGACCGATCCATGTGATCGTGCCGTTCGCCGGTGGCAGCGCGAGCGACGTCGTCACGCGCATTATGTTGGCCGAGATGGAAAAGTCGCTGCATCAGCAATTCGTCGTCGAGAACAAGCCCGGTGCCGGCGGCAATACCGGCACGGCCGTCGCGACGCGCGCGGCGCCTGATGGATACACGCTGCTGATGAGCACCTCCGGCCCGCTCGCGGCCAACCGCACCCTGTTCAAGAACCTCGGCTACGATCCCGAGAAGGATCTGACGCCTATTTCGCTGTTCGCCATTCTGCCGAACATCATTGTCATCAATGCAAAGCTGCCGCCAAAGACACTGACCGAGTTTATCGCCTACGCCAAAGCACATCCGAAGCAACTGAACTACGGTTCCGTCGGCGTCGGCAGCTCGCAGCATCTGGCCGCCGCCTATTTCGAGCAGATCACCGGCGTGCAGCTCACACACGTGCCGTACCGCAACATCGCCCAGTACACACCAGACTTTCTCGCCGGCCAGGTCCCGCTCGGTTTCCAACTGCTGCCGAACGTGCTCGGCCTGTTGAAAAGCGGTGATGCGCGTGCGCTTGCCGTCACCAGCGACAAACGCATGACCGCCCTGCCGGAGGTGCAAACCGCAGCGGAAGCGGGCGTGAAGAATTACACAAGCTATGCCTGGCTCGCCATGATGGCGCCGGCCGGAACGCCGCGCGCGATTGTCGACAAGATTTACAGGGCGATGGCCGAGGCCCTGAAGAACCCGCAAGTCATCGCGCGCTTCACCCAACAAGGCGCCGAACCGGTGGCGCCCGGCCCCGATGAATTGGCGAAGTTCATCAAATCGGAGACTGTCAAATGGGGCGAGATCATCCACAAGGCCGGAATCAAGCCGATATGACAATGGCGCCGCGCGGCAAAGGTATTGAAACTTCAAAAGGAAATGGCGAGCCCGAACGGTTTAAGTCCTGAGCTACTAGACATATCGCACGGGCGTGGGGGCTACCCTACCAAGATGGCGTATTTCGTTGATGTGAGTGGGTGTCCATTCCGCATCTCGCAGTTCGAAGCGGGAAATCGAGGCGTTATCGCACCGTATCGATACGCCGGGAACAAGAATTTCAAACAGCGCTATAAGCGGAAAGAAATGCGTCACAAGGACAACCGGCTCATGCGCTCCACCCGCAGTAGCCACGAGCCGCGATACTGTCTGCCAAACTCGAGAGCGCACCTGAATGAGCGAGTCTCCTCCCGGTGGAGAATTGACCGATGGGTTTACTTTCCATTGTTGATACCTCGGATCGCTTTCAAGCTGGCCTACTGACACTCCAGACCAATCTCCAAAATCCAACTCTGCAAGGCCATCATCCATTTCGATTTTGCAACTAAGTCGGTCTGCTATCGGCGCCGCTGTTTGCAGTGCGCGGGTGGAGGGGCTCGACACGAGTCGAACATTGCCCCGTTGTAGCTCTTCGAATGTGTGAAACAGGTACGAAGCTGCTGCGACCGCTTGTTCATGGCCACGGTCCGATAGCGCGCCGCCTATCCGAGAGCCCTGCAGGCAGGCTTGCTGATTCCCCGTAAACTCGCCGTGCCGCACAAGGAAAAGCATCGGCACCCACGAAGACATCTGGAAACTCTCCAAAACGCTAATCGTTCGGAACTCTCAGCAATGCGTGGAACCGTTAGATCACGACGCGCACCGATCACTTCGCGTGGATTCCAGTCTTCTTGATCACCGTCGCCCATTTCGCCACTTCCGTCCGGAAGTACCGCTTGAACTCTTCAGGGCCGCTGCCCACAGGTTCAAAGCCAAGGTCTGCCAAGCGCTTAACGACATCTGGATTTTTTAGGGCCCCTGCAAATCCAGTGCTTATTTTGGCGAGAATGTCTGGTGATGTACCCGCCGGCGCGAAGATGCCACTCCATAGACTGTGCTCGTAACCTTTGATCCCTGCTTCGTTTAAAGTCGGTAGTTCAGGCACGACTGGCGAGCGTTTGCTGGTGGAAACGGCGAGGCAGCGGATCTTCCCGCTTTTCAAGAACGGTAAAGCGGCAGCCACACCCGGAAAATCCAGCGCAACCTCACCGCTCATTACAGCCTGAAGTGCCGGCGGCCCGCCCTTGTAAGGCACGTGAGTCAAATTGATCCCGGCCATCTCCGCGAAGAGCGCCGTTGCCATTTGATCCGTTTGGCCGATGCCGGCGGATGAATACATCATTTTGCCGGGATTGGCCTTGGCCATAGCGATTAAGTCCTTCACAGACTTAATTGGTAACTGTGGGTTAACGCAGAGAACGTGCGGCGCCATGGCCAGCTCAGTTACCGGAATTAAATCTTTTAACGGGTCATAATTGAGTGTCTTGTAAAAGGAAGGTGCGATTGCAATCGAATTGTTGGAGAGCAGTAGGGTGTATCCATCCGGCGCCGATTTTGCGACCACATCAGCGGCGATATTGCCTGCCGCACCAGGCCGGTTGTCGATGATGACGGTTTGTCCCCATTTTTGGCCTAATTTGTCTGCAACCACCCGCGCCATGACATCGCTGCTCGACCCTGGGCTTAGCCCGAACACGATGCGCACAGTCCTTGTTGGATATGTCTGTGCGCTCGAAGGTACCGGCAATGTCGCCACGAGGCTAAATACAACTGCGCATAACGCCCATCGAGCTATTGCGTTTCTCATTTTGCCAACTCCATTTCGCGGCGCGACTTGGAATCAGCCGAGTCCCAAGGACGCAAACTCATAATTTCGTGTCCTGCTATACGTCCATTCACAAAGCATTCGGTGATGTTGCTGCCGGACATATACAAGTGGCCAAAAGAGCTGCCCATTTCCCCTGCCGCGTACAAACGCGGAATTGGGTCACCGAACTGATCGATGATCTGTTGCTTAGCATTGTGGACCGGGCCGCCCTGTGTGTTCGTTACGATTGCGCCGACAGGTGCGCCGTAAAACGGCCCAGTGTTGACTGCCGCCATTGTGCCCGACGGACGGCCGAAGTCATCGTCGGCCGCTTTAGCGCACAGCTCATTCCATCGGGCGAGGCTGCGTTCCGCGAGCACTGGATCAATTCCTAGTATCTTGGCGAGTTCTGGAATTGTGTCAGCCTTCTTCAAAATCCCGAGCTCCACCTCTCTTAAGTTGTCTTCACTCCAGTCAATACGTACACCCTTGTCGTTCGAAGTCGGCCGGCCGAGCGCATACATCTTGCGCCCATTTTCATCGCAAATCAGGAACGACGGATTGCGAGGGTAGGTCTGTGTCGCAGGATCAAAGTAGTGCAGCGGACGATGCGTCGTGTCCTGCGTGTACGGCTGGTATTCATTCATAAAGCGGCGAGCGTTTTGATCGAGCAGGATCCATGCCATTTTGACTCTGGCCTGGTCCTCGTGAGTCGGTGTCCAATCCGGCAGTCTTTTCACGCGGATCATGTAGGGATAGCTTGGATCCGGATGTGTGAAACCATAACATCCATGGAAGTGCCACATGTGCCAAAGTTTTGCCCCTACATCTTGCGCCATGCGGATTCCATCGCCTGTATTATTTTGGCCGCAGCATGGTCTTATCGGCATCCCCTCCCAAAACTGCTCACGAAACTCTCGATTGCCCTCAAAGCCTCCTGTGCAGAGAATGACGCCATGACGCGCCTTAACGCGTTTGACCGCATTATCGTTGGTGCGGATGGAAACTCCGAGGACCTCTTGCGTTTCGCCAGCATCGCGGGAGATGAGCCGAAGCGCCTCGGTCTCCAGCATCACATCGATTTTGCGAAGCTTTAGATTGTCTTCGACCACCTTGAAGGTCACCGGACCACCAGGGGCGCCGTGCGCCCAAGGGTAGGTTTCGCGAGCCTTGAAGTTCGGGAGCTCAATGTTTGTGTGGTAAAAAGCGTTGTACCCCTTCAGCGGATAATTGGCCCCCTTGCCGTAGTCCTCCGTGGTCGTGACCACAGCTCCGCTGGCTTTAGTGAGTTCTCGAACGTAGCCTTCCATTCCGCACATTCCGTCAGCGAGCGCGTGAATAACATCGTCCGGGGTACGTCCTGCATTCGTCTCTTTGAGATACTGGAACGCCAAATCGCGGTCCTTGGCGCAACGCAACGCACCATAGGAGCAAATTGAAATTCCCCCCGGGACCGCGGTTTTCTCAATCAAAAGAACCTTGGCGCCGTTGTCGGCTGCATTGATCGCTGAAACTCCGCCGGCATAGCCGTACCCGACGACGACAACATCATACTCAAGATCAAATTTCTCTGCGACACGGCTCGGCTTGATCGCGGCGGGCATCAATTCCTCCAATTGTTGTTCCGACTGTAAGATGGATCGCCAACGGGTCCTAACGTGATAGGATCACGGCTTGTAGTTCGTGGGCCTTTATGGTACATCATTTTTACCATATGGTCTAAAATGTTTACCAAATGGTACAAGGTTTTTACTTCGTGTCAATCCCCCGGAAAGACAAACCTCGTTCCCGTCCGACCCGCGAGCGGCGGCTCAAAAGCGGCCGTTCCGCGCTTGCAGCCGAATCAGAGAAGCCTTTTTCCGTTACGCCGCTATTAGGAGCGCTGCTCCGCGTTACGCACGAAGCTCTGACCTTAGGAATTTTAGAATCCCTGCGCGAGCAGGGCATCGAAATGACCGAAACGGAATTCAGCGTGATGCGATATCCCGGACCGGATGGCGTGCGTCCGATCGATCTGGCGCGACGTTGCAACATGACTAAACAGGCGATGAATTACGTGTTGGCCGGGTTTGAAGCTAAGGGCTACATAGAACGGAAATCGCCCGTGGGTCAGCGTTCCACAATGATCTATTTGACGCCTAAAGGCTGGAAGCTTCTTTCCGCAACCCGGCACTGTGCGACCGAAATCGAAGCGGGCTGGGCTGCTCATATCGGCACACGCCGCTTCGACGCGCTACGCGACTCATTGCATGAGATCGCTGTCTGGCTGGGTAAACTACCCTCAAACGCTAGTACCAATGGCTCACGAGAAAGATCTCAAGTCGACATCCGAATTAAGCCGCGATGAGTATCAGGCCTCGGCCTCGAGCCCACCGAATTCCCAACGCCACCGATAGAAAGCTGGCGCTCTATCCCGACGGGCAACTATTCAATCACCTCGTCGCGTCCTTGCTGCGGCGACAATCAGATTTTCTTTCTTAATTCCGAACGGCAGAAATTGAATAGCCCATCATCCCTAACTTTCCGCCTCCCGATAATCGGGTCCGACCGGATGAAAGCGTGAGCCGCTCTATGGCATTGTCACAGTAAATATTTGGAACACGGTGCGATGAGGCAGACGCCAACGTAAAGCCTTATTCGAGATCGGCCGATTGCGTTCCGATCACCCTGGCAAAACACTTACGTTGAGCGGCTCATCAGCTCGATCCGCCGGGAGTGCCTGGACCACATGATCGTATTCGGTGAAGCGCATCTGCGCTGAATCGTAGGCGCGTATGCTGCCTATTATAATGCGGCGAGGACCCATCGATCTCTGAACAAAGACGCGCCGTTCCATCGCGCGATTGAGCATCTCGGCGCCATCAAATCACATCCAATTCTCGGCGGCCTCCACCACCAATATTGCAGAATCTAATTCTCGGTACACATAACAGGGAATTTTACAGCCTAAAACAAAAATTACCTTCAGATGAGGTTTTCGGTACACAAAGCTCCGTCCGTGATGCTTTGGCTATGCAAGCCGCACCACCCGATTACGTAACTCGCGGCGAATGTACAATTTTCTACTCAGTCGCCGACTGGTGAGGAATGTCTCATTTTCCACTCAGTCGGCTGCTGGTAGAATCTGCATAAGTTACTCACAGCCCCGCCAATCAGGTTAAGACAGCACAAGCCTCGACAATGCGCTCGCAGGCATTGGTCAGCACGTCTCGGTCGATCGCATAGGCGACGCGGATGTATTGCGGCGCGCCGAAGGCCGATCCATGAACGACGCCGACACCAGCGCTGTCGAGCAAATAATTTGCGAACATGAAATCGTTTTCGATGATGCGGCCGTCGGGTGCGCGGCGGCCATGCGTTCCCGCGCAATTGGCAAAGAGATAGAATGCGCCGTCCGGCGCAGTACAGCGCAAACCCTTGGCCTTGTTGAGAATCGAGACGGCCTGATCGCGCCGGACCCTGAGCTCGTCGATCCACTCCTTCATGAAAGCGGTGCCGCCTTTGAGGGCATGGACGGTTGCGGCCTGACTGATCGAGCTCGGGTTCGTGGTGCTCTGCGATTGCAACGTGTCGATCGCCGAGATCAGCCAGGCGGGGCCGGCGCCATAGCCGAGCCGCCAGCCAGTCATTGAATAAGCCTTGGAGACGCCGTTCACCGTGAGAGTGCGGTCGCGCAGCCGCGGCTCGACCTGCGCGATAGTGACGAAGTCACTAATATAGCGCATGTGCTCGTAGATATCGTCGGCCAGAACCAGAATGTCGTCGTGCGTGAGCAACACCTTCGCAAGCGCCACCAACTCCTCGCGTGAATAAATGGCGCCGGTTGGATTATTCGGCGAGTTCAGCACAAGCCAACGGGTTCGCGGGGTGATCCCGGCGGCCAGCGCCTCGGGTCGCAATTTCCAATTGGCGTTTTCCTCACAGGGCACTAGGCAAGGCGTGCCGTCCGCCAGCGCGATCATATCTGGGTAGGACACCCAGTGCGGCGCCGGCACGATGACCTCGTCGCCCATCGCAACCGTCGCCAGAAAGGCATTAAAGATGATCTGCTTGGCGCCGGTGCCGGCGATCACTTCATTGAGCGCGTAGGTGAGCCCGTTCTCAACACGAAATTTCTCGACGATAGCTTCCTTCAGCGCCTGTGTGCCGGAGACAGCGGTGTATTTCGTTTCTCCGTCCTGAATAGCCTGCATGCCCGCACGCTTGACGTGATCGGGCGTATCGAAATCGAGTTCGCCCTCCCCCAGATTGATGACCGAATGTCCGGCCGCCCGCAGCGCACGGATCTTGTCGGAGATCGCCGCTGTCGGCGACGGACGCACGCGCTGCATGCGCGGCGCCAATTGCGCCCTGCTGGTTTGACCCACCGCCATTGGTACCCCCGGATTACGCAAAGAACTAATGACGCGGCATCAGAGAAATAACTACATCGCGATGGATGTGGCAGGCCTGGATCAGCTCGTCTTCGGGGACGAACTCGTCGAGCTTGTGGGCGACATCGAGACGGCCCGGGCCCATTACGATGCCTTGCGCCCCGGTAGAACGGAAATGCACGAGATCGCAGGCGCCCTGCAACCCGTAGGGTCCGCTATTTGCTACGCCATGCCGTTTGCTGCATTCGAGAGCGGTAACGACCAACTTCGCATCGGGCTTTGTCTCAGTCGCGCCACCGGTCGTCGGCAGATACGAAATGACTTCGGCCTCGACACCGTAGGCGGCCTTGGCTTGGGCCAGTAGGCTGTCGATCTGCCCACGGACATGGACTTCGCTCTCCTGCGGAATCATGCGGCGGTCGAGCAGCAGGTCGCAGAACTCCGGCGTCACATTGTCGGCATGGCCGCCATTCATGCGCGTCACCGTCAGGCTTGGCGAGCCAAGCAACGGGTGTGACAGCGATTGCAAGGCCTTGTGCTGGTTTTCGATCATGCGCAGCAATTCCGCCGCTTTATAGAGCGGGTTGATGCCTTTCTCCGGCGATGCCGAATGCGCGGTCACGCCCTTCACGCGCACCAGCGGCCGCAGGCTGCCTTTGTGCGCGATGACAATGGCGTTCGAGGTCGGCTCGCCGATTACGCAGAAGTCGATCTTCGGCTTGCTGGCGGCAAATGCTCGCGCGCCGCGGCTGGCAACCTCTTCGTCAGCGACGAATACGCCCATCACAGTCCCGGACCATTGGTCGCATGATTTCGCAAGAAGTTCGATCGCCTCGATCATGCAGGCGACCTGGCCCTTCGCGTCGCAGGCACCTCGGGCGAAAAACTGTCCGTTGCGCAGCACCAGTTTGAACGGGTCGGACGTCCAGCCTCCGCCGGCGGGCACGACGTCGACATGGGAATTGAACGCAAAGGTCGGACCCGAGCCGTTGTCCAGGCGCGCAACGACGTTGGCGCGGCCCGGCGAAAATTCGTCCACCGTGACCTGAAGGCCCATGCCGCGGAAAACATCGGCCAGAAATTGAATGGCTTCGATTTCCTGTCCCGGCGGGTTTTCCGTGTTGAACGCGATGAGCCGTTCGAAACGCTCGATCAATCGTTGGCGGTCAGGCGTTGCAACCATCGCAGTTTCCTCTTAGCGCTTTCGGAACCCGGAGCGGATCGTTTTGCTGCTCGCGGGCTGCCATGGCAACCACCCCTCGATCACACCGAGCAGCATGTCGGCAATTGCAACGACCAATACCAGGACTAGGAGGGCCGCGAGCGATACCGCGGCATTCAACTCGTTCGAAGCCGAGTAGACCAGATAGCCGAGGCCGCGGCTGGCCGAGATGAACTCGCCGATCACCGCGCCGGTCATCGCTTCCGGAATAGAGACGCGCAATCCGAGCAGCAAGAAGGGCACCATCGTTGGCAACACTACCTTGCGCATCATCGCAAAGCGGCCGGCGCCCATGACCCGTAGAATATTCACGTGCTGGCGGTTGATGGATTGAATGCCCGCGACCGCGTTCATGAAGACGATGAAGAACACGAACATGCCGGCGAGGATGATCTTTGGCGCGATGCCGAGGCCGAACCACATGACGATCAGCGGCGCCAGCGCGATCTTGGGGATCGAGTAAAGGCCGAGCAGGAATGGCCGCATCACCCGCTCGGTGCCTGAAACCATGGCGAAGCCAAAGGCCAGCGCCGCGCCGGCAATCGCGCCGAGGAAGTATCCGGAGAATACTTCGGCCACCGTCTGCCAAAGCTGCGGCCATAACCGGCCGGTCGAGACCAGATCGCTGAGCGCGGCCAGAACGGAAAGTGGGTCGCTAACCGACTGCGGATCAAGCCATCGGCCGGACACATAAGCCCATATGGCCAGCAGTACCGCAATGAACACCGCGCGACCTACCGCGACTACTGTGTGGTCGACGAGGCAATTCTTCCGCTGCTCCGCCATGACCTGCGCATGCAGCCGCGACTCGATCATGTCTGGTGCGATCGCGTCACTCAACGTGCTCTCGCTCGCTGGGAGTGGCGGCATGAGCGTGCCGTTCACGAAGCGCCATCATGGCTGTTTCATCGGGACCGGTCTCGATCGGCCGGGTACTGACCCCGCGCCGGTCGTAGAGCACGTTTCGCAACCAATTCGGATCGGTCGCCGGGAAGTCGGATCGGTAATGCGCCGCACGGCTTTCCGCTCGAGCCAGCGCGCTTTCCGCGCAAGCATTTGCCGCCTGGCACAGATCGATCAGCTCGGCCGCAGCGATAAGATCTCCAAGGCTTCCTTGCGATACCGCGGTAGTCGCGGTGGAGATGTCGCGGACCGTCGCAATCGCGTTTTCCAATCCAGCGCGGTCACGCACAAGACCGAGCTTCATGCTCATGGCGTCGCGGAGGCGCTGGCCTTGTGCCTCGAATTCGGGCGACTGGTTCAGGCCGGCGTCGATTTCGCTAAGTTTTTTTGCCAAGGCATCGGCCGTATTGTCGGTACTGCTGGCGACACGCGCTGACTGGGCATACGCGGCTGCGGCGATGCCCGCGCGGTGGCCGAAGACCTGCGTATCCGGTACGGAATTGCTGTTAAGCCGGTTACCGCCGTGGACGCCACCGGCATTCTCACCGGCCGCAAAAAGACCGCGCAGACTAGAGGCTCCAGTCTCGTCGATATCGACACCGCCCATGAAATAGTGCGCTTCCGGCGCGACGATCAGCTGGATGGTGCGGTAGTCGATGTTTTTCGGCCAAGAAGCTCGACCACTTTTGGATTCTCGAAGCGAAAGCGGTCGTCCGGCACGTCAGAAACGTCGAGCACCACGCCGCCCTCTATAGACAAGCCCTGGCTGATCTGGTCGGCAATGCCCCGCGCCGAGAGGTCGCGCGTCGTGGATTCTTTGCGCACCGGATCGTACTTTTCCATGAAACGCTCACCGCGGCTGTTGTAGAGACGGCCGCCGATCGCAAAGGTGGACGGCTAAATCGGCACCCGTGTCGATTTAAACGGGCGGATCAGCCGCCACGGGTAAAACTGGATGAATTCCATGTCGCGCAGACGCGCGCCAGCACGCAATGCCAGCGCATAGCCGCTACCGTTGACGTCAACGGGATTACTGGTGGTTGGGAACATCCGGCCGGCCCCGCCGGCGGCAAGGATGACAGCCCCTGCCCGCACGACAAAGCCCTCTACCTTCAAGCGGTTGACGCCGACCGCGCCGACGATCCGAGCGTCATCGCATAGCAAATCGAGCACGATGCAGTCTTCGAGGAACTCCGCCCCTGCCTCAATCGCCGCGGCCCGCAGCGGCATGGTCAGATCGATGCCCCGCATATGTATGGGGGTCAGTACGCGGCTCTCGGAATGATCGCCGCTCGGCGAAAGGTGATACGAGCCGTTTTCGCCGCGAAATTCTGCGCCCAACGCTAGCAGGTCCCGCAATCGCGCCGGCGCATCTTCGGCGAGCGCACGCACGAGCCGGCGGTCATTGACGAAGCCTCCGCCGGCGATGGTATCGATGACGTGTAAGCGTTCGTCGTCGGCGACATTCAGGCTGCTCATCACCGCCGCATAGCCACCGGTCGTATTGACGGAAGAACCGCTACGGCCGATCTGGCGCTTGCCGACGATCAGCACCCTGGCGCCGGCTTGCCGGGCGCTGAGTGCCGCGCGCAGCCCTGCGAGGCCGCCGCCGATCACCAGTACGTCGGTCTCATAGGATTTCAAATGGTTGGCGGATGACATGAGGGCGCTCATATCGTCGCTTTGACATCGACGGGCGGCTGCCAGCGTCCGAGGTAACGCTCGACCCGCGAGATTAACGTGTTGAGCAACAGTGCGAAGATTAGGAGCGTGAGGATACCGGCGAATACGCGCGCGGTGTCGTAGCGCGAACTCGCCGCCGCAATGAGAAAGCCGATGCCGCGGTTGCTGCTGAGGAACTCACCGATGATCGCGCCGATCAGCGCGCCAGGCACCGTGATGCGCATCGCGGTGAAGATATACGGCATCGCGTTCGGCAAAGTGAGTTTGGTGAGCACCGCAAACCGCGAGGCACCCATAACACGTAGCACCTCGACCATATGCGGATTGACCGAATAAAGACCAGTCAGCGTGTTGAAATACACTATGAAGACGACGAGCAGCGCGGCGAGAACGACCTTCGGCAACAGATAGATGCCGAACCAAACGATGATCAGCGGCGCCAGCGCGACCTTCGGTATCGCGAACATACCAAGCATTAGGGGGCGCACGATCTGCGGCGCCCATGGGATACCCGCCACCGCAATCGCCAGCCCAAGCCCGACGATGACGCCGAGAACGTAGCCCAGCGTCATCTCGACGATAGTCCATTCGAGATGCCACCAGACCGTGCCGTCGAGAGTAATCTCGTAGAGAACGCGCGCAACCGAGATTGGGTCACTCAGGAACAGGCTGTCGACCAGCCGTCCGGATGCGGCCCACCACGCCAGCAACAGCGCCGCCAGCACCAAGGTCTGCTGTGTCAGAAGGCGGATCGTATCGTGGCGCGCGCGGGTCGCCGATGTGCGCTCTTCGCTCGCGAGCAAGGATCGCTCACGTTCGATGAGCGCGACGTGAGTGGCGGCGACGTCATTCAGTGCCATCGCCGCCCCTCGTCGCCAGAATCTCCTCTCGCAAATCGTTCCAGATGCCGTCATAGATTTCCGAGAAGCCCGGCGTCTCGTGAATGTGGAAGACGTCGCGCGGCCGTGGCAGCGTGACCTCGCGAACGTCCTTGATCGCGCCGGGCACGCTCGTAAAGACAGCGATGCGGTCGCTCAGCGCAATGGCTTCAACGATGTCGTGGGTGACAAAAATGATCGTACGCCCGGTTCCTTGCCAGAGCCGCAGCAGTTCGTCCTGCAAGACGAGCCGCGTCTGCGCATCCAGCGGGCCGAACGGCTCGTCCATCAAAATGACGTCTACACTCTCGTCGACCATTGTTCGCACGATCGAGACGCGCTTGCGCATACCGCCGGACAATTCGTGCGGATAAAGCTCTTCCTGGCCTTTCAATCCGACCCGCGCCAGGTAATCCAGCGCCCGCTCGCGCCGCTCGGCGCGCGGCATGCCTTTGCATTCAAGCGCCAGCTCGACATTCGCCACCGCCGAGCGCCATGGCAGAAGGTTATCTTCCTGCGTGACGTAGCCGACCCGGGTGTTTACGTCGGTGATCACGGTGTTGTTGTGCAGGATTTCACCGTCCGACGGTGTCACTAGCCCGGCGAACATATTGAGGACCGTAGACTTTCCGCAGCCGGACGGACCGATCAGGCAAATGAATTCGCCGCGACGGACGGTGAGTTGGATATTGCGCAGTGCTGTGCGAGCCTTGCCGCGACGTGTGGTAAATACTTTGTAGACGTGGCGCGCCTCCAGCACCGTGTCGCCGGTGGTCATCGTTCGGCTCTCTTGATGGCGGTGAACCGCATCAGGCCTTACCGCGTCCTGGCAACCGCTCCCGGACAAACCGCATCAGCACTTGCCATTCGTGCGCACCGGCACTACGCGGCGCACTGCCCGCCTGGGCGCGGGCCCAGACGACCCTGCGGTTCAATTCCTTTGCTGCCGCAAAGTCTACGCTTCCGGGCGGTGAGCACAGGTCCATGATTAAGACGTTCGGGCGCGTGCGCGCGATCACGTCACGCGTCACGACCGGGCCGGAGCTCGATGACACAATGAGCGAAAACTGGTCGAGACGGTCCGACAGTTTGCTTAGATGCACCGGTTCGAGCCCTAACGAGGCCGCGCGGGCGAGTTGGGCGGGATTGCGCGCCGTCAGAGTAACGTGCGATTTCATCGCGGCGAACGCCAGCGCAACGCTCATACCGACGCGGCCAAGGCCGAAGCACAGCACCGGCATTCCGAGCAATGTCTCTTCGGTATTCTCAACTGCGACTTTAATCGCGCCTTCCGCGGTCGGAATGGCGTGCAGGATGCAAAGTTCGTCATCCTCGCCGTAGCCGATCACCTCGACGGGCGTGCCTTTGGCCCATTCGATCAGTTGCGGCGTATCGCGGTAGGTGAACATCAGCGCGCCCGGAGCCGCGGCCTTGAGCACCTCGGGCCTCATCAGCAGCACTTCGTCGGTGTATTTCGCGAATAACGAGCCATCCGTGCCGACGCCGGGGATCGGACAGGAGATGATCTTGGCACCTTTTACCGCATCCGCCAGCGATGCCGCCTGCGGGCGGCCCGCCGCCTCTTCCGCCCCGGGAACAGAGCCATAATGCTGAACCGTGGCACCCGCCGCACGCGCCCGGCGCATATGTTCCAACATTCTGAGGTCGCCGCCGACGACGGCAATCGTTACACCTTTGAGTTCAGACTCAGACACCACAACCTCGTCGTAAATTTCATTACGTGTGACTATTGGACAGTCTATTTACCGACAAAATCGTTGGTCCAGAAGCCGCCTGCCTTAAAGTCGAGATCGATCTTCTCGCCGACGCTGACGTACACGCGCTGAACCTTCCGCAGACCCTCCTCGGTGAAGACCCCGTTGTCCGATAGCGCCGGCAGCAGCCGGTCGAAAGCAATCGCCAGCGATTCCTCAGGCGTATCCTTAAACCAAGTGGCGTGTAGCATCTTAAGCGCCTCTTCGCGGTTACCTTTGATCCAGTGCACCGCTTCCTGGATGCCCTGCACATAGGCTTTGACCGCAGCGGGGTTCTTGGCGGCGAATTCTTTGCTGGTAAACAGCGCGATGTAAGTTATGCCCGTCAGGCTGGGCAGTTCGCCACCGGTGTTGTGTACCACGATGGTACCGTAGCCCTGGCGCTCGAGCATCTGCGGCAGCGGCGGCGACAGCATGAAGGCGTCGATCTTGCCGGACCGGAACGCCGCGCTCAGCGCGGGAACGCCGCCGATCTGCACCAGCGTGGCGTCGCGCTGCGGATCGAGGCCCGCTTCCTGCATCAAAAAACGCGAATAGATGTCGGTGGGCGCCGCCGGACGGGTGATGCCGATCGTCAGGCCTTTAAGAATCTTGGCGCGGCTTTTGACATCGGATTTCAGATCGATACCCGATTTTTTGATGACCTCTTTGCGCACCACAAGGTCCATCGTCATGCGGTCGAGCAAATTGTAGACCATCATGAATTCCTTGCCCTGCATTTCAAGAGGCGCAATTCCCATGAGATCATCGCTGGTCATCTGCGCGGCGCCAGACAACACCGCGGCGGCGGACAACGCGCCGCTGTCGATCTCCTCGTATTTCACTTCGAGATCGTGCGCCTTGAACAGGCCGCGATCCATCGCGATGAACAGCGGCGCGAGATAGAGCGTACGAAGGCCGGCATGGGTGATTTTGTAGGTTTCCGCCATGGCCGGTGTCGCCATGAGCGAAACGGCGAGCGCGAGCGCCGAAAAGCGAAACGGCTTAAAAAACATGACTCGATCCTCCACATTTTGTTTTGCAGTCGAGACACTCACCGCAGCGTCGACCCGGCTTTTTTGACGATGGCGGAAAGATTGTATTGAATTTTCGATCCTGTACAAGATACAATTCTGGGCAGGGGCGCGACATTTGTGCTCACGTAGACAGCTTATTCCGAGGCGTTGCATGAAACTCGACAAGGCCCGTTCTCTGAAGGGCATATTCAATATTACCGTCACGCCGTTTGCCGCCAATGGTGAAATCGATTTTGCCGCACTGGCGACGTTCATCGAGCGCATTATCGGGTTTGGCTATGACGGCCTGCTGATCGGCGGCACCTATGGCGAATTTCCTGCGATGTCGCCCGCGGAACGTGCTGAACTGTTCCGCCGCAGCATTCAGTTCGCCGGCGGTAAGCTATCGGTCATGCTGTGCACCGCGCATTCGGATACGCGGGTAGCCTGGGAACTTACAACACTCGCGAGCGAGTTGGGCGGCTATTCGATGGTCACCGCCCCCTACGTCTCGGAAGTCACCGACGACCATATCGTCGAATATTTCCGTTGGATCGCGCCCGCGGCGAAGTCCGGCCTCGTCATCTACAACGCACCGGGCATTGGCATCACGTTGTCCGCACGCCTGATCGAGCGCCTCGCCAAGATCGACGAAGTCATTGGCCTCAAGCAGGGCGACCTGACCGCAACGACCATCGACGAATTGGCGAACCTGCTCAACGGCAAGATCAAGCTGTTCTGCGCCTCCGACCTCGCCTTCCTCGGTCCTGCCATGGCCGGCTTCGACGGCGTGAGCTCGACCAACAGCTGCGCATTTCCCGAGTTGATCCTCGCAACCTACCGCGCTATCGAAAATGGTGACGCGCGAACCGCTATCCGCCTGCATCGCACCTGGTTCCGATTCCGCGAATTGGCGCGTCAATACGGCCAGCCGCAGACGATCAAGGCCGCGATGGTCCATCGAGGCTGGGGCAACGGCAATGTGCGCCAACCGCTGCAGAAGCTGACTGCGGCGCAAACAACGGAAGTCGCGGCTGTCACCGAAGAAATCCTCGTTGCGACTCGCACGCCCGCGATGGTCGCAGTGAATGGATAATCGATAAATCGCGCCAAGTTTCTCTCGTCAAGGAAGTAACGTCATGCCCGAATTCAACGTCGCCGAGATTCTCAAGCTGGTGCCCCAGGCCGCGGAGTCGGCCTTCGAAAAGGCAGAATATGACAGACGCCTAAACGCGCTCCGCCAGGAAATGTCGCGCAAGGGCTTTGATCTCCTGCTGACCAGCGGCTCGGAAAATATCTTCTACCTCACCGGCCAGCAGACGCCCGGCTATTACGCCTTCCAGTGCCTGGGAATTCCGCTCAGCGGCGAGCCGTTCCTGGTGCTGCGTGGGCTGGAGGCCATGAATGCCAAGCTCAAAAGCGTGCTGACCGATATCGAGGGCTATGCCGATGACACACCGCCGGCGGTGGCACTCGCCGCCTCACTCAAGCGGCGCAGCTGGATCGGCAAGCGCGTCGCCATCGACCGCAACAGTTGGTTCCTGACGGTTAATTTGTTCGACAAGATCGTACAAGAATGCGGTGAGCTGCTCGACGGGTCATGGTTGATCGATCCGCTGCGTCGCATCAAATCTCGTGCTGAACTCAAGCAGATCGAGAAAGCCGGCGTTGCCAATGACGCGGGCATGCAAGCCGGCCTCAAGGCGACGCGTATCGGCGTGTCTGAAAACGACATTGCGGCCGATATCATGTCGGCGGCAATCCGCGCCGGCTCTGAATATTTAGGCATGGAGCCTTTCGTGACGTCCGGCGCGCGCGGCGGCGTCCCGCACACGACGTGGCGGCGTAAAACGATCGAAACCGGCGACGTGATCGCTCTCGAAACCTGCGCCTGTTACAATCGGTACCATGCGGCGCTCTTCCGAACTGTCGCCGCCGGCAAGATCCCCCAGCGGGCCGAGGACATGTTCAAAGTTTGCCTTGAAGGGCTCGACGCCGCTATCGAGAAACTCCGCCCCGGCAACACCTGCGCCGACGTTCACAACGCGACCCAGGCGGTAGTCGACAAGCACGGTTTCACCGAATCTTACCGCAAACGCACAGGTTACAGCATTGGCATTTCGTTCGCGCCGGATTGGGGCGAAGGCAACATCCTAAGCCTGTTCCGCGACGTCGACGTGCCGCTCAAACCAGGCATGGTCTTCCATGTGCCCGTCGCCTTGCGCGACTACGCTAAATTCACTGCGGCGGTCAGCGAAACGGTGATCGTCACCGACGACGCGCCACACACCTTAAGCAAAATAAGTCGCGAAATGCTGCGGGTTTAATATGGCTGCCAACAACGCCGTGAGCACGGTTCCGGAGCCGGATTTCAAGCTCGCCGCGCACCTATTCGATACGCTCGACAAAAAGACTCGGGACGGGGCCGGCATCACGCGCGCTTCCTACGGCGCCGGCGAGCAATTCGCCCATGACTTGATGGCCGATACGGCCCGCAAGTCCGGCCTTGACGTGTCGCACGACGCAACCGGAAATCTCTATCTGACGCTGATGGGCCGCGATCCTAAAGCCGGCACTTTCCTGATCGCGTCCCATCTCGATTCCGTTCCGCAGGGCGGAAACTTCGATGGCGCCGCCGGCGTAATCGCGGGCATGGCAATCGTGATTGCCTGGAGCCAGGCGAAGATCGTGCCCAAGTGCGCCGTCGCGGTGATGGCGATCCGCGCTGAGGAAAGCACCTGGTTTCCCTATTCTTACATCGGCTCGAAGGGTGCGCTCGGCAAACTGCCCGCTGAGGCGCTCGCGGTAACGCGCGCAGATACCGGCCGCACCCTCGCCCAACACATCGACGAGCTCGGGTTCGATTCTCAGGCCGTGCGCAACGGCAAAGCACATTTCAAATCGAGCGACGTCAAAGGCTACGTCGAGCTCCATATCGAGCAAGGTCCGGTCTTGACCGGCACGGATACGCCGGTCGCGCTGGTCACCGGAATACGCGGCAGCTTTCGCTATCGCGACGCGAAAATCACCGGTGAATACGGCCATTCCGGTGCGGTGCCGCGCGCCTATCGCCATGATGCTGTCGTTGCAGCTGCCGACTTCGTGACTCGGATCAACGACAAATGGATTGAGCTGGAGTCACAGGGCCACGATCTGACGATTACTATCGGCAAGTTGTTCACCAATCCAGAGCAGCACGCCTTCAGCAAGATCTCAGGCGAAGTTGATATCTGCATCGATGTGCGCAGCCATTCTAAGCCGACCTTGGCTCTGGTCCGGCAATACGTCGATGGTCTCGCAGCCGAAATCGCATCGAAACATAAAGTGTGCTTTGACCTCGGCCCGTTGACTGGTAGCGAGCCGGCTTTGATGGACACCGAACTGTTAGGCTGCTTCGATGCCGCAGCTACCGCGCTGTCGATCCGCCACATGCAGATGGCAAGCGGCGCCGGCCACGATGCAGCGGTGTTTGCAGCAGCCGGCATTCCGAGTGCAATGATCTTCGTGCGTAATCAGAACGGCAGCCACAACCCCGACGAGGCCATGGAGATGCACGATTTCGAGCTCGCAGTGCGGGTTATTAGTCGCGCCGTTGCGGACCTCTGCCTAGTCTAGGTTTTAAACGTAAGGTCGCTTATGAGCAAACCAAAGACACTGACCATTTCCGCCGATGTCCTGCGAACCTTTCTTGTCGATATTTTTAAGGCGGCGGGCTGCGACGAAGAGAATGCCAGGCTCGGCGCCGAAGGAGTCGTTGATGCTGACCTGCATGGCCATCACATCCAGGGCACTGATCACATCTATTCTACGGTCGCAAATTTGCGGGCCAAGCGTCTAAATGGGCGTGCCAAGCCACACGTGACGCATGAGACCGCCGCGACCGCGCGCATCGATGGCGACGGGGGCCTCGGCCACGTCACCGGCGTCATGGCGACCGACCTCGCCATCAAGAAGGCGAAGGCATCTGGCATTGGCGCGGTCGCGCTGGTCGGCGGCGGCGATATCTTCCGGCTTGGCTACTACGTCGAGCGCATCGCAAGAACCGGCCTGGTCGGCATGACATTCACCAATACGCATCCCGTGCGCGTGCACGTTCCGGGCGGCATCGAACCGATCCTGGGCACCAATCCGTTGGCCTTCGCGTTTCCAAACGCCGGCGCCGACCCGATCGTTGTCGATCTCGCGACTAGCACGTCCGCCATTGGACACGTCCGCCAGGCGAGCTATTCGAATTCGCCGATCCCGGATGGCATCGCCATCGACCGCGACGGCCAACCGACCACCGACGCGCACAAGGCGCTTGACGGCGCGCTGACGCCGCTGGGCGGGCACAAAGGTTTTGCGCTCGGTCTGGCAGTCGGCCTGCTGTCGAGCACTTTGATCGACGCCGCGATTGGCGGGCGGTTGCGTGCAGCGCTCACCGAAAACAACGGTGAACGAAGTCGCGGGCACCTGTTCGTGGCGATCGACCCCAATGCGTTTGGCGCAACGAACAATGCCGAACGTACTGCCGCCTACGCCAGCGAACTCAAGAAGTCGCGCAAGGCCCGCGCCACCGATGAAATCGTTATGCCTGGCGACCGCAGCCACCGGACGAAAATGCTCTATCAGCGTGAAGGAATTCCGCTGTTGGCCGCTGTCTGGGAAAACACGAAGAAGATCGCGCAAGAACTCGGCGTGAAACCGCCGAAGATCGGATAATGATCAGTTCGGCGTCGGGTAGACGAATTCGCGCTCGGCGCCGCGCTCATGCGGCTTGCGTCCCGGCGATTTCTTAGCCGGCGGCACGAGCCGGGCATTCTCGAGATGCTTGGTGAGATGCCGCGCGGCGAGGTGCTGATTGCCGTCGAGCAGCGCATCGATCACAGAGATATGCTCTAGGCACCACGTCTTTACGCGGGATGCGTTGGGATAGCTCTGGTACTCTAGCAGACGCCGCAACCGGTTCTGTTGGCGGATCGAAGAAAGCACGAACGAGTTGCCAGAAAAGCTGCCGAGCAGTTCGTGGAAGCTCGCATCAGTGTGGAACACTTCTCGCGAAGAAACGCCTCGCACGGAGGATGTAAGCAGACGGCTCTGTAGGTCACGCATGCGAAGAAGCTCTGGCTTCACGATCCGGAACGTCGGCAATAGCAGAGCCGACGGCTCCACCATCAAGCGGAATTCGTAGCTTTTGTCGCGGGCGCGCCGAGACTTGAGTATGTCGCGAAACCGCCATTCGCGTCCGTTGCCGCGATGAACGATGCCCTCTTCGTACAGCAACGCCAACGCCGCCAGGATGAGATGGCGTCCGACGCCATAGCGGCGCATTAATTCGGTTTCGGTCGTGCTTTCGGGCAATTCACCGGCGAGTTGATCGCGCGCGATTATCATGTACAGTTTTTCGTCGAGACTGATCGGCAACTCGGTCCCGGCTTCGATCTCGTGGCTGGCTTGGCGTAGCCGATAGCCGCGCCGCGGCCGCGCTTCCAGGATGTTCTGCCTTTCGAGAATCCGCAGCGCGCCGCGGACTGACGTGCGCGATACGCCCAGGCGCTCGGCGAGCATTTCCTCGCCCAAACGATGGCCGGCTGGCAGGTCGCCCTCGCGGATCAGATTTAGCAAAGCGTTCGCTGTGGAGACCTGAAGACAACTCGGGCGAAAATCGGCTGTGCCGTTCGCCTTGCCTGCAGGCGCGGCCGCCGCGCCCCTCGCCAATTTAGTCGTTCTCGCCATGCCGATCCGATTTGTACGAGATATAATATCTAGTACATTCCGCTTGAATTGGCCAGGCCAAATGACCGATCGAGGCTATTTCTATCCGAACAAAAGGAAGTTTGACGCTTTCGAATAGAGCACGCCGATCAACTGCAATGGTAGCCCTCACATGGATGAGGCGCCAATTGGACTCTAAGATTTTTCAAATTATCTCCGAGAAACTTCTATCGGAGAACTACATCGAGTGCAGCCGCTGCGAGCTAGCGACATCGCACGCCCCCAAAGCCGAGGCTTGGGAGAACGAAAAAATAATTCTTAATAATAGTCGACCTAGCCGTTCTCCCGGCTGGCCAACCCCGCCCGCGGCACTATGAGTGTCCCGGCATTGTCGAGTAGTAGATGGCAAAAGGCTAATGTCCCGTAACCTGCCATTCTGCGAATAACCGGGAAGATACCCACCAACGAAATAATTCCGGCGTTTGCGGTACAATATCGGGTAATTTGTACACGAGCCAGCAAATGGATATTTAAGCGATACCCTCGTTTCATGCTCTAGAGTATGGTTATCGGGACCTAGGCGTTTACGACTTGGCTGCGGGCCGTCGTGGCACGACAACGCCATTTGGCGCCTGCAAAGGTCGCCGGATGGAGTTACATATGTCGGTTACACTGGAAAAGCGGGCTAACGGCGTCGCTATCGTCACCATCAATCGTCCCGAAGTCATGAACGCGCTTGATGTTCCGGCGAAGGAGCGGCTCGGTGAAATCTGGCGAGAGTTGACGTCGGACGATACAGTGCGCGCGATCATACTTACTGGCGCAGGTGAGCGCGCGTTTTGCGCTGGCTCCGACATCAAGGAGATTAACCGCACCGGACGCATGGTGACGACCGACGTACTGCTTAATGCTATCCCCGGAGTTGGTGTGGTGCTCGACAAGCCCGTGATCGGCGCATTGCACGGCTATTGCATCGGCATGGGTATGACACTGGCCCTACATTGCGATCTCAGGATTGCCGCACGGGATACTGTGATCGGCTATCCCGAGGTGCGTCACGGGATGATCTCGGCCGTCAGCGCCATGCGTCTCGCAGAGGTAATTCCGCAAGCCTATGCGATGGAGATGTTACTGATGGCGCGCAACATCAAAGCCGATGAGGCCAAGGAATTCGGCCTTCTCAACGCAATCGTTGACGACGTGCAGGCAACTGCCATCGAATGGGCCGAACGGATTGCTAGCTTTCCCGCAGTTGGAGTGCAGGCCACCAAGCGGCTGGCCATGTTCTCGCGGCGCTCGACATACGCAGCCGCTTGCGTCGAGATCGAGGCTGCGCGGGCGTTTGTCGAAGCCCACGGTGATTACAAGCAGGGTGCGGCCGCGCACGAGACCGCCCAGGCGGTACGGCGCGCCTGAGCAAGAATCTTCGGCCCAACATCGATCGACTGGAAAGCTCATAACAATGGCACTTATGAATGCTGTGATATTTCGGGAGTTTGGTCCGCCAAGCGTGCTCGAGACGACGCAAATCGAACGGCCGGAGCCCGAACAGAGTGAGGCCTTGGTCCGCGTGCATACCGCCGGTATCTGTTACCATGACCTTTTGTCGCGGGCCGGACGCATTCCGCGTAATCAGCCGGGTCAGGTGCTCGGGCACGAAGTTTCTGGCGAAGTGGTGCACGTCGGGCCGGGGGTGCCGGTGAGCCGCATCGGCGAGCGAGTGGTGGTTTATCAACGCCTCTATTGCGGCGAATGTCGGTATTGCCTAGGGGGACGACATGATTTGTGTCGGAATAGCCGCGTTCTCGGTGAGAGCGGCGGTGGCGGCTATGCCGAGTTCACCTGCGTTCCGGCGCGTAACTTAATAAAAGTACCCGACTCGGTCGATCTTCGGAGTGCAGCACTTGCCGCCTGCCCGATCGGCACCAGCGTTCGTGCGCTCGTCGGCGTCGCGCGGGTGAAAGCTGGTGACGTGGTGTTAGTCACCGGCGCCGGCGGCGGACTTGGCCTACACCAGATTTAAATTGCCAAAGCATTCAATGCACATGTGATCGCCGTCACGAGTTCCGAGAAGAAATCTGCGGCGGTGCGCTCAGCGGGCGCCGACGAAATTGTTATCGCGCCGGATTTGCGCTTCAGCCAAGAGGTATGGCGGCTGACCGGGAAGACTGGCGCTGACATTGTGTTAGAGAACGTCGTGGCGGAGACTATCGGAGAGAGTCTTCGTTCATGCGCGCAGCATGCCGCGATCGTCATCTTGGGCAATATAGGCACGCGACCGGCGGAGCTCGATCCCGGCCTCATCATCGCTCGCCGGCTGCGGATTTCCGGTTCTGGCAACGCGACCTATGCCGACGTCAACATGGCGCTATTCCTGATCGAGACCGGCAAGGTAAAGCCTGTGATCAACTGCGTACTGCCCTTCCGCGATGTTGGGCACGGCCACAGCCTTATGGAACAGCGCGATACCGTCGGTCGCGTCGTACTGCAGGGTTGGTAGGATGCATCTCGGGGTCGCCTTCCGCCGCCTCTCGACTTCGTATGGCGACCGCATCGCAGTCACCGACCATGCCGGAGAATGGAGCTTTCGCCGGTTTTTCGGCCGCGTCGCCCGTTTCGGCCAAGCAATGCACGGCCTCGGCCTATTGCGGGGCGACCGCATCGGATTGCTGTTGCCTGACATCCGCGAATATATCGAATCCGACTACGGCGCCATGGCCGCAGGCCTTGTGCGCGTGCCTATGGACCCGCGTGCGGCTCGCGTCGAGATCATCGCTCAATTGCGCCATGTCGGCGCCCGAGCGCTAATCATCCATGCCGACCTCGCAGCGATGGCTGAGGGTCTGCGCGACGAAATCGAGACACTCGATCACATTGTGGCCGTCGGTGGGTTTATCAGGGGAACTACCAACTATGAAGAGGTGCTGGAGCGGGCGGTCGACCATTTCGTACCGCCCGGCAATGACGATGATCTTTCAACACTGAATTTCAGCGGTGGCACTACAGGTTCCCCGAAGGCAATCATGTTGCGTCACCGCAACCTCTTCGCGATAGCGCAAAATACCACCACTAGTTTCGGCATTCGACCGGAAGCCGTATTTCTCAACGTGCGCCCACTTTGGCCGATCGCGCAGGTAATTATGCTGTCCTATGTAATGGCAGGAGCACGCATTGTGCTCGGCGGCCGCTTTGATGCAGAGCAGTTTGCTCCGCTGATCGAGCAGACCGGCGCTACCCGGACATCGCTGGTGCCCACGCAGCTCGTTCGGTGCCTTGATTACGTGCATGCGAGCGATTCCCGGCTCACTTCCCTAGAGGCGATCCATGTCGGCGGCTCGCGTATCGCGCCACTGGTCTTCGAGCGCGCCCTTGAACTCATCGGGCCACTCATCGGCGTCCTCTACGGCATGACCGAAGCGCCTATCACTTGCTATCTGCCGCCGGAACGGCTGGCCGGGAACGCCTACGACAGGCCTCGGCTAATTGGGTCCGTGGGTCGGCCTCTGCCTGGCTATGACGTCCGCCTCGAAGGCCGCGATACCGGCGAAGTTCTGGTGCGCGGTGCGAACGTTATGGCTGGCTACTGGAAAAATCCTACCGCGACGGCCGCCACGCTCGTAGATGGCTGGCTCCATACTGGCGACATCGGCCACTTCGACGAGAGTGGTGATCTGTCTATTGTCGGCCGCATCAAGGATGTCATCCGTTCCGGCAGTACCTCGATCATACCGAAAGAAGTGGAAGATGCTGTTGCGTCGCACCCGGCTGTTCAAGAAGTTGCGGTCATTGGAGTGCCCGATCTTGAATGGGGCGAGGCGGTGACGGCCTTTGTGGTGTTAAAGTCCGGATCGAGGACCACTGAAGCCGAGATCATCGAACATTGCCGCCAGCATTTAGCCGCCCACAAGAAGCCGAAGTCGGTGCACTTCCGCGACGCCCTGCCGCGGTCACACTACGGTAAGGTGCAGCGGGCTGAATTGCTTGCAGGACTCGCGCCGACTGGTGCCAAATAACACGAGGAGCAAAGCGAAGTGACGACCGTGGCGGACAACCTCGCAGCGCTCGGGCTTATCATCCCACCCCTAGCGCGGCCTGGCGGCAAATATGCCCCGGGCGTCCGCAGTGGCAACCTGCTGTTTTTGTCGGGTGCGATCGGTACGGCATTCATCGATGGCAAATGGAGTTTGCCTATCGTTGGCAAGCTAGGCGGCGAACTTTCGATCGAACAGGGCTACGAGGCGGCGCGCTATTGCGCGCTCAATCACCTCGCGGCAATTCAACACATCGTCGGTGATCTTAGTCGCGTGCGGCAGGTGGTGAAGCTTGTGGGTTATGTCAATGCCGCGCCCGGCTTCACCAAAGCGCCGTTGGTGCTCGATGGTGCTTCCAATTTATTGATCGGCGTTTTCGGACCCGATAAAGGCTTGCATGCGCGTGCTGCTGTTTATCAGAACGAAATGAGTTTCAATGCGCCGATCGAAACTGATCTGATCGTCGAGGTCGCCGGTGACTAGATTGCAGTTTGGCTGAACTCTTCGTAATCCCGAGCCATCGTCATCGCCGCGCAATGTTTCCCGCCTTCATGATCTCCGCATAGTTCGACTGCTCCATGCGCTCGAAGTCGAGAAATGGCAACCCGCTCATCCCGGAAAAGTCCAGCCCTTGCGACTCGAACCATTTCTTCGCCTCTGGCGATCTCCCTATTTCTTGCACCGCCGCTTCGATTTTGGTCACGACGGACGCCGGAATATTGGGGGGCCCCCACAATCCGTACCAAGTGTAGAATTGGAAATCCTTGAAACCAACCTCAGCGAACGTCGGAACCTCGGGCGCGAGAGCGCTGCGCTTGGAATCAGAAATCGCAAGCGCTTTGGCACGGCCACTATGCGCTAGCGGTAGCGACGTCACCAACGGATCCATGATAGCGCTGATATGCCCACCCATAAGATCGGTGAAGACCGGCCCAGTTCCCCGATAAAGTACGACTGGAATGCTTAAGCCGGCTTTGATCTTGAAGGATTCGGCCGCCATGTGCCCAGCCGAGCCAAAGCCGCCTGTAGCAAAATTGTACTTGCTCGGCTCTGCCTTGGCCTCGGCAACAAACTCCTGAACTGAGCTGGCGACATCCGGATTGACTATGAACAGCAACGGCCCCTTCGCGATCAAAGCAATATGCGTGAAATCCTTGAGGGGATCGAAGAGCGGACGTTCAGCCGCAACAACAGGGTTGACCACGAACGTCGAAGCACTGATCAATAAAGTATAGCCATCAGCGGCAGACCGCATAACTACGTCGGCCCCGAGATTTCCCGACGCACCAGGCCTATTCTCGACGTAGACATTCTGTCCAATCTTATCCGACAGATGGCGCGCCATTACGCGCGCCACAACATCCACTCCACCGCCGGCTGCAAACGGTACGACAATGCGTACCGGCTTGTCGGGATAGCTTTGAGCACGAGCAATTGGGGCGGCGAGGAAGGCAGCCAAGAAATAGGCCGCTAAGACCATCATTTTCTTCATCATGAAACTCCCTCCGAGGCTCCGCGAACATTTCGCGGCATAGATCACATTGGAAACAATTCCCCTGTCGAGAACACAGTGTCAAATTTCACATGTTAAGTCTATGACGCGGTATTTAGTTCGGGTCATATCAATGCGCTTTCAAACTGAGAGTGTCGTCAAAGAGGAAAATCCGTAACCGGATGCGAATTCACCATTTTGGAAGTCCGAAGTCATGTTTTTCCACCATCTCCAATAGCATCGAATTACTTTTTGAATATGAAAATATGCGACTGCGGCTCGCTGGGGTGAATCCGAACTCGGAAGCAATTCGCGTCATGATTTCTGCCTGTTTATTTAGATGCGAAAGATATGGCGATTGAATTGGAAATCCGTTCGGGCGATTTAATCATCGCGCCGTGTTTCTGAACCATCTCCATCGCCTCAATCCATAGAGCATAGGCTGTACAATAAGCCGCGAGAGGGCCACGGTCGAAGCTGCTCAACACTCCCAATTTGGTCAGCTCGCCAACAATTCGGTCCCATTCCTGCCGCGCAACTGGCCCGAGCTCTGGCGGGCATTCCAGGATGCGAGACGGCTTTGTTTCCTTTGGTTCGACGGGAGATTTGCTGGCTGGACGTAATCTCCTTCAGCCCCTTGGTCTTGGTTTTCGTTCTTGCATGTGCGTATCTTTATGTTGCCGCTGGTCATTCTTGACGACGCTTTCGACCGGCTGCGTAGGAGCCGGACCGAGGTTTGTGCTTTGAAGGCCGGCCAGACGTTCAGCGGCAATCACTTCGAATGAGCGGCCATCACCGAGAAGACACGGCATCCAAGCCCGTGAACGCCTGCCAACGTCGTACGGCGACGTCGACGTAGCGTGGCTCCAATTCCATTCCCAGACAAACTCTGCCGGTCGTCTCCGCCGCGATCAGCGTCGTGCCGCTGCCAAGAAATGGGTCATAAACCGCTTGGCCGGGATTGCTGTTGTTCTGCATCGGCCGTCGCATGCATTCGACCGGCTTCTGAGTGCTGTGCGAGGTTTCGGAATCCTGGTTGCCGCTGGCAATGTTCCATAGCGTGGTCTGCTTGCGATCGCCGGTCCAATGGCCTTTGGTGCGCACTGCGTACCAGCAAGGCTCATGTTGCCAATGATAATCGCCACGACTCATGACAAGTCGCTCCTTCGCCCAAATGATCTGCGCGCGGATGGTGAAGCCGTTAGCGACACCTCTAGGCGGCTCATCAACCATCGCTCCGCAAGCGAGACAATGGGGCTAGTTGCTGATAATTTCGTTTCGAAACTAGTTCGGAGGCGGAATTGCGTACCATGGGTGGAGATCATGGGTCGGCTGGCGACCGCTGATTGGAACGTGACGGCCAATCCGGCCTCACCGGTTATCTTCGCCAAATCGGGCGGTTCCCGATGCTGGAGCCGCACGAAGAGCACATGCTGGCCAAGCGTTGGCGCGAGCACGGCGACCACGAGGCGGCGCACAAGCTCGTCAACAGTCATTTACGCCTCGTCGCCAAGATCGCCAGGGGCTATCGCGGCTACGGCCTGCCAATCTCTGATGTCATATCGGAGGGCAATGTCGGCCTGATGCAGGCGGTCCAACGTTTCAAGCCCCAAAAGAGCTTCCGGCTTGCGACCTACGCCGCGTGGTGGATCAGGGCAGCGATCCAGGACCACATCCGGCGCTCGTTGTCGCTGGTGAAGATGGCCACCACCCACAACCAGAGGAAGCTGTTCTCCAATCTGCGCAAGGCTAAGCACGAGGTTTCCGCGCTTGACGAGGGCGATATGCGCCACGACCAGATCGAGACCATCGCCAAGCAACTCGGCACCACGAAGCAGGACGTGATCGACATGAATCGGTGGTTTAGCGGCGACGCCTCGCTCAACACGGCGATCCGCGACGACGGCGAGAGCGGCGAATGGCAGGACTGGCTGGTTGACGAGAGTGCCAGCCAGGAGACCACGCTCGCCGCGCGCGACGAATTCCACTATCGCCGCAAGGCGCTCGCCTCAGCGCTTTCCGTGCTCAACGATCGCGAGCGGCGCATCTTCGAAGCGCGTAGGCTCGCCGAGGACCCGATCACGCTTGCGGATTTGGCCTCCGAATTCGGCGTTTCGCGCGAACGCGTGCGCCAGATCGACGTAAGCTCGTTCGAGAAAGTGCGGAAGGCGGTGAAGCAAGTCGCCACGATGGAAACTCTGCGCCTCCAGGAAACTAAGCCGTTCAGCATGCGATGTAATGTGTAAACAGCGACGGAATTATTGAAGGTCGGATGAAAATGTCGCAAAACGAAACGCAACGAAAACCTCAGAAGCTAAAAACGACGATCAGCGATGAGGCCGAGCGCAAACGACGAGAAAAGGCGCTGGACGAGGCTTTAGAAAATACTTTCCCCGCTTCTGATCCGGTCTCTGCCGAGCAGCCCGTGCAGGCGCACGGTCCCGAAATTCTACCCACTGCTGTTGCCTCCGACGACGGCGCCGCCGAGTAACATATCCATTCCAAGTCATGAACAGCGGTGCCAGGCGCTACCTACCGGAAATGGAGGTCCAGAATTGTAAGAATCGCGCGCATACAGCTATGGATGAGCTAATAAAATTAGGATTAGCTATCGGAACCCCCAACGGGACCGCATTTGCTCCAACTAGGTCAGCAAGCGGAAATAAAAATTCAACCTGGGGCACTCCCCGGCTTTAATGCCCGCGCCGATCACGTCTTCGGGTTATTTATCACCTTTTGGGCCGCGAGCTGGATCATCAATATGTCCGGGTATGATTTTCGGAAGGGACAGGGTATCATACCTGCCCTTTCTGCACCGAAATCACTGCGGCGGTCCGTATTCCTTTTCCGGCCCATCGGCACTCTGTCGTGGCTGCGCACAGGCGGGTCGCGGCGGAGAGGGACAACAATACGGACTTGGGGCCATGACCACTGCAAAGCCACGCCCACTGCTTACGCCAGGTGAAATCCGGACCTGCCCGGTGCTGCCGCTGCGCGACATCGTCGTATTTCCACACATGATCGCGCCCCTCTTCGTCGGACGTAAGAAGTCGATCCTCGCGCTCGAGAAGGTGATGCGGTCCGACACCTTCATCCTGCTCGCCACCCAGAAGAACGCGTCCGACGACGATCCGACGACCGAGGCCATCTACGAGATCGGCACGCTTGCGAGCGTGCTGCAGCTGCTCAAGCTCCCCGACGGCACCGTCAAGGTACTGGTGGAGGGCGCTCAGCGCGCGAAAGTGGTCAAGTACACCGATTGCAGCGAGTATTACGAGGCCGAGGCGGTGGCGCTCGGCGAGACTATGGGTGAGCGCGTCGAAGCGGAGGCCTTAGCGCGCTCGGCTACCACCGAGTTCGAGAGCTACGTGAAACTCAACAAGAAGGTGCCGCCCGAGGTCGTCGGCCCGGTCCAGCAGATTGACGACTATGCCAAGCTCGCCGACATGATCGCCGCGCACCTGACCCTCAAGATTCCCGACCGGCAGGCGATCCTGGAGACCACGGCGGTCAACGAGCGGCTGGAGAAGGTGCTTGGCCTGATGAAGAGCGAGATCTCCGTCCTGCAGGTGGAAAGGCGCATCCGCACCCGCGTCAAGCGGCAGATGGAGAAGACCCAGCGCGAGTATTTTCTCAACGAGCAGATGAAGGCGATCCAGAAAGAGATCGGCGGCGAGGAAGGTCGCGACGAGTTCACCGAGATCGAGGACAAGATCAAGAAGACCAAGCTCTCGAAGGAGGCGCGCGAGAAAGCGACGCACGAGCTCAAGAAGCTCCGGCTGATATCGCCGATGTCGGCGGAAGGCACCGTCGTGCGCAACTACCTCGATTGGCTGCTATCGATCCCGTGGAATAAGAAGTCGAAGACCAATAAGGATCTCGTCCATGCACAGCAGATCCTCGACCACGACCATTACGGGCTCGAGCAGGTCAAAGAGCGCATCGTCGAATATCTCGCTGTGCAGCAGCGCGCCAACAAGCTGACCGGACCGATCCTGTGCCTGGTCGGTCCTCAGGGCGTCGGCAAAACCTCGCTCGGCAAATCGATCGCGCACGCCTCGGGCCGCGACTTCGTGCGCGTCTCGCTCGGCGGCGTACACGATGAGGCCGAGATCCGCGGCCACCGGCGCACTTACATCGGCTCGATGCCCGGCAAGATCATCCAGTCGATGCGCAAGGCCAAGACCTCAAATCCACTGTTCCTGCTCGACGAGGTCGACAAGATGGGTTCCGACTTCCACGGCGATCCGTCCTCGGCTTTGCTTGAGGTGCTCGACCCTGAGCAGAATCACACCTTTAACGACCACTATCTCGAGGTCGATTACGATCTGTCCAATGTGATGTTCATTACCACGGCGAACACGCTCAATATCCCGCCGTCGCTGATGGACCGCATGGAGATTATCCGCATCGCTGGCTACACCGAGGATGAGAAGGTCGAGATCGCACGCAAGCACCTGATCCCGAACGTGACCACCAAGCACGGCCTTGACGCCGAGGAATGGGCGATCGACGACGAGGCGCTACTGACCATCATCCGCCGCTACACGCGTGAGGCGGGCGTGCGCAACCTTGAGCGCGAGCTCTCCACCTTGGTCCGCAAGGCGGTCAAGGACCTGATCTTGTCGGAGAAGAAGTCGGTAAAGGCCTCAGCCGATAACCTCGCGGAATATCTCGGTGTGCCGAAGTACCGCTACGGCGAGATTGAAGCCGAGGACCTGGTCGGCATGGTCACCGGGCTGGCCTGGACCGATGTCGGCGGCGAGTTGCTCACCATCGAAGCCGCTATGATGCCCGGCAAGGGCAAAATGACCGTGACCGGCAACCTGCGCGACGTGATGAAGGAGTCGATCTCTGCGGCGGCGGCTTACGTCCGCTCGCGCGCGGTCGCCTTAGGCATCGAACCGCCGCTGTTCGACAAGCGCGACATCCACGTGCACGTGCCGGAAGGCGCGACGCCGAAGGATGGACCCTCCGCCGGCGTCGCCATGGTCACCGCGATCGTCTCGGTCATGACCGGAATTCCGGTGCGCCACGACGTTGCCATGACCGGCGAGATCACGCTGCGCGGCCGCGTGTGGCCGATCTCCGGTCTCAAGGAGAAGCTGCTCGCGGCCTTGCGTGGGGGCATCAAGACGGTGCTCATTCCCGAAGAGAACGCCAAGGATCTTGTCGAAATCGCGGACAGCATCAAGAGTGGGCTCGAGATCGTTGCGGTCTCGCGCATGGATGAGGTGCTCGCCCGCGCGATGACGCGCAAGCCGGAGCCGATCGAGTGGGACGAGACCACAACCACCGCAACGGCCGCGCCCGAGGAGGCCCCGGTCGAGGAGGAAGCCTCGACGCTCACCGCGCATTGAACGATCGCGACACAGATGCCGAGGCGGCTGTCACTTCTCAAAACCTCGTCCACTCGCCTGAACACGTGATCCTTCGGGATGTGGTTGGGCCACGAGATTCAGCCGGTATGTGACCTGCGCGCTACAGCCGTTGCTGCCGATAGTCGCTATGATGCGAGGCACGAGGGGGCCAACAGCGAGTAGCCGAACAGGCCCGCCAACCCGTAAAACAGAGCGGCGATCCCCGCTGTCGCCGGGATCTTGATGATCTAGGCTGGCAATACCCAAAGCCCGGGCCGTTGATATCCGGCACGTTGCGTACGCTCCTCGCGCGGCGTCAGTGATGCGACACGCCCGTCGTGGTAGCACGACAGATAATCTACCGTGGCTTTGGCACAAGAAAGAAGGCCCGGGATTTCTTCCGGGCCTTCGTCGTTTCGGTTGAGGGTCGACTTAATAGTCCATGCCGCCCATGCCGCCGCCA
>CAWEAC010000003.1:0-720905 GCA_963807175.1 uncultured Alphaproteobacteria bacterium
TAGGTGGCAGTTGTATATGATGGCGCGACATGATTCATCCTTTCGCCCCTAGATTATGAGGCAAATGGCGGGCCACGAAAAATCATTTAAAATCAAATAGCGTTTGGCGCTTTGCTTGCCGTCCCGGCAGCATTTGCCTAGTAGTTGTTGCTTCCGCCGCCTTCGCACAGCAGCATATTGTAGATCGAGAACGTTTCGTCGCAGGCGCCACAACTGGCCCCGGTGGGTCGTCCCTAATGTCTGTTAATCATTCACTGATCGAAGTCGACCTTACTCCGACTTAGTCCAATCGCGTGATAAATGGTGCGGTGGCGTGAACGTAGCCATGCGCCAACACGAACATCAACCAAAATTCCTCACCCCGTACATAGGTCACGCAGCGTCTAATTCTATGGCAGTTTGCGAGAATATTGAAACCGGTCGAAATCGAGCTCGTATGCTTTGTAAACACGATTGGCGAGTTCGTTCGTGTAAAAGTCTCGCCAATCGACATGGTTAGAGACGTTAATCGGTTTGATCGCGTCGGCGCGTAATGCGTTGTTCGCTTGCACATGGTCAAGCACACGCATGAAATCTTGATCAAATGACTGACTTTGCCTATCAAATTCAGGTCGATGCCTGGCATGTCAAGGAGTCCGGACTGAAGATACCAATGAGCGTCAACACGATCATGTGCCGTCATCGTTACGAAGTTGATGAACTCACCAAATGATAATGTACTTGTATGACCCTCAGGAAGTGACAGGTCATTTTTCTGTCGCCATGCGAGGTAGGAATCGACTGAGGGTTTGGTGAGGATCAACGGCACTTCACAGAACTTGTTAAGCCAGCATGATACTAGACGTGCATAAGGATTTCGCACAAAGGCAAAGCGCAAAACGTCAGGAGCAGTTGCTAGGCGATGAAAAACAGTCAGTCCAACTCGCTTCGGCGATTTAAGGCCTGATAGCTTTCGCTTATGGGCTTGCCATTCCAACGTCAAGTTGCGCCCTAGCAATGAGCTGAGTGTCATCTTGATGCGAGAAGATGCGTTTTTGGTACACAAACGTAAATGATACGCTGTTCCGGCAAAACATCGATATGGGCGTTCGGCGCGAAACCACCAGCGATAAGTCGTTCGTAAAATGCATACGATAGCGGGTCGCGCCAGCCGACAATCAGACGTCGCGCGCCATCATCAATCAATTCGAGGTATGGCTTGGTGAAACGAGTAATTGGACGCAAGAAAGACTCTGGTAAAATTCAGTGCGCCGCCCCCGGAGCCCCGATTCAAAAAGCCTCCCTTGGAAAAAACGATTGAAGCTATCGAACCCTGTGCTGTTCCGACCTTGCCACCGCGGATATTTTTAATTCCGTTTCGGCGCGGCAGAATGTTATGGTGGTACGGCCGATCTTTATGTCTTGTTTATCTTGTCAGAGCCGGGGCACTGGCTGGCGAGCAGTCCAGCCCAAGCGCCGATGTTTGTCTGCGCTTACTTCAATCGACCGAACATGTTGTGTCACGGAGAATGGCGCCATTAGGCGACTTTGCATGCTTTGTTTAAATAAATGACGCCGCTAATTGCGTAGGCTCTTGAGATTGAAAACCGTTCATTATAAGTTTTGACCGCCTGCTTCGTGTTCTCTTTACGCAAGGAGAAACGTCATGACGCGGTGTTTCATAATGATAGCGGCTCTTGGTGGTGGGCTCATTATTTTCACTGACATGGCCCTAAATTCCGCCAACGCAGCAGTGACAAGGGTGACAGTGGCTACTGTCCAGTTAGCACATGTGCGATAGGCGGAGGGAAGTATGCCCGATACCCCGTCCGCAACTGCAAGGCTTCGCACTGCTTCCGTTATTAGGGCGGTGTGTCATCGTTTTCCGCCCTTAATTGATTCGGACCATTTGTGCCAATCCGGTGCAGTCGTCACCGCGTGAATGGCTGTGTCGCTAGCCAGCATCTAGCAAATTGCCAATCGCCAAGACCAGACTCGCGATACCGTCATCGCTGGCGTGCTGCGAAAACTTTCATGAACGCGGTACAGGTGTGCGACATACAGCGTCGCGGAAGCACAATGAGGCTCCAACACTTGGTGACGAGAACCTGGGAGCATGGTGATGCAAGTATTGCAGGACTTTGAAGCATCTAGCGCAGGTGTGAAAATTGCGGATCAAGGCGATGCGCTAGTGACTTTCCTGACAGACAAGGGCCACATATCAGTCTTGATGCGCCGCGTTGTACTTGAACGATTGTTCGAGCAAACCAAGAATGAATTGCGGCGCATTCCGCGTTCCAGGCGGGAGTGATATGCGTGACCACGCCATCGGGAAATGAAGATTGCCGCCCGTTTCTACCGACCAAAGACTTCGCGCGCAGCTGCGCGTTTTATGAGGCGTTGGGCTTTAAGAAGGTGTTTCAGGGTGACGTAGCGATATTCGCCGTTGGCGCGACCTCGTTCATCCTTCAACGCTATTATGAAGAGACTTGGGCCAAAAACACAATGATGCAGGTCTTGGTCGATGACCTTGACGGCTGGTGGGACCGCGTCATGTCTCTAGATCTTGCAAAGACATTTAATGTCACCCCACCAAAGCCACCCAAAATGCAATCTTGGGGACTTCGAATAGCCTACATATACGATCCAGCGGGCGTTCTATGGCATTTCGCTGAACGCCGACCCGGCCACCCCGCTGATTAGGAACACAGTCGCTGGGACAGAATAGCTTTAGTTTTAGCTCCGCAAGGATGTTGGGTGACCTCCCGACACGGCCCTGGCCCCCGTGCCCCCTAATGCCGAAGGGCCAGGGCCACTTTGTATCAACTCGGCCATTGTTCAAGCAGCAATGCGGCGAGCCGCCGACGGCGGACTTCAAGACGGCGTAGGCATTAAAAAACCCGCGCCGGTTAGGGCGCGGGATTGTGCAGTAGGTGGAGGATTCGCGACGCCCGTCTGAGAGACGGCGACGCTTGCGCACACCGGTATCTAACGACCTCCCGGAGAGTCGAACAAATAAATTTTTGTTTATGAGGATTTTCGACTGCAAGGCGCGATTTTTATTAACGACCCCACGGTATCAACAACGAAAATCAGAGGCGTCCAATAACGCGCCCTATTCCGTTTGTCGTCTCGCGGTTCAGGGAGGCTTCAATGAAACTAATATTGCTGTTCCTTGTCGTTGGCGCGATTTGCTCGTGGCCTATTTTGCTGAACCCATCCACGAATTGGCTGACGAAACCGGACCGCCTAGCTAACGATTCATCGAGCCGTACCGCACTCCGAACGCCCGCCGCCAGGCAGCGATGGCGGATTTTTAGGCGGCGTGGGAGCGCGAGCCGTGATCCTCAAACTGGCGTTAGCAACGGCGACTGATGCAGTTGCGGATGCATATCGTTGCCCCGCATGGATGCGCTCCGCAATGGGGGATAAATGCGGTGCAGTTCGGCGGGTCGATCTGCCACTCGCCGTTCTCGTCCTTAGCAACTGAAATCTTTCCGGCTTTGATCGCCCGCAGGATAGCGGTCTTGTTCCGGCCGACCGCCGCAGCGGCTGTTGCGATGGTGTACATGGGTGTTGCCTACCGTTTCAGTGAGCCGATACGGTGCAACCGCCCTCGTTAAAGAAACGTATCTGGGGGCGGCACACCGCTCATCGGCACTAGCCGACTTAAGATGGCGTGGGAGGGGACCCGTGATTCTCAAGTCGGAAACCTATAATTTCCACAGGCTCGATCTCACTCGGCAAGCCGGCTTCATCGTGACGATATACGACGAAGATGGGCTGGGTTGGCCGCGACGATGCCATGCGCAACTCCCGCCGAAAGCCTTCGCGGAAGCGCGAAAGATCGTCGACAATAAGGTCGAAGGACCAAGAAATTGCGCCTGAACCAATGCCGGCATTCGACTGACGTTGGCCGTGCGAGGTCTGCTATAAGGTCTGAAATGAAACAGGCCGCTAACGGTGGGGGCTGAAATGCGTCTAGCGCCGCCACTATTGATGCTAGTGAGCATCCTCATTTTGGGGTGCGCTAGCCATACCGTGGATTCCACGATGTAACAGCGCCACCGAGGGGAAAATGGCTGCCACGCCTGAGACCCAGGAATATGGGCTGATGATTCAACAGCAACAGGATGCAAAGTCGAGCGATGATATTGACGATACCGTTTGCCGCTCTTTCAGGAGCGGAACCTGTGGATCAACGGCCTATGCTGAGTGCCACCGCCAAAAGAGCTGGAGATCGCCAGTTATTCGAACCACCCCGCTCTCCCCAAGCCGGATCGAATCCCCGAAATGATGGAGTCTGAAAACAAAAATGCCGCCAAATGAGACGACCTCTGTCGAGTAGAAAGCTAAAGCCCGGCACCTAACCGCACTGAAGATGCCCAACGACCATGCTTATCCTTCGACATGGTAGGCAGATTGCCTTACAAGCCAACGGCGCGCGTACGCTTGCAGCATGGTGCCGTTGTCGCGGCTGCTATCACTTTCGGGTCGCCTCGAAAAGAAGAGCGACGACAACTACCGTCTCATCTACTGATGGTATAGGCTTACGATAAGTCGGCGACATCGCCGGCCTGGGAGGAGACAATGAAAACACGTCACGTTGTTGCGTTGTCTATTCTAGCCGGGGTCGCGCTCGGAGCTTTTGCGGTTCAGGGTCTTCATGCAGAGGATACTTCATACAAAACTTGCCCTTAGACGCATTGCCTATCCCTGTCCCAGTCCCCGTTATTCCGCCGGGCTCAACGCTCGATCTGCGACCAACTAGGCCCCCGGATGCTACCGACCAGATGTCAGGTTATACGTCAGACACCAAAGACCAGACGACCCCCTCCATCGGTCTGTCAATCAAAGCGCCGCTCGATGATCGAAAATAGGTCTGTCCCAATTCAGGGCATGGCGTGACCCATCATATCACGTGCGCCGAGATCGCCGCCGGTTGGGGATGATCACGGTGCGGTGCCAAAAAGTTTACTGAGCGCGGCTACGCGTCGACACGCGGGGATGCGATGGCGGCGGTCAAGGCGGCGCTCTCTGTATTATCCCAAAGAGGTGATCAACTGCGCGTAAAAGAAAATTGTCGGGGTATTTCAGCACGAACCAGCCGATTAGAACTATCGCCCCGAGATTGACAATGACCATTGCCGGCCCGATGGACCCCAACGAAAACGCTTTTGTTTTCGGTGTCATGTGATCGCTTTTATCGCCAAATATCCTTGCGTGCCAGTCCCACAGGATCATATCGGTTTAAACGAGCACTTTGATAGGGCTCCTAAAACCGGCCGTGAAACCAAGGCCGCAGCGCACGGTCTATGCGCCTGGGTCATTTGCTGCCGAGCTAATCGGAGCCGGCGCTCCCATTTGTCTGCACCCCAATAGCGACCAGGAATTTGCGTCGCGGAGAACGACGCGAAGTGCCACAAACGGACATCGTAGTCATGGATTGAAAATAACTAGGATGCTATGACTTCAATAATATGTAGAAATTTCATTGCTCAATGCTGGGGGACCGATGAGGGTCGCGATTTTTTTTGGAGCAGTAATTCTTCCTGTGTTGGGTGTCGCGGCAAACGCCGGTGAGATTCGCGTCATAGCCAGCCCCGGATTGACTGCGGCTTTCAAAGTGCTTGCTCCACACTATGAACACGCAAGCGGGAACACGCTGTCATTCCAATACGGATTGGGCGCTGCGCAGAAACAACGTATCGATGCCGGCGATTTCGATCTGGCGATCGTTCCCGAGTTCTCGTTGGACCGCGCGATCAAGGACGGAAAGATTGTTGTTGATACAAGGACGGTCGTGGCCGGCGTCGATCTGGGCGTTGGAGTCCGCGCCGGTGCCGTAAAGCCAGATGTTGCCTCGCTTGACGCTTTCAAGCGCGCCATGCTGGCCGCAAAATCGGTGACTTATGTCATGGACGAACCGGCGGGCCGGCAAATTACCAAGGACTTCGAAACACTCGGCATTGCTGATCTGATGAAAGCCAAAGCTAAGCCTAAGGATAAAGTCGCGCAGGTGTGGCAGGCGGTCGCCAGCGGCGAGGCAGAACTTGGCTTCGGGTTCACTAGCAATCCTGTGTCCGTGCCGGGTGTACAATTTGCCGGTTCATTTCCAACCAAACTACAATATTCTGTCGCCATGGTCGCCGGCATCGGCAGTACGGCTCACGAGACGGACGCGGCCAAGGCCTTCATAAAATTCCTGCTCACGCCGGAGGCTGTTGCGGTCTTGAAGGCCAAGGGTCTAGAGCCGCCTGCTCATTAAAGTGTGGCCTCTACTGCTTACCCGCTTAAGTGCGCTTTTGGGTAAAAAGCTGCGGCCCGATTCGGCCACAGCGCAGATATTTGTCCGCTTCTCTAATCGGCCGTTCGGGGTCAAGCACTTTCAGACTATCCACCACAGCAGTGTCGATGTCGCTCACGGGCTCGTGCTTCTCTTCGGAATCGACACGAAGGCCGTTCCATCATGGGATTCGAGGACGAGGCGGAACAATCTCCTAGGCGGCCTTACCGTCAATCGAACGGCAGGTCCAAGCGGACAAGCGAACTCACCTCATCCATCGTCCCGCGAGGGCCATCTTTCCACGGCTTAGTGGAACTCGAGTTTTCTCCTATTGTATTTGATTTCCTACGGCCCTCATGCCGCTGCGGTCTCCCGGGTCCAGCGGAACTCGGTGCCATCAACCCATATGCGGTGCAGGATCACGGCCAACCGGCGCGCCAGTGCCACGATCGCCTTCTTCATCCCGCGACGCCTGGCGATCTGCATCGCCCATGCTTTGAGCCAGGACCATTTCTTGGAACGCATCATGGCCTGAGCTGCTTCATAGAGCATGACCCGCATCATCTCATCTCCGCAGCGTGATATTCTGCCGTCCCAATCCACCTCGCCCGATTGATACTTGGCGCAGGTGAGCCCAAACACGGCCCCGACTGACTTGGACTTATGGAAGCGAGCGGGCACATCGACGGTGGCGCGATAGGTCAGCGATACCACGGGACCAACGCCAGGGACCGTCATCAGTCGCCGACATACCTCATCGTCCCGAACGATAGCCAGCAAACGGCGATGCTGGATGACGAACTGCTCGCGTAGTACCCGTCGGACAATGAGCAGTGGTTCAACCAAAGCGGCCAAGTCGGGTAAGTTTTCGACCAACTCCCTGATGCGGGCTTCGAACTTTACCGTCCTGACCACCCCGACCTTGAGGCCGAAGTTGCGCAAGGTGCCGCGCAGGTCATTGTCGATAGCAATGGCCTTGGACTGCAGCAACTTTCGATGCGTCAGCAGCATTCGTAATTTCTGACTGCGTAACGTTTTGACATGCACTGGACGGTAAAGCCCCACCCGCATCATCTGCGCCATGCCGCGTGCATCGTTGCGGTCGGTCTTGTTAATCTGCGCTTTCAACACCGCCCGCATGTGCCGCGTCTCGACACAGATCACCGGCAAGCTCGCTTCGGCGAGAGCACTGAACAGCCATTGCGATAATGGCCCGGCTTCCAGTCCGATCCGCTTGAAGTGGTAGGCGGGATTCTTCAAGACTTGCAGCAGAGCTTCAGGTTCGCTCGCTACCTTCACTTCCCGCACGATCTTGCCCGTGTCAACCACAATGCAGACGCTGGTCTCCTTGACCGATACGTCCAAACCAGCAAATTGGTCCATGCTGCGCTTCTCCTTCTGATGCTTGAGGCCGTCACCACGGACCTCGTTTCACCATCAGCCTGAAGCGCAGCACCCAAAATCCTTAACTATCCACAAGAACGCCGGCCGATTACCCCATCTCCTACTCCAATAGCGACCGGAAATGTTGCGTCACGGCGAATGCAGCGAAGTGCCAATCGCGCTCTTCGGTGCGACGCAAAATGCAGAGAGATTTTTCGTCGTCCCCGATGGACCACCCTACCTTTCCGGTTACGGAAGTGGCCTGACTTCCATAATGCCTCAGTCGTGTGGCAAAAAATGATGATGAGCTATACGCCGATCAGCGATCCGATGGCCTTGGACTCTCATTTTCAAGAATTTTGGTGGTCGTACCTGCTTTTCTCGGTTGGCGCTGATGTGTTTTGGCCTTTCGGTTGTGCACGATGTCCGTGTCCTCCCAAATCGTCCTTTTGTCGGCACCCTTGTGCCAGCGGTCGGCGTTCCAGTTCTCTTTACCGTCTTTTGTCGGGTTCCTTGTCCGGCGAGGGTTCCGCCAAACGTTATCGCATACCCGGCATGAGCGAAGTTTGCATTCAAAAACAGCATACTCCACATGCGGCAAGGATCGCGATTTTCATGTTCTTGTCCTTGTTTGTTTCCAATAGTGACGTGCGGCAATGGCTTAGCGTAAAAAGGTAGAATACGGGCGCCAACGGCTTCCGCGGAAAATATCGAAGCAATTTTTCGGGCAGCTCTCGACCAAGCATTGCGCTAAACCGTGGTTCAACGGTACACCGATTTTTTCACGATGTATCCAGTGTTGAATGACGCGGAGGGTCATTGACGGCCTAGCAATTCAGCCTCCGGTCGGGCGTTTGTCGCCTGTTGGTCTAAAGGCGACAAAGTCCGGCGCGGCGCGTTTGTCCGAAAAGTGTCATTAGCGTCATCCGTCCATCTTTCGTATCACCGAGAAACGGAGTTAGTCTTGGTGTAGAGATGACATCGGAAATGCCGAATGAACAACCGGATGGCCCCCTTACGCCTCTGCTTGGTGGTTTTGCTCGCGCTTTCGACCGGCCGTGCATTTGCTAATGACGAGCAAGTCTGGACTGCATTAAAGCGGGGCGGCAAGGTTATTTTGTTGCGGCACACTCATGTCGATATCCGAGAAGGGATTGGACGCCTCGCGCCCGGGAACTGCGCAGAGGAAGTAAACCTTTCATCCAGCGGTGTAGAGCAGGCCAAGCGCATTGGAGAAGCCTTCCGCGCTCACGGCGTTGCCATTGGGGAGGTATTGACCAGCCCGTATTGCCGTTGCATCGACACTGGCAATCTTGCGTTTGGTCACGCAACGTCAGTTCAATATCTAAAGCCACCGGGCGTAGTATCTGAAGGCCAGGCCAAATTGAATCAAGAACGTGTTGTGCAAGAGATTCTGAAACACCATGACCCTTCTAATTTGGTGATGATTACTCACGATCTTAACATCGCTAACGTCGTGCTCGAAGACACGGTCCCCATGGGTGAATTTTTCGTGGTTGAGCCGAATGGGGCCGACTTCGGCGTCATCGGTAAAATCCGGATGGGCGATTAATTATTCCCCGAGCATGTCTGTTCGTCCAGTAGTGTTCCAGAAATTTGCAGCGGCAACGAACGCGGCGAATGGCCAATTGCTGACCTGGGAATGGTCTTGCGTGACCGCGTTGTCACAAATGCTTAATGCCTGTTGAGATGCGAAAACGAGGAGGGCCCCCATGCCTGAAATCAGGACCGAGTTTCTGTTCACGATTGCTCTCGAGGTTCAAGGTTTCACTCTCGGCGACACGCCCTATGGCAGCCGGCGCATTTTTCAGTTCGATAGCGGCAACTTCGAAGGACCTAAACTCAAGGGTACAGTTGTGCCGGGCGGAGGAGGCACGGCGCTCACCCGCCACGACGACGTGCTCGAGATCGAAGCGCGGCTGACGCTCGAGACCGACGATAATGAGAAAATCTACGTGACCTGGAAGGGACTTCGCCACGGCCCGAAGGAGGTCATTGATTGCGTCAATCGCGGCGAGACTGTCGACCCGGGGACATATTATTTCCGCACTACGCCATACTTCGAGACAGGCTCGCAAAAGTACGCTTGGTTGAACCGCATCTGCTCGATTGCTACCGGCTCACGTAACGCGAGCGGGCGGACAATTCAGGTGTTTCAGATATTGTGAGGGCACGCCGCCGGATAGGCTCAGCGCATACGCCGCTTTGGGTCTTACGCTACGGACAAACTTGGCCCTCGCACAGTCCGATGTCCGTTGTTAGTCGGATAGCGTCTTAGATTTTGCGGCGCAGCGAGCGCAGTCTGCCATAAGGCGACATCGACCATACGAGAGAACGCTCATTTACGCTTCTCCTTTTCCACCATGTCACGGAGCATCACATCAAGTTGCGCCAGGTAGGCAATCGCTGCCACGAGCAAGGATGCCGTGACACTAATTACAAATGGGCCAGCCGAAGGCTCAACAAATATTCCCAATGCCATCATTAGGAAGAATATCGTTATCAACGTCTGCGAGCCGATAGTTATTAGAGCCCATTTATTTATGGGAAGGCGTGTTGCTGCGCGCCGTCTCGCTAGAAATGTTAAATTAAACAAGCCCAGCAGCAGAGCCGCAAACAAGCTGGAGATGCGCCAGATGACGGATTGCGAAAAATCGAAAAGCGCTAATGCGGGCGGCAGCATTGCGGAAAAAGCAATAATAAAACTCCTCATCAGAACGGAACGAATTACAAAAACATCATAGCTAGACACACCGCCACCGATAATTTGGCGGAATATAACGATGAGTGCAGCAAAACCCGCATAAGTGATCGACAGAGTGGCGATTGTATAAAGATAGCTTGAGCCGGGTAATTCCATGGCTTCGCCCCGCGCCGCCCGCGTTATGCGCTGAAGTTTACGGGCTGATATTAAGGCTGTCTATCGAGGCTCGATGTCCGTTCTCGTGCCGTTACGATTTTGCTAGCTCCGGTGGGGGTCCCAGTCTTTGCTAGGTTTCTCACCGAGCAATGATGAAATGCGGCGTACGAAGGCCCACATCATATTGCCTAAGCATAAAGTCAGCGCTGCGGCATACAGTGCGACGCCTTGCACTGCTGGAACTAGAGTATTTACGACAAGTACCGCAACAGCCAACCCATGGATTAAATACCGGATCGTCACTCCTGCTGGCGCCGTTTGGCCGGTCGCCTGTCTGCGCCGCGTGATGACCGTGTACAAATTTAGGGCGAGAAGTATCGCCGCGACCGCGCTCGTTAGTGGCCAAAGAACCCGAGCGGGAGCGTCGGATAGCGCTACGAGCGGCGGCAATATCGCAGCGAAGGCGACGAACAGGCTGAAAGATACAAATCCCCGAAGCAAAAAAATGTCGAAATTCGAAAGTTTGCCGCCCAAGGTCTGGCGCACCAACATCACGAGTGCGGACACGGTCGCAAACGTGACCGCAAGAACCGAAAGATTGTAGAGATAGCCTGAACCTGGAAGCTCCACGCTCACCCTCCCTGCAATGTTCACGCTCAGCCGCACTTTACGGTATCACCAATGTTTACCCATCAAGCCTAAGATCGTAGGGCTCAAGCCAGAACTAGGAAGGGGTTGCGTGCGACTATTTGGGCCCGTTAACCGGCTGTCTCAGCGGCGGGAAATGTCGCTTATGGGCATCCAAAAGGCGACAAACTCAGGCGCGGCGCGTTTGTCGAAAAGTGCCAATCGCGTCATTTCGCACTGCAAAAAAACAGCGACCTTTTATGCTGTCAGCCGTCGTGGGTCGCTTAATCGAGGGATTGGCACACCCTCGTTGTTGAACTCGATCCGGAAGATTTCGGACAAGCCTGCCCTTCCTGACGACATTAGTTGGAGTGCACGGCTGCTCGAAACGCGTTTTAGCCAACCGAGCTCCAATAGGCGATCCAGAATCCGAGCTCCGACGAGTCCCTTCAGGTGATAGCGACGCTCGCTCCAGTCGAGACATGGCTGGCAGAATATCCGCCGGGCCCGCGGCATCAGATCAACTCCGAACGCAGAAAGGAAAAGCTCGCCCGAAGACGTGACCTCACCGCCTTCATCGGTGAGTACGATGTGCCCCATGGCCACAAGTGCGTCGGTAACAGAAACTCCTAGCTGGCCAGCCAGGTGGTCGTAGCAACTTCGGGCAAAACGGAGTGCATCGTCGTTGGCTGACCGCGGGTGACGGCGGGGTGGCACCTCTATGGCGGCGACGACCTTCATGCTCTCAAGCATTGTCGCAACCAGAGGGGACGCGATCCGATAATAGCTGAAGCGGCGCTTGTGAGTGACCGTCAAAAGCCGCGCCGCAACCAGCTTGCTCAGGTGGCCGCTTGCCGTCGAGCGAGAGACATTGGCGCAGTAAGCAAGTTCAGTGGCCGTCAGCGACTGGCCGCCCATAAGGGCGTTAAGCATCGTCGCTCGCGCGGTGTCACCCACGAGAGCGGCCACTTCGACCAGATTTGCCGCGGCGACCATCCTTAACCCTATCGCTGATAGCGGAAGCATATCAATCGAAGACAGTTCGGTATGGGCCGAACTGTTCGTGCGAGACAATTGCGAACCTCGCAGCAAGAATGCGCTGCCAGGAGTTAAAAGTCATGTTGATCCACGCCCTTTATTTCGAGCAAGCAGGTATCATTGCGGCCGTGGTTTGCAGCCTAGTCGTTGCCGGTCTTCTAAAGGGGGTAATCGGTGTCGGCATGCCAATCGTTGCGCTGCCGCTACTGTCGCTGTTCATCGACATCAAATCAGCGGCCATGCTGCTGAGCATGCCTTTGATCTTCAGCAACGTGCCGCAGGCGCTGGAGGGCGGAAAGACTGGACGATGTTTCATGCAATTGATGCCGGTGCTTCTCGGCATGATTCCCGGCCTCGCCCTCGGAGTTCGAGTCCTGTTGGCGCTCGATGCGAACGTTGCAAAGATTACCGCAGGCGTTGTGCTTATGGGAGTCGGCGGCGTCACGCTGCTTGCGCCTAAGCTGCAGCTTCAGTCTCGCTTGCTTTTACCGACCGGAATCACATTCGGATTTTTCGGCGGCGTTTTAGGAGGCATCGCAGCGATGCCGGGGCCGCTTGTTTTTATATTTCTGCTTGCAAAGGGATTAAGCGGCAAGGCGTTCACAAAGGAAGTATCACTGTATCTCGTCGTTTCCTCCGGCTTGCTGGCAATTCTACTTACGGCTAGTCGCCAGTTCAATTGGCTTGACGTTTTAGTCTCAATGGCTGCCACGTTGCCGGTCGTGCTCGGCATGTATGTCGGACAACATATGCGCGATAAAATTGCACCTGAGACGTTCAAGAAGCTGGTGTTGGTCGCGGTCATTGCCGCGGGTGCTGATTTGGTGCGATATGGTTTCTGAGACGGCAAGTCGCCCGACATCGCGCTCGCTTGTCGTGCAAAAGGCCGCTTGAACAAGGGAGGATGCAAATGCCCAAAGGCTACTGGGTGACCACCTATCGCTCCATTAAAGATCCGGACAAGCTCGCAGCTTATGCCAAGCTCGCACCGGTCGCGCTTGCGCCTTTCGGCGTAAAATATATCGTGCGTGGCGCCGCCGCCGCTGCGTCCGAATTCGGGATTAAAGCAGCGTGTTGTGATCAGCGTGTTCGACAGCGTGGCAAAGGCCATCGCCGCGCATGACAGCCCAGCCTATCAAGCCGCAGTTAAAGTCCTCGGCGACGGCGCAGAACGCGACGTGCGGATTGTCGAAGGGCTGGAATAGAGCTTAAGCCAACTACACTCGGTATCTGCTGCACTGCACCGAAGTCTCGTAACAAAGCGACGATAAGGGTCAGGTGCGTCGGTTTTCCCATATCCGGGCCACGTCCGCTAAGCCCCTGGTCGCGACCGCAAGAGCCGACATCCATTCCGATAGAGCATGCTCGTAATCCTCAGTAACAGAGGAGTACGACCATGCCTGACAATGCAAATCTGGTTACAGCCACCCCAAAGCGGGCCCCCTGGAACAAGGGAAAGCTGATCGGACCTCGCCCGCCGCTGCGGCAAAAGCACGTCTGGGCAATCCGGACTTGGCTGCAGATTGAGCAGCAAACGCGCGATCTTGCGCTGTTCAATCTGGCGATCGATAGCAAGCTGCGTGGCTGCGACGTTGTCGCAGTCAGGGTCGATGACATTGCGCCGAACGGCTATCCGATCGAGCGAGCGACCGTGCGACAGAAAAAGACCGGTCGACCGGTGCGATTCGAGCCAACCGAGCAGACCCGCCAGTCGATTGACGAATATCTAACGGCTGTCGGCAAGAAGCCCGGCGAGTACCTGTTCAGCGGACGACGGCCCGGACAGAGTATGACGACAAGACAATATGCGCGCCTCTTGTCCGAGTGGCTCGTGGCAATCGGTCTCGATCCACATGTGTACGGCACCCACTCGCTGCGACGTACCAAGGCAACATTGATCTACCGACGCACTGGAAACCTACGGGCCGTTCAACTCCTGCTGGGCCACACTAAAATTGAGAGCACGGTGAGATATCTCGGTATCGATATCGATGACGCCCTCGCTATATCGGAACAGGTTGAAATCTGAGCTCCCCGGGGCAGAGCATCGATGCTCTGCCCCTCAGATTTTGAGCACGACAACGACGCGCCATGTCCGCTTTTCTTGACGCTTTCGGGGGACAAGCAGACTATTGGCGACCAAGAAAAAACCGACGCGCCTGACCCATGAGCGACATGGAACGGGCTTGTTACGTTTGTGCCTCTACGTAAGATAAGAATTCAGGTTTTCGGTTTGAATTTGACCAGGGAGATTTAATCATGACGAAGACTGACGAAGATACAATCCGCGAGATTGAATTGCAGTTCAACGAAGCTTGGGGTCGGCACAACGCAGACGACATGGTCGCTTCACTCTCCGACGATGCACAGTTCGTCACCGTCAATGGCGCATGGACCAAGTCCCGCGCAGACTACCTGGAATTGATGACGCGCCTGCATGGGCCCAATGGGCCGTTCCGAAAGAGCACCCGCGAAACGCCAATCATGCACATACGCTTTCTTGCACCGGACGTGGCCATGATGCACTCGGAATTCCACATATACGGCGATATTGACGAGCCCACGCGCACCGGCATTGGTACTCGTGTCGTGCGTAAGATCGATGGGCATTGGCGGACCGTTGCTGTGCAAAATACTGACGTGCGCCCTGCCCGAAGGCACTAAACAATAAGCCCTGCAATCGAATGTCGCCTTCTGGCACTTCGCGTCATTCGTGGCGCTGCACCATTTCTGGTCGCTATCGGGTGCATAGCAGACATCGCGAGAGCCGGCCGACTTCGCTACCGCTCGTCGCCCACGCACAGCGCGACGACGATCACGTTGCGATGCTGAAACTCGACGAGCTTGTCCCAAAACTGGTTCATGCGGGCCGCGCGGTCCCCGAGGTCGATGCCCGCCGGCAGCGCGACGCTCGCGGCGTTGAGGCATGGTGAGCTCATGACGCCGACGTCGCCGGCGTCCTCGCGTATGGCACGACGCGATTTCGATGGTTTCGCCGTCCGCGATTTCCGTCGCGCTATGTCATGGCGGGTGATGTATTCCTTCAAGCTCGTCACGATTCTGTTTCCTTTGTTCCGTCGCGTTGCGGTGGGTTATTTATGCTTCGAGGCGGCCTGGGTTTGACGGTTTCACGCCTTCCGTTCGTCGCCCACCCCATTCCACGGACATGTCAGGTTCGGTAGTATTGGCCCACATGAACGTTTCAATTGCCGTTCGTCGGTGAATACGCGCTCACGATGGAGTTGATGGGAGGCGACGATGAGCATGAAGACCATCTTGGTTCCGATGGAGAACCATGACGCCATGCGATCAGCGTTGGAAACCGCGCTGCTATTGGCTCGACGGCACGACAGTTACATCGAAGGATTCGCGCTGCGGTGGAGTATCAACCAAATCGTTGGAGGCGATATAACGGGCAGTCTTCCCTATGATACGTTCAGCCAGGACACCGTAAAGGAGGCGAAGCAAGCGCGCCAAATATTTGAGTTGTTCATGCAGGAGCACAACGTCCCGCGCTCAACAGAGACGACTGCGGCCCCATCATTCAGCTGGTTTGACGAGGCGCCAGAGGGTGAAGACTTCGTCGGCAGCTATGGCCGCGTATTCGATGTGATCGTGATGAACCGGCCCGATGCAGATTCGACCGGCCTGTACCAAAGAGCGATAGAATCTGGTCTGTTCGAGAGCGGTCGGCCGGTACTATTATCTCCGCCGTCGCCGCCCCACCAGATCGCCACCAACGTGTTGATCGCATGGAACTGCAGCACGGAGCAGGCGCGAGCCACTGCTCTTGCGATGCCGCTTCTTGAGAAGGCCGATCGCGTTACGGTCCTGACGGTCACTGGCGGAGCTGCGGTGCCGGGGCCGTCCGCTGAGCAATTGATCCGATACCTGCAATGTAATGGGATTGTCGCCGAGCTGATGAGAGTTGAGCTTGACGGCAGAAGTACCGGCGAGGCGATCCTGGCGACAGCGCAATCATTGGGCTGCGACCTTCTGATCAAGGGCGCCTACACGCAGAGCCGATTGAGACAGATGATATTCGGCGGCACGACCCAACACGTCTTGGCAAACGCTGCCTTGCCCGTCTTGCTGGCGAATTGACCCGGTGCTCAGTCGCGGATCTTCTGCCGATAAGCGTCGGCGGCAAGCGCGGTGTAACAACAGCTCAATTTAATCGGCCGACCCTATTTGCCCGCCAGATGTCCCAGGAGAGTCCCGGGCCGGTTCGGCATTGTCGGCTACCAGGCCGGCGGCCCGGAGCCCTCCATGATCATCCGGTTGGCCGGTGGGCCGGAACGGACTGGCGGCTGACCTGCGCCAGGCCATGGCCGGGCCGGGCCGACTGATGGGGAATGTCGTTTCTACGCCGCTTGCAGCAGCAGGCGAACCTTTGGCCAAGGGTCGGGCTCGAAATTGTCGTAGCGGTCATGCTCGGCTTTGGTCAGCCATCCCTCCGCCGCCGTGGCGAATGACGGTCGTTGCTGGATGCGCTCATACCAGCGTGCCACGCCCGGACGATCATCCCACAGACGCGACAGCCGAAGCTTGGCAAGCCGCCAGACGTAGGGCGTCGCGGCGATGTCGGCTAGTGAATAGTCGTCGCCGGCGATGTACGGCCCCTCCCTCATCGCGGAGTCGATGCGGTTAAGTAATCTCTGATGGTGCCGCAAGGCATCGACGACGACCGGCGCGTCCAGCCCATGGTGATAGACCTGCCGCTTGACCTCGGCGCGCGCTTTGCTGGGTGACTTGGCAAGCTCGGCTTCCAGTTCCTCAGCGCTCTTCTTCAAGAGGCTCTGCCGGTTCACGGTCGCGAAGGTCAGCACGGTGCAGCAATTGTGCACGTACTCGTCCATCAGCTTGGTGGTCATGTGCACTTTGCTGCGGGCCCACGGGTCGCGCGGCATCAGCGGTGGGTCGGGGAAAAGGTCATTGATGTAGTGCATGATCACGGTCGATTCGATGATAACCCTGTCGTCGTGCACCAGCGTCGGCACCACCGCATTGGGATTGAGCTTCATGTAGGCGGGATCGTATTGGTCGCCTTGCAACGTCATGAGCTGGCTTTCGAAATCTACGCCCTTTTCCGCAAATGCCAGCCGCACCTTGACCGAGCACACCGACGTCCGGCCATGATAGAGTTTGAGCATGGCATCCTCTTGCCGATACTTCCTCGCGGATAAAGTATAGTGCGAGGTGCGGCCGCTCGCCACCGTCCACCATCGGACACCCGGCCGCTATCCTAAGCGCTGAGTCGGACAGCCCCGCTGCCACTCGTCCCCACGTATTAGGCCCGGCAAGATGCGCGCCAACAGCGTGCTGACTCTTGGCGTCTGGTGCCCGGATCGCGGCTGTGGAGCAAAGAGGGATGAGCAAGGAAAACGATAATCGGGACACGTCTGCGCGGCGTTCTGGTGCACTACTCCGCAGCCACCTGCGCAGCCGCGCCTTGCGTAAGTTTCGGATCGAGCTGGCAGGCCTCTTCCCAACTGAGAACGTTAAGCGACTTTACGAACTTGCCGACGCCGTCCACCTCGGCGCAGAACAGGCCCAGTTCAACAATCTCGTCGTCGCTGAAATGCTTGGACAGGTCCTGGTAAACCTCGTCCTTGTCGATGGCGTGCTCGCCCTGTTTAAATAATTCGGCGTAGCGTAGCGCCCCCTTCTCGCGCGGCGTGAAATACTTGCTGCTCGAGTAAGAGAACAGATCGTTGATCATGTCCTCGGTTAGCCCTTCCGCTTTGGCAACATTTGAGCGCACGGTCGAGCAATAACCGCATTGGTGTGCTACTGAAATCTTGATTCGGCACATTTCCTTGAGCTTGTGCGGCAGTACGCCGTGGTAGAGCAGCTTGTTCCAGTATTCGACCCAGGCGATACCGAGCTTGGCGCGGCTCATGATGCTGACCACGCGCGGATCGGGCGCGCCGGTCCTTTTCGCGGATTCGATCAGCTCGCGGGTGTGCGGCGTCTTCTCGCTGTCCTCGATGTAACGCAGCCTGGGCATGACATTCCTCCCTTTGCACGATCCGCAGTTGCATCGGCAGACGTGTTTTGCGACGCGAAGAGGGTCGAGTGCGGCTGGCAATCCCGCAAGCTGTCACGTGTCTATTATCGCAAGCCCGTGTCCGCCTTCAACTGACATTTCCAGCCCCGCGCCGCGAACAGCAAGGCAAGAAGCGGCTATGGCCCGCTGAACCAGTCGTAGCCTCGGGGCGCAACAACGGACATTAATCGTCGCTGGAGCTGAAAGGGTCGGCCGCTAATAACCCGTACCGGACATGAGCGGCCGATTTTGCTGCGCCGCACTGCGCGATGACGTGCTAGCCTAAGGTCGTTGGCCCTGGGAGAAGCCCATGAGGTGACCCGAAGGGATTCATCCGGGAAACTCGGACCGACGGCATAAGTCAGGGAAGGAAACCGACCATGACACAGCGCTTGCCCGGAATTTTCGATGCAGACGCCACTGGCGCCGCCAAGGATACGCTCGCCGGTTCGACCAAACTGCTCGGCCGCTCGTCCAATTTGCTGCGCATCCTGTCGGCGCACACGCCCTATCTCGCGCGCTGGTTCATCGGTTTCGTCGCGGCGGTGCGCCAGCCCAATGTTGGGGCGATGTCGGACGTGCGGTTGCGCAATCTCGCCACCATCAAGACCTCGATGACCAACGAGTGCAAATATTGCGCGACACATACTTCGATCTACGGGCAAGCGCTTGGCGTCAGCGAGGCGCAGCTCGAAATGATGAAGGGCGATGCCTGGCGCGACAGCCCGTTGTTCAGCGAGCGCGAGAAGGCGACCATTGCCTGGGCCGAAGCGGTGACACGCAACACCGCGAAAAGCGACAAGGCGCTGTGGGACACCATGAAGCGCCTGTTCAGTGACGCCGAGATTGTTGAGATCACTATGGCGTCGGCGATGTTCAACATGATCAACCGGCTCAACGACACGTTTTGGACCGAGCTTGAAACCGTCGAATACAACCGCCGCCAGGGCAACGCCGTCAAAGGCGTCACCGTTACCGACATTGAGAGCTTCGCCAGCGGCTTTGCCGCTGCTGGCGAGGCGCAGCGCCGCGGCGATAGCGCGGTGGCCGCGGAGTGACACCTCGATAAACGATTTGCCGCGGCGAATCGGTCGCGATTGGCACATCGCGTCAATTCGCTGCGCCGCAAAATTTTGTCGCCTTCAGACAAGCGGACATCGCTGAATTTTGGCGCGAGTTGCCTCGATCGCGAATGACCCAAACCGGACCTAAGCACCCGATCTCGCTGGCGCGCAAATTGACTGCTGGAATGGGCGTGGATCACCGATCCTTGATTGAAACGATCGATTTTCGGTTGCGCCGGGGCGCGTACGTTCCCACCTTTTGATCATGAGCAGACGAAAAGTGTTGATCTCTGGCGCCGGGATCGCCGGGCCGACGCTTGGGTATTGGTTGAAACGCGCCGGCTTCACTCCGACCTTACTCGAAAATGCGCCGGCGCTACGCAGCGGCGGCTACGTCATCGATTTCTGGGGCCTCGGTTACGACATCGCCGAGCGCATGGGTCTAGTGCCCGAAATCCTGCGCGCTGGTTACCACATTCGCGAGATGCGCATCGTCGATGCGGCCGACAAACGCATCTCTGGATTCGGCACCAAGGTATTCGTCGAACTCACCGGCGGGCGCTATGTGACCATCGGACGCAGCGCGCTATCCCGGCTTCTGTTCGAGACACTCAAGGGCGGCACGGAGACGATCTTCGGCGACGAGATCGTCGCGCTCGACGAGAGGCAGGACCATGTCGCAGTCCGCTTGAAATCCGGCGGCGAGCGGCACTTCGATCTCGTCATCGGTGCCGATGGCCTGCATTCGGCGGTGCGCCGTCTCGCGTTCGGGCCGCAGGACCGTTTCGAAAAGCGGCTCGGCTATGTCGTCGCTGCGCTCGAAGTGAGCGGCTACCGGCCGCGCAATGAGGATATCTACGTCACCTACAGCGAGCCCGGCCGTATGGTCGGGCGCGTGTCACTGCGCGACGACAAGACGCTGATCCTGTTCGTCTTCGCCCACGGCGACACATCGATGCACGACCTAGCGGCACAGAAGGCGCTGTTGCGCGCGGAGTTCGGTGGCAGCGGCTGGGAATGTTCACACATCCTCGCGACGCTCGATGCGGCGGGCGAGCTTTACGTCGACCGCGTCAGCCAGATTCGCATGCCGCGATGGTCGCGCGGCCGTATCGTCCTCGTCGGCGACGCCGCCTATTGCGTGTCGCTGCTCGCCGGCCAGGGCTCGGCGCTGGCGATGACCGGGGCCTATGTGCTCGCCGGCGAGCTCGCCAAGGCGGACGGCCGACATGATGAAGCCTTCGGCAATTACGAAAAGATTTTGCGCGACTTCATTGTGCGCAAGCAACAGGGCGCCGAGCGGTTCGGCTCGGCCCTTGCGCCGAAGACCCGCCTCGGCCTGTGGTTCCGCAATCTGGTCGTCAAGTCCGCTGCGATCCCTGGGGTCGCCCGGTTCACATTCGGCCGAGATATTGTCGACAGCCTACACCTTCCCGACAATCACTGGCGCTGCTGATTTGGCGCCTGCCCCGCGTCGCTGCGGAGCACGGCGGCCGGGCGGGGCGACGGAACGAAAAGCACGAGAGAATTGGGAGAATGAAACTTTTTCCGCCGCGGGTCGGGCTTGCCAGATTATCCATTTTCGCCGTCGTCGTGGGAGTGATCACCGGGATCGGAGCCGTATTCTTCCGCGCCCTGATCGGGTTAATCCATAACGTCGCGTTTTTCGGCGCCTTCTCCATCAACTACGACGCCAACGTATTCACGCCGCCGAGCCCGTGGGGCGCGCTGATCATTCTGGTGCCGGTCGCCGGCGGCATGATCGTGACCTTCCTGGTGCAGAACTTCGCGCCGGAGGCGCGCGGCCACGGCGTGCCCGAGGTGATGGACGCGATCTATTACCGCGAGGGCAAGATCCGACCCATCGTCGCCGCGGTGAAATCGCTTGCCTCGGCCATATCGATCGGCACCGGCGCCGCGGTCGGGCGCGAGGGTCCGATCATCCAGATCGGCGCCTCGCTCGGCTCTTCGCTGGGCCAGTTCATCAACATGGCGCCTTGGCAGCGTATCACGCTGGTCGCCGCCGGCGCAGGCGCCGGCATCGCCGCGACGTTCAACACGCCGATCGGCGGCGTGATGTTCGCCATCGAATTGATGCTGCCGGAAATCTCCGCGCGCACCTTCCTGCCGGTGGCGCTGGCGACGGGCACCGCGACCTTCATCGGGCGCATCTTCCTCGGCCTGCAGCCGGCTTTCGCGGTCCCGACCGCGCTCCTAAACTCCGACAAGCCGGCCTCGCTGACGGCGCTTCTGCTCTACGCCTTGCTTGGCGCGCTGATGGGGCTTGCTGCCACGGCCTTCATCAAGGGGCTCAGCCTCGCCGAAGACGTTTTCGAAAAAATCAAAAACGGCTACCTGCGCCACGTCATCGGCATGCTGATCATCGGCACGATGATGTATATGCTGTTGATCACCGCCGGCCAGTATTACGTCGACGGCGTCGGCTACGCGACCATTCAAGCGATCCTTTCCGGCGGCCTGATCGTACCTGGCCTGCTGGCGCTGCTGTTCTTCGCCAAGCTGTGTGCGACCTCGGTGAGCCTCGGCTCCGGCGCCTCGGGCGGCATCTTCTCGCCGTCGCTATTCATGGGCGCGACCATCGGCGGCGCTTTCGGCGCGGCGATAGGCGCCATCCATCCGGTCGACGGTCTGGGCGTCACCACCTGCGCCATGATCGGCATGGCCGCTATGGTCGGCGGCGGTACCGGCGCCGCCATGACGGCGGTGACCATGATCTTCGAGATGACGCGCGACTACGATCTTGTGATGCCGATCATCGTCGCGGTGGCGCTGGCGATCGGTGTGCGGCGCCTGCTGTCGCAGGAGAACATCTATACGGTGAAGCTCGTCGGGCGAAAACACTTTGTGCCCAAGGCGCTGCACGCCAACATGTTCCTGGTGCGCCGTGCCGGCGAGGTGATGGAGCGCGAGGTCACCATGCTGCCGAAGGACACGCGGCTTGAGACGTTCCTGGGCCAGGGCGGCCACGAAGGCCGCATGAAGCACATCGTGGTGACCGATGGCGATCGCATCGTCGGCGTGCTACGCGTCAACACAGCGCTTCGGCGCGGGCTGGCGGACGTCGAGCATGGCTTTACGGTCGGCGAGATCGCGCAGCGCAACTACACGGTGGCGCGTGAGGAGGACATCGTATTCGATGTGGTCACGCGGATGGCGCGGCATAATGCCGGTATGGCGGTGGTGACGAAGGCCAAGGGTCGCCCGCGCGCCGCTGACGTGCTCGGCATCATCACTAAAGAGCACATCGCCAACTCGGTCGCCGACAGTATCAAGCCTTACGCGTAGGTCTCCCCAACTCGCAACCTCTCTCGTTTTCAGTCAAACGCAGGATGTCGCTTAGTGGTACTTTGCGGACAAACCGACGACATCGGGTTTTGTCTTTGACTAAAGGGCGGCAACTGAGATGGACTCTTTGAATCGCCTAATTCCCCCGCCGAGGTGAATAAGAGTCTTAGTTACGAGCGCATGGCATGCGCTTTTCGACCGCCGCGCTCGATTGACGACGGCGCCTCGTCTCGTGAAATCAGATGGGCAGCAAGGTCAAGACAGCGCTTGGCCAGCATGGACGCGCCTTCGGCGAGCTCGGTAGAGTCACGTACGATTTCGACATTGCGCTCCATGTCTTCGTGCGACCAGCCTCGCGAATGAGCAATATACGGAAATTGTGGAAATATAAATCCAAGTTCGGCGAAGAATCCTAGCATTTGTCCGGCAACCGCCTGGATATTGTCTTGTCCGCCGACGATAATAAATCCGGCGACCTTGTTACGTATGAGAACTTGATCGCGGATCGTTACCGCGTTCTGTACGCAATTCAGTCGCTCGGCCATTTTGAAATAGAGAGAGGAAGCCGCACCCCATCTAATTGGCGATGAGATGATGATGGTATCGGCCCAATGCACCAAGGCCTCATAGACCTGGTCCATCTGATCGTTAGCGTCCATCTGTGTAATCGAACACGGCCAAGTACAGGCCCGCGCCGCTTTTGAATAGTAACCCTCGCAATTGCGAAATTTAAGATCGTTCAATTTTATCAATTTGGTCTCGGCGCCGAGGCCTTGAGCCGCCTTCAACGCGTGGCCAAGCAGATGGTCGGAGCCTGAGAAGCGGGGATTTGCCACATCCATGGCCGTAGTGGAAATTCCAGCGAGCCGCAGGGGCCCTGACTCGCGTTCCACTTTTCGTGACAGGGGATGTGGGGCATGCGGCTTTCTGTTTCGCTTACTGCTGGCATCGAGGTTCACAAAAACCCGGCCGTCCTCGACCTTGATCGGATAGCCGGGCACACAATCGTCTTCGAAGCCTGGTTCGCCAGCACCGCTAGTGCGATGAAATTTCCAGTTATGCCAAGGGCAGATAATATAGTCGCCGTCCAGCCGGCCTTCGCCAAGCGGGCCACCGACATGGTTGCACGTATTTGATACAGCACCGAATTTTCCATCCTTGCACGATATTGCGAGCTCGATGTCCATGGCCTTGACCCGCTTCAGCGGTTCGTTGGAAAAATCATCGGCATGGCCGATATCGACCCAGTTTTCATCGCCAGCCACAGGAATCCGTGCTCCCATTTGTTTGGGCCAACACTCGGGCCGGCCGTTGTGTCAGGGAAATCACACTCACGTGAGATCATCGCCGATCTCTTTAGTTCATAATAGCAAAAAAGGTATGGGTAGATGATCGGGCGCGTTACTGAAGGTTTGAAATGGCGGCCTATTCGGGGAGTCGATAAAGGCCTGCTGCGTGAAGCCCGTCTGCAAGCTCATTATGCGGTGCAATGGCTCGCGCGGGTGGCCCGCGGTTATATCCCACCACTGCCGGACGACGGCCACACCAGCCTCATGTGGGATGACGCGATTGGAGGCTTTAAGACGCAACCTTTGAAAGATGGCGCGTGGCTGAGCCTGCAGGTGAGCAATCTCACACTTGCGTTGAAAGGCATCGATGAGCCAGGCAGTGCCGATTCCGTTTTCTTAAGTGGCCGCACCGACCCCGAAGTTCGCCAATGGTTGGCAGGCCACTTTAGTAAATCAAATGTAGATGCGACGCTTCTCGACGCGCCGTCACCTTATGAAATTCCTGCGCATGCCATTGCAAAGGGTGCCCCATACAACGCAATTGCTTCGATTGATGCCTTAGCTGAACTTGCATCATGGTTCGCCAATGCGAATACCTTGCTTGCTTCCATTCAACAGCGATTAACCAAACGACAATTGGCGACCTCACCGGTGTGCTGTTGGCCGCACCAATTCGATCTCGCCACTTTAACAACGCTTCCGAAACACGCCGCTGATGCGACCGGCTATGTTGGCGTCGGACTCTCGCCGGGCGATGAGCATTACGATGAACCCTACTTCTACGTGTCTGTGTATCCAAAGCCAGACCCTGCAACGTTGCCGAGCTTGCCGATGTTCGGCCACTGGCACACCCACGAATTTATGGCTGCCATTGTCCCGGCTCACAAGATCATTGGCTCAAAGAATCAGGAGGCCGAAACTGATGAGTTCTTGCGATGCGCGGTAGATACAGCGTTAGAAATCCTGAGTTGATTGCAAGGCAAGATATGAACCCAGGGATCGGTTGGGCGAGGGTAGGACGCACCTGCCGACCAGGTCGCCGAAGGTAATCGCGACGTGGGACTGTTGGTTGTGAACATAAGGGGCATAGATGACGGCAGCCGAGTTAAATGCCGCTGAACCAGTTAAATCCTTCTTTCCTGTAGTAGGTGTCCGGAAAGTCGTTGGTGACTTCCATCGACACGATCCATTTCGCGTTCTTGAAACCTAGCTTCGTCGATGTCCGCAGGCGAATGGGAAATCCGAATGGGTCGGTGATCGGCTCGCGTGCATATTTGGTGGCGAGAATGGTCTGCGGATGCAACGCCGTCGGCATGTCCAGGCTCTCAGTATAGCCGTCGGCACAGCGGAAGCCGATGTACTTGGCCGTGGTGTCGGCGCCGATATGCTCCAGAAATCGGCGTAAATTTGGGCCTGACCACTGGCCGATGTAATCCCAGCCTTCGACGCAGATATGGCGAATGATCAGTTCCTGTTCGGGTAGCGCGTAGATGTCGTGTAGCGTCCACGGCTTCTTGTTCTCGATGCGGCCGGCCAGTTCGAGTTTCCAGCTGGCGCCATCCACCGGTTTGACGTCCTCGACGTCGTAACTCGCGTTAAAACGCGGCGGTATCACGACCTGCGATTCCGAATAGGTCGGGGCCAAGTGATTTGGCCGGAAAATCACGCTTTGAACTTTGTCGTTCCAACTCGACACGGCCCGTAGCGCGGTCTGCACCTGATCATTCTCGCTGACGTCGCAACCGGTTAGGAATGTCAGTGCGCCAAGACTGAAAGCGCCACGCAGCACTTTACGTCGGTCGATCTGTTCGATCAGGCGCCGATTTTCTTTGAAAGCGTCCTGACGGATGGCCTGTTTCGGCCGAAAGATGGAGCGGGAAGGCGTACGGAGCGTCATGATGCGGTCCGGGAAGCTGGTGTAGTCGGCTGCCTGTCGTCGACGGCGGGCCCGCCGGTCACCATGGCGATCAAGGTCTGCGGAACAAGCAGTGCCAGAGCAATATGCACGGCCAAAAAGCCGACGATCGCCGTCATCGACAGAAAGTGCACGAGCCGCGCAATCTGGAAACTACCGAACAGCGCGAGCAATTCCGAGAACTGGATTGGCTTCCAGATGGCGAGGCCGGAAATCACCATCATTATGCCGGCGCAGATGACGCCGATATACAGCAACTTCTGTACAGTGTTGTATCTTGTCGGGTCATCGTGAGACAGCCGAAAGCTCAAGGCATCCTTTATGGTGGCGATCAGTTCGCCCCAGCGCACCGGCAGCAACATGCGACGAAACCGGCCGGTAGCGAACCCAAAAAAAAGATAGGCGAGCCCGTTGATCGCGAAAATCCACATACCGAAAAAATGCCATTGCAAGGCGTGCTGCGCCCATTTGCCGATGGTGAGAAATTCCGGAAAATGCAGCCAGCCAAAAATGACTTCATCGTTATAGATTTTCCAGCCGCTGCCGATCATGATGAAAATGGCGACGGCATTGGTCCAATGCATGACCCGAAGCGGAAGCGGGTGTAGCTTGCGGGGTCGATGCCGTAAGGCAGCGTCGTCAGCCGACATGTGGATCTTCCCTGTCCGTCGCGGCGATAGTCGCACAACCCCAACACAAGGTTATGAGCAAGCCCGCGCGGAAATCAACACTATTCCGATCATATTCACGTGCCCAAGGCGTGATCGCACTGCGGGCGCAAATTATGCAATACTATTGAGAGGTCGCGCTAATCGGAGGGCTTGGATGCGCAGGTTGGTCATTGGATTTGTGTTGCTCGCGTGGCCTTCGGCCCAACCTTTTGTCTCGCATGCCGCGCCGTTGGTGATCGCTCAGCAACAGGCGCAGGACAACGCCGACGAAGAGGAATCGCCCGAGGCCAAGATGGCCAAACGATTTCCCCAGAAAGTGCGTGTCGGGCATCTGATCGGCTTGCCGTTGCTCGACGAAAACGATGTAACCCTCGGCCTAATTCAGAAAGTCGTCCGCACGCCGGAAGGCAAGATCAGGCTGATCGTGTCGTACAGCAAATGGTTCGGCTGGTTCGGACGCCCGGTGGCCGTGCCGATCGAGGTGGTCGCAATCCTTGGGCTCCAGGTCGATGCGATCGATATGCCGCGCGAAGATTTCGAATCGGAGCCGACCTGGACCCCCGGCAAAGACATTGTCATTGGCGACGACGAGACCATCCGCATTGCGCTTGCGCGCCGCTAACTAACGGCCTGGTGCGTCACGTTGCCGATAGATCTTCCACTGTTGCGGCATTTGTTCGACCAGTTTGTAAACGTCGCTGTTCGCGAAAGGATCGTGCTCCCACGCCGAATCTTCGGCCGTCAGGACGGCGACCCGGCATTGGTAGCGTGTCGCCAAATCGCGAACGTCGGCGGCTGTCCCCTTGCCGGCAAAGACCCGCATGAACAGTCCGTCGATTGCGTCGATGCGGTCCGGCGATAGCGTGGTGAATGGGGTCGCGTATCCCGCACCGGCGTAGCACGAGCGCCTGTTTGCGAGCAGCGCCCAGGATATATTGATGGCCCAAGGCGTCATCCGCTCCAAGAAGGCTGGATTGTTGGCGATACGCTCGTCCGGCCCCGCATATTTGCGCACGGCTTCCCACATCGCAGGCGTCGTGGCGAAGACGCGGTCCGAAGGCGAAGGCGAGCCGTTGACATTCGCCGCGGTGATCTCGAATGACCCCGGCAACGCCAAGGCCACCAAAAGCAACGTCATTGCGGCTGCCGCCGGCGTCGGCGTCGCCAGCCATCGCGCCAGTCCAGCGGCGGCAAAGATCGTCAGAACGAGAACGCCAGGGAGGACCGCGCGCCAGCCGAGGTCATTGTTTTGGGCGAAGGTTATGGTGAAAAAGCCGGCGATGAGGAAGCTGGCGAGGGCGAGCGCCGCAAAAGCCCGGCTTGCCCGCATATGTTCGTCCGGGACCGATCGTGCGCGCAGAATGCCTGCGAGCGAAAAAAGTCCGGGAAGATAGATCGCCGGGAATTCAATGATGAGCAAGACAAGCCAGTAGCCCGGCACATCCAGTATCCGGCGCCAGGTTTCGGGCACACCGTCGTCGAAAACCTCTAGCGCCTGAAACGCAATTGGATTTCCATCGCCCCGCGCCGCGGTAGCTGCGGCCTGGTCGAGCAGGAAAGGAAGCGCAAGCGTGACCGTGATCAGGCCTGCTATCGCGCATGATGTCAAAAATCGTAACCGATCTTCGGGCGCACAGCCGAAGAATAGGATCCCCGCGATGACTGGTGCCGCCGCGCCGAATACAAAGCCGCCGACCCACGTTGAACTCTCGAACCCGGCTGCTCCGAGCAGCCCAAGCGTGATGATGGCAAGTGCGGACGGTTGCCGCGTTAGTCGCGTCAGTAGATATGCCGACAGCACAACGCAGCCGGATGACATGACGTGCTGCGGCGCCCATGTCGATTGAAACAGCCATCCGGCAAAGCCCGTCGGCGGCAACAGGTAGGCGTAAAGCGCTTCCGGCCCCGCGAGAAATTCAGCGACCGGGTGGAGCGATGCGGCGAAGGCAAAAAGCACCGCAAAATATGCCGCCGCCGCGCGTCCGCCGAGCCAGACCGCAAAACCCATCATAAGGGAGAGTGTGGAAAAGGCTGTAAACGCCGTCAGGCCGATATCGGACGTCCATCCGCCGCTGCCGAAGACGAGGGACATCTCGGCAGCGCTGAAATGCCAAAGATAATAATACACCAGGCGTGTCTCATGGCCGGCCTCGCCGAAAAAGGGGTTTCCAGGCGGCGGGCCGAGGCGGACCATGTCGTCGATCATCGCGACTTTGGAATGGTCGAAGATCGGCCCGCTTAGCGTGACGGCGTCGCCCGATAATTTCGGGAGAATGGCAACCGCGACGAGTGCGGCTAGAACTGCTGCCAGTCCATAAGCCGGCGCCGGAATCCGGGCGATGGACATCCGGTCGCTGGCCGGCGCCGGCAACCGGAGTAAGAGGACCGCCGCCGCGAGGACGGCCAGCGAACAGAATGTGACGATTCCCGGCGTAAATCCGATGGCGCGGTAGAGCGGCAAGGCAATCGTGCTGTGCGCTGCCCATCCGAGCGCCGGTGCGATAGGAAGCCTGAGGACAGGGGGCGCCAGCCATCGGCCGAGCGAATAGCCGATTGTGGTCCAATACAAAATCGCGGCGACGACGCAAACGAGAACGTGGATGCTCGTCGGCGTCATATCCGAAATCGACCTAGTGGTTGAGCGTCGCGAACGGGCAGAGGATTTTAGCCGTCCCGTTTACTTTCTTCCAGCGCGGCGGGGGGATATTTGTGCGCTGTTTCTTGATCGGATCCTTGGAAGCGGTCACAGCTTCTTGATGCTTGCTTGATTATTTGACCTGTTAGCGTCCGGCTTATCCGATCTTTCTCGTTTCACTTCAACGGGAGCATGATTATCATTTAACGACTGCGCCCCTTGGAACACTTTCACGCCTGTAAAGTTAGAAAATTGCATGGACGACGAGACTAGACCTCGCTTCTCGGCAGCGACACTGGTGGCGCAGGCGCTCGGCGTTCATGACCCCCTGACGAAGGCTATCGTTCCGCCGATCCACATGTCGGCTACCTATTTACGGGACCCCGATAACGGGTATCGGGCCGGCTACATTTATGGCCGGACCGACAATGTCTCGGTCGAACAGGCGCAAAACGTGATCGCGGCCCTTGAGGGTGCCGACGAAGCGCTGCTGTTCGGCTCGGGAATGGCCGCGGCAACGACCGTCGTGCTGGCGCTCGAAAAGCCGACCCATATCATCGCCTCCCAGGTCATGTATTGGGGATTCCGCTCCTGGCTCCGTGAAATCGGCCGCTATGGCCATAGCGTAACCTTTGTTGAAACATCGGACTTGAATGCGGTCCGTGGGGCGATCCGCCCCGGCGAGACCGGTTTGTTCTGGATTGAGACGCCGAGCAACCCATTGTGGTCGGTCACCGATATTGCGGCCATCGCAGATATTGCGCACACCTGCGACGCGTTGGTATGCGTCGATTCTACGGTCGCGACGCCAGTATTTACACGTCCCTTATCGTTGGGCGCCGACATCGTCATGCATTCGGCGACAAAATATCTGAACGGTCATTCGGACGTCGTTGCCGGTGCGCTCGCGACCTCAAGCCGCGGCGAACTTTGGGACCGCATTCGCAAAATGCGGGGCCAGCATGGCAGCGTTCTCGGACCGTTCGAGGCCTGGTTGCTGATGCGAGGTATGCGCACGCTCGACGTCCGCGTCAAAGCGCAGGCAAAAAGTGCGGCCAGGCTCGCGCGAAGGCTTGTCGGACACCCGGCCGTTGAGTGTGTTCTCTATCCGGGCCTCGAAAATCATCCAGGCCATAAGGTCGCTTTGCGTCAAATGACCGGCGGCTTTGGAGGGATGTTCTCCATTCAGATCAGACGGGGCGAAAAGGCGGCCATCGGCGTCGCGTCACGAGTGGAGTTGTGGAAGCGCGCAACTTCGCTGGGCGGTGTTGAAAGCTTGATCGAACACCGCTCATCGATCGAAGGCGAGGGTTCGCCGTGCCCATGTAACCTACTTAGATTCTCGGTTGGTCTGGAAGACCCCGATGAATTGTTTTTAGATCTGTCGCGCGCACTCGCTGGCGCAATTTAAATTGCGTCGCCGCCGTCAGGGCGGCCAAGGATATGCCATGGCGAACACTGTTGCGGTCGCGATAATCTGCAAGACGCCGATGGCGGGAAAGTCGAAGACGAGATTGTCGCCTCCACTACGGCCCGAAGAATGCGCGGCGTTGTCGGCTTGTTTCATTTGCGATCTGTCCCGCACCATCCAGTCGCTGGCCGACGATGGCGATGTTGCAGGCTATGCCGTCTATACGCCATCGGGAACCGAGACGGCTTTGCGACAACTGCTGCCGTCCCGCTTCTCATTGGCGCTTCAAGGTGAGGGCGATCTCGGGGAACGTCTGATGAAAGGGACGGCCGATCTGTTGGCGCAAGGTCACGTGGGCGCCATTCTGGTCAACTCGGACTCACCGACTTTGCCGAAGGCAATTTTGCGCCAAGCCGTCGATGCGGTGCGGCGGGGCGACAACGTGACTTTGAGCCCTGCCCTCGACGGAGGGTATACGCTGGTGGGACTTTCCCGGCCGCACGCCCGGTTGTTTTCGGAGATCCCGTGGAGCACGAGCAAAGTTTACCGCCTGACGCTCGAACGCGCCGACGAGATCGGGTTGCCGGTCATGAACGTTCCGGGCTGGTATGACGTCGACGACGCGGCATCGTTTCAGATGCTTGAAGACGAGATGTCCGGCCGCGCACCCAAATTCGCGAGCATTGCCGGCGCCGACGCGCCTGCGACGCGGCAATTTCTTCGCGAGCGCAAAGCCGCGGTTACGGTATAATTAGTTCATGCGATTTCCCGAAGGCGACCCAGTTGTCAGCATTGTGATCCCTTGCCTCAACGAAGAGGAGCCAATCGCTGGTGTTGTGCGCGAGGTTTTGGCTCAGGGCGTCGATGAGGTCGTCGTGGTCGATAATGGGTCTACGGATGCGACGGCTGGACGAGCCGCCGAGGCGGGTGCCCGCGTCGTCCTACAGCCGCGGCGTGGCTACGGCCGCGCCTGCGCGACAGGCTTGAGCGACATTCGTCACGACGCCGACATTGTGTGTTTCCTCGACGGCGACGGCAGCGATGTTCCGGAGTTCATGAACGCCGTCGTCGGTCCCATCGTGCGCGGCCAAGCCGATTTCGTGATGGGTTCGCGCCTGCGAGGCAGTCGCGAGACGGGCAGCATGACGCCGCAACAGGTCCTCGCGGGCTGGCTCGCCGGCCTGCTGCTGCGTATCACGTACCGCGTAAGATTTACGGACATGTCGCCGTTCCGCGCCATGCGTGTCGACCGCCTGCGCGCTCTCGGAATGCAGGAGCAAACTTACGGCTGGAATCTCGAAATGCAGATGCGAGTGGCTGCCCGCGGCCTGCGCGTACTGGAAGTTCCGGTCGACCACCGCCGCCGCCGCGGCGGCGTATCGAAAGTCTCAGGCAATCTGATCGCCGGCATACAAGCCGGTTGGAAAATCGTATCGACCTTTGTCCGACTTACCGCGTCGCTTCGACGCGATGCAGGGTCGCATGCGACGGTCCGCGCAAAGGAATCCTGACGATGCGCGTTCTTCTGACGGGCGGCGCCGGCTTCATAGGCCGTCACGTGCTGCGCGAACTGCTTGGGCGCGGCCACGCGGTCCGCGTCCTCGATTCGCTGCGTCCCGACGTTCATAAAGATGGCAAGACCGGTCCGCTGGAAGGCGCGGAGTTGATCGTGGCCGATGTCCGCGAGCCTGCTGCGATCGATCGAGCCCTAGTTGGCATCGAAGCTGTGCTGCATATGGCTGCCAAAGTGGGGCTTGGCGTTGATGTCGGTGATCTTCCGGATTACGCGTCTTCCAACGACGTCGGGACAGCCGAATTACTGGCAGGAATGGCGCGGGCCGGTGTCAACCGGCTGACGGTCGCCAGTTCGATGGTCGTTTACGGCGAGGGTTACGCGCTGTGTACCGAACACGGTTTGGTCCGTCCGGCGCCGCGCGTCGAAGCCGAATTGGCGCGCGGAAATTTTGAGCCACCGTGTCCGATTTGCAATCGCTCTTTGAAAACGAAACTCGTAGACGAGGATACGCCGCTTGACCCGCGCAACGCCTATGCCAGCAGCAAAGTGGCGCAGGAATTCTATGCGTCGAACTGGGCGCGGGTGACAGGCGGCTCGGTCGCCGCGCTGCGCTATCACAATGTCTATGGTCCGGGCATGCCGCGAGACACGCCTTACGCTGGCGTCGCCGCGATCTTCACCTCTGCGCTGCGGCGGGGCGAAGCGCCTCGGGTGTTCGAGGATGGCCGCCAGCGCCGCGATTTCGTCCACGTCTGCGACGTTGCCGCAGCAACGGTGCTCGCGTGCGAGCAGCACAGGGTCGGCGTGCGTGCGTTCAATGTTGGCTCCGGCACACCACGCACGGTCGGCGATATGGCGCTCGCTTTGGCCAAGGCCCTTAAAGGGCCCTGGCCCGTGGTGACCGGGCAATATAGGCTCGGAGATGTCCGCCACATAACCGCAGATTCATCGCGAATAAGAAAAGAGCTAAATTGGCGGCCTAATGTGGATTTCGCAGAAGGTATGGCTGAGCTTGCGCAGCAATAGTCGTCGTGTCGGCCCCAAGCGCAAAGCGGATACTTGATTGCGGCGGTATGTCCGCTTCGGCACTTTTCGACCATTCGTCCGTTGCGGCAAAACGGTCGCTTTCGAGGCAAAGCGGACAAGTACAAACGTCAGCCTTGACCAATTAGGTCGTGAATGACCCAATGCGGACAACCGCACAGTTGAATATGTCACAGCCTCGACGTGGAGGCGACAATACGCCATGGCAAAATGGAACAAATCGGTCCGGTTGCAGTTGTATTCATGAAACCCGATGTGATTGCATACGAGTGAGCTGCCTCCCTGCGAGCGCGGGCCAATCGGATAAACTGCTGTCTTAAATCGCTCTTTTCAGGAGATTGATCATGTCGTCAAAGCATAATGCTGCATCGCACCTGCTCGGCGTATTCACGCTCGCAACTTTGAGTCTCGCAACCGCTGCCGAGGCACAGCCTTACGGTCCCGGTCAGGGCGGCGGCGGCATGATGGGCGGAGGCTGGGGATGGGGAATGGGTTACGGAATGGGCGGCTTCGGAGGGATAGGCTTTCTACTGCTCGCTGTGGTCATTGTGGGTGTCGCTGTCATGGCGTTCCGTCGCCGCAGCCCGTGAGCCGATCTTTCATGTCGTGTTCTCCGCTCACGTAAGGTAGTTAGATGAAATACTATATTTCCAAGACCGTGGCAGGAGACGTCCCCACCGTCGTCGAACGCGTCATCACGCGCACTTGTAGCGTGCGCATGTCGCCTAATGGCACTTCGCGTCATTCGCGGCACTGCACCATTTCTGGTCGCTATCGGGTGCATAGCGGCCATCACGAGAGCCGGCCGACTCCGCTACCGCTCGTCGCCCGCGCACAGCGCGACGACGAGCACGTCGCGGTGCTGAAACTCGACGAGCTTGTCCCAAAACTCATTCATGCGGGCCGCGCGGATCTTGAGGTCGATGCCCGCCGGCAGCGCGACGCTCGCCGAGTCGAGCCCCGGTGAGCGCATGACGCTGACGTCGCCGGCGCTCTCGCTTATCGGGCGACGCGCCGTTCGTGATTTCCGTCGCGCTAAGTCATGGCGGGTGATGTATTCTTTGAGGCTTGTCACGATGTGGCTTCCTTCGTTCCGACGCGTTGCGGTGAATTATTTATAGGCGACACGCCTGAGCTGGACTGGCGGCCCCTGCCGCGCTTGGCTGCCAGCAGGCCGGAGCCTTCCAGATGTCCCAGGAGAGTCCGGGGCCAATTCGGCATTGTCGGATACCAGGCCGGCTGCCGGAAGCCCTCTATGATCATCCGGTTGGCCGGTGGGCCGGAACGGACCGGCGCCAGGCCCGAGACATACGGACGATCAGCGACAGGTTGACCAGTCGATCGCGCCAACGGCGACGCGGCTAGGTTTCGGTGGCAAGCGATGGTGGTTCGTCGACGAAGTTCGGCGGGTGGTGCGGCTTCACCTGTCGCCCGGCGGCGATCGGTTCGGGACGCGGCGCACGTAAGAAAGCGAGGCCACCACCGCTAATAGCGGCAAACGCCAGCTGAATAACTTGAATACTCTCTACCCCGATTTATGGGCCCGCGTTTCGCCCGGGTAACGCCGTGCCCACAAGACAGTCGCGTGAAACCAGGTCCGCGAGTTCCATCTCGCTCAAGGCGTCGGTTCCTTGCGGACGCATCGGCAGGACGACATAACGTAGATCGGCGTTGCTATCGTGTACGCGCACCTCGACCTGGTCAGAAAAACTCAAGCCGAACTCGCGCAGAACCTTGCGCGGCTCACGCACCGCGCGCGAGCGATAGGCCTTGCTGACGTACCACGGTGGCGGCTCGCCGAGCAGCGAGCGCGGGTAGCACGAACACAGCGTGCAAACGATTATGTTATGGCAGGTCGGCGTGTTCTCGATCGCCATTAATTCGGCCTCGGTCACCTCGATGCCAAGCTCGATGGCAGCGGCTTTTGCGTCCTTGAGCATGCGCGCTTTGAAGGCCGGATCCACCCAGGCCTTCGCCACCATGCGCGCACCCTGGTGCGGCGTAAGGAGGTCATTGATCTCGTGCTGCCGACGGATTTCATCGGCGGTGAGCACGCCCTTTTCGATCAGCATACCCTTCAGCGCAAGGAACTTCGCCTCGCCGTAGCTGAGCGCCACATCGTCGTCTTCCCGCGTGGGGTGAGGACCGTGCGCGTTATCGTGGGCATGATCGTGATGATGGTCGTGCTCAGGGTGGTCGGAATTCATGGCATCGCTCCGACGGTTTATGCAGGCTGCAGCCAATGATGGTAGATTTCAAGAACGAGCGAGTCCTTGTCCGGCCCCTCATAGTCCGGCCACAAGTCGCGCTGCATCAGACGCACGCGGTAGAGCGGAATTCGAGCGCCGCCAATTCTTCCATAGGCACGCTCTTCCGGATTCTCGAACGCGCCGCAAAAATAATCGATAGTGCCGACCTTCTCCCTCACGTAGATCGGCGTGCGGACGTGCCCCGGTTTCTTTAGATCGATGATCCGCACCCGCGCGCCTGGCGCGAAAGTGGGCGCAGCGTTAGGCGACATGGTCGCGGGTCCCCTTGAGTAGAACGTCCTCCGTACGCGCGGTCAGCTCGTCACGATTGATGACTTTCTTTTCGATCAACAACTCCGCAATTCCGTCGATGCGTCGGCCATAGAAACTTGAGCGCTTGTATTCCTCTGGCGGGGCCGCTTCCACTATGCGGCGAAGTTCATCGAGATTGAACACGCCCTTGGCTCGCAGCACGTTGAAAGTGGCGATCAAGTGCTTCTCCCAGAACAACTGGGGTATCTCGTCGCGCGGCACTGTGTCCGCCGGTAAGCCGCCAATGTCGCTGTTCAGCCGTTCCGCCATAGGATCCGCCCTTTATAAGTTTGGCACAATATTCTGTGCCGCCGTCAAAGCCACCGCAACTGAAAATACTCCGAACTGCTACAATCCACGCGGAATCGGACGGTCCCGCATGCGCCATCCATATCCTCCAATGACGCTCGGCAACATGCGCGCCAACGGTGTGCGCATGCTCGGCGCCTGGTGCTCGGGGCGCGACTGCGGCGCCGGGATCTATCACCCCAAACCCCGCATAATGCTGATAAACTAATGTGCGTTGCAGCCTCCCATTTACGCCTCAACAAGTGGGGGCTAACCTCTTAAAATCAGCATGCGACCCGTGCGTGGGTAGTCGACCCGCATTGGCCAAAGCGCTGGATCGGTAGCGATGAACGACATCTCCTTCGAAACGGCTCTCAGCGACCGCGTCGACCACATGCTCGACGCCTGCACGAAGTGCGGCAAATGTGTCGAGGTCTGTCCGAGCGTTAGTCCTGCCGGCATCAGCGGAGCTAGCCCAAAAGATATCATCCGTGGCGTACTCGACATCGTGCGAACCGGTCAGGGTCCCGACGTGTCGCGCAAATGGGCCTCGTCCTGCATGCTCAGCGGCGAGTGCATCAAGGCGTGCGACTACGGGGTCAATCCGCGCTTCCTACTCGCCATGGCGCGAGTCGCCGCGGTGAAGGCCGAGAATGGGCTTCCAGATCGCCGCCGCCAGGGCGTGGAGAAATTCCGCGATCTCAGCCGGGACGTGGCCGTGCTCTCACGCCTGCAGCTCGATGACGACGTGCTGGGGCGACTGGGCCAAAAGTCCGCATCGGTGTCTGCGCCTGGCGAGGCTCCGGACTTCGTGTTCTACACCGGCTGTAACGTGCTTAAGACACCGCACATCGCGCTGCTCGCGCTCGATATCATGGACGCGCTCGGGGTCACTTATCGAGTAATGGGCGGGCCAAGCCACTGTTGCGGCGTCTTGCAAATGCGCGCGGGCGACGCAGAAATGTCCGGTCGCATGGGCTCGAACACGATGGAGAAGCTGTCGCACTCGAAGTCCGGTCAGGTGATCGCGTGGTGCCCCAGCTGCTACGTCCAGTTTACCGAGACGACGCTGCCGACGGTCGAGAGACAGCGCGGTTCCCTGCCGTTCGAGATGACGCCATTCATGCGCTTCCTCAGCGCCCGCCTCGGCCAGTTGACGCCGCATTTACGGCGGCGGGTGGAAATGAGGGTCGCGCTGCACAGGCATCCGGGTGTGGCTGGCGTCATGGAAGCCGCGGCGGACGTCCTGCGGGCGGTCCCCGGCGTGGAAGTCGTCGACCTGAAGCAGCCCGCGGTGGGTCTGCAGAGCATCAATCTCAGCGTGCTGCCAGCCTTCAAGCGTGAGGTACAGCTCAACGAGCTTCAGGCAGCGTCCGACGCGGGTGTCGACGCGCTGGTCGCCGTCTATCATTCCGATCATCGCGAGCTGTGCGCGCACGAGCGGGACTGGCCCTTCCGCATCATCAACCTCCTCGAAGTCGTCGGCGAGAGCATGGGACTGTACCGGCACGACCGTTATAAGCAGCTAAAGGTTATGCAGGACGCCGACCAGATCGTTGCCGAGTGCCGCGACATGATCGCGCAACACGCTCTCGACGCGGAGTCGGCGCGCAACGTCGTGGTCAAGGCGATGCTCGGCGACCAGCCGCTTCCCCTAAAGGGCGGCTCGCACCCGATAGAATTAAATCCAATAGATGTGCCGCCGGCCTGACGGTTACGCGTATCCGTGCGGATACATGATTCTAAGATCACGCTTCGGGGTCAACCACCTCTAACGCGTGCCGCTGCAGGGCCTTTAGCTCCATCTCCGCCTCGACCACCTCGGCCTCGGTCAGCGTCTCCGGTTGCTTGAACATGCTCGGTGGCGTCCAGTGCGGCGGACGCTGCTTAGCGACAAGCTCGCGCTTGGTCGCGGCGTGCGCGATGGCACGCGGAAGTACGGAGACGTGGCCGGCCTCGTAGAGCCGCAGGCAGCCCGCGCGGCTCATGTGCGTGAAGTCGACCAATACGAACTTGCGCTCGGACATGGCGTGGCTCGCCGTTTACAATTGGCACGCCCGTTCAGTGCCAATAGGTATTGCGGTTGCGGTGGCGGACACAGTCTAAGTGTTTTATTTCGAAGGCACACGTCCTCGTGCTATGGCCGCCCGGCACCAAGCGACGACGCTGTTCGGCATCGGATACCTGAATGACGTTTGCCCATCCAATAACTGACCGCTACCTCGATGATTATGTCGAGGGCGACGTGCACCGTTTCGGCACCATCGCGGTCGAGGCGGACGAACTGATCGCCTTCGCCAAACGGTTCGACCCGCAGGCGATGCACACCGATCCCGAGGCGGCCAAGAACACGCCCTTCGGCGGCCTCATCGCCAGTGGCTGGCACACCGCGGGCCTGATGATGCGGCTCTACGTCGAGCACTACCTCACCCACGCGGCAAGCATGGCCTCGCCCGGCCTCGACGAGCTGCGCTGGCTCAAGCCGGTGCGCGCCGGGGACACGCTGTCGGTGCGCGTTACCGTGCTCAAGACCGTGCCCTCTAGATCCAAGCCGGATCGCGGCGCGGTCACGTCGTTCGTCGAGGTAATCAACCAGGCCGACGACATCGTGATGACGTTCAAGGTAGTCAACATCATTGGCAAGCGGCCCTCGGCAGCGTGATGCTCGGCGGAGGCACGGCTCTTTTGCCCAAGAGCATCTAGGCATTCGGCCGGTCTGTTTAAAAAACAACATAAAACCAGTCGGTTAGAACAGATATTGTGCGATGCAATATAAAGCCTGGAATTATTGTGCACCGCACCATATATAAAGGCTGTGCCGGTCGTTGGGACCAGCAAACTGATTCAAATCAGGCCATCAGGCCGGAAACGGAAACCATCATGCTCAAAAATTACGAGGAAGTGCAGAAAGTGGGACAACAGAACGCCGAAACGACGACGAAGTTGTTCGGTACAATCTCCAACGGTACCGGATCGGCCACACGCTCGCCTACGAGCTTATAAAGCGCGGCGAACTGCGAGCGGTGAAGTGCGGCAGCCGGACTTTGATCCTGGCCAGAGACGCCAGGGCCTGGGAACGGTCGCTACCCGCGCTCGCTGCCAGCTAACAGCTTCTCACCCTCATCCAGTTTTTCAAGGTATTCATCAATCATTTCAATCTCAATGGGATGTAACTCTTTCTTGGTGCGCACTCGCCCAAAATGCTTCACCCACCCGAAAAATTCTTGCAAAAAGTCCTGTTGACTTAATGCCGGGGAGCTTTCCTTTGCCTCGCGCCATTGATGAGCCAAGTGTTGGGGAGACTTAACCAGGAGATGGGGTAATCGGCCGGCCCGAACTTGTGGATAGCTGAAGATTTTGGGTGCTGCGCTTCAGGCTGATGGTGAAACGAGGTCACCGAGGTAACGGGCCTCAAGCATCAGAAGGAGAAGCGCAGCATGGACCATTCTGCAGGATTGGACGTTTCGGTCAAGGAGACCAGCGTCTGTATTGTGGATGACACGGGCAAGATCGTGCGAGAAGTGAAGGTAGCGAGCGAGCCTGAAGCTCTGCTGCAAGTCTTGAAGAATCCCGCCTACCACTTCAAGCGGATCGGACTGGAAGCCGGACCATTATCGCAATGGCTGTTCAGTGCACTCGCCGAAGCGGGCTTGCCGGTGATCTGTGTCGAGACGCGGCACATGCGGGCGGTGTTGAAAGCACAAATCAACAAGACCGACCGCAACGATGCACGCGGCATGGCGCAGATGATGCGGGCGGGGATTTGCCGCCCGGTACATGTAAAGACGCTGCGCAGTCAGAAACTGCGAATGCTGTTGACCCACCGCAAGCTGCTGCAGTCGAAGGCCATCGCTATCGACAATGACCTGCGCGGCACCTTGCGCAACTTTGGCCTCAAAGTGGGTATAGTCAGGACTGCAAAGTTCGAAGCCCGCATCAGGGAGCTGGTCGAAAACTTTCCCGACTTGGCCGCTCTGGTCGAACCACTGCTCATTGTCCGACGGACGCTTCGCGAGCAGTTCTGCGTCCTGCACCGCCGCTTGCTCGCTATCGTGCGGGACGATGAGGTGTGCCGGCGCCTGATGACGACGCCCGGTGTAGGGCCCGTGGTGTCGCTAACCTATCGTGCCACCGTCGATGTACCCGCACGCTTTCGTAGGTCCAAGTCAGTCGGGGCGGTGTTTGGTCTGACGTGTGCCAAGTATCAATCGGGCGAGGTGGATTGGAGCGGCAGAATATCATGCTGCGGAGATGAGATGATGCGAGGCATGCTCTACGAAGCAGCTCAGGCCATGATGCGTTCGAAGAAATGGTCATGGCTCAAGGCCTGGGCGATGCAGATCGCCAGGCGCCGCGGGATGAAGAAGGCGATCGTGGCGCTGGCGCGCCGGCTGGCCGTGATCATGCACCGCATATGGGTTGATGGCACCGAGTTCCGCTGGACCCGGGAGGCCGCAGTGGCATGACGGCCGTAGGCAATCAAATACGATAGGAGAAAACTCGAGTTCCACTAAGCCGTGGAAAGATGTCCCTCGCGGGACGATGGATGAGGTGAGTTCGTTTGTCCGCTTGGACCTGCCGTCACTCTGCCGGCAAGGCCGCCCAATAGATTGTTCCGCCTCGTCTTCGAATCCCATGATGGAAAGGCCTTCGTGCCGATTCCGAAGAGAAGCACGAGCCCGTGAGCGACATCGGCACTGCAGTGGTGGATAGTCTGAAAGTGCTTGACCCCAACCGGCCGATTAGAGAAGTGGACAAACGTAGATTTGCAACTGCAATGATTTGCTCTTAGGCCACTTTGGCGAACTCTGCCTGTACCGATTTTTCAAAGGCAAGAAGTTTCTGAACGCTCCCGCGAGTTTTCATGCGTTCGAAGTGTGCAGCGCAGTTCTTGAACTGCGACAAGTCGATGTCGAACAAAGTTCCGCGGCGGAAGCACCAGAAGAAGTGCGAATCGGGCGCGGTGAAATGGTCGAAGAAGTACTCGCGCCCAGCCAACATCTCATCTGCAAGCTTGTAATTCTCGAATAGGTGAGATTTGGCAATCTTGAATACGCCTTCCTCGGTGCCCGCAACGTCGCACACGGCAATCGGCGAGTTCATCCGCGTCAAGTAGGGATGAATGCCGGACGAGCACCACGATAGTAGCGACACTGCCTGGAGCCGCTGCCACGGGTCCTTCGGAAACAGATTCGCGTTGGGGAAGGTCATGTCGATCCATTGCTGGATCGCAACGTTCTCGCTTAGCGTTTTGCCATCAACGACCAGGAGCGGGACTTTGTGCTTGGGATTGATCTTCAGATACTCGGGCGACTTCTGCTGGCCCTTTCTTAGATTGATGCTACGCACTTCGAAGTCAGCGCCGGCTTCGGTGAGTGTAATATAGGGCGCGAGCGAGCAGGCTATTGGTGCGTAGTAGAGGAGAATTTTCATAGCCACCTCCAAAATGCGTTTGATTTGCGAGGTTTTCGGCAGAAATCCGCAATCGGGCTTGCTACCCTAGCGGCCAGATCGGCTTGCCCCCACGCCGATCCACTCACAGTATTATTCCAAGTTGAACTTATAGAGCCCAGTCACAGATGCATGTCCAAGGATATGTCCTCGCATCGCCTCGACCACCGCTGGCTTTTCAAATACACTTGTTACCCTGAGACGCGGGACATCGAGTGCAAACAATTTGAAGACGTAACGATGCGGAATCTCATCATTCCACGGCGGGCACGGACCATCGTAGCCGAAGTAGTCCCCCTTTTTAACGGGATCATTCTTCAACCAAGCGGTATATCCGTTGATGCCTTGCCGAGTACCGCGCGGCCCCGCCGGCCCAGGCTTCCCGCCGACGGTCACGCCGTCGGAGAACTCGCCGAGGCGGATCGGACCGCTGTCCGGGTCGAGATCAATCAGCACCCAGTGGCATAGAATGCGACGCTGCTGTTCGTATGATACGAGCCTTCCTTCCTTGTTGAAGGTGTCAAGATTGACCGGAACATCAAGATCATCGTTTATGAGCACCAAAGAACGGGTCCCTTTTGGCAAATCGTCCCAGGTAAGGTCAGGATTTCGATTTGGACCATCGCGATATTGCTTATCCGGAGTGAGCAACCCGAATGCACATTCATCCGGCATGAACCCATAATCATGGAATAACCGACTGCTAACACGCATCAATGTTGCTCCTAGGCTTTTCGTTCTCTTGATGTTTATTCAGTCCGGTTTTGCGTGGGAATGACCCGCAGCAGAACATAAGGCGTCTATTTGCCACCGAAGTGCAGCCCGCCCTTGTTGTAGACCGCTGTGGGCGAGCAATCGTAGGAACCCTCATGCGTGAAAGGACTGGCACCTTTTAAAGCGTCTCATATCCATCAAAGGGTCAACTATTTGTCGGGCGCCTCGACCGCTCAAGCTGCTGGTCCGCAATTTACGTCAAAGATCGGTCTTAATGATATTTCCGTTCGACTGGACAAACCAGCGTTCAGTCGTAAACGGCTTGCCGACGAGGCGAGCGTCAATCCAATCGGCAACCAATGTGGCCGGAAACGGACCGAGATTGCACGACGCGACGTTGCCGACCGAGTGTCGTGATTCTTGATAGATTACCAACTGCCGTGGCGCAGTCATTTTTGTGAACATGCGCTCGGTGTGAACAAGAGGGCTTAATTCCTCGCATTCGCCGGAAACGCAAAGATAAGGCACTTTGATCCGTTCGGCGTGCCCTTCCCAGGTTAGCGAGGCAATAAAACGATCGAAAGCCGCTTCGTCGGTAAAGTTCGACATCCACATGAAGCGCTTTTTGAACGTCGGCGACGCTTCTTCAAAAATGGTGCGGCAGCCCGGCTCGAGACAAGTGGACATGACTGCGCAGGCGCGCAGGCGCGGTTCGTTCGCGGCCACCAGGGTGCCAAACAACGAACCGAAGCTCCGCCCTGTGACCACCATACGATTTGGATCGATCTCAGGTCTGGCCGTTAGCCAATTGACAATCGCTGGCCCGGCTGCGATCCAGTTGTCCATACTAACGTAGAGTCCAAGAAGCGGGGCCTCGTTTTGTCCCGGGCCATCGACCGTAAGTACGGCGTACCCACGGTTCAACCAACGGTCTCCGTAAAGCGCTACTCCGATCTCTTTGAAGCCATCCATCCCGGGGATTTCGATTACCACCGGTAGCTGACCACCCTTGTAATTCGGCGGCAGGTGAAACCACCCCGGCAGATGCCGGCCTTGAAACGGAATCCAGGCCGGCTCGACATGGTGATCCGCCAGACGTGCGTAATCCATGTAACAGTCGCGCTTTTTCTGATTGAGACGAATGTTCTCGTCGCTGTTTTCGAGATGTGGCCACTGCGCCGCGCCCCAATTGATCGCCGCCATGAAGTAATTGTCTCGGGCGGTGACCAACGCGCCGTTCTCTTCTGCAGCCCTAGCCTTGACCTCGCGGCGCCGCGCCGTCGCTTCGAACGCCGGCGCCATATCATCGTGTTTTTTTACGCGCTCGCGGACGCCGGCGAAATCTGCGTTAGCCTCTACCCCGCACGGCGCATTCAGATAGAAGGTCCGTGGCTGATCCCAGTCCGGCCCATTGGCGCGAATGACATTGTCGATTAGCCAACGTTGCGCCTCGAAGCGGGCTACCTTAGGCTCACCGCTTTTGTGGACATAGTTCGGAAGAGCATCAGACAGCTTGTCGGCCATGGTTACGTCCCATTTCAATCGTGGCTGAGCAAAGAGCCGCTCGCGCAAGGGCCAGGATTATTCCCGAGACGTGACGTCCTGCCTCTCTGCCCAATCACGCGGGTTTTGCTTGGGTGATCTCCTCGAGCACTCGTCCTTTCGTTTCGATCCCGATCGCGAGCAGTGCGAACGACGAAATCAGATAGGCAAGCGCAAAGGTGTGCAGAACATAGTGTCCCGCACCGTAAGCTAGCATAAAGCCCACCACCGTCGGCGCGAGGAATGAACCGATGCGCCCGATACCGAAGAACCAGCCGACTGCGGTGGCCCGCAGATGCGTCGGATGCAGTTCGCTGACATAGATGCCCGTCGACCCATAGACGCCGGGATTGACCCACCCCACGGCAGCCGCCGCAAAGTAGAGCCACGTTCCGCTCGCCATCGCGAACCATAGATGGCAGAACGCCCCGATGAAATAGTACAGGAACAGCACCGGCCTGCGACCGTAGCGGTCGATCAGGAACCCGCATGCGGAATAGCCTACGACCGCCGAAAGCGCCTGCACCAGCAAGAAGGTGATCGCCTGCGTGAGCGGAATCCCACGCTGAATCAGGATGGTTGGCAACATGAAAAGAATGCCGTTCGAAGCCCAGAGGAATCCGAACGAAACCACCCATAGCAGAAGAGTGTTCTTGACGCGTCCGGGTGCGAGCAACTCGAAAACCGTGACCTTCGCCTTGATCGCAACCTCCGGGCGGACGTTCGGCAATGCCTTGATTTCGTCCCCACTCAAGGAACGGCCAATCGCCTGCTTCTCAATATCCACAACGGTCTGCTCGGCCTCGTCGATCCGGCCCTTGCTGAGCAGGTAACGGACGGACTCGGGCATATAGCGCCGCACGAAGAAGAGCAGCACTGCCGGAATGACGCCGACAATGAATAGCGCGCGCCAGCCCCATCGCGGGATGATCAAAAGGCTCAGTGCCGCGGCGATGACGAGTCCGACCGGAAATCCCGCCATGATGTTGCCGGCCATGCTGCCGCGTATACGGCCTGGGCTGAACTCGGAGCTCAGCGTCAGTGTGACTGGAACCTCGCCGCCGAGCCCAAAATTCGACAGGAAGCGAAAGATACCGAGCGACATTATATTCCACGAAACAGCCACTAGGCCTGTGAATAACGCAAACAGGCCCACCGTTGCTTGAAAGGCCGTGCGGCGACCGATGTAGTCGGAAATCGTCCCCCAGAACAACGCGCCGAGAAATGCGCCGAAAAGCCCCACGGTCGCAAGCAGTCCCGATTGCGCCGGCCCCAACCCAAATTCACGGGCAATCGGCGGCAGTGCGGCACCAAAAAGTGCGAAATCGGCCGCATCTAAAGCAATCCCGAAGAACGCTAGAATAAAGAAGTGGCGATGCCATTGCGAAAATGGCAAACGCTCGAGACGTGCGACAAGCTGAGCAGACTTCTCTTCGACGTTCATTGCGACTCCCCCGAATGACGTTGCCTTGTCGGCAAATTATTTTGCTTGGAGCTAAGGTTGCTACATTCCACTTTGTATGACAAGTGGGCTGGGCACTTCAGCGCAGAAATTCACGTATCAAGCGCAGCGCCTGCGCCGGCTGCTCCAGCACCGATGCGTGGCGGGCACCTGTGATCCATGTGAGGCGGGCCTTGCCTATATGCGCCGCGAGCCAATTCGCTGCATCGCGAAAACTGGGAATATCGTCGTCTCCACATATGACTAATGTCGGCGAGACGATCCGCGCAGCATTAGCGCGCAGATCTGCCGCGGCGAGCGCCTCACAGGCCAGCGCATAGCCCTCGCCTGAGCAGTGAGCGAGTGCATCGCGTACATAGCGAACATCAGTGGCGTTTTTTGCCAATGCGGCAGGCGTAAACCAGATTGGCAGCAAGCCCTCGATAAGCGAAATGGGGCCTTGCTCCCGCGCGGTCTTGGCGCGGACCGCCCACATTCCACGCAGTTCATCTGTGTAGCGCGGCGTCGTGTCGATTAAGACTAACCGATCCACCATTTCTGGATGCGCGGCGGCTAGTTGCTGAGCAATGAGTCCGCCCAGGGAAATTCCGGCGACGTGCATCTTGGAGATGTTCTGAGCACGCAGGACGTCAACGGCTTGGTCCGCGAGGTCCTCGATCGTGTATGGCGCATCGGGCACCGGTGTGCGGCCATGCCCCGGAAGATCGTAGGAAAGCAGGCGGAACTTATCCGTAAGATCGGTCGCAAAACCCCAGAAATGGCGATCGACCCCGAGACAATGCAGCAACAGAAGTGGCGTCCCCGCGCCTTGCGAATGCATTACAACCGATCGCGCATCAAGCGTTGCCACTAATACCCCCTACCAACATTCCAACGGATAGGCCAAAGCATTGGCCCAACAGTTTGTATCTCGCCTTTTACAAAGAACTCTGCTGTTTGTATATCAAGCGAAGGCGCGAGGCGCCGCCCCTGCGGTCGCATTGTGAGAGAGCGAAATGATTATTGACGTATTCAACCATTTTATGCCGAAGCCGTATCTCGATCGCCTCGAACAGCTGATTCCAGACCACGTTGCTGTCAAGGCGTTTCCCCGACTCGCGACATTAGTCGATGTAGAAGCGCGCCTAAGGCTTCTTGACCAATTCGATGGCGTTCAGCAGGTCCTATCGCTTGCGAATCCGCCGCTCGAGCTGGTGAGCTCGCCAGACACGACGCCAGAGCTTGCCCGCATTGCCAACGACGCACTCGCGGAAATTTGCCGCAAGCACCCACAGGCCTTCCCGACCTTCATTGCGGCGCTGCCGATGAACAATATGGATGCTACACTCGCCGAGACTCGCCGCGCGATACGCGAATTGGGTGCGCGTGGAGTGCAGATTTTCACCAATGTCGCCGGAATGCCTCTTAGTCTGCCGGAATTTCGACCGTTATTCCGACTCATGGCGGAACTTGACTTGCCGGTCTGGGTGCATCCAATGCGCGGCCCAAACTTCGCCGACTACGCTAGCGAAATGCATTCAGAAGACGAGATTTGGTTCAGCTTTGGCTGGCCTTATGAGACCACGGCCTGCATGACACGGCTTATCTATTCGGGCCTATTCGATGAGCTACCCAATCTCAAGATAATCTCGCATCATATGGGCGGCATGATCCCTTATTTTTCAGGCAAAATTAAACTCGGCTTCCGTCAGATTTTTTTCGGTACCCCGGAACGCAATCCTGTGGCCGAGGAACACGGACTTAAGAAGCCGCCGATCGAGTATTTCCAAATGCTCTATGCCGATACTGCGCTCGGCGGCGAAGAGGCCCCAACGCGCTGTGGGCATGCCTTCTTCGGCACCTCGCGCTGCCTGTTTGCGACTGACGCCCCGTTCGATTCAGAACAGGGGCGCGGCCTGATCGCTGACACAATCCGAGGCATACGATCGCTTAGACTATCCTCCGACGAAACTGATCGAATCTTCGCGGGCAATGCGCGCGACCTTCTCAGGCTGTAAGGTGCGCGCGCCGCACTGCCAGACCACAGCCCGGGTTTTCTCGCTTGTGGCGGAAGTGTGCATAGGAGGATAAATTGTTGAGTCCTCAGTCAGTATCAATTCAGCGTAGGCACATTGAAAATGCCTAGGACTGCCAAACCCAAGGCCACGAAAGCTCCGCGCAGTTTTCTCTACACCGACCTGCTGATGGCCCTGCGTTCGCGAATTGCAAACAGCCGCTACCCGCCGGGCAGTCGCCTGCCGAGTCTTGCGGAACTGACCAAGGCGTTTGGCGTGAGCGCGATCACAGTGCGGCGCGCCTTGCGCGAGCTGGTCTACGAGGGACTTGTCCAAGGACATCAGGGTCTCGGGGTGTTCGTTAAGACAAAGCCACGGATCCACCGCGTGCTTGCAGGCGATCCCGACCGTTCCATCGGGGACGAAATTAGGCGCGCTGGTTTCCTGCCCCGCCTCGCGGAGCTTAATCAAGGCGAGATCAAAGCGGATGACAAGATCGCCGCGCGCCTCAGCCTCCGGCCGGGCGCATCTGTTTTCCGCCATCAGAAGCAGACCTTCGCTAATGACGAACCTGTTGCCTTGCACCGGTTACACATGCGCCCAAGCCTCGCACGCACACTGAAGAAAGAATTGGGAAATGCTTTCATCTTCAGTCTGCTGAAAAAGCACAACATTCCAATTGCCGATCTGAGATGCGAATTCAGCTCGGCGACAGTGGCCGAAGACGAGTCAAGATTGCTTCAACTCCCCGCCGGACATCCGATCCTACGCGTCGACTACACCGCGATTGATCCGGAGGGAAAACCGTTCCTGCTCGGAGAGACAATCTGCCGTCCGGACCGATTCGTCTTCGAGGTGAATCTTCCGCAGCGCGGAAAGTCCCGGCCGCGGCGCCCGGCACGATAGCTGCCCTCCCCTATTCGGCGGGAATGATCGGCAGCAGAACATAGGGTTGCCGACCCGGTGTGAAGTGCAGATTATTGATGCCCGCAAAAATTTCCGGCGGGCGACCCTGCGGATGTGTATGCAGGAACGGGCCGACGCCGGTGAGCGTGTATTTGACGCCTTCGAGCACGAGCGGCGGACCTTCGTATTCATAATCCTTGCCGCGCACCGACAGGCCGACGCGGTAGCCCGGCGGGACGACAATGCAAGTCGGCCAAATCTCGACGTCGAGTTCGACGCGCTCGTCCGGCGTGAGCGGCCAGGCTTCGTCGTGGGTATGGAAAGGCCGATAAGGCAGCGAGCGCGACGGATCGAGCTTGCGATGCGAGGCGCGCAGCCAGCCGAGAGAAACCGGAGTGCGCGGATCGTTGGAGCCGATGAAAACCACCTCCTCGCCTTGCGGATCGAAAACCCGCAGGATAAGGAACACGTCGGCATCGCTCGTCGAAGACGAAAGCGACAGTTTGGCCGCCAGCGGCCCGGTAATTTCGAGTTGTTCAGTCAATGGCGCCGACATGAACGTGAGGCCCGGTCCCATAGCGTCGTACGGGAGCGTCGTCGCCGTCGTTGGCTCACGGGTGCCGAAACTCAAATCGGCCGGATCAAGATAAAATTTCGTCCATTGCGTGCGCGCGAGCGGCCATTCGTTTTCATGTCTCTCTACGAACTTTTCCCCCGGATGGCGGACTTGCAGCAGAACCTTCGGCTGTTTGTCCCAACCAGTATCCTCCCCTTTTAGGAAGTGCCCGAGAAAGCGCTTCTGCAAACCGAGGCCGTAATCCGTATAGAAATGCGTCCAATGGGCATCGCCATGCACCTCCAACCATTTCTGCTCAGAGGCCGCGGCCAAAAATCCCTCAAAATTCCCGCGTGGATGCAGACCAACGCCACCCCAATTGGCAGCGCTCAGTAGCGGCGTCTTGATTTTTGCGAAATCGGCAGTCCGCTCCCGGCAAATCGCATCATCGAAGGGATGATCGAGTATGAATTGCTCGATGTCGCGGCGATTCTTCTTGAGCTCTTCCTCTGATAGCGTTTCGGGACCAGAGACTAGTTCGCCCGTAACCTTGCTGCGCAGGCCGCGCTCACCTAACCCGTATTGGGCGCGATGGAATGCTCGCGGGTACAGATTGTCCATGAAACGGCAATAGATTCCTCCATGCCGGGTGACTTCGCGGTACCAGTCTCCCGCACCTTCCCACACGCAAATGGCGGCAAGGTGCGGCGGCTGGTGCTGCGCGACGAACCATTGGTTCATCGCATAGTAGGAAATTCCGTTCATTCCGATTTTGCCGTTGCTCCAGATCTGAGCGGCGGCCCACTCAATGCAGTCGTAGATATCCTTCGTCTCCCGCGGCGACCAGGGATCGAGAAAGCCCGGCGAACGGCCGGATCCGCGCGCATCGATGCGCAAACAGGCATAGCCGTCAGGTACCCACTTCTCAGAGTCGATCAACTCCCAGACCTGATATTTGTTGCTCGAACCTTTTGCGGTCTCGGGAAACGCTTTGGTCATGCGTTCCCAGGCACTCCTGTTGCCTTCCTGGAACGCGAGCCCCTTACCGAACGCGCCGTAAGATAGAATTGCGGGATGCTGTCCGTCGTCATCGGGCCGGAACAAATCAGCACGCAACACGATCCCGTCATCCATTTTAATTGGGACATCCCAATCAATCCGCATTCCATCGCGGACTTCACTCTTCACGGGCTTCAAACCTTCATCCATGACGCGTTCCAGCGGTTGTTCAGCACTCCTACTTTGTATATAAGGTTGATGGTTTTGTATACGGGTGCAGGATTATCGTCTCTCGAGATATTAGGAAAAACGGAATGCACCCGCCGGCCCACACACGAGATCAACATAAATGTTGCACCGATCAGCCATATGCCATGCGCATGAGCGACCGGCTGCAGCGAGTGGCTCCGTCGGTGCCAGCGCAGAATGTTCAGAAATTTTCAGCAGCTAAGCACTCACTAGCACTCTCGAATGCGCGCCAAATAAGCTGTTCGCATCTTTCTTCGAAAGGCTTCGACAAAATTTCGGCGGGCTATAATCATGCCTCAGCGCGTTGACACCACAGTGTCCCTAAAGCCACTCAGGTCCGAAACTAGCGGCGGCATGCGTATCGATTGGGATGTTCCAATCGAGATGGACGATGGCATCGTGCTGCGCTGTGACGTGTTCCGGCCAGAAGGAGATGGCCGCTACCCTGTCCTTCTCGGTGCTGGACCTTATGCCAAGTGGCTATCGTTTCAGGATGAGGTTTGGGGCGGCCAGTGGAAAATGCTATGCGCGCACGAGCCGGAAATTCTCAAACTTTCCAGCAACCGATATCAGAACTACGAGTTTCCCGATCCAGAACTCTTCGTCCCCGACGGCTATGCGCTGGTACGCGTAGACGTGCGCGGGACCGGGCGATCGCCCGGCTTCATGGACCTGCTCTCAGAACGCGAGACGCTCGATCTATATCACTGCATTGAATGGGCTGCGCAGCAGCCCTGGTCAAACGGCCGCATCGGCCTGAGCGGGGTGTCATATCTTGCGATGAATCAATGGCAGGTTGCCGCTCTACAGCCACCGCATCTTGCTGCGATCTGTGTATGGGAGGGCTGCTCTGACTATTACCGCGAATTCTGCAGGCACGGAGGCATCCTCAGTCTGTTTGGCGATCTGTGGATAGAGAAGTATGTCCATCCGGTGCAGCATGGATGTGGGGAGCGTGGCTTTCGCAGCAATATAAACGGCGAATGGGTATCGGGTCCGCAAACACTTGGCGAAGACGAGCTAGAGGCTAATCGACGCGACTGGCGGATAGACACGCGCCAAGCCAAACTCGCTAGTGATCCATTTTGGAAAAGCCGCCTGCCTGATTTCACAAAAATTACCACCCCCCTCCTGTCAGCGACCAATTGGGGCGGGCAAGGACTTCACTTGCGCGGTAATATCGAGGGCTTCCTGCAGGCAAAATCTGCCAAAAAGTGGCTCAATTTTCACTGTTTCGAACATTGGACAGAATATTATACGCAAGCGGGCATCGCCTTACAGAAGCGCTTCTTTGGGCACTTCCTCAAAGGTGAGGACAATGGCTGGGATAAAGAGCCGCAGATCGTGATGCAGGTGCGGCATCCTGAAAAGACCTTCAGCCAAATGAGCGCGCCATCGTGGCCTTTGCCCGAGACGACGTGGCAGAATCTCTATCTGGAGCCAGCCAACCACATGCTCACACGCGTTTCCTCCGAAGTGGAAGGGACAATTCAATTCGATGCCGCGTCGGATGGCGTTACCTTCATTACGCCGCCACTCGATAAAGATACCAAAATTATTGGGCCCTTATCGTTAAAGCTCTGCGTATCATCGGACACAGACGACGCCGACCTTTTCGTGGTGTTAAGACTGTTTACGCCCGACCTTAAGGAAATCATCTACTCTGGCTCTAACGATCCCCACACGCCGTTGGCACATGGCTGGTTACGCGCCTCACATCGCAAATTGGACGCGGCCCGCTCACTGCCTTACCGTCCGTACCACAGCCATGATGAGAGCCAGCCGCTCGAACCGAGCAAGGTATACGATCTCGATATTGAGATTTGGCCAACATGCGTGATCGCGCCCGCTGGCTATCGACTCGCAATAACTATTCGTGGGCGCGATTATGTCTACCCCGGCGATCTAAAGCACTTATCTGGTGCAATCGGACAGCCCGCAACAGGCGTCGGCCCCTTCCGACATACAGATGCTATTGATCGACCGTCATCGCTCACGAGTAGCCGGATGGGATTGCATTTCGGAGCAACTCATTCGCAATACCTTCTTATTCCCGTCGTCACTTCGTGACGAAACTTAAGCAGGCGAATCGAGGCGTGGCCAATAACTGCGAGGTGCAATAGAATTTCGCTTGAAACGATCGCCGTAATACCAATAGCGACACTGCAATACCGGGAGGGAATATGTCGAGTCCATATCCGAGTCGCACGGAAATCCGTGATGACATGCGCATCGATTGGGACGTACCGATTCCGATGGATGATGGGACCGTTTTGCGCGCCGATGTATTTCGTCCGACAGTTGAGGGCCGCCACCCGGTACTTCTCACCTATGGCCCATATGCCAAAGGGCTCGCATTCCAGGAGGGCTACGCGAAGATCTGGGAAATCCTGGCGCGCGAGCATCCGGACGTCAACGCCGGCTCCACCAACAAATACCAGAATTGGGAAGTCTGCGATCCGGAGAAGTGGGTGCCCGAAGGCTATGTCTGCGTGCGCATCGACTCGCGCGGTGCCGGGCGTTCGCCCGGCTTCATCGAGCATTTCTCGCCGCGCGAAGCGCGCGACTATTACGACTGCATCGAGTGGGCTGGGGTTCAGTCGTGGTCGAATGGCAAGGTGGGGCTGAGTGGCGTCTCCTACTACGCGATGAACCAATGGCAGGTAGCCTCGCTGCAGCCGCCACATTTGGCAGCCATGTGCATGTGGGAAGGTGCGGCGGACTGGTATCGCGATTCCACTTATCACGGCGGTATCAAATCTACGTTTTGGGATACTTGGTACCCCGTCCAAGTAAAGACGATCCAGTACGGCCTCGGGGAACGTGGCTACCGCTCGAAGGTTCATGGCGATCTGGTCAGCGGCCCGGAAACATTGCCGGAGGAGGCGCTCGCGGCGAACCGTGCCGATTTCGGCAATCTAATTCTCGCCCATCCGTTCTACGATCGTTATTTCGAAGATCGGGCGGCCAAGTGGGACAAGATCACGGTACCTTTCCTGTCATCCGCGAACTGGGGAGGCCAAGGCCTGCATCTGCGCGGGAATGTCGAGGGTTTTGTGCGATCGGCGTCGCCGAAGAAATGGCTGGAGTGCCACGGCCTCGAGCACTGGACGCACTATTACACGGATTATGGCCGCAAGCTTCAGCTAGAGTTCTTCGATCACTTCCTAAAAGATAAGAACAATGGATGGGAGATGCGCCCGCCTGTCCTGCTGCAGGTGCGCCACGTCGACAAGTTCGTCGAGCGCACTGAAAACGAATGGCCGATTAGCCGGACGCGATGGACCAAGTTCTATCTCAATTCGGAGGATATGAGCCTCGGACCGACACCGCCAAATACGATCAAGTCCGTTGAATTTGACGCGCTTGGCAAAGGCCTGACCTTCCTGACGTCACCTCTCGCAGAACAGACAGAGATCACCGGCCCCTCTGCCGCAACACTGCGTGTCTCGTCATCGACAACCGATGCGGACCTGTTTCTGGTCCTTCGCGTCTTCGATCCAGCCGGCAAAGAAGTGTTATTCTCCGGCGCGGTCGATCCGCATACTCCAATCAGCCAAGGCTGGCTGCGCGCCTCACATCGCAAACTCGAACCTTCCATTTCTTTGCCTTATCGACCTTATCACAGCCATGATGAATGGTGGCCACTCGTTCCAGGCATGCCGGTCGATCTCGATATTGAGATCTGGCCAACGTCAATCGTGGTGCCGGCTGGCTATCGGATAGGCCTGACGGTTCTGGGCCGCGATTATGAATGGGACGGGCCGGGAGTGAAAGTCGGCAATTACGCCAAGCCTTGGTGCGGCTGTGGGCCCTTTGTGCACGACGACCCGCGTGATCGACCGCCCGAAATCTTTGGCGGCAAGACGACCCTGCATTTCGACGGCAATGAAACTCCGCACCTACTATGTCCGATCGTGCCAAAGGCGTGATCGTAGCCGTGAATTGTCTTGCAGGACGCTGATCCGGAGTTATTAGCATTCTTGCGGTGCTAGAGGCGTGCGCAAATTACCTCAGATCTGATCGGCCCCAATTGAAATGGCCCGACTGAGCCACGTCGCTGGACAGGATGGGCGATCGCCCGAGCGAGAAAGATGACCCGCTTGCGCGCGATGTTCCGTAACCTGCAAATTCTGCGAAACCGACGATACAACGTTCCTTGCGTGCTGTCCGCACGAACCGAGACGAGTATTGCCGCCCGCGAAAACTATTCTCCGGTGTTCACCGGCCCGTTACGGGAAGTCGATCGCGGCGACGTCCAGTATTCCGGTTCTAGCCGGTACGATGCTTCGTCCAGAGCCGAGGCGTGAGCACGCAAAGGCGCGAGTTCATCGCGCTCGTTGGCGCCGCGGCTGTCTGCGCTCAACCGCGATGATGCGCGGCGCAGAGGCCGAACCCACAAACGCGAACGACTTGATGACGTTCTTGCCCGGCAGGGCTTCCTTGAGTAACTCGGTGCGAACCTGATCGGGCGGCAGCCCGATCAGCTAGGCCGCGATTTCAGCCTGCTGGTTAAGTTCGTCAGACAGGCCCTTGGCGGCGGCAATTGCCTCATCAAGCGTCGGCTCTTCATGGCGGACACGGCGGGGACCGTACTTGGTATTCCAGGCTTGATTAGTGCTTTTGCTCATGAATTTTACTTTTTCGCGTCTCAACCTCCATCCCTACATAGCTCATTTTTGGGCACTGCAATATAATAATATTGCAGTGCAACATTGTATGTGGGTGGCGCCGCACGACTTATCGATAATTCTATTGACAAAGTATCCCTTCCTGCGACACACGCCCTCTATGGGAACAGCCGCATCTCGCCAACAACCTCAGTCGCCAACCAACGGCCACCACGGGCGATCGGCGCAACGCGCCGTGCATTCGATCGTCGAGCAACTTGAAGAAGATATCGTTCTTGGATTCCTGTATCCGCGTGAGCGCTTGGTTGAAGACTTTTTGATCGAGCGCTTTCGGGCCAAGCGCTATGCCGTGCGCGAGGCACTCGCCCGACTCGAACGCTTAGGACTAGTGGAACGGCTCCCGAACCGGGGAGCGATGGTGCGGGCTCTCACGCCCTCGGAAGTCGAGGACATCTACGCGGTTCGCGAGATATTGGAGACGGCGGCCGCAAGCGAAGTGCTGCGACGCGTGACGCCGGAAATCGTTGACCGCCTCACGCAAATCCAGCGGCGGCACGATCAGGCGGCGAGCGATAGCGATCCAAGAGCAGCCTTTCGCACCAACATAGAATTCCATCGTGCGTTCTTCTCGGCTTGCGACAATGCCCAACTCGTCGAGGCGATCGAGCATTTCGGGCAAAAGGCGCACTGCATCAGATCGGTCTCGATCACACGCCAAGAATATCTGGAGCGTTCCCGAAACGAACATTGGCTGATGATCCAAGCGCTACGAGATCGCGATGAGGACAAGCTGATCGCCATTTGCCGGGCTCATATGCGCGTCGCGAAAGACACTTACATCGAATCTTACCGTCGCCGCTTCCCAGATCATCGTGCTTCGGCCAGTCCGCCGTTGACCGAACATGAAATCACGATCGGCGGAAAACTAAAGCCAACACCGTAACGCCTCTTTTGGGCAACGCTCGCGACCATCTCTGCTGTTCGCCTTCGTGGAGACTCCCTTGTTCGACATTTCGAGTGATCAAGTTAGGCTGGGCGAGCAGACAATTCCCATTGCAGCCCATGTCGACGTTCTGGTTTGCGGCGGTGGCGTCGCCGGTATCGCAGCCGCCGTCGCGGCGGCACGAAATGGGGCGAAAACGCTCCTCATCGAGCGGGCTGGTTTTCTCGGCGGAACCGCGACCGGCTCGGCAATGGGCTTAATTGTGATTCCGGCGAGCGAACTTGTTGGCTTTCCCCGCGAGTTCTTTTCCCGCCTGGCACGCGAACAAGGCGCCGGCCTTGGCGACGTCGTGCCGTGGGATATCGAGGCCTACAAATTGACGGCGCTGGATCTCGTGCTTGAAGCGGGCGCCGACCTTTTATTGTACACGTGGGTTTCAGAGCCCTTGGTCCGCGATGATAAAATCGAGGGCGTCATCATCGACAATAAAACCGGGCGTCAGGCGATTGTGGCTAAAGTCGTCATCGACACCACTGGCGACGGCGATGTCGCGGCAAGGGCGGGCGTTCCGTTCGTAAAGGGGCGCGAGGCCGACGGCGCGATGCGGCCGACCACGGTGATGGGCCGCTTTGGCAACATCGATCTTCGACGATTCAAGGACTACATCGACAACCATCCCGAGGATTTTTCGCAAGACGACGGCCGGCGCGTGGTCGACTTGGATCAGGGAATGGTTCGAATTGACGGCTTTTTCTCGATTATAGAAAAGGCCAAGCAAATGGGGCTGCTGGGTGCCTCGTTGCCGATCCACTACCTGCGCTTCAGCGGAGTAAACGCTCAGGAGCACATCGACCGCGCCATCCTGATTTGCAACAGCACGCGCATCTACAACATCGACGGTACCAAGGCCGCCGATATAACCCGGGCCGAGATCGAGGGCCGCAAGCAGCTCCGCGATATCGTACGCACCTGCCGCACGCTGTTGCCGGGATTTGAGCACAGCTTTCTAATCGATACGTCGGCATATCTCGGCGTTCGTGAAACCCGGCGCATCAGGGGTCGCTACACTCTGACCTATGGAGATCTCGCCAACGGAAGACGTTTTGACGACTCGATTGCCGTGATGACATCGGTGGACTACGGCAACGCTGAAATTCACGGACCCGACTACGGCCACGAAGGCTCTGCCAGTGACGAATGGGCGCGCAAGCTTTCGCTCAAGCTGATGAGGTTCGAATTTCCCCTGAGTTGCATGATCACCGACGAAATTCAGAATCTTGTAGTCGCCGGACGCTGCGCATCGATGACGCACGACGTCGACAAATTTGCACGCAACATGGCGCCCACTGGCCTGCAAGGTCAGGCCGCCGGGACATTTGCAGCTTTGGTCGCGGGCCGCGACTGGAATCGGCTGCCGGTGGAAACGGTACGAGCCTGTCTCGAGCGCGACGGGGTGCCGGTTAGTATTTTGGCGGGGGAGGCCCACACCAAGATCGAAAAGCGGTCGATTGCGCTCACTTAATTCCACACACTTTCTTCGCTACAAAAAGCTATCGGCAAAGAGCCCGCAAAATGGAGGAGACGTAACATGCGCTACATGTTGCATATTGCGAAACTGGCAATGGCGGCGGCATGCCTGACCGCCGCACCATTGGTCGCTACCGCGCAGCCTTATCCAAACCGGCCAATCCATCTTGTTGTTGGCTTCCCGCCTGGCGGTATCAATGACATTGTTGCTCGTATCGTTGGACAAAAGATGTCCGAGAGCCTCGGGCAGGCAGTCGTGGTGGAAAATCGCGCCGGCGCTGGTGGCACGATTGGTGCTGATTGGGTATCGAAGGCAAAACCCGATGGCTATACGCTGCTGCTTGGTTCGGTGAGCAACCTCGCAATGGCGCCCAGTCTCTACGGTAGCCTACCCTATGATCCCACCAAGGATTTCGCTCCGGTCGCGCTTGTCGCAGCGGCGCCGAACATTATGGTGGTGAACCCCGACTTCCCCGTGCACAGCGTCAAGGATTTGATCGCTATCGCCAAGCAGAAGCCTGGCACAGTCAACTACGCTTCCGCAGGCATTGGAACGTCAAATCATCTCACGGTCGAACTCCTGAAGGTAATGGCGGGTATTGATCTCGTCCATGTGCCGTATAAAGGCGACGCGCCGGCCATTACGGCCGTACTTGCAAATCAAGTGCCGATGATGTTCCCGACCCTTCCCGTGGCGCTTCCGTATATCAAATCTGGCAAGCTTCGAGCTATCGCGGTATCGAGCGCAAAGCGATCAGCACTTTTGCCAGATGTCCCGACCGTTGCCGAATCCGGCGGACTTCCCGAGTTTGCCGTAAGTATTTGGGTTGGCGTCGTCGCGCCCCCGGGAACGCCGAAGGAAATCGTCGACAAGCTCAATGCGGAAATCCACAAGGCCGTGGCGATGCCGGATGTCCGCAAGCATATCGAGGCACTCGGCGCAGACCCGGCGACGGACACACCAGAACAATTCTCAGCCTACATTGCTGCGGAAACCGCCCAGTGGCTCAAAGTGGCACGGGCAGCAAAACTCAAGCCGATTTGACGGAACAAGGTCCGATGACACGACCGTCAAGTGTCGGCATCACGATGGGCGACCCCGCTGGGGTCGGCCCTGAAATCGTGTGCCGCGCGCTTGCTGATCTGTCGCCTGCTGATCGCGCCGGGATAGTTGTGTTCGGCACCAAATCGATTCTGGAACGGGCAAACGAACTGACCCGCGCAAGACTGTCGTTCGGCGAGCTGAATTCGACGTTGCGAGCGGGGGCCGTTCCAGTCGTCGATATTCGTATACCCGGTTCGGAGTCGGTCCGCGATGGCATCATGACCGCCACGGCGGGGGCTTGCAGCTACGCCTATATCGAGCGGGCTGTTTCCGCTGCGCTCGCGGGCGACATATCGGTGATCGCCACCGCCCCGATCAACAAAGAAGCGCTGCACGCCGCCGGCTACCCGTTCGAGGGCCATACAGAACTGCTTGCTCACCTTACGGGAGCAGAGTCCTCCTTTATGCTGCTGGCGTCTGAGAAATTATCGACGATCCACGTTTCGACCCATGTATCGCTCTCCGGTGCGGTGCAAAGAGCGACCATGGAACGCGAGCTCGCAACCATTCGAGTCGGAAATGCCCACCTCAAGCGCCTGGGCATTCCTCGGCCGCGCATCGCGGTCGCCGGATTGAACCCTCATAGCGGAGAGAACGGGCTGTTCGGCACCGATGAAATCGAACGAATAAAACCAGCTATCGAAGCGGCACGCAGCGAAGGCATCGCAGTGACAGGGCCGATTTCCGGCGATACGGTGTTCTATCGTGCGCTGCAGGGTGAGTTTGACCTGGTCGTCGCGCAATATCACGACCAGGGTCACATCCCGACCAAGCTGATCGCGTTCGATACCACCATTAACGTAAGCCTCGGCCTTCCGATCTTGCGCGTATCGGTCGATCATGGAACCGCGTTTGACATTGCCTGGCAGGGCGTCGCGCGTCATGAAAATATGAATGCCACGATTGCCTACGCGCGGCGGCTCGCAAGTTCTTAACCGCCCAAAACGAAAACAACAAGCCGATCGGGCTTCGATATGACGCATCGTAGGCTCGACGTTGCCATCGTCGCCGATGATCTCACGGGAGCGCTGGATGCTGCAGCGCCCTTTGCAGGGCGCGGCCTTGAAACACGTATATTACTCGATTTTGAGCAGGCCGCGGCTGCTGTCGAGACCAACACTCGGGTATTGTCCTTGACCAGCGAAAGTCGGCACCTCTCGCCAACCGCAGCCGACGAGCGCGTCTGGAATGCGACACGTGCTGCGCTTGCAGGTGCGCCCCGAATTTTATTGAAAAAAATAGATGCCACTCTGCGCGGCAACATTGCCGCCGAGATTATGGCCGGGCTTCGTGCGACCGGACTGCAGCATGTCTTGATCGCACCGGCTGTTCCCAGGCACGGCCGCATCATGCGCGAAGGCGAGGTGTTCATGAATGGCGTGCCGCTTCGGCAGACGGAGATCGGGGCCGACGCCCTATCGCCGCCGCCTTCAGCGCCGCTACCGCAAATCTTGCGAGCAGCGTCGAAGGACCTGATCGTCCATGTGTGGACGCGCGGCGCGGCCTTCGCGCTCAACGTCGAAGCCGGAATTCACGCCTACGTCGCCGATTGCGAGACCGAGGCCGATCTTGATGCCATCGCCAAATTTGCCATAAGCCACTGCGACGAAGTCCTACCCGTTGGAGCGTCAGGTCTTGCTACAGCGATAGCCAAGCAGCTCGCGCAAACACCGTCATCGGAACTTTTGTCAGTAATCCAGAGGATCAGCGAGCAAGCTCAGAATCCTATTCTCTTTGTCATCGGCTCGCGAACCGCGGCAAGTGCCGAACAAGCGGCGCGATTGTGCGCAGCCGGCGCCGAGGAACTGACAATGTCTTTTTCGGCGCACACACGAGATGGCGACTGGATTTTGAATCGCAGCGTCAACGAGAGTACACCTCCGGTAGCATTAATTGTCCGACCAGAATCGTCGCGAGAGCCAAATCTAATTAGCGCTTCCAAAATTGCACAGAAACTTGGACGCACGGCGGCAGACATTGTCCGTCGTCTGCAAGTAGATGCGGTCGTTATGGTCGGAGGGGATACCGCGTTCGAAACCTTCCAAGCCCTTGGCGTTTCCGAAGCGTCGGTAGCAGGAGAAATTATGCCAGGTGTCGCGATTGGGACGATGCAGGTAGACGGGCGCTCGCTGACTTTCATTACCAAAGCCGGTGGATTTGGTGACGCGAACGCACTAATTGAGATAGTTAGATATTTGAAAAATCAGTAAATCGCGCCGCGCAAATAGACTTGCGCCGGCGGGCATCGCGGCGCGATGGCTTTATCGGGTCTTAGCCGATTCTGTTCCGTAACCTTCCATTATGCGAATAAGGGCAGCCTCGAGGCTCGCGCTTGGTGATAATAATTTGTTGTTATGTGCATTTGCACGGCTGACTTTGACCTGCGTGGTTATGACGATCCTTCGAGCGCAACGGCTTCGACTTCGATTTTGAGGCCGTAATGTAGTTCGGGCACCGGCACTACTGCACGGGCCGGACACGACGACCCAATCCATTGGGCGTAGATCGCGTTGAAAGCCGGCCACAGCTTGATGTCGGTGACGTAGACCCGCACTTGCACCAGGCGATCGATGGCCGAGCCGGCGCCGGTGAGCGCCAATGCGACGTTTTCCAGCACCTGTTGCGCCTGCTGTTCGAACGGCGCCTCGGCGAGTTTGGCCCCGTCTGGCGCGATCGGCAACTGTCCCGCGATAAAGACAAACCCGTTGGCCGTCACCGCGTGAGTGTAGTGGCCACCTGGCTGAGCCATGGTGACCGGATTGGTCAGAACAATGTCGCTCGCCATGATGGCGCTCCTCCAGGGACGATAAACAAAGCGGTGCAGCGAATTGCGCTACACCGCTGATTTAGAATCGACGCTATGCCGTCATCAAGCCGGCAGTGGCTTGCCCTTGGTCTCCGGCAGGAACGGCACCAGCACGAAACCCAGAATGTAGATAAACGAGAACACCACCGCCATTCCGCCGAAGCCTCCGAACTGGGTGATCAGCATGCCAGCGAACAGCGGTCCCAGGAATGCGATGAAGCGTGGGCTATTGAAGGTAAACGCCATCCCGGTGGCGCGCATGCGCGTCGGGAATAGCTCCGGCAACCAGACCGACATCCACGAATATTGCCCGAGCGTGAAGAAGCCGTTGACCGCCGCGACCAGCAACAAGAGATGCACATCGGTCGTCCACTTATAGAGCGCGAAGGTGAGCACCAGCGAGGCGGCGAAGAAGATCATCACAATCGGTTTGCGGCCGAACTGGTCGGCCATGAAGCCAAGACCGATATATCCGCAGATGGCGCCGATATTGTAGCTCATGCCGGCATAACTGGCCCAGGTCTGCGGTGGAAGGCCCACCTTGCCGGCCGCGGCGGCGATGAAGGGCGGCACCCAGGTCGAGATGCCCCACCATGCGACCGTGGTCGTCAGTGACATCAGGAACACGATGACGGTGATCTTGCGCACTTCCGGATCGGCGAACAAGTCCGCGAAGGTGAAGCGCGTGAGGTGCTGATCTTCTGCGCTCAGAGCGGCACCGTTTTTTTTCTTCACCTGCGCGGATTTTCGCTTTTCGTTGCTGTGCTCCCATTTTTGCGACTCCGGGATGCCGCTGCGCAGCCAGAAGGTAAACAGCGCCGGGATGACGCCAATGATGAACATGATGCGCCAGGCGCCCGGGCCGTAGCCGCTGACGAACAGCCAGGTGAACGATGCCAGGAAGAAGCCGATGCCGAGACCGCATTGCATCAACCCAGCGCCACGGCCGCGCGCGTTGTCCGGCCAGACTTCCGCAGTCAGCGAGGCGCCGGTCGACCATTCCGAGCCGATCGCAATGCCGACCAGGAAGCGTAACAAGGCGAACGACACCCAGTCCCAGGCGAAGGCCGAAAGTCCGGTCGTAATTGAATAGGCCAGGATCGCGAAGATCATCGTCCGCCGGCGGCCGATATAGTCGGCCAGCACGCCTCCGATCACCCCGCCGACGCCCCAGCCGAGCAGCGTGATACCGATCACCGTGCCGGCAAAAGCCGGGATCTGGGCGAATTGCGCCGGTAACAGCAAGTCGTGCAACGCCACGCCGACCACCAGGATCAGCGCGAAGGTCTCGTAGCCGTCGAACATCCAGCCGAGGTTCGAGGCAAACACGGTTTTCCATTGGGTCGCGTTGAGGCTGCGATACCAAGGTTCTGAAGCAGCCACAGTTGCCGTTGTCATGGATCAATCTCTCCCTATCGGTCGCGTTTTAAGTTCAGCCGGTTGCGCCGGCCTTGTTCTTACGCGCGGCCATTTTGACCGCATTTACGATCTCTGGATAGGCGGCACAGCGGCATAAGTTGCCCGACAGGTAGTCCCGGATCTGCTCGTCGTCGGGATCAGGATGCTGGCCGAGCAGCGCCTTCGCCATCAGCACGAAGCCGGGCGTGCAATAGCCGCATTGGAAGGCGCCGCATTCTATGAAGGCCTGCTGCACCGGATCGAGCATACCCGGCACGGCCAAGTGCTCGACGGTGACCAGATCGGCGCCATCGAGAAACACCGCGAGAGTGAGGCAGCCCGAGACCGGCTTACCGTCCACCAGCACGGTGCAGCAGCCGCACAGCCCCTGCCCGCAGCTCTCGCGCGCGCCGAACAAAGCGAACTGCGTCTGCAGCATTTCGACCGCGTTGTGGTGCGGCTTCACCTCGGCGGTGACAGGACGGCCGTTGAGGGTGAAGCTGATCGTACGGGTGGCCGGCATGTCAGTCATCCTCGAGCGGTTTGCCGGCCTTAGCGCGCAGCGCGCGCAGGACGGCTTCCGCGGTCAGCGGCAATTCAGTGAGCCGCACGCCGATGGCGTCGTCGATGGCATTGGCGATGGCGGGCGACACGCCGAAGGTTGCGAGCTCGCCCACGCCCTTGGCGCCGAACGGGCCGTTGCTCTGATAGGTGTCGACCGCCTCGTTTTCCATGACCGCAGGCACGTCGTGAATGCCAGGGATCTTGTAGTCGGCGAGCGAGGCATTGGTGACCTGGCCGCCGTCGAGATGCATCTTCTCGAACATGGAAAAGCCGAGCTGCATCAGCGAGCCGCCCGAGAGCTGCGTCTCGACGATCTTCGGATTGATCGGTCGGCCTACGTCGGCGACGTTGATGAGCCGCGTGATACGCACATGGCCGGTCTCGGTGTCGACCTCGATCTCGACGCCTGCGCCGGCCACCATCCAAAACGGCGTCGCATTGGTGGTAAGGCCGTCGGCGTCGGGCGGGATGTAATCGGGCTTGTAGGTGCCGGTGCCGACGATGTTGCCGGCCTGCATGCCATATTTTTTCCGGAATAAGTCGGCGAGCGGGACATTGTGGCCCTCCGGCTCGCCCACTTCGCGCGCGAGCTGGGCGATCTTGGCACGCGCCTCCTCGGCCGCAAGCCGCACCGCATGGCCCATGTGGAACAGCGAGCGCGAGCCGAGCGTGCCCATGTCATAGGGCGTCACATCCGTGTCGCGTGGGACAATGCGGATGGTTTCCGCCGGCATGTTGAGCACCTCGCCGACGATCTGCGCCATGGCGGTGTCGGAGCCCTGCCCCATGTCGACGGTGCCGCAATAAAGCGTCGTGCTGCCGTCCGCCGAAACATTCACGATCGCTACCGACGTGCTCGGCGAAATCACTGCCTTGAGCGCTACCGCCAGCCCACGCCCGCACCGTAGCACGCCCTTGCCGCGGTCGAGTGGCGCTTTCCAGTTGAGCCGTTCGGCGATGCGGTCGAGCACCTTCTCGATCGCGGCGTCCTTCAGGATGGTGCCAGTGGCCTGCGGGCGGCCATCGCGCAGCAGGTTCTGCTTGCGGAATTCCACCGGATCAACATGAAGCGCGCGCGCGATCATATCGGTATGGCTCTCGTAAGCCCACACTAGTTGCGGAATGCCGAAGCCGCGCAGCGCGCCAGCCGGCGTCAGGTTTGTATAGAGCGCGTAGGAATCGATCGAGACATTATCGATGTCGTAAGGCCCCGACGCAGTGAAGCCGGATTTCTGCGTCACGCGCGGACCGACATCGGCAAAGGCACCGCCGTTCCACCAAATTTCGCATTTGCGCGCGACGATGCGGCCATTCTTGTCGATGCCGCTCTTGATGCGGAACGTGCTCGGATGCTTGGTGATGGTGTAGAACTGCTCTTCCATGGTGAGGGCGATCTTCACCGGCCGGCGCGCCAGCATCGACATCGCGACGCTAAGCGCTTCCATCCTGATATAGAGCTTGCCGCCGTAACCGCCGCCGAGATACGGCACCTTGATGCGCACGCGATTCTCCGGCCAGCCGAGTAGGCGCGCGATCTCGGTGCGCACGAATGACGGCCCCTGCGAGGCTGAATAGATCGTGACGCCGTTGTCGCGGTAATCCGCGATCGAAACGAACGGCTCCAGCGCCAGGTGCAGCACCTTCTGGGTGCGGAAGGTGTGTTCGAAGAGGTGGGCGGCCTCGGCGAAGGCCTTGTCCACGTCTCCGCGCCGCAGCCGGAAATCGAGCGCGATATTGGTGCCCTTGCGGCCCTTGAGATGCTTGAGATCGGCAAAGGTGCCGGCGGGCTTGAGCTCGTCATGCACCAGCGTCTTGTTCTCGGCCGCCTCAACCTCGTCGAATACGGCGGGCAGTTCCTCGTATTCCGCGACGACTTCCTGCGCCGCCTGCTCGGCGACGTGCGGATCGCTGGCGAGCACGACCGCGACCGGCTCGCCGACATAATGCACCTTGCCGATGGCGAGGATCGGCTGGTCGTGGAAGGCCGGTCCATAGTAAGGGTCGGGGATCATTTTGCGCACGTCGTCGCTGGTGTAGATGGCGAAGACGCCGGGCACCTTGCACGCTTCGCTCACGTCGATCGATTTGATGCGGCCGTGTGCCACCGTGCTGCGAAATATTTTTCCATGCAGCATGCCGGGCACCTGCATCACATGGGTGTATTCGGCGCGGCCGGTCACCTTCTCGCGCGCTTCGAGCCGCGGCAGCGAGCGGCCGACTTGTCCGCCTGTTTTCACGGACGTGGCCATCAGGGCGCTCCGCCGATCGCGGCGCGCACCGCGCGCGCGGTATAAACTCGCAGCAGTTCGCGCTTGTAGGAGGCCGAACCACGCAGGTCGGCGATGATGTCGGCTTCGGCCGCGGCAGCCTCGGCGACTTTCTGAAGTGTCTTTTCGTTCACATCGGCACCTATCAGCGCCTGCTCGGCGGATTTCAGGCGGGTGGCCTTGGCCGTTGCCGCGCTCACCACAATGCGCGCGGATTTCACGCGCGAGCCTTCAGCGGTGAGCGCGACCGCGACGCCGAGCGCCGGCCAGTCGTCAGCCGAGCCGGCGGTGACTTTGAAGTAAACCGCGCGCGTGGCGCCTGGCGCCGGGATGCGCAGTTCGGTAATCAGCTCGTTCCTGGCGAGCGCGGTTTCGTAATAGCCTGTGAGCAGGTCCTCTACCGCCATGCGGCGCTCGCCAGATGGACCCTCGATTGCAATGGTGGCGCCAAGCGCGATCAGCACCGGCGGTAGATCCATATGCGGGTCGCCATGCGCCAGCGCACCGCCCACTGTCGCCACATTGCGCACACGCACGTTGGACAGCCGCTTCATGGTGCGCGCGATCACCGGCGCATGGCGCGCGACCTCGGGCGAATGCTCGAGCGCGGCGAGCGGCGCGAGCGCCCCGATAGTCAGCTCGCCGGAGGGCGCTGCCGCGATGCGGGTGAAGCCGTCGCCCAATTTGCGTAGGCTCACCAGTCGGCGCGGCCGGAACACGCCGGCCTTCATCATCAGCATCAGCGCGGTGCCGCCGGCGATCGGCCGCACGTCGGAATCGTCTGGGTCGATCAGCGCAATCGCTTCCTTAAGCGAACCAGGCTCAACCAGATCGAACGGCGTCATGGCGCCGCCCCCGGTCCGCCGCTGGCGAAGGCGGCGGTGAGCCGCGCGGTAAACTGCTTTTCCATTTCCTTCGCCTTCGCCTTGAGCACCGGTTGCCCCATGCTACCGAGTTTTCCGGTCAGCGTCGCGTCGATCGCATAGCGGATGAGGGTCTGCCCACCAAAGTCGGCGAGCCGCGTGGTCGCGGTTGCAGTCAGCCGGCCTACTACACCCAGCGGTGTGCCCTCGACCTTGGCTTCAATTTCCTCCGGTGAAATTGCTTTCGTCATCTCGACGGCAACCTTGAACTTGAAGCGCATGTAGGCAATGCGGGTTTCCAGCACAGCATCGTAATGGGTGGCGTCGATCTTCTTGAAGTCCTGCACGCCCTCAATACACGAGGCGAAGAACGGCGCGTCGCTGAGCGCCTTGAACACCGCCTCGCGTGGCGCGGCAACCGTGATTTCACCGGTGATATTCAAAACATGGTTTCTTTGGCGGTGAACATCGGATCGTGGCGCGGACCTTTCAAACGTACCGATTTTGCTGCATCCGTCGACAACAATTTAAATGGCACCTGATTGCTCCGTCAAATATTGGATACCTAAGCGTGTCGATATTAGGCAGGTCGGCCGCGATCTCGGCGTGCGATACGTGCTTGAAGGTAGCGTGCTGCCGCCAGCCCTTGGATGTTCAAGTCGCTGCCGTATGACGCAACCAAAGACTTCGCCATGGTCTCAACGGTGGGCCTGTTTGATTTTGTCGTCATCGCCAAAGGCGACGGCCCGTATAAGACCCTTGGCGATGCAGTCGCCGCCGGCCGGCGCGAGCCCGAGCATTTCAATATCGGGACGATCAGCTCCGGCAGCGTGCAGAACCTGACCTCGCTGCTGTTTACGTCGACGGCCGGCCTCAAAGTTCCGACCATCGCGTTCAAGACGACCGGCGACGTCGTCCTCGCCTTGATGTCCGGGCAAGTGCAGATCGGGTTCGAGACTTTGCCCGGCGTGGCCGGCCAGATTAAAGCCGGAAAACTGCGCGCGCTCGCCGTGGCCTCGGGAACGCCGGTTGCCCTGCTGCCGGGCGTTCCAACCGTTGCCGCGAGCGGCGTGCCGGAGTTCAAGCTAGTATCGTGGAACGGCTTCGTAGTGCCGGCCAAGACTCCGCGGGCCGTCGTCGAGCGGCTGAGCAAGGAAGTCGCCAAGGCGATTGTCGCGCAGAACGTGCGCCAGCGCTTGCTGGACCTCGGCATTACGCCGCACCCGAGCACGCCGGAGGAAATGCAGGCGACCTATGACGAGGATCTCGTTCGGTGGAAGCAAGTCATCGCCGATGCTAATATCGGTCAGCATTGACCCAGGCATCGCGCAACGTGAAGTAATCCCATGAATGTCTATGCCGCCAAACCCGCCGGAACCGCTCCGATGTCCGAGCTCGAATGGCAGACTCGCGTCGATCTCGCCGCCTGCTCGATCATTTCGGTATGACCGACCTTCACCTCAACCACATTTCCGCGCGGGTGCCCGGCAACGACGAGCACTTCTTGATCAATCCGTTCGGCATGCTGTACGAGGAAATCACCGCGTCCTCGCTGATCAAGATCGATCTCGCCGGCAACATCGTCGCCAACGCCAATCCGGAATATTCCATCAACCTGCCCGGCTACGTGATCCACGGCGCGATCCACGGCGCCCGGCATGACGCCATGTGCGTGCTGCACACCCACACCAATGCCGGCATGGCGATCTCGTCGCTGAAATGCGGCCTGTTGCCGATCACGCAAACCGCCATGCGGTGGCCGCGTATCGCCTACCATGACTATGAGGGCGTCGTGGTCGATCTCGACGAGCAGTCGCGGCTGGTGAAAAACCTCGGCGACTGCGACGTGATGATACTGCGCAACCACGGCCTGCTCTCGATCGGTCGCACCATCGGCGAGGCGTTCAACAATATCTATCGCCTCGAGCGGGCCTGCCAGACCCAGCTGCTGGCGATGTCCGCCAACTCTGAACTTTTGATGCCGCCGCCGGAGGTCACCAAACGCTCGAATGACCAGCTCGCGCTTTCGCCGACGCCTGACGCGCAGGGCAAGCGGCGCGCGCACGGCTCGATGGAATGGCCGGCGCTCAAGCGCCTGCTCGATCGCCGCAACTCGTCCTACAAAACCTAAGTGCGCGAATTCGATTTCGGGCGGGCCCGTAGGGTCTCGACGACTAACTCACCGAGCGCCTCGAAATCTTTTTTACGCGGCGAGGTGCGCCGCCAGGCGAGCCCAACCGAACGGCCCGGTTCCGGCTCGTTGAAACGCAACAGCTTGACGCGGGCATCGCGGCCTTCCGTCTCGGCGGCGATGTACGGCAACAGCGTCACGCCGTAACCGTTGGCTACCATCTGCATCACCGTCGCCAATGAGGTGGCGCCCAGACTCGCCGGCTGGTCACGGCGCGGCGCACCACAGAACGCCAGCGCCTGATCGCGCAGACAGTGGCCCTCCTCCAGCAAAATAAGACGGCGCTGGTCGACATCCTCGATGTTGACGCGACCGCATATTTTGTCGGATGCCGGCATCGCCAGCAGAAATGCGTCGTCGAATAACGCCATTGTTTCCACCTCGGCGCCCTCGACCGGCAGCGCCAGCATGGCGGCGTCGAGTTCGCCGCGGCCCAATTCGTCGAGTAGCAGCTTGGTCTGCGTCTCGCGCACCTCCAGCCGCAATTGCGGATATTTCGCCGCGAGCTGCGGCAGCACGCGCGGCAGGATGTAGGGCGCCAGCGTCGGGATGATGCCGAGCAAGAGCCGCCCGCTCAGCACCTCGCGGTGGCGGGCGAAATCGACCAGATCGCGCGTCGCAGCGAGGATCTGCTCGGCGCGCTCGGCGACGTCCAGACCAGTTTCGGTGAGCGCGACGTCGCCCGGCCGCCGCTCCACCAGTTCGGCGCCGATCTCGCGCTCGAGTTCGCGCACCTGCATCGACAGTGCCGGCTGGGTCACCGCGCAGTCGGCGGCGGCGCGCCCGAAATGCCGGTGGCGGGCGAGCGCGCTCAAATAGCGCAACTGACGCAAGGTGATCATACCGATAAGGTATCCTTATCGACTATAGCAATCAATACGATTAGACCTTATTGGAAGCGTTCCCTATAAGCGCCGCAAGCGCGCGCCATTCTTCCTATCTTTCCCAGGCGAGCGCAGTTTCAGTGGAGGACACGATTCATGGACGCAAAAACCGACGACAAATGCCCATTCACGGGCGGCAAGAGCGGACACAGGAACCGCGATTGGTGGCCGGAGCAGCTGGACGTCAGCGTGCTGCATTCGAAATCGCCCGCAGGCGATCCGATGGGCAAGGACTTTGACTACGCCAAGGAGTTCAAGAGCCTCGATCTCAACGCCGTCATTGCCGACCTGAACAAGCTGATGACAAACTCGCAGGCATGGTGGCCGGCCGACTTCGGTCACTATGGTGGCTTGATGATCCGCCTGGCCTGGCACTCGGCCGGCACCTACCGTATCACCGACGGCCGTGGCGGCGCCGGCGCCGGCCAGCAGCGTTTCGCGCCGCTCAATTCGTGGCCGGATAACGCCAACCTCGACAAGGCGCGCCGTCTGCTGTGGCCGATCAAGCAGAAATACGGCCGCAAGATTTCCTGGGCCGACCTGTACGTTCTCGCCGGCAATGTCGCGCTCGAATCGATGGGCTTCAAGACCTTCGGTTTTGCCGGCGGCCGCGTCGATGCGTGGGAGCCTGAAGAACTGTTCTGGGGTCCCGAGGGCACCTGGCTGGGCGACGAGCGCTATAGCGGCGAACGCCAGTTGGCCGAGCCGCTCGGCGCGGTGCAGATGGGCCTGATCTACGTCAATCCGGAAGGCCCGAACGGCAATCCCGACCCGGTCGCGTCGGCGAAAGACATCCGCGAAACTTTCTTCCGCATGGCGATGGACGACGAAGAGACCGTCGCGCTGATCGCCGGCGGCCACTCCTTCGGCAAGACCCACGGCGCCGGCGATCCGTCGCTGCTCGGTCCCGATCCGGAAGGCTCGGCAATCGAAGATCAAGGCCTCGGCTGGAAGAGCAAGCACGGCACCGGCGTCGGCTCCGACACCATCACCGGCGGCCCGGAAGTCACCTGGACGCAGACGCCGACCAAGTGGAGCAATCATTTCTTCGACAACCTCTTCAAGTACGAATGGGAACTGACGAAGAGCCCGGCCGGGGCGAAGCAGTGGGTCGCGAAGAATGCAAAAGCCGACGTTCCGGACGCGCACGATCCGTCGAAGAAGCATTTGCCGACCATGCTGACGACCGACCTCGCGCTGCGCTTCGACCCGGCCTACGAGAAGATCTCGCGGCGCTTCTATGAGCATCCGGGTGAGTTCGCGGACGCGTTTGCCCGCGCCTGGTTCAAGCTTACGCACCGCGACATGGGTCCGATTGCGCGCTACCTCGGCCCGCTGGTGCCGAAGGAGACGCTGATCTGGCAGGACCCGATCCCAGCCCCCAGCCGCAACCGGATCAACGACAAGGACGTCTCTGCGCTGAAGACGAAAATCCTTGCGAGCGGCCTCTCGGTGCCACAGCTCGTCTCGACCGCTTGGGCGTCGGCCTCGACATATCGCGGCACGGACAAGCGCGGCGGCGCCAATGGTGCGCGCATTCGCCTCAGCCCCCAGCGCGATTGGGAAGCCAACAACCCCGCTCAACTGGAGAAGGTGCTCAACAAGCTCGAGGCGATTCAGGCGGCGTTCAACAAGTCGGCTAAGGGCGGCAAGAAGGTCTCGATGGCCGACCTGATCGTCCTCGGCGGCGTTGCGGCGGTCGAGAAAGCTGCAAAGGGTGCGGGTGTCAATGTGAAGGTGCCCTTCACGCCGGGCCGCATGGATGCCTCGCAGGAGCAGACCGACGTCGAGTCCTTCGCGCCGCTTGAGCCGCGCGCCGACGGCTTCCGTAACTACATCAACAGCAGGAAGATCCAGTTCATGCAGCCCGAAGAGGCGCTGTTAGACCGGGCAGCCTTGCTGCGGTTGACCGCTCCGGAGATGACGGTGCTGGTCGGCGGCCTTCGCGTTCTCGGCGCCAATGCCGGCGGGTCCAAGCACGGCGTCTTCACCAAAAAGCCCGGGACGTTGACCAACGACTTCTTCGTCAACCTGCTCGACATGGGCACGCAATGGCAGCCGGCCGGCTCCGATGGCGTGTACGAGGGCCGCGACCGCAAGACCAACGCGGTCAAGTGGACCGGCACGCGCGTCGACCTGATCTTCGGGTCGCACTCGCAGCTCCGCGCCCTCGCGGAAGTCTATGCCTGCGCCGACGCCAAGGAGAAGTTTGCGAAAGACTTCGTGGCGGCCTGGACCAAGGTGATGAACGCCGACCGCTTCGATCTTGCCTGATCTTAGCTGCACCCAATAGCGAAACGGCCGGGGAAATCCCCGGCCGTTTTTTATTGGTTATTCCCGCCCACCTTGCCGGCTGCCTAATCCTTGCCGTCCACTTCGCCGTGCGCGGTCTTGAGCGCGTCGGGCTGCGGCATGGAAATGACGTTGTAGCCGGAATCGACAAAGTGCACCTCGCCGGTGACGCCGGTCGACAGATCCGACAGCAGGTACAGACCGGCGCCGCCCAATTCCTCCAGCGTCACACCGCGGCCGAGCGGCGAATATTTCTGCTGGAAGGCGAACATGTAGCGCGCATCGGTGATGCCGGCGCCGGCCAGCGTGCGGATCGGTCCGGCGGAAATGGCGTTGACGCGGATTTTCTGATGGCCGAAATCGACCGCCAGATAACGCACCGACGCCTCCAGCCCGGCCTTGGCCACGCCCATCACGTTGTAATTCGGCATCGCGCGCTCGCCGCCGTTATAGGTCAGCGTCACCATCGAGCCGCCGTTCGGCATCAGCGCGGCCGCACGCGCGGCGGCTTCGGTGAAGGCGTAGCAGGAGATCACCATGGTGCGGATAAAGTTCGCGCGCGTCGACTCCGCGTAGCGGCCCTTGAGTTCGGTCTTGTCGGAAAAGGCGACGGCATGCACGAGGAAATCCATCGTGCCCCATTGCTTCTTAATTTCGGCGAACACGGCGTCGACCGAGGCAATGTCCTCGACGTCGCACGGCATCACGAACGTCGAGCCGGCCTGTTCCGCGAGCGGCTTCACCCGTTTCGCCAACGCGTCGCCCTGATAGGTGAACGCCAGCTTGGCGCCGTGGCCGTGCAGCGTCTTGGCGATGCCCCAGGCGATCGAATGGTCGTTGGCGACCCCCATCACCAGCCCACGTTTTCCTTCCATCAATCCCGGCATGGGCTGGTCACGCGTCGACATGCTTGAGGACGATCGAGGCATTGGTGCCGCCGAAACCGAACGAATTCGACAGCACCGCGCCCAATTTCACGTTGTCGCGACGCTCGCGCACGATCGGCATGTCGGCGAAGGCCGGATCGAGGGTCTCGATATTGGCGCTTTCGCAGATGAAGCCGTTTTGCATCATCAGCAACGAATAGATCGCTTCCTGCACGCCGGCCGCGCCGAGCGAATGGCCGGTCAGCGACTTGGTGGCGGAAATCGGCGGGCACTTCGCCCCGAACACGTCGCGGATCGCCTCGATCTCCTTGAGATCGCCGACCGGCGTCGCCGTGGCGTGCGGGTTGATGTAGTCGATCGGCGCCTTGCAGGTCTCCAGCGCCATCTTCATGCAGCGCATCGCGCCCTCACCCGACGGCGCCACCATGTCGTGGCCGTCGGAGTTGGCGCCGTAGCCGGCGACCTCGGCATAGATCTTGGCGCCGCGCGCCTTGGCATGCTCGAGTTCTTCCAGCACCAAGACGCCGGCGCCGCCGGCGATGACGAAACCGTCGCGGTCCACGTCGTAGGCGCGCGAGGCCTTCTGCGGGGTGTCGTTGAACTTCGACGACATCGCGCCCATGGCGTCGAACAGCACCGACAGCGTCCAGTCGAGCTCTTCGCAGCCTCCGGCGAATACCATGTCCTGCTTGCCCCACTGGATCAGCTCGGCGGCATTGCCGATACAGTGGTTGGAGGTCGCGCAGGCCGACGAGATCGAATAGTTCACGCCCTTGATCTTGAACCAAGTGGCGAGCGTCGCCGAGGCGGTGGACGACATCGCCTTCGGCACCGCGAACGGCCCGACGCGCTTGGGTCCCTTGGTGCGCGTGGTGTCGGCGGCCTCGACGATGGTGCGTGCCGAAGGGCCGCCCGAGCCCATCACGATGCCGGTGCGCACATTGGAAATGTCGTTTTCTTCAACGCCCGAATCGCGGATCGCCTGCTCCATGGCGACGTGGTTCCAGGCGGCGCCGCCGCCGAGGAAGCGCATGGCGCGGCGATCGACCGAGGTCGATGGATCGAGCGTGGGCGCGCCGTGGACCTGGCAGCGGAAGCCGAGTTCGGCATATTTGTCGGCGCGCACGATGCCGGACTTGGCCTCGCGCAGGCTCGCCAGAACCTCCTGGGTATTGTTGCCGACGGATGCGACGATGCCCATCCCGGTGACGACGACCCGTCTCATTGCCGCATACCCTTAACTGCGCCGCGGATTGCCGATGATTGTTTCATATACATGGCTGCTTAAACTTGGGCTGCCGCAGGCAACCGCGCAAGACCGGGGATTGCGCTCAAACGCCGCTTGGCTGCAGCGCTTCGTCCTGCTTGAACAGGCCGACTTTGAGATCGAAGGCCTTGTAGATCACGTTGCCGTCCGCCGAAAGCCAGCCGTCGGCAATGCCGAGCACCAGCTTCGAGCGCATCACCCGCTTGAAGTCGACGCCGTAGACGACCTTCTTCACGGTCGGCAACACCTGCCCGGAAAATTTCACTTCGCCCAGACCGAGCGCGCGGCCCTTGCCCGGCGAACCCAGCCAGCCGAGGAAAAATCCGACCATCTGCCACAGCGCGTCGAGGCCGAGGCAGCCCGGCATCACCGGATCGCCCTTGAAGTGGCAGAGGAAGAACCAGAGGTCCGGCTTCACGTCGAGCTCGGCGCGGACCATGCCCTTGCCGTGCTCGCCGCCCTGCTCCGCGATTTCGGAGATGCGGTCGAACATCAGCATCGGCGGCAGCGGCAACTGGGCGTTGCCCGGCCCGAATAGTTCGCCTCGGCCGCAGGCCAGGAGATCCTCGTATTCGAAGCTGTGACGCTTGGTGTCCATAAGCGCGATATCCCCGCTGGGCGGGCCTGCTGTCTGAAATCTCATGCGGAGATTCGTAACACACCGAGGCTATGGGGCAAAGACGGCGGAACCGCGCACCTGCGGACAAGTTTCCGGCCGGAACTGCGCGAAAAAGCGGGCCGCGGGGCTATTTGCGAAAGAGTTGCATCTAGCCGCCTAAAGCGTATATGTAACGCGAGAAACGGCTTGTCGTAACAACGAGCCAAGCAAGTATCATGGTGTTCCCTTCCGCCAAGCCCGCCACGGCGCCGTCGCCGGCAAACGACCGTTCGGAGCTGACCGGCTGCCCGTGGCATGACGTGAAGGCCATGCTGCGCCAAGTCGGATTGCGGCCGACGCGCCAGCGCATGGCGCTCGGCTGGTTGCTGTTCGGCAAAGGCGACCGCCACCTCACCGCCGAGATGCTCTACGAGGAGGCAACCCGCGCCAAGGTGCCGGTGTCGCTCGCCACCATCTACAACACACTGCACCAATTCACCGAAGTCGGCCTGCTGCGCCAGGTCGCGGCCGACGGATCGAAGGCATACTTCGATACCAACACCGCCACCCATCACCACTTCTTCATCGAGGGGGCGGACGAGTTGCTCGACATCCCCGGTGCCGATGTTGTGGTCGGCCGGACCCCGGTCCCACCCGAAGGTTTCGAGATCACGCGCGTGGACGTTGTAGTGCGGTTGCGGCGGAAGAGCTGACGCAATTTGTCGGCTGGAATTCTCGTTATGCCCGGCTTGCGTCGGGCATTGTAATTTAATCCACCTTCTCGTTCGGATAGGCGCCCCACAGCCGTTCCTGGCGAATCCAGCCTTCGAAATTCTTGCCGGCAAACTTGCACCAGGTGCCGTTGCAGGATTTTAACACGCCAAGCACGCCGGATTGCAGGCGAGCGGTCTCGCCGGATTTGGCGTCCGGGCTCTCGTAAAGCGGTACCAGATCGTTCTTCAAGGTCGGCACCACCACCGCCGAGCGTTTGCCCGACAATAGCGAGTGGTAGACCCAGCCTTCCGCCCCTTCCCAATCGCGAATGCGCCGCCAGTTTTCGAACTCGGCGGTAACTTCCACCGGCATGCCGACGCGGGTATAGACCCAACGAACGTCCTGGTCCTTGTTGGGACCGGATCGCACATTGACCCGGTCCGACTTGAGGCTGACGAAGCGCGGGATCGGCAGGCCGCTCACCGAGCCGGTGGCGATGGCGGTATCGGTGCCGGCCCGGGCGGTCGGCGCCATGCCGGTCGGGTCCAGAATCGTCAATGCGGCGGCGGCCAGCGCCGCGCGGCCGAGCCGGCGAATCGCGGTCCCAAAGCTTTGTGTTGTCACTGTCATCTGGTAGGAAAACGTACGGATTTCGACCCCACGCGCGAGGAGCGCAGTGTGGGCGAGCACGGTTAAAGAGGGCTGAACGGCGCCAATCGGCAGTTCGATAGGCCGCCGGCCGCCCGCGGTAAACAGGACATGCCGAAGGCCAAAAAGCCGCTGGTCATCGTTACCCGCAAGCTGCCCGACAATGTCGAGCTGCGCATGCGGGAACTTTTCGACGCCCGGTTCAATCCCGACGACAAGCCGATGACGCAAGCCCAACTGGCCGAAGCGGTAAAAACCGCCGACGTGCTGGTGCCGACCGTCACCGACCGCATCGACGCCTCGGTGCTCTCGAAGTCGGGCGACCAGCTCAAGCTGATCGCCAATTTCGGCAACGGTGTCGACAATATCGACGTCGCCACCGCCGTGCAGCGCGGGATCACCGTCACCAACACGCCCGGCGTACTGACCGAGGACACCGCCGACATGACCATGGCGCTGGTGCTGGCGGTGCCGCGCCGGCTGGTGGAAGGCTCCAGCGTGCTGACCTCCGACAAGGATTGGAGCGGCTGGACGCCGACCTGGATGCTCGGCCACCGCATCTGGGGCAAGCGGCTCGGCATCATCGGCATGGGGCGCATCGGCCAGGCGGTGGCGCGCCGCGCCCGCGCCTTCGGTCTGCAGATCCACTATTACAACCGCCGCAAGGTGGCACCCAAGATCGAGGAAGAGCTCGACGCCACCTATTGGGAAAGCCTCGACCAGATGCTCGCCCGCATGGACATCGTCTCGGTCAACTGCCCGCACACGCCGGCGACCTATCATTTGCTGTCGGCGCGCCGGCTCAAGCAGCTGCGGCCGGAGGCTTATATCGTCAACACCTCGCGCGGCGAAGTGATCGACGAGAACGCGCTGGCGCGCTTGATCGACGCCGGCGACATTGCCGGCGCCGGCCTCGACGTGTTCGAGCACGAGCCGGCGGTGAACCCGAAACTGGTCAAACTCGCGCGCGAGGGCAAGGTCGTGCTGCTGCCGCACATGGGCTCGGCGACACTCGAAGGCCGCGTCGACATGGGCGAGAAGGTCATCATCAACATCAAGACCTTCATGGACGGTCACCGTCCGCCCGATCGCGTGCTGCCGTCGATGCTGTAGCCTGTATCGGCCTCATGGTGAGGAGCGTCGCGAAGCGACGCGTCTCGAACCATGGGGCCGCCCCACCCTTCGAGACGCCGCGCTACGCGCGGCTCCTCAGGATGAGGGCGGACGAGCGTGAGCACTCAAATCTTTTATCGTCGGCTTCTCGCCGGAGAGCGGGTTGCCCGGGTCCCACTCATAACTCAGCGTCTCGAAGCGCATCGAGCGCGCGTCCACCATCAGCAAGCGCCCGACCAGCCCTTCGCCGAAACCGACGATCTCGCGGATCACCTCGAGCGCCATCATCGAACCGAGCACGCCCGGCAGCGCGCCGAGAATGCCGGCTTCGGCGCAGGCCGGCACCGTGCCGGCCGGCGGCGGCTCGGGAAACAGACAGCGGTAGGTCGGATTGCGGGCGCCGCCGGCGCGCGTCTCATACGGGCGCAGCGTGGTGAGCGAGCCGTCGAAGGTGCCGACCGCGGCGGTGACCAGCGGCTTTCTGGCAAAATAACAGGCGTCGGAAACGAGATAACGCGTGGCGAAATTGTCGGAACCGTCGGCGACGATGTCGTATTTCGCGATCAGGCCGAGCGCGTTGCTGGCATCGAGGCGCGCCATATGCGTTTCGATATTCACATGCGGATTGAGCCGCGCGATCGCCATCTCGGCGCCGTCGACCTTGCGCGTGCCGATATCGCCGCTGCCGAAGATCACCTGCCGCTGCAAATTCGATAGCGACACCGTGTCGTCGTCGATCACGCCGATGGTGCCGACCCCGGCGGCGGCGAGATAAAGCAGGACCGGCGCGCCGAGGCCGCCGGCGCCGATGACCAGCACGCGCGCAGCCTTGAGCTTGGCCTGACCCGGGCCGCCGACCTCGCGCAGCACGATGTGGCGCGCGTAACGTTCGAGTTCCTGTGCGTCGAGCATCGATTAAACCTATGGGTTCCCATGCGTTTCGGCCAGCCTCTGGTATGCCTTGCGCCGACGCCTCGATGGGCTAAGGTGCCGCAATTCGGTGGGCGGACGGCGTTAAATCGATGCGTTACGGTGTGTTCCTGGTGATCCTCTCGCTGCTGCTTGGCGCCGGTCCGGCGCGGGCGCAATCGCCTGGCATCATTCCGGCGCCCGTGCAGACCGAAACCAAACCTGCAGTCAGACATGTGAAGCGGAAACCGGTGGCGGCAAAACCGACGCCAGCCAAAGCTGCCGACGTCAAGCTCCCGCCAGCCAAGCCTGTCGCAGTCAAACAGGCCGAGACCAAACCGGCTGAGGTTAAGCTCCTCGTAGCCAAGCCGGCCGAGGCAAAATCGGCGCCCAAGGCCGTCGCGGTCAAGGCGGCCACGCCGGAGAAAACCGCCGCCGCAGCGCCTGCCATGCCGAATGCGGCAGCCGCCAAAGCCGAGGGCGCGCCCGATGCGGGAATTCCCTCCGGCGAGCGCTCGAAAATCCAGGCGGCGCTGCTGTGGTCGGGCGACTATACCAGCGCGGCCCGCGGCGACGATGCGATGGTCACGGCGATCAAGAATTTCCAGAAACGCCACAAAGCCAAGATCACCGGCGAGCTGTCGCCGTCCGAGCGCGCCGATCTGATCGCCGCCGCCAAGGCGCACGAGGACGAATTCGGCTGGAGCGTGGTGGTCGACCCGGCCACCGGCATCCGCATCGGCCTACCGGCCAAGCTGGTACCGCAGGCGCGCGACGCCGCGCGCGGCACGCGCTGGTCGTCCGCGCACGGCGAAGTGCAGGTCGAGACCTTCCGCATCAACAAGCCGGGGCTGACGCTCGCCGCGCTGTTCGAGCAGGAGAAAACCCAGCCCGCCACGCGCCGGGTCGAAACCAGCGCGCTGCATGACGACAATTTCTTCATCAGCGGCATGCAGGGCCTGAAAATGTTTTCGGTGCGCGCCAAGATGCGCGACGGCGAGATCCGCGGCTTTTCCATTCTGTACGATCAGATGATGGAGAGCATCGTCGCGCCGGCGGTGGCGGCGATGGCGAGCGCGTTCTCGCCGTTCCCGGAGCGCAGCGCGCCGTACGCCGCGCCGGCGCGCTCAGTGGAATACGGCACCGGTCTGGTGGTGAGCGCGCAGGGCCACATCGTCACCGACCTGAGGCTCATCCAAGGCTGCCAGGTGATCGTCGCGGCCGGGCTGGGCGACGCCGACCGCGTCGCCGAGGACCCGGACAACGGGCTCGCGCTGCTGCGGGTTTACGGACAGCGCAAGATTTCGCCGCTGACGCTCACGCATGATGCGCCGGACGGCGGCAAGCCGCGCGATGTGACGCTGGTCGGCATTCCCGATCCGAAAGAGCAGGACGGCAGCCGCAAGCTCACCGAAATCAAGGCGCGGCTGTCCGGCGGCAGCGCCATCGAACTGCGCCAGCCGGTGCCGATGGCCGGATTTTCCGGCGCCGCCGCGCTCGATGCGCAGGGACAATTCCTCGGCATGATGGCAATGAGCCAGGCCGTGCTCGCTAGCGTCGAAGCGTCCGCGCCGCCGGTGCGGCTGGTCAGCGCCGGGACCATCCGCGGCTTTCTGGCCGCGCATCATGTGGCGACGGCGCCGGCGCCTTCCGCCGACGCCAAGGCGTCGGTGGTGCGGGTGATTTGCGTGAGGAAGTAGCAGCGCGCTACTTATTCTTCCACGCCGGCTTGCGCTTCTCGACGAAGGCTTTCATGCCTTCCTTCTGATCTTCCGTGGCAAAGAGCGCGTGGAAAATGCGCCGCTCGAACACCACGCCCTCCGCCAGTCCGCCCTCGAAGGCGCGGTTGATCGCCTCCTTGGCGGCCAGCACCGACGGCAGCGACATGTTGGCGATGGTCTCGGCCACCTTCATCGCCTCCTCCATCAGGCTCGCCGCCGGCACCACGCGCGCCACCAGCCCGGACTTTTCCGCTTCCGCCGCATCCATCATGCGGCCGGTCAGGATCATCTCCATTGCCTTGGCTTTGCCGACCGCGCGCGTGAGCCGCTGGGTGCCGCCAATGCCGGGGATGACGCCGAGCTTGATCTCGGGCTGGCCGAATTTTGCGGTGTCGGCGGCGATGATGACGTCGCACTGCATGGCGAGCTCGCAGCCGCCGCCGAGCGCGAAGCCGGCGACCGCCGCGACGATCGGCTTGCGGGCGCGCGCGGCGCGGTCCCAGTTGCCGGCGAAATTGCCGAGATAGGCCTCGATGAAGGTCTTGTCGGCCATCTCCTTGATGTCGGCGCCGGCGGCGAAGGCCTTGTCGTTGCCGGTGATCAGCAGGCAGCCGATGTTGCCGTCGGCGTCGTAGGCGTCGATGGCTTGGCCGAGTTCGGCCTTGAGCGCCATGTTGAGCGCATTGAGCTGCTGCGGCCGGTTGAGCCGGATGACGCCGACGCGGCCTTTGGTCTCGGCGATGATGTTCTGGTAGCTCATGGCTTGCCCTTGCGGTTTGAAATCACTCGATCTTGATCCCGGCGCGCCTGATCACGTCGCCCCATTTGGCGGAATCCGTCTTGATCGTCGCGGCGAAGTCTTCCGGCGTGCCACCGGCCGGCTCGTCGCCGATCCTGGCGAACTTCTCCTTGAAGGCTTCCGACACCAGCGCCTTGTTGATCGCGGCGTTAAGCTTGTCGACGATCGGACGCGGCACGCCGGCCGGCGCGATCACCCCGGTCCAGGTCGGCGCCAGATAGCCCGGCACGGTTTCGCCGATGGTCGGCAGATCGGGAAACGCCGGAGAGCGCTTGGCGCCGCTCACCCCGAGCGCGTGCACCTTGCCGGCGTGTGCCAGCGGCGCGATCGACTGCAGGCTCTCGAACATTATATCGACATGGCCGGCGATCAGATCGGTGAACGCCGCCGCGCCACCGCGATAGGGCACGTGCACGATCTGGGTGCCGGTCATGAATTTGAACATTTCGCCGCCGACATGGCCGGGCGAGCCGTTGCTCGAGGAGGCATTGGTCAGCTTGCCGGGATTGGCCTTGGCGTAGGCGATCAGCTCCGCGACCGACTTGACCGGAAGCTGCGGCGAGACCGCGAGCAGCAAATGCCCGCGCGCCACCAGCGCAATCGGCTGGAAGTCGCGCTCGATATTGTAGGGCAGCTTCGCCACCATGTGGCGGGTGATGGCGAGCGCGCCGATCGGCCCCATGCCGATGGTGTAGCCGTCGGGCGCTGATTTCGCGACCAGATCGAGGCCGAGCGTGAGCGCGCCGCCGGGGCGGTCGTCGACGATGACCGGCTGGCCGAGCTCGGGGCCGATCACCGAAGCCAGAATGCGGGCGACGTTGTCGGTCGCGCTGCCGGCGGCCTGCGGAACGATGAACCGGATGGGGTGATCGGGATAGTCGACGGCGGAGGCGGCGCCCGCGATGCAGGCGAACAAAAAAGGAATGAGAGCAAATCTGCGCATGTCATTGTCTCCGGCTGCTAGGCTTAGCTTGGCTTATTTTTGACAGCCCCGGCAATAGAAGGTCGAGCGGCCGTTCTGCACGATGCGTTTGATCGTTGTCTCTCTCCTGCCCTTGCAGTCCGGGCACGGCTCGCCCTCGCGGTCGTAGACGCGGAAATTGTGCTGGAAATCGCCGAGCGCGCCGTCGGTGCGGCGATGGTCGCGCAGCGAGGAGCCGCCGGCGGCGATGGCGTCCTGGAGCACCGACTTAATGGCATCGACCAATGCTTGCGCGCGCGCGTTGGGCATGCCATTGCGGCCGGCGATGGTGGAGGCCATTCTTTTGGGAGAAAGCCGCGCGCGGAACAGCGCCTCGCAGACATAAATATTGCCGAGGCCGGCGACGACGCGTTGATCGAGCAGCGCCGCTTTCAGCGAGGTCTTCTTGCCGGCGCAGGCTTTCGCCAGCATCGCGGCGTCGAATTCATTGCCGAGCGGCTCGGGGCCGAGCGCGCGCAGCAGCGGTTCGTGTTCGATTTTGGTGCGCGGCACCAGCTTCATCGAGCCGAAGCGGCGTGGATCGTTGAACGTCACCTTGGCGCCGTTCGACATGTGGAACACCACATGGTCGTGCGCGGTACTTTTGGATTTCTCGTGATAGTAGACGCCCGGCTTGGCGTCTTGGCCAACGCGGAACGAGCCCGACATGCCGAGATGCATCAGCAGCACGTCGCCCGACGACAGGTCGGCCAGCAGGTATTTCGCGCGCCGCCCAAGGCCTTGCACCGTTTTCCCGGTCAGCCGCTTTTCGAAGTCCTTGGCGAGCGGCCAGCGCAGGCGGCGGTCGCGCACCTCGACCTTGAGAAGCCGCGCGCCTTCCATGGCGGGCGCCAAGCCGCGGCGCACGGTTTCGACTTCGGGGAGCTCGGGCATGGTTAACTCTGGTTCCGTTCACACATAGCGCCCTCCGGCCCGCCGCGCTATGGTCCTGCCCGCAAAGGATTTTTGGCTATGGCTGGTCGTGAAGACACCCATTTCGGCGAAAAAACCGTGCCGCTGGCCGACAAGCAGGGGCTGGTGGACGACGTGTTCCATTCGGTAGCGCGCCGCTACGACCTGATGAACGACCTGATGTCGGGCGGGCTGCATCGCGCCTGGAAGGATGCACTGGTGACGGCGGTCAATCCGCCGCCAAAAGGCCGTCCCGGCCGTCTTCACGAAAAGACCGGCAAGCCCTTCGCTTTGCTCGATCTCGCCGGCGGCACCGGCGACGTGGCGTTCCGCGTGGTGGAAGCCGGCGGCGCGGGCACGCGCGCCACCGTCTGCGACATCAATGCCGACATGCTCGCCGTCGGCCGCGAACGCGCGCGCGAACGCGGCCACGACGAGGCGGTGAGTTTCGAGCAAGGCAATGCCGAGGAGCTACCCTATCCGGACCGCAGCTTCGATTGCGTCACCATCGCCTTCGGCATCCGCAACGTGCCACGCATCGAGCGCGCGCTCGCGGAAGCACATCGTGTGCTGCGCATTGGCGGCCGCTTTTTGTGTTTGGAGTTTTCCTCGGTAACCGTGCCGGGCGTCGACGCGCTCTACGAGCTTTATTCCTTCAACGTCATCCCGCGCATCGGTCAGGCCATCACCGGCGACCGCGAGGCGTACCAATATCTGGTCGAGTCGATCCGCAAATTTCCCAAGCCGCCGGCCTTCGCCAAGATGATCGAGGCCGCCGGCTTCCGCCGCGTCTCGTTCAAATCCATGACTGCCGGCGTGGTGGCGCTGCATTCGGGCTGGAAATTGTGATCGCCGGCATTTCCCATCTCGCCCGCCTCGCGCGCACCGGCTTCGTGTTCGCGCGCGAAGGCGTAGTCGCGCTGGTCGATACCAGGCCGCTGCCTTTTCCGGCCAAGACGGCCATCGCGCTCGCCCGCCTGTTCGAGCGCCCCACCGCGAAAGACGGATCGAGCCGGCTCGCCGCCGCGCTCACCAAGCTCGGGCCTACTTACGTCAAGCTCGGCCAATTCATGGCGACCCGCCCCGACGTCGTCGGCAAGCAAATCGCGAGCGATCTCGAAAGCCTGCAGGACAAGATGGCGCCGTTTCCGCAAGGCGAGGCGGAAGCCGTGGTCGCCGCCGCTTTCGGCAAGCCGGTGAACGAGGTCTATGCCGGCTTCGGTCCCGCCGTCGCCGCCGCCTCGATCGCGCAAGTGCATCGCGCCGAAGTCGCGCAAGACGGCGCCAGCAAGCCGGTGGCGGTGAAAATTTTGCGGCCCGGCGTCGAGCGCCGCTTCAAAGCCGATCTCGACGCCTTCTTCTACGTCGCGCGCAAGGCGGAAAGCCTGTCGTTGGAAGCGCAGCGGCTGCGGCCGGTCGAGGCGGTGGCGACCCTTGCCCGCTCGGTGGCGATGGAAATGGATTTCCGGCTGGAGGCGGCCGCGCTGTCCGAGATGGCGGAGAACACCCGCGGCGACACAGACTTCCGCGTGCCCACGGTGGACTGGGACCGCACCGCGCGCGAGGTGCTCACGCTGGAATGGATCGACGGCACGCCGCTCAACGACCGCGCCGCGCTGGAAGCCAGGGGTCTCGACCTGCCGGCGCTCGGCCGCAACGTGATCCAGAGCTTTTTGCGCCATGCCTTGCGCGACGGCTTCTTCCACGCCGACATGCATCCCGGCAACCTGTTTGTCGACGAGGACGGCAGACTGGTGGCGGTCGACTTTGGCATCATGGGAAGGCTGGGGCCGAAGGAGCGCCGCTTCCTCGCCGAGATCCTGTTCGGCTTCATCACCCGCGACTACCAGCGCACCGCGCAGATCCATTTCGACGCCGGCTACGTGCCGCGCAGCCATTCGGTGGAGAGTTTCGCGCAGGCGATCCGCGCCATCGGCGAACCGATCCACAACCGCGCCGCCGAAGACATCTCGATGGCCAAGCTGCTGATGCTGCTGTTCGAGGTCACCGGTCTGTTCGACATGCGCACGCGGCCGGAACTGCTGCTGCTGCAGAAAACCATGGTGGTGGTGGAAGGCGTTGCGCGTACGCTCGATCCCAAGCTCGACATGTGGACGGTGGCCGATCCGGTGGTGCGCGAATGGATCGAGCGCAATCTGGGGCCGGCCGGCCGGCTGGAAGACGTCGCCGAGGGCGCCGGAGAGATCGGCCGTTTCATGGGCCAGGTGCCGTCGCTGCTCAGCCGCGCCGCCACGCTGATCGACCAGTTCGACGACATCACGCGCGACGGCCTGGTGCTGTCGCCGGAAACGGTCGAGGCGATCGGCCGCGCCGAGGCGCGCCGCAACCGCTGGACCACGGTGGCGCTGTGGACCATCGCGGCGCTTTTGGCGTGGGCAGTGTGGCGGCTGATCTGAGCGCCAGCGTTACGGCGTCTCGGCCTGCTTGACGAATTTGCCGTTTTTATATGTGGCGCCGAAAAATACGTTCACCGCACGGATCTGGTCGCCTCTGAACGTCAGTATCTCGACGTTGTGGAATTCGCGTCCGTCATTGGTAGTAGCCTTGTAGTTCACGAACACTTCGTCGCCCAACTCGACCACCTTCTCCAGCACAAATCCTTTGAAGAATCCACTGGTCGGCCAGCAGCGCTTGAAATAGGCGGCGCAGTCGATGGCGTCATCATAAGGACTGGTGAAGGTGAAGTCGTTCGCGATCAGTCGCCCGCCCAAGACACGGTCTTGTTTCTGATAGGCCTCGAACAGGCTTCTCGCGATGTCTGTTTTTTCGGCCATCAGCGCACTAACAGTTCTTCCAGCTTGTCGATGCTCTGCGTCCAGCCCGCTTCCATGCCGGCGAGCATCTGCGGCGCGATCGGCACCAGGCCGACCATGTGCGACTTCACCGTCAGCGTGGTCTTGCCGCCCTGCTCGCTCAGCGTGACGGTGGTCTCACCTTCGAGCAGATGATTGCCGTCATTGTCGGTGGCAATATTGCTAAACACCAGCCGCTCGGGTGCGACGCCCTCGCGGAACACGCCCTTGATCGGATAGTCGTTGCCGTCCGGCCCGTGCATCACGATGCGCAAGGCGCCGCCGACCCGCAAATCCAGCTCCGGCACCGAACTGGTGAAGCCGCGCGGCCCGAACCACTCGCCAAGCATTTCGGCATCGGTCCAGGCCCGCCAGACCAGCGCGCGCGGCGCGTCGAACACGCGGGTGATGACGACCGTGCCTTGCGGCCGCGCCGCCACGATTTCAGCTTCCGGGCTCATGCCTCCGCTCCCTCGAATGCCCGCTCCAGCGTGGCGACGTCGAGTTTCTTCATCTTCATGAACGCGTTCATGACGCGCGCGGATTTCTCGGCATCCGGGTCGGTCATCATCTTCGGAACGGCCGACGGCACCACCTGCCACGACAGGCCGAATTTATCCTTCAGCCAGCCGCAGGGGCCTTCCTGACCGCCCGCGGTCAGCGCGTTCCAGTAGTAGTCGACGTCGCCTTGGGTATCGCACATGACCTGGAACGACACCGCTTCGTCGAACATGAACTGCGGGCCGCCGTTGAGCGCGGTGAAGGGCTGCCCGTCGAGCTCGAAGGCCACGACCATCACCGATCCCGCCGGCTTGCCGTGCACATCCTGCCCGGCGTCGGGAAAGCGGCTGACCGCGGTGATCTTGGAATTCTTGAACACCGATACGTAGAATTTGGCCGCCTCCTCCGCCTCGGTGTCGAACCACAGACAAGGCGTGATGGTTTTGGTTCCGATTGGCATCTCGGTACTCCTACTTTGCGCTCGCGAGATAAGCGGCGAGCTGATCCATGGTTCCACCCCAGCCTTGCGTCATGCTGTCGTGCATGGTGTCGAAGGTGTTCTGCTCTTCCGCGGTGGCGTCGAGCGTCTGCCAGCGCACGGTGAATTTGGTTTTGTCGCCGGGCGCATCCTCGAATGTGAAGGTCGAGCGCATGTACAGCGGCCAGGTCTGACTGCCGGGATGGCGGGTGATGCCGCCGGCCCCGTCGGAGAACGAATTGATGAAGACCAGCTTCTTCTGCGGCACGATCTCGCGATATTTGAACAGGCCCCACATGGCCGCGCCATTCGGCGCTTGCATGCCGTAGTGGTACGAGCCGCCGACGCGCAGATCCATCTTGGAGGAGAGCACGGTGAAGCCCTTCGGGCCCCACCAGTGTTTCATGCGTTCGGGATCGGTGAAACATTGCCACAGCAACGCCCGCGGGGCGTCGAACACGCGTGACATGACGAATTCGCTGGCCATGGGCCGCCTCCTTTGTCGCCGTGCCGCTCAGGGCTGCACGATCACCATCCAGCTGACGCCGAACTTGTCGGCGAGCATGCCGAAGCGCGGCGAGAAGAACGTCTTGTCGAGCGGCATACGCACCTCGCCGCCCGCGGCGAGCGAGTTGAACACCTTGTCGGCCTCCGGCGCATCCTTCGCGTAGAGCGTCAGGGAAATGCCCTGGAAGCTCGGCTTGCCGCTGTTGCGCCCGTCCGACATCAGCAGGGTGGCGTCGCCGATCTTGAGCGCGGCGTGCATCACCTTCTCGGCGCTGCCGGGCGAGATCATCGACTGGTCTGGCGCTTCCTTGAAGCGCAGCACCATCTCGACCTTGGCGCCAAGGGCCTTTTTGTAGAACTCGATCGCTTCGTCGGCGCGGCCTTCGAATGAAAGATAGGGCTGAATGGGCATCGCTTTGTCCTCCACAGGGCGAACTTGACATATACGTTGATATCAACATAATGGCTGCATGTCAACAACCTGCTACCGCCTCGACGTTTCGTGCCGGGAACTTCCGCTCGATGCCACTCATCACGTGCGCGAACTCTTGCCTGTGCCTGCACGTGCAGCGCGCCGCCCGGGCGCTGGCGCGGCGTTTCGACGAGGCGCTGCGCCCCTTCGATCTGACGCAAGGCCAGTTTTCGCTGCTCACCTCGCTCAACCGGCCGGAACCGCCGAATGTCGGCAGCGTCGCGGCATTGCTCGCCATGGACCGCACCACGCTCACGGCCAACTTGAAGCCGCTGGAGCGGCGTGGCCTCGTCAAGATCGCGGTCGACAAAGAAGACAAGCGCAACCGCCGTCTGGTGATCACCGCCGCCGGCCGCGCGCTGCTGCGCAAGGCGTTTCCGGTGTGGCAGAAGACGCACGTGGAAACCGAGAAGTCGATTACCGGCATCACGCCCGACGCCCTGCGCGACGCCTTGCGCGCGCTGTCGTAAATCTCGACGCCCCCGGAACATGGCTAGCTCCGTTTCGCCGCCACGTACTCGGCCAGCCGCGCCATGGTTTGCACCAGACTCTTGTCGGCGCCGTATTCCTTGATGACGCGCGCGCGTTCCTCGGCGGAAGGGAATGTGCCGTGCCAAGTGAGCCGAGTCTTGCCGCCCAAATCCTCGAAAGTGAGCGTGGTGTTGAATTGCACCGGCTCGACGTCGTCGGCGCCGCCGTGGCGATAGGCGATGCGCTCGGGCGCAATAATTTCATCGAAGGTGATGAGGTTCTGATAGTCGCGGCCGTCGGGTCCGTGCATGACGAAGCGCCAGACGCCGCCCTTGCGGAATTCAAACCGGCTGATGGTGGTGGTGAAGCCGTCCGGTCCCCACCATCGCGCCAGATGCTTCGGGTCGGTGAAGGCCGCGAACACCAGTTCGCGCGGCGCGTCGAACACGCGCGTTCCGACGATGGAGCGCGGATCCCGGTCGAGGTCGATGCTATTTGTTGCGGTCACGCTTTGCTCCCTTGCGGCTACCTTTGGCTTGCAGCGTCTTCAGATAATCGTCGAGGCGGTCGAGCCGTTGTTCCCAGAGCCTGCGGTATTCGCCGAGCCAATCGTCGACCGGCTTGAGCGCCGCCGCCTCGATGCGGCACGGCCGCCATTGCGCGTCGCGCGAGCGTGCGATCAACCCGGCGTGCTCGAGCACCTTGAGATGCTTGGAGACGGCGGGCCCGCTCATCTGGAACGGCTTGGCGAGGTCGCTCACCGTGGTCTCGCCGAGCGCGAGCCGGGCGAGAATCGCGCGCCGCGTCGGGTCGGCGAGCGCGGAGAAAGTGGCGCTGAGGCGGTCGGCGGTCATAGGTATATAACCATCCAGTTATTTAACTGATCGGTTAATTACACAAAAGCTCCGGCACGGTCAAGCGGGGTTATATTGAATTCTAAGACGTAGAATCGTGATTATATACTTGACAAACCATAATGGCTGATATAGGCTGATTTTATTGGAGAATTAGCCATGTCTGTCCTATCAAAAATCTACTTCCACGACGAAACCGCCGCTTTCGCCCATTTGGAGAGTCTTTTGTGGCCGGAAGGCCCGAATTGCCCTCATTGTGGCAATGCCGACCCCAAGCGGATTAAGCGCCTAGAGGGCAAAGCCACCCGGATCGGCGTCCATAAATGCAACGAGTGCCGCAAGCAGTTCACAGTCAAGGTCGGAACGGTATTCAAGTCGGCCCATGTTCCGCTGCACAAAATGTTGCAGGCGGTTTATCTGCTTTCATGCTCGAAAAAGGGCTGTAGCGCCCATCAGATGCACCGCATCTTGCAGGTGACCTACAAGACAGCATGGTTCCTCTGCCATCGCATCCGCGAGGCTATGAGGACCGGCAAGCTTGCCCCTATGGGCGGCCCAACGTCGATTGTCGAAATTGATGAAACCGTAATTGGCAAAACCGCGCTTGCCCCGAAGGGTCGCGGAAAGCGGCATCACTGGGGCCGCAACATCGTTCTTACGCTAGTTGAGCGCGGCGGCTCGGCACGTTACTTTCAAGGTGGATTCGGCTGGCCAGGAGGTGATTTGGCCGATCATTAAAAAGAATGTGCGCCGTGAAAGCGATCTGATGACGGATGAAGGGCCTTGGTACAAAGCCATTGGTTGGCAATTTGCCACCCACAACACGGTCACGCACTCGAAGGCCGAATACGTTCGCGACGAGTACATCCATTCCAACACCGTCGAGAACTACTATTCGATCTTTAAACGCGGCATGAAGGGCGTGTATCAGCACTGCAAGGAAAAGCACTTGCATCGGTATCTGGCGGAATTTGATTTTCGCTACAGCAACCGTATTGCGCTGGGCGTGGACGATGAAATGAGAGCCGGTCGGGCGCTGAAGGGCATCAGCGGTAAGCGCCTGACCTATCGAAATTCTCACGTCACCGCAGCCGAGTAAACGCCAGCGTCAAGCAGCAAAGAGGCTCGCGGAACCGTTCCAACTTGAGTTTGACTTTAGGCGGGTCAGAAAGTGATTCGCAATCAATGGGTTAGTAACCCCTTGAAATTCAAGAGAGAATCCTGTATATGATAATCAATCCAACGAATTATATTCGTTGGAGGGAGAGGGTGTTTCGCCCTCGGCGGGGCCTTCTTAGGGCCCCGTACTTTTTATGGAAGTCGCTTCTGTCCCCATCCTTCTATGACGCCAGTCTTTGGATGGCGGCTGTAACGATGTTTCAAAAGAATATCGACTACCTTAATACCAAAGCGCGCAGTCATCGGAATGCCAGTGAATTTAGATCGCAAAGCTTGGTGGCTTGGGTGGCCAATTATCTCGACAAGTTGCAAGCCGCAGACATTGGCCTGTTTGGTTTCAAATTTTATCTCACGAGATGATAGACATTTTTGTATCAAAGACGCGGGGATGTGTTCAGTGCCGTGGTCATAGATATAGTTGAATGATCTTTTCAATTTTTTGTCTTGCTTCTTGAATTGAGATTCCGCCATCACATCGCCAGTAAGGCTATAGCGATTTAGCCAAAGCACATAGCGTTCAATCAGCACTCTCATGCAGTAGTGGTAGGGATTGAACTGCCAAACAAGGTACTTTTGGGCATGTTCGTGTTTATCAATCGTCACTGTATTAGCGATATATGGCAGCTCCTTGATCAGAGAGAGTATGCTGCTTTCCCAATCATCATTGACTTTTGGATCTCGCAAACAATCAAAAGGACGTTCGCGCCGCACAATTTCTCGGCGATGAAGTATAACCGGCCACTGTGGCGGATTATGTCCAAATACTCTGGACTTTAGGCGTTCTATTTCAGGCTGAATGACCGTATCATGGGCACGAATTTTCGTTGTGATTCCAGTGAGACTTAAATACCGCTCGGATACCGTTATAGTATCGTCATTGCCTACTTCATCGATGTAGAGGCGGCAGGTCATGGTTGCTAAGAAGCATCACACAACCCAAAAGAGTCAATCGGCGGCTTTTCGCAAAGCGGCCCGCGATCTCGGCGCGGACGAATCCGAAGCGGGCTTTGATGCTGCGCTAAGAACTATTGCCAGGCATAAGCCCTCTAAGCCGCCGGAAAGCATCAAACGAAATATTCAAAAAGATTAGGTGCTTTTCTGGATTGTCGTCGGTTTATTATCTTCTGGAGGAGCAACCGGCTCAAATACTTGAACTGTCGGACGGCCAAATACAGGCCGGCCCACCAATATTCCTTCTGCGGTTAAAACGTGATGGACTGCATTGTTGGCGGTTTTGAACTCGCCAAGAGCGGCCTCAACTTTTTCGGTAATTGCCGCTAATTCCTTCTGCGAAGCGCCAGCGGCGGTCTTGGCCCTCAATTCCTCGACTTGCTTTTCAAGCTCTGTCTGCTTCTCTTTGGCGTCCGTTTCGCGTTCACGCGCGAGCTGTAGCCGTTCGGTGATCGCATCCTTTGCGCCTTTCGCGATAGCTGATTTAAGCCACCATCCAGCCCCAGCAGCGGCAATCAGTAGCGGGACGACAACATGTGGCGCGCCGACAACGACGCTAATCCCATCTTTCCAAACTTGTGGATCTGATAAGTCCACGGTAGCCGCTTTCAAATACGACTAATGATATTCGCCATTATTTTGTACGACTGGCGGCGGTGGAGGCGGCGCGTGCTGAAACGTAATGCCGCACCTTTTCCTGATCGACGATTCTTCTATAGCGTCCATCTGTCCTTTTAGGCGCGCTAACTCGGCCGTGGTTTCGTCATTGCCCTTATTGAAAAAGAGGGCAGGCCAGAAAATGACCAAACCGACACCCATCGCCACCTTGTCATTGGTGGCCTTACTGTCCTGTACCCCAGACGCCTGCGCGGCACGTGCCGATACCCGCTGCGCTTCCTCGCCCAATTGGGGACAGGTGTAGTTTTCATAGGTAATCGGTGAAACGTAGGTCGGGCCGACCTGATCGGCGTTCTTGGCACAGGCGGCGACCACCAGGCCGCAGGCGGCAGCCAACAACACGGTACGCATGACTAAACCCCCAGCTCCATAGCATCATCGGACAACCGGAGCGGGAGGGCAACCTGGGCCTATCGCGCACTTATCCCAACGACCTGTGGAATTTGATGATAGTCGCCAATGGAGGGGCCCATTCTTGATACCCAAGGTCATGGTTTGGGGGCGGCGGCCGGTGGAACAGTTTGTGCCTTTACGTCGGTATTCTGGATTTTTGCTCCATCGCCGCAGTTCTGAATCCCGCGCTCCATGCCTTCGACGTGAACGTTATTCAAGGTGGTATTTAACCCCATATTGACGATGCCAATTCCGACCCCAGGCTGGACGCCGCATTCTTGCGCCGAATGGAAACCTGAGGGGAGGGCCTGTGAAGCGATTGGGGGGGCGGCCGAATACCCGAAGTCAGCGCGTAGGGTGGCAAATCCATGAAGTCCGAAGAACGCCACGCCACCAAGGAACACCAACACCCCGACCGCCATTAGGCCACGCCAAATGGCAAATCCCCATTTTGGAAAGGCCCGCTCAAACATGGCCGGCTCTTTGAGAAAATCGAGATTAATCCGCTGAACCACCGTTCTTTGAACGGAAAATACCATGGGTCGCGGATGGTTTGCAAAGTATATAATCCCGACGTGAATCGATTGCATTGATTGCAATGCAATCAATGCAATGGTAAGTGACTACAATATTGCGGCTTTTGGCTTGGGGTTTTCATGGCCTCGCTCACCGTCCGGCAGCTCGACGAGCGCTTGAAAAAGCTGTTGCGCCTGCGCGCGGCCAAGAGCGGCCGCTCGGTCGAGGACGAGGTGCGCACCATTTTGCGCGCCGCCGCCGAGGATACCGGCAGCGAGGCTCCGGACACCATCAACCTGCCGTCGCAACCGCCGCGTCGTCCGGCGAGTGCTCCCGCCGGCGCCAAACGCGTGCTGCTGATCGTCGGCGGTGGCATCGCCGCCTACAAATCGCTCGATCTCATCCGCCGCCTGAAAGAATGCGGGCTGGCCGTGCGCTGCATCCTCACCAAGGCCGCCGAACATTTCGTCACGCCACTATCGGCCGCGGCCATCGTCGGCGAGCGCGTGTTCACCGACCTGTTCGACGTCTCAAGCGAATTCGACGTCGGCCATATTCGGCTGGCGCGCGAAACCGATCTGATCGTGGTGGCGCCGGCCACCGCCGACCTGATGGCCAAGATGGCCGGCGGGCTGGCCCCCGATCTCGCCACCGCGGTGCTTTTGGCCGCGGGCACGAAAATTCTGCTGGCGCCGGCGATGAACCCCTACATGTGGGCGAACAAGGCGACGCAGCGCAATCTGGCGCAGCTCGTGGCCGACGGCGTCGCGCTGGTCGGCCCGGGTGAAGGCGAGATGGCGGAAGCCGGCGAGCGCGGAACCGGGCGCATGGCGGAGCCGCTGGAGATCGCCGCCGCGGTCGAGAGATTGCTGGCGAGCGAAACGGCGCAGCCGCTCAAGGGCAAGCGCGTGCTGGTCACCTCGGGGCCGACGCACGAGCCGATCGATCCGGTGCGCTATATCGCCAATCGTTCGTCCGGCAAGCAGGGCCACGCCATCGCCGCGGCGGCGGCGCGCGCCGGCGCCGCGGTGACGCTGGTCAGCGGGCCGGTGAATTTGCCCGATCCGCCCGGCGTGAATGTCGTCCACGTCGAAAGCGCACGCGATATGCTGCGCGCCGTGGAAAGCGCCCTGCCCGCCGATGTCGCGATCTTCGCCGCCGCGGTGGCCGACTGGCGCGTCGCCAGCGCGTCCGAGCAGAAGATCAAGAAGAAGGCCGGCCGGGCCACGCCGGAACTGTCGCTCACCGAAAATCCCGACATTCTCTCGACCGTCGCGCACCGCAAGTCGCAGCGGCCGCAACTGGTGATCGGCTTTGCCGCCGAAACCGAGAACGTCGCCGCCAATGCCAAGGCAAAACTCGCGAGCAAAGGCTGCGACTGGATCCTCGCCAACGACGTGTCGCCGTCGACCGGCATCATAGGCGGCGACCGCAACACGATCGAACTCGTGACCGCGATGGCGATCGAGCCCTGGCCGCCGCAATCGAAAGAGGACGTGGCCGCCATGCTGATCGCGCGCATCGTCGAGGAGCTCGCGCCATGACGGTCGAAGTCCAGATCACCCGCCTGCCGCACGGCATGGATCTGCCGCTGCCGTCCTACCAAAGCGCGCACGCCGCCGGGCTCGATCTGATCGCGGCGGTGCCGGCGGACGCGCCGCTCCGCCTTGCGCCCGGTGCGCGCGTTCTGGTGCCGACCGGCATCGCCATCGCGCTGCCGCAGGGCCATGAAGGCCAGGTGCGGCCGCGCTCCGGCCTCGCCGTCAAGTACGGGCTCACCGTGCTCAACGCGCCCGGCACCATCGACGCCGATTACCGCGGCGAAATCCAAGTGCTGCTTGTCAATCACGGCAGCAAAGCGGTGGCGATTCTGCGCGGCATGCGAATCGCCCAGTTGGTCGTCGCAACCGTGGCGCGTGCGCAATTGCGCGAGGTCGATACGCTCGACCCAACCCCGCGCGGCAGCGGCGGATTTGGCTCCACCGGTGGTTGAGCGGGAGGAATGCGTTTTCGGCTAGACGGATGTCAGACCGTAGCCTATTACCACTGCCATTCGTCGCGACCGAGGCCACGCATGCCGTTGGTATCCCGCAAGGGTATTCTTGCCATTGCCGCTGTTATCGACGTGGCGATCCACGCCCGCACCCGGCCGGTCTCCGCCAAGGCGCTGGCGGAACGCCATAAGCTTCCGCCGCGCCATCTCGAGCCGGTTCTGCAGGCACTGGTGCGCGACGGCATCCTGCGCGGCGTGCGCGGGCCGCACGGCGGTTACGAACTGGCGCGCGAACACCGCCGCATCAGCGCCGAGGACATCCTGCGCGCCGCCAGCGCCGTCGAGGACGCCGACGATCCGCACCTGCCCAACTCGGCGCTGGCGGTTGGCGTGGTGAGGCCGGCATTGGCCGAAGCCGAACGCAGCTTTTCGGCCGCGCTTGCCCGCATCAGTGTCGAGGCCTTGGCGAAGCGGGCCGAAGCGCTGAAATAGCGGCCGCACGACCGCGAATACGGGCCGCAAAAGCGGCGATCGGTTTTCGGATAAGGTCAAGCACAAACAAAAAGATAGCTGGAAGCCCAATCCGGCTCCCGTTCACGATCTGGACTCTTTCGGCATGAGTCCTCGCGGGGGTAAAGTCCGGCGATTCGCGAGCAGCGCGGCGGACGCCGTTCGCTTTCCTGGGGCAGGTCTGAATGCCGGAGACAATCCGGACGGCGAACGAGAGGCTGCGTTCTCGTCCGAGGCGGGGCGGATTCCTCGTCGCCGTGATTTTTGCAGCGTTTTTCAGCGCGCTCAGCTCGCCGGCCTATGCCGGGGTGGCGGCGGCCCTGAACGTCGTCGACAACATCGTCAGCGCCATCACGGCAGTGAGCCGCTCGCAGGCCGCCGCGGTCACGCTGACGCTCGGGCTCGTCTGCTTCGCGATACTCGCCGCCATCGCGCTGCTGCGCGCGCGCAAAGCCGCCGCCACCCACGAAACCGCGACGCACGACGAGACCATGGCGCTATACGCGGAAATCGACCGGCTCAAGACTTTGCTGCTGTCGCAGCCGCAAGTGCTGGTGGCCTGGCCGGCGGGCGCCAACGAGCCGGAAATCTTCGGCGACACCGCCATTGTCGTGCCCGGCGCGCGGGCCGAACGCGTGCTCGCCTTCGGCACCTGGCTAGAGCCGGCGGCGGCACAACGGATGCAGAACGCCGTCGACACGCTGCGCGCCAAAGGCCGCGCCTTCGTGATGACGCTGACCAGCAGCGCCGGCCGTCCGCTCGAGGCGGAAGGCCGCGCGGTGGCGGGGCGCGCCGTGCTGCGCCTGCGCGACGTCAGCGGCATCGAGAGCGAGCTGATGGATCTGGCCAGCCGCCACGACCGGCTGACCGGCGACGTCGAGACGCTGAAGGCACTCCTCAATTCGCTGCCCGCCCCGGTGTGGGCGCGCGACCACGACGGCCGCCTGATCTTCGTCAACGCGGCTTACGCCCGCGCGGTGGAAGCCGACGACCCGGCCGACGCGGTGGCGCGCAACCTCGAACTGCTCGACCGCGCCGCACGCGACAATCTCGACCGCGCGCGCGCCGACGGCCCCATTCCGAGCGGCTGCCGGCCATCGCCGCGGGTCAGCGCCGCATCTTCGACGTGGTGGACGCTGCCAGCGGCGCCGGCAGTGCCGGCATGGCGATCGACGCCACCGAGGTGGAGGCGATGCGCGCCGATCTGGCGCGCATGATCGAGGCGCACCGCCGCGTGCTCGACCAGCTCGCCACCGGCGTCGCCATCTTCAACGCCGACCGCAAGCTGATCTTCTACAACGCCGCGTTCCGCTCGCTGTTCGAACTCGACGCCGCCGTGCTCGACCAGACGCCGACCGACAGCTTCGTGCTCGATTCCTTGCGCGCCGACCGCAAGCTGCCCGAGGAGCAGGATTACCGGCAGTGGAAGCAGCAGCTGTACGAGGCCTATCGCGCGGTCGAACCGCAGGAGCATATGTGGCACCTGCCGGACGGCCGCGCGCTGCGCGTAGTGACCGCGCCCAATCCCGAGGGCGGCGTCACTTATTTGTATGACGACGTCACCGAGCGCCTCGTCATGCACCGCCGCTACGATGCGCTGATCAAGGTGCAGAGCGAGACACTCGATCACTTGGCCGAAGCGGTCGCGGTGTTCGGCTCGGACGGCCGCGTGCGGCTGCATAATCCGGCGTTCCAGCGCATGTGGAAACTGACGCCCGAGGCGCTCGACCAGCATCCGCACGTCGAAGCGGTGACCGCATGGGCGCAGGCGATGCACGACGACAATACGGTGTGGCGCGATCTACGCGCCGCGGTGACGGCGATCGATGCCCGCGAGCCGATCGTCGCGCGCCTCGAACGCCGCGACGGCATGATGCTCGACATGACCTCCATGCCGCTGCCCGACGGCGCCACGCTGGTCACGTTCCAGGACGTCAGCGACACGGTGAATGTCGAGCGCGCGCTGATCGAGAAGAACGAGGCGCTGCAGGCCGCCGATGCCATCAAGATCGATTTCGTGCACCACGTCAGTTACGAATTGCGCTCGCCGCTCACCAACATTATCGGCTTCGCGCATTTTCTCGGCGACCCGGCGTTCGGGCCGCTCACCGACAAGCAGCGCGAATATCTCGGCTACATTACGGCCTCGACCAACGCCCTGCTCGCGCTGATCAACAATATTCTCGACCTCGCCACCATCGACGCCGGCGCCATGTCGCTCAACCTCTCCGATGTCGACATCCGCTCCACCATGGAGGAAGCGGCCGAGGGCGTGCAGGACCGGCTCAAGAAGGACGGCATCACGCTCGACATCCGCGCCTTGCCCGGCATCGGCAGTTTCACCGCCGACGGGCGGCGGCTGCGGCAGATACTGTTCGACCTGTTGTCCAACGCGGTCGGCTTTTCGCCGCCGGGCGAAACCGTCACGCTTGCCGCCGAGCGGCGGCCCGGCGCGGTGGCCTTCGTGGTCACCGACCGCGGCCCCGGCATTCCGCCGGAGGCGATGGACAAAGTGTTTGACTGGTTCGAGACCAACTCGATGGGCTCGCAGCACCGCGGCAGCGGGCTCGGCCTCTCGCTGGTGCGCTCGTTCGTCGAGCTGCACGGCGGCACGGTGACGATCGACTCCACGCTCGGCAAAGGCACCACCGTCACCTGCGTGTTCCCGACGGTGCAGGAAGCCAAGCGGACCGCGGCGTGACGGAAGATTTCAGCTTCGCTTCTCGGCAAAATGTTTTGTCAGCGCGTTTGCGTCTTCAAATAGCTTCATGTTCTTCGCCACATCGCAGCGACTCTCTTGCAAGCTTTCCGGGTCCCACTCGCTTCGCTCGGCGGCGAAAAAATCGCCGCCGTAGACGTGTATGGCGCCGGTGAGCCGGCGGATCGGATTGGTAACCGAATGAATGATGTTGTGGCCCAGCGGCTCGGCATCGCCGACACTCAGCGCTCGTGCGCCCGCGGCTTCAACCTTGCCGCTGCCGTCGGGCAGTCGCCGCCAAAACATGTTGTCCTCTCGCCCGCTGTAGATGCCGATCACGGCCCACATCTGATGATTGTGGGGCATGATCGTCATCATAGGTCCCCAGATGACATTGAGGATGGTGAGATCCGGCGCGTGATAGAGCTTCTGCACTTCGGCGCGCTTCGGCTCACCGATCCCCTTGAGAACCGCATTCGGGTCCGACACGGCGCGCGCGACGACCTCGCGTACCAGTCTATGCGATGAATCGGCGGCGAGCGCAGCCCGGCAATCAGCGGTGAATTGCTCGAGGTCGAACATGTCGATGTCCTCCAATAAGAATTGACCCGGCAATAAGAATTCACTCGGTCAAAAATATTGCCGCAGATGCATTCCCTTGGCAATGCGAGGCAGCCAAAAAGGCCCGCTTAGGGGCAAAGGCGGACATTGATAGGCGGCTCACGCACGTTCCGCCTATGCCGTGGTCGATTCTGTTGGCCGTCGCACCACCCTCAGCGAGTTGCCACACGATGCAATGTCTGGAAAGCTGGCGTCCCGACAATCCAGCAAGATGCAGAATCTAGCCGAGCCAAACCCTTGCGACACGTGACGCATGCCGTTCAAACGGAGGGATGATCCATGGCCACCACGAGCTTAGGGCTTTCCAACCGAGTGACGCTCGCCCACGGCGCTGCCGTTGAATTTACCGTATCTTGGGACTGGGGCGATCAGACTTTCAACGATTGGATGCCGTGCGACGCCTGGAGCGACGACGGCGTGGACGGCGTCTACGGCGAGTATTACTTGACGGCGCTGTCGAGCGTCGCCAAGCACCCCGTGCTCGGATCCAATCTGATCAGCAAGACCATACGCAATGACGATCCCGACGCTCAGCTCAATACCTCATTCCGCGTCGCTGCCGTCAAGATTTCGGTGTGACCATGGAACAGCTCGCCATCAAGAAATTGCAAATCCTCCGCGATCGCGGCCGTATACTCGCCGCGGTGCACGACGGGCCGCTGACCGCCGGCATGCCGGCCGTCGGTATCGTTCCGGCGCGCGGTCAGACTCTGGTCGCGATCGAAGTGCCGGCAGCTCACCAAGGGCTTTCGATGGGGCAATTGTTTTCCCGGCTTCAACTACGCGCGGGCCGCGTGATGGTGAACGACCGTCCAGTCGGGCGTAGATCGAAAAAGGCTGCCAAGTCAGGCGGCAAATCCAAATCACGCCGCTAACAGGCGTTCGGCCCTTCAGCGCCCGCACGTGTTTGCTCAGCAGACTGAGCAGGAGAAATCGCCATGCCGTTCTACGAAAAAGGCGCCGTCCGCATCTACTATGAGGAGGCCGGCTCGGGCATGCCGTTGCTGGTCATCCCCGGAGGAGGGCTGAACGCGACCATCGCCGGACTCAAAGGCAGCATTTCGCCGTTCAACCCGATGGAGGAGTTCAAGGCGGAGTACCGCTGCATTGCGGCGGACCTGCGCAACGCCGATAGCGGCCAGTCCAGCGGCCCGCTGGAGATCGACCGGCCATGGGACGCCTTTACTGACGACCAACTCGGGTTGTTGGATCACCTCGGCATCGACAAGTTCATGGTATTGGGCTTCTGCATTGGCGGCCCGTTCATCTGGAACCTGTTGAAGCGGGCACCCAACCGAATTGTCGCCGCCGTGCTGGCGCAGCCCAGCGGTTCGCGTCCCGAGGTGCGCGACCTTTTCTACGACAACAATATGAAGGGCTGGGGCCCGTCGCTGACCGCCAGGCGGCGCGAGATCACGATGGCGATGGTCGATAAATTCCTGACCAGGATGTACCGCACCAATGCCGACTTCGTCTTCACCGTGACGCGCGATTTTGTGCGCAACTGCCAGACGCCGGTACTCATCCTGCCGGACGATGTCCCGGCGCATCCGTACGCCGTCGCCATGGAGGCCGCGATGCTCGCGCCCAAGGCCGAAGTCAGCATGTTCCCGTGGAAAGAGCCGAAGGAGCGAATTCCGCTGGCGGTTCGCCAAATACAGTCCTTCCTCCGCGCCCATCGCGATGGCTTTGCCTAGAGGGCGGTGTCGCCGGCCGACATTTGTGAAGATCGGAAATAGTCAGGCGTGCTTGGCGCCGGCGCTGCCGGCACGCAGCGCGCCCGGATTGAGCCGCGGTTCGGCGCCGATCCAGTACAAAATATTCGCCAAAATGCAGAGACCGGTCGCGGCAAACCACACCATGGCTGTGCCGACGAAGCCGGTGAACAGGCCCCACCACGGGCTCACGGTCAGGAATAGGATCGAGCCGAGGATAATGTTGACGCCGACCGTCACGTAGATGCGCCGCTCGAGATACCAACTGTCGGTTTGCAGGAAATAAAGGCTGCCGCGGCTCGGCTGCCCAAGCGCCGGCTTGAAACCGAACAGCTTGAGCACGTTGCCGATCGGGCAGAAACCGGTGAGCGCGACGTTGATCGAGACAAGGCCGGTTGCGATCACCCCGAAAATCCACAGCGGATCGACCAGCACCGCCAGCACCGTGCAGCCCAGCAGAACCAGGCCGGCGATCAGCCACACCGTGCGCTCGATGTACCAACGATCGGTGGGAACGACGTAAATGCTTTTGGACAGGGTCATGGCTGGAATCTACTCCGCTCGCGGGCCGGCGCAAGTTTGAAACGGCATTCTCGATAAACTCTCCGCGATTGCATTGATCTGCGTCACAAAACCAGGCCGGCGGCGAGCAACAGGCTGAACAACAACTGAATCTGCACGGTCCACACCAGAATCCGGTTGAAACCGCGGCCACGCGGCTCGCGCAGGAAGCGGTAAATCAAGACAATCGCCAGCGGCAATGTGGCAAGCGCGGGCCAGACATGACCGTGGGGCAGGTCTCTGCCGATCAGCGGCAACAGCGCAAAAGGCGCCAGCAGCAGCCCGGCGAAGATCCAGCCGGTGCCCCGCGGGCCCGCGACGATGGCAAGCGTACGCCGTCCCACCCGCGCGTCGGCTTCGATATCGCGGAAATTATTGACCAGCAGAGCCGCGCCGGTCAGCAGTCCGAGCGCGAGACCGGCAGCAAGCGCCGGCGCGCCGAGATAGGCCGTGCACAGCCAATAGGTGCCGCCGACTGCGCCGACGCCGAAGAACGCGATCACGAACAACTCGCCCAGCGGCGTATAGGCGATCGGCAGCGGCCCGCCAGTATAGGCCCAGCCCGCCACGATGGAGAAAATGCCGAGCAGCAGAATTGGCCAGCCGCCGACGACGACCAGATAAAGCCCGAGGAGTGCCGCGGCGGCGAAGCAGACCGCCGCGCCGCGTTTGACGTTGGGCGCGCTCAGCAAGCCGGACGCGGTCACGCGCGGCGGTCCGACGCGATCGGGCCCGTCGCCGCCGCGTTCCGAATCGACCGCGTCGTTGTGCAGGTTGGTGCCAAGCTGAATGCACATGCTGCCAGCCAGCGCCGCCAGCACCGCCGGCCCATGAACCTGACCGGCCACCGCCCACGCCAGCGCCGCGCCTACCGCCACCGGCGTGACCGACAGGCTGAGCGTGCGTGGGCGCGCCGCCATGATCCAGGACGAAAAATTCATGGTTTTATAACGAAAATTTTAGGTTGCGTAGCCTATGCTGGCTGGTTTCCGGAACAATTGTCAGCTTGGGCAGTTGCCGTGCTGACCCCCGAATTGGAGTGACGCTGCCATGCTAAAAACGTGCGCTATCGCTTCATTCATCACGATCTTAGCCCCACTCTCGGCCATCGCCTACACGCAACAGGATGCGGATGCCTGTACGCCGGACGCCTTCCGGCTTTGCCAGAACGCCATTCCCGACGAGGGGCGGGTGGCGCAATGCCTGGCCGAAAACAAGCGGCAGCTCAGCCCCGCCTGCAAGATCGTGTTCAGCCGGCCCGCGACCGCGCGCGAAACGCCGGCGGTCGACCATTACCGGCGCACGGGTTTCTGATTGCGCTAACATGGCGGAGCGGGTGCGCCGTCGCCCGGCGCCCCGCCGCCGAAGTTTTCCAAACTCCCGCCAAACGCACAATCTTTCAGTGGACCTATCCGGCAATCGACAGGACGCGGGCCGGCGTTTCCGCAATCAATTTTTTTCCGACAACGGCGGCATAGTCCGCGATCGCAAGCGGCCGGCCGGTCAGATAGCCTTGCACCTCGTCGCAGCCTTCTTGGGTGAGGAACGCGTGCTGCGCCTTGGTTTCGACCCCTTCGGCCAGGACCGGAATTTTGAGACTCCGGCAGAGCCCGATAACCGCCTGAACGATGGCGATTGACTGCTGGTTGCCCTCCAGATCGGCGATGAAGGAGCGGTCGATCTTCAGCTTGTCGAACGGAAACGCCCGCAAATACGACAACGACGAGTAGCCGGTGCCGAAGTCATCCAGCACGATCAGCACGCCCAGCGCTTTAAGGCGGCGCAGAATCGAGACGGCGCGCGAGAAATCGTCGATCAACACCCCTTCGGTAATTTCAAGTTCGAGCCGGTTGGCCGCCAGCCCGCTTTCCATCAGAACCGAATGAACCAGCCGCGGCAGGTCGCCGTGCCGGAACTGGATGGGAGAGACGTTGATCGCGACTTTCAAGGGCGTGGTCCATGAGGCGGCCTCGCGGCACGCCTCGCGCAACACCCGTTCGCCTAGCACGAGGATGAGGCTGCTTTCCTCGGCGAGCGGGATGAATTCAGCCGGCGACACCATGCCCCGCTTCGGCGAGTGCCAGCGCGCCAAGGCTTCGAATCCGGTCGTTTCGCCGGTCATTTTCAGCTGCGGTTGATAATGCAGCGCGATTTCGTTGCGCGCGATCGCGAAATCGAGATCGACCTTCAACGCGTTGCGCTCGCGCGACCGCGCGTCCATTTCCGCTTCGAAGTATTGCACGGAACCGGAATCCTGGGACTTGGCATGATAGACCGCCGCATCGGCGTTTTTCATCAGCGTTTTGTCATCCGTGCCGTGCGTCGGATAAATCGCAACGCCGATGCTCAAGTCTTGCACCAGCCGGTGGCCCTCTATTTCGAAGTCATCGGCAAAGGCAGCGAGCAGCCGATCGGTAAGCCGGCCGATGCTCGATCTGTCGCCGTTCTCGGCAATAATCGTAAATTCATCGCCGCCGAGCCGTGCGATGTAGATGCCGCCGCCGATCGAACGCAAGCGATCGGCAACCATGCACAGCAGCGTGTCGCCGACGGCATGCCCGTAGATATCGTTGACCTCCTTAAAACTATCGAGGTCCATGCACAGGATTGCAAAACTTCGGCGTTCCGCTTGCGCCAGTTTCAGGATCGCGCTCAGGCGTTCGCTGAAGGCCACCCGATTTGGCAGGTCGGTCAGCGCGTCGCTATGCGCCATATGCGTGATGCGTTGCTCCGCCTGCCTCCGCTCCGTTACATCGTCGAGCAAGGTGAGAAGATATTCCGGCTCGCCGTCCTGGCCCCGAATTGCGACCTTCTTGGAGACAACGATGCGGTCGCCTTTCGGCGTCGGAATCATGTGGTCGCCAATGATGACGGGTTGCTCGGAAACAAAACATTCCGCGTCCTGGGCATTAATAATATCGGCGCGTTCCTTGGGAAACATATCGAACAGCGTCTTGCCGATGGTCCATTCGCGGGGACGCCCATGCATTTCTTCGCTGGCCTTGTTGATCAGGACAAAGCGGCTGTCCTTGACGGTCTTGACCACAATCGGCAGCGGGACGTTGTCGATCACCGTATCGAGAAACATTTTCGTGCGGTGCAGCTCATCGACCGCCTTCCTGCGCTCCGTCACGTCTTCGATCAGGGTCAGAAGATATTCCGCTTCTCCGTCATCGCCCGGAATCGGAACCTTGGTCGAGGTAACCATGCGGACGCCATTCGGCGTCGAGAGCGCGTGGTCGGGGAAGTTGAGCGGCTGGCCGCTGTCAAGGCATTCCTTGTCCATCTTTGCAATAAGGTCGGCGCGATCCTTGGAATATATATCATATGGTGTTTTCCCAATCGCCTGCCCGCGTTGAAATCCGAACAACTGTTGACTGGCTTTGTTGACGATCGTGATGCGTCCTTCCTTGACGGTCTTGACCATGATCGGCAGCGGGACGTTGTCGATCACCGCATCGAGAAATTTTTTCGTACGGCGAAGGTCGCTCTCGATCAACATGCGTTCGGTCACGTCGTGAATCGCCGCCAAGCGAGCTTCGCGGTTTCCGAAATTCAGGATTCTCGAATAAACCACGACGCGGAGTTTTGTGCCGTCGGCCCGGCGATGTTGCCCGACATACTCGCCGTTTTGAGCTTCCGGAAGCGCACGAAGCAACGCCGCGGCGCTCTCGTGCTCGCCGACCCGAATATCGAACAGGGTCATGGCTAGAAAGCGCTCGCGGCTATATCCGTATTGCGCCACCGCCGCGTCGTTGACCGCCAGAAAGCGGAAGGTTTCGCGGTCGAAAACAACCATCGCTACCGGATTGTTGTCGAACAGAAGCTGGAACAACTCTTCGCGCCGCCGCAATTCGGTGCGGTCCTCGTGGGTTGCTACCCAGCCGCCGTCCGCCATCGGATTATTTGTGACCGCGATTTCCCGCCCGTCCGCCATTATCGCTATCCGGCTGACGGGTTTATTCTCCGCGAGCTGCGCGATCACTTCCGAATAGACTCCTTCAACACCGCCATCGAGCACCCCGCATTCAGCCCGGTATTGCAGAATTTCGCGCAGCGTCATGCCCGGTTTTACGATATCAGAAGAAAGCCCGTACATTTCCAGATAATGATCGTTGCAAACGACGAGACGTTCGTCGGAATCGAACATCAATATGCCTTGCGACACGTTGCCAAACATCGTTGTCAGCAGCGCCGATTGATCGGCGTTGTATTTTTCAGCTTCGCGCCGCCTGTTGGTTTCCACCTTCACATCCTGCGCGCGCCGCAGGGAATAAACCAGCATCAGGAAACCAAACGCGATGGCGACCACAATCAGATCGTCTGACATCATAGGCTCTGTAAGTTTCGGCAAACGCGTAAGTTCGATCGAGCAGCTCGAACCAATTCGAGACGACATAAATGGCAACGCAAATGCCGGCGATTGCCACCGCATCGCGAACGCTGCGGTAGCGCCAGGCAGAAAAGAACTTTTGAATTCCCTGCATCGTCGCCGAATTCCAAATGGATCCGTGAAAATCTAACGATCAGAGATGATCGAAGCGTGCGCAGGCGCGCTTAATCGGCGACGTGCTTAATTCCTTGTTCGAAAATCAGCGCCAAGTGCGCCGGTCCGGAACTCCAACGAGCGTTCACTGGCTCCCCGCAGGTATCCGGCGGTATCACCTTCGGGGTGCCGCGCGGCGGGCGGATTTTCCATAAATTCAGTCCGCTTATCGCGCCGAACCGCCGTCTCCTCTGGCACAGTGGAGCCCGCCTTGTTTATAAGGTCTCGATATACGTCGGACTAACCGACGGTCCCGCCCCCGGCCCTCCTGAAAAGAAGCCAGCGTCATGCCCCAGCCCAAGGTCGTTTGTCTCGAGGAACATTTCACGTCACCGAAATTGCGCGCGCTGCGCGGCGAGAAAGACACGCCGCTGCAACGCAAGCTCGACGATCTCGGCACACTGCGCATCCAGGCCATGGACGAAGCCGGCATCGATCTCCAGATTATCTCCGAAAACAATCCGGCGACGCAGAACCTCGACGCGGAAACCGCCGTCAAGCTCGCCCGAGCCTCTAACGACGCGCTGCACGTGGCGGTGCGCGCGCATCCCGGCCGTTTCGCCGGCTTTGCCACGCTGCCGACGCCCGATCCGAAAGGCGCCGCCGACGAACTGGAGCGCGCGGTGAGCAAGCTCGGCTTCAAGGGCGCCATGATCATGGGGCTCACCCACGGCCGTTTCATGGACGACAAGAAATTCCGTCCGATCTTCGAGCGCGCCGCAGCCCTCGACGTGCCGGTCTACATCCATCCGACGCCGCCGCACCCGGCGGTGATGGATGCCTATTTCAAGGATTACCCGGTCCTGTCCGGCGCGCCGCTCGGCTTCACGCTCGAGACCTTGACCCATACCTACCGGCTCATCCTCAGCGGCCTGTTCGATGAATTTCCGGCGCTCAAGATCATCGTCGGACACTTGGGCGAGACCGCGCCTTTCCTGCTGTGGCGCACCACCGACACGCTGGGCCGGCGCATCAAAATGCCGCGCGCGTTCGGCGACTATTACCGGACGCATTTCTGGCTTACCACCAGCGGCACTTTTTCCGATGCCGCGCTCACCTGCTCGATCGCCGAGATGGGCGTCGAGCGCATTATGTTTTCGATCGACTGGCCGTTCCAGGAAAACCTGCCCGGCCGCAAATGGCTGGACGCAGCGCCGGTGGGCGAGCGCGACCGCGCGGCGATTTTCGGCGGCAACGCGCAAAAGCTGCTCAAGCTGTAACGGCCCGCGGGTTTCGGCGGCGGCCTTAGCGGCCGCTGCCTCAACTGGCCTCCCCCCGCGCCTCCCGTTTATAAGGGTGCAGACCTCGCAACGGGCGATTCGATGTCCACCACCACCTCCGGCGGCTACAGCTTCACCGTCGCGCTCGCCGACGAAGAAGCCACGCGCCGGCTGATGGTGGACATCGCTGCCGCGCTCGGGCCCGGCGACCTGGTCACGCTGTCCGGCGACTTGGGTGCCGGCAAGACCACCTTCGCCCGCGCCATGATCCGCCATTTCGCCGGCGACCCCGCAGTCGAGGTGCCGAGCCCGACCTTCACGCTGATGCAGGCCTACGAGCTGCCGCGCTTTGCGTTGGTGCACGCCGATCTCTACCGGCTCAACGATCCGGCCGAGCTCGCCGAGCTCGGCCTCGAGGAGATATTGCCTCGCTCGCTGACGCTGCTGGAATGGCCGGACCGCGCCGAAGGCTTCCTGCCGGACGACCGGCTCGACGTCGCCTTGAACCTGTCGCTGAAGGACGGACCTTATTTCCGTAGCGCCTGCGTCACCGGCTATGGCACGTTTGCCGCGCGCGCCGAGCGCATCGCCGACATCCGCGCCTTCCTCGTGCGCTCCGGCTTCGCCTCGGCGGCGCGGGATTACATGCAGGGCGACGCCTCGACGCGCGCTTATGAGCGCCTCACGCTCGACGGCGTCAGCTACATCCTGATGAACTCGGCGAAGCGGCCGGACGGTCCGCCCGTGCGCGACGGCAAGCCGTACAGCACGATCGCCCATCTCGCCGATAACGTGACGCCCTTTTTGGTCCTGGCGCAGGGCTTGCGCGCGCGCGGCCTGTCGGCGCCGGCGATCTTCGCCGCCGACCGCGACGCCGGATTGCTGGTGATCGAGGATCTCGGCCGCGAGCTGGTGGTCGACGGCGAGCCGCCGGCGCCAATCGAGCCGCGCTACGAAGTGGCGGTCGATCTGCTGGCGGCGCTGCACGGCATGGCGCTGCCCGATGGGCTGCCGGTCGAGCCGGGCGTCGACTACCGGCTGCCGCGCTACGACCTCGACGCCTTCCTGATCGAAGTGGAGCTATTGATCGACTGGTATCTGCCGTTCCTCGACGCTCGCGTGTCCGACACCAAGCGCGACGCCTACGTGACTCTGTGGCGCGACGGCCTGGAGCCGGCGCTGACGGCGCCGGCGACCTGGGTGCTGCGCGATTTTCATTCGCCCAATCTGCTGTGGCTGCCGGAACGCGAAGGCGTGGCGCGCATCGGCCTCATCGATTTCCAGGACGCGGTGATGGGGCCGGCGGCTTACGACCTCGCCTCGCTGCTGCAGGACGCGCGCGTCGACGTCCCCGAGTTCATGGAAATCGCGCTGCTGACGCGCTACGCGCGCGCGCGGCTCAAGGCCGACGCCAAATTCAACGCGCCGGCCTTCGCCCAGCTTTATGCCACCATGGCGGCGCAGCGCGCCTCCAAGATCCTCGGCATCTTCGCCCGCCTCGACCGCCGCGACGGCAAGCCGCAATATTTGCGTCACATGCCGCGGGTATGGGCCTATCTGCACCGTTCGCTGGCGCATCCGGCGCTGGCGCCGCTCGCGGCGTGGTATCGCGTCAACGTGCCGGCCTTGAAAACCATATGAAGCCAACGCCAACCAAAGCGATGGTGCTGGCGGCGGGCCTCGGCACCCGCATGCGCCCGCTCACCGACCGCACGCCCAAGCCTTTGGTCGCGGTCGAGGGCCGGGCGCTGATCGATCATGTGCTCGACCGCCTGGCCGACGCTGGCGTCGAGCGCGCGGTGGTCAACGTCCATTACCTCGCCGATCAACTCGAGCGCCATCTGGCCGCGCGCAAGAAACCGAAAATCACCATCTCCGACGAGCGCGGCCTGCTGCTCGGCACCGGCGGCGCGGTGGTCAAGGCGCTGCCCGAACTGGGCGATGCGCCGTTCTTCCACATCAATTCCGACACCATCTGGATCGACGGCGTGAAGCCCGACCTCGCGCGCTTGGCCGAGGCCTTCGATGCCGCCCGCATGGACGCCGCCCTGCTGCTGGCGCCCACCGCCGGCAGCATCGGCTATGCCGGGCGCGGCGATTTCGCGTTTGCCGCCGACGGCCGCCTGCGCCACCGGGCCGAGCGTGAGGTGGCGCCCTTCGTATTCGCCGGGGCGGCGATCCTCGCGCCGGCGCTGTTCAAGGATGTGCCCAAGGGCGAATTTCCGCTCACCGATCTGTTCGACCGCGCCGCGGAACAAGGCCGCCTCTTCGGCCTGCGGCTGGAAGGCCTGTGGATGCATGTCGGCACCCCCGACGCCATCGCGCTCGCCGAAAACGCGATTCGCCTCAGCACAAGTTGATTTGCCGCGCGCGGAAGCGTGTATGATTCAGGCGTCATGCCGGCCGCAAAAGCCAACGTCTTCAACATCCCCGCCTCGGCGCCGTTTTTGCCGGCGCTGATCCGCGCCTTGCGCGCCGGCAGACTAGTGCCGGGCTTTCCCGCCGACGCCGATCCGCTCGAACTCAGCAAGGCCACGCTCTATCTGCCGACCCGGCGCGCCTGCCGGCTGGCGCGCGAGATATTTCTCGACGAACTCAAGGGCGAGGCCGCCATCTTGCCGCGCATCGTCGCGCTCGGCGATCTCGACGAGGACGAAATCGCCTTCGCCGAGACCGCCACCGGCGAACTGGCGCAAGCCGCGCTGGCACTGCCGGCCGCCATCGCGCCGCTGGAACGGCGGCTGTTGCTGGCGCAACTGATCGTCGAATGGGCATCGCGCATCGAGCCGGACCGCGGCTCGCCGCTGGTCGCAAACACGCCGTCGGCCGCGCTCGGCCTCGCCGACGATCTCGGCCGGCTGATCGACGACATGATCACGCGGCAGGTGCCGTGGACGAAATTGGACGGCCTCGTGCCCGAGGCGCTCGACCGCTATTGGCAGATCGCGCTCGAGTTCCTGAAAATCGCCCGCAGCTATTGGCCGGAGCGGCTCAAGGAACTGGGCGCGATCGAAAGCGCCGAGCGCCGCGACCTTTTGATCGAGGCCGAGGCCAAGCGCCTGGCCGGCAGCGACGCGCCGGTGATCGCCGCCGGCTCGACCGGCTCGATGCCGGCGACCGCCAAGCTGCTCGCAACCATCGCCAGGCTGCCGCAAGGCGCCGTGGTGCTGCCCGGCCTCGACCTGGAGCTCGACGACGCTTCCTGGGCGCTGATCGCCGGCGACGACAACGACAAGAGCCGCGACGGCGCGCCCGCCGCCGGCCACGCGCAGTTCGCCATGCATGCGCTGCTCGCCCGCATCGGCATCCAGCGCGGCGATGTCGTTTCGCTTGAACCGCCCGCTTCGCACGGGCGCGAACGGCTGGTATCCGAGGCGCTGCGCCCGGCCTCCACCACCGAGCGCTGGCCGGCGCGCATCAAGGCCAAGGACTTCGACGCCGCCGCGGCGAACGCGCTCGCCTCGGTCGCCATGATCGAGGCGGCCAATGCCGAGGAGGAAGCGCTCGCCATCGCCGTCTGTTTGCGCGAGGCGGTCGAGACCAAGGGCAAGACCGCCGCGTTAGTGACGCCCGACCGCGCGCTGGCGCGCCGGGTGGCCGCCGCGCTCGAACGCTGGCAGGTGGCGGTGGATGACTCCGGCGGCGATTCTCTGGCCGACACCCAAGCCGGCGTATTTGCGCGGCTTGCCGCCGACGCCGCGCTCGGCGGCCTGGAGCCGGTGACACTACTGGCGCTGCTCAAGCATCCTTTGCTGCGGCTTGGCGGCAAAGAGGGCGCGCGCAGGACTGCCATCGCGACCCTCGAGCGCGCATTGCTGCGCGGCCCACGGCCCCGTCCCGGCAGCGACGGCCTGGCGCGCGCGCTCGCCACATTCCGCGACAACCGCGACCAACTTCACCGCAGCGATCCGCGCTGGCTGATTGCCGACGATGAGTTCGACGTCGCCGCCGAATTGATCGCGCGTCTCGGCGCCGCGCTGGCGCCGCTCGAATCGCTGAAACGCGGCGGTCATCCGCTCGCCGCGCTGGCCAAGTGCCATAGCGCCGTTATTTCCGCGCTGGGCTCGGACGCCAAAGGTGACGTCGCGGCTTTCGCCGGCAACGACGGCAGCGCGCTTGCCCGCATCTTCGAAGAACTGTCGGAAAGCCCCTCCGCCGCCGCCATCGGCGTGGCCAAAACCGATTATGCCGAACTGTTCCACGCCACCATCGCCGACCGCGTGGTGCGCCGCCCGGAGATCCGCGACGTGCGCGTGCACATCTACGGCCGGCTGGAAGCGCGCCTGCAAGCGGTCGACCGCGTCGTGCTGGGCGGCCTCAACGAGGGCAGCTGGCCGCCGGAGACGCGCAGCGATCCCTGGCTCAGCCGCCCGATGCGCGGCGATCTCGGCCTCGATCCGCCGGAACGCCGCATTGGCCTTTCCGCGCACGACTTCGCGCAAGGTTTGGGCGCGCCCGAAGTGATCCTCGCGCGCGCCGCCAAGGTGGCGGGCGCGCCGACCGTGACGTCGCGTTTCGTGCAGCGCATCGCCGCGCTCGCCGGCGTCCGCTGGAACGAGGTGCTGGCGCGCGGCAACGCCTATCTCGACTACGCCCGTGCGCTCGATCATCCGGCCGCGGTCAAGCCCGCCGAACGCCCGGCGCCGAAACCGCCCATTGCTGCGCGCCCGGACCGGCTTTCGGTTACCGCCATCGAAGACTGGCTGCGCGACCCCTACACGATCTACGCCCGTTACATCCTGCGCCTGCAGCCGCTCGACGCCGTCGACACGCCGCCCGGTGCGCGCGACCGCGGCACCGTCATCCACGGCGCCATCGGCGACTACACCCGGCTGTTCGCCAAGGGGCCGGCGGCCGATCCGATGGAGGAGCTGCGCGCCCTCGGCGAAAAACGCTTCGCGCCGCTGGCCGATTTTCCGGAGGCGCGCGCGTTCTGGTGGCCGCGCTTCGTCCGCATCGCGCAGTGGTTCGCGCTATGGGATAAGGCGCGGCGCGACGACGTTGCCTCCTTGCATGCGGAAATTCGCGGCGAACTGAAATTCCCCGTCGGCAAACGCGAGTTCACGCTGTCCGCCATCGCCGACCGCATCGAACGCCGCAACGACGGCAGCTACGCCATCATCGACTACAAGACCGGCGCGGCGCGCACCGAGAAACAAGTGCGCACCGGCCTCGCCCCGCAACTGACGCTGGAAGCCGCCATTTTGCTCGACGGCAAGTTCGGCGACCTTGGCGCCGGCTCGGTGTCCGAAATCGCCTACGTCGCGCTGAAGGGCGGCGACCCTGCCGGCAAGCCGATGGACATCAAATTCAAGGACGGCACGCCCGACACGCAAGCCGACCACGCGCTGGCGCGGCTCAAGGAGCTGGCGGCGAAATTCGAGAACGACGGCACGCCCTACCTCTCGCTCGTGCACCCGATGTGGAAATTTCACTACGGCGACTACGACCATCTCGCGCGCGTCAAGGAATGGTCGCTCGGCGGCGGCGATGAGGGCGAGTCATGACCTCCCCCCGCACCATCCCCCACGACGTGCGCCGCGTGCAGGTCGAGGCCGCCGATCCCGATGTCTCGGCCTTCGTCTCGGCCAATGCCGGCTCCGGCAAGACCTACGTGCTGGCGCAGCGCGTGATCAACCTGCTGCTGCGCGGCGTCGATCCGGCGAAAATTCTTTGCATCACCTTCACCAAGACCGCCGCCGCCAACATGGCGAACGAGGTGTTCAAGCGGCTGGCCGGCTGGACCGCGCTCGGCGACGCCGAACTCGACCGACAGATCGAATTGTCCACCGGCCGCAAGCCCGACGTCTCGCAGCGCGCGCGGGCGCGCCGGCTGTTCGCCTCCGCGCTGGAAACGCCGGGCGGGCTGAAGGTGCAGACCATTCACGCCTTCTGCACGCGGCTGCTGCATCAATTTCCGTTCGAGGCCAATGTGGCGGCGCGCTTCACCGTGCTGGACGACGCCTCGACCCGGCAATTGCTCGACCAACTCACGCTTGCCGTGCTGCTGCAAGCCTCGGCCCAGCCGGACGGCGCGCTCGGCCAGGCGCTCGCCACCGCCATCGTGGTCGCCGCCGACCAGACCTTCAAGGACGTGATCGGCGACGCCATCCGCGAACGCGACGCGCTCGACAGCTGGATCAAGCGCGCCGGCGGCGTCGACAAGGCGCTGGCCGAATTGTCCCGAACCTTGGGCATCGCCCCCGGCGAAACCCGTGAATCGCTCGAACAGGAATTCTTTTCCCATTCGCTAATCCCGGCGACGGCATGGCCGGAGCTGATCGAATTTCTCGATTCCGGCACGGCTTCCGACAAGAAGCACATCGTCGCGCTGGAAGCCGCGCGCAATGCCGCGGGCCGCGAGCGCGTCGAGAATTATCTGAAAGTTTTCTGCACCACCGAACTTAAGCCGCGCGCCAATATCGTCACCAAGAAGATCGCCGAGAAACGCTCCGACTGGCTGGCGCGTCTGCTCGATGAACAGGACCGCGTCTGCGAACTATTGGCGCGCGAGCGTGCACTCGCCGCGCAAGAGCGCACCAAGGCGCTGGTCACCATCGCGGCGGAAGTGATCGCACGCTACAAACACGAGAAAGAACGCCGCGCGCTGCTCGATTACGACGACCTGATCGACAAGACGCTTGACCTGTTCGGCCGCTCGTCGGCCGCCTGGGTGCTCTACAAGCTCGATCTCGGTATCGACCACGTGCTGATCGACGAGGCGCAGGATACCAGCCCCAAACAATGGAGCATCGTGCGCACCATCGTGTCCGAATTCACGCCGGGCGGCGCGCGCGCCAATACGCGGCGCACGGTGTTCGCGGTCGGCGACGAGAAGCAGTCGATCTTCTCGTTCCAAGGCGCGGCGCCGCTTGCCTTCGATCAGATGCGGCGCGAATTCGCCGGCCAATTCGACACCCCCGAGCAAGGCTGGCGTTACCTGCGCTTCCACCATTCGTTCCGCTCCGGCGAGGGCGTGCTGGGCGGCGTCGACCGGGTGTTTTCCGCGCGCGAGATCTACGCCAGTGTCACCACCGACGAAGCCGGCATTCCGCCGCATATATCGCTGCCCGACGCAGCACCGGGGCTGGTCGAACTCTGGCCGCTGGTGGCGCCGGCCGACCGCAAGGAGATCGAAGGCTGGGACGCCCCCTTCGACACCGAAAGCGAGATCAGCCCGCGCGTCGTGCTGGCGCGCCGGATCGCGGCGCACGTGAAGCTCTGGATGGCGCGTGGACAAAAGCCCGGCGACGTACTGGTGCTGGTGCGCCAGCGCGGGCCGCTGTTCGAGGCGGTGATCCGCGCGCTGAAGAACGCTGGCGTCCCCGTGGCCGGCGCCGACCGGCTGGTGCTCACGGAACACATCGCGGTGATGGACCTGATGGCGCTGGCAGATGCGCTGCTGCTGCCGGACGACGATCTGGCTTTGGCCAGCGCGCTCAAGAGCCCGCTGTTCGGCGTCAGCGAGGAGCAGTTGTTCGCGCTCGCTTGGGATCGCGGCAAGACATCGCTGCGCGCCCGGCTGCGCGCCAAAGCGGGCGGCGATCCGGCCTTGGCGGCGGCGAGCGGCGCGCTCGATGCGCTGGCGAAGGCGGCGCGCGCACTGACGCCGTTCGGGTTTTTCGCGCAGGTGCTGGGGGCCGCGCGCGGACGCGCGAAATTCCTGGCTCGTCTCGGCCCGGAGGCGAACGACGCGCTCGATGAGTTCCTCAATTTGGCGCTCGACTACGAGACGCGCGAGACGCCGTCGCTGCAGGGCTTCCTCGCCTGGCTGCGGGCGGCGCAAAGCGAAGTGAAGCGCGACATGGAAATGGTGCGCGACGAGGTGCGCGTGATGACCGTGCACGGCGCCAAGGGACTGGAAGCCAACACCGTGATCCTTGCCGATACCACCACCAAGCCGACCGGGCCGAAAGATCCGCGGCTGTTGCCCTTCGCGAATGGCGACATGGTGTGGGCCACCGCGCGCGGCGACGACGTCGACGCCATGACCGATGCGCGCAGCGCCGCACAGCAAGACGCGCGCGACGAGTACCGGCGGCTGCTCTATGTCGCCATGACGCGCGCCAAGGAGCGGCTGGTGATTTGCGGCACGCAAGGCCAAACCAAAATTCCGGATGGCTGCTGGTATCAGCTGGTCGAGAATGCGCTGACGCCCGACTGCGTTGCCGAGCCGGCCGATGACGGCGGCGGCGACGTCTGGCGCTACCGCAAAACCGCGTCCCGGAACATCGAGCCGCAGAACAGCAAGAAGAACATTTTGCCGGCCGCGAGCAAGCCGAGTTCTGCGCCGAAGTGGCTCACCTCGAACGCCAGCTCTGAAATCTCTGGCGTGCGCACCATCACGCCGTCGAGCGCCGAGGACGACGACGCCCGTCCGCCCGCCGCCGGCGGCCGCGCCGCCGCCCTGCTGCGCGGCTCGCTGGTGCACCGTCTGATGCAGTCGCTGCCGGATATCCCTGCGGAGCGGCGCCGCAAGGCGGCGCAAGATTATCTCGCCCGCACCGGCGTCAAACTAGCCGCTGGGGAACGCGAGCAACTCGCCGAGCAAGTGATGCTCGTGCTCGAGCATCCGGATTTCTACGAGCTATTCACGCCCGGCAGCCGCGCCGAAGTGCCGATCGTCGGAAGGCTTATCCTCGGGGCTGAGACCATTCGCGTGTCCGGCCAGATCGACCGGTTGGTGGTAACCCAAGCCTCTGTCCTGATTGCCGATTTCAAAACAAATCGGCCTGCGCCGCATCGAATCGAAGATGTGCCGCCGCCTTATGTGCGCCAGCTCGCGCTCTACCGTGCCGTGCTCGCAAAGCTGTACCCCGACAAGTTTGTGCGCGGCGCTTTAATCTGGACCGAAGTCCCTGATCTTATGGAGCTTTCCGGCGAGGCGCTGGACGCGGCGCTGGCGCGTGTCACCTCCGCGCGATAGCGCCTTGACGCTGCCGGATCGCGTTCATAGGTTCCTGCCCTCATAACTCCGCTCGGCGATTCTCCGCCCCCAATCCACAAGAGGTAGTTCCCATGGCCGTCGGCAAAACGTCGGACGCAAGCTTCGAATCAGACGTCCTGAAATCCTCCGAGCCGGTCGTCGTGGACTTCTGGGCGGAATGGTGCGGGCCGTGCCGCATGATCGCGCCGGCTCTGGAAGAGATCGCCGGCCAGCTCGGCGACAAGGTCAAGATCGTCAAATTGAACGTCGACGAGAACCCGAACACCGCGGCCAAATACGGCATCATGTCGATCCCAACGTTGATGCTGTTCAAGAACGGCGAGATCGCCTCGCGCCAGGTCGGCGCGGCGCCGAAGCAGAAGCTGCATCAGTGGATTAGCGGCGCGGTCTGACTACCGAAAAATTCAAATGGAACGGCCGGCCGTCGCGCCGGCCGTATTTTATTCACGCCGGCAAGGTGCCGTTTTCGCGCAGCACTTCGCCCGCCAAATAGAGCGAGCCGGTAATCAGGATCCGCGGCGGCGGGTCGAGATCGAGCTTGCGTGCCGCTTCGAGCGCTTTGTCGAGATTGTCGCGGCTGGTGGCGGGCAGACCGATTGCGCGCGCAGCATCCGCCACCGCCTCAGCCGTGAGCCCTTTCTCGGCGCCCGGCACCGGCACCGCGATCATGCGGCGCGCGAGCCCGGTGAAATTACTCAAGAACCCCGCGCAATCTTTGTTCGCCAACATGCCGACGATCAGCACCAGCGGGCGCGAGACGCGCTCCTCCAGGTCGGCGAGCGCCGCCGCGATGGCGCGGCCGCCGTCCGGATTATGCCCGCCGTCCAGCCACAGCTCGCTGCCGGCGGGCGCCAAATCGACCAGCCGGCCGGCGGCAAGCCGCTGCAGCCGCGCCGGCCAGTCGGCCTTGACCATTCCAGCCTCGAAGGCGGCCGGCGAAATCTTGAATGGCTTGACCGCGCGCAACGCCGCGATGGCCAAGCCGGCATTCTCGAACTGATGGCGGCCGTAAAGCTTCGGCGCCGGCAGATCGAGCAGACCGGCTTCGTCCTGATAAACCAGCCGGCCGCGTTCCTCGGTGGCGGTCCAGTCCTCGCCGGCGATCTTCAGCGGCGCATTGAGTTTCGCCGCTTGCCGTTCGATTACGGCGAGCACGTCGCGGGCTTGCGCAGCAACAATGGCCGGCGTTTGCCGCTTGAGGATGCCGGCCTTTTCGGTTGCGATCTTCTCCAGCGTGTCGCCCAGAAAGTCGGTGTGGTCGATGGCAACACGGGTGATCACCGTCGCAAGCGGACGATCGACCACATTGGTCGCGTCCAGCCGCCCACCGAGGCCGACTTCCATCAGCAGAACATCGGCCGGATGGCGCGCGAACAGCATCAGGCCGACGGCAGTGGTGATCTCGAACACCGTAATAGGCGCGCCGGCATTGGCGCGCTCGCATTCCTCAAGCGTCGCGCTGAGTTCGCTATCGCTCACCAGCACGCCCTCACCCGCCACACCCAGCCGGTAGCGCTCGTTGAAGCGCACCAGATGCGGCGAACTATAGACATGCACGCGTTTTCCGGCGGCTTCGAGGATGGCGCGCATGAAGGCGATGGTCGAGCCCTTGCCGTTGGTGCCAGCGACGTGGATCACCGGCGGCAGCTTGCGCTCGGGATGATCGAGCGCCGCCAGCAGCCGCTCGATGCGATCGAGCGACAGGTCGATGCGTTTGGGATGCAGCGCGGTAAGCCGCGCGACGATCGCGTCAACCGGCGGCGTCATGACGGCGCGCTCACGCGTGCGCCGGGACCGGCAATTGCGGCGGCGCGCCAATTTCGGGCGTTTGCGCCGGCGTTTTGGTCAACAGTCGGCACAATTCGGCGAGCGTCGCGCGCAACTTGTGCCGGTGCACCACCATATCCACCATGCCGTGCGCGGTGAGATATTCGGCGCGCTGAAAGCCTTCCGGCAATTTCTCGCGAATGGTCTGCTCGATCACGCGCGGGCCGGCAAAGCCGATCAGCGCGCCCGGCTCGGCGATATGCACGTCGCCCAACATTGCGTAGGAGGCGGTGACGCCGCCGGTGGTGGGGTTGGTCAACACGACGATGTAGGGCTTCTTCGCCTCGCGCAGCATCTGCACCGCGGCGGTAGTGCGCGGCAATTGCATCAGCGAGAGAATTCCCTCCTGCATGCGCGCGCCGCCGGAGGCCGCGAACATGATGAACGGCGTCGACCGCCGCACCGCCGTTTCGAGCCCCGCGATCACGACCTCGCCGGCCGCCATGCCGAGCGAGCCGCCCATGAAATCGAAATCCTGCACACCGATGGTCACCATCAGGCCGTCAAGCCGGCCGATGCCGGCCTTCACGGCGTCGACCAGCCCGGTCTTGGTGCGCGCGTCTTTCAGGCGGTCGGCGTAGCGGCGCTCGTCGCGGAACTTGAGCGGATCGAGCGGCACCTCCAGCATGGCGATGTCTTCGTACTCGCCGTTGTCGAACATCGCCTTCAGCCGCGCCGGGGCGCTGATGCGCATGTGGTAGTTGGAGCTCGGAATGACGAACTGGTTGGACTCGACGTCTTTGAAAAAGACGAGCTGTCCGGTCTCCGGACATTTGATCCAGAGATTTTCCGGCGTTTCGCGACGCAGAAAGCTGCGAATCTTCGGGCGGACGACGTTGGAGATCCAATTCATGGTTCGTCTATATAGGCGCGATTCGTCAGAATTATAACCGCTACTCGGCGGCCACGCGGCGGGCGGAGCGCACGCCGTCGGCCAGCGCGGATACCAGCGAGGTCACGGCTTTCACCGCCTCCGGGCCGGCTTTGCCGTGCTTATCAAGGCTGGTCTGCAACGCGTCCACCAGCGCCGAGCCGACCACGACGCCGTCGGCGTTTTCAGCGATAGCGCGCGCTTGCTCGGCAGTCCGCACGCCGAAACCGACCGCGACCGGCAGTTTGGTGTGCCGCTTGATGCGTGCCACCGCCGCGCTGACCTTGCCCGCATCGGGCGCCGCGGCGCCGGTGATCCCGGTGATCGAGACGTAATAGACGAAACCCGAAGTATTGCTGAGCACCGCCGGCAGGCGCTTGTCGTCGGTGGTCGGCGTGGCGAGACGGATGAAATTGAGTCCCGCTTTCAGCGTCGGCAGGCAAAGCTCCTCGTCTTCTTCCGGCGGCAGATCGACCACGATCAAGCCGTCCACCCCTGCCGCCTTGGCGTCGACGAGGAAACGATCGACTCCGTAGATGTAAATCGGATTGTAATAGCCCATCAGCACGATCGGCGTGGCGTCGTCGTTTTTGCGGAATTCGCGCACCATCGTCAGCGTCCTGGTCATGCGCTGACCGCCTTTGAGCGCCCGCACGCCGGCGGCCTGGATCGCCGGACCGTCGGCCATCGGATCGGTGAACGGCATGCCCAATTCGATCACGTCGGCGCCGGCTTTCGGCAATGCCTTGGCGATGGCGAGGGACGTGTCGTAGTCGGGGTCGCCGGCCATGGTGAAGGTCACCAAGGCGGCCCGGCCTTCCTGCTTGAGCGCGGCAAAGCGGCGGTCGATGCGGGTGGTCATCGGCGCTTGCTTTCCAGAAAAGCGGCAACCGAATCCAGATCCTTGTCGCCGCGGCCGGAGAGATTGACCACCATCAGGTGGTCCTTCTGCTTTTGCGGCGCCAGGCCGAAGACGCGCGCCAGCGCATGCGCCGGCTCCAATGCCGGAATGATGCCTTCGAGCTTGCTGCAGAGCTGGAACGCCGCCACCGCCTCATCGTCGGTGGCCGACAAGAATTTCACGCGGCCCATGTCATTGAGCCAAGCATGTTCCGGCCCGATGCCGGGATAATCCAGGCCGGCGGAGATCGAATGCGCTTCCTCGATCTGGCCGTCGTCATTCATCAGCAGATAGGTGCGGTTGCCGTGCAGCACGCCGGGCTTGCCGCCGGCGATGGAGGCCGCGTGCTGGCCGCTGGGAAGGCCGTGGCCGGCCGCTTCGACGCCGTAAATTTCGATCGCGCGTTCGTCGAGGAATGGATGGAACAGGCCCATGGCATTGGAGCCGCCGCCGATGCAGGCGATCAGCGAATCCGGCAGCCGGCCTTCGACCTTTTGCATCTGTTCGCGGGTTTCGCGGCCGATGACGCACTGGAAATCGCGCACCATGGCGGGATAAGGATGCGGGCCGGCGACGGTGCCGATGCAATAAAACGTGTCGCCGACGTTGGTTACCCAGTCGCGCAGCGCCTCGTTCATGGCGTCTTTCAGCGTCTTGGAACCCGACTCGACGGCGCGAACCTCGGCCCCGAGCATTCTCATCCTCAGCACGTTCGGCTTCTGCCGCTCGACGTCGACCGCGCCCATGTAGACGATGCAGGGCAGACCGAACTTGGCGCACAGCGTAGCGGTGGCGACGCCATGCATGCCGGCACCGGTCTCGGCGATGATGCGGGTCTTGCCCATGCGCTTAGCCAGCATGATCTGGCCGAGCACGTTGTTCACCTTGTGCGCGCCGGTGTGGTTGAGCTCCTCGCGCTTGAAATAGATTTTGGCGCCGCCACAGTGCTGCGTGAGACGTTCCGCGAAGTAGAGCGGCGACGGACGCCCGACATAGTTCGTGAGATGGCCATCCATCTCCTGCTGGAATTTTGGATCGGCCTTGGCCGCCGTGTAGGCCGTCTCCAGATCGAGAATCAGCGGCATCAGCGTCTCGGCGACAAAGCGGCCGCCATAAATGCCGAAATGCCCGCGCTCGTCGGGGCCGGTGCGGAACGAATTGGGCTGCGGCGCGGTCATGCGCTGCTCATGGCCTTGGCGACGGAAAGCCCCGCGTCGGCGGCGCGCGCGGCGCGGATGAAGGCGCGGATCTTGTCGGGGTCCTTTTCGCCGGGCGCGCGCTCGACGCCCGAGGACACGTCCACGCCTGGCGCACGCGTGATACGCAAGGCTTCAATCACATTGTCCGCGTTGAGCCCGCCCGACAGCATGAACTGAATTCCCGGGTCGATGCCCGCGAGCAAGGTCCAGTCGAACGGCTGGCCGAGCCCGCCCGGCCGGGTGGCGTCCTGCGGCGCGCGCGCGTCGAACAGGATGCGATCGGCCACCTTGGCGTATGGTCCGATGCGATCGAGATCGCCTTTCACCGCGATCGGTAGAGCCTTCATGACCGGCAGTCCGAATGTGCGCCGGATGGCCACGACGCGGTCCGGCGACTCGACGCCATGCAGTTGCAGCATGTCGGGCTTGAGCGCCGCCACGATGGCGTGGAGCGTTTCGTCTTCGGCATCGACGGTGAGCGCCACCTTGCCGGCGCGGCCCTTGACGCGTTCGCCAAGCGCACGCGCCGCCTCTGGCGCGAGATGGCGCGGACTCGGCGCGAAGAACACGAAGCCGACCATGTCGGCGCCGGATTCCAGCGACACATCAAGCGCTTCGGGGGTCTTCAGCCCGCAAATTTTGACGATCAGCGACATGGCCGGGGTTCTAGCAGCCTTCGCCCCCTTCGGGCAAAGCGGAAGAACCGGCCTGGAGACTAAGGCATCGGCGGGGGTATGACCGCCAGCGGGCTCGGCTCCGGGTAAGCCGGCGGATTCTCGGCCGTGCCGTAGCGGCGACGGACGGCGTCCATCTCCTGGTGCAGCGTGCGCACCTCGCCGTCCAGCCGGCGGGCGGTGCGCCGCCACTTGCCCTGGCGGAGCCAGGCGGCAATGCCGCCGACCAGAACGCCGAAGATCAGCACCGCAAAGATGACCGCGAACAGCGGCAGGGTCGCCGCATAGGCGGGGCTGGCCGCGGAGAACGGATCGAACGACACGGTCACCGTCTGCCGGTTGGCCACCGCGAAGGCCACGATCACCGCGGCGAGCGGGACGATAATGACGGCGGTGACGATCTTGCGGAACATGGGCATGCCCTACTTCGTCATGGCCGGGCTTGTCCCGGCCATCCCGGCAGTAGTTTCCAAGACGTGAATGCCCGGCACAAGGCCGGGCATGACGGATAATGGGGCGCTTGCGTTGTAACGGCCGGTTTACGCCGGGCCGGCTTTGTTCAGCCGCTCGCGCATTTCCTTGCCGGTCTTGAAGAACGGCACCGATTTCTGCTCGACCGAAACATGGGCGCCGGTGCGCGGATTGCGCCCGGTGCGGGCCGGCCGGTGCTTGACCGAGAAGGCGCCGAAGCCGCGCAACTCCACGCGGTCGCCGCCGGCCATGGCATTGGTGACTTCGCCGAGGATCGCATTGACGATATTCTCGACGTCGCGCTGATAGAGGTGGGGATTCTGGGCGGCGATACGTTGCACAAGCTCGGACTTGATCATTGCGGCCGCCTTACTTCGATTCGTGGTCAGTTGGCGGTTGGAGGGTGCCAAAGCGCCAAGAGACCGTCAAGATTGAGTTGCTCGATTGCCTGCACCGCACTCCAGGCCTCGATGCGGTGCGCAACGGCGCTCAGACCCACCGCCTCGAAGGTCCAGGCCGCGACGTGGAGGAAGGAAAGCTCGCTGAATTGCGGTTCCAGCGAGACATCGCGCACCGGCGTCGAGGCCGGAACCTTCTTTTCCTTCTCCAGCCAGGCCAGCGCGGTCTTTTCGTTGCCGAGGCCGTCCACTAGCCTCAGTCCGACGCCCTGGCGGCCGGTAAAGACCCGCCCATCGTCCACCGCGGCGAGCTGGGCGTCGTCCATCTTACGGCGGTCCTTCACCAGGCCCTTAAACCAGGCATAGGAATTGACCACGATGGCGTTGATGGCCGCGCGGGCTTCGGGACTTGTGGGCTCGAAGCCGTTGGGCGCCGCCTTGAGCGGCGAGGATTTGATCTCCTCCATCTGGATGCCGACGGTTTTGAGCACTTGCGTGAAGTTCGGATACTGGAACAGCACACCGATCGAACCCACCAGCGAAGTGTCTTGCGCGATGATGTGGTCGGCCGAGATCGCCGCGATATAGGCGCCGGAGGCAGCCAGGCCGTCGACCACCACCACCATCGGCTTCTTGGCCTGCAAGGCGCGCAGCGAGTCGTACAGCTGCTGCGAACCGGCGGTGGTGCCGCCGGGGCTGTCGATATGGACAATCACCGCGCGCGCGCGCGACTTGGCCAGGCGTTCGAGCGCCTCGACCCGGTTCTGGTTGCCGCGGATCAGACCCTGCACCTTGATGCGGGCGATGTAGTTGCCGGGCACGAGCAGCCGGTTGGCCGGCACCAGCGCGGCGGCAAGGCCGACCAGCGCAAGCAATGCGATCAGCAACGCGCTGACGCGCCAGAAGGTGAGTTTGCGCCGCATGCGGCGGCGATCGACGATGGCATCGGCATCGAGCGACATCGGTTTCGTCCTCTAAAGTCGAATCGCGCCCCGGATATTACAGCGAAGCGCCGGTATCCGACCGGCTTTTGGCAATGTGATGTCGTAAAGAAAAACCCCCGGGTCAAGCCCGGGGGTTCTTTGCGTGGAGCGAGAAAAGGGCTTTTTGGGCCTATTCCCCGGCCTTTTCGGTCTCCGGCTTGTCGTCGACCTTGTCGTCGCGCTGTTTGAGCGCGGCGCCCAGAATGTCGCCGAGCGAAGCGCCGGAATCGGCGTTGCCGTACTGCGCGATGGCTTCCTTTTCCTCGGCAACTTCGAGCGCCTTGATGGAAACGCCGACCTTGCGGGTCTTGCGGTCAAACTGGGTGACGCGGGCGTCCACCTTCTGGCCGACCGCGAAGCGTTCGGGCCGCTGGTCACCGCGCTCGCGCGCGAGATCGGCGCGGCGGATGAAGGCGGTAAGGTCGGTGCCGACGATACTGACCTCGATGCCGGCCTCCTTCACCTCAGTGACTTCGCAGGTGACCACCGAGCCTTTCTTGAGCTCTCCGGCGGACTCCATCGGATCGCCTGCGAGCTGCTTGATGCCGAGCGAGATGCGCTCCTTCTCGACGTCGACGTCGAGCACTTGCGCCTTGACCATGTCGCCCTTCTTGTATTCCTCGATCACCTGCTCGCCCGGACGCTTCCAGTCGAGGTCGGAGAGGTGGACCATGCCGTCCACGTCGCCGTCGAGGCCGAGGAACAGGCCGAACTCGGTCTTGTTCTTGACTTCGCCTTCCACGGTCGAACCCGGCGGATGCTTTTCGACGAAGACTTCCCACGGATTGCGCATGGTCTGTTTGAGGCCGAGCGAGATGCGGCGCTTGACCGGGTCGACTTCGAGGATCTGCACTTCGACTTCCTGCGAGGTCGAGACGATCTTGCCGGGATGGACGTTCTTCTTGGTCCACGACATTTCCGAGACGTGGATCAGGCCTTCGATGCCCGGCTCCAATTCGACGAAGGCGCCGTAGTCGGTGATGTTGGTGACGCGGCCCTTGAACTTCGTTCCGACCGGGAACTTGGCCTCGATGCCCTGCCACGGATCGTCGAGCAGTTGCTTCATACCGAGCGAGATGCGGTGGGTTTCGTGGTTGATCTTGATGATCTTGACCTTCACCTGCTGGCCGATATTGAGCACCTCGGTCGGATGATTGACGCGGCGCCAGGCGATGTCGGTGACGTGCAGCAGCCCGTCGATGCCGCCCAAATCGACAAACGCGCCGTAGTCGGTGATGTTCTTGACCACGCCGTCGATGACTTGGCCCTCTTCGAGGTTCTGCACCAGTTCCTGGCGCTGCTCGGCTCTCGTCTCTTCGAGCACAGTGCGGCGGGAGACCACGATGTTGCCGCGGCGGCGATCCATTTTCAGAATCTGGAACGGCTGATTGACGTTCATCAGCGGGGTGACGTCGCGGATCGGGCGGATGTCCACCTGGCTGCGCGGCAGGAAGGCCACGGCGCCGTCGAGATCGACGGTGAAGCCGCCCTTGACCTGGTTGAAGATGACGCCTGTGACTTTCTCGTTGTTCTTGAACGCCGTCTCCAGCTTGCCCCAGCTTTCCTCGCGCCGCGCCTTGTCGCGTGACAGCACCGCTTCGCCGAGCGCGTTCTCGACGCGCTCCAGATAGACCTCGACCTCGTCGCCGATCTTGATCTCGGACTGACGCCCGGGCGCCGCGAATTCGCGCATGGCGACACGGCCTTCGGTCTTCAGGCCGACGTCGATGACGGCCATATCCTTTTCGATGCCTACGACCTTGCCCTTGATGACCGCACCCTCCTGGAGGTTGCCGGTCTGGAACGATTCGTCGAGCATCGAGGCGAAGTCTTCACGCGTGGGTGCAGCAGCGGTGGCGGTAGCCATGAACTCTCCTGTACGCGGTGCGCCGGCGGGTTTGAAATGGCGGTCCGAACGCGCGGGCCGTTGATCCCGCAGACCAACTGCGGCCCCCGAATCGCGGATGGCCGGCGCTAAAACCGTGCTTTCGGAACGATTGGTTCGATCAGGCGCGCTTCACGCAGAGGCTCGAGCGGGGCTTTTGTCCTCCAACACGAGGGGCGTTAATCGCGCCCTCGGCCCGCTCGGGTGGCCTCGACGATGTCGATGGCGGCCCGGATAGCCGGGTCTATAGCCAAATGCGTGGTGTCGAGCAAGTACGCGTCCGGGGCCTGTTTCAGGGGCGCGGCGGCGCGCTGGCTGTCGCGCTCGTCGCGTTTGACGATATCGGCCAATACGGTGGCCTCGTCGATATCCCGCCCTTGCGCCCGGTATTCGGCGGCCCGGCGGCGGGCGCGCACTTCCGGCGCAGCGGTCACGTAGATTTTGACGTCGGCGTTTGGGCAGATGACCGTGCCGATATCGCGGCCGTCGAGCACGGCACCCGGCGGCTGGGCGGCGAAATCGCGCTGGAAGGCGAGCAGCGCCGCGCGCACCGCGGGAATGGCGGAGACCACGGAGGCCGCCTCACCTACCGCATGGCTCTTGAGCGCGATCTCATCGAAACGCGCCGGATCGAGCGCCTGGGCGGCGGCGATCGCGGCATCCGCATCGTCCGGGCGGCGGCCGGCATCGAGCACGCTTTTCGCCACCGCGCGGTAGATCAGCCCGGTGTCGAGATGGGGCAGTCCGTAATGGGCCGCCAACCGCTTGCCGAGCGTGCCCTTGCCCGAAGCCGCAGGTCCGTCGATGGCGATGATCATGACAGGTTCGCGCCGAGCGCGCGCATCAATTCGACGAAACCGGGGAAGCTGGTGGCGATGAAGGCTGAATCGTCGATGCGCACCGGGTTGTCGGTGGCAAGCCCCATCATCAGCGCGGCCATGGCGATGCGGTGATCCATGTGGGTGGCGACTTCGCCACCGCCGGCGACCGTCGCCTTGCCCTGCACGATCAGATCGTCGCCCTCGATCTCGACGGTGACGCCGTTGGCGCGCAGCATCGCGGCGGTGGCCTCCAGCCGGTCGGATTCCTTGACGCGCAATTCCTTCAAACCCCGCATGCGCGTGACGCCTTCTGCGAACGCCGCGGCCACCGCCAGAACCGGATACTCATCGATCATCGACGGCGCGCGCTCGGCCGGCACGTCGACGCCTTTCAGTTTCGAGGCGGTGACGCGCAGATCGGCGACCTCCTCGCCGCCGTCATCGCGCGTCGCCAGCGTTTCGATCGTGGCCCCCATCTCGCGCAGCGTCGTCAGCAGTCCGGTGCGCAGCGGATTGGTCATCACCGCGTCGAGTATCAAATCCGAGCCCGGCACGAGCAAAGCCGCGACAAGCGGAAATGCCGCCGAAGACGGGTCGGCCGGCACCAGCACGTCGGCCGGCTCCAGCTCGGGCTGGCCTTGCAAGGTGATGCGGCGGCCGTGCTCGCCATGCGGCTTGCTGGTCAGCTTGGCGCCGAAGTGTCTAAGCATCCGCTCGGTGTGGTCGCGGGTCGCCTCCGCCTCGATCACCGTGGTTTCGCCCGGTGCGGCCAGGCCCGCCAGCAGCACCGCCGACTTGAGCTGCGCCGACGGAACCGGCGATTCGTAGATGATCGGAATCGGATCGGCGGCGCCTTGCAGGGTCAGCGGTAATCGGCCGCCCTCGGCGGCTTCGATCACCCGCGCTCCGATCTGCTCCAATGGATCGAGCACCCGCCGCATCGGCCGTTTGCTTAAGGAGGCATCGCCGATAAATGTCGTGGTCACCGGCGAGCCGGCGACGGCGCCGATGGCCAGCCGGCAGCCGGTGCCGGAATTGCCAAAATCGAGCGGGCCGGGGCTTTGCGCGAATCCGGCGACGCCGACGCCGTTAATCCGCCACACGCCCTCGCCGGTGCGCTCCAGCCGGGCACCCAGCGCGCGCATGGCCGCGGAGGTGTGCAGCACGTCCTCGCCTTCCAGGAGGCCGGCGACAGTGGTCTCGCCGACCGTCATTGCGCCTAGAATCAGGGCACGGTGCGAGATCGATTTGTCCCCCGGCACCCGGGTACGGCCTTGCAAGGGGCCGCCGCGGCGGGCGGTTAACGGGGTCAATTCGGCGCGGTTCACGGCTGGTATCCCTAATAACGCGCGCCCTCCTACCATGCGCCCGCGCGGCGCGTCATCCCGCGGGGTTGGCCCTTTGCAAGGCACGCCTGCGCTATTGACAGCGGCGTTGCAACTAGCCAAGTGAAACACCGATTTACCGACCATTCTGAGGAACCGCACCGTGGCGAAAGCTGAACTCGGTACCAAGCGCATCTGTCCGGAAACCGGCCGCAAGTTCTACGATCTCGGCAAGACGCCGGTCGTATCTCCCTATACCGGCAAGGTCGTGCCCATCGTCGCGCCGCCACAGTCGCGCGCGCGTCCCGAGCCGGCTCAGCCTGCGCCGGTCGCGCGGCCCGCGCCCGCCCCGGAGCCCGAAGCGATCGTGCCCGAGACCGCGGATGCCGAATTCGTTTCGCTCGAAGACGCCGAGGCCGAACAGCAGGGCAAGAAGCCGGCGGCGGAAGGCGCAGCCGCTGCAGGCGAGACCGACGACGTCGAGATCGACGAGAGCCTGGACGACGCCGCTTTCATCGAGGAAGAGGAAGAAGGCGATCCCGACGTCACCGATATCATCGGCGAGACCATCGAGAAGGAAGAGGAGACCTGACGCTTCTCGCGCGCCGCACGCGTTTCCCAAAACGCGTCTTAAGAATTTTGCGCATTGGGGCCATAGCTCAGCTGGGAGAGCGCCTGCATGGCATGCAGGAGGTCGGCGGTTCGATCCCGCCTGGCTCCACCACTTAAAAAAGCCGCCCGCCGGGGCGGCTTTTTTATTTCACGCGGGCACTGCTGACAGCCACGGCCGCGGCATTGCATGATGCCGGAAAAGCCGAGGGGAGAAACAAAATGCAAGGCAAGATCGCGCTCGAGGAACACGTCGCCACCGAAGCCACGCTCGGCGACTCGCAGGTATTCGGCGCGCATGTGTGGAACGAACTGGGCCCGCGCCTGCTCGACGTGCAGGACATGCGCCTGCGCGAAATGGACAGACACGGCATCGAAATGATGATCCTGTCGCTGAATGCGCCGGCGGTGCAGGCGATCCACGACGTCAAACAGGCGACCGCGGTGGCGCGCCAGGCCAACGATGCGCTGGCCGCCGAAGTGCGCAAGCGGCCCGACCGATTCGCCAGTTTTGCCGCGCTGCCGATGCAGGACCCGGAAGCCGCCACGGCCGAACTGACCCGCTGCGTCAACGAGCTCGGCATGGTCGGCGCGCTGGTCAACGGCTTCTCGCAAACGGGCACGCCGGACAACGTGACCTATTACGACCTGCCGCAATACCGGCCGTTCTGGCGCGCGGTCGACGCGCTCGACGTGCCGTTCTATCTGCATCCGCGCAATCCGCTGCCGAGCTGGAACCGGCAATACGAAGGCCATTCGTGGCTGCTCGGGCCGAATTGGGCGTTTTCGGCGGAGACCGCGGTGCACGCGCTGCGCCTGATCGGCAGCGGCTTATTCGACGAGCATCCGCGCTTGAAGCTGGTGCTCGGCCATCTTGGCGAGGGAATTCCGGTCCAGCTCTGGCGTATCGACGGCCGCAACGGCTGGATGAAGGCGCCCCACAAATACGCCGCCAAGCAAGGCGTCGGCCATTACTTCCGCAAGCACTTCCATCTCACCACGTCCGGTAACTTCCACACGCCGTCTCTGGTCAATGCCATGACCGAGATGGGCGCCGAGCGCGTGATGTTTTCGGTCGATTGGCCGTTCGAGGATCTTGCCGAAGGCGCGCAGTGGTTCGACAAGGCGGCCATTAGCGCGGCCGACCGCGCCAAGATCGGGCGAGAGAACGCCATCAAGCTGTTCAAGCTGAAGCTGCGCTGACGGGGGTTGGCTTGGGAACTCCGCTCGGTAGCCTGTTTTAAGGCCTTCACGCCAAAATTCCCCTTGTTCTTGAACCTTTAACCAGCCCTGCCCATATTAGCCGGGACCGGTCGGCAGTTGCCGCCCGGTTGGGGTGCCCACGAGGGGCCCCGTCAAAGTCGCTTCATGCGAGGGCTTTGAGACCATGTCACGAGTTCCGTCACTATCCAGCCCGTTCCTGCTGGGCTTCGACGAGATCGAGCGCGTGCTCGACCGCGTTGCCAAGGGAGCCGATGGCTACCCGCCCTACAACATCGAACGGCTGGCGCGCGATGGGCAAAACCCGGAGCGGCTTCGCATCACGCTCGCTGTCGCCGGTTTCACCCGCGACCAACTCGACGTCTGCGTCGAGGAAAGTCAGTTGGTGATCCGCGGGCGGCAGCAGGATGACAAAAGCCGCCAATATCTCCACCGCGGCATCGCTGCGCGCCAATTCCAGCGCACCTTCGTGCTGGCGGACGGCATGGAGGTGCTGGGCGCCGACCTGAAGAACGGGCTGTTGTCGATCGATCTGGTGCGGCCGCTGGCCGAACGGATCGTTAAGACGATCTCGATCAACGAGCAGGAATGACGCATTCGTGAAAACAGGACTCGACCGCGTCGAGCGTTCAATGAATAGGAGTCGAGGGCCAGGAGAAACGACAAGATGATTGAAACGAACACCACCAATCCGGCGATCACGCAGGAAGCGTTGGCGCATCTCGGCGACGGCCGCCTGGCTTACGTCAAGGCGATCAATTCCGAGGACGTCGCGAACCTGTTCCCGCAGGCGCCGAAGATCGCGCCCGGCATCAAGCTGTTCGCCCTGCATAGCGCGGACGGCACGCCGATCATGCTGACCGACACGCGCGAAGCCGCGTTGGCTAATGCCTGGAGCCAGGAGCTCGAGGCCGTCGGCGTGCATTGACGAGACAACGCGCGCACGGCGCCATGTAGACTGCGTCATGCCCGGCCTTGTGCCGGGCATTTACGTTGTAGCGATTGAAAATATTGAGACTTACGCCGCGCTGCTCGCCGCCGGCATCGCCAGCACAGCGTACAGCGCATCGGCATCGCGCGAATCGCGCAGCTTGCGCGCGACTTCCGGGTCGCGCAGCAGGCGCGCCACGCGGGCGAGCGCTTTCAGGTGATCGGCGCCGGCGGCTTCCGGCGCCAACAGCAGAAAAATGAGATCGACCGGCTGGCCATCGAGCGCCTCGAAGTCGATGCCGCGCTCCAGCCGCGCGAATAGTCCGAACAAACGGCCGAGCTTGGCCAACTTGCCGTGCGGAATCGCCACGCCATTGCCTACCGCGGTGGAACCGAGCTTCTCGCGCTGCAGCAGAATTTCCAATATCGCGCGTTCGCTTTGACCCGTGAGCTCGGCCGCGCGGGCGGCGAGTTCCTGGATCGCTTGCTTTTTGTTGTTGACCTTGAGCGCCGGAACAATCGCGTTGGGCGCGACGAGATCGGTGAGCGTCATGGACATGGCCAATGATCGAAAATGGCGGCGCGAAATTGCAAGGGGTGTTGAAGGCCGCGGACCATAGGGATGGTCCGCGGCGGCGTCAATGGCCCGGACCGGGCACTGCTTGCCGCTTTTTCTTGCACGGTGGAACGTGTTCAGCCGGGGCGTTGGACCTCGTCCTTGCGGCGGCGCTTATAGCGGCGCAGCCGCTTTTCGATGTGAACAGCGGCCTGATCGGCGCTTTCGTATGCGTCGGCCGCCATTCCCTCGGCTTCGAGCAGGGTACCGGAATCCAGGTGCAACACGCATTCGGTGTGAAATCCGAAGCCGTCCTTGCCGACGGTGGCATGCCCGGAATAGCCGCCCCGGAAATATTTCGACATCGCCTCTTCGACTCGGTCGATGATTCGCTGTCGCAGCGCGACGCCGATATTGATGTTCTTGCCCGAAACGCGCAACGGCATGGTCTGGCTCCAGTTTTACGTTCGGCTCATTATTTCAGCTAAGGTGTGTTCCGCTAAAGTTCAATGCGCCGCCGGGTAGCGGCTTGACCGAGCATGACGATCTAGGACGCCGCCAGCTTCTCGCGCCGGCGTTGCACCGACGACGGGATGCGCATGGCTTCGCGGTACTTGGCCACTGTGCGGCGCGCGATGTCGATGCCGGCTTCGCGCAACTTGTCGACGATGGTGTCGTCCGAGAGCACGTCGGCGGGCGTCTCGGCATCGATCAAATGGCGTATGCGATCGCGCACGGCTTCGGCGGAATGCGCTTCGCCACCGTCGGCGGAAGCGATCGACGACGTGAAAAAATATTTCAATTCGAAGATACCCCGCGTCGTCGCCATGTACTTGTTGGCCGTCACGCGCGACACGGTCGACTCGTGCATGCCGATGGCGTCGGCGACGGTCTTGAGATTGAGCGGCCGCAAGTGCTGCACGCCATTGGCGAAAAACGCGTCCTGCTGCCGCACGATTTCGCTCGACACTTTCAGGATCGTCTTGGCGCGCTGATCGAGCGCGCGAACCAGCCAGGTCGCGGTCTGCAAACAATCGGCGAGATAGGTCTTGTCCTTGTCATTGCGCGTGGTCTTGGATACTTGCGCGTAATATCTTTGGCTAATGAGCACTTTCGGCAGCGTGTCGGAATTGAGCTCGACTTGCCAGCTACCGTTGGACGCCGCCCGTACATACACGTCCGGCACAATCGGCTGCACCATGGTCGAGCCGAAGGCCAAACCCGGCTTGGGATTGAGATTGCGGATCTCGGCGATCATGTCGGTGAGATCCTCTTCGTTGACGCCGCATAATCGGCGCAAGGCGGCGAGGTCGCGTTTGGCCAGGAGATCGAGATGCTCCACCAGCGTGCGCATCGCCGGATCGAAGCGGTCGCGGTCCTTGAGCTGGATGGCGAGGCATTCGGTGAGATTGCGCGCGCATACGCCGGCTGGATCGAATGTCTGCAGGATGGTGAGCACAGCCTCGACATCCGCGCGCGACGCGCCGAGCTTTTCGGCGACGGCGTCGAGATCGCCGCTGAGGTAGCCGGCTTCGTCCACCATATCGATCAAATATTGCCCGATCATGCGGCCGGCCGGATCGGAAATCGCCAGCGCCATCTGCTCGGCGAGATGAACGGCGAGCGTGATTTCGGCGGTGACAAACGCTTCCAAGTTGTAGCCGTTGTCATCGCCGCCGCGGGTGCCGGCGCCGGACCATTCCGAATATGCCGGCGGCGGCATTTCCGGCTGGGGGTTTTTCTCGCCGCCGTCGTCGGGGAAGACGTTTTCGAGTTCGGTGCCGAGCCCCTCTTCCATCGAGGTGCGGCTGGTCTCCATGTCTTGCCCGATCCAATCGGAACCGGCCGCGGCTTCCTCCACGCCCTCGCCGCCTTCATTGGCTTCACCGGCCGCGGATGCAGAACCCTCCGGCTCGGCGGTCCCAGCCGGCGCGTCGTCATCGTCATTGGCGCGCTCGAGCAGCGGGTTGCGCTCAAGCTCGCCGTCGACATAGGCCGCAAGATCAAGGCTGGAGAGCTGCAGCAGCTTGATGGCTTGCATCAGCTGCGGCGTCATCACCAGCGCTTGGGTCTGGCGGAATTCTAGTCTTTGCGACAATGCCATAGGGTTTCCCGGCGGAAACTGGTCCGATTCTTGCTTGTTTTTCTTTATAGCAGGTCTTTTGCGGCAGGGGTATGCGATTCCGCACTGCGGCATTGCACAAAGTTTGAGCGAATTAACCGGCCACGTGCCGCAGCGGCCTTGGCGTTGCGGGCCCTAACCGTCCGCCGCCAGCCTTAAAGTTGGAATTCGTGGCCCAGATAGAGCCGGCGGACGTCGGGATTGTTGACGATGTCGTCGGCCTGGCCTTCCATGAGAACTTCGCCGGAATAGATGATGTAGGCGCGGTCGATAATTCCCAATGTCTCGCGCACATTGTGGTCCGTAATCAAAACGCCGATGCCGCGGTTGGTGAGGTGGCGCACCAGCGTCTGGATGTCGCCGACGGCGATCGGGTCGATGCCGGCGAACGGCTCGTCCAGCAGCATGTAGCTCGGCCGCGTCGCCAGCGCGCGGGCGATCTCGACGCGGCGGCGCTCGCCCCCCGACAGCGCGATGGTCGGCGTCTTGCGCAGGCGCGCGATGTTGAATTCTTCCATCAGCGCGTTGAGATCGGCTTCGCGGCGGGCTCGATTGGGCTCCACCATCTCGAGTACCGAGCGGATATTGTCCTCGACGTTGAGGCCGCGAAAGATCGAGGCCTCCTGCGGCAGATAGCCGATGCCGAGCCGCGCGCGCTGATACATCGGCAGCACGGTGACGTCATAGCCGTCGAGTTCGATGCGGCCACGATCGGCCTTGATAAGGCCGGTGATCATGTAGAACACCGTGGTCTTGCCGGCGCCGTTCGGCCCCAGCAGACCGACGGCCTCGCCGCGCCGCACATAGAGCGTGACGCCTTTGACAACCATGCGGCCGCCGAAGCTCTTCTCTACGCCATGGACGGCGAGATAATCGGTCCGCGCGGCTTGCCGGACGTTTGCGGCCCGACGTGTGGACTGCCCATTCGCCCCAGCCGGCACGGCCTTGCGGATCACCGGCCCGGCGGTCCGCTGGACCACGCGGCGGACATGCTGTAGCCGGCTTCGAAACAACGAGATGATGTTCACCGGGCTACCTCGCGGCGCGCGTAAATGTTTGCCTGAGCATGATCCGTCCCGAAAATCAGTCCCCATCCTGGATGATGCTCCCGGCGATCATCCGCCAGCGCCGGGGTAGGCCACATTAGCTGATTCCTCGCCGCCGCGAGCCGCCGGCAGCGCTGCGCGCGCATCCGGCTCAATTGTGCGGCCGCGCCGGCGCGGGACGCGGCGCCGATCCGCCCGGCATGCCCGACTTGAGATCAACCGGCCCGCTGCTGGGCAGGAACAGGCCCTGCACGCGGTCTTGGCCATTCTTGCCGGATTCGACCCGCGAGACGCCGCTGGTCAAATCGACCACCAAGCGGTCGCCGCGCAACACGTTCTTGCCCTGCGTCATCACCACCTTGCCGTTGAGGGTGACGGTATTGGTCTTCATGTCGAACACGCCGGTCTCGCCGGTCGCAGTTTGCTCCTTCTGCGTCACCACCACGCCGCCGCGCGCTTCCAGCCGCTTGATCCGCTGCTGACCGCCGGGGCCGGGGCTCGCCGCCTTCAGGCTTTTGCTTTTGGCGGTGGCGGCGTCGTCCTGTTCATAGAACACCACCAGCTTCTTGCAGCGCAGATTGGTGTCACCCTGGGTCACGCGGACATCGCCGCTGAAGGTCGCCACCTGATCCTTGTCGCGCACCTCCAGCGTCGCCGCCTCGATATGCACCGGTTGATCGTGATTCTGCGAAAAGCCCTGCAACGCGTTCGGCGGCCCTTTCGATGGCTGCGCCTGCAACGGCGTGCCGGCCAAGCCCAACAACATGGCCAGCATGGCCGCGGCGATCGGGAGCGGATGACGCAGCACGGTCATTGCGCTCCGGTCTTGGCTGGCGGCCTCGCGGCATTACTCAGCATCAAGGTCAAGCTCACTCCGCCATCGAACCGCACCAGATCGCCGGAATCGACGATCTCCAGCCCCTTGGCATTGAGCGTGCCTTGCAGCATCTCGACCTCGACCGGCCGCGTGGATACCACCTGGCCCTTGCGGATATCGATCATCGCCTCGCTCAACCGGCCGCGATAGCCGGTGGACGAGGAGAGCAAGATGTTCTGGTCGAGCTTGAGGGTTTCGCCCTTGCTGTCATAGACGCCGGTGGCGGCGGACAATTCCATCATGCTTTTGTCCTGCATTTGCACCTTGGCGCGGATATTGCGCAATTCGATGATGTCCGGCCTGGTCACGTCCTGTTTGGCCATGTCCGCTGAAAGCTCGTAGGCGCGCGCGTCCTGCGTGAAGCCGGACAGATGCGGCTTCTCCATGGTGATCTTGGTGCCGGCAACCACGAGACTGCCGATATCAACCGGCAGCTTGGCGAGCATGCGCAGCGGATTGAAATAGACGAGTAGAAAAAAGCCGGTAAAGCCCAGCGCCACCGCGAACGGAATAGCAACGCGCAGGGTGCGCACCACGCGGCTGTGCCGGCGCGCGGCGCGGAAGGCGCGGTCGCTGTTGCCGCGGCCCACGGTCCAATTGGCGTGTGGGGTTTGCGGATCGGTTCGGACTGTGGTCATGCGATTCCCGCCACGATCGGCATCTGGCTCCGTTCGATTTCGATTTCGGAAATCACCTTAAAGCCCCGGCAGACAACCTGACGTGCGAATATGGCCCCTGCACGGCAGCCTAAGGTCAACGAATAAAGGCTTTACTACAATAGCTTAGGCCGAGTGCGAAAAGATGTCTTCGGCAGCCCAGCCGGCGAGGTCGAGGCGCACGCGATCCGGCAGGAAGCGGAAGCAGGCAGCTGCCAGGTCGGCGCGGTTCTCGCGCGCCAGCATTGCGTCCAGCTTCTCCTTGAGCGCGTGCAAGTGCAGCACGTCGGTCGCCGCATAGGCTACCTGCGCGTCGGTTAACGTGTCGGCGCCCCAGTCGGACGACTGCTGTTGCTTGGACAGGTCGATGCCGAGTACTTCGCGCGTCAGATCCTTGAGGCCATGCTTGTCGGTATAGGTGCGCACCAGACGCGAGGCGATCTTGGTGCAGTAGACCGGCTCAGCCATCACACCGATGGCCTTGGTCATCATGCCGAGATCGAAACGCGCGAAATGGAAAATCTTAATGATCGACTTGTCCGCGAGCAGCTTTTCGATATTGGGCGCCCTGGTCTGCCCGGCCGCGATCTGAACCACATCGGCCGAGCCGTCGCCGGGCGAAAGCTGAACTACGCAGAGACGGTCGCGATTGGGATCGAGACCCATGGTCTCGGTGTCGATCGCCACCGCACCCTTGTAGCCGGTGAGGTTGGGCAGATCGCCGCGATGTAGGCGGATCGTCATTCGGTTATCCAGTGTAGTTGCGCGTGATTTATTCCGAAAACCGGTTCCCACTTTTCGAGATCATACGCTAAGGCGCTGGTGCCCAGGAGAGGACTCGAACCTCCACGCCTCGCGGCGCTAGTACCTGAAACTAGTGCGTCTACCAATTCCGCCACCTGGGCTGCGCTGGACTAGGTACGGAGCCGTTTTCGGCTTGTCAATTGAAGCGGATTACGGGCCTCCGTAGCCCATTTGCGGGCCTGTACAGCCCTTGGCCGATCCTGTATTGCCCGCATTGCAACCCTCATTTGCTCGCGAGAGCGCCCATGACCTCCAGAAGCAACGCTGAAACCCTCGTCACCATCTATGGCGGCTCAGGTTTTCTCGGCCGCCATGTCGTGCGCGCCTTGGCCAAGCGGAACTACCTTATCCGGGTAGCGGTGCGCCGGCCGGATCTTGCCGGTCACTTGCAGCCGCTCGGCCGCGTCGGCCAGATCCACGCGGTGCAGGCCAATCTGCGCCACGCGCCATCGGTGGAAGCGGCGGCGCGCGACGCCCATGTACTGATCAATCTGGTCGGCCTTCTGTTCGAGCGCGGGCGCCAGCGCTTCGGCGCCGTCCATGCCTACGGCGCCGAGCAGGTAGCGCTGGCCGCGAGCGCGCATGGCGCGCGCCTCGTGCATGTTTCGGCCATCGGCGCCGACGAGCATTCGCGCGCCGCTTACGCGCGCTCCAAGGCCGAAGCCGAACGCCTGGTGCTGGCCGCGCTGCCGCAGGCCGTCATCATGCGGCCGTCGGTTATCTTTGGGCCGGAGGACGATTTCTTCAATCGCTTCGCCGCGCTGGCGCGCATGTCGCCGGCGCTGCCGCTGATCGGCGGCGGCGCGACCCGCTTCCAGCCGGTCTTCGTCGGCGACGTCGCTACCGCGATTGCGAATGCCGTGGACGGCAATGTGCAAGGCGGCAAGATCTATGAATTGGGCGGCCCGGAAGTAAAGACGTTCGAGCAATTGATGCGCTATGTGCTCGCGACGGTCGAGCGCAAACGGCTGCTGGTGCCGGTGCCGTTCTTCGCCGCCAAGATCAAGGCGGTGTTGCTGCAATACATGCCGAAGCCGCCGCTGACGCCCGATCAGGTCGAACTGCTGCGGGTCGATAACGTGGTCTCCGACGCCGCCAAGGCCGAAGGCCGCACCTTGCAAGGACTCGGCATCCAGCCGGAGCCGTTCGAGGCGATCGTGCCGTCTTATCTCTGGCGCTTCCGCAAGACCGGCCAATTCCACAGCCGCGTCGCGTAGGCGTCAGAGGGATTTCACCAAAAATAAATCGCCAACAGGCCGACGGCGCCGACCACGATGCGCCACCAGGCGAACAGCGCGAACGTGTGGCGCTGCACGTAGCCCAAGAACGTCTTCACCACGATCCAACCGAAGATGAACGAGCAAACAAAGCCGACGGCGATCAGCGTGAGGTTGGCGTGGGCGAGTTCGGCGCGATCCTTGAAGGCCTCATAGGCGAAGGCGCCGACCATGGTCGGCATCGCCAGCCAGAACGAGAACTCCGCCGCCGAGCGGCGATCGGCGCCGAACAGCATGGCGCTGACGATGGTGGCGCCCGCGCGCGACACCCCGGGGATCATGGAAAAGCATTGGCAAACGCCGATACCCAGATACATCGGCAGCGTGAAGCCGGTCGCTTCGTGGAAGCGCGGCTTGAGGTTGAGCTGGTCGACCCAGAGCAAGATGAAGCCGCCAATGATGAGCGCGATGCAGACGACGCGCACATCAAACAGATAGGCCTTGATGATGGGATAGGCGAGCGCGCCGATCACCGCGGCCGGCAGAAACGCGATCAGCACGCCGATGACGAAACGCGCCGCCGCCCAGTCCGTGAACATGTTGCGCGCCAGATTCCACAGGCGGCCGAAATAAATGCTGAGCAGAGCCAGGATGGCGCCGAGCTGGATCAGAATGGCGAACGATTTGCCGAAGGCACTGTCGCCCCAGCCGAGAATGCGCTCCATCAGCAGCAGATGGCCGGTCGAGGAAACCGGCAGGTATTCGGTCAGCCCCTCGACGAAGCCGAGCACGGCCGCCTTGACCAGGTCGATATTGGACGAGATCAGGCCGGCCGCTTGGATGGCGTGAATGGACATCGGGAGGTGCTCCGGGCGGGCGGGCTCGTTCGAGCCGCGGCGGGGAATTGATAAGGCCAGCGCTTTTGGCGCAATGCCATCCCGGGGGCAACGAAAAAAGTCATAACCGCCATCAATTTGCTTTGCTTTCATTGCTCCAAGGCGGTGAATTTCTATAGTGCGTCGACCGATTCCCGCCGCCGCGGCCCAAGCCGCCTACCCGGAAAACCATGCTGACGCTGTTCCACCAAACGCTCTGCCCGCTCTCGCGCTATGTGCGCCTGATGCTCGGCGAATACGGCATCGAAGTGCACCTGCACGAGGAACGATTCTGGGAACGGCGCGAGGAGTTCATGCTGCTCAATCCGGCCGGCCAAATCCCGGTGCTGATGGCCGACGGCCAGCCGCCGGTCCCCGGCGCCGCCATCATCGCGGAATTTATCGACGAGACGATGCCGCCGGAGCGCGGCGAGGACCGCCTGCTGCCGGCTTCGATCGCGGAACGGGTCGAAGTGCGCCGGCTGGCGAGCTGGTTCAACGACAAATTCCATACCGAAGTCAGCGGGCCGCTGGTCAGCGAACGCGTATTCAAGCGGTATATGACGGTGGCACAGGGCGGCGGCCCGCCCGACACCGACGCGATGCGCGCCGCCCGCCACAATATCCGCTATCATCTGGCCTATATCGGCTGGCTGGTGCGCACGCGCGATTGGCTCGCCGGCGACCGGCTGAGCTTGGCCGACCTTGCCGCGGCGGCGCATCTGTCCGCCACCGACTATTTGGGCGAAGTGCCGTGGAACGCAGACGAAGCCGCCAAGAATTGGTACGCGCGGGTCAAGTCGCGGCCCTCGTTCCGGGCGATCCTGGCCGACACGCTGGCCGGACTGCCGCCGGCGGAGAGCTACGCCGACCTCGACTTTTGAACGATCCCGGCCAGATCAAGGCCGAGCTTATCGCCGAGGCCAAGGCGCACGGCTTTGACGTGGCAGGCGTCGCCAAGCCCGACGCCGTGCCGGAAGCCAAAGTACGGCTGGAGCGCTTTCTCGCCGACGGCGCGCATGGCGACATGGCCTGGATGGCGGCAACGGCCGAGCGGCGCGCGGCGCCCAACGCGCTATGGCCGGAGGTGCGCTCGGTGATCCTGTTCGGGCTCAATTACGGGCCGGACGAAGATCCGCTGGCGATCCTCAAGCGCAAGGACCGCGCCGCGATCTCGGCCTACGCCAAGGGCGACGACTATCACGAGCTGATTAAGTCGCGGCTCAAGCAAGTCGCACGCTGGCTCGTCGAAACCGCCGGCGGCGACGTGAAAGTGTTCGTCGATACCGCGGCGGTGATGGAAAAGCCGCTCGCCGCCAAAGCCGGCCTCGGCTGGCAGGGCAAGCACACGAACTTGGTATCGCGCCAATTCGGCTCGTGGTTGTTTCTCGGCTCGATTTTCACCACGCTCGATCTGCCGGCCGATCCGCTTGAGCCGGACAATTGCGGCAGCTGCCGCGCCTGTCTCGATATTTGTCCGACCGCGGCCTTCCCCGCGCCTTACCGCCTCGATGCGCGGCGCTGCATCTCGTATCTCACCATCGAGCACAAGGGACCGATCCCGCGTGAATTTCGCGCGGCGATGGGCAACCGCATTTATGGCTGCGACGATTGTCTTGCCGTCTGTCCGTGGAACAAGTTCGCGGTCGCTGGCCGCGAGGCCAAGCTCGCCGCGCGCGAGACCTTGCGCGCGCCCGCGCTCGCGGAGTTGGCGCGCCTTGACGACGCGCAATTCCGTTCGCTGTTTGCCAAGACCTCGATCAAGCGCACCGGCCGCGACCGCTTCGTACGCAATGTGTTGATCGCCATCGGCAATTCCGGCGACGCCGCGCTCGCCAGCGAAGCCGAGCGTTTGCTGGACGATGTTTCGCCGCTGGTGCGCGCCGCGGCGGTATGGGCGCTCGGAAAATTATTGCCGCGAGATAAAGTTGCAACTTTGGCCGAAGGCAAAAAGGATTCGGACGACAGCGTGCGCGAAGAATGGGCCGCCGTGTTGGCTTAAAACTCCTTCACCGCCGCGATCAGCCGCTCGATGTCCTCCGGCCGCGACAACCGGTGATCGCCGTCCTTGATCAGCGTCAGCACCACGTCGTCGCGGGCAAAGCGCGCCACCAATTCGACCGCGTGCCGCCAGGGTACATCGGGGTCCTGCACGCCTTGCAGGATGTGCACCGGGCAGCCCGTCTCGATCAGACCGCCGAGCAGCAGGTGCCTGCGGCCGTCCTCGATAAGACCCTTGGTGATCGGGTAGGGCCCCTCCGAATATTCCGATGGCCGCAACCAGACGCCTTCGTCCTCGATCTCGCGCCTGATGGCCTCGGAAAACGACGCCCACATCAACGCCTCGGTAAAATCCACCGCCGGCGCGATCAGCACCATGCCGGCGATCGGCGCGGCGGGTGCTTTCTGTTCTTGCTTTTCTTGGCGCTTGCGCAGCTCGCGCGCCAGCAGGAGCGCCAGCCAGCCGCCCATGGACGAGCCCACGACCACCTGCGGGCCTTGGGCGAACGTCGAATAGGCCGCAATGCTTTCCTCAAGCCAGCGACCGATGGTGCCGTCGGTGAAGGCACCGCCCAACTCGCCGTGGCCCGAATAGTCGAACCGTACACAGGCACGGCCTTGGCGCTCCGCCCAGTCGTCGAGCGCAGCCGCCTTGGTGCCTTTCATGTCGGACATGAAGCCGCCGAGCCAGAAAATGCCGGCTCCCGAATTTGGGCTCTTGCCCTCGCGCACGCGCACGGCGATTGTCCGCGCTGGCGGCGGTGATTCTATCGTCAGGGATGTCAGGCGAGCGTCGCTCATGCGCGCTTAGGTCCATTCAAGGATGAACGCGATGTCCGTCCTGGCCCCTTCTCGCCGCAAGCCGGCCCCGCGCGCAAGGGGGGCGATACAACCATGAGCCCTGCCCCGCCGCAGCGATTGCTTGCCGGCGCCACGATCCTGCAGCTCGTGCCGGCGCTGCGCGACGATTCCGTAGGCCGTACCGCGGTCGATATCGCGCGCGCGCTGCTGCAATCCGGCGCGCGCGCGATGGTGGCCGGCAAAGACGGGCCGCTGGTCGACGAACTGGCCGCCATCGGCGGCGAATTTCTGCCGATGGCGACCGATACGTTCAATCCCTTGCGCATCCACGCCAATGCACGCCGGCTGGTAAACCTGATCGGCAGCGAACGCATCGATATCGTGCATGCCCAAAGCGTGGGCGCCGCCCGGAGCGCGCTCGCCGCCGCGCGCCAGATGCCGGTGTTCTTGGTCACGTCGTTTCCTGACCTGCTGCCGGGAAATACCTGGCCGTCGACGGAATGGCATCGCCCCCTCGCGCGCGGCCATCGGGTGATCGCGCCGTCGAACTACGCCTCGCGCGTGATCATCGAGCGCTACAAGATTGCGCCCGACCGCGTCAGCGTCACCCCGCGTGCGGTCGACACCGCCGCTTTCGACCCGGCGGCGGTGAGCAACGATCGCATCGAGGATCTGCGCGAGGACTGGGGAATATTGCCGGGCACGCGCGTGGTGCTGGTGCCTGGCCCCGTCACGCCGCGGAACGGCCAGTTGACCATGATCGACGCCGCGCGTCTTTTGGCCGGGGGCAAGATTGCCTTCATATTCGAAGGCGATGACGACGGACATTGGCTTTATACGCGCCGCCTCCGGCGACAAGCCAGCGTGCATGGTATCGACCATCTGTGCCGCATGGTCGGTCCTTGCCCGGACATGCCGGCCGCGCTGGCCCTCGCCGATGTCGTGGTGGTGCCCGCGCTGCAGCCGCCGCGCTCCGGCCAAGCCACGGCCGAAGCGCAAGCCATGGGCCGCCCGGTGGTCGCCAGCGCGGTGGGAAACTTGCCGGATACCATGCTTTGCCCGCCCCGCATGCGGGAGGACTTGCGGACCGGCTGGCTAGTAACGCCGGGCGCGCCGGAAGAACTTGCGCTCGCGGTCGGCGACGCGCTTGCCCTCGACGTCCCGGCATACACGGCGCTCAGCGGCCGGGCGCGCCAATTCGCCGAGTTCGCGTTTTCGCCGCCGAACGTTGCCGAAGTCTTTCGCGGCCTTTATACCTCGCTGCTGGCTCGCGACGTCTGACGTTGTCGGTTCCGAGGTCGTAAACGGTATGTCGAGTGCGTCTGCAATGCCGTCCGTCGAGGACCGCCCCTCCGGGGTTGCGCGCGGCGACACTTCCGATTCCGGCCCGGATTTCAAGACGAGCGTACCTCCGGCGCGCGATCCGTTCAGCATCCTCATCGTGGTGCCCGCCCTCGACGCCGGCGCGGCGGATGTCGGCGCGCTCGGGTTGGTGCGCATCCTCACCGCGGCGGGCCACCGCGCTGTCGTCGCGTCGCAAGCCGGACGGCTGGTCGCCGACGTGACGGCGGCCGGGGGTGAATTCGTCGCGCTCGACTTGGCCAGCAACAACCCGCTTCGGATGCTGCGCAACACCGCTGCGCTGAGCCGGATTGCGCGCGAGCGCAATTGCGACGCGATCCATGCGCTCGGACGCTCGGCGGCCTGGAGCGCCTATTTCGCGGCGCGGCTACGCGGCATTCCGTTCATGACGAGCTGGTACAAAGGCTTTCGCGACCAGAATATCTTCAAGCACGTGTACAACGGCGTCATGGCGCGCGGCGACCGCGTCGTGGCGGTGACCGAGCAGATCGCGCAATTGATCAACGACCGCTACGGCATGCCGTGGGAGCGCATCGCGGTCGTGCCGTCCAGCGTCGACTTGGAGCGCTTCGATCCCTCCGAGGTCGCGCCCGAGCGCGTCGAGGCGATGCGTCACGCCTGGGGCATTAAGCGCGACACCCGGGTGATCCTGATCGTCGGCCGCATCGTGCGCCGCAAGGGCCATCATGTGGTGGTGAAGGCGGCAAAGCGGCTGAAGGAAATGGGATTTAAGGATTTCCTGTGCGTCTTCGTCGGCGAGGACCGCGGCCGCACCCATTACACCGGCGAGCTTTGGGACCTGGTGCTGTCGACCGGCACCATGGACGTCGTCCGTATGGCGGCGCCGGTCTTCGACATGCCGGCCGCCTACGCGGCGGCCTCGGTCGTCGTTTCGGCGGCGGTGCAGCCGGAGGGGCTGCAACGGACCATCCTGGAGGCGCAGGCGATGGCGCGGCCGGTGATCGCCTCCGATCTCGGCGCCGGGCCGGACGTGGTGCTCACGCCGCCGGCGGTGCCGGAAAACCGCATCACCGGCCTGCGCTTTCACACCGGCGATGACACGGCGCTGGCGGCGGCCTTGCTGCGGCTGTTCGCGCTGCCCGACCCAGCCCGCCGCGCCATGGGCGCGCGCGGCCGCGACTGGGTGCTCAGCCATTTCAATGCGCCGGCGGTCGCCGAACAGACGCTACGGCTTTATGACGAAATCACCGGCCACGACAAAGCGCCCGCCATGGCGGCGCGATTGCATCAAAATTAGAGGTATTTGAACGATTTTACCGGGAATCCGGTCATTTCTATCGACACTATCGCCGGAACTACGTTGACTTATTCGCCGTTTCTACCAATCTTTCATTTCCCGAGGCGCCTAGCTGCGTCACGGTCGCGCATGATCCCGAAAAACGGCAACCTGTTTTCGGATAAGATCATGCGCAAAAATAACGTCGCAACAGCTTGAGGAGAAAAAGCCATTCGTCGTCCGATGAAGTCCGCGCTGCCCGCCCAAAAGGACGGCCCGCGCATCAACGAGGAGATCCGAGCCAAAGAGGTTCAGCTGATCGATAGTACCGGCGACAACAAAGGTGTCGTCGATTTCCAAACCGCCATGGGAATGGCGGAAGCGGCAGGGCTCGACTTGGTGGAGATTTCTCCCAACACCAGCCCGCCGGTCTGCAAGATCCTGGATTTCGGCAAGTACAAATTCCAGGCGCAGAAAAAAGCCGCCGAAGCCCGCAAAAAGCAAAAAGTCGTCGAGGTCAAGGAGATCAAGCTCCGGCCCATGATCGACGATCACGATTACGACGTGAAGATGCGTTCGATGAAACGCTTCTTCGAAGAAGGCGACAAGGTCAAGATCACCTTGCGCTTTCGCGGCCGCGAAATGGCCCACCAGGAACTCGGCTACAAACTGCTCAATCGCGTGAAGGAAGACACCGCGCCGATTGCCAAGATCGAATCGGAGCCGCGGTTCGAAGGCCGCCAGATGGTCATGCTGCTGGCGCCACGCTAGCGCGCGAGGCCACCCGTCTGAAGCGCCGCTCGCAGCCCGCGGGCGGCGTTTTGCGTTAGGCGGGTTCCGGAAGGGCCTGAAATGCGGGGTTAACGCGCCCGGCCTACGGCTTGGTTGCAAGCGCCGGCCGCCTCTGCCATAACGCCGCCCTCTCGTCGCCCGGCTGGTTAGGGCTGCCGTGGCGGCGATTAAAAGCTCAATTCCGAGCACCCGCTCAAAGACTTAACGTCTCGAGCACATTCCGGCCAAGGCGGGCCTCGCGCCCGCTGTCGCGCCGATGAGGAGAGCAAAATGCCCAAGCTGAAGACCAAATCGGGCGCTAAAAAGCGCTTCAAGATCACCGCGACCGGCAGGGTGAAATTCCAGCAGTCCGGCAAGCGCCACGGCATGATCAAGCGGACCACCAAGCAGATCCGCGAACATCGCGGCACCAAGGTGCTGTTCAAGACCGACGGCGACAACATCAAGAAATACTTTCTGCCCAACGGCTGATCGGTATTTCCGGCCGGCATCCGGCCGCATGTTTCCGTCGAGCATTCGCACCCCCTGCAAGGAGATTTCCCATGGCCCGCGTCAAACGTGGCGTCACCTCACACGCCAAGCACAAGAAAGTCCTCAAGGCCGCCAAGGGCTATTATGGCCGCCGCAAGAACACCATCCGCATCGCCAAGCAGGCGGTCGAGAAGGCCGGCCAATACGCCTTCCGCGACCGCAAGCGGCGCAAGCGCACCTTCCGCGCGCTGTGGATCCAGCGCCTGAACGCCGCGGTGCGGCCGTTCGGCCTCAACTACAGCCGCTTCATTGCCGGCCTGGCAAAGTCCGGCCTCACCGTCGACCGCAAGGTGCTATCCGATCTCGCCATCCACGAGCCGGCGGCATTCCAGGCGATCGTGGAAAAGGCCAAGGCCGCGCTGCCGGCCTGAGCTATCCACCGCGCCACTTGTCATGCCCCGCGAAAGCGGGGCATCCAGTAGCCACCGGCTGTTCGTAATCTCGCGTGCGCAGGGGTTGCTGGATCGTCCGCTTTCGCGGCCGATGCCATCCCGAGGCCTTGCCCATGTCCGATATCACGCAATTGGAAAACGAGCTGCTCGCGGCCATCGCTTCGGCCAAGGACGAAGCGGGGCTGGAGGCCGTGCGCGTGGCGGCGCTCGGCAAAAGCGGCTCGGTGTCGGCGCTGCTCAAGACGCTCGGCACGATGACGCCGGACGAGCGCAAGGTGCAGGGACCGGCGATCAACGGATTGAAGGAGCGCGTCGGCGCGGCCATCGCCACCGCCAAGGAGGCGCTCGGCTCCAGCGCGCTCGACGCCGACTCAATAGCGAGACCGTCGACGTCACGCTGCCGGTGCGCGAGGCGCCGACCGAAACCGGCCGCGTGCATCCGATCAGCCAGGTGACCGACGAGCTCACCGCCATTTTCGCCGACATGGGCTTTGCGGTGGCGGAAGGTCCCGACATCGAGACCGACGACTATAACTTCACCAAATTGAATTTCCCCGAGGGCCATCCGGCCCGCGAGATGCACGACACCTTCTATTTCCCGCAAAAGCCGGACGGCTCGCGGCTGTTGCTGCGCACGCATACCTCGCCGGTGCAGGTGCGCACCATGCTGACGCAGAAGCCGCCGATCCGCGTCATCATTCCCGGCCGCACCTATCGCTCGCGACAGCGACCAGACCCACACGCCGATGTTCCACCAGGTCGAGGGCCTGGTGATCGACAAGGGCTCGCATCTCGGCCACCTGAAATGGATCCTGGAAGAATTCTGCAAGGCGTTCTTCGAGGTCGATAGCGTGAAGATGCGCTTCCGTCCGTCGTTCTTCCCGTTCACCGAGCCGTCGCTGGAAGTCGACATCCAGTGCAGGCGCGACAAGGGCGAAATTCGTTTCGGCGAAGGCGAGGATTGGCTGGAAATTCTCGGCTGCGGCATGGTGCATCCGAACGTGCTGAGGAATTGCGGGCTTGATCCGGCCGAGTACCAGGGCTTCGCCTGGGGCTTGGGCATCGACCGCATCGCCATGCTGAAATACGGCATGAACGATCTGCGCGCCTTCTTCGAGGCCGACGTGCGCTGGCTCGCGCATTACGGCTTCCGGCCGCTCGATTTCCCGACGCTTGCCGGGGGATTGAGCCCGTGAAATTCACTTTGCCCTGGCTCAAGGAGCATCTCGACACCGACGAGCCGCTCGCTGCGATCGTCGACAAGCTCACCATGATCGGGCTCGAGGTCGAGCGCGTCGAGGACAAGGCGGCGCTGCTCAAGCCTTTCGTCATCGCCAATGTCATTTCCGCCGAGAAGCATCCGAACGCCGATCGCCTGCGCGTCTGCATGGTCGATATCGGCGACGAAAAACCGATCCAGGTCGTGTGCGGGGCGCCCAACGCGCGCGCCGGCATGAAGGGCGTGTTCTCGGCGCCCGGCACCTTCATCCCCGGCAAGAACATCACGCTCGCGGTCGGCACCATTCGCGGCGTGGAAAGTCGCGGCATGTTGTGCTCGGCCGCCGAATTGATGATCTCCGACGATCACGACGGCATCATCGAACTGCCGGCCGATGCGCCGGTTGGAAAATCTTACGTCGAATGGGCGGCGTTGAGCGATCCGGTGATCGAGATCAACCTCACCCCCAATCGGCCGGACTGCACCGGCGTCAACGGCATCGCGCGCGATCTCGGCGCCACGACGGTCGGCGATTTCAAGGATCGCCCGCCCAAGCCGGTGAAGGGCACGTTCCCCTGCCCGGTCAAGGTCACGCTCGACTTCGGTGCGACCGCCTCGCTGTGCCCCGCCTTCGGCCTGCGGCTGGTCAAAGGCGTCAAGAACGGGCCCTCGCCCGACTGGCTGCAGAAGCGGCTTTCGGCGATCGGCCTGCGGCCGATCAACGCGCTGGTCGACATCACCAATTTCATCACCTTCGACCGCGGCCGGCCGCTGCACGTGTTCGACGCCGCCAAAGTGCACGGCAATCTCACCGTCCGGCGCGCCCACAACGGCGAGAGCCTGCTCGCGCTCGACGGCAAGACCTACGCGCTCGACCAGGCCATATGCGTGATCGCCGACGAAAGGGGCGTCGAATCGCTTGCCGGCATCATGGGCGGCGAGGCCACCGGCTGCTCGGAGACCACCACCGACGTGCTGATCGAGTCGGCGCTGTGGGACGCAGTCAACATCGCCCAGACCGGCCGCAAGCTCGGCATCAATTCCGACGCGCGCTATCGCTTCGAGCGCGGCGTCGATCCGAATTTCATGCTGCCCGGCCTCGAACTGGCAACGCAAATGGTGCTCGATCTCTGCGGCGGCAGCCCATCGGAGATCGTGGTGACCGGCGATCCTAGCCCAAAGGAAACGGTCATCGATTTTCCCTTGAACGAATTGCCGCGGCTGGCCGGCCTCAAGCTGCCGCTTCCCGACGTGCGCCGCGTGCTAGAGAAGCTCGGCTTCTTCGCCGCCGGCCAGGGCGACCGCGTCAAGATCGCGGTGCCGTCGTGGCGGCCGGACGTGCACGGCCGCGCCGACATCGTCGAGGAGCTGGTGCGCATCGTCGGCGTCGATCAGGTGCCGTCAACGCCGTTCCCGCGCGGCGAAAACGCGCGCAAGGCGGTGCTGACGCCGATCCAGAACCGCACCCGCAAGGCCAAGCGCGCGCTCGCCGCCCGCGCCATGGTGGAGGCCGTCACCTGGTCGTTCGTCTCCAAACGCGAGGCCGAATTGTTCGGCGGCGGCAGCGCCGCACTGGCGCTGGCCAATCCGATCGCGGCCGAGCTTTCCGACATGCGGCCGAGCCTGCTGCCCGGCTTGATCGTGGCGGCGCTGCGCAATGCCGATCGAGGCAGCGCCGACGTGGCGCTGTTCGAGGTCGGTCAAATCTTCAAGGGCGACCAGCCGCAGGACCAGTTCACCGCGGCCGGCGGCGTGCGCCGTGGGCTCACCAAAGCCGCCGGCATCGGCCGCCACTGGTCGAGCAAGGCTGAACCGGCCGACGCCTTCGACGCCAAGGCCGACGCTTTCGCCGTGCTTGCCGCCGCCGGAGCGCCGATGCAGGCGCTGCAGGTGGTGCCTGGTGGCCCGGCCTGGTTCCATCCCGGCCGTTCCGGCACCATCCAGATCGGGCCGCAGAACGTGCTGGGGGCTTTCGGTGAGTTGCATCCGCGCAGCGTTGCCGCGCTCAAAGCGGAAGGGCCACTGGTCGCCTTCGAAGTGATCCTGGAGAATATTCCCGAGCCGAAGGCCAAGGCGACGCGCGCCAAACCCGTGCTCGAGCTATCGCCGTTCCAGCCGGTCGAACGCGACTTCGCCTTTGTGGTGGACGCAAGCGTGAAGGCTGCCGACATCGTGCGCGCCGCGCAGGGCGTCGACAAGAAGCTGATCGTCGGCGTCACCGTGTTCGACGTCTACGAGGGCAAGGGCATCGAGCCCGGCAAGAAGTCGATCGCCATCGCGGTCACCATGCAGCCGCGCGACAAGACCATGACCGACGCCGAAATCGACGCGCTGGCCGCAAAGATCGTCGCCGAGGTCAGCAAAAAGACCGGCGGCGTGTTGCGGGGGTAGACCTTATACCAAATCGCGTTACCTGCGACCCGCCAGCGGCGTTGCGGCCGGTTTGCGGCGCCCGTCCAGGTGTTTGATTTGACTCACGTTTACGATGCGATCATCCCGGCACAACGCCGGGTAACATGAGTCATGATTTCTGAGTTTGGGTATTAATCCGTCACCCTGAGGCGGTCGCGCGCAGCGCGGCCCTCGAAGGGCGACGGCCAATGCTTCGAAGACCTTTGCCGTCCATCCTTCGAGGCTCGCTTCGCTCGCACCTCAGGATGACGGAATAAGATCCGCAAACGCAAAGCCGTCGCGCTCCACGGTTTCGCCGACCCGCACCGCAATCTTGCGCGCCAACATCGGCCCCGCCGATACGAAGGTGTGGAATTCGCCGTTCTCGCCGCAGGGGTCGCTGCCGGCGGGCAGCGCGCCGATCAATCCGGCGTCGAACCGGCGGCCGGCAAACGCGGCCGGCAATTTTTTCAGGTCCACGACGGCGAGATGCGCCTCGACGCCGCCATCGATCATGTCGCGCGCAAGCCGCGCGGTCGGCTTTAACCAAAGCGGAAACACCGGCGTGATGCCGGTGCCGGCAAGATTTTTCTCGCGATAGGCGCGGATGTCTTCCAGATAGAGATCGCCGAAGATGATATGCGTGACGCCGCGCGCCTTGGCATCGTCGACCGCCTTCGCCATTTCCCGCTCATAGACTTCGTTCGGACAGGGATACGGGATGCGCACGACCACCGCCGGAAGGCCCGCGGCATCGAGCTGCGCCATCAGCAATTCCTCGCGCACGCCATGCATGCTGACGCGGCCGAAGCTGTCGGTCACCGTCGTCAGGGCGCCGACGATGTCGTATTCGCCGGCCGCGCGCGCCTCGTGCAGCGCCCAGGCGCTGTCCTTGCCGCTCGACCAGGCGATCAGGGCTTTCGGCAAGGCGCGGCCATTTCGCGTCGGCATGGTGTCCAATTTCTTTCTGAGCAGGCGCCAGCTTGCCAGAATGCAGGCAGCATCGCAAATTTCATGGCTAACAGTCTGTAACTTTAATTTCGGCGCGCCGCCGATGAACCAAATTGCAATGAGTCTCCGTTAAATTCGGCCGCAAGAAGAGGCGCGGATAAGGAACCGCGCCGGGGGGAAGTGCCGGATTGCGGCGTCAAGGAGTGACGTCAGGGACTGGGCATAATGAGCTGGATGGCCGACGGGGTTGGGCGCCTACTCGCCCACTATCTGGAAAAGCCGGCGCAGGGCTACGAGCCCTTCACGCCCAGCAACGCCGATGCGTTGCGCGCCACGCTCAAGCCCGGCGACGTGCTGCTGGTCGAAGGCAACAACCACATTTCCGGCGTCATCAAGTATCTCACGCAGTCGACCTGGTCGCATGCCGCGCTCTATGTCGGCCCGATCGGTGACCGCGAGACCGCCGACGGCGAGCCGCTGGTGCTGGTGGAAGCCAACATCGGCCAAGGCGTGATGGCGGCGCCGCTGTCGAAATATATCCATTGCCACACCCGCATCTGCCGGCCGACCAAACTTACCGCCGACGATTGCGCGCGTGTGTGCGCCTATGCCGCCGAACGCATCGGCTTCGACTACGATCTCAAGAATATCATCGACCTCATGCGCTATCTGTTTCCGATGCCGGTGCCGCAGCGCTGGCGCCGGCGCTTGATGGCGCTCGGGTCGGGCCATCCCACCCGCATCATCTGCTCGGCGCTGATCGCGCAGGCCTTCGAGAACGTGCGCTATCCGATCCTGCCGAAGGTCACTACCGTCGAAAGTGAATCGGCGCGCCGCGAAATTCTCGAAATCCGCCATTCCTCGCTGTTCGCCCCGCGCGATTTCGACATCTCGCCCTATTTCGAGGTGGTCAAGCCGACTTTGGTGAATGGCTTCGACTACAAGGCGATGGCCTGGGCCGACCTTCCGGCCGCCGGCGACGACGACGTGCCGCTGGTGCCGGCCGCAACGGAAACTTTCGAAACCGACACGCTGCCGGCGGCTTGATCGACTTGGTCCTCAGGCTTTGGGCCTTGCTCCCTGCCGCGGCCGGCATTAGCTGTGACCGCATGATCGACGCCGCTTTCAAAGCGCTTTCGCAATTGTTCAGCCGGCCGCTTCGCGCGGTGCTGATGAAGGCGCTGGGCCTCGCCCTGCTGCTGATCGTCATCATCGGCATCGTGCTCAACCGCGTCTTCAGCGCGCTGGCGGCGAGCGGCGCCACCTGGGCCGAGCAGACCTCGGGCTTTGCGCCGCACGCGGCCTGGGCGACGCTCGCCTGGGTGCTGTCGATCATGGCGAGCCTCGGCATCGTCACCGGCGCGCTTTTCCTGATGCCTGTGGTGACCGCCTTCGTCGGCAGCTTCTTCGTCGACGAGGTGGCCGACGCCGTCGAGCGCGACACTTATCCGGCCGAGCCGCCGGGCCAGGCGCTGCCGCTATTCCGCGCGCTGATCGAAGGCGTGACGTTCGCCTTGCTGGCGCTTGCCGTTTATCTCTGCGCGCTGCCGTTCATATTCTTTGCCGGGGTCGGCGTGGTCATTCTGTTCCTGGCCAATGCCTACCTGCTCGGCCGCGAATATTTCGAGCTCACCGCCATGCGCTTCCGCCCGCCGCATGAAGCCAAGATGCTGCGCAAGCGTAACGCGCCCTACATCTTTCTCGCCGGCATGGTGATCGCACTGTTCGTGTCGATCCCGCTGGTCAATCTGGCGACGCCGATCTTCGCCATGGCCTACATGGTGCACATTCATAAGCGCATGAGCGGCTCGCGGGCGGAGCTGATCGAGCCGCCGCGCTAAATCTTGCGCTGCGCCGCGTTCCAGTGCTTTTCCAGATTGGCGATCAGCGCCGGGCTGAAATGGCAATAGGCCTGCTCGCGGCAATAGACCGCCATATAGCGACGGAACAGGTCGAGCGGCTCCTCGCCGACGCGGAAAGCGCGCCGGTTGCCGGCGGCGCTGACCACGCCCGAGCCGGTGAAATCCTCAATCACCTGTTCGATCGCCTGCTCCATCTCGCCGGGCGGCACGATCTTGTCGCAGATCATGCGGCCTTCCGGGCTATCGCATTCAAAGCGGCGGCCCATCAGGATCGCTTGCCGCGCAAGACGCGCGCCGACGAACCGAGTCAGCCTTAAGTTGGCGGCGCCGGGGATGATGCCTTCCTTGCGCGCCGGCAACGTCATGTAGGCGTCGCTGCCGGCCACCACGTAATCCATCGCCAGCAGATATTGGCAGCCACCGCCGATGGCGAAGACATCGACGCCGGCGACCCAGGGCTTCTCGTGCGTGCCGCCGTAGACTTCGTCCGGGCTGGCGCCGCCCATCGCCAGGCCGCGCAACATCTTGTTGACGATGCCCATGTCGCGGCGGATGTACCAAAGATAAGGAATCTTGCCGCGATAGAGATGCGTGAGGTTGATGCCGGCGGAAAAAATCTTGCGGCCTTTGTATTTCGGGTGATCGACCACATCGCCGCGCAAAATGCAGATTTCGCTCGTCGGATCGAGAATCGCGATGTCGGCCGCGGTCTCGGTGTCGTCGAGCGTGTCGTCGTCTTCGGCGTTGAGGAAGCGCGGGTTTTTTACGGTAACGACCGCAGCCTTGCCCCGGCGTTCGACTTTGGCCGGACCGAAGTCGATCACGCCTCGCTCGACGAATTCGGCGGCGCGCTCGATCGACTCTATTTTCGGCCGTAGCATCGTGTGGCACAGATGCATGCCAGCGTCGGGTAGCGCGAGAACTTGCGCCAGAAAAATTCCCTGATCGACTTCGACGCCGTCCTTCTCGCTTTGCATCATCCAGTTTTCAACGTCGACTTGCTTTTGCGTTGGCGTTAGACCGGGAACAAGCTTCGCCACGTCGTAGACGAGTTCCTCAACGCGCTTGAATTCGGAAAGATTCTTTGTGAGCTTGCGGTAGACCGCGTCGGCGTGAAGGGTGAGAAAACGTTCGCGTGCCGTCCGGCAACTCAATTGGATGACGTTCGCTATGATTTTCTGTTCTTTGCTGCGATGAAGCTTTTTCGGCATCTTTGACAGCAACGCCGTGCCTTCACGCCAAAATTTTGCGCCCACCACGACATCACGCTTGTAGCTCCCGGTGAATCTGAACGGCTTCATCCAGCCTGCGGAAGCTTTCGGGGAAAGGCCGGCACGCTTGAAAACTTCTTTTAGCGCGGTTTGATCGATGACACTCGTCTTTTTGACGCTCGCTGCCCCATTCATAGGCACGCTCCCTAACCGGTTCTTAAAGGACCGTTTTCCCCGGCCATTGGCACAAGTCCGCGATGATGCATTTCTCGCACAGCGGCTTGCGCGCCAGGCAAGTGTAGCGCCCGTGCAGGATAAGCCAATGGTGGGCATGCAGCTTGTACTGCGCCGGCACCACCTGCTCGAGCTTTTGCTCGACCTCGAACGGATTTTTCCCCGGCGCGAGACCGGTGCGGTTGCCGACCCGGAAGATGTGCGTGTCGACCGCGATGGTCGGCTCGCCGAACGCGACGTTGAGCACCACATTCGCGGTCTTGCGTCCCACCCCGGGCAGCGCCTCCAGCGCCTCGCGCGAGCGTGGCACCTGACCGTCGTGGTCGGCGACCAGCCGGCGGGACAGCTCGACGACGTTCTTGGCCTTGGTGCGGAACAGCCCGATGGTCTTGATCAGATCGCGAACGTGGGTCTCGCCGAGCGCGGCCATCTTCGCAGGGGTGCCGGCGGCGGCGAACAACGCCGGCGTCGCCTTGTTGACGCCGGCGTCGGTCGCCTGCGCCGACAGAACCACCGCGACCAGCAGCGTGAACGGATTGACGTATCTGAGTTCGGTCTTAGGTTCCGGATTGGCGGCCTGGAAACGGCGGAACATTTCTTCGATCTGCGCTTTGTTCAAAGGCTTGGCCGCGCCGTGCAAAACTTTGGCATCAGCCTTGACCTGCCTGGAAACGGGCTTGACCTTCGCGGCGTTGCCCTTGCGGGCCTTCGCCAGAGATTTTTGGACGGACTTTTTCGCCATCATTCCGGTATACTGAGCGCCAAAGCTTGGGACAATATGACCGACGACAATCACGAACTCGAACCGACGATCTTTTCCGTCGTGCTCACACCGCACCGCTCGCTCGGCAATGCCGGTTTCCTGGTGCTGATCATTGTATTCGGCGGCGTCAGCTTTATTTCCGGCATGGCGTTCCTACTGATGGGCGCCTGGCCGGTGTTCGGCTATTTCGGGCTCGACGTGCTGCTGCTGTATTGGGCGTTCCGGCTCAATTACCGGCAAGCCGCCGCTTACGAGGAGGTCACGGTGACGCCGACCGCGCTTCGGGTGCGCAAGGTCAGCCCGCGCGGGGCGGCGCGCGAATGGGTGCTCAATCCGCTCTGGGTCAAGCTCGACAAGGTGGTACACGAGGAATACGGCATCGAGCGGCTCTCCCTGGTGTCGCGCGGCAAGCAGCTGGCGATCGCAAGTTTCTTAGGGCCCGACGAGAAGGCCAGTTTCGCACAGGCGCTCGGCAATGCGCTCAGCGAGGCCAAGCGCGGGGTGACGAGGACGGTCATCTCGTGACGCCTCGCCCGAAAGTGACGAAAGGCAGGAATTGGGTGGTTGCGCGCAAGCCCGCGGCCTAGATACTGGCCATGATCATGACCCTTGCAAAAGCCGCTTTAACCGACCGCTTCCCCGGCTTCGCGCCGCTGCCGACGGCCGCGGCCGATTACGACGTTGTGCGCCGCGCTATCGCCCATATCCGCGGCAACTGGCGCTCGCAGCCCGAAATCGACACCATCGCCAACGCCGCCGGCGTCAGCGCCACCGATCTGCACCATCTGTTCCGCCGCTGGTGCGGGCTGACACCAAAGGCCTTCCTGCAGGCGCTCACGCTCAGCCACGCCCGCGACCTGCTGCGCGCCTCGGCGAGCGTCTTGGACACCGCTTACGAGGTCGGCCTGTCTGGACCGGGCCGGCTGCACGACCTTTTCGTCACCCACGAAGCCATGTCGCCGGGCGAATGGAAGACCGGCGGCGAAGGGCTGACCATCAGCTACGGCTTCCACCCCTCGCCGTTCGGGACGGCGATCGTGATGAACACGCCGCGTGGACTGGCCGGCCTCGCCCTCGCCGACGCCGGCAAAGAACGTGCGGCGCTGCGCGACATGCGCTCGCGCTGGCAGAAGGCGCGTTACGTCGAGGACTTCACGGCCACCGCCGCTACGGCACGCCGAATTTTCGATTCCACGCTGTGGCGGCCGGAGCAGCCGTTGCGCGTCGTGCTGATCGGCACGGATTTCGAAGTGCGGGTGTGGGAAAAGTTGCTAACCATTCCGATGGGAAAGCTCGACACCTATTCCGGCGTCGCCGCCAAAGTCGGCGAGCCGAAGGCGGCGCGCGCGGTCGGGGCCGCCGTGGGCAAAAACCCGATCTGCTTCGTGGTGCCTTGCCACCGCGTGGTCGGCAAGAACGGCGACATCACCGGCTATCACTGGGGCGTGACGCGCAAGCGCGCGATGCTCGGCTGGGAAGCGGGAATGGCGGCGGCTTAACTCTACGCCGCCAGATCCAGCTTCGACGCCACCGTCGAATCCGCGTTGAGCCGGTAGATCATCGGCACGCCGGTATCCAAATTCAATTTGGTGATGCTCTCGGTCGTATGCTTGTCGAGCACCATCACCAGCGCGCGCAGTGAATTGCCGTGCGCCGACACCAGCACGCGCTCGCCGCGCAGCACCCGCGGCAATATCTCCATCACGTAATACGGCAGCGTACGCGCCAGCGTGTCCTTGAGGCTCTCGCCGCCCGGGGGCGCGACGTCATAGGAGCGGCGCCAGATGTGCACCTGTTCCTCGCCCCATTTCTTGCGCGCGTCGTCTTTGTTGAGCCCGGAGAGATCGCCGTAGTCGCGCTCGTTGAGAGCCTGGTCCTTGAACACCGGAATATTGGTCTGGCCAAGTTCGGTCAGCATCAAATCGAGCGTGCGCTGCGCGCGGATGAGCGCGGAGGTGAAGGCGACGTCGAACTTGATGCCCTGGCCTTTAAGCTTGCGGCCGGCCTCGCGCGCTTCCTTGATGCCCTGTTCGGTCAGGTCGATATCGCGCCAGCCGGTGAACAGGTTCTTCAGGTTCCAGTCGCTTTGGCCGTGACGTACGAGGACGAGTAAGCGGTCGGTCATTCTTCCTGGCTCCGGTCAGAAATTGCCAAGGCCGAGCACGTCGGCCATCGAATAAAGCCCCGGCTTCTGGCCACGCGCCCAAAGCGCCGCGTGCAACGCGCCGCGCGCGAAGATCATGCGGTCTTCGGCCTTGTGCACGAGTTCGATGCGCTCGGCAGGTCCCGCGAAAATCACGCTGTGCTCACCGACCACGCTGCCGCCGCGCAAGGTCGCAAAGCCGATATCGCCGGGCTCGCGGGCGCCGGTGTGGCCATCACGGCTCTTTACCGAATGCTGGTCGAGATCGATGCCGCGGCCTTCCGCCGCCGCGCGCCCGAGCATCAGCGCGGTGCCGGACGGCGCGTCCACCTTCCGGTTGTGATGCATCTCCAGGATTTCGATGTCGAAGGAATCGTCGAGCGTCTTGGCGACGCGCCGGGCGAGCGCCGCCAGGAGGTTGACGCCGAGGCTCATATTGCCGGACTTCACGATCACCGCGCTCTTGGCGGCGTCCTTGATCTTTACTTCGTCGGCACCAGCCAAACCCGTGGTTCCGATGATGTGGACCTTGCCGCCCTTGGCCGCGAGCGCGGCAAAGGCGACCGTCGCCGATGGCGCGGTGAAGTCGATAATGCCGTCGACCTTGGCGAGCAGCGCCGCCGCGTCACCGCTGAGCTTGACGCCGTTTTCGGGAAGGCCGGCGAGCTGGCCGGCGTCCCAGCCGACCAGCGGCGAGCGCGCGTCTTCCAGCGCACCGGCGAGCGCAAAGTCCTTGCTGTCGGCGATCGCCTTGACCAGCGTGCGGCCCATCCGCCCGCCGGCACCGGCGACCACGAGCCGCATCTCGGCCATGGGTTAACTCCTGGAACGTGGGGCGAGGGTATAACGCCCTTGCGCGCAAAAGGCACTACGGCTGGGGGCCGTCGTAGCCCTCGATTACGATCAAATCGGCGTCCGCGTTGGCCTGCCGGAGCGCGATGGCCTTGGCGTAGTCGGGCGAGCGGTAGCAGGTCATCGCCGCCTCGAAGCTTGGGAATTCGATGATGACGATGCGGCTGCGGCTCTTGCCTTCCACGACTTCGGTCCTGCCGCCGCGCGTGGTGTAGCGCCCGCCGAATTTGCGGAAAATGTCCGGCAACGCGGCGACGTATTCTTTATATCCATCCGGATTGCGGACATCGACATTGGCGATCCAATAGCCTTTGGCCATTTCAGTCCCTCCTTATTTTCCCATAGTCTTTTCGATCTCGCTCACAATCGCTTCGGCCGCCGCTTTCGGATCGTGGGCGTCCACCACCGGCCGGCCGACCACCAGATAGTCGGCGCCCGATTGAATGGCCTTGGCCGGCGTCATGATACGCTTCTGGTCGCCGCTCGCGGTCCCTGCTGGCCTGATCCCCGGCGTCACCAGCACCATGCCTGGACCCACGATGCCGCGCAGGTTGGCCACCTCCTCGGCCGAGCACACCAGCCCGTCGACGCCGGTGTCGCGCGCCTGGCCGGCGCGCGCCGCCGCCAGCTCGCCGACGCTCATGTCGTAGCCGGCGGCGGCGAGATCGGCGTCGTCATAAGAGGTGAGTACGGTCACGGCCAGAATGCGCAGCATCGAACCCGCTTTGCCTTCCACCGCCGCCTTCATGGTCTGCGGATAGGCGTGCACGGTGAGGAAGGTTGCGCCGAGCTGCGCCACGCTCTCGACGCCCTTGGCGACGGTGTGGCCGATATCGTGCAGCTTGAGATCGAGGAAAACCTGCTTGCCGGCGGCGATCAGGCCGGCCGCGAACGGCAACCCGCCGGCATAAGCGAGTTGATAGCCGATCTTGTAGAAGCAGACCATCTCGCCCAGGCGCGACACCATGGCCTCGGCCGCCTGCACCGACGGCAGGTCGAGAGCGACGATCAGACGTTCGCGTGCATCCAGCGTCACAGCACTTCTCCTCACATAATCCTTTGCGCCATGTCCACCAGCCGCGCGAGCTGGGCGCGCAACAGATTGGCGGTGCCAGTGTCGGCGATATTGTCCTTTTCGTCGAAAGCATGATCGGCTTGCGCGATTGCCACCTGCTCTGGGATCACCAGCGCGCCGCAGCCAAGCTCGAGAATCTGCCGCAGCGCCATCAGCGAGCGCAAGCCGCCGAACCGCCCGGGCGAAGCCGAAGCGATCGCAAACACGCGGCGCTTGAAGGCGGCGTAGGTAGGCTCCCCGCGCTCACGCACATGCGAAACCCAGTCGATGGCGTTCTTGAGCATCGGCGTCACCGACGCGCTGTATTCCGGGCTGGCGATGAACACGCCGTGGTGCGCCATGATCATCTGCTTGAGCTTGACCGCATTGGCCGACGCTCCGGCATTGGCCTCAAGATCGTCCTCATAGATCGGCAGCGGATAATCCTCAAGCGAGATGCGGGTGACGTCGACGTCGGTCAGCGCCAGCTCTTTTACCGCCAGTGCCGCCAGCTTGACGTTGTACGAACAAGGGCGGCTCGAGCCGGGCAGGACGAGAATTTTCGGCGTGGCCATCGGCGGCGTCTCGTTGTCATGGCCGGGCATAGCCGTCCGAAAGACGGCGTCGCTTTGCTCGCCTATGTCCCGGCCATCCACGTCCTTGTGCGTGGTCATACCCTAAAGACGTGGATGCCCGGCACAAGGCCGGGCATGACGGCGGCGCGATGTGCTGCCCCTTAGCGCCCGCGATAAATCCAAACGCGCGCCGGCGGCAGGTTCATCCAGATCAGCTCCGAGTGCTCGGCCTTGATGCCGGACAGCGCCTTCGGGATCGGCGGCACCATGGCATAGGTGAACTGGATAAACGGCGCGCCGGTCGCCAGCAGGCTCATGGCGTCCGAAATCAGGCGCAGCTTCGTGCGCAACGGCTTGGTGACGAGCGGCAGGCCGGACACCACCGCGGCGGCCGGTTCGCGCACGAAGGTCTCCAGCAGACGGCGCAGCCGATAGGCATCGCCCTGCACCACGGTTGCCGTCGGATACCGCGTGCGCAGCAGCCGGCAGAAGTCCGGATTGAATTCAACCAGGATCAGCCGCGCCGGATCGACGCCGCGCTGCACCAGCGCCTGCGTCACCGGGCCGGTGCCGGGTCCGAGCTCGATCACCGGACCGCTTGCTTGCGGATCGACGTAGCGCGCCATGGTGCGCGCGAGCGCCTTGCTCGACGGCATCACCGCGCCGGTGGAAATCGGCTTCTCGATCCAGGAACGGATGAATTGCATCTCGTCATCGAGACGCTGGGTCTTCTTTGCGACGCGTACGACTGTACGGGAGGGCATAGATGCGGTCACGCGTGCTGAGGGCAGGTATTATCCTAGAAACTTCACGGGTATAGCGCCACGGGCAGTGGGTCAAGATGGCTATTCAGAATGGCTGTCCCGATTTCCGAGAGCATCGAGAAATTCCTTCACGCGACTGAAGAATCCCGCTGATTCCGGCTGGGTCGCCTCGGATGACAGCTTTTCGAACTCCGCCAGCAGCTCGCGCTGGCGCTTGGTCAAATTTTGCGGCGTTTCCACCGATACTTGAACGTACATGTCGCCGGTTTGCTTGGACCGCAGCACCGGCATCCCCTTGCTGGACAGGCGGAAACGCCGGCCGGCCTGGCTGCCGGCCGGGACCTTGACCCGCGCTTGGCTGCCATCGATGGCCGGCACCTCGAATTCGCCGCCAATCGCCGCAGTCACCATGGAGATCGGTACACGGCAGTGCAGGTCCGCGCCGTCGCGCTGGAAGAACTCGTGCGGGGTGAGCGAGAGGAAAATATAGAGGTCGCCAGCAGGTCCCCCGCGCAGGCCCGCTTCGCCTTCGCCGGCGAGCCGGATCCGGGTGCCGTCTTCGACCCCGGCCGGGATATTGACCGATAAATTGCGTTCGCGCGTCACCCTGCCGGCGCCGCTGCAAGACGGACAGGGATTTTCGATCACCTGGCCGCGGCCATGACAGGTCGGGCAGGTTCGCTCGAGCGTGAAAAAGCCCTGCGCATGCCGGATCTTGCCGGCGCCACCGCAGGTCGCGCAGGCCTTGGGCTTGCTGCCGACCTTGGCGCCGGTGCCGGTGCAGGCCTCGCAGGCCACCGAAGTCGGAATGCGGATTTGCGCGGTCTTACCCTTGAACGCTTCTTCGAGGCTGATTTCCATGTTGTAGCGAAGATCCGATCCGCGCTCGCGGCCCTGCCCGCGTCCGCCGCGACGGCCGCCGCCCATGCCGAACAGGTCTTCGAAAATGTCGGAGAAGGTCGAGGCGAAATCGGCGCCAAAGCCGTGCGCGCCACCGCCCGTGCCTTGCTCGAAGGCGGCATGGCCGAAGCGATCATAGGCGGCCCGTTTGTCGCCGTCCTTGAGGACGTCGTAGGCCTCGTTGAGTTCTTTGAATTTGTGCTCGCATTCGATGTCGCCCGGATTGCGATCCGGATGATGCTGCATGGCGAGCTTGCGGAACGCGGCCTTGAGTTCGGCCTCGCCGCAGGTGCGCGCGACGCCCAGGACCTCGTAATAATCGCGCTTGGACATGTCGGTCCCGCCGTTAGATCAAAACGCCGTCATAGCCGTACTTGATTCGGCCGTCCGCCGCGCCCCGGAAAAACGCACCCCCGGGGATTGGCCCGGGGGTGACACATTTCGAGTTGGCATAAGGCGGCACCGCCGTTGTCTTAAGCTCAGGCGGATTTCTTGTCGTTCTTGTCGTCGTCGACTTCGGTGAACTCCGCGTCGACCACGTCTTCCTTTTTGCCGTCGGCACCGGTGGCGCTCTCGCTGGTATCAGCCGGCTGCGCGCCTTCCGCCTGCTTGTACATAGCCTCGCCGAGCTTCATGGAAGCCTGCGCCAGCGCATTGGTCTTGGCCTGGATGGCAGCCGAGTCGTCACCCTTAAGCGCCTCTTTGAGATCCGCCAAGGCGTTCTCGATCGCGCTGCGCTCGGCTTCGGCGACCTTCGAACCATGTTCGGCCAGCGCCTTCTCAGTGGAGTGCACCAGCGCTTCTCCGTGGTTCTTGGCTTCGACCGCCGCCTTCCGCTTCTTGTCTTCTTCGGCGTGCGCCTCCGCGTCCTTGACCATCTTCTCGATGTCGCCCTCGGACAGGCCGCCCGAAGCCTGGATGCGGATTTGCTGTTCTTTGTTTGTCGCCTTGTCCTTGGCGGACACGTTGACGATACCGTTGGCGTCGATGTCGAAGGTGACCTCGACCTGCGGTACGCCGCGCGGCGCCGGCGGTATGCCGACCAGATCGAACTGGCCGAGTATCTTGTTGTCGGCCGCCATCTCGCGCTCGCCTTGGAACACGCGGATTGTCACCGCGTTCTGATTGTCCTCGGCGGTGGAGAACACCTGGCTCTTCTTGGTCGGGATCGTGGTGTTGCGGTCGATGATGCGGGTGAACACGCCGCCCAGCGTCTCGATGCCGAGCGAGAGCGGCGTGACGTCGAGCAGTAATACGTCCTTGACGTCGCCTTGCAGCACGCCGGCCTGAATTGCCGCGCCGATGGCAACCACTTCGTCCGGATTGACGCCCTTGTGCGGCTCCTTGCCGAAGAACTGCTTCACGACTTCCTGCACCTTCGGCATGCGCGTCATGCCGCCGACCAGGACCACTTCGTTGATCTCGCCCGCCGAAATACCGGCATCCTTGATCGCCTTGCGACACGGCTCGACGGTCTTCTGAATGAGATCGTCGACCAGCGCCTCGAACTTGGCGCGGGTGAGCTTCATGGTGAGATGCTTCGGACCGGAGGCGTCGGCCGTGATGAACGGCAAATTGATCTCGGTCTGCGTGGTGGACGACAGCTCGATCTTGGCCTTCTCGGCCGATTCCTTGAGCCGCTGCAACGCAAGCTTGTCGCGGCGCAGGTCGATGCCCTGCTCCTTCTGGAATTCGTCGGCCAGATAGTTGACCAGGCGCATGTCGAAATCTTCGCCGCCCAGGAAGGTGTCGCCGTTGGTGGACTTCACCTCGAACACGCCGTCGCCGATTTCCAGGATCGAGATATCGAAGGTGCCGCCGCCAAGGTCGTAGACCGCGATGGTGCCGGTCTTCTCCTTGTCGAGCCCGTAGGCAAGCGCGCCGGCGGTCGGCTCGTTGATAATGCGCAGCACCTCAAGACCGGCAATCTTGCCGGCGTCCTTGGTGGCCTGACGCTGGGCGTCGTTGAAATAGGCGGGAACGGTGATGACGGCCTGATCGACCTTCTGCCCGAGATAGGCTTCGGCGGTTTCCTTCATCTTTTGCAAGATGAAGCCGGAGATCTGCGAGGGCGAATAGCTCTTGCCGTCGATCTCGACCCAGGCGTCGCCGTTGCCGGCTTTGCTGATCTTGTAGGGAACGAGTTTCTTGTCCTTCTCCACCATCGGGTCGTCGTAGCGCCGTCCGATCAGGCGCTTGACCGCGAAAATGGTCTTTTCCGGATTGGTGACCGCCTGGCGCTTGGCCGGCTGGCCGACGAGACGCTCGCCGTCGTCCGTGAAGGCGACGATCGAAGGCGTGGTGCGCATGCCCTCGGCGTTCTCGATGACTTTCGGAGTCTTGCCTTCCATGACGGCGACGCACGAATTGGTGGTGCCGAGGTCGATGCCTATGACCTTGCCCATGGTTCTTCCTCTCAAAATTGCGGCGGGCCGGGCGGGCCACTTGGCGCCCGAGCGGGTTTCCGCGGCTCATCCGCAGACCCCCTTATCCAGCCCCCTGGATACGCTTTTTGCCGCATTTCTGCGGCCAATGGCTCATATAGGAGGGCTCGGGGGGGCCGCAAGATGCACCGGCAGGCCTTCTTGATAGACCTGCTTCGTGGGAGCCTAGCGGCCCTCGGCCCGGCGCAAAATAAGCACGTCGCCGATCGTCTTATACGCACGATAGGACTGCAACTGCTCGGCCAGCGCCGGATCCGAACGCGCCCAAGCCAGCCAATCGATATCTTTCATGATCTGCACCAGAATTACATCCGGCCTGCGGCTTGCGATGTCCTCCGTCAGCATCGACCGGTCGCTCTCTTCATAGGCCCTGAGCCGGGCGTCGGTTTGCGGATCGAGGGTCTCGGTAGAACGCCTGGTTTCCACCCCGAGGGTGAGCCACAGGGCGCAGGCTCGGCCGACCCAAATTCCCCCAGCCTGTCTTACGATCGGATGCCCGATCGAAATGTCGGCCGATAACGCCAGCATTGTCGCATGCGGCTTTATTTGCCGGATCGCGGCCGCCACGGCTGTACGGTCGACCGCGATATTCAGCCAAAAGAATGTCACGGCCGCCATCAGCGCCGCTGCTAGGCCGGCAACAAGCTGCGACGAATGGCCGGACCGGCTTTCGGCCGGGTCGCTATCAACAACGGCCAACGCAAGCGCGAGTAACGCAAGCGCGAGCATCGGATAGGATTGGTAAGGCCATCCCTTCTGCTGAACGACATACGAAACGCAAAATCCGACCGATGCAGCCAGTACCACGCCGATTGGCGGCGCGAACATGGCTCGGCCCTTGAGGCGCCTAATCAGCAGCAGGATAGCCGCCCACAACGGCAGAGCGGCGTGCATGAGGAAACTGAAAAACTCCTCCTTGATCGGAATATAGGCGGCAATCACGGGCGGCAATGCGTCTGTGAAGAAGCGCAGATATGCCAACAAAATCAGAACGCCATAGGCCGCCAGCATGCCAGCAGCGATCCAATTTTCTACCGCAAATACGACGCGCCAGGATCGCACGCAGAGCGCGCTTGCGACGACCATGCAAAGCTGCGCCGTGGCAAACTGCGGTTTGATAATCACAGTGATGCCGGCGCCCAGCCCCGCGATGACCACCATCGGCCAGTTCGGCGTGCCGCCCCTGGCGCGCACGACACTCACCGCCAACGCCGGCAGGAATGCGATCAAGGCGATATGTTCGCGCTCGGCAAAACCCCATGCCGGTAAGATCATAAGCGCGATGGCTGTCAGCGCCGCCAACGGCCATGCTTGGCCGGGCGCGAGAAGTTTCGCGTCGAGAAGAATACGGGCGACGAGCCAGATGCTCAGTCCGGCGGACAGGAGCACCAGAGCGTCGCAAGTGAATTCGGACGACAAACCGGACAGCCGGGCCAATAAGACCGGGACGACATAAAGGAACATCGAGGCCGGCGGATTGACATCGACGATGTCTACATAAAGACGTTGCCCGTCGACCCATTTCTCCGCGATCGTGATGAACCAGCTCACGTCGACATTGGCGAGCAGGAATATGCGGAGAACGACGGCCACGACGACGATCGCGAGCATCGGCAGCCATCGCGGCATTGCGGCGGAAACGGCGAGGCGCTGCCGGACATTCGCTACGTCACGCGCGGTCATGGCCGTGTTCCACAGGGGCGGGTGCCGTCAAAAATAGAGAAGCGGCGTTAATAAGCCCTTTCCCTGCGGATTTCCGCAACCAGGTGTAGATGGTAAAGGTCCCTTGGGGGCTCACTCGACAGGCGGGTAACGACGGCCATGTTGCCACTGGCCCACCGACCAGCCCCCGGAAAGTAGCTTGTGCCATGCTGCGTCGATTAATCATTGCTCTGCTGGCGATCTGCGCGGTCGCCGTAGTGCGGCCGGCGGCCGCCGATCCGGTGTTTCCGCCCGGTTTGCGCATCGGGCTCGAGCCGCCGGGTGACCTCAAGCCGAGCACGCATTTCTCGGGCTTCGAAGATGTAGGGCGCAAGGTCGCCATCACCATCCTCGATCTGCCGGCCGCCGCCTATGGCGGACTCGAGCAAGCGGCGAATGCCGAGAACCAGCACGGCCTTGCGGACTTCAAACGGGAGGATTTCTCGTTCCACAGCGGCAAAGGGCTGCTGGTCACCGGCCGCATCCAGGTCAAAGACGGCGTGCTCCACAAATGGATTCTGCTGGCGAGCGCGCCCGCCGAGCAGGACTTGACCGTGCTGCTCAATGTCGAAGTGCCGGAGAGCGCGCTCGCTATCTATTCCGATGCGGTGATCCGCAAGGCGCTGGCCAGCGTCACGTTTCGGCCGATGCCGATCCAGGAGCAGCTTGGCATGCTGCCGTTCAAGCTTGGCGACCTCGCCGGTTTCCGGGTGATGAAGGTGCTTCCCGCCGGCGGCGTGATCCTGACCAACGGGCCGAGCGACGACCTGAACAAGCAGCCTTATGTAATCGTCTCGATCGGCCGCGGCGTGCCGGAGCGCCCCGACGACCGCGCCAGATTTGCCCGCGACATGCTGTCGGCCTCGCCGCTGCGCGATCTCACGTTGCAGTCGGCGGATGCCATGCGGATCGGCGGTGGGCCCGGCTTTGAGATCAGAGCGCAAGCCTCGGGAGCCAATGGCGAGCCGATCATGGTGGCGCAATGGCTGCGTTTCATCGGTGGCAATTACTTGCGCGTCATCGGCATCGGGCCCAAGGCCGATTGGGACGCGCTGTTCACCCGCTTCCGCGCCGTGCGCGACGGAATCGATATGCGGTGAAGCGCTAAAATTTGACCGTGCTGCGGATGCCGGCCACGAAGGCGTTGCCCACTGTCGAATTCGGATTGGCAGGATCGGGCACGTTGGCGCCGGGGTGAACGATGTATTGCAGGTCCGGCTGCACGGTCCACCACGGCGCGATCTGCGCCTGATAGCTCAGCTCGAACAACACTTCTTCGTTGCGGATCGGATAGGGCGGCCCGTTGAGCGCGAGCGTGTCCTGGTCGAGCGCCGCCGCATCGCGGCTGATCTTGGCGTAAGAAACGCCGAAGGTGAGCGTGTCTTCGGCGCGCCCAGGCAACGGGCCTTTGAGGCCGGCTCCGGCGTCGATGGAGTACGAAATCAGATTGCGATCGGATGGCCCAAAACCGCCGCGCATAAACAGATTGAGGCTCTGTTCATCCGAGCGCCAAACCATCTGGTCGGCGAGCGCATAGACGCCGCCGTTGCCGGTATGATTGAGCGGCCCAACGGCAGTTGGATCCGCCAGCGAAACCACGGCGCCGGTGCCGTCGAGCCCGAAATGCTGATCGGCGAAATCCGCCGTCGCGTACCAGCCGCCAAGCTTATAAACGCCCGGCAGTCCGGCGGCTTGCTTGCCCTGATTGACGGCGTATTGCAGCTCGCCCATCCACAGCGCGCCGCCGCTGAAGCTGAAGGTCGTGCCGTAGTGATTGCAGACCTGCGGATTGTCGTTGCAGTCGGCGCCCGCCGGATTGCCGGAAAACACCGCGGCCATGATCGTAAGCGGATCGGCCGGCTTGACCGCGAGGCGCGCGCCCGGGGTTGCCAGCGGATAAGCCGGACCGCCACTCGGCAGGTTGGCGGCGAGCACGGTGGCCCAGCCGAAGGCGCCGCTGAGCAAACCGCCGGCGGTCGGGCTGCCGATGAATTCGTCGTCGGCGACGAGTTGCCCGAGGCGCAGTGAGACGCGGTTGTCGAAAGCGTTCTGCTGGAACCAGGCGGTATAAAGCCGCGTGGTCGGCAGCGCATCGATGTTGCTGGAGTCGGCGATGCTGCCGACGTTTCCAATGACGTTATGGCCGCTATCGTGAATCTGGAACACGGTCACATGCGCGGTGCTGCCGCTCCAGCCGATCAGCTTCTGCAGATCGGCGTCGAGCGAAAATTCCAGCCGCCCTTCGTAGCTTGCCTGCCGTTGCAAACCGCCGGACATCACGGCGAAGACCTCGCCGATGTAGTTGAGCGTGACTTCGATGCCCTTGTTCTTTAGCGCGGTACGCGCTCCGCCCCAATCGCCGGTCAGCGTCTCCTGCTCCCAGATCGAGGGCGGCGTGTTGGCTTTTTCCGCGGCGCGCGCGCCGGTCGCACCGATGACGGCCGCCGCCGCGATCAGCATTGCCAACCGATGGTATCTGTTTCCGCTTCGCATATTCTCCCGCATGATTCGCTATCTTTCTAACGGAATCGTTTTAATTTGGCTAAACGCGTCATCGCGCCAAATCGGCGAGTTGCCGCAGCGCCGCGAAGTGAGATTCCCTGATATCCGGACCAAACAGCGACCAGCGCTCCGCGAGTTTGAGATGAGGAGCGGCTTGCGCCACGTGCTGCCGATAATCCGCAAAAGCCTTCGCGGCGCCGTCGAAATCGCCGCCAGCCGCCGCCATGGCGACCTGCCGCAAAGTCAGCACCAGACCGCGCACCGCGCCGCGCGCGCATCCGTTCCGCGCGCCGCCGCGCACACTGGTATCGGAGTGCGGTGAAAATTTTTCTCCGAACTCGCGCCATTCACTGCCGACCGCGTCGACGGTCAGCGCGATCACTTCCCCGTTGCGGGCAGGAATCGCCGTATCCAGAACACTAACGAAGGCCGTGATCCCGTCCAATTCGGCTTGCACCGTGTTGCGAGTGGTCGGTTCTTTAGCGTCGCCGACCGAACGCGAAAGCGGAGTGGCAACGAAAATATTTTTGCAAAACCTGCGCGGACTTCGCCGTCGCCGGCGCGGCAAACTTCCGCAGGGCGGACATCAGTCGGCGTTGCCGGAATTGTCGTTGGCGGAGGATGGCGGCGTTTTCGGCGGGGCCTTGACCACCGCTACCAGCGCCGGACGCAGCACGCGGTCGCCGAGCATATAGCCGGCCTGAATGACCTGCGCAACGTGGCCCGGCGGCAGTTCGGACGTCGGCAACTCGTACATCGCCTGATGCACGTTCGGATCGAACTTCTCGCCTTCCGGCGAGAATTTCTTCACGCCGTGCTTCTCCAGAACTTTAAGCAGTTCACGCTCGGTGAGCTCGACGCCCTCGATCAGCACCTTGGCATCGGGCTGCGCGCGCAGTTCGGGACCGATGGATTCCAGCGCGCGGTGCATGTTGTCGGCCACTGCCAGCACGTCGCGGGCGAATCCGGCATTGCCGTAGAGGCGCGCCTCCGCGACCTCGCGCTCGGTCCGCTTGCGCAGGTTTTCCATTTCGGCCAGCGTACGCAGCAGCCTGTCCTTGAATTCGGCAGCTGCTTCCAACGCGGCGGTGACTTGCTCGGCCGGCACCAATTCGGGTGCCCCGCCAGCGGCCGCTTCGCTCTCCGGCTGGGCAGCCGTGTCGTCAGCGGCGGGCCTGTCCGTCATAATGGTCGATCCTCAAAACTGTTCGGATGCCGGGGATATCAGGCTTCGGGGGCGAAAAATCAAGCGTTCAGCGCGTGATCCCGGACCGGAACATGCGCAAATTCTAGGAAGACAACAGCTGGCTCACGACCCGCGCGGTATAATCGACCATCGGGATGACGCGGGCGTAATTGAGCCGGGTCGGCCCGATCACCCCGATTACCCCCACAATGCTGCCTTTGCTGTCGTGATAGGGCGCCACGATGGTCGAGGAGCCGGACAACGAAAACAACTTGTTCTCCGAGCCGATGAAGATGCGCACGCCGTCGCCGCGCTCGGCGCGCCCGAGCAAATCGATCACCCCGCGTTTGGTTTCCAGGGCGTCGAACAACGAGCGCACCCGCTCCAGGTCATCGAGCGCGTGCAGGTCCTCGAGAAGGTTGGCGTGGCCGCGCACGATCAGCTTGCGCTCTTCGCTTTCGCCGCCCGACCAACTCGCCAGACCGGCCGAGACGATCTTCTGGGTCAATTGATCGAGCTCGGCCTTGCCCGCCTCCATCGCGGATTCGATTTCGACGCGCAACTCAGCCAGCGTCTTGCCGCGGATACGGGAGTTGAGGAAATTGCCGGCCTCGACCAGGGCCGAGGTCGGCACGCCGGCCGGCACATTGAGCACACGATTTTCCACCTGGCCGTCTTCGGCCACCAGCACGGCGAGCGCGCGCTCCGGCTCGAGCCGCACGAATTCGATATGTTTGAGCCGCACATTGGCTTGCGCGGTCAGCACCACGCCGGCCGACCGCGTCAAGCCGGACAAAGTCTGCGAGGCTTCGCCCAACACGGCTTCCAGCGACTTGCCGCTGCCGGCGCCCGCCAGCTGCGCTTCGATCGAGCGGCGGTCGCTCTCGGTCAGGTCGCCGATCTGCATCAATGCATCGACGAAAAAGCGCAGGCCCATTTCGGTCGGCAGACGGCCGGCCGACGTATGCGGCGCAAAGATCAAGCCTAGCTGCTCGAGGTCCGACATCACGTTGCGCACCGAGGCGGGCGACAACGTTATCGGCAGCAGGCGGGCCAGATTGCGCGATCCGACCGGCTCCCCGGTGGCGAGATAGCTTTCGACGATGTGACGGAAAATCTCGCGCGCGCGCTCGTTGAGCGCCGCCAGGCTCACTTGATTCGCGCCGATCGGGACGTCGTGGGAAGCCACGGGCTCACTCCTTACATCCGGCCAACAATGACCATTGAGCCGGACTTGTTCAAGCCGGACATATGGTTATGGTGTGCGCCATAAGCCAACGAGGATAACGCCCGATGCGGCCGAGCCGTCGACAAGTCGATGAACTGCGCGCGGTCTCGCTCGAGCGCGGCGTGGTCAAATACGCCGAAGGCTCCTGTTTCGTGAAATTCGGCGATACCCATGTGTTGGTTACCGCCAGCCTGGAGGAGCGCCTGCCGCCGTGGCTCAAGAGCCAGGGCCGCGGCTGGGTCACCGCCGAATACGGTATGCTGCCGCGCGCCACGTCCGAGCGCACCCGCCGCGAAGCCTCGGCCGGCAAGCAAGGCGGCCGCACGGTCGAAATCCAACGCCTGATCGGACGTTCGCTGCGCTCGGTCATCGATCTGCAGGCGCTGGGCGAGCGCCAGATCACCATCGACTGCGACGTGATCCAGGCCGACGGCGGCACGCGCACGGCGTCGATCACCGGCGCGTGGGTGGCGCTGTCCGATTGCCTCACCTGGATGAAATCGCGCGACATGTTCAAGGCGCAAGGTAACGCTCAAGTGCTGCGCGATCACATCGCGGCCGTCTCCTGCGGCGTCTTCAAAGGTACGGCGGTGCTCGATCTCGATTATGCCGAGGATTCGGAAGCCGACACCGACGCCAACTTCGTCATGACCGGCTCCGGCAATATCGTCGAGATCCAGGCCACCGCGGAAAAGGACCCGTTCAGCGAAGAGCAACTGCTGGCGCTGCTGGCGCTGGCGCGCAAGGGCATCGAGAAGCTGGTGGGCCTGCAAAAGTTGGCGGTGGCGTGAGTCGAAAACTCACCGGCCCCGTCGTCATCGCCACGCACAACCCCGGCAAGCTGGCCGAAATGCGTGATCTGCTCGCGCCTTTCGGTATCGCCGCGCAATCGGCCGGCGAGCTTGGCCTCGGCGAGCCGCGGGAAACCGGAAAAACATTCGCCGCCAATGCGCGCATCAAAGCCTTGGCGGCCGCCAAGGCCACCGGCAAGGCGGCTTTCGCCGACAACTCCGGCCTGGTGGTCGAGGCGATCGGCGGCGATCCCGGCATCCACTCGGCGCGCTGGGCAGGTCCCGACAAAGACTTCCGCTTCGCCATGAACAAGATCCAGACGCTGCTGATCGAGCGCGGCGCGCGCACGGCCGAACAACGCCGCGCGCATTTCATCGCCGCGCTCTGTCTTGCGTGGCCCGACGGCCATTTGGAGGAATTCGAGGGCCGAATTGAGGGTGTCGCTGTATGGCCGCCGCGCGGCGACCGCGGCTTCGGCTACGATCCCATATTCATGCCCAACGGTCATGAACGCACCTTCGGCGAGATGAGCGCCGACGAAAAGCACGGCCTGCCGCCGAAAGGCCGAGGTCTTTCGCACCGCGCGCGCGCTTTTTTGAAGCTCGCGGCTGCTTGCCTGCGCGGCGTTTGAAACAGTTCCCGATCATTACAAGTTTAATCAACTGTCGGCCGGGCGTACGCATTCGCGCTAGGTGCGACGCGCGACGCGGCCTATGATGCTTAACATGACCTTAACGCAACCATCGCCCTTCGCCGTCTATGTGCACTGGCCGTTCTGCCTGTCGAAGTGCCCCTATTGCGACTTCAACAGCCACGTCCGCCACGGCGGCGTCGACGAGGCGCGTTTCGTGCGCGCGTTCGAAGCCGAAATCGCGGCGACCGCGGCCCGCCTTCCCGGCCGCACGGTGTCGACGATTTTCTTCGGCGGCGGCACGCCGTCGCTGATGAAACCGGAATCCGTGCAAGCCATCCTCGATTGCATCGGCAAACACTGGAGCGTCGCGCCCGGCGTCGAAGTCACGCTCGAAGCCAACCCAACCAGTGTCGAGGCCACGCGTTTCCGCGGCTATCGCGCAGCCGGCGTCAATCGCGTGTCGCTCGGCGTGCAGGCGCTCGACGACGCGTCGCTGAAAGAACTCGGCCGGCTGCACACCGCGCAGGAAGCGCTCGACGCGGTCGCGGTGGCGCGCGCGAACTTCGAGCGTTACTCGTTCGATCTGATCTATGCGCGGCCGCGCCAGACGCCCGCGGCTTGGGCTACCGAGCTAAAACGCGCGATCGCGGAAGCGGCCGAACATCTCTCGCTTTATCAACTGACCATCGAACAGGACACGCCGTTCTTCGGCCTCTACAAGGCCGGCAAGCTCGTCATTCCCGACGACGACACCGGGCGCGATCTTTACGACATGACGCAGTCGACCTGCGCCGATGCCGGACTGCCGGCCTATGAAGTCTCCAACCACGCCCGGCCGGGCGCCGAGTGCCGGCACAATTTGGTCTATTGGCGCGGCCACGAATATGCCGGCATCGGGCCCGGCGCGCATGGCCGGCTCAATATCGACGGCCGCCGTTACGCAACCGAGACCGAGACGCGCCCGGAAAGCTGGCTGATGCGGGTCGAAGCGGCCGGCAATGGCTTGATTGTGGACGAGAAGCTCACATCCGGAGAAGCCGCCGACGAATTCCTGCTGATGGGACTGCGGCTCGCCGAAGGCATCGATCCGGAACGCTTCACGGCGCTTGCCGGCCGCAGGCTCGATCCCAAGCGCATTTCGATCTTGCGCGACGAAGGCGCGGTAGAAACCACCGCCGATGGCCGCTTGCGCGTGACGCAAAGCGGATTTCCCGTGCTCGACGCGGTGGTCGCGGATTTGGCGGCGTAGTGATCCGTCACGCTGAGGTGCGAGCGCAGCGAGCCTCGAAGGGCGACGGCCACTTTATATCAGCACCTTAGCCGTTCATCCTTCGAGGGCCGCTACGCGGCCTCCTCAGGATGACGGATAAAGATCAAGTCCCGGGCGCGAACGACTTCGGCGCCGGGCTGATCGGCTGACTGCCCGATGGGGTGACACGCATCACGGCGAGGCCGCGCTCGTTGGTGCCGTCGGGCCGGAAGCGGAACACGCCGTCGATGCCGGCGAAGCCGGAGGAGTTGGTCAGCACTTGCTCGCTGAAGCGCTGCGCGCCTTGCGTCTTGACAAGCGCGGCGACAAGCGCGACCGCGTCATAAGCGAGCGTCGCCGTGCGCACCGGGTCCTGTCCGTAGCGGGCGCGGTAGCGGCCGGCGAAACTGCGGAAGCCGGCCGCCTCCGGCGCGGCGTACCAGCCGCCGTCGAGCGCCGCGGTTTGATTGATCCTTGGGTCGTCGGCCCACAGTCCGGTGCCGAGCAATTGCTCGCGCTTCAGGTTCACGCCGGCCGCGGCGAGCGCCTGCACCACTTGCGGCACCGCGTCGGCGCCGTCGGGAATGAAAATCGAATCGACGTGAGCCGCCGCCTGCGCCACGCGGCGCGCGGGCTCCGCCATCTCGCCCGGATCGGGCGGATACTTCTCCAGCGCCAGGATGCGGCCGCCGCGGCGCGACACCTCCTGCTGGAAGGCGGCTTCCACCACCGCGCCATAGGCGCTGTCGGGCAGCATCGCCGCGAATGACCGCTTGCCGCGCGAAATGACGAAATCGACGATGCGTTTGACGTCGGTCTCCGGCAGGAAGCTCAGCAGATAGACGCCGCGCGTCGCGGCGCTGACGTCGGTCGAGAACGCGATCACCGGAATGCCGCGCTGGCGCGCGGTCGCGCCCACCGCGCGCACGGCTTCGGCGAACAACGGGCCAATGATGATTTCGGCGCCTTCGCCGATCGCCTGCTGCGCGGCGGCTTGCGCGCCTTGCGGCGTGCCGCCGTCATCCTTGACGAGCAATTGGATGTTCGGATTCTTGAATTCAGCGAGCGCCAAATCGGCGGCGTTTTTCATCGACGTCGCGGCGACCCCGGCATTGCCCGGCGCCGACAGCGGCAGGATCAGGCCGACGCGAACCTGGCCTTCGCCGAGCGTCGCGGCCGGCGCCGGCTCGGCGGTCTGCGGCGGCGGCGTGTTGCTGAAAAATTCGGTGTTGCCGCCGGCGCAGGCGGTGAGCGCGGCGGCTGCGGCGGCGATACAAAGCCCGGCACACAGTCGGCGTCGCGCGCTCGACAATGTCGCCTCCCGAGCTCGCCACAACCCCGCCATAGTGGCTCCCTGCGCCCCGAATCAATGCCAGTCCTACCGATTATCGCCCAATTTGTCCCGCAATAGTTACGGTCGTGAAAAAGAAAGGCGCGCCATCACGATGACGCGCCCCCGGCCGCCGTCTAAGCTGGCCGGCATGGTCAGGGACAGCAAAACCGCGGGCGACGGCCGGCCGCGCCGCTACGCGCTGGCCGGCGAAGCAATCGACGCGCCATCCCTGCCGGCGGGCCTTTATGTGGTCGCGACCCCGATCGGAAACCTCGGCGACATTAGCCTGCGCGCCTTGCAAACGCTTGCCGCCGCGGACGTGATCGCCTGCGAGGACAGCCGCGTTACCCGCAAGCTCACCGAGCATTACGGCATCGCCGCGCCGCTCACGCCCTATCATGAGCACAACGCGGCCGAGGCGAGGCCTAAGCTGCTCGCTCGCTTGGGCGAAGGCCAGGCGGTCGCGCTGGTCTCGGACGCCGGCACGCCGCTGATCTCCGATCCCGGTTATAAGCTGGTGCGCGCCGCGAGCGAGGCCGGTCACGCGGTCGTCGCGGTGCCGGGCGCGTCCGCGGTCTTGACCGCGCTCACCGCCGCCGGCTTGCCGACCGACCGTTTCTTTTTCGAGGGCTTTATGCCGCCCAAGCAAGCCGGCCGGCAAAAGCGTATCGCCGCGCTCGCCGGCATTCCCGCCACGTTGGTGTTGTTCGAGAGCGGGCCGCGTTTGCCCGCGGCGCTCGCCGATCTCGCCGACGGACTAGGACCCCGCGCAGCCGCGATCTGCCGCGAGCTGACCAAACTGCACGAGGAAATTCGCCGCGGCGATCTGGTTAGCCTGGCGCGTCACTACGAAACCGGCGCGGAGACGCGCGGCGAGATCGTCATCGTGGTGGCGCCGCCCGCCGAGGACGCCGGGACCGCCGACGACGTCGACGACCTGCTGCGGCGCGCGCTGGCGCGCGTATCGGTCAAGGACGCCGTCGGCGAAGTGGCGCTCGCCACCGGCCGGCCGCGCCGCGAGGTCTATCAGCGCGCACTCGCGCTCGCCGATTCTTCCGGCGAAAAGGATGGCGGCAATGGCGCGGCGTAGCGGCACGCCGCGAGAGCCCAAGCCGCCGGCCAGTGCGGCGCGGCCAAAGCGCGAAGCGCGGCCTGAAAAGATTGCTGCTTTCGGCCTCGGTATTTCGGCCGAGAGCCGCGCCGCCGCCTGGTTGATCGCGCATGGCTACCGCATCCTGGCGCGGCGCTGGAAAAGCCCGCTCGGCGAGATCGACATTATCGCGGCGCGGCGTCACACTTTGATCTTCGTCGAGGTGAAGGCGCGCTCGACGGCGCGGCGGAGTCGGTGACCGAACGGCAAAAGCATCGAATTGCGGCGGCGGCCGAAGCGTGGCTCGCCAGCTATCCGCAACCCACAATCCGCGACATGCGCTTCGATGCAATCCTGGTCGCGCGGGGCGCCTGCCGCGCCACATCCCGGCGGCGTTCGAATCTTAATCGTCATTGCGGGACGCGCGCGAAGCGCGCGGGCCCGCAATCCAGAGCCAAACAACCTATGCCGGAAAAATCCGCCCTGGATTTCGGGTTCGCGGGCTGCGCCCGCGCCCCGGAATGACAAGGTCCTAAGCGCTGAGCCGCTGGAAGAAGGCGTCGACCTGGCCGCGGATGCGGCCGGCAACGTTGCCGAGATCGTCGGCCACCGTCTTCACCGCGCCGGCGCTGGAGCGCGTGTCGCCGGTGGCAGTGCCCACCAGACTGACTTCATCGGCGGTCTCGACCGTTCGCTTGGCGGCGATCTCGACGCTGCGCGCGATTTCCGCCGTAGCGGCGCCCTGCTCGGTGACGGCGGCCGCAATGGCGCCGCTGATGTCGCCGATCTCGCGGATGATGCGTTCGATCGCGGTGATCGCCTCGATCGACCGCACGGTGGCCCGCTGCATGCCGGCAATCTGCGCGGTGATCTCCTCGGTGGCGCGGCTGGTCTGACCGGCCAGCGCCTTCACCTCGCCGGCCACCACGGCAAAGCCGCGCCCGGCCTCGCCGGCGCGGGCGGCTTCTATGGTGGCGTTAAGCGCGAGCAGATTGGTTTGCTCGGCGATGCCGGTGATGAGCTTGACCACGTCGCCGATGCGGCCGGCGGCTTCGTCCAACTCCTTGACCGCGAGGTTGGTGCGCCCGGCCTCGTTCACCGCCTTGGTGGCGATGGCGTTGGATTGCGCCACCTGACGATCGATCTCGTTCACGGAAGCCGAAAGCTCGTCGGCGGCGGATGCGATGTCACGCACGTTCGACGAAGCCTCCGAAGAGGCGGCCGCGGCACTGGCGGTCTTGGCCGCGGCTTCGGCGGCGGCACCGGCGAGTTGGGTCGACGCCGCCAACATCTGATCCGAAATGCGCCCGAGCTCGGCGAGGGTTGCTTCCACGTCCGCCGAGAATTGCGCGATCTCGCTCGACATCTGTTCCTGACGCTGCGCTCGCGTTTCGGCATCGCCGCGCACGGTGCGATTGAGTTCCTCGTTGCTCCGCATGGCGCGCTGGAACACGGCGATCGAGCGGGCGAGCGCGCCGATCTCATCTTTGCGATCCCCGAACGGAACGGCAATCGAAGCATCGCCGGCGGCGACCGCTTCGGTGACGTGCGTGATCTCTGCAATCGGCCGGGTGATGCTGTGCGAAATCACCCAGGCGCCGGCGGTCGCAAGCATGACGGCGAATGCGGCGAGCAGGCTCAGCCACATTGCGGTCTTGTCGATGCCGGTGTCGATCTCTGTGTAAACGCGCGATGCGCGCGTTGCATAAATTTTGGTGAGCTGTTCCAGGTCCTTGTTGAGAGCCTTGCGTACCGAGCGGTTGGCGTCGTTGTCGCCCCAGACGCGGCCGGCGGCAGGACTGACTTCGGTGCCCAGCCGCGCCAATTCGCGGCGGAAATCGATGAATTGCGCGATGCGGCCGGAGAACTGGCCGAACAATTCGGCGTCGTCGCCGCGCACCGATTTCTTCCAGTCCTCGACCACCTTGGCGATCTGTTTGTTGAATTTGAGAATGCCGTCGGCGTAGATCTTCGATGTCGGAATATCGGTCGACATATAGACGCCGCGTGATTCCATGACCACGGCGTAAATCAGCCCGTTCACCTTCTCTACGTTCAGCGTCCCGGCATTGGCGGACTCGAATTCGTCGGTCAGGTTCTGATGTTGACGCGCGGCCGACACGGCGACCATCGACAGCGCGACAGTCGCGGTGGCCATCAGCGCGAAGATCGCATAGAGCTTGGCGGCGATTGAAAGCTTCGGCAAAGTCACAAGCGGCCCCCACTCGTGCCCTAAAGGGCTCCAGCCGCTATAGTGGCGGTAAAATGTTAACGGTTTGTTTTCCTTACTCTTCTCGTCGCCCGAAAGATCGCCCATAAAGGTCGCCCAAAAAGGTCACCATGAGCCTGAAAATTGCGGTGCAGATGGATCCGATCCAGCGGATCAACATCAAGGGCGATTCCACTTTCGCCCTGCTGCTGGAGGCGCAAAAGCGCGGCCACCAGCTTTCCTATTACACCCCCGAACGGCTGGCCTTGCTCGGCGGCCACCTGTTCGCCACCGTCGAAGCCCTGACCGTTCGCGACCAGGCCGGCGCCCATTTCACCCTCGGCCTGCCGCGGCGCGTGGAATTGACCCAATTCGACGTGGTGCTGCTGCGCCAGGACCCGCCTTTCGACCTCGCTTATGTGACCACCACCCATTTGCTCGAGCGCATCCATCCCAAGACGCTCGTGGTCAACGACCCGGCGCATGTGCGCAACGCACCGGAAAAGATGCTGGTCACCGAATTTCCCGACCTGATGCCGCCGACTTTGGTCACCCGCGACCTCGCCGAGATCAAGGCGTTCCGCGCCGAGCACAAAAACATCGTCATGAAGCCGCTCTACGGCCACGGCGGCGGCGCGGTCTTCCGCCTTACCCGCGACGACCTCAATTTCGGCTCGCTCTACGACATGTTCGCGGTCACCTTCCGCGAGCAATGGGTGGTGCAGAAATTTCTGCCCGACGTGAAAAAAGGCGACAAGCGCATCCTGCTCGTGGACGGCGAGTTCGCCGGCGCGGTCAACCGCATTCCGGCCGCCGACGATCTGCGCTCCAACATGGTGCGCGGCGGCGCCCCAGCGGCTACCGAGTTGACGGCGCGCGAGCAGGAAATCATCAAACGCCTTGGACCGACGCTGCGCGAGCGCGGACTGCTGTTTGCGGGCATCGACGTGATCGGCGACTGGCTCACCGAGATCAACGTCACGTCCCCGACCGGCATTCGCGCCGTGAAAAGCCTCGGCGGCCCCGACGCCGCGGCGATGATTTGGGACAAGATCGAGGCCAAACGAAAGGCCAAACCGGCCCATTGAGCGGCTCTGGCCGGCCGCGATCGACCTCGTGGCCCGCCATTTTGTTCTGCAAATGTTCTTGACGGCTACAGGGGATTATATACTTCGCAAACCAAACCCTAAGTTTTGAGGGTGACCGGTTAAATCTATCTTGGTGGCTTGGGTATTTTTGCGGCCGCGCCAACGATCCCGGCTTTGCCTGCAAGCGCGGGCCGAACACGCGCTGCGTGGCGGAGTATCAGGGCCGCCTGTCCGGCCCGCTGCTCGACCGCATCGACCTGCACATCGAAGTACCGGCGGTGACCGCCGCCGATCTTATTTTGCCGCCGCCGTCGGAAGGCAGCCGCGAAGTCGCCGCCCGCGTGGCGCGCGCCCGCGATATCCAGGTCGAGCGTTACGCCGCGCTCGGCCTGGAGAACGTGCGCATCAATGCGCAGGCGCACGGGCCGGTGCTGGAAGAGGTCGCCCGCGCCGACGGCACCGGTCTGGCGCTGCTGCGCGACGCCGCCGATAGCATGCGTCTATCGGCGCACGGCTATCACCGCGTGCTGCGCGTCGCCCGCACGCTGGCCGATCTCGACGGTGCCGAAAAAGTCGGCCGCGTGCATCTGGCCGAGGCGCTGTCCTACCGCGCGCTCGCCGACGAAGTGCGGCGCGCCGCGTAATCGCGCGTCTCGCGATTACACCGTTACCACCGGCTTTACGATCTTTTCACCACGTTCGCGCGTGCGCGCCGGCCGCTCGCGACGGGGAATGAAATTGCAAGATTCCGGGTGCCAAATGCCGTCTCATCGGCGGGCGCGGGAACATGGAATCGGGCTCTTCAATCGCGAAATTGCAACGCAAACGCACGCGCAACAAGGCGGCGCTGGTGCTGTTCGGCCGCGCCGTAGTGTCCACCATGGCGGTTCTCTCCGGCTGGCTCGGCTTCATGACCGGCATTCGCCTGCAAAGCTCGAATTACGACCCCTACGCCTACGGCACCGGCGTCGGCGCGCTGTTTTTCGCCGCCTGCGCGATCATCGCCCTCATGCTGATGCGGCAACGGGCTCACGCCGACAAAGTGCACACGCTCGAAGCGCGCATCGAGGAATTGTCGGACGACAATTGGGAACTGCGCGAGTCGGAAGAACGCGCGCGCAGCCTGCTGGAGGCGCAAGGCGACCTGATCGTGCGCCGCGACGCGGGCGGCCGCGTCACTTACGCTAACGACGCCTTCTGCGCTCTCGCCGGGTTTCGCCGCGACGACCTGATCGGCGCCGCCGCCGAATTGCCCATTGTCGCGCAAGGGCCCTTCACGGTGCTGGCCGACGGCACCCGCGTGCACGACCAGAATATCGTCTGTGGAACGAGCGCGCGCTGGATCGCCTGGCGCGAGGTCATGGTGCGCGGCGGGACCGGCACCGAAATCCAGGGCGTCGGCCGCGACGTGACCGACCGCGTCGAGGCCGAGCACGCGCTGGGCGCAACCCGCGACCAGGCGGAAACCGCCAACCGCGCCAAGTCGCGCTTCCTCGCCACCGTCAGCCACGAAATCCGCACGCCGCTCAACGGCATTCTGGGCATGGCCGACCTGCTGCTCGACACGCCGCTCACGCCCGAGCAAGTCACTTACGCCAAGGCGGCGAAGACCTCCGGCGAAACCCTGCTGTCGCTGATCGAGGAAATTCTCGATTTCTCCAAGATCGAGGCCGGCCGGCTGGAGCTGGAGGCGCGTCCGTTCGCGCTCGCCGCGCTGGTCGAGGAAACCGTCGAGCTGCTGGCGCCGCGCGCGCAGGCGAAAAACATCGAAATCGCATCGTTCGTCGACGAGCGGCTGCCGGAAAGGATCGTGGGCGATGTGGCGCGCTTGCGCCAGGTGCTGCTCAATCTCGCAGGCAATGCCATCAAGTTCACCGAACAAGGCGGCGTCGCGGTGATCGTCGAGCCGGGCGAGCGCGACAACGATTTCCGTTTCCTGGTGCGCGATACCGGCATCGGCCTGGCGCCGCAAGATCAGGCGCGCGTTTTCCGCGACTTCGAGCAGGCCGACGGATCCTCCACCCGCAAGTTCGGCGGCACCGGCCTTGGGCTGGCGATCTCCAAACGCATCGTCGAGCGCATGGACGGCGCCATCGCGGTCGACAGCCAGCCCGGCCTCGGCGCTACCTTCAGCTTTACGGTGCCGCTGGCGCCGGCAGCCGATGGCGCGCCGGAATTTGCCGCGCCCGATCTCGCCGGCAAAGCGGTGTTGATCGTGGCCGCGGCGGACATCGAATCCACGCTGCTGGCGCGCCGCCTCGGCCGCTGGGGCGCCGAAACCAGGGTAACCGCCGATGAGCAAAGCGCCGTCGCGCTGCTGGCGGAGCAGCACTGGGACGCGCTGCTGGTCGACTACCCGCTGGCGCGCAGCCTCACCGCCCACGTCGATCTTGCCCGGCTCGACGGCGCGCGCCGCATCGTGCTGATCCGGCCGACCGAGCGGCATGAACTGCCCGCGCTCAAAGCGGCGGGCTTCACCGGCTATCTCGTCAAGCCGGTGCGCATGGCTTCGCTGGCCGCGCGGCTCGCCACCCAGGATGCATTCGATATGCCGGCGGAGTTATCCGCCGCCGCCGCCGACGCCGACGCAACGAGCAAAGGCATGGGCTTGTCGATCCTGGTCGCCGAAGACAACGAGATCAACGCCCTGCTCGCACGCGCGCTGCTCACGCGCCTCGGCCATCGCCCGACCGTCACCGGCAACGGCGAGGCCGCGTTGGAATTTTGGACCGCGGCGCGCGCCGCCGCCAATCCTTACGAACTCGTGCTGATGGACGTGCAGATGCCGGGCATGGATGGGCTGGAAGCCGCCCGCCGCATCCGCGCCGCCGAAGCGCAGACCGGCGACCTGCCGGTCCGCATACTGGCGCTCACCGCCAATACCCAGAGCGACGACCGCGAAGCCTGCCTCGCCGCCGGCATGGACGGCTTGCTGGTGAAACCGCTCGACCGCGAAAGATTGTGCGAAGCGCTGGCAGCAGCAGCCGCGCGGCTTGCAGCCTAATCCACTTTGTCATAATTCCGTGTCCCGCCCATGCTGTAGGGGGTAGCAGCAAGCGAACCTCTGATTCGATAAGTGACGCCTGCCTAATCGCGCTGAAATGGAGCCGAATTTCCCCATGGCACGCCGCGACAGCCTCTATTCCCCGCGCAATCTGTTCGAGCGGTCCCGGCCGGCGCCGGCCGCCCCCGGCCTGATTTCCGCGCTGCAGGTCTATGGCGGCTTGCAGGCCTGGGCCGCGCGCGCGCATCGCCCTACGCAGAGCCTCGGCCGCCTCGGCCCGCTCGAAGTGCGGCTGGCGCAGACCGCCGGCGAGGTGCGCCAGGCGCAGAAATTGCGCTATCGCGTTTTCTACCAAGAGGGTCCCGCCATCGTCAATCCGGGCCGGCTGTTCGCGCGCCGCGACGTCGATGCCTATGACGCGATCTGCGACCACCTGCTGGTGCTCGATCACGCCGCGCGCGACAGCCAGAACGCCAACCGCCCCGCGGTAGTCGGCACCTTTCGGCTGGTGCGCCAGCCGCTGGCGGAGGACTATGGCGGCTTCTACACGGCGAGCGAATTCGACATCGGCGGGCTGATCGAGCGTCACGCCAACCTGGAATTCCTCGAGCTCGCCCGGTCCTGCGTGCTGGCGCCCTACCGCAACAAGCGCACGGTCGAGTTGCTGTGGCACGGCAGCTCCGGCTATCTGCGGCAGAACCGCACCGACGTCATGTTTGGCTGCGCCAGCCTCGACGGCACCGACCCCAAGCAACTGGCGACGCCGCTGTCGTTCCTGCACCACTACGCGCGGGCGCCGGAAGCCTGGCGCACGCGCGCCTTGCCCGAGCGCTATGTCGAGATGAACCGGCTATCGAAAGAAGCGATCGATCCGAAGGAGGCGCTGCGCGTGCTGCCGCCGCTGATCAAAGGCTATCTGCGGATCGGCGCCTACATCGGCGACGGCGCGGTGGTCGACCACGAGTTCGGCACCACCGACGTGCTGATCGTGTTGCCGATGTCGGCGATCAAGAATCGCTACGTCGAGCATTTCGCCGTCAACCGGCGGGCCGCGTAGCGAAGTTATTTTCGCGCATGATCTTGTCCGAAAACCGGTACCCACTTTTCGGGATCATGCGCTACAACCGCCGTAGCGAAACTTCCTCGACCTGGTGGCTCTCGACCTTCTTCAGAATCAAGTCGGAGCGCTGGCGCGTCGGAATGATGTTTTCGTGCAGGTTGACCAAATTGATCCGCTCCCAGATCGACGCCGCGGTCTCGATCGCTTCCGCATCGGACAGGTTCGAATAGCGATGGAAATATGATTTCGGATCGCGGAACGCGGTGCTGCGTAGCGTCAGAAAGCGATCGACGTACCAGGACCTGAGCACGTTCTCGTCGGCGTCGAGATAGACCGAGAAATCGAAAAAGTCCGACACAAACGGGATCGCTTTGCCGTCCTTCGGCAGGCGGCCGGTCTGCAACACGTTCAAGCCTTCGACGATGAGGATGTCCGGCCGGTCCACTTCGACCCACTGGTTCGGCGTCACGTCATAAGTGAGATGCGAATAGACCGGCGCCCGCACCGGCCGGCGCCCCGCCTTCACGTCGGTGAGGAAGCGCAACAGCGCCGGCAAATCGTAGCTTTCCGGAAAGCCTTTCTTCTCCAACAGGCCTTCGCGCTCCAGGATCGCGTTCGGGAAAAGGAAGCCGTCGGTGGTGACGAGATCGACCTTGGGCACGTTCGGCCAGCGCGCCAGCAAGGCCTGCAGCACGCGCGCGGTGGTGGATTTTCCGACCGCCACCGAGCCGGCGACGCCGATGATGAACGGCATCTTGATATCTTCGGTGCCGAGGAAGCGCTCTTGCGCGCGGAACAGCCGCTGCGTCGCCGCCACATAGAGCGACAGCAGACGCGACAGCGACAGATAAATCTCCTCGACTTCCTTGATGTCAAGCCGGTCGTGCAGCGAGCGCAGACGCGTGACCTCCTCGGGGGTCAGCGTCATCGGCGTATCCTCGCGCAACGTCGCCCATTCCGCGCGCGAGAACGTGCGGTAAGGCGAAAGCGTCTCTTCGGTGCGCTGCTCCATCAAACTCGCGACGCCTTTTCCTGATGCCCCGATTGCGCGGTGCGCTTTTCCAGCTCGGCTTCGACCTCGGCGAGTGTTATGCCGCGCGCTTCCAGCACCACCATGAGATGATAGAGAAGATCGGCGGCCTCCGCGATCAGCCGGCCGCTATCTTCCTGCACGGCAGCCATCGCGGTTTCAAAGGCCTCTTCGCCCAGTTTCTTGGCGCAATGGGCGACGCCCTTGTCGAGCAGCACGCGCGTATAGGAATCCGCCGCGCTCGCCTTGGCGCGTTCGTGCACCCGCTTTTCCAGATCGGCCAGCGTGAACTTGGTCATAGGGCGTCCTTTGCGGCGTGCTTTATCACGGATCGAGCCGCATCGGCAGTCCGGCTTTCGCCATGTAGGCCTTGGCCTCGCGCACGCTGTGCTCGCCGAAGTGGAAGATCGAGGCGGCCAAAACGGCGGTGGCGTGGCCGTCGCGGATGCCCGCCACCATGTGATCGAGCGAGCCGACTCCGCCGGAAGCGATTACCGGCACGCTCACCGCGTCCGCCACCGCGCAGGTGAGCGCGATGTCGAAGCCGCGTCTGGTGCCGTCGCGGTCCATGGAGGTGAGCAAAATCTCGCCGGCGCCGAGCGCGACCACTTCCTTGGCGTAACCGACCGCGTCGATGCCGGTCGGCTTGCGGCCGCCGAAGGTGAAAATCTCCCAGCGCGGCGTGTCGCCCGGGTTGGACACGATCTTGGCGTCGATAGCGACCACGATGCATTGGTCGCCGAATTTTTCCGCCGCTTCCTTGACGAAGCCGCGCCGGTTCACCGCCGCGGTATTGATCGAGACCTTGTCGGCGCCGGACGAAAGCAGCGCGCGGATGTCCTCGATGGTGCGCACGCCGCCGCCGACCGTGAGCGGCATGAAACAGGCCTCGGCGGTGCGCCGCACCACGTCGAGGATGATGCCGCGGTTCTCGTGGCTCGCCGTGATGTCAAGGAAGCACAGCTCGTCGGCGCCGGCCGCGTCATAGGCAATGGCCGCTTCCACCGGATCGCCGGCGTCGCGCAAATTGACGAAATTGACGCCTTTGACCACGCGGCCGTCTTTGACGTCGAGGCAGGGAATGACGCGGACCTTGAACATGGCTCAGGCCGCCACTTTCGCGTCGCGGATGAGTTTCAGCGCCTCCGCCGCATCGAGCCGCCCGTCGTAAAGCGCGCGGCCGGCGATGGCGCCTTGCAGCTTCTTGGCGCGCGGCTCCAGCATCGCCTTTATGTCGTCGATGGAGGCGAGGCCGCCGGAGGCGACCACCGGAATCGAAATCGCGTCGGCCAGCGCGATGGTGGCGTCGAGGTTCAAGCCCTTCAGCATGCCGTCGCGCGTCACGTCGGTGTAGATGATGGCGGCGACGCCGGCATCCTCGAAGCGGCGCGCGATGTCGAGCGCCGACAGTTCCGAGGTTTCCGCCCAGCCCTGCACCGCCACCTTGCCGTCGCGCGCGTCGAGCCCGACCGCGATCCGGCCGGGATAGTTTTTCGCCGCGTCTTTCACCAGCGCGGGATCGCGCACCGCGGCGGTGCCGATGATCACCCGGTTGACGCCCTTCGTCAGCCAGGCATCGATCGTCGCCATGTCGCGGATGCCGCCGCCGAGCTGCACGCACAGCCCGACGGTTTCCAGAATCCGGTCGACCGCATCGCCGTTCATCGGCTTGCCGGCGAAGGCGCCGTCGAGGTCGACGACGTGCAAATGTTTGAAGCCTTGCAGCTCGAAGGCCTGCGCCTGCGCCGCCGGATCGCGGTGAAACACGGTCGCGCGCGCCATGTCGCCCTGCTGCAGGCGGACGGCGAGGCCTTCCTTCAGGTCGATGGCGGGGAAAAGAATCATGGCATCCACTTCAAAAAATTCGCGATCAGTTTCAAGCCCAGCCGCTGGCTCTTTTCGGGATGGAATTGCGTGCCGACCATGTTGTCGCGCCCGACGATAGCCGTAAGCGGACCGCCGTAGTCGGCCTGCGCCACCAGATCGTTGCGCTGCGCCGGCTTGAGCTCGTAGGAGTGGACGAAATAGGCGTGCAGCCCGTCGGGTCCAAGCGGAATATCCGCGAGCAAGGGGTGGGATTTCAGCATGTTGAGCGTGTTCCACCCCATGTGCGGAATCTTCAAGTTCGGATCGCTCGGCGCAATGCGGTCGACCTCGCCGGCAATCCAGCCGAGACCCGGCGTCACCTGATATTCGCGTCCGCGCTCGGCCATCAGCTGCATGCCGACACAAATACCGAAAAACGGTTTGCCCTGCTTCACGACGCTCTCGTTCAATGCATCAATCATGCCGGGAATGGCGTCGAGCCCGCGCCGGCAATCGGCAAAGGCGCCGACGCCGGGCAGCACCACGCGGGATGCGCCCGCGACCTGCGCGGGGTCGCTGGTGACAACTATCGGCTGATCGTGGCCGCTCTCGCGGGCGGCGCGCTCGAACGCCTTGGCCGCCGAATGCAGATTGCCGGAGCCGTAGTCGACGATGGCGACGCTCATCGCCCGCTCCCCGGCTCCGGGAACAGGCCGATCACGTCGGACGGCGGCGGCGGCGCGCGCCAACCCGGCATGGCGGAGGGCGGCTCGGGCGCCGCCGGCGGCGCGATGGCGCGCTCGTTTGCCGCTTGGCTCCATTCGGCAAAGAAGCGGCGTTCCGCCGTTTCGATGTCCTCGCCGACCACGAAGCCGAGCATCTTCCAGCCGCGGCGCGTCAGCTTCGAGCGCCGGAACGTCGCCGCTTCGAAGCCGATCAGTAACGCGACCAGCAACCCGGCAAGGAATTGCACCGTCGAGCCCGCGTCGGTCAGCCGCAAGCCGATGCCGAGAAGGACGCTGACCACCAGATAGATTACGAACGCCAGCCACAGCCGGTAGCGCAGCAGCCAGAGCGGCGCCAGCACGAAGGCCCAGAAATGGAATCCGTCGCGCACGAACACGAAGCGCTCCGGAGCGCTTGTCGTTTCGCCCTTGCGCGCCGGCGGCTGATGGACGGTGTAAGTGGGCATGACGCGTTCTCTTCACCTCCCCCTTGTGGGGAGGGTCGCTTGCCGAGCCTATGCGAGGCAAGCGGGGTGGGGGTCCTGGTTACTAGACTTGATCATCAAAAATCTTATTCACCCCCACCCGCTCGCGACCTACGGCCGCTCGCCGCCCTCCCCACAAGAGGGAGGGCAAAAGCAACTCACCCGCCGAGCGAACCCTTGGTGGACGGCACTTCGCCCTTGGCGCGCGGATCGATCGCCACCGCGACCTTGAGCGCGCGCGCCAGGGCCTTGAAGCAGGACTCGGCGATATGGTGATCGTTGGTGCCGTATAAAGTCTCGGCGTGCAGCGTGATGCCGGCCTTCATGGCGAAGGCCTGGAACCATTCCTGCACCAGCTCGGTGTCGAACGAGCCGACTTTGTCGCGCACGAACTCGGCCTTGAACACCAGGAACGGCCGCCCGGAAATGTCGATCGCCACGCGCGTCAGCGCCTCGTCCATCGGCACATGCACATCCGCATAGCGGGTGATGCCCTTCATGTCGCCGAGCGCCTGCTTCACCGCCTGGCCGAGCGCAATGCCGACGTCCTCGGTGGTGTGGTGGTGATCGATGTGCAGGTCGCCCTTGGCCTTGACCGTGATGTCGATGCGCGAGTGCCGCGCCAAAAGATCGAGCATGTGATCGAGGAACCCGATGCCGGACGAGATATTCGACTTGCCGCTGCCATCCAGATTGACCGCCGCCTCGATGTCCGTCTCTTTCGTCGTCCGCTTGACCGAACCGGCGCGGCCCGCCGAAGCGCGCGCCGCGCGCGGCGTGACGGCGAGCTTTTTCTTGCCTGGAAACGTCAGAACGCGCTTGGCCACGGCGGCTGTCCTTGATTGATTTGTGCGCCTTTTATCAGGGGTTGCCGGGATTCGCCACCTGCGTTGCGCCCCGTTTGCAAACGCCGCCGCGCATGCCTAGATGACGCTGATTGCAGGGGTTAACGCGTATGTCGAACGAACACCCAACAAGCCCCCTTTGGCACGGCACCACTATTTTGACCGTCCGCAAGGGCGGCAGCGTGGTCATCGGGGGCGACGGCCAGGTCTCGATCGGGCAGACCATCGTCAAATCCAATGCCAAAAAAGTGCGCAAGCTCGGCAAAGGCGACGTGATCGGCGGCTTCGCCGGCGCCACCGCCGACGCATTTACCTTGTTCGAGCGGCTCGAATCCAAGCTCGAGCAATATCCCGGCCAGTTGCTGCGCGCCGCGGTCGAGCTCGCCAAGGACTGGCGCACCGACCGCTATCTGCGCCGGTTAGAAGCCATGATGATCGTCGCCGACAAGCAGGTTTCGCTGGTGCTGACCGGCACCGGCGACGTGCTGGAGCCGGAAGCGGGCGTCGCCGGCATCGGCTCCGGCGGCAACTATGCGCTGGCCTCGGCGCGCGCACTGCTCGACGGCGAACTCGACGCCGAGGCGATCGTGCGCAAGTCGCTCGACATCGCCGCCGACATCTGCGTCTACACCAACCGCAATGTGACCATCGAGTCGCTGAAATCGTAGAGTGCCCCGTTGACCGACTTCTCCCCGCGCGAAATCGTTTCCGAACTCGACCGCTTCATCGTCGGCCAGCACGACGCCAAGCGCGCGGTCGCCATCGCGCTACGCAACCGCTGGCGCCGCTTGCAGCTCGACGACAGACTGCGCGAGGAAGTGCTGCCGAAAAACATCCTGATGATCGGGCCGACCGGCGTCGGCAAGACCGAAATTTCCCGTCGGCTGGCGCGGCTGGCCGGCGCGCCGTTTCTTAAAGTGGAAGCCACCAAGTTCACCGAAGTCGGCTATGTCGGCCGCGACGTCGAGCAGATCATCCGCGACCTGGTGGAGATTGCCATCGCGCTCACCCGCGAGCGCAAGCGCAAGGATGTGCAGGCAAAAGCCGAACTCAACGCCGAGGAGCGCGTGGTCGACGCTTTGGTCGGCCCCGGCGCCAGCCCGGCGACGCGCGAGAGCTTCCGCAAGAAACTGCGCGCCGGCGAAATCAACGACAAGGAAATCGAGATCGAGGTGCAGTCGGGCGGCGGCGGCATGCCGATGTTCGAAATTCCCGGCATGCCGGGCGCGCAGATGGGCGCCATCAATATCGGCGATATTTTCGGCAAGCTCGGCGGCGGCAAAGCCAAGACGCGCAAAGTCACTGTGCAGGATTCGCACAACATCCTAGTCAACGAGGAGTCCGACAAGCTGCTCGACAGCGAGCAGCTCGTTCAGGAATTGATCCGCGCGGTCGAGCAGAACGGCATCGTGTTTCTGGATGAAATCGACAAGATCGCCGGCCGCGAAGGCCGCATGGGCGCCGACGTGTCGCGCGAGGGCGTGCAGCGCGACCTGCTGCCGCTGATCGAGGGCACCACCGTCAACACCAAGCACGGCCCGGTGAAGACCGACCATGTGCTGTTCATCGCTTCCGGCGCGTTCCATATCTCCAAGCCGTCCGACCTCTTGCCCGAACTGCAAGGCCGGCTGCCGATCCGCGTCGAATTGAGCGCACTGACGCGCGATGACATGCGCCGCATTTTGACCGAGCCGGAAGCCTCGCTGATCAAGCAATACGTGGCGCTGCTGAAGACCGAAGGCGTGACGCTGGATTTTAGCGAGGACGCCATCGACGCCATCGCCGATATCGCGGTGGCGGTGAATTCCTCGATCGAGAATATCGGCGCGCGCCGCCTGCAGACGGTGATGGAGCGCGTGCTCGATGAAATCTCGTTTTCCGCCACCGACCGCTCCGGCGACGTCGTGAAAATCGACGCCGCCTATGTGGAAAAGCACATCGGCGATCTGGCCAAGAATGCGGATCTGAGCCGGTTTATTTTGTAGCCGCTCCGTCGTTCCCCGAATGCGGTGCGGCACGAAGTGGTGCACCGCTGATCCGGGGTCCAGCTTAAAACAAAGAAACCGGGTTCCCGGGTCTGCAGCGCACCATCAAGAGGTGCTGCGCTGCGCCCGGGACACGTAATACCGCGCTATTTCGTGGCCGTCATGCAATCCATGACGAATTTCGAGCGCTCATCCATCTTGATGTGCTGATCCGCCGCCTGCTTTTCGCAAGCCTGCATTTTCTTCGCTTCGCTAGGTGACGTCATTTTTTGCGGCGCGCTCGGCTGCATGGCCGGTTGCGCGGCGGCAGCGCCGCAAGCCAGGCTCACGATCGCCACCATCGGCAACACGAACGGACGCAGCATGACGGATTCTCCTTGGCGCCTTGATCGTGCGCCAACTTACTTTTTCTTGCCGTCTTTGTCGTGATACGGCGCCGGTTCGGTCACCGCGACCGGATCGGATGCTGGAAACGTTTCTTCCAGTCCTTCCTCAAGCTCGCGCTCGAGTTTCTTGTCCGGTTTGTGGTCTTTTCCGGCGGGTTTCGGCTTGCTGGGCATGTCCGATACTCCCTCCTACGATCCGTCAACGCGCTCACGCGCTCCGCGTTCTCCGCACGCGCACATAAAGCGCGCCTTCGCCGCCATGGGTGGCGTGCGCGTCCTCGAAGCCGATCACCAAAGCGCGAAACTCCGGCAAGCCCAGCCATTGCGGCACCTGGCGGCGTAATACGCCCGGCTCGGGCCCGCGGCCCTTGCCCGTGATCACCAGCACCAGCCGGGCGCCGCGGGCGTGCGCGTTGCGCAGAAAACGCAGCAAGTCGCCATGCGCCTCGCTTTGCGTCAGCCCGTGCAGGTCGAGGCGAGCGTCGATCTTATCCTTGCCGCACGCGACGCGCTGCTTCATGCGGCGGCCAAGCGGCGTAAGCGGCGGCGGCGCGGGCTTTGGCGGCGCCGGCGAAGCCCGGCGAGGTCCGGCCGTAGGCCGCGGCGGTTTGGCGATTTCCTCGGCCGGCTCGCTTTGCGCGTCGGGCGCAAGGCGCGCCGCCGCGCGCAACGGCGCGATCGCCTTGGTGACGGTCGTCCACAATACGCGCTCCTCGTAGGAGAGAACGCGGCGCCGGCTGCTCATGGCCGTGGCTTGGGCAGCGCCGGCCGCACCGGCGCGTTAGCGGCCATGATTTCCTTCGGGCGCGGCCGAGGCAGCGGAATGACCTCGACCGGCTCCGGCGTGGAGCCGACCAGCACCACGCCCTTGGGCACCAGCATGACGAATTTGCCGAACTGCTTGATGCGGCCGGCGATGTGCGGGATGTCCTCGCCGTGACCGAAATAGATGTCGGCGCGCGCCGCCCCACGGATGGCCGAGCCGGTATCCTGCGCGAACATCAGATGCCGGAAGTTGTCTTTCGGCACGTCGCTGGTGATCGGGAACTTGGCGTCGATCCAGATCGGCGTGCCGTAGACATGGATCGTGGGATCGACCGCCAGCGAGCGCCCGGGCGTGAGCGGAATGCCCTGCGCACCGAGGGGCTCGTCGTTGGGGTTGAGGCGAGTTTCGCTGAAGAACACATAGGAGCGATTCTTCAGCCGTAAGGCTTCGCCCTCTTTCGGGTTGGCCTCCATGTACTCGCGGATCTTGTCCATCGACATGTCTTCGGGCGTGCAGAGGCCCGCGTCGATCATGAGGCGGCCGACCGGCGTGTAGGGCTTGCCGTTACTGGCGATGTAATTGAGCCGCAGCAGCTGGCCGTCATCGAGCTTGACGCGCGTCGAACCCTGGATCTGCGCAAAGAAGACATCGACCGGATTCTTGACCCAGCAGAGTTCCAGCCCCTTGCCTGCCAGCACGCCTTTCTCGATTTCGGTGCGGTTGTATTGCGCGAACACCGTGCTCTTCTTGCCTGCGAATTTGGCCGGCACGCCGTAAAACGGGACGTTGTAGTCCTTGGTCTTGACGCGCGAACCCGCGACCTCGGCCTCGTAATAGCCGGTGTAGAAACCGTCGGCGCCGGTGTAATAGCCGTAGGTGTGGACTTCCGGCAAAACCCGCACCGGCTTGAAATTGTCCTCGAAGAATTTGCGCGCCTGCGCGCGGTCGACCGTGCCGGCGGCGGCGAGCGCGGCGGCTTTCTCGCAGGCCTTGTACAGCCCGCCGTAGACCGGCCGCGCCGCGCGCACCGCGCGGGCGCCTTGCAGGATGGCGCCGCAGCTTTTCATGTAGGTCTGGAAGGCGGCGGCCTGGTCGTCGTTCTTCCAGCCGTCGAGCTTTGCGAAGCTCAAAGGCTCTACCTGGGCGTTGCGAAATTTCATCCCGTGCGCCGCCGCCGGACCGCTCGCCGCCGCGAGACACAGCGCTAAACCGAGGCCGATCTGCGAGCGAGGTGGTAGCGCCGCCATGCGGTCATTGCCCGGCTTCGGTTGCGACCAGCTTCCAGTTCGGGTCGCGCGACGACAGATCGCGCGCGAACGTCCACACATCGGTGACGTCGGTTACCTTCTCGGCATTGCCGTCGGTCACGTTGCCGTCCTTGTCGCGCGTCGCCGACACCAGCTTGCATTGAAAGCGCACCGTCAATTGCGCGGTGCGCCCGCGCAATTCGGCGGCGGTGATCTCGGCATTGTCGATGGAAACGAAACGACTCTCGACCGTCTCGCCGCGCTTCTCGCGTTCGGTGATGGCAGCCTCGAAGCCTTCGTAGACTTCGCGCGACAGCAAATTCTTCAAGGTGCGGCGGTCGCCTTCGGCAAAGGCGTTGACGATCATCTCATAGGCTGCGCGCGCGCCGGTGAGAAAATGCTTGGCATCGAAATTGGGGTCGCCGACGACGATCGCGTCGAGGCCCGCCGCGACCGCGGTTCCGGCCTCGGCCACGCCCATCCAGCGCTCGCCCGGTACGATCGGCTCGGCCGGTTTCGGCGCGGCCGCTTCCGGCATGCGATTGGGCAGTGCGACCACTTTTTCGGCCGCCGGCCGCGCCGGCTCGCGCGCGGCGTAAGGGTCGTAAGGCGGCCGTTCGTGCCCGGTGCGCTGACCGAGCACGCTGCGCAGGCGGAGGAAGATGAAAACCGCCAGCGCCAGGAATATGATGGTGTAGATGTCGAACACGTCTTCCATGCTTTCGGTAGCCGTAACGGCAGATCGCTCTTCGGCCCAGAGCCGAACCGGCGGCGTGGCGGCCGAGCCCACCGTACTTATCTATGCCGGTGTCCGCGCCGATCCATAGGCCTTGCGCCGGTATTTCGGCGCAATTGTGCTTCTTGAATTAAGCTTAAACGATCGCAACGCCCACGCCAACCTCGGGTATCCAGAGAAACGCCGATGAATGTGGCAAAATACCTCGTGCTGGCCTTGCTGGCGCTGCCGGTCATGGAACTAGTGGTTTTCATCGCGGTCGCGGGATCGATCGGTTTTCTGTGGGCGCTGCTACTTGTGGTAGCGAGCTCGATGGCCGGCGCCATGGTGCTGCGCCATGCCGGCGGCAACCACATTGCACGCATGCGCGTCGCCATAGGGCCCGGCGGCTTTACCGCGCTGCAAGCCGACAGCGCCGGCACCATGACGCTATTGGCCGGGATTCTCCTGTTTATTCCGGGGTTTATCACGGATGTGCTGGGTCTTTTGCTACTGCTGGCGCCGCTGCGCCGGGCCCTCGCCGCGTTGCTCGGACGAAAGATGGCGCCTGCGCGCACCGACGGCGTGGTCGATCTCGAGCCTCAGCAGTGGCATCAGGTGCCCGACCCGGCGCTCGCCGACCGGCGCGACGACGGGCGCGCAAAGCCGTAGCGCAGGCGCCCGCAAAGCATGCCGGCGACTTGATCGGGACGGGTAGCGGCTTCCGGACAAGATTGGGCGCCACGGGCTACCCGCTATCCTTGTTCCCCCAAAGACCCTGTGTTAGCCAACCGCCGCGTTAGCGCCATCACAAAAACGTTTGCGGTTAGGAGTTTCCATGTCCACGACCAATGGCGGCCCGGCACCGGCTGCAAACCAGCCGCCGCAACTCAGCGTGGTGGCGCAATACATCAAGGATTTCTCGTTCGAGAACCCGAACGCGCCGCAATCGTTGACCGCCGGAACGCAGCAGCCGCAGATCGCCATTCAGATCAATGTCAGCGCCAAGCCGCTGGCGGAAAACGACATCGAGGTGACGCTCCGCCTCGAGGGCAAGGCGGAAGCCAACGGCGCGTTGATGTTCCGCTTCGAACTGGAATTCGCCGGCGTGTTCCGCCTGCAGAACGTTCCGCAGGAAAGCCTGAACGCGCTGGTGCTGATTGAATGCCCGCGCCTGTTGTTTCCGTTCGCGCGGGAGATCATCGCCACCAACGTGCGCAATGGCGGCTTCCCGCCGCTGCTGCTCGATCCGGTGGATTTCGTCAGCCTCTATCGCCAGAAGATGAGCGAGATACAGCCGGCCGGTGCGCCGGCTCCGCAGAGCTGATTACAGATAATCCCGCCACAGCGCTTTCTCGCCGAGCGTGGCGACGAAGTCGCGGTGCGCCGCGCGATCGGCGTCGCTGACGCGGGGCGCCAACGACGCGGCGCGCTCGCGCCGCACCACGATGCCGTCGCCGCCATTGCCGCGGCGGGCGCCGCTCTCGGCGAGGCCGAGCTGCGCCTGGCGTGCACCGATCAGCTCAAGATAGACCTCGGCCAGGATCTCGGCGTCGAGCAGCGCGCCGTGCTTGGTGCGCCGCGAACTGTCGATGCCGTAGCGCGCGCACAGCGCATCGAGGCTGTAAGGCCCGACCGAATGCTTGCGGCGCGCCAGGAACAGCGTGTCGACCAGCCGCTCGCGCGCGATCAAAGCGCGCTCCAATCGCTTGAGCTCGGCGCAAAGAAAGCCATGGTCGAAGCCGGCATTGTGGATCACCAGCGGCGCGTCGCCGATGAAGGCGAGGAAGTCGTCGACGATGTCGGCAAAGCGCTTGTGGCCCTTCAAAAACTCGGCCGACAGCCCGTGCACGGCAAAAGCTTCCGCCGGCATATCGCGGTCCGGGTTGAGATAGGCGTGAAACGTCGCGCCGGTCGGTATCCGGTTGAGCAGCTCGATGCAGCCGATTTCGACCAGGCGGTGACCATGGTTTGGATCGAGACCGGTGGTCTCGGTGTCGAGTACGATTTCGCGCATTGTCGGCTTGCCTCGATCGCGGCCAGAATCACGGCCGCCGTTTCGGCATTGTAGCGACCGCCTTGAGAATATCACGCACCTGGGCGCGCGCGGCGTCAAAACCTTTCGACGTATCCACCACGAAATCGGCGCGGGCGCGCTTTTCGGCGTCCGGTATCTGTTTGCCGAGAAGCGCGGCGAGCTTGTCCTCGGTCATGCCGGGCCGCTCGAAGGCGCGGGTCCGCTGCAGATCGGCCGGCGCCGACACCACCACGACAGCGTCGCAGCGAACCTCGCCGTGGGTCTCGAACAGCAGCGGCACGTCGAGCACCGCCACCGCTGCACCGCTCGCCTCGGCCTCCGCTAGAAACTTGGCCGACGCGGCGGCGACCAGCGGATGCACGATGCCTTCCAGCCGCTGGATGGCGGCGGCGTCGCCAAGCACGCGTTTGCCGAGCTTTTCGCGGTCGACCTTGCCGTCGGCGGTGGTGCCGGGAAATGCAGCCTCGATCGCCGGCGTGGCCGCGCCGTCATAGAGCCGGTGCACGACGGAATCGGCATCGTGCACGGGCACGCCTTCCGCGGCGAACATCTTCGCCGTGGCGGATTTTCCCATCGCGAGCGAGCCGGTCAGGCCGAGGATGAACATAAGTTTCAGCCGTCGATAAAGCCGTTCTGCCGCAGATAAGCCAACAGCGGCAGCAACGGCAGGCCAAGAATGGTGAAATAATCGCCCTCGACGCGCTCGAACAAGTGAATGCCGATGCCTTCGAGCTGATAGGCGCCGACGCTCGCCAGGGCGGCAGGACCCGCCATGTCGAGATAGTCGTCGATAAAGCGGTCGGAAATCTTGCGCATGGTCAGCCGTGCGCTGTCGACGCAATCGAACAGCACGGTGCCATCGCGCACCAGCGCCAGGGCCGAATACAATTCGTGCGTCCGGCCGCGCAAGGCCCGCAACTGCTCGGCCGCCGCGGCGCGGTTCGCCGGCTTGCTGAACCGCTTGGTGCCGCGCGCCAGTGTCTGGTCGGCGCCCAGCACCAGCCGGCCGGGAACCGAGCGCGCCACGACGGCGGCCTTGGCGCGGGCGAGCAGGCGGGCGGCGGCGGCAGCGTCCGGCGCGCCGGCCTCGGCTTCGACGGCGCGTTCGTCGATCTGGGCCGGGCGGATCTCGAAGCGCAGGCCGACGGCCGCCAGCATCTTGCCGCGCACGTCGCTTTTCGATGCGAGCACCAGCGGTTGAGGGGCAAGCCAGAGCGGCATAATTGTTTCCTTGTCCCTCCCCGTTGGAGGAGGATCTCAGGCAACCGGCCGCCGGCGGCGCTCCGCCAGCAGCTTCATCACCGCGGCGGCGGTTTCCTCGATCGAGCGGCGCGTCACGTCGATCGACGGCCAGCTGTACTTGGCGCAGAGCCGGCGCGAAAAAGCCACCTCCTCGGCCACCGCGGTCTTGTCGATATAGCGGTCGTCGTCGCGGTGCGCCTTCAGACCCAGCAGCCGGTTCTCGCGGATCTGCACGATGCGCTCGGGGCTGGCATAGAGCCCAACCACCAGCGGCCGCGTCAGCTTCTCGACCTCGGCCGCCACCGGCACTCCGGGCACGAGCGGCACGTTGCCGGTCTTGATGCCGCGATTGGCGAGATAGATCGAGGTCGGCGTTTTCGAGGTGCGCGAGACGCCGACCAGCACCACGTCGGCGTCCTGCAGCCCTTCGACGTGCTGGCCGTCGTCATGGAACATCGTGTAGTTGAGCGCGTCGATACGCTGGAAATATTCGGCGTTGAGCACGTGTTGGGCGCCGACTCGGTGAATGGTCTCGGCGCCGAGATAAGACTGGAAAAGCCGCAACACCGGTCCCAGCACCGACATGCACGGCAGCGCGAGGTCGCGGCAGGTTTTTTCCAGCAATTCGATGAGGTCTTCCTCGAGCAGCGTGTAGAGCACCAGACCCGGCGATTCCGTTATTTCGGCGAGCGCATTGTCGAGCTGCTTTTTGGAGCGCACCATCGGGTAAAGATGTTCCACCGGCGACACGTTGGCGTATTGCGCCGCTGCAGCGCGCGCCACCGTGATCAAGGTTTCACCGGTGGCATCGGAAATCAGATGGAGGTGAAAGTAGCCGGTGTCGGGCATCTGTATGGGCGCTGAATCGCGTGTGGACAGGGCGGGAGAAGGCCACGGCTTTACCCGCCGCGCAAGCTCGCCCTGGCATTGTGTTCAATTTCCATCCACACGACTGCCCGCGGGACGATCCCGGTAGGGCGGCATGGTTTCGATACGCAAATGTGGACAGCGGCCTGGGGACAAGCAGGGATAAAACCTCATAGGCCAACGAAACAGACCTTATCGCTGTGGACGAAATCGCGCTCGATTTCACCCGATTCTGAATTGGCTCCTGCTATGCGGTGGACAGACTGTTGATCGGAAGGCATGAGTCCAATTCACGCTCTAACAAACACTACAAAGAAATTTATAAGAGTCTTTATGGAAGACACCCGCAAAGCCGATGGCATGGGGATAAAGCCCCTGCTGAAAGTGCTCGGCAGACAGCGCGAGACCATTCCACCGGTATGGATGATGCGGCAGGCGGGACGGTATTTGCCGGAATATCGTGCGGTGCGGGAGAAAGCGGGCGGCTTTCTCGATCTTTGTTTCAATCCGGAACTGGCGGCTGAAGTAACGCTGCAACCAGTGCGGCGCTTCGGTTTTGATGCCGCCATCCTATTTTCCGACATCCTGGTGATACCGCTTGCGCTTGGCCGCAAGGTCTGGTTCGTCGAGGGCGAAGGCCCACGGCTTGAGCCGATAGCCGATGCGAAAGCATTGCTGTCGGTGCGGCAAGAGGCTGATCAAAAGCTGCTGGCGCCGATTTATGAAACCGTGCGGCGCGTGAAAAGCGAGCTTGCGCCCAAAACGGCGTTGATCGGATTTTGCGGCGCGCCATGGACGGTTGCGACTTACATGGTCGCCGGCCGCGGCACCCCCGACCAGGCACCGGCGAAAGACTTGGCGGCGCGCGAGCCGGAGGCTTTTCAACACGTCATCGACTGCCTGGTCGACGCCGCGGTCGATTACCTGGCGCGCCAACTGAAAGCCGGCGCTGATGTGGTGCAGATCTTCGATACCTGGGCGGGATCGCTGCCGCCAAAGGATTTCGAGCGCTGGTGCGTGCAGCCGACCAAGCGTTTGATCGCAAAGCTGTGGGCGAAGCATCCCGGCGCCAAGGTAATCGGATTTCCGCGCGGCGCCGGCAAGAATATTCCGCATTATGTCGATGAAACGAAAGTCGATGCGGTCAGCCTGGAAAGCGGGATCGACCGGAATTTGGCCCGCGACGAAATCCAATCGCGCGTTCCGGTACAGGGCAATGTCGATCCGTTGATCTTGCGCGAAGGCGGCGCGGCGCTCGACCGCGAAGTCGACGCCGTGCTGGCCGCATTTTCAGGCGGGCCGTTCATCTTCAATCTCGGTCACGGAATTTTGCCCGACACGCCGATCGCCAATGTGGAGCGAATGTTGAAAAGAGTGCGGGAATGATTTCGGGCCGCCATCTTTCGAGGGCTGCTGTGCGGCCGCCTCAGGATGACGAACTTGCGCTGCGGCCCGATCGCGTCATCCTGAGGTGCGAGGGCGAAGCCCGAGCCTCGAAGGATGACGTGCCCCTTTAAGGGGAGGGATAAGCAACATGTACCTCTGGCTCAAAGCCCTGCACATCATCGCGGTCATCTCGTGGATGGCCGGCATGCTCTATCTGCCGCGGCTGTTCGTCTATCACTGCGACGCCGAGCCGGGCTCCAAGCAGTCGGAAACCTTCAAGGTAATGGAGCGCCGGCTGCTCAAGGCCATCATCAACCCGGCGATGATCGCGACCTGGCTGCTGGGGCTTTGGTTGATCTGGCTGATGGGAAAGGACGCATTTCTTCAGGCCGGCTGGCTGCAAGCCAAGCTCGCTTTGGTGATCGCGATGTCCGGCCTGCACGGTTTCTTGGTCCGCTGGGTCAAGGACTTCGCGGCCGACCGCAACCGGCACACGGGTAAATTCTATCGTATCGTCAATGAGATACCGACGGTGCTGATGATCTTTATCGTGCTGCTGGCGACCGTCAAACCGTTCTGACGCGACTGTAAATTTGTATCGCGCCGCGGCGCGCCACTTGCGAAAAAACGCATTCCCGCTTATGTTGTGTGTTCCCACCGAACGCAGGCGGATGCTAGTCGCGTTCCGGACCCAGTGTTTGGGCCGGTCGCAGCATCGGGTTCGGGGCACTTTTCCAAATCCCCCTCGTTGCCCTAGACCTGCGATCTCCCCCCTCTCGTCAATCGGTTTTTGAGTCTTCGCAATTTTTAAGACTCCACCGGTCACTCTCCCAAGGATCAATGCCCCCATGCGGGAAATGAAACTCCAGGACCTCAAGTCCAAAACCCCGGCCGAGCTGTTGTCGTTCGCCGAAGAGCACCAGGTCGAAAACGCCAGCACCATGCGCAAGCAGGAGCTGATGTTCGCCATCCTCAAGCAGCTCGCGACGCAAGAGATCGACATTATCGGCGAAGGCGTCGTCGAAGTACTGTCCGACGGCTTCGGCTTCCTGCGCTCGCCGGAATCCAACTATCTCTCCGGGCCCGATGACATTTACGTCTCGCCCAGCCAGATCCGCCGCTTTGGCCTGCGCACCGGCGACACCGTCGAAGGCCATATCCGTTCGCCCAAGGAAGGCGAGCGCTACTTCGCGCTGCTCAAGGTCAACACCATCAATTTCGAGGACCCCGAGAAGGCGCGCCACAAGATCAATTTCGACAACCTGACGCCGCTTTATCCCGACGAGCGGCTGAAGATGGAATTCGAAGATCCGACCAAGAAAGACCTCTCGGCCCGCGTCATCGACATCGTCGCGCCGATCGGCAAAGGCCAGCGCGCGCTGATTGTGTCGCCGCCGCGCACCGGCAAGACCGTTCTGCTGCAGAACATCGCGCACTCGATCACCACCAATCACCCCGAGTGCTATCTGATCGTGCTGCTGATCGACGAGCGGCCGGAGGAAGTCACCGACATGCAGCGCTCGGTGAAGGGCGAAGTGGTGTCCTCGACCTTCGACGAGCCGGCTTCGCGCCACGTGCAGGTCGCCGAAATGGTGATCGAAAAGGCCAAGCGCCTGGTCGAGCACCAGCGCGACGTGGTGATCCTGCTCGACTTCGATCACCCGCCTCGGCCGCGCCTACAACACCGTGGTGCCGTCATCCGGCAAGGTGCTGACCGGCGGCGTCGACGCCAACGCGTTGCAGCGGCCGAAGCGCTTCTTTGGCGCGGCGCGCAACATCGAGGAAGGCGGCTCACTGACCATCATCGCCACCGCGCTGATCGACACCGGCAGCCGCATGGACGAAGTGATTTTCGAAGAGTTCAAGGGCACCGGCAACTCGGAGCTCATCCTCGACCGCAAGGTGGCCGACAAGCGCACCTTCCCGGCCATGGACATCACGCGCTCCGGCACCCGCAAGGAAGAGCTGCTCACCGACCCGGCCGTGCTCAAGAAGATGTACGTCCTGCGCCGCATCCTCAATCCGATGGGCACCATGGACGCCATCGACTTCCTGCTCGACAAGCTCCGCAACACCAAGAACAACGCCGAGTTCTTCGAGAGCATGAATACGTAAGCTCTGTCGTCCCGGGCGAGCGCGGTAGCGCGAGGCCCCGGGACCCATACTCCGTGTCATATCGAGGTGCTGCGGCGTATGGGTCCCCGCTTTCGCGGGGACGACAGCGGAGTGTGTTGCCGCGCGTAACCATTTGAGAGGTTGCGCCCCGCCCAATCTTTGTGCGCGTTTGCCCTTATTTGATGCGGGTTTTTCGCAGCTGCGAAAGGAATTCGAAACCATCTTCTGGCAAATTTGATCGCGGGAATTTGTCCGCGAGCCGCAAATGACTCCGCCACGCCGAACGCCTATTACGCGCGCCCCGCTGTGGATTGCGGTGCCCACCTTCGTCGTTAGTCTGGCGGTAGCGGCAAGCCTGCAAGCCGGCATTGCCGCGGCGCTGACGGTCGGGCTGGTCGGCGCGGCTCTGGTTGGCGCCTTCGCCGAAGCGCGCCTCGCCCGCATCATCTCCTCGATCGACCGCTACACCTCATTGCCCGAGCTGGTCGGCGACGGCGCCATTCAGCAATTCGCCGGCACCGCGGAAACCGTGCGCGCGGCGCTGATCGAAGCCGATACGCTGACGGTCGACCAGCTGCGGCGCGAGACCGAAGCGCGCCTGCATCACGCCGGCCGGCTGTTTTTCACCGGCAATTTCCGCCGCGCGGTGGAAGAAGTCGTCAACGCCTTCACCAGCGCCGGCGCGCACATCCGGCGCACCGCCACCGAACTCGGCGAGAGCAATCGCCACATGGCGCAGCAGGTCACCGCCGCCTCGGAAGCCGCGGCGCAGACCGCCGAGGACGTCGCCGGCGTCGCTGCCGCGGCGCGCGACGTCGAAGCGCTGGTGTTCAATTCGGCGCAGCAGGTGGTCGAGGCGCGCGAGGCCACCAAGCGCACGAGTTCCGAGCTTGCCCGCGCCGACGCCACCATGCGCACGCTGGCGGACGCGGCGCAGCACATCGAGAAGGTGATCAAGCTCATTCAAGCCATCGCCGGGCAGACCTCGCTGCTGGCGCTCAACGCAACCATAGAAGCCGCGCGCGCCGGCGAGTCCGGGCGCGGCTTTGCGGTGGTCGCCGCCGAGGTGAAGGAACTGTCGCGCCGCACCGCCAAGGCGACCGAGGAAGTGAGTGAGCAGATCCACAGCATCCAGCAGGCGGTGCATGACACCGCCGACGCCATTCTCGTGGTGGGTCACAGCGTCGCCGCCATGGGCGGGGTCAGCGAGAACATCAACCGCATCATCGAGCAGCAGATCGCCCAGCTCGGCCTAATCGGCAGCGAGGCCATGAAAGTCGCCGCCAAGGTGAGTCAGACCCTGCCCGGCATCCGTTCCGTCGTCACCGACGTGGCGATGGCGGGCGACGCGGTCCTCTCCACCGCCGAGGACCTGATCGGACGGGCAGAATTGCTGGCCAGCTCGGTTAGCCGCTATTTCGCCGATCTGGATCACGGCTCGATCAAGGTCGGCATCCAACACTCGCTTTCGGGCACGCTCATCGCCAGCGAACGGCCGTTGCAGCAACTGCTGGTGATGATGATCGAAAAGCTGAACAAAAACGGCGGATTGCTCGGCCGTCCGGTCGAGGCGGTGATCATGGACCCGCGCTCGGACGCCGGCTCCTATGCCGAACAGGCGCGCGAGCTGCTGGCCGACCATAAAGTGGCGGCCATCTTCGGCTGCTGGACCTCGGCCTCGCGCAAGCACGTGTTGCCGGTGCTGGACGAGCATAAGGGGCTGCTGTTTTATCCGAGCCAATACGAGGGTCAGGAGCAGTCGCCCCGCGTCATCTACACCGGCGCCACCCGCAGCAGCAGGCGCTGCCGGCGGTCGATCATCTGCTGGCGCTCGGACGCCGGCGTTTCGTCCTGGTCGGCACCGATTACGTCTATCCGCGCACCACCAACGCCATTACCCGCAATTATCTCGCCTTGCCTCGCGTGGCGTCGGCGCCGAGGCGGTGGACGAACTCTATGCGCCGTTCGGCGAGAAAGCCTGGCAGGAACGCGTGCACGCCATTCGCCGTTTCGCCGGCCGCGACGGCGCCATCATCGCCACGCTGAGCGGGGATTCCAACGTGCATTTCTTCCGCGAGCGCGCGCCAGGGGCTCGATGCCGACATGCTGCCGGTAATGAGCCTGTCGCTCGGCGAGGCGGAAATGCCGGGGTTAAAGGAACGCAACCTGATCGGCCACATGGTGGCGTGGAATTATCTGCACGCCATGGATACGCCGGAAAATCACGCCTTCATCGAGGAGTGGCGGCAGTTCACCGGCGATCCGGCCGCGATGACCAACGATCCGATGGAAGCGAGCTGGATCGGCTTCAAGCTGTGGACCGACGCGGTGACGGCGGCCAGCACCACCGACGTCGAAGTGGTGCGCAAGGCACTGGCCGGCCGCAGCGTGCGTGCGCCCTGCGGCTTCGACGTGCGGCTCGATGCCGAGAACCAGCATCTGCACAAGCCGGCGGTGATCGGGCGCATGGACGGGAAGAATTTCATCTGGCCGGTGTGGGTGAGCCCGACGCTGATCGCGCCCGAGCCGTGGAGCCAGTGGCTGCCCGAGAACGACGAGGCGCCGTTGCGCCACGCCGGCTAGTGCGTTGCCGCCAAGCGAAATCGGATGGCGTGGCTGCGGCTGGCGAAGGCCGGGTCCGGCATGCAGTAAGCGTCTTTCTTGTCGCCGATCGTCTGCTGGCATTCGGCCAGGCTGGAAAACCCGCAGCGGACTTGCGCGCCGGCCTTGTCGACAAAGCCGCACCATTCTTCGGCGGCGGCGGATGAAAGCGAAACGGCAACAAGCCCGGCAGCCGTGAGGCCGAGGAAGACGCGCATTTTCCGTTCTCCTGGTCGCCGCCCCCGGAGAATGATCGCGACAAATTTCCACCGCCACTGCGGCAAGATCAAGATCGACTTTTAGCCGTAGCGCATGGCCGCGACCGCGCCCGCGATGGCGCCCGCCTCGGTCACTGGCAGCGAGCAGCGCTCGCCGACGCAGACGAAGGCGGCATTGCCCGCCGCGTTGATCTTGTCCTGCGCCGGATGCGCGGCCGGCAGATCGGCGGCGGAGCCGGCGCGCAGCACGATGCGGTCGAGGAACGGCAGCTTGAGCGCGGCTTGGGCCAGGCGGTCGGAGTCCGGTCCGGTCACCACGATCTCCGCGCCGCGCAGCCGCAAGTCGAGCGCGTTGAGCAGCGCCACATGGCCGAACAAATTGCGCTCGGCGGTAGAGAGAATTCCCTCGATCAGCCGGTCGGCCTGGGCGCGCCAGCGGTCGTCGCCCGACTGCCCGGCGAGCCGCACCAGGTTGCTCGCCGCCACCGCGTTCGGGTTGGGCGTGGCGTCGTCCTGCGTCGAATGCGGGCGCAGCAAAAGGTCGCCGGCGTCATCGGCCGACAGGTAATAGCCGCCGGTTTCGGGGTCGGCGTAATGGGCGTCGAACGCGCTTTGCCAGGCCAGCGCCCGCTCGAGATAGGTCCGCTCAGTCGTAGCCTCATAGAGCGCGAGCGCAGCACGGATCATGGCGGCGAAGTCGCTGGCGAGCCCCGGAATGCGCAGCTGCCCGGCCCGCCAGGAATGCCCAAGCCGTTGATTTTGCACCATTTGCTGCGCAACAAAATCGAAGGCGCGTGCAGCAAGGGTAAGCCAGCCCGGGCGGTCCAGAATGACCCCGGCGTTGACCAGAGCGGCGATCATCAGCCCGTTCCAGTCGGCCAGGACCTTGTCGTCGAGGCCCGGTCGGACCCGGGTTTCGCGCTTTTTGTGCAGCATAGGGCGCAGCATGGCCAACCGATGCTCGTCTTCTATGCTGCGCGGTAAGCCATTGAGGCGATTGAGGATATTATGACCATCGAAATTGCCCCCGGCGCTGACGTCGTAAAACGCAGCAAAGTATGCAGCATTTTCTGCCCCCAGGACTTCCTCAATCTCCTGCCTGGACCAGACGTAGAACTTGCCCTCCTCGCCCTCGGAATCGGCGTCGAGGGAGGCGCAAAAGCCCCCTTCCTGGGTAGTCATTTCGCGTTCCAGCCAGGCCACCGTCTCGAGGGCGCGCTCCCGGAATACCGGGTTACCGCTTCGCTGAAAGGCCAGCGCCAGCAGTTCCAAAAGCTGTGCGTTGTCGTAGAGCATCTTCTCGAAATGCGGCACCAGCCAGCGGTCGTCCACCGAATAGCGCGAAAAGCCGCCGCCGAGGTGGTCGTAGATGCCGCCGGCCGACATCCGTTCCAGCGAATGCTCGACCGTCTCGAAAAACCGCGCGTCGCCGGTGCGCGTCCCCGCCCGCCACAGCATCTCCAGCATCGCCGGCTGCGGAAACTTGGGCGCCCCGCGCAGGCCGCCATTGACGGGGTCGAACATGTTGCCGATCTGGCCGGCCGCGGCGTCGAGTTCAGCCGCGCCGACGGTGACCTTGCCCGCCGGCCGCGCCTTCTCGGCCAGCCGCGCCAGCAGCGCCGCGCGGTTCAGCTCGATCTTTTCCGGCTCCTCGCGAAACAGCCGCGACACCTCGTGCAGAATGTCGGTGAAAGCCGGGCGGCCATAACGCGACGTGTTGGGGAAATAAGTGCCGCCCCATACCGGCTCGCCCGCCGGCGTCAAAAACATCGTCAGCGGCCAGCCGCCCTGCTCGCCCAATATGTGCAACGCGTTCATGTAGATCTGGTCGATGTCCGGTCGTTCCTCGCGGTCGACCTTGATGTTGACGAACAGCTCGTTCATCACGCGCGCGGTCTTTTCGTCCTCGAACAACTCGTGCGCCATCACGTGGCACCAGTGGCAGGCGGCGTAGCCGACCGAGAGCAGGATCGGCCGATTCAAGCGCCTGGCCTCGGCCAGCGCCTCCGGCCCCCACTGCCACCAGTCCACCGGATTGTGCTTGTGCTGCAGGAGATATGGCGAGGTGGCTTGCGCCAGACGATTTTCGTGCGCGGCGTCGGTTGACATGACGCCAGCCTAGCGCGGATTCGCCTCGTGGTCATTGCGTGACCGCGCGCCTGCTTGCGAATAGGATTATATCAGTGCGGTTTTTCGCCGCGCACCGCCTTAAGGGAGCTGCCGATGTCCGCAAACGATCGTCCGGTTGTCACCAAGAAAGGCCACGAGCACGGCAACACCGGACAATCGGGCGGCTTGAACCTGATGAGCGGCGTCGGGCCGCAACATACGCCGGCAACCAAGATCTGGTTCGGCAAGGCCAGCAACCCGCCGGGCTTCCGCTCGCTGCCGCACCACCACGGCGAGGCCGAAACCGGCGCTTACGTGCTGTCGGGCCGCGCCCGCGTCTATTTCGGCAAGGACTACCAGGACTACGTCGATTTGTCGGAAGGCGATTTCATGTTCGTGCCGCCGTTCATCCCGCATCTCGAAGTCAACATGAGCACGACCGAAGAGCTCTGGTGGCTGCCCTGCCGCACGCCGGAGAACATCGTGGTGAACCCGCCCGACATCGCCGACGCGCCGCTCGTGGGCTACCGCCGGGTTTGAGCCGCGGGGCGATCGTGGCGCGGCGCCGGAGTTCCGCCACCCGAGCGCCGCATGACGGTCGCATGCGTGGCGCGATCGGCCTCGCACGATCGCGGCTCGCGTGGCGCGGCGATCTGCAGTAGAATTGCGTCACGAAATTTGGAGCCGCACCGATGACGCATTTTGGCATTCCTCGCCGCTCCTTGAATCCGAAGGATGAAGAAGTCCCGGCGCTGAATTGGCGGCGCGGATTGTTTCGCGTCTGGCTTTTGTTTTGCGCCGCCTGGCTGATGAGCTGGATCATCTACCTGATCATGTACGGCCTGCACGGCGGATTCAAAACGACCGGCGATCTGCTGGTGATCCCGGTCCTGCTGTTCGGCCCGCCGATCGCCTTGCTGATTTTCGGCTATGCCGCCGGCTGGGCGTTTCGCGGCTTCAAGCCGGAGGAGCCGCCGTCCGAGTGAACGGCGGGCGGCGCTCTCACTTCACCTCTCCCTTGGTGGGAGATGCCGGATCGCGAAGCGATCCGGGTGAGGGGGACCGCCAGAATAAGCGCGCCCCCTCACCCGCCTCGCTCCCCCGGATCAAGTCCGGGGTCGCTCGGCACCCTCTCCCACAAGGGGAGAGGGAAAGAGCGCGCATTGCATCGCCGATCGGCCGCGGCTTGTGTCGCTTACTCCTGCCGCTTCCAGCTCACCACCGAGCTGCTGCCGGCGCCGGCGGATGCCGACGGCACGAAGAACGACATCTCGTCGCCGGAAATCTTGAAGGGCCGCTTCGACGTACTGCCGTCCCAATTCGCGAAGGTGGCGTGCTCGACATTGAACACGATCTTGTCGCCATCGACGCTGTAGGTGCCGAAGTGCGAAATGCTGCCGGTGACCGTCGCCTGGGCTTCCTCGGCGACGGCATGCTCGCGGCCCTTGCCGGCGTATTTCGGCAAGCCGTCGCGCATGATCGACAACACGTAATGGCCGTTGCTCTCGAAGTACAAAATGCCATGCGGCTTGGGACCGAACTGGTCGGTCTTCTTGTCGCCGACGGTGACGACGTTCGAGACCAACTGCCAGGTGCCGACCAGATCCTTGGCGCCTTGCGCCCAGGCCGGCGCCGCGCCAAAACCGATTGCGATGGCGGTGACCGAAGTCAGCGCCAGCTTTTGCATGCTAACCATCGTGACCTCCCTGACGTTTTTGTAATCGTGGCTGCCTGCCGGGCAGCGGCGGAAGCTTAGCACCGGCCAGGGATCGGAAAAGGTCATGGTCGCATGACGTGGGACTGCCGCTGCGCTAAGAGGCCGAGACGGACTGCAGTGTGGTTCACCCCGGCAGCGACAAAGATCCCAAATCGACACCGAGCGTCTCGCGCAAGCCACCGCGGCCCGCCGGCGTCAGGCGCATCGTGCGGCTGTCGCACTGGCGGGTGAGCCAGCCGAGGGCGGCGTCGGCAAGCTCCCCTTGACCTCTCTTCTCTGCGGCGCTTCCGTCGCCGCGATGTCCGAGCGCCCTACCATCTTCGCCCTCTCCTCCGGCCGCGGGCCGGCGGCGATCGCGGTCATTCGCATTTCCGGGCCGCGCGCGGGCGACGCGCTTAAGGCGCTCACCGGCAAGATCCCCTCCCCGCGCCGGGCCGCGCTCGCCCGCATTCGCGACCCGCGCACCCAAGACATCATCGACGAGGCGCTGGGGCTTTGGTTTCCCGCGCCGCATAGCGAGACCGGCGAGGACGTCGCCGAGCTGCAGCTGCACGGCGGCCGCGCGGTGATCGCCGCGGTCCTCGGCGCCCTCGCCTCGCTGGATGGCCTGAAGCCCGCCGAGGCCGGCGAATTCACCCGCCATGCCTTCGAGAACGGCAAGCTCGATCTCACCGCGGTGGAAGGCCTCGCCGACCTGGTGGCGGCCGAGACGCAAGGCCAGCGCCGGCAGGCGTTCCGCCAGATGAAGGGCCTGCTCGGCAACCGCGCCGAGGCCTGGCGGCAGCGGCTGATCCAGGCGCTGGCGCTGGTCGAGGCCCGCATCGATTTTTCCGACGAGGTCGATGTGCCGGAGAATCTGCTGGGGCCCGCGCTCGCGATCGCGCGCGAGCTGGGGGCGGAAATCGCCGCGGCGCTGGCCGACGGCGGCCGCGGCGAAAGGTTGCGCGAAGGCCTGGTGGTGGCCATCGCCGGGCCGCCCAATGCCGGCAAGTCGACGCTGCTCAACCGCATCGCCCGGCGCGAGGCGGCGATCGTGTCGCCCTTTGCCGGGACCACCCGCGACGTCATCGAGGTGCATCTCGATCTCGGCGGCTGGCCGGTGACGTTGCTCGATACCGCCGGCATCCGCGACACGGCCGATCCGCTCGAGCTGGAGGGCGTGCGGCGGGCGCGCGAACGGGTGAGCGGCGCCGATCTAGTGCTGTGGGTGGTCGATGCCGGGCAGGGCGCGGGTTCGGAAAATGCTGCAGGCAAGAGTGCAGCAAAGGCATCGGTGGCCCTGGAGGGCGAACAAAACGAGCGACCCCGGAATGATGAATTTAGCGATCGAGGCCCGATAATTTGGCTGATTCGCAACAAAATCGACATTTTTTTTGCCTCTGGACAAAGAACTGAATATGTAGTGCCGAATATACTAACAAGTGAGGCCGCGTTCGACCCTAATAAGACGTTAAGAAACGTGGTTAACAAAGGGTTAACGGATAGAAATGAATTTAGTGCCTCTAGTAGTGAATATGAGTGCAATATATCGGCCGTCACGGGCGACGGTTTCGACCGGCTTTTGGATCAACTGTCCCGCCAGGCCGAAACCTTCCTGGCCGGGGCGGAGCAGGCGGTCGTCACCCGCGCGCGCCACCGCCGCGCGCTCGAGGAGGTGGTGGCCGCTCTCGGGCGCGCCCAAGCCAGTGAGGTGGCCGGCCGTGAGGATCTGCTGGCCGAGGAGCTTCGCATCGCCGCCCGCGCGCTCGGGCGCCTCACCGGCCGGGTCGATGTCGAGGACGTCCTGGACGTGATCTTCCGCGACTTCTGCATCGGCAAGTAGCCAAATCCACAGCAAAGTACTGTGAATATGGGCGGCCGTCCGCCAGGCCAAATCGGGCCGCGCCGGGCGACAAGAACAACGGGGCAGGGATGTCGAGAACAACACGCCGAGCTGGCCGAATTAGGCGGCGAATTCCGCCTGCTCTGCTGGGTTTGGCGTCGGTTCTACGGTAAATGGCCACCGTTTGCGGCATGTTTCACGTGAAACATGGGCCGAAAACACTTGGTTTTTGACCCTGTCCCAAGCCTCCGCTACAAGCCTCGCATTCGAGGCTTCTGCATGAACACATTCGACGTAGTCGTGATTGGCGGCGGCCACGCCGGCTGCGAAGCCGCGGCCGCCAGCGCCCGCATGGGCGCGCGCACGGCCTTGGTGACCCATCGTTTCGCCACCGTCGGCGCCATGTCCTGCAATCCGGCCATCGGCGGCCTCGGCAAAGGCCACCTGGTCCGGGAAATCGACGCTTTGGATGGCCTGATGGGCCGCGTCGCCGACCAGGGCGGCATCCAGTTCCGTGTGCTCAACCGCCGCAAAGGCCCGGCAGTCCGCGGTCCGCGCGCCCAGGCCGACCGCAAGCTCTATGCGGCCGCCATGCAGGCCGCGATTCGCGAAACGCCGAGCCTTACGGTCCTTGAAGCCGAGGCCGACGATCTGGCGATCGAAAACGGCCGCGTCTGCGGGGTGAAATTCGCCGACGGCCGCGAGATTTCCTGCGGCTCGGTGGTCTTGACCACCGGCACGTTTCTGCGGGGCCTCATCCACATCGGCGAGAAGCAAATTCCGGCCGGCCGCGCCGGCGAAGCACCGGCACTGGGGCTTTCGCGCACGCTGGAAAGACTCGGCGTCACACTCGGCCGTTTGAAAACCGGCACGCCGCCGCGCCTCGATGGCCGCACCATCGATCGGTCGAAATTGGAAATGCAGCAGGGCGACGATCCGCCGGAAGCGTTTTCGGTTTTGACCAACCGGATTGAAAACCGCCAAATCGAATGCGGCATCACGCGCACGGTCGAAGCGACGCATAAAATCATCCGAGCCAACGTGCATCGCTCGCCGATGTATTCCGGACAAATCGCGAGCAGGGGCCCGCGTTATTGTCCGTCGATCGAAGACAAGATCGTAAAATTCGGCGCGCGCGACGGACATCAGATTTTTCTGGAGCCGGAAGGTCTCGACGACACCACGGTTTATCCGAATGGAATTTCGACGTCGCTGCCGGAAGAAGTACAGCACGCATTGGTCGCGACCATTCCCGGATTGGAAAGCGCAAAGTTCGTGCGGCCAGGCTACGCCATCGAATACGACTACGTCGATCCGCGCGAACTGCATCCAACGCTAGAAACAAAACGGCTGCGTGGATTGTTTCTCGCCGGCCAGATCAACGGCACTACAGGCTACGAAGAGGCTGCGGCACAGGGACTTTTCGCAGGTCTCAACGCGGCGGCAAAAGCCGGCGGCGGCGCTGAAATTATTTTTGATCGCGCCGAAGCCTACATCGGCGTGATGATCGACGATCTCGTTACGCGCGGCGTCAGCGAGCCGTATCGCATGTTCACTTCGCGCGCCGAATATCGTTTGAAGCTGCGTGCCGATAACGCCGATCAGCGTTTGACCGCTAAAGGAATTTCAATCGGCTGCATCGGCGCCACGCGTGCGAAATTTCACGGTGAAAAATCCGCGGCGCTGCACGGCGCGCGCGAGCTCGCCAATTCGGTTTCGCTCACGCCGAAAGAAGCCGAACGTCACGGCATCGCGCTCAACAAAGACGGCCAGCGGCGCACGGCGTTCGAATTATTGTCGTATCCGAATGTCGCGATTTCGGATCTGGCGAAAATCTGGCCGCGCTTTGGCGAGCTCGCCAAAACAATCGCCGAGCAAATCGAAATCGACGCGAAGTACGACGTCTATCTCTCGCGCCAGGCGGCGGACGTCGCGGCGTATCGGCGCGACGAAAGCTTCACGCTGCCGGACGATCTCGATTACGAAGCCATGCGCGGGCTTTCCAACGAAGCCAAACAAAAGCTGCAACAAAACCGGCCGCGCACCATCGGGCACGCCAGCAAGCTCGACGGCGTCACGCCGGCGGCGCTGACGCTGCTGGTGGCGCATGTGAAACGCGGCAGAAACGCCGCGAAGCGCGCTTGATCAAAGGCGGGCAGGGCGGTTTCGATCTCGAAAGCGATAAACAGCGCGCGCTCGCGCTCACCCCCGTTTCACGTGAAACGGAAACGCGCCTGGACATGTTCGTAGACCTGCTGTTGCTCCGGCAGGAGAAGCAGAACCTCGTCGGATCCTCGACCCTTCCTCTGATCTGGACGCGCCATATCGCCGACTCGCTCCAGCTTTTGCCGCTGGCGGAGGCGCGGGTGTGGGTGGACTTCGGGTCGGGGGCGGGCTTTCCGGGCATCCCGGTCGCCTGCGCCCTCGCCGGCCAGCCCGGCGTCATGGTGCACCTGGTTGAGAGCGTCGGGAAAAAGGCGAACTTCCTGCGCGAAGCGGTCCAAAAGCTCGAGCTGCCGGCCCAGGTCCATCAGGAGCGGGCCGAGAAATTTGGGGAAAGCTATGCGGAAACGGTGCATGTCGTGACGGCGAGGGCCGTCGCCCCATTAAAAACTTTGTGCAATCAGGCGTTTCCTTTGATCGCTCGCGGGGCGCTCGGCCTGTTCCCCAAGGGACAAGATGTAGATGCCGAATTGACCGAAGCCGCTAAATATTGGAGACTTCAAGCCTCGATTATTCCCAGTGTGACCAGTCCGTCCGGCGCCATCGTCGCTATCCGCAGCCTTGAAAGGCGGAAAAAATCCTAGGCCGCTAACGCTAAGTACCTGAGCAACCATCGGAAAACGCAAATGTCCGACGTGCCAAGCGACCCACCCGAAATCGTCCCCTTCCCGCAACCGGAAGCGCGGACCGAGGGCGGCCGTCCCCGTGTCCTGGCGATCGCCAACCAGAAGGGCGGCGTCGGCAAGACCACCACCGCCATCAATCTCGGCACGGCGCTGGCCGCCATCGGCGAGCATGTCCTGGTCGTGGACCTCGACCCGCAGGGCAACGCCTCAACCGGGCTCGGCATCGAACGCAAATCGCGCCGCACCTCGACCTATGACGTTCTCACCGGCAAAGCCTCGATGCGCGCGGCGGTGCTGCCGACCGCGGTGCCGCAGCTCGACATCGCGCCCTCGACCATGGACCTGTCCGGCCTCGAGCTCGAAATCGGCCAGAGCAAAGACCGCGCCTTCCGACTGCGCAACGCGCTCGGCCAAATCAACAAAGGCGCCCGCCCCTACGACTTCAGCTACGTGCTGGTGGACTGCCCGCCGTCGCTCAATCTGCTGACGGTCAACGCCATGGCGGCGGCGGATTCGATTCTGGTGCCGCTGCAGTGCGAGTTCTTCGCGCTCGAAGGCCTGTCGCAATTGTTGAAGACCGTCGAGCAGGTGAAAAACAGCCTCAACCCGACGCTGTCGATCCACGGCATCGTGCTCACCATGTACGACTCGCGCAACAACCTCTCCAATCAGGTAGTGGCGGACGTGCGCCAGTTCATGGGGCCGAAGGTTTACGACACGGTGATCCCGCGCAACGTGCGCATCTCGGAGGCGCCGTCTTACGGCAAGCCGGTGCTGGTCTACGATTTGAAATGCGTCGGCAGCGAAGCCTACTTGCGCCTCGCCACCGAGATCATTCAGCGCGAGAAGGAACTCAAGGCGGGCTAGGCGCCGTCATGTCGGGGTCAAGCCCGGCAATGACAAGAAGAAACGGATTCAAAAAAGAGGCAAGCGTGTCACGAGGTTCAGGAACGGCGGCGATGGCGGATCATTCGCGATTGGGACGCGGCCTCGCATCGCTAATGGGCGATGTCGGCGACGAAACCGCGCAGGCGGACAGCGGGCGCAAGCCTCGCCGCGCGCCGATCGAAAACCTGCGCGCCAACCCGCGCAACCCGCGCCGCGCCTTCACCGAGCCCGAGCTCAACGAGCTCACCGATTCGATTCGCGAGCGCGGCATCATCCAGCCGATCGTGGTGCGCGCCGTGCAGGGCCAGTCCGACAACTTCGAGATCATCGCCGGCGAACGGCGCTGGCGCGCGGCCCAGCGCGCCGGCCTGCACGAGGTGCCGGTCGCGGTGGTGGAAGCGACCGACGCCCAGGCGCTCGAATTTGCCATCATCGAAAACGTGCAGCGCGCCGATCTCAACGCCATCGAAGAGGCGGCCGGCTATCTGGCGCTGATGGAAGAGTTCAGCCACAGCCAAGACGCGCTCGCCCAGATCGTCGGCAAGAGCCGGCCGCATGTGGCGAACACGCTGCGCCTGCTCAAGTTGTCCGAACCGGTTAAGGCGCTGGTGGCGTCGGGCCAGCTCTCGGCCGGCCACGCCCGCATGCTGATCGGGCAGCCGAACGCGCTCGAACTCGCCCACGACATCATCAAGCGCGGCTTGAACGTGCGCCAGGTCGAGGCGGCGATGCGCAAGGACGGCGGCGCGCAGGCGCGCGACCTGCGCAACCAGGCCAAGGGCCACACCAGCGGCGCCAAGGACGCCGACACGCGCGCGCTGGAGCGTCGGCTGTCGGATGCCTTGGGATTGGAAGTGACCGTCGATCACCGCGGCCAGGGTGGCACGCTGCACATCAAGTACCGCGATCTGGATCAGTTGGACGGGGTGTTGAGGAAGTTGGGCGGGTAGGTGATTTTTGTAGGATGGGTTGAGCGAAGCGAGACCCATCGCGGTGCCACCGTCATTTTGATCGGCGGGTTTCGCTTCGCTCAACCCATCCTACGGCACTGCGGCACCGGCCTATCCCTTCTTCGGCGACCAGCGATAGGCCTTCGCGCAGGCGCCGCCCATCAGCATCGCCCGCTCGCTGTCGCTCAGGCGGTCGGTCTTCAGGAACGGCTCGACGGCCTGCTCGTAATTGACGACGGCGTTGGCGCGCGTCCAGTCCGTGCCCCACAAGCAGCGCTCGAAGCCCCAGGCATCGAACACGCGGGCGAGCGGATCCCAGATGTCCGGAAACGGGTACGGCTGCTTCGACAGCGTGCAGGCGCCGCTGACCTTGATCACGACGTTCTTGCGCTTGGCGAGATCAAGAACCTTCGGCAGCTCGGCCCACGGCTGCGGCGGGACGGGCGGCGTACGCGGCTGCAGGATGCCCAGATGGTCGATGATGAAGCGCGTGTCGGGGTTGCGGTCGATCACCGCCATACCGGCGTACAGGTTGCCCCAGCAAAGCATGTTGACCGGAAAGTCGTGCTTCACCGCCGCGCGCGCGATGCGGTCGAAGCCCGGGTGGTTCGGATCGCGATCGCGTCCGGGCTCCTTGGTCAGAATGATGCGGATGCCGACCGTGCCTGGCGTGCGCTTCCAGTCGGCAATGACGTCGGCCACCGCCGGATCGTCCGGGTCGACCGGCTTGACGATCGCCATCCGATTAGGATGGGCCTTTTGCACTTCCACCGCATAGCTCGCGTCGTACTGGTACAGCGAAAAGGCCGAGATGAAGATCGCGCCGTCGACGCCCACTCTGTCCATCGCCGCCACCATCTCGTCGCCCGTGACGTGCGGGGGCCAGTTCGGCACGTTGTGCCAGGGGCGGTTTGGGGTGTTCGCTTCATAGGCGTGGACTTGGGAATCGATGATCGTCACCGGGGAAGCTCCTTGCGTAAAATGATTTCGGTATCGCAGCAGGTCGCGTTGGCTGAGTCCAGGACCCTTGGCTAAGCGCTCGCCAGGCACCCTCTCGCTTTGGAGAGAAACTTCTAACCCCGCCATTCGTGGGGATTTTACCTCTTTCCAGAGGGATACCTTGCCAATAAGGTCCGAAAGCCGGACACCGGTGCTACGAGTTATTCCCCAATGCGCGCCCGCCGCGACGCCGCGATTCGACTGCTGAAGATAATGATGGTGGCCTCGGTGGTGATTCCTGCCACCATCTTCGGCTATGCGAGTTGGGTGGCCTACACCACCGCGTACAAGGAGGCCGATAGCCATCTGTGGGCAAGCCTCGGCGTCATGTCCGAGCACACGTCCCGTATCTTCCAGTCGGTCAACTTGACCTTCGCCGCCGTCGACGCCATCGCCGGCGATCTGACCGACGAGCAGATCAAGGCGGCGGAACCCGCCCTGCACGCGCAATTGAGCAAGCTGGAAAAGGCGACCGCCGCGGTCGACGTCATCCTGATCACCGACGCGGACGGGCATGTGCTGGCCTCGTCGGCGATTTCGCCGATCCCGGACACGGTCGGCGTCGCCGACCGCGGCTATTTCCTGGCGCAGAAGGATCGCGACGCCGGAATCTTCATCGGCGAGGTGCTGCATCCGCGCGTGCGCAAGGATGGCGGGGACTTCTTCGGCGTCAGCCGGCGGCGGCCGGCGCCGGACGGCAAGTTCACCGGGGTGATCCTGGTGGCGGTGCAGACCAAGGTATTCACCGAGTTCTACGCCCAGCTCGCCCGCGACGCCGGCGGCGGCGGCTTCTCGCTGGCGCGCAGCGACGGCATGATTCTGGCGCGCTATCCGCCGGCGCCCGAAGGCATTGCGCGTTTCGGGCCGCAGAGCGGCTTCATGCGCAACATATCGAAATTTCCCAACGGCACGATCCTCACCACCGATAATTCGATCGAGGGTATCGAGCGGCGCATCGCGTTCCGTCCGCTCGGCTTCGCCGATCTCTACGTGTCCGACGGCCTGGCGACCGACACCATCATCGGCGACTGGCTGCGGACTATGGCGCAGCACCTCTATTTCGGGCTGCCGGCGACGCTGGTTCTCATGGCGCTCGTGCTGATGACCATGCGCCGCACGCGCGAGCTTTACGCGGAGGCCGCGCGCCGCGAACTGGCCGAACAGGCGCTGCGGCAGTCGCAGAAGATGGAAGCGGTCGGCCAACTGACCGGCGGCGTCGCGCACGACTTCAACAATCTCTTGACCATCATCATCGGCAACCTCGGCATCGCCAAGCGCGGCATCGTCGAGGCGCGCTCCGAACGCGCGCTCGACAATGCGCTGATCGGCGCGCAGCGGGCGGCACAACTGACCCAGCGTCTGCTCGCGTTCTCGCGCCAGCAGCCGCTCGATCCGAAGACCGTGGACGCCAACAAATTGATCACGAACATGGCCGATCTATTGACCCGCTCGCTCGGCGAGAACATCGCGCTGGAAACGATCGGCGGCGCCGGACTTTGGATGGTCGAGGCCGACGTGTCGGAACTGGAATCGACGCTGCTCAATCTCGCGCTCAATGCGCGCGACGCCATGCCGGACGGCGGCAAGCTCACGATTGAGACCAGCAACGCCTATCTCGACGACGAGTATTGCCGCCATCACGACGGCGTCAGCCCGGGCCAGTTTGTGCTGATCGCGGTGTCCGACAGCGGCGTCGGCATGCCGCCCGAAGCGATCGAGCGCGCGTTCGAGCCGTTTTTCACGACCAAGGAGCCCGGCAAAGGCACCGGCCTGGGGCTCAGCCAGGTCTACGGCTTCATGAAGCAATCCGGCGGGCACGTAAAAATCTACAGCGAACGCGGCGAAGGCACGACCATCAAGCTCTATCTGCCGCGGCACTACGGCGAAGAGGAAATCGCGGCCGTCGAGGAGCCGGCCGGCTCCGATCGCGGCCGCGGCGAGACGATATTGATCGTCGAGGACGACGAGGGCGTGCGCCAGTACGCGTCGGAAATCCTCCGCGATCTGAACTACCAGGTCATTGAGGCCAAGGATGCCGCGTCCGCGCTGCGGCTGCTGGAGGCCGACAAGCCATTCGATTTGATGCTGACCGACGTGGTGCTGCCCGGCAAAAACGGCCGCGAGTTGGCTGACGAAGTCGCGCGCCGCCGCCCCGAGGTCAAAGTTGTCTTTATGACCGGTTATTCGCGCAACGCCATCGTCCACCAGGGCCGCCTCGACCCCGGCACCGAGCTGATCTCGAAGCCGCTGATCGAGGCAACGGTGGCGCGGAAAATCCGCCAGGTGCTCGACGCGCCGAGGCGAGGGTAAGCGCCCAAAGGACGCGCGCGGTCACGCGACCGCGCCGGGCCCGGCCTTGCGCAGCATGGCGGTGAGTTCCTTGACCGCCGCCGTGAGGTTGAGAACCTCGTTTTCGCGCAACTCATCGATCTTCTGGTGCAGGAGTTCGATCTCCAACTCGGCCTTCACGTTGACCTGGAAATCGTTCTCCGCCTTTTGGCGATCGATGTCCTGCTGCCGGTTCTGGCTCATCATGATGAATGGCGCCGCGTAGGCGGCCTGGAACGAGAGCGCCAGGTTGAGCAGGATGAACGGGTAGGGGTCCCATTGCTGGATATAGGCGGTGACGTTGAGGATGATCCAGACCACCAGAATGGCCGATTGGATGATGATGAATCGCCACGAGCCCATGTTGGCGGCAACGGTGTCGGCGATGCGCTGGCCGACGGTGAGTTGAGGCGCACGCGACGCGCGGCTGGTGCGCCCGCCGCGGCGCAAGGTCCGCAATTCGGTGAGCAACCGTTGTTCGGTGTCGCGCAGTTCGGTCTTCAAGGCGTTGGGTTTATTCATTGCTCGGCCCTCCCCGCAGGTCCGCACCCCGATTCCGATCTTATCGCGAATTGCGAGGCAGGCCCACCGCAGCGGCCGGCAAAGGTCGCGCTGTGCCTCGCGCGGCTACTCCGGCTCGCGCGAGACGTGCGGCTCCATTTTATGATGCAGGCGTTCGGCGTCGGTCAGGGTGTCGATGACGGCCTTGGCGGCTCCGGCGATCCCGGCGATGACGCCTTTGTGCTGCGGCTTCGCCTTTGCCGGCTTGGCGGCCTTCTTTCGGGCGGCGGCCTTGGATGTCTTTTTCACCGCGCCTTTGCGCCTTTTCTTCGCGATTGCGGGTTTCTTCTTCGTCTTGTTGGCGGATTTTTTGCGCGCTTTCTTGGCCATCGATCGCCCCTCAGGTTATGCCGTTTTGTGAAGCGTGAGCCTAAGCGGCGTTTCGATCGTGCGCTAGGGATAAAGTTGGCCGTGGTTTCGCTTCGCGGGGGTCACGCTTTCTCGGCGGACCGTCCGGGATGCTTGCCGGCTCGCTGCGGCAACGCCAGCAGACACATCAGAATGAAAGTCGCGATGATCGCCGAGGCGATCGGGCGGCTGAAGGCAAGCCCGCCGTGGCTCACCGGCTTGTCGAGATAATCGCCCACGGTCGCGCCCAGCGGCCGCGTCAGGATGAATGCGGTCCAGAACAGCAGCACGCGCGAGACCTCCGCCCAGTAGTAGGCGGCGGCGACCACCACCAAGGCGGCGGCGAAAACCAGCGCGCCGTATTCATAGCCCAGCCCGGTGGAATCGGCCGTCCAGTCGCCGAGCGCGGTGCCGAGCGTCTGTGAAAACGTGATGGCCGCCCAGTAGAAGACTTCCACCTTTGGGGTGGCGACGGTGTCAACGGAAATTGAGCCGAACGACCAATACCAGAACGCGAGCACGGCGAGCAGGCAGGCGAGCAGGATCGACGCGCCACCGGCGTAACCGATGCCAAGCGAGCGGTCGGCGAAATCCGCCATGGTGGTACCGAAGGTCGTGGAGGCGACGATGGTGGCCCAGTACAGGTACGGCTGAAATTGCTTCGCGACGATCTGCAAGCCGACCAGCGCCAGGAGCAGCGCCAGAAACAGCGCGGTGCCGGCGAGGTAACCCCAATGTAGCGTCATCGTCACCGAGTCGCCGCCGGTTTCGCCCAAAGTCGTGGCGGCAATCTTGATGAGCCAGAACGTGAGCGTGACTTCGGGCACCTTGCTGAGGGTGGGTTGTGCCGTTCCGCTCATGTTAATGAATCCATTATCCGACAATGCCCGCGCGCCATATTCGTTTCGAACATGGCCGAATTTAGCAGCATCGCGGGATAACGGGGTTGGAACCAAATCCAAAAGGCAGCGTTGCCGGTCGGGTTATTCCGAGGAGGCGAGGATGCGGCTGATTCTGCTGATTATCGTGATCCTGCTGGTGGTCGGCGCCTTGCCGACCTGGCCGTACAGCTCGGGCTGGGGCTTTTACCCCTCGGGTGGGCTCGGCCTGGTGGTGATCATTCTGCTGATCCTGGTGTTGATGGGACGGCTCTAGCCATGGCCGGCCGCACCCGAGACACGGACCATGGCAAGCCCGTGCATGCGTTAGCGCAAAAGGTGCGAAAACTCTGGTCCGCGGCAAAAGGCAAAAGCGAGCCCGCCGCGCCGGCCGTTATTGTGCACGATCCGGCCGCACAACGGGCGCACGATCTCGACGATCCGTTTTTCGACAACAACGTGCAAAAGCGCGTGGCCGACGTGATTACGGGCGCCGGCCGGAAGAAGTGAGGCGCCGCGCGATCAGATCGCGCCGGGGCCCGCCTGATCGTAGATGCCGAGGCGCTTTTGCGCGTCTTCGGGCATGGCCGGGACCCGCAAAGCGCGGCCCATGAACGAGACCCACGGCTTCTCGGCGATAGGCTGCAGCAGCGCGAAATTCCAGAATTGCCGCTCGTTCATCTCGATCTCGGTCACGTCTTGCTCAAGCACCCAGTTGCGCAGCGTCGTCAGCCTGGGCTGTTGGTCGGTGTCGGAGAACATGTGTTGCGGCACGGGCTTTTTCATGCCCGCAGGCATAGGCCCTTCTGCTTAACAAGGTCTGACAGCCTTCCGGCGAATTGATAGCTTGCCCTTATTGCAGTCCACGAGAGGGCAAAAGCCGTGCAGCAGAATTTCAAGAACAAGACCGTTCTCATCACCGGCGGCAGCCGCGGCCAGGGAGCGGCCGAGGCGCGGACGTTCGCAGGCGCCGGCGCGCAGGTCGTGATCGCGGACGTGCTGGACGCCGAGGGCGGCGCGCTCGCGCAATCTATCCGCGCGGCCGGCGGCCGGGCCGATTACCGCCACCTCGACGTCGCCAACGAGCAGGATTGGCGCGACGCCGTGGCTTTCGTGACGGCCACGTTCGGGTCGCTGCATGTGCTGGTCATGCCGGCGTTTCCCTGCGCGGCGTCGATCTCGCCCACACGTCACGCGTCGACTGGGATCGCGTGCTGGCGGTCAATCTCACCGGGCCGTTCCTCGGCATCAAGGCGGCGGCGCCGGTTATTCGCGATAGCGGTGGCGGTTCAATCGTCAATATCGGATCGACCGCCGGCATCAACGGGCATTTCGCGGCCGCCTACAGCGCGTCGAAATGGGGCCTGCGCGGGCTGACCAAGGCGGCGGCGATGGAATACGCCGACTGGAATATCCGGGTGAACGCAGTGCATCCCAGCATCGTGCCGACGCCGATGGTCGAAGGCGCCGACGCGTTCGTCGAAGCCATGGAATACGTGACGGCGCTCGAGCGTAGCGCGTCGCTGGAGGACGTCGCCCACGCCGTGATGTTTCTTGCGAGCTACGAGGCGGGGTATCTCACCGGCCTCGACCTGCCGGTCGACGGCGGCTTCACCGAACTCGGCGTTTACCGGCAAGTCTGGCGGCGCGCGATCGGCAAGGCCTGACGCAGGCTAGGCGGCGCGCACCCGGCTAAAAAAGCGGCCACTTTGGATTCAAGATCGTTCGCCCGCGCCGACACTCGCGCCGTCAGGTCGACGATTTCGCGGAACGCGGCCGCGCTGCGTCCGGCGGCCTGCTCGACCGACAGGATTTCGACCGACGCGCTCGCGGTATGGCCGGCCGCGGTCTGGATGCTGCCGGCGATGTCGCGCGTCGTGGCGCTTTGCTGCTCGACCGCCGAGGCGATGCTGGTGGAGGCCATGGTCACTTGCTCGATGGCGCGCGCGATCGAGGAGATTTCTTCGACCGACTTGCGGGTGGCGTCCTGGATGGCGGCGACCTGCTGCGATATCTCGGCGGTAGCGCGCGACGTTTGATTTGCGAGCGCTTTTACTTCCGATGCCACCACCGCGAAGGCCTTGCCGGCATCGCCGGCGCGAGCCGCTTCGATGGTGGCGTTGAGCGCCAAAAGATTGGTTTGCGCCGCGATCGTGGAAATGATGCTGACGATGGAGCCGATGCGTTCGGCGGTGTCGTTGAGCGACAGAATGGCCTGCTGCGTGCGATGGCTGTCGCCACCCGCGGCGCGGGCCATGTCGAGGCCGCGGGCGGCCTGTTCGCCGATGTGCTGGATCGAGGCCGACAATTCCTCGGTGGCGTCGCAGGTCATCTTCACGCGCTGCGTGGTCTCGGCCGCCGCCGATGATGCCACCGCCATGCGCTGGAGCGTGTCGGTGGCGGCCTCGCGCATGCCCGAGCAGGCGGCGGTGAGCGAAGTGGAGGCTTCGGTGATGGCTTGCAGCACGTCGCCGATGGCGCCGGCGAAATCGCCGATCGCGTCGTCGATCGCCAGGCGCCGCACATCCGCGGCTTTCTCGGCTGCTTCACGATGCAGCGACATGGCGTTGGCGACGTCGAAGGCGAGCACCTGGGACAGGAGCTTGGCGCTGGCGGCGAGCTTGGCCGGCGAAAACTGGTGCTTGCGCGCGAGCACGTCGAGCGATGCGCGCAGAATATAATTTCCCGCCGTGCTGCGCAGGCGGGCGTCGAAGCCGAGCGCGGCTTACTGGCCCACGGTTTTTTGGCACGATACGAAATAGGCGCCGTCGAGTTCCCCCTTCAGCAGCGCTTCCAGGTGCGACAGTTCGAGCTGCTTGATGAAATCGCGGTTCTGCACGACAATCCCGCCGATTTTCGGCATTTTCCCGGTGGCATCGAGAATGGCTTCGACGGCCTGCTCGAGGCAGGGCGCAAGCGTCGGCCATAGCTCTTTGATCGCGCGCCGGGCCGGCGCGTCGAGCTCGTAAAGCGCGTAGCGGGCTTCAACCCCTTGGATAAGCTGGCTTGGCAATAGCGCCCCGGCGGATTAGAAAAACAGGCGTTTTCGAAGCTATTACAGATTGGTTGTGGCAATCCTAACGACTTGGAAAGCATGGCGCCGGGGCGCCGGTTAGCGCGCCGGCCCTTACGATAAATCCGGCAAAATTAACGATTGGAACAGTCTGGGAGGACAAGCGTGCCCGCAGCAATACAAGGCGAAATGCAGCCGACCATCTACCGCTTCAAGCTCGGCGGCTTCGAAGTCTCCACCATCATGGACAGCAAGGTGATCCGCTCGGGCTTGACCCCCAGCTTCGGCGGCGAGGCGGAAGTAAAGGCCCTGGCAGCGGCCGCCCGCATCGACGCCGACCGCTACGAGCATCCGTTCACCCCGATGCTGGTCAATACCGGCAAGGAACTGGTGCTGTTCGATACCGGCAACGGTTCGCTGAGCGCCGAATATGAGCAGATGAAGGGCCGGCTGCCGCCCGGTAACCTGGTCGCTCGGATGGTGCAGGCCGGTTACAAGCCGGAGGATGTCGATGTCGTCGTGCTCACGCATGGGCATCCGGATCATATCGGCGGGCTGACCAAAGGCGGGCAGCCGGTGTTTCCTAACGCGCGCTACGTGTTCGGCGCCGCCGAGTTCGATTTCTGGAACAAGGGCGAGAACATCCGCGAGGCGCGCAAGTTCAACCGCGAGCTCTACATGAAGATTGCGGTGCCGCTCGCCAACCGGGCCACCATGATCAAGCCGGGCGACGAGGTGGTACCGGGCATCCGCGCAGTGGACGCCGCGGGTCATTCGCCCGGATTGCTGGCCTTCACCATCGAGAGCGAAGGCAAGCGGCTGATCAACTGGGCCGACACCTGCAATCATTATGTGGTGGCGATCCAGCGACCGGATCTGCATCTCGACGTCGACGACGACAAGGAGAAAGCGGTGGCCACCCGCAAGCGCATCCTCGACATGGTGGCGACCGACAAACTGTTCGTCGCCGGTTTCCACATGCCGTTCCCGGGGCTCGGCTGGGTGGAGAAGACGAGCGGCGGCTATCGCTGGGTGCCGCATAGTTATCAGATGAATTTGTAAGCGTCATTCCGGGGCGCGGCCGAAGGCCGCGAACCCGGAATGACGCTTCAACTCTCCCGCCTTCGCGCGCTCACTGCGATCGACAGCAGCGTGCGCTGCGCGATGGTCTCGGCCAGGTCGGCGTTGCGGCGCGCCTCGAGCGAGGCCTCGGCGAGCTGCGCCATCGCGCGCAGCAGGCGTCCCGGCGTCCACGTCCGCAGCGCGGCTTCGACGTCTTTCTTGCGCGTGAAATGCACCGGCGGCGCGCCGCGCATCATGGCGAACTCGATCGAGTCGCCGCCGTCCACCGCCAGCTTCATCTTGTGCAGATTGGCCACCTGGCGGATCGCCGCCGAGACGATGGCCGCGGGCGAGGAGCCGCCGGCGCGCGCCTTGCCGAATTCGGTTTCGACGTCGCGGGTCTCGCCGGCAAAGGCCGCGTCGATCACGCCGTCAAGCGCTTGCTCGGACGCATCGGCCACCACCGCCATCACGTCGTCGAGCTCGATGCGTTCGCGGCCCATGGCATAGACGGCGAGCTTTCGCAGCTCGCCGCGCGAGGCCAGACGGTCGCCGCCCAGCAGCGACGTCAGGGCGGCGCGCGCGTCGGGCGTCAATGTCAGCTTGGCCGCGCGCATCTCCTCGTCGATCAGGCTGGAAATCGCCTTGGCGTCGTCGAGATAGCAAGGCAATGCCGCCGCGGTTTTCGCCTTCTCGCACATCGTGCGCAGCGGCGCGGTCTTGCGCAATTCACCCGCCTCGATAATCACCCGGCAGTCGGGCGACGGCGCTTCGATCAGCGGCGCCAGGGCCGGAGCTGCGTTGTAGCGCGGGTTAACGCGCAGCAGCACCGCGCGTCGGCCGCCGAACAACGGAATTGTATTGGCCTCCTCCAACAGCCGCGACGGATTGGCGGAAAGCTCTTCGCCCTCGATACGCACGAACGCGAACGGATCGTTGGGATCGTCGACCGACGCGCGCACGAGAGCATCGACGCGCTCGCGCACCAGCCCGGCGTCCGGTCCGTACACCAGCACGATCGGCATGGCGGGATCGGGCTTGGCGATGAAGCGGTCGATGTCGGTGGTCTTGATGGCGGTCATGGATTCTTCTTTCCCTCTCCCACAAGGGGAGCGGGTAAGCGCATCCGCGGCTGGTCTTACGTACCCGCCACGAAATACGACGCCAGGCGCGAACGGATGCTGTCCGCGATGACCTTGGCGGCGCGGTTCTCGGCGTCGCGCAAGCCGCGGTCGCCGGCGAAGCGCTGCTGCTGGCCGGGAATGTCGTAGGACACCCGCGAGAAAGTCTGCCCGGTGACGACCGTTTTGCCGGTCGTGATGTCCTTGAGCGTATAGGTGGCGTCGATGCCGTAGTTCTGGATGTCGGGCCGGGCGGTGGCGATGTCGACGATCACCTGGCTCTGGCTCGAGGTGAGGCGGACGTCGAGCTTGTAGTTGGCCGCGGCGGCCGGGCCGCCGCCGGTCAAGCCGAAGATCAGGCCGCTGCGCAATTCGACCCCGACGCGCGAGAGCCGCGTGCCGTTCGGGGCATCGATCGGCGCGACTTCGACGCTACTCAGTTTGTCGCCGATGGCGGGCCCGCCAGCCGCGCTCTTGTCGCCGTACATCGGCTGGAAGCAGCCGGCGGTGAGGCCGGCCAGCGCCAGCGCCAGCAGTACCCGTGTCAGCCGCCGGCTTTCAGGCCACCACATTGACGATCCTCTGCGGGACGACGATGACCTTTTTCGGGCGCTTGCCGTCCAGGGCCTTTATTACCGCATCGAGCGCCAAAACGGCAGCCTCTATATCGGCATTTCCGGCGTCCCGGGCCACGGTGACGTCGGCGCGCTTTTTGCCGTTAATTTGGACCGGCAGGGTAATGGTGCTTTCGACCAGCAGATCGGGCTCGACCTGGGGCCAGGCCTCGGCGGAAACGAGGGTTTTATGGCCTATCGCCGCCCAGCATTCCTCGGCCAGATGCGGCATCATCGGGTGGAAAAGCCGGACCAGGATGTCGCCGGCCTCCCTTAGGCTCCAGGCGAAATCGGGCGCCGGCGCGGTTTCGGCCCCGCCGATGGCGTCGCCCAGCGCATTGGCGAATTCGTAGATATGCGCGACGCAGCGGTTGAAGCGCAGTTTGGCGATGTCGTCGGAGACATGGGCCAGCGCGCGGTGAGCGGCCTTGCGTACTTTTTGCGCTTCCGGACCAAAAGCTGCTGGGCGACTTTGTGGTCCGGTGACGTCCGCGATCTCGCCCACCAGCCGCCACAGCCGCTGCACGAAGCGCCAGGCGCCCTGCACGCCTTCCTCGGTCCAGATCACGTCGCGTTCCGGCGGACTATCGGACAGCATGAACCAGCGCGCGGTATCGGCGCCGTAGGCGGCGATGATGTCGTCGGGGTCGATGGTGTTCTTCTTCGACTTCGACATCTTCTCGATCGAGCCGATCTCCACCGGCTCGCCGGTCGAAGCCAGAGTGGCGCGTCGCGCGTCGCCTAGCCCCTCGATCTTGACGTTGGCCGGCTCGACCCAGTCGCCGCTTTTGCTGCGATAAGTCTCGTGCACCACCATGCCTTGCGTGAACAGGCCGGCGAAGGGCTCGTCCATGCCGGTGTGGCCGGTCTTGTGCATGGCGCGAGTGAAGAAGCGCGAATACAGCAGATGCAAAATCGCATGCTCGATGCCGCCGATATATTGATCGACCGGCAGCCACTCGTTGACGCATTTCAGGTCGGTCGGCGCGGTGGTGATCCACGGATCGGTGAAGCGCGCGAAGTACCAGGACGAATCGACGAAGGTGTCCATAGTGTCGGTCTCGCGCCGCGCCGGGCCGTCGCACTGCGGGCACTTGACGTTTTTCCAGGTCGGATGACGGTCGAGCGGATTGCCGGGCTTGTCGAAACTGACGGCGTCCGGCAGCGTCACCGGCAAGCCCTTTTCCGGCACCGGCACTACGCCGCATTTCGCGCAGTGGATGATCGGGATCGGGCAGCCCCAATAGCGCTGGCGTGAGATGCCCCAGTCGCGCAGCCGGTAATTGATCTGGCGCTGCGCCACCGGGCGGTTGCCACGCGACTCTTTTTCGAGGCGCTTGGCTACTTCTTCCTTGGCTTCATCGATCGTCATGCCGTCGAGGAAGCGCGAATGGATCATGCGGCCGTCGCCGTCATAGGCGGTGGTGGTGATGACGAAAGTTTTCGGATCCTGCCCCTCGGGGCACACCACCGGCGTATTGCCGAGGCCGTATTTGTTGACGAAGTCCAGGTCGCGCTGATCGTGCGCCGGACAGCCGAAGATGGCGCCGGTGCCGTAATCCATCAGAATGAAATTGGCGACGTAGACCGGCAGCTTCCAGTTCGCATCGAACGGATGGATCGCCTTGATGCCGGTGTCAAAGCCCAACTTTTCGGCGGTGTCGATCGCCGCCTGCGAGGTGCCCATGTGGCGGCATTGTTCGATGAAGGCGGCCAAGCTTGGGTTCTTCGCGGCGGCCGCGGCGGCCAGTGGATGATCCGGCGAGATCGCCATGAATTTGGCGCCGAACAGAGTGTCCGGCCGCGTGGTGAAAATTTCCAGCTCGCTCTCTTTGTTGGGCGCCGTGGCCGGGTCGAGCATGAAGCGCAGTAACAGGCCCTCCGAGCGGCCGATCCAGTTCTTCTGCATCAGCCGGACTTTTTCCGGCCAGCGCTCGAGCGTGTCGAGCGCTTCCAGCAGGTCTTCCGAATAATCGCTGATCTTGAAGAACCACTGTGTCAACTCGCGCTGCTCGACCACGGCGCCGGAGCGCCAGCCGCGGCCGTCGATCACCTGCTCATTGGCCAGCACGGTGTGGTCGACCGGATCCCAGTTCACCTTCGACTGCTTGCGCTCGACCAGCCCGGCTTTTAGGAAGTCGAGAAACATCTTCTGCTGGTGCTTGTAATAAGACGGATCGCAGGTCGCGATCTCGCGCGCCCAGTCGAGCGACAGACCCATCGACTTGAGCTGCGCCTTCATCGACGCGATGTTCTCGTAGGTCCAGGCCTTGGGGTGCACCTTGCGGTCGATCGCCGCGTTCTCCGCCGGCATGCCAAACGCGTCCCAGCCCATTGGGTGCAGCACCGCGTTGCCCATGGCGCGTTTAAAGCGCGCCACCACGTCGCCCATGGTGTAGTTGCGCACGTGACCCATGTGGATGCGTCCCGACGGGTAGGGGAACATCTCCAGCACGTAGTATTTCGGCCGCGGATCGTCGTTTTGGGTCGCGAAAATGCCGCGCTCGTCCCACGTCTTCTGCCAGCGGGCCTCGGCCGCGCGGGCGTTGTAGCGCTCGTTTTTGCTCGAAATCGGCGGTCATTTCCGGCTCGTTTTAGGGTGCGCGGAACTGACACGAAAGGGGCTTAAGGGTCAACAAGCGGAACAATTCGCCTGCAGTTCCATAGGAACTAACCGTCTGCCGCGCGGGTTACCCCAGCATCACAGGAGGTACATTATGATCAACGTTCAAAGCATCAAGGAAAAAATGGAAGTGCTCGGCTCCGACGGCCAGCATGTCGGCGTCGTCGATCACCTGGACGGCGCGGACAAAATCAAGCTCACCAAGAGCGACGCGAAGTCCGGCGGCAAGCATCACATCATTCCGCTCGTCTGGGTGGAGAAGGTTGATGCCCATGTCCATCTCAACAAGAACACCAAGGACGCTATAACGCAGTGGCAGGCGGCGGCGTAATCGATCGCGTCTCGTTTATGCAAGGCCCGGCCCTGGTGGCCGGGTTTTGCTTTTTGCCGCGCCAGCCGCCGCGATCAGCTCGCGCGGAACAGGGTGACAGGCACCGGTCCAACCACGCGATTGCGGCCTTGCCGCTTGGCCTGGTAGAGCGCCACGTCGGCGGACTCGGTGAGCTCTTGCGGGCTGCCTTGTTCGGCCGGCGACACCGAAGCCGCGCCGACGCTGATCGACACAAAACCCCAAGGCGCGCCGGCGTGCGCCATCAACAGGTTCTCGATCCCACGGCGCAACCGTTCGGCGACTTGCACGGCGGCCTCGATGTCGGCGCCCGGGAGCAGAATGGCGAACTCCTCGCCGCCGCTGTCGGCGCGTGTCAGACATTCTGGTTCTTGTCCCCGCGCCTTCATACGCGGGGCCGTTTAAGATGCATTGCAATGGGTCGCTAGAAGTTTAATGAATACCCGGCAGGATTGTATTAATCATGATGGCGACGTCAGCCTCACCAAATCCGTCCGGTCTCGCCGCGGTGCGCGCGGCAATCGCGCGCGCCTGCCGCGATGCCTTCCGCGATCCGGCCGAGGTGACGCTGGTCGCGGTATCCAAGACCTTTCCGCCCGAGGCCATCGAGCCGGTGATCGCCGCCGGCCAACGCGTGTTCGGCGAGAACCGCGTGCAGGAAGCCAAGAGCAAATGGCCGGCGCTGCAGGCCAAGCACGCCGGCATCGCGTTGCACCTGATCGGCCCGCTGCAATCCAACAAGGCCAAGGAGGCGGTGGTGCTGTTCGACGCCATCCATTCGGTGGATCGGCCGAGCCTGTGCGTGGCGCTGGCAAAGGAGATCGCCAGGCAGGGGCGCGCGCCGCTGTTGTTCGTCGAGATCAATACCGGCGCCGAGGCGCAGAAGGCCGGAGTGCTGCCGCAGGACGCCGACGCGTTTCTCGACCGATGCCGCGCTGTCTACGGCCTGACCGTTTCCGGGCTGATGTGCATTCCGCCGCTGGAGGAAGCGCCGGGGCCGCATTTCGCGCTTACCGCCAAGATCGCGCGGCGCAACGGGCTGAAACTTTTGTCGATGGGCATGAGCGCGGATTTCGCGACCGCGATCCAACTGGGCGCCACGCATGTGCGGGTCGGCAGCGCCATCTTCGGGGCGCGAAGCTAGCCTTTTGCCAAGCCCGGCAATGACGGCCGGGTGGCGCGCTCTTTACCGGAACCGTGGCGGAATCGGTGATTTCGCGCCTGGCGCTGGGGCGCCCAACGAGGCGTCGAGCGGCTTCTTCAACAGGCTCGAGCGCAGCGCTTCGCCGCGCGGCGAGGGCGGGACCGGCGCTGCCATCACCGGCGCCTGCGCCGGCTGCAACGGTGCGGCGTCCAATGGCGCCGCGTAGTCGGCGAATTCGTCGTCGCCGCCGCTGCGGTGGCTCATGCTGGCGCTGCGCCAGCGCTCGATCACGCTGGCGATCAAATCGCGGCTCATGTTGGTGCCGGCGTCGGAACGGGTGTTGCCGGAGGCCTCGCTGTTCGGCCGCCGCTCGGCCGGCAATTCCCGGAAGCGCATGCGCGTCGGCAGCGCCACGCCGGGGCCGAAGGTGAACACTTCGCGGGTGCCGAGCGAGGGTATGAACGACAGCAGGTTCGCCGCCGCGTCCGACACCGCCGAGCGGATCAGGCTTTGGTCGCGCTCGTTCGACAGCCGCATGACGAATAGCGTCGAGCACTGCGATACGATGGTCGGGTCGATTTCGGCAGGGCGCTGCGTCACTAGGCCAAGGAACACGCCGTATTTGCGGCCTTCCTTGGCGATGCGCGAGAGCGCGCGCTTGGTCGGGCCGAAGCCGACGTTCTTGTCGGCGGGCGCGTAGCGGTGCGCTTCCTCGCACACGAACAGCAGCGGGGCGACGCCGTCGCTCCACAATCCGAAATCGAACGCCATGCGGCAGAGCACCGAGACCACCGAGTTCGACCACCTCGGCCGGAAATCCGGCGAGCTGCATGATGGTCATCGGCTTGCCTTCCGGTGGCAGCCGGAACAGGTGGGCGAGGATTTCGCCCATGGTGTCGCCACCGATATTGGCGTTCTCGAACATGAAGGCGTAGCGCGGATGGTTGCGGAAGGTCTGAATCCGCCCGATCAGCTTGTGATAGACCATGCGCGAACTGCGGTTCTCCAACTTGCCCATGCGGTCGTCGAGCAGGTTGATGAGATCCTCAATGCGGTAGGGCACCGGCGTGTCGGCGGTGAAACCGGTGTCGCGCGGGTCGCGCTTCTTGCTGAGCGCGCGCTCATTGTTGACGCGGTATTGCAAATAGGCCGATTTCGCCAGCGGTATGACTTCGGAGAGGATCTCGACTTCCTCATCGACGCCGGGGCGGCCGCCGAAGAAGGCGTCGACCGTTTCCTCGAAATTGAACAGCCAGAACGGCAGCCGCAGGTTGCGCGGCGTGAGCACCTGAGCCTTGTCGCCGAAGCAGCGGCCGTATTCGTTGTGCGGGTCGACCAGGAAAAGGCGCAGGTTCGGGCGCGTATCGAGAATCTTTTGCAGGATGATGGCGACGCCGCTCGACTTGCCGACGCCGGTAGCGCCGACGATGGCGAAATGCCGGCTCACCAGCTGGTCGATGTCGATGTGCACGCCGATATCGGCGTTCTGCTGCAGGTCGCCGACATGGGCATGGTCGGCATCGGCGCCGCCGTACACCAGCCGCAGCTCGCGCGCGGTGAGCAGCAGCGCGCCGTCGCCGATGTTGGGATATTCCATGACGCCGCGCTGGAAGCGCGCCGCGCCATTTTCGCCGGAGCGAATCTCACCGACCAGATCGAGGCGCGCGACTTTGCGGTAGGCCGGCCCGCCGGCCGACGCCGGCATCGCCTCCTCGCCGATATCGGTGACCATGCCGATGATGACGGCTTTGTCGGCGACCATGCCCATGAATTTGCCGACCGTGGGATGCTCGCCGCCGCTATGGCGCGCGGTGAGCTCGACGGAGGCCTGCGAACCCGAGACGGCCGATACGCGGCCGACCAAATCGTGTCCGGACCGTGCCGTCGCATGGGCATGTTGGGCATTATGAGCGGCTGATTTGTCCATGATCACCCCGGCGCGGCATTGCTTTGCATTTCTTGCGTGACTGTCGCGCTGTCATCAAAATAACACTGCTCGATGCCCGTTCCGTTAATGCCCCGGTTATGAGAGGTGCGGCGCGGGACTATGCTTAATTTTCGGTGGCCGGCACGAAGGCAAATTCGATGGTGCCCGACCTATCCGGGGCTCGCGCCGTTAACGATTACTCAACCATAATTTTGGTGCGCGGGCCGAGGCGCGCGAGCAGCCGGCGCAGCGCGGGCATCGTCAGTGCCACGCAGCCGGCGGTCGGCGCCAAGCCCGGCCGCGCCACATGGATGAACACGGCGCTGCCGCGGCCCGCCACACGTGGACGCGTGTTGTGGTCGATTTCGATAATGAAGTCGTAGAGCGGGTCCTGGCGTGCCAGCCGGTCGGCCTTCGAGCCGTGCGGCAGCTTGACCGGCCGGTTGTAGTGGCGGTCGCCAGGGTCTTCGCACCAGCCGTCGCCCGGCGCGATGCGACGGACCGGCAATAAGGTAGCTGGCCGCGGATGGCGGTCGGCGCGCCACCAAAGCCGCTTGAGGCGAAAAGTGCCGCGCGGGGTCGCGCCGTCGCCTTCGCGCTTGTTGGCCTTGATGCCGGCGCGGCCGAGCGCCACCGGCAGCGCCAGCGCTCCGGCCTGCAGCACGCCGCGCGCCGCCTGCGCCGGCTTGCGGCGCACGGCCAGCCGCCGCAACGATGTTTCGTGTATTGCGTGCGGCACGGTTCAAAAACTCTCCGGATTCAGGCTAAATATCAGTTCACACTTGCTCTTTTAGCCCTGAATGCTCTACTTCGCGAATATTCCCGTGAGGCGACCCATTACGCGATGCCTAACCGACGCACCATCCTGATCGTGGACGATGACAACGAGCTGCGCGAGGCGCTGGTCGAGCAATTGGCGCTGCATGAGGAGTTCGACGCTATCGCGGTCGATAGCGGCACCAAGGGGGTGCAGGCGGCCAAGGGCGGCCAGATCGACCTGGTGATCATGGACGTAGGGCTGCCGGACGTGGACGGGCGCGAGGCGGTGCGCATCCTGCGCAAGAACGGCTTCAAGGCGCCGATCATCATGCTGACCGGCCACGACACCGATTCGGACACCATTTTGGGGCTGGAATCCGGCGCCAACGACTATGTCAGCAAGCCCTTCCGTTTCGCCGTGCTGCTGGCGCGCATCCGTGCGCAGCTGCGCCAGCACGAGGCCAGCGAGGACGCCGTCTTCACGATCGGACCCTACACGTTCCGCCCGAGTTCCAAGCTGCTGCTCAGCCCGAAGGGCAGCAAGGTGCGGCTGACCGAAAAAGAAACCGCCATCCTGCGCTACCTCTATCGAGCCGCGCAGAAGCCGGTGTCGCGCGAGACGCTGCTGCAGGAAGTGTGGGGCTATAATTCCGGCGTCACTACCCATACGTTGGAGACGCACATTTACCGGCTGCGGCAGAAGGTCGAGAAGGACGCCGCCGCGCCGGCAATCCTGGTGACGGAAGCCGGCGGCTACAAGCTGGTACCGTGAGCAACTTTGTTACCGTCATTCCGCGACAGGCGCGGCGCGCCGGAATGACCGGGTATTGAACCATGTCCCTCGAAGACGACATCGCTTTCTTCGAGAAGCTGCCCAGCTTCGCGGCGCTGGGCAAGCCGGCGCTGCATGTTCTCGCCATCGGCGCGGAAACGAAGCGTTTGTCGAACGGCGCGGTTCTGTTCTACGCCGGCGAGCTCACCGATGGCGGCTATGTCGTGCAGGAAGGCGCGTTGCTGCTGGAGGCGAGTTCGGTGCGGGACGGCAAACAGTTCGTCGCCGGCCCCGGCACGCTGGTGGGCGAGCTGGCGCTGCTCACCGACACGGTGCGCCCAGCGACCGCGATTGCGAAAGGGCAGACGGTGGTGATCCGCATTTCCCGCAGTTCGTTCCGCAAAATGCTGGAAGGCTACCCGGACGCGGCGCGTAAATTGCGCGACATGGTGGCCGATCGGGTCGAAGACTGGACGCGCGATCTCGGCAATCTGACGACGGTCATCAAAGAGATCAAATAATCAGGTCTCGATTGTCGCAGTCACCGGCACGTGATCGGAAGGGCGAACTGCGCCGCGATAATCCTTGGCAATCTTGATTGCGGCGACGCGGTCGGCGAGCGCGTCCGATGTCCAGATGTGGTCGAGCCGGCGACCGCGGTCGGCCGCTTTCCAATTGTCCATCGCGCGATAGCTCCACCAAGTATAGAGCTTCTCCGGCTCCGGCGTGAGCACGCGCATCGAATCGACCCAGTTGCCGGCAGTGCGCGTGGCAACGAGCTTTTCGCATTCGATCGGCGTATGCGAGACCACCTTGATCATCTGCTTGTGGCTCCAGACGTCGTGCTCGAGCGGCGCCACGTTGAGATCGCCGACCAGGATGGCGCGCTGCGACGGTTGCGGCCGCAAGCCGGAATGGGCGCGCATCTCGTCGAGAAAATCGAGCTTGTGCTGGAATTTTGGGTTGATCTGCGGATCCGGCTCGTCGCCGCCGGCCGGTACGTAAAAATTATGCAGCGTGATCGGGTCTTTCAGACCGGCGCGATCACCGAGAACGACCGACATGTGACGGCAGTCGGTCTTGCCGCAGAAATTGTCGAAGCTGAAGCTCTCAAACGGCGCGCGCGAGAGCACAGCGACGCCGTGATAGCCCTTCTGCCCGTTCAGCGCGGCGTGCACATAGCCGAGCCGCTTGAAGCGTTTGAGCGGGAAGGCCTCGTCCGGGCACTTTGTCTCTTGCAGGCAGAGCACATCGGGCCGGACGCTTTTGAGAAACTTAGCCACCAGGTCGATGCGCAAGCGGACCGAATTGATGTTCCAGGTGGTGATCTTGAATGGCATTTCCAAATCGTCGCCCCCGGGCTTGACCCGGGGGTCCATGAGGTTTCGCGATTGAATGAAGCTTTAGATGGATTGCCGGGTCAAGCCCGGTAATGACAGCGGTAAAATTCAGTTGTGATAATTCGTGTAGTCGATCTTGAACATGCTGGGATCAGGCCGCTTGCTGGTGTCGAGGTTGTACACCGCGACGGTGGTGTCGTAGCCCTGCGGGTCTGTCACCGTCCACTGCTTGAGCTGCATGTCCTTGGCGCTAAACATGATCATCAGCCGGCTGGTGCCGACGATGCCGTTCTTCTCCTCGACCACCACCGTGACGAACACGTCGTCGGCATAGACCGCGACCACGCTGGCATCCTTCATCAGGTCGACATGGTCGGCGAGCAGGAAGCGCAGCGGCGTCTGCGACAGCGGATAGACGTCCTGGGTCGCGAGATCGCGGTCGCGCACGACGACCGACTTGCCGTCGGCGATCAATTCGATCGGGCTCGGGTTGTCGTATTCGAAACGCACCCGGCCGGGCTTGGAAATATAGAACTCGCCTTGCGTGCGGCGGCCGTCCGGGGCGACCTGGACGAATTTGCCGGATAGGACCTGCATGTTGGACAGATAAGTATTCACCCGTTCGATGATGCCACGCTGCTCGGCGCTGAGCGGCCCTGAGGTGGTTGAGGTGGAAGTGGGCCGGCCAAGCAAGGCGGCGAACGGATTGGAAATCGGATTGGGCGCTTGTGCCTGAGTTGCCTGCGCGCGGGCGCGCAGCGCGGCAGCGGGAACCCCGGCAGGCCGCGGCGCCGCGATCGAGCCGGTGACGGCGGGACGGACGGCGATCGCCGGGCGCGGGGTTGGGAGCGGGACGTCCTGGGCCAGCGCCGGGACGGCCGCCAAACTGGCCAGCAGCACCGCTATCGCCAATTTACGGCCGGTTTGCGCATTCAGGTATTGCGCCATCACGGTCTCCGCCTCGCGCCCCGATTTGAGTTCAAGTCTTGGCAAGTTCTGTAGGAGCCGGCTGTGGCTATTTCGCGGCCCCAATCATGCGCTGATTCGGGCTTAATCGCGATAAGCGTTTCTGCCGGAACTAGAAACGATCATCCGACGGATTTTCCGGGATCAGGATCTCGCGCTTGCCGGCGTGGTTCGGTTGGCCGACGACGCCTTCCTGTTCGAGGCGCTCCATAAGCGACGCGGCGCGGTTGTAGCCGATCTGCAGCCGGCGCTGGATGTAGGAGGTGGAAGCCTTGCGGTCGCGTTTCACAATGGCGACCGCCTGCTGGTAGAGGTCGCCACCTTCGGCCAAGCCCATGCCGGTCGCGTCGAACACCGCGCCGTCTTCGCCCTCTTCCGGCTCGTCGGCGGTGACTTCCTCGAGATATTCCGGATGCCCCTGCGACTTCAGGTGGCGTACCACCTTTTCGACTTCGTCGTCCGACACAAACGGGCCGTGCACGCGGCTGATGCGGCCGCCGCCGGCCATGTAGAGCATGTCGCCCTGGCCGAGCAGTTGTTCGGCGCCCTGCTCGCCCAGGATGGTGCGGCTGTCGATCTTGGACGTGACCTGGAACGAGATGCGGGTCGGGAAGTTCGCCTTGATGGTGCCGGTGATCACGTCCACCGACGGACGTTGCGTCGCCAGGATGACGTGGATGCCGGCGGCGCGCGCCATCTGGGCCAGGCGCTGGATAGCGCCTTCGATGTCCTTGCCGGCGACCATCATCAGGTCGGCCATCTCGTCCACGATCACAACCAGATACGGCAGCGGATCGAGTTCGAGCTCTTCCTTCTCGTATATCGCTTGACCGGTTTCCTTGTCGTAGCCGGTATGTACCGTGCGGGTGAGCGTTTCGCCTTTCGCCTTGGCCTCGGCCAGGCGCGCATTGTAGCCGTCGACGTTGCGTACGCCGAGCTTGGACATACGCTTGTAGCGCTCCTCCATCTCGCGTACCGCCCATTTGAGCGCGACCACCGCCTTCTTCGGATCGGTGACGACCGGCGTGAGCAGATGTGGGATGCCGTCATAGACCGAGAGTTCGAGCATCTTGGGATCGACCATGATCAGCCGGCACTGGTCGGGGCGCAGCCGATAGACCAGCGACAGGATCATGGTGTTGATAGCGACTGATTTGCCGGAGCCGGTGGTGCCGGCGATCAGGAGATGCGGCATGCGCGCCAGATCGACGATTACCGACTCGCCGCCGATGGTCTTGCCAAGGCAGAGCGGCAGCTTGGCGGCGCTTTCGTTGTAGTCGTTGCCGGTGAGCAATTCGCGCAAGTACACCTTCTCGCGCGTAGGGTTGGGCAACTCGATGCCGATGGCGTTGCGGCCGGACACGACGGCGACGCGCGCCGATACCGCGCTCATCGAGCGGGCGATGTCGTCGGCCAGCCCGATCACGCGCGACGACTTGATCCCGGGCGCGGGTTCGAGTTCGTACAGCGTCACCACCGGGCCGGGGCGCGCGTTGATGATCTCGCCGCGCACGCCGAAGTCCTGCAGTACGCTTTCGAGCGCGACGGCGTTGGCGTCGATGAGGTCTTTCGACAACGTGGTGCGCTCGGAGACGCGCTGCGCCGTCAGCAGGTTGAGCGAGGGCAGCACATAGCCGTTGCCGGAGCGGCGCACGGGCGCGCGCGGCGCGGCGCGGCGGCGCGGGGTGGCCGGCGCCTGGTCCTCGTCTTCCTCGTCGTCGAAAGCGGGCTCGGCCGGCATCGCCACGCGGCCCTGGGTGTCGAAGCGCGGCTCCTGACGGGAGTCGCTCGCGGGCGGCATCGTGGCGGGCAGCCGGCTGCGCGGCGTGCGCCGCAACATGCGGCCGGCGCGCGCCTTCCAGCTCAGCAGCGCGTGCGCGATCATGCCGAGCCAGGCCGAGGCGCCATCGCTCTCGTCATCTTCGGTGTCTTCGTCGGCCTCGCGCGCGAGCGCGCGCTCACTCGGCCGCTGCCATCCGATGCCGGCGGCGAATGCGACCGTCGCCGCGGTGGCGGTGCCGAACAGCAAAGCGGAGATCAACAGCGCCGTCGCGCCGAGCGGGCGTCCGAAAACCAGTCCCGGCGCGCGCAGCATGGCGTCGCCGAAGACGCCGCCCAAGCCCGTCGGCAACGGCCAGGAGCCGACGCGCGGCCAGGTGGAGACGAAGGCAGCGGCAAAGAAGGCGGCGAGAATCCACGACAGGCCGCGCCATTTGTCGCCGACCGGCCGGTGCGACAGCAGGCGCCAGCCGAGCAGCACTTCCGGCAGCAGCAGCATGACGGCGGCGAGACCCAGCAGCTGCATCGCCAGATCCGCGAAGATCGCGCCCGGGAAGCCGAGCAGATTGTGGATCGGCGTCTGCGTGGCGTGGCTGAGCGAGGGGTCCTGCACCGACCAGGTGGCGAGCGCGATGGCGCCGAGCAGCGCCAGCGTGATCAGCGCGAGGCCGGCCAGTTCGCTGAAGCGCCGCCGCAGGATGTCGCGGAAATGCTCGGAGATAAAAGCGACGGCGTCGAGGCTGCGGTCGATCGCGGGCATATCTATAACCTCAAGCAAGCACCGCGACGAGGCGATGCAGCGCCTCCGCCGTGGTCGCCTTGTCCTGAACCATGGCGACGCGGATGTAGTCCGCGCCGGGATTGCTGCCGTTGGCCTGCTCGCGCGCCAGATAGCGGCCGGGGACGACGCGCACGCCGGCCTCCTGCCACAGCCGCTTGGTCACGATCTCGCTGCCTCCGTATTTCGAAACGTCAAGCCAGAGGAAAAATCCGCCGGCCGGACGCCGGTAGCCGTAGCGGTCGCCGATGATCTGGTCGGCCAGGTCGAACTTGGCCGAATAAAGCTTACGATTTTCCTGCACATGGGCCTCGTCGCCATAGGCGGCGGCGGCGACATATTGCGCCGGGCCCGGCACCTGAGGCGCTGCGATGTTGCGCAGCTCGAGAAAGGCCGACAGGAAGCGGCGGTCGCCGGCGGCAAAGCCGACCCGCAGGCCGGGTAGATTCGAGCGCTTCGACAGCGAATGGAACACCACGGCGTTGGCGAAGTCGGGCCCGGTGGCTTCCAGCATGCCGGCCGGCGGATGCTCGCTGTAGATCTCGCAGTAGCATTCGTCGGCGAACACCAGAAAGCCGAAGCGGTGCGCAAGACCGGCGAGCTTGTCGAGATAAGCCCTGCTCGCGACGGCGCCTTGCGGATTTGACGGCGACGCAAGGTAGAAGGCGACGGTGCGCGCCAGCAGCGCGTCGTCGAGCGCGTCGAGATCCGGCAGGAAGGCGCTGGTGCGCGTCGCCGGCAGATAGACCGGCTCGCAATCGGCGGCGAGCGCGCCGGCGGCGTAGGCCGCGTAGAACGGATTGGGGATCAGCATGGCCGGTTTGCCGGCACGCGGCTTGACCCAGCGCTTGGCGGCGATGGCGGCGAGGAACAGTCCCTCGCGCGTGCCGTTGAGCACCAGGACCTCGTTCTCGGCGTCGACCGGGCGCGGCAGCATGTAGCGGCGGCCGAGCCATTGGGCGACCGCGCCGCGGAACGGCTCGTTGCCCTTGTTGGCCGGGTAGCGGCCGAATTCGCCGAGATGAGCGGCGATCTCGGAGCCGACGAAGGCCGGGATCGGGTGCTGCGGTTCGCCGACGGAGAGATTGATGACGGGCTTGCCCGGCTCGATGCCGGCGATCAACTCGGTCAGCCGCACGAATGGCGAGCGGCCATCGACCGCCGGAGCAGGGGTACTGGAAGGCTCGCGCTGGGCGGTCATCATGGACATGCGGTTACACGGCGGGACGCGGCCCGCGGCACAAGGATGCAGCACAATAGGGAGGTTGAGGTTAAGACCCGATTAACCATCGGTCACTGGATTTGGGGTGGATTGAACCGGCGTTAAGGCTGCGCCCTTAGGGTACCTCCCGATGTTCTAACCTGGGGGGAGAAGATGAACGGTCAAATGAAGCATTCGGTCTGGGGCGTGGCGTATTGCTGCGTCGCGGCATTGATGGTTGCGGCGTTTGTATCCGCCACCATCGGTATCGATCCGATGACATTGGCGCCCTAATCCATCAGCCTTTTCGAATCGGCGAACTCAAGTCCGGCCATGGTGCCGGACTTTTTCGTTTCACCGCTCCGCCCAAAAAGAGAGAGGCCCCCGGCTCTTGCGAACCGGGGGCCTCGACGGAAGGGACAGTGCCGGGTTTCCGCCCCTACCGCTAGCTTGTGACTACTGGATCACCTCGCCATGCAGCGCGAGATCGAGACCGTCGCGTTCCACCTCTTCGGTGACCCGCAGGCCGATGATCACGTCGATGATCTTGAGAAGGATCAACGAGACGATGGCATCGTAGATGAACACGATGCAGATGCCCTCGAACTGGTTGAGCACCTGGCCGGGGTTGCCCTCGATCAGGCCGGAAGTGCCGCCATATTCGTTGATGGCAAACACGCCGGTGAGCAGCGCGCCGGCGATGCCGCCGATCGCATGGACGCCGAAGCAGTCAAGCGCATCGTCGACGCCGTGCATCTTCTTGAGGCCGGTAACGCCCCAGTAGCAGACCACGCCGGCAGCCAGGCCGATGACCATCGAGCCGACCGGGCCGACGAAGCCCGAGGCCGGGGTGATGGCGACGAGGCCGGCGACAGCGCCGGAGGAGATGCCGATGACGGTCGGCTTGCCGCGGTGCGCCCATTCCACCAGCATCCAGGTGAAGGCCGCGACCGCGGTGGCAATCTGCGTCACGGTCATCGCCATACCGGCCTGGATGTTTGCGGTCACCGCCGAACCGGCGTTGAAGCCGAACCAGCCGACCCACAGCAGCGAGGCGCCGATCAGAGTCAGCACCATGTTGTGGCCTGGGCCGGTGTCCTTGCGCTTGCCGAGCATGATCGCGCACATCAAGCCGGCAACACCGGCATTGATATGCACGACGGTGCCGCCGGCGAAGTCGAGCACTTTGATCATGGCGTCGGAATTGCCGGACGAGAGCATGCCGTCCGAGCCCCAGACCCAGTGTGCGACCGGCGCGTAGACGAAGATCGACCACAGCCCCATGAACCACAGCATGGCGGAGAACTTCATGCGCTCGGCGAAGGCGCCCGCGATCAGCGCAGGAGTGATGATCGCAAACGTCATCTGGAAGCACATGTAGACCGTCTCAGGGATCGTCACGGCCAGCGGGTTCGGATTGCCCGCGCCCGTGCTAATGTCGCTGAGAATGCCTTGCAGGAACACGCGGCTTAGCCCGCCGATGTAGGGTGAGCCGGGCGTGAAGGCGAGGCTGTAGGTCAAGATCGAATAGACGATCGTGACCAGACAGGTGACGGCGAAGCTCGTCATCACCGTATCGCCCACGTTCTTCTTGCGGACCATGCCGCCGTAGAACAAGGCGAGACCCGGGATGGTCATCATCAGCACGAGAGCCACTGAAGTGAGCATCCAGGCGGTGTCACCCGAATTGGGCGCGCACTTCGTCAGCACGGCCTTTTTGGGATCGGGGTCGCTAGCGCAGGCTGGCGCCGGCGCCGGTGCAGCGGCAGCCGCTGGTGCAGCCGAGGCCGCCGGTGCGGCCGCCGGCGCAGCACTGGGAGCCGGCGTCTGAGCGTACGACGTATTATACGCCGCCACGCTCAAAAATAGTCCGAGCAGAATCCCGAAGGCGAGAGCCATCAGTCCCGCACGGGAGGGTTTCTTCAACGTCATGGTCTAACTCCTGTCCGTATTGTTTTGCGGTGCGGGTTACTAGAGAGCCGCAGCATCGGTTTCGCCGGTGCGGATGCGCACGGCGTGGTCCAGGGCGAAGACAAAAATCTTGCCGTCGCCGATCTGGCCGGTCTTCGCGGCTCCGGTGATGGCGCCGATGACCTTGTCGACTTGGTCGGTCGCCACCGCCACTTCCACTTTAACTTTCGGGAGGAAGCTCACCGCATACTCGGCACCACGGTAGATTTCCGTGTGACCCTTTTGACGCCCGTAGCCCTTGACCTCGGTGACAGTTAGCCCCTGCACCCCGATGGAGGTCAGAGCGTCGCGGACCTCGTCGAGTTTGAAAGGCTTAATAATGGCCATGACGATTTTCATGGATTCGATCCCCGCTTGAGCCCGTTTTCTACAATCACGCAGTGCGGGCGGTTTCACTGAGCCGGACCCGAAAAGCGCACTTCGCGGGCAGAGCCAGAACAGTAGAATCAAACGCCGTGCCAGATGCCGGACCGAGGCGTATCCGGCTGATTTGATGAATGAATTTTTACGATTGCGGCGAGAGGTCAATTAGCCCATTGGGCATTAGCCCAAAGTCGCGCCACGACTCCGAGGGCCTGCATAATTTTTAAGCAAAATTCAAAGTGGTAAAACCGCACCCGCGGCGACGGCGGATGCGGCTAGTTTTTGCGCTATTGCAACGCCTCGCCGTGCTGGGTGACGTCGAGGCCCATCACCTCGTCCTCATGGCGTACCCGCAACGGAACCATGGCGCCGACGATCTTGAGGACGATGAAGGTCATCATGCCCGACCAGGCCAATGTGACAGCGATCCCATAGAGCTGGGCCAGCACTTGTTGCGTATTGCCTTCGAGCAGCCCGGACACGCCACCCGGCAGTTCGGGACTTGCGGACAGGGCGCCGACCGCCAATACGCCCGCGAGCAACGTGCCGGTCAGGCCGCCGACGCCGTGCACGCCGAAGACGTCGAGCGAGTCGTCGTAGCCGAGCTTGAGCTTGAGCCAGGTGCAGGCCCAGAAGCAGACCGCGCCGGCGATCACGCCGATCAGCACGGCCTGCATCGGCATCACGAAGCCGGAGGCCGGCGTGATGGTGCCCAAGCCCGCGACCGCACCGGAGATCATGCCGAGCACGGAGGGTTTGCCGCGTATCCGCCACTCCAGAACCATCCAGGTGAAAGCGCCGGCGCTGGCCGCGAGATGGGTCGAGGTGATCGCCATGGCGGCGCGCGAATTGGCGCCGAGCGCGGAGCCGCCGTTGAAGCCGAACCAGCCGACCCACAATAGGCCGGTGCCGATCACCGCCAGCGTCAGATCGTGCGGCGACAGATTTTCGCTGCCGTAGCCGCGCCGTTTACCGATGACATAGGCGGCGACCAGGCCGGCGACGCCGGCATTGAGATGCACCACCAGCCCGCCGGCGAAATCGACCACGCCATAGCTGCCTAGGAAGCCGCCGCCCCAGACCCAATGCGCGATCGGCACGTAGACCAGCAGCAGCCAGAATACGCAGAACAAGAGAAACGCGGAGAAGCGCATGCGATCGGCGACCGAGCCCGCCACCAGCGCCACCGTAATAATGGCGAAGGTCATTTGATAGATCATGAAGAGGCTTTCGGGGATGGTCTTGGCGTGCGGCGAGATCGCGTCGAGCGTCATGCCGTTGAGGAAAATGCGATCGAGCGTGCCGATATAGGCACCGTTGCCGGTGAAGGTGAGCGAGTAGCCGATGACGGCCCACAGGATCGAAACCAGGAAGGTCGCGGCCATGCACTGCGCCATGGTCGCGAGTACGTTCTTCTTGCGCACCATTCCGGCATAGAACAAGGCGAGGCCGGGGATCGTCATCATCAGCACCAGGCCGGTGGCGCCCAGCATCCAGGCGGTGTCGGCGGCGTCGATCTTGGCGGCGCCTTGCGCGAAAGCTGGCGAGGCGGCCAGCGTCGCTGCTCCGGCGATTGCGGCCACGGCGAGTCGGAGTTGCGCCTGTGTCATTTCATGTCCCCCGATTTTTATTCTGACTTCTAAAGCGCGCTGTCGTCGGTCTCGCCGGTGCGGATGCGCACGGCTTGATCCAGCGGCGTGACGAAGATTTTTCCGTCGCCGATCTGTCCGGTCTTGGCGGCGGCGGCGATCGCGTCGATCGCCTGGTCGGCGATATCGCTCGAGACCGCGACTTCGATGCGCAGCTTGGGCAGGAAATTCACCGCGTATTCGGCGCCGCGATAAATCTCCATGTGACCCTTTTGCCGGCCATAGCCCTTGACCTCGTTCACGGTCATGCCGTGCACGCCGATGCGGGTGAGGGCGTCGCGCACTTCGTCGAGCTTGAACGGTTTGATGATGGCGATGACCAGTTTCATGGTTTTCCTTCCCGGCAAAATCTCTGGTTGGCGTCCGATCAAAGTCCGAAACCGCGGCCCCATCCTTTGACCGAAGGGGGTAGGTCTGCTCGGAGATCGCGCGCCGCGACGGTGAAAGCCTGCCCGGCAAGCCGCCGGCGGGGCTGTTTTGCCTACCGTATCGACAGGCGGATCAAAAATTAAGCGGGATTATTGCTGTGTCCCAAGGCATTCGCCGTGTGAACAGGCATTTTACGGCAGCCTTGCTGTCTTACTTGCCCGGAGCCGCGAGGCCGAGCTCCTGAATCAGGCCCGGGAGCCTGTGGCGCGTCTGCCGGGCGGTCATGCCGGGCTGGATTTGCGGGTCGTACAGCAAGGTCAACAGCGCGCGATCGTAGACCGTCAGGTAGCCGACCATGCGTCTCTGGTTGAGGGTGGTCCAAGGATTGCGCTGATCGTGGTTCGACAGGCCGAAGGCGTGCAGCAGCTCGTGATAGGCGCAGTCGAGGAAGACGTCGCCGCCTTTGTCGACAATGATGAAGGAGACCGCGCGCAGGATAGCGCCGTCGGCGCTCGATTTTACGCTGGTCATGCATTGCGGATTGGTGCGCCGGACGAATGTCCGGGTGATCTTGGCGCCGAACGCGACCTTGAGCGCCGCGGTGAAATCTTTTTCGTCGATCAGCCGAACTTCGATGTCGGCGTTTGCTGCGCTGTCCGCGATGCTCAGGTGCAGGTTGGGGGCTTTCTGCGCATATTCGTCGAGGACGCGTTGCATTGCCGCCCCACGATCGACGCTGCCGCCGGTAATGACGGCGGCGCGGATCGGATGATCGAAGCGGCGGATGCCGCGCGGCGTTGCGCCGATGCGCAGGTCGGAGCCGAAGCTGAGCGCCAGAAATCCGCGCATGATCTCGGCGGCGGAAAAACGCGTGTATTGCGGCGGTGCGCCTTCAAACGGGCCGGGCGGCGCCGGCTGCCTGCCGGATGCGGCGAGCGCCGCCGTCCACAGCGACATCAGAAGAACAAACGCAGCGAATGATCGCTTCATGGAGCTTCACGAATTGCGCCGCAGGCGCACCAGGCCTTCCTGCGCCACCGAGGCAACCAGCGTGCCGTCGCGGGTAAAGATAAGTCCGCGCGAGAAGCCGCGCGAACCGTGCAGGTTGGGCGAATCCTGCGCGTACAGCAGCCACTCGTCGGCGCGGAATGGCCGGTGCAGCCAGAGCGCATGATCGAGGCTGGCGGCCATGAATTCCTTTTCGAACAAAGTGCGGCCATGCGGCACCAGCGCGGTGTCGAGCAGTCCCATGTCCGAGGTATAGGCCAGCACGCATTGATGGATTGCCGGATCGTCCGGCAGCTGGCCGGTCGTCTTGATCCACACGTTGAACCGGGCGTCGGGAAATTTCTTGCCGAGGTAGCGTTCGAACTCCACCGGCCGCAATTCGATCGGCCGTTCGCGTTCATAATAGCGCCGCACCGGATCGGGCATGCCGGGTAGAATCTTGGCGCGCACCTCGGCTTCGCTCGGTAGCGATTCCGGATCGGGAACGTCCGGCATCTTGGCCTGATGGTCGAGCCCCGGCTCATCGGTATGAAACGATACCAGCATGGAGAAGATCGGATGGCCGTGCTGGCGCGCGGTGACGCGGCGGGTGGTGAAACTCTTGCCGTCGCGGATGCGGTCGACGTCGTAGATGATCGGAACCTTGGGATCGCCGGGCAGCAGGAAATAGGCGTGCATGGAATGCGGCGGGCGGCCTTCCACGGTGCGCACGGCGGCGACCAGCGCCTGGCCGATCACTTGGCCGCCGAACACGCGCTGCCAGCCGGTTTGCGGGCTGCCACCGCGGAACAGGTCGACGTCGAGCCGCTCGAGATCGAGCAGATTGAGCAAATCCTGGACGGCGGAGGTGGTGGCGGTCATGGGCGCGGCCGGTATGGGTCAAATGTCGGCCCCAACCTGCTATGCTCGGCTAAGTTTTACAAGGAAGGGGCGAACAAACCGTATGCCGAAGGGCCTGAAGCAACACCATAAAACCGATCTGGTCATCGGCGGCGCCGGCTTTGCCGGGCTGGCGCTGGCGATCGCGCTGCGCCAAGGGCTCGGGAGCGCGTTCACGGTGACGGTGGTGGACCCGGCGCTGGCCGCCGCGACCTCCCAGGATCCGCGCGCCTCGGCGATCGCGGCGGCCGCGCGCCGGCTGTTCGAGGCGATCGAGGTCTGGGATGCGGTCGCAGCCCAAGCACAGCCGATCCTCGACATGGTGGTGACGGATTCCAAGCTCGACGACGCGGTGCGGCCGGCCTTCCTCACCTTCGGCGGCGAGGTCGAGCCGGGCGAACCCTTCGCGCACATGGTCGAGAACCGTCACCTGGTCGACGCGCTGGTCAAGAAGGCCAAGGAGTTGGGCATCGATCTGCGCGCCGGCGCGGTCAGCGGCTTCGAGCATGCGGATCACGCGATCGACGTTCAACTCGCCGGCGGCGAGACGATTTCCGCGCGGCTTCTGGTCGGCGCCGACGGCGCGCGCTCAAAAATCCGCGAACAAGCCGGCATCGCCACGCACGGGTGGAATTACGATCAGTCGGCGATCGTTACCACGGTGGCGCACGAGCGCGAGCACAACGGCCGCGCCGAGGAGCATTTCTTGCCCGCCGGGCCGTTCGCGATTTTGCCGCTGACGGGAAAACGCGCGTCTATCGTGTGGACCGAGACCGCGCGCGAAGCCGAGCGTATCGTCGCGCTGCCGGACGATGAATTCCATGCCGAACTGGAGAAGCGTTTCGGCCTGCATCTCGGCGATCTCGCGGTGGTGGGCCAACGCCGCGCCTTTCCGCTCGGGCTGTTTACCGCGCGGACGTTCATCGCCGAGCGGCTGGCGCTAATCGGCGACGCCGCGCACATCATCCATCCGATCGCCGGGCAGGGTTTGAATATGGGCTTGCGTGACGTGGCGGCCCTGGCGGAGGCGGTCGCCGACGCGGCGCGGCTCGGGCTCGATATCGGCGGCGCGGATGTGCTTGAGCGCTATCAGCGCTGGCGCCGCTTCGACACCATGACCATGGGCGTCGCCACCGACGGTTTGAACCGGCTGTTCTCCAACTCATCCGACGTGCTGCGGCTGATGCGCGATCTCGGCCTCGGCGTGGTCGAGCGCATCCCGGCGCTCAAGTGCGTGTTTATCCGCGAGGCGGCGGGCTTCACCGGCGATGTGCCGAAGCTGCTAAAGGGCGAGATGCTTTAGGTCAGCGCAATGCTGCCGACGTGATCGTGGAACGCCTTGCGCTTTGAGATGGCGTCGTACCAGCGATCGAGATTGGGCGTCGGCGGCCGGCCGGGCACCAGTTGCCGGTAGCGGTAGCACATCACGCCGACCGGAATGTCACCGTAGGAAAACGCCGGGCCGGCGACGTAGGCCGTTTTGGCCAACTGCGCGTCGAGCATCTTCATCGCGTCGGTGGTCTTGTCCTGCGAGGCCCTGATCGCGGCCAGGTCGCGCTTTTCCGGCGGCGTGCGGATCAAGCCCCAGAACGCCGGCGTGATCGCCGGCGCGACCACCGATAGTTGCCAATCCATCCACTGGCTGGCGAGCGCGCGCTGCCGCGGATCCTTCGGCTCCAGCACGCCGGTTTTGTCGTGCTTGCCGGCGAGATAGCGCACGATGGAATTGGATTCCCACAGCAGGAAGCCGTCTTCTTCTTCAAGCGTCGGCACCAGCCCGTTCGGATTCATCGCCAGATAGGGCGCTTCCCTGTTTTTGCCGAAGGCGCCGCCAACGTCGATGCGGGTGTGGTCGAGTTCCAGTTCGCCCACCGCCCACATCGCCTTCTGTACGTTGGACGAGGTGTTGCGGCCCCAGATTTTGATCATGAGTTGTTTCCTGATTTTCCGAGTTTTTCAAATATCGCAGCCGAATTGATTTAATCCAACTTGCGCGCCTCTTCCGGCAGCATGATCGGGATGCCGTCGCGGATCGGATAGGCGAGCTTGGCCTTGCGCGAGATCAGCTCCTGCTTGGCGGCGTCGTATTCCAATGTCGTCTTGGTCAGCGGGCAGACCAGGATTTCCAACAGCTTGGGATCGACGCTGCTGGCGGGCGGCTCGGTGGGCGGGGTGGTGGGCATGGACGGGCTCCCGGGGATTTCGCCGCTTTATAGCACGGCGGCGGATTACTGCAGCGGCGGTTCGCCCTCGGTATTCCTCTTGGCGAGTTCGATCTCGGTGATGGCGACCAGCAGCTCGGCGCGCCTCTTCAAATCGGGCGCCTCCAGCAGCGCCTGCTTTTCCGGCGGGCCATAGGGCGACATCATCGAGAGCGCGTTGACCAGCGCCTCGTTCGGCGCCTGGTCGATGCCCTCCCAATCCGCCTTGAGATCGTTGGCCTTCATGAAGGAGCGCAAGGCCTTGAGCACGGCGTCGCGATCGACGTCGTCCTCGCCCTTGCGCGCGACGAAATCGTCGGCGAACGGCGCGTAAGTGACACGGCATTGCCGGTAGTCGGTCTTGACCGGCAATTCCTGTTCGACGCGGAAACGGGCGACGCCGGTGAGTTCGAGCAAATAGCGGCCGTCGCCGCTCTCGGCGAGTTGGGTGATGCGGCCGGCGCAGCCGATCTTGAACAGCGGTGGCTTGTCGGCGGGGCCGGCATGCGCGGCATCGGGCTGGATCATGCCGATCAGCCGGTGGCCGTCGCGCAATGCGTCGTCGATCATGGCGAGATAGCGCGGCTCGAAAATGTTGAGCGGCATCTGGCCGCGCGGCAGCAGCAGCGCGCCCGGCAGTGGGAACACCGGAATGACTTCGGGCAGATCGATCGGCCCGCGATATTGGGCGTTCATCGGCATTACATTTTACTCCGCGAGCCGGTGCCGTTCCGGCGTCCTCATGGGCTCACGAAAACAATATCGACGACAGCCGCTTGCGGCCTTCCACGGTGGCCGGGTCGGCCGGGCCCCAGGCCTCGAAAAACTGCACGAGCTGCTTGCGCGCGCCGTCCTCGTTCCATTTGCGGTCGCGCTTGACGATCGCGAGCAGATGTTCGGCGGCCTCCGCGCGCTTGCCCTTGGCGTTAAACGCGGCGGCAAGATCGAACCGCGCCTGATGGTCGAGCGGATCGGCGGCGACCTTTTTCTCCAACTCATCGATCGGCCCGACCGATTTTGCCTGCTCGGCGAGCTCAAGTGCGGCGCGCGCCGCCGCCACCGCGGAATCGTTGAGCTTGGCTTCCGGCACGATGGCCAGCGTCTTTTTGGCCTGCTCGAGATTGCCGGTGGCAACATAGCAACGCGCCAATCCGGCGAGCGCTGCGACATGGCCGCTGTCTTCTTTCAGCAATTGTCCGTACAGGTTCGCGGCCTCGGCGGCGTTGCCGGCGGCGAGCGCGGCATCGGCTTCCTTCAGCAGATCTTTTTCCTCGCCGCCGATCTTGCCTTTGGTCACGCGCTCGAGGAACGCAATCACTTGGGCTTCGGGCAGCGCGCCCATGAAGCCGTCGACCGGCTGGCCGTCGGCAAAGGCGATCACCGCGGGGATCGACTGGATGCCCATCTGGCCGGGAATGTCCGGGTGCTTGTCGATGTCCATCTTGGCGAGCTTGACTTTGCCCTTGGCGGACTTCACCGCCTTTTCCAGAATCGGAGTCAGCTGCTTGCAGGGCCCGCACCAGGGCGCCCAGAAATCTACCAGCACCGGCTGGCGCTTGGATTCCTCGATCACGTCCTTGATGAAGTTTTGCGTCGTCGTCTCGACGATCACATTGTCGGCTGCCGCCGTTATTGCCCCGCCATTTTGCAGCATAATTCCTCGCCTATCGGGCTACTCGCAGGCCCTAAGGCCCGGTTCCATGCCGGATTAAATGGGTCATCCGGCCGGCGATTGCAATCGGGTCAGGGGCCGTCGCCGGCGCGGGCGGATACCCGCTCGATACGGGGAATATGCCCGGTCGCTTCCAGAAACTTCACCAGATCGCGGCGCTTGATCGAGGTGGTCATGGTGTTGACCAGCGGATGATAATTGAGCGTTTCGTACTCCATCATGGCGGCGTCGAGCACCACGGTGACGCGGGATTGCGTGTCGTTGATGGCGCCGAACGGGGTCACCGCGCCGGGCTCGACCCCCCACACTTCGCGCAACAGGTCGGCTGAGCCGAATGAGAAACGCCCAGTGGCGCCGAGTTGGCGGTGCAAGCCCTTCAGATCGATTTCGGCGTCTTCCAGCGCCACCACCAGGTAAAGCTGGTGTTTCTTGTCGCGCAGGAACAGGTTCTTGGTATGGCCGCCGGGAATTTGCCCGCGCAAGGCGCGCGACTGCTCGACCGTGAACAGCGGCGGGTGTTTCACCGTTGCATGGGCGATGCCGAGGCTGTCGAGAAAGGCAAAAAGCTGGTCAGGCGTCGTCGGCATTAAGGCAACAATTTAGCCGGTCGCGGTGTTAGTATCACGCGGGAAATAGAGGCCGAAATCGATGCGCTATATGCTGGCGGTCGCCGTTTTTATTGCCGTGATGGCTTTCGACTTGCGGCCGGTGCAGGCCTATGGGCGCGCGCCCTGGTGCGCGGTGGTGGATGTCGGTTTTGGCGACGTGATGTGGGATTGCCATTACCGCTCGGTCGAGGAGTGCCGGCCAAACGTGATCGCCGGCAATCGCGGCACTTGCAACCCCAACCCGGCCTGGTCGGGCTGGCAGCGGCAAAACGGCCATCCCAAGCGGCACCGCAAGCACCGCGTTAATCGGGATTAACGGCCTTGAATTGGTCATTGTTGCATAGTGGTCAACCTTTTGGCTATAGGTTCGGGCTTGGCGGCCGGTAGTGCCAGATCGGCCATATATCTAACGGATGCGGGTGTAGCTCAGGGGTAGAGCACGACCTTGCCAAGGTCGGGGTCGAGGGTTCGAATCCCTTCGCCCGCTCCAATTTTTCTCTCCTTACGTTTATGCGGGCGTCGGTGCGCCGGCACCGCATTAACCGATTGCAAACCATAATCGTCCTAGAAAACACGCGGGAAGCCGCGGTTTCTTTGCGCCCGTCGGGATCGGTTATGCCGCGCGGCAAGACAGCGTCCGCGTGGCGGAGCGCCAAATGGCAAGACGGAAAAACCTGGTCATTGTCCGTGCGGGCGATTCATCCCTGCATGAGGAATGGCTGCAGGGCGACGGCGAGCGCAACTGGGATCTGATCGTCAATTATTTCGGCGACGACCCGCAGCGCTACCGCAAAGACGACGTTCAGCGCATCGACTCCAAAGGTCCCAAATGGCCGGCGCTGCACGATCTTGTCCAAAAGCTTGGTGATGACGCCTTTGGCTACGACTATGTATGGTTGCCCGACGACGACCTGCGAACGACCAAAGACGGCATCAATTCGCTATTCGATATTGCCGCGAAACACGGGCTGACGTTGTCGCAACCGGCTTTGACGCGCGACAGTCATCTCGGCCATCTCATCACCTTGCGCAATCGTTCGTTCCATTTGCGATTCACCAACTTCGTCGAGATCATGGCGCCTTGCTTCAGCCGGGATTTCCTGAAGCAGGCGCTGCCCTCGTTCAACGAGAATCTGTCCGGCTGGGGTCTGGACATGTTGTGGCCCACCAAGATCGCGGACTGGACCCGCATCGCGATCGTCGACGCCGTCACCGTCTGTCACACCCGGCCGCTCGGCGGGCCGAACTACCGGCATCTTGCAGGAACGGGGAAAACATCCGAGCAGGAAGCCCAGGAGCTGGTCAACAAATATAGATTGTCGGCTGAGCGGCCTTATATTCGCGGAGGCATCGACACCGCGGGCCGCCGGCTGTCGATCTACGACGCCACGGCGCGCGATCTGTTCGACAGCATCATCATGGGCTATTTGCCGGAGGTCGGCCAACACCCGCATCTGCTGTTGCAACTCGTGCGGCCCAACCTCAATCATCTTTGCATCGGGACGTTGAGCGCTGTGCCGCCGCCGCCCGCCGCGCTTAGGGCGTAATAGCCGCTCAATACCCCGCCGCCAGCGCGCCGCGCGTGCGGGTATCGGCGGCGCCGACATAGCCGCCGGGTGTGACCAGAATCGAATTCGCGGAGGTGTGCGGTTCGGTCGGCACGATTTTATGGCCGCGGCGTTGCAGCGCATCCAGCACATCGGGCGCAAAGCCCGGCTCGGCGAATGTCCCGTCCGGCTGCCATTGATTATGCAGACGCGGCGCGCTCACGGCTTTGTCTATGGCCATTTGGAAGTCGATCACGTTGCAGATGACCTGCAATACCGCCGTGATGATGCGGCTGCCGCCGGGCGAGCCGGTGATCAAGAACGGCTTGCCGTCTTTCAGCACGATGGTCGGCGTCATCGACGATAGCGGTCGCTTGCCCGGTCCCGGCAGGTTGGCGTTGAAACCCAACAGGCCATAGGCGTTGGCGGTCCCCGGCTTCGAGGTGAAGTCGTCGAGCTCGTTGTTGAGCAGCACGCCGGTGCCGTCTGCGACCAACCCCAAGCCGTAAGAGAAATTCAGCGTATAGGTGTTCGAAACCGCATTGCCGTCGCGGTCGATGACGGAAAAATGCGTGGTGTTCTGGCCTTCGAAATCGGCGGGCTTGCCGGCATGGATGTCGGCGGCCGGGGTCGCCTTGTCGCCGATGCCCGCGTGCAACGCGGCGGCGTATTTTTTCGAGAGCAGCCCGGCGATCGGCATTTTCACAGCATCGGGGTCGCCCATGAAAACAGCGCGGTCGGCATAGGCGCGCTTCATCGCCTCGATCAGGTCGTGCAGCGATTGTTCGCCGCGGCCGAGCTTGGCGAGGTCGTAGCCTTCCAGGATGTTGAGCATCTCGATCAGCGCCACGCCGCCCGAGGAGGGCGGCGGCATGGAGACGATGTCATAGCCGCGATAGGTCCCGCGCACGACCGGACGCTCCTGCGCGCGGTAGTTGGCCAGATCGTCCTTGGTCATGATGCCGCCGGCCTTAACAACCGCGTCGGCAATCTCACCGGCGATGCTGCCCTGGTAGAAGGCGCGCGGGCCGTCCTGCGCAATGGCCCGCAACGTGTCGGCGAGATCGAATTGCAGCAGGCGGTCGCCTTCGTGCAGCGGCTCGCCGCCGTTGAGAAAGAGGCTTGCCGACGACGGCGAGCGCGCCAGCCGATCTTTCGCGCGCGGCAGCGAGTCGGCGGTGTCGTCTTCGACCGGGAAGCCCTGGCTCGCCAGGCGAATGGCCGGCGCGATCAGATCGGCGAGCGACAGCTTGCCGGAGCCGTATTTGTCATGCGCCAGCGCCAGACCTGCCACCGTGCCCGGCACGCCGACGGCGAGCCCGCTATCACGCGATTTTTTCGGATCGGGATTGCCCCTGGCATCGAGGAACATGGTTGGCGTCGCGGCAGCGGGCGAGGTCTCGCGATAGTCGATCGCCACGTCGCGGTTGTCTTTGGCAAGATGGATCACCATGAAGCCGCCGCCACCGAGATTGCCGGCGCGCGGATAGGTGACCGCGAGCGCGAAGCCGACCGCCACCGCCGCGTCGACCGCGTTGCCGCCGCGATCGAGAATTTCGATGCCGATGCGGGCGGCGCGGCTCTCCTGCGCCACCACCATGCCGCTGTGGGCGAGGATCGGCGTCGCCGGCGGAATGACCGGCGTGCGCGCGAGCGGCGCGACCTGTGCGTGAGCGGAGCCGCCCAGCATCAAGGCGACTAGCGATAAAACCAAAAAGCGAGAGATCCGGCGCATGTCGCTTTATGTCACCTCTTCCCGCGGGCGGGGAGAGGGCATTCTAGCGCGCTTGCCCGTGGTAGACCGTGTTCGGCCGCATGTCCGTGGCGGAAGCGACGCGATTCGACATGTTGAAGAAACCCGTGACGGTGGAAATGTCCCAGATGTCGCGGTCGGAGAATCCGGCGCGGCGCAGCCGCTCGCGGTCGGCCTCCTCCACGTTTCCCGGCTGCGCGGTGAGTTTGACGGCGAAGTCGAGCATGGCGCGCTGGCGCTTGTTCAGGCGCGCGGCGCGGTAGTTCATCACCATTTGCTCTCCGAGCAGCGGATCGCGGGCATATTGCCGCACCGCAGCGCCGTGGGCGGTGAGGCAGTAGTAGCAGCGGTTCTGCGACGACACCGCGACCGCGATCATCTCGCGCTCGAGCTTGGAGAGCCCGCTCTCGCCCAGCATCAGGTCGTTGTACATGGCGACAAACGTTTCGAGCTTGGTCGTGTCGAAGGCGTAGGCGACCAGCACGTTCGGGATGAAACCGAGTTTCTCCTGGCATTTCTTGAAATAGGCGGCCATGGCTGGCGAAAGCTTCGCCACAGGCAAATTGAGCGCGACGATCGGCGCGTCGTCGGCGGCTGCTTTGAGCGGGATCGGCTTAAGCGCCGCCGGCTTGGCAGTAGGTTTGGTCGCGGGCGCCTTTACCAGCGCGATTTTGACGGATTTTCCAGCCTTACCCATCGAACGAATCCCCTCCGACCGACCCGGACGCGAGATTACAATGTTCCGAGCTTGCGCGATACGACGGCGAAGCCCTGCTTTTGCCTTTTAGGTCAGCCCCTTAAGCAGGGCATCATCGGCGTTTTGCGAAGCCGTCACGATGGCGTCACCAAGTGGGTTGTTGCTCTCGACGGCCCGCCCCGGAAAGTGAAAACTCCTCATCCATGCTCGACCAATTCTCCCAACCCGCGCGAGGCTCCGTGGCCGCCGAATTTCCCGCCGGCGCGCACGAAGACGCCGCGCGTGCCGTGATCGAACAGGCCGGCGCCGCGCTCACCGCGCGCCGCATCGACATCCCGGCCACATTCGTCGCGCAGCTCTACGCCCGCGCGGTGGCGGAGGACGTGCTGTGCTATGCCGCCGCCGATCTCGCCGACCTGGCCGAGCGGGCATTCGATTTTCTCAAGGAACGGCAGCCGGGCGCGCCGAAAATCCGCTGCGAGACCGTCGCGCTGAAAGAATCGGGCGAGCGCAAGTCGGTGTCGGTGATCGAGATCGTCAACGACGACATGCCATTCCTGGTCGATTCGGTGATGGGCGAAATCGCCGATCCCCGGCTCAACGTGCAACTGGTGGCCCATCCGGTATTCGGCGTGCGGCGCGACGGCGCAACGCTCGTTGCGTTCGGCGCTGCCGACGCCGCCGGCGGCGCGCGCGAGAGCTTCATCCATATCCATCTTGAGCCGATAGCGGACGAAGCCGCGCGCGCCGAAATCGTGCGCGCGCTCGCGGTCGTGCTCGGCGAAGTGCGGCTGGCGGTGCAGGACTGGCGGCCGATGCTCGATCGGGTCAATGCCCTGGTCGCGGAACTAAAAACCAATCCGCCGCCGCTGTCGGTGGACGAGATCGCCGAGGCGATCCAGTTTTTGCAATGGCTGCTGGCCGACAATTTCACTTTCATCGGCGTGCGCAATTACGCTTTTGACGGCAAGACACTGGAGCCCGATTTCGACAGCGGCCTCGGCATCATGCGCTCGCGCGATTTACGCGTGCTCAAGCAGGGTAATGAGCTGCTCGAATACACGCCGGAGATCATGGCGTTCCTCAACGAGCCGCGGCTGCTGATCATCGCCAAGGCCAATATCCACGCCCATGTGCATCGGCGCGTCTATCTCGATTATATCGGCATCAAGCGTTTCGACGAATCCGGCAATCTGGTCGGCGAACAACGCATCATCGGGCTGTTCACCTCCACTGCCTATACGCGCACCGCGCACAGCATTCCTTATCTCCGCCGCAAGATCGCGGGCGTCGAGCAGCGCGCCGGCTTCGATCCCAACAGTCATTCCGGCAAGGCGCTGGCCAACGTGCTGGAGCATTATCCACGTGACGAACTTTTCCAGGTGGACGACGACTCGCTCTATCGCTTCGCTCTCGCCATCCTGCAGCTCGACGAGCGGCCGCGCGTGCGCGTGCTGGCGCGGCGCGACCGCTTCGACCGTTTCGTGTCGGTGCTGGTGTTCGTTCCGCGCGAACGCTACGACAGCCGCATCCGCGTGCGGATCGGCGATTATCTCAGCAGCGCCTTCATCGGCCGCGTCTCGGCGTTCTATCCGTTCTTCCCCGAAGGCCCGCTGGTGCGCGTGCATTTCATCATCGGGCGCGCCGGCGGCACCGCGCCCATGATCGACAGCGCCACGCTGGAGCGCGAGGTCGCGACGATCGTGCGCTCGTGGTCCGACGGTTTGAGCGACGCGCTGGCGCTGGCCAATCCACCGGACAAGGCGCACGCGTTGTTTGCCCGCTACCGTGATGCGTTTTCCGTCGGCTTCCAGGAAGCCTACGCGCCGGCGGTGGCGGCCGGCGATATCCGCGTGGTCGAATCCTTGAGCGAGCAGCGCCCGCTGGGGGTGGATTTCCATCATCGACTGGAGGAGGAGCAGCGCGCGGTCGGCCTCAAAGTCTGGAGTCTGGCGCGCCCGCTGCCGCTGTCGGAGCGCGTTCCGGTGCTGGAAAACATGGGCTTCCGGGTGGTGGATGAACGCACCTATCACATCGCGCCGAAAGGCGACGGTGCCCACGACACCTGGTTCCACGACATGCTGCTGGAGCGGCGCGACGGCGGCATGATCGATCTCGATGCCGGCAAAGCGCGTCTGGAAGCCGCTTTCCTGATAGTGATGCGCGGGGCCGCCGAGAACGACGGCTACAACGCGCTGACGCTCGGCGGCAACCTAGCCTGGCGCGACGTGGCGCTGATCCGCACGCTGTCGCGCTTTCTGCGCCAGGTGCGCGTGCCCTATTCGCAGGACTACATGTGGGCGACGCTCACCAAGCATTTCGCCGTTGCCGGCAACATCGTCGAACTATTCCATGCCCGGTTCGATCCGCGCCCCGAGGCGGCGCCCGGGCGCGACGCCAGGCAGACCGAAATCGCCGCGCGCATCGAAGCGGAATTGCAGAAGGTCGAGAGCCTGGACGAGGACCGCATCTTGCGTCACTTCGTCAACGCGGTGCAGTCGGCAATCCGCACCAATTTCTTTCAGACCGACAATGCCGGCCATCCCAAGGCGCTGATCGCGGTCAAGTTCGAAAGCGGCAAGATTACCGATCTGCCGCTGCCGCGCCCGCTCTACGAAATTTTCGTCTATTCGCCGCGCGTCGAAGGCGTGCACATGCGCTTCGGTAAGGTGGCGCGCGGCGGCATCCGCTGGTCGGACCGGCCGCAGGATTTCCGCACCGAAATCCTCGGCCTGGTGAAGGCGCAGCAGGTCAAGAACGCGGTGATCGTGCCGGTCGGCTCCAAGGGCGGCTTCGTGCCCAAGCTGATGCCGAAGGGCGCCGCCCGCGACGCGGTGCAGGCGGAAGGCATCGAAACCTACAAGCTGTTCATCTCGACGCTGCTCGACATCACCGACAACATCCACCACGACGGCAGCATCGTTCCGCCCGACTGCGTGGTGCGCTACGAAGGCGACGACCCCTATCTGGTGGTCGCCGCCGACAAGGGCACCGCGACCTTCTCCGACATCGCCAACGCGATTTCGATCGAGCACGACTATTGGCTGGGCGACGCCTTCGCCTCCGGCGGCTCGGCTGGCTACGACCACAAGGTCATGGGCATCACCGCGCGCGGCGCCTGGGAAGCGGTAAAGCGGCACTTCCGCGAAATGGACGTCAACATCCATGTGACGCCGTTTTCCGCCGTCGGTGTCGGCGACATGTCGGGCGACGTGTTCGGCAACGGCATGCTGCGCGAGAGCACCACGCGGCTGCTGGCGGCGTTCGATCACCGCGACATCTTCATCGACCCCGACCCCGACCCGGCGGCGACCTTTGCCGAGCGCAAACGGCTATTCGCGCTGCCGCGCTCGAGCTGGCAGGATTACGACAAGAAGCTGATTTCGGCGGGCGGCGGCGTCTATCCGCGCACCTCCAAGGAAATCCGGCTCAGCCCCGCGGCGCAGAAGCTGTTCGGCGTGCCCGAGGCCGTGACGCCGCAGGCGCTGATGAAGGCCGTTCTGACGGCGCAGGTCGATCTGTTGTTCTTCGGCGGCATCGGCACCTATGTGCGGTCATCGGGAGAGAGCGACGAAGCGGCCGGCGACCGCACCAACGACGCTATCCGCGTCACCGGCGGCGAATTGCGCTGCAAGGTGATCGGCGAAGGCGCCAATCTAGGCATGACCCAGCGCGGCCGCATCGAGGCGGCGCTGGCCGGCATCAGGCTCAATACCGACGCCATCGACAATTCCGCCGGCGTCAACACCTCGGACGTCGAGGTCAACATCAAGATCGCCTTGAGCCGGCCGTTGCGTTCCGGCGCGCTTACTATGGAAGCGCGCAACACGTTCCTCGCCGAGATGACCGGCGAGGTCGCGCGCCTGGTGCTGCGCAACAACTACCAGCAGACGCTGGCGCTTTCGCTGGCGCAGCGGCGCGGGCTGGAGGATTTTGGCTTCCAGCAGCGGCTGATGCAGACGCTGGAAATGCGCGGCGCGCTCGACCGCGCGGTGGAATTCCTGCCCGACGAGTTGGCGATCGCCGAGCGGCGCAAGCGCAATCTGGCGCTGACGCGGCCGGAGCTCGCCGTGTTGCTCGCCTATGCCAAGCTCTCGCTCTACAGCGAACTGCTCGACAGCGCGGTGCCGGACGATCCCTATCTCGGGCGCGAGCTCGAACGCTATTTCCCCAAGGAGATGTCGGAACGCTACGACGACGCGCTGCACGCGCACCGGCTGCGGCGCGAGATCATCGCCACGCAACTTACGAACTCGATGATCAATCGCGGCGGTGCCACGCTGATCGTCCGTATTTCCGACCAGACGGGGGCGGTGCCCGCTGCCATCGCCGCCGCCTTCGCCGCCGTGCGCAACAGCTACGACCTGATCGCGCTCAACAGCGAGATCGACGCGCTCGACAATAAGATTTCCGGCAAGGCGCAGCTCGATCTTTATGCCGCCGTGCAGGACCTGTTGCTCGACCGGCTGGTGTGGTTCCTGCGCAACGCCGATCTCAAGCAGGGCTTGGAAAAAATCATCGGGCATTACCGCGGCGGCATCGCGCAGGTAGCGGCCGCGCTCGACGGAGCGCTGTCGAAGCAGGCTCTGGCTGCGCGCGATGCCCGGGTGGCGGAGCTTGCCAAAGCCGGCGTGCCGGAGGCGCTGGCGCACCGCATCGCCAGCCTTGCTGCGCTGAAGGCCGCGCCCGACATCGTGCTGGTGGCGGAGCAAGGCAACAAGCCGGTGGGCGAGGTGACCGCGACCTATTTCGCGACCGAAACTTTCTTCCAGCTCGACCGCGTCATAGGCGCGCTGCCGGGCATCGTCGTGTCGGATTACTTCGACCGTCTGGCGCTCGACCGCGCGCTCGATTCCATCGGCGACGCGGAACGTCGGCTCACCGCTGCCATGGTCGGCAACGGGGTCGCGGGCGCCGGCGCGGTGGAGGAATGGGTCAAGCCGCGGCGGGCGGAAGTCGAGCGCATCCGCGCCGCCATCCACGAGATCGCGGGCTCGGGGCTGACGCTGTCGAAGCTGTCCGTGGCGGCAAGCTTGCTGGGCGATCTGGCGCGGGAGTGACTCTCTTATCCCTCCCCTGAAAGGGGAGGGTCCGGCGCGAAGCGCCGGGGGTTGGGGTCTCGTCGCAACAGAAAAATCCCCCACCCGGCTCGCTTCGCTCGCTACCCTCCCCCGCAAGCGGGGGAGGGATAGGAGGCGCTCAATGCCTGAAATGCCGCACGCCGGTGAACACCATGGCAATGCCATGCTCGTCGGCGGTTTTGATGACCTTCTGATCGTTGACCGAGCCGCCGGGCTGGATCACCGCGGTGGCGCCGGCTTCGATCGCGACCAATAGCCCGTCGGGGAACGGAAAAAACGCGTCGGACGCGACCACCGAGCCTTTGGTCAGCGGCGACGGCAGCTTCAATTCTTTGGCCGCGTCTTCCGCTTTTCGCGCGGCGATGCGCGCGGCATCGACCCGGCTCATCTGCCCGGCGCCGATGCCGACGGTGGCCAGCCCCTTGGCATAAATGATGGTGTTCGACTTCACGTGCTTGGCGACACGGAAGGCGAAGCGCAGGTCGTTGAGCTCGGCTTCGCTCGGCGCGCGCTTGGTGACGGTCTTCAATTGCATCTCGTCCACCACCGCGTTGTCGCGCGATTGCACCAGCAGCCCGCCGGCCACCGATTTCACCGTCAGCCCCGAGGCGCGTGGATCGGCCAGGCGGCCGGCCAGCAGCAGCCGCAGATTCTTTTTCGCGGCGACGATTTTGATCGCCTCGTCGGTGGCGTCCGGCGCGATGATCACCTCGGTGAAAATCTCGGTGATCGCGCGCGCCGCGTCGGCGTCGAGCTTGCGGTTGAGCGCAACGATGCCGCCAAAAGCCGAAGTGGAATCGCAAGCCAGCGCCTTCTTGTAGGCGTCGACGAGGCTCGCGCCTTCCGCCACGCCGCACGGATTGGCGTGCTTGACGATCACACAAGCCGCGGTGCGCCTGGAATCGAACTCGGCGACGCATTCGTAAGCCGCGTCGGTGTCGTTGATGTTGTTGTAGGACAGTTCCTTGCCTTGCAGTTGGCGCGACGACGACACGCCGGCGCGCTCGCCGGCGCCGCGATAGAAGGCCGCTTTCTGGTGCGGATTCTCGCCATAGCGCAGCGCCTGGATCAGTTTGCCGCCGAAGGCGCGGTAATCCGGCGCATCGTCGTGCAGCGTCTCGGCGAACCAGTTGGATATTGCCGCGTCGTAAACCGCGGTGCGCGCATAGGCTTTCGCCGCCAGCTTGCGGCGCAGCTCGAGCGAGGTCATGCCGCTATGCAGGGCCAGTTCCGCCAGCACTTTTTCGTAGTCGGCGGGTTCCACCACCACGGCCACGTCGGCGTGGTTCTTGGCGGCGGCGCGGATCATAGCCGGGCCGCCGATGTCGATGTTCTCGATGCAATCGTCGTACGCGGAGCCTTTGGCGACGGTGGCCTCGAACGGATAGAGGTTCACCACCAGGAGATCGATCGGCTTGATGCCGTGCTTCTCCATCGCCGCGGCGTGCTCCCTGTTGGAGCGGATCGCCAGCAAGCCGCCATGCACTTTCGGGTGCAGGGTCTTGACGCGGCCGTCCATCATTTCCGGAAAACCGGTCAGTTCGGCGACGTCGATCACCTTGAGGCCGGCATCTTTCAGCGCGTTGGCGGTGCCGCCGGTGGACACGAGTTCGACGCCGTAGCCGGCGAGCGCGGTGGCGAATTCGGCGAGGCCGGCCTTGTCGGATACCGACAGCAGGGCGCGGGTGATGCGGCGCGGGTGGCTGGTCATGGTGACGGGCTAGCACAAGCCATTTTCGCTGTCATTCCGGGTTCGCGACCTTCGGCCGCGCCCCGGAATGACGGAAGAATTACAGCGGCAATTCCGGCTCGTCCGCCCGCTCTAGGTGGGAACCCAGCGGCGGCGCCGGCGGGGCATGGCGGAAACTCCACCGCACCGCGGCCTGGCTGCGGGCGTGCTCGTAAATCACGATCTGCACCGTGCGGCGCGGGCCTTCCGATCCGGACAGAAACACGCTTTCCTCAATCTCCACGGCTGCGCCGTCGGCACTGAAGGTCCAGAGCTCGCGGTCGGGCAGCAGCAGGATGACGCCGCGGCCGTCCGATAGGCGGTTGGCCTTGACCAAGGGATGCAGGTGAAAGCGGACGGCGTATTCGTCGGGCTTGCCCGCCGGCAGCACGGTGCCGCTGGCCGGCGTGAAGCTGTCCTCGCCGTCGAGCGTGTGGCCGTCCGGACTAAGCCGCAGCGCGCGACGGTGGATCACGCCGAAGGCGTCGGCGTAGCCGTCATGCGAGGCGGTCAAATTCGTACCCTCGGACGTGTCGCTGCGCGCCACGCGCACGTCGTGCGGCCCGCTGACGACCGGCGTGCCGAACAGCAGCCCGCGCAATCGGCTGGAGTCGAGAAAACGGCAAGACGAGACGTCATTGAACGTGACGGTGGAGTGCGCCGCGGTGGCGCGCGCCACCTGCCGCCAGTTTTCCTTGTTCACCGCCGGCAAACCGCAATTGACCACCAGCCGGTGCGTCTTCCACGACAGCTCGAACGAGAGGCAACCGGCATGCGCCTCTTGGCTCAAAGCCAGCGGCGGCGGCTGGCCGGTGTCCATCAGCAAGGCGGTGTCGCCGGCGTCGATGCGCTGATAGCCGGAATGCGGCGCATTCGACACGGGGGTGCCGCGCGCGTCGTCATAGGCCAGCACGGTGGCGAGCAGGTCTACCGGCGTCGGCCCCATGCCGTTGAATTGCGCGAAATTGCCGTCGGCATGACGGAAGAAACGCTGCATCGGCATCATGCGATCGATGGCGTTGTTGAGCGCCTGCGGCGGCTGCAGGTGGCGCGCCGAGAACAACTGCCGCAGCGGCAACAGGTCGACCAGCAGTTCGATCAACGCGCCGGGATTGCGGCTGATATGGCCGCCGTCGGGCAGAATCTGGCGCCGCAGCTCGTCGATCAAACGTCGCGCGTTGGAGCGCAGGCTGCCGGACATCCCCTGCATGCACAGCGTCGCATAATTGAGCGCGATCACCGCCTGCAGCCGCGGCAGCCCGTCGCGCGACTGTTTAAGCGAGCGGCGCAGATAGCGGATCTGCCGGGACAAGCTGCGCAGAAAGCGGCGGTAGAAGCGCGGGTCGGCATCCTGCAATATGAACGGCGCTTGGCTGAGCCAGCAGACGATGCGGCGCGAGAGAATATCGACGCGCCAGCCGACTGGATGCCAACGTCCTTGCAGCGTGATCCAGTCGTCGATCAGCGAGCGCGCATTGGCGCGGGTGATAGCGCTGTCGGCGGCGCGCAGGTGGCGCAGCCAGGAGAAGTTCAGCAACATTACCGCCCATTCGTCGGACGGCGGCGTCATCTCGAACGGAGAACGGCGGTCGCAGATCACCACCTTGCCGGCGAAGGCGAAGCGGCCTGCATAGATTTCGCTGGCGCGGGTGGCGTCGGCGGTGCGCAAATCCTGCGGCGCGATCACTACCCGGTCGGTCTTGGTCGAGCCGAACCGCCAGCGCATCAGCGGATGCGTGTTGATGCGGCCGAGCAAGCTGCGGAACGCGCGGCGCCCGATAAGCGCGGACAGCCTGGATCGCTCCGCGACCGATACCCGCATCATGAAGGCGCTCGTCCCCTGCGGCGCGCGCTGATTATCGCGCACAATCCGTAAGATAGCCAAGGGATGTGGCAGGGCCAATGCTTGCTTTTGCTCAACCTCCCCGCCGTTCGCCAGGGCCGTTGGGCGAACCGGGAGATTAAATCGCATTGCGGGTGAGCCGGGCGGCATAGAAGCCGTCGAGCCCCGCCCAGTGCGGATCGGGGTCTGGCAATTGCGGCGGCAGCGTGCGCAGGTCGCCATCCGCGGTGAGAAATTCGGCGTGGCCGCATACCTCTTGCGATGCAACAGGGACGCGGGCGACGCGCGGGTCACGCGCCAGCAGCGCCGCGATCTGGTCCTCGGCTTCCTCCGGCTCCAGCGAGCAAACGCAATAGACCAGGGTAGCGCCGGGCTTGAGCAGGCCGATCGCGCGGTCGAGCAGCCGCTGCTGCAGGGAGATCAGCGCCGCGATGTCGGCTTCGCTCTTGAGCCAGGGCACGTCGGGATGGCGGCGGATGGTGCCGGTCGAGGAGCAGGGCGCGTCGAGCAGCACGGCGTCGAACGGACCGCCTTGCCAGTCGAGCGCATCGGCGGCGACGGTTTCGGCTTGCAGCGCAAGCCGCGCCAGATTCTCCTGCAGACGATTGAGCCGCGCCGCCGAGCGATCGAGCGCGGTGACATGCGCGCCGGCCAAGGCAAGTTGCGCGGTCTTGCCGCCGGGTGCCGCGCACAGATCGGCGACCGCTTTGCCGTTGACGTCGCCGAGCAGGCGGGCGGGCAGCGACGCGGCGGCGTCCTGCACCCACCATGCACCTTCGGCAAAACCCGGCAGCGGCGTGATGGCGCCCTGCGCCAGCGTGCGCACCGTGCCGGTCGCCAGCACGCGGCCGCGCAGCCGCTCGGCCCAGCTTTCCGGGTCCTGCTTGACGGTGAGATCGAGCGCGGGTTCGTGGCCATTGGCTTGCGCAATGGCGCGCGCGGTCTCGGCGCCGTAGCGCTTGGTCCAGCGCGCCACCAGCCATTTCGGCGTGTCGCGTGTCGAGATGTTGGCTAGCGCGGCCGTCTTGCTCTGCGTCACGCGGCGCAGCACCGCGTTGACCAGGCCGGCATAGCGCGCCGCGCGGCGGTCGGCCTGCGCCAGCCGCACGGACAGATCGACCGCGGCATGATCGGGCACTTCGAGCCAGAGGATTTGCGCGGCGCCGATCAGCAGAATGGTTTCCACGCGCGGCGCTTCGGCCGGAAAGCCCTTTTCGAGAAACCCGCCGAGCAGGTGGCGCAAGGTGCCGAGCCGCCGCAATACGGTGGCGATGAGCCGGCGCATCAGGGCGCGGTCGCGGTCGGGAAGCGAGGCGAGGCCGGGATGGGCGGCTTTGCCGGACAGCTGTTCGTCGAGCGCGATTTTCCGCCGCAGGACGCCGTCGAGAATGTCGGCGGCAATCCTTCGGGCGGCGAGGCCGGGGACTTCCGGCTGCGGGGAGGTGCGCGGTCGCGCCATGTCCGGATCATTGCCCACGAATTGTGGCTGGGGCGCGAACCGGACAGAAAAAACCTAACCGACACACAGGTTAAGCCGCCCAGCCACGCGTCGTATGGTGGTATATTAACTAATAATCTACTTTAGATTGCGCTTGCGCGAACCGGCAGATGGCGGCTATGCGCGCCGCTATTGCGGCGGCCGGCGCGAAAGCTGGTGCGGGGTGACGAGGGCGCCTCAGCGTTCCACGATCACCGGCGTGCCAATATCGACCAGGCGATAGAGCTCGCGGATGTCGCTGTTGTACATGCGAATACAGCCGTGCGAGACGAAGCCGCCGATCAAGTCCGGCCGGTTGGTGCCGTGGATGGCATATTCGCCGCCGCGCAAGGTGAGCGCGGCAGCACCCATCGGATTGTGTGGCGAGCCGCCGGGAATAACCTTCGGCAGACGCGGATTTTCCCGGCGGATCGAAGCGGGCGCCGCCCAGGCCGGGCGGACAAATTTGCCTTCGACACGGGCGTTGCCGGTCCAAGCCATGCCGGAACGGCCGACGCCGACCGGAAACCGCAGGGCCTGGCTGCCGTCGAGGACGTAATAAAGACGGCGCTCGTGGGTTTTCACAACGATGGTGCCGGGCGAAAAGCCGGAGAAGCTGACGACGTCGTGGGTCGCCGCATAGGCGGGCATCGCCGCCGATAACGTCAAGGCCCATACGATGGCGATAAAAAGCGCCGCCCGCCGAAGCACAGAGGTCATTGCATTCGCTCGCGGTTGTTAAGGGCCGCAATAATAATGCGGATCGCGATCGGCTCGGGCGAAAGTTCGAAATAACGTAAATGACGGTTAAAAATTAATGCAGCTCAGGCCGGCAGACTCCGGCCCGAGCGCGTCCTCTAGCGGAGAATTGTTCACGCCCCCGCCTTGGCCGCCCGCTTGTTCTGCCGGTTGTTGACCAAATCGTCGACCACGGCCGGATCGGCCAGCGTCGAGGTGTCGCCGAGATTGCCGAATTCGTCCTCGGCGATCTTGCGCAAGATGCGGCGCATGATCTTGCCGGATCGGGTTTTCGGCAGGCTGGGCGAAAACTGGATGAGGTCGGGCGAGGCGATCGGCCCGATCTCCTTGCGCACCCAGGCCACAAGCTCTTTGCGCAGTTCCTCGCTCGGCATTTCGCCCGCCATCAAGGTGACATAGGCGTAGATGCCCTGGCCCTTGATGTCGTGCGGGTAGCCGACGACGGCGGCCTCCGACACTTTCGGATGCGCCACCAGTGCGCTTTCCACTTCGGCGGTACCCATGCGGTGGCCGGCAACGTTGATCACGTCGTCGACGCGGCCGGTGATCCAGTAATAACCGTCCTCGTCGCGGCGGCAGCCGTCGCCGGTGAAATAGCGGCCGATATAGGTCGAGAAGTAGGTCTGCACGAAACGCTCGTGATCGCCGTAGACCGTGCGCATCTGACCCGGCCATGAGTCCGCGATGCAGAGATTGCCGGAGCAAGCGCCCTTGAGTTCGTTGCCTTCGGCGTCGACGATCTGCGGGATGACGCCGAAGAACGGCAGCGTCGCCGAGCCCGGCTTGAGCTTGGTGGCGCCGGGCAGCGGCGTGATCAAGATGCCGCCGGTCTCGGTCTGCCACCAGGTGTCGACGATCGGGCAGCGGTCCTCGCCGACGACGTGATAGTACCACTCCCAGGCTTCCGGATTGATCGGCTCGCCGACGGTGCCAAGCAGACGCAGGCTTTTGCGCGAAGTCTTCGTCACCGGATCGTTGCCGCCCTGCATGAGGGCGCGGATCGCGGTCGGCGCAGTGTAAATGATGTTGACCTGGTGCTTGTCGCAAACCTCCCAGAAGCGCGAGGAGGTCGGATAATTCGGCACGCCCTCGAACATCATGGTGATGGCGCCGTTGGAAAGCGGGCCATAGACGATGTAGCTGTGGCCGGTGACCCAGCCGACGTCGGCGGTGCACCAGTAGATTTCGCCTTCGTGATAGTCGAACACGTATTGGTGGGTGATCGAGGTGTAGACGGCATAGCCGCCGGTGGTGTGCAGCACGCCCTTCGGCTTGCCGGTCGAGCCCGACGTATAAAGAATGAACAGCGGGTCCTCCGCGCTCATCTCCTCGCACGGGCAATCGGCCGGCACGGTCTTGGCGATTTCGTCGTAATAGAAGTCGCGCCCGGCCTGCATGTTCACTTTTTCGCCGGTGCGGCGCACGACGATGATTGAGGTGACGCCGCCGGCCTTGTCGGCGGCGGCATCGGCATTCACCTTGAGCGGGATCTTGCGGCCGCCGCGCACGCCTTCGTCGGCGGTGACGATGATGGGCGACTTGCAGTCCTCGATGCGGCCGGCGAGCGAATCGGGCGAGAAGCCGCCGAACACCACGGAATGGATGGCGCCGATGCGCGCGCAGGCGAGCATGGAGATTGCCGCTTCCGGAATCATCGGCATGTAGATGGTGACGCGGTCGCCCTTTTTGACGCCGCGCGCCTTCAGCACATTGGCGAAGCGGCAGACCTCGGCGTGCAACTGCTTGTAGGTGATCTTCTTGTCGTCTTTCGGATCGTCGCCTTCCCAGATGATCGCGGTCTGGTCGCCGCGCTTGGCGAGATGCCGGTCGACGCAGTTGTAGGCAATGTTGAGCGTGCCGTCATCGAACCATTTGATCGAGACGTTGTGCGGATCGAAGGAGGTGTTCTTGACCTTGCTGAATGGCTTGATCCAGTCGATGCGTTTGGCCTGCTCGGCCCAGAACCCGTTCGGGTCCTTGATCGAGCGCGCGTACATGTCGTCGTATTTCGCTTTGTCGGCGAAGGCGCGTTTTTGCCACGCAGGCGGAACGTCATAGAGCTTGTCGGCCATCGGAACTTCCTCCCCGCCCGCGAGCTGTGCTCGCGGGCACCGTCTTTGATTGTTGGCCCCATTATGCGACGGCGGTTGCAGGCGCGACAAGGCGCGCGATGCCCCCTTTGGGCCGACTTTAGACGCCCCAGGCGCCGATGATCGCGCCCATCAGCAACAGTACGGCCAGCCAATGACCGCCGTCGATGGCGATCAGTTTGGCGCTGCGCATGCCGAAGGTGTTGTTCACTATCAGGGTAGTGAACACGAAGCCGAACCAGAGGAAGACGGCCGCGAGCATGCCGTTCTTGATCGTCACGGCGCCGAGATGGCCGATCACGCCGGCCAGCATCCAGGCCATGATCAGGTCGGCGGCGAGCGCGATGACGAGCGGCATAGGCGCCATGCCGGTGCCGTGATGGGCGCGGATTTGCTCGGTGCTGAAGCCATGCGCGGCTTTCCAGGGCGCGGCCAGCAGGCGATACCAGACGCCGCCGAACGCAAAGCCGATGGCGCCCGCCACCAGAACGGCCCAATAATTGATGCCTGCGAAGGTCATGAACCGTCCTCCTGCTAAAGCCCACCCATCTCGCACACGATTTTCCACTCGGCATCGGTGACCGGCTGCACCGATAGGCGCGTATTGTTGGCCAGCACCATCGCCTTGAGCTTCGGCTCGGCCTTGATGGCATCGAGCGTCACCGGCTTGGGCAGCGGCTCGACCGCTTTCACGTCCACCACCACCCAGGGCTCGCCCGGTTTGGCAGTCGGGTCGGGATAATGCGCGCGGATGATTTCGACGATGCCGACCGCTGCCTTGTCGACGTTGGAGTGATAGAACAAGGCACGGTCGCCTTTCTTCATCTTCATCAGGTTGAGCTTGGCCTGATGATTGCGCACGCCCGACCAGGCTTCGCCTTTGGCGCCGCTTTTCATCTGCTGGTCCCACGACCAGGCGCCGGGCTCGGATTTCATCAGCCAGTAGGACATGTCATTCTTCCGATTTGATCGGGCGCGTGAGCAGCGAGCCGATCGCCTCATCCACGCTCAGGATTTCGGCCAGCAGCGCGGCGACGGCGGCCGAAATCGGCATCTCGATATTTTTCTCAGCCGCCATTTCCAACAACACCGGCGCGGTGAAGGCGCCTTCGGCCAATTTGCCGTGCGCGGCGCCATCCGGCTTCTCGCCTTTGCCGAGCGCGACGCCGAAGGAAAAATTGCGCGACTGCGGGCTGGAGCAGGTCAGGATCAAATCGCCGAGCCCGGACAGGCCGGTCATGGTTTCCAGCTTGGCGCCGTAAGCCTTGCCGAAACGCACGAGCTCCGCGAAGCCGCGCGTGGTCAGCGCCGCCGACGCGCTCGCCCCAAGTCCGCGGCCGGTGACGACGCCGGCCGCGATCGCCAGCACGTTCTTGGCGGCGCCGCCGATCTCCACGCCGCGCACGTCGGTCGAATGATAGGGCCGGAAACTCGCCGACGCGATCGCTTGCGCCAGCGCCTCCGCGATTTCCCCGTCGGCCGCGGCCAGCGTCACCGCGGTCGGCAATCCGCGCGCCACGTCGGCGGCGAAGCTCGGCCCCGACAGGATCGCCGGTGTCGCATTCGGCGCGCATTCAGCGATGATCTCGGTCATGAATTTATGGCTGCCGTGCTCGACGCCCTTGGCGCAGGCGATCAGCGGCGTACCCGCGGCCATCGTTTGGGCCAATGACTTGATCACCGAACGCATGGCCTGTGCCGGAACGACCAGAAGGATCGCGTCGCTGCGCGACGCTTCGGCCAGCGCGCGCGTCACCTTGATATTGTCCTCGAGGCGCACGCCAGGCAGGAAGCGGCTCTCGCGCCTGGTCGCGAGGTGCTCGGCGTTGCCGGCGTCGAATTCCCACAGCGTGACGTCGCGCCCGGCCCGCGCGCAGGTCAAGGCCAGCGCCGTTCCCCAGGCGCCGCCTCCGAGCACGGCGATACGTTGCAAAGTCATGCGTTGCGCCCGCTCATTTGTAGGCTGCCGTGCGTTGCAGCCTGCCTTTCGCCGCCGCGATCTCATCGAGCGGCCAGCGCGCGCGCGGCGCGACATCGAGCGTGTCGGTTAAGCCCAGCGCCAGCCGTTCGCAGCCCGCCCAGGCGATCATGGCGCCGTTGTCGGTGCACAGCTCAAGCGGCGGCACCACCAGCACGCTGCCGACTTCGAAGGCGAGGCGATGCAGCACTTTGCGGATCGCGTGGTTGGCGGCGACGCCGCCGGCGGCGACCAGCGCCGTGGGTGCGCCGTATTTGGCGCGGAACAGACGCAGGCCCGCGCGCAGCCGGTCGAGCACCACGTCCACCACCGCCTGCTGGAACGAGGCGCAAAGATCGGCGACGTCCTGGTCGGACAGCGGCGCAATTCTTTCGGCTTCCAGACGCAGCGCCGTCTTCAATCCCGACAGCGAGAAATCCGCGTCCTTGCGCCCGTGCATCGGCCGCGGCAGAGCGAAGCGCGTCGGGTCGCCGCGCGCGGCTTCTTTCTCCACCAGCGGTCCGCCCGGATAGCCGAGGCCGAGCAGCTTGGCGGTCTTGTCGAAGGCCTCGCCGAGGGCGTCATCCACGGTGGTGCCGAGCCGTACGTAATCGCCGATCCCGCGCACCGCGACGATCTGGGTGTGGCCGCCGGAGGCGAGGAATAGGCAATAGGGAAACGGCGTGGCGTCGGTCAGCCGCGCGGTGAGCGCGTGGGCTTCGAGATGATTGACCGCGATCAGCGGCCGCCGCCGCACCAGCGCGATCGCCTTAGCCGTGGTCAGCCCGACGATCACGCCGCCGATCAGCCCGGGCCCGGCGGCCGCGGCAATGCCATCGAGCGCTTCGACGTCGCATCCGGCCTGCGCCAGGGCCTGGGCGATGATCCCGTCGAGCACCTCGACGTGGGCGCGGGCTGCGATCTCGGGGACCACGCCGCCGAAAGCGGCGTGCTCGCTGACTTGGCTGAGCACGATATTGGACAGAATCTTGCCGCGGCCGTCTTCGAAACGTTCCACCACCGCCGCGGCGGTCTCGTCGCAAGTCGTCTCGATGCCGAGGACGATCATTTCTCCCTCCGGCCTTCCCTTTTCCGGGAAGGGTGCACTACAAGGTGCCCTAGCATCGAGAGGGAATATGACGCAATCCACCGCCCCCTTGCGGATCGGCTCGCGCGGCAGCCCGCTGGCGCTGGTGCAGGCGCGCACCGTGCGCGCCCGTTTGGCAGCGGCGCTCGGGCTCAAGGAGGCGGCGATCGAGATCACGATTATCCGCACCAGCGGCGACGCCATCCAAGACCGGCCGCTGTCCGAGGTCGGCGGCAAGGGCCTGTTCACGAAGGAGATCGAGGAGGCGCTGCTCGACCGCCGCATCGATCTGGCCGTTCATTCGGCGAAAGACATGCCGACCTTTTCGCAGCCCGGACTGATGCTGGCGGCTTGCCTCGAGCGCGAAGACCCGCGCGACGTGTTCATCAGCCGCAAGGCGGCCTCCCTCGCCGGACTGCCGAAGGGCGCGACGCTCGGCACCGCGTCGCTGCGTCGGCAGGCGATCGCCAAGCGGACGCGGCCGGATCTGCAGGTGGTGCCGCTGCGCGGCAATGTGCACACGCGTCTGCGCAAGCTCGACGATGGCGAGGTCAATGCCACCATTCTTGCGCTCGCCGGCTTGAAGCGGCTCGGGCTCGCGGAACACGCCACGGCGATCATGAGCGCGGAGGATTTTCTACCCGCGGTCGCGCAGGGCGCGATCGGCATCGAAGCGCGCACCGACGACGCGCGCACGCGCGAACTGCTGGCGCGCATCGACCACGCCGACACCTCAACCGCGATCGCCTGCGAGCGCGCATTCCTGGCCGAGCTCGACGGCTCCTGCAAGACGCCGATCGGCGGGCATGCTGATATTTCCGGCGACACGATTCACTTCCGCGGACTGCTCGCGCACCCGGATGGCAACCCTTCATGCGAACACAGATCGCGCGGGGCGCGCGCCGACGCCATCAAGATCGGCACCGAAGCCGGGCGCGCGATCAAGCGTGACGCACCGGCCGGCCTCATCGGCTAGCGCATGATTCCGAAAAGTGGGAACCGATTTTCGGATAAAATCATGCCCGGGGAAATATGACATGCGCCTCGTCGTCACCCGCCCGCAAGCCGACAGCGAACGCACCGCCGCCGCCTTGCGCGCGCGCGGGCACGAGGTGCTGGTGGCGCCGCTGCTGCGTGTCGAACCGGTTGCGGGAAATTTTTCCGGCGGCTGGGGCGGCGTCATCATCACCAGCGCGAATGCGCCAGGCGCCATCGCCGACAATCCGGCCGGCAAAGCGTTGTTCAAGCTTCCGCTGTTCGCGGTCGGACGGCGCAGCGCGGACGCTGCGCGGCAGGTGGGTTTCTCCAACGTCACTGCGGCCGGCGGCGATGTGCGCGATCTGGTGAAGCTCATCGCCGAGCGGCACGCCGATGCCTCCGCGCCATTGCTCTATCTGGCCGGCGAGGACCGCGCCGCCGATCTGGTGGCCGAACTGGTCGTGCACGGCATCGCCGCGGAGATGGCGGTGGTCTATCGCGCGGCTAGCGTGTCGTTTCCCCCCGAACTCACCGCGACACTGCAGGCCCGCGAGGTTGACGCGGTGCTGCATTTTTCCAAGCGCAGCGCCGAGACCTATCTCGCCGGCGCGGCCCAAGCGGGCGTCGCCAAACAGGCGCTCGCCGTCCGGCATATATGTTTGTCGGCGCAGGTCGCCGAACCGCTCGCAAGCGCCGGCGCCAGCCGTATCGCCATCGCGCCGCGTCCGGACGAGGCGGCGCTGACCGCAAGCCTGGAGCGGGCGCAGGGTTGATTGGCGCGTCTGCGCCAATTGCGCTATTTCCCTGCGGTCGGGTGGGCCAATTCACCGAGGAGCCGCATGGCAGACAAGCGCACCACGCCGGAAACGCCCGAACGAGCGCCGCGCGCCGCGTCCGCCGGCCCGGGCGGCAAAAAGCGTGCGGCGCCGACCATCGACCTCACCGCCACCGAAATGCCGTCCGCGGCGCAGGCGGCGGCGCCGGGGTCTGCCGAGCCGCCGCCTCCTGCGGAACCGCCGCCCGCCGCATCTGAGCCGCCGTCCGGCGAGGCGAGCGATCCCGCGGCCGGGCCGGCCGCGATTCCGCCTCGCGGCAACATCGTCATGGCGACGCTTGCCGCCGGTGCCGCAGGCGCGGCCGCGGTGATGCTGGTAGCGGCCGCACTCTGGTTTTCCGGCCTGCTGCCGCTGCGTTACGCGGCGCCGACCGACACGGCGACGCAAGCTCCCGCGGACAATAAGGCAATCGATGCGCTGACCCAGCGTTTCGGTAAGATCGAAGAGACGATGACCAAGCTGCCGGCAGGCGATACGGGTGTGGCGCAGCGGCTGGCCGCCGCCGACAGCGCCATGAAATCGCTCGGCGTCGCGCTGGCCGCGCTCAATCATCGAACGGACGATGCCACTGCTAATGCCGTGCAAGCGCGCGAGCGCGCCGATGCGGCCGCCAAAGCTGTGGCGGAACTGCAAGCTTCGTTCAAAGCCATCGTACCGACGGAGTCATCGCGCGCGGATATTGCGGCGCTCGACAAGCGCATCGCCGCATTGGAGAGCGCGGCGCAAACGGCCCGCGCCGACATCAGCAAGATCGCCACCACGAGCAGCGGCAACGACAATGCGGCGCGGCTGGCCCTGAGCGCCGCGGTGCTGCGCGATGCCGTTCTGGCCGGCGCGCCGTTTGCCGGCGAGCTGGCGGCCGTCAAGCAGCTTGGCGGCGACGACAAAACGCTTGCCCCGCTCGCACCGTTCGCGGCAACCGGCTTGCCGGCCGCGCAAGCGTTGGCGCAGGAGCTGGGCGCGCTGCTTCCGGCCATGCTCAAGATTTCAGACGCCCAGGCGCCGGCCGGCGGCTTCCTCGATCGGCTGGAGGCCAATGCCGGCAGACTGGTGCGTATCCGTCCCGTCAACGCGCCGCCCGGCGACGACGCCTCCGCGGTGCTGGCGCGCCTCGAAAGCGACGCCGCCAAAGCCGATATCCCCGCCGCGCTCACCGCTCTCGGCAAGCTCCCCGAGGCAACGCGCGCGCCGGCACTGGCCTGGATTGCAAAGGCGCAGGCGCGCCAGGCTGCGCTTTCGTCCGCGCGTGAATACGCCGCCGGCACGGCGCGCGCGCTCGGACCTAAGGTAGGGACGCAATGATCCGCGTGATCTTGTTCCTGCTGGCGGTCGCGGTGCTGGCGGCCGGGTTTGTCTGGGTCGCCGACCGGCCCGGTGACGTCGTTATCACCTGGATGGGCTACCACGTCGAAACCTCGGTGATGGTGGCCGCGCTCGCCCTTGCCGCGCTGGTGTTCGTGCTGATGATGTTGTGGATCGTCCTGCGCGGTATCTTTCGCTCGCCCGAGCAGGTGGCGCTGTTTTTCCGGCATCGCCGCGCGATGAAAGGCTATCTGGCGATCTCGCGTGGATTGATCGCGATCGGCGCCGGCGATTTGCGCGGCGCGCGCCGGTCGGCTGACGACGCAGCGCGATTGTCGCCCGGCGATCCGCTGGCGCTGCTGCTCGTCGCGCAATCGGCGCAAATGGCCGGCGACCGCGCCGGCGCCGAGCGCGCTTTCCGTGAAATGACCCGGCGCGACGACACCAAAGTGTTGGGCCTGCGCGGGCTCTACATCGAAGCGCAGCGGCGCGACGACGGGGACGCCGCGCGGCTCGCCGCCGAGGAAGCGGTCAAGGCGTCGCCGGCGCCGGCTTGGGCTGGACAGGCGGTGCTCGATTATCGCTGTAGCGCCGCCGACTGGGCCGGCGCGCTCGACGCGCTCGATGCCATGAAGGGCGCGCTCGAAAAACCCGATTACCGGCGCAAGCGCGCGGTGTTGCTGACTGCCCGCGCGCTGGCGCTGGAAGAGATCGACCGTGACGGTTCGCGCGCCGCCGTGCTGGAAGCGGTCAAACTCGCGCCCGATCTGGTGCCGGCGGCCGCGCTGGCGGGCCGGCGGCTGGCGGAGGCGGGCGAGCCGCGCAAGGCGCGCAAGATTCTGGAGAAGGCGTGGACGATCAACCCGCATCCCGACGTCGCCGAGGCCTATGCGAATTTGCGCCTTGGCGACAGCGCGCGCGAACGCCTCGCGCGCATGCAGAAGCTCGCCGGTTATGTGACCGGCCAACTCGAAGGCACGCTGGCGGTCGGGCGCGCGGCGCTCGATGCGCGCGAATTTGCGACCGCGCGCGCGGCACTGACGCCGTATCTCTCGGCGCCGACGCGGCGCGTCGCCACTCTGATGGCGGAGATCGAGGAAACCGAACACGGCGACGAAGGCCGCGTGCGCGAATGGATGGGCCGCGCCATGCGCGCGTCCGGCGATCCGGTCTGGACCGCCGACGGCGTCGTATCCGAGCGATGGCTGCCGGTGTCGCCGAACGGACGGCTCGACGGCTTCGTTTGGAAACTGCCGCTGGCCGAGATTGGCGTCACGCGTCCGGTGATCGAGATGACGCCGCCTCCGCCGCCTGCCGCCGAGCCGATCGCGGTCGCGCCGCCGGAAGTTCCACCGGCATCGCTAGCTGAGCCCGAACCGCCGCCGCGCAAATCGCCGAAAGCGGCGGCAAAAGCGGCGCCCAAGGCCAAGCCGGTCGAACCAGTGATCCCGCTGGTGCATGCCCCCGACGATCCGGGGCCGGATTCCGCCTTGGAGAGCGATCCGGTACCGGAAACCACGTCGCCCGCGCCGCGCGATCCTTGGCAGCGCTTCATGCAGCTATTTCGTTAAGGGCCCGGCAAGCCGTCGAGCGTATTGCCATTCCGGGCCCGCGCCGATAGTAGTGGCGCGCGCTTTCCAGGCGCTTGCCGACGTAGCTCAGCGGTAGAGCATCCGCTTCGTAAGCGGGTGGTCGGGGGTTCAAATCCCTCCGTCGGCACCAATTTTCAGACATCCCCCGGACTGAGCACGTCGGCCGACGAATGCGCCTTGATCTCGCGCGCGGGCGTTTGCCCGCGAATGTCGTGGCCGGTCGGCTTCCAGGTGCAGATCTCGCTGTCGTCCACCCAGACGGTCCTGAATTCGCCGGGCGCGAAGTATTCGGCGAACACCAGCCCCTCGTCGGGCGCAGCCTCGAGATAATGCCGTTCGAGATCGGGATAATAGATCACGTCGCCTTTGCGCACCGCAAACGGCTTTTCGTTGGCATAGACGGTGCCGCGCCCGTGCAGCACATACATGAAATGCTCGGCGCCGACGTGATGATGATTGGCGGCCGCCGTGCCGGGCGGATAGATGATCATCTCGCCCTTCACCACTTTGGTGCCGAACAGTTTCGGCGTCACCAGGTAAATTCGCTTGCGCGCGTCGTGTTCGGAATCGAGCACCGGCTCGCGCGTCCAGTCGATCACGCAAAATGCGGGCGGACTTGTTGTAATTCCGGGATCGAGGCTGGCGGCGTCGGGAATTTCCCCATAGAGCAAAACGCCGCCGCTTTCGGACGTGACGGCGGCGGTATACCCCGGCGGCAGGAATGCTACATGGGCGTCGGTCAAAGTCCCCCGATGGGTATCCTGTGCCAGCGCCGCTTCGCCCTCGAGCATTTGGAACCAGGCCAAGCCTTGCGCTGGCACCGCCAGGCGGGCTGCGCCGCCGGGGCGAAGCGTCAGCCGGTCAAGCAGAATGCGGGTTCCCGATACGCGGTCCTTGGTAAGCAGGTGTTGACGGGTGCCACCGTTTACCGCCGGTTCGGCGGCGATCGTGTTTTCATTGAAAATCGTGGCCACGACACCCCCTAAAAAGCCGATGTTGGCGCGGTCGAGCTTAAGTCATTTTCGCGCAAAATCTTACGATTTCAGCACGCCGATTGGTCATAAAAAGCCCTTATCCGCTCTCAGCCCAGGAACCAAAACAGGACTTCCGCGTTGCCCCGGCCAGACTTCCCCGCGTGTGCGTCGCGCCAACGAGGAGGCTATGTCATGTGGACCTCACTGTTTGCCGTAACCGCTGTGATCGCCATCGCCCTGACGATGGCCGCGATCGTTGTTGATTCCGTCAATGGCGGAAAATTCCGCCTGTAGTTGCGTTTTGTCCCCGTTGTTGCGTTTTGGTCTGAGACGACCCTTCCTGGGCGGCCCACGGGCCGCCCATTTTTATTGCGGGGAGGGCGCCACCCCGCGGAAACTTTGCAATACTGGAACGATGCCGCCGCCCCTGATGTTATCGAGGCGCTTTGCGCCACTTTTCTGGTGCCAGTTCTTTGCGGCATTCAACGACAATTTTCTCAAGACCTCGCTGGTCCTTTTGATTCTGTTCCGCTCCGGCGCTGCCGGTGCGGGAGCCTTGGTCACCTTGGCGAGCGCAATTTTCATTGCGCCTTATTTTTTCCTGTCCGCGCTCGGCGGCGAACTCGCCGACCGCCACGACAAGGCGCGGGTGGCACAATGGCTGAAATTCCTGGAGATGTTTGTCGCCGCCTTGGCGGTTCTCGGCTTCGCGCGGCAGTCGGCGCCCATCTTGTTCGGCGCCCTCGCCGGCTTCGGCATGATCGGCGCACTGTTCGGGCCGATCAAATACGGCATCCTGCCCGACCACCTGGCGCGCGCCGAATTGCCCGCCGGCAATGCGCTGGTGGAGGGCGCGACCTTCGTCGCCATTCTCGCCGGCACCCTCGTCGGCGGCTTGGCCGCGCACGGCGGTGGCAGCGTGACGGCTTTCGCGGCGCTGGTGATCGGCTTCGCGTTTCTCTGCTGGGCCGCAAGCCTGCTCATCCCGCCGACCGGCGAGGGCGCGCCTCAGCTTAGGATTTCCGTCAATATCGCCGCCTCAACCTTAGGCATGATCCGCCATCTGCGCGCCGATGCGCGGCTATGGTGGGGCGCCATGGTGACGAGCTGGTTCTGGCTGGTCGGCATCGTCGTGCTGTCGCTGCTGCCGGCATTGATCAAGATTTTGATCGGCGGCAATGAGGACACTGTCACTGCCTACCTCGCGCTGTTCTCGATTGCGGTCGGCGCCGGTTCAGGCTTGGCGGCGGCGATCGCGCGCGGCCGCATCGTGCTCAAGACGACGCTCGCCGGCGCGGTACTGCTGGGCGCGTTCGCGCTCGACCTCGGCATCGCGACTTATGGCGGAGCGCCCGCGCTGGCGCCGCAAACCCCAACTGCGGTGTTTTCATCGGCGCTCGGGATTCGCGTTGCGTTTGACCTCGCCGGGCTGGCGGCCGCTGGCGGGCTGTTCATCGTGCCGGCTTTCGCGGCCGTGCAGGCCTGGGCCGGCGCCGATTATCGCGCCCGCACGGTGGCGGCGGTCAATGTGCTCAACGCGGCGTTCATGACCGGCGCGACCGTCGTCGTCGCGATCCTGCAGAAATACGGAGTCACCGTGCCGGCGCTGTTTCTCATGATCGGCGTGGCGACGTTCCTGGTGGCGTTGGCGATATGGCGGACGATGCCGAAGGCTTCATGACGACTATTTCTTCCGCATCTTCAGCACCCGATCGACCATTTCCCCGGCGACGCCGAGATAATTGGCCGGGTCCACCATTTTCTCCAACTGCTTGCGGCTGGCGTGCTTGCTGATCTCTTTGTCCTCGGCGAGCAAATCGACCAGCGGGCGGCCGGTCTTCACGACCTCGCGGCAGATGTCATAGACCACGTCGTGGGCGCGGTTGCGCCCCATCGCCGCGCCCAAGCCCATCATCACCGCTTCCGACATGATCAGGCCGTTGGTAATGTCGAGGTTCGCGCGCATCTTCTTTTCGTTCACTTGCAGGCCTTCGAGCACGAAGCGCGTCTGCGCCAGTGCGCCGGCCGACAACATGAATATCTCCGGCAGCGCGATCCATTCGATTTCCCACGGGCCGGTGGCGCGCTCGTGATCCTCGACCATCGCTTCCAACAGCGCGGCGACCAGTTGCTTCACCATCGCGGTCTGCGCGGTGATGTAGACCGACGAGATCGGGTTGCGCTTCTGCGGCATGGTCGAGGACGAGCCGCGGCCCTGATGGAACGGCTCGTAGACTTCTTCCACCTCGGTCTGCATCAAGAGCTTCACGTCGAAGGCGATCTTGCCGCAGGTGCCGGTGATTAGCCCGAGGAAGCAGCCGACCTCGGCGATGCGGTCGCGCACGGTGTGCCAGGAAATATCGGGCTGGCCGAGCTTGAGGTGCTTCATGAGTTCGGCCTGGCATTTCAGCCCGTCCTTGCCGAGCGAAGACAGCGTGCCGGCGGCGCCGCCGAATTCGCCGACCAGCACGCGCGGACGCAATTCCTTGAGGCGCTGCTTGTGGCGCTCGAAGGCGCCGAGCAGGGTCGCCATCTTGTAGCCGAAGGTGATCGGCACCGCCTGTTGCAGATTGCTGCGGCCCGCCATCGGCGTGTCGCGGTATTTCTTGGCGAGCTTGGCGAGCGCGTCGCCGATGCCGGCGATTTCCTTCTCGACGATGTCGAGCGCCTCGCGGATCTGCAGGATGGTCGCGGTGTCGGTGATGTCCTGGGTGGTGGCGCCCCAGTGCGACCACTCGCCGAGCGTGCCCTTGCACAGCCTCACGAGCTGCTGCACGACCGGAAGCACCGGGTAGCCGATCTTTTCGGTCGCCTCCTTGAGCTTGGCCATATCGATCTTGTCGGCCGAGCAGTGGCGCACGATCTCGGCGGCGGCGTCTTTCGGGATGATGCCGAGCTTGCCTTGCGCGCGCGCCAGCGCGGCCTCGAAGTCGAGATATTTCTGCACGCGGTTCTCGTCCGACCACACTCCGCGCATCGCCGGTGTGGTGAAAATGTCGCGGAATACCGCGGAATCGAGGATCGTCGAGGGCATCCGGTTCTCCTGCAAGCTCAAGGGAGCGGTGCTGTGTGCTAACCTAAGCGGGATAGCCGGGACAAGTGTCACGGCTGGGCCGGCCAGAGGCCGCCCCGGTTGCCCGGCACGACGAAGCGTCAGGGAGCCCCGCATGAACGTAAGAACCGAGCCGCAGCGCGACTTCAATCTCGAGCCGGTGCATCCGAAGCCGGAAGAGGCGCACACGATGCCTTACGCACCGGCCGTGCATATCGTCGGCGCCTGCGACCTGATGTTCCTGTCGGGCGCGACGCCGTCGCCGCTCTACCACAAGCATCCGCATGTGGAGGCCGAGCACGTCCATCCGCATTCGATCGAAGAGCAGACTATGCGCGTGATGGAGGCGATCAAATCCATCCTCGACCATACCGGCGCGACCTGGCGCGACGTGGTGAAGGTGACGAAATATCTGACCGATTTCCGCGAGGCCGACGCCATGCACGCCACCATGGCGAAGTATTTCGGCGACTGGCGGCCGGCCTCGACCACGGTGTGCATCAACCAGCTGTCGTCGCCGGGCGCGCGCATCGAGCTCGACATGATCGTGGTGCTGCCGAAGAAGGCGTAAGTTAGCTCAGCCGCTCCGCCAGCCAATCCGCGCTTTGCGAACGCCAGCGGTAGGCGCGGTTGGTGGCGATGTGGTTGCCGTCCTCGATCATCATCAGCTCGACCGGGCCTTTGACCTCGCGCGCGAGGCGCTCGGCATCCTTGGCCGGCACGATGCGGTCGAGCCGGCCGTTGACGATGAATATGGGGCAGGTGATGTTCTGCGCGATGCCCTCAAGCGACAGCGTCAGCGAATTCTTGCGCGCGTCGTCGTCGGTCTTGCAATGGCAGCGCACGCGGAATGCCTCGCGCGTCAGCTCCGGCAGATTGTCCCAGTTGGCGCCGAAGTTGAACGGACCGCCGAGCGCGATGCAGGCCTTGATGCGCTTATCGAAGGCGGCAGCGCGCGGCGCGTAGTAACCGCCGAGGCTGACGCCCCACATGCCGATGCGCCCGGCATCGAGGTCGTGCCGCGTGCCGATGTAGTCCAGCACCGCTTTCACCGGCACTTCGTAGTCGCCGCGAATCGGAAAATCGTATTGCGCCTCGCCCTGGCCGGGACCCTCGAACACCAGCGTCGCGATGCTGCGCGCGAGAAACGGCGCCTCGTAGGCGTCGGTTTCCTCTTTGGTCGAGTTCGAGCCCGACCGCCATCGCCACCACCGGCGGCTTTTCGGCGCCGGCCGGCTTGCGCAGAATCCCAGCGAGCGTCTTGCCCTCATAGGGAATTTCGACGCGCTCGCCGGGCGGACGCAAATGCGGCAACGCCGCCTGCCGGCATTCGATTTGCTTTTTGTGCGCGGCCTTCATTTGCGCTTGGTCCTGCACGAAGAGGAACGACGCGAAATGATAGTAGACGCCGGCGCGCTGCAAACATTCGCCGGCGGTGAGAAAATGCTTGGCGGCAAGCGCCTCGCGGCCGAGCTGCTCGTGATGCGCGGCGCGCGCCGACCAGGCGCGGCACCAGTCGTCATAAGACGACATTGCGCCGGTCACTTCCTCGAAATCGGTCAGCACCACGCCATTGGCGACGAAACGCGGGCCCCAATGCGCGATCGCGGCCTTGAGCAAGGGATCGGACGACATGCGTTAATTTCCTGGGCTGGAGATTATGCGCCGCGGCGATACCACGGCATGAACTGCCGCGTACACCAGTTCACCAGCAATTCGAAGCTGACGCCGAAGGCCGCGAGCAGCAGCACGCCGACGAAGGCCTCGTTGTGGTGATAGGCGCGCGAATTGTAAAGGATGTAATAGCCGAGCCCGCCGATCGAGAGGAAGAACTCCGCCACCACCGCGCCGATCAGCGCGCGGCCGGCCGCCAGCCGGAAGCCGGCCAGCAGATAAGGCATGGAGGCCGGCAATACGATATCGGTCAACATACGCCAGCGGCCGGAGCGGAACGATCGCGCGACCTCGAGATATTCGCGCGGCACCGAGCGCGCGCCGTCGGCGACATTCATGGTGATGGCGAATATGGCGGCGAAGATAATGGTGCCTATGCGGGCCGCGCCCGAATAACCAAACCACAGCGAAAATAGCGGCAGCACGATAATCATCGGCAGGGCGTTGAAGCCGTTGACATAGACGCGGATCATCCGGTCGACGATGGGGCTACGGCCCATCAGCAAGCCGATGGCGGTGCCGGCGACGAGCGTTATAGCCAATCCCTCGGCTACCGCCGCCAGCGTGGCGCCAAGCGCACGGAGAAATTCGGGGTCGGTCATCACGCGCGGGATCGCCAGCAGCACCGTGCTTGGCTTAGCCACGTACGCAGGCGCGACGGCGCGGACCACGATCTCCCAGCTCAGCAAGATTACCAGGCCGGTGAGCAAACGCGGCACGAAGGTGCCGGACAAGGCGGCAGGACGCGCGGTCGCGGGCGGCGCGGCGACCACGGCAGATGGCGCGCCGATGCTGGTCTCGGTCATCGATTGTCTTTCCGGCGCATGCGCTATTGTCTCCAATGCGCGAAGTGCTGTTCGATCATCAGGCCGAGCCACGTCAATCCGACGCCGATCAAGCCGATCACCAGGATGGAGGCGAAGACGCCGGCCGTATCGAAATCCTGCGAGGCGCCCATGATGAGCTGGCCGAGGCCGGTCGCGGAGAGGAAGAACTCCGCCGCGATCATGCCGACAAGCGCGCGGCCGATCGCCTGGCGCACGCCCGTCATCATGTAGGGCAAGGTGTAGGGTAGCATCACCTCGCGCCACAGCGACCATTCGTTGGAGCGGTAGGACTTCGCCACCTCGATCAGCTCGGGTTTGATGCTGCGTGCGCCTTCCACCGTATTGTAGAGCACCGGGAAAACCGCGAACAGGAAGACGACCAGCACCTTGGGCGCGAAGCCGAAGCCCATCAGCGACAGGATGAACGGGATCAGCGCCACCATCGGCGTGGCGTAGAGCGTCATAATGTAGGGCTCGACGCCGATGCGCAGCATGCGGACGCGCGCGAGCAGCATGCCGAGCGGCGCCCCGACGATCAGCGCGAGCACAAAGCCGGTGAGGAAAAGCTCGGCGGAATCGAAGAGCTGGGCCAGAAATTGACCGCGCGTAATGAGCTGCCAGAGCCGCACCAGCGTTTCGGAGAACGGCACCATGAAAGCCGCGCTGGTCAAGCGGCCGGCGATCTCCCAGAGGGCGATGCCGGCAAAGACGCTGAGCCAGACCGGTGCGTTGCGCCGGATCGCGGTGGTTGTCATTTCACCATCGCGTTGGCGTCTTTCCAGACGCTGGGGTCGACGAGGTGCTCGTAAGTCACCGGCTCCTTGTCGGCCTTGATGGAGCCGATCTTCTTCATCAGTGCGGCGGTAGCTTCCAGCTTGCTGCGCGGCAGGCCGTCATCCTTCGCCGCCCAGAAGTCGATCGCGAGGAACGACTTTAGCGCCTCTTTATTCACTTCCTTGTTGTGGCCGTTCACTGCGGCCGCGTCTGCCACCGCGTCGGCGTTCTTCGGATCCTGCATGAAGTGGGCGGCCTCGATCAGACCGGCGACCGAGCGAACGACGGCGTCGCGATTCTTCGCCAGATTGTCCTTGCGCACTACCAGCGTCAGATAGTGGCTGGTCGGGTTGGTGTTCTTCATCGCCAGCAGGATGTTCAGTTTCTTGCCCTGGTGCGCGATCTCGGCAAGGTCATCGAGATGCAGGACAGCGAACTGAAGCCGTCCGGCGAGCAGCGCCGGCCCCGGGCTCGAGCCGAGCGCGATCTGCTTGACCTGGTCGATCTTGACCTCTTTGCAGCCGGCGGCGAGCATCGAGCGCAGCGCGATCGAGCGCGCGCCGTTGATCGAATCGACGCCGACGTTCTGGTCGGCCATATCCTTGCAGGTCTTGCCGGATTCGGTCGTGCCGATAACCCAATCCGGGTTCGGCATGCCATAGATGCCGACCAGCGGCACGTCGGCATTGGAAATCTGCACGATCACCGGCGGCGTCGGCGACCACGCCATGTCTATGTCGCCGGCGACGACCGCGCGCGCGGCGGCGGTGCCATTGTCGAACGGGCGGATTTCAACGTCGGCGCCGTGTTTCTTGAAGAAGCCCTGTTTCTCGGCGACATAGGCGATGGTCGCCGAATAGATCGGCGGAACGCCTGGAATTGCGAGCACGATCTTCTTGCCTTCGGCTGACGCCGGTCCGGCGCCCAGCAGCAGCACGGCCAGCAGGGCGCCGCCGGCCGTCAGGCTTAAGGTTCTGCGAATCATGGAATCCTCCCTTTTGTTTCAGTTTTTCTTGTTCAGCGTTCGAGTACGAATTCGGCTTCGCGCGCTTCCCGCATCAGCGTACCCCACACCTGCTCGCGCAGTTCGGCAAAGCGCGGCTCGCGCAATGTCGCGCGCGTGCGTGGGGTCGGCAGATCGATGACGATGGTCTCGTGGATGCTGCTAGGCCTTCCCTTGAGCACGATCACCCGGTGGCCGAGCAGCACCGCTTCCTCGATCGAGTGGGTCACGAAAATCATGGCGGTCGGCCGCTCGTCCCAGATGCGCAGCAGCTCGAATTGCAGAATCTCTCGCGTCTGAGCGTCGACCGCCGCGAACGGTTCGTCCATCAACAGCACGTTCGGTTCGACCGCGAGCGCGCGCGCCAGCCCGCAGCGTTGCTGCATGCCACCGGACATCTGATACGGGAATGCGGTCTCGAAGCCGCCGAGGCCGACCAGCTTAATGAACCCCGGCACCTTGCGCTCGACTTCCGCCTTGGAGGCGCCGGCCATGCGCAAGCCATAGGCGACATTGTCGAACACCGTTTTCCAGGGGAACAGGCCGAAATGCTGGAACACCATGGCGACGCCGGCGATCGGCTCTTCGACGCGCTCGTTCCCGACCCATATCTCGCCGGCATCGTGCGGCAGCAGGCCGTCGATACAGCGCAGCAGCGTGGTCTTGCCGCAGCCGGAAGGTCCGACAATGGCGACGATCTCGCGTTCCGCCACTTCGAAATCGATGTTGCGAAACACTTCAAGCGCGCCGTAACGCTTGGCTAGTCCCTTGACGCGGATGCGGGGCTCGGCCGCTTGCGAAGCGGACGAGCGTAGGGCGGATGCCGCCATGGGTTGACCTGTCACTCGGCGGCCTGTGTCGCGAGTTTGCCGTTGATCTTCGCCCAATAATCGTCGGCCTGCTTGGAGCGCGCAAGCGCTTCCGCGGTCTCGAAACCGGGCGCCATCGAACCGTCTGTGCCGGCAAGGATCTGGTGGTGTTCAATGTTCAAGGTGCGCAGCCAGCGTTGCTGGCCCATGGTGATGGCGACAAAATAGCCGATCTCGACGAGCTCCGGCTCGCTGAAATGCTTATGCAAGCGCGCCCACAATGCATCGTCGCTCGGCAAATCCCAGGTAATCGCCTCGGCATAGGCCAGTGCGGCCTTTTGCCGCTCGTCATAACGCGATGAATTCTCGAAATTGATCAGGTCCGAGTAGTCGTCTTCCTTGAGGCCGGCCTTGGCCGCCTTGATCGAGCGCTGGTTGCCGCAGAACTCGCACAGCACCGAGCGCGAGACATAGATGCGGCACAGCTCCTTGATGTTGTGATCGGCCACGCCGTTCTTGAACACGTCGCGCCAGGTATTGGCGAACGACCAGAACGTCGCCGGCACATGCGCGCGGATCGCTTGGCTTTCCGGCCGCGGGGTCCCCTCGCGCGCGCAGCGCTCGAACTCGGTGATCATGGCAGGGTCTTTGACCGTCGTAGGATCGACGTAGCTTATGCGCGGTCCCGGCATTGACGATTTCTCCCACGAAGAATTGTTATGCGCACCCTTGTGGATGCGACGGTTTTTGCCTCGGCCGCATGTTGCCGCAACCGCGCGGCACGGGCAACGCCGGCGACGCGACCCGGTAACCTGTTTCAGGCAGCGATGCTTGCCCAACGCCCTCTGGCCGACGGTCAAAGCAATGGGCGCAAGCCCCGCATTTGTCGGCTTTTTGGCCGCGCGCAAGAGATCGTTAGGCTCAACCAATCGTTACAGTCTTGGCGAGGCTATCAGGCAGTATTCTTAATGTCGCCAAAGGTTAGTCTAAAATTATGCAGATCGGACACCGATCCCCTTCAGCATAGTTCAAGATGCGCTAGCGAAATTAGTAATTGAATACCTTGGTCCTTTTAGTCTCGTGGTCGCCAAGTTTCAGACCGCGTCAAACGGGACAAAAAAATTGCGCGCCAGCACTCTCGTCATGATCGGGTTTGCCGTTGTGTTCGGCCTGCTCGCCGTGTTCATCGCCCAAGCCTGGCTCAACAACCAAGCCAGCCTGCAAGCGAAGAATTTCGAGTCAAACAAGAAGCCGGTGGCGATGCAAACTATCGTCGTCGCCAAGCAGCCGCTGCGTTTCGGAACCGAGCTCAGCCAGGCGGCGCTGATGGAAGTGCCGTGGCCGGAAGCCTCGATGCCGGCCGGCGCCTTCTCCAAGATCAGCGACCTGCTGCATGGCGGCCGCCGCGTGGTGCTCACCGCGATCGAGCCGAACGAGCCGGTGCTGTCGCTCAAGATCACGGGCCCCGGCCAGCGCGCCACGCTGTCGGCGCTGGTGAAGCCCGGGATGAAGGCGGTGACCATTCGCGTCAATGACGTGGAAGGCGTCGGCGGCTTCGTGCTGCCGGGCGACCGCGTCGATGTGGTGCTGACGCGCCAAATCGACAAAGGGTCGGCCTCCACCGAAGTCGTGTTGCAAGACGCGCGCGTGCTGGCGGTCGACCAGACCGCCGACGAACGTGCCGCCAAGGCGACGGTGGCGAAGTCGGTCACGCTCGAAGTGAGCACGGTGGAAGCCCAAAAAGTCTGGCTGGCGTCTTCGGTCGGCAATCTGTCGCTGCTGCTGCGCAAGGCGGGCGAAACCGCGCAGACCAAGACGCGCAAGATCACGCTGAACGATTTGGGCGGCAACGAAACGGTCAGCACCGACAAAGTCGCGACCGCGACAGTCGTGGTCACGCGCGCGTCGGCGACGCAGGAATACACGGTGCCGGTGGAAGGCAGCCGTGGGGACATGACGACCGGTCAGGGTATGGGCGCCCGGTAATGGCGGACGCGGATCAATAAAAGGCTTGGGAGTGTGTCGTGAATCATAAAGGCGAATATGTCGCCGGCTTCGCCTGGCGGCGTCCGGACAGGACCACTGGCCGCGGCGGCTGGCTGCGCGACGTGGCGATTGCTTTAGGCGTCGCCTTGGCGGCGATGCTTCTGCTCATGGCCGGCAATGCCTATGCCCAGGATCGCGTCATCCAGATCAGCGGCAATACCCGTACCGCGATGGTGACGGTCACCATCGGCAAGTCGCAGGACTTGCGCACCGGCTCAAGTTTCGTCGACGTCATGGTCGGCGATCCGGAAGTCGCCGACGTCAATCCGCTGACCGATCACACGCTTTCGATACTCGGCAAGAAGATCGGCACCACCCGCGTCTCGGTCTACGCCGAGGGCAAGAAACTGATCGGCATCTTCGATATCGAGGTAAATTACGACATCAGCCGGCTGGTCAACGAGCTCAAGCGCAATTTCCCCGGTTCGCACTTGCGCGCTTCATCGGTCAACGGCCGCATCATGCTGTCGGGCGAAGTTACCGACGCGGCCACCCTCGACAAGGCGGTGATCATCGCCAAGCAGTTCAGCCCGGACATCATCAACACGGTGTCGGTGATGTCGCCGCAGCAGGTGATGCTGGAAGTCCGCTTCGTCGAGCTGTCGCGCACTGCCGGCCGCGAGTTGGGCGTGCAGTGGAACGTGTTCAACAAATACGCGACGGCCAATATCGGCTCGCAACAGCCGGCAAGTAACCTACCGCTCGCCGCGCCGGCCAATTCCAACAGCCTCTCAGCCGGCGAAGTTGCCGCCGGTGTGCTCTCCGGCGCCTCGCCGTTCGGTTTCGCGATCGGACGCATCCTTAGCGGCAGCACCACGATCGACGTGGCGCTCAATGCGCTCGAGCAGAAGGGCCTGGCCCGCAGTCTGGCCGAGCCAAACCTGGTCGCATTGTCCGGCGACACCGCGAGCTTTCTCGCCGGCGGCGAATATCCGATCCCCGTTTCCGGCAGCTTCGGCCAGGTGACCGTCGATTATAAGAAATACGGTGTCGGGTTGGCCTTCACGCCGACCGTGCTCAGCCGCGGCCTGATCAACCTGAAGATCGAGCCGGAAGTCAGCCAGATCGACACCACGCACACGATCTCGGTGAGCACCGGCGTCTCCGTGCCGGCGTTGATCGTGCGCCGCGCCTCGACCACCATCGAGTTGCGCGACGGCCAAAGCTTCATGATCGGCGGCCTGCTGCAGACCAACAACCAGAACCAGATCGATCAATTGCCTTGGCTCGGCACCGTGCCGGTGCTGGGCACGCTGTTCGCGTCGAAGTCCTATCAGCAAAACCAGACCGACCTCGCCATCATCGTGACGCCGCATCTGGTGCGGCCGACGCGGCCGGGCGATGTCCTGCGCACGCCGGCCGACGACGCGGTGCCGCCCAACGATCTGGACTTCTTCCTGCTCGGCAGGGGCGAACTCACGCACAAGCAGGCGCTGGCGTTCACGCCGGTTACGGCCCGCTTCGCAGAGGCGGAAAGCCAACCGTTCACCGGGCACATGCTCGATCTGCCGAAGGGGGCAACCGATGCGGCCGTCCAGTAATATACCGCGTGCGCTCGCGCTCGCCGCGCTGATGACCGCGCTCGCCGGTTGTTCGGAATATCTCGACCGCCGCGACACCATTTCGCTCAACGGCGGAAATTCGGTCGCGTCCAATAAGGTCAGCCAGATGGTCGATCCCTGGCCGCGCGACAGCGCCAACAAGAACATCGCCTTTAGCGGCGCCAAGATGGAATCCGCCGTCGAACGCTATCGTACCAACCGCGTAATTCAGCCGCAGGGCATGAGCACCTCCTCCAACTACCAGCAGGGCTCGACCAATCAAAACAATCAGTCACCGGTCGGACCGACGGTGACGCAGTCGGCGGCGTCGGTGAAATAGGCGGGATAGATAGACGTCATGCGCATAGGCCGCCGAGCCAATCCCGATTCAAGCCGTACCCGCGTGGTGGTGCTCACCGCCGACGCCGAGTTCGACCGTTCCGCGCACGCCACTTTCGACGCCTCGAACGCGATCGAACTCATCGTTGTGCCGGGGCGGATCGAGCAGTGCGGCGATACGCTCGATGTCGAAACCGCGACAGTTTTGGTGGTCGATCTCGACGCCGGCAGCGACGCCGAGATGCAGGCGCTGGCGCAGCTGATGGCGCGTGTGCGGGCCTGCCCGCCGGTGATTGCGGTGACGCAGAGCTTCGACGAGGCCGTCGCCCGCACCTTGCTGCAGATGAAGGTCGCCGATTTCCTGGTCAAGCCGGTGGCGGCGATCGATCTGGTGCGCGCCTGCGCGCGCGTCTCCCAGAATCGCGCCGGCGGCGCCGAGCCGACCGAGGCGCAGATTTGCACTTTTCTGCCTGCGGTCGGCGGCGCCGGGGTCACCACGCTGGCGGTGCAGACCGCGATGCTCATGCTTAAAAGCGGCGGCCAGCGCGGCAAACCGTCCGCCTGCCTGGTCGATCTGAATTTCCAGAACGGCGCGGCGGCCGACTATCTCGATCTCGAGCCGCGGCTGAACCTGGCTGAAATCGAGCCGCGGCCAGATCGTCTCGACGGGCAATTGCTCGAGATCATGCTTTCGTATCACGCGTCCGGCCTCGCGGTCGTCGCGGCGCCGAACCGACCGGCGGAGATGCGGTCGTTCGATCCCGACGTGGTCACGCGCCTGCTCGATCTCGTTTCCACTAATTTCGACTATGTCGTGTTCGACATGCCGCGCACCTGGTTCTCCTGGACCGACAGCGTGCTGCTCGGCTCGAACAAGTTGTTCATCGTCAGCGAAGCTACCGTGCCCAGCCTGCGCCACGCCAAACAGCTGGTGGCGGCGATTCAGGAAAGGCTGGGGGAGGGGCCGCATCCGCAGGTCATCGTCAACCGCTTCGAGCAACGGTTTTTCTCGTCCGGCTTGCGCCGCAGCGACCTCGCGCAAACCCTCGGCGATGCTTTCGTCGGCGCTATCCCCAACGATTACGCGTTGGTGCGCGAGGCGATCGACCGCGGCGTGCCGCTTGACGAGGTCAGGCCTGGCAACCGGCTCACCGTGCAGCTCAAGAAGCTGATGGTGGACGCCGCGGCCGGCAAGCCGGCGCAGGAGAACGCTGCGCCGGTCGCGAATAAATTCAAGCTTTCCGCCGCCTAGCAAAGGACTGAGCGATGGTCGGCCGTTTCACACTCCGCGGCGCTGCCGCGCCCGAATCGCCGGCAATCGAAGCGCCCGTGCCGGCCGCCGCCAGCGTTAGTTGGGCGGCGCTTCCGGAAGTTCCGGCGGACGAGACGCCGCCGGTGCAGCCGCAACCGGCCGCCAATCCAATGCTCCGCGACAAGCTGCTCGACGCCAAGGTGCGTCTGCATCGTCAGTTGATCGAGGAGATCAATCTTTCCGCGCTGGAAAAGCTGCCGGAGGAAGAAGTCCACCGGTATGTCCAGCAACTTGTTTCTAAATATGTGCTTGCCGAACGGCTGGCGCTGAATACCCAAGAGCTCGCTGAATTCGTCTCGGAAATTCTCGATGAGATGACAGGCCTCGGTCCGCTCGAGCCGCTGCTCAAGGACGAAAGCATCAACGATATCCTGATCAACGGTCATGAATGCGTCTATGTGGAGCGCCGCGGCGTGCTCGAGCCGCTAACGGTGCGCTTCAAGGACGAGCAGCATCTGCTGCGGATTATCAATAAGATTGTGTCGGCGGTCGGCCGCCGCGTCGATGAATCCCATCCGCTTTGCGACGCGCGTCTGCAGGACGGTTCGCGCGTCAACGTGGCGGTGCGGCCGATCGGCGTCGACGGGCCGCTGGTTTCGATCCGCAAATTCTCCAAGAAGCCGTTCCACCTCGGCAAGCTGCTCGAGATGGGCGCGTTGCGCCCGCCGATGGCCGATCTGCTTGCGGCAGCCGTGAAGGCGCGCATCACCACGATCATTTCCGGCGGCACCGGCTCCGGCAAGACGACCATGCTGAACGCGCTGTCCGCGTTCATTTCGGAGAAAGAGCGCCTGATCACCATCGAAGATGCCGCCGAGCTTCAGTTGCAGCAGCCGCATGTCGGCCGCATGGAAACGCGGCCGCCCAATATCGAAGGCAAAGGCGAAATTCGCCAACGCGAATTGGTGAAGAACGCGCTGCGCATGCGGCCCGACCGCATCATCCTCGGCGAGTGCCGCGGCGAGGAAGCCTTCGACATGTTGCAGGCCATGAACACCGGTCATGAAGGCTCGATGGCCACCATCCACGCCAACACGCCGCGCGACGCCATCTCGCGCCTCGAACAGATGATCGGCATGGCCGGGCTGCCGATGACGGTGGCCTCGATCCGCGGTCAGATTGCCGGCGCCATTCAGCTCATCGTGCAGCTTTCCCGCCAGTCGGACGGCAAACGCAAGATCACCTCGATCGCCGAGATCACCGGGCTGGAAAGCGACATCATCCAGATGCAGGAAGTATTCAAATACGTCCGCACCGGCACCGCGGCGGACGGCACCGTGCAGGGTCACTTCGTAGCCACCGGCGTGCGCCCGCGCTTTCTGAGCCATCTCGCCAACCAAGGCGTCAAGCTGCCCGGCAGCTTTTTCGATCCCTCGCAGCCGCTATAACGCCCAATGACGCACCTGCTCAATTTCAACCCGGTCTATCTGATCTATCTGCTGGTCGGCGTTTCGGCGGCGACGTTCGCCGAGGGCGTCTATCTGCTGTTTTATAACAAGGCGTCGTACCACACCAACATCAACCGCCGCCTGAAAGTGATGGACCACAAGCCGGACCGCGAGAGCGTGCTGGTGCAATTGCGGCGCGAGCGCGGCCTGACCAGCGGCGGCGAATACCGGTTGCCGCTCGTCAATTTCAATCGGCTCGTGCTGCAGTCCGGCCTGACCATCGGCTTCGGACGGCTGATCGTGGTCATCGCCATCGGCATGATCGGCGCGTTCGCCGCCACCATGGTGTTCGAGGGGCGCCTGCTGCACGCCGCCGGCGCCGCGCTGTTCAGCGGCCTTGTGCTGCCCTTCTTGGTGCTCCGGTTCCTGCGCTCGCGGCGGCAGAAGAAATTCGCCGCCCAGTTTCCCGACGCCATCGACATCATCGTGCGTTCGCTGCGCGCCGGCCATCCGGTGCCGATCGCCATCAACATGGTGGCGCGCGAACTGACCGACCCGATCGGCAGCGAGTTCGGCACCGTCACCGACGAGATCACCTACGGCGCCGACTTGGAGACCGCGATGCGCAATCTGTATTTCCGCGTCGGCACCGACGATCTGCCGTTGTTCGTGACGGCGGTCGCGATCCAGGGCTCGACCGGCGGCAACCTCGGCGAAATTCTGGAAAACCTGTCGGCGGTAATCCGCCAACGCTTCAAGATGCGGCGCAAGATTCGCGCGTTGGCGGCCGAAGGCCGCGCCTCGGCGCTGATCCTGTCGTCGCTGCCGATCGGCATGTTCGCGGCGATCAATATCCTGGTGCCGCCCTTCTACGCCAGCGTCTGGAACGAGGACTTGACCAAGATCGCGCTGGTGCTGGCCGGCTGCTGGATGGGCGTCGGCAATTTCATCATGTACCGCCTGGTCAATTTCAGGATCTGAGCGATGAACATGATGACCACGGCATTCCGCAACGTATTTGCCGACAACGCCAGCATCATGATGGCGCTGCTGGTGTTCCTCGCGACCAGCACCATGGCGTTCTCGGTGATGGCGTTTGCGCGCGTGCGCGGCTCGGTCAAGCGGCGCACCTCGAATATCCTGGATGAAAGCGAGCGGGCCAGCAATCCGAAGCGCTCGCTGCGATATTCCAGCCTGAAGGTGGTGACCCGGCTCATCGAATACACCACCAAGCACTACACGACCAACGACGAGAACATGAAAGTGCTGCGCCGCCGCCTGATCCAGGCCGGCGTCTACGATCCGCGCGGCGTCGCCTTTTTCTTTATCGCCCGCACGGCGTTCGCCGTCGGCGTCGCCGCCGCCGTTTTCCTGGCGCGGCCCATGCTCATGGCGCACGGCGCCACGTTCTTCTGGCTGATGGTGATCGTCGGCGGCATCGCCGGCTATGTCGGGCCCAGCATATACATCGACCGGCGCATTGCGGCTCGCAAGGTTGAGCACCGTTCCGGCTTTCCGGATTTCATGGATCTCCTGGTGGTGTGCGCGGACTCCGGACTGTCGATGGAAGCCGCGCTTGAGCGCGTCGGCCGCGAACTGGGCGACAGTTACCCCTCCCTGTCCGCCAATATCCACATAACCAATCTCGAGGTCCGCGTCGGCCGCCCGCTCAAGGACGCGCTCGAGCGTTTCGCCGACCGGTTGGCGCTCGACGAGGCGCAGGCGTTCGCGACTTTGATCAACCAGTCTATCGATCTCGGCTCCAGCATCACCGATGCGTTGCGGGTCTATAGCGACGACATGCGCCATAAGCGGCTCTCGCTCGCCGAAGAGAAGGCCTATGCGTTGCCCGCCAAGCTGACGGTGCCGATGATGGTGTGCATCTTCCCGGTGCTGTTCGTTGTCATCCTGCTGCCGGTGTTCGTACGTCTGCACGTCGGGCATTACTTCTGAAATGCAAGGTGAATAAAATTCTTAACCAGCCTCTCCTAACTTAACCCTCAACAGATAGCGGGCATCCCGCCAGGCTTTGTCATGCGTATTGGAATCCCTCGTACCTTGCTTATCGCGGCAGCCGGCCTGTGGCTGGCGAGCTGCAGCGCCGGTAAATTCTCCAACCCCTTCGAAGCAAAAACGGACGGCGCGGATGCTTTCGCCGCGGCACCGGCGACCGATAGCGGCGCCGCCGAACAGTTGGCGCCCCCGCCGGGCGCGCAGGGCGCCGCCGAGCCGGGTTTGTACGGCAATGACCCGAACGACGCCTTGAACCTCGGCAAGACGCAATACCGCGCCAATAATTTCGGGCTGGCCGAGAAATATTTCCGCCACGCCGTCGAGCTGCATCCGCGCGATGCCGAGGCCTGGCTCGGACTTGCCGCGTCCTACGACCGCTTGCGCCGTTTCGACCTTGCCGACCGCGCCTACGGCCAGGCCATCCGCATCGTCGGGCCGACCGCCGAGATCCTGAATAACCAGGGCTATTCCTACATGCTGCGCGGCAACTACAAGCGCGCGCGCGAAAAGCTCGGCGAAGCACGGCGCAGGGACCCCGGCAACAAATACGTGCTGAACAATATTCAGCTGCTGCAAGACAGCTATCGCACGGGCAAGGCCATCGAATAATTGCGTGGCCGCGCCCGATTGCGGCAGACGACGGGATTAATCCTCGAAATCGGCGGTTCTCGATACCGGCGCGGAAGCGCCGCGCCCGGCCGTTGGGGCGATAGCGCCTGCGCGCCGTCTCGATTACGATATGCCGTAGGTAACAAAACCGGTGGTTCAACATCGGGTCTCAGGGGGGATCCAATGGCTAGCGCAGTGAATGCCGGCGCGCGTCTCGACCGGCTGCCGATTTCGTCTTTTCATTACCGCATCTTCTGGCTGGTCGGCGCCGGCATGTTCTTCGACGGCTACGACCTTTACGTCGCCGGCGGCGTGCTGGTGTCCGCGATCCAGACCAAGTTCTCGACGCTGCCGCAGAATCTGCAATTCCTCTCCCTGACTTTCGTCGGCATGACGCTTGGTTCGCTGATCACCGGCTTCGTCGGCGACAAATACGGCCGGCGCTTCACCTATCAGATCAATTTGCTGATCTTCGGGTTGGCCTCGCTCGCCGCCGCCTTCGCACAGGATATGACGCAGCTCATCGTCTGCCGTTTTGTGCAGGGCCTGGGCCTCGGCGCCGAAATCGTTGTTGGCTACTCGACTATGACCGAATTCGTGCCACCGCGCACGCGCGGCCGCTGGCTGGCCTTCATGGCCTTCATCGTGGTCGCCGGCTTTCCGGTCACCGCCATCCTCGGCTACCTGATAATTCCGAGCTTCGGCTGGCGGCCAATATTCGTCATTGCCGGCATCGGCTCGCTTATCGTCTGGTATCTGCGCAAGAACTTGCCGGAATCCCCGCGCTGGCTGGAATCGCAAGGCCGTAACGCCGAAGCAGAAGCCCTGATGCAATCGATTGAGAAGGAAGCGGCTGCCGCCGGCGCGCTGCCGCCGGTGGTGGTGCCGGCTCCCGTGACGCAGGTTTCCGCGTCCGACATGCTGCGGCCGCCGATCCTGCAGCGCATGATCGTCGGTTCCTGGGTGCTGATCACGATCAACACCTTGATCTTCGGCTTCGTGATCTTCCTGCCGCAGTTCTTCCTGCGTCAGGGCCTGACGATTACGAACTCGCTCGGCTACACGGTCGTGCTAGCGGCCGGTTCGCTGGTCGGTTGCGCGCTCGGTGCTTGGAGTTCGGACGCGATCGGCCGGCGCTGGAGCATCATCGGCGCGTCAGTCGCCACCATCGTTCTCGGCTACATTTACGCGCACTTCGGCGCGGGCTCAGATGTCACGCTGGTGCTCGGCACCGGCTTCCTGCTGATCGTGGCGATCTATGTGCAGACTGCGTTGCTGTTCGGCGTCTACACGCCGGAATTGTTTCCGACCGAAATCCGGCTGCGCGCCAATGGCATCTGCAATACCCTGGGGCGGGGCGCGACTGTGATTTCGCCCTTCGTCGTCGGATATCTGATGGTGAATTTTGGCCTGCCCGGCGTCATCTGGCTGATGATCGGCCTGGTGGTCATCCAGATCGTGGTGGTTTGGGCCTGGGGCGTGGAGCCGCGCAACCGGGGCCTGGAGGACGTCGCGACCGCCAAAGTTTGATCCGCGACCTGGCGTCATGTATCGGCCGCCCGGGCTACCGGGCGGCCGATCGCGTCCATAGATGCATAGTGCGGGGCGCGCCGGCGCGAGGAAAATGCAGTCATGTTCAATTCGTTGCGAAAACTGATTTCCGAATTTGGCGAGGACGGCAAGCATCCCAGCCGCTTCGAGGATAGCGATTACCGCCTGGCCGCCGCCGCGCTGCTGGTCCACGCGGCCGCCATCGACGGCTCGGTCTCGGACGCCGCACGCGACAAGCTGCACGCCGTGATCAAGCAGCGTTTCAATCTGGACGATGGCGCGACCGACGAATTGGTCGCCGAGGCCACCGAAGCCGAGCAGAAGGCAATCGATCTCTATCAGTTCACCACCCGGCTCAATCGCTCGCTGGACGAGGCGGGGCGGGCGCGCATGGTCGAAATGATGTGGCAGATTGCCTTCACCGACGGCGCGGTCACCGAATTCGAGGATAATTTGATCTGGCGCGCCGCCGACCTGCTCGGCGTTTCGCAGGGCGAGCGGATCGCGCTGCGCGAGCAGGTTTCGGCGTCGCGGACCGGCGACGCAAAGCCATGAGCGGTTTACGCCCCGTCACCGTCATCACCGGTGCCTCGGCCGGCATTGGCGCCGCGCTGGCGCGCGAGTTCGCGCGCAACGGCCATGCCTTGGCGCTGGTAGCGCGGCGGCAAGACCGCTTGCACGCCCTGGCCGAGGAAATCGCGGTGGCCGGCGGCGTACGGCCGCTGGTGATCGTCGCCGACCTGCAACAACGCGACGCTGCCCGCCTGATCGGCGACGCGCTGGGCGCGCAAGGGGCCGAGCCGCAATTCATCGTCAACAATGCCGGCTTCGGTCTGGTTGGCACCGCCGCTGCGCTTGACCGCGATGAGCAACTGGCGATGATCGACCTCAACATGCGCGCGCTCACCGAGCTGTCGCTCGCGTTTGTCGACAGCCTGGCGCACCATCGCGGCGGCATTCTCAATGTCGGCTCGGTGGCCGGCTTCCTGCCGGGGCCGGGCATGGCGGTCTATTACGCCAGCAAGGCCTATGTGCTGTCGTTCAGCGAGGCGTTGCACAGCGAGCTCAAAGCGCGCGGCGTGCGGGTGAGTGTCCTGTGCCCGGGGCCGGTGCCGACCGAATTCGCGGCGCGCGCCGGCGTCAAAGGGCGATCGCTGGCGCCCGACTTTCTCAGCCAGTCGGCAGAGGACGTGGCGCAGGCCGGCTATCGCGGGCTATTGCGAGGGCAGCGGACGATCGTCCCGGGCCCGCTCAACAAGCTGCTCGTCCTGCTGATCAAGCTTTTTCCGCGCCGGCTGGTGATGACGGTGGTGGACCGCCGCCAAAGCCGGCGCAGGCCCGCGCCTCGCACATAGCCGCCACTCGCCGCTCATATTGCAAACGCCGGTAAAGCGGGTAGTAGTCGATAGCAGCGCAGAATCGCGCGCCGAACCGCCATGTTGAAGCCGGTCCTCCTCATCTTGCACCAGGAACATTCCTCGCCCGGCCGGGTCGGCCAGGTGCTGGGTAAGCTCGGCTATCCGCTCGACATCCGCCGCCCGCTTTTCGGCGATCCACTGCCGGAGACGATGGACGAGCACGCCGGCGCCGCGATTTTCGGTGGGCCCCAAAGCGCCAACGACAGCGACGACTTCGTGCGCCGCGAGATCGACTGGGTCGGCGTGCCGCTGCGCGACAAGAAGCCCTATCTCGGCATCTGCCTCGGCGCGCAGATGATGGCGCGCCATCTCGGCGGCCGCGTCTATCCGCATCCGCAAGGCCACGCCGAGGTCGGCTATTACCCGATCCGCCCGACGCCGGCCGGGCGGTCGATCTGTGCCGATTGGCCGGACCACGTCTACCAATGGCATCGCGAGGGCTTCGACCTGCCGGCCGGCGGCGAACTGCTGGCGGAGGGCGACGCCTTTTCCGTACAGGCGTTTCGTTTTGGCACCGGCTACGCGCTGCAGTTCCACCCGGAAGTCACCCACGCCATGATGTATCGCTGGCTGGTGCGCGGCGCCCATCGCATGGAACTGCCGGGCACCAAGCAGCGCCACGAGCACATTGCCGACCGTGCGGTGCACGACCACGCCTCGCACAGCTGGCTCGCGGCATTCATCGACCACTGGATCGGCCGCAAGCCGGCCGAGCAACCGGCCTCCGCCGCTGCCCCGTAGGCGCCCGCGCCGCGCCGTCCGGGGATACCATTGACAAATCGCCGTCGAGCCTGATCGTTGCGCCGGGGAACGAGGGGGGAGCCGACGATCGCCGCGCGGAGGCTCAGCGCATGCTCGATTCGAACGACAAAAGCCGGCCCGTCGCGCCGTGGCTGCCCGCGGCGCTGGCGGCGATGTTGCGCGCCTCCGACGGCATCCTCGACATGCTGCCGATCGCGACCTTCATCTGCGACGCGCAAGGCACGATCCTCCAGTACAATACGCGCGCCGTGGAGATCTGGGGCCGGGTGCCGCGGCGGGGTCAAACGCATCAGGAATTCACCGCGGTGGCGAAATATTTCGACATCGACGGCACGCCGTTGCGGCGCTCGGAATTGGCCGAAGTCCTGGCGACCGGAAAGCCCGCACGCGACGTCGAGCGCATCGTCGAACGCATGGACGGGGCACGGGTGATCGTGTCGCTCAATATCGATCCGCTGCGCAACGCCAAAGGCGAATTGGTCGGCGCGGTCAATTGCTTTATCGACATCACGGAGCGCAAGCGGACGGCCGCCGCGCTCGAACTTTCGCGCCTGCATGCCCTCGAGCAGGAACAGCGTTTGGCGGCGACCTATGAGCATGCCGCCATCGGCATTTCCGAGGTCGCGCCGGACGGCAGCTTCCTGCGCGTCAACGAGGCGATCTGCGCCATCACCGGCTACAGCCGCGAGCATCTGCTCGCTAACCGGCTGTTCAGCCATACCCATGCCGACGACGCCGACGCGGACCGCGAGGCCTTCCGCAAGCAGATCGGCGGCGAATTGGAATTTTATTCGGTGGAGAAGCGGTTGAACCGCGGCGACGGCCGCGCGGTCTGGCTGTCGGTACGCTCGTCGCCGGTGCGCGCCGCCGACGGACAACTGCGCTACGTGGTGCGCGTCGTGCAGGACATCACCGAGCGCAAGGCCGCCGAGCAGCGCCAGAAGCTGCTGATCGACGAATTGAACCATCGCGTGAAAAACACGCTGGCGACCGTGCAGTCGCTGGCGGGGCAGACCGCGCGCGGTGCTCCCACGCCGGTGGCTTTTCGAGAACGCTTCGAGGGCCGGCTGATTGCGCTCTCGAAAGCGCACGATCAGCTCACCCGGCATCATTGGGAGAGTGCGGGGTTGCGTGAACTGCTGTCGGCCAGCATCGCGCCCTATATCGGCACGGGGCCCGAGCGGATCGTGCTGCGCGGCGAGGATGTCGTGCTGCGGCAGCGCGCGGTGCTCACTTTGGCAATGGCGTTCCACGAGCTCGTCACCAACGCCGCCAAATATGGCGCGCTGTCGGCGCCTGACGGTCGCATCGAAATCCGCTGGCAACAGCTGCGCGACGGCGGCGGACCTGCGCTCTTGCGCATCGATTGGATCGAGCAGGGCGGGCCGGAGGTCGCCGAGCCGCAACAGCGCGGCTTCGGCTCCAAGCTGATCGAAGGCAGCATCGCCGCCGAGCTTGGCGGCAGCGCCCGTCTTGTGTTCGAGCCCGCCGGCTTGCGCTGCGCGATTGTCATTCCGCTGGAAGCGGCGGCGGTCGAAATCGCCGGCGGGCCTGCCGGAGGCGTGGATTGGTCAATTTGAGCAGGCCTTGCGCCCCGCGGGCGAAGGCTGGTGGAGCCGAGGGGATTTGAACCCCTGACCTCCTCATTGCGAACGAGGCGCTCTCCCAACTGAGCTACGGCCCCGCCTTCGCGGCGCAACGTTCGTCTTTGCGCGGTTTTCGGCGAGTGGGCGCCATTTAGGGCCAGGGTTCGGGGCTGTCAAGGATAGCGCATGATCCCGAAAAGGCAGCGCCGGTTTTCGGATAAGATCATGTAAGCAGAATGTTAAGCGCGGCACGGGTTGTCATGGGCGGTTTTGCCGCCGGTGGCTTGTTCAAGCGCATGCGACCCGCTAATTTCAGTCCACCTCGAACAGGCGGATATTCATGCGCGCGGTCCTCGATATCGTTCTGCTGGTGCTGCAAATCTATATCTGGCTGCTGATCGCAGCCGCGGTCCTGTCGTGGCTGATCGCCTTCAACGTGGTCAACACCCGCAACCAGGTGGTGGCGATGATTGCCGACATGCTGTACCGGCTCACAGAGCCGCTGTTGCGGCCGATCCGCTCGATGCTGCCCAATCTCGGCGGCATCGACGTTTCGCCGGTGATCTTGATCCTGCTGATCCTGTTCCTGGAAAACGTGATCATCCGGTACATCTACCCGAACGTATTCTAGCTTGACTGTCGCGCGGCCCTGGTCGGCGATAGCCGGAGGTGTTGCGCTGAGCGTTCGGCTGACGCCCAAGGGTGGCCGCGACGCCATCGAGGGCATCGAGCAATTGGCCGACGGCCGCAGCTTCCTCAAGGCGCGGGTGCGCGCCGCGCCGAGCGAAGGCGAGGCCAACGCGGCGCTGGTGCGGCTCATCGCCAAGGCGGCCGGCGTCCCACCGCGCGACGTCGCGCTGACCGCGGGCACCACGGCCCGCATCAAGCGGCTGACGATCGCGGGCGACGGCCCAACGCTGATCGCGGCTCTGGAGAAGATCGCGGCGAAAGGCTAACACTCTGCCATGTCCGCACGTATCATCGACGGCAAGACGATTTCGGCCGATCTGCGCGGCAAGGTAACCGACGCGGTGCATCGCCTGCGCCGCGACCGCGGCATCGTGCCGGGGCTGGCGGTGGTGCTGGTCGGCCATAATCCCGCCAGCAAAGTTTATGTCCGCAACAAGTCCAAGGCGGTGACCGAAGCCGGCTTGCGGTCGTTCGATCAGCATATGCCGGAGGACGTGAGCGAGGCCGAACTGCTCGATCTGATCGCGCGCCTCAATGGCGACGCGCAGGTCAATGGCATTCTCATTCAACTGCCGCTGCCGCCCCAGATCAACGCCGATAAAATCATCGCCGCCATCGATCCGGATAAGGACGTGGATGGATTCCATCCGCTCAATGCCGGCCGGCTCGCCAGCGGCTTGCCCGGCCTGGTGCCCTGCACGCCGCTCGGCTGCGTGCGGCTGGCCAAGACCGTGTACGCCTCGCTCGCCGGGCTGGAAGCGGTGGTGATCGGCCGCTCCAACATCGTCGGCAAGCCGGTGGCGCAATTGCTGCTGGCGGAGAATGCGACGGTGACGATCGCCCATTCCAAGACGCTCGATTTGCCCGCGGTATGCGCCCGCGCCGACCTGCTGGTCGCCGCCCTGGGCCGCCCTGAAATGGTTCGCGGCGCTTGGATCAAGCCGGGCGCGACCGTGATCGACGTCGGCATCAATCGTATTGCCGGCGAGCACGACAGGCCGCGCATCGTCGGCGACGTGGCTCATGCCGAGGCGAGGGCAATCGCCGGCGCAATCACGCCGGTTCCCGGCGGCGTGGGACCGATGACCATCGCCTGCCTGCTGCTCAACACGCTGAGCGCCGCGTGCATGCAGAACGGCCTGCCGGCGCCGAAAATTTAAGGCAAGATTTAGAGTGTAGCGGGACGCCTTACTGCCAGGCGTAGGCGACCTTATCCAGCGTCTTGGCGCCGAATTTCTCGGATGAGCGGGCGACGGCGCGGCCGCCGAGCGCGCGATAGAATTCCACCGCCGGTTCGTTATCGGACAGCGCCCAGACCACCAGGCTCTTCAAGCCGCTCTGCGTAAGGTCCTTGCGCGCGGCCGAGAACAGGCGGCGGCCGAAACCCAGGCCCTGGAACTCCGGACGCAGATAAAGCTCATAGACTTCGCCGTCATAGAACAGGCTGCGCGCCCGGTTGCGCCCGTAATTGGCGTAGCCGGCGATCTGCTCGCCGAATTGCAGGATGGTGATGCGGCTGCCCTTACGGATGGCCGAGTCCCACCAGTCCGGTCCGCGGCGATTGATCAGCTTGTCGAGTTCGCCGCCCGGGATGATGCCCTGATAGGCCGTCCGCCATGCCTGGTCGTGGGTGGTAGCGACGTCCACCGCATCGGAGGCCTTGGCTCGGCGAATCTCTATGAGGGTCGTACTCATTTCAGAATAGAAGCAACGAACCCCGCGGCCTTCAAGCCCATAATTAATGATACGTTAATGGTGTGGATTACTGGCCACAGGTCGGCGAGAACACGCTGGCGCTGCTGAAAAATCGTGCTCCTCGCGTGAAGCTCGGCAATGTGTTTTTGTTTGTAACGCGCGTCGCCGGGCGACGCCGCGTCACGCGAATCGTTTTTTAAGAATCGAATCGTCCCAATACAGGACAGCATCCGCGCCGGCGCGCGGGCCGAACGGCGGCAGTTCAGACCGCCTCGGCGGCGGCGCTGCGGGCCCGGTCTTCCCGCTTGCGGTCGATCTCGTCGAGCAGCTTTTTGCGCAGGCGGATCGACTTCGGCGTCACTTCGACCAGCTCGTCGTCCTCGATATAGGCCAGCGCCTTTTCCAGCGTCATGCGGATCGGCGGAGTGAGGCGGACCGCCTCGTCCTTCGAGGTGGTGCGGATATTGGTGAGCTGCTTTCCTTTGAGCACGTTGATGACCAGGTCGTTGTCGCGGGTGTGCTCCCCGACGATCATGCCGCGGTACACCTTCCAGCCCGGCTCGATCATCATCGGCCCGCGGTCTTCCAGGTTCCAAAGCGCGTAGGCGACCGCCTCGCCCTGGTCGTTGGAGATCAGCACGCCGTTGCGGCGGCCCTGGATCGGCCCCTTGTGCGGGGCATAGGCGTGGAACAGCCGGTTCATGATCGCGGTGCCGCGAGTATCGGTGAGCAGTTCGCCCTGGTAGCCGATCAACCCGCGGGTCGGGGCGTAAAACACCATACGCACGCGGCCGCCGCCGGACGGCTTCATTTCGATCATCTCGGCCTTGCGCTCGGCCATCTTCTGCACGACGACGCCGGAATGAACCTCGTCGACGTCGATGACGACTTCCTCGATCGGCTCCTGCAACTCGCCCTTTTTGTCTTCGCGCAACAGCACCTTCGGGCGCGACACCGACAGTTCGAAGCCTTCACGCCGCATGGTCTCGATCAGAATGCCGAGCTGCAATTCGCCGCGGCCGGCGACCTCCATGGCGTCCTTGTCGTCGCTCTCGCGCACGCGCAGCGCCACATTGCCTTCAGCTTCGCGCAGCAGCCGGTCGCGGATCATGCGGCCGGTGACCTTTGAGCCTTCGGTGCCGGCGAGCGGGGAATCGTTGACGCGGAAGGTCATCGCCAGGGTCGGCGGATCGATCGGCTGCGCCGGGATCGGCGTTTCGACGGCGGGATCGCAAATTGTCATCGCCACGGTGGCGTTCGGCAGTCCGGCCAGCGCGACGATGTCGCCGGCTTCCGCCTCGTCCACCGGCACCCGCTCGATGCCGCGGAAGGCCAGCACCTTGGTGATGCGGCCGGTTTCGATCAGCTTGCCGTCGTGATCGAGCACTTTGACCGCCTGGTTCGGCTTGACCGAACCGGAGGTGATGCGGCCCGTGACGATGCGGCCGAGATAGGGGTTGGCTTCCAGGATGGTGCCGAGCAGGCGGAACGGCCCGTGCTCCACCACCGGCGCCTTGACGTGGCTGAGCACCAGATCGAACAGCGGCTGCATGCCGTGATCGTGCGAGCCTTCCAGCGACGTCGCCATCCAACCTTGCTTGGCCGAACCGTAGAGAATCGGAAAATCGAGCTGCTCGTCGGTGGCCTCGAGCGCGGCGAACAGGTCGAAAACTTCGTTGATGACTTCGACCGGGCGCGCGTCCTGGCGGTCGACTTTGTTGATAACGACGATGGGCTTGAGGCCCATGCGCAGCGCCTTCGACACCACGAATTTGGTTTGCGGCAGCGGGCCTTCGGCGGCGTCCACCAGCACCAGGGCACCGTCCACCATGTTGAGGATGCGCTCGACCTCGCCGCCGAAATCGGCGTGGCCCGGCGTGTCGACGATATTGATGCGGGTGCCCTTCCATTCGACCGAGGCGGCCTTGGCCAGAATGGTGATGCCGCGCTCGCGCTCGAGGTCGTTGGAATCCATGGCGCGCTCGACCTGGCGCTCGTTGGCGCGGTAAACGCCGGATTGCTGCAGCAGCCGGTCGACCAAGGTGGTTTTGCCATGGTCGACGTGCGCGATAATGGCGATGTTGCGGATGTTCATTAGGGTTCCAAAAATCGAAGCTTGCGGGCCCGAAAGGATTTCCGAATGAAATCCGCAAAAAACAACAGGATTGCCGGACGGCAATCCTGGGACCCGCGACGCGACCTATTGCGGCGCAATATAGTCACGAAGTCGCCAGAAGCAACCGCTGGATGGGCCTTCGCTGGAACGAGGCTAACCCGGTTTAAGCCCCTGCCGGCCGGCCCCAGGGCCCACTTTGGGCACTCCTCGGCATCGCTTCTGACAGCATCACCATCTCGGCGATGGTCTCGCCGGTGACCAAGCCGACCAGCTTGCCGCTCGCATCGGTAATGCCGACCGCCGGCGCCTGTTTGAGCTGCAGCAATTTGAACGCCTGCTCCAAGGTCGTGCGGTGGCCGACGATCGGCATGACCGCGATCGTGGCGTCGGCGACGCGGGCGTCGGGACCGTGCTGCTTGATGGCGCGGATCAGATCGCGGCGGCCGAGCACGCCGACCGGCTTGCCGGCGGCGTCCACCACCGGGAATTCGCCCTGGCCGGTTTGCAGCAAGGTCTGCACCGCCGCGTCCAGATGCTCCTCGGGCGTCAGCGTCTCGAAATGCGTCACCATGGCGTGGCTCACCGGCACGCCGCGCGAGGCGGCGCGCAACGCCACCATGTGCGCTTCCGAGGAGGCCGCGAGATAGACGAAGATGGCGATGAAGATCAGGATCGGGTTGTACATCAAGCCGATGAAGCCGAGCGCGAAGGCGACGAACTGGCCGATGGCGGCGGCGACTTCGGTCGCCCGCACATAGCCCATACGGCTCGCCAGCAGCGCGCGCAGCACGCGGCCGCCGTCCATCGGAAAGGCGGGGATCATGTTGAACGCGGCCAGGAACAGGTTGACCGCCGCCAGCCGGTCGATCATGGAAAATTGCGTGTTGTCGAGACCGGCCGCGGCGCTTGTCTGCAACGTCGCGCCGCCGACGGCCACCAGCAGGATCGTGATGAACACGTTGACCAACGGCCCGGCGATGGCAATCAGAAATTCCTGCCCCGGCTCTTCCGGGATGCGCTCGAGCTGGGCGACGCCGCCGATCGGCAGCAAAGTCACATAGGGCGTCGGCACGCCGAAGGCGCGCGCCGTGAAGATGTGGCCGAACTCGTGCAGCAGCACGCACAGGAACAGCAGCACCATGAAGATGACGCTGTTCCAGGCGGTCGCGGCGCCGCCTTGGCTGTAGCTGGCGGCGAAAATCCAGGCGAGAAACAGCAGGAAGGTGAGGTGGATGCGCACGACCGTGCCGGCCACCTTGCCGATATTCAATGACCAGGACATCAAAAGCCTCATATGATCGGGGCCGTCGCCTGAGACGTAATATCGCGGTGGACCCTTTGCGAGGGTCGCGGCGTTGGTGCAGCGGAGGATTACATGGCGCAAAAACTGACTTCGGAAGCCCGCAAGGCCGCTTTGGCCAAGCTCACCCATTGGTCGGAAGCGTCCGGCCGCGATGCGATCACGCGCAAATTCACCTTCAAGGATTTCAAGGCGGCCTTTGCCTTCATGACCGCGGTGGCCGAGGTCGCCGAAAAAATGAACCACCATCCCGAATGGTTCAACGTTTACAAAACGGTCGAGGTGACGCTGTCGACCCACGACGCCGGCGGCTTGAGCGAACTCGACGTCAAGCTCGCCGAGGCGATGGACAGGCTCGCCGGCTGACCATGGATAAGACAACGCTTGCCGTCTATGACGCGGCCGCGCCGACCTTTGTGCAGCGCTGGCTCACCGAGAATGAGCCGGCCGACTTGTATGCGCTGTTCCGGCAATTTTTCCGGCCGGGGCTGACCGCCGATATCGGCTCGGGCAGCGGACGCGACGCGGCCTGGCTCACGGCCAACGGCTTCCCGGCCATCGGTTACGACCTCTCGGAGGGCCTTTTGGCGCAAGCCCGCGCCCGCTTTCCACACATCGAATTCAAGAAAGCCGCGCTGCCCGAGTTGAGCGGAATTCCGGCGCGGCATTTCGACAATGTCTGCTGCGAGACCGTGCTCATGCATTTGCCGCGCGAGGAAATTGCGCCGGCGGTCGTCCGCATGCTGGAGATCCTCAAGCCGGGCGGCGTTATTTACATGAGTTTCCGCATAACCGAGAACGCCGACCACCGCGAAAAGGATGGCCGGCTGTTCACGGCCTATGTTGGCGATCATGTGCGCCGCGCCCTGGCCGGACACGAGATTCTGTTCGATGGCACGGTGGCGCGGGCGGCGGGCGGGACCATCCAGCGGCTCATTGCGCGCGCCGCCTAGCGCCTTGCGGCAGCCGTTTGCGACGCCCATCTAGCGGCCATGGCATTCGCACGCACGGCGTTTTGGCGACGCGAGGAGAACGGCGAAGATAGGGCGCTGCGCAGCAGCTTTTGGCGCAAGGCGCGCCGCGTCGCCGCGCATATCCCGTTCGCCGAGGATCTGCTGGCCGCTTATTACTGCGCCTTCGACCGCGACACGCCGCTGCCGGTGAAGGCGACCCTGGTCGGCGCGCTCGCTTATTTCGTGCTGCCGGTCGACGCCATTCCGGACGTGCTGCCGGTCATCGGCTTCACCGACGATGCCGCCGTGCTGGCGACCGCGATCAAGTTGGTCACCAGCCATATGCGCCCGGTGCATCGCGAGGCGGCGAAGAACAGACTGGCGGAGTTCAAGGCGCCGTAATGCCGGAAGCTACGGCCGCAGAATCGCCTTGCCCATAACCTGACGCGCGGCGATCGCCTTGAGCGCGGTGGTCGCCTCACTCAGCGGATAGACCGCGTGCACATGCGGCGACAATTTGCCTTGCGCGCACCAATCGAGAATTTGCGTCATGTTGGCGCGGTGGCCTTGCGGGTCGCGCTGCGTCCAGGCGCCCCAGTAGACGCCGAGCACGTCATAGCTGCGCAACAGCACTAAATTGAGCGGCAGCTTCGGCATGTCGCCGGCGGCAAAGCCGATGACGAGGTAGCGCCCGCCCCAATCCATGCCACGTAGCGCCGCTTCGCCTTGCGCGCCACCGATCGGATCGTAAACCACATCGACGCCTTTGCCGCCGGTGAGCGCACGCAGCGCCTCCTTGAGATCGGATGCGGCATAATTGACGCCGTCGTCGGCGCCATGCTCGCGCGCGAACGCCAGCTTGTCATCGGACGATGCGCAGGCGATGACGCGCGCGCCCATCAGTCTGCCCAATTCGACCGCGGCGAGGCCGGTGCCGCCGGCGGCGCCCAGCACGGCCATCGTCTCGCCGGGCTTGAGCTTGGCCCGGTCCTTTAGCGCATACATCGTGGTGCCGTAGGTGACGGTGAGGCCTGCCGCATGATCGAAATCAAGGCCGGCCGGTATGCCGACGAGCTGATCGGCAGCAACGGCGACCTTCTCGCGCGCGGCGCCCCAGCCGATATTGCCGAGGACGCGGTCGCCGGGGGCAAACCCGGTGACGCCAGCGCCGACGTTCTCGATTTCGCCGGCGAACTCGGCGGCGGGCGAGAACGGGAAGGGCGGCTTGTGCTGGTATTTGCCGGCGATGATCAGGGTGTCGAAAAAGTTCAGCGCCGCCGCCCTGACGCGCACCAGCGCTTCGCCGGCCTTCGGCACCGGCTCGGCGATGTCGGCAAGTTCAAGGTCGTCTGGCGTACCGTAATGGGTGCAGAGCAGGGCTTTCATGGCGGCTCGGTCGTTAATCCTGACGCGGCAAAGTCATCTAGCATGCTGGCCGGCCTGCTACGCGAAGCCGGGTTTCGGCCTATAGTTCACGGGGGGCGACGGATTGCCGCTTCCACCTTGTCGATATTCGCCTCTAATGGGCTAATATCCAGTTGTTCTTTAGGGGGGCGGTGTAAATGCCGTCATTCACTTCAACCGGTAGGGCCCGATGACGAAGATGCTTTGGCAAAGCCGCACGATTGTACTGCTGACCGCCGCTGCGGTTGGGTGCACAGCCGCCTATGCCCAGACCCCGAAGAAACCGGCCAAGCCTGAGCCCACCGAACAGGCGGTGCTGCTCGGCCAGTTCGGCGACTGGGGCGCCTACAGGGCGACGCCGGGCGGCAAGAAGGTTTGCTTCGCGCTGTCGAAGCCGACCAAGGCGGAAACCGAACCGGCGGGGCGCAAGCGCGATCCGTCCTATGCGTTCGTCTCGACCCGCCCGGCCGAGAAGGTGAGGGACGAAGTGTCGATGATCGTCGGCTATCCGCAGAAGGAAGGCGCCGATGCCACCGCCACCGTCGGCTCGGCGAGCTACGTGATGTACACCCAAAACGACGGCGCCTGGGTAAAGAACGCCGCCGAGGAAGCACAAATGGTCGCCACCATGCGCAAGGGCGCCGATCTGGTGGTCAAGAGCGTGTCCACCCATGGCACCAAGACCACCGATACCTATTCCCTGAAGGGTTTGGCCCAGGCGCTCGACAAGGTGGCGGAGGAGTGCAAGTGACCCGAAGGGTCATACCGGGCCGCCACGTAGTGGCGAGACCTGGTGATTCCGCTTAGATAGACTGTGCCATCCCAAGCGGGATGGCCGGGTCAAGCCCGGCCATGACAATGAGTTATAAATGTCACTGCAGTTGGACATTCCCTTCATCGAGAAGGCGCCGCTCGAGCGCTATGTGCCGCCGGACAAACCGTCGCTGGTCGGGCTGACGCGCGCGCAGCTTGCCGCGCTGCTGGGCACCGTCGGCGTGCCGGAAGGCCAGCGCAAGATGCGCGTGCAGCAGCTCTGGCACTGGATCTATTTCCGCGGCCTCACCTCGTTCGAGGCCATGACCAGCGTCTCGAAGGAGCTCCGCGCCGAACTGGCGCAGCGCTTCACGCTCGATCGGCCCGAAGTGGTTGCCGAACAAGTCTCGGTCGACGGCACGCGCAAATGGCTGCTCCGTTTGCCCGGCGAGACGCAAGGTACGGGGATTGGCGAGCGGCCGCACGAAGTGGAGTGCGTCTACATTCCCGATACCGACCGCGGCACGCTCTGCGTCTCCAGCCAGGTCGGCTGCACGCTCACTTGTTCGTTCTGCCACACCGGCACCCAGCGCCTGGTGCGCAATCTCACGGCCGGCGAAATCGTAGGCCAGGTGATGATGGCGCGCGATCGTTTGGGCGACTGGCCGGGCGCCACGCGGCCGACCGACGGCGTGGTGCCGCAAAAATCTTCTAAAGAGCGCATATCGGGTAAACCCGACATGCGCGCCGACCGCTGCATCTCCAACATCGTGATGATGGGCATGGGCGAACCGCTCTACAATCTCGACGCGGTGCGCGACGCGCTGCTGATCGTCGCCGACGGCGACGGCATCGCCATTTCCAAGCGGCGTATCACGCTCTCGACCTCCGGCGTGGTGCCGAAAATCGAGCGCGCCGGCGCCGAGATCGGCTGCATGCTGGCGGTCTCGCTGCACGCGGTGCGCGACGAATTGCGCAACGAATTGGTGCCGCTCAACCGCAAATATCCGATCGCGCAATTGCTGGAAGCCTGCCGCAACTATCCCGGCGCCTCCAACGCCAAGCGCATCACTTTCGAATACGTCATGCTGAAAGGGGTCAACGATTCCATCGAGGACGCCAAGGCGCTGGTGCGCCTGCTCAAGGGCATCCCGGCCAAGATCAATCTCATCCCGTTCAATCCCTGGCCGGGCAGCAAATATGAGTGCTCGGACTGGGAGCAGATCGAGAAATTTTCTCAAGTCGTGTTCGACGCCGGCTATGCCTCGCCGGTGCGCACGCCGCGCGGGCGCGACATTCTCGCCGCCTGCGGCCAGCTCAAGAGCGCGACCGAGAAGCTCTCCGCGCGCGAGCGCATGGCGTTGCGCGCCATGGCGATGACGGATTAGCCGGTGGCGCTGCTTGGCCGCATCATCGTCATCCTGTTCGCTCTGTTCATGGCGACGGCGGCTGCCGGTATCGCCGCCGCCATCGCGTTGCTCGGCGCCGAACTGCATATGATCGGCGCCGATCCGGTCGAGCACGTGTTTTTCTGGGGTACCGCGGCCTTTGCCTCCGGCGCCACCGTCATCGTCGGTTTCCTGCCCATCCTGATCGCCGTCGTGCTGGCGGAAGCGTTTTCGGTCCGCTCACTCTTGATCCAGGCGGCGGCCGGCGCCGCGATCCTGCTGCTCGGCTATTACAGTGCCGGCTTCATCGGTACTTACGAGGAATTGATCGATCATCCGCCGCCGCCGATTTCGCGCGAGGCCGAAATCGCGGCTGCGGTCGGCGTAGTGTTCGGCTTCACCTATTGGCTGATCGCCGGCCGCAATGCCGGCCGCTGGCGCGGGAATGAGCGGGGCGTGGTTACCTAGCGCTTCGCCCAGGCCAGAGCCGCTTCCAGCGCGATTATCACTGGCTTTGCGTGCCTGCGCTTTTCATTTTGCCATGTCTCGGCTAGACGAGCGCGCATGAACCGCACCGGATTGTTCGCCGCGCTTGGCCTGGCCGCCGTGGTCGGCGTGATCTTCGGGCTCTTTCCGCAGCTCGACCTGATGATCTCGGCGCCGTTCAACGCGATGGTCGAGAACGACGTCAATTTCTATACGCGCGCCTATTCGCCGCTGATGCTCGCCCGCGATTTCGGGCTCTGGGTGGGAGTCGTGGTGATCGTACCGGTGTTGGCCGCGCTCGCGCTCAAATTGCTGCTGCCGCGCCGAAGGCTGTTGATCTCTGGCCGCGCGATCGTGTTCCTGGTGACGACGCTGGCGCTCGGGCCGGGCCTTCTGACCAACGTCATTCTCAAGGATCACTGGGGCCGGCCGCGGCCGATCGATGTGACCCAGTTCGGCGGCGATCAGCATTTCGTCGCCTGGTGGGATCCGCGCGGCGATTGCCCGGGCAACTGCTCCTTCGTCTCCGGCGACGTCTCCGGCGCGTTTTGGACGATAGCGCCGGCGGCGCTGGTGCCGCTACCGTGGCGAGGGCTCGCCTATGGCGCCGCGTTGGCGTTGGGGGCAGGGATGGCGGCCTTGCGTATCATGGCGGGCGGGCACTTCTTCACCGACACCGTGTTTGCCGGGGTGTTCACCTTTCTCATCATCTGGATTGTGCATGGCCTGATCTATCGCTGGCCGCGCACGCGCCTCACTGACGAGGGCGTCGACCGCGCCATCGAGCGGGTCGCCCGGCCTGCCCAAGATTTCATCGTCAGATTGCTCCGAAAGCGAAAGACGGAACTCTAACGGAATAACGTTAACCGGCGACCGGCGTTTGGCCGAATGGCTGCGCCCGCGAATATCGGGATATATTATTCCCGTCGGGGCATCGTTCGGGGGCTGCACGCATATGAAAAGAACCACGGCGCTATCGCGGTCGGAGTAGATTTTGCTCGACTTGCCCGCGAAGTTTTATCCGCCGGTTCCGGTGCCCCAGCTCAAGCCGTTGGGTCCGCTGGCTTTGCTGCGCGTGCTCGCGCGCAACCCGCTCGAAGCCTGGACCAAAGCGCATTTCGAAGAGCCGATCGTCATGGGCGGCCTGTCGATCGGACGGGTCGCGCTGGTCAACGACCCGGCGGCGATCCGCTGGGTGTTGATGGACAACAGCCAGAACTACCACAAGGATTGGCTGCAACGGCGCGTGCTGTCGGCCGGCCTGTCGAACGGGCTGCTGACCGCCGAGGGACATCAATGGCGCGTGCAGCGCCGTGCGCTGGCGCCGCTGTTCGCGCGCCGGACCGTCACCAGTTTCACCGCCGCCATGATCGATGTCGCCGCGGCCATGGTCGAGCGGCTGAAATCGCGCGACGGGCAAATCGAGGACATGGCGGTCGAGGTCACGCGCGTGACCTTGGAGGTGTTGGAGAAAACTATGTTCTCCGACGGGCTCGGCCGCAGCGCGGAGGAAATCCGCCTCGCCATGAAACATTATTTCGAGGCGATCGGACGTCTCGATCCGTTCGACGTGCTGGGCTTGCCGTCCATGGTGCCGCGGCTTAGTCGCTGGAAAGTGCGGCCGATGCTTCGCCTTTTCGAAAGCGCGATTGATACCATCGTTTCGACCCGCCGCCGGCGTATCGCCGAGGATCCGGCCGGCGTGCCGCGCGATATCCTCACGCTATTGCTCGAAGCGCGCGATCCGGAAACCGGCGAGGGCCTGAGCGAAGTCGAGGTGCGCGCGAATATCCTCACCTTCATTGCCGCCGGCCACGAAACGACCGCCAACAGCATCACCTGGTCGCTGTTTCTGCTGTCGCAGTCGCCCGAATGGTGCAGCCGCGTCCAGGCCGAAGCCGACCGCGAGCTCGACGGCGACGTCGACGGGCTTGCCGATCGGCTGGTTGATACGCGCGCCGTGATCGAGGAGTCGAACCGGCTCTATCCCCCCATCGCCGCGATCAGCCGCGCCGCGCTCGGGCCCGACGAACTCGCGGGAGAGCCCATCCGGCGCGGCACCATGGTCGTCATTGCGCCCTACGTGCTGCACCGGCATCACTCCTTGTGGGCCGATCCCGACCGCTTCGATCCCCGCCGCTTCCTCGGCGACGCCCGCGAGGCCATCGATCGATTCGCTTATCTTCCATTCGGCGTTGGCCCGCGTATCTGCATCGGGGCCAGCTTGGCCTTGCAGGAGGCATCGATCGTTGTGGCGACCATCCTGAGGCACTTCACCTTGGAACTGGCGCCGGGTCACGTGGTCTCGCCAATCCATCGGGTGACCTTGCGGCCAAGCGGGGGCCTGCCGATGATCGTAAGGCGGCGATGATTGTCCCGTGGGGCGGGCTTTCGTGACAGCGCCGGCCGTCGCAATGCTAAAGTCGCTACGATTCGCGCCGGGAGGGCACTGTGACCGAGCCTGACGAAAACCTCAAAAGGGTGTTGCAAATCAAGATGCGGGCGCTGGGCGAGCCTGCGCAGGTGCTTGCGCTCATCCGCAGCGCCGCGCCGTTCTACCGGGCGCTCGGCGGCACGGACTTTCGCCTGCTGCAGAATGTCGACGACCCGGCGCAGATTTTGATCGAGATCGAATATGCGGCCCACGCCGCGCTCGAGCTCAATCGCCACAAAGTGGCGAGCGACCCCATGGTACGCACGTTTTTGCAAGGCTGGCGTGCCATTCTGGCCGGCAGCGCCGATATGGACGTCTATGAGGACGTGACCGGGTAGCCCGCGGCGCGGGCCCGCCCGCACTTGACCCGGGCATCCATCCTGAGTTCAACACGGGGGAACATGGCTGCTGGGCCGCGGGCTTAACGCGTCCCGACATTGGCAGAAAGTACGGATATGCCGGACGGCAAAGCGAAAAAGGATATCGAGAAGGTCGTACTTGCCTATTCCGGCGGGCTCGACACTTCGATCATTCTGAAGTGGCTGCAGACCACCTACGGCTGCGAGGTGGTTACCTTCACCGCCGATCTCGGCCAGGGCGAGGAGCTCGAGCCGGCGCGCAAGAAGGCGTTGCTGCTCGGCATCAAGCCCGAGAACATCTTCGTCGAGGATCTGCGCGAGGAATTCGTGCGCGACTACGTGTTCCCAATGTTCCGCGCCAACGCGCTCTACGAGGGGCAGTATCTGCTCGGCACTTCGATTGCGCGGCCGTTGATCGCCAAGAAGCAGATCGAGATCGCCGAGAAAGTCGGTGCCGACGCGGTCGCCCACGGAGCCACCGGCAAGGGCAACGACCAGGTCCGCTTCGAGCTGACTTATTACGCGCTCAAGCCCGACGTCACGGTGATCGCGCCGTGGCGCGAGTGGGCCCTCACGTCGCGGACGAAACTGATCGAGTTTGCCGAACAGCATCAGATTCCGATCGCCAAGGACAAGCGCGGCGAGGCGCCGTTCTCCGTCGACGCCAACCTGCTGCACGCATCCTCGGAAGGCAAAGTGCTGGAGGACCCGGCGCAGGAGGTGCCGGATTACGTTTATTCGCGCACCATCGATCCGGAAAAGGCGCCGGACAAGGCAACCTACATCACCGTGGATTTCGAGCGCGGCGACGCGGTGGCGATCGACGGCAAGAAGCTGTCGCCGGCGGTGTTGCTCGCGAGGCTCAACGAACTCGGCCGTGCCAACGGCATTGGCCGGCTCGATCTGGTGGAGAATCGCTTCGTTGGCATGAAGTCGCGCGGCATGTACGAGACGCCGGGCGGCACGATCTTGCTTGCCGCCCATCGCGGCATCGAATCGATCACGCTCGACCGCGGCGCCGCGCATCTCAAAGACGAGCTGATGCCGAAATATGCCGAGCTGGTCTATTACGGCTTCTGGTTCGCGCCCGAGCGCGAGATGCTGCAGGCGGCGATCGACCGATCGCAGGAATTCGTCACCGGCCGAGTGCGGCTCAAGCTCTATAAGGGCAACGTCATCGTGGTCGGGCGCGAGAGCAAATACTCGCTCTACGACCAGGAACTCGTGACGTTCGAGCAGGGTGCGGTCGCCTACGATCACCGCGACGCCGAGGGCTTCATCAAGCTCAACGCGCTGCGGCTGCGCACGCTCGCCCAGCGGCGCAAGAAGCTCAAGCTCGATTGACCGGGTCGACCGCGGGGACGAAAATACCGCCGCGGCGATAAGGAGATGTCCCGATGGGCAAAAAGGCAGCCCGCTTATGGTTGGTGCCGGCGCTTGCCGTAACGCTCGGGCTGGCGCTTGCAGCCTGTGGTGGCGGCAAAACGCCGATCGTGGATCCCAATATTGCACCCACCAATTTTAAGCAGGAAATCCTGGATACCCTGAGGCGCACCCTCGACGACCCGACCAACGTGCACGACGCCTTTGTCTCCGACCCGACGCTCACGCAGGTCGGCAACGAACCGCGCTATACGGCCTGCGTGCGCTACAATCCGCGCGGCTTGAACCGAACTTACGCCGGCAACACGGAGCGCGTCGCTTATTTTTATGGCGGCCATCTCAACCAATTGGTCGAGCCCAGCAAAGGCGAATGCGCCAAGGCCGTCTACAAGCCGTTCCCCGAGTTGGAGAAGATTTGCTTCGCTACCAAGTGTAATTAGGCGCCAAGCCACAGCGTCATGGCCGGGCTTATCCCGGCCGTCCGCGGTTTGTCTTCTGAAGCCTAGACTTGCCGATCGACCATCGCCTTCTTCAACACGGCGATCTCCTTCGCCGGGTTGAGGCCCTTGGGGCAGGCCTTCGAGCAGTTCATGATGGTGTGGCAGCGGTAGAGCCGGAACGGGTCCTCGAGATTGTCGAGCCGTTCGCCGGTCGCTTCGTCGCGGCTATCCTGTACCCAGCGGTTGGCTTGCAGCAGCGCCGCCGGACCCAAGTAGCGATCCGAATTCCACCAGTAACTTGGGCACGAAGTCGAGCAGCACGCGCACAGAATGCATTCGTACATGCCATCGAGCTTGGTTCTGTCTTCGTGGGTCTGCTTCCATTCCTTTTCCGGCGTCGCCGTCACGGTCTTGAGCCAGGGCTCAATCGACGCGTATTGCGCGTAGAAATTCTTCAGGTCCGGCACCAGGTCCTTGACGACCGGCTGATGCGGCAGCGGATAAATCCGCAGTGGCGCCTTGGCGTCGTCCATCGCCTTGGTGCAGGCGAGCGTATTGGTGCCGTCGATATTCATGGCGCAGGAGCCGCATACGCCTTCGCGGCAGGAACGGCGGAAGGTCAGCGTCGGGTCGATGTTGTTCTTGATCCAAATCAGCGCGTCGAGAACCATCGGTGCACAGTCGTCGCGATCAACGTAATAGGTATCGACGCGCGGATTGGCCCCGTCATCCGGGTTCCAGCGATAGATGCGGAATTCGGTTTCATGCACGGCCTTGGGCGCGTGCGGCCAGGTTTTCCCTTGCGTGATCTTGGAATTCTTCGGCAGCGTGAATTCGACCATGTCGGCTATCCGCGTTTTGGGTCAGGGGGCCTTAGCGTCAGTAGACGCGGGCCTTCGGTTCGATATAGGCGATGTCGTTGGTGAGCGTGTAGGTGTGCACCGGGCGATAGTCGATGTTCACTTCGCCTTTATTGTCCATCCAGGACAGCGTGTGCTTCATCCACTCTTTGTCGTCGCGGTTGGGGAAGTCCTCGCGCGCGTGGGCGCCGCGGCTTTCGGTGCGGTTCTTCGCCGAAGCCATGGTGACGACCGCTTGCGACATGAGGTTGTCGAGTTCGAGCGTCTCGATCAGATCGGAATTCCAGATCAGAGAACGGTCGCTGACAGCGATATCCGACATGTTGTCATGGGCGGCGTGGATCAGCTTGTCGCCTTCCTCCAGCACCTCGCCGGTGCGGAACACCGCGCAATGGCTCTGCATCACTGTCTGCATGTTGAGCCGCAGCTTGGCGGTGCGCGTGCCGCCGGCGGCGTTGCGGAACTTGTCGAGCCGGCTGAGCGCGAGATCGGCGGAGTCCTTCGGCAGCGCCGGCTGCTTGTCGCCGGGCGAGACCAACTCGGCGCAGCGCAGCGCTGCGGCACGGCCGAACACCACCAGATCGATCAGCGAATTCGAGCCCAGCCGGTTGGCGCCATGCACCGACACGCAGGCCGCTTCGCCCAGCGCCATCAGGCCGGGCACCACGGTATCGGGGTTGCCGTTCTTCTTGGTCAATGCCTCGCCGTGATAGTTGGTGGGAATGCCGCCCATGTTGTAGTGCGCGGTCGGCAGCACCGGGATCGGCTCGCGCGTGATATCGACACCCGCGAAGATCCGGGCCAGCTCGGCGATCCCCGGCAGCCGTTCATGCAGCACCGCGGGGTCGAGGTGATCGAGGTGCAGAAAGATGTGGTCTTTTTTCTTGCCGACGCCTCGGCCTTCGCGCATCTCGATCGTCATGGCGCGCGAAACCACGTCACGCGAGGCCAGATCCTTGGCCGACGGCGCGTAGCGCTCCATGAAGCGCTCGCCTTCCGAATTGACCAGATAGCCGCCTTCGCCGCGTGAGCCTTCGGTAATCAGGCAGCCGGCGCCGTAGATGCCGGTCGGATGGAACTGCACGAATTCCATGTCCTGCAACGGCAGGCCCGCGCGGAGAACCATCGCATTCCCATCCCCGGTGCAAATATGCGCCGAGGTGCAGGAGAAATAGGTGCGCCCATAGCCGCCCGTGGCAACCATGACCATGTTGGCGCTGAAACGATGGATGGTGCCGTCATCCATATTGAGCGCTACTACGCCGCGGCAGCGGCCTTCGTCGTCCATGATCAGGTCGATGGCGAAATATTCGACGTAGAATTCGGCGGAATGTTTCAGCGCCTGGCCGTACATCGTGTGCAGCATGGCGTGGCCGGTGCGGTCGGCGGCGGCGCAGGTGCGCTGCGCGGTGCCCTTGCCGTAATGGGTGGTCATGCCGCCGAACGGGCGCTGATAGATCTTGCCGTCTTCCTCGCGACGCGAGAATGGCAGGCCCCAATGCTCCAGCTCGTAGACGGCTTCCGGCGCGTTGCGGCAGAGATATTCGATGGCGTCCTGGTCGCCGAGCCAGTCGGAACCCTTGACGGTATCATACATGTGCCAGCGCCAGTCGTCCTCGCCCATGTTGCCGAGCGCGGCGGCGATGCCGCCTTGCGCCGACACGGTGTGCGAGCGGGTCGGGAATACCTTGGTGATGCAGGCGGTGCGCAAGCCCGCCTCGCTGCAGCCGACCACGGCGCGCAAGCCGGAGCCGCCGGCGCCGATCACCACCACGTCGTAGCTGTGATCCTCGATCGGGTAAGCGCTGCCGTTGACCGCGGGCGCGCCATTGGATTTTCCGTTCGTGGCCATGGGTTAGACTCCGAACGAAAGTTTGAGGATCGCGAAGGCGCTGGCGAGGCCGATGCCGAAGCAGAAGAAGGTATTTGCCAACAGCGTCGCGAGCTTGAGCTTATCTTCGTGCACGTAGTCGATGATGATCTCCTGCATCCCGATCCACATGTGATAGACGGTGTTGATGATGAACAGCAGCATGATGATCGCTACGATCGGCGACCCGAGGATTTGTACAACCGCCGCGTGACTGCGTCCCAGCAGCCCGACGACAATGATCACCAGCGCAATGCACAGCGCAATTCCGGCGACCGAAGTCACGCGTTGATGCCAAAAATCCTGCGTGCCGGTATGGGCCGCGCCTAGCCCGCGCACGCGGCTCATTGGGGTGCGCATCTGATTTTCCTTCACCGCGGGCCTCCCATGGCGAGATAGCCGACCACCCAGACCACAAGCGTGAGCAAGATCGAGCCGACGATGGTCGCCATCGCCATGAATTCGCGCTCCGCCGGTTCGAACCCCAGCCCGACGTCCCAGATGAGATGGCGGATGCCGCCGATCATGTGGTGAAGCAGGGCCCAAGTGTAGCCGAACAACACCAGCCGCCCGATCAGGCTGCCCATGAACCATTCGAAATAGCTGTAGGCGTTAGGGCCGGAAGCCGCCGCAATCAGCCACCAGGCAATCAGCAGCATACCGAAATACAACACGGCGCCGGTGATGCGGTGAAAGCCGGACATCACAAACGACAGCGTCAGCTTGTAGACTTGCAAGTGCGGGGAGATAGGACGGGATCGTCGGGGTCCGGTCGTCGAACCTGCTTCAAGCTCGGTCATCGTCGGTCTCCAGGACGCTCATACGCGTCGTTTGATCGCGCCCTCGATCGTGAGCGGTTCCTAACCCAATGTCCGCCAACGTCGCAACGCACCAAGCCGCGAAGAGCCCAAAATTCGAAATCAAGGTCTTAACGCGCCGCACGGCAAAACACCTTCGCACATCTCGCGCGCCGCCGAGGACCGGCACTTTCGGCCTTGCCTGGTAGCCAGAACCGGCTACTTCATCAATTGCGAAGCTTGCGCTTCTAATTATCACGCTGCAATATGTGTTTTGCGTAGTCTGCCTTCGCGGAATAAGAAGGTAGTAGTCCGATGCAGTTCGACTTCACTGACCTGAATCTTTTTCGCCACATCGTCGAGGCGGGCAGCATCACGCATGGCGCAGCGCGCGCCAATCTGGCGCTGGCCGCCGCCTCGACCCGTATTCGCAAGATGGAGCTCGCATTCGGCACGGAATTGCTGGTGCGCGGCCGCCAGGGCGTCGTGCCGACGCCGGCCGGGCGCACATTGCTGCAGCACGCCCGCTCGATCCTGGCGCAGAGTGAACGGTTGCAGGAAGACTTGACCCCCTACGCCCGCGGGCTCGCCGGCCAGGTGCGGGTGCTGTCCAACACCAATGCGCTCACCGAGTTCCTGCCGGAGACGTTGAGCTCGTTTCTGATGGCCTATCCCGATATCAGCGTCGATCTCGAAGAGCGTTTGAGCGACGAGATCGTCGGCCTGATGGCGGAAGGCGCCGCCGACATCGGCATCGTCGCCGGCACCGTCGATCACGGCAGCCTGCATACGTTCCCGTTCCGCAGCGACCGTTTCGTACTGGTGGTTGCCCGCAACCACCCGCTCGCCAGCCGCTCGCGCATCGGCTTCGCCGAGGTGCTCGAATACGACATGGTCGGCCTCGACCGCGCTAGCGCGATCCAGCGCTTCCTTGCCGACAAGGCCAACCGCGTCGGCCGGCCGTTGCGGCTGCGCGTGCAACTGCGCAGCTTCGACGCCATCTGCCGGCTGGTCGAGTGCAATGTCGGCGTCGGCATCGTGCCGGAGACCACGGTGAAACGGACCGAACGCAACATGGCGATCAGCTCGGTTCGTCTCACCGATCCATGGGCGTTGCGCGAATTGTCGATCTGCGTACGCGACATCGACACGCTGCCGCCCTATGCGCGGCAACTCGTCGATCATCTACGTGCGAGCGTTTAACGCGGCATCAGCACCCAGTAATCGAGATCGAGAATCACGGCCGGGTCGTACTCGTCGCCATTCTTGAACGGGAAGTCGGGACAGGGCCGGTCCTTGGTGGCAACGGTGCGCAGTCGCAGCGCGCCGACGTCCTGGCGGCCGGGCAATTCGGCGATAGCCAGCACCTCGGACCAGGCGAACACCGTCAGACCTGCGAACAGCGGCGCCACGTGCCGCCCGCCGTTGATCGCCGCCACGTGGAACGCATTGCCCAGCCCGTTGAACGATAGCGCGCGCGCCAGCGAAATGGCATGGCCGCCGTAGATCAACCGATGGCCGAAGCGGCCTTTGCTCTCGGTGAAGTGGTCGAAATGAATGCGCGCGGTGTTCTGATAAAGCCGCGTCGCGATCATGTGCTCGGCGTCCTCGACCGTGATGCCGACGCTGTGGTCGATCTTCTCGCCGGCCTTGTAGTCGCCGAAACGGTGCTGGCTGCCAGCCAGCACATTGTCGTAGACGGCCGCGTTGATGATCGGGCACGCGCTGCCAAGATCGGCGGGTTCCACGCTTTTCGGCAGATCGGGAACATTTTCGCCAGGCGCTGCCGCCGCCTCGTCGCGCTTGCGCACCATCACCCAGCGCGCATAGTCGAGCACGGCGTCGCCGTGCTGGTTGAAGCCGCGCGAGCGCACATAGACGATGCCGGTCTTCTTGTTGGAAGTCTCCTTCAGCCCGATCACTTCCGATACCGCGTTGAGCGTGTCGCCGGGATAGACGGCTTTGAGGAATCGGCAATCGGCGTAGCCGAGATTGGCCACGGCATTGAGCGAGACATCCGGCACGGTCTTGCCGAACACCACGTGGAAAACCAAAAGATCGTCGATCGGCGAGCGCGGATAGCCGATCTTGGCGGCGAAGGCGTCGGACGACTGCACCGCAAAGCGCGGCCCGAACAGGCCGTTATAAACCGCCACATCGCCGAGGGTCACCGTGCGCGGCGTGGCGTGGCGGATCTGCTGGCCGAGGCGGAAGTCCTCGAAAAAATTGCCTGGATTGGTCTTGGCTACGGGCGACTGGCTCAACGTGGCGGCTCCTTGTTCTGATCCGGCCCGGCGCGGCCATTCTCACAAAACCGTGAGCCGAACGCCAGCTTCCGACAACGGGAAACTGATGAGGACGTGTTTAACCCCCGTGTTAGCGGATGGATCGCCAAGTTCATTCCTGAGGAGGACACCCGATGAAAAAGAGCTTTTTGCTTTCAATGCTGATCGCGGCCGGTCTGGCCATGGCCCCGCTGGCGTCGGCGGCTTACGCCGACGACATGAAGAAGGACACCATGTCAAAGGACGAAATGAAGAAAGACGACGGCATGAAAAAGGACACCATGTCGAAGGACTCGATGAAGAAGGACGATGGCATGAAGAAAGACGATGCCATGTCCAAGGACAAGATGGGTCACTAAGTCCGGTTCGCGGCCGGGCATCGTGCATCCACGGACCCGGCCGCGCCGTATACTTATTCGGGTGTAGATTGGTTAGGATGACATAGCAGGTTCGAGATGACCGCCGAGACCATGACTGCCATGTCCGCCGATACGACGATTCACCCCGGTTGGGTGCGCGTATGCCATTGGATCAACGCGCTGGCGATTCTGGTGATGATCGGCTCCGGTTGGCAAATCTACAACGCCTCGCCGTTGTTCCGGTCGCTGGAATTCTCCAAGCACATCACGCTCGGCCAATGGCTGGGCGGCGCCTTGCTCTGGCATTTCGCCGCCATGTGGCTGTTGGTGGTCAACGGCATCGTTTATGTCACGCTCGGGCTTGCCACCGGCCGCTTCCGGCGCAAGCTTTTGCCGATCTATCCGTCGCAGGTCATCGCCGACGCCAAGGCCGCGCTCACCTTCAAGCTCGCGCATGACGACCTCTCGCACTACAATGCCGTGCAGAAGGTGCTGTACGCTGGCGTGATCCTGGCCGGCATCCTGATCGTGCTGTCGGGCCTGTCGATCTGGAAGCCGGTGCAATTCCAGGAATTGACCGCGCTGTTCGGCGGCTACGATTTTGCCCGCTACGTGCATTTCGTCGCCATGGCGGCGATCGTCGGTTTCCTCGTGGTGCATGTGGCGCTGGCGCTGCTGGTGCCGAAGAGCCTCCGCGCGATGGTCACGGGGAAGTAGAGCCATGCGCCAGCGCACCATCATCCCCGGCGTCGATCCCAAGCTGCTGATCAAGGATGCCGCCAAACTGATGCCCGATCCGGCGCGGCGCGGCTTCCTTCGCGGCGCGGCGAGCCTCGGCGCGCTCGCTTTCCTCACCGGTTGCGACATCATCGACGGCGACACCGCCGAAGGCGTGCTGCGCAAGGTCTCCGAATTCAACGACGGCGCGCAGGCCGCGCTGTTCAGCCGGGCGAAGCTGGCGCCGACATTCCCCGAAAGCGCCATCACCCATCCGTTCCCGTTCAACGCCTATTACGACGAGGACGAGGCGCCGATGGTCGATCCGGCGGCCTACAAGCTCGAGATCGCCGGTCTGGTCGACAACGAGAAGTCGTGGACGCTGGCCGAGCTGCATGCGCTGCCGGAGGTTTCGCAGATCACGCGCCACGTCTGCGTCGAAGGCTGGAGCGCTATCGGTTCCTGGCAGGGCGCGGTGTTATCGGATTTCCTCAAGCGCATCGGCGCCGACACCAAAGCCAAATACATCTGGTTCAAATGCGCCGAGGGCTACACCAACACGATCGACATGCCGACCGCGCTGCATCCGCAGACGCAGATGGCGTTCAAGTACGACCACAAGATCCTGCCGCGCGCCTACGGTTTCCCGATGAAGATACGCATTCCCACCAAGCTCGGTTTCAAGAACCCGAAATACGTGGTGGCGATGGAAGTCACCAACACCGACCACGGCGGATATTGGGAAAACCAGGGCTACAACTGGTTCAGCGGACTTTGAGCGCTGAAGTTACGTCTTCGGCGGCGGCTCGGGATCGGTGATCAGCCGGGCGCCGCGCTGGAAGGTGAGATAACTCCAGAACCAGGTGAAGGCGACGATGAAGCGGTTGCGCAATCCGATCAGAAAATAGATGTGCACCACGCTCCAAAACAGCCAGCCGATAAATCCCCGAAGCTGCAGGTGTCCGAATTTCACCACAGCCGCGCGCCGCCCGATCGTCGCCAATTCCCCTTGGTGCACGTAGCGAAATGGCGGCGGCGCCGGCCGCCCGGCCAGGCGGGCGGCGATCGACGCTGCAACATAGCCGCCCATTTGTTTTGCCGCCGGCGCGATGCCGGGCACCGGCCGGCCGCTTGCGTCGGCCACCGTGGCGGTGTCGCCAATGACGAAAATCTCGGGATGGCCCGGCAATGACAGGTCGGGGCCGACTTTGACCCGTCCGGCACGGTCGGCCTCCGCGTTGAGCCAGCGCGCGGCCGGCGACGCCACTACGCCGGCGGCCCAGATAATGGTGCCGGCATCGATCCGGCCGCCGTCGGTGTCTACCCCGCGCGCGTCGCACCCGGTTACGCGCGTATCGGTTTTGACGTCGACCCCGGCATGCGAGAGCGCCATGCGCACATAGTCGGACTGTGCGGGCGGGAATGTCGGCAACAGGCGCGGGCCCGCTTCGACCAGCATGATGCGTGCCGAGCGCGGATCGATGTGACGGAAGTCGGCGGCCAAAGTCTGCCGCGCTATCTCGGCGATCGCGCCGGCCATTTCAACGCCGGTGGCGCCGCCGCCGACGATGACAAAGGTCAGCAGACGCCGCTGCTCCGCGGCGTCGGTGATCAACTCGGCCTGCTCGAAGGCGATCAGTATGCTGCGCCGGATGCGGGTCGCGTCCTCGATGCGCTTGAGGCCCGGTGCATAGGCCGACCATTCGTCATGGCCGAAATAGGCGTGCATGGCGCCGGTCGCGATCACCAGATAATCGTAGGCCACATCGCCGAAATTGGTATGCAGCAGCTTGTTCTGCATATCCACGCCGCTGACGTCCTCCATCAGCACCGTGGCGTTGCGCTGTTCGCGCAGGATATGCCGGATCGGCCAGGCCACGTCGGCGGGAGAAAGCGCCGCCGTCGCCACTTGATAGAGCAGCGGCTGGAAGCAGTGATGGTTTTGACGGTCGATCAGGATGACGTTGGCGGGCGCATGCCGCAGCGCCTTGGCCGCCTGCAGCCCGCCAAAGCCTGCGCCTATGATCACCACCCTGGGAAGGCGTTCCGGCACGGCTGTCCCTCGATTGTGCATGCTCAGTGTCGGCCTATGGGAGCCCGGTTGCCAAGTGTGTGGTGAGGCATTAGCAATCCGCACAGCAATTTTCTTGCGAGGTAGTGCGTATGGCGACCCACAATCTACTCCTGCTCCCCGGCGACGGCATCGGCCCTGAAGTGATGGCGCAAGTGAAGCGCGTCATCGACTTCTTCAATAAAAAGGGCCCGGATAAGTTCACGACCGAAGAAGCTCTGGTCGGCGGCAGCTGCTACGACGCGCACGGGGTCGCCGTCACCGACGAAACGGTGGAAAAGGCGAAAGCCGCCGATGCCGTCATCTTCGGCGCGGTGGGTGGGCCGAAATGGGACAAAGTGCCCTACGACGCGCGGCCGGAAGCCGGTCTGCTGCGGCTGCGCAAGGACCTCGCGCTCTACGCCAACTTGCGTCCGGCGGTGACGTACCCGGCGCTCGCCGATGCCTCCTCGCTCAAGCGCGAGCTAGTCGAAGGCCTCGACATCATGATCCTGCGCGAGCTGACCGGCGGCGTGTATTTCGGCGAGCCCAAGACCATCACCGATCTCGGCAACGGCCAGAAACGCGCCATCGATACCCAAGTCTACGACACCTACGAGATCGAGCGCATCGGGCGCGTGGCCTTCGAGCTGGCGCGCAAGCGGCGCAACAAGGTCACCTCGATGGAAAAGCGCAACGTCATGAAGTCGGGCCTGCTCTGGAACGAAGTAATGACGGCGCTGCATGCGCGCGAATTCAAGGACGTGCAGCTCGAGCACATGCTGGCCGATGCCGGCGGCATGCAACTGGTGCGCAATCCGAAGCAGTTCGACGTCATCGTCACCGACAACCTGTTCGGTGACCTGCTCTCCGATGTCGCGTCAATGTTGACGGGCTCGTTGGGCATGCTGGCGTCGGCCTCGCTCGGCGAGGTCGATCCCAAGACCAAAAGGCGCAAGGCACTGTATGAGCCGGTGCACGGCTCGGCGCCCGACATCGCAGGCCGAGGCATCGCCAATCCGATCGCGATGATCGCGTCGTTCGGCATGGCTTTGCGCTACTCATTCGATATGAGCAAGCAGGCCGACATGATCGACCAGGCGATCGCCGCCACGCTCGCCGAGGGCCTACGCACCGCCGACATCAAGTCGGAGGGCTGCAAGGTCATCTCGACGTCGGAAATGGGTGATGCGATCCTCGGCGCGCTGGCAACACTTGCCGCGTAGGCGAGAACTTGAAGACAAAATAAAAAACGCGGCCGAAAGGCCGCGTTTTTTTTTAGCGCAATTAGCCGCCTAGAACTGCAGCCAGGGATTATTCTTGCTCGGCAGCGTGAACGGGCCAGGCAGCGCCGTCTGGTTGCTGCCGAAGGCGGTATTGTTGAGTACGCCGTCCGCTCGGTGGCTGGGCAACTGCGCATAATTATTGCCGGTGTTCTCGCCCGGGAATGTTTCGGTGCCGGGATCGAGATACGACCGCTTCTGAATGATGACGCGGGTGCGGGTGCGGCCGTCTTCGCCGCGGCTCACGAACACCGTCTGCCCGGCGCCGGTGACCACCTGCTTTTTCTTACGTGCCGCATCGGCCGGCGCAGCCAGCAAGGCCATGGCTGCAGTAACGGCGAACGCTGTGGCGACAAGTTTCAAACGCATGGGGTCCTCGCGGCTGTTTCGCTATATTGCAAATGCATACTAGCGGGCTTCCGTTCGCCGCAACAGGGCGATTCACACGCAATTGTGAGGCCGAATCCTTAAGAAAACGGCCCCGCCGGTTTGGTGAGGCCGAATTCTAGTGGTAGCGGCGTATCGGTACGCTTTAGGTGCCGTAGTTTTTCGCCAGGTATTCCTTGATCGCCTTGGCGTCGGCGTCGTCGATCGGGGCGCCTAGCGCCTTGATCATCTTGTTGACCGTGGCATCCCACCCCGCCGCGTTGAGGAACGGCGAGTTCATCGGGATATAGGCGAGGCTGTGACAGGCTTGGCAATTGGCTTCCACCTTGTCGACGCCAAGCGCCTTCTTCAGGGTAATTTGTTGCTCGGCCGCCGCGGGAAGCGCGATCAGTGCGGCGACGAAAGCGAGTGCGAATTTCCGCATGGTCTCCTCCCTCAGGCTGTCAGTGTGATGCTTTGCATGACGTTGTTGTGATAACCGGCCGGATTGAATATCAGCTCGGTAGTCTGGCTTTGGCCGATCCTGTTGGTGGCGTTGACTGTCACGGTGTTCTTGCCGTGCGCGGCTTTGAACGCGAAGCTCCATGGCCGGAGCGCGTAACGGCCGAGATCCTCGCCTAACGTCGCGCTCGACCAGCTCTTGCCGCCGTCGGTCGAAACTTCGACGGTGCGGATGCCATAGCCACCGTCCCAGGCCATGCCGCTGACCGTGAGCCTGCCGGGTTTCACCTTGGCGCCATCGCGATGGCTGGTGATCAGTGAATTGACCACGATCTCGGTGATCGGCGTGTTGGGCGCGTATTCCTGCGAGGTGAAACGCGCCACCACCGGGAATTTTCCGATCGGAATGCGGTAGGCGGGGTTCATCCAGAACCCGCCTTGCGGTTTGGTCAGCGCGTTGATGGAGATGACGTGCTTCATCCAGTAGGTGCCGGTCCAGCCGGGCACGATGATGCGGGCCGGGAAGCCGTTGAAATGCGGTAGTGGCGCGCCGTTCATTTCGTAGGCGATGATCGTCAACTCATCGACGGCTTTCCAGACCGGAATGCTCTTGATGAAGTCCGGCGTTTTGTCGATTGCCGGGCCGTCGGCACCATTGAAGGCGATCTCGATCGCCTCCTTCTTCAGCCCGACTTTGTCCAGCACGTCCTTGAGCCGGGCGCCTTTCCAACGCGCGCAGCCCATGGCCCCATAGCCCCACTCCACGCCCTGCACGTGCGGCTTCGACAGGCCGCGCCGGTTGCCCGAGCACTGGTTGACCGCGACCACTTCGACCGCCGGCATTTTTTTGAGGTCGTCGAGCGTGATCTCGGCCTGACCGTTGGCGCCGTCGCCGCCGACCGCGATCTTGTAACCCTCGGCCTTGATTTCCGGGATGTCCGAAAGGTGGTAGCGCACGTAGAACTCGTTGTTCGGCGTGATCGGCGTGCGCAGATATTCGATCGGTGCTTCGTAGTTCGGCGGGCGGTCGGAAAGCTGGATTAGCGGCTTTTTGCCCGGCAGCGTCCCCATCGTGACGTAGCTGCCGATGCCCTGCGGCACGCCGGGCGTCAGTTCCACGCCGGCGGCTTCGGCTTGCGAGAATTTCGGCAGGCTAAGTCCGGATACGGCCAGCGCTGCGCCCGCGCCAGCCGTTCCAAGCAAGTGACGTCGTGTGATCATCGTGTCCTCCCTCAAGGTTCTTTTTAGCCGAAGCGATCATCATCGCCCGATTTTAGATATTCTTATTTGAATATGATCGGATGAATCCATCGGCCGGTCAAACGAAAACGACGGCGGATGCACGAGAAATCGATCCCGCGCCGCAACGTAAAAAATTACAAAGGGAGCGCTCAGCGTCCGATGCGCCGCGGCTCCGGGCGGTTCGCCAACGCTTTCCACAGCAGCTTGTACTTGGGGGTCGACGCCAGAATCGGGTCGTGCTGGCCGCAGAAGCTGCGATTGAGCTCGGCTTGAGCGAACAGGGCGCCGACTTTCGGCTCGCTGCCGGTGGAAAGCAGCGTCAGCCGTTCGAGCGCGCAAGCGAGCGTCGATCGCTCGATGAAATCGGCGCCGCCCTGGCAGAACCAGCCGGATAATTGCAACCGCGGATCGTCATAGTCGCGCACGAAGCCGAGGCAGTGGCGGGCCTCGCCTTTCGAGGTTTCGAAAGCCACGATCGCGAGAGGGCCGAATTTGCTCGCCAGCGGCTCCTCCGCGCGCCGCAGCGCGACCGGCCCGAGCGGATCCGCGGCTGCGGCGATGGTGGCTTTCGGACCGGCGAAGCGGCTGATCTCGCTGCCGGGCCGGTAGATTTCGACCTGCAGATAGGGCGACACGTTGTTCGGCTCGCCGAGCGTCAGAATATCCTTGCGGCCGCCACCCTCGGCGTGACGGCGAATGGCATAGCTCGACGGGACATCGTTCGCTTCGGGGATGGACAGCGCGAATGCCGGGAACGGCCGCTCGATCTCGACCCACTCCGGCCGAGCGTCGGTCGTGGCACGGATCGCCGGCGCGGATTGGAAGATCTGCGCGGCCGCCACGGAAAGCACCAAAAGCCCGCTTAGATAGGCGAGGAGCCGCACAAGGATGGAAGGCAGCTCTTCGCGCCAGGAATGCAGCGCCGGGTGCATAATCTTGTCTCCCGCAGGCTGCCGTTGTCTTGCGCGCTATTCTCGCTTAGAAGCGCTGCCATTCGGTTGCGCCCGGGCTCGGCCCGTGAGGCATATTTTTCGGAGAGTTAACAATGGGTTACAAGGTCGCAGTGGCGGGTGCTACAGGCAATGTCGGGCGCGAGATGCTCGCCATTCTGGCCGAGCGCGCGTTTCCAGCCGACGAAGTGGTGGCGCTCGCCTCGCGCAAGAGCATCGGTCAGGAGTGCTCGTTCGGCGACAAGACGCTGAAGGTGAAGGCGCTCGACCATTTCGATTTTTCCGACGTCGACATCTGCCTGATGTCGGCGGGCGGCGCGGTGTCGAAGGAATGGTCGCCGAAGATCGCGGCCGCGGGCGCGGTGGTGATCGACAATTCCTCGGCCTGGCGCATGGACCCCGACGTGCCGCTGATCGTGCCGGAGGTTAACGCCGACGCGGTCGCGGGCTTCACCAAGAAGAACATCATCGCCAATCCGAACTGCTCGACCGCGCAACTGGTGGTCGCGCTCAAGCCGCTGCACGACGCCGCCACGATCAAGCGCGTGGTGGTGGCGACCTATCAATCCGTGTCGGGCGCCGGCAAGGAAGCGATGGACGAACTGTTCTCGCAGACCAAGGCGGTGTTCACGCTCGCCGAGGTCGCCACCAAGAAGTTTCCCAAGCGCATTGCGTTTAACGTAATTCCGCAGATCGATGTCTTCATGGAAGACGGCTACACCAAGGAAGAGTGGAAGATGATGATGGAGACCAAGAAGATTCTTGATCCCAAAATCAAGCTCACCGCCACCTGCGTCCGCGTGCCGGTGTTTATCGGCCATTCCGAAGCGGTGAACATCGAATTCGAAAAGCCGATCAGCGTCGAGCAGGCGCGCACCATTTTGCGCAGCGCGCCGGGTTGCCTGGTGATCGACAAGCACGAGCCCGGCGGCTACGTAACGCCTTATGAATGTGCCGGCGAGGACGCCACGTATATCAGCCGCATCCGTACCGACCCGACCGTCGACAACGGTCTGGAGATGTGGGTGGTCTCGGACAATCTGCGCAAGGGCGCCGCACTCAACGCGGTGCAGATCGCCGAATGTCTGATCAACCGCAAGCTGATCCAGGCCAAGCGCAAGGCGGCGTAAGTTCTTATGCCGTCCCTGCGCAGGCGGGGACGGCTAAAATCGTGGCGCGTTGAGCGCGGCGGCATCCGGCATAACGCGGCGGAATTCCCCGCTCGCTTTATCCAGCACCGACAGATCGCCGGTCGCGACGCCGAAATAGGCGCCGTGCAGCGCGACGCTGCCGCGCTCGATCAATTTGCGCAGGCGCGGGAACGTCATCAAATTGTCGAGGCTGTTGGTGATATTGGCGTGCTCCAGCCGCTTGAGGTAGTCCGCCAGGGAGAGATCGTTGCGCGGGGTCTTCTCCGCCGCCGGCGCCATCAACTTCATCCATTTGCCGATGAAGTCGCCGGGCGACAGCGGCTTGGTGTCTTGGGCGAAAGCCTTGACGCCGCCGCACTGGGCATGGCCAAGCACCACGATGTGCTTCACCTTCAGTGCCGCGACGCCGAACTCGAGGGCGGCCGAGACGCCATGCGCCTGTCCGTCCGGCGAATATGGCGGCACGATGTTCGCCACATTACGCACGACGAACAACTCGCCGGGGCGGGCATCGAAGATCACCTCCGGCGATACGCGCGAATCGCAGCAGCCGATCACCATGACCTCGGGCGCCTGGCCGGCTTCCGCGAGTTCGCGGTAGCGGTCCTGCTCGCGCGGCAGCCGGGCCCCGGCAAAAGCGGTGTAACCCTCAATCAGTCGCTGCGGAAAGTTCATTGTTCGCCTTCGTTGCGTGGTGCCTAATTTATTAGCGATCCGCTCCCGTCAAGCAAAGCCCATGCCCGAAAGCGGGCTTCCAGAGGCGCCTAGGCCGCCCGGCCCGCCATTTTCACGCCAGGCGGCGGTTTTATGATCCGGAACCGGAGCATGTTCATTGCTTGTTCAGGTGCAATCGACGACTGAAGGATGAAACCAGACCGCGCATGCTGCAGCCAAACAAGCCCACGTTTTCCAGTCCGCCAGCGTCGCGATTCCGCGCGCATGGCTTCTCGGCGCCGCAAATCGGCGTGCTGTTTGCGGCGTTCACGCTGCTCATTTCCATCCCGATCTGGACGCATCCGCTGCCGCCGCTGTCGGATTACGTCAATCACCTCGCGCGCATGCATGTGATCGCGACGCTGGCGAAGAACTCGCAGCTCGCCCGCTTCTACGAGATCGACTGGCAGGTGATCCCCAACCTGACCATGGACCTGATCGTGCCGATGCTGGCGCGCGTCATGAACGTCTACCTGGCCGGTCAGGTGTTCATCGTCGGGATGTTCGCGCTCATCATTTCGGGCTGTCTGGCGCTGAACCGGGCGCTGATCGGCCGCTGGTCGGTATTCCCGCTGTTCGCCATTCCGCTGCTGTACAATTACGTCTTCCTCGTCGGCTTGATGAACTACATCTTCGGCATCGGCATCTCGCTGTGGGCGCTCGCCGGCTGGGTCGCCCTGCGCGAGCGCGCCTGGCCTGCGCGTTTCGCGCTTTCCACGGCTTGCGTTCTGGCGCTGTTCTTCTGCCATCTCTCGGCGCTCGGAATTTACGGCGTCGGCGTGCTGTCGTTCGAGGCTGCGCGGCTGTGGCAGCGGCGGCGAGAACCGTGGCCCGCCCGTATCGTCGATTTCGTCGCCAGCGGCCTGCCGTTTCTCGCCGCCGCGCCGCTGCTCAAAGCCAGCCCGACCATGCAACTGGTCGGCTCGACCTATTGGGATCAGCACGGCAAGATCGACGGGCTGATGTATGTCATCAGCGATTATTCCGACTTCGTCGCCTTCATGCTGGTGACCGTTATGATCGTCAGCATCGTGTGGGGCGTCCGCCACAACGTCCTGCGCTTTCACCCGCTGGCCGTGACGCTGAGCTTGGTCGGCGCGGTGGTGTATTTCATGCTGCCGCGCATCATGTTCGACACCTACATGACCGACCAGCGCGTGCCGCTCGGCGTCGTATTCATGCTATTCGCGTGCGGCGATCTGGAGCTGCGCCGCCGCCTGGTGCGGCGGGCGTCCATGGTCATCCTGATCGTCTTGATCACCACGCGACTGATCGAGATCGATTACAACTGGTCGCAATTGTCGGATTCGACCAGCGAGTTCCGCTCCTCGGTGCGCCGGATCGCGCCGGGCTCGAAGGTTTTCGTCGCCTATGCCGACCGCGCGCTCGGCGAGGACGTGCGCGATCTCGGCCTGGTGCATGCCGCCTGCATCGCCACCATCGAGCGGTCCGCGCTGGTCACCACGTTGTTTACCGTGGAAGGCAAGCAGGTGCTGCACGTGCGCTCCGACTATCGCGACTATGCCGACCTGCGGGACGGCACGCCGCCCTCGACCGCGCAGCTCATCGTCGCGGCCGACCGCCCGCCGCCCAATACGCCGCAGTTCTGGCTGAACTGGACCAAGTTCGACTACCTCTACATTCTGTTCACCGAGGACGAGGCGGCCAATCCCGATCCTTCGCGTTTGAAGCTGGTCGCCGACGGCGACCGTTTCCAGCTCTATAAAATCCTCAAGCCGCAGACCGCGGCTGCCAATTAGGCAGCGCCGGCCGGTCCGCGGGCAGCCGCACGGCTTGATAGTTTCCGGATGCCCGATAGAGTTGGCGGCATGACCGTTCGTCCGCGCCGCAGCGTGCTCTATATGCCGGGCTCCCACGCCCGGGCCCTGGAAAAGGCGAAAACGCTGCCCGCCGACGGCATTATCCTCGATCTCGAAGATTCGGTGGCGCCCGACGCCAAGAATGCGGCGCGCCAGCAGGTCGTCGATGCGGTCAAGGCCGGCGGCTTCGGCGCGCGCGAGGTTTTCATCCGGGTCAACGGCGTCGACACCCCTTGGCACGCCGATGACTTGTCGGCCGCCGCTCATGCCGCCCCCGACGCCATCCTGGTGCCGAAAGTGTCGAACCCCGACACGCTCGAATTGATCGGGCGCCGGCTGCTCGACATGCATAGCGATCACAAAATCAGAATCTGGGCGATGATCGAGACGCCGCTCGCCATTTTCAACATCCTGTCGATCGCGGCCGAGGCGAAGGATTCCGAATCGCGGCTATCCGGCTTCGTGATGGGCACCAACGATCTCGCCAAGGACACCCGCGCGCGCCTGGTGCCCGGCCGCGCGCCGATGCTGGGTTGGCTTTCGACCTGCGTCGCAGCGGCGCGCATCTACGGCATCGATATTCTCGACGGCGTCTATAACGACATCGGCAATAGCGACGGCTTCGACATGGAATGCCGGCAGGGCGTCGAACTCGGCTTCGACGGCAAGACGCTGATTCACCCCAACCAGATTGCGCCCTGCAACACCGCGTTCTCGCCGTCGCCGGACGAGGTCGCCCTGGCGCGCAAAATGATCGCCGCCTTCGATCTGCCGGAGAATAGAGCCAAGGGCGTCGTCTCGATCGACGGCCGCATGGTCGAGCGCCTGCACGCCGACATGGCGCGCCGCACGGTGGCGATCGCGGAGGCGATCGCGGGGCGCTAAAGATGCGGGATCGAACGCCGGATGTTCTTTCCTCGCGCGTAAGAAGCTGGTTTCCTTGTGGCGCCGGCCTGCCAAGAAAATAGACAAGGGGGGACCAATGCGTTTTCGTCAGACAATTTTCACACTTTGCGCCGCGCTGGCGGCCATGGCCGCGACAAACGTCCGCGCCGAAGTAAACGAAATCACCATCGCCCGGCAATACGGTGTGAGCTTTCTCCCGCTCATGGAGATGGAGAAACTCGGCCTGGTCGAAAAACACGCCGCGAAACTGGGGCTGCCCGGCGTCACGGTGAAATGGGCGAAAGTCGCAGGTCCCAGCGTCATGAACGACGGACTGATCTCGGGCGCGCTGCACTTTGCGTCGCAGGGCGCGCCCTCGCTGATCACGCTTTGGTCCAAGACCGGCGGCCAGATTAAAGGCGTTGCCGCGTTGACGACCTATCCGCTCTACCTCGTCACCCGCAATCCGGAGGTCAAGAAACTCGCCGATTTCAGCGACAAGGATAAAATCGCCGTCCCTTCGGTCAAAATATCGACGCAAGCCATCATGCTGCAGATGGCGGCGGCGAAATTGTACGGCGAAAAGCAATACGGCAAGCTCGATCCGCTGACGATTTCGCTCTCACACCCCGATGCGACACTGGCATTCATTAACAACACCGCCGGCGTGAACGCGCATTTCTCGACCTCGCCGTTCTACGAAACGGAAATCAAGGTACCGGGCGCACACGTCATCACGACCAGCTACGAAATCCTGGGCGGGCCTGCGACTGCGCTCGTCTTGACGTCAAGTGCGAAGTTCCGCGATGCCAATCCGAAAGCCTATGAGGCGGTGTTCGAGGCGCTCAGCGAGGCGATCGAAATCATCAACAAGGACAAGCGCGCTGCCGCCAAGCTCTATCTCGAGGTTGCGCACGACACCAAATCCTCGCTCGACGAAGTCGTCGCGAGTATCAGCGACAAGGACTACCTCTTTACACTGCGGCCTCTGAAGGTTTTCGCAACCGCGCAATTCATGGCCAAGATCGGCTCGATCAAGCAGGCGCCGGCCTCGGTCGACGACCTGTTCTTCCCCGGGATTGCGTACCTGAAGGGCGATTGAACTTGTCGACCTTCCGCATCGGCACCGGCGCCGGATTTTCCTCCGACCGGCTGGACCCCGCCGTCGATCTGGTTGAGCGCGGCGAACTCGATGCCGTCGTGCTGGAGTGCCTGGGCGAGCGTACGGTGGCGTTCGCCCATCGCGACCGCATGGCCGACCCGGCGCGAGGCTACAATTCGCTGCTCGACCGGCGCATGCGTGCGCTGCTGCCCGCTTGCCGCAAAGCCGGCACCGTGATGATCACCAATATGGGCGCGGCCAATCCGAGCGCGGCGGCCGAACGCACGCTTGTCCTCGCGCGCGAACTCGGGCTCAAAGGCCTCAAGGTGGCCTGCATCGAAGGCGACGATGTCTCCGCGCTCGTTCCGGCCAACCAGCCGTTTATGGATGAGCGGGGCACGCTTGCCGACATCGACACGCCGGTGGTCGGCATGAATGCCTATCTCGGCGCCGACGCGATCGTGCCTGCGCTCGACTCCGGTGCCGACGTGATCATCGGCGGGCGGCTGGCCGATCCGTCCATGTTCCTGGCTGCTATCGCGCATCGCTTCGGTTGGGACGCCATGGACACGGCGCACATGGGCGCCGGCACGCTGGTGGGGCATCTGCTGGAATGCGGCATGCAGGTGACCGGCGGCTACTTCGCCGATCCGGGCGTCAAGGACGTCGCCAATCTGGCGCAGTGCGGCTATCCGATCGCCGAAGTACAATCCGACGGCAGCGCCATCATCACCAAGCTCGCCGATACCGGCGGCTGCGTCAGCACGCAGACGGTGAAGGAGCAGCTGCTGTACGAGGTGCATGATCCGGCGCGCTTCCTGACTCCCGATGTCACCGCCGATTTCAGCCGCGTCGACGTTCAGGCGGCCGGCGACAATCGCGTCAGGGTTTCGAACGCCGGCGGCACCAAGCGCCCCGATACGCTCAAGGTGACGGTCGGGTTCGATGGCGGTTTCCAGGGCGAGGCCGGGGTGAGTTATGCGGGCCCCGCCGCGCAGGAGCGCGGGCGCCTCGCCGCGGAAATCGTGCGCGACCGCTTGGCCCGTGTGCTCGGCAATAAATCCGATTTGCGCGTCGACCTGATCGGCGTCAGCTCGTTGTTCGCCACGGCCGGCGTGCGCGCCGTCGATGCGCAAGACGTCCGGCTGCACGTGACGCTGCGCTCGCGCGCCAAGGAAGATGCCGAGCTGATGCTGTGGGAAGTGGAATCGCTGCTGTGCTGCGGGCCGGCGGGCGGCGGCGGCTTCCGGGGATCAATCGTCCCTTGTGTGATGACCAAATCGGTTTTGATCGCCCGCGAGCGCGTCAAGCCGACCTTGCGGGTATTGGTGGCATGATATCCCCGCGACGAAACGCCCGCCGGATCGTCCGCGACATCGCGCATGCGCGCGCCGGGGACAAAGGTAATACATCGAATGTGAATGTCTGGGCCTACGATGCCGCCGATTTCGCTTTGCTCAAACGCACGCTGACGCCCGAGCGCATCAAGCAGGCCTTCCCAAATTTGATCCGCGGCAAGGTCGATCGCTACGTGCTCGAGCACCTGCACGGCCTCAACTTTGTGCTACACGACGCGCTCGAAGGTGGCGTCAACGCTTCACTCAATCTCAACTCGCACGGCAAGTCCTGGAGCTATCTCTTTCTCGGTCTCGAACTCGACGGTGCCAGCGAAAAGTCGTAACCTCCATGTCCTGGAGACCACCATGCAACGACGCGATTTTCTGACGCTACTCGGCGGCGCGGCCGCGAGTTGGCCGTTGGCGGCACGCGCGCAAGCGACCGACTATCCCAATCGCCCGATCACGCTCATCGTTCCTTACGCGCCCGGCGGCGGCAACGACGTATTGGCGCGCGGCGTCGCGGAACCGATGAGCAAGGCGCTCGGCCAGCAGATCGTGATCGAGAATCACGGCGGCGCCGGCGGTTCACTCGGCACGCGCCAGGTCGCCAAGTCGGCGCCCGACGGCTACACGCTGGGGCTCGGCGGCACCGGCACGCTCGCCGTCGACCCTACGCTTTATCCGAACGTCGGCTACGACCCGCGCAAGGATTTCGCGCCGGTAGGGTTGATCGCTACCGGCCCGCTCATCATCCTGGTGAACCCGTCGCTGCCCGCGCACAATGTTCAGGAGCTGATCGCGCTCGCCAAGGCACAGCCGGGCAAGCTCAACTACGCCTCGGCCGGCAAAGGCAGCGGCATTCACCTCGGCACGGTGTTGTTTGCCGAAAAGGCCGGCATCGACATTACGCACATTCCTTACAAGGGCTCCGGGCCGGCGCTCACCGACCTGCTAGGCAACCATGTGTCGATCTATTTCTCCTCGCTGCCGCCGGCCATCGGGCTGGTCAAGGAAGGAAAGCTGCGCGCGCTCGGTGTCACCGGCTTGAAGCGTTCGCCGATATTCCCCGACGTGCCGACGGTGGCGGAGCAGGGGTTGCCCGGCTTCGAGGCGGTTCTGCACTACGGCATCGTGGCGCCGGCCGGAACGCCGCGCCCGATCGTCGACAAGCTCAATGCGGCGTTGCGCAAGGCGCTGGCGTCCGAGGAAGTCCACAAGCGGATCGCCACCGAAGGCGCCGAGCCGCTGCCGACCACGCCGGAGGAATATGCCGCCGACATCGACCGCGAGGAAACCAAGTGGTCGGCGCTGGTCATAAAGTCCGGCGCGAAGACGAAGTGACCGTTTAGCCCGCAGTTTTGCAGCGAGATCTAGCCGACGACAAACGCCGAATGCTGGCTTTGGCCTTCGGTGAGGCCGCGCGCTTTCATCCAATCGTAGGTCCGGCCGAACAGCGTCGAGTCGTAGTAGTCGACGTGCTTGTAACGCACGAAGGCCTTGAGCAGTTCGTTCGGCTTCAAGGCGCCTTTGGTGTGCGCCGCGACGTGGTGCGCGTATTTATAGAAATCGGCGTTGATGAGATCGACCGCCTCGTTCTCCGCGTCGTAATAGGACTTGCGTTGCTCGGAGCTGAGCTCGGCGGCGATCACTTCGCCGCCGCGGTAGAATGACGCCGCGATGATATGCGCGCCATCCTTGAGGCCGAGACTGATGAACGGCTCCATTACCGTGACGACGCGAAAGGTCCCGTTCTTCAATCCCTCGTAGCGCTTCTGCGGCAAGCCGCCGCGCGCGATGTTGACGTGCTTGGCGCCGAGCGCGCTCTCAAGCATTTGCAGCGTGGTGTAATGCGACCCGGTCAACTCCTGCACTACGACCGGGATGTCGGCGAGATCGCGCGGCACTTGCAGCGCCTCATCGAAGGTGATGATCGCCTGCGCCGCTACTGAAGCGCGCAGCGCCGCAATATTGCCGCCGCGCTTGCCTTTTTCCAACCGGTCGATGCTGGCCCATTCGCAGACGTTATAACTGTCGGCCGAGCCGCAATCGAACATCTGCTCCTTCATCCGCGCCATGACCGGAAATTCGACGCTGTCCTTTTCGCGGTCCGCGTAGGTGCCCGAGAAGCGGACATCGAGCCCGGCTTTATCGAACAATTTCTCCTCTATGCCGACGATCACCGGCAGATCGAAGACTGGATTGTTCGGGGCAATTCTGACGAGGGGCTTTTGCAGGGGCATCGCTATGGGTCCTTCATCTCGTTAAGGTTACGGCCGCCGAAAGCCGAGGATATCAATTCGCCGGCCGAACCGGAAGTCCTGCGGGTACAGCGTTAATGCGCCGAGATTCCCGCGGCTTTGGCAATTTCTGCGTTGATTTTGAGTTCCTCGTTGACAAACTTGCCAAACTCCCCGGCATTCATCGCCATCGGCTGCACGCCGAGCTTGGCGAGCTTGTCGCGCACCGCGGGCGTTTGCAACGCCTTTTGAATCTCGGCGTTCAGCTTGTTGACGATGGTGGGCGGCGTCTTGGCTGGGGCAAACACGCCAATCCAGAACCTGTAAGCGGAATTTGGGTAGCCGGATTCAAGCGTTGTCGGAACGTTGGGAAGCGTGGGCGCGCGTGTCGGGCTGCTGACGGCCAGCGGCAAGACTTTGCCGTCCCTGATGAGCGGCAGGGCCGCCGGAACCGGCGCATAGTACACATCGACACGGCCGGTCATGACTTCGATCATGGCTTCCGGGGCGCCCTTGAAGGTGATCGCTTGCGCCTGGAAACCGGCGCTCTGGCGAAACCGCTCCATCGCCAGGTGGATCGGGCTGCCGACGCCGATCGATCCGAACGTAATGGGCCGGGTTTTTCCGAGGGCGACGAGTTCTTGCACGGTTTTGATGTTTTTCGACGGCGAAATGACGAGCACGTTGGGCAAGTTTCCGAGCGGCGCGACCGCGGCAAAATCCTTGATTGGATCATACGGCAGGTTCGCGACCGTGGAGGGGGCGATAATGTGAGCCGAGGAATGAGCCAGCAGCGTGTAGCCGTCGGGATCCGCCACGGCGACGGCGCGTGCGGCGATCATGCCGCTTGCGCCCGGCTTGTTTTCGACAATGATCGGCTGCCCGAGCTGAGCCGACAATTGTTCGAAAACAATTCTGGGAACGACGTCCGCCGCGCTTCCCGGGCTCAGCGGTATGATCGCGCGGATGGGCCGGCTCGGCCACTCGTCGGCGCGGCTGCCAGTCATGGAGGCGAGGGCGGCAAGTGCGATTGCCAAGATCAGAGCCACTCGGTTGCGCATGTCGGACCCCTAATAATAGGCCGCTGCTCGAATACAATTCATCTTACGTTAGGATTGACGACTGATCTACAACCCTCAAGGGTTGCTGCGAGAGGCGTTAGGGTATGAGCGAAGACGGCGAGCCGGTTCTCATTGCAGGCGGCGGCCCAGTCGGATTGCTGTGTGCCTGGCTGCTTGGCCGGCGCGGCTTGCGCGTGCGCCTGTTCGACGAGAATGCCGGGCCGCAGGCCGACCCGCGCGCCGCCACGACCCATCCGGCGACGCTCGAGCTTCTCGCCGTCGATGGACTCGCGGAGGACATGGCGCGAGCCGGACTGGTGGCGCCGATCTTCCAGTTCTGGGACCGGCCGAGCGGCGAATTGGTCGCGCAATTCGACCACGCGCTGCTCAAGGACGACACGCGATATCCGTATGTCGTTCAATGCGAACAGTTCAAGACCGCCAAGCTGATCCTCGACCGGCTCCGCAAGCTCCCGAATGTCGAGGTGCTTTTCGGCCACGAGGTTATCGGGGTAAAGCAGACCGAAGATTCGGTCATGGCCGAGTCGCGCGGGCCGGATGGTGTTAAGGCGCATACCGGCAGCTATCTCATTGGCTCCGACGGCGGCCGCAGCGTCGTGCGCAAGCAGTGCGAAATTCCATTCGAAGGCTTCACCTGGCCCGAGCGCTTTCTCGTCTTGACGACGCCGTATGATTTCGAGGCCGAACGAGGGTTTTGTTACCGCAGCTATTTCGCCGACCCCGGCGCCTGGTGCAACTGCTTCAAGGTGTCCGCCGACGGTCCGCCCGGCCTGTGGCGCACGGTGTTCCCCGCCGGGTCCGAGCAATCGGAAGCCGACATCATGAGCGACGCCGGCGTGCAGGCGCGCATTCAATCATTTTTCCCGTCGCCACGGCCTTACGACATCGTGCATCGCAATCTTTACGTGACGCATCAGCGCGTCGCTGAGACGCTCCGCAAAGGCCGCGTGCTGCTCGCCGGCGACGCCGCCCACGTCAACAATCCAATTGGCGGTATGGGCCTCAACGGCGGCATCCAGGATGCGGCCAGTCTGGCGGAAAAGCTCGCGCAGGTCATTCTCGAAGGCGCGCCGGAGGAATTGCTTGATCTCTACAGCCGTCAGCGCCGAACCGTCGCGGTCGAATTCGTGCAAGAGCAATCGATCGCCAACAAGAAGCGCCTGGAGGCACGCGATCCGGAAGCGCGGCGGCACAATTTCGGCGAATTGCGCGAGATCGCGGCGGATAAGGCGCGCGCCCGGCAATTCCTGCTGCGTACATCGATGCTCGCCAGCCAAAAGAGGGTCGCGGCGATGACGCTGGAGAGCGCGTGATGAAGATCGCCGTGCCCGACATGATCTCGAATTCCTATTTTCCGGCGGAAGCTACGGTCGAACTCGGATTTTTTCGCGAGCAGGGGCTCGACGTCACGCTGGAGATGATTTTTCCGGTCGACAAGGCCTACATGGCCTTGCGCGACGGGGTGGTGGATTTCGTCGGCGGCTCGGCGCATTCGGCGCTCGCCGCGTTTCCGCAATGGGACGGCGTGAAGCTGATCTGCGCCCAGGCGCAGGGCATGTACTGGTTTCTGGTCATGCATAAGGATTTTGCCGTCAAGCGCGGCGATGTCGGCGCGGTCAAGGGCAGAAGCATCGGCGCCGCGCCCTGGGTGGAGATGGGACTGCGCCGCCTGTTGATCGCGGCCGACATCGATCTGCAGCGCGACGGCGTGAAGATCGCGCCGGTGCCGGGGGCGGTAGGCGCCGGGGTGAATTTCGGCCTGACCGCGGCCAAGGCGCTGGAGGAACGGAAGATCGACGGCTTTTGGGCCAACGGCATGGGCGCTGAAGTGGCAGTTCGCCGCGGCGTCGGAACGGTCGTGCTCGACGTGCGGCGCGGTGACGGGCCGCACGGATGCTTCGACTACACCATGGCGTCGATTGCGACGACGCAGCGGCTGATCGACAAGTCGCCCGAAGTCGCGGCCGCCGCGGTGCGGGCCATCGTCAAGACGCAGAACGCCCTGAAGAAAAATGTCGCGCGCGCAGCCGAGGTCGGCCGCAAGCTGTTTCCGCCGGCGGAAGCCGAATTGATCGTCGAATTGATCCGCCGCGATCTGCCGTATTACGACGCCGCAATCTCGGAAAGTTTCGTAGCCGGCATGAACCGGTTCGCCCGCGGCGCCGGCATTCTCAGCGGGGATGTGGCTTACGAAAAAGTCGTGGCGACCCAGTTCCGCTCGCTCTGGAATGCCTGATGTTCGCGTCAACGCTGGCCGCGCGCCAGTTCGCTTAAAATCTCGTCGTTGTGCTGGCCGAGGGCGGGCGGCGGCGAATCGATTTGCGGGCCGCCGTGCGCAAAGGTGAAGGCTGCCAGCGGCACACCGAAGGCGCCGACGACACCTGTCGCTCCGTCATGACGGTGAAGGATGCCGCGGCTCGCCAGCTGCGGGTCGGCCAGCGCCTCGCCCATGGTGCGAACCCGGGCGGCCGGCACGTGGCGGGCCTGCAGGAACTCCTCCCATTCGCCGGCGCTGCGCGCCATCATGATCTCTGCGAGCAGCGCGGCCTCGCGGTCGCGGTCGGCGTCGCGCTCCTCGTTGGTCGTCTTGATCATGTCGGGCCGCTCGAGCAGCGTCCACAGGCGGCGCTGCTGACGCAGATTGCTGGCGCCCAGCATCACCAGGCCGTCTTTGGTCGCGTAGGCGCTGTTGGTGGCGTGCGGATTGCGGTTGCCGTTCGGCTTCGGATGCACGCCGTTGCGCAGATAGCCCGTCAGATGAGAGCTCGCCAGGATCAGCGCCACGTCGAGCATCGCCATGTCGATGCGCTGGCCCCTGCCGGTGCGCTCGCGCTGGAATAGCGCCGCCGACAGCGCGAAGGCGCCGGTCATGCCGGTGGCGTAGTCGACCGCGGGCGAGCCGAATTTGACCGGATGGGCTTCCGGCGTTCCGGTCATCGCCATGATGCCGGAGGTGGCCTGGATCACATGGTCGTAGGCGGTTTGCTGGCCGCGCGGCCCGCTCTGGCCGAACGCCGAGAACGACGCATAGATCAGCCGCGGGTTGATCGCCGCCAGCGCCTCGTAACCGAGGCCCAGCGCCTCGAACGCGCCGGGCCGGTAGTTCTCCACGAACACGTCGGCGGTCGCGACCAGTTTCTTCAGAAGCTCGCGGTCCTTTTCCTGTTTGAGGTCGAGTGTGATCGACCGCTTGTTGGAGCCTTGCGTCAGGAACGCCGTGCCCATATTGCGGCGGTTGAGCTCCTTGTCGGTGCCGGCGCCGCGGCTCTGGTCGGGATCGTCGGGATGCTCGACCTTGATCACGTCGGCGCCCAGCACCGCGAGCTGATAGGCGGCGAACGGCCCCGCCAGCACATGGGTGACGTCGATCACCCGGATTCCCTCGAACGGTCGCATGTCGCTCTCCTGCGGCAGCCTGCGTGCCAGCATAGCGACCCTTGGCGCGCCGGCGAATGGCTATTGGGGGACGGGCTCGAGCCCGGCGGCTTTGAACAGCGCCGCCGCTTCCGGCGTGGTCAAGGCTTTGACGAAGGCCGCGGCGGTTTCGCGATGCTGGCTGGCGGCGGCGACACCGGCCGCAAACTCGGAATAGAGCTGCAGGTCCGGCGGAAACGGGCCGGCATATTGCGCGCCGGTGACTGGCAGCAATTCGGCGATCTGCTGGATCGCCATTTCCGCTTCGCCGCGCGCGACCAATTCGGCGACGCGCCCGCTCGGGCCCAGCACGATCTTGTCGCGCATCGCCTCGGCGATGCCGAGGCGGCCGATGAGCTTGTCGAAATAGATGCCGCTGGTGCCCTCGGTCGAACGCACGACCGTATTGGCGGCGAGCAACGCGCGCTTGAACGCATCGGTTGTCGAGATGTCCGGCTTCGCCGCGCCCTGGCGCACCGAGACGCCGAGCCCGGAGCGGCCGACATCGCCGCGCGGCTCGGCCAGCATCTTGCCCTGGGCGACGAGGTCGTCGAACACCGGCCGCGTGACGATGGCGACGTCGAAGGGCGCGCCGTTCTCGACCTGGCGCTTGACCGCTTTCGCCGGGTCGTAACCGAACGATAGCCGACAGCCGGCCGCGCGTTCGAATTTGGGGCCGAGCACATTCAGCACGTCCAACGCGGCATGCGTGCTCAGGATTCTAATTTCGACCGCGGCCATGGTTCAGCGCGGCGCTGTCACGCCCACGGCCGTGCCGCGTGGGCCTTTTCCTCATAGCTCACGATCTTGGCGTTCTTCTGCTTGGTCAGCCCGATATCGTCGAGGCCGTTGAGCATGCAGTGCTTGCGGAATTCGTCGATCTCGAACTTGACCACGCCGCCGTCGGGGCCGTGGATTTCCTGCTTCTCGAGGTCGATCGAGACCGTGGCGTTGGCGCCGCGTTCGGCGTCGTCGAACAGTTTTTCCAGGTCTTCCGGCGAGACGCGGATCGGCAGCACGCCGTTCTTGAAGCAGTTGTTGTAGAAAATGTCGCCGAACGAGGTCGAGATCACGCAGCGGATGCCGAAGTCCATCAACGCCCAGGGCGCATGCTCGCGGCTCGAGCCGCAGCCGAAATTATCGCCGGCCACCAGGATTTTCGATTTGCGATAGGCCGGCTTGTTGAGCACGAAGTCGGGGTTCTCGCTGCCGTCGTCCTTGTAGCGCATCTCGGAGAACAGGCCCTTGCCCAGCCCGGTGCGCTTGATCGTCTTCAGGTACTGCTTGGGGATGACCATGTCGGTGTCGACATTGATGATCTTCAAGGGCGCCGCGACGCCTTCCAGCGTGGTGAATTTTTCCATGTCCTCGATCCCTGTGGGGCAGGCCGATTTAGGCCCTTTTCTTGCGGGCTTGCCGCGGAGAGGTCAAGCCCGCCGGGGCGGCAAAATCAGGCCACTGAGTCGCGTTTGAAGCGGTTCTCGCGGATGACCTGGCAAATCTGCACGGAATGGCTTTCGTAATAGATTTCGCGCGCTTTGCGCATCGCGTCGCGGTGTTCCGGGTGCATGCGCCAGACGCGCTGCGTCTCTTCCGATTCGAATTCGACAATGGTCACGCGCTCGCCGTCGTCGGCGAAAAATCCTTTGTGCGAAATGTAGCCCGGGATGGTCGCCGCCAGTTCGACCATGCGATCGACCAGGGCGACATATTCCTCGCGCACGTCCGGCATCAAGCGGGAACGGAAAACCGTGACGATCATGCGGGCGGCCTTTTCGGTTGACGAAGCAGCGATTATCTCACCGACCCCCCCGGCCGAGCAAATGCATGTTGTCGATTGGACTCATGCGGTGGGCTGATAGTTCGGCGGAGAGCTTAACTCGGTTTGCTCGGGCGGCCCTTCTCGTTGCGCGGCACCGAGCCCAATTCGGTGACCCAAGGCTGCGCCGAGCGAAACCAGTTCTGCTGCTTGGGCGCGAGTTGACCGCGCTGGCGCAAGGTGCCGACGCGAACCACATAAGAATCCGGATTGTCGCCCGGCGAGGTCGAGTAGATTGGCGTGCCGCATTTCGGGCAGAACGCCTGCACCCGCGGATTGCCGTTTTCCGCCGTCGTCTTGAGATAGCGCGTCGGTTCGCCGCTCAGCATTTTGAAGGTGTTGCCGGGCGCGCGAATACTGATGCGGAATGCCGAGCCGGTGCCGGTCTGGCAGTCGGTGCAGTGGCAGACCGAAACATTCTCCGGATCGGCTTCCGCTTCGAAACTCAGGAAGCCGCAGTGGCAGCGGCCGTCAATTCGCATGATCGTTTCTCCCTTTCAGTCGGCGGCGGCCTCGATCGCTTCGATGTCTGCGTCCGAGAGCCCGAAGTGGTGGCCAATCTCGTGCACCAGCACGTGGGTGACGATGGCGCTCAGGCTGTCCTCGTGCTCGGCCCAGTAGTCGAGGATCGGCCGCCGGTAAAGCCAGATCATGTTGGGCAGTTGTTCCGGAGCACTGGCCGACTGGAACGGCAGACCAACACCCTGGAACAGCCCGAGCAAGTCGAATTCGGTTTCGACGTTCATCTGATCTTGCACTTCCTCGGTCGGGAAATCGGCCACCTGGATGACGAGATTGTCGCAGAGCGCACGAAAACCCTCAGGCAACCGGCCGTAAGCATCCGCCGCCAGGGCCTCGATTTCGCCCAAGGTGGGCGCGGTCATCCGCCGCCAAGCCAAGGGACCGTCGGAAGATCTTTGCATAAATCCTTTCTAGACCGCGGATGGCGCTTGTGAAATGGCTCCGGCCGAGCCTCGCATCGATCAAACCCCCGGTTGACGGAACAGCCGGAATGGGCAACCGTTATGCGGGTATCGCGTGGGTTGAGCATGCTGAAGAAACGCAACATTTTTGGCTTGGCCGTCCTGATGGCCGTGTTTTTCGCCGGCTTTTCGGGGGCGGCGCTGGCGCAAGTCGCCAATGACCCGGCGGGCCGCGTCAACGTCAGCGGTACGCAGGACCTGGCCGCGCAGATCCGGCGCCGGCCGCGCGTCGTCATCCGGCCGCGGCGGATCGAGCCCGGTCCCAATGCCAAGCGGCAATGCCAATCCTGGCTGGCGCAAGAATACCGCGTCAGTGGACCGGTGATCGTGCCGCAGATGCGCTGCTGGTGGGAATAGCGCGTCGCGCCCGGAACCTTCTGCCGCTATAATTCTTAGGTCCGGGGGCGCTGGAGGTTCATCCATGTCGAAACTCGTGAGATTTTTCGCAATCGCGGCCCTCGTTGCCGGCGTCTTCGCCATGACGCCCGGTCCCGCCGCGGCTCAACATCATCATGGCGGCGGCCATTGGCACGGCGGAGGCCATTGGCGCGGCGGCGGCTGGGGGCCTGGCTTCGGCTTTGGCTTCGGTCCGGCTTGGGGCTGGGGTTATCCTTTTTACGCCCAGCCTTACGTTGAGGGACCGGACTGCGGTTGGGTGCGCGTGCGCGCCTGGCGTCACGGCCACTGGGTCCTGCGCCGCGCCTGGCGCTGCTACTGACGCAACCGCTGCAACGAAAAAGCCCCGCATCGCAAGTCGGCAACAACCGAATTGTGACGCGGGGCCTTTTGATTTTTGAATCTCGCCGTCGCGCTATTTCCACTCCCGCACGTCGACGAAATGGCCGGCGATCGCAGCGGCCGCCGCCATGGCGGGCGAAACCAAATGCGTGCGGCCCTTATAGCCCTGGCGGCCCTCGAAGTTGCGGTTCGAGGTCGAGGCGCAGCGCTCGCCCGGCTTGAGCTTGTCCGGGTTCATGGCGAGGCACATCGAGCAGCCCGGCTCGCGCCAGTCGAAGCCGGCGGCCTTGAAGATTTTGTCGAGGCCTTCGGCCTCCGCTTGCTCCTTCACCAGGCCGGAGCCTGGGACGATCATCGCATAAACGTTGGCGTTGACCGTTTTGCCGGCGGCGATGCGTGCCACGTCGCGCAAATCCTCGATGCGGGCGTTGGTGCATGAGCCGATGAACACGCGGTCGAGCTTGATGTCGGTGACTCTTCTCGCCACCGTTGAGCCCCATGTAGCCGAGCGAGCGCTCGGCGGCGGCGCGCTTTTTCTCATCCTGGATTTCCGACGGCACCGGCACCTTGCCGGTGATCGAAATCACCTGTTCGGGACTCGTGCCCCAGGTTACCAGTGGCGGCAATTTGGCGGCGTCGAGCCGGATCTCGCGATCGAAATGCGCGCCCGCGTCGGAGGCAAGCGTCTCCCAATAGCGCATGGCCTCATCCCAGGCGTTGCCCTTGGGCGCTTTCGGCTTGTCCTTGAGATAGTCGTAGGCCTTGTCGTCTGGCGCCATGAAGCCGGCCTTGGCGCCGCCTTCCACCGACATGTTGCAGATGGTCATGCGGCCTTCCATCGACAGCGCGCGGATCGCCTCGCCGGCATATTCCAGCGCATAGCCGGTGCCGCCGGCGGTGCCAATCTCGCCGATGATGGCGAGGATGATGTCCTTGGCGGTGACGCCCGGCGGCAACTGGCCGTCGACCACCGCGCGCATGTTCTTCGATTTCGTCTGGATCAGCGTCTGCGTCGCCAGCACGTGCTCGACTTCGGAGGTTCCGATGCCATAAGCGAGCGCGCCGAAAGCGCCGTGTGTCGCGGTGTGGCTGTCGCCGCAGACCAGCGTGGTGCCGGGCAGTGTGAAACCCTGCTCGGGCCCGATGATGTGGACGATGCCCTGGCGCTTGTCGAATTCGTTGAAATATTCGATGCCGAAATCCTTGACGTTCTGCGCCAGCGTCGCGATCTGCTCGGCGCTTTCCGGATCCGGATTGGGTTTGCTGCGGTCGGAGGTCGGCACGTTATGGTCGACCACGGCCAGCGTCTTTTCCGGCGCGTGCACCTTGCGGCCCGCCGCGCGCAGGCCCTCGAAAGCCTGCGGCGAGGTCACCTCATGCACCAGATGGCGGTCGATATAGATCAGACAGGTTCCGTCCGGCTGCTCGTCCACCAGATGGTCGTCCCAGATTTTGTCGTAGAGGGTACGCGGTTTCATGACTCGAATGCCTTGCTCGAATTGAAAGGGGAGGCGGCCTGCCCGACTTGCTAATGACATTCCGAACTCGGATAAACCCGAGTTCGGGTGCCGATCAAAGTCCCGCTTGTACCGCCGTCAGCCGGCCGAAGAATCGCCAGGGCAGTCGCGCGTGATCGCAAAGGATGATCTGCTGAGCCTTGAAAACCATGACGGTTATATAGCCGTTTGGTCCGGTTCCGACAACGAACGTGAAGCCAAAGAAAAAGGGGCCGGATCGCGGCCCCCTCGCTGCAGGTCGTTATGGCTGTACGCTTACTCTTTGCTGGCGGCAGCCGCGGCCGCTTCCGGCCCGCCGGTCGCCTGCGCTTCGATGCGCGCCTTCTTGCCGCGCAGGCCGCGCAGGTAATACAGCTTGGCGCGGCGCACCTTGCCGCGGCGCACGACCTTGATCGAGTCGATCATCGGCGCGTAGAGCGGGAACACGCGCTCGACGCCTTCCCCGTAGGAAATCTTGCGCACGGTGAAGTTCTCGTTGATGCCGCCGCCCGAGCGGCCGATGCATACGCCCTCGTAGGCTTGGATGCGGCTCTTGTCGCCTTCCACCACCTTGACGTTGACCAGCACGGTGTCGCCCGGCGCGAAGTCGGGAATGGTCCTGCCGGCCGAGAGTTTCTCGACCTGCTCTTTTTCGATCTGCTGGATGATGTTCATGGCCTATGTCTCCGTCGGCAGCGCCAGCAACCGGCGCGCGGTCTTGTCTGGTCTGAATGGGTTGGGCGAGCTTCTACGACAAAGCTCGAGCCTTGTCACCCTCGGCTTTTGGAGCCGTTTTAGGGCTTTTTACGGGACTGATAGGCCGCCCAAAGGTCCGGCCGGCGCTCGCGGGTCAGCCGCTCGGCCTCCGCCTGCCGCCAGGCCTTAACCTTGGCGTGGTCGCCGGACAGTAGCACCTCGGGGATCTGTTGGCCTTCCCATAGCGGCGGCCGGGCGTATTGCGGATATTCCAAGAGCCCGTCGGCGAAGCTCTCCTCGGCGATCGAGGCTTCCTTGCCCATGACGCCCGGCAACAGCCGCACGCAGGCGTCGAGCAAAGCGATCGCCGCCGGCTCCCCGCCCGAGAGCACGAAATCGCCGAGCGAGATCTCCTCGAGTTGGCGGGCCGCGATCAGCCGCTCGTCCACCCCCTCAAAGCGACCGCAGATGATGACGGCGCCTTGGCCCGCGGCGAGCCGCGCCACGCGGTTTTGCGTCAGCGGCGCGCCGCGCGGGCTCATCAGCAGGCGCGGGCGGGCGTCGGGCGGAACCGCATCGATCGCGCGTGCCAGAACGTCGGCCTTCATCACCATGCCGGGCCCGCCGCCGGCCGGCGTGTCGTCCACCGTGCGATGCTTGTCGCTCGCCGCGTCGCGAATGTCGTGGGCGTCGAGCGACCAGACGCCGGAGGCCAGCGCCTTGCCGGCCAGGCTTAACGCCAGCGGCCCGGGAAACATCTTTGGAAAGATCGTGAGGATGCTGGCGCGCCACATCGTCAGTCTTCTTTCTTCGCCTCGATCTCGGCCGGCACGACGACAACGATGCGTCCCGCCTTCAGGTCGATCGCCGGCACCGTCTGCTCGTTGAACGGCAGCAGCACCGGCTCGCCGCCGGCGGTCGGCACAAACTCGATCAGATCGCCGGCGCCGAAATTATGGATCGCGGTGACGGTACCGAGCATGGCGCCGTCTTCACTCAACGCCGCCAGGCCGACGAGGTCGGCGTGATAGAACGTGTCGGCGTCTTCGATCGGCGGCAGGCGATCGCGCGGCACGAACAGATCGGTGTTGCGCAATTTTTCGGCCGCATCGCGGTCGACGATCCCTTTGAGCCGCGCGACCAGATGATCCTTGGCCGGCCGCGCCGCCTCGACCTCGAAGCGCCGCGCGCCGTCCTCGGTTTCCAGCGGGCCGTAACTGGCGACGGCCAATGGATCCTCGGTGAACGACCACAGCTTCACCTCGCCGCGAATGCCGTGCGCGGCACCGATGCGAGCGACGCGGATGCGGTCTGCCACGGCCGCGAAGCGTCAGCTCGCCGCAGGCGCTTCAGCCGCCTTGGCCTTATCCGCTGCGGCCTTGTCGGTCGCCGCTTTGGCGGTCGCCACTGTCTTGGCCGCGGCATCGCCGGCTTCTTTGGCCTTGGTGGCTTCTTCCGCCTTGGCCTTGCGTTCCTTGCGCGGGATCGCCTTTTCCGGATTGTTGCGCTTTTCGCGCTTCAAGATGCCGGCGGCATCGAGGAAGCGCGTCACGCGGTCGGACGGCTGCGCGCCCTTCTTCATCCAGGCCTGCACCTTCTCGAGATCGAGCTTGAGCCGCTCGGCCTTTTCCTTCGGCAGCAGCGGATTGAAATAGCCGAGCCGCTCGATGAAGCGGCCGTCGCGGGGCGAGCGCGAGTCGGCGACGACGATGTGATAGACCGGGCGCTTCTTGGTGCCGGCGCGGGCCATGCGGATGACGAGAGACATTTCAGGTTCCTTTCCTACAAAAATACCGTCATTCCGGCCGAGCGAAGCGAGAGCCGGAATCCATAACCCCGGCGCTGCGGGGTCTGGATTCCGGGTTCGCCGCTACGCGGCGCCCCGGAATGACGTGTGGTTGGTTGCACGTTGATCATTTCTTTTTTCCGAGACCGGGCAGTCCGCCCGGCAATCCAGGAAATTTTCCGCCCAGCCCGGGCAAGCCCGGTGTGCCGGGGAAATTCGGCGGTAATTTCGGCATGGCCGGCGGCAGCCCAGGCATCCCCGGGGGCAGTTGCGCGCCGGGCGGCATGTTCTTCGCCATTTCGGCCATCCGCTCTGGCGTCGGCATGGCGGAGCCGAAGCCCATCGCCTGCGCCAGGCCTGCGAGCGGGCCGCGCTTGGCGCCGCCCATGGCCTTCATCATGTCGGCCATGCCGCGATGCATTTTCAAAAGCTTGTTGATGTGCTCGGGCGTGGTGCCGGAGCCGGCGGCGATGCGCTTCTTGCGGCTGGCTTTGAGAATGTCGGGGTTGCGGCGTTCCTGCGGGGTCATCGAATCGATGATCGCCATCTGCCGCTTCACCAATTTGTCGTCGAGACCGGCATTGGCGATCTGGTTTTTCATCTTGGCGACGCCGGGCATCATGCCGAGCAGGCCACCCATGCCGCCCATGGCCTGCATCTGCTGAAGCTGTTCGCGCAGATCGCCGAGATCGAACTTGCCCTTGCGCATCTTCTCGGCCGCGCGCATGGCCTTCTCGGCGTCGATATTGGCAGCGGCTTTTTCCACCAGCGCGACGATGTCGCCCATGCCGAGGATGCGGCCGGCAATGCGGCCGGCGTCGAATTCCTCGAGCGCGTCCAATTTTTCGCCGGTGCCGATCAGCTTGATCGGCTTGTTGGTGACCGCGCGCATCGAAAGTGCGGCGCCGCCGCGGCCGTCGCCGTCGACGCGGGTGAGCACGATGCCGGTCAGGCCGACGCGCTCATCGAAGGCGCGCGCGAGATTGACCGCGTCCTGGCCGGTCAGCGCGTCGGCGACCAGCAGGACCTCATGCGGATTGGCAGCGCGCTTGACCTCGGCCGCCTCGCTCATCATGGCATCGTCGAGCGTGGTGCGGCCCGCGGTGTCGAGCAGCACCACGTCATAGCCGCCCAGGCGGGCGGCCTCGATTGCGCGTTCGGCGATCTGCGGCGGCTGCTGGCCTTCGACCACCGGTAGCGTTTCGATGCCGGCCTCGCGGCCGAGCACGGCGAGCTGCTCCATCGCCGCCGGCCGGCGCACGTCGAGGGAAGCCATCAGCACTTTGCGCTTCTGCCGGTCGGTGAGGCGGCGGCCGAGTTTCGCGGTGGTGGTGGTTTTGCCGGAGCCCTGCAAGCCGACCATCATGATGGCGACCGGCGGCGCGGCGTTGAGATCGATACCCTGGCTGTCGGCACCCAGCGTGGCGACCAACTGGTCGTGCACGATTTTGACGACCAACTGGCCGGGGGTGACCGATTTCATCACTTCGACGCCGATCGCCTGCTTCTTGATGTTGTCGGTGAAGGTGCGCGCCACGTCGAGCGCCACGTCCGCTTCGAGCAGCGTGCGGCGCACTTCGCGCAGGGCCGCATCGACGTCGGCTTCGCTGAGCGCGCCGCGGCGGGTGAGGCGGTCGAGAATGCCGCCAAGCTTTTCCGACAGTGTGTCGAACAACTTTTAGCCTCTTAAGAACGGACCCCCCTTCGGGAGGCCTATGCTGCAAACACCTTTACGCCCGAGGGCGCATTGCGCTGTCGGGCGGTGGCCTCCGGTCTCTCAAGGACCGGGCGGCGAAGCTGGAATTTCAAGTCGCTAGCAAGAGCGGGGGGAACCTAGGGTTGGCCTGTGGCCAAGTCAAGGCGCGCTAAATCTCAGTGAATTTGCCCTTCAAGTCGCGATTTTGAAGCCGACCCACAAGCCCACCAAGGCCCCAACGCCACTCAGAAATACCGACGAATAGGAGAACATGCCGTCACCCCAAAGCCAGGGGATCATTCCCCCGACCGTCGAGCCAATGAAGATTCCTATCCAAATTGACGAACGTACGGGAGCCACATCGGGTCAGTCGCGCCGCCCCACCTAAGACGTCAATTCGTAGCTGACCGTGACGACGGCCCGCAGCATCTGTTCGCCGGGGGCGATCGGGGTGGCCGCGCCCGCGCGCATCGTCTGGTAGGCGCGCGGCGGTTGCGCCGGGCCTTCCTCCGAAATCGCCATGACGCGGCCGACTTTCATGCCGGCGGCGCTGGCATAAAGCTCGGCCTTGCGGCGGGCATCGGAAATCGCCTCGATCCGGGCCTTGTCGAGCAGCTTGGCCTGCTCGGATACGACGAATTCGATGCCCGACATCTCGTTGGCGCCGGCCGCGATCGCGCGATCGAGCACCGCGGGCAGTTGGCCGACGTCGCGGATCTTGATCGTGACCTGGTTGGTCGCCTGGAAGCCGATCAGACGCGGGGCGCCGGTCTTGTTCGGATCGTATTGCGGCTGCAGCGATAGCGACGTGGTCTGGATATCGCGGTCGGCGACGCCGCTCTCCTTGATCGCCACCAGCACGACGGTCATCTCCTTGGCGTTCGCATCGCTTGCCGCCCGTGCGGTCTTGCCCTGGCTGGAGACGCCGAGGCGGATCACCGCGCTATCGGGCACCGCCGCGATGGTTCCCTCACCGGTGACCGTCATCAGTTTATCGATCCGTTCGGCGGCGTTCACCGGCAAAGGCGCCAGTGCCGCGGCGGCAATCACGAAGGCACAGAACAGGACGCGCGATATAGCCATTATCATCTCACCATCATTTCAGTGGAACGAACACGTTGACCACCAGATTTTCCGCGTTGGTCTTCACCGGATCGGTAACATATTCCTCGATGAACAGGTCCCTGGCCTCGAGATGCTTGTCGTCGAGATAATTGGTGATCGCCTCATACGTCGAATCCATGGCGTCGTAGGAGCCGCGGTGGACGAATTTGAGCGCCTTGCCGGTCGGCGCCGGGCCGACTGCGATGTCGCCTTTCGGCGGATTTGCCGGCGCGGCCGCTATCGGCACCGCGGCGTTGAACGAGAAGCCGGCATCGTCCGTCTCGGTGTAGATCGTCATGACCGGTCCGGCAGGCTTGATGCCCTGCTTGTCGAGATATTCGTTGAGCGACTTGAAGGCGTCGACCAGCGTGTCGAAGGCCGCGTCCCATTTGCTGTGGCCCTTCAGGTAGACGATGGTCCGCTCCGGCAGCGTCACTTCTTCGCCGAAGGCATCGCCCGGCTGCAGCGGCGCCGGCAAATCCAGGCGATCCGGCGGCGATACGGGTCGTTGCGCCGGTGCCGGACCGGCGGCGAAAGCGAACGCCATAGCGAGCAAAACCGGCGCCGCAATGCGCATGCACGACATCCATGTTCTCCGTCGTCTCGGGCGGCCATTCCGGCAGTTCACGGCAGTTCACGGCAGTCTATCACATGCCTCTGGCCAATCGTCGTTTATTCGCCATATAAACCGGGCGAAACCCAGGCAACGACCGGCGTTTGATCAAACTGATAGGCGATCCTTTGAGCGCGCTCGCCAACCAATCCTTCGTGAAGATGAACGGCATCGGCAACGAGATCGTCGTGGTCGATCTGCGCGCGCGCGGTGGAGCGATCGCGCCCGAGGATGCGCGTGCGGCGGCAGCGCCGCAAGGCGCGCCCTACGATCAACTGATGGCGCTTTATGCGCCGCGTACGCCCGGCACCGATGCCTTCATCCGCATCTACAACAATGACGGCACGGAGGCTGGCGCCTGCGGCAACGGCATGCGCTGCGTCGCCGACCTGGTGTCGAAAGAAAGCGGCAAGAGCGCGCTCACGTTCGAGACCACGGCCGGCATTCTCAATTGCTGGAAAGGCGCCGACGGGATGTTCACGGTCGACATGGGCCCGCCGCGCTTTAAGTGGAACGAAATCCCGCTAGCGGAAGAGTTCCGCGACACGCGCGCCATCGAATTGCAGATCGGGCCGATCGACAAGCCGATGCTGCATTCGCCGTCGGTGGTGAACATGGGCAATCCGCACGCGATCTTCTGGGTCGACGACTTGGGTGCCTACGATCTCGCCAAGTTCGGCCCGCTGCTGGAAAATCATCCGATTTTCCCCGAGCGCGCCAACGTCACGCTCGCGCACATCGTCTCACGCGAGGGCATCGTGATCCGCACCTGGGAGCGCGGCGCGGGGCTGACCGAGGCCTGCGGCTCGGCCGCCTGCGCCGCCGCGGTCGCCGCGGCGCGGCTCAAGCGCACAAACCGCAAGGTCAAGGTGGCGCTGCCGGGCGGCGATCTGACCATCGACTGGCGCGAAAGCGACGACCATGTGCTGATGACCGGGCCGGTGGAGTTCGAGTTTGCCGGCAAGTTCGATCCCGCCTTGTTCAAAACGGGCGCGGCATGACCGCCGACGTCGTCACCTTCGGCTGCCGGCTCAACATCACCGAGTCGGAGGCGATCCGGCGCGCCGCAAGCGCGCTCGAAGACGCCGTGGTGGTGAACACCTGCGCGGTGACGGCGGAAGCCGTGCGCCAGGCGCGCCAGACCATCCGTCGCATCAAGCGCGAACGTCCCGAGGCGCGCGTCGTGGTCACCGGCTGTGCGGCGCAGACCGAGCCGGGCACGTTCGCGGCTATGCCCGAGGTTGATCGCGTCATCGGCAACGAGGAAAAACTCGACCCAAAAATCTGGGTTGATGATGGCGCACGTATCGCCGTCGGCGACATCATGGCGGTGCAACGGCATGCCGCGCAGGCCGTTGACAGCATCGAGGGCCATACCCGCGCCTTTCTGCAGGTGCAGAACGGCTGCGATCACCGCTGCACTTTCTGCATCATTCCGTTCGGGCGCGGCAATTCGCGCTTCGTCCCGATGGACGAGTGCGTGGTGCGAGCGCGCCGGCTGGCCGCGCGCGGCCATCGCGAATTGGTGCTGACCGGCGTCGATATCACCAGCTACGGCGGGCCGAGCGCGCCGCGGCTCGGCGCGCTGGTCAAGCGCATCCTCAAGGACGTGCCCGAGCTGGCGCGGCTGCGTCTGTCGTCCATCGAACTCGGTGGAGGCCGACGACGACTTGCTCGATGCCATTGCGAACGAACCGCGGCTGATGCCGCATCTGCATCTGTCGCTGCAGGCCGGAGACGATCTCATCCTCAAGCGCATGAAGCGGCGGCATACGCGCACGGATGTGATTGCGTTCTGCAATCGGGTGCGCCGGCTACGGCCCGACGTGGCGTTCGGCGCCGACATCATCGCCGGTTTCCCGACCGAGAACGAGGCCATGTTCGCACGCTCGCTCGACCTGGTGGACGAATGCGGGCTGACGCAATTGCACGTGTTTCCGTTCTCGCCGCGGCCCGGCACGCCGGCCGCGCGCATGCCGCAGCTTGACCGCGCGGTCGTCAAGCAGCGCGCGGCGCGCCTGCGCGCAAAGGGGGAGGCGGCGCTTGCCCGGCACCTCGAAGCCCAAGTCGGCCACCGGCGTCTGGTACTGACCGAACGCGGCGGCATCGGCCATACCGAGCAATTCACGGCCGTGCGGCTGGCCTCAGCCGTGGAACCCGGTAAATTCCTCGATCTGACAATGGCGGCCCACGACGGCCGGCATCTGCTGGCGGCCTAGGGAGAATGGAAATGAGCGCAGCCGAGCACCTGGTGACGACCATCGAGCAGCTTGAAGCGCTTTACGGTCAGCCCTACGGGCCCGCAGTGGTCAAGGAGATCGACCACATCAGCGGCGGCTATCGTAAGCTGATCGAAGCCGCCCCGTTCGTGGCGGTGGCGACCGGCGGTCCGGAGGGCCTCGACTGCTCGCCCAAGGGCGACGCCGCCGGCTTTGTACGCATCCTCGACGACAAGACGCTCGCCATCCCCGACCGGCCCGGCAATAACCGGCTCGATGGCTTCCGCAACATCCTGCGCGACCCGCGCATCGCGCTGCTATTTTTAATTCCGGGCATCGGCGAGACTTTGCGCGTCAACGGCCGCGCTTCAATCTCGGTCGATCCCGAACTAATGCAAAGCTTCACAGTCAACGGCAAGCTGCCGCGTTGCGTGCTGATCGTCCACGTCGAGACCGCTTATTTTCATTGCTCGAAGGCGATCGTGCGCTCGAAGCTGTGGGACGAGGCGACCAAGATCGAGCGCAGCAGCCTGCCCTCTACTGGCACCATCGTGGCGGAGTTGAGCCAGGGCACGCTCGGCGGCGAAAAATACGACCGCGACGCGCCGGAGCGGATCAAGGCGCAGCTTTACTGACTCTCGCTTCTCCACCCGCACGCGGCCAGCGCTTCACGCATATGCGCCGGCACCGGCGCGGTGGTGACGACCGGCGGCTTGTTTTTGAAAATCGGCACCACGATCTCGCGCGAATGCAGGTGCAATGGCGGTCCACCAGCGCGCGGTGCGCGGCCGTAAATGTTGTCGCCGAGTATCGGCCAGCCCATCTCGGCGCAATGCACGCGCAACTGATGCGTCCGCCCGGTCAGCGGCTCAAGCGCGAGCCAGGCGAGGCCGCCGCCGCGCCCCATCACCTTCCACGTCGTCACCGCCGGCTGGCCATGCGGGTCCGGCTTCATCCACCAGCCGCGGCTCTCGTCGAGCTTGCCGAGCGCAATGTCGATTTTGCCCGCGTCGGCATCCACCGCGCCCTCGACCACCGCCCAATAGGTCTTGCCGATCTTGCCTTGCTTGAACAGCTTGCCGAGCAGCGCGAGCGCCTTGCGGTGGCGGCCGAGCACAAGGCAGCCGGAGGTGTCGCGGTCGAGCCGGTGCGCCAGCGCGGGCGCGCGCGGTAGGCCGAAGCGCAGCGCGCCGAAATGGTCCTCCAGGCTCTCGCCGCCTTTCGGCCCGCGATGCACCGCGAAGCCCGCCGGCTTGTCGATCACCAGCATCAGCCCGTCGCGGTAGAGCAGGCGGCCAACAATCTCTTCCGGTGTCATGGTCACTGTCCAAGAATTGCCGAAACGGCTACCACGGGCGCGCCATGGACGCACTATGAACGACAGCACCCCAAAAAGCTGGTGGAAGCGCCTGAGCGGCGGGCTCGAGCGCACCTCGTCGTCGCTCGGCGGCGCGATCGCCGATTTGATCTCGAAGCGCAAGCTCGATGCCGGCGCGATCGAGGAACTGGAACACGAATTGATTCGCGCCGATCTGGGGCCCGAGTTTGCCGCCCGCATGGCCGCCGCACTGGCCGAGGGCCGCTTCGACAAGGCGATTGCGCCCGACGACGTGACGGCGGTGCTCGCCGGTGAAATTGAAAATGTGCTCGCGCCGGTGGCCAAGCCGCTTGAAGTGACGGCGCGGCCATTCATCATCCTGGTGGCCGGCGTCAACGGCTCCGGCAAGACCACCACCATCGGTAAGCTCGCCGCCAGGTTCCGCAAGGAAGGCAAAAGCGTGATGATGGTAGCGGGCGACACCTTCCGCGCCGCGGCCATTGATCAATTGAAAATCTGGGGCGAGCGCACCGGCGCGAGCGTCATGGCGCGCGAGCCGGGCGCCGACGCCGCGGGGCTGGCGTTCGACGCGCTCGCCGCCGCCAAGACGAATGGCGTCGATATCGTGCTGGTCGATACCGCCGGCCGCCTGCAGAACCGCACCGAGCTCATGAACGAGCTGGAAAAAATGGTGCGCGTGATGCGCAAGGTCGAACCGGCGTCGCCGCATGCTGTTTTGCTGGTGCTCGACGCAACCGTCGGCCAGAACGCGCTCAGCCAGGTCGACATTTTCGGCAAGATCGCGGGCGTCACGGGATTGGTCATGACCAAGCTCGACGGCACCGCGCGCGGCGGCATCCTGGTGGCGATCGCCGCCCGCTTCGGCCTGCCGGTGCATTTCATCGGCGTCGGCGAGGGCGTCGAGGATCTCAGCCCGTTCACCGCGCGCGATTTCGCGCGCGCCATAGTTGGGCTGGAGGATTAACCGTCATGCCCGGCCTTGTGCCGAACATCCACGTCATTAAATGTTGCAACGAAGGAAGGCGTGGATGGCCGGGACAAGCCCGGCCATGACGAGAAGAGAAAATGGCCGAAAAGAAAAAACTCAATCCCATCCTCAAACTGGTCCTCGATATTGGGCCGCTGATATTGTTCTTCGCCGCCAACGCGCGCTTCGGCATTTTCGCCGCTACCGCCGGGTTCATGGTGGCGGTGCTGATCGCGCTCGCGGTGTCCTATGCCTTGACGCGGCATATCGAAGTGATGCCGATCGTTACCGCGATCATTGTGCTGATTTTCGGCGGGCTGACGCTGGTGCTGCACGACGAGCTTTTCATCAAGCTCAAGCCGACCATCATCTATCTTCTGTTCGGCGGCACGCTGCTCGGCGGGCTGACGCTGGGCAAGCCGCTGCTGGGCATGGTGTTTGACCAGATGTTCCATCTCACCGACGAAGGCTGGCGCAAGCTCACCTGGCGCTGGGTGCTGTTCTTTTTCGCGCTGGCGGTGCTGAACGAAATCGTCTGGCGCACCCAGACGACCGATTTCTGGGTCAGCTTCAAACTGTTCGGCGTGGTGCCGCTGACGTTTCTGTTCGGTGCGCTGCAAATGCCGCTGATCAACAAATACAGCGTTGAACGCAAGGAATAGCGGCTAGCGCATTTTCGATTTCATTGCGATCGTCGCGCCATCTACGATGAACTTGCCGTAACCGTGGTGGTGGATCGTCTTCGGATTTTTCTGCGCCGGATCAATCCAGGCTTTGAGCACTTCAAGAATGAACAGGTTGCGGCGGTTCTCCAGCCGCCGATCGACGACTTTGCATTCGAGATTGGCAAAACACTCTGCCACCAGCGGCGGCGCCACGCGTTCGGCCGGTAGCGGCGTCAGACTGAAAGCGGCAAACTTATCGAGATCGCGGCCGGACGAATTGCCGATTTTCACCACCTTCGCCGCCAACTTGCGCCCCGGCACGGCGATTACGCATTCGCCGGTCGCGTGCAGCGCGTCGAAGCTGTAGTTGGCGCTGCTGCAAACGCAGGCCACCAGCGGCGGCTCGAAGTCGACCATCATGTGCCAGGACATGGTCATGATGTTGGCGCGGCCTTTGCGCGCGGTCGTCAGCAGAACGACCGGGCCGGGCTCGATCAATTGATAGACCTTGGATAAAGGCAGCGCCTTCAACGCGCCGTTGCCTTGGCGATTTCCGGCTCCAACGCCCGGGCGAGATTGTCGGCAGTGACCGGCCCGACCAGTTTGTAAGCGATGGTGCCGTCGCGGCCGATCAGATAAGTCTCCGGCACGCCATAGACGCCCCAATCGATTGACGTGCGGCCGCTGGCGTCGGTGCCGACGGCGACAAACGGATTGCCGTAACGATTGAGGAAGCGGCGCGCGTTGTCGGTCGGATCCTTGTAATTGATGCCGACCAGCTTGATGCGCTTGTCCGCCGAGAGTTTTTCGAGGAACGGCACCTCGTCGGCGCAGGGTATGCACCAGGACGCCCAGACATTCACCAACGTCACTTCGCCGGGGAACGACGCATTGCTCAGGCCCGGCACGGCCTTGCCGTCGCGGGTAAGCCCGGCGAGCGGCGGCAGATCGGTCTTGGGCGCGGGGTGGCCGATCAGCGCGGACGGCAGCAGGCCGGGATCGCCGGCGCCGAGGCGGATCAGAAACAAGGCCGCCAGCGCGAGAAATGCAATGAGCGGCAGCATCACCAGAATGTTGCGCCGCTTCTTGCTGGAGCTTTCGCCCGCTGCCGAACTCATCGGGAGTCCTTGTGCTGCGAACGCCGCGTCACGCCGCGCTCCTCGAGATCGCCGAGGATGCGGCGCTGCGCCGAATAATCGAGAACGACCCAGGCGACCATCGCGGCCACCACGAACACCGTCACCGCATAGGCGGCGACGATGAAATCGGCATGCGGCCCGAGGTTCATGCGCGCACCTCCTGCGCCTGGATGATCCGCATGCTGCGCACGCGGCGGCGCAGGATTTCATTGCGCATGGCGGCGAGATGCAGCGTGAAGAACAAAAGCGTGAACGCCACCGCCATGATCAGCAGCGGCCACAGGATGGACGGATCGATCGCTGAACCGCCCATGCGCAGGATCGAGGCCGGTTGGTGCAGCGTGTTCCACCAGTCGACCGAGAACTTGATGATCGGAATGTTGACCGCGCCGACCAGCGTGAGCACCGCCGCCGCGCGCGAGCCGCGGCCGGGATCCTCGGCGGTCCAATAGAGCGCGAGCACGCCGAGATAGAGCAGGAACAGCACCAGCACCGAGGTGAGCCGCGCGTCCCACACCCAATAGGTGCCCCAGGTCGGGCGGCCCCAGAGCGAACCGGTGACTAGGCAGATGAACGTGAACGCGGCGCCGATCGGCGCGGCCGCCTTGCCCGCCACGTCCGCCAGCGGATGCCGCCACACCAAGGTGCCGAGCGCGGCGACGCTCATCACGCCCCATCCCATCATGCTGAGCCAGGCCGCCGGCACGTGCAGGAACATGATCTTGACGGTGGCGCCCTGCTGATAGTCGTCGGGCGCGTACATCGCGCGCGTCAGCCCGAATGCGAACAGCACGATGGTCAGCGCCGCCAGCCAGGGCAGCACGCGGTTGACCAGCGTCAGGAAACGCGTGGGATTGGCGAGATCGATGACAGCCATCGGCAGCCTTTTAATCAGACGCGCCGTTCCGGGCAATGCCGGCCGGCGGCGAGAATATGCCCAGTCACGGACCCGGTCGGTTTGATTTGCATCATGCGCCGGCGTGCCATTTCGCCGGCAAACCGGTTATTCCAGGCCGTGGCGAAGCGCAGCCGCCGCGGCGACCGGCCCCAGCACCAGGCTCGCCAAGGATAGCGCACAAAGAATGGTGAAAGGTGGGCCGAACGGCGCGGGGCCTACGATGGCGGCATTGGCCGCGGCGACGCCGAAAATCAGCACCGGAATGGTGAGCGGCAGCACTAAGACCGCCAGCAACAGTCCGCCGCGCCGCAGCGCCACCGATAGCGCCGCGCCGATCAGACCGATGAAGGTGAGCGCCGGCGTGCCGGCGAGCAAGGTCAGCGCCACCGTGCCCATGGCGCGCAGTTCCACGTTGAGCATCAGGCCGAGCACCGGGCTGATCACGACCAGCGGCAATGCCGTGGTCAGCCAATGCGCGATGGCCTTGGCCGCCACCGCCAATTCGAGCGGCATGCCGCCCGTCATCAAGAGGTCGAGCGATCCGTCTTCATGGTCGGTGGCGAACAGCCGGTCGAGCGCGAGCAGGCTCGCCAGCAAGGCGCCGAGCCACAGGATCGCCGGGCCGATGCGCGCCAGCAAAGCGAGGTCGGGCCCGAGCGCGAACGGCATCATGGTGACCACGATCAGGAAGAACAGCGCGCCCATCAGCGCGCCGCCGCCGACGCGGATGGCGAGCCGCATGTCGCGGACGACGAGGGCGGTAAAGGCGTTCATGGCGCGCCTATTTTCAGTTCGCCGGCGCGCTCGAGCCCGATCGGGCCGTGCGCGGCGGCCACGATCATGCCGCCGCCGGCGAGGTGGTCGCGCATCAAATCGGCCAGCCGATTTTGCGACGGCACGTCGAGCGCCGAGGTCGGCTCGTCCAGAAGCCAGAGCGGCCGCGGCACAGCAACCAACCGCGCGATCGACAGCCGCCGTCTTTGCCCGGCCGACAAATAGGCGGCCGGCAGGTTGGCGAGCGGCGCCAGGTCGACCGCGGTCAGCGCGGCGCCGATGGGGAGATCGGCGCCGCCGAGATAGCGCCCCCAGAATTGCAGGTTTTCGCCGACCGTCAGCGACGGCTTCACCGCGTCCTGGTGGCCGACATAGTGAGCCTGTTCGGCGATCGAGGCATCCGGCTCGCCGCCCTCGAGCGCCAGCCGGCCGCCGGCCAGGTGCACCAGCCCGGCGATCATGCGTAGCAGCGAGGATTTGCCGGCGCCGTTGCGCCCGGTAACCACCAGGGCTTGCCCGCCGGACAGGCTGAAATTGAGGTCCGCGAACACCTCGCGTCCACCCCGGCTGCAAACCAGATTATCGCCCTTGAGCTGCATCAGGCGCGCTTTAGCCTGCCCGCGCCCGGCGGGAAAGCCGTGCCGGCCGCGGAAAACGCCGATATCTTGCGCATTTTTTCGGAAGTTCCCTCGTTAATATGGCGTCCGGCGCAAAAAGCCCTTATAAGCCCGCCGTTATGGCGTTACCTTCATGGAATTCGGGCGCAAGCCTCGCCGGCGAGAAAACCTTTGTCTTGCTAAGGGCTTAGACCGAACCGGCGCTATTGTCCCGACCGGGAATGGAAACCTTCGACATGATTTCCCTCGACAGCTTTAGATGCTGCAAGACCCTTCAGGTCGGCAGTAAAACTTACGCCTATTTCAGTCTCCCGACCGCCGAGCGGAACGGCCTCAAAGGGATTTCCCGCCTGCCGTTCTCGATGAAGGTGCTCTTGGAAAACCTGTTGCGCAACGAAGACGGGCGCACGGTGACCAAGGACGACATCAAGGCCGTCGCCGAATGGCTCAAGACCAAGACGTCGGAGCACGAATTCGCGTTCCGCCCGGCTCGCGTGCTGATGCAGGATTTCACCGGCGTGCCGGCGGTGGTCGATCTCGCCGCCATGCGCGACGCCATGAAAGAGCTCGGCGGCGACCCCAAGAAGATCAATCCGCAGGTGCCGGTCGATCTCGTCATCGATCACTCGGTGGCGGTGACCTTCTTCGGCAACAATCAAGCCTTCAAGAAGAACGTCGATGAGGAATATCGGCAGAACCAGGAACGCTACAAGTTCCTGAAGTGGGCGCAGCGCTCGTTCGATAATTTCAACGTCGTGCCGCCCGGCACCGGCATCTGCCACCAGGTCAACCTCGAATACCTGTCGCGCGTGGTCTGGAGCAAAAAGGACAAGGTGAAGGTGGACGGCAAGGTCGCCACCATGGATATCGTCTATCCCGACACCGTGGTCGGAACCGACTCGCACACCACCATGGTCAACGGTCTGTCGGTGCTCGGCTGGGGCGTCGGCGGCATCGAGGCGGAAGCCGCCATGCTCGGCCAGCCGCTGTCGATGACGCTGCCCGAAGTGATCGGGTTCAAGCTGGCCGGCAGGCTCAAGGAAGGCGTCACCGCCACCGACCTGGTGCTCACCGTCACCGAAATGCTGCGCAAGCGCGGCGTGGTCGGCAAGTTCGTCGAATTCTTCGGCCCCGGCCTCACCCATCTTACGATCGCCGACCGTGCCACGATCGGCAACATGGCGCCGGAATACGGCGCTACCTGCGGCTTCTCGCCGATCGACGACGACACCATCCGTTTCCTCAAGGATACCGGCCGCCCGGCCGACCTGATCAAGCTGGTGGACGCCTACGCCAAGGCGCAGGGCATGTTCCGCGTCAAGACCACGCCCGATCCGATGTTTACCGACATTCTCAAATTGGAATTAGGTTCGGTCGAGGCCTCGCTCGCCGGCCCCAAGCGTCCGCAGGACCGCGTGTCCTTGAAGGAAGTGAAGGCCGGCTTCACCAATTCGATGGACAAGGAATTCAATAAAACCACCGACCCGAGAAAACGCGTGCCGGTCGCGGGCAAGAACTACGATCTCGGCAACGGCGACGTGGTGATCGCAGCGATCACCTCCTGCACCAATACGTCCAACCCGAACGTGATGATCGGCGCCGGGTTGCTCGCCCGGAAAGCGGCGGCCAAAGGCCTTACCGCCAAGCCCTGGGTCAAGACCTCGCTCGCGCCGGGCTCGCAGGTCGTGGCCGAATATCTCGAGAAAGCCGGCTTGCAGAAGGACCTCGACAAGATCGGGTTCAATCTGATCGGCTTCGGCTGCACCACCTGCATCGGCAACTCCGGTCCGCTGCCGGAAGAGATTTCCGAGGCGGTCAACGAGAACGATCTGGTGGCGGCCGCGGTGCTCTCGGGCAACCGCAACTTCGAAGGCCGCGTCAACGCCGACGTGCGCGCCAATTATCTCGCTTCGCCGCCGCTCGTCGTCTCCTACGCCATCGCCGGCTCGATGTATGTCGACCTGGCCAAGGATCCGCTCGGCACCGATCAGAACGGCAAGAAGGTCTATCTCAAGGACATCTGGCCCTCGAACAAGGAAATCGGCGAGTTCGTGGCCAAGAACGTCACGCGCCAGATCTTCACCAAGAAATACGCCGACGTTTTCAAAGGCGACGCCAATTGGCGCAAGATCGCGGTCAAGGGCGGCATGACCTATGAGTGGGACGACCGCTCGACCTACGTGCAGAACCCGCCATATTTCGAAGGCATGGACAAGCGGCAGCGGCCGATCGAAGACATCGTCGACGCCCGCGTGCTCGGGCTGTTCCTCGACTCGATCACCACCGACCACATCTCGCCGGCGGGATCGATCAAGGAAGCGAGCCCGGCCGGCGAATACCTGCGCGATCACCAGGTCCGTCCGAAGGACTTCAACCAATACGGCACGCGCCGCGGCAATCATCAGGTCATGATGCGCGGCACTTTCGCCAACATCCGCATCAAGAACCAGATGGTGCCGGGCGTCGAAGGCGGCGTCACCATCCACTACCCGTCGAAGCAGAAGATGACGATGTACGACGCGGCGATGAAGTACAAAGCCGACAACGTCCCGCTCGTCATCTTCGCCGGCAAGGAATACGGCACCGGCTCGTCGCGTGACTGGGCCGCCAAGGGCACCGTGCTGCTCGGCGTGCGCGCGGTCGTCACCCAGTCGTTCGAGCGCATCCATCGTTCCAATTTGATCGGCATGGGCGTGATGCCGCTGGTATTCGAGGAGGGTACGTCCTGGCAGTCGCTCGGCATGAAGGGCGACGAGCAGGTCACTATCCGCGGCCTGCATGGCGACCTCAAGCCGCGCCAGCGGCTGATCGCCGAGATCGTTGCCGGCAACGGCACGCTCAAGCGCGTGCCGCTGATCTGCCGCATCGATACCGCGGATGAGCTCGATTACTTCAAGAACGGCGGAATTCTGCAATACGTGCTGCGCCATCTGGCCGGCTAATCGGCTTTTTGGCCGCGGCCTTGCCGCCGCTCACCGCGAAGTGAGTGGCGGGTGATCGGCGCGGCGTTCTATATGGTGTCGCGCCGGGCATGGGGATCGTGGGATCGGCATGAATTATCGCCACATCGCCGTTGCGGGCGCACTGATCTGCACCGCCTCGATGCTGCCAGCGCCCGCTAGCGCGGGCGAGCCGCGCGCCGTCATCGAATTGTTCACCAGCCAGGGCTGCTCGTCCTGCCCCGCCGCCGACAAGCTTCTGGGCGAGCTGGCGCGCGATCCGACGCTGATCACCATGAGTCTGCCGGTCGATTACTGGGACTATCTGGGCTGGAAGGACACGCTCGCACTGCACGGCCATTCCAATCGCGAGCGCGCCTATGCCGATACGCGCGGCGACCGCGAGGTCTTCACGCCGCAGGTCGTGGTCAACGGCATCGTGCCGGTGCTGGGCAGCGACGAGGCGGCGATCGAAAAGGCGATCGTGCAGACGCGCCAAAGCGCGGCGCCGTTAACGTTGCCGGTAACGCTGACCGTGACGGACGGCAAAGTGTTCGTGAATATTCCCGCGGCCAACGGTGAGCATGGCATCGCTGGCATCTGGCTTTGCCCGATCACCGGCAAGGTGCATGTGGCGATCGAACGCGGCGAGAACCGCGGCCACACGCTCGCCTACACCAATGTGGTGCGCCGCTGGGTGAAGCTCGGCGAATGGAACGGCAAGGCGCAAACGTTCAGCGTGCCGGTCGCCAGTCTTCCGAATGCCGATTTTTCCGCGCAGGACATCGACCGCGTCGCGGTGATCGTGCAAAGCGGCCCCGACGCCAAGCCGGGCCTGATGCTCGGCGCCGCCATGGCGAACTTGCACTAAGCTTTTTCTGTCATTCTGGGGCGACCGCCGAAGGCGGTCGAACCCGGAATCCATACTCCCTGCGCCGGGATTATGGATTCCGGGTGCGCGCGGGTGCGCTCCGGAATGACCGACAAAAAAATTCGGGTCGGCAAATGGCCGACCCGAAGGCTTAGGGGATTGAACCGTACGCGGAACTCAAACTGGCCCGGTCGGCTGAGCCCCGGGGGGCTGGGGGGCTGAGGAATCCGGAACTCGAACCGGACCGGACCTTTGAGGCAACGCTCGTCTTATGCCAACGCAGCGTGACCGACGATTGACCGAAATAGGGCGTTATTGTGGGGGCTTTAACGACTTCGTGATCGGCAAAACATCGTTTTGCGCGTTTCCGCAGCATTTATTACCGAAATGAGCCTCTTGCCGTGGGCGGCCGCCGGCGCGATCATTGGCCCGACAAAAGGAGGCGCCGCATGACGTTCGGTTCCGGCGAAATCGATCCCAGCCAGTCCCCCGGGGGCGGATCCCCGGCGCGAATCAGCACCGCCCCCTTCAATCAGGTCACCTTCAGCCGCCGCGAGCTCAAGCGCATCCTCGATCTCTACGGCCGCAAAGTCGCCGCCGGCGAATGGCGCGATTACGCCATCGACTTCCTGAAAGACCGCGCGGTGTTTTCGGTCTTCCGCCGCGCCTCGGAAGTGCCGCTCTATCGCATTGAAAAAAATCCCAAGCTGTCGCGCCGCCAAGGCGTCTACAGCGTGATCTCGGCCACCGGCCTGATCGTGCGGCGCGGCCATGAGCTCGACCGCGTGCTGCGCGCGATCGACCCGCTGTCGCTGGTGGTGAATTAGCATTACAGTTGCACTCTCTTTTTGAGATGGGCGCGGCGTGCTTCGGCTTTGTGAGCTCTTCGCCAGAGTGACCATGCGATGATGTGCGCGGGTTGGATGCGCCGTTGTGCAAGCTTGACGACGATGCGGCGGGTTTCCTGAACCGACCAGCGGATCAGGAGCGATGTTTTGTCCGATGAGGGTGCATGGTTTTTTTGAGCGGCGGCGCGACATTGGCGCGATGCCGGATGACGGCCATCATGGCGAAGGCAAGCATCACCAGCGAGACATGACGGTGCCAGCCATGCCAGGAGCGTGTCTCGTTGTGATCGAGGCCGAGTTCGTTTTTGGCGGTTTAGAAACTGTCCTCGATGGCCCAACGATGGCCTTCGACTGATACCAGTTTTTTCATGGGCGTGTCCTTGGGACACCATGTGGAGAAGAAGGCGAGATCGCCGTCGGCAATGTTCCGGCGGATCAGTAGACCCCGCGTCCACTTTCCGGTGAGCGTGCTGTTGTATTCGCCGACATCGAGATCGGCCAGTTCGAGATAGGCCCAGTCATGCAGACGCGCGCCTTTGGTTCCATCGCCCGCCGACAAGCGCCGCCATGCGTTTTTGGGAAGATTTTGCGTGATCGTGGCGGCGCTCCCTCGAACCATCAGCTTCTTGCCCCAGGAATGGAACCGATGATTGGCGGCAACGCCGAGAACATAACCCTTGCCCGCTTTGCGCAGCGCGGTTTCGAGTTCTCCCGTGCCATACACGCTGTCCGCCGCAACAAAAGAGAAGGGCACCTTTGCGGCGATCGCGCGCGCGATTTGCGGTTTCGTCGCAAAGCTCACATCACCCGGCACATGCGCCGCCGTCATGCGTTTGGGATCGTCCGTCCATCCCTGCGGCAGATAAAGCGCCCGGTCGATGAAGGCATGGCCGTGACGCGACACATAGGACGCGAACACGCCTGTTTGGCAATTGGTGATCTTGCCCGCCGAGCCCGTATACTGGCGCGCAACGCCGCATGACGCCTTGCCCTGTTTAAGAAAGCCGGTCTCGTCAATGACAAGAACGGCATCTTTATCAGCGAGCGTTTCCAGTGCGTAATCGCGTACGATGTCGCGCAACGCTTCCGCGTCCCACCGGCCGCGGCCCAGGATCGCCTGCTGGCGCCACGGGCCAGGATCCCCAGCCGCCTCGGCGCGCATCCATCCGGTCTTGCGCCGTTCATCCCCGAGCAGACCGTCCAGGAACAAGCTTGCCGACGCTGCTACCCGTTCCTGCGTGAATAACAATCGAATGCGCGCTTTCACATCGCGCAATGACGACGCCCACACCTCCAGCGTCGTCTCAATCGATGCACCAGACATCCATGACCTCCCCAATCATGGTTGCCCATAGATTCAGAGATCAACAAAATACGCAACTGTAATGCTAGTTCAGTCAGTGCAGGTTATTGCCGGCCGCACTGCCTTGGTCGGACTTCGTTTCGGCCTCTTGCGGCGGGGCGGCCGCTCCCGGCCCCAATGTCAGCTGCATCAGCGGCGTATCGAGCCAGCGCCCGAATTTCCAGCCGATAGCGCGCAAGTTGCCGACGTCGGTGAAGCCACACGCCCGGTGCACGCCGATCGACGCCGTCTGGTTTGAATCGCCGATCACCGCGATCATCTGCCGCAAGCCGAGCGCGGTGCAGGCCTCGATGAGCTTCACCAGCAGCGCCCTGCCGACGCCGCGACGATGGATGTGGGGCGCGACATAAACCGAATCCTCAACGGTGAAGCGGTAAGCCGGCCGCGTGCGATAGAGCGACGCATAGGCATAACCGGTGACGGCGCCGTCGATCTCCGCGACGATATAAGGGAATTTGCCGTCGAGGATCGCCTGCATCCGCCGCGTCATCTCCGCTTCGTCCGGCGGCGTCAGTTCGAAGGAGGCCGTGCCGTGCTCGACGGCATGCCCATAGATGCGGGTGATGGCTGGAATATCGGCGAAGGTGACGGGACGGATAATCAAAGCGAGTTGATAGCGCAAGTCGGCTATAGCCGACTTGCGTGGGCGCGTCTCGAAGGATGAAGGCCCGGCCCACATGGTTCGAGACGCACGCTTCGCGTGCTCCTCACCATGAGGATAGACGTGGCGCTAGCAAAAACAAAACGCCCCGGCACTAGGCCGGGGCGCTCAGCTGGTATCGGTCCGTGCGCTTAGCGGCGGTCGCCCATAAAGCGCAGCAGGAACAGGAACAGGTTGATGAAGTCGAGATAAAGCGTCAGCGCGCCCATCACCGCCTTGCGGCCGGAGACGGTGCCGTCGTCATTGGCGCTATACATCTCCTTGATCTTCTGGGTGTCCCAGGCGGTCAGCCCGGCGAAGATCAAGACGCCGATCGCCGATATGGCGAAGTCGAGCCCGGTGCTCTTCAGGAAGATGTTGACGACCATCGCCAGGATCAGCCCAAACAGGCCCATCACCAGGAACGATCCGATCGGCGAGAGATCGCGCTGCGTGGTGTAGCCATACAGGCTCAAGGCGCCGAACGAAGCCGCCGAAATAAAGAAAGTGCGGGTGATCGACGCGCCGGTGTATTGCAGGAACACCGTCGACAGCATCAGTCCGAGCAAGCCGGCATAGAGCATGAACAGAACGAGCGCGGTGCCCGCCTGCAGCTTGTTGATACGGAAGCTCAGGAAAAAGACGATACCGAGCGTGCCGACAAACAGCACGATCGTCAGCGGTCCGCCGAAGACCGCATGCCCGAACGGGGTCAGCGAGGTGATACGGCCGGCCGCGTCGGTGACGACGGCGGCATTGTAGGTGAACCAGGCGACAACGCCGGTGAGAGCGACGCCGCTGGCCATATAATTGTAGATGCGGATCATGTAGGCGCGCAGACCCACATCGATCGCGGCTGCTTGCCCGGAGCCGATGCCGCGGGCAGCTACGTTACGGTCGAAGTCCGACATCGAAGTTCCCTCTTTTTTCCCGGCTTTTCGCCGGTCTCGTCAGACGCGGTCGGCGGAAGCCGTCGCGTTCGTAGCGTAAATCTAGTGTGCGCCAAGCCTGTACGCCAGATATGGCTCGATCATGGCCTCGCATTATTGCCAATAATTAACGGCCGTTACCGGCATTATAGCCGAAAACACCCGGCTGTATCAGGGGCGCGCGGACACGCGTCGGAATGCCGCAAATCCTAGAGATTCCTCAATACCGGGGCCGATTTCTGGCCCAATGCCGAGTAGGTGCCGATAAGTCCTAACGCAACCGTGATCGCCACCGCGGCCAGCGCCGCCGCTATGGCGGGTAACGGCTGCCAGGCGAACGACAGGTGCATGAGGTCGGCCACGATCAGCCAGCCAGCGAGCGAACCGGCCAGCACGCCAAACAATGCGGTGGCGGTGCCGAGCAGCAGATATTCGATGGTGTAGGCGGCCAGCAGCCGCACCCGCGTGGCGCCGAGCGTCTTGAGGATTACCGCGTCGTAGACCCGGTGGCGGTGACCGGCGGCAAGCGCGCCGCCCAGCACTAGCGCCGCCACCAGCAAAGTGAGCGCGCTGGCGCCGCGGATCGCCAGCACCAGATTGGTGACGATGGCCCCGATCGCTTCTAGCGCGTCCTTCACCCGCACGGCGGTGACCATGGGAAAGCTATCGGCGACCGTGCGCACGATGGATCCCTCCTGCGCCGGCGTGCCGCCATCGGGGTAGGTGAGGGTGGCGAGATGGGTTGCCGGCGCGCCGTCGAAGGCGTGCGGAGAAAACACCATCACGAAATTGATGCCGAGGCTCTCCCAGTCGACGGTGCGCATGTTGGCGATGCGGGTTGTGATGTTGCGGCCGAGCACGTTGACGGTGACCGGGTCGCCGAGCTTGAGGCCGAGGCCGTCGGCGATTTTCTTTTCGAACGACAGCAGCGGCGGCCCGTCGTAGTCCGGCCCCCACCATTGGCCTTCGACCAGCCGCGAGCCGGACGGGACCGTGCCCGAATAGGTGATGCCGCGATCGCTCTGCAGCACCCAGGCGGCGCCCTCCTTCGGCTTGATATTTTCGGCCGGGATACCGTTGGCGGAGACGATGCGTCCGCGCAGCATCGGCACTTCCTCGAGCTTAGCTCCCGGCGCCTGCGCGCGCACGAAAGCGTCGAATCGTCCGGCCTGGTCGGCGGGAATGTCGAGGAAATAGAACGACGGTGCCTTGGCCGGCAGTTCGGCTGCGAGTTGCCGGTGCAAATTGGCGTCGATCTCGATCACGGTGACCAGCAGCGCGATGCCCAAGCCGAGCGAGAGCACGATGGTGGGCGTCAGCGCGCCCGGCCGGTGGATATTGGCGATGGCCATGCGCAGCACGGTCGAGCGCGCGCGCGGCGCGTGGCGGGCTGCCAGCATCAGCAGCCCGGCCACCAGCCGCAGGGTGACGAACACGCCGGCGGCAACGCCGACATAGACGATCGCGACGCGCCGGTCGTAGGCCAGCGCGACGGCGAGCACGACCAGGGCTGCCACCGCGGTCGCCGTCAGCACGATATAGATTTTTCGCGGCCAGCGCGGCTGCGGCGCCACCGTGTCGCGGAACAGCGCGCCGACCGGCACGTCATGGGCGCGGCCGAGCGGCCAGAGCGCGAAGGCAAGCGCCGTCATCAAGCCATAAACCAGCGCCAGCACCAGCTCGGCCGGATGCACCGCCGGTTCGAGCGGCAGCGGGATGATCGCGCCGAACGTCCACGAAATCAGGAACGGCAGGATCGCGCCCAGCGCCATGCCGATGGCGCCGCCGACCGCCGCTAGCATCAGCACCTGCGTGAGGTAGACCGCAAAGACCCGGCCGCCGGAAGCGCCGAGCGCTTTCAGGGTGGCGATGGTCTCGCGCCGGCGCTCGAGATGGCTTTTCACCGCGTTGCCGACACCGACGCCGCCGACCAGGAGCGCGGTCAGGCCGACGATGGTCAGGAACTGCGTGAAGCGCTCGACATTGCGTTCGAGCTGCGGTGAGGCATTGCTGCGGTCGCGGATGTCCCAGCCGGCCTCGGGGAAAGCGTTACGCGCCTGCGCCGTCACCGCCTTGGCCGCGGCGTCGGTCGTGTCGTTGGCGGGCAGGCGCAGGCGATAATGCCAATGCACCAGGCTGCCGGGCTGCAACAATCCGGTGGCGCGCAAGGCGTCCTGGCTCACCAGCAGCCGCGGCCCGAAGCCGATGCCGCCGGCGAGCTTGTCCGGCTCGCTGGTCAAGGCCGCGCGGATTTCGAAATTGGCACTGCCGACGGTCAGCCGGGCCCCGGGCTTGATACCGAGCCGCGCCAGCAGGACCGGGTCGGCGGCGGCGCCGAACGTGCCGTCGCGTTGCGCCAGTGCGCCAGCGAGCGTGCCGGGCGGATCGAGCACGGTCTGTCCAAATAGCGGATAGGCATCGTCCACAGCCTTCATCTCGACCAGCGTGGCCTTGCCGTCGGGGTTGCGCGCCATGGCGCGCAAAGTGGCGGCGCTCGACACTTTGCCGTGGCCGTCGAGGAAGGCCCGCTGGTCCGGCGTAACCTCCTGCTGGACCAGCGTAAACGACAGGTCGCCGCCGAGGATGACCTGACCCTGGCGACCGAGTCCGTCGGCCAGACTCGCCGCCAGCGAGCCGACGCCGGCGATCGCCATGCTGCCGAGCGCGATACACGTGATGAACACGTAGAACCCGCGCAGGCCGCCGCGCATCTCCCGCAACGCAAAGCGCAACGGCAGCCATCGAATGCCGTCGCGCGTGTTTGCGCTCGCGGTAAGGCTCATGGCGCGCTTACGCCGTCGATGCGGCCGGAGCGCAATCGCACGATCCGTCCGCAGCGCGCGGCGAGTGCGGTATCGTGCGTGACCAGCACCAGCGTGGAGCGGCGCTTGACCTGGCCGGCGAACAGCAGATCGATGATCTGCTTGCCGGTATCCTCGTCGAGATTTCCGGTCGGCTCGTCGGCCACCAAAATCGCCGGATCGGGCGCCAGCGCGCGCGCGACCGCCACGCGCTGCTGCTCGCCGCCGGAAAGCTCGGCCGGATAGTGATGCAGCCGCTCGCCTAGGGCGACGCCGAGGAGTTCGTTGCGCGCGCGTTCCTGCGCGTTGGCGACGCCGGCCAATTCCAGCGGCACCGCGACGTTTTCCAGCGCGGTCATGGTGGGGATCAGGTGGAACGACTGGAATACGATTCCGACGTGACGCCCGCGGAAGCGCGCCAGCGCGTCTTCGTCGAGCGCGTTCAAGTCTTCGCCGGCGACTGCCACCGCTCCGGTGTCGGTACGCTCCAGCCCCGCCATCACCATCAGCAGCGTGGATTTGCCCGACCCGGACGGTCCGACTAGGCCGATTGTCTCGCCGCTGCCTATATTCAGGTCGATGTCTTTGAGAATATGAACGCGGGCCGCTCCCTGCCCGAGCGAAAGATTGACGCCGGCAAGTCTGATTGCAGGCTGCGCGATAGCCGGCTCCGCCTGGGAAGGTGCTTTCATGTGGTTCGACCGTTCACGACCCCGCACATATGGGACGAAACTCCGCCGGGGCCAATGCCTTGCGGCGTTGGCGCTGGCCGCGCTGGTCGTTGCATTTGCCGGCGACGTTCGGGCTGCCCCCGACCGGCCGGTGAAAATCGTAGTGCTTGGGGATTCCTTAAGTGCCGGTTTGGGGTTGCCGGCGGACGCCGCATTCCCGGCCAGACTGGCGCAGGCCCTGAAAGCGAAAGGCATCGCCGTCAGCGTCGGCAATGCCGGGGTGTCGGGCGATACCGCCTCGGGCGGGCTCGGCCGCCTGGACTGGTCGGTGCCGGACGGGACCGACACCGTGATCGTCGAGCTTGGCGCCAACGATGCGCTGCGCGGGATTGACCCGAAGCTCACAAAGACGGCGCTCGACACCATCCTGAACAAGCTCAAGGAACGTCATATCGCCGTCTTGTTGGCGGGCATGGAGGCGCCGCGCAACATGGGGTCCGATTATGTGCAAGCTTTCGATGCCATTTATCCGGCGCTTGCTTCGACTCATGCGGTCGCCTTTTATCCATTCTTCCTTGACGGCGTGGCCACCGACCCGAAACTCAACCAGGGCGACGGCCTGCACCCGAACGCCGCCGGCGTCGATGTAATCGTGGCGCGCATGCTGCCGCAGGTCGAAGAATTGATTGCCCGCGTGCGTGCGGCGCGCGGACAATAGTCCGAAAGACTCAAAAATGCCGCGTCTCTTTACCGGTGTTGAAATTCCCGCCGACGTTGGACAGGCGCTCGGCATGTTGCGCGGCGGATTGCCGGGCGCGCGCTGGATCGATCCGGAGAATTACCACCTGACGCTGCGCTTCATCGGCGACGTGGACGACGTGACCGCCCAGGAGATCGCCTTGATGCTCGGCCGCGTCAAGCGCGGCGCGTTCGATCTTTATCTCGAAGGTTTGATGTCGTTCGGGGGCCGCAAGCCGCGCGCGGTCGTCGCAGCGGTCGCGCAGGCGCAAGCCTTGCTCGAGGTGCAGGCCGAGCATGAACGGTTGATGCAGCGCATCGGATTGGAGCCGGAGGGGCGCAAATACACGCCGCACGTGACGCTGGCGCGCTTGCGCGATTCCTCGAGCCGTGCGGTCGCCGAATATTTTTCGGCGCGTGGGCTATTCCGCACTCCGGCGTTCCGCGTCTCCCGCTTCGTGCTGTTTTCGGCGCGCGCCTCGGTCGGCGGTGGGCCTTATGTTGTCGAGGCGAGTTATCCGCTCAACTAAATATTATTCACGCCGGCCGCAACAGACGCGACTGCGCCTCGAAGATGGCGCCGGCGACCCCGTAGCTGTCGGCCACGGCCTCGCGTATCAGCGAGAGCGGCGTCGACTGCGGCGGGTCGACTTCGCCGGTGACGCTGCCAAAGTCGAACGAAAACTCCGCTTCGAACTTGCGGGCGAGCTGCTGCATACGCTGGTTCTCGGCGAGGCAGTCCATGCGCAAAGACATGATGCCGCGGTTACGCGCGGAGAGCAGTGTGCGCTGGAGCAGTTCGGTTCCAACGCCGTGGCTCTGCCAGGGCTGCTCGATGCTGAAGGCGGCTTCCCCGTCATGCGAGAACAGCGATCCATTGTGCCGCAGCTCGGCAGCGCCGCGCAGCACGCGGTCGACGAAGAAGCCGTGCACCACGACGCCGACTTCATTGGCGGTCGCTGCGTGACGGGCGATGACCTCGTCCGACACGGCGCCGGAAAAGCGCCGGTAGCGGCTTTCGCGGTCGAGACGGAGTAAATGATCGCGATAGGCGTCGGTCTCGCCGACCCACAATTTGCGGATAGTTCCGCCGTCGGGCAACAGTTCGCTCATATCGGTTTTCCTGACCTTCATATCCTGCATCGCCGTATTGCTTGCGGCGACCGCCGCGAATCTCCCATCCAAGCTATATGGTGCAATGCAGCAAAAAGACGACCAATTTCCGACCGGCGGGACCCTTTCCTGCAAAAAATGCATGGCTAACAAGGCATTAACCTATTTTTTGTGCAGCTAAAGCTGCCGCAAATCCTACAGTATCGAGGACGGTCCGGGGCCTTCGCATTTATGCTCGATTTACAGACGGCGCGGTTCACCCTAGTTCTCGCGTCACGCCGCGCCCTGCCTGCAATGCACACCGGCGACGCTCCGCTCGCCTGGTCCGCAATGTCTTAACGTCATGTCCGACACCTTCAGCACGCGTTACGCGGCGCTTATCGCCGCCGGAAAAATTGAGGCCGATCCGGGCCAGGCGATGCTGGCAGCGCAGCTGGCGGCGCTGGCGCGGCGTCTCGACCAGCGCCGGCTGGCGCGAAAATCGTCTTCGCTCGGCTGGCTGTTCGCCAAAAGCCAGCAGGCCGGACCGCCGCTGAAGGGGCTTTACGTCTACGGCGAGGTCGGCCGCGGCAAGACCATGCTGATGGACTTGTTTTTCGAGACCAGTGTGGTGCGGCGAAAGCGCCGCGTCCATTTCCACGAGTTCATGGCCGACGTGCACGAGCGCGTTCACGCCTACCGGCAGGAGATCAAGAACGGCTCGCCGCCCGAACAGGATCCGATCCAGCGCGCCGCCGCGGCCATCGCCGAGGAAATCTGGCTGCTGTGTTTCGACGAATTTCACGTCACCGACATTGCCGACGCCATGATCCTCGGCCGCCTGTTTACGCGGCTATTCGAGCTCGGCATCGTAGTGGTGGCGACGTCGAATCTGGCGCCCGGAGAGCTCTACAAGGAAGGGCTCAATCGGGCGCTGTTCCTGCCGTTCATCGCGCTGCTGCAACGGCATTGCGACGTCGTGCGCCTCGATGCGCGCATCGACTTCCGGCTCGAAAAGCTCACCGGCATGCCGACATGGTACGTGCCGGCCGACGCGAAGGCCAATGCTGCACTCGACGAAGCCTGGCGGCGATTGGCCGGCGAACACGCGGGCGCGCCCCATGAACTGGTGGTGAAGGGCCATATCGTCCGGGTGCCGAAAGCGGCGATGGGCGTTGCCCGCTTTTCATTCGACGATCTCTGCGCACAGCCGCTGGCGGCGGCCGACTACCTGAAGATCGCGCACGAATTCCATACCGTCATCCTCGACCATATTCCGGTCATGGATCATGCCCGCCGCAACGAGGCCAAGCGCTTCATCATCCTGATCGATACGCTCTACGACCATGCGGTGAAGCTGCTGGCCTCCGCGCAGGCGCAGCCGGACGAGCTTTACACCGCGACCGAGGGCTACGAAGCCAACGAATTCAAGCGCACCGCCTCGCGCCTGATCGAGATGCGTTCGCAATCCTACCTCGGCTTGCCGCACGGGCCGCGCCAGGGCCCGGCGGTCGATACCGGAAAAATCGTCGAAACCTGACGGCGAAAAACATTAACGGCGGCGGCGGTTTTTCGTTGCCAATCGCGCGGCCGAAATTCAGCAAACCAGTTGGAGTTGATGCAGGACCCGGCAATCCGGAGGCGCTGAGCGCAGACTATCGGGTCACCGCCGAGCACCGCTCAGCCCCACACGGGGGCTAAACTCCGGGCAAAACGTCTGCTGGTATAATGTATACACAGCCGCTTTCCGTACAGGCCCGTATTGCTGCACTACAGCAAACTCGATAAGTCACGTTTGGCCGCGCCCCGCGGCCCCAGCAATTCGAGAGTTTTCCCACCATGGCGCGAAACAAAATTGCGTTGATCGGTGCCGGCCAGATCGGCGGCACGCTCGCCCACCTCATCGGCCTGAAACAGCTCGGCGACGTCGTGATGTTCGACGTCATGGAAGGCATCCCGCAAGGCAAGGCGCTCGATATCGCGGAATCTTCGCCGGTCAATGATTTCGACGCCAAGATCACCGGCACCAACAGCTACGAAGCGATCGAAGGCGCGGACATCTGCATCATCACCGCCGGCGTGCCGCGCAAGCCCGGCATGAGCCGCGACGATCTGCTCGACATCAATCTCAAGGTGATGGGACAGGTCGGGGCCGGCATCAAGAAGTACGCGCCCAATGCCTTCGTGATCTGCATCACCAACCCGCTCGATGCCATGGTGTGGGCGCTGCAGAAATCCTGCGGCCTGCCGCAGCAAAAGGTGGTCGGCATGGCCGGCGTGCTTGACTCGGCGCGCTTCCGCTATTTCCTGGCGGACGAATTCAACGTGTCGGTCGAGGACGTCACCGCCTTCGTGCTCGGCGGCCACGGCGACACCATGGTGCCGCTCATCCGCTATTCGGCGGTCGCCGGAATTCCGGTGCCCGACCTGGTGAAGATCGGCTGGACCACGCAGGCGCGTGTCGATGAAATCGTCAAGCGCACCGCCAATGGCGGCGCCGAAATCGTCAATTTGCTCAAGACCGGCTCGGCCTTCTACGCGCCGGCGGCCTCGGCGATCACGATGGCGGAAAGCTATCTGCTCGACAAGAAGCGCGTGCTGCCCTGCGCCGCATGGCTCAATGGCGAATACGGCGTCAAGGATCTCTACGTTGGCGTGCCGGTGGTGATCGGCGCCAAGGGCGTCGAGCGCATCGTCGAGATTGAGCTCAACGGCGCCGAGCGCTCCATGTTCGAAAAATCGGTCGCATCGGTGCAGGGCCTGGTCGAGGCCTGCAAGAAGATCGCGCCCAATCTCGCCTGATCATAGCCGCACTTTTTGGCCGGGAGCATTGCATGAACATTCACGAGTATCAGGCCAAAGCGGTGTTGCGCGAATTCGGCGTGCCGGTGCCGCGCGGGGCGCCGGCCTTCAGCGTCGAAGAAGCGCTCAAGGGCGCCGGCGAACTCGGCGGTCCGGTCTGGGTCGTTAAGGCGCAGATCCACGCCGGCGGCCGCGGCAAGGCCGGCGGCGTCAAGGTGGTCAAATCGATCGACGACGTGAAGAAGGAATCCTCGCGCATCCTCGGCTCGACGCTGGTCACGCACCAAACCGGTCCGCAGGGCAAGAAGGTCAACCGGCTCTATATCGAGGAAGGCTCGGCGATCGACCGCGAGTTCTATCTGTCCGCGCTGATCGACCGCGAAACCTCGCGCGTTGCCTTCGTGGTTTCTACCGAAGGCGGCATGGACATCGAGGAAGTGGCGCACAAGACGCCCGAGAAGATCCTGACTTTCTCGGTCGATCCGGCCACCGGCATCATGCCGCATCACGGCCGCCGCGTGGCGCAGACGCTAAAGCTCACCGGCGATCTCGCCAAACAGGTCGAGGTCATCCTGCCCAAGCTTTATGCCGCTTTCACCGGCAAGGACATGAGTCTGCTGGAGATCAATCCTTTGGTGGTGACCAAGGACAACAAATTGATCTGCCTCGACGCCAAAGTCGGCTTTGACGACAACGCGCTCTACCGCCATCCCGATATCGTCGCGCTGCGCGATCTCAGCGAGGAAGACGAGAAGGAAACCGAAGCCTCGAAATTCGACCTCAATTATATCGCGCTCGACGGTACGATCGGCTGCATGGTCAACGGCGCCGGTCTGGCGATGGCGACCATGGACATCATCAGGCTCTACGGCATGGCGCCGGCCAACTTCCTCGACGTCGGCGGCAGCGCGACGAAGGAAAAAGTCACCGCGGCGTTCAAGATCATCACCTCCGATCCGAACGTGAAGGGCATCCTGGTCAACATCTTCGGCGGCATCATGAAGTGCGACGTGATCGCGGAAGGCGTGGTGGCGGCGGTGAAGGAAATCGGATTGAAGGTGCCGCTGGTAGTTCGGCTGGAAGGCACCAATGTCGATCTCGGCAAGAAGATCATCGCCGAGTCCAAGCTCAACGTGACATCGGGCGACGATCTCGACGATGCCGCCCAGAAAATTGTCAAAGCCGTGAAGGAGGCCGCGTAATGGCCGTCCTGATCGACAAGAACACCAAGGTGATCTGCCAGGGCTTCACCGGCAAGAACGGCACCTTCCATTCCCAGATGGCGATTGCTTACGGCACCAAGATGGTCGGCGGCACCTCGCCCGGCAAAGGCGGTTCGGTCCAACTCGATCTGCCGGTGTTCGACACGGTCGCGCAGGCGCGCGAGCAGACCGGCTGCGACGCCAGCGTGATCTACGTGCCGCCGCCCGGCGCCGCCGACGCCATCTGCGAAGCGATCCAGGCCGAAATCCCGCTCGTCGTCTGTATCACCGAAGGCATTCCGGTGATGGACATGGTCAAGGTCAAGCGCGCGCTCACCGGCTCGAAGTCGCGGTTGATCGGCCCCAATTGCCCGGGCGTGATGACGGCCGGCGAATGCAAGATCGGCATCATGCCGGGCAATATCTTCAAGCAGGGTTCGGTCGGTATCGTCTCGCGCTCCGGAACTCTCACTTACGAGGCGGTGTTCCAGACCAGTCGCGAGAACTTGGGCCAAACCACCGCGGTCGGGATCGGCGGCGACCCGGTCAAGGGCACCGAATTCATCACGATACTGGAGCTGTTCCTGGCCGATCCGAAGACCGAATCGATTGTAATGATTGGGGAAATCGGCGGCTCCGCCGAAGAGGACGCCGCCCAATTCCTGCGGGACGAGTCCAAACGCGGCCGCAAGAAGCCGATGGTCGGTTTTATTGCGGGACGTACCGCGCCGCCGGGGCGGCGCATGGGCCACGCCGGCGCCATTATTTCCGGCGGCAAAGGCGACGCCGAGTCTAAAATTGCAGCAATGGAATCGGCGGGAATTAAGGTATCGCCGTCGCCGGCCCGAATCGGGAAAACCCTGGTAGAAGTGCTGAAATCCTGATTCAGTCCTTAGGTCTTTTGTAGACTTACAGGCGTCATAAATAGCGTTAAAACAGCAGTCCGCCGTTGGATGCCGGTCCCTCAGGCCGTCGCCGCTCGCGACGCGCCGTTTAAAGTCGCCAAGGATCGAACGACCATGTCCCGCCAGGACGCCAATGCAACCTTCGCCCGCACTTCGTTTCTTTACGGCGGCAACGCCGCCTATATCGAAGACCTCTACGCCAAATTCGAGAGCGACCCCGCCGCGGTCGACGCCGAATGGCGCGAATTCTTCACCGGTCTAAAGGACGCACCGGCCGACGTCGAAAAAAGCGCGCGCGGCGCCTCCTGGAAAAAACCGAACTGGCCGCCGCGTCCGGATGGCGACCTGGTGGCCGCGCTCGACGGGCAACGGGCGGAGACCGAAAAGAAAATCGGCGAGAAGATTTCCGCCAAGGCGCAGGCCAAGGGCGTCGAGATTTCCTCGACCGACGTGCAGCAGGCCACGCGCGACTCCATCCACGCGCTGATGCTGATCCGCGCCTACCGCATCCGCGGCCATTTCCACGCCAAACTCGATCCGCTCGGGCTGGAGCTCGAAAAGAACGAGGAAGAGCTCGACCCGCGCAGCTACGGCTTTCAAGAAGCCGACCTCGACCGCAGGATTTTTCTCGACAAGGTGCTCGGGCTCGAATTTGCGTCGATGCGCGAGATCGTCGCCATTCTGCGCCGCACCTATTGTCAGACGCTGGGCGTCGAATTCATGCACATCTCCAACCCGGCGCAGAAAGGCTGGATCCAGGAACGCATCGAAGGCCGCGACAAGGAGATCAGCTTCACCGTTCAAGGCAAGCGCGCCATCCTCAACAAGCTGGTGGAAGCCGAGGGCTTCGAGAAATTTCTCGACGTCAAATACACCGGCACCAAGCGCTTCGGCCTCGACGGCGGTGAATCGCTGATCCCTGCGCTCGAGCAGATAATCAAGCGCGGCGGCAATCTCGGCGTGCAGGAAATCTGCATCGGCATGCCGCATCGCGGCCGTCTTAACGTGCTCACGCAGGTAATGGGCAAGCCGCACCGCGCGTTATTTCACGAATTCAAGGGCGGCTCCGCGGCGCCGGACGACGTCGAAGGCTCGGGAGACGTGAAGTACCACCTGGGCGCTTCGTCGGACCGCGAGTTCGACGGCAACAAGGTTCACCTATCGCTCACGCCGAACCCGTCGCATCTGGAGATCGTCGATCCGGTGACGCTCGGCAAGGTGCGCGCCAAGCAGGACCAGCACGGCGCCACGCCGGACGAGCGCACCATGGTGCTGCCGCTGCTCATGCACGGCGACGCCGCCTTTGCCGGCCAAGGCGTGGTGGCGGAATGTTTCGGCCTCTCGGACCTCAAAGGCTATCGCACCGGCGGCTCGATCCATTTCATCGTCAACAACCAGATCGGTTTCACCACCTATCCGCGTTACTCGCGCTCGTCGCCCTATCCGTCCGACGTCGCCAAAATGATCGAGGCGCTGATCTTCCACGTCAACGGCGACGATCCGGAAGCGGTGGTTTACGCCGCGAAGGTGGCGACCGAATACCGCATGAAATTCCAGCGTCCGGTGGTCATCGACATGTTCTGCTACCGGCGCTTCGGCCACAACGAAGGCGACGAGCCCTCGTTTACCCAGCCGCTGATGTACCAGAAGATCCGCTCGCACCCGACCACGCTGGAGATCTACAGCAAGCGGCTGATCGACGAAGGCGTCATCACCGGGCCCGAAATCGATAAGATGAAGGCCGACTGGCGCGCCAAGCTCGACGCCGAGTTCGAGGCCGGCGGTGGCTACAAGCCGAACAAGGCCGACTGGCTCGACGGCCGCTGGGCGGGTCTCAAGGCCGCCCGCGAGCTCGAGGACCCGCGCCGCGGCAACACCGGCGTCGATCTCGGCGAATTGCGCGAGATCGGCAAGAAGATCACAAGCGTCCCGCAGGGCTTCAACGTCCACAAGACCATCCAGCGCTTCCTCGATCATCGAGCCAAGACGATCGAGACGGGCGAGGGCATCGATTGGTCCACCGCCGAAGCGCTCGCCTTCTGCGCGCTGCTCAAGGAAGGCTATCCCGTCCGCCTGTCGGGCCAGGACAGCGAGCGCGGCACGTTCTCGCAGCGTCATTCGGTGCTGTTCGATCAGCAGACCGAGGAACGCCACACGCCGTTCAACCATCTGGGCGAGGGTCAGGCGCACTTCGAGGTGCTCAACTCGAGCCTGTCGGAAGAGGCCGTGCTCGGATTCGAATACGGCTTTTCCACCGCCGAGCCGAACGGGCTCACGCTATGGGAGGCGCAGTTCGGCGACTTCGCCAACGGCGCGCAGGTGGTGTTCGACCAATTCATCTCGTCCGGCGAACGCAAATGGCTGCGCATGTCGGGCCTGGTCTGCCTACTGCCGCACGGCTACGAAGGGCAGGGGCCGGAGCATTCCTCCGCCCGGCTCGAGCGCTTCCTGCAAATGTGCGCGGAAGACAACATGCAGGTGGCGAACCTCACGACACCGGCGAATTACTTCCATGCCCTGCGCCGGCAATTGAAGCGCGAAATCCGCAAGCCCCTGATCCTGATGACGCCGAAGAGCCTGCTGCGCCACAAGCGCGCGGTCTCCCGGCTCGACGAGATGGCGGCCGGCACCGCGTTTCACCGGCTGCTGTGGGACGACGCGCAATCGCTGCCGAACGAAAAGATCAAATTGGTCGCCGACGACAAGATCCGCCGCGTCATCCTGTGCTCGGGCAAGGTCTATTACGACCTCTACGACGAGCGCGAGAAGCGCGGGCTGGACGACATCTACCTCTTGCGCGTCGAGCAGCTTTACCCGTTCCCGACCAAGGCGCTGGTGGCCGAGCTGTCGCGTTTCAAACAGGCCGAGATGGTGTGGTGCCAGGAAGAGCCGCGCAACATGGGCGCCTGGTTCTTCGTCGACGTGTTCCTGCAGTGGATCCTCAACCAGATCGGCGCCAAGCATCGGGTCATGCGCTACGCCGGCCGGCCGGCCTCGGCCTCGACCGCGGTCGGACAGATGCCGAAGCACTTGGCGCAGCTTAAGCAATTGCTGGAAGAAGCGTTGGGGTAACGATTTTTACTCCGTCATGCCCGGCCTTGTGCCGGGCATCCACGTCTTGACGGAGTATCGAGTTAGGAAGGCGTGGATGGCCGGGACAAGCCCGGCCATGACGAAAAGGGAAAAGTCATGGCTGACATCCGCGTGCCTACCCTTGGCGAATCGGTCACCGAAGCGACCGTCGGAAAGTGGTTCAAGCAGCCGGGCGAAGCGGTGGCGGTGGACGAGCCGCTGGTCGAACTCGAAACCGACAAGGTCACGCTCGAAGTGCCGGCGCCCGCCGCCGGCGTGTTGTCCGGCGTCGCGGTAAAAGCCGGCGACACGGTCGCGGTCGGCGCTTTGCTCGGCCAGATCACGGACGGCGCCGGCGCCGCGCCCGCCAAAGGCGCCGCCGCGGCACCGGCGCCGTCTGCCAGGCCGGCCGAAACGCCAAAGCCTGCACCCGCTGCCGCGCCCGCGGCGTCATCCATGCCGCTACCCCCGTCGGTGCGCAAAATGGCGGCCGAAAGCGGCGTCGATGCCGGCAAGGTCGAAGGCTCCGGCCTGCATGGCCAGGTCACCAAAGGCGACATGATGGCGGCGATCGAGCGCGCCGCGGCGGCGCCGACCCCGGTCGCCACGCCGGTGCAGATGCGGCCGCCGTCGCCTCCCGATGATCAATCACGAGAAGAGCGCGTGCACATGACCCGGCTGCGCCAGACCATCGCGCGCCGCCTGAAGGACGCGCAGAACACCGCGGCCATGCTGACGACCTTCAACGAGGTCGACATGAGCGCGGTCATGGGCCTGCGCAATCAATACAAGGAGCTGTTCGAGAAGAAGCACGCCGTGAAGCTCGGCTTCATGGGCTTCTTCGTGCGCGCTTGCATCCAGGCGTTGAAGGAAATTCCCGCCGTCAACGCCGAGATCGACGGCACCGACATGGTCTACAAGAATTATTATCACATCGGCGTCGCGGTCGGCACCGAGCGCGGCCTGGTGGTGCCGGTGCTACGCGATGCCGATCATTTGTCGCTCGCCGGCATCGAGAAGGCGATCACCGATTTCGGCAGGCGCGCGCGCGACGGCGCGCTCAGGATCGACGAGATGCAGGGCGGTACCTTCACGGTATCCAACGGCGGCGTCTACGGCTCGCTGATGTCGACGCCGATCCTCAACGCGCCGCAGTCCGGCATCCTCGGCATGCACAAGATCCAGGAGCGGCCGGTGGTGCATGGCGGCAAGATCGAGGCGCGGCCGATGATGTATCTCGCGCTGTCCTATGACCACCGCATCGTCGACGGCCAGCAGGCGGTCACCTTCCTGGTGCGGGTGAAGGATGTGCTGGAGGACCCGGCGCGGCTGGTGCTGGATTTGTAGATTTCCTCCGTCATGCCCGGCCTTGTGTCGGGCATCCACGCCTTTCTTTCTTGAAGGAAGCAAGCCGTGGATGGCCGGGACAAGCCCCGGCCATGACGACTGAGAGTACGGAGTGTTCATGGCTTACGACCTCATCGTCATCGGCACCGGCCCCGGCGGCTATGTCTGCGCCATCCGCGCGGCCCAGTTGGGCCTGAAGACCGCCGTGGTTGAAAAGCGCACGACATTCGGCGGCACCTGCCTGAATGTCGGCTGCATCCCGTCGAAGGCGATGCTGCACGCCTCCGAGTTGTTCGAGGAGGCCGGCCACAGCTTCGGCAAAATGGGTATCGGCGTCTCCGCGCCCGAGCTCGATCTCGCCGCGATGATGGCGTTCAAGGACCAGGGCGTCGACGGCAACGTCAAGGGCGTCGACTTTCTGCTCAAGAAGAATAAGGTCGATACCTTTCACGGCGCCGGCCGTATCGCCGCCGCCGGCAAGGTCGAATTCACCGGTGCCGACGGCAAGGTGCAAACGCTCGACGCCAAATCCATTGTCATCGCCACCGGCTCCGACGTGGCGCGCCTCAAAGGCATCGAGATCGACGAGAAGCGCATCGTCTCCTCGACCGGCGCGTTGGTGCTCGGCAAGGTGCCGGAGCATCTGCTGGTGGTTGGCGCCGGCGTCATCGGGCTCGAACTCGGCTCGGTGTGGCGCCGGCTCGGCGCCAAGGTGACGGTAGTGGAATTCCTCGACGGCGTGCTGCCCGGCATGGACGGCGAGGTGCGCCGCCAGGCACAACGCCTGTTCGAGAAGCAGGGCATGGCGTTCAAGCTGTCGTCGAAGGTTACCGCGGTCGACACCTCGGGCAAGCGCTTGAAGGCGACCGTCGAGCCCGCCAAAGGTGGTGCGGCGGAAGCCATCGAGGCCGATGTGGTGCTGGTCGCCATCGGCCGCGTGCCTTACACCGACGGGCTCGGCCTCAAGGAGCTTGGCGTCAAGCTCGACGAGCGCGGCCGCGTCGTGGTCGATCATTATTACGCCACCAGCGTGCCCGGCGTCTGGGCGATCGGCGACGTTATCGCTGGGCCGATGCTGGCCCATAAAGCGGAAGACGAAGGCGTGGCGGTGGCCGAAATCCTGGTCGGGCGGGCCGGCCACGTGAACTACGACACCATTCCGAACGTGGTCTACACCTATCCAGAAATCGCGACCGTCGGAAAAAGCGAAGAGGAATTGAAGGCCGCCGGCATCGCCTACAATGCCGGCAAGTTTCCGATGACCGCCAACGGGCGCGCCAAGGTGAACCAGACCACCGAGGGCTTCGTGAAAATCCTTGCCGACGCCAAGACCGACCGCGTGCTCGGCGTCCATCTGGTCTGCGCCGACGCCGGCAACATGATCGCGGAGGCCGTCATTGCCATGGAGTTCGGTGCCTCCGCCGAGGACATCGCGCGCACTTGCCACGCCCACCCGACGCTGCCCGAGGCGGTCAAGGAAGCGGCCATGGCGGTCGCCAAGCGCGCGATTCATATGTGACGCGTTGTCATTCCGGGGCGCGCATGAAGTGCGCGAACCCGGAATCCATACTCCAAAGCCCATCGACTCGCATTCAGACCGGGGTTATGGATTCCGGGTCTCGCCGCTTTGCGGCTCGCCCGGAATGACAATCAAAAATTTTCGTAGGGAGAAAAAATGGCCAAAGGTCACAAAGACAAAGCTGCCGTCATCACCGGCGCCGCCAACGGCATCGGGCAGGCCTTTGCCAAGCGTCTCGCCGAGGATGGCGTGCATGTCGCGGTGATCGACGTTGCTGACGGCGCTGCGACCGTAAAACTGGTTGAGGCTGCCGGCCGGCAAGCGATCTACGTCAAATGCGACGTGTCGTCGGAGTCATCGGTCGCCGCCATGGCCAAGGCGGTCAACGCTAAATTCAGCCACGTCGACATCGTGATCAATTGCGCCGGCATTTTTCCGCAAAAGGAATTTGCCGAGATGACTTTCGCCGACTGGCGCAAGGTGCTGTCGATCAATCTCGACGGCACCTTTTTGGTGAGCGCCGCCTTCGTGCCCGGCATGCGGGCGCGCAAATGGGGCCGCGTCGTCAACATGGCGTCATCGACGCTCGGCTCGGTGGTCACCGGCTTTGCGCATTACGTCGCCAGCAAGGGCGGCATTGTCGGCTTCACGCGCGCGCTGGCGAGCGACCTGGCCGGCGACGGCATCACCGTCAACGCCATCGCCCCGGGGCTCACTCGCTCGCCCGGCACACTGGTGCGCAGCCCCCGCCCGCAATTCAAGACCATGGACGACGAATTCGCAGCCATCGCACAAATGCAGGCGATCAAGCGTGTCGAGGTGCCGGAAGACTTGGTCGGCGCCGCGTCGTTCCTCACCAGCGACGACGCCGGCTTCATCACCGGGCAGACGCTGAATGTGGATGGCGGGAGGGTAAGGACCTAACCCCACAAGGATAATCTGCGGCCTTATTTGCGGCGGCGAAGCGCCCTATATTCCATTCATGCGCCGTTTGCTTCGCCCGTTCTGGGTCCTTGTCGCCCTGCTATTTTTGCTGGAAGCGTGGCTGTGGGACCATCTCGAGCCGCTGGTCGCGCGCGCCGTCAACCTTATCCCCTGGGGACGCTTCAAGGATTGGCTCAAGAACGCGATTGCCGACCTGCCGCCGTGGGCGGCGCTCGGCGTCTTCATCATTCCCTTCATCGTTCTTTTGCCGCTCAAGTTTCTGGAAGTTTTTTTCATCGCCAAACGGCAATGGCTCGCCGCGGCCGCTGTCCTGATCTTCGCCAAGTTGCTGGGCTTGGGCGTCACCGCCTTCGTGTTCGACGCGACGCGCGTGAAGCTGCTCCAGATGGCTTGGTTCCAGCGGATGTACGACTGGTTCTTATGGGCGCGCGATTGGGCCCATGCGCAAACCGAGCCGATCCGGCAACGGCTGCATCAATTGACCTGGCTGCTGAAGCCGCAGCGCGCCGGAAAATTCCTGCGCCGGCTGATGCGGCTGCGCCGCCGCGCCTATCGCAGCGGCGCGGCGTAGACGCCGGGACGAACGCCGGTCAGTGCGAAGCGTGCGTCAGAAAATCCAAAGCGTGCGGCGCCCACAGGCCGAAGGCACACAGCGTGAGCCCCGCTATGCCGAGCGCGCCGGAAAGCCACGCCAGTACCGTCATGCCGGTGATGATCGTGGCGGATGCCAGCACGATCCCGATCTGGAAGGCGGCCGAGGCGAATTCGTAGTTGTGGTAGCGCGCCAAAGCCTTGTCGCGACGGTGCTCGGCTTCCTTGGCGCGTTCGGCGAGCTGCTTGCGGCCTTCATGGCTCGACGGCTCGTCGTCATAGCGCGCGGCCGTTTTCTTCCAGGTGTCGATATTCTTGGTCAGCCGCGCTTTGAGATCGGCGTCGGTGGCGCGATCGGCCTCGATCTGCATTTGCTCCGCCGCCGTGCTTAACACGGTCATGCGAATGGTCTTGGCCTGGAAGAAAGCCCACAGGTCGTTGGACGTGACGTTCAGGGTGATCGCGGTGGTCTGCGCGCTTTTGCCCAGCGTCTCGGAAAACGCCAGGAACAGCGCCAGCACCGAAATCAGCAGCGCGATCTTTTTGTTGCCGCCATGCGCCGCGTGCTCGGCGTGTTCGGCATGCTCCATATTCTCGTGTGCGCTCATCGCCCCCTCCCGCGGTGAATTGCGCGCCGACCTTGATATGAAACGTAAGGTCCGCGCAAGGGGGCGTCACGCCCGCGGATGGGCGCTGGCATAAACTTCGAGTAAACGCTCGGAATCGACCGCCGTGTAGATCTGCGTGGTCGACAGCGAGGCGTGGCCGAGCAGCTCCTGGATGGCGCGCAAATCGCCGCCGCGCGCCAGCAGGTGGGTGGCGAAGGAATGGCGCAGCGCATGCGGCGTCGCGGTGTCGGGCAGGCCGAGCGCGCCGCGCAAGGTGGCCATCGCCAGCTGCACGATGCGCGGCGACAGCGGGCCGCCGCGGGCGCCGACGAACAGCGCGCCGTCGGCCGGCAGATCGATCGGGCAGAGCGCGACATAGTCGGCGATCAGTTTGGCGACCTGCCGCAGCACCGGCACCATGCGCGTCTTGTTGCCCTTGCCGGTGACGGTGATGGCGCCGCGCTTGCTGAAATCCTTGCGCTTGAGCGAGAGCGCCTCCGAGATGCGCAGGCCCGAGCCGTAGAGCAGGCCGAGCACCGCGGCGTCGCGCGCGATGATCCAGGGCTCGCGGGCCTCGCCGTCGCGCAAATCCGTATCCGAAATTCGTTTGGCCGCGGCGATCGCCAGCGGCTTCGGCAGCGTCTTGCCGATTTTGGGCGCGCGCACGGCGGAGAGCGCGCCGACCTTGCCCTTGCCGTTGCGCTCCAGGAAGCGCGCGAACGAGCGGGTGCCCGCCATCACCCGCATCAGCGAACGGCTGCTCAGCCCCTCGCTACGGCGCGCCGCCATGAAGGCGCGCACGTCGGCGGGCGAGAGCCTGGCGAGGGCCTTCAGCGACGGCGCCCCGCCCAGATGCAGGGTGAGGAAATCGAGGAATTGGCCGACGTCGCGCGCATAGGCCTCCAGCGTCTTCGGCGACATGCGCCGCTCGGCGCCGAGATAGCCGAGCCAGCGGCCGATTTCGGCTGCGACGTCAGGGGCGGCAAGGGTGTTCATGGCGGGCAGAGTGTCACCGCTTTCTTCACCCTTCCTTAAGCGCGCGGAATCGGCCTAGATCAATCATTATGAGCACGCGCGTGGTCGACGTTCTGGTGCCGGTGGCGCTCGACCAGACCTATTCCTACCGGGTGCCGGCCGGCATGGCGCTTGCGCCCGGCGACCTGGTGAGCGTGCCGCTCGGCGCACGCGGCGAGACCATGGGCGTGGTCTGGGCCGAAAATCCCGCGCCCAATCCGCGCCTGCACAACCGCATGAAGGACGTGGCGGACAAGCTCGACGTGCCGCCGCTGAAATCCGAGCTGCGCAAATTCGTCGATTGGGTCGCCGACTACACGCTGGCGCCGCGCGGCATGGTGCTGCGCATGGCGCTGCGCATGGGCGAGCATCTCGGGCCCGCGCGCGAACGCATCGGCGTGCGGCTTGGCGGGCCGCCACCGGCGCGCATGACGCCGGCGCGCGCGCGCGTGCTGGCGCTGTTCGCGCGATGGGCTGACGCGCGCCAAGGGCGATGCCGCGCGCGAGGCCGGCGTCAGCGCCGGCGTGATCGACGGGTTGATCGACGAGGGCACGCTTGCTGACCGTGGTGCTGCCGCCCGAGCCGGTGGCGCTGCCGCCCGATCCGGATTTCCGCAAACCCGAATTCTCGCTCGGCCAGCTTGCCGCCGCCGATGCGCTGCGCACCACCGTCGACCAGGGCGGCTATACGGTGACGCTGCTCGACGGCGTCACCGGTTCCGGAAAGACCGAAGTCTATTTCGAGGCGGTGGCGGAGAATATCCGGCGCAAGCGCCAGACGCTGATCCTGATGCCGGAGATCGCGCTCACCGCGCAGTCGCTCGACCGTTTCACCGCGCGCTTCGGCACCCGGCCGGCGGAATGGCATTCGCATTTTTCGCCGCGCACGCGCGCGCGCACCTGGGCGGCGGTGGCGGCGAACGAAGTGTCGGTCGTGGTCGGCGCGCGCTCGGCGTTGTTTCTGCCCTATGCCGATCTCGGGCTGATCATTGTCGATGAGGAGCACGACCCCGCCTACAAGCAGGAGGACGGCGCGCATTATCACGCCCGCGACATGGCGGTGGTGCGCGGCAGCGTGGCAAAAATTCCGGTGGTGCTGGCCTCGGCGACGCCGTCGGTGGAATCGGAGGTCAATGCGCGGCGCGGCCGCTACAAGCGCATCCATTTGCCGGAGCGTTTCGGCGGCGCGCATATGCCGATGATCGAGGCGATCGACATGCGGCGCGAAGGTCCGCCGCGCGGCCGCTTCATCGCGCCGCGGCTGGCGGAAGCGGTCAAGAACGCGCTCGAACGCCGCGAGCAGGCGCTGCTGTTCCTCAATCGCCGCGGCTACGCGCCGCTCACGCTGTGCCGCGCCTGCGGCTTCCGCCTGCAATGCCCGAACTGCGACGCCTGGCTGGTCGATCACCGCTTCAAGCGGCGGCTGGTGTGCCACCATTGCGGCTTCTCGATGCCGCCGCCGGCGGAATGCCCGCATTGCCACGCCACCGAAAGTTTTGCGCCCATCGGGCCCGGCGTCGAGCGGCTGGAGCACGAGGCGGCCGAGCTGTTTCCCGGCGCACGTATATCTGGTGCTGTCGAGCGATCTGGTCGAATCGATGGAGCGCCTGCGCCAGGAACTCGACGACGTGGCGCAAGGCCGCTTCGACATCGTCATCGGCACCCAGCTGGTCGCCAAGGGCCACCATTTTCCCAAGCTCAATCTGGTCGGCATCGTCGACGCCGATCTCGGTCTCGGCAACGGCGATCCGCGCGCCGCCGAGCGCACATTCCAGCTTTTGCATCAGGTGGTCGGGACGCGCCGGCCGCGAGGAGGGCCGCGGCATGGGCTTCCTGCAAACGCATCAGCCCGAGCATCCGGTGATGAAGGCGCTGATCCTGGGCGACCGCGAGGCGTTCTATTCGAGCGAGATCGCGCTGCGCGAGAAAACCGGCTATCCGCCGTTCGGCCGGCTCGCCAGCCTGGTGATCACCGCCAACGAGCGGCACACGGCGGAATGCTATGGCCGCACGCTGGCGGCCGCCGCGCCCAAGCACGAGGATGTGCGCGTGCTCGGGCCGGCCGAGGCGCCGATCGCGGTGGTGCGCGGCCGGCATCGGTTCCGGGTATTGGTGAAAGCGCCGCGCGCCTTCGATCTCTCGGTCTATTTGCGGCAATGGCTCGCGGACGCCCCGCGCCCGCGCGGCAACGTGCGGTTGGAGGTCGACGTCGATCCGCAGAGCTTTTACTGAAAATCATTCGGGCATCTCCGTGTGCTTCACGTTCGGCTGCAGCAGCACGCAGGCCGCCGCTGCGAAGATCAGCACAAAGCCGACGATGTCGGGCACGGTCGGCCGCTCGCCGAGCAATACGGTCGAAGCGGTGACGCCGATCACCGGCACCAACAGCGAGCCGAGCGAGGCCGTCATGGTTGGCAGCCGCCCGACGATCGACCACCACAGGAAATGTGCGAGACCGACGCCGAACAGGCCGACATAGAGGATCGCCAGCATGGTTTCGCCCGGCAGCGGCCACAGCCGCGGCGCGCCTTCGAACACGAAGGTGCCGGCAGCGATGAACAGGAACCCGAACAGCAATTGCCAGGCCGCGTTGGCCAGCGGCTCGATCGTGGCCTTCACCCATTTCATATAGACGGTGGCGAAGGCCCAGCTCAGCGCGCAACCCAGCGAATAAACCACGAAGGGCGGAAATCCGTCGGCGAACAGCGGCCACACCAGCACGGTCAGACCGGCCACGCAGAGCGCGAAGGCGAGCGTGCCGATTTTGTTCAGCCGCTCGCCGAGCAGAATCCAACCGAGCAGCGTCGCCCAGATCGGCATCGAATAAGTGATGACGATGGCGCGAGAGGTCGCGCCGCTGAGCTGGGCAAAACCGGAGAGGATTTGAAACGCCGCGACGTTGAAGAAGCCGGCCACCATCACATGCAGGTGCTCGCCGCGCGGCACCCGCAAATTATGTCCGGTCAGGATGGCGGCCGCGAACAAAGTGCCGGCGCCGATGCCGGCGCCGGCAAAGCGCAAGCTCCAGGGCGACACCTCGCGCAATGCCACCGCCGCCGCGATCCAGTTGAAGCCCCAGGCGAAGGCCAGCAGCAAGACCAGCAGCTTGGCGGTGGCGGTAACGTCGCGCTTGGCATCTGGTTGCGACATTGTGCCGTCGGCTCCCGGGCAGGAAAACGCCGCGCACGCTATAGGGGGAGCGCGCGCGTGGCGAGGTATCCCTGGGATGCAAAATTGTGGGCGGGATTTGTATTCGGCGTCATTGGCGGAACAAACCCGGCGATGACGGGCTCGAGGGGGCTCTACGAAATCCTGCCATGTTGCACCGCCCCCGGCCCTGTGTTAGCTAGCGCCTCGATTTCATGGGGGTTTCCGCGGGCTTCCGCGACGTCCTCAAGAATCGGAATTCCATCTTGGATTCCAATGATTTGCGCCGCCGTTCTGCGACGGCGCCCGGCCTATGAAGAAGTAACGAAAACGAGCGTCAAGTGGCTGGCAAAGATCCCATCATTTCCGGCATGGCTGGGCGGTACGGCAACGCCCTGTTCGAGCTGGCGCGCGACAGCAAGGCGGTCGACGCCGTCAAGGCCGATCTCGAGCGCTTCGATGCGCTGATCGCCGACAATCCCGACCTCAACCGGATGGTGCGTAGCCCGGTATTCGGCGCCGACGAGCAGTTGCGCGCGCTGGCCGCGATCCTCGACAAGGCCGGCATCAAGGGTCTGGCCGCCAACTTCCTACGCGTCATCACCACCAACCGCCGGCTGTTCGCGGTGCGCGACATGATTCGCGCCTACCGCGTGCTGGCCGCCCGCCAAAAAGGCGAGGTCACTGCGGAAGTCACCGTCGCCGAGCCGCTCAGCGACAAGAATATCGGCGCGCTCAAAGACGCGCTCAAATCGGTGACCGGCGGCAAGGATATCGACCTCGACATGAACGTCGATCCCGCCATCATCGGCGGGCTGATCGTCAAGGTCGGCAGCCGCATGGTCGACAGTTCGCTCCGCACCAAGCTCAATGCGATCAAGATCGCGATGAAAGAGGCCCGCTGATGGATATCCGCGCCGCAGAAATTTCCGCCATCCTGAAAGAGCAGATCGAGAATTTCGGCCAGGAAGCCGAAGTCTCCGAGGTCGGCCAGGTCCTGTCCGTCGGCGACGGCATTGCCCGCGTCTACGGCCTCGACAACGTGCAGGCCGGCGAGATGGTCGAGTTCGAGAACGGCACGCGCGGCATGGCGCTCAACCTCGAAACCGACAACGTCGGCATCGTGATCTTCGGCAACGACCGCGAGATCAAGGAAGGCCAGACCGTCAAGCGCACCGGCTCGATCGTGGACGTGCCGGTCGGCAAGGGCCTGCTCGGCCGCGTGGTCGACGCGCTCGGCAATCCGATCGACGGCAAGGGCCCGATCGCCTCGGACAAGCGCATGCGCGTCGACATCAAGGCGCCCGGCATCATCCCGCGCAAGTCGGTGAACGAGCCGATGGCGACCGGCCTCAAGGCCATCGACGCGCTGATCCCGATCGGCCGCGGCCAGCGCGAGCTGATCATCGGCGATCGCCAGACCGGCAAGACCGCGATCGCGCTCGACACCATCCTCAATCAAAAGTCGCTCAACGCGCAGGACGACGAAAAGATCAAGCTCTACTGCGTCTATGTCGCGGTCGGGCAGAAGCGTTCTACCGTGGCGCAGTTCGTCAAGGTGCTGGAGGAGCAGGGCGCGCTCGACTATTCCATCATCGTCGCCGCCACCGCCTCCGATCCGGCGCCGATGCAGTTCCTGGCGCCGTTCGCCGGCTGCACCATGGGCGAATACTTCCGCGACAACGGCATGCACGCGGTCATCATCTATGACGATCTGTCGAAGCAGGCGGTCGCCTACCGGCAGATGTCGCTGCTGCTGCGCCGCCCGCCGGGCCGCGAAGCCTATCCGGGCGACGTGTTCTACCTGCATTCGCGCCTGCTCGAGCGCGCCGCCAAGATGAACGACGACAACGGCGGCGGCTCGCTTACGGCGCTGCCGGTGATCGAGACGCAGGCCAACGACGTGTCGGCCTACATCCCGACCAACGTGATCTCCATCACCGACGGCCAGATCTTCCTGGAAACCGACTTGTTCTATCAGGGCATCCGCCCGGCGGTGAACGTCGGCCTGTCGGTGTCGCGCGTCGGTTCCGCCGCGCAGACCAAGGCGATGAAGAAGGTCGCCGGCAAGATCAAAGGCGAGCTCGCGCAATACCGCGAGATGGCGGCTTTCGCGCAATTCGGCTCGGACCTCGACGCCACCACCCAGCGCATGCTGGCGCGCGGCTCGCGCCTGACCGAGTTGCTGAAGCAGCCGCAGTTCTCCCCGCTCAAGATGGAAGAACAGGTCTGCGTCATCTATGCCGGCGTCAACGGCTATCTCGACAAGTTCGAAGTCGCGCGCGTGCGCGCCTTCGAGAGCGGTCTGCTCACGCTGATGCGCACCAAGCACGCCGGCCTGCTCGACAGCATCCGCAAGAGCGGCGACCTCTCCAAGGACGATGAAGCCAAGCTCAAGGAAGTGGTCGACGGCTACGCCAAGACATTTACATGACCCCCGGTCATGTCCGGCACCCGGCCGGGCACGACGAATGAAGATAAGCGGTTCGACTAAGGGCGACTGAGAAGAATGGCCTCCCTCAAGGACATGCGCGTTCGCATCGCCGCTACCAAGGCGACGCAAAAGATCACCAAGGCCATGCAGATGGTCGCGGCGTCCAAGCTGCGCCGTGCGCAGGTGGCGGCGGAAGCGGCGCGTCCTTATGCGGAAAGAATGAGCACCGTGCTCGGCTCGATCGCCGCGGCGGTGGCCGGCAGCGACTCCGCGCCCCGGCTGCTGGCCGGAACCGGCAACGACAAAGTCCATCTGCTGGTGGTCTGCACCGCGGAGCGCGGCCTGTGCGGCGCGTTCAATTCGTCGATCGTGCGGCTGGCGCGCGACAGGGCGAATGCGCTGATGAGCCAGGGCAAGGACGTCAAGATTCTCTGCGTCGGCCGCAAGGGACAAGACCAGCTACGCCGGGTTTACGGCAAGCAGATCATCGAGACCATCGAACTGCGCGGCATTAAGCAGATCGGCTTCGAGCAGGCCGAGATGATCGCCAAGAAGGTCGTCGCGCTGTTCGAGGCGGGCGAATTCGACGTCGGTACGCTGTTCTTCTCGCGCTTCCGCTCGGTGATCGCCCAGGTCCCAACCGCGCAGCAGATCATCCCGCCGGTGTTCGAGAAGGCCGCGCCGACCGGTCCCGGCGCGGCTTACGAATACGAGCCGGAAGAGGAAGATATCCTCGCCGACCTGCTGCCGCGCAATCTGTCGGTGCAGGTGTTCCGCGCGCTCCTGGAAAACGCCGCCTCCGAGCAGGGCGCGCGCATGAGCGCGATGGATAACGCCACCCGCAATGCCGGCGAAATGATCCGCAAGCAGACTTTGACCTACAACCGCACCCGCCAGGCGATGATCACCAAGGAACTGATCGAGATCATCTCCGGAGCAGAGGCGCTCTGACCCGAGCAATAGAGCTTCCAAGAGGATTAAACATGGCCCAAGCCAACCAAGTCGGACGCATTACCCAGGTCATCGGCGCCGTCGTCGACGTGCAGTTCGAAGGCGAATTGCCGGCCATTCTCAATGCGTTAGAGACCAAGAACCACGGCAACCGGCTGGTGCTGGAAGTGGCCCAGCACCTCGGCGAATCGACCGTGCGCACCATCGCCATGGACGCCACCGAAGGCCTGGTGCGCAGCCAGGAAGTCACCGACACCGGCGCGCCGATTTCGGTGCCGGTCGGGCCTGAATTGCTCGGCCGCATCATCAACGTGATCGGCGAGCCGGTCGACGAGGCGGGTCCGGTCAACGCCAAGGTCACGCGCGCGATCCATCAGGAAGCGCCGACCTACACCGACCAATCCACCGAGGCGCAGATCCTCGTCACCGGCATCAAGGTGGTCGATTTGCTCGCGCCCTATGCCAAAGGCGGCAAGATCGGCCTGTTCGGCGGTGCCGGCGTCGGCAAGACCGTGCTGATCATGGAATTGATCAACAACGTCGCCAAGGCGCACGGCGGCTATTCGGTGTTCGCCGGCGTCGGCGAGCGTACGCGCGAGGGCAACGACCTCTATCACGAGATGATCGAATCGGGCGTCAACAAGGACCCGCACAAGGGCTCGGTCGAAGGCTCGAAATGCGCGCTGGTATACGGGCAGATGAACGAGCCGCCCGGCGCGCGCGCGCGCGTCGGCCTCAGCGGCTTGACGGTGGCGGAACATTTTCGCGATCAGGGCCAGGACGTGTTGTTCTTCGTCGACAACATCTTCCGTTTCACCCAGGCGGGTTCGGAAGTGTCGGCGCTGCTCGGCCGTATTCCGAGCGCCGTGGGCTATCAGCCGACGCTCGCCACCGACATGGGCACGCTTCAGGAACGCATCACCACCACCCACAAGGGCTCGGTCACTTCGGTGCAGGCCATCTACGTGCCCGCCGACGACTTGACCGATCCGGCGCCGGCCACGTCGTTCGCGCATTTGGACGCAACGACCGTGCTGTCGCGCGACATCGCCGCCAAGGGCATTTATCCGGCGGTCGATCCACTCGACTCGACTTCGCGCATGCTGTCGCCGCTGATCGTGGGCGAGGAGCACTACGCGGTGGCGCGCCAAGTCCAGCAGATCCTGCAGCGCTACAAGGCTTTGCAGGACATCATCGCCATTCTCGGCATGGACGAGCTGTCCGAAGAGGACAAGACCGCGGTGGCGCGCGCGCGCAAGATCGAGCGTTTCCTGTCGCAGCCGTTCTTTGTCGCCGAAGTCTTCACCGGCTCGCCGGGCAAGCTGGTCGACCTGGCCGACACCATCAAGGGCTTCCAGGGCCTCTGCGAAGGCAAGTACGACCATCTGCCGGAAGCCGCCTTCTACATGGTCGGCACCATCGAAGAGGCGGTCGAGAAGGGCAAGAAGCTCGCGGCGGAAGCGGCTTGACCATGCCAGTCCGGTCCAACCTCATCGTCTTTCTGCTCCTCGGGCTCCTGGTTGGAGCCGTGTCCGGCTACATGACACGGCCCGAGTCGGCTGAGATCAAGCTGGGGCCTTTGAGCATCGAAGTGAAGGGCAACCGGGTCGCGCACGATAACGGGCCGCTGACCAGCAGTCAGGTGCAGCACATCGCGTTGATCACGTTGATCGGCGGCGTGATCGGACTGGGCGTCGGTTTCGCGATCGGCAAGAACAAGGCTTGAGCGAACAATGGCAACCTTGCATTTCGAACTGGTATCCCCGGAAAAGCTGTTGTTCTCCGGCGAGGTCGAGCAGGTGGACGTGCCGGGCGCCGAGGGCGATTTCGGCGTGCTGGCCAATCACGCGCCGATGGTGGCCACGTTGCGGCCGGGTATCCTGACGGTTCACGGCGCGGACGGCGAGCGGAAGATCGTGGTGCTGGGCGGTTTCGCCGAAGTGTCGGCGCAGGGCCTCATCGTGCTCGCCGACTTGGCCGAGTCGGTGGAAGCCATCGACCGCACCGTGATTTCGACCCGCATTAGCGAACTGGAGAGCCGCATCGAGAAGACCGAGGCGGGCTCCGCGCTCGACAAACTGATCACACGGCTGGATCATTTCAAGACCGTCGACCGGCACTTGACCGGCACGGCGATGCACTAATCGCAAACGCCTGCGTCCTTCTCCGTCATGCCCGGCCTCGTGCCGGGCATCCACGTCTTTGGGGAATGTCATTTAAGCTAAGGCGTGGATGGCCGGGACAAGCCCGGCCATGACAAAAAAATCAGCCTGCGAACTTTTCAAATTCCTTCACCACCCGCTCGTAAGTCTGCCGCTTGAACGGCACGACCAGGTCGGGCAATTCGGCCATCTCCACCCAGCGCCAGTCGATGAATTCCGGCTTGTGTCCGCCACCGGGGTTGAGGATGTCGATTTCACTGTCGTTGCCGGTGAAGCGCAGGGCGAACCATTTCTGCTTCTGCCCACGATATTTGCCGCCCCATGCTTCGCCGACGATATTGCGCGGGATATCGTAGGCGAGCCATTCCGGGATCTCGCCCAGCTTTTCCACCGTGCGGATCGTGGTCTCCTCGTAAAGTTCGCGCAGCGCGGCTTTGTACGGATCTTCGTTCTCGTCGATGCCGCCTTGCGGCATCTGCCAGACATGCGTCTCGTCGATATGCTCGGGGCCGGTCGTGCGGCGTCCGATGAAGACGAGGCCGGCGTGATTGAGCACCATCATGCCGGCGCAGGGACGATAGGGAAGGGATTCAAAGGGCGGCATTCACGCTCCGTCATTCCGGCGGCGGGTCGATCGCGCCGTCGAATGACACTATGACGACTTTTCCTTCACCGCCACCATGGTGATCGGAACCAACACGAAGCCGCGGGCTTCCACTTTTTTCGCCCATTCGGCGATGTGGCTGATGGTTCCCGGAAGCGCGTTGGCGATCCCGACCGCCGTTCCACGATCGCGCGCCATGACCTCCAGGCGCGCCAGCGCGCGGTCGATCTCGACCGGCGTCGGCACGGCGTCGATCACGACATCGGTTTTGGCGAACGGCAGGTTATGGCTGGCCGCGATCTGCCCGGCGACGCTGCGCGACGAGGCGCCGTCATCCACGTAAATCAGTCCGCGTTTGGCGGTGTCGCGCAGCACCGGCGCCAGCGATGGCTCGGACGCCGTGAAACGCGCGCCCATGTAACTCACGATGCCGACATAACCTTGGAAGCGGCTCATCTGCCAGTGTAGCCGGTCGATGTTCTGGTCGGGCGTGAGCGACGTCAGCAGGGTCTGCGGTCCGGGATCGTTGTCGGGATAGTCGAACGGCTCCATCGGCGCCTGCAGCAGCACCTCGTGATTTTCGACCCGCGCACGCTCAGCCAGCTTGTCGAGGTCCGCGCCATAGGGCGCGAAGGCCAGCGTCACCGGCGCCGGCAGTTTTGACAACGCGTCAGCGGTACCGGTCGCGCTGATGCCCAGGCCGCCGACGATGATGGCAATGCGCGGCGCGTTGGTCTTGTCCGCCGGCAGCTTGCGCGGATGCGCGTAGAGCGTGAACGGCCGCGCGCCATCGGCCGCGATCTTCGGCACGGCGCCATGGCTGGTGAGTTCCAGAAGCCGCTGGTCGACCGGCGTCTTCGGCGCAAGATCGCTCGATTTACCTGGAACGATCACGTTCAAATGCTTGCCGCTCGACCCGTCGATGATGGTGATGGTCTTGCTGCCGGGCGGCGCGGTATCCGCGGCGGGGACGGCGGCGCTCGCCGGCGGCGCGTTTTCGGATGGCGCCTTGTCGGATGACGCCTTCTGCACCGACGGGCCGTCTCCGGCCGATTTTGCCTGCGTTTTGGCCGGAGAACCGGTGGCGACCACCGCGGTGGGCTCGCCGCCCAGGGGATCGTTGACAAAGATCGCCCAGGCCAGCACCGCGAGGCCGAACAACGCCAGAACGCCCGCGAGAATTTGCGAGGCGCCAATCGGGAGCTTCGGCAGACTCTTTCGCTTGTCCTGTCCGAGGGGGGCGTTCAGATCATCCGATGACAAGGCCCAAATCCTCGCGAATCATTCGCGAAGTCTAGCACGCGACGATTCCGGGCGGGTTTGCCACAAACGAAAGGGGCGGCCCTTGGGCCGCCCGGCCGGTATTTGCTTATTGGCCGACTGTCCGTGCTTAGTTCGGGACCGGTGCCTTGGGATTCGGCGGGAAGGCCGAATTGACCTGGGTGCCGCGCAACAGGTCCTCCGCCATCGTGAGCGCCTTGTCGTTCTTCGGGTCGGGCGGAACGTAGGACTGCGAGCCGGTCTGTTCCTTGCCGGCGTCGCCCTTGAGGTGACCGCGCAGCGAGGCCTCGCCTTTGGTGCTGGTGTCGGTCTTCGCCTTGATGTCGTCCGGCAAGTCTTGCAGCACCTCGATATCGGGCACGATGCCCTTGGCCTGGATCGAGCGGCCGGACGGCGTGTAGTAGCGCGCCGTGGTCAGCCGCAGCGCGCCGTTGCCGGAGCCGAGCGGGATGATGGTCTGCACCGAACCCTTGCCGAACGAACGGGTGCCGAGGACCGTGACCCGCCTGTGGTCCTGCAAGGCGCCGGCGACGATTTCCGAGGCCGACGCCGAGCCGCCGTTGATCAGCACGATCACCGGCTTGTTATTGGTGAGGTCGCCCGGCCGCGCGTTGAAGCGCTGTGTCTCCTCGGCATTGCGGCCGCGCGTCGAAACGATCTCGCCCTTTTGCAGGAAGGCATCCGACACCGAGATCGCCTGGTCGAGCAGGCCGCCCGGATTGTTGCGCAGGTCGAGAATGTAGCCCTTGAGCTTGTCGTTGCTCACCTTCGCCGAGATGTCGGCAATCGCCTTCTTCAATCCGTCGGTGGTCTGTTCGTTGAACTGGGTGAGCCGGATATAGCCGACGTCGTCGCCCTCGACCTGCGAGCGCACCGAGCGCACGCGGATCACGTCGCGCGTGATCGACACCTCGATCGGCTTGTCCTGGCCCTTGCGCATTATGGTGAGCTTGATCTTGGTATTCACCGGCCCGCGCATTTTCTCGACCGCCTGGTTCAGGGTGAGGCCCTGTACCTGCTCGCCGTCGAGCTGCGTGATGATATCGTTGGCCATGACGCCGGCCTTGGCGGCGGGCGTCTCGTCGATCGGCGCCACCACCTTGATCAGCCCGTCTTCCATGGTGACTTCGATGCCGAGCCCGCCGAATTCGCCGCGGGTTTGCACCTGCATGTCACGGAAGCTCTTCGGATCCATGTAGCTGGAATGCGGATCGAGCCCGGCCAGCATGCCGTTGATCGCGTTCTCGATCAGCTTGCTGTCGTCCGGCTTCTCGACGTAGTCGGCGCGCACGCGCTCGAACACGTCGCCGAACAGGTTGAGCTGCCGGTAGGTGTCGGCGGCGGCGGCTTTGGCGCTCGCACCGATGAAGATCATATGTGGCTGTGTCGCGAGCAGCGTCATTGCCGCTCCAGCCGCCGCGCCGAGTAGAATGAATGTGGTCTTGCGCATTATCCGCGAACCTTTTCACCTTCGCCAGCTGCCCACCATGGGCCTGGATCGACGGGAATCCCGTCCTTACGAAACTCGATGTAGAGCACCGGTTGGCTGGAGCCTGTCGCGAGGATCGCCGCGATATGGGAGCCATTTCCCATCACCGCAACCGGTTCTCCGGTCAGCACGAACTGTCCGAGATCAACTGATATCCGTTCCATCCCAGCGAGCAAGATATGATAGCCGTTGCCGGCATTGAGGATCAAGAGTTGTCCGTAGGAACGGAACGGACCGGCATAGACCACCCAGCCGTCGGCCGGAGCGGTGACCTGAGCTCCGGCACGGGTTGCGATAGAAACGCCCTTTTCCACACCGCCGACGCCGTCGGGGACACCGAATTCCTTCAATTTGACGCCGTTAACCGGAATCGGAACTTGCCCGCGCAAGGAGGCAAAGGAAACCGCTGGCGCTAGCCGTCCCGGATCGCGCAGCGCCGACATGGCGGAGCGCTTGTCGCCGCGGCCGGCCTCGCGGGCAGCCCTGGTCGCGGGATCGAGCCCTTGCTCCAGTTTGGCGATCAAATCTTTGAGATTATCGACCTGATGGGCCAATTGGCTGGCGCGCGCCCGCTCGGCGCTGAGCGCCTTTTCGCGCGCCGCCTGCTGTTTTTGACGTTCGCCGACCAGCGCGGTCATGCGGGTGCGCTCGTCGCCGAGCGAGGCGACCTCAGTTTTCAGCCGGTCACGTTCGCCTGCGATTTTTTTGCGGACGTCGAGCAAGTTGGTGAGATCGTTGGCGAGCACCTCGACCTCGTGCCGCATCTCGGGAAGCACGGCGCCCAGCAGCATGGCGGTGCGCACCGATTGAAGCGCGTCCTCCGGGCTGGCGATCAAAGCTGGCGGCGGACGGTGGCCGATGCGCTGAAGCGCGGCCAGCACTTCGCCGATCACGGCGCGGCGGCCCTCGAGCGACTTGCGGATGCCAAGCTCGTTAGCGTCGAGGCCCTTGAGCCGGGTCTCGGTCGCGACAACTTGCGCTTCGACGCCGCGGATGCGGCCGGCGGTGTCGATCAGGTCCTGTTTGAGCTTGCGGCGGTCGGCGCCGATCTGCTCGATCTCGCGCTTGATCGCGGCTTCGGTCTCGATCGACTTAGTGTGCGCGTCGCGCGCGGCCTTGAGGTCCTGGTCGCGCTGCTTGAGCGCGTCGATTTTCATGGCCTTGTCGTTTTGCGCGAGCAGCACCGATCTTTCCTGCGCCACCCCCTGGACGGCAAGCGTGACCGGCAACCCGAGCGCCAGCGCTGCGATAAACGCCGTGCGCGTATCGAGGCCGCTGAATCCCCCGAGGCAAATCATTGCAGCCACGTTACGCCGGTAGGTTGGGAGGGCAAGACCATAGTTCCGTCCGGCCTTTTGCCGTCAGATTACGACCAATCTGCGACGCTATTTTCGGCATCGTGCGCTAGGCGCGATGATAGGGGTGGCCGGTCAGGATCGTGGTGGCGCGATAAAGCTGTTCCAGCAGCATGATCCGCACTAGCTGGTGCGGCCAGGTGGCGAAGCCGAACGCCAGCTGCAATTCGGCTTTCGCGCGCAAGTTGGCGGCGAGGCCATCGGCGCCGCCAATCATGAAAACCGCCGCCGGCCGGTCATTGCCGCGCCATGCTGCCAGGCGGCCGGCAAGGCTGGCGCTGTCGAGGTTTTCGCCTTGGGCATCGAGCAGCACGAGCGCCGCGCCCTGCGGGATAATATTGGCGAGCGCGATCAATTCCTCGATCATGCGCTTGGCCGGATCGTCGGCGCGGCTTTCCCTGATTTCGATGATTTCGACGTCGCGCAGACCGAGATTGCGGCCGGTTTGCGCCGCGCGCTTGCGGAAGCGCTCGGAAAGTTCGGTTTCCGGGCCCTGTTTCAGGCGTCCGACGGCGGCAACGATGATGCGCATCGTGCTGCCAACACTATCAGTTCGAGCGCTTTCGGTCTGGGCTGTTTGCCGACCACATCTTTTCCAGGCTGTAGAACTCGCGCACTTCAGGCCGGAAAACATGAACAATCACGTCGCCGGCATCGATCAGCACCCAGTCGCCTTGCCGCATGCCCTCGACGCGAATACCGGAAAGGCCGGCGGCCTTGAGACCCTTGACCACATTCTCGGCGACCGCGCCGACATGGCGCTGCGACCGGCCGGAGGTCACGACCATGTAATCGCCGATGGAGGATTTGCCGTTGAGATCGATGGTGACGCTGTCCTCCGCCTTTATGTCTTCCAATCGGGCGAGGACGATGCGGAGCGTCTCCTTGGCACTGGGGTGCCGGGGCGCCGGTTCGGGCATGCGACGGGCCGCCCGAGAGACTGCAGGTTTGGTCAGAGGTTTTTTCCCTTTTCGTTCATAGCCCGGCTCGCGAGGGGCATGCGATGAAGATAGCTATTTCACTCTATTCTTTCCACTCTTCGACGTCTTCTTTCTGCGTGCCGGGGTTCCGCCGCGCCGGCGCATGGCCCGCAGCGCTGTCGAGGACAAACCCGATTTGAGGCCATGGAGAAACGCCCAGGCCGGCGGTTTGCGGTAGGGCAGCGAAGCGGCTTCGGGTTCCGCGATGCGGGCGCGGGCAAACGCCTGGCCGGCCGGACTGGCGGCGGCGTAGAGACTGGGCCCCAGGCGGTCGATGACGACGAACGGCATCAGCTTCGCTATTCCGCGCCACTTCTGCCAACGGTGAAAACTCCGCAGATTGTCCGCGCCCATGACCCAGACGAAGCGAACCCGCGGGCAGCGGGCGATCAGCCATTTCATCGTGTTGTATGTGTATCGCGTGTTGATGACGGCCTCGATCCCGGTCACGTGGATGCCCGGATGACGCGTGAGCCCGCGGGCGGCCGCGATTCGCTTCTGCAACGGGGCGAGCCCGCTGGTGTTCTTGAGCGGATTGCCGGGGGTGACCAGCCACCACACGCTGTCGAGCTTCAGCCGTTTGAGCGCGAGCAAACTGGCGGCGAGGTGCGCCTGGTGCGGCGGGTCAAATGTGCCGCCGAACAGGCCGATCCTCATGCCGGGCGCGTGGGGTGGAAGCACGCACTCGGCGCGGGCGGGTTTTTGCGGTGTCACGGCCGGGTCTGACCACTTCCGCGGATGCGATATTTGAAGGTCGTGAGCTGATCGACGCCGACCGGCCCGCGCGCGTGCAGCCGGCCGGTCGCGATGCCGATCTCGGAGCCAAAGCCGAATTCGCCGCCGTCGGCGAACTGGGTCGAGGCGTTGTGCAGCACGATCGCGGAATCGACCTCACGCAGGAACTTCTCCGCCGCAGCCTTATCGTCGGTGACGATGGCGTCGGTGTGATGGGAGCCGTAGCGCTCGATATGCTCGATAGCCGCGGCAACGCCGTCGACGACCTTTGCCGCGAGGATGGCGTCGAGATATTCGGTCGACCAGTCTTCTACGGTCGCCGGCTTGACCCGTTTATCCACGGCAAGCGTGGCCTTATCGCCGCGGATTTCGCAGCCGGCATCGATGAGCATTTCCACCAGAGGCTTGAGGAATTTCGCCGCCGCGGCGCGATCGACCAACAGAGTTTCGGCCGCGCCGCACACGCCGGTGCGCCGCATCTTGGCGTTGAGCACGATTTTCTTGGCCATGTCGAGCGAGGCCGCTTTGTCGACGTAAACGTGACAGACGCCCTCGAGATGCGCGAACACCGGCACGCGCGCCTCCGACTGCACGCACTGCACGAGGCTTTTGCCGCCGCGCGGAACGATGACGTCGATATTGCCGTCGAGTCCGCTGAGCATCAGCCCGACCGCGGCGCGGTCGCGGGTCGGCACCAACTGGATCGCGGCCTCGGGCAACTCCGCCTCGCGCAATCCTTGGCCGAGCGAGGCGACGATGGCGCGGCTGGTGCGCAGGCTGTCGGAGCCGCCGCGCAGGATCGCGGCATTGCCGGATTTCAGGCAGAGCGCGCCGGCATCGGCGGTCACGTTCGGCCGGCTTTCGTAGACAATGCCGATGACGCCGAGCGGCACCCGCACCCGTTCGATGCTCATGCCGTTCGGCCGCGTCCAGGATTCGGTAACAATGCCAACCGGATCCTTGAGCGCGCGCACCGCGTCGATGGCCGCCGCGATCGCCTCAACCCGCGCCGCGTCGAGCGAAAGCCTGTCGAGAAAGGCGCCGATCATGCCGGATCCACGCGCCTCCGCGATATCCTCGCCATTGCCGGCCAAAATACGGGATTTCTGCTCCCGGACGGCGGCGGCCATGCGTTCCAAGGCGCGGTCTTTCTGGGCGGCGGGGGCGAGCGCCAAGGCGCGCGCGGCAAGCCTCGCTTGGCGGCCGATCTCCGCCATGCAGGCGGCAATATCCCCAGTCCCTTCAATGCTTTTTAGCGGCGCACTCATGGCGAAGGCCCGTCAAACCCCGTTCCGCTTGGTTCCTATCACGTCGGCCTGTCGGGGGCGAGGCCACCCGGTTCCAGCGCAATCGCAGAGGTAGCTGGGGATAGCGTGGATAACCCGCCAGCACCCGGAACGGGTCAATTGACCTACACATTAGGGTGTCAGGGTGCGGCAGCGTAATGGCATGATCGCTTCGGGGTCATGCGTGTGGAGGGTGTCATGGCGTATCGTTCCAACAGGCTGCCCAACCGCTTTCCGGTCGGCACCAAGTTCGTGATCGAAGGAAAGCGCGGCGGCGAAGGCCAAATGCAGGTTTTCAGCCGTCATCTCGAGTTTCCCGACGGGACTTTTTTGGCGCTGCCGGCGCATCCGGTGCCGCGCAAATCGGGCGCCAGCCGCCGCTCCGGCAAGCCGCGCAGCCGCCGCTCCTAAGCCATTGAACGGCCTCGGCCTCGGCCACTGACCGAGCCGGCCCCGCATCGACGCGCCTCCGGCGGGATCGGCCATTGGCCGACCTGCAAACATTCGATCGCAAAGGGGAAAACCGGCGCGGCCGGAAACAGAGAACCCCGGCCTCCGGTGGGCCAGGGTTTCCGGGCGATCGGTCAATCGCCTTTTCAGGTCGCTTTGAGTCACGTGTCGCGTCGTCGCGTGGATAACGCCGAAGCCCCGCCGGAGTTCCGAGAGCAACGTCTTCTTCTCGGCGGCATCGCAACGATCGTCGCCGGTGCCGGCATGATCGCGCCCGGGCACAATCTTCGTCCGGCTACTCTCCGCCCAGAACAAGATCGTCGCGGTGGATCATCTCTGTCCGCCCGGAAAAACCGAGGATGGCGGGGATATCCGCCGACGAGCGGCCCTTGATCCGCTCGGCATCGTCGGCGTCGAAGGCGATCAGCCCGCGGCCGATCTCGGTGCCGTCGGGCCCGCGCACCACCACAGCGTCGCCGCGCCCGAACGCGCCCTCGACCTTGACGACGCCGGCCGGCAGCAGGCTCTTGCCCGAGCGCAGCGCCTTGACCGCGCCGGCGTCGATCACCAGCGCGCCGCGCGGCTCGAGCGAGCCGGCGATCCACTTCTTGCGCGCGGTCACCGGATTGGCCGGCGTCAAAAACCAGGTGCAGGCGCCGCCGTCGGCGATGCGCTTGAGCGGATGGCGCACGTGGCCTGAGGCGATGATCATGTGAGTGCCGGCGGTGGTGGCGATCTTGCCGGCCTCGATCTTGGTCAGCATGCCGCCGCGCGCCAAGGCCGAGGCCGACGCGCCCGCCATCGCCTCGATCTCCGGCGTGATGCGCGCGACCAGCGGCACCAGCGTGGCGCCGCCCGCGCTCTTGTCATCAAGATTGGGCGGCTTGTCGTAGAGCCCGTCTACGTCCGACAGCAGCACCAGCAGATCGGCGCTCATCATGGTGGCGACGCGCGCGGCCAGGCGATCGTTGTCGCCGTAGCGGATCTCGGAGGTGGCGACGGTGTCGTTCTCGTTGATCACCGGCACGGCCCGCCATTCCAGCAGCTTGGCGATGGTCGAGCGTGCGTTGAGATAGCGGCGGCGCTCTTCCGTATCGCCCAATGTGACCAGCACCTGGCCGGCAGTCAGCTTGTGCGCGCTTAACGATTCCGACCAGGCGCGCGCCAGCGCGATCTGGCCGACGGCGGCCGCAGCCTGGCTGTCCTCGAGCTTTAGGCCGCCTGCGGGCAGCTTGAGCACGGCACGGCCGAGCGCGATGGCGCCGGACGACACCACGATGACGTCGCGCTTCTGTGCGTGCAGGCCGGCGATGTCGGCGGCGAGCGAGGCCAGCCAGTCGCGCTTGAGCGAGCCGGCGGCGGCGTCCACCAGGAGCGACGAGCCGACCTTCACGACGATGCGGCGGAAGGAGGAGAGGGTGGGCGTTTTGGGCATGGGACCGGCGGCGTTAAATGCGCCGGTTGTCTAGCACAGCACCCAATGCGCCGTCATGGCCGGAACTACGAGTGTGCCCGCCCGCTCAATGTGCGACCGAAATGTTTGGATAGGCATCATAGGTGCTCGGCCGCGCGCGCGGCGCGGATTCACCGCCGCCGACGCTAGGCCGACCGGACTTTCGCTTTGGCGGGAAACCTGCCGTATAATCCCGCGGTTGGGATTGCAGCATGTTCCAGCCGCTGTCGCATCGAAAAAAGGTTCTCCTGGTCGCCGGCGTGGTCGCGGCGATCGCACTCTGCGATGTCGTGTTCGAGATGAGTTGGGTGAGCGACCGGCCGGCTGTCAGGCCGGCAGTGAGCGAGGTCGCCGTGCCGCCGGTCGCGGTAAGTCCGCCGGTTGCGCCCGCGCCCGCGCAACCTGCGAAGGGCGCCGTTCCAATGCGCGCGCCGGAGGCGCCGGTTGCGGCGCAAGTGCCGCGGCCGCTATGCGATGTCGCTGCTTGCGCCGCGGCCTATCGTACCTTCCAGGCGTCGGATTGCACTTACATGCCCAGCCGCGGCGTGCGGCGCCTGTGCGCCAAAGGCCGGCCGCCGCCATAAATCGCCGGCGATTTTTGTCAGCGCTGCGAGATTTGCAGCTTGCGGTGCTTCGGCTTGCTCGCCGCGAGTTGGACGTCTGGCTTTTCCGCCTTCGCCGCCGCAGCGGCCTTCACCGGCTTTTCGGGCGCGATCGTCGCCGTGCGCTTGGCGGCGTGCGCGATCTTGGCGCGCGTTGCCGTCACCATGTCGCGGGTACGCGTCCGCGTCGGCGGCAGCGGAATGTGCTCGGGGCCGTTCCAGGCCAGCAGGCCGGCGGCTTCCTGGCAGGGCGCGCGGCGCGGCAGCTTCACCGCCGGGCTGCCGGCTTCGGCGACGATCCAGTTTTCCGCCGCCCGGCCGGTGATGGATTGGACATAGCCGATCGTCTCTTGCGGCAGCTTGCCCTTCTTGGCGAGCCAGTTCTCGATGCGCTTGGGGCCTGCGTTGTAGGCGGCGGCGGCGAGGCCGAGATTGCCGAATTGATGCGCCAGGCCGCGCAGCAGACGGGCGGAGGCGCGGATCGCCTGCAGCGGATCAAACGGATTGTCGAGGCCCATGTCGGCCGAGGTCTCCGGCATGAATTGCGCGATGCCCTCGGCGCCGGCCGGGCTGACGACGTCGGGCCTGAAGCCGCTTTCCTGGAAGATCAACCGGATGAAGAAAGGCACCGGCACATCGTTGGCTTGCGCGGCTTGCGTCAGCGTGTCGCAGATTTCCTCGCGCGAGCGATGCACCACCGGCTTCGGGACCGGCGGCAGCTGGGTTTGCGAAAGCTCAACCGGCGCGCTGTCGGCGCGCGGCGCTTCGGGCGAAAACATCGCGACCTCGGGGCTGTCGCCCGGCTGGTCTTTCGCGCGTGTGCTTTCGCCGCGGTCGCCCGGCGCGGGATCGGGGAAGGCGGAGTCCTTGGCGATCGAGGCGGTGGAAAAATCCGCTGGCGGTAATTTCGAATCGGGGCCGAGCGGGCCGGACAATGTCGCCAGACAAAGGCAGGCGGGCACGAACAGATGCCGCATTTCGTTCGGGCCTCGGTCTCGTCACGGGCGACGCCGCGCGCCAGATGGATGGAAAAAGGAGAAAGCCCCTTCGATGAAGCCGCTATGCGAGGAAATCGAGACAATTTTACGGATCGCATGCAGGCGGAAGAAAGGCGAAGGAACCATAGTTCCGTCTTCCGGCAATGAACGGAAACGAACGAATGAGACTAAAATAATTGGCGCCGCGACAAGGCCGTCATCACTGCGACAGGATTGGCGTCAATAACAATCTGGAACTGCGCACCGCCGGCTCGCGTTTGCCCGCGACGACTTCATAGCTGAGGCGAAGCGATGGCTTTTTTGGCTTATGTTGCGATTCTGCTCGTCTCGATCAGCGGTATTCTGCTCGAACTCAATTGGTTGACCCAGCCGAAACTGGAAGCCAAGCTCGCTGTGCACGCAATGATCGCGCCGCCTACCGCCGCGGCCCGGCGCGTCGTCGCCACAGTGGATCGGCCGAATGCCGAACGAGACCCGGTCTATCCGAAACAAGCCGCCGCGCCGCCAGCGATTGACATGATCGCCGAGGCTCCGAAGACGGCAACCGCTACCGCCGTGGCGGAGGTCCCGATGCCGCCGGCGCGCCCGCAGGACGTCGAGCAAGTAAACGCCGGCGATCCGCCGCCGGTCGCTGCCGCGCAACCGCCAGCAATTGCCAATGCCTCCCCGGCGGAAAAGGCCAGCGTAACGGCAAAGCTCCAGTGCGAGGTCGCCGCCTGCGCCGGCGCTTACACTTCGTTCCGGGAATCGGATTGCACTTTTCAGCCTTTCGAAGGTCCGCGCCGCCTTTGCGCCGCGCCGCCTGCCGCACAGCAACGCTCGGCCGAGCGCGGGCCGCGGCGGGAAGCGTCGCGGCTCGACCGCGACGCGCGCTATTCCGATCCCGGCGCCGATTGGCGCGCGCCGCCGCGCTTGAGAGATTCGGAATTGGACGCAGACGACGGTGACGGCCCTGACGGTCCGCCGCGCCCGCCGCGCGGCTTGATCATGATCGAAAGAGGCTACGGGCGTTGGCTCTGACGGCCAAGGCCGCTCATTTCCTTCAATAGACCACCACGCTGCGGATCGATTTGCCTTCGTGCATCAGCTCGAAGGCGTCGTTGATCTTGTCGAGCGGCATGGTGTGGGTGATCAGGTCGTCGATATTGATCTTGCCGTCCATGTACCAGTCGACGATTTTCGGCACGTCGGTGCGGCCGCGCGCGCCGCCGAAGGCGGTGCCCTTCCAGACCCGGCCGGTGACCAGCTGGAACGGCCGCGTGGCGATCTCCTGGCCGGAGCCGGCGACGCCGATGATAATGCTCTCACCCCAGCCGCGGTGGCAGCATTCCAGCGCCTGGCGCATCACGTTCACATTGCCGATGCATTCGAACGAGAAGTCGGCGCCGCCGCCGGTGAGATCGACGATCGCCTGCACCACCTTGTCGCGGCCGACTTCGTCCGGATTGACGAAATGCGTCATGCCGAACTTCTCGGCGATGGCGCGTTTCGAGGGATTGGTGTCGATGCCGACGATCTTGTCGGCGCCCACCATGCGCGCGCCTTGAATAACATTGAGCCCGATGCCGCCGAGGCCGAATACGGCCGCATTGGCGCCGGGCCAGACTTTCGCCGTGTTGATGACGGCACCGATGCCGGTGGTGACGCCGCAGCCGATGTAGCAGATCTTGTCGAACGGCGCGTCCTCGCGCACTTTGGCGAGCGCGATCTCCGGCAGCACGGTGAAATTGGCGAAGGTCGAGCAGCCCATGTAGTGGAACACCGCATCGCCGTCGCAGCGGAAGCGGCTGGTGCCGTCCGGCATGACGCCTTTGCCTTGCGTGGCGCGGATCGCGGTGCACAGGTTCGACCGGCGCGACAGACAAGTTTTGCATTGCCGGCATTCCGGCGTGTAAAGCGGGATGACGTGATCGCCGGCTTTCAACGCGGTGACGCCGGCGCCGACTTCGCGCACGATGCCGGCGCCCTCGTGGCCGAGGATGGCCGGGAAGATGCCTTCCGGATCGGCGCCCGATAATGTGTAGGCGTCGGTATGGCAAACGCCGGTCGCCATGATCTCGAGCAGTACCTCGCCGCCTTTCGGGCCTTCGATGTCGATCAATTCGATGGTGAGCGGCTCGCCGGCCTGCCAGGCCACCGCGGCGCGAGTTTGCATGGGGCTGTCCTTACCGATTTATCCTACTTGATCTAACCCATGCGCAGTTTGGATTGAAGCGGTTGCGACAAAGATTGCGCGCTCCCTCTCCCCTTGGGGGAGAGGGTCGGGGTGAGGGGGCAAGTGACTCTCGATAGTTTGAAACCCCTCACCCGGCGCACTTCGTGCGCCGACCTCTCCCCATGGGAGAGGTGAAAAAAGCTACGGCTGCCAGGCCGCTTCTTTTGATTTCGGTCGGTCGGTGGAGCTTTCGCGCGCGGCGTCGATCACCTTGAACAGCGCGCGCAGGACTTCCTTGACGCCTTGGCCTGACGCCGACGACAGCACCAGCGGTGTCTTTTTGCAGGCCTTCTTGAGCTTCGCGGTCTGCGCCTTGATCGCCTCCGGCGTCAGCGCATCGGCTTTTGACAGCACCACGATCTCCGGCTTGTCGGTGAGGCCCTGGCCATACGCTTCCAGTTCGGCGCGCACGATTTTGTAATCGGCGCCGGCGTCGTCGCCGGTGCCGTCGATCAGGTGCAGCAGCACGCGGCAGCGTTCGGTGTGGCCAAGGAATTTGTCGCTGAGGCCGACGCCTTCATGCGCGCCCTCGATCAATCCCGGCAAATCGGCCATGACGAATTCGCGGCCATCGACTTCGAATACGCCGAGCTGCGGATGCAATGTGGTGAACGGATAATCGGCGATCTTGGGCTTGGCCGCGCTCACGGTGGCGAGAAAGGTCGACTTGCCGGCATTGGGCAGGCCGATGATGCCGGCATCGGCAATCAGCTTCAGCCGTAGCCGGATGGTGCGCTCCTCGCCGGGCTGGCCGGGATTGGCGCGGCGCGGCGATTGGTTGGTCGCGGATTTGAAATAGGCGTTGCCGAAGCCGCCATTGCCGCCCTTCATGAGCGTGACGCGCTCTCCGGCGCGCGTGAAATCGGCCAGCAGCGTCTCGCCGTCCTCTTCGTAGACTTGGGTGCCGACCGGCACCTTGAGCACCGCGTCCTTGCCGTTGGCGCCGTGGCAGTCCTTGCCCATGCCGTTGCCGCCGGACTTGGCCTTGAAGTGCTGCTGGTAGCGGTAGTCGATCAGGGTGTTGAGGCCGTCGACCGCCTCGATGATGACGTCGCCGCCTTTGCCGCCGTCGCCGCCGCTCGGGCCGCCGAACTCGATGAACTTCTCGCGCCGGAACGCGATGCAGCCGTTGCCGCCCGCGCCGGACTGCACATAGACCTTGGCTTCGTCGAGGAATTTCATGACTTTTTGCTTGCGCTTGATCTGATCCGAAAACCGGTTCCCACTTTTCGGGATCAAGCGGTAGCGTATATCGCGGTTTGGGGCGGAATTGCAGGAATAAATCCGGCCTGGGGCCGATCTAGTCCCTGTGAAGTAGGCATTCGCAGGGAGAATGGCCATGACGACGCACGATCATGACGGTAGGGACGGCCCGACCAGACGCAAGGTGCTGGAATGCATGACCTGGACCGGCACCGGGGTGCTGTGGGCGATTTCAGGCGGGGTGCCGCATTCGCTCGGCCTGGTCGATCAGGCGCTGGCCGCCGAGCCGAAAGGCTTCACCTTTCTGCAGATCAGCGACAGCCATATGGGCTTCGACAAGCCGGCCAATCCGAACGCCAAGGGCACGCTGGAGGAGGCGATCGGCCGCATCAGGGCGCTGCCGGCCAAGCCGGCCTTCATGATCCATACCGGCGACATCACGCATCTCTCCAGAGAATCCGAATTCGACGACGCCGAGAAGATCATCGGCCAGGCCAAGCTCGACGTGCATTACGTGCCGGGCGAGCACGACATCGTCGATCCCGACATCAAGCTCTACAAGGAACGCTACGGGCGCGGCACCAAAGGCTCGGGTTATTACTCCTTTGACGCCAATGGCGTGCATTTCATGGGACTGGTCAACGTTGCCAATCTGAAGGGCGGCGGCATGGGCAGCCTCGGCGACGAGCAGCTCGAATGGATCGAGGACGATCTCAAGGGCCGCTCGGCGTCGACGCCAATCGTGGTGTTCGCGCATATCCCGCTGTGGGCGGTCTATCCGCAATGGGGCTGGGGCACCGAGGACAGCGCGCGCGCGCTCGGCTACCTCAAGCGCTTCGGTTCGGTGACCGTGCTCAACGGCCACATTCATCAGATCATGCAGAAGGTGGAAGGCAACGTCACCTTTCACACCGCGCGTTCGACCGCGTTTCCGCAGCCGGCGCCCGGCACGGCGCCGTCGCCCGGCCCGATGAAAGTGCCGGACGACAAATTGCGCACCATGCTCGGCACCGCCAGCGTGACCTTCCGGCAAGGCGAGCAGCGGCTCGCCATCGTCGACACCCCGCTGAACGGCTGAGCGAACCCATGAAAGTTGCAAGAAATCTCGCGCTCGGCGCGATTGCCCCGCTTGTCGCCATTGCGATCGCGGCGGCAAGTCCGGCCAGGGCAGCGACCATCGAAGTGAAGATCGACAACTTCACGTTCAACCCGAAGCAGGTCACGGTGAAAGCCGGCGATACCGTGACCTGGGTCAATCACGACGACATCCCGCACACGGTGATGTCGAAAACGATGGTATTCCGCTCGAAGGCGCTCGACAGCGATGACAAGTTCTCATTCACATTCACGGCACCGGGCAGCTTTGATTATTTTTGCTCCTTGCATCCGATGATGACCGGCACGATTGTCGTCGAGGCCGCGAAATAACGATCACGAGTGAGGCCGGATACGCAATGATGGCGGGCGGCGTAGTCGACGCGAGCGACGACAAGGCCGAGCGTTTCAAGACGCTCGCCTTGCCGCATCTCGACGAGATCTACACACTGGCGCGCTATCTGCTGCGCAGCGCCAGCGACGCCGACGACGCGGTGCAGGATTGTTATCTGCGCGCGTTCCGCCATTTCGACACGTTCCGCGGCGGGCCGGTCAAGCCCTGGCTGTTCGCCATCCTGCGTAATGTCTGTCATGCGGCCTACGCCGCGAATGCCAGACTTGTCTACACGGCCGACGACGCGGATGCCGGCGAGCCGCAAGCCACGCCGATGTGGCGCGAGGACGGCGACACGCCCGAGCAGGCGATGCTGCGGCGGCACGATTCCGCCACCATGCGCCGGCTGATCGCGCAATTGCCGGCCGAATTCCACGAGGTGATCGTGCTGCGCGAGATCAACGACCTTTCCTATCGCGATATTGCAATCGTGATCGAATCGCCAATAGGCACGGTGATGTCGCGGCTGGCGCGCGCGCGCGGGATGCTGCGCGAGGCCTGGGTCGCGGCCGAAGGCGGGGGTCAGAAATGAATTGCGACGAAGCGAAGGTTCTGATGCATGCGCTGATCGACGGCGAGCTCGACGCCGGGCACGCCCGCGAGGTCGAGGCGCATATCATGGGCTGCGCCGAGTGCGCGGCGCGCTTGCGCGAATTTCAGGACCTGCGCAAAGCCATGACGCCAGCGGGCCTGCGCTACACGGCGCCGGCGGCTTTGCGCGGCCGCATCGAAGGCAAACTGCCGGCACCGCAAACGGCGCCAACGAGCCGGCGCTCCGTCATCAAGGGCTTCGCGGCCGGCACTGGGCTCAGTGCGATTGGCGCGTCCGGCGTGCTGGTGATGGTGATCCGAACCGACGACCAGCAGCGCGTCCTGGGGGAGGTGGTGTCGGCGCATTTGCGCTCGCTGCAAGGCCAGCACCTGATCGACGTGCAATCGCCCGACCAGCACACGGTCAAGCCATGGTTCAACGGCCGGCTCGACGTCGCGCCGCCGGTCGTCGACCTCACCGCGCAGGGTTTTACGCTGCTGGGCGGACGGCTCGATTATATCAATGCCAAGCCGGTGGCGGCGATCGTCTATCGCCGCCGCGTGCACATCATCAATCTGTTCTGCGCGCCGGCGCCGGGCTCCGGCAATCGCGCCGCGACCATGGAGAGCCTGCAAGGTTACAACGTGCGGCGCTGGAGCGAGAACGGCATCAATTTGTGGGCGGTCAGCGACGTCAGCGCCGACGAACTCAGCGAGTTCGGCGAGAAATTCGAGGCGGCGCTGAAGCAGTAAAGTCATCGCACCGTGAAATGCGTGGTGCCGTCGCGTTCGATGCGCGAGAGCAGGTCGATTTCCCAGGACAGATACTCGTTCATGGCGGCTTTCGGGTCGCCGGGGCGCTCATAGGGCTTGAGCCAGACATCGAGCGGCTCGTCCGCCAGTTTAGCGTCGGTCGAGAGCGGGAAGCCGGCGGCGGCCCAGGCCGCGTTACCACCCTTGAGCCAAAGCACCGGCAATTCGGTGAGCGCGCGCGCCTCCTGGACCGCGAGGCCGGCGAGCACGCCGTCCTCCGAGGTGAGCACGATCATGGTGCGCAACGGTATGTTCGGCAGCGCGCGGTCGATCCGCCCGCGGATGGCGAACCAGGCGCCGGGGATATGGCCGCGGCGATAGTTCGGGCTGTTCGACAGGTCGATGACGTTGACGTTGTCGATCGCCAGCACGTCGGAGAATTCGATGGCCGCGTCGGCCGGAGCGCTGCCGAGCACGTCGGCAGCAGGCATGCCTTTCTCGCTGCCGGCTTCCGGCAGCACGGCGACCTCCTGCCAGCCCATCTGCTTGAGCCACGACGCGGTCATCACCGCGCGCACTTCATTGTTATCCGAGAGCACGATGCGCGCGCCGAGCGTTCCGGCGTACAGGTCGGTGGCTTGCACCAGCTGGCCGCCCGGCGCGGAGAGCGCGCCGGGGAAATGGCCGGCTTGGTATTCGGCCGGGTCGCGCACGTCGAAGACATAGAGCGTGCGCGCGGTGTCGGCGCGCCAGCGTTCGAGCCCGGCGCGGTCGATGCGCGCGATGCCGAAGCGGCGCGCGACCTCGTCGGTCTTTGATTTTGCCCGGGCAAGGCCCGGGCCGGAGGTTGCCGGCGCGCGATTGTCCTTGCCGTGATCGCAGCTGAGGCCGGCGAGATGCCAGCCCATGGTACCGTTGCGCAGCGCCACCACTTTGTTCGGCACGCCGGCATTGATCAGCGACTGCGCACCGATGATGCTGCGGGTGCGGCCGGCGCAGTTGACGACAATGAGGGTATCGGGCGAGGGCACGATGTCATGCACGCGCAAGACCAATTCGGCGCCCGGCACGTTGACGCCGGTCGGAATTGAGACGCGCGAATATTCGTCGTAGGGGCGGCTGTCGAGCACCACCATGTCGGTGCCGGCGCGCATGTGCGCGTTGAGCTCGTCGGCGCTGATCGAGGGCGTGTGGCTTGCATGCTCGATGAATTCGCCGAACGCCTTGCTCGGCACATGCACGCCGGAAAACAATTCGAAGCCGGCGGTTTCCCAGGCGGCGGTGCCGCCGGCGAGATAAGACAGGTCGGAATAGCCGGCGCCGGCGAGTATTTCGGCGGCACGCGCGCAAAGCCCGTCATTATCGTCGATCAGCACGATGCGGGTGGCGCGGCGCGGCACCAGACGGGCGAAGCGCAGCTCGAGCCGGCTCAGCGGCACATTGCGCGCCCATAACAAATGACTGCGCGAGAAGATCAATTCCTCGCGCAGGTCGATCAGGGCCAATTCGCCGCCGTTGCCGAGCATGACTTTGACGGCGGCGGCGGCGAGGGGACGGAGCCGTGTGCTTGGCGCGTGCAGAATCACGACGCCTGCCGGGAGCTTATCTGTTCCACCGCGCCAGTCTTCAAGTCGAACTTGATGCGGTTGATCTTTTCGAGATCGGTGCCGGTCACGCGGACGAAGCGCGCGGCGTCGGGATAATCGATCGAGTGGATGGCGCCGTCCTGATAGATGCCGGCGTGGCCGGGCGTAAGCCGGTATGTCTTCGCCGGCTTGAGCTTGGCGTGCTTGGGATCCTTGCCGTCATCCTCGCGCGCCCATTCGATCATGTCGGTGTATTGGGCGGCCTGGCCGTAGATCGCCCAGGACGCGCCGTGATCGTGCGGCGGCGAGGCGTGCGACTTTTCGTTGATATGGGCGAGCACCTGGAAGCCGAGCTTGGGGTCCTCGTATAGCACTTTGACGCCGCGCGGCTGGTCGTCGCCGGTGTAGGCGCGGATGAAGTCGGGATTGGCGAGCAGCTTTTCGAGATTGACGCGCACTTGTTCGCGGCCCTTCGGGCCCGGCTCGCGCGCGAGCGTGGTTTTGCAGTCGGCGATGAATTGGTCGAGGTCGTAAGCCATAGCGTCCTCCCTGGACTGGCAGGGCGCTAGTTTCGCAAAACGCGACGCGGGACGCCAGCGGCCTCCCCGCGCGGGGAGGCCGCATCCCGTATTCACATCACCCGCTTCGCCCGGCCCCAGGTCTTGAGCGCGGACCAGATGCCGCGTTCCAGCCGGAAGCGGTCGATCGGCGCCGACGACTTAATCGAGTTGATGCGGTAGAGGCCGACGCCGGTCCATTGGAAGCCGCATTTCTCCAGCACCCGGCGCGAAGCCGGGTTGGTGACGCGGGCGCCGGCTTGCAGCGACTCGTGCGCCAGATCGGTGAAGGCGTAGTCGATCACCGCGTGCAGCGCCTCGGTGGCGTAACCCTGGCCCCAGTGCGGCACGCCCAGCCAGAAGCCGAGCTCCGGCGTCTGCTCCTGCATGAGGAGTCCGCAGGCGCCGACGATGGTTTCGTCGCGCAGCGTGATCAGGAACACCGCCTCGCCGCCGGCTTTGTTGGCGCCGGTAATGAAACTCTCGGCATCCGACATTTTATAGGGATGCGGAATGCGCGCGGTGTTTTCGGCGATGCGGCGGTCGTTGGCGAGCGCTGCAACCGTTTTAGCGTCCTGGAGGCGCGGCGCGCGCAGAGCAAGCCGCTTGGTCTCGAGGACGGGGATACTGCCCTCGTGAAAGGTCTCTCTCGGTATTCGCTCCAGCAGGGTCATGGCACGGGCTCCATTGTCTCAACGCGGGCTGCGTTGAAATGCGAAGAGGGGGAGCCGGTCATCCGTCTCCCCCTCTCAGAGCCCATTGAGCCCTGCCGGTTTGACTAGATGTCCGGCAGACCTCGAATTTTGGTCTACCTTTTACTCGGCCGCAGCCTCCGTCATCGGTACGATCGACACGTAGGTGCGGCCTTTGGTTTTCTTAGCGAACTGAACCTTTCCGTTTACGAGCGCGAACAAAGTGTGATCCGTGCCGATTCCGACGTTGCGGCCGGGATGCCACGTGGTGCCGCGCTGACGCGCCAGGATGTTGCCGGCCACGACGATCTCGCCGCCCGCTTTCTTCAAGCCAAGGCTCCGGCCCGCGCTGTCGCGGCCGTTGCGTGAAGATCCGCCTGCCTTTTTGTGTGCCATAACCGCTCTTTCGAATTCCGTTACTGTTTACACCAATTCCGTGAAGGAATCATCTCACTTTTTTTTGCCCTTTGTGGCCGGTTTTGCCCGCTTTTTCGCGGCCGGCTTCTTGGCCTTGGCGGGCTTGGCCTCGGCATCGCCCTCGGCCCGGGCCTCTACTTTCGGCTTGGGCTCGCGCTTGGGCCGCGGTTTCGCCTCTTTCGAAGGCTTGGCGCCGTCGGTGAGGATCTCGGTGATGCGGATCACCGAGAACTCGTGGCGGTAGCCGCGCTTGCGGCGCGAATTCTTGCGCCGGCGCTTCTTGAAGGCGATGACCTTGTCGCCGCGCGTGTGCTGGAGCACCTCGCCGGCAACGGTCGCGCCCGCAATCGTCGGCGTGCCGAGCTGCGGGACGTCGCCGCCGAGCACCAGCACTTCGCCGAACTCGACGATTTCGCCGGGCTCGCCGTTCACCCGGTCGATCCGGATCACGTCTTCGGCGGCCACCCGGTACTGTTTGCCGCCTGCTTTAATGACTGCGAACATCGTTCTTCCCTCGTGTTCGATCCCGGTGCTCGGAGGATTCCGGACCGGCTTCTTTCAGTCGGATTTCGTTGTGTTTTTAAGGGCTTAGGTGCCCTTGAAAAAGCACGCGGACCCTAGGGCCCGCGTTTGGCCATCTTATGGCGGGGAAGCGCGCGTTTTGTCAAGAAAAGCTGGCACTTCGGACGGCCGGTTCCGGCCGGCTTGCCGCCCCGGATCGTTAACGCCTCAACTCTCGCTCTTGGCCGGCGCCTCGGTGGTGGTATAGGCGCCATTCTCGGCCTCTGCGCCCGACTGCGCCAGCCGGTAGCCGACGCCCAGTTCGGTGACCAGAATCTTGGGTGAGTCCGGATGCGGCTCGATCTTCTGCCGCAGCTTGCGCATGAAAATACGCAGATAATGCGTGTCGTGCACGTGGATTGAGCCCCACACTTCCTTGAGCAGATGTTGGTGGGTGACCACGTTGCCGGCGTGCTGCGCCAGCACCTGCAACAGCCGGTATTCCTTCGGCGTGAGCGTCAACCGCTTGTCGCTGAGCATGACCGAGCGGACGGCGAGATCGATGGTGAGTGGGCCGACCTTGACGGTAGGCTCGCCGCTCGCCGCGCGCATCTGGCGGCGTAACGCCACGCGCACGCGCGCCAGCAGTTCCGCCATGCCGAACGGCTTGACCACGTAATCGTCGGCGCCGAGCTCGAGCAGATGCACCTTCTGCGCTTCGGTCGACCGCACCGAAAGCACGATGATCGGCACGCTCGACCAGGAGCGGATGCGCTCCACCACTTCGGAGCCGTCCATGTCGGGCAGGCCGAGGTCGACGATCACCAGGTCGATCGGCCGCAGCGTGGCCGAGCGGATCGCTTCGGCGCCGGTGCCGGCCTCATGCACCACGAAGCCGTTGAGCTCGAAGCCGGTGCGCAGGAAACGGCGAATTTGAATCTCGTCGTCGACGACGAGCACGATCGGGGATGGCTCACTCATCTGCATCGCTTTCGATTTGCGTGACGGCGGCATGCGTCACCGGAAGTTCGATCGTCATCGCGGTGCCCAAGCCGGGACCCTCGCTGACTGCGTTGATCGTGCCGCCATTGGCGGCAATGAAAGCATTGGCGATCCAAAGGCCGAGGCCGGAACCGCTGGTGGTCGAGGCAAGGCGTTCGCCGCGCGCGAACCGGTCCCATATTGTTATCTGCTCGGCCGCGGTCATTCCGGCGCCCTGGTCACTCACGCTCAAAATCATGCGGCCGTCGCGGGCGCGCGCGGCCACCGTGATCTGCGAGCCGGAATGGGAATATTTCACGGCGTTGTCGAAGATCTGCACCAGCGCCTGCTGCACCAGCACCGGATCGACGTGGATCAGCGGCAGATCGGCCGGCAGATTGAGCGCGACGCGCCGGTCGGACATGCGCTGGCGGCAGCGCTCGATCGCCGAATGGACGATGTCGGTAGGATCGGCCCATTCCATGTGCGGTTTGAGGCCGTCGCTGCTGATGCGGCTGGCGTCCAGCAGGTTCTGGATATCGTTGTTGAGCCGCTCGGCCTCGTCGCGCACGTCATGCACCAGCGCTCTGAGCTTCTTTTCGTTCGCCAGCGCCGGGGCCGCGCTCAGCACCGTGGCAGCGCCCAGGATGGAGGCGAGAGGCGTACGCAATTCGTGGCTGACCGAGCCGATCAACGCCTCGCGCAACTGGTCGGTCTGCGAGCGCATGCGCGCTTCGCCGATGGCGTGTGCGACGCCCAGCCGTTCCAGCGTCGCGGTGGCGTCGGCCAGGACCGCGTCAACGCGAATGCGCATCTCGTCCGAGCTTTCCTGCGATGCGCGGCCGAGATTGATCGCGATGACGCCGAATTCGGAACTCTTGGGCGACACCGCGCGGACCAGCCAGACGTCGCCGCTGTCGGCGGGCACCGTCACGCCGCTATTGGCGACACCGCCGCCGGAGGCGGCCTGCACCACTTCGGCGAGGACTTGCTCCGGCACCATGACGCCGGCGCGCCGTCCACTCGAGGTGGAGGCATCGCGCGCGCCGGCGAACAGCACGACGTTGCGCTGCATGACGGTGGCGAGGTGGTCCTCGATCGCGGCATGAATGTCGGATACGTCGAATGCCACCGCCAGCCGGCGCGAGAAGGCATAGAGGTCGCGCAGGTCAATCTCGCGCTGGCGCGACACCTCCAATTGGCGTTTGAGCCTCGTGGCGAGTTGGCTCACCACCACCGCGACGAAGACGAACAAAATGAGATTGAGGACCTCGTGCGGGTCCTTGATGCGGAAACTGTAGAGCGGCGGATAGAAGAAGAAGGCGGAAGCGAGCACCCCGCAGATGGCGGCGACAATCGCCGGCACGATGCCCCAGCGCGTAGCCGCGATCACCACCGGAATCAGATAGACCACGGAGCCGTGGCCGAGCCCGGTCTCGATGACGATGAAATAGACAGCGGCGGTGACGATCACGACCATGCAAAGCGTCAGCAGAATGCCGCGCAGTTCCCTGCGGATGCGGTCGAATTTCAAGGCGTCGAGCATGCTCATGCCGTCCGGAGGCCCGGTTTGCCTGGCCGGGCACAATATACGCCGCCGGAGCTTGGTCTGTCTCTTGTCTCTCGGGGTCCGCTTGGTTAGATAGCAGCCGTCCAAATCGGGCTTTTTCCGGCGCTATTTGGGCCGACGGAGAGGTGGCAGAGCGGTTGAATGCACCGCACTCGAAATGCGGCATACGGGCAACCGTATCGGGGGTTCGAATCCCTCCCTCTCCGCCAGACCTCTATTCGCTGGCTTCCGCTCGCGTCCGCTACAGTCCATTAACAATCAATAAATAAAGGGTTTTTCGGCACTCTCTTTCCGGGGGCGTCCGTTGCAATCCGGCTAAATCCGCCCTATTACTGTAGGCTTATCCGTAGGCTCCAGGTGTTAGGAGTACGGGCCATGCCGCGCCCAATGCATAAGCTCTCGCAAATCCAGATCAGCCGCGCGATGAAGCGGCAATGCACGTTGAATGACGGCGGCGGGCTCTATTTCGTCTCGCGTCCGCCGAATGGCGCGAGCTGGATGTTCCGCTTCAGCCGCCACGGCAAAGATCGGTGGATGGGGATCGGCCAATTTCCGACCGTCGCGCTGGGCGATGCTCGCGCGCGTGCGACTGATGCGCGCCGGCTGCTCATTGATGACGTTGATCCGATTGAAAATCGCCGGCAGCAGCGCACTCAAACCAAGCTTGAACTCGCGCGGCGGATGACGTTCGCGCAATGCGCTGCGCAGTACATCACCTCGCATAAGGCGGCGTGGCGCAACAGCAAGCATCGTGCGCAATGGGATGCAACGCTCAAGACCTATGTCTATTCGCTGATCGGCAGCTTGCCGGTAGCCGCCGTCGATACGTCTCTTGTGATGAAGGTGTTGCAACCGATTTGGAACGCCAAGCCTGAGACGGCCAGTAGGCTTCGCGGTCGCATAGAGGCGATCTTGAATTGGGCGACGACAAGCGAATTCCGAACGGGGCCGAACCCGGCGCGCTGGCGTGGCCACCTCGATAATCTCTTGCCGGCGCGAAGCAAGATCGCGAAGGTGGAGCATCATGCGGCGCTGCCCTTTGCTGAGCTGCCCGTGTTCATGGCCAAGCTTCGCAAACAAGAAGGCATGGCTGCCCGCGCGTTTGAATTTTTGATCCTTACCGCTGCTCGTACAGGCGAAGTCATTGGCGCTCGCTGGTCTGAAATCAATCTGCGGAACAAGCTCTGGATCATTCCGGCAGAGCGCATGAAGGCCGGCAAAGAGCATCGCGTTCCGCTCTCGTCTCGGGCAGTTCAAATCCTCGAAGCGATCGGATCCGGTCCGCATGAGCCCGATGCGTTTGTATTCCCAGGCAATAAAGCTCAAAAACCATTGTCGAATATGGCTTTCTTGATGCTGCTGAGGCGCATGGGGCGCGACGATATGACGGCGCACGGTCTGCGCTCCAGCTTCCGTGATTGGTGTGCTGAGCGTACGAACTTCCCGAGTGAAGTTGCCGAAATGGCCCTGGCGCACGTGATCAGCAGCAAAGTAGAGGCCGCTTATCGTCGTGGCGATCTCTTTGAAAAGCGCCAGCAGCTTATGGCGCATTGGTCTGACTATTGCGCTTCGCCCGAGGCCGCTGACATCGCCAAGGTCGTGCCGATCAGGGAGGCGGTGTCGTGACTGATCGGCGTGTGCCCTGGACTAGAGTGTTTCATTATCTTGCGGACCTTGCCGAGGCAAAACCGAATGCGGCGGACTACGCCACGACGGTTCGCACGCTGTATGAGGTACTTGTTAAGGAGGGAGTTGGACCTGAGGATGCGCGAGATTTTTTGCGGTTCCATGTGCCGGCTCAGCATGAACGCGGCCTCATCTCCAAGCAGCACCGTAATCTCGCGTTGAAGTTGTTGCCTAAACCCGTCGGCCGAGCCCGCGGACGACCTCCAGGTGCCTTTGGCGAAAAGGCTTATAAGGAGCAGTACAAGCTGCTCGGTGATTGGATTTACGAAAAGACCCTCGATCCGTCCTTGACTAAGGAGCAGTTTGAAAAGAAACATCTCGGCATAACGGAGGAGCAATATACGGGAGAAGATAGCAAATATTATTGGTATCGCGTGAAAGCCCTCGACCAGAAATTTAGGCAAACGAGGATGACCAAATTGGACGAGGGGCAGCGCAGAGCCCTCGAAATCATTTATCCGCTTCTCTAATCGGCCGTTTGGGGTCAAGCACTTTCAGACTATCCACCACTGCAGTGCCGATGTCGCTCACGGGCTCGTGCTTCTCTTCGGAATCGGCACGAAGGCCTTTCCATCATGGGATTCGAAGACGAGGCGGAACAATCTATTGGGCGGCCTTGCCGGCAGAGTGACGGCAGGTCCAAGCGGACAAACGAACTCACCTCATCCATCGTCCCGCGAGGGACATCTTTCCACGGCTTAGTGGAACTCGAGTTTTCTCCTATCGTATTTGATTGCCTACGGCCGTCATGCCACTGCGGCCTCCCGGGTCCAGCGGAACTCGGTGCCATCAACCCATATGCGGTGCATGATCACGGCCAGCCGGCGCGCCAGCGCCACGATCGCCTTCTTCATCCCGCGGCGCCTGGCGATCTGCATCGCCCAGGCCTTGAGCCATGACCATTTCTTCGAACGCATCATGGCCTGAGCTGCTTCGTAGAGCATGCCTCGCATCATCTCATCTCCGCAGCATGATATTCTGCCGCTCCAATCCACCTCGCCCGATTGATACTTGGCACACGTCAGACCAAACACCGCCCCGACTGACTTGGACCTACGAAAGCGTGCGGGTACATCGACGGTGGCACGATAGGTTAGCGACACCACGGGCCCTACACCGGGCGTCGTCATCAGGCGCCGGCACACCTCATCGTCCCGCACGATAGCGAGCAAGCGGCGGTGCAGGACGCAGAACTGCTCGCGAAGCGTCCGTCGGACAATGAGCAGTGGTTCGACCAGAGCGGCCAAGTCGGGAAAGTTTTCGACCAGCTCCCTGATGCGGGCTTCGAACTTTGCAGTCCTGACTATACCCACTTTGAGGCCAAAGTTGCGCAAGGTGCCGCGCAGGTCATTGTCGATAGCGATGGCCTTCGACTGCAGCAGCTTGCGGTGGGTCAACAGCATTCGCAGTTTCTGACTGCGCAGCGTCTTTACATGTACCGGGCGGCAAATCCCCGCCCGCATCATCTGCGCCATGCCGCGTGCATCGTTGCGGTCGGTCTTGTTGATTTGTGCTTTCAACACCGCCCGCATGTGCCGCGTCTCGACACAGATCACCGGCAAGCCCGCTTCGGCGAGTGCACTGAACAGCCATTGCGATAATGGTCCGGCTTCCAGTCCGATCCGCTTGAAGTGGTAGGCGGGATTCTTCAAGACTTGCAGCAGAGCTTCAGGCTCGCTCGCTACCTTCACTTCTCGCACGATCTTGCCCGTGTCATCCACAATACAGACGCTGGTCTCCTTGACCGAAACGTCCAATCCTGCAGAATGGTCCATGCTGCGCTTCTCCTTCTGATGCTTGAGGCCCGTTACCTCGGTGACCTCGTTTCACCATCAGCCTGAAGCGCAGCACCCAAAATCTTCAGCTATCCACAAGTTCGGGCCGGCCGATTACCCCATCTCCGGCGCCAAACGGGCGTGCCAACATGTTCGATGAATGTCCGAATGTCGATTAAGCAATAGCCACCAGGAGTGGCCAAGTCCACGAGAGCGGTCTTGTCGACGCCGGCTCCATTACTGGCGGAGGTCGTCCGGTGGGACGCCTGGACCGGGCTGATCCTGGAACCGATCCAAACCTGGAACTCGGCGGTCGTTGTCGGGGAGCGGCGTTACCTCCTGCGATTCCGGTGTTCCAGCGGTCGGCGGCGCCAGCAGGCGGCGCTGCGGAACTAACGACGCACCGCCGTAGAGCAGGCCGATCGCCAGCAGCCAGCTTCCGAGAATGCGGCCAAAAATCGGGAACCAGCCGCGCCAGAACGCGCGCAGCGGAAGCGACACGGCAGCAACGATCCAGAAAGCGATCAGCACCTGCGTCCATGTGAAAGCAGGCTCATGCAGGCTGGGGTCGGTCAGTCTGATCGTGAGTCCCAGCATCGCGCCGAAGATCGCGGCGGTGGCTGGCGTCACGTAGGAGCGCAGCCGTGCGCTGGAAACGAGCGCCGCGCCAGCCGCCAAATACGAGATCGGGCCAGTCAGGAACAAATGGGTTCCTGCGCGCGGCACCGTATCGAGCACCCAGAGCAGCGAGTCCTCCGCAAAAAGACCGCCGGCGATGCCAATGGCTAACAGCACCAGCGCTGCGACAAAGGCGCGCGCGCCGATAAGTCCGAAAGCGGCGCCGAGCCCGACTAGCGGCAGCACGCGTGCGGGCGCAAGTGTTTCAATCAAGACCCAGCGGGCGAGAGGGCTTTCTCTTAAGGCAGGTATGAACGTGAGCGCGGCGACAGCGAATAGACCGAGCGCGGCCAAGGCCGGACCGCTCCACGTCAGCGCGGCGGTGCGCACGTCAGGCGGCGAGGAGTGCGGGGACAAGAAAATAAACTCCGCCTACGCCGATGAGCGCACCGAGCGCGCGCGCTAGGCGCCCGCCGGCCGGCTTGTTGAGTCCAAGACCGACGCCAATGCCGAACAGGTGAATCATGCCAGTCGCCAGCACGAAGCCGATGGCGTAGTCGGCAGGATCGGCCGCGAGCGGCAGCTCCGCGCCATGCGCGTGGCCGTGGCACAGCGCGAAGAACGCGATAAGAACGAGTGCCACCCATTCCGCCGGGCGCCAAGCGAGCGCAATCGCCATGCCCAGCGCGAGGATTGAAATTGCGATACCGATCTCGATGCCGGGCAGCGGTATGCCGACCATGCCGATGACGCCGCCGAACACCATGATCAGCGGAAAAGTAACCGGCAACGTCCACACCGGCCGGCCACCCATCTGGGCGCCCCACAGGCCGACCGCGAACATCGCCAGGAAATGATCGGGCCCCGTCAGCGGATGCTCGAATCCACTTCCGAAACCACCCTGCGCACCCTGAATTATATGGGCCGCAGCGCCTTGCGGGATGACGCAAACACCCAGGATGAGAGCCAGAATCAATCCGGCCGACCAGGTTCTAAGTCGGGTATTCATCGTAGTGAGCCGAATCGTCATATTCGTCTTTGCGTCACGGATCGGGTTCGCTTTTAGGGCGATTGTCGAGGATCACTGCGGATCAAACAAGCCGCGGCGCGTAGTTCCGCTTGGCTGGCTTCTGACGGTCGTCTAAACCCCCACCATCCGCTCGCTCACCATATAGCCGGTGAGCAGCGCGACGCCGAAGACGATGATCAGCACGGCGGCGGCGGTCTCCACGCCGCGCAGGAACAGCATGCCGGCGCCGGGCTTGCCCTTGGCCAGCCGCCCGGCAAAGCCGCGCGCGCCGACCGCGATGGTGGCGACGGTCGCAACGGTGATCGCGGTGCCGAGCCCCATCACGAAGGTCGAAGCGACGCCGATCCAGAACAACCCCTGCGCCAGCGCGAAGACCAGCACGATGATGGCGCCCGAACAGGGCCGCAATCCGACCGCGACGATCGCCGACAGTCCGCGGCGCAGCCAGTGCGGGCCTTTCAATTCGCTCGGCTCCGGCGCGTGCGCATGGCCCCAAGCATGCGCCTCGTCCTCATGATTCTGAGCGTGCGCATGATCGTGACCGTGCGAATGGTCATGGTCATGGCCGTGTCCATGATGATGATCATGATGATGGTCGTGCGCATGGCCATGGTGATCATGCGCGCGCCGGCGCAGCAGATGCCAAAAGGAGCGGCCTTTCACCCACAACAGCCGCAGCCCGATCAGAATGATCAGCCCATAGCTGACCATCTCGATCGCACGCACCGCGTTTCCCATCACGTGGGCGGTGGCGCCGAGCAGCACCGCGGCGATGCCGACGATGGCGACGGCAGTGAAGGCCTGCAAGATGGCGGAGGCGAACGACAGCGCGATACCGCGCCGCCAGGTTTCGTCATTGGCGACCAGATAGGACGAGATCACCGCCTTGCCGTGGCCAGGGCCGGCGGCGTGGAAGACGCCATAGGCAAACGAAATGCCCATCAGGCCCCAGGCTGCCGTGCCGTCCGCCTTGGCGGCGCGGATCGCTCCCGACAGCATGCGGTAGAATTCGGCCTGTTTGGCAAACATCCAGCCGGTGAAGTCGCTGAAGGGGCCAAAACCGCCAAACGGGGATGGCGCGGACCCTCGAGTCATGCCGAAGGGTTGCGCCAATGCGACATTGACCGCGCCAAGCACGAGTAGCACGCAGACGATGAACAGCGCGCAGTGCGCCCAGGTCGGGCGGCGGCCGGGGGCCATATCAACACTTCTCCGCGTACGTAGGTCGCCCCGCAAATGTACTCAGCATTTTTTTTACGGACAGTGAACCAGGATCTTGTCGGCGAACATCGCGCCCCAGGCCATCGTCGTATTTGTCTGGTCGGCCGGGATCATGCTCAACGCCTTGCCTTCCGCATAGGTCATTTCGCGTGGCAGCATCACATCGGCCTTGCAGCCATGTGGAATGTTGTCGACCTTTACCGGATCGGTTTTGGCCCATTCGAAATCGACGAAGATGGTCGGATCGTAGACCTCGATCTTCAGCTCTTTCGCTTTCACCGGCTTCTTAAACGGCAGCGTGAAGTTCAGCGTGAGGATCGAATCGTTGAAGTCCAGCCAGTAGTCCGGCAGCGGCTCGGAGAGCGGCGTCTTCTTTCCGTCCGCGGTGGCATAGGTGAAGTAGTCGTATTCTTTCAGCGACTCGACATTAACCTTGGCGAGCGGGGCCAACTCCTCGCGGGTGAACTTGCCCTTCTCCTTGGTGGCAAGGCCCTGCGTGGCGAATGCGGAGAACATGTCATCAAAGGCCCAATGATGGCGCACCCCGGTGATGCTGCCATCCGGCGCATAGAGCAACTCTGTGCGCATGGTCACCCAGACATGCGGATGCGCGAGCGCCGATGTGCCGAACGCGACGCCCAGCAAGGCATAAAGAAAGATGCGGATGAAAGTGATCATGTGTCTATTACTAACATTGCGAAAAAGTGCGGCACAACGGTGGCAAATATCGACGGCGCACCGTTTCGCGGTCGAGGAGCCTTGAGCAACCGCAGCAGCTGGAGCGTACGCGCGTCAGATTGCAGGGCTCTTAGTACATCCGCGACTTAAAGGGTCAATAGCTGAAATCGACATATCCTCTCGCGGTGCACGGTTTGGCAGAATATAAGAGGAAAGAAATAAGAGCCAAATTTCACTGGCCCTTGCAAATCGGCAGTGGCCGTTGCGGCGGTGCCGGGTGATCCTTCTTGTATTGAGCGAGGATCGGATCGAGGGTTTCCCTCGGCCAAAACTTCGGAGAGTGGATTTCTTTCAAGCAGGAAGCGTTCCAATATAATCCCGCGCGCGACAGCGACCGGCCGGCCGCCACCGCTCGCGCGATAGCGTCGATGTCGGCTGCGTCAGGATAAATGTACAGCGTCGTCGGATCGTCCTTCAGCATCGTGATGATTTGCCGGGCGTCCGACGGCGACCAACTCGTGCAGCCGTCGCTGCGGCCGCCAGCATAATCAACCAGCTTTCCAAATGGAACGTAACCGTCGTGGTTAGCGTACGGACTGCGCGGATCTTTTCGAAGACAGACGCTCCCCAACAATTCGGCCGCATGTCCGCCAATCTCGCGCTGTCTGGCGTTTGCGGTCTCGCCTTGACCGTCGAACTGAACGAACGAGCGTATCAAAACCGCGACTTTTTTCGCCGAGTCGCGGTAATAGCCTTTGAATGAGGTTTTCGTTTCGCCCGTCACATAGGGCCCGCCAGCCGTCAGTTTTGAATCCATCGTATTGCCGAAGTTCTTTGCACACCGTCTTCCGTTTGCGAAATCCACAATCCCTTTCAAATCGCGACCGCCGCCGTGACCGGCCGAAATCGCACGAAACGACCGTTCCGGTTCGCAGATAACGTAAAACCGGCGCCCCAATTTGCCTTCGCTTAAATCACTGGGGCGCGTTGCGTCCATGGCGAAGTAGCAGGGATTTTTGATCGCGCCTTCGATCATTTTTTGCAGGTAAAGCGCGCGCGCCCTCTGCAGGACCACTTGTGCGATTTGACCTTCACCTTCGCCGACATGGGCCCGCAGCCAAGCCGGAATGACCGATGATTGCTCCGCGGCAAAAGATCGGGTCGACGCCGATAAGGCGACGACGACGATGAAGTGACTGAAGATATTGACAGTATTCAGAAGGACAGATCGGAACCTCACCGGATCAATTCTCCTGTCGAAGCGCGCGCCCTGCCGACTTTTATGACTATCGTGCGTGTCCGCTCGCACCGGACAGTCGATGCATGTATGTGGCCATGGATGCCACCACCTTACCGCCGACTGCGGCGCAATGGTGGCGCGGCGCCATACCGGCTATGCTGGTGCCCTATTCGGGGGGCTAGGCGGCGGCATGCTTGCGAGTGAACCGCGCGATGCAATCGAGATCTACTAACGTCTTGGACGGCACCGACGATCTAAACGTCGGGAAACGACCTCCACGGAATATCAGCGCGGGGTTCGTCGTTTCGCTCGTCCTGCACGCACTTGCTCTGTCGGGGTTGATCGTAGGTCTATGGCTGACGGCCATTCCCGTCGATATCCCCCTCATAGTGCCTGTGAATATCGTTCAACTCGCGGATGAGACGGTCGGCCCAAAGGCGCCCGATCAAGCAAGCATTCCGCAGCAAAAGGCGGCGGCGCCTTCCTCGCCCGAGGCGATACCGGTCGACCTCTCGCCTTCAAAAAGACCGCCGCCGTCCGACGACCTCGAAGTCAAGTTGCGCAGGCTTGCCGAGCTGCGCGAGCCGATCGTCGACCCGCACCTGCCGCAACAGGGCGAGGGCCTCTCGCGCATAGCGACAACGAGACCGGACGCGGCGATCGGATTTGATGCGACCTTTAGGGACTTTTTGCGCGATCAGATCGAGCATCATTGGGGTCTCGATCTGGCGGCTCTCCACGGCAAGGATTTTTCCGTTCTTATCCGTGTCGCCATCACAAAGTCTGGCGTAGTCACCGGAGCTGAGGTCGTCAACAATCGACAGCCCGGTGTTGACGCCGCATTCGATGAGGCCGCTCTGAGCGCGCGAAACGCCGCGCTCTTGTCCTCGCCATTGACCTTGCCGCCGGGGCATTATCCGGAGCTTATGAACGTAATTCTCACGCTCAACACCAGAGATGCATTACGATAGCAATGGCGGACGCGTCACGGACTACGGCAGATCCCTGGCGACCCGAAAACCGGTGAGGCTCGAATTGTCGTAGTCGCCACCGTTGCTGGTACTGAAGCTTCGGCTGGCCGAACGGACAAGAACGGGCAAGCTGCTCCAGGAACCGCCGCGAACAACGTGCTTCTCGCAATTTTTTTCCGTCCACGCGCGGCCGTCGTCGGGAGCGTGTATATAGTTCGGATGCCAGCAATCCTCGGTCCATTGCCACGCGTTTCCTAACAGGCCGTAGAGACCGAACGAGTTGGGGCCGAAGCTTTCGACGGTGGCGAGCAATCGATCGTCCCATGGGCTGCCGCAGCCGTTGCAATTTGCTCGATTGCGTCCGATTGCCTCACCCCACCACCGGGCTGTTTTGGTCCCCGCGCGAGCGGCATATTCCCACTCCGCTTCGCTCGGAAGACGATACGGCCCGGGGCCCGGCCTGAGGGCTGGACGCACCTTATGCACTTCGGCATTGAGCCATGCGACATAGGCCTCCGCGTCAATCCATCCGAGGCAGACAGCCGGCCAGTTTGGCGGCTGCAATTCCAAACCGCGACCCGGAGAACCCCATACGTAGCCGAGGATCCGGTTGCAGGGCATCGTCCGATGACCGGTGCGCTTGAGGAAATCGATAAACTGCGCGGTGGTAATGTCGTATTTCCCCAAAGCGAATGCTTTTATCGAAACGACATGCTGTGGCCCCTCAGAATCGAAACGGCCCGGCTCATTTTTTGGGCTGCCCATTAAGAACTTGCCCGCGGGGATGCCGACCATCACGGGACAATCGGGACATTCCCGAAATTCCCGATCCTTCTGCATCTGCGGTTGGGCCGGACTTGTTGCTGTCAGTGCCAAGGCTGCGAGAAGCGCCGCCCGCAAAAGCCTGCAAATTCGAGTCCCGGGCCAGAATAGCGGGCGAGTCATTTGCGCGGCTTCGAGGGTTGCGAATTGTTGCTCTGCGTCCACTTTGAGATATTGCATCAATGCACCTCCGGCCATCTCGTCGAGATGGCCCACGCACTATCAATCGTACCACCCCAAGACCAAACTGGTGGTTGGCTGTCTCAACTCCGCCGTTCCTTGTCGTCCGCCTTTCCTCACTATCGCCAATAGATTTTGGTCGGCTACCGTCGTTCGCGAATGTTGTAACGGATGGGCACCACGATCGCGATTTCCGCGCCGGCGATTTCCGGCGGTGGCGGTGGTAGCGGTTGGGCACGCTCGATCAATGCCAGCGTTGCCTCATCGAGCAGTCTGGACCCCGAGCTGCGCACGATGCGGGCATGATGCACGCCACCACGGCGGTCGATGCTGAAGGCTAGTAGTGCCACGCCTTGCTCGCCGCGCGCGCGCGCCTCGGACGGATAGCGCTTGCTGCGCTCCAGCGTGGCGACAAGTCGCGATTTCCAGTTCGGCACTGCATAGGGATTGCGCGAGGCAGCACCGGGTGCCGGCGCCGCCGCACGCTCGGCCTTGTTCGCGGCGGTGCTCGGCGCGCTGGGAAGGCTCGCGTGCTGCTGTTTTGGCTTTTCCTCCTTTGGCTTTTGTAGCGCCGGCGGCGGTGGCGTCACAGCAATTGGCAGCTCGGCCTTCGGTTCAGGCGGCAGTTCAAGGTTCTCGACTGGCTTCACCGGGTCGGGCTCAGGCTCCGGCTCTGCTTCGGCCTGCTGGGGGCCAGGTGGCAGTTCGGTTGATTTGGTATCGGGCGCTACCGCAAGGGGGGCCAGATCAATGGTGATCACGGGCGCATTCGCCACCAGATCGGAATTCTCGGTCCAGTGCGCCAGCAGCGCGGCTACGCCGACGGCATGAAAACATAGTGCCAGCCCAAAGCACGCGCCCCAACGCAGCATTTCGGGCATGCGACGTACAATCGCGTTTTGCTGTGTCACATCCACGGCACTTTGTCGGTTTCCAGAGCGACCAGTGCAACATGGAGATAGCCGGCGCTGCGAAGGTCGTTCATCAGTGCCATCAGATCGCCATAAGGAACCGATCTGTCGGCGCGCAGGAACACGCGCTGCTGCTTGTCGCCGGCGGTCGCCCGGTCGAGTGCTGTGGAAAGCGCCGCGCGGCTCACCGCATCGTTGTCGATCATCAGGCTCAGGTCGGATTTGAGCGTCAGGAACAACGGTCTATCCGGACGCGGCTGCTGCTCGGCATTGGCGGCCGGCAGATTCACGGAAATATCCACCGTCGCCAGCGGTGCCGCGATCATGAAGATGATCAGCAGCACCAAGATCACGTCGATAAACGGAGTGACGTTGATCTCGTGAATCTCGCTTAGCGCATCGTCGCCATGGTCAAGACGCACGCTCATGGATTGTACTCCCTGTGGTAGCTCAATCGACGGCGACTATGGGCTGCCGACGCTCACCCGGCGGGCGGCTAAAGGCACCGCGGTCGAGGTCGCGGCTCGCCAAACGCAGAATCTCTGCGGCGGCATCGGCCCGCGATGCGCGATAGCCGGCGATCGAGCGCGAGAACATGTTGTACATCACGACTGCTGGAATGGCCGCGACCAGGCCTAAGGCCGTTGCGAGCAACGCTTCGGCGATGCCGGGCGCCACTACCGCCAGATTGGTGGTGTGCTGCTTGGAGATGCCGATGAAGCTGTTCATGATGCCCCACACCGTGCCGAACAGGCCGACGAAGGGGGCGGTGGCGCCGACGGTAGCGAGAATGCCGGTGCCTCGGATCATCCGCCGGCCTGCGGCGGCTTCTATCCGCTCCAGCCGCGAGGCGACGCGTTCCTTCACGCCGGTCGGAGAGAGAGCGTCGGCCGACAGCCGCAATTCAGTTTCGGTAGCATCCAGCAGCATGGCCACATCGCCGCTCGGATCGTTGAGGCGGGCTACGGCGTCCGCGATTGAGCGCGCCTGATCGAGTGCTTCGATCGCCCGGCGCAGCCGGCGCCTGACAGCCAGCAATTCGAAAGTCTTGGCGAACCAGATGGTCCATGTCAGCAGCGAAGCAAAGGTGAGGCCGACCATTACCGCTTTGACCACAATGTCGGCGGCCATGAACATCCCCCACGGCGACAGGTCGCGTGGAAGCGTGAGCGCGATTGGCGGCGGCGTAGTTTCCGCCGGAACCGGAGCGATCGGTGCCTTTGCAGCCGGTGCTGGTTGAGCCGGCGGAATAACTGGCACAGCGGCAGGCGGCGGCGCAGTCGCTGGCGCAGGCGGCGCTTGCGCACGCGCGAATGTGGGCAGCAAGAGCATGACAGCTAACGCTACGGCCGAAGTCGAAGGGATATGCATCAGTTTCCTGCAAAATGTCATGCGACGGCCCTCAAAGTTTCTTCGAAATCCCGGCGAAAAAGCCGCGGCGCATGCCGAATTGTGGTGCGAACACGCCGATGCCCGAGCCGTCCCGGAGTTCGTAGATCGTATCGAAGACGTTTATGACGTCGAAACGCACGGTGACCGGTTTCCCGTCGGGCTGTTGGATTTCATGAGAGATCCCGAAGTTGGCCGTCGCGTAGGGCGCGACATGGTCGGTGTTGGCGAAACCGCTGCGCAGGCCGCTGCCGTACACCATGCTCGCGCTGAACCGGGTGTCGTGCCGGAGGTAGGACGCCCCGGCCGAGCCGGTCCACCGCTGCGCGTGATCGGTGTTGATGTAGTTGCTGGCGATGTAGGCAAGCTCGTCGGCGCCGAACAAATATTGGTTGGACACAATGTTGGTCGCGACCTGGCGCGCCCAAGCGAGATTGCCGTAGGCGGTGAAGTTGCCGTTCTTGTAATTCGCGCTCAATTCAACGCCGCCGTTATAGGCCTTTTCATAGTTGAAGCCGTTGAGTATCAGCGCCGCACCGAATTGCCCGTCATCCAGCAGGTCGCGCGAAATCTTGTAGTAGGCATCAAGGCCGACCTCGAGCTGCGGCGTGATCCTCTGCACGATGCCGGCATCGAAGTAATGCGCGCGTTCCGGCAGCACAGGGCTTTGCTGGAACGTATCCGGCTGCGCCGTCGTGTTGGCGAACGGCGCGATATTGGCGGGCGCGGCGATCGCCTGCGGCGGCGGCGTGAAATAGCGCGCGTAGCCGGCGTGCAAGGTCGTGCCGTCGAGCGGCTTGTACACGACGTTGATGCGCGGGCTGAGCTGGTTGGCATCGACATATTGCCACATCTGGTCGAAGCGCAGACCGGCATTCAGCGTCAACTGATTGGTGATGCGCCATTCATCCTGGACGTAGAGGCCGGCAATCCATCCCAACTTTGAACTGTTGTCGGTCACCGTGAATGGCGCGTCGATTGGATTGCCGAAGGCGTCGAGCGGCAGAACGGTCGAAATATTGCTGTTCTGTGTGCTTTCGCCGGTGACCGTAAATCCCGCGCGCAGCGTATGTGCGTCGTTGAGCTTATAGGCACCGTCGCCCTGCAGGCCGTTGACGAAGCCGCGGCGGTAGACGTCCGAAGCGACGCCATTGAAGACAAGATCGCCGATCGTGTCGGGGACGAAGTGCAGCGTGCTGTAACGGGAGAAGGCGGCGAGCTGAAAGTCCAATCCGTTGACGGATTTCTGAAGCGCCAACACGCCGAACGTATTCTGCTCGGCTTGCTTCTCATTGAGCAGCGACGAGTTGAAATTGCTGACGCCGAAAGCGCTGAACCCTGGCACTTGGCCCGGATTGTTCGGAATCTGGAAACGGTTCGTGGTGTTGCCGAAGATCGTGCTCACGCGCGTCTGCGGATCGAGCACCGTCGAGGTGTAGCTGAAAAAGTCGCCTTGGTAGGTACGGTCGTGGATCGCATTGTAGCTGCCGGTCGGATTTTCGATGCCGAGATTGCTGGTGAACCCGCGGCCGCTCACGAAATATTCTGTGTTGCTGGTGCGTCCGCCGTAGTCGAAGCTCGGTGTTAGGCTGCCGAAACTGCCGCCATAGATGCCGACGCTGCCGCCCGGCTGCAGCGCATTCCCGCTCTTGGTCTGGATATCGACGATGCCGGCGGTACGCAGGCCGAATTGCGCCGGCAGTGCACCGGTGATCAGCGCGAGGGAGCCGACGAAGCTGGTGTCGAGGACGTGGCCGAAACCGGAAATGCCATCGGGTAAAATGATGCCATTGATCCGGTACTGCACGTTGGCATGCTCGTTTCGGACATGGATGTCGCCATTCACGGCGCTATCCTGCGCAACGCCGGGTGCTTGCAGCAACACAGAGTTGATCGGCGCGTCGGTACCTTGCGGCAACGTCTCGATGAAGGCGCGATTCATGTCGAATGAGCTGGCGCCGAAGCGCGGGGACAGGTTGTCGCGCGCCACGTCCAATTTTGTATTCGTGAAGGCGAGGTCGTTTTTCGGCTGCGCCGCTGGCGCTGCCGTCGGGCGCGGCGGCGCCGGCCGCTGCGTCTGGACAACGATTTCTGGAAGCACTTCTTGCGCCCCCGCGATGCTGGGGAACACGCTTAGCAACGCAACTGGCAATGCGGCCCGAAGGGGAACCCGAAAAACACCCGATGACATGGAGCCTCTCGGCCGGCTTGACGAGAAAATGTAATATTATAACATTACATTAATTTCGTGATGTCAACCGCTTTTCCGCGACCGGCCGCCCTTGCGACGTCAGTGACCCTCCCTAACTGGCGTCGTATCTTGCGTACCCCGACAACAAAAGACGACGACGCAAGTTTATCGCGCAACGGTTGCGCCTGTGTAGGGGTAGACGATGGCAGAGATATCCGGCCCGGAGAAATTTGCTACGCCCGATCGGCGTTCACCGGAAAAACTGATTGACGTCGATCAGGCGGCGGCGAACGCGTTCGAGGGTGAGACCCGTGAGTTCGTCCGGCGCGACGTTTCGGTCCTGCACCGGCAACGCAGCGAAGTCGATGCGGCCAATTACTCGGCCTCCGATAGTCTGAACACGCTGGTTCGGCGCATCGCCGGCGCGTCGATGGAGGAGATCGAACGCGTCATTCTCGAGCTGCAAGGCGTCCGCGACACGCTGCGCAGCGAGGGCGAACGCGTCAGCCGGGAGATTTCCGGCTATGCCAACCTCAGCCATGCGTCGATTACCGCGATGAAAGTCATCAGTGATAATCTCAAGCGATGGAAAAACGCGGCGGACAAGCCGGGCCCGCGTTAGGTGAGCTGACATTACAGACAGCAGCTTGCTCCGAACCGCCAGCCAAGCGGCAGAACATGACGTTCGGATTACCCATCAACATGCGCGCCAACGGCGTGCGCGCTCTCGCCGCGTAGTGTCTCGGTCGCGGCTGCGACCACCTATAATCTGACCCATGCTTCTTCTAATACTCGCCTCGAAAAGCCGACCGAGCGGCGAATGTTCGGACGACGATTACGGTGTGTTCGATGGCCGGTTGGACTTAACCCAAATCGTCTTGGGCGCTACTTTCTGACATGACTCGCTACAAAGGCCGCACAAGCCAAAAAGCTACCGAGCGGGAATTTCCTTATGTCGTGGAGATTGCCGTGCCGCCTCGCGGCCTCGGCAAGCGGCTCGACGCCATGCACGCCTTCCACGCCGAGCGTGGCATCTTGGCATGTCTTGGACGAGGTCGCCACGAAGACGGCAAAGACCATCTGCGCTGGTACTTCGCCGATGCGCGGACGGCTGTGTCCTTTGCCGCCGAGTTCGGTGGCACACGACGCGCTTGATCGAGCAGCGCGGACCCGAAGCCAGGGTGACAGATTTTCTCGCGGAGATTACTGCCAACTGCCCAAAGAAGCAGGCTGCGTCAAGAAAACGGCGGGGAACCAAAGCCCCCCGCCGCCGGTCTGTAAGTGGGAGCCCCCGGATCGCTCCGGGGGCTCCATATTGCTGTGTTACCCGATGAAGAAGATGTTGTGCGCGCTAAAGTTGGCCAGTCCAAGCGTTGACGTGATGTGGACCAGGTCGTGCACAGCGAGCGTGACCGTACCCGCGGCCGTGCCGAGCGCGGCGATCGCGGCGGTGTCAGTTAGAGCCGCACCACTCGTGTTGGCCAGCGTGACGTCCGCGATGTTGACACTGGTACCCGTATTGTAGGCAACCAGGATATCCACCTCGGTGTGAGCCTGCACGCCGGTGCCGGCCAGGTCGAGGTTGCCGACGGCAGTCGTCCCCAAGGCCTGCTGAAGAGCCGCCGCGTTGGCATAGATGGGCCCAATAGCGTCCAAGACGACATTCGCCAGGGTCAGCTGGCCGCTCGGCGGAAACGCCGACCCGACCGTATCATAGATGGTAGGGACGGTGGCTGGCATGGTGGTGGCGCCATTGTCCATCACCAAACCTTCGACAGTGTTGATGCCGACGCCAGGCGCACCCAGCCCAGTGCCTGTCGCCCAACTCGCCACACCGAAGACGATGGTGTCTCCCTGGTTCCCACCACCGAGCGGACCGCCGAAGTGGAACCCGTTGATGGTCACCACGTCGGCTGGTTGTGGGTTCGCCCCGTTTACTAAGGCGCTGACGCCGTTCGAGCTGTTGCCGTAGCCGTCGACGAACTTCTCGACACCGCCGACAACGTCCGTGATGGCTTGGTCATAGACCGTACCGACGCCCGAGATTGCGCCCGCCAAGTTGTTTACTCCGGCATCGGCTTGTGCGGAGTTGCACACATCGTAAACCCCCACCCACACGGTGCTAAAGAAGGCGTATGGGCTGTTGGCCGCGAAGAGTACAGTACCGGACGAGTCGACGATGTCTGTATAGGCGTTCAACGTACCGATCTCACCGGCGGCGATGTTGACGACGTCATTGCCGCCCAGCGTGAAGAAGTTGTCGCCGGAGTTGGCGGGCCCAGGTATCGCGATCGGGGTCCCGAGGGGGCCGGTGCCCTCTTCCAACCAGTTAACCGAACCAGCAGGAAGACCCCCGCCGAAACCGGTACCGGTGTTAAACACGCCAAGGGTGAAGCTCTGGACGAGCCCGGGGGCGCCGCCGATAGTACCACTGACGAGGGTGCCGAAGCCATCGCCACCGGTAAGGGTGTCATTGCCCCAACCCTGCCCCAACGCCTGGTTAGCATCTTCGTACACGGTGGCAATGTCGGCGCCAATGACGCCGCCGGCGGCGTTGAAGAGTTGCGTGTTGTTGTGGCCGTTGAAATCAAGCACGACCGTCCCAGACGTACCCTGGAGCAGGTTCTGCCCGATGAGCGACCCGTTGACGGTGATGCCAGTTGCCGGGCCACCAAACGGAGCGGTCGCGACATAGGCCAACGTGGCGGGAAGATCCATGACCAAGTGCGAGGTCGACTGCGCGTTCAGGTTGGTCGCGTTCGTCGCCCCGATCTCGAAGCTTCCCAATCCGAAGTCGTTGATGGTCGTGGAGGCCACGGCCGGATTCGACGAGGTGGTCGCATCGATGGCCACGCTCGTGACGCCGATGCCAGCCGGAAGCAATGCAGTCGCTATCGGGACCAGGGTGTCGGTGAAGTTCGTGTCACCGAGCACCAGATCAGATGGACCGCCCGGGGGCGACCCACCATTGTCGGCGTGATTGTCGAAGAAGTTCAAGGTAGCGTTGGTCACCGTGACGACCGGCTGGTCCAGGAAGGAAGGCGCACCAGCAAGCAAGGCCCCGCCGAGAATGACGTAGTCCTGCACGGCCACAGAGGCTGTCACGGGCCCGACGGGGTTGGTGACAAGCGTTTCTGTGACGCTCTCCCAGGGCATGACGATATCCACCGTCGTGTAGTTGTCGACGGTGAACTGCGGGACGTACAGAGCAGTCTGAAAGACGTTGACGCCATTAAGGGTGCCAGCCAGTTTCAGTGGCACGCCGTCGTCCGAGACAAACAGGTCCAGGGTGTCAAGGGTATTGACATTCGGGGCCGTGGCAAAATCCCAGATCGTGATATTGAAGCCAGCCCACCCAGTCACTGTCGTCGTGCGTATGTCGCCGGTCCCAACGGTCTGCCCGCCGTTGACGGTAGGTTTGAACCACCCGTCGGCCGTGTCCTGCATGTTGATGGCGGAGTAGATAGTGTCGTCGTAGATCGTCAGGGGGGCGCCCAGCACAGTCTGCGTGCTGCCGTCGGCATTGAGCAGCTGGAGAAGCGCGAACCCCGCCGGGACAACGCCGTTTTGCAGGTCCGCCGCGTGCGCCACGGCCGTGAGATTCAAGGCTGCGTCCGCAAGCCCTGCCGGTAGCAACGCCGCTTGAGATGCCGGCGGAACAAACGACGAGCCAGCTAAAGTATATGGCAACCCGTATGGGACGGTTACGCCGAGGCCGCCATTGGCAGTAAGATTTTCCGCCAGCAGAGCGTAGGGCGTGTTGAGCCCCGCCAGACCGGCGAAGTTCACCATGTTGATGATGCCGCCCTGGGATTCGCCACCATTCTCCAACACCGCGGTGCCACCGAGGTTATTAATCGGCACGGTGATGGCGCCGATGGAGGACACGTCATCCAGGACCTGGATGTTCGTGATAGTGACCGTCCCCGCCGTGGTCACCACAAGGTTGTTAAACGCTCGCCGCAGGCTAGCCTCGTATGCGCGTTTGCGCTCCTCCTGGCGCGCGGTTTCCTCCTCGGCCCACCGAGCTTCTGTCGCTGCCCGTTTGGCGTTGTCCTCCTTCTGCGCGGCCGCCCAGTCGGCGCCTGGGTGGCGCGCCACGGGAGCCACACTGGACCAGTCGATCGGACGATGCGGCGGCCACGCTAGTTGTTCGCCAGCTTCGAACTGCGGCAGCTTGAGGTCGCGCATGATTTGCAGATCGTGGATTCGAAAGTGATCAACGCCCCGCGCCGCCAAGATCTGGAATCAAGTCAAGCTTGAATTCGTTGCGATTGCGTTGCGCTGCGAACGGCGTACTAATGAAATAATTTTGTCGATTGCGAGCCAAATTAATTCGTTGTGACAACAGTGGGCGTGATGCCGGTTTCAAGAAGTGATTGCCTGGCGGGCGCCAAGCAACGAAATGAATTATTCTGGACAGAAAAATACATTTTCGGATGCTATCATGCAAAAAGCCCGATCCGCCCGGCCGCTAGTTGCCTCTTCGGTGACTGCCTTTTGGAGCGGGAGGCTGCGCATAAGGAAATTATGCGGGTGCATTGTAAATTGGTGCCGATTGCTGCGGCGAAGACTTTTCATGACAGACAGGCCACTATTTTCAGATCTCGCGGTTACGCACGAGCATGAAGAGAAATTGCGCGCGGAGAGCATGGCGCTCATCCATGCCGACGCAGAGTTATCACGACGCCTAGAGATCATCGAGAAGGCGATGGCGGTAATATTCGGCTACACCATCGACCATACATCGCGGAGCGAGAATGAGACGACCGTGCAGCTCCTCGGAATCCGCCTGTTTAACGCCGCGGCAAGCGGCGTGAAGCTTGCACTCTCGGGCTATTACCAGACTGGATTCCAGCAGGCGCGCGACATCATGGAGACCGGCTTCCTGCTTGATTACTTTCGTACATTTCCGGAGCAAATCGCCGTGTGGAAGGTAGCCGACCGGGCGACACGCCGGAAACTTTTCGAACCGGTGAAAATCAGGGAAGCGCTGGACAAGCGCGACCTGGATACGCAGAAGCGCCGCGCCGAGCAGTACCGAAAGCTCTCGGAATTGGCATCGCATGCAACGTGGCGCGGGTTTGCGATGACAACTCGGGAGGGGATAGGTGAGCTTGGGCCGTTCGTAGAGCCCATAAACGTCAAGGCGTGGCTGCACGAAATGGTGCTGCGGCTGGGGCCGTCCGCGGTCATGTACGCAAATCACTTCCCAAGTGCTGACGCGAAGCTCGAGCGGTTCTTTCAGGAATTCGGAACAGAGCTTGTGCTAGGTTTCAAAGAGCCCGCTCAATGAGGGCTAGATACCGAACGCTTTGCCGCTCACGTCGAGTGAGCGGAAGATATGCGCCGCGAGCGTGTCTGCCTGTCTGTCTGTAAGCTCGGGAAGCTGCCACGCGATGAATCTGTGCCTGATGGGCCAGATTTGCACCAGCGCCCTATCGACTGGCCCCGTGAGCTTGGTCGAATTCAGGATTTCTGGGAACGGACACGTTAAGGCGTGAATATAGAGCTTGCCGGCAACGTAGGTCGTTGTTTGTGTGTTTGGCCGCGGCGTTCCATCCGGATTGACGGTCCACGGATAGCGCCCTTCGTTGTGGGAGATGCGCAGGCTGTTGTGCGCCCAATCTGCTTTCCAATTCTGACGGTCGAAGTTGCCAATCCAGATTCTCATATTGTCGGGCGGCGTCCGATTGGTGAACAGCCAGCGCCTCGCAGTGACCGGAATTGAAACGGATGCTGGCTGAAGGTATTCGGCGCAAATCACCGTCATCGCCACCCACGTCGCAAGCAGGCGCTGCCGCGGTTCGCTCAAGGTAATCTGCTGGCGATGAAGGAGCGGAATGAGGATGGGCTTCGTCGCATTCTGAAGGTCGCTCATCCATTCGTTATTGCACTTGTTGCAGACAATGCGCAGCTTCCTGCTCTTCGGGTCGCCTGATATTTTCTTCGAACTGTGGGTCTGCGTGTTGTCCTCGTTCAGGACGATGCGGCCTGAGTGATAAGACGGCAGCGTACGCGAGAGGTATGCGCGGAACCAGTCGGCTCAGATATGCTCACGCGTGAGCGGACGGCCGCCGCAGAAGATGCAGAACGACGGCATCGGCGAAATAGGCGTTGCAGAATTTGATGGCGGCATAGATGGGGCAAAATAGCATAAAACCGAGCGATGCCGCGGATAGATACGAGCGGAAAGGGCGGATGGTCCGCCAGACATGTAACTATCGCCCTTTGGCACTTACGTGCGGTGCGGCCTTACGTCGCGAGCGACCACGCGAACCTTCCAATTAGAAAGTCCAGCCGAGAGACTTAACGCCGTCGGTCGAGTCGGTTGGGCTAAAGCGGACGTGACGTCACAACGCCCGCCAGGGCTCATCGCGGCTATGGAATTTTTTTGGAAATAAAAATTCGTTTTCATCGCACCGGCCCCAGCGCCCATGAAATGGGGGGCAGAATGTGGGACCGCCTTAGTTTGTTCTCTCGGAAGCCCCGCGAAATCAATTGGTTAGGAATACAATAGGGCGGCCACGAAGGCCGCCCTTTGTATGTCCGTCCTCTTTGTGACGACGGTGAAGCTACTCGGCCGCGCCGCCCGCCGCCTGCTGCGGCGGATTGGCTTTGGCTTCGAGGTCCTCGCCGGTGGTCTGATCGACCGCCTTCATGGACAGGCGCACCTTGCCGCGCTCGTCCATGCCCAGCAGCTTGACCTTCACCTTGTCGCCTTCCTTGACCACGTCGGTGACCTTGTTGACCCGGTTCTGCGCCAGTTGGCTGATGTGCACCAGGCCGTCCTTGGCGCCGAAGAAGTTCACGAAGGCGCCGAAGTCCATGACCTTGACCACGGTGCCGTCGTAGATCGTGCCGGGCTCCGGATCGGAGGCGATCGACTTGATCCACTTGATCGCCGCCTTGATCGACTCGCCGTCGGCGGAGGCGACCTTCACCGATCCGTCGTCCTCGATGTTGATCTTGGCGCCGGTCTTCTCGACGATCTCGCGGATCACCTTGCCGCCGGTGCCGATCACTTCCCTGATTTTGTCGGTCGGGATCTTGAACGTCTCGATGCGTGGGGCGTACTCGCCGAGCTCCGCGCGCGCGCTGGTGAGCGCCTTGCTCATTTCGCCGAGGATGTGAATGCGGCCGTCCTTGGCCTGGCCAAGCGCGGTCTTCATGATCTCCTCGGTGATGCCGGCGATCTTGATGTCCATCTGCAGAGATGTGACGCCCTGATCGGTGCCGGCCACCTTGAAGTCCATGTCGCCGAGATGATCCTCGTCGCCGAGAATGTCGGACAGCACGGCGTAGCGCTTGTCCTCGAGAATGAGGCCCATGGCGATGCCTGCCGCCGGCCGCTTGATCGGCACGCCGGCATCCATCAACGCCAGCGAGCCGCCGCACACCGAGGCCATCGAGGACGAGCCGTTCGAACTCGGTGATCTCGGAGACCAGACGGATGGTGTAGGGGAACTCGTCCGCCTTCGGCAGCAGCGGATGCAGCGCGCGCCAGGCCAGCTTGCCGTGGCCGATTTCGCGCCGCTTGGTGCCGCCCATACGGCCGGTTTCGCCGACCGAGTAGGGCGGGAAGTTGTAGTGCAGCAGGAAGGATTCCTTGTAGGAGCCCTGCAAGGCATCGATCCACTGCTCGTCCTCGCCGGTGCCGAGTGTGGCAACCACCAGCGCCTGGGTTTCGCCGCGGGTGAACAGCGCCGATCCGTGGGTGCGCGGCAACAGGCCGACTTCGGTCACGATGTTGCGCACGGTCTTGAGGTCGCGGCCGTCGATGCGCTTGCCGGTGTCGAGAATGTTCCAGCGCACGATCTTGGCTTCCAGCTCCTTAAACACGCCGGCGACACGCAGCTTGTCGTATTCCGGCTCGGCGCCTTCCGGGAAGAAATGCGCCATGACCTTGGCCTTGACGTCGGCGACGGCATTCTGCCGTTCCTGCTTGGCGGCGATCGAATAGGCCGCGCGCAGGTCCTTCTCGGCCACGCCGAGGATCTTCTTCTCGAGCGCGGCATTGTCGACCACCGCAAGTTCGCGCGGCTCCTTCGCCGCCTTTTCCGCGAGCTTGATGATGGCGTCGATCACCGGCTGGAAATGCCGGTGGCCGAACATGACGGCGCCGAGCATGACGTCCTCGGACAGCTCCTTGGCTTCCGATTCCACCATCAGCACGGCGTCGGTGGTGCCGGCGACGACCAGGTCGAGCTGGCTTTCGGCCAACTCGTCGATGGTCGGGTTGAGCACGTATTCATTGTTGACGAAGCCGACGCGGGCTGCGCCGATCGGGCCCATGAAGGGCGCGCCCGACAGCGTCAGCGCCGCCGAAGAGGCGACCAGCGCCAGGATGTCGGGATCGTTTTCCAGATCGTGCGACAGCGTGGTGACGATCACCTGCGTTTCGCAACGCCAGCCGTCGGCGAACAGCGGACGGATCGGGCGGTCGATCAGGCGGGAAACCAGCGTTTCCTTTTCGGTCGGACGGCCTTCGCGCTTGAAATAGCCGCCGGGAATGCGGCCAGCGGCGTAGTATTTTTCCTGGTAGTCGACGGTCAGCGGCAGGAAGTCGACGCCTTCACGGGGCTGCTTGGCCGCCACGGCGGTGGCGAGCACGGTGGTCTCGCCGTAGGTGGCGAGGACGGCGCCGTCGGCTTGACGCGCTACCCGGCCGGTCTCGAGGACAAGCTTGCGCCCGCCCCAATCGAGTTCAACTCGATGCATATCGAACATTGCGTTTTTCTCTCATGGTTTTCTGGCCAAGCCCCGAACGCCATGAGCAAGACGGCAAGAAACTGTCGCGCATCACCGAGTGATGCCGGCTGCGAACAGTGTCTGGCGATCCTGCCATGGCGTTTCGAACCTTGCCTTGTCGCAAGAGGCGATCACTATCGGCTCTTGCTTGTCGCCGGCAGCGCCATCGCCGCCGGATCAATCAAGCGAAGGCGTCACACGCCTTCGCTTCGCGCTAAACGCGTAGGGCGCGCATGCGCGCCTCACGCGGGTACAAAATCATCGGCGGATGCCGAGCTTCTCGATCAAAGTCTTGTAACTGGCCTCGTTGGTGCGTCGCAGGTAATCGAGCAGCGTGCGGCGCTGGCTCACCATCTTGAGCAAGCCACGGCGGGAATGGTTGTCCTTGACGTGGGTTTTGAAATGCTCGGTGAGATTGTTGATGCGTTCGGAAAGTATCGCCACCTGAACTTCGGGCGATCCGGTATCGCCGGGCTTGTTGGCGAACGCAGTAATAACTTCGGCCTTGCGGCCGGCGGTAACCGACATCGGTCATCCTTTCTTGCGGCCGGCGCTGCCAATCAGGCCGGCGAGGTTGAACACGCGCTTGGGGACGATTTCGCCGTGGTCCAGATCGGCAAGGGCCACCAGTTGGCCCGATACCGTGGCATAGACTGGACCGCGGAAATTGGGAGCATCCCGTCCGCGCAACAAAACGGCTTGGCCTCTTTGCAGCCTCGCCGCATCCGCCCGACTGATGGCCAGCGCCGGGATGTCGTCCAGCGCGGTCTCAACGGGCATGAGAGCGTCGGCGAGGCTAGCCTCGCCGGCCGCGGCTCTATGGCACAGTGCCTCCAAATCTTCCAGTAAAATCATGGTTTCTTCGCCAAATGGGCCGACCGCGACCCGGCGCAGCGCGCTGACATGGCCGAAACAGCCCAAAGCGCGGCCCAAGTCGCGGGCGAGCGAGCGGACATAGGTTCCCTTGCCGCATTCGGTGTGCAGAACCGCGTGGTCGGGGTCGGGGGTGGCGATCAGCTCCAGCCGGGCGATTTCGACTGGGCGGGCCGCCAATTCCACCACCGCCCCGTCGCGGGCGAGGTCATAGGCGCGCTCGCCCTCGATCTTGATGGCGGAATAGCGCGGCGGCACTTGGCTGATGGTGCCGATATAGGACGGCAGCAAAGCGCGGATGGCGTCGGGCGTCGGGCGTTGATCGCTGGTGGCGATGACGCGGCCTTCGGCGTCGTCGGTGTCCCGTTCTTCGCCCCATTGGATGGTAAATTGGTAGAGCTTGCGGCCGTCCATGACGAACGGGACCGTCTTGGTGGCTTCGCCCATCGCGATCGGCAGCGCGCCGGAAGCGAGCGGGTCGAGCGTGCCGGCGTGGCCGGTGCGTTTGGCGGTGAACAGCCGCTTCACCACGCTGACCGCATGGGTGGAGGTCATGCCGACCGGCTTGTCGAGCACCAGCCAGCCGTGGACGTCGCGCTTGTCGCGCTTGAATTGTTTTTTTCCGTGTCGTCGTTCTCCGCCCTCGTCACCTGGTTCCCTCCCCCCTTGAGGGGGAGGGACAGGGAGGGGGGTGGGCTGCATACTTAGAGTGTCGTTGCTTAACCCCCCTCCCGGACCGCTTCGCGATCCGACCTCCCCCTCAAGTGGGGAGGTGAAAGTGGAGTCCGCCGGGGGCGCAAACTTATTCATCGCCGCTCTCGTCCTTGGTCAAATCCCGTTTCACTTCCGGCAAGCGCAACAGCTTGTCGATGCGCTCGGCTTCCGCGAAGCGCTCGTCGACCCGGAACCGGATGTCGGGCGCGAATTTCAGATTGACGCGGTGGGCGATTTCGCCGCGCAAAAACTTCTTGTTGCGCTCCAGCGCGGCCAGCACGTCGTCGGCGTCGCGGCCGGCGAGCGGCATGATGTAGATGGTCGCCAGCCGCAGATCGGCGGTCATGCGCACTTCCGGCACGGTGATGAGATGGCCCTCGATCACCGGGTCGTGCACGTCGCCGCGCGCCAGCAACTCGGCCATGGCGTGGCGCACCAGTTCGCCGACCCGCAACTGGCGTTGCGAGCCGCCGGGCGTGATGGTGTCGCGGTGCGATTTCTTGCGTGGCATATTGCACTGTCATGCCCGGGCTGGACCCGGGCATCCATCTTTCTTCAGTGGAATCCGCTTTAGCGGATGGAATGCCGGGTCAAGCTCGGCAATGACGAATGGAGTTTCGTCGCAGATGCGAGAATTGGACTCACAGGCTGCGTTAAATCGTCTCCACCCGGTAGCATTCGATGACGTCGCCTTGCCGCATATCCTGGTAATTCTCGAAGGCCATGCCGCATTCCATGCCGGCTGAGACTTCCTTGGCGTCGTCCTTGAAACGTTTGAGCTGGCTGAGCTTGCCCTCGTGGATCACGACGTTGTCGCGGATCAGCCGCACGTTGGCGCCGCGCTCCACGGTGCCGTCGGTGACACGGCAGCCGGCGATGTTGCCGACCTTGGAGACCTTGAAGATTTCCAGGACCTGCGCGTTGCCGAGCATGGTCTCGCGCAGTGTCGGCGGCAGCAGGCCGGACATCGCCTTCTTCACGTCGTCGACGAGGTCGTAGATGATGTTGTAGTAGCGGATTTCGATGCCGGCGCGTTCGGCCGCCTCGCGCGCTTCCTTGTTGGCGCGCACGTTGAAGGCGATGATCGGAACGCCGGAGGCCTCGGCCAGCGTAACGTCGAACTCGGAAATGCCGCCGACGCCGGCATGCAGCACGCGCGCCGCAACCTCGTCGGTGCCGAGCTTGTCGAGCGAGCCGATGACCGCTTCCAGCGAGCCCTGGACGTCGGCCTTGACCACCAGCGGGAATTCCTTGCGGCCGGATGTCTTGGCCTGCGCCATCATCTGTTCGAGCGAGCCGCGCATGCCGGTGGCGCGCGCTGCCGTCTTCTCGCGTTTCTGGCGGGCGCGGTAGTCGGTGACTTCGCGGGCGCGGCCCTCGTTCTCGACCACCGCGAGGCGGTCGCCGGCATCGGGGGTGCCGGAGAAGCCGAGCACCTCGACCGGCGTCGAGGGGCCGGCGGTGTCGATCGGTTCGCCGGTGTCGGATACCAGCGCGCGCACGCGGCCCCATTCGGCGCCGGCCACCACCAGGTCGCCGACCTTGAGCGTGCCGCGCTGCACCAGCACGGTCGCGACGGGCCCACGGCCGCGGTCGAGCTTGGCTTCGATCACGGTGCCTTCGGCCGGACGCTCCGGATCGGCCTTGAGGTCGAGGATTTCGGCCTGCAGCCCGATCATCTCGAGCAGCTTGTCGATATTGGTTTTCTTGGTGGCGGAGACTTCCACGTCGACCACGTCGCCGCCCAGCGATTCGACCTGGATCTCGTGCTGCAGCAGTTCGTTGCGCACGCGCTCCGGCTTGGCGTCGGGTTTGTCGATCTTGTTGATGGCGACGATGATCGGCACTTTCGCAGCCTTGGCGTGATGGATGGCTTCCACCGTTTGCGGCATCACGCCGTCGTCGGCGGCGACCACCAGCACAACGATGTCGGTGACCTTGGCGCCGCGCGCGCGCATGGCGGTGAAGGCGGCGTGGCCGGGCGTGTCGATGAAGGTGATCTTGGCGCCGCTCGGCGCGACTACCTGATAGGCGCCGATATGCTGGGTGATGCCGCCGGCTTCACCGGCCGTCACATGGGTTGAGCGAATCGAGTCAAGCAGCGAGGTCTTGCCGTGGTCGACGTGACCCATGACGGTGACCACCGGCGCGCGCGGCGCCGAATGTCCCGGATCGTCGGCGACGCCGAACAGGCCTTCCTCGACGTCGGCTTCCGACACGCGGCGCACGCTGTGGCCCATTTCCTCGGCGATCAGCTGCGCGGTGTCGGCGTCGATCACGTCGTTGATCTGCAGCATCTGGCCCTGCTTCATCAGCAGGCGGATGACGTCGACCGCGCGCTCGGACATGCGGTTGGCGAGATCGGAAATGGTGATGGCATCCGGAATGATGACCTCGCGCACGAGCTTTTCCTTCGGCTCGGCGGAAGCGTGACCCTTGAGCCGCTGCGTGCGGCGGCGGAATGAAGCGACCGAACGCTCGCGGACTTCGTCGGCGCGCAGCGCGGTGACCAGCGTGAGGCGGCCGCGCTCTTTTGCGGGCGCGCCACGCGGCGCGGCGGGACGCGCCGTGGCCGGACGCGCGGCGCCGCCGGGACGGCGCGACTTCGGCGGCCCGTCGTCGTCTTCGACTTCGAGCGTCATGCGGCCCGGGCCGGCCTTCTTGATTTCATCGTCGCCCAAACGCTTCTTGGCGACTTCGCCGGCCTTGCGCTTGGTTTCTTCCTCGTGCTTACGGCGATCGTCCTCGTCGCGCTTGCGCGTTTCGGCGGCTTCGCGCTCGGTCTTGTCGACGACTTCGCGGCTTTGCCGGCGGCGCGCTTCTTCCTCGGCGATCTTGCGCTCTTCGGCTTCGCGCACGCGCGAATCCGCCAGCGCGTGGGCGCGCGCGACGCGCTCTTCCTCGGTCAGCGTTCGCAGCACCACGCCGGATGGCTTGGGCTCGGCAGGCGTCGGGGCGGCTTTGGCCGCGGCAGCCGGCTTGCGCGCCGTCTCGACCGGCGCCGGCTCGGCCTTGGCCTCGGGCGCTGCGCCGATGCTGCGGCGTTTGACCTTCTCGACCACGACTTGCTTGCTGCGGCCGTGACTGAAGCTCTGGCGCACCACGCCCGTCTCGGTGCGCGGCTTTAGCGTCAGCTTGCCGACACTGAGTTTCTTTTCGCCAGGTTCTTTCGTTTCGCTCATTCCGTAATCTGTCCTCGTGCGCCATTCGTCGGCGCATACGCGCTAACCAGTTCGGGCGAATCTCCGGTCCGGAAGCGCTCAAAGCGCTTGGCGCGAGCGAGAAAAGTATCGCTCACGGGGCCGGCAAGCAGGGCTGCATGTACCACATTTGGGCGGCTCAATGCCAAATCCAATTGTGCGCCCGGAAATGTCTCGACAATCGCTATTTCGCGCGATTTTTCGGGTATTTTACGCTGCAAGGCGGCGTCCAACTTGCGCTTTCCGTCGGCCGCGGCGTCCGCCGCATGGATCAGCGCGAGCAGGTCGTCGCGGCCGATCGCCGCTTCGACCTTGGCGAAGCCGCCGATCACCCCTCCGGCCTTGCCGGCGATTGCCAGCGCGTCGAGCGCGCTGCGCTCCAGGAGCCGCTCGGTCGCCGCCGGCAGATCGGCGGCGACGCGCACGTTGCGCTTGAAGCTGCGGGCAAACACGTTGCGCTTGACCGCTTCGTCGAGCGCGGCGCGCGTGGCGGTGATCCAGATGCCGCGGCCGGGCAGCTTGCGCTTGAGGTCGGGCACCGCGTCGCCGTCGGGACCGACCACGAAGCGGATCATCTCGTCCACCGGCTTCAGCGTGCGGCTGAGCGCGCAATGCCGCTCCATCCCCGTAGCGGTACTGGTCGCCCCGCGGTCGAGCTCATCGTCTTGCTCGTTTTTTTGCGCAATTGCCAACATCGCCGGTGCTGCGCTCCTTATGCTTTAGCCGCCGGTGCGTCCGCCAGCGCCGCTTCGGCTTCCGGCGCGGGCGGCGGCGCAAGATCGGCTTCCGTCACCCATCCGGCCTTGACGCGGGCCTGCATGATCATGGCTTCCGCTTCCTCGCGCGAGACGTTGAGACCGTCGAAGTAGCCGGGCTCATGCTTGCTCTCGCCGTCCTTGCGTTCGGTCCAGCCGGTCAGATCGTCGGTGGCGCAGCCGGCGAGATCTTCCACCGTCTTCACGCCGTTCTCGCCCAAGGCGACCAACATTTTGGTCGTGACGCCGGGCACTTCCTTGACCGCGTCCTCGACGCCCAGTTCGACGCGCTTTGCGTCGAGTTCGGATTCGAGCTTGTCGAGATATTCCTTGGCGCGCTCTTGCAGCTCGCGCGCGGTGTCGTCATCGAAGCCCTCGATGCCGGCGATTTCCTTCTCGTCCACCAGCGCCAATTCCTCGATCGAGCCGAAGCCTTCCGAGGCGAGCAACTGGCCGACCACCTCGTCGAGATTGAGCGCCTCGACGAAAATCTTGGTGCGGCTCTCGAACTCGGCGTGACGGCGCTCGGACTCTTCCTGTTCGGTCAGGATGTCGATGTCCCAGCCGGTGAGCTGCGAAGCGAGACGCACGTTCTGTCCGCGCCGGCCGATGGCGAGCGACAACTGCTGATCGGGCACTACCACCTCGATGCGCTCCTTGTCCTCGTCGAGCACGACCTTGGCGACTTCCGCCGGCGCCAGCGCGTTCACCACAAAGGTGGCGATGTCGGGCGACCACGGAATGATGTCGATCTTCTCGCCCTGCAATTCGTTCACCACCGCCTGCACGCGCGAGCCGCGCATGCCGACGCAGGCGCCGACCGGGTCGACGCTGGAATCGCGCGAGATCACCGCGATCTTGGCGCGCGAGCCGGGGTCGCGGGCGACCGCCTTCACCTCGACGATGCCGTCGTAGATTTCCGGCACTTCCTGCGCGAACAGCTTGGCGGTGAACTGCGGATGCGTGCGCGACAGGAAAATCTGCGGGCCGCGCGGCTCGCGCCGCACGTCGTAGATATAGGCGCGGATGCGGTCGCCGTTGCGGAACACCTCGCGCGGCAGCATCTCGTCGCGCCGCACGATGGCCTCGCCGCGGCCGAGATCGACCACCACATTGCCGTATTCGACACGCTTGACGATGCCGTTGACGATGTCGCCGATGCGATCCTTGTACTCGGCGTATTGCCGGTCGCGCTCGGCTTCGCGCACCTTCTGCACAATAACCTGTTTGGCCGACTGCGCGGCGATGCGGCCGTATTCCAGCGGCGGCAGCGGGTCGGCGATGGTATCGCCCACCTGGGCCGCCGGATGGTGCTTGCGCGCGCCTTCGAGCGTGATCTGATTGGACGGGTTCTCCACCGCTTCCACCACCAGCATGTGGCGGGTCAGCCGCAAGTCGCCGGTCTTTGGCTCGATCTCGGCGTGCACGTCAGTTTCCGCGCCGTATCGCGAGCGCGCCGCCTTGGCGATGGCGTCTTCCATGGCGGCGATGACGATGCCGCGGTCGATTGCCTTCTCGCGGGCCACCGCGTCGGCGATCTGCAACAGTTCGAGCCGGTTGGCGCTGACTGCCATAGCTCAGTCTCCTTCATTTAGAGTTTTGCGCATGATCCTTTTCATGCGCTGTCGGCATGCCCGGCGTGGCCGGACTTATGCCTGCGAAGCCGTTGTTCTCGTTTCGCCGTGCGCGCTTGGCGCTTGGCGGCCTTCTCGCGCCGCAACGCCTGTGTCACCAATTCGTCGGTGAGCACCAGCCTGGCGTCGCTCATCTCTTCGATCGGAAGCAAAAATTCCGTGCCGTCGTCGGCTGCCGTATCGTCGCTTTTTTTGTCGTCTTTCTTGGTGTCCGCCTTGTGGTCAAGGCGAATACGCGCGGCGTCGCCTTCGGTGGCGACCAGCAGGCCGCGAAACCGCCTGCGGCCGTCGATCGGGATTTCGGTCTCGATCTTGACCATATGGCCGGCATAGCGGTCGAAGTCGGATTTGCGCACCAGCGGGCGGTCGATGCCGGGCGAGGAAATCTCCAGCCGGTAGGCTTTGTTGATCGGGTCGTTGGTGTCGAATACCGGCGACAGAGCGCGCGACACCGTCTCGCAGTCCTCCACCGCCATGGTTCCATCGGGAAGTTCCGCCATGATCTGGACGGTACAGCCGTCGGCGCTCGAAATCTTGACCCGCACCAGCCGGTAGCCGAGCTGTTCGATCACCGGCTCGGCGATGCTCGCGACACGGGCCGACAGCCCCGGCTCGACGATCAGCCGTGGTTCCGTCTCGATCTCGGTGGCGGTATCGACCGCCTGTCGTGCCTCGATTGCAGCCATTTTAGTAACAAAAAAGAGCGGGTCCCGGGGGACCCACTCTCAAAACCCGTTCGGTTATGAGGGTGTCTTAACTGTCGGAAATATAGCGATTTCCGGGCTTCATGCAAGGGTGAATGGCGCCTCCGGCGGCTAACCCTTCCTTCAGATTCTACGCCTAATTATGCGTAAAACCACAGATCGCACAAAGTTCGCAGGCCGTTTGGCAGGTATTTGCAATGAGCGTTCCCGCCTCGCTGCTTCCGGAACTGGAAGAGGTCGTCCAGCATGGCTCGGCGGAAAAGCGGGCCGCAACGCTGCGCCGCATCACCAGCCTGTTTCTCGAGGGCGCCGCGGCCTTTCATGATGAACACGTCGCGCTGTTCGACGACGTCATCGGCTGCCTGATCGAGGAGATCGAACTCAAGGCACTGGCCGAACTTGCGCGCCGGCTGGCGCCGGTGCCGAACGCGCCGCACGGCGTGGTCACGACGCTCGCCAAGAACGACAACATCGCGGTCGCAGGCCCGGTGCTTAAACAGGCACACATCGACGATCCCGATCTCAAACATATCGCCGAGACCAAGAGCCAGGCGCACCTGCTGGCGTTGTCCTCCCGCTTGGCAATCAGCGAAACGCTGTCGGACGTGTTGGTGCGGCGCGGCGACGGCGCGGTGGTGCGCAGCGTAGCGACCAACCCCAAGGCCCGGCTGTCGGAGGATGCGTTCAACACTTTGGTCAAGCGCGCCGAAGGCGACGGCGTGCTGGCCGAGAAAGTCGGCCTGCGCACCGATATTCCGCCGCGCCTATTTCGCCAGTTGCTGATGCGGGCGAGCGCCGTGGTGCAGCAGCGCCTGCTGGCGCAAGCCAAGCCCGACACCAAAGCGGAAATCCAGCGCGTGCTGACGAAAGTGACCAGCGAGGTCGCCGCCAAGGCCGCGCCGCGCGATTACACGGCGGCACTGGCGGCGGTGCAGGTGCTGCACAAGGAGCGCAAGCTCACCGAGGCCGACGTCGCCGAATATGCCAAGAGCGGCAAATACGAAGAGACCATCGCCGCGCTGGCGACGGTGAGCGCAGTGCCGGTCGAAGTAGTCGACCGGCTGATGAACGGCGAGCGTTCCGATCCGGTGCTGATTCTGGCGCGCGCGGCCGGCTTCGGCTGGCGAACGGTGCGCGCGGTCATGAACTCGCGGTCCAACCTCAAGCCCTCGGGCCAGACGCTCGAGGCCGCGCGCGAGAACTTCGAGCGGCTGACCGCGGCCACCGCCCTGCGCGTGGTGCGCTTTTGGCAGGTGCGTCAGGGCACCGGCGAGTAATCACACGCTTCGAAAGATGAAATACGCCGGCGTCCGGCCTTCACGCTTGGCCTTGGCCTCATAGCGGGTTCCGGAAAAATCCGGCCAGGCGCTCCGCCAGTCATCGGCGCGCTCCGCCGTCCAGGTGAAATCCGGCGAGCGCAGCACGCGTGCCAGCGCAAAGACGGCGTAATCGGCGATGTCGGTGGCGAAGCGCAGTTCGCCGCCGCTTTTGAGAATGCGCGCCAGCCGCTTGAGCTTTTCATCCTGGATGAAGCGCCGCTTCCAGTGCCGCCGCTTCGGCCACGGGTCGGGATAAAGCAGGTCGATACGCGCGAGCGCGCCCGCCGGCAGCCAATCGATCAGCGTGCTGGCGTCGCCAAAATGCAGGCGGATATTGTCGAGCTTGTTCTCGTCGATCGAAACGAGCGCCTTGGCGACGCCGTTGATGAAGGCATCCGAGCCGATGAAGCCGCAGCGCGGGTTCGCTTGCGCCTGCGCAATCAGATGTTCGGCGCCGCCAAAACCGATTTCCAGCCGCATCTCGCCGGGCTTATTTGGGAACAGCGCGCGCAGATCGGCCGGCGCCGGTTTGCCCGGATCGAGCCCGAGGCGGGGCAGCAGCGTCTCAAACAACGCGGCCTGCCGCGCCTTGAGCGGATGCCCTTTGCGGCGGCCGAAAAAGGCGCGCGCCGAATGACCCTCGATATCGTCGGTATTCTTCATCGTCACGCGCGGGTCTAGCCCGCGCATGACGACAAGAAAAGCTACTTCACCGCGCTCTTGATCGCCGCGGCGAGGTCGGTCTTTTCCCAGGAGAAGCCGCCGTCCTTGTCGGGGGCGCGGCCGAAATGGCCGTAGGCGGCGGTGCGCCGGTAAATCGGGCGGTTGAGCTTGAGGGTGCGGCGGATATTGGTCGGGGTGAGGCGGAACAGCTCGGGCAGGAGTTTTTCGAGCTTTTTCTCTTCGACCTTGCCGGTGCCGTGCGTGTCGACCAGCACCGACATCGGATCGGCGACGCCGATCGCATAGGCGACCTGGATGGTGCAGCGCTCGGCCACGCCGGCGGCCACCACGTTCTTGGCCAGATAGCGCGCGGCGTAGGCGGCCGAGCGGTCGACCTTGGTCGGGTCCTTGCCGGAGAAGGCGCCGCCGCCGTGCGGCGCGTAGCCGCCGTAAGTGTCGACGATAATCTTGCGGCCGGTGAGGCCGCAGTCGCCGTCCGGTCCGCCGATGACGAAATTGCCGGTCGGGTTGACCAGAAAGTCGGACGGCCGTTGCGGCATCCAGCCCTTCGGCAGCGCCGATTCGACCGCGCCGGCGATCAATTCCTTGACCATGCCGGGAGTGTATTTCTTGCCGTTGCGGCTCTTCTCATTGTGCTGGGTCGAAACCACGACCTTGGTGCAGCCGACCGGCTTGCCGTCGACATAGCGCACGGTGACCTGGCTCTTGGCGTCAGGCTGCAAATCGAACAGCTGGCCGGCCCGGCGCTTGTCGGAGAGCACCTTCAGGATCTTGTGCGCAAAATAGATCGGCGCCGGCATGAAAGAATTCTTTTCGTAGACTTCGCTTTCGGTGCAGGCGAAGCCGAACATCATGCCCTGGTCGCCGGCGCCTTCTTCCTCGCCGCCCTTTTTCTTCTTTGCGTTCACGCCCATGGCAATGTCGGGCGACTGGCCGTGCAGCAGCACTTCGACGTCTGCGCCGTAATAGGAGAAGCCATCCTGGTCGTAGCCGATGTCCTTGACCACGTCGCGCGCAATCTTTGCAATCAACTCGCGGTCGACGACGACTTTGTCGCCGTGCTTATGGAAGAACGGAGCCTGGCCGCGGCCTTCGCCGGCGATGACGATCTTGTTGGTGGTTGCCAGCGTCTCGCAGCCGAGCCGCGTGTTCACCTGGCTGTCGTCGGCGATGCCGAGCTTGATGTCGTTTTCGAGAAAGGCGTCGAGCACCGCGTCGGAAATCTGGTCGCAAACCTTGTCTGGGTGACCTTCGGAAACCGATTCGCTGGTGAACTGAAAATTGGTGTGAGCCACCTGTGACACTCCTCCCGTGGCGCGGCGTCACTGCCGCGTCATTTCACGGGTGGTTCTTGCAGTGGCCGTGGAGGAGGTCAAGGTGCGGGCAGCGGTGGGCAGTATTCCGGCCCGGATGGGACCGGCTTAACGTCAGTCCTCGGCGGCGATCTGCTCGACCAGATCGACGATGCGGCGGCGCAATTTGCCGTTCTTGATGCGCATGAACGACTTGGTCAGCGAAAGACCGTCCGAAGTGGCGAGGAAGTCCGAGACATAGGCCGGCGATGGCGCCTCGCCCATGCCCGAATGCCCCGGCATATTCGGCGCGCCTTCGAAGAAAAATGAAACCGGCACCTGCAGAATATTGGAAATCTGCTGCAAGCGGCTGGCGCCGATGCGGTTGGTGCCCTTCTCGTATTTCTGCACTTGCTGGAAGGTGAGGCTAAGCGCGTCGCCGAGCTTCTCCTGACTCATGCTCAGCATCATCCGACGCATGCGCACGCGCGCGCCCACATGCTTGTCGATCGGATTGGGCGTCTTCTTAGCCATAAAGATCTCCTATGCGACTATTCCAAAGCGTAATGTCATAGAAAGCATCGCCAGTGCAACTCGTGATTTGCCGGCAATCGATCATCAACGTCCCAAAGACATAAAAATTGTCTATATTTTTCAGTCGTTTTCGCATGGTCAAAAACCGACCCTGTTTTCCTTAATGGGTTAAGTCCACGCGCTACCGAACAACTTATACCAAGTCTCTGAAGGCGTGACTCGTAGGGGATTTCACAAATCAGCGGCGGTCTGATTGAACGTGGCGAACCAAGGAGGTTCGCCATGTAGGTTCCGATACCGTTGCGGCGGGATTTCAGCGCATCTCGGCTGCGCAGTTTGGCAAAGAAGACCAAGGATGGGCCGCAGGCACGGCGACTTCTGACCCTTGCCGCGATCTATGATGGCGCAACCTGCACCGAGGCAGCCAAGATCGGCGGCGTCGGTCTACAGATCATCCGCGACTGGGTGTTACGGTTCAATGCGTACGGGGCCCTGACGGGCTGCTGGACAGAAAGCCGCCAGGCCAACCCTCCAAGCTCAATAATGGCCAGCGCCAGGCCGTCGCCCAGATGATCGAGAGCGGCCCAATCCCGGCAGTCCACGGCGTGGTGCGCTGGCGGCTGATCGACCTGGCGCAATGGATATACCAAGAGTTCCGCATCACCATCGCCAAGCAGACGTTGAGCCGAGAACTGCGCGCCATGGGTTATCGCAAGCTGTCGGCTCGGCCACGTCATCACGCGCAGGCCGAGGGCGCGATCGAGGATTTTAAAAAAACTTCCCCGCGCGTCTGGACACAATCGCCCAAGAAAAGGCGGTCGACATCGACAAGATAGAGATCTGGTTCGCAGATGAGGCTCGTTTCGGCCAGAAGAACAAGATCACCCGCCGATGGGCAAAGCGTGGCACCCGCCCCAGCGCTCCCCGTGATCAACGAACCGCCTCGGCCTACATCTTCGGCGCCGTCTGCCCAAAGGAAGGCAACGGTGCGGCCCTGATCCTGCCGGCCTGCAACACCGAGGCGATGAACTTGCACCTCGCCGAGATCGCCGCGATCATCGCGCCCGGTGCCCACGCCGTCCTCTTGGTCGATCAGGCTGGCTGGCACATGTCGACGCGCCTCGTCGTGCCGTCCAACATCACCATTATCGCGTTGCCGCCGAAATGCCCCGAGCTCAACTCAGTCGAGAACGTCTGGCAATTCATGCGCGACAACTGGCTCTCCAACCGCATCTTCAAATCATATGATGATCTCGTCGATCACTGCTGTGGGGCATGGAACAAGCTCGTCGACCAACCCTGGCGCATCATGTCCATCGGCCTCCGCCAATGGGCGCACGGGTTCTAATCAATGAGACTGGGTATTAGGCCCGGCATTGGACGCTTTCGCAATCCAGGGCTGAATTTTACGCAACCTAGGAGCGAATTCGCCGCCGCGCGACTATTATCAAACTTACTACCATAAATAGAATCAAGGGGACGTCGCCGAAGCGCACATAGGGTGTCGGCTCGATGGCGCGCGGCAGCGGCGCGTCGAGCACGCCTTCGGAACCCAGCGGCAATGAACCGACGATGCGCCCGACCGGGTCGACTACCGCGGAAATGCCGGTATTGGCCGCGCGCACCAGCGGCAGGCCTTCGGCGATCGCCAACACGCGCGCCTGCTGGAAATGCTGGTAAGGCCCGGTGCTGATGCCGAACCAGCCGTCATTGGTCACATTGACCAGCCAGCCCGGCCGTTCGCCGCGCGGCACCGCGGCGCCGGGGAAGATCGCTTCGTAGCAGATCAGCGGCAGCATCTTCGGCGCGCCCGGCACGTCGATGGCGCGCCGGCGATCGCCCGACAAAAATCCGCCGACCTGTTTGGTGAGCTGCCGCAGACCGAACCGCTCCAGCAGGCGCTGGAACGGCAGGTATTCGCCGAACGGCACCAGATGCACTTTGTCGTAGATGCCGCGGATCGAGCCGTCGGGATCGATCACATAAACCGAATTATAGGCGTGCGGCGCGCCATTCTGGGAAGGCGCGGGGCGCACCGCGCCGGTGATCAGCTCGGTCGACGGTTTCAACAGCGAGGCGATCTGCGCCAGCGCGTCCGGTTCGCGCGAGAGGAAAAACGGGAACGCCAATTCCGGCCAGATCAAAACCATGGCGTCGTGCACGCCGTTCGAGTCCGGTCCGGTGACGCGATTGGACAGACGCAAGTAGCGCTCCATGACCGGCGTCTTGGCGGCATAATTGAACTTCTCGTCCTGCTGCAGATTGGGCTGCATGATGCGCAGCTTCACGCCGCTCACGCTAACGGTCGGGTGCTGCCACAGCCGCACCGTGCCGTAGCTCGCGAACGCCACCAGAATCAAAATTCCGAAAAGCGGCACGCGCCGCGGATGCGGCGTGTCGGCGGGGTCGTCGACCAGCACGGCCGGACTGGCGCAGATCGCGATGCAGAGAAACGTGAGGCCCCAGATGCCGGTGAGCGACACGCTTTGCGCCAGCGCCAGCGGTTCGGTCAGCGCATAGCCAAAAGTGTTCCAGGGGAATCCGCTGAACAGATGGCCGCGCAGCCACTCGGTCCCGGTCAGCATGGCGGCGAGCGCCAGCACGCGCGACGGCCCGCGCACCCAGATCAGCCGTGCCGCGGCAACACCGAGGGCGGTGTAAATCGCCAGATAAGCCGGCAGGCCCGCGACCGCGACCGGCAGCAGCCAGCCGAAAGTCTTGGCGTCGACCAAAAAGGCGTAGCCGACCCAATAAAGTCCGGCGATGAAATAGCCGAAGCCGAAGCACCAGCCGGCGATCGCCGCGCGCATAGTGCCGCTCCAGCGCCCGGCGGCCGAGCCGTCCACTAGCCAAATCAGCACCGGGAATGTCAGAAAAAGGATCGGCCAGGCATTGATCGGGGCGAGCGCCAGCGCCGACGCGAGCCCGGCGATAAAGGCGATGAGGGCGCGCCGCCAGCCGAAGGCGAGCACGACCGCATAGGCGAGGCGGGTGATTATCACGGGCGGCGCGCGCCGGCCGCCGGGCCGGCGGCGGACGGGCCGCCGTCTTTTGCCGGGGCATCGTCGACGTTCAAGACCGGCGGCGCCGTTCCGGCCAGCACGGCGTCAGGCTCGCCGCGCTTGCGCGTCTCCCGTGGGCGTTCGCGCTTCTCCTTCAGCCGGGTGATGCGCACGCGTTTGATGCGGCGCGGATCGGCATCCAGCACCTCGAATTCGAACAGCCCCGGTCCGGAGATCAGTTCGCCACGCACCGGCAAGCGGCCGGCGCGCGTCACCAGATAGCCGCCGAGCGTATCGACCTCCTGGGCGACGTCACCCGGGTCGAAATCGTTGCCGATGGTGGCCGCCACGTCCTCGAGATGGGCGCGGGCGTCGGCAATGAAGGAATCGTCGCCCTGGCGCACCACGTGCGGCGTTTCGTCCTCGTCGTGTTCGTCGGCGATCTCGCCGACGATCTGCTCGACGATGTCTTCGATCGAAATCAGGCCGTCGCTGCCGCCATATTCGTCGACCACCAGCGCCAGGTGTATTCGCGTCGCCTGCATGCGCGCCAACAGGTCGATGACCCGCGACGACGGCGGCACGAACAGGATTTCGCGCACGATCTTGGCCGCCGACAGCGGCATGGCAAGATCGATCGCCTTGAGATCGAGCCCGGCCGGCAACGGCTTCTTGCGCTTGGCGTTCTTTTCCGGGTCGACCGCCGCCCGCGCGGTCATGAACGCGATCAGGTCGCGGATGTGGACCATGCCGATCGGATCGTCGAGCGTGTCGTTGTAGACCACCAGTCGCGAATGGCCGGCGCCCTCGAACGTGCGCACCAGCTCGCCGATCTTGATGTCCTGCTGCACGGCGACGATGTCGGCGCGCGGAATCATCACGTCACCGACACGGCGCTCGCGCAGGCCGAGGATGTTCTTGAGCATCCGGCTTTCTTCTGGCGAAAAGCCGGATTCGCCGGGCGGCATGGCGTCGAGCACGTCCTTGAGGTCGGCGCGCGAGTTCGACTTGCGGCCGAACAGCGTGCGGAAGGCGCGCACGATCCAGCTTTCGCCGCCGTCACGCGGCGCCGGCATCAACACCGGCAGGTGGCGCGGCTCATACGGAGAAGCGTCGCCATGACCGGAACTCGATGGATCGGTGTCGGGCATGGCGATCAGGCGCCGCCAAGTTCGCGGTCGAGATGGCGGCCGAGCCATGGGTCGGGCAGGTTCATGCGCATCATGATCTTGCTCTCGAGCCCTTCCATCTCGTCGGCCTCGGCGTCGATTTCGTGACCGTAGCCGATGAGGTGAAGAAACCCATGGATCGCGAGATGGGCGAGATGATGGGTAAAAATCCGGTTTTCATCGTCGCATTCCCGCTTGAGCGTCTCATAGGCAATGACAATATCGCCGAAGAATTTGGCGCCGATGCCGGCCGCCGTCACCGCCGCCGGAAATGACAGCACATTGGTCGGTTTGTCGATGCCGCGCCATTGCCGGTTGAGCGCCCGAATCGCCTCGTCGCCGGTCAGCAGGATAGCCACTTCGCCGTCCGCTGTTGAGAGCGTCGCGGCGGCCGCGGCAATCGCGTCATGCACGGTCTGCTCGGCAGCGGGCTCGGCCTGCCACAGCGGCGACTGAACCTGGATGTCGATCGACGGCGCCGGGGCGCGCCGGCTCGGCGCGCTGGTCATTTCCTGTCCTCGCGCGCGGGCGCCTTGCGGTCATAGGCTGCCACGATGCGCCCGACTAATTCGTGGCGGATCACGTCCTCATGGGTGAAGGCGACATGGCCGATGCCCTCGATACCGTCGAGCAGCCGAACGGCTTCGGCGAGGCCCGAGGTCTGCCCGCTCGGCAAATCGACTTGGCTCGGATCGCCGGTGACGATCATGCGGCTGTTCTCGCCAAGCCTCGTCAAGAACATTTTCATTTGCATAGAGGTGGTGTTTTGCGCCTCGTCGAGGATGACGGCGGCGTTCGACAGCGTGCGTCCGCGCATGAAGGCGAGCGGCGCGATCTCGATCTCACCAGCTTGCAGTGCGCGCTCGACAATGCGGGCGTCCATCAGGTCGTAGAGCGCGTCGTAGATCGGGCGCAAATAGGGGTCGACCTTCTCGCGCATGTCGCCGGGCAGGAAGCCGAGCCGTTCGCCGGCTTCCACCGCGGGCCGCGACAGGATGATGCGGTCGACCTCCTTGCGCTCGAACATCTGGATCGCTTGCGCGACCGCGAGCCAGGTCTTGCCGGTGCCGGCGGGACCGGTGCCGAACACCAGATGATGGCGCTTGAGCGCGCGGATATAGGCGTCCTGCGCGGCGGTGCGCGCGCGCACCGGGCGTTTGCGTAAGTTTATTTCCTCAAAGGCCGCCCGCGCACTCGCCGGGTCGTAATCGAACAGCGAGCCCTGCGCGATCGCCTGACGGATGGCGCCCTCGACGTCGCCTTGGCTGAGTTCGTGGCCGCGCTTGATGTGCTCGTAGAGCCCTTCCAGCACGCGGCGGGCCTGCTCGCAGCCGCCGCGCGAGCCGTCGATGGTGACGTGATTGCCGCGTTGCTCGGCCACCACGCCGAGGCGGCGTTCGATCAGCGCGAGGTTTTGTCCGTATTGCCCGAACAGGATGGAGGCGAGCCGATTATCCTCGAAGGCGAGTACGGTCTGCGTGGTGGCAGTTTCCTCGGAAACTGCGGCGGCCGGGATCGCGGGATCCGATGTGCGCAAGTGGGTACTCAAGCTCCTGCTGCGGCGAGGGCCGGCGCCGGCTCGGATAGGGCGCCGAACAAAGTATTGGTTCCGATATCGGTGATGACGACATCCACCAGCGAACCGATCATGGCGCGGGGCGCCATCACCTGCACCGCCTGCAGATATGGGGTGCGGCCGATCAATTGCCCAGGGAGCTTGCCCGGCTTCTCCAGCAGCACTTCCACGGTGCGACCGAGGTACTGCGCGTTGAAGGCGCGCCACTGGCGGGTGATAACGGCCTGCAGCCTTTGCAGGCGTTCGGCCTGTTCGCCCGGCGGGACCTGATTCTCCAGGGCGGCCGCCGGCGTACCGGGGCGCGGCGAATACATGAAGCTATAAGCGGTGGCGTAGCCGACCTCTTCGACCAGCGACAGCGTGGCGCGGAAATCGTCCTCGGTCTCGCCCGGAAAGCCGACGATGAAATCCGAGGTCAAGGCGAGATCGGCGCGGCTGGCGCGCAGCCGCGCGATGATATCGAGATAATCTCGCCGCGTATGCCGCCGGTTCATCGCCGTCAGGATGCGGTCGGAACCGGACTGCACCGGCAGGTGCACGTAGGGCATCAGCGCGGGCAGGTCGCCATGCGCGGCGATCAGATCGTCTTCCATGTCGCGCGGATGGCTGGTCATGTAGCGCAGGCGCACGATGCCGGGCACGGCGGAAAGCCGTCGCAGCAGTTTGCCGAGCGTCGCCGGCCGGCTGTCGGCATCCTGGCCGTGATAGGCATTGACGTTCTGCCCGATCAGCGTCACCTCGCGCACGTTCGCCTCGGCCAGGCGCTCGACCTCGGCCACGATTTTTTCGACCGGGCGCGAGACTTCGGCGCCCCGCGTGTAGGGCACAACGCAAAATGTACAGAATTTGTCGCAGCCTTCCTGCACGGTGACGAAGGCGGAAATGCCGCGCCTGGCGATCGCTTCGCGGCGCGGCGCGGCGAGCGCGTCGAACTTGTCGTCTGCCGGAAATTCGGTATCGACGATCCGCTCGCCGGCCTTTACGCGCGCAATCAGATCGGGCAGGCGGTGATAATTCTGCGAACCGACGACCAAGTCGACCGCGCCGGCGCGGCGGAGGATTTCGTTGCCCTCGGCCTGTGCCACGCAACCGGCGACCGCGATCAGCATGCGGCGGCCGTCGCACTCGGCGGCTTCCTTGAATTCGCGCACGCGGCCGATCTCGGAATAGAGCTTGTCGACCGCCTTCTCGCGGATGTTGCAGGTATTGAGGATGACGAGGTCGGCGTCGGCGACGTCCGCGGTCTCGCTGTAGCCGCCCGGCGCCAGCGTGTCCGCCATACGATTGGAATCGTAGACGTTCATCTGGCAGCCGAAGGACTTGACGTGGACTTTGCTCATGCCGCTCGCGTTCGAACCGGGTGGCCAATCTAGCCTGTCGAGACCGGGTTTGTCCCTCTCATCCATGTACTTGATATCGTGAGGCTTTTAAGATGTGCTGGCGCGCGCCGCAAGCGGCCGGCCGCGCAGGGTCGCGGCGTTGAGCGCCCGTACCGTGCCCTCCAGCGATTTCGTCAGGGCTTTGCGGTCGGCGGCGCCGTCGGCCGCGACCGGTGTGCCATAGCTGACCACGGCGTCGACCGCGCCGCGTGCGATGAAGGCCCGGATGTGCGGCATGAAGTCGAGATCGCCGTACCAGGCGACCAGCGGACGATGCTGGCGTCCCATCGGAATGCCGTGCAGGGCGGTGTAGCCGATCGACATCGGCTGGATCAGAATGCCGCGCTCCAAGTGCGCGCCTGCCTCCTCCACCGCGCCGACCAAAGCGGAGCGGCAGCACGCGGTTGCCGTCGCTCGAGGTGCCTTCCGCGAACAGCACGATCGGCGTGCCGCCGGCCAAGCGCTGGACGATCTCGCCGATGGCTTGGCCGGTCTGGTGGCGGCGCGAGCGGTCGACAAACACCGTGCGCTGGAGCCGCGCGGTAACACCGACCAGCGGCCAGCTCGCCACATCGCGCTTGGCGACGAAGGCGACCGGCGCGATCGAACCGATCACCAGAATATCGGCCCAGGAAACGTGGTTGGACACGAACAGCACCGCGCGATCGTGCACCGGCTCGCCGACGACGTTGATGCGAATGCGCAGCAGCCGGCAGAGCACGCGGTAGTAGCCGACGGCGATCGCGCCCCGGCCGGGGAATTTGAGCTTGTCGAGCAGCCACTGCACCGAGATCGGCAGCGGCGTCATGGTGAAGAAGAATGCGCCGATCATTAGGCCGCGCAGCATGATTTCAACCGCTCGTCCCCGCGTAAGCTGGGACCCAGGGCAGCAAACCGCGGCTCATCTTGTGTGGCACTGGATTCCCGCTTGCGCGGGAATGAGCGGAGTTTGTGGCCCGCGCAGCATGGAAGCTTATTTTTTCTCGTCGTCGAGCGGGACGGCGTAGAGCTCGAGCCGGTGATCGACTAGTGTGTAGCCGAGCTTGCGCGCGACCTCCGCCTGCGTCCGCTCGATCTCGGCCGAGCGGAATTCGATCACTTCGCCGCTGCGCAGGTTGATCAGGTGGTCGTGATGGGATTCGGTGGCGGTCTCGTAGCGCGCGCGCCCTTCGCGGAAGTCGTGCCGCTCAATGATGCCGGCATCCTCGAACAGGCGCACGGTGCGATACACTGTCGAAATGGAAATCCGGTCGTCGACCTTGGCGCAGCGCCGGTACAGTTCCTCGACATCGGGATGATCGTCGGATCCCGCCAGCACGCGCGCGATGGTGCGGCGCTGCTCGGTCATGCGCATGCCCTTTTCGGCGCACAGGGCTTCGATGTCGCGCCTGTCAGAAATGGCTTTGTCTGGCGTGGTCACGATGGCGCTCTCGTCGTCTTTCTGGTCGGGCTTCCCTAGCATATTGAGCCCGTCCGGGATGGTCTATCAGGTGTTTCCGCTTCCTGCATGACCTTATGCGAATGCGGTTTGCCGCTTTTTCCGGCCCGCGCGCGTCAAACCAGATCGCGGCGCAGTACCAGCGCGGCGGCCGCCTTGCCGCCGGCGCCTGGATAATAACTGGGACGGCGGGCGATCTCGCGAAAACCGGCGCGATCGTACAACCGGATCGCCGCGGAATTGTGTTCGTCGACCTCCAGGAAAACGGCGCGCGCGCCATAGCCCGCCAACCGGCGCAAATGCAGATCGAGCAGATTGCGCGCCAAGCCGCGGCCGCGCCGGGCGCGTTCCACCGCGACCGAGAGGATTTCCGCCTCGTCCTCCACCAGCCGCGACAGGATGAAGGCAACCATCGTCGATCCGAGCATGGCGCGATGCGCGATGACATGGCGGTCGGTCAGCAGGCCCTCGACCTCCTGCTCACTCCAGCCGCGCCGGAACGAGGCGGCATGCAGCGCGGCAATCGCCGCGGCGTCGCGGCTCGCCGCGTCCGACAGCATCGGCTCGTCTCGCGCAAAAAATTTGGCGAACAGGCCCATCATCGTCGCGCCAGTTGCGCGGCGTTCTGCGGCTGGGCGTCTGGCGCGCGCAGATAAAGCGGCTTCGGCGGTACGCCGGTGTCGGTGGCGGCGGCGCCGAGCCGCGCCACCCAATCGACGTCGGGCGAGCGGCGCGCATCGACCAGGCGCGGCGCGCGTTGGTCGGCCGGCCAAGCGGCGGCCAGCATCTCGGCGGCGGTACCGATAAGGCGCGGCGCGCCGGTCGCAGCCGCGCGCAGTGCCTCGCGCAGCGACGCGATCCGCGGCGTCACGACGGTGCGGCCGCCGGGCCCGAACACCTGCAGATAGACGTGGTCGTGGCGGGCGTCGATCACTGCGACCACCGGTACGGAGTCGTCGGCCGCGATCAAGGGCGCGGCATAGGCGGCGAGTGTCGACAAGCCGACCGCCGATTTGCCGGCCGCGAGCGCGATACCGCGCGCTGCAGCGATGCCGACGCGCAGCCCGGTGAAGCTGCCGGGTCCGGTGGTGACGGCGATGCGGTCGAGCGCGGCGAATTCGAGGCCGGCGCTGTCCATGACGCGCGCGATCAGCGGCAGCAAAGCTTCGGCATGGCCGCGCACCATCGGCAGCGATTCACGCGCGGAAATCCCGCCCGGCTCAGTGTCGAGTACGGCGGCCGAACAGGCCTCGAGCGCGGTATCGATGGCGAGGACGCGCATGACTTGAGCTTAGCACCGCCCCGGCAAAAACAACGTCGTCATTCCGGGGCGCGAGCGCAGCGAGCCCGGAATGACAAAATGATTAGACCGGCCGCACTTCGGTAACGTCGGGCACGAAATGTTTGAGCAGGTTCTGGATGCCGTGCTGCAACGTGGCGGTCGAGGATGGGCAGCCCGAGCAGGCGCCCTTCATGGTCAGGAACACGACGCCTTCCTTGTAGCCCTTGAAGGTGATGTCGCCGCCGTCGCCGGCCACCGCCGGGCGCACGCGGGTCTCGATCAGATCCTTGATGGTGGCGACCGTCTCGGCGTCCTTGGCGTCGTAGAACTCATCCGCATCGGACGTCTCCGCCGCGCCCCCGTTTGCCAACAGCGGCGCGCCGCTGACGAAGTGCTCCATGATGGCGCCGAGGATCGCCGGCTTGATCTGCTGCCAGTCGCCGTCGCGTTTGGTGATGGAGATGAAGTCGGAGCCGAAGAAGACGCCTCCGACATTCGGAATTTCGAACAATGCCGCGGCCAGCGGCGACTGCGCGGCGGCGGTCTTGTCGGGCATGTCGAGGGTGCCGGATTCGAGCACCGGCCGCCCGGGCAGGAATTTCAGCGTCGCCGGATTGGGCGTGGCTTCGGTTTGAATGAACATTATCAGCTCCTTGCGGGTTCAAGGCCCGTGGTCTGAAGACAACTATAGCGGATAAATGGCCCCTGCGCGGGGTAACGTCAACCGGCGAAAAGCGCGTCGTTACGAACTGGCGTCGATGTCTTCGTCGCTCAGATGGCCGGGCACAAGCGCGATCGGGATCGGAAAGGTTCCGGCGGTCTTGGTGAGGCTGGAGACCAGCGGGCCGGGGCCTTCGTTGGCGATGCCGGCAGCTAGCACCAGGATGCCGATGTCAGTGTCCTCATCGATCAGCTTGACGATCTCCTGGGCCGGGTCGCCTTCGCGGATCACGCGATCGGGCGTGATGCTGGCGATGTCCTTGGCGCGCGCCGCGAACTTGTCGAACACCGCATTGGCCGCCTCCGTCGCCTCGGCCTTCATGATGTCGGCGACGCTCAGCCATTGCTGGTTATGCTCGCCGGTGTCGATCACGCGCAGCATGACCAATTGCGACTTGGTGCGGCCGGCGCGCTTGGCGGCCCAATAGACCGCGCGGTCGCACTCCTCGGTGTCGTCGATGACGACCAGATATTTGCGTTTATGGCCGGACTCGAAACTGCGCCGCTTGGTGCTCATCCGGGAATGGTGGCATGGCGGCCGCCGCGCCGACAAGCGGCCTGCGGGGCGGATATTGCGGCGCGCATTCTAGCGGCGCACGAAACCGACGATGTCCTTGACCGCCTTCATGGTTTCGGCGGCGATGACCTGCGCGCGCGCGGCGCCGTCGGCCAGCACCGAATCGATATAGACCGGGTCCTGCATCAGCTTTTTCATTTCGGCGCCGATCGGCCCGAGCTTGGCGACCGAGAGATCGGCCAGCGCGGTCTTGAAGGTGGAAAAATGCCCGCCGCCGAATTCTTTCAAGACGTCGAGTTTGCTCACACCTTTGAGCGCGGCATAAATGCCGACCAGGTTGTAGGCCTCGGGCCGCGGCTCGAGACCCTTCTCCTCGCTCGGCAGCGGCTCGGGATCGGTTTTCGCCTTGCGGATTTTCTGCGCGATGGCGTCGGCATCGTCGGTCAGGTTGATGCGTGAATAATCCGACGGCTCCGATTTCGACATTTTCTTCGAGCCATCGCGCAGCGACATGACCCGCGTCGCCGGTCCCTGAATGATCGGCTCCGGCAGCGGAAAGAAGGCCTCGCCATAGCCGTGCGCGTGAATCGATTGCGCGAAGTCGGTGTTGAACTTCTGCGCGATGTCGCGCGCCAGTTCCAGATGCTGCTTCTGGTCCTCGCCGACCGGCACATGGGTGGCGCGGTAGACCAGAATGTCGGCCGCCATCAGGTTCGGATAGGCGTAGAGGCCGACCGAGACGTTCTCGCGGTCCTTGCCGGCCTTCTCCTTGAACTGGGTCATGCGGTTGAGCCAGCCGAGGCGGGCGACGCAATTGAACACCCAGGCGAGCTCGGCGTGCTCGGCGACCTGGCTCTGGTTGAAGATGATCTGCTTCTTGGCGTCGATGCCGCTGGCCAGAAACGCCGCGGTCACTTCGCGTGTGGCGCGCGGCAATTCGGCCGGGTCCTGCCACACCGTGATGGCGTGCAGGTCGACCACGCAATAAAGGCAATCATAGCGCTCCTGCAGCGCCACAAATTTGGTGATCGCGCCGAGATAGTTGCCGAGATGCAGGTTGCCGGTCGGCTGCACGCCGGAAAATACCCGTTCCTTGAACGCCATGGCCTCACTCCGGGATTGTGGTGGGCCACATCGCATGACGCCGTTTGGCGCGCAACCCCTGTTGGCGGTCGCAACAAAGGCTTTGTCCCGGCACGGCATAGCAATGTTAAAGGGAGCGCCTTTCCGTGATAGGAGAAAGACAAGACAGCCGGGAATCGCGCGGGGTGGCAAGTGGCGGGTGGGATTTAGATGAGCAAAGACGAGCTAATTATTCAACTGGTGAAAGTGGCGCTCGGCATCCTGATCGGCGGCTACTTTCTATGGTGGAGTCTGGAAGTGCTGAAAAGACTTCCGCCCCTTCACTAGGCACGCGCGATCCGACAACGTTGCCAGCCCGTCAGTCGCCGCTATAGTGCGCCGCGAATTCACGAGGTAATGCATGACCGCCCCCCGCTACGACGTCATCGGCATTGGCAACGCCATCGTCGACGTGATCGCCCGCGCCGAGGACGATTTCCTGGTCGCGCACGGCATGCACAAGGGCGCCATGGCGCTGATCGATCAGGCGCGCGCCGAGAAGATTTATCAGGCAATGGGGCCCGCGGTGGAAAGCTCGGGCGGCTCGGCCGCCAATACCATCGTCGGCGTGGCGAGCTTCGGCGGCCACGCCGCCTTCATCGGCAAGGTCAAGGACGACGAACTCGGCCGCGCCTTCGCCCACGACATCCGTGCCGCCCGCGTCGCCTTCGAAACCAAGCCGGCCGGCGAGGGGCCTTCGACCGCGCGCTGCTACATCATGGTGACGCCGGACGGCGAGCGCACCATGAACACGTTTCTCGGCGCGGCGCAGGATCTCAAGCCCGCCGACATCGATGAAGCCAAGGTCGCCAGCGCCGCGCTGATTTATCTCGAAGGCTATCTGTGGGACCCGCCGCAGGCCAAGGAAGCCTTCGTCAAGGCGGCGGCGGTCGCGCACAGAGCCGGGCGGCGCGTCGCGCTCACCCTCTCGGATGCGTTCTGCGTTGATCGCTACCGCGCCGAGTTCCTCGACCTGATCCGCAAGGGCACCGTCGACATTGTTTTTGCCAACGAGCACGAGCTGCACAGTCTTTACGAGACCGCCGACTTCGACACCGCGGTCAAGGCGCTGCGTCACGACGCCAAGCTCGCGGTGATCACGCGCAGCGAGAAAGGCTGCGTGGTGGTCACCCGCAAGACAGTCGAGGCGGTGCAAGCGATGCCGATCGACCGCGTGGTCGACGTCACCGGCGCCGGCGATCTGTTCGCCGCCGGATTCCTGATCGGGCTGGCGCGCGGCAAAGACCACCGCACCGCCGCCCGTCTTGGCGCTTTGGCCGCTGCCGAAGTGATCCAGCATATCGGCGCCCGCCCGGCGGTCTCGCTCAAGGCGCTGGCCGCCGAGAACGGCCTGCCGGTCTAGCCACTTCGAAAATCCACCGATGGGGGATTCCTGGCGCGAAACGCCCGGCGGGAACGCCGGCGCGCGCGGTTGGTAACCAATTGGTAACCGAACATGGTTAGCGATTGGTGAACGGCCAATTTGCGAGGACCTGTCATGGAAGAGGCACCCAAACAAGACGGTCCGCGCGCGGCAATACCGGCCAAGGCCGAGTTGCCCACGGTCGAATCGCCTTCGATATCGCCGGCCACCAAAGTGCAAGCGGCATTCGAATTCGAGCCGGTGAGCGAGCCGGCCGTGGCGGCGCCCGCCGCCGAGCCCGTCACTATGGAGGCGGCGCCCGCAACGCCGCCCCGATTTGTCTTGCGGCCGCGCCACAAACGCTATGCCTTGCTCGCCGCCTCGGCGACGCTGGCGGCCGCGCTCGGCGCCGTGGTCGGCGCGATGGCGACCGGCGGACACTCCGCGCCCGCAGCTCCCGACGTCGCCGCGATCGAACAGAACAAGGCGATGCAGCTATCGATCGCGCGGCTCGGCCGCGAGGTCACCACGTTGAGGGCGAGCCTCGATCAGGCCAACAAGGCGGCGCACACGCAGATCGCCAAGATTTCCGAACGTCTCGAACACGCAACCGCGGAGATCACCGGCTCGATTGCCGCGCCGCAGACGACCGCGCCGGCCACGGCGCCATTGCCGGCGCGCATACCAGTGGTGACAAATTGGACTATCCGCGACACCCGCAATGGCTACGTCTACGTGGAAAATCACGGCGCCGTTTATCAGGTCCAGCTCGGCGCGCCGTTGCCCGGCCTCGGTCCGGTGCAATCGGTCAAGCGGCAGGATGGCCGATGGACGGTGCTCACGCCGAAGGGCATCATCGTGTCGCTGCGCGACCGGCGCTATTTCGAGCAGTTCTGAGCGCAAGTTCACCGCCGAATGTGATGTAGCGGCGCCCGCAAGGCGCCGCTTTTCATTTGCGTGCGGGGCGGTGTGGCGAGCCGGCCAAAACCGTGCCAGACTTAGCGCCGCCGGATGCGCGGCGAGCGAACAGTCATGGGCGGCACGGCTCTGAAATTGCTGGCGGCGATCGCGGCGGCCGTTCTGGCCGCGGCTGCTCCGGCGTTCGCGCAAGGCGCGGCGCCGCCCGCGCCAAAGCCGGAAATGACCGAAAGCTGCCCGGGCCTGGTTGCGACGCGCGCGCCGTTCGCGCGGCCTTCCGCGTTTCAGCTCGCCGCGCTCGCGCCCGACCAGGTGCGGATCAGCTATGTCGGCCATGCGACCTTCCTGATCGAAAGCCCGCAGCTGGTGCGGATCGCCACCGACTACAACGACTACGTCAGGCCGCCGGTCACGCCCGACATCGTCACCATGAACCACGCGCACATCAGCCACTACAGCGATCGTCCCGATCCGGCCATCAAGCACGTGCTGCGCGGCTGGGCCGAGAATGAAAGGCCGGCGCGCATCGACCTGCAGTACAAGGACGTGCGCGTGCGCAACGTGCCGACCAATATCCGCACCTTCGACGGCGGCACCGAGCGGCACGGCAATTCGATTTTCATCTTCGAGGTCGCCAACCTGTGCATCGCCCATCTCGGCCATCTGCACCACACGCTGACGCAGCAGCAATTGAACGAGATCGGCCGCGTCGACGTGGTGATGGTGCCGGTCGACGGCAACTTGACGCTCGATCTCGAGGGCATGATCGAGGTGCTGCACGCGCTAAAGGCGCCGCTGATGATCCCGATGCACTATTTCAGCGCCTATACCCTCGACCGCTTCCTGGCGCGCGTCCGCCAGGAGTGGGACGTGGAGATCGCCCCGCTCCCGTCGACGCTGGTGTCCAAGACCAGCCTGCCGGCCAAGCCGAAAGTCCTGGTTCTGCCCGGCCATTGAAGCGCGCCGGAAGGCGCTTCGCCACCTCGGCTGACGGCGGCGGCTTCCAGGCAAGCGCAATCTCCGTATAGAGTGCCGCCCGCCTGAACGGGGACCGGCCAGCCATGCCTTACGCGCTCGCGACCGACAATGTGCGGCTCCATTACGAAGAAACGGGGCAGGGCACGCCGATCCTGTTCGTGCACGAATTCGCCGGCGACCATCGCAGCTGGGAGCCGCAACTGCGCGAACTCGGCAAGTGCTACCGCTGTATCGCCTATGCCGCGCGCGGCTATACGCCGTCCGACGTGCCGGACGATGCGAACGCCTACAGCTACAAGCATGTCATGGGCGACGCCGTTGCCGTGCTCGACCATCTCAAGATCGACCGCGCGCACATCGTCGGCCTGTCGATGGGCGGCTACACCACGTTGCAAGTCGCGCTCCATCATCCCTCGCGCGTGCGCTCGATGACGCTCGCCGGCACCGGTTCGGGCAGCGAGCGCTGGCAGACGGCCGCGTTTCACAAGAGCTCGCGCGAATTGGCGCTTGTGTTCGAGCGCGATGGCTCGGCGGCGGTGGCCAAGACCTACGGCAACGGCCCGAGCCGCGTACCGTTCGCCATCAAGGATGCGCGCGGCTTCGCCGAATTCCAGAAGCATCTGGCCGAGCACGACGCGCAAGGCTCGGCCCATACCTCGCGCGGTTTCCAGGGCGCGCGGCCCTCGCTGTACGATTTCGAGAATGAGATTCGCAAACTAACGGTGCCGGCGCTGATCGTGGTCGGCGACGAGGACGAGCGCTGCATCGAGCCGAGCCTGTTCCTGAAATCGGCGATCGCCGCCTCCGGGCTGATCATGTTTCCGAAGACCGGCCATGTGGTGAACCTGGAGGAGCCCGATTTGTTCAACCAGGTGGTCGGCGATTTCCTCGGCAGGGTCGATGCCGGCCGCTGGCCGCCGCGCGATCCGCGCTCGTTGCCCGACAAATCGGCGCCGCTGCCATGGAACCGGGACGCCGGCAATCCTATTTAAGCCAGGCAAAACCAAGCGCGAGAGCCGCCGATGCTGAAATGGGCCTTTGTCTTTCTGCTGATCGCCATCGTCGCCGGTATTTTCGGCTTCACCGGCGTCGAGGCGACCGCGGCAACCATCGCGAAATGGCTATTCGGCATTTTCCTGGTGCTGTTTATAGCGGCGCTGGCGATCGGGCTGGCCATCGGCGATAGGCTGACGTCGTAACGCGAAATGTTACGGCCGGGGTTGTTCCGGCTGCGCGAGAACCGTTGCAACAAACTGGAGCATCGCTTTGTCGATTTCAACCCAGCGTTCTTTAGGCACTCTATCTGTCCGAAAAGTGTAGAGAACGCGTGCGTGCGCACCGGAAAGAAAAGAACCTGTGAGCCAGTAGATGCCTTCGCGTGAAGAAATTATTCTTTGGAAAAAAACAATGGACTCCGGTCGGGTCGGCTGTAGAGCTTGCGCTGCATGACGAAATTGACGACTGGCTGATCGAGAATACGGTAGCCGTATTCGTCGAAATGACTTCGATCAGGATCGTCGCTCAGCTTCTCGACAGCCGAGAGCAATTGCGGATTGCCGATCTGGCCGACGAAAGGCGATCGCTGAAGATAGATATCAACGTTGACAGAAAATGGTCTTGCCGACGGAAAAGTCGACAGGAGATCGACCTTGCTACTGCCAGCGGATTCCGGATCGTAAACCAGTTCTATTTCTTGAGCCTTATCGGCTTGCCGCTGTATTTCTTCTGCGGTTGCTGGCGCAACCGTCAAACCATGGCGCTGATCAATACTGATCGAGGTCGACAGACCGCCTTGACCAATACGCGGCCGATAAAAAATAACTGCGTCGTAGCCGAAGATTTTCAATGTAAACGACGGATAGTCGCGCGGCGAAAACGCCAGAGCGCTTCCCCCGATCTGCGTCACGAGAACAAACGTGACGCCAGCCGAGAAATAATCTCGTGCGTATCCGAAGAGGCAGCGTGCCGGTCCGCCGATTGCCATGAAAGCACCCCGGCGCCCAAACAGTCAGTGATCAGCTACACGTCCACGCTCGCCGATAGCGCATTGTCCTGGATGAACTGCCGGCGCGGCTCGACCAGGTCGCCCATGAGCTGGTCGAACAGCACGTTGGCCTCGTCGACTTCCTTGATGCGGACCTGCAGCAGCGAGCGCGCGTTGACGTCGAGGGTGGTCTCCCACAATTGCTCGGGGTTCATCTCGCCCAGCCCCTTATAGCGCTGCATCGAGATGCCTTTGCGGCCGGCATTAATGAGCGACTCGAACAGGCCGACCGGGCCGTAGATCGCCGTGGTCTCGTCCTTGCGGCGAAGCATGGCCGGCGGGGTCGGGCGCGGATAGACCAACTGCAGGCTGGCGGCGAACTCGTCGAGTTTGCGCGCGTCGGCGGAGCCGAGCAGCGCCTGGTCGATGATCGCGACTTCCTTGACGCCGCGCACGGTGCGCTCGAAATGAAAGCCGTTCTCGTCGAACGTGCCCTGCCAGCCGCGTTCGGTCTCGTCCTCGAGCGCGTCGAGCCGCTTGGCGATGTAGTCGGCCGCGGCGGCCCCGGTCTTGAGATCGTCGGTGACTTTGGGCGTGAGCACGCCGGCGATCGCCGCCTGTTCGATCACCTTGCGGTTATAACGGCTGTGCAGCCCGGTGAGGATGTTGCGGATCTGGCGCGCTTCCTCGACCAATTTGAGCAGGTCCTCGCCGGCGCGCTCCTCGCCGGACGCCAGCCGCAGCACCAAATCCTCGATGCCGGTCGCGATCAGGTAATCCTCGAGCGCGCGCTCGTCCTTGAGATATTGCTCGGACTTGCCGCGGTTGACCTTATAAAGCGGCGGCTGCGCGATGTAGATGTAGCCGCGCTTGATCAGCTCTTCCATCTGCCGGAAAAAGAACGTCAGCAGCAGCGTGCGAATGTGACTGCCGTCGACGTCGGCGTCGGTCATGATGATGATCTTGTGGTAGCGCAACTTGTCGGGATTGAACTCGTCGCGCCCGATGCCGGTGCCGAGCGCGGTGATCAGCGTGCCGATCTCCTGGCTGCCCAGCATCTTGTCGAAGCGAGCGCGTTCCACGTTCAAGATCTTGCCGCGCAGCGGCAGCACGGCCTGGAATTCGCGGTTGCGGCCCTGCTTGGCGGAGCCGCCGGCCAAGTCGCCCTCGACGATGAACAGTTCGGACTTGGCCGGATCGCGCTCCTGGCAGTCGGCGAGCTTGCCGGGCAATGACGATATGTCGAGCGCGCCCTTGCGGCGCGTCAGGTCGCGCGCCTTGCGCGCGGCCTCGCGCGCGGCGGCGGCTTCCACCACCTTGCCGACGATGACGCGGGCTTCGGCGGGGTGAATCTCGAACCAGTCCTGCAGCGCCTGGTTGATGACGTTTTCGACCACCGGGCGGACTTCCGAGGACACCAGCTTGTCCTTGGTCTGCGAAGAGAACTTCGGGTCCGGCACCTTGACCGAGAGCACCGAGGTCAAGCCCTCGCGGCAGTCGTCGCCGGTGAGCGCCACCTTTTCCTTGCGCGTGGTGCCAAGCGTATCGGCATATTGCGTGACCTGGCGGGTGAGCGCGCCGCGGAAGCCGGCGAGATGCGTGCCGCCGTCGCGCTGCGGGATATTGTTGGTGAAGCACAGCACGCTCTCGTGATAGCCGTCGTTCCACCACAAGGCGGCTTCCACCGTGATGCCTTCGCGCTCGGCCTTGATCATGATCGGGCTTGGGATCAGCGGCGTCTTGTTGCGGTCGAGAAATCGCACGAAGGCTTCGACGCCGCCGTCGTATTTCATCTCTTCGCGCTTCTCGACCGCGTGGCGCATGTCGGACAGCACGATATTGACGCCGGAATTGAGGAAGGCGAGTTCGCGCAGGCGGTGTTCCAGCGTGGCGAAGTCGAACTCCACCATGGTGAATGTCGCCGGCGACGGAAAGAACGTCACTTGCGTGCCGCGTTTGCCGCCCGAGTCGCCGACTTCTTTTAGCGGCGCCACCGCGACGCCGTCGGCGAACTCGATGAAATGCTCTTTGCCGTCGCGCCAAATGGTGAGCTTGAGCCAGCTCGACAACGCGTTGACCACCGAGACGCCGACGCCGTGCAAGCCGCCGGACACCTTATAGGAGTTCTGGTCGAATTTTCCGCCGGCGTGCAACTGGGTCATCACCACTTCGGGAGTAGACACCCCTTCGCTGTGCATGCCGGTCGGGATGCCGCGCCCGTTGTCGATCACGGTCACCGAGCCGTCGGCGTTGAGCGTCACCAGGACCTGGTCGGCGAAGCCGGCGAGCGCCTCGTCGATGGCGTTGTCGACCACCTCGTAGACCATGTGATGCAGGCCGGAACCGTCGTCGGTGTCGCCGATATACATGCCCGGCCGTTTGCGCACGGCATCGAGGCCCTTGAGGACCTTGATCGATTCAGCGTCGTAGTCGCCGTATTCGGACGGGATATTTAGGGCCGGTTCAGCCATCGGCGGGAACCTCAAACGAGCGGAAAAATGAGTCGAATTTATCGTTCGGTGTGACACGAATTTTGGGCCTCGTATAGGGCAAAGTCACAGTCGCTAATATGTTGATTCACAATGCATTTTTTAAGAGCCGGCGGCCTAAAAAAACACAGGTTTTTGAGCCCGCTCGGAAGCCGATTCGACACCACCGCAGGCGATTCGCAAACCGGCATTTTTGCTAGCCGTAGAACGGCCACGACTTGCGTCCAAATCCGCCACTCTTGCGCACCGGCGCGGCTTGGCCTCTATACACTTGGTTTCTAAAGATTGACGCGTCCTCCCGGCCTGATTCTGTTTCCCATGCGCTGGTCCAGCATGCCGTTCGAAGTTCCGCATCGCCTGCGCGCCATTGTGCGCGCTCGTGAATCGAGCGTGATTGTGCTGGCGCTCATTGTCGGCGCCCTTGCTGGCCTGGCGGTCTCCGCCATGGGCGAAGCGGTCAGCCTCATGCATTTGACGTTCTTCGGGCTCGATCCCGGCGAGCGGCTGTCGGGCCGGGTCTCGCTCAATCCGTTTTATGCCTTTCTTACCCCCTGCCTCGGCGGCCTGCTGTTCGGTCTGGCCACCGCCTACATCACCCGCCGGCGCGGCACCGAGGTCGACCCGATCGAAGCCAACGCGCTGCACGGCGGCCGCATGTCGCTCCGCGGCAGCTTGATCGTGGCGGGGCAGACCGTGTGGTCAAGCGGCGTCGGCGCCTCGGTCGGCCTGGAAGCCGGCTATACCCAGCTCGCCAGCGGCATCGCCTCCGCCATCGGCCGGGCGTTTCGCCTGCGCCGCAGCGACATGCGCATTCTGGTCGGTTGCGGCGCCGCCGCGGCCATTGCCGGCGCCTTCGGTGCGCCCTTAGGCGGCGCCTTCTACGGTTTCGAGCTGATCATCGGCAGCTATTCGATCGCCTCGCTGGCCCCGGTCGGCATGGCGGCCCTGGTCGGTTACCTGACCGCGCAGGTCTTCACGCCGGATCGACTCGGCATCGAAAGCGGCGCGTTTTCCAGCCTGGCGGTGCACGACGTGGTGATCGCCGGCGGCGTCGGCTTGCTGGCGGCCATATTCGGGATCGCGTTGATGCGCGGCGTTGCTGCCTGCGAGGTCCTGTTCTCACGGCTGCAGGTGAGGCCGGGCTTGCGGCCGATGATCGGCGGGGCGGTGGTGGGTCTGCTGGCGATGGTGTCGCCGCAGGTCATGTCGTCCGGTCATGGCGCGTTGCACCTAACCGGCATTTTTAAATTGCCGCTGGAGACGATCGCGCTGATCTTCGTGCTCAAGGCGCTGGCCTCGATCGTTTCGCTCGGCACCGGTTTTCGCGGCGGCTTGTTCTTTGCCTCGCTGCTGCTCGGCGCGCTCGGCGGCCAGTTGTTCGCGGTCGGGCTCAACGCGGTGTGGCCGGGCTTGAACGCCAACGCCGACGCCTATGCCATCATCGGCATGGGCGCGCTGTCGGTCTCGGTGATCGGCGGGCCGCTGACCATGACCTTCATCGCGCTGGAGACCACTGGCGATCTCTGGCTCACCACCGCGGTGCTGATTGCGGTGATCATTTCGATGCAGGTGACGCGTGAATTCTTCGGCTACTCCTTCACCACCTGGCGCTTCCACCTGCGCGGCGAGACCATCCGCAGCGCGGCCGATGTCGGCTGGATCCGAGATTTGACGGTCGGGCAGATGATGCGCTCCGACGTGCGCACCACGCCGGTCGAGACGCCGATCTCGGCGTTCCGCGAGGCCTTTCCGCTCGGATCGACCAACCAGGTGGTGGCGGTGGACGAGGACGGCCGTTACGCCGGCATGATGATCGTGGCGGAAGCGCACGCATCGGATCTTCCCGCCACCGCCTCGGTGCGCGATATCCTGCACCACGCCGATCATATGCTGCTGCCGCAATTGACGGCGCAGGAGGCGATCGCGGCCTTCGATCGCTTCGAGGCGGAAGCATTGGTGGTGGTCGACTCATCCGAGCGCCGGCAGGTGATCGGCCTGCTCAGCGAGGCGCACGCGCTGCGGCGCTATTCCGACGCGTCGGAGCACCAGCGGCGCGAACTGCTCGGCGAGATCTAGCGGCGCGGCAAGCGCGCGCTATCCGGCCTGAACGGCGGCACGTTGCAGATTTTGATACAGCAACTTCCTCGCCTCGGCCTCGGACACCGGTTTGCCGAAGTAAAAGCCTTGCGCGAGCCTACAGCCGGCCGAGATCAAAAAATTTCTCTGGCTGGCTGTTTCCACGCCTTCCGCCACCACCTCGATGCCGAGTTCATGCGCGAGCCCGATGGTGGCGCGCACGATAGCGGCGCCATCCGCGCTGGTTGTCACGTCTTTTATGAAGCGCTGGTCGATCTTGAGGCGCGACACGCGAAATGACCGGATGTAGTCGAGCGAGGAATAGCCTGTGCCAAAATCGTCGATTGCCAGCCGCACCCCGATCTTTCGAAGCCGGCTGAATGCGTCGGCGTGGCGTTGCGTCGTCTCCAGCAGGACCGATTCGGTGAGTTCAAGCTCCAATTGCTTGGCCGGGATATTATAGCGGGCGAGATTTTCAATGACGATCTTGTCGAGATGCGACGCCAGCTTGAACTGCGCGCTGGAAAGATTGACCGCGACGGTTGGTGGCGCGATGCCGAATTCGTTCCAGGCCTTGATTTGCCGGCAGACGTCCTCGATCACCCATTCTCCGATCGCCACGATGCTTCCGGTCATCTCGGCGATCTGAATGAAAGCGGTCGGCAGCATCAGCCCGCGCGTGGGATGGTTCCAGCGTATCAGCGCTTCCATCCCGACAATCCGCCCGGATTTAACCTCCACTTGCGGTTGATAGTACAATTCGAATTCGCCGTGCTGGACCGCGTGCCGCAGTTCCTCGCCGATGCTGATGCGTTCGCGCGTGCACTCGTCGAGTTCGGCGACATGAAACCGGAACTGATTGCGCCCTTCATTCTTGGCCCGATAGAGCGCGAGATCGGCCTTCATCATCATGGCGTCGATGCCCTCGACGTCGCCGCGGTAGGGGACGATGCCGATACTGGCGCTGGTCTGCACCTGATTGCCATCGATGTCATAGGGTACGGAAAGAACTTTACCGATCTTGGTCGCCAACGTTTCGACGCTGGCGGTGTCTGAGATGTCGTCCTGCAATACAGCGAATTCGTCGCCGCCGAAGCGGGCGACCATGTCGGTACCGCGAACGCAGGTTTTGAGGCGATCGGCGACCGCGCACAGCAATTTGTCGCCCGTGGGGTGCCCCAGCGTGTCGTTGACGTCCTTGAAATGGTCGAGATCGAGGTAATGCACGGCAAACTGGTTCATGCCACGCTTGGCGTGCGCGAATTCCAGACCGAGTCGGTCGAGAAAAGCCGCTCGATTGGCCAGGCCGGTGAGCGAGTCGGTGCGCGCCAGTGCGACTACTTTTTCCGCGGCACGCTTTTTTTCCGTGATGTCGCGGAAGAACCAGAACTCGCCCCAGGTACTTGTCTTGCGTGTCGTAGAGCGATCCCGAGTGCCGCTCGATAATGCGTCCATCGGCGGCTTCGATTTCTTCGTGGCTTTTGATTTCCGGGTGATCGTAGAGGTAGCGAACGCGCGTCAGGAATTCGCTTGGGTCTTTTATCCGCGATGTCACGACCTTCAATATCGGCTCATCGGCGCCGGCGCGCACCAGCTCTTCCGCAATGCCCCACAGCTCGACGAAATGCCGGTTGAACATGATAATTCGATGGTTCGCATCGACTATGAGAATTGCGTCGGGTGAATTCTCAATCGCCGTCGTCAGGAGGATGTGGGTAAAGGCGAGTTCGCTTTCCGCGCGTTTACGTTCGGTAATGTCGGTGAGGATGCCCTCGATGGCGACCAAGTTGCCGCCGCCGTCGCGCAGTGCATTGCCGTGACCATCAGCCCACCGCACCGAACCATTCGGTTGGTGCAGCCGGAATTCGTTGTGAACTGAATCGGTTTTGCCCTCGCATATCGAACGCATATCGCCGAGCAATCCCGGCAGGTCGGCGGGATCGATCAACTGCATCCAAAGGGAGGGGTTGGCCAGGAAATCGCCTGGCTGATAGCCATATTGGCTGATGTTCTTCGACATGAACGTCAGCGAAAATGGAAATTTCGGAGCTGTCCGGTAGAGGATAGTCGCACTGTTCTCGATGATGCGATTGGCATCGGCCAATGTCTTAAGTTGCGCCGTTCGGGCCACGCCCGCGCCAACCAGTTCGGCCACCGTGTTGATGGCGTCGATTTCCGCCGCCGACCAGTCACGCTCATTGTGGCATTCGTCGAAGCCGATCACTCCCGACCATTGGCCATCGGCGAATATTGGCACGACCAAAATCGATTTTACCCCGCCAAGATTGAAAAACGCGCGCCTCTTGGAATCGAAATCACGCACATGGGCGACGATCGGCTCGCCGCGCTCGAGCCGGGGAATCCATGATTCGAGTCCGACATTGGCGACCGGCTCCTTGGTATTCCGGAATTCCAGCGGCGTCGCAATGCCAGGCGCGGTCCATACGGAGTGCTGCAGAACGTTCTTCGGGCCGCTTGCCGCATCGATCAGGAAAATATGGCCGCGGTCGACCCCGATGGCCTGTCCGCACAGCTCGATGACTTTCGGCAATGAGATCGCCAGATCGGATGTGCGGAGCAATTCCTTGGCGGCGATCGCCACCACTTCCAGCAGTCTGTCGCGGCGAAGGGCGCCGAGCACGGCAAGCGGTCCCGGCGGATTCAGTGAATCCGTCGCCCGTGCCAACGTACCGGTTGATTCAATTACAGTGGCGCCCGATGTGGCGGTGGGCGAAGCCATGAAGGGTTTCCGTCAGAGGCATTTTCGTTGCCTAGACGGTAGGCAGATTTCCGTTAAGTCCGATCCTTCAAATTGTCGACAATCGTAGCCTTCGGAAGTTTCAGTCGCTGGCGGCGAGGCCAGCGCGGCTGGTTAGCACTATCCCGTTACCGCTTTGCCGAGTTCCCTCACATTCAACTCCGCGCGATGCAGATTGCGGAACCGGGGCTCATAGTCGGGAACCGGGCGGCTGAAAGCGCTCAGCGCTGCCGCCAATAACTCCACGCGGTCGAGATCGCCGCGCATGTTGTCCAGCGCGTCATCCAAATTCCGTTTGATTCGTTCTGTCGCCGCCAGGTTGGTCATTTCGTACCCTAACTGTCATGAATGTTCTCACAGGGTGTTTGCGTCATGCATGGGTAAGCGCTAGCGGCGGCGATGGTTCCTCGATTGTGTCTTTTCAAAATCTCCCGATTGAGGGAACCGGCAATGCGGAACTCAGCCGCGCGGTTCCACATTGCCGCCTCGCACCTCGAACATTTGCGCGCGGCCGACAATGTCGCCGAACGCTGCCGGATCGGCGCCCGTCATCCAGACCTGGGCGCCGAGATTTGCCAGCGCGTCATACAGCGCGGCGCGGCGCGCCGGGTCGAGATGGGCGACGACCTCGTCGAGCAGCAGCAACGGCGCAAAGCCGGTCATCTCCTTGATCAGCCCGGCATGCGCGAGCACCAGACGGATCAGCAGCGCCTTCTGTTCGCCGGTCGAGGCGTCCGATGCCGCAATGCCCTTGCCGGCATGGGTGACGGCAAGATCGGACAAATGTGGGCCGTCGAGCGTGCGGCCGGCGGCGGCGTCGCGCGCGCGGTTGGCTTTGAGCAAAGCGCGATAGCGGTCCTCGACCTCGATCGCCTTGTGATCGGGCAGCAGCTTTTCCATCCAGCCGTCGAGCGCGATCTCGGCGCGCGGGAATTCCGGCGCGGCAGAGCGCGCAGCGGCAAGCGCGCCGGCGAGCCGGTCCACCGTTTCGGCGCGTGCGGCTGCCACCGCCACCGCAATCTCGGCGGTCTCGTGTTCGATCGCATCGAGCCAGTGCGAATCGCTGTGGACGTCCTCCAGCAGGCGATTGCGCGAGCGCAAGGAGCGCTCGAGCGCGGCGACGCGGCTGGAATGTTGCGCGTCGACCGCCAACACCAATCGATCGAGGAAACGGCGGCGCTCGGAGGCCGGCCCGTTGAACAGCGGGTCCATGGCCGGCACCAGCCAGACCACGCGCAGATGATCGGCAAAGGCCGCCGCCGAGCCGACGCTTTCGCGGTCGATGCGGCATTTGCGGGTGGAACCTGAATCCTCGCCGACCGGCGGGTCGATGCCGGTGCCGAGCGTGGCCAGGCCGAGCATGCCTTCGGTCTCGGCCGACACCGCCCAGGCGCCGTCGCCCTCCGAGAACGCTAGTTCTTCCGTGGTGGCGCGGCGCAGGCCGCGGCCGGGCGCCAGCAGCGAGATCGCCTCGATCAGATTGGTCTTGCCGGCGCCATTGGCTCCGGTCAGCACCACGGGTCCGGGACCGGCAAGCTCGATCTGCGCGGCGTGGTAGCTGCGGAAATTGGCGAGCGTCAGGCGGCGGATGAAAGCTGAGGTCATCGGCGACCCTTACCACCCGCGCCGGCGATGCGGGAGATCAAACCCGCATCGGCATCAGCACATAGAGCGCGCCTTTGGAGTCCTTGTCCTGGACCAGCGTGGGCGAGCCGGGATCGGCGAGCTTGAGCACGGCCACTTCGCCCTCGATCTGCGCGGCGATGTCGAGCAAGTAGCGCGAATTGAAACCGATATCGAGCGGGTCGGATTCATATTCGACTTCGAGTTCCTCGGTGGCGCTGCCGGAATCCGGATTGGTCACCGACAGCACCAGCTTGCCGCCGCTGATCGAAAGCTTGACCGCGCGGCCGCGCTCGCTCGACACGGTCGAGACGCGGTCGACCGCGGCCTCGAAATCCTTCTTGTCGACGATCAGACTCTTGTCGTTGTTGGCCGGGATCACGCGCGCATAATCGGGGAAGGTGCCGTCGATCAGCTTTGAGGTCAGCACCACGTTGCCGATCGAGAAGCGGATCTTGCCGGCCGACAATTCGATTGCCACCTCGCCCTCGCCGGTTTCGATCAGGCGCTGCACTTCGCCGACCGTCTTGCGCGGCACGATGATGCCCGGCATGCCGTTGGCGCCGTCCGGCAGCGGCAGTTCGACCTGCGCCAGCCGGTGGCCGTCAGTCGCCACCGCGCGCAGCGTCGGAGCCTTGGCCGTGCCGGCGGCGTGCAGGTAGATGCCGTTCAAATAATAGCGCGTCTCCTCGGTGGAGATCGCGAACTGGGTCTTGTCGATCAGCCGCTTGAGGTCGCTAGCTGCGAGCTTGAAGGAATGCGTCATCTCGCCGGCGGCCAAGTCGGGGAAGTCGCCTTCCGGCAGCGTCTGCAAGGTGAAGCGCGAGCGGCCGGCGCGCAGCGCGAGCACGGCGCGGTCGCCGGAGCCCTCGATCACGATCTGCGCGCCTTCGGGCAGCTTGCGCACGATCTCGTAGAACATGTGCGCGGGCACGGTGGTGGCGCCGCCCGGCGACACCTCGGCATCGATGCTGTCGATGACTTCGAGATCGAGGTCGGTCGCCTTCAGGCTGAGCTTGCCCTTGTCGGCCTTGATCAGCACGTTCGCCAGAATGGGAATCGTGTTGCGCCGTTCCACGACGCGATGCACGTGGCTCAGCGACTTCAACAACTCAGCACGCTCGACGGTAACTTTCATGGGAAGACCCGCTTCGGCGCCTGTGAACAGGCCTTAAAATCAAGGCGCGACGCCAAGCCGGCCGTTCGCGGAATGCGGGGCCGGGGAGCAAAGGTGACAAGAGCGGGGGGAATGCGCAAGGGCGGGTTTTGCTCCCCGATCATATCCCCAGGGCGTCCACAGCCCTAATCCGCCGCCCTTCGAGGGCCGCCCGCGGCGGCCTCCTCGGGGGGACGGCTGAGCTAATCCTGCAACTGCCGCTTTAAAATCTCGATTTCCTCGGCCAGCGCCATGTCGTTGCCGACCAGGCCCTCGATCTTGCGCACCGCGTGCAGCACGGTGGTGTGGTCGCGCCCGCCGAAGCGCCTGCCGATTTCCGGCAACGAGCGAAGGGTGAGGGTCTTGGCCAGATACATGGCCACCTGGCGCGGGCGCACCACGTTGGCGGTGCGCCGCGACGACAACAGGTCGGACCGGCTGACATTATATTGGCGCGCCACCACTCGCTGGATATCCTCGATCTTGACCCGCTTGGGTTCCTGCGGGCGGATCAGGTCGCGAACCTCGCGCTCGGCCATTTCCAGCGTGACGGCATGGCCGGTGAGCTTGTTATGGGCGAGCAGGCGATTGAGCGCGCCTTCCAGGTCGCGGCCGTTATGGGTGACGGCCTTGGCGATATAGCCCAACACCGGCACCGGCACGTCGAAGCTCGGATGGTGCGAGCGCGCCGCCGTCACCCGCGATTTGAGGATCTCGAAACGCAGCTCCTCGCCGAGCGGACCCATTTCCACCACCAGGCCGCCGGCCAGCCGCGAACGCACCCGGTCGTCGAGGCTTTCGAGGTCCGACGGCGGGCGGTCGGAGGCGATCACCACCTGGCGGCCGGCATCGATCAGCGCGTTGAGCGTGTGGCAGAACTCGGCCTGGGTCGACTTGCCTTGCAGGAATTGCAGGTCGTCGATCACCAGCACGCCGATGCCGCGCAGCGCCTCCTTGAAGGCGAGCGCGGTTTGCGTGCGCAGCGCCGCAACGAAGCCGTACATGAATTTCTCGGCGGTAAGATACAAAACCTTGCGCTCGCCGGTGGCGTTCCCGGTCCAGGTGATCGCCTGCAGCAAGTGCGTCTTGCCGAGCCCGACGCCGGCATGGATGTAAAGCGGGTTGAACATCACCGCGTCGCCGCGCTTGGCGGCGGCCACCTGCTTGGCGGCGGCTTGGGCGAGCGTGTTGGAGCGGCCGACCACGAAGGTGTCGAAGGTCAGCCGGGCGTCGAGCGGCGAGCCGCCGAGCGCCTCATGCCCGGTCGCATCGCCGACCGGCATCGTCCGGCCGTTGCCCGCGACGTTGAAGCGGCCGCCGTCGCCGGCAGCCATCTCGGTCTCGGCCTTGGGCTTGACGATGGCCGAGCGCAATACCGCCGAACGCACGATCAACTCGATGCGGCCGACTTGCGCCTGCTCCGCCTGCCAGCATGCCAGCACCCGTTCGGCATAGTGCGACTGGATCCAGCTCTTAAGGAAACGTGTCGGCACCGACAGGCGCACAGTTCCGTCCTCGATCGCCTCCAGGTCCATGCGCGCAAACCAGCTCGAATAGACGTCGTCGCCGACCTCGGCGCGCAGACGTCCCTTCACCCGTGACCAACCTTCCGGATCCACGTTCGACATTTTTTCTTACTTCTCTATCTGCTTGTTTGGTTGAAGCGGACTCTGTCGCCCGGCTTGGCGGGATGCCGCCAAACGCACCGGAAACGGGACGCAACAAAACTCGAAAACGATGCCGTTGGGATTTGTTCGGTTCGCCAAAGGCCCTAGAGCCCGACGGCGTCAAAACGACGCGGGCCGAGGATGACGCGCTTCAGCCCAAGGGCGGAGGCGTAGCACCTTGAATACCGCTCACGCAGGTTGCCGAACCACGGGGTGCAAGGCTAAGTGACAGAACTGGGCATGAAATCCAGATGGGACGGCCGTCGGCTACTCGGGCATCCAAATTGGACGATGCCCTTCCAATATTACCGGCGCTGCTCGCCCAAACTCGCCCCACTGCTGTCATAGCTTTCCCCCTCGAATTAGCTTTCCGGACGCTCGCCGGTGATCCGCCTCAAGCCCGCCTTCGGGCCCACGTCTTTGTCTGATTGAGTGTCAGATCAGCGACGCGAAGTTTGCTGGAAACTCAATTTGAACTCGAAATCATTCCGGTCCACCATCGAACGGCCGCGCATGGAGCAGGCAAACGAAAGCTGTTCTCATCCGCGCTGAGCGATAAGCGAGACCTTGTTCTGATAACGCCCAGGACTTCCGAGCGCGTGTCCCAAAAATACACAAGCAACATCGGCTCGCAATCGGAATCGCAGAAGTGCGCGTGCCACATGATCCAAATGCGCACCGGCGCGGCCGGGTGCCGGTGCATCGATTGGTTTGCAAGGTGTTGATGAGTCGCAGAGAATTTTGGAATCGATTTAAAATTTCGCGCGTGGCAGGGCGGTAATATCTTTAAAAAGACGGGCGTCCCATGAAATGCCCCTTAAATCGGCATTTTGTGGTCCTCGTCTCTATATGGCCGTTAAGTCTTTCAGGCCGCAAAAAAATTCTTGTTCGTTTTTCAAGGTAGCCCTCGCACAAATAGCGCGCGGCTATCGGCGCTGGCGCCGCCAGCGCCCTGCTTTGTCAAGCGGTTTCACGGTAAGCAAATCTCTATGACGCCGCGAAGCCTGTCGCGCGACCGTTCAGCCGTCATTCATATGAATATAAAGAAAGATTCCCGGCGCGGCGGTCGGGGCGCGGCTCATTTGGCGAGCTTGGCGATCCGATGCGCGAGGCGCGACACTTTGCGGCTGGCATTGTTCTTATGGACGACGCCGCGCTGCGCGGCACGCATGATGGCCGGCTCCGCGTCCTTAAACGCCGCCAAGGCCGCGTTGCGGTCGCCGCTGGCGATCGCTTCCTCGATCTTGCGGACCGAACCGCGCAACAGCGAGCGGCGCGTTTTGTTCACGATCGTCCGGCGCGCGATCTTGCGCGTGGCTTTGCGGGCGGACTTGGTATTGGCCATGAGTCTCTCGTTCACAACTGGCTTTTCGCGGCGGAAAGTCCGCCTAAGCGACTGATCTTTGCAAGAAAACGTGGCGGCAAGATACTTCGCCGCCACGGGCGAGGCTTATAGTCAGGCCCCAGGCAGGCGTCAACGCCCACAAATCCTTGCGTTATGCCACCCGTTTGGCCCTGACTGCATCGTGGCCGGCAAATACCGCGGCGCTGTCGGCGGCGGAAAAGGCGGCAAGCGGCGGCTTGACCCGGGCGAGCGCCGGATCGCCATGGACATGGCCGAGCAAAGCCTTCACGCCGGACACCAGCGGCTTGCCGTCGAACAGCTTGCGGATCGCCACCGCGGCGTCGAGCGCGCTCGCGTCTCCGCTCCGCCAGGCCCGCGCGCACAGATCGGCGTTGAGATTGGCGGTGGCGGAGATGCAGCCGGCGAAGTCGCCCTTGCGCGCCTCCAGCAGCGCCGCCTCCGTCGATGGGAACACGGCGAAGTCGCGCGCGATCGCCGCGGCCGATCGGGCGTAAGCCATGTCGCCGGAGGAATCCTTCAGTCCCACGATACGGGTCGGAAATTCTTCCAGCAGCCGCTTGATCAGCGTGACATGCCACGGCAGGCCGGACATCGCCGGGAAGTGATAGAGGTAGATCGGGATCGGCCGGCTCGCCGTCGCCTGCACCAACGTGTCGATATAGGCGACCAGCCCGTCGTCGGGCACGCCTTTGTAATAAAACGGCGGCAACACCAACGCCCCGGCAAAGCCGAGGTCGGCCGCATGGCGGGTGAGGGCGACGGCGTCCGACACCGCCGCGGCGCCGGTCCCCACCATCAGGCGGTCGAGCGGCAGCCCTTCCGCCTTGTAGGCGCTCATCACCGCCTTGCGCTCGTCAAGCGAGAACGAGGTAGCCTCGCCGGTGGTGCCGAGCACGTTGAGGCCGTCGCAGCCGTTGTCGAGCAGGCTGCGCGCCAGCTTGATCGCGCGCTTGAGGTCGGGCGCGCCGCTGTCGTCGATGGGAGTGGCGATGGCGGCGATGACGCCGGAAAGAGTCTGGCTCAACGACGGTCTCCGTTTCGGTGCCGGGCTGCGGTCAGCCGCTGACATTATAGGCGGCGAGCGCCGCCATGTTGACGATCTGGCTGTCCTTGGCGCCGAGCCCCACGATCTGCACCGGGCGGTCGAGGCCGACCAGCAGCGGCCCGATCACGGTGGCGCCGCCCAGCTCCTGGAGCATTTTGGTGGAAATCGACGCCGAATGGAACGCCGGCATCACCAGCACATTGGCCGGGCCCGACAGGCGGCAGAACGGGTAGGGCGCCGCCAGCTCGGGATTGAGCGCGACGTCGGCGGCCATTTCGCCGTCGTACTCGAAGTCGACCCGCTTGTGGTCGAGAATGCGCACCGCCTCGATCACCCGCGCCGAGCGCTCGCCCTGCGGATGGCCGAAGGTCGAGAACGCCAGCATCGCCAGCCGCGGCTCATAGCCGAGCCGGCGCGCGACGCCGGCGGCCTCGATGGCGATCTCGGCGATCTCCTGCGCCTCCGGCATTTCGGTGACGGCGGTATCCGCCACCAGCACCGTGCGCCCGCGCGCCACCACCAGCGAGACGCCGATGACGCGGTGGCCGGGCTTGGGATCGATGACGTTGCGGATATCCTCGAGCGCGACCGAGAAGTTGCGGGTCACGCCGGTCACCATGGCGTCGGCGTCGCCGAGCGCCACCATGCAGGCGGCGAAATGATTGCGGTCGGTGTTCACCAGGCGCTGGCAATCGCGCAGCAGATAGCCGCGCCGTTGCAGCCGCTCGTACAGATAGTTGAGGTAGACGGTGTTGCGGGTCGACACGCGGGCATTGACGATCTCGATGCCTTCGCCGAGCTCGATGCCGGCCTCGCGCGCGGCGGCTTGCACCAGATCCTCGCGCCCCACCAGCAGCGCGGTACCCAAGCCCTGGTGTACGAAGCTGGCGGCGGCGCGGATCACCTGCTCTTCCTCGCCCTCGGCGAACACCACGCTCTTGGGCTGCCGGCGCAGCCGCGCGAACACTTGCACCAGGGTGCCGGCGACCGGATCGCGCCGCGCGTTCAACTGATGACGGTAGGCGTCCATGTCGACGATCGGCTTGCGGGCGACGCCGGTGTCCATGGCCGCCTTGGCGACGGCGGGCGGCACGGTCGAAATCAGCCGCGGATCGAACGGCACCGGGATGATGTATTCGGGTCCGTATTTCGGCCGCGCCCCGTATAGGGCGGCGACTTCGTCCGGCACGTCCTCGCGCGCCAGATTGGCGAGCGCGTGCGCGGCGGCGATCTTCATCTCCATGTTGATGGTGGAGGCGCGCACGTCGAGGGCGCCGCGGAAAATGAACGGGAAGCCGAGAATATTATTGACCTGGTTGGGATAATCGGAGCGGCCGGTCGCCATGATGGCGTCGTCGCGCACTTGCGCCACTTCCTCGGCGGTGATTTCCGGATCGGGATTGGCCAGCGCAAAGATGATCGGCTTGGCCGCCATCGACTTGACCATCTCCGGCGTGAAGGCGCCCTTGACCGAAAGGCCGAACGCCACGTCGGCGCCTTCGAAGGCTTCGGCCAGCGTGCGCGCCGAGGTCTTGACCGCGTAGCCCGACTTCCACTGGTTCATGCCGTCGGTGCGGCCCTGATAGATCACGCCCTTGGTGTCGCACAGGATGAGATTCTCGGGCGTGAAGCCGATCGCCTTGAGCAGTTCGAGGCAGGCGATGCCGGCGGCGCCGGCGCCGTTGCAGACCAGCTTGGTGGTCTTGATGTCGCGTCCGGTCAGATCGAGCGCGTTGATCAGGCCCGCGGCCGAGATGATGGCGGTGCCGTGCTGATCGTCATGGAACACCGGAATGTCGCATCAATTCGCGCAGGCGCTGCTCGATGATGAAGCACTCGGGCGCCTTGATGTCCTCCAGATTGATGCCGCCCCAGCCGGCGCCGAGGTAGCGCACGCAATTGATGAACTCGTCGGGGTCTTCGGTGGAGACTTCGAGATCGATGGAGTCGATATCGGCGAAGCGCTTGAACAGCACCGCCTTGCCTTCCATCACCGGCTTGGCCGCGAGCGCGCCGCGATTGCCCAGCCCCAAGATGGCCGTGCCGTTGGTGATGACGGCGACGAAATTGCCCTTCACGGTGTAGTCGTAGGCGCGGCTCGGATCCTCGGCGATGGCGAGCACCGGGACGGCAACGCCGGGCGAATAAGCCAGCGACAGGTCGCGCTGGGTCGCCATCGGCTTGGTGGCGATGACCTCCAGCTTGCCGGGCCGGCCGACGCTGTGAAACTGCAGGGCTTCTTGATCGGTAAAGGTCGGCCGATTGCGGCCGCCGGGGGGTTTTGCGGGCATTGCTACTCCATGACACAACCGGTGCTGCCCGGCGAGGCCGACGTTAGCGGAACCAGGCGCACCTGCTCAAGGGAAGGCGGGGCCGTTTCGCGCGTGTTGAACCCGACCGCGTCACGGGGTAATCGATACGGTTATTCAAGGAAAAGACCGCCCAGCCATGATCCGTTTTCTGCTTCGCTTTCTCGGTCTGATCTGTCTGGCCGCCGCCTTTATCCTGGTGATCTATGACGGCACCAAGTCGATCGCCGGCAACCACCTCTTTCTCACCACCGTGCAGGCGCTGTGGGAACTCCTCAATGCAGGCAGCCTGGCCAAGCTCAGGCCGCTGATCGAGCCCTATGCCCACGGCCTGTTGTGGAATCCGGTGGCGGTGACCGTTTTGGCGGCGCCGGCCTGGAGCGTGCTCGCGGTTTTCGGCATCCTGCTGCTGCTGCTCGGCCGCAAAAGGAAGCCGCTGATCGGCTATGCCCGGTAGCGCGTGATCCCGAAAAGTGGGCACCGGTCTTCGGATAAGATCACGCGTAGGCAAAAATGACGGCGCCGTGAACGCCGCGTGCGCGGCGCTGGCCGGGACGTGATCGGCGCCGGCGTTTCGGAAAGCCGCGCCAGCGCCTATATTGCGCTCAAGGATTTCAGGGAGACCCAACCCATGTTCGGCTTCAAGAAAATTGCCATGCCCACGGCGGCGCAGGCGCTGCCGGGGCGCGAAACCGCGATCCGCACCGCGCAAGAGCATTTCGTCAATCACCACGCGCTGAAGGGGCCCTACCCGGAGGGCTCGCAGAAGGCGATGTTCGGGCTCGGCTGCTTCTGGGGCGCCGAGAAGAAGTTCTGGGAGCTGGGCGACGGCGTCTACGTCACCGCCGTCGGCTATGCCGGCGGCGTGACGCCGAACCCGATCTACGAGGAGGTCTGCTCGGGCCGCACCGGCCACAACGAAGTGGTGCTGGTGGTGTTCGATCCGAAAAAGATTTTCTACGAGACGCTGCTCAAGGCGTTCTGGGAAAGCCACGACCCGACTCAGGGCATGCGCCAGGGCAACGATGTCGGCACGCAGTACCGCTCCGGCATCTACACCTTCAACGCCGCGCAGCGGCAAGCCGCCGAGGCGTCGAAGGCGATGTATGAAAAGGCCATCAAGGGCAAGGGGTACGGCGCCATCACCACCGAGATCGTCGACGCGCCGGAGTTCTATTTCGCCGAGGACTACCACCAGCAATATCTCGCCAAGAATCCGTCCGGCTATTGCGGGCTTGGCGGCACCGGCGTGTCGTGCCCGATCGGTACCGGCGCCAAGCTGACGCAGGCCGCCGGCGCCTGAACTTCGAGTAAAGGAACGAAAATGCAGGGGCGCACCGACCGGGCGCCTTTTGCTTTTTGTGGCGGCGGCAAAAAGCGCTGGGGTAGCGCGGGTTTACGGCGGCGGCCGGTCGGTGAGGATTTATTAACCATATAAGGCATTAATCGGGTTTGGCTTCTTTTGCCGGCGCGGATTCGTTTGATGCGGGGATTCCGATTTTTATTGGCCGCTTTGGTCGCGCTTGCGACCTCTGGCTGCATGTGGAATGCGCCCGACGAAGTCCCCGACCGCGGCGTGTTCCGCTGGCAGGCGAGCGCGCCGGCACCGACGGCCGCGCAACGGCCGCTGCAAAAGCCTTACGTGCTGCAATACACGCCGCCGCCGTCCGCCCCAACGCGAGCTGTCGCCGTGGCGCCGCCGCAGCCCGAAACCGCACCTTACGCGGCGGTGCCCGTCAGCTATGCCGAGGCCTTGCCCTACCAGTCGCCGCCTTACACGCTCGATGCCGGCGACAAATTGCGCATCGTGGTGTTCGGCCAGGACGGCATCAGCAACGCCTACATCGTCGACGCCGGCGGCAACGTGAACCTGCCGCTGATCGGCACCGTGCCGGCGCGCGGCATCACGACGCAGCAGTTGTCGCAGAGAATCACCGCGCGGCTCAAGCAGGGCTATGTGCGCGAGCCGCATGTGACTGTCGAGGTCGAGACCTACCGGCCGTTCTTCATCCTGGGCGAGGTGACGACGCCGGGGCAGTATCCTTACGTCGCCGACATGACGGTGGAGAAGGCGATCGCGATAGCCGGCGGCTTTGCGCCGCGCGCCTACAAGCAGACCGTCGAACTGACCCATAACGCGCGCGGCCAGCAGATCAAGTCCGACGTGCCGCTCAGCTACCGCTTGCGTCCCGGCGACACCTTGCTGGTCAAGGAGCGGTGGTTTTAGCGTCCTAGCCTGTCACTTCTTCATATGCTTGCCGAGGAATTCCTGCGTCCGGCTCCAGGCCAGCGCGGCGGCGTCCTTGTTGTAACTGGCCCGCTCGTCGCAATAAAAGCCGTGCGCGGCGCCCGGATAGACGTAGGTCTCCGCCTGCGGCTGCTTCTTCTTGATCTCGTCCACCGTGCTCATCGGGATGCCTTCGTCCTTCTCGCCGAAATGCATCTGCAGCGGGCATTTCGGCTTCTCGTCGGCGAACTTGCCGATCATGCCGCCGTAATAGGCGACCGCCGCCGACAGGCCGGGGATCCGGCAGGCGGCCAGAAATGCCGCGGTGCCGCCCATGCAGAAGCCGATGACGCCGAGTGGGCCGACGCCTTTCATGTCTTCCTTGGCGGCGGCGATGTCATGCATCATGTGCTCGAAGTTGAGGTTGCCCAGATAGCTGCGGGCATTGGCGATCTCGTCCGGCGTATAGCCGCATTCGAAATCGCGCACGAAACGGTCGAACACCGCCGGCGCCACCGCCACATAGCCGAGCGCCGCCAGCCGGTCGCACACCGCGCGGATGTGGTGGTTGACGCCGAAAATCTCCTGCACCACGACCAGCCCGCCCTTCGGCGCGCCTTGCGGATCGGCGCGATAGGCGCCGAGCGAATGTTTGTCGGCGGTGGTGAGTTTGAACTGCTTACCCAAGGAAACCTCCCATCGTTTTAATGCTGCGAAATGCGGAAAACCCTGTCGCCCGCGCGGGTTTTAGCATAGAAATTCTCGGCTCGTCATTCCGGCACGGCCCGAAGGGCCGGGCCCGGAATGGCGGTCAGGCAAAAGCTTCGCCAGCAGCTCGTAGGAATGCTTGCGCGCCGCGTGGTCGAAAATCATGGTCGTCACCATCAACTTCGTCGGCCTGCGTCGCCTCGATCAGCGGTTCGAGCCGCGCCTTCACCGTCGCCGGCGCGCCGACCGACAGCTTGGTGCGGTTCTTGCGCGATGCGCGCGCGGTCGACCGGCGTATAGTCGTAAGCGGCGGCGTCTTCCGGCGAGGCCAGCGGCAGATATTCGCCCTTGGCGCGCCGCACGATATTGAGATCGACGGTCTTGGCCAGGCGATCGGCCTCCTCATCGGTGTCGGCGCAGACCACATGGGTGCCGAGGATGGCATAGGGCTTGGCGTGCGAGGCCGAAGGGCGGAAATTGTCGCGGTAAAGCTTCATCGCCTCGGCCGCGTCGAAGGTCGCGAAGTGGTGCGCGAACGCAAAGGCCGCGCCGATCTGACCGGCGAGTTGCGCGCTGAATAGTCGGACGAGCCGAGCAGATAGATCGGCGGCAGCGCCACGTCGGCCGGCATGGCGTGCACATTGTGGAACGGATGGCCGGCGGGAAAGCCGCGCGTCTCCAGCAGCATCAATTCGTTGAAGCGGTCGAGGAAATCGTCTTCCTCGCTGATGCCCTGGCGGCGGCGCAGCGCATAGGACGTGGCCGGATCGGTGCCGGGCGCGCGGCCGAGCCCGAGATCGATGCGGCCGGGATAAAGCGCCTCCAGCACCTTGAAGCGCTCGGCCACCATCAGCGGCGCGTGGTTGGGCAGCATGACGCCGCCGGAGCCGATGCGCATGCGGCTGGTGACCGCGGCGATCTGCCCGATCATGATGTCGGGGGCGGAACTAGCGACCGCCGGCAGATTGTGGTGCTCGGCCACCCAATAGCGCACATAGCCGAGGCCGTCGGCGAGCCGCGCCAGGTCGAGCGAATTGCGCAACGCCTGGGCGCCGGTCGAGCCGGCGGAAACGGGGGAGAGGTCGAGGATGGAGAGCGGGGTCATGGTTCGGCGCTATCTTATCATGTTCGCGGCGTGCGCCATCTTCTCGCCCGCGTCCGAAGGCGTATGATAGGCAGCGAATAAACGGAGCCCGCCATGGCCGCGTTGACCGAATGGAAGGTGCCACTCTCGGCGCAGCCGCGCGCGGAGGACTATGCCTACGATCTCGAGCGCGCGCTGTCCTCGGTGGTCGGCCTGCATTCGATCATCCCGCCCGACGGCTTCACCGCCGAAACCCTGGGGCCCGAGCGCGCCGGCAACGGCGTGCTGATCGACGACGGCCTGGTGCTGACCATCGGCTACCTGATCACGGAGGCGGCCACCGTCTGGCTGCATCTCGGCGACGGCCGCGTGGTGGAAGGCCATGCGCTCGCCCTCGACCAGGAGACCGGCTTCGGCCTGGTGCAGGCGCTGGGTCCGATCGATCTGCCGGTGCTGCCCATCGGCTCCTCGCGCGCGGTCGAGATCGGCGAGCGCGTGGTGATCGGCGGCGCCGGCGGCCGCACCCGTTCGCTCGCCGGCCGCATCGCCGCCAAGCAGGAATTCGCGGGCTATTGGGAATACGTGCTCGACGAGGCGATCTTCACCTCGCCGGCGCATCCCAACTGGGGCGGCACTGCGCTGATTTCGCCGCAGGGCGAGCTGATCGGGATCGGCTCCTTGCAGCTCGAACGCGCGCGCGAGGGCAAGAACGAGCATCTGAACATGGTGGTGCCGATCGACCTGTTGCCGCCGATCCTCGATGACCTGCGCAAATTCGGCCGCGTCAACAAGCCGCCGCGGCCTTGGCTCGGGCTCTATTCGACCGAGATCGAGGACAAGATCGTCGCCGTCGGCATCGCGCCCAAGGGTCCGGCGGCGCGCGCCGAATTGAAAACCGGCGACGTGATCCTGGCGGTCAAGGGCGAGAACGTCTCGAGCCTGGCCGCCTTCTACCGCAAGGTCTGGTCGCTCGGCCAAGCCGGTGTCGAAGTGCCGCTGACGCTCTACCGCGAGGGCGTCACTTTCGAGGTGCGGGTGAATTCGTCCGATCGGCAGAAGTTTCTCAAGGCGCCGCGGATGCATTAGAGCGGCCTCAGGTCCCGGCGGCTCAGGGGCCTTTCCCTATCATTCATTGGCGGTTGAGCAGCCATCACCCGGGACCCTGGCATGACCGATATCAGTCAAGTGAACACGCTGTTTCAGCTTCTGGCTTTGGCCAAGCAGAAAATTTCGCCGGGCGCCTGGGATTACCTCATGGGCGGCTCGGAAACCGAGACGACCCTCAACCAAAATCGTCTGGCGCTCGATCGCCTCGCGTTCCGGCCGCGCGTGCTGCGCAATGTCGAACACATCGACACCAGCACGACCTTGCTGGGTCACAAGCTCAAGCTCCCCATCGTCCTGGCGCCGATCGGTTCGATGCAGGACATCATCGCCGAAGGCGGCGTAGCCCCGACGCGCGCCGCCGCGCGTGCCAGCGTCGTCCATATGCTGAGTTCTGTTTGCGCGCCCGGGCTTGAAGAGGTCAGCCGGGCCGCTGACTATCCCAAATTCTTCCAGCTCTATGTGCGCGGCGACAAGGAATGGGTCGATAGCACGATAAAACGGGCGCTGGAGTTCGGCTATCGCGCCATATGCCTCACGGTCGATCGCGCCGCTTACGGCCGCCGTGAACGCGATCTTGCCAAGGGCCATCGTCCGACCGTCCGCATCGGACCCGCTTCCGAAACGTTCCAGGCGGCGTTCACTTGGGATGACGTCGACCGAATCCGATCCTACGTCAAGGTGCCGCTGATCCTCAAAGGCATCAGTGCGGCCGAAGATGCGGAGATCGGCGTCGCCCGCGGCGTTGACTGCATTTACGTCTCCAACCACGGCGGGCGGCAGCTCGACCATTCGCAAGGGACGATTTCGGCGCTGCCCGAGATCGTCGCCGCTGTCGGCGGCCGCGCCGAGATCATTGTCGACGGCGGCATTCTGCGGGGCACCGACGTTCTCAAGGCGCTGGCGCTCGGTGCGACGGCGGTAGGGATCGGCCGCCTGCAGGGAATTGCGTTAGGCGCCGGCGGCGAAGGCGCCGTCGTCCGCATGCTCGAAATCGTCGCAAACGAGATTGTGAGCGCCATGGCGCTCCTGGGCGTGACAAAACTTGCCGAGCTCAATTCCCATTATTTGACGCCGGCGGAGCCAATCGCCCGCACGTGGCTTGAGAGCGCCTTTCCGCTGATGCGCGAAGGCTACGGTGCGCCGGCCAGTGAAATCCGCGAACTGTCGCTTGCGCTACCCGGCGACGTGGCGGCCCAGCGCAGCAAGACGCCCAATTTGTGAGCTTGCGCCGGGCGATCAGATTTCTTCGATTCTGTCGACGCGGCTGGGGCAGAAGGCGAGATAATCCTGAATCTCCGCCATCGCCGGGAAGGGCTGCGCATAGCTCCAGACCGCGTTCTCCGTCGTGCGGCCGCCGGCTTCGATCGAAAAATAACTGGCGTCCCCTTTGTAGGGGCAATGCGTGTGGTGCGCGGTCGGCTTGAGCAGATCCATTTTTGCGTCGGCGCGCGGCAGGTATTGCACCGGAGCATAGCCCGAACTCCTGCAGCGTGAGCGCGCGCACCGTGTCGGCGATGACTTGTCCGCCGAAAGTGACGCGCACGCGCTTAGGGTTGCGCGCGATGGTGATCGGATGATCGGGGCCGGGCAGCTTCATGATGGTCACGTAATCACGCCGGCGGAAAATCATAGAGCCGGGCCGGATTGTCGGTCAGGATGGTTTGGCGCAGGGCCGGATTCCTGGTCCAGTCGAGAAACACCGCCAGCAGGCGCGCCGCGTCCGGCACCGGGCCCTCGGGCCGCGGATGCGGCCAGTCGGTGCCCCACACCAGGTTCCGCGGATTGGCGGCGATCAGCGCATCGTGGAACGGCCGCGCTTGCGCGTAATCGGGCGCCGTCGCGCCCAGCCGGTAGGTGCCCGACAGCTTCGCCCAAAGCCGGCCTTCGCCGACGCCGCGCAGCAGCGCCTGAAAGCCGGGATGCTGCGTGCCGTGATGATATTCCAGACGGCCCATGTGATCGACCACCACCGGAACCGATACCTGCGCCAATGCTGCCGCCATGTCCGGCAGATCGCGCGCATCGACCCAGAGCTGCAGATGCCAGCCGAGCTCGGCGATGAGCGGCAGCAGCGGCTCGATCTCCTTGAGGCCGACGCCGTTCTGGTAATAGGGCTTGCCGTCGCGGCGGAACTCGTTGGCGCGCAAGCCCCGCACTCCGGCGGCGTGCCATTGCCGGAGCGTCGCCGGCGTCAATTCGGCGCCGCCGACGACGACGCCGCGCAGGCGCACGGGCTCGCGCGTGAGCGCATCGAGCATCGCCCGGTTGTCGCGGCCATAGGCGCTCGGCTGCACCAGCACGCCGCGGTCGAAGCCGAGCCGGTCGAGCAGCGCCAGATAGGCTTCGAGCGGCGCGTCGTCGGGCGTGTAGCTGCGCGGCTCCGCGTAGGGAAAGCGCGCGGCCGGCCCGAACACGTGGCAGTGACAGTCGCAAGCGCCGCCCGGCAGCGCGCCGCTCATTTTGGCACGATGCCGGCGAGCTTGGCGGCTTCGCGCATATGCTCGTAGTCGGTGCGGATGAAGGCGGCAAAGCCCGCTGAGGTCATCTGCTCGGGCGTGGCGATTTCCGCGCCCATGCCGCGCAGCTTGTCGGGCGCTGGACCGGCGGTCAGCCCGGTGGCGACCGCCTTCTGCAATTGCGCGACGATGGCCGGCGGCGTCTTCGCCGGCGCCAGGATGCCGATATAGCTTTCCGCGGTGAAGCCCTTCACGCCGCCCTCGATGAATGTCGGGATGTCGGGCGCGAGCTTGGAACGCTGCGCCGACGCGACTGCGACGATGCGGGCCTTGCCGCCTTTGTGCAGCGGCAGCGCGGTGGAGAATTCCGTCATCGCCGCCTGGATGGCGCCGCCCATCAGATCGGGCATCAGCGCGCCGCCGCTCTTGTAGGGAATGTGCGTGATGTTGGCACCGGTCGCCGCCTTGAAGCGCTCGAGCGTCATGTGCGTCGCGCTGCCGACGCCGCTGGTGGCCATGTTGATCGGCTGCTTCTTCGACAGCGCGATCAGTTCCGGCAGCGTCTTGGCCTCGACCTTGTCGTTGAGGATGATGCAGTGCGGCACGTAGCTGGTCAGCGCCACCGGCGCGAAGTCCTTGAGCGGATCGTAGGGAAGGTGCGCCTGCACGAAGGGATTGACGGTGAGCGGCCCGTTCGAGCCGACGAACAGCGTGTAGCCGTCGGGCGTCGCGTGCGCCACGAATTCGGCGCCGATGCCGCCGCCGGCGCCGCCGCGGTTGTCGACCACGACCGGCTGGCCGAGCGCGCTCGAAATGCGTTCGCCGACGATGCGGCCGACGATGTCGGCATTGCCGCCCGCGGCGAACGGCACGATCAGGTGGATGGGCCGGTCGGGATAGGCGGCGAAGGCTGCGCGCGGCAGCAGGGTCGCGGCCGAGCCGAGACCGAGGGTGACGATTAACTTGCGGCGTGAGATCGACATGGTTTCCTCCCAAAGTTGCTGTTCGTTAGCGCGGGCCCGGCAGTTTCGACCGAAAATCCATCCCGCTATAGAGTCGGCAATGTTGGTTCATTGCGCGAGCAGGGTATTTCATATTTCCGCTCGGGTTAGAAGCAGGTGCAGGCGGCAACGATGCCGCATCCGGATCGAAGTCGATAGGCGTCAATGGCGGATGGCAGCGCCGACGGTCAAGCAAATTTTCCGATCCGCGCCGCCCGCAAAATTCGCTTGGCTCAGCCCGGCAATACTTGCCTGAACCGCCCGATGTTCGTCCACGGGTCCTTGCGCAGGCGGGCGAGCCGCGCCGGCAGATTGAGCACCGTGTACTGGCCGGCGCTTTTGAGCCCGGCTAGCTCGGACCATTCGACCGGCACCGACACCGGTGCGCCCGGCCGCGCTCTCGTGGAGTAGGGGGCGACCGCCGTCGCCTCGCGGCTATTGCGCTGGTAGTCGATAAAAATGCGTTTGTTGCGTTTGCTTTTGGTGGCGCTCGCGACGTAGCGGTCCGGATCGTCCGCCGCCATGCTGGCGGCGACGGCGTGGCAGAAATCTTTCGCCTTGTCCCACGGCGTCGGCTTGATCGGCAGCACGACGTGCAGGCCCTTGCCGCCGGAGGTCTTGACGAAGCTCTTGAGCTTCAGACGCGCCAGCCGCTCGCGCACCTCGCGGGCGGCGGCAACCACCTCCTTCCAGCCGGTGCCGGGGCCCGGATCGAGATCGAACACCAGACGGTCGGCGCGCTCGCGGTCGTCGGCGGTGGTGCCGCGGGTGTGGATTTCCAGAACGCCGGCCTGCACCAGCGAGATCAGCCCGGCGAGATCGTCGATCGAGAGAATCTTGTCGCCCTTCTCGGGGATCAGGTGCAGGTGTTCGGTGGCGATGCCGGCCGCGGCATGTTTCTGAAAAAAGCATTGCCCGGCCGCGCCTTCCGGACAGCGCAGCAGCGCAATCGGGCGGCCGACGACATGCGGGCGCATCCATTTCCAGATCTGCGCGTAGAACTCGGCGAGGTCGCGCTTGCTGACGCCGGCGTCGTGCCAATAGACGCGGTCGGGATGCGACAAAGCCACGCCGCCGACGGTTGCCTTGGCGTTGCGCGCCGGCGGACTGCGTTTGACCGGCGCCTTGGCTTTCGCCGCCATGGCTTTGACTTCGCGCACGACCTGCCTGGCCGGCTTGTCCTCGCGCAGCCCCTGGAACGAGGCCTGCCGCACCCGGTCGCCGTGGGTCCAGCCGTGGAAATCGACCTCGGCCACCAGCTCGGGCGAAACCCAGATCGGCGCGCGCACGCCGCGTTCTTCCTTCGGCACCGGTTGCAACGCCGACGTATCGCGCTTGAGGGCTTTGAGCTTGCGATAGAGTTCGCGCGCGCTGGCATGGCGAAAGCCGGTGCCGGTGCGCCCGGCGTAGCGCAATTTGCCGCTTTCGTAATAGCCGAGCACCAGCGCCCCGACCGCATGCGCGTCGGCGCTCGACGGCGCAAAGCCCGCGACCACCAATTCCTGCCGGTCCGAGCATTTCGTCTTGATCCAATCGCGGCCGCGGCCGGAATGATAGGCGGCGTCGGCGAGCTTGGAGACGATGCCTTCCAGCCCCATCCGGCAGGCGTGCTTGAGCAGCGTCGGGCCCGGCTCGGTCAGCGACTCGCTCAAGCGCAGCGGGCCGTGCTTGCGCGCCTTCGACAACAGCCGCGCCAGCGCTTGCTTGCGCGCGTGCAACGGCTGCGGCTTCAAATCGTTGCCGTCGAGATGCAGCAGGTCGAAGGCGTAGAGCACCATGCGGTCGTGGCGGCCGTCCTTGAGATCCTGCTGCAACAGGGAAAAGCTTGAGACGCCGTCGTCGCCTTCCACCACCAGTTCGCCGTCGAGCAGCGCGGCTGTCGCCGGCAGCGTCGCGACCGCCTCGGCGATGGCCGGAAACTTCGCCGTCCAGTCGAGCCCGCGCCGCGTCAGCAATTTGACCTTGCCGTTGTCGAGCCGGGCCTGCAGGCGATAGCCGTCGAACTTGATCTCGTGGATCCAGTTGTCGCTTTGCGGCGCCTTGTCGGCGGGCGTGGCAAGGCAGGGCGCGACGAAGGCGGGCAGGGCGGCGCGCCGCGAAGCGGCTTTATCCTGCGCGCGCATGAACTTTTTGGTCCGGCGCAAAATCGCGGCCGCCGCTGCTCGCGCGCGTTTGCCGGAGGTCTTGGCTGATGGCGATTTTTTCTTATTGGATAATTTCGGCTTGGTTGCTTTTTTTGGCGCGCCTTTGGCGATCTCGTCCATCGACCGCCCCGATACCACCGAGCGCGATTTCTGTTCCAGAATGTCCTTGGCGCCGGCCTCGCGCGCCGCCGCGTCATGCGCCTTGATCAGCAGCCAGTTGTCGCGCTTTTCGCCGCGCCGGCGGTGCATGCGCACCAGATGCCAGAGGCCGTGCAGCTTTTCGCCGTCGAGCGTGAACGACAGATGGCCTTTGCGCAGGCCTTGGTGCGGATCGTCCTGCGGCTGCCAGCTGCCGCGGTCCCATATCATCACGGTGCCGCCGCCGTATTCGCCCTTCGGAATGGTGCCTTCGAACTTGTTGTAGTCGATCGGGTGATCCTCGACCTGCACCGCCAGCCGCTTCTCGCCCGACACCAGGCTCGGGCCGCGCGTTACCGCCCAACTCTTCATGACGCCGTCGAGCTCGAGCCGCAGGTCGTAATGCAGGGCCCGCGCCGCGTGCTTCTGGATGACGAAGGCATGGCCTTGCCGGCGCGCGACTTTGCCCTTCGGCTCGGCGGTGACGCCGAACTTGCGTTTGGCTTGGTAGGTTTTCAGCCCCGCCATTCAACTCGCCCGTCTAACTTGCCCGCCGCACCTTCCGCCGCGCCGCCGGCCGCTTGCGGGCGTTGCCGTTCTTGCGCGCGGCTGCCGGACGGCGCCGTTCGGCCTTGGCGCTGCGGCGCAGCGCGTCCATCAAATTGACCACGTTGCTCGGCCGCGGCTCGGCCAAAGTAGGCGGCGCCTTGCCGGCGCGCTTGGCCTTGATCAAATCCTTGAGCGCGTTCTCGTAGCGGTCCTCGAATTTCTCCGGCTCGAAATGGCCTTTCTTGGTTTCCAGAATGTGGGTCGCGAGCTTGAGCATGTCGGGCGGCACCTTGGTGCTCTCGATCTCGTCGAAATAGTCTTTCTCGTCGCGCACTTCGTTCTTGTAGCGCAACGTCTTCGCCATCAATCCCTTACCGCGCGGCCGCAGTAGCAGGAGATGTTCGCGCCGGTAGATGACGACGCGCGCCAGCCCGGCGAGATCCTCCTTGCGCATCGCCTCGCGGATCACCGCGAAAGCTTCCTGCGCCACGTCGTCCTGCGGCACGATGTAAAAGGATTCATCGAGATAGATGCGGTCGACCTCCGCCATCGGCACGAATTCGTCGACGGCGATGGTGTGCGTGCTTTCCAGCGCCACGTTGTCGAGCTCCTCGTCGTCGACCAGAACGTACTGGCCCTTGTCGACCTCGTAGCCCTTGACGCGGTCTTCCGGCTCGACCGGCTCACCGGTCTCGGCATCGACGACATCGTTGCGGATGCGGTTGCCGGTCTTGCGGTTGATGATGTTGAAACGGATGCGCTGGCTGGTGGTGGTGGCCGGGTAAAGCGCCACGGCGCATGACACCAGCGATAATTTGAGGAAACCCTTCCAGTTCGGACGCGGCGCCATACTCGATACTCCTTACGCATAAACTCTTGTTATTAGACCGTTTCCTCAGCCCGCCCGCAACGACCCGCGGCAAGCGGTCATTAAGCCTGCCGTACGATCAGTTTCGGCGCGTTCTTCGGCTTATCGTTGCCGCCGGCCGGCTCGATCGTCCAGACGTGCTCGGCGCGGCAAAATGGGCACAACACGCAGCCGCCCGAGATCGTGGGAACGCTGTCCGTGTCGATTGCCGTGAACAGATAGTGGCCGATGTTTTTGCAGCGGACGATAATTCTGGCCATGAAGAACTCCTCAGCGTCTTCCCTCCCCGGCAGGCGGATAATTTTTCCGACGGAACTCCAACGGAGCAGTGGCGGGAAGAGTTCCCTTGCACCGTGCAATAGAATTTGATGCGGCGGCGCGGACCCGCCCGTATTCTTGATTCATTCTCGATTCATTCCTGGCCATGCCGCGCGCGGCGCCGGTTCCCCGCTAAATGCGCCGGGAACTCCAATGAACGCACGCCGAAGTTCCAGGATTAGCAAGACGTCTATGGGAACGGGCAAGCTGCCGGGCGCGTTACGCAGGCATCCACCAACACGGAGATCGGTCATGCAGTTCAAGAACACGATCTTTATTGCCGTCATGACGGCGGCCGCCGCTTTGCCGGTTCCCGCGTCCGCGGCAACTTTGGTCTCGGCCATGACGCCGCTCAACATCCGCACCGGCCCCGGCCCGCAATACGGCATCGTCGGCGCCATTCCGGATCGCGGCCAGGCGGTGATCCTCGGCTGCATCCAAGGCAGTCTGTGGTGCGAGGTGAGCTATAACGGCCGCCAGGGCTGGGTCTACTCGCAATACCTGACGGCGAGTTTGTCCGGCCGTTCGATGATCGTCGCCGAGCATCTCAATGATGTCGCGCCGGCGGTGAGCTATCGAGCGCCGGTCGAAGTCGTCGGCAGCGCGCCGCCGCCCGCGATCACCGGCACGCTGGTCGCGCGCCCGGCGACCGCGCAGCCGCTCGTCATCGCGCCGCCGCCGACGGTGCGCAGCTATGTCGTCAGTCACCCGGTCGCGCCGGTCTATCTCAACGGCGAGGTCGTTGAGGGCGCCGGACTGCCCGACGATGTCGCGCTCGCGCCGGTGCCGGATTCCGATTACGACTATGCCTACGTCAACCACGTGCCGGTTCTGGTCGAGCCGTCGACCCGCCGCGTCGAGTACATGTATCGCTAGGCGCGCGCGATCATCGATCGCACAAATGAACAGGGGCGGCCTTCAAAGGCCGCCCTTTGTTATTCGAGGGTGAGTGCAAATGCGGCCGGACTGGGCCGGGCGATCGGCCGGTAACTGGCGCGCCCGAGACGATTCGAACGTCCGACCTTTGCCTTCGGAGGGCTATTTTTTGAGATTTCCAGAGTTTACCCGAAGTTGCCAGAGGCAACCTAGCCAACCGATGACATTAAGAATTTTCATCTATTCTGACCTACACTCGGTGAGGTGTTACCTCGGAATTACCGCCTGCGTGCTACCCCGGTGCTACCCGGAAACGATCTGGATACGAAGGGCCTCTGAATGCCACGCGAAGGCGCCGGAGATTTCTCCCCTGCACACCGATGTTGTTGCAGCCAAGAGTTGAAAAATGCGCCCGCAAAATTGATAATGATGTGCGAAGGAGAATATCAGTCATTGCCGTCCGGTTAGACTATTTTAGTGAGTGCGCAAAAAACTAGAGATTGGGTCTGCTTTGCGAATTTTCGCTTCGGGTCATTTTCAACAGACACATCTAGGCGCTAAGTCTGCCCGATGTCCGTTGTTGTCCCAATAGCCGACATACCTTCGCACGGCTGGGAAACGTCGCTTAGTGCCATTGGCGGCCAACCGTAGTGGCTATCAAAGGCGCGGCATCTGGGATAGCTATGAGGTTGTCTGGGGGGACATCATAATAAAGCTTCCGCGCTCCCATGGCGATGCAATACAGCCTTGATGTAGAACAAGATACCGTCGACCCGCTCTATCGTGAATACAGCGAATATCGTGAGCGTGCTGGCGTTCACGTAATCAACGCCGCTGGCGGTCCTCGGTATTCGCTTTATCGCTATGAGGATGTTGCTGCTGCATTCAAAGACGCGCGCTTTGGCGCGGCGCAGGCGTCTCCAAGTTTACGTCGCGCATTGCGCTGGACAGGATTTGGTTCCGTCGCCGACATTATTGAGTTAGGGCTTCTTATTGCGCTCAACCCGCCCGACCACACCCGATTGCGAAAAATTATAGAACCGTTCTTCCGCGGCAAAAATATTGATAGCCTGAAATTACGCGTGGAAGAAATCGTTCTTGAGTTTTTTGATCGTATTCAAAGTAAAGGGCGCTTTGACCTCATCGCGGACCTCGCCATTCCCCTGCCGACACTGGTTATAGCCGAGCTGATCGGCTTTCCTCAGGCGGACATGGCTCAGCTGAAGCAATGGACTAGCGATCTGGCACCGCTCATAGACTCTGACCTTCAGCGCACCGCGTTTACTCGCAAAATAAGCGCCTTTCTAGGCTTCCGGCGACGCATAAATGAGCTGATCAAAGAACGATGGCGCGAACCGCGCGATGACCTTTTGTCCGCACTGGCTCATGGCCACTATGCGACGGGGGAGTTGTCGCAAACTGAAATTATCGGAACCGCGATCTTTTTGTTGAGCGCCGGGAGCGCGACGACCACGCACCTTATAGGCACCGGCGTTATGTCGCTGCTAAATTACCCACGAGAATTAAATCGACTTCGAGCCGACGCGCGCCTCATAAATAAGGCGATCGAAGAAATGGTCCGGTTTAATAGTCCGATTTTGCGTACGGGACGCGTATTGCTAGAGGGAATCCAGCTTCACGGCCAGCCTATTCCTCGCGGTGCCAAGGTTCGCCTCATGATCGGCGCAGCGAACCGCGACCCGCGTAAGTTTAAAAAGCCTGACCAGTTTGACATTTTGCGTTCGCCAAACCGACATGTGGGGTTCGGTGGCGGGATACATCAGTGCATAGGGCTACAGCTGGCCCGTGTTGAGGCTGGCATTGCGATTGGCGCTCTTGTGCAGCGTTTCCCGAAGCTCGAGCGCATCAGCAAGGAAACTCAATGGATAAAAGGCACGAAATTTAGAGGACTCACTGAATTTGTCTTGAAAATATAACTACATGCTCGGAAGCGGGCCCGCCGGAGTTTTGTATCTATATTAAACCCTTGCTCCATCTTCACCGAAACGGACCGATGGTTTTTTAGCGGAAGAGTTTAGACGTTTTACACCTGAATCTTTTTCGGTGAACGTTGCTGCTGAATTTTCCGACCCAACGACGCGCCATGTCCGCTTTTCTTGACGCTTTCGGGGGACAAGCAGACTATTGGCGACCAAGGGAAAACCGACGCGTCTGACCCGAAGCGGACATTGGGCGCTAAAGTGACTTTCTTGAAACGTGAATTGGATTTGGCGTTTTCATTACTTGCTATACGCTAAGTAAGACTCAATTTCTTTTGACCTATTGCAGCCGCCGGCCCCTTAATCCTCCCCTCCCGCAACGTAGTAAGCAAACATGCCAAACTTAGATGCACTTCTCGGGACGTGGCGGATGACGTCTTGGACGCGCAAGGCGGTTGCGACCGGCGCCGTTACCGATGCGCTAGGTGCGGATCCTATCGGTTATATAGCTTATCATGCCGATGGTCGGATGATGGCGTTGGTCGTCAACAGTCACCGACCCAAGCTCAAGGGCGCAATGCCGACGGACGACGAAAAGGTCGCGCTTTTCGATTCTATGCTGGCTTATTCCGCCTCTTATACGCTTGAGGACGACAGGGTGATCCACCATGTAGATGCAGCTTGGAACCCGGCATGGGGCGTAACCGATCTGATCCGGCCATATACCCTCGAAGACAATACACTCGTCATTAGCGGTGCGCCTGGGAATGATCCCGCTACCGGTGAAGAAGTTATCTATCGAATGGAATTTCGGAAAGTCTAGGCCGCGCCAATTGACCGTCTCTTTCGCCCAATTCAAGTGAGTGATGTCTGCTTATGACCCGAACTAGCCAGGCAACGACTGGACGTTAAAATTGCGAGTGGCATAGTTTGAACCGAATTACTGTAGAAGGAAGACGCCATGGAATTTCCGGAAATTATCACCCGGTTGCCGGAAGCAGCCATTCCCTTTCCATCATCGGTCGTTAAGACCAGTGTATTGCAGTCTGAGAACGGGCAATTGGTTTTTTTCGACGTAATCCAAGCTGTGGACTTGCCTCCTCACAGTCACAAGGCACAATGGGGCACGGTCGTTCATGGCCAGCTAGAACTCACTATTGGTGGCGAAACACGGACATACGGGCCGGGAAGCCCGTATTTCATTCCATCGGGCGTAGTTCACAGCGCAAGGATTCCGGCGGGGACCAAGATCATCGAGTACTTCGAAGAGAAAGACCGGTACAAGCTGAAGTGATCACAGTCCGCCTCGGTTGGCGGCCCCTTTCAGTTTAAGCAAAGCGAGTGATGTCGCCGATTGGCACATTGCTGCGCCCGCTGCGATGCGCCATTTAGGACGCAATTAAACAACAACGGACAACGGTTCGCATCAGCTATGACGTGAATGACCCGGACATCAAGCCGCACATGTAGGCCGCGGCAAGGACGAGTTCATATTTATTCTAAATGTTTGATGCTGCGGTTTTGGTTTTCGACAAGCGCCTGCCATTTTTCAAACGCAGACTGTGGCTCATGAGCGGGTAAGGCTGAGATTTTTCCGTCCATGAAGGCCACGAAGTCTTTGCTATAACTGTGCCGCACCAGCTGCCACATCGCCCGAATTCCCGGGAAGGCGGCAATCTGTTCTTTGATGGTGGTCTCATATCCGGCATAGGCATCTCTATCCAGAAACCCCGCTCGATATTGGTAGTGCTGGTTTTCGCAACCCATAAAAGTCGCCCTGCACAACATGAAAAACTGGACGAATTGCTGTTGATCCAAGTTGCCCCGGCCGGAGGCGCCCATCGCGTAAACCTTGCTGAAATTAGGGTCCGCGATGGTTGTGATATAGTTTAGCCAGTAGTCGGCATTGAGCTGCAATGCTGTAGCTTGGTTGCTCTTCGTATTTTGCCGGACTTGCAATCCAACAAACAGCAATGAAGCCACGACCGCAAGAGCTGCGACGACTTGCCCGATATTTGCCCAGTCCGAAAGCGTCATTGCATTTCCTTAAACGGTTAAATGCTTTTTTCTCCGGTGAGGCTCAACTAACATAGCATATCTGCTTCTGGGCGTCGGGCCCCAGTCTGGTCGCTTTTCAAAGGAGTCCCGCGTAAAGGTCCGCGAGTGCAATTTGCCAGAAATCAGGCATACATGCTCGCGGAGGACTGGGTAAGCGATGCACGAGCAAAATAGCAACTTGAGCCTACTGAGGCGGCTCTGGGAAAAGACCCGGGAGCACGCGTCGAATGCGGCCATCGGGGGCGGCATTCTGGTCCTCACCGGGTTTACGCCGGAGCACTGGGCGGCGGAACTGATGCACGTAGTCCCGGAGCGCGTTCGGGCGTTTTGGCCGTCGTACATCGATGGGCGGTTGCTGGTCCTAACAGCGGGTGTCGCCATTGTCGTCGGCGATCTGATCTGGCGGCGGCACCGCGGCAATGCGCTCGCGCCTAGCCCTGCGGTAGGCATACCAGCAACCGAGCACATCGGCGTTGCCGCGAGAGCATCGCGCGATAACCCCGAGCTTAACGACAAGCCATCGATCGCCGTCCTGCCGTTCGCAAATTTTAGCGGCGACAAGGACCAAGACTATTTCGCCGACGGCATCAGCGAAGACATCATCACCGACTTGTCGAAGATCTCCGGCCTGATGGTGATTTCGCGCAACTCCACCTTTACGTACAAGGGCAACGCGATCGACGCGAAGCAGATCGGCCGCGACCTTGGCGTGCGCTACGTCCTCGAAGGCAGTGTGCGTAAGGCAGACAATCGGGTCCGGATTACCGGCCAGCTAATTGACGCTGCAACAGGCGGGCACCTCTGGGCCGAGCGCTACGACCGGCACTTGACGGACATCTTCGAAATCCAAGACGACGTCACGCGCCGGATCGTCGACGCGCTCAAAGTGACTCTCAGCCCAGCCGAAAATGCGCGGCTTGTCGCCAGCGGAGCGCATAATATCGATGCTTACGACCTTTTTCTTCGCGGCCGCGAGTTCCTGCTTGGGGAGGACAAGAACCGTGACAAGTTCGAACAGTCGCTAAAGTTATTCACCAGGGCATTGGAACTCGACCCTAACTATTCGCAAGCCTACGCAGGTCTCAGTTGGGCGTACAATTTCGATTATGCTAACCGTTGGAGCGAAAATCCCGATAACTCGCTACAGGTTGCCAAACACAACGCGGAACTGGCAATCCAGAAGGACCCGAACGAACCGCTTGCGCATTTTGCCGCATCGTTGGCCGCAATGTTCGGAAAGGACCTCGACCGGGCGAAGTCCGAGGCCGAAAATGCGCTTTCCCTTAACCCAAATTTCGCTTTGGCCTACGCCACTCTTGGCACCATTTGCGCCTACTCGGGGCAACCGCTGGCAGCGATTACGGCGATCGAGCGCGCTATGCGTCTGGACCCGGCCTGGAGTTAACAATATCTCCATTTCCTCGGCACGGCGTACCTGCTTGCTGGCAAATATGAAACAGCGGCGGCTCTGCTAAGGCAGCGTGTTGTCCTCGTGCCCGGGACAGATATGACACGCGCCGTACTTGCTTCCGCTCTTGGTCATCTCGGCGAAATCGATGAGGCCCGTCGCGTTTGGCGAGAGCTTGAAGAGATCAATCCAAAATATTCCTTCAGCGAACATTTCTCCCGGCAACCATTCAAGCGGGAAGAAGACGTCCGGCGGATTGCCGAAGGTCTCGCGAAAGCCGGATTGCCGACTTAACAGGCTGCTCAAAGAGGCCGCGCCCACAGTATGGCGACGGCTCGCGGGCAGTTAGAGACGGCTCTTCGATGGTGCGTTTCGAAATGGCTTACGGGAAGGCCTATGCCTCGCTGGCGCTCGGCCGATCTTCGCGCCTCGTCAGAATCCGCAACGAAGAGAAGCCGGCCTTCATGCGGTACCTTTTGAGCGCGACCGACGACAAGATATTTCCGGAAGGTGGTGGCATGCTCATCCGAGCGGACAATGGTGACGTCATGGGCGCGGTCGGGGTAACGGGGGACACCGAAGATCGTGATGAGGAATTGGCGACTTACGGCATCCGTACCGTTGGCTTGAAAACAGACGAAGATTGTGTCGACATGGGCCGCGGGATGAATGTCAGGCAGACGAAGTAGAATCGCCCCTTGAGGGAAGCTGTTAAGCGCGCGGAGTCATAACGCGCCGCCAAGGGCTCCTTTGAATTGCCGTTGATTACCTCGAGCAAGTCATCGATGCTAAGGCGCCAGTTGGTGTTTCCAATCGCGCCATGGCTGGCATGTAGAATGCGTGGACGGGCAGGGCCGCGCGGCGGTAATGTGCCGCCAGCCACAAAAGAGGGGGAAGTCATGAACCTTGTCTGCCGCAGCGCGCTGGTCGCGCTTGGTCTTGCCTTGTCGTTTGCGGCCCAGGCCCAAAGCTGGCCCGCTCAGCCGATCCGAGCCTACATCCCGTTCGGCGCCGGAAGTGCCACCGACATCGTGCCGCGCACCGTATTCGACGCAATGTCGAAGGAACTCGGCCAGACGATTACGGTGGAGAATAAAGGCGGCGCAGGCGGCACGATCGGCATCGGCGAGGTCGTGCGCGCCAAGCCCGACGGCTACACAATCCTCGCCAACTCCTCCGCGCAAACCATCGCACCGTGGATCGTGCCAAACTTCCCTTATGACGTGGCCAAGGACCTTTCTGGCGTGCTGATGATCGGCCAGAATTCTAACGTGTTGCTCGTCATTCCGTTGAAGGGCTGGAAGACGGCGCAAGATCTCATAGCCGCGGCCAAGGCCAAGCCTGGTACCATCAACTACGGCTCGGCCGGCGTCGGCACCGCGACCCATATCAGCGCCGCGCGCTTCAGTCTCGCCGCCGGCATTCAGACGACGCATGTTCCGTACAAAGGCGGCGCCGAGGCGCTGACCGATTTGCTTGGCGGCCGCATCGATTTCCTGTTCACGCCGATCTCGACCGCGCTGCCGCTGATCCGCGACGGCCGCGTCGTTCCGCTGATGGTGTCGACGGCGACGCGCGCCTCCGACCTGCCCAACGTGCCAACGCCGGGCGATCTCGGCTTCGTCAATGCCGAGACCACGGTCTGGTACGCGGTGTTCATGCCGGCGAAGACGCCGCGCGACATCGTTGAGAAATTTCATGACGTGGGCATGAAAGTTCTGGCGACGCTGGAGATGAAGGCGAAGCTGAAGAAGCTCGCGGTCGATCCTATGCCGATGACAACGGCCGAGATGGACAAGTTCGTCGCCAGCGAGCTTGCGAACAACGGCAAGCTGATCAAGGCGGCAGGCATCAGCCCGAAGTGATCTCCCTCACGCCGCACCTGCAAGGAGTAGGTTGCACCGGCACGGTTCCAAGATCCAGCGGCATGGGGGCCAGAGACGGGACAAAGAGAACTCGACGAGCCTGACGTCGCTTGGTCTGTTTAAAAGGTGACGTTATGGTCGGGTAGGATCGAGGCGCGGACCGGGCTTCGAATGATGCCGACGTTTCCTCGATCCCCCCTATCATTCCGTACGGCGGGTTTTCCCCAGTACGGCTGCAAGGCTGGCGTATCAGGCGAGACCTTCCCGGCACATCACTCAGCTTAAGCCTGCTCCCGGCATGCGCTGACCGACGACCGGTTTGTTTTCGCCCTTCGTGCATCTCGTGATCACTGCATTGTTCCCGCTCTGAGTTCGGGAGACAGGATTCGATAATGCACCGCCGTGGTGGGTGACTACCCCACCGCCCCAGAGGCCCTCGCTCAGGTCCGGGTTATTCTGTCCCGGTCCGTCATCACTTAATCGGCCTCATCCGCCCCACTCGCAGGCACATCGCATTTTCACCGTGCTAGCGTTGATTGGCATTGTGCCGACAGCAACTATATCGCCACACATCAGTAAGGCATACAGGCCGTTGCACCCGCTTGACTGGCGCAGTAAGCGGAAGCTCTCCGCGCTCATCAAGCAGGCCAAGATGCTAAAGAGTGAGAAGCAGCCCCATGGCAAGATGCCTCGCCCGATTGGTATTTGGAGGGCGTCAGTCCGAACATCGCCCCAACCGCTTTGGAGTTTCTGAAGCGGGCGGGCAGGTCGACGGTGGCGCGATAGGTCAGCGCCACCCACTATTGCCGTTATTTCCGCACGCACAAACCAGTCGCTTGGCCAGAAGCCGAGCATTTCGCTCCGACTGGAGAGCCGTTCGCGCATATCAATGAAACCAGAACCTCGTTGTCTGAGCAGGCAACAACGCCACTGCTATTGCCCGTTACAACTCGGAAAGAAGCTTGGGCTGGCGCGCCAGGATCACCCTTTGGGCCCTGTGGACCTTCCGGTCCCCGATCTCCTTTGGGTCCAGCAGGACCGGCAACACCTTGCGCGCCAGCATCACCCTTTGGACCTTGCGGGCCTTCCGGTCCCCGGTCTCCTTTGGGACCAGCAGGACCGGCGACACCTTGCACGCCACCATCACCTTTTGGGCCCTTAAACTGATCGCATCCCCCGAGCGCAAGAACACCCGATAAGATCATGACAACACCCATCAGACGCATTGGTTCATCCTCCCAAAATACACGCATGAAGTCTGCGACGACGCCAGGTTTTCGGTCAAGGCTTCGTTTTGATGGCTTAGTGATGCCATCCGACAGCAATGCCGGGTACGGCACAAAGCGGACCTGCGGAGGCTGTCGATTGACGTCTGCTCTGGAGGGAAGAGCAGACGTGCCGCAGGCCCGTTCTCGGCCGAAGTGACCCCTGGCCAAGCCAAAAAGCTGAGCACTTGAGAGGGCCCTGCTGAAAAGGTTGGGAGCACTATCCCCCTAATATTGCGCCTAATTTCGCGGGAATACGCTCAACTACGACTAGAGAAATTGTTTTGCAGTTTCTCTCCCTCCGCCACCATCTCCGAGCGAACGGTTCGGTGTTCGCATAGAAGGGGCAGCTCGTCAGGCTCATAACCTGAAGGTCGTAGGTTCAAATCCTACCCCCGCAACCAAATTACGCCGCTAAGTCAAAGACTTGGCGGCGTTGTCATTTTCCGAACTCTGCACGAATTCAGCCGTGTCAACACTGTGTCAACAAAAGGCATGGCGTCTAGCATCGCTGCTTGGCGTGCGAGGGTGTTTTCGAATATTGCAGCACCGACAGTATAGGAGGCAATGCGGTTTGCGATTGTCGCGAACCGTATCATGAGTTCGAATTCCACTCCCGCAGCCCATCATTGCAAAATTGGAGATACGCGATGTCGAGCGTCACCAGCTCCGAACGCCGGAACGCGCCGGCGAAGCCAAGCAGGAGGAGGGCGCGGTCGCGACGACCATTGAGGTCGGTTTCGGCTATTGCCACCATCGCAAGGACCTTGTCGGCGGTGGCCGGTGCCTTGCGGACGGGGGCACTTCCGGTGGAGCGCCGAATGCCTCGCAGCATTGCTTTGATAGCTTCAGAGTTTGTTGGCGGCTCATGGCCGGCGAGCTTATACGAGGAGGCAAAGATAAAACCTCAGCATGCCAAGACAGCTTTGCTGTCAAATCTTATTTAGACACGGCTTACTGGCTGAAATCCCATACCGTGGCAGCCCGTAATTTTTGCCACCAACCCCCATGACCCTCGGCAACATGCGCGCCAACGCTCGCCGCGTGGTGCCGCCGTACAATCCTGAGCGGCGCTAGTGCTCTCTTTTTTTATGCTTGCGCTGTGAAGTGTCGCTGGCCGACCCCGGATAGAACAGGTTCGGCTCGCAAGAGCCGCCGATGCCGCTGATGGTTGCGCGGCACTGCTCGAGAGTGGAGAAGCCGCAATTTCTGCCGCCGCCCATCTCCCCGCCACCATATTGGGCGCACCAGGGATATTCGATTTCTGCCCGCGCCGGCGTGGCGGATATAGATGCGATGGCGGCTAGGATGAAAAACGCTAACGCTGATTTCTGCATGGCTTACGCTCCGGTCGGCGACCTCGGGTAGAATAACCCCCGGCGCCGCCAATTAGTTCACACTTATGCCAAAAACAGGCGCTGGCAACCTCCGATGCTCACCCTCAAACGCGCCTCGAAGTCCCGCCCCAACGTTATTCCAATGTTTGGGCCAAGTGAAAAAATAGCCATTGCGGTGCTACGCCGGTCAACACCATAGAGATCGGAGATGATTGAGTGTGACGGTGGATTGGTTCCACCTTCGCCAATTGAAACGCCGATCCTAGCGATCACGAGCCGCCAACACGCTTGCATTTGTCCGCTTGGTACATGTCTTGGAAAGACACTTCTTGATCTGCGTTAACTGAACCATTCGGTTCGCGTTTGGCGCTTTTGGACGGCGGAGGGCAAAGCAGCGCGACGGTCGCAGAAAACATTATCTAGCGATTACAAAGAACATCGGAAATATGGCGTCGCCAATTCCGGCACCCCGGGATAAAGCCGCGTTATTTTGTTTTCATCGTCGATCTTCAGGCTGAATTGAACCGTCGCGAGCGCTACGTCCGTCGAGCAAGCTGCGATAAAATGCGTTATGGCGCCGTCTTCCTTACGTAAGCTTATGTTGCAGGTCTGCATTTTTCCTCTAATTCGATTTCCTTCAATGATAAACCCGCTGCCGTAACGATCCGAGGTATTTGAAAATGAGATTTTGCTGCCGCGTTTCACGAAAATGTTCTTGCACTCCGAGGCGTTGGTTGCCCAAAGTCCTGTTAAATCTGCTGCACGCGCGGAAATACCAAACGACGAACATCCGATGAAAACGGTGAGTGCAGCCACAGCTAAACGAGATATGCTCATTGGTATTCTTGTCCTGAAATTCGGCGTTCGTGATCTGAAGGCTTTTTGTACCGGTCGAAGACGCTCTTCTCTAGGACAGCGGCATTATGGGAAGTGCTGTTGGCTTGCGAGTTGTCCATAAAACAGTCCCGTTGCCTCCATTTTGATCTACCGCAAGTTGGCTGATTCGGACCCGTGCCAAGAATGCGGGCAGAGCGACTCACCGGGGGGCAACCGCGCTCTTTATTGCAATTCTCTACATCGGCGCCGCTTGGCTGGTCTTCTTTAGTTTCAAGCTTTTGCCTTGAAACTGGCCATGGCGGATCGTCACGGCGCTGCTCGGCTGTTTCATACTCGCGGTTTTCGTCGCTATGCTAAACACGCTGACACCCACCGGTCGTATTGCCGTCATCGGGCGTGTAGTTGGGCCGCTTTCATCTGCATTCGGCGACGAAGCATTAAAATGGAAGGCAAACGGATGCCAGATACGGTCACTAGATCAATGCAGGACTACTGGACGCTCTTTCTTTTTGAGGGAGTTGCCTTAGTTCTGTTGGGACTATTAGCAGTCGTAATTCCATCAATTGCCAGTACGGCCGCGACCTTGTTCATAGGTTGGCTTTTTATCGTCAGTGGAGTTATCGGCCTCGTGACAACTTTCTGGGCGCGACACATACCTGGATTTTGGTGGTCTCTCGTGTCCGCTTTGCTAGGGGTTCTTGTCGGTGCCGTCTTAATCGCGCACAGATCTAATGATCTTTATGGCGGTCTGATGGGATGGCCTTTAGATGCGGTCGGTCCCCTGAGGATGGTATTGGTGCTGTTCTTCCTAGTTGAAGGCGGCGCTTCAATTATGTTCGCGTTCGATCACCGTCGTCAGTTCTCTGGTCGTTGGACATGGATGTTGGCAAGTGGTGTCCTCGACATAGGTTTGGCGACCATAATAATTTTTGATCTACCAGGAACTTCTGCCTGGACAATGGGACTGCTTATCGGAATCAACATGATCGTCGGCGGTGCATCGCTGATTGCAATGGGATTGCACGCCCGATCGGGAAGTCCTGCTTCAAATGCAGCATAGCAATGACAAGCATAGCAAGCCAGCCATATCGGAATGCTCGTCAGCTGGCTTGGAATGCTGATGACCTTTCCGCGAGTGCTCTTTTGCCTTCGCGTGATAAACTTCCAATTGATGCTAAGCGGCTACGTCTATTTTAAGCTGAGGACACAATCGGCGAATGTCGTGCCATCGCTTACTCGCTATCGGGCTCGCGATCATCGCCGTATTGATCGTCGACTCTACTTGGGCCCAGTACTGTGACGAGCGCTACCCTTGGACGTGCCCAGGTTATATCGGCCCATCTCCTCAATCACGGCCGGGAGCATCAAGGTCGCCAATGGAGATTGCGCCGAATTTCCAGCCGCCGGAGCAGGCGGCACCGGCGCGGCCGGGCAAAATGGATATGACCGTCGATCCTGCTGTCAGGAGCCAATATGCGGCCCTCTATGCACCGATTAGAGGCGAGCGCTTTCCCATCCCGGCGGTGGACCTGTCCGACATCAATCCGGAATATCTCCGTACGGCTGTCTTTTATTCCACTCAGGAGCAGCCTGGCACGATCATTGTCGATCCGCAAAATCACTTCCTTTATCTCGTCCAAGGGGGCGGCCGTGCGCTTCGCTATGGCGTCGGGGTGGGACGCCAAGGCTTTGGTTGGTCGGGCGCGGCGATTATCCACGACAAGCAGGAGTGGCCGGACTGGTATCCGCCCAAGGAGATGATTCAGCGCCAGCCCGAACTGCGGCGGCAGATGAGCGAACTGCAAGGCGGCCTCGGCATGCCCGGCGGCCCGCGCAATCCGCTCGGTTCCCGCGCCATGTACCTCTGGCAGGGTAACAAGGACACGCTCTACCGTATCCACGGCACCGTCGAGCCGTGGACCATCGGCACGAGCGTTTCCTCCGGCTGCATCCGGATGATCAACCAGGACGCGATCGACCTTTACCAGCGCACGCCGGTCGGTGCGAGGGTTGTGGTGCTTTCGTCGCACTGACCGCGGAAATTACGGCGGACGGCGTCATCGAGCCATCCCCATGGCGCGATCGTGTAACGAGCACTCAGCCGTGGTCATCCGCTCATGGACATGGATGATGCACACTGGCATATTCCGGTCTGGCCGGAACGTATGCATTCTGTTCGCCTAAAAGTCACGAAGCCGTCGCCGGTATCGCAATTTCCGTTGCGGTGATTCCACCGATCGTCATGCTGGGCATCGGGATAGCGAAGCAGGACAGCAATCTCATTTTTATCAGCAGCACGATCGTGCTCGGCAATGTTATCGGAATCTACCTCGGCTCTGTCGTGACGGTCGCCCTTCTGCATCGCATCTCATGGGATCGAGTCGCGAGCTAGGGACGATCGGCGCGAGGGCGCAGCCACCTCAACAGTCAATTTCCCTGTACCGGCCGACTGACCGGAACCCATGTGACGTTGAGACAGACGGGCGTCAAACCGGAAATTCCGAGGGCGCGCGCAGCCACCTGCGATACATCAATTATTCTTCCGCTAATGAACGGGCCGCGATCGGTGATCCGCACCACCGCATAGCGCCCGTTTTCTTGATTATCGACGTGAACCAATGTCCCGAACGGCAGCGTCCGATGCGCAGCGGTAAAATCCTCGGCAAGCGTATCTTCTCCGCTCGCCGTCGCTTCGCTCACAGATGAATAGACCGATGCAAGACCGCACTCATCCGGTTTTCGATCGACCGCGTTCGTCGGCGCAAATAGTGCGACCTGCAGCAACGTAACCGCAAGAAAATATGATTTCGTGGCCATGGATCGCTTCGCAGAGCGGAAATGATGGATCTATATTCATAGAGACATAACAATGAAAATATCTATTAGGAAATTGCCGCGGCGGCATTGAGATGAATCAACTAATTCCGATGAACGAGATGTAGAGGAGCAACGCCAGGTAGGCGTCATGTCCACCATTGTTTGGGCATGGCACCGATGCCCGTGACCTGACGGATCTTTTGTACCAGCGCGGTTGAGAGACTATTGCATTTGCATGGCCTGATCTAGCGGTGTCAGGAACGGGTTCATTGTCTGTGGCGCAGGCGGTCGATAGTTGAGCGCCGAGTGCGGGCGGATCGTGTTGTAATGCTTTCGCCATTGCTCAAAGGGAAATTCCGCCCCGTGCCAACGCCTGCATCCAAAATTAAACCCGACAGTCCTGCAAACAGCAACGGCCTGATCGTACGGTAGCGACCATACTCGAACGGAAAATCGAGCAGGTCGCAAACTGGGGCGATCCGTTGATATCGGTCGAGTGTCGATGTCAAGCAAACCATTCTCCAACAACGGTCAGGTCAATCTGGCTAGCATATGAAGCTGCGCTGGCTTCGCCTTTCGCTTCTCTAGCCTACACCCACCGCCCTCGTTCCTACGCCCGACGGCGGTTCAAACAACAGCACAACCCGCCGTGATCCACACCGAGGACATTTCATACGGCTTTCCAGCCGCGCCAAGGGAAACCCAGCCCCTTCGCGTCCAAACCAGTGTCTGCAGGTCCAGCTCCGTCCCGTGGACGCATTCCCGGACCCGCTTCATCCCGTCCCGCGGATCCCAGGCGCAGCGGACCCGCCAGCCGTGCTGATTGGCCTCTCCAAGGGTTTCGATTGATATGAGAACAAAAAGAGAACATACCTTCCGCCCTGTCAATGGGGAAACGGGAGGCCGCCACTATGTCCATGGTCGATGACTTTGAATGCCGAGAATTCCGGCCATCACGGATGAGGCCAACCTCGTCCAAGCCAGAAGAGGCCTTTGAGCGACCTGCCTGCACAACTTGCAATCAGGACATGTGGCTGATCCGGGCCGAACCCCACGCCGTCCTTGCAGCCTATGACGTGCGGAGTTTCGAGTGTCCCGGCTGCAAGGCAACAAAACAGCTAACCGTAGATCGATGGAACAAAACGCCCCCGCCGTAAGGAGAGCGTTGAGCGGCAAGGGACGTTGCCTACATTGGCAATATGTGCGGTCGTTTCACACGAATATATACGTGGCGCGAGCTCTGGGAGCTTTACATGCTCACGTCGGGGCCACCCACATCGAACTTGCAATACCTCGCTATAACGTCTGTCCGACGACGGAAATTGACACGATAGTCCCCGCACTCGACAAGCGCGGTGTCGTTCCGATGCGCTGGGGTTTAGTTCCAAGTTGGTGGAGCAAGCCCCTCAAAGAAATGAGAATGGCTACGTTCAATGCACGCGCTGAGACCGTCGCTGAAAAGCCAATGTTTCGCGATGCGTTCAAGAAACGGCGCTGCCTCATCCCTGCTTCGGGCTACTATGAATGGCAGGATACACCGAGCGGGAAGCAGCCCTATTATTTCACGTGCCGAGACGGACACGTAATGACGATTGCGGGTCTGTGGTCAAATTGGAAAGACAAGACGACCGGCGAAGATTTGAAGTCGTGCACAATGGTAATCACTGAGCCCAATAAATTTGTGGCTGACGTGCACGACCGAATGCCGGTTATTCTCGAAGCAAGAGATTTCGAGCAATGGGAACGTGGCGACGGGAAAGACGCATCGGCGCTGATAAGGCCTGGCGAAGATATGTTGCAGAAATGGCCGGTGTCGAAACGTGTGAACAGCTCGCGCGCCAGTGACGAAGATGCGACGTTGATTGCGAAGATCTGATTTGCCGACCGTAACCATGAACGATCATCAAATGCTCGAACTCTTCAATCCGCTTTCCGATTTGGAGACAGATCATGAGTAGCAGCACCGACATTTCGACACTTTATCGCGAGTTCACGGATGCATTGACGGAAGTTCTTGCGGAAAATGCCGTTGGTCCAGCACGCCGTGGCCACCTTGCGAGAAGTCGGGCTGCCGTCAAGAAGCACCCCAAGTACAGTGAACACGAATACTTTTTAGCGGTCGAAGCCGCATTTGAGCATTGGGAAGCCATGCAAAATATCGGTCACTTGGACCGGAGCTCGTAGCCAGCGCAACATCCTGGTGGTTAGGGACATTGTGAAGAACCTGACGGTGGGCCGAATGTACCGGTAGACTTAGCCGCAGGGGTGACGCTGAAGGACACGTCAATGCTGAGGGACGATAGCAGTAGTGGACCTGGCGGGCGGCGTACACCCCGCAACGTACTCGGCGAGCCACTTGAAGACTGCTCAACCAAGCCTATGACGGGGTTTTATCGGGACGGCTGCTGCAACACTGGTCGTGAGGACGGTGGTAGCCACACGGTTTGCGTCGTGATGACTTCGACGTTTCTCGATTTTTCCAAATCGCACGGCAACGACCTTTCGACACCAGTCCCGCAATTCGGCTTTCCAGGCCTGAAACCCGGTGACCGTTGGTGCTTGTGTGCACCCCGCTGGCAGGAGGCATTCGAGGCAAGCCAAGCCCCGCGCGTGGTCTTGCGCGCCACTCACGAGGGCGCTCTTGCCCACTGCTCACTCGCCGATCTCAAACGCTTTGCAGTGGACCTGTCGTAACTGCGCGCAAAATGAAGTATTCCGTGATGGGCGCGGGGCGAAAGGCGAAAATTTGTATGAAGGTGTATGCTTTTGATGTGGACGAAACGCTGTACCTCTCTCACGGGCCCGTACAGTGGGAGGCGCTGGTTGTGTTGCGAGCGGAGGGCCACGTGCTGGGGTTGTGCGGCAACTGGGCTGCGGTCACGTTGCAAGTACCCGAATGGCACCGCGTGCTGTCCTTTATTGGGCCGGGCTTGATCGGAACGGACAAGGCAAACTTTCTTGCCACGATCAAGCAATACGTTCCGGCGCAGGAGCATGTGATGGTTGGCAACGATCACTCGCTGCGAGCCTATACCTCGCCAGATGACCGACGTGCGGCAGACGCTGCGGGGTGGCGTTTCATCAGCGAAGGCGCCTTTGCGGCGGGAGGGCGATGATCGCGAGGGTACAGACCCCGCAGTCGGGGCGACATGACGGTGGTTAACATACTGACCGACGCATGATTGAAGCGGGTCGAATTGCGATGGGTAAAGTTTTCGCAACTCTGTTGGTCGGACTGATGCTGACGATTGGCGGCGGCATTGTTTGTGCTGGTCCGCTTGATGAGGGTTGGGCTCCGTATGAAAGAGGCGGCTACGCTATAGCAATGCGGCTTTGGCGTCCGTTAGCCGAACACGGAAACGCCAATGCACAACTAAATCTCGGTCTTGTGTATGAGCATGGAGATGGTGTCAGCCGAGACTACAAGGAAGCGGCGAAGTGGTATCGGCTAAGCGCCGAACAAGGAGAAGCAGCGGCGCAGAATCAAGTGGGTAGCATGTACGCACAGGGGCAAGGTCTCAACCAAGACTACAAGGAAGCGGTGAAGTGGTATCGGCTCAGTGCCGAACAAGGATACGCAGACGGGCAGAGTAATCTCGGTATCATGTATGCGGAGGGGAGAGGGGTTACACAAGATTGCCTGCGCGCCCATATGTGGTTCAATCTTGCTGCATCAAAACTTACGGGTGCTAAAGGTCAACGAGCCATTCACAGCCGCGACACCATTGCGAAAAATCTGACAGTAACACAGGTCATACAAGCGCAGGAAATGGCACGGCAATGCGAGGCGCGAAGCTTCAAGAAATGCGACTGATCGGGAATGACTTTGTGAGAACTCGGGCGCGGCAGCAATCAGGAAAACATTCTTTGGAGCCATCACACCTGATTATAGCTGGATTGATTGGCATAGTGATCTTTGGGGCCGTCGCTCTCGGCGGTGTCATTTGGCACACTTACTTCACCAATCCGCCGCCGCCGACTACGATTTACGTATCAGCACCGGCAGGCGGTCCAGTCAGTATTCCGACTAGGCTTGAGGCTAACGTTCCACCGCTAATTCATACCGACGTGGCATTGGTAGGCGCGAGATATTTATTACTTAAAGAGTTGATCCCCATGGCGATGGAGGCCAGAAAAATCGCGGCAGAGCGCGGACCAAGAGCCAGGGACGCATTGAAACCTCGCGACGTAAAAAGAATGGGCGGTGTTCTTCTTCATGTAGTAGGCCAAAATGGCCCTGAAAGAGTTAGTTGGGATCAGACGTTAAAAGAAATCCAGCGCATAAATGACCGAGCTTACAAAAACCGGAAAATGGATTTGTATAGCGTTCCTGAATTGGCAAACACGACGCTGAGAGGTCCAGATGAATCTGTGTTCGCAGACACCGATGAGCCAACGCAAAGAGCAAAATACGATTATAGGGTTCTCAATTTCTGGGTTCCAAACGCACTCAAACAGACAGATGCACTAATATCTGATCTTACGAGAGAGCAAACAAACAACGAAACCGCGTTGAAGAAAATGGCTGAAGGCGCACAATTCTTGAAGGCTTCCCCATAATCAAAAAACCTTCGCCCTAGTTCGGCTTTGTGACCGCCCCGGTTTGCGGCGGACGTGGTGCCTATCATTCACGAAATGCAGCGCGCGGGCGTGAGCACCCTTCGGGATATTGCAAAAGCGCTCAATGCACGGGGTGTTCCTACGGCACGCGGAGGGCTGTGGTATGCGTCAACAGTACGCAATGTGCTCGTGAGGGCTTAGCTGACGCTGCGGAGTGACCAAAGCCTAGCAATCAGAAGGTTGCGATTTAGCAGACGCATCACAGATGAACTCAGCCAGCGTAATTTTCTCTTCAGGAGAGCAATAAATCTAGCGGTGTCAGGAACGGGTTCATTGTCTGTGGCGCAGGCGGTCGATAGTTGAGCGCCGAGTGCGGGCGGATCGTGTTGTAATGCTTTCGCCATTGCTCGATGACAATCTGCCCCTCTTTCAGGGTGTAGAAGATCTCTCCGTTGAGCAGCTCATCGCGTAGTTCTGCTGCGATATCTCTGCAGTCCGACAGGCCTCTGGGGCAGATTTGCCCTGTGCCATCGATACTTCAATCTGGCGAAGCAGCGTCACAATCTGCTCTGCGCTGAACCTCTTCTTCGGCATGGCTAGCTCCTTTCCAATCTATTCTCTCACAACGCTTGGTCCAAAAAAGCCAGGTCAGGTCAATTTTCCCTATTGCAATTTAAACGTAGAGGTTGTAATTTTGAAATAGTTGCTTTTGCAGCGAGACAGGCCGAAATCCTCGCAAGCTGAAACGGGCAACATTTCTACCCATCGGCGGGTAACACTTTTACATAGTCAGATTTATTGCGTAGCCGCGGCTTACTCGCGCCGTCGCGCCGAAAGTGAGATATGCCCATGATGGTACGCGGAGCGGCAACTGTATATGCTTCAGATTCGCTAATTCGTCGCGCTTTGCGAAGAGCGGAGCTTTGCCCATACGGTAACTTGCCGCGGCACCTGCCATGAATCAAACGACGAACGAACTCCCGTTTGACCCCAAAGCGTTTCTCGCGAAAGCGAACGGGGGACGAACCGTTTGTAAATACGCGACAAATCAAATCATTTTTCAGCAGGGCGATCCGGCAGTTTCTATTTTTTACATTCTGTCAGGCAGGGTCAAACTCACCGTGACCTCCGAGGAGGGCAAAGAAGCGGTTATCGCTTTTCTGAAAGCCGACGATTTCTTTGGAGAAGGATGTGCGGTCGGAGAGACTCTGCGTTTGTCAACCGCAACTGCTTTGACGGACTGTACGATCACGGAAGTAACCAAAGCAGAATTCGGCAGAATAATTCACAACGAGTTGGCGTTTTCCGAGTTTTTTATCTCGCACCTTTTGATTCGTAGCAGTCAAATTCAGGCGGATTTGGTTGATCAGTTGTTCAACTCGAGCGAGAAACGTCTAGCCCGGGCGCTTCTGATTCTTGCGAATTTCGGTGAAGAAGGCGAGCCCGAGCCGCTGCTTGAAAAAATCAGCCAAGAGACTCTAGCGGAGATGATCGGCTCGACGCGAGCGCGCGTCAATGTATTCATGAACAAATTCCGCCGATTGGGCCTGATCGATTACAACGGCCGCATTAAGGTCCACCGTTCCTTGTTGAATATGGTTCTGCATGAAAAGCCGCAAATCGAAAGTGGAGTGGAGCGGCTCTAATGACCGTCGTGGTATCCGCTCTTCGCGGCTTCGGGTGATTGCTGCAACTAATTTGAGCTTGTGCGTTTTGCTAGGGAGATCGATACCACCAAGGCGAAGCCAGAGTGAAAAGACAGGTGCTGCTAGATCACAGGACAATTTTAAATGGAAAAGGCCGCCATTGCTCTGACCCGATACAGCTTTTGATCGCCGAACCCACGATCCGCCACGATCAAAACTTTAACATCTGCCGGCAGTACTTCGGCAAGTTGCACCAACGCACGATACTTATAGGCGTTGCGATGGCACTTCAGCGTCGCCTTGTCGACCGTGAGCCATACCAGGGGCGTCGATCGACCATGGCTGCTGACCAGCGCCAACATGATCGTTGCTTGGTTATCATCGTCAAAGTCAGTCCAGTCCATGGCAACAACGATATTCGGGCGTTGCCCGACCACATGAGGTACCCATCGCTTCAAGAGGTCGTCAACGTCAATCCCCGAGTTCGACAGCAGCCGATCCACTTGTTTGATGGCATGCTTGGTCAGTCGTCCCCGCGCTAACGCCAGCCCTTGCCCGATCGTGTTCACCGCCAGAGAGGCGCTGCTGATGACCCCGAGCGTTGCGTTCGCCAACGAATAAACCCGCTTGGCATGAACATCTTCGCTAAATAATGCGCTCAAGAATTGATGGGTCGCTTTAAACGTAATGCCCTTGCGCACCTTCGCCATTGTCTTATCCCAGGTTCACGTGCCCCCTGGATAGGCGAAACTTTGGGGGTTCGCCTGCCAAATTCAATGTTGCAATCAGCGCAAGCTTCAAAAACTTTCCAACCCCGGTTCTTTTCGTAAAGAATTCGCCCTCATGCGAATTCTTTTATTTCAAAAAATGAGGGGATGGCTAAGCCCCCAATCATCACTTCTGAAAATACGCCATGAATACCAGGACTGAAACCATTCGCACACTCAACGATGATCTGCACCACCATCTGACCGGCGGCCTTGCCATGATCGCACCCAGCATTGCTGCCCTTGGCCAAGAAGCCGTTGAGCGCATCGTCAAGACCATCGCGGTCTACGATAATATTTGCCACGCCAACGACCCATATGAAGAACACGGCTTTGGATCGTTCGAGGCCAACGGTCAGAAGATCTTTTTCAAAATCGATTATTACGACAAAAACCTCACGTATCACTCGCCCGATCCATCAGACCATTCCGTGACCGAGTGCGTAATCACGATCATGCTGGCCGACGAGTACTAGCCCTCTGAAGAAAATTTGATGCGAACCTTATTGGCGGTGAAAGTACCCACGCACAACGGCAGTCACTGAATTGATACGGACATGACAGAACCGAGGCTTTTGACCATGTCGGGCATTGCGGAAGGTCTATTCCTTCCAAATTAATCTTTGCTAGTGTTCGCGATGATGACAAAAGATGAGCTAATCATACAATTAGTCAAGATCGCGCTTGGATTGGCGATCCGTGCATACTTCGTTTGGCGGAGCCTCGAAGTGCTGCATAGATTGCCGTCGCATTAGCGATCCGTCACAATAGCCAAACGTCACTGTCGGGTACTCCCCGACTGCCTCGCATTAACGCACGAGAGCCTTTCACTGCGGCTTCTGGTACTTTAGAACGAACTCGTCGATCGGCGTCGGCGCGTGGAATACGATGACATCGCGCATGTCTTCGGGATGGCGCAGGAAATTTCCTTCAGCGACAAGTTTGAACCCAGCCGCTTCGACTTCCTTGCGCAGTACGCCTTCCTCTATTCGATGGAAGGTTTTTCCAACCGATGCACCGTCGCCTGCCTTTGCCGAGTGATCAGCAATCAAAAGATTCCCGCCAGGCTTGAGCGCCGCAAACAACTTGCGGTTCATCTCCGCGCGATCGACCTGCATATACGTCATGTCGTGATACGCGAAAAAGAATGTAATCAGATCTAGATTGCGCACGTCTGGCGGCAACGGATCATCGTAGTTGCGAATGACATGGATGACGCCCTTCATCGCAGGCTTCTGAGCACGAAGATCAAACTTGTCCTTGACCTGCCGTTCTAAGACCTCGGCTGAATCTTGCGCGTAGACGACGCCATTGGGTCCGACGGCCCGCGCCAGGAGTTCGGTGGTATAGCCAGCGCCCGCCTCCATATCGAGCACCTTCATTCCTTCCTTCACGCCAATGAAATTCAACAGTTTCAGCGGATCGCGGCGTTTGTCCGTATTGCGATCAGTGTCGCTGCGGTCAGGCGCTGCAACGATGGCACCGTAATCTTGCGCGAATGCTGGCCGCGAAACTGCGGCGGCAAACACGAGCAACATCAATGCGATGAACGCACGCTTCATTATGTTTTCCCCGTAGCGGTGCAGTTTTGTCGCCCCGTTCCGAACAAGTGATCAATCATAGCCATACCAACACAGCGCACCTACTTGTGGCTCCTAGCCTCTTGGCCATCCTACGTACCACATTTCGGACACCGCTAGTGTCTCGCAAGCAGACCGACGACAATGATGTTCGTCAAAGCCGCTGGACTAACTATCATGAGGATCCAGGGCACCGCTAACGATGACCGCTTAGGATGCCAAAGCGGCCCTGGGTCTAGTTTTCAATTTGCTTTCCGCGGTTAGCACTTCTTTGGCAGATTAATGAAGCCTGTATATCGCAATGGCCATAAGCCGATATGCGGTTCGACGCGATGCCTCAGCTCGGTGTTCTACGCGAGGCTCCTCGTTGCCAAGCCATTCCGGCGCAAGGATGTTTCTAACCCTTCGGGCCGTCGCTTCCATGCATCGCAGAAGGCTTCCTTCGCCGCCTCAAGATCGGCCATGTTGCCATATTGCGGCTGCACTGCGCGGCAATCAACGGAACGTGAAGGCCGGAATAGCGCCACAGTCCCGGTGTTAAACAATTCCGACGGCGCGGCTGTTGGGCCGCGTTTTAACCGGGAGGAACTAAATGACGCCGCTTCGGATTGGCTCGCTGCTGGGGGCGTGCGCTGCATTGTTTTGCGCAGCGCCCGCTGTGGCGCAGCAAACGAACATGAGCTTCTTCGTCACCAGCGTGGGCATCGGCAAAGGCGGCGATCTCGGCGGTCTTGCCGGCGCTGATGCGCATTGTCAGCAGCTCGCCCAATCGGCGGGTGCCGGCGGAAAGACGTGGCACGCCTATCTGTCGACGCAGGGCGCCGGCGCGGTCAACGCGCGCGACCGCATCGGCAAGGGGCCGTGGGTGAACGCCAAAGGCCTGACCATCGCCAAAAACGTCGCCGATCTGCACAGCGATGATAATAAAATCAACAAGGAGAACAGCCTGTCCGAGAAGGGAGAAATAAACAACGGGTACGGCGATAAGCCGAACCGCCACGACATCCTCACTGGTTCCAAATCGGACGGCACCGCCTTTACCGATGATGCCGACCACACCTGCAAGAACTACACGAGTAGCACGCGAGGGTCCGTCATGCTTGGTCATGCGGATAAGAACGGCCCGGCCACCTTTCCAACCGCTAAGTCTTGGAACTCCTCGCATCCGTCGCGCGGGCCAGGGGGCGGCTGCACGCAGGCCGACCTGATTTCGACCGGCGGCGATGGGTTGCTCTATTGCTTCGCAGTGAACTGATCCAGGTCCGCGCGCTTGATCAGGCCGCGCCAACTCGGGGCAGGCCGTGCCGGACCGCCAGCAGCGGACATTCAAGAGTTCGGTTGGAATGTCCGTTAAGTGCCAATCGCGACCAACGCACCGCAGCATGATCAACGCAAAAAAAGACCGCCAGTGCGGCGGTCCTTCCCTTGTGCCCTTCCACCAGCGGGAGGGTCAGAACTTAATCATGTCCGTTGTCGTCAGCGTGGTTTTGTCAGCCATCACTGGCGCGTTCACCAAATCCCACGTGACGTATTGCTCAATGTAGCTATTATCCGCCGCCACGGCATCGACTGGCACGATAACTTTAAATCCGCGCTGTACGGCGCCGGCGGCCGTTTGGGGTCAAGCACTTTCAGACTATCCACCACTACAGTGTCGATGTCGCTCACTGGCTCGTGCTTCTCTTCGGAATTGGCACCACGGCCTTTCCATCATGGGATTCGAAGACGAGGCGGAACAATCTATTGGGCGGGCTTGCCGGCAGAGTGACGGCAGGTCCAAGCGGACAAACGAACTCACCTCATCCATCGTCCCGCGAGGGACATCTTTCCACGGCTTAGTGGAACTCGAGTTTTCTCCTATCGTATTTGATTGCCTACGGCCGTCATGCCACTGCGACCTCCCGGGTCCAGCGGAACTCGGTGCCATCAACCCATATGCGGTGCATGATCACGGCCAGCCGGCGCGCCAGCGCCACGATCGCCTTCTTCATTCCGCGGCGCCTGGCGATCTGCATCGCCCAGGCCTTGAGCCATGACCATTTCTTCGAACGCATCATGGCCTGAGCTGCTTCGAAGAGCATGACCCGCATCATCTCATCTCCGCAGCGTGATATTCTGCCGCTCCAATCAACCTCGCCCGATTGATACTTGGCACAGGTCAGACCAAACACCGCCCCGACTGACTTGGACTTCCTGAAGCGTGCCGGTACATCGACGGTGGCACGATAGGTTAGCGACACCACAGGCCCTACACTGGGCGTCGTCATCAAGCGCCGGCACACCTCATCGTCCCGCACGATAGCGAGTAAGCGGCGGTGCAGGACACAGAACTGCTCGCGAAGCGTTCGTCGGACAATGAGCAGTGGTTCAACCAGAGCGGCCAAGTCGGGCAAGTTCTCGACCAGCTCCCTGATGCGATCGGGTTCCCGAGTTTCCCTTAGGCTTCGGCGACAAGTCCAAAGTCCGACATTATCTCCAGGAAGCAATCACGAATGCTCCGAACGGGTTGGATGCAAATTACTTCTATGGCGACTTTCTCTATAACCAGCACGAATATCCCGAGGCCATAAAGGTCCTCAAAGCGCGCAATCACGCTGCCGGCCCTTCTCGAACGGCCGATTTGGGATCGGTCGCGACGGCTGGTGATTAAGGAGCTGCTGTCGAAGATGCAGAGCGATATTAAAAACTAAAGAAGAGACGCATATTCGAACAGACAGAAGAACACTTTCCTCGATGCGGAGGCGATTGCCGAGGCGGTGCAGCATCCACCCCTTCCTGCTGGAGCGCGGCATTGCTGTGCGGCAGGGACAACGCTTCTTGCGTGCCAATCTGTGGCAGGCGGCGTGCTTCTTAGGCATGACGTACGAAATGCTAGAGGGGGTCGGTACGGCCATCACCATCCCGACTTCTAGCGGGACGCCGCAGATGCGATATCGAAGCATTCGAAGACGCCTTGCGCGAGACGAGCATGATACATGCACCCTGGTACGTTATTCCGTCAAACTATAAGTGGTTTCGCGACCTAGCGATTTCAGGCATTCTCGCTGATACGCTCGATGAGATGGACCTTAAAATTCCCAAGCCTTCGGTCGATCTAAACGCAATCCGTCTCCAGTACCATTCGGCGAAGATTGAGCAAGACAAGGACCAACGGCTCGATTCTCATCCAGGCGGCGCTCGGACACCCTAAGCTCATTGTACAATTCTCAACGTGCCGAATGGAGTGTTCTTGCTTCGAGTGCCAATTTGGACATCCGTGTAATTCGGGCGCGTCTTTGATTTCCCTCAAGCGCGGCGGGCGCATTTTCGGTGAGAAGTCGCGATAGCGACCTGAACACGGAACAAGTCAATGCCTTTTGAACGCGTTTTGCGGTGGAGCCTGGTCTCGATTGCCATCACGGGATTGGCCGCCGGAATTCTCGCCTACATGGCTGGCCGACCATATATTGCCGATCTGTGCTGGACATTGGCCACCGCTCCGGTGGTGGCGGGCCTCGCTGTCTCGATCGTGAGAGACTTCCTGGCAGGGCGGCTCGGTGTCGACGCCATCGCGCTGGTGTCTATGAGTGCGGCGTTGGCGCTCGGCCGGCCGCTTGCGGGCGCGGTGGTCGCGCTGATGTATTCCGGCGGCAATGTGCTCGAGGACATTGCCGTGACTCGTGCCGAACGCGACCTACGCTCGCTGGTCGACCGTGCACCTCGCGAAGCACATCGTCGCATTGGGGAGCGTATAGAGGACGTTCCGATCGGCGAAGTGGCGTCCGGCGACCAGCTGTTGGTGCGGGCGGGCGAAGTTATTCCGGTTGACGGCATCGTCACCTCGCAAATGGCGACGATCGACGAGTCGGCTTTGACTGGCGAACCGATCCCGGTAATCAAGGCGCGCGGCGCCGCCACTTTCAGCGGCTCGTTGAATACCAGTGATACATTTGAAATGGCGGCGACTTCAGTCGCCGGCGAAAGCACCTATGCAGGCATCGTGCGTCTGGTGACCGCGGCGCAGACTGCCAAAGCGCCGTTCGTGCGGCTTGCCGACCGCTATGCGCTGGTGTTCCTGCCTATCACGCTGGCGCTAGCCTTTATCGCCTGGCTGATATCGGGAGATCTCATCCGCAGCCTCGCCGTGCTGGTGGCGGCGACGCCGTGCCCCCTCATATTGGCCGCACCGGTCGCATTTATCGCCGGGGTCGCTCAGGCGGCCCGGCGCGGCATCCTGGTCAAGGGCGGCGGCGCGCTCGAAGCTCTGGCGCGCGCCCACACCGTGCTGTTCGACAAGACTGGCACGCTGACGGTAGGTGGCGCGCGGCTACTCTCGATTGAGGTAGCGCCCGGCGAGACGGCCGATGAGGTGCTGATGCTCGGTGCCTCACTGGAGCAGGCCTCGCATCATATTCTTGCCGCGGCAATCGTCCAGGCGGCGGCCGAGCGCGGTCTTTCCCTGAAGCTGCCCGAGCAGGTAAAGGAGTCCATGGGGTCCGGCCTGCAAGGCGTGGTCGACGGACGCCGGGTAAGCGCTGGCTCGCGCGACATGATTCTGTCACGTCAGAATCCGCCAGAATGGGCATTGCGTGCCGTGCGCCGCGCCTCGTGGCGATCGGCGCTCATCGTCTTCATCGCAATCGACGACAAGCCGATCGGCGCACTGCTGCTCGCTGACGAACTGCGCCCTGACACACCACGCGCCGTCCGCATGCTGCGTCAAGCGGGCATCGCTCGCATCGTCATGGTCACCGGTGATCGGGCCGCTGCCGCACAGGCGATCGGCGCCGCACTCGATCTCGATGCAGTGCTTGCCGACCGTGTTCCTTCCGACAAGGTCGACGCGGTGCGCTCCGAGCAGCGGCTCCATCCTACCATCATGGTGGGCGACGGCATTAATGACGCTCCGGCGCTGGCCTCGGCCGATGTTGGCATCGCGCTTGGCGCGCGTGGTGCGAGCGCCTCGTCGGAGGCTGCGGACGTAGTGATCCTTGCCGACCGCCTCGACCGGGTTGGTGACGCCATCACCATCGCGCAACGCGCGCGCCACATCGCTGTCGAAAGTATTGTCGCCGGCATGAGCCTATCCGTACTCGCCATGATCGCGGCCATGGTCGGATGGCTGGCGCCGGTGCCAGCGGCGATCGTCCAGGAGGTGATCGACGTAGTGGTAATCCTCAATGCGCTACGGGCTCTGAACCCGGCCCATGCCGGTCCCCGGCGTACAATTCCGGCTTCGGTTGGACGCGAAATGCGTCATGACCACGTCGCGCTGCTCCACAACCTCGACCGGCTGCGCTCCATCGCCGATGCGTTGGATGACGTGACCCCCGAGGAGGCGGCCCCGCTGATCGTGGAAGCTAACGCCTTGGTGCAGGAGCAGGTGGTCGAGCACGAGCGCAACGACGAGGGGAGCGTCTATCCGCAGCTGGCGCATGTTCTCACCGATGGGCACGGTCTTTCCGCCATGAGCCGTGCGCACCGCGAGATTCTTCACCTTGCACGTCTGCTTGCTCGCGTGGTCGAAGACCTGCCGTCGGAAAAGATTGATCGTTTTCTCGTGCGCGACGCCCAGCGGGTGATCGAGGCAGTCGAGACCCTGGTGCGCATCCATACGGCGCAGGAAGAGGATATCTACGAGGCCGTCGTGGCGAGGTAGAAGTTCATCTGGGAATGTTAATGTAAATCATACGCGTTAGTAGGAGGACAAAACATGCGTGCCTATCAATTGCCGAAAGGTGGCGCCGGCATCGACGCCCTGGTCAAGGTCGAGCGGCCTAATCCCAAGCCGGCCTATCGCCAAGTGCTGTTAAGGTTGATCCATCCCACCACTTTTGTTACGTCTAGTGCGTAAGTCTGTTATTCGGGCAACGCTCGTGAATATGGAACATTAAAGTTTGTATTCGTATTCCCAAACTCGCGCGTGTGTCACACTTTGTTCCAAAATATTGGACCGCGCGCCCGATCACGCCATCCGTCCAACCTTGACCACAGAACCGCTGCGCGTGATTTCGCCGTCGGCCTCCGTGCGTGCCAGTGTCCGGTACAGGGCCTCGTGCGTCAGCCCGAGATCGGCGGCCAGTTCCTTGAGTGTTCCCGGCAATATGACAGTCTGTCCGTTGGCGCCCACGTTGACGGTGAGAAAATGCCGAATGCGGTCGCGCGCGGAATGGATGTTGCGCCTTTCAAGACGTGTCCGCAGCGATACCTATATGTGAGGTTCTTTCGACCTGTGCCGGCGGCTCTGATCCGTTACCAGGTCGGCGCTTGGTATCACCAGACGTGGTGCTATGGCGCGCCGTTAGGCGAGGACGGGGAGGGATATCGGTCCTTGGTCAGGGACATGGGGCGGGGAGGGAAAGCTGTCGTAACGGAGATTGGCGAGGACGTCTTTTGGAAAATTGGCGCTACTGTTTACGGGCGTGTTCCGCCCGCAGATGCGCGACTGCGTATGCACACAGCTTCGGCTCGTCCCGCATGAACCGTTCCAGTCGCGATTTCTCGGCGGCGCACGAAGCTTCGCCAGGGCGCTTCTCGGTGACCTCCGTGATGTAGCTCTTGATGATCTCGCCGAACGTCGTTCGTTCCCCGGCGGAGCGGTCGACGAAGATGCCGCGGTCCATTGCGATTCGACATCGCGCGCCCAAGCTTCAGCGTCTTTGCGCGTACGAAACGTTTCTGCGCGCGCGGGCCATCCGGTGCGCCGGACCTGCGCATGCCATTGTCCCTTTTCCTTCTCGCGGATTGTAGCCATCGTATTTCTCCTCAAGCACGAAGCCAACTGTGCCAAAATTGTGCCGCCACACCCTGCAAGGACCAAGAGCCCTTGAGCGGTAATACATAAATATTTGAAATTGCGGGGATAACTGGCGCGCCCGAGACGATTCGAACGTCCGACCTTTGCCTTCGGAGGGCAACGCTCTATCCAGCTGAGCTACGGGCGCCTGTACGCCTCAATAGACGAAACCCCGGCCAGCGGCAACGGGGCTGATTTTGCTCGATTTGATATGGGGGGAGGCTCCTGCGGCAAAGTTCGGACGTTCGAAATCGTCTCGGGCGCGCCAGTTACCGTGTGCCGAGGGCGTGCCGGGGCTTAATGGTAAATCACGCCACTAAAATAAGCTTGCCATCAATGGCAAAGGACACAGGCAGGCTGGGCAGCCAGGAACTCGGCGAATTCGCTTCTGCTGGATATCGTCGCGCTAATGAACGGAGAAATCGTGTAGTTTTGTCGGAATGCCGAAGCCCGCTGAAAAGAGACTGCCGAAGCACCACTATATTCCCGCCTTCTACTTGAAGCAGTGGACGAACGGTAACGGGCGGCTTTGCGAGTACAGCAGGCCATATAAGCAAATGCAATAGTCTCTCAATCGCGCTGGTACAAAAGAACCGTCAGGTCAGCTTCTCGCCGGAGCTTTAAATCAATGAAAAGAAGCCATCTTCTGCCCGGTCGAAAAAAATCGACGCGCCGCGCGGGAAATAGTCGAATTCGTATTGTTTCAGACTGGGATCAATGAGCTGCACTTCCGGCCACGCATCGCCATGGCTTTCGTTGAGCTTCTTAAAGTCACCAATCTCAGGCACCTCAACGAGGGGTCGCGAAAACGCAGCAAAACGTGATGCGTTGCGACCCTTGGCGATAAACCAGCAAAGGCTGAGCCGAGGTTGCTTTGATACCCGTTCGCAGATCATCCGGACCTGCACTAACTGATCATAACCTACAGTCTGGATACGCAACTTAGCTTTGTCTCTAAGGAAAATATTTTGCCAATAGATTATTGGTAATGAAGCCAGCGCCCGATTCTGTTAAATGTCCCCAATCAAAGACAATCAAATCTTTTTTCAAGTCTGGCCCCACCGTAGTGAGACAACCTAAATTGTTGCACAGAAAGTCCTTGAGAGACACATATCTTACAATTGGTGGATATCTTTGCTCGTTCAATTTTTTATCCCAATCCAGCGACTGTCTTGTAACGCCATCGTATGTTCTCCTGGGAATGTTCTTTCCCTTTAAAAGGTAGTTTCTGAGCAAGAGTGTCGGTAAGTTAGGTTCCCATGTTGGGATTTGGCCAAGCAGGATTATTTTTTGTACACCTAGTTTCTCAAATTCAAACGTTTGTTCAAGTATGAACTTCTCGAACGGGGCTTCCGGGCCAGTAGAATAGTTCAAATAGCTGGCAAAAATAATTATGATCTCTGGTTTTTCTTTTTCTATCATCTGGCGTACGTGCTTGCTAATTTGCGAGCATCGCTCGTTCTCATCACCCTCATAAAGAGGAATGCAGAATCCAGTTGAATATTGGAAAAGATTTATCTCTTTACGATCCAAATAGCTTCTCAGACCAATACTCAAAAAGGCGGATTGAGAATCACCGAGTAAGAACACCTTTTCATGATTTGGGAATGCAACTTTCTCACACCCGTTTTTTTCATAGAACTGATAACTGTCCTTTAGATTAAAACAATCAGTTTTTCCCCAGAACGTTTTATCAGCTACGTCAAAGTCATAGAAATAACGGTATTCGAAAAGAGCCCTTCCTTTTTGTGCAATGGCTCTAGTTCGAATTCCATTTAATTGGTATGTCGCATATCCGACGCCCCCAATCACAATCATCAATATAACTAGAATGAGTGTTTTTATTTTGTTGCTTTTCCCAAATCGCGACGGACGCTCGACCAATCTGTAAGTCAGCCAAGAAAGAACGATAGAGATAATGACCAATTCAAGTCGGATAACTCCTTTCGGTGTCTCATTTTCAAATATTCGTGTAAAAGTCAGTAACGGCCAATGCCACAAATATAGTGGATAGCTGATCAACCCGAACCAAACCAAAATCCGACTAGCCAGAACTCTGCGGTTAATCCAGGCTTGCGTGCCCGCTGCGATAAGCATCGCTGTGCCCAACGTCGGAAATAAAGCCCAGGCGCCGGGGTAATGCTTGTCATTGGTGATAAGCACCACGCCAGTTGCAATCGACAGAGCGCCAAGTACTGAAACCAAATTTCGGAGCAGAATGGCGTTTGAGATTTGTGCTTGCGCAGGAACAATGCGCCCCAACAAGTCCGCCGTCTTTTGCTCGAAAACGGTAAGCGCGGTTTGTTTGAACAGTCCCGCGTAAGCAAGCATTGAGCCGACGAGCAATTCCCAGAATCGTGTTTGCGGCGAATAAAAGTCGGCAATCGCGTCACTGTGCGCACTGTAGAGATTGAATGCGAACGATACAGCGACGATGACCGCGATGATGGTAAACCAGTTTATTTTTTCCTTTAACGCTGCCCACAGCAGGAGCGGCCAGATAATATAGAACTGTTCTTCAATTCCTAAACTCCATAAGTGCAGCAATGGTTTTGTGTTGGCAGCATTATCAAAATATCCACTCTCATTCCATAAAATAAAATTTGAAATGAAACCTGCGCCACCAGCAATATGTTCTCCTAGTTGTTTGTATTCGTCATCAAACAACGTAAACCATCCAAAAGCGAAACATGCGGCTAATACAACGATGAGCGCCGGAAAAATTCGTCTAATGCGACGGCTATAAAATTCTATAAAACTTAAACTACCCCGCTGTAGATTTTCGAAGATTATGGTTGAAATCAAAAAGCCTGAAATTACAAAAAATATGTCAACACCAATGAAGCCACCCATAGCCCACGCCGGTGCGGCGTGGTAGCCGACCACAGAAAGAACGGCTACTGCACGTAAGCCGTCTATGTCAGCGCGATATTTGGGGTGAGTTAATTCAGATTTTCCGATCGGCGCTGCCGCGGACTCTACTTCGTGCCTTCGAGTACCCATCCAGAATGTATTTGCCATTCAATTTGAGATTGTCAACGAGTCCTCGCTGTATTGCCGAAATCACGCCATTTCCAAATAGCACTGATTTCATCAGCCAACGGCAACCTGGTCGTTCGGACATTGACGAGGGGATGTCTGCCGCTGGCACTTCGCTGCGCTGCAAAATCTGTCGGCTATTGATGCTGTGGACGGGTGCGCCGGGAGACCGGCGGAAGGTAGACGGTGCGAGTCCGTTACGGTGAAGGCGTAGCGAGCCACACCGGCCCCGAGTCATGCGCGTGTGGTCGTGAGGCTGCAAGCGAAGCGTTGATAGGGGAGTGCGTAGGCTAGGTATTGAGCGGCGTAAGACAAGTTCGGGGCGCTGATGTTTTCCGTCCAACAGAAGGCAAGATGGTTCGTGTCGTCATTGCAAGACACGAGCCAGCCCCGCGTCGTCGTAGACCCTGGCATGCGCAGAAGCCTTTCGACCGGGAACCGGGAGATCTCCATCGCTGTCCCCACCAGTCGTGGCCGGGACCGCGTCGGGAAGGCCGGAGGCCGTAGCCGACGATGAGCGCGAGGGAGAAGTCGGACCTGCCCGTAGTAGCAGAGAAGCGAGCGAACAAAGCGGCCTCGGCTGCGGCGGAGCTTGTGGAGCGAAGGGGGGGCCAAGGAGAATGCGGAACTGCAAAGCACGGTCCGGACGCAGAGCCGGGCAGCCGTGTCACAGGCGCAGGCCCGTACCCCGGCGTGATGTGAAGGTTGGAAAGGGCGAACAGCACGTAATGCAGAGCCGGTCGATCCGGCGATCAGGACAGGCGCAGCAGACGGCTTAAAGACATCGAGACAGTCACTTCATTCTTCCCATCGCCGACTTCTGCAACAAAATCGGCACAAAGCGGCCATTCCCGCTTCGGCAATGAATGTCCGCCTCAATCGACGAAACCCGGCCAGCGGCAACGCCTGCCGCAGCGCAATAAAGCCTTGGATTCTGTGATTAATCGCCGTTTCGGGCCCTGGACCCTTCCCCATGGGCCGCGAATCTCATAGGGCTGATTCAGCGCGCATGGTGCGCCACAGGAGCAGACGTCGATGGCAACAGCGAAATCCAAGCCGATCACCACCAAGCATTTGGCCTATACGCTGGCCGAGCAGCACGAATTGACCAAAAAGCAGGGTCAGGAAATGCTGACGGACCTCGTCGGTCTGATCACCAAGCACCTGAAAAAGGGCGAGCGGGTGAAGATCGCCGGTCTCGGCATCTTGCAGGTGCGCAAGCGCGCCGCCCGCATGGGCCGCAATCCGGCGACCGGCGAGCCGATCCAGATCAAGGCCAGCCGCAAAGTCGCGTTTCGCGCCACCAAGGAACTCAAGATGGCGATCTGATCGCCCCCCTTCGTTGGCTGCGCAAAAGCCCCGCCGGGACGCTGGTGGGGTTTTTGTTTGTTTTGCGCTTCATCCTTGAGGAGACCGCGCCGCGGCGCTCCGGAAAATTTACCGCCGCCGCTTGTTCTCAAAACGAAATCTGAGCCAGATCACAACGCCCATCAGCCCAATGGCGGCGGCGAAAACGATCAAGAAGGTCGTGGTATCGAGAACCATGGGCAGGCCTTTTTTCGCCGCCCGCACTATGCGCCCATCCAAGCTGTCCGCCTAGGGCACGGAAACTCAAAACGGACACTATTTGCTGTCTCCTCGTGACTTTATTCCTATGACGGATTATATTCACATCATCCCTTCCCTCGTGACCGAGGGGTGTCTGATCAGCGTCTCCAGACGCGGGGCGGGGGGCGGTGGCCGGGGAATTGTCTCGTGTCGGAGATGCGGCACGAAGTCCCGGCGGTCCAAACCGCTTCGTCCCGGCGCGCCAACCGCGCGTCGCGGGGCCCCTATGACGGCGGGGCTGGCAACCGGTCATAGGTTGCCAGCGCCCCGCCTGGGCCCACAGCGGTGGATAGGCGGACCTTCCAATTCGAGAGGAAAGGCGGGCCGCCTGAAACGGGAAGTCCACCGGGGGCGAGACGGAGCAAACCTCAAAACACCGCGCGCGGGACGCCATGGAAACGGCGGACTTGCGGCACTATCGGACTTCGACACGCCTCGATGTCGCGAGGCGTCGAGGTCCGTGGGTCCGTCAGGACCCTGGCGTCCCGCGCGCCCTCGGTACTTTTCGAGAGCGGCGGTCAGTATCGGAATACGGCGTACCCGGCGCCGCTCAAAGAATACGGGCGATGACGCTTGTCTTGGCGCGAACCGGGCAAGTCCGGCACGTGCATGCGTTGGCCAGATGGGCGCGCCGCGGTCTATAATGCGCGCAACGAAGTCAGGAGGTTCCCATGTCGCAACCGGCCGAGCAGCGCGCGGGCAAGCCCGCGATGCTGAAGGACAAGGACTTCGTGTGGGAAGACCCGCTCGGCCTCGAAGGCGAGTTGTCGGAAGAAGAGCGCATGGTGCGCGACACCGCCAAGGGCTTCGCGCAGGACTACCTGATGCCGCGCGTGGTCGCCGCCTATCGCGACGAGACTTACGACGCGCGCATGCTGCCCGAAATGGGCAAGCTCGGCCTGCTCGGACCGACAACGCCGGAAGAATACGGCGGCGCCGGCCTCGGCTACGTGGCCTATGGTCTGATCGCGCGCGAACTGGAGCGCGTCGATTCGGGTTACCGCTCGGCGATGTCGGTGCAGTCCTCGCTGGTGATGTATCCGATCTACGCCTATGGCAGCGAAGCGCAGCGGCGCAAATATCTGCCCAAGCTCGCCAGCGCCGAAATGGTGGGCTGCTTCGGCCTGACCGAGCCCGATCACGGCTCCGATCCGGGCTCGATGGTGACGCGCGCCGAAAAGACCGCCGGCGGCTTCAAGCTCAACGGCGCCAAGACCTGGATCTCCAACGCCCCGGTCGCCGATGTCGCGGTGATCTGGGCCAAGCTCGACGGCGTCATCCGCGGTTTCATCGTCGAGCGCGGCGCCAAGGGTTTCTCGACGCCCAAGATCGAAGGCAAGCTTTCGCTGCGCGCCTCGATCACCGGCGAGGTTGTGCTGGAAGACTGCCTGATCCCGGAAGACAATCTGCTGCCGAACGTGAAGGGGCTGGCGGGCCCGTTCGGCTGTCTCAACAACGCGCGCTACGGCATCGCCTGGGGCGCCATGGGCGCGGCCGAGTTTTGCTGGCACGCGGCGCGCCAATACGTGCTCGACCGCAAGCAGTTCAACCGCCCGCTCGCCGCCAATCAGCTAATCCAGAAGAAGCTCGCCGACATGCAGACCGAGATCGCGCTCGGCCTGCAAGGCGCGCTGCGCTTGGGGCGCATGCTGGAGGCCGGCAAGGCCGCGCCGCCGTCGATCTCGCTGATGAAGCGCAACAACTGCGGCAAGGCGCTCGACATCGCCCGCCTGGCGCGCGACATGCACGGCGGCAACGGGATCTCGGAGGAATATCACGTGATGCGCGTGCTTTCGAACCTCGAGACGGTCAACACCTACGAGGGCACGCACGACATCCACGCCCTCATCCTCGGCCGCGCGCAAACCGGCATCCAGGCGTTCTTCTGATTATTCTAGAATGACCTTCCTCACCATCGCCCTTCTGCTCGGCGCGGGCGTGCTCGCCGGCATGCTGGCCTCGATCGTCGGCGGCGCGGCGGTGGTGGTCTATCCAACGATGATCATGGCCGGCGTGCCGCCGCAGGCGGCCGCGGTCTCGAACCTGGTGGCCATCATGCCGGGGATCATGCTTGCCGCGCTTTCCGACCGCACGCAGTTGCCGCCGTTCAACCGCGCTTTTCTCGGCTTGATCTTGGCGTCCATCGTCGGTGCGGGCGCCGGCGCGATACTGCTCTTGCTGACGCCGCAGCGGCTGTTCGACGGTATCGTCCCGTTGCTGCTCGGCTTTGCGACGCTGCTCTTTGCCTTCGCGGAAAAGATTGGCGCGGCGATCCGCCGCCGCGTCGAAGGAAAAGGCAACACCGTCACCTTCAACGTGTCGAGCCTGAAGGTGCTGCTGCCGGTGTCGTTTTACGGTGGTTATTTCGGCGCCGGCGTCGGCATTCTTATCCTTGGCGTATTCTCGATCGCGACCGGCGGCGATTACCGTTCGGCCAATGTCGCCAAGAACTTCGTGTCCGGCCTCAACGGCTTGGTGGCGTCCATCGTGTTCACAACGCAAGGCGCGGTGGTGTGGCCGCCGACCCTCGTGCTGATGGCCGGCACCATCGTCGGCGGGCTGGCCGGCTCGTACCTTGCGCGCGTGATCCCGCGCACCGCCGTGCGCGTGCTGGTGGTCGCGGTCGGCGCCGCGCTCACCGTCTCCTTCGCGAGGCAGTATTGGTTCTAGTGCATGATCCCGAAAAGTGGGAACCGGTTTTCGGATAAGATGATGCACAAGCAAAATGTTAGGCGACCGTCTCGGCCATTTGCACGACGCGTTTCGTCATGGCGCTGTTGGGGTCGGCAAGCGGATCGACCGCGGTAAAATGATTGGCGCCGGCGATTTCCTGGTAGTGCGTCGCCACGCCGCGCGCGCCCCAGCTCTCGACGATCTCCCGGCTCTGGCGCAGGAACTCGGCGGATTCGAGCGCGCCGACCACGGCGTCGAGCGTTCGCCCGGCGGGCACCTTCCAGTGCAACGGCGACACCCGCCGCGCTTGCGCCTCGTCGAGCCGCAGATCGGAATTCTGCGAAACGTGGCACAGCGGCGCTAGATCGAACACGCCGGAGATCGCATAGGCCGCCGGCACCAGATCGGCCGGCGCGTCGGAGGCGAAGGCCTTCCAGTCCTGCGCCAGCAGGCAGGCGGCCAAATGTCCGCCGGCCGAATGGCCGTAGACGAAGATGCGCTGGCGCCGCTTGCGCCACAGGAACAGACAGGCGCTGCGCATCTGCTCGATGATGGTGGCGATCGAAACGTGCGGACAGAAGTCGTAACCGGCGACCGCGACGCTGATGCCGTGCGCGTTCGGCCCGGCCGCCGATTGGCTGAACATCGCCGGATCGAGTGAGCGCCACCAGCCGCCGTGAATGAACAAAGCCAGCGGCGTTTGCGCGTCGTCGTCTTTTGCCGGCAACAGGTCGATGGTCTGGCTCGGCGAGGGGCCGTATTTGAGACCGAATTCGGCGCCGCGCGCGGCCGCGCGATAGGCGGCGGCCTCGCTGACCCAGCGCGCGAAAATCTCCGGATGCTCGGGCACCCGGGCGCGGTTGTCGTATTCCTTCTCGTAGTCGGTCGTCGCCAGGCCTGCGCTCGCCATCGGCTTTCTCCCGCCGGGTGTCGCCCGGCGGGAGATTGCGGCAAAGCACTGGAGGCGGCAAGCCTAGCGCTTGATCTGCACGCTCAAGGCGTCCGCCACAGCGCGGTCGAAGGAATTGGCCGCCGGCGCCGGTGCAATCTTCGCCTGCTCGCGCGCATAGCCGTCGCGCTGCTTGACCAGCGCGGCCATGCGTTCGTTGAGCGTTTTTCGCTTCGCCAGTTGCTTGTCGATGAAGGCCTGGCGTTCGGCCGCGGGCATATTGCGCAGCGTATCCGGCAGTTCGTCGTCTTTCACGGCGTCCAGTTTTTGGCGGCCGGCCTTGAGGTCGGCCACCAGATCGCCGGCGCCGGTGATGACTTCGCCGGAAGTCCTTGCCGCGTTGCGCGACAGGTAGCCGGCCATTTCGGTTTCGACCGGCGCGGGTGCGGCGGCGGCTTGCTTGGTCTTGTGCTCGACGTCGCTGCGCTGGCGGCGCGGGCCATAGGGAATCACCGTGCCGTTGATCTCGTCCTGCAGCTCAATGATCTCGTGGTCGTAGAGCGTCTCGATCACCACGAGGTGGCCACCGTCCTGCGGGATCGGAATGTAGCGGCCGTGACCCATCTGGGCAATGGTGCGCCAGACCCGCTCGGTGTCGCGGGCGGAGCCCGCCTGCACGGCATTGACCAGGATGCCGCGATCGCGCGCCATGCGCAGCACCTCCGGGTATTTCGTGTCCTGCGCATAGTCCATGTGCGGCGGCGCGTCGCCGACGAGGAACAGGATGCGGCAGATCTCGGAGCCTTGCGTCCAGGACAGTTTGGTCACCGCCACGTCGAGCGCTTCGTTGACGCTCTCCGGCCAGTCGCCGCCGCCGCGCGCGCGCAGCTCGAGCAGCTTGGCATAAAGGTCCTGGATATCGGTGGTGAGTTCGAATTTCTTGGTGACGTACTCGTCGCCGATATCGCGATAGGCGACCAGGCCCATGCGGAATTCGGCGTCGGGATTGGCATCGACGATCGCAGTGGCAATCGACCAGATCTTGCGTTTGGCGCCCTCGATCAACGGCCCCATGGAGCCGGTGGTGTCGAGCACGAAGGCGACTTCGACCACGGGCTTGCCCGTAACCGCGGTTGCGCCGGCTAGGCCGGACCAGACGAGCGGCAGCATAAAAAAAGCGAGAGCCGCGGCTCTCGCAAGATGCAGATGCATGAGTATACCCTCCGATGGAAGAATCTCAGACCGGGGAATCATGTTTTGCGTTCAAGTCGGGCGCGGGCCGGAATTGCGACCGGCCTTCGGCTGATTTGTGGCGCCTTTTATCCGCAGTTTGTCGGCCACGCCTAAGCACGTTATGAATTGGCCATGAAAATAGAGGGCAAGGCGTGGCGCACGATCTGGCTGGAAAGCGACGGCGCCGCTATCGGCATCATCGATCAGACGATGCTGCCGCACCGTTTCGCCACGGTGCGGCTCGCGAGCCTGGACGACGCCGTGCGCGCCATCCAGACGATGCAGGTTCGCGGCGCGCCGCTGATCGGGGCGGCGGCGGCTTACGGCGTGTGGCTGGCTTTGCGCGCGGACGCTTCCGACGAAAATCTCGAGCGGGCTTACGCCCAATTGCTGGCGGCGCGGCCGACCGCGATCAATCTCAAATGGGCGCTCGGCCAGATGCTGGCCGCGGTGCGCAACCGGCCGCGCCCTGAGCGCGTCGCGGCCGCCTTGCGCCGCGCCGGCGAAATCGCCGACGAGGACGTCGCGATCAATCAGGCCATCGGCCGCCACGGCCTCAAGCTGATCGAGGCGATCGCGGCGCGCAAAAACGGCGAGCGCGTCAACGTGCTCACCCACTGCAATGCCGGCTGGCTGGCGACGGTGGATTTCGGCACCGCGACCGCGCCGATCTATATGGCGCACGACCAGGGCCTGGCGGTGCACGTGTTCGCCGACGAGACGCGGCCGCGCAACCAGGGCGCTTCGCTCACCGCCTGGGAACTCGGCCATCACGGCGTGCCGCACACCGTCATTCCCGACAACACCGGCGGCCATCTGATGCAGCACGGCCTGGTCGATCTGGTGATCGTCGGCACCGACCGTGTCACCGCGCGAGGCGACGTCTGCAACAAGATCGGCACCTATCTCAAGGCGCTGGCCGCCGCCGACAACAAGGTGCCGTTCTATGTGGCGCTGCCGTCGCCGACCATCGATTTCACGGTCAGCGACGGGCTCAGCGAAATTCCGATCGAGCAACGCGGGCCGGAGGAAGTGGCGCACATGACCGGCAAGACCTCGGATGGCCGCATCGAGACCGTGCAGGTGGTGCCGGACGGCTCGCCCGTGGCCAACTACGCCTTCGACGTCACGCCGGCGCGGATCGTCACCGGGCTGATCACCGAGCGCGGCGTGCTTGCGGCCAGCCGCGAAGCCCTGGCTGCCGCCTTTCCGGAACGTGCTAAACTCGCGCCATGAACCTCGCCGCCAAACAGCCGCTGGAATTGCCGGTCGACGGCCGCCAGTCGGAGACCGCGCTGGCGGTCGCGCGCGGCACGGCGCGGCTGCTGCATGCGCTTGGCCGCTGCGTGGTGAGCGAATTGCCGCTGCCGTCGGGCCGTCGAGCGGATCTGGTGGCGCTCGATTCGGGCGGTGAAATCTGGATCGTCGAAATCAAATCCTCGGTCGCCGATTTCCGCGCCGACCAGAAATGGCAGGATTACCGCGCCCACTGCGACCGGCTGTTCTTCGCCACCTGCATGGAAGTGCCGTGCGAAATTTTCCCCAAGGACGCCGGCCTGATCGTGGCCGACGCCTTCGGCGCGCAAGTGATCTGCGAGGCGCCCGAGCACCGGCTGGCGGCGGCAACACGCAAATCCATGATGCTGCTGTTTGCCCGCGCCGCAGCGCTGCGGCTGCAGTCGCTAATCGATCCCAACGGGTCTTACGGGGAAATCGTCTGACGAGCGCGTCGCGCGCATTGGCCGAGACGGACTACGCTAACGCGGCGCGCGTTTAGCCAAAATGCGTTGCAGCGTGCGGCGGTGCATGTTGAGCCGGCGTGCGGTTTCCGAGACGTTGCGGCCGCACAATTCGTAGATGCGCTGGATGTGCTCCCAGCGCACGCGATCGGCCGACATCGGATTTTCCGGCGGCTCGATTTTTCTGTGGTCGCGCGCGAGCAGGGCAGCCACCACGTCGTCGGCGTCCACCGGTTTGGCGAGATAATCGACGGCGCCGAGCTTCACCGCGTTCACCGCGGTGGCGATGTTGCCGTAGCCGGTCAGGATGATGGCGCGCGCGTCGGGCCGGCGGCGCTTGAGCGCGGAGATCACGTCGAGCCCGTTGCCATCGCCGAGCCGCATGTCGACCACCGCGAAGGCGGGCGCGGCCTGCTCGACTTGCAGCAAGCCGTCGGCCACCGACACCGCGGTAGTGACGCTAAAGCCGCGGCTTTCTAGCGCCTTGGCCAGCCGCTGCAGGAACGAATGGTCATCTTCGACGATCAGCACCGATCGTTCGGCGGGTATTTTGTCGGGCGCCGCAGTTTCGGCGGCGTCGCTGATGGCCATATCCACGTTACACCTTTGCGCCGCGCAGCTTAGCGCGCGCTGCCGTATAGACACAGCCCCAAAATAAGTACAGCCGCCGCAGTCTCAAGACGGCGGAAACGTTAACGGCCGCTCGAAATCGGCCCGGTTCCAACGCACCGTGACGACGGCGCCGCGTTGCGGAAACGAACGGTTGCCGAAGTCGAGCGTGGCGCCCGAGCGTTCGAGCAGGGTCTTGGCGATGAAAAGTCCCAGGCCCAGTCCGGCCGGAATCTCGTCGGAGTCGTTCAGGTTGCGCTTGCGGCTGGTGACATAGGGCTCGCCGATGCGGTCCATGATTTCCGGCGCGAAGCCCGGGCCGTCGTCGCCGATGGTCACCTCGACGATATCCTCGTCCCACTGCGTGCCGACCGTCACGCTTTCACCCGCGAAATCGACGGCGTTTTCCACCAGATTGCCGAGGCCGTAGAGGATCGCCGGGTTGCGCGCGCTCACCGGCTCGGCGCCGCGCGCGCCCGGCCCGGTCACCTCGATGGCGACCCCGAAATTGCGATGCGGCGCCACCACCTCCTCGATCAGCGCCGCGAGCGGCGTGCGGTCGAACGGCTCGCCGCTCGACGACAATTCGGTGAGCGTGGCCAGAATATCGCGGCAGCGCGTCGCCTGTTCGCGCAGCAAGCGCACGTCTTCGCCATGCGGCGCGCCGGCGGCAATCGCGTTTTCCAGCTCCTTGGCGATCACCGAAATAGTCGACAGCGGCGTGCCGAGCTCGTGCGCGGCGGCGGCCGCCAGGCCGTCGAGTTGCGAGAGATGCTGCTCGCGCGCCAGCACCAGTTCGGTGGCGGCCAACGCGTCGGCGAGCTGGCGGGATTCCTCGGTGATCTGCCAGGCGTAGACGCCGATGAACCCGATGGCGAGCAGGATCGAGAGCCAGACGCCGATCATGTAGATCGGCGGCAGTTGCAGAGGGTCGTCGCTGTCCCAGGGCAGCGGATAATGCGCGAACATCAGCACGGTCGCGCAGGCTACTGCGAAAGCGCCGAGCATCAGCGTGAAACGCGGCGGCAGCGCGGTCGCCGACAGCAGCACCGGGCCGAGGAACAGGAAGGCGAAGGGATTCTGCAGCCCGCCGGTCAGGTACAGCAGAACGGCGAGTTCGGCGATGTCGAAGGCCAGCAGCCAGGCGGCGCGGTCGGGCTCCAGCCGCTGCGTCATGTGAAAGCGCAGGCGCAGCGCCACGTTGAGCCAGGCCGCCAGCGCGATGACGGAGAGGCAGGCCCAGATCGGCAGCGTGAAATCGAGCCCGTAATGGACCACCAGCACGGCGGTCGTCTGGCCGATTACGGCGAGCCAGCGCAGCCGGACGAGGGTGTCGAGCCGCACATTGCGGCGCGGATGATTCTGGGCAAAGCCGAGCGAGGGCATGGGGCGACAGCCTACACCTTCTGTGTCATTGCCGGGCCTGACCCGGCAATCCATCGCATCTTTTCAAGAAAAGATGGATGCGCGGGTCAAGCCCGCGCATGACGGTATAGCGACGCGGGGCTTGCGCTTCCCGCCGCGGGGCGGCACATCTTGCGCCAGAATGGACGCGCAGATTACGTCAGCCATTACCGTCGATCGCCTGGTCAAGCGCTACAAGACCGTGGCGGCGGTCGACGGCATTTCGTTCCGCCTGGCGCCGGGCTCGATCACCGGACTGCTCGGCGGCAATGGCGCCGGTAAGACCACGACGATCGCGATGATCATGGGCCTGGTCACGCCGACCTCCGGCACGGCCACGGTGCTGGGCGCGCTAATGCCGAAAGAGCGCTATCGCCTGCTGCACCGGATGAATTTCGAAAGCCCCTACGTGGCGCTGCCGATGCGGCTCACCGTGCGGCAAAACCTGTCGGTATTCGCGCAGCTTTATGCAGTGGCCGACATCGACGAGCGCATCGCCGACCTCGCCGCCGATCTCGATCTCGCCGAGTTCCTCGACCGGCCGACCGGCAAGCTGTCGGCGGGGCAAAAGACCCGCGTCGCGCTCGCCAAGGCGCTGCTCAACCGCCCCGAAGTCTTGCTGCTCGACGAGCCGACGGCGTCGCTCGATCCCGATACCGCCGACTGGGTGCGCGGCCGGCTCGACCATTATCGCCATGTGCAGGGCGCGACCGTGCTGCTCGCTTCGCACAACATGACCGAGGTGGAGCGATTGTGCGAACGCGTCATCATTATGAAGCAGGGGCGCATCGAGGACGACGACACGCCGGCCCGCCTGCTCGACCGTTATGGGCGCGAGACTTTAGAGGACGTGTTCCTCGACGTGGCGCGCGGCCGCGGCGGCCACCGCGAGGCGGCGCGATGACCAGCAGCGACGCCGGCCTCGACTTCTCGTTCAACCGCGTGCGCGCCATGGTACGCCGCTACTGGTATTTGCTGCGCTCGTCCTGGCCGCGCGTGCTCGACCTGATCTATTGGCCGACCGTGCAGATGCTGATGTGGGGCTTCCTGCAGCTCTACGTGTCGCAGAACGGCGGGCCGTTCGTGCGCACCGCCGGGGTCTTCATCGGCGCGGTGCTGCTGTGGGATATTCTGTTCCGCGGCCAGCTCGGCTTCTCGATCTCGTTCCTGGAGGAAATGTACGCGCACAATCTCGCCAATCTCATGATGTCGCCGCTGCGCCCGGTGGAATTCATCGCCGCCCTGATGATCATGAGCGCGGTGCGATTGCTGATCGGCATGATCCCGGTGACGCTGCTCGCGATTCTCTTTTTCGGCTTCAACCTGTGGTCGCTCGGCTTCGCGCTCGCGGCGTTCTTTCTCAACCTGATCCTGACCAGCTGGGCGATCGGTATTTTTGTCGCCGGCCTGTTGTTGCGCAACGGCTTGGGCGCGGAAAGCATGGCCTGGACCATCATGTTCCTGTTCCTGCCGCTGACTTGCGTCTACTATCCGGTCACGGTGCTGCCCGGCTTCCTGCAAGTTGTTGCGTGGGCGCTACCGCCTACCTACGTATTCGAAGGCATGCGCGCGCTGCTGATCGATCACGTCTTCCGCGCCGACCTGATGCTGGAAGCTTTCGCCTTCAACGTCGTGCTGTTCGCGGCTGCGTCGTACGCCTTCCTGAAGCTGTTGCAGAGCGCCCGGGCGCAGGGTTCGCTGCTGCAGACCGGTGAATAACCCGAAAAGTCCTTTATTTTCGGCTGTTTACGAGCTTATTTCCGGACATAAACCGGATGCGAAGGACTCACCGCTATGTTGACGATATGACGGAAAAGCGACACGGTGCTGCGGTGCAGCAAGGGCCGGGGACCAAGCCTATGCCAATTGGCGAATTCGACGGGGCAGCCACGCTGCCCGGCGACAACGGCATTTTGCTGTCGACGCCGATGTACTGGCTCTACGAAACGGGCCAAGCCGCGCTCAATCCGTCGCGCGCCATCGCCGACGCCACCCGGCTTTTCTTCAAGAACCCGGCCAATCCGTTCGCACATACCACCTATGGCAAGTCGGTCGCCGCCGCGGCCGAATTGTTCGAGCGCTCCACCCGCCGCTACCACCGTCCGGAATGGGGCATCGATAAGGTAACGGTCGGCGCCGAGCATATTCCGGTGCACATCACGACCGTCTGGGAGCGCCCGTTCTGCAAGCTTCTGCATTTCGAACGCGCCTTCGCGCGCCCGCCGCGCCGCCCGCAGCCGAAACTGCTGATCGTGGCGCCGATGTCGGGACACTATGCGACGCTGCTGCGCGGCACCGTGGAAACGTTCCTGCCCAATCACGACGTCTACATCACCGAATGGTCCGACGCGCGCATGGTGCCGGTGGCCGACGGCCGTTTCGATCTCGACGACTACATCGACTACGTCATCTCCATGCTGCACGCGCTTGGCGGCGACGTGCACGTCATCGCGGTCTGCCAGCCCTCGGTGCCGGTGATGGCGGCGGTCTCCATCATGGAGGCCGATAAGGATCCTTACGTGCCGCATTCCATGGTGCTGATGGGCGGACCGATCGACACCCGCATCAATTCCAACGCGGTCAACAAGCTCGCGGAAGATCGCGGCATCGAGTGGTTCCGCAACCACGTCATCACCAAGGTGCCGTTCCCGCATCCCGGCTTCATGCGCGACGTCTATCCGGGCTTTCTGCAGCTGCACGGCTTCATGAGCATGAATCTGGGCCGCCATATCGAGGCGCACCGCAATCTGTTCACGCATCTGGTCAAAGGCGACGGCGACTCGGCGCAGAAGCACCGCGAATTCTACGACGAATATCTCGCGGTCATGGATCTGTCCGCCGAGTTCTATCTGCAGACCGTCGATACCGTGTTCATCCGCCATGCGCTGCCGAAGGGCGAAATGACCCATCGCGGCCGCCGCATCGACCCCTCGCAGATCAAGCGCGTCGCGCTGCTGACGGTCGAAGGCGAGCACGACGATATTTCCGCGGTCGGGCAGACCGAGGCCGCGCACACTTTGTGCTCGAATATCCCGGCCGAGGACAAGGCGCATTATCTGCAGCCGGCGGTCGGCCACTACGGCGTATTCAACGGTTCGCGCTTCCGCGCCGAGATAGCCCCGCGTATCTCCGATTTCGTGCTGTCGCATAACGGCGGGCGCGGCGCGCAACGCGGTCCGGCCAAAGCGGCGTCGGCGCGCTGAGGATCGCCCGTTTTGCCGCCGCGCCACGCCGGCGGCCGTTTGTGACAGCGTAAGCCCTTGCGTCGCAGCGGCATTTTAAGGCCGCGCAAAACCGCGTGGCGGATGGCTGTGAATATGGCACTATTTACGCGACGATTTGCGATTCCGCGGACCTTACGAATGCCACTGCGCGCGCTGCTTTACCGCCGGCCGAGCGAGCCGCCAGCCATCAGCATCACCTTCGAGCGTGAAGTCTATCTGGTGCGCGTGCGCCGCCACCGGCAGGCGCGGTGCTATACGCTGCGCATCCACTCCGTCACGCGCGAAGTGGTGCTCACCATGCCGCCGCGCGGCAGCCTGAGGCAGGCGCACGAATTCGCCCAGAAGCACGGCGGCTGGATCGCGGCGCGGCTCGGCCGCCTGCCCGAACCGGCGCCTTTCGTGCATGGCGCGACGATCCCGTTGCGCGGCGTCGATCACCGCATCGTGCACCGGCGCGGGCAGCGCGGCACGGTCTGGGTCCAGGCCGGCGAAGCGGGCGAAATGCTGCTCTGCGTCGCCGGCGCCGAACCGCATGTCGCGCGCCGGGTAGCCGACTTTCTCAAGCGCGAGGTCAAAAGCGACCTCGAGGCGGCAAGCGCCCGCGCGGCCGAAGCGCTCGGCGTTACGATCAAGCGGGTGTCGATCCGCGATCCGTCGAGCCGCTGGGGCTCATGCTCGACCACCGGCGTATTGTCGTATTCGTGGCGGCTGATCCTCGCGCCGCCGTTCGTGCTCGACTATCTCGCGGCGCACGAAACTGCGCATCTCGTGGAGATGAACCACTCGCGCCGGTTCTGGCGCGTGGTCGAGCGCATCTGCCCGCACGTCGCGCGCGCCAAGTTCTGGCTCGACGCCCACGGCGCCGATCTGCACCGCTACGGCGTGCCGAGCGATTGACAGCCATGCCGTGAGGCGCTGGCGCGGCGCGGGCACTTGCTGTAGTCACCCGTCCATGCTGCGTCCCGGCACTTTTGCGCTGACGGTTCTGCTGGCGGCGTTGAGCGCGATCGGGCCGCTCACCACCGACATGTATCTGCCGTCGCTGCCGGACATCGCGCGGCTGCTCGGCGCCTCGACCGCGCAGGCGCAGCTCACCATCTCGTCCTATCTGATCGGTTTCGCCGTCGGCCAGATTTTTTACGGTCCGCTGGCCGACCGGCACGGCCGCAAGCCGGTGCTCATGGGCGCGATGGCGCTTTATTGCGCGGCAAGTCTCGCGTGTGCGCTGTCGACCTCGATAGAAATGCTAATCGCGGCGCGCGCGCTGCAGGCGCTCGGCGGCTCCGGCGGCATCGTGCTGGCGCGCGCCATCGTGCGCGATCTTTATTCTGGCGCGCGCGCCGGCCGCGAATTGTCGCTGATCGGCGCGGTGATGGCGCTGGCGCCGGTGCTGGCGCCGCTCGTCGGCGGCGTGCTGCAGACGGGGTTCGGCTGGCGCTCGGTTTTTTTCACGCTGGTCGGCGGCGGCTTGCTCGGCGCCGCGATCGTCTGGCCGCTGATGCCGGAAACCCTCGCTTTGCGCGCTGCCGAGCCGGTCTCGCCGGCCACCATGTTCCGGTCCTTTCGCGTAGTGGCCCGCAATGGCGCCTACCTCGCTTATCTCGGTCTCGCCTCGACCAGCTTTGCCGGACTGTTCGCCTGGATCTCCGGCGCTTCCTTCGTGCTGCAATATCTTTACGGCCTCACGCCGTTCCAATTCGGCGTCGCGTTCGCGATCGGTTCGGTCGGTTACATGGTCGGCACGACGTTGGCGGCGCGGCTGGTGATGCGGCACGGCGTCGACGCAACGCTCGGCGTCGGCGCGGCGGCGATGGCGGCCGGCGGGCTGAGCATGGCGATGGCGGTAGCGCTCGGCTTGACCTCGGCCGCTTCGCTGGTGTTGCCGATGGCGCTCTATCTCGCCGGCCTCGGCATGGTGTTGCCGCAGTCGATCGCCGGCGCCATGACGCCGTTTCCGGAGCGGGCCGGCGCGGCCTCCGCGTTGCTCGGCTTCGTGCAGCAAAGTTTGGCGGCGCTGTGCGGGGCGGCGGTCGGTGCGCTGCTCGGCAGCAGCGCGTGGCCGCTGGCCGGCGCGGTGGCGGCGATGGGCTGCGCGACGCTGGGCTTATGGATTTTGACGCGCGCGCTGCGCGCGCGGGCGGTCGCGCAACGCTCAGCCGCGGACTTATAGACCGGCAAATCAATGCCGGCGAGGTTGCCGTGCCAACCACCGCAGCAGCTTCAGATGCCGGACTCGCCCGGCCAGAAACACGTCTTCTTGCCTTGGTAGACAAATAGCGTCGGCTGCTTGCTAAGCGCGGTCTCGCCCCAATGGATGATGTCGTCCGGGATACGGCGCCAGTCCTGGCCGTCGAGCCAGTACCACTCGTCTCCCGCATCGAGCCGGTTCACGCGAAATTGCGTCTTGACCACATCGGCGTGCTCGCAGCAGTTTTTAAACGCGAAGCGCATCTGCGCTTTCGGCGTAAGCTGCGCCGTCTGATACCAATCCCGCACCGCTTGCGGGCATTGGCATATTCCGGTTTCCACCGCGCTTCGGCCTGACTGATCAATAACCCGGCCGACAAAGTCACAAAGCACACAAACAAATGATGTCGACTAATCGCTGGCATGCGGACCCCCTAAATTGCGTGGCCGCGTGACATGAAGTTGAGAACCGAAATGGTAAATAAATGGTAAAACAGGTCAGCGCCGGCTGAACAGGTTGTCGAGCAGCCAGCTGTCGAGACCGGAGCCGCGCGCGGCCGGCGTATTGCGGGCCGATTGGATCGGCGCTGGCGGCACCGGCGCGCTGCCGTCCGTTGTGGGCGCCGGCGCATTGCTGCTGAACAATCCGGAGAACATGCCGCCGGCCGGCGGGCCGGGCAGGGCGGCGACCGGAACGCCTTGATGGGCGCCGCGCATAAATCGGCTCCAGATTTCCACCGGCAGCCCGCCGCCGGTGACTTTCTTGGTCGGCGTGCCATCGTCATTGCCGAGCCAGACGCCGGTGACCAGATGGGCGGTGTAGCCGACGAACCAGGCATCGCGGAAATCTTGGGATGTTCCAGTCTTGCCGGCCGCCGGCCGGCCCGGCAGCGCCGCTTTATGCGCGGTGCCGATCGCCAAAGTCTGCTGCATCATCTCGTTCATCATCGCCACATAGCGGGCGTCGACGATGCGGCCGAGCGGCTCATCGTTGTGCGCGTAGAGCAGCTTGCCGTTGCCGGCGACGATGCGCTCGATCACGTGCGGCACCACCGCCAGTCCGCCATTGGCGAACGGCGCATAGGCGCTGACCAATTCAAGCGGCGAGACTTCCGAGGTGCCGAGCGCAATCGAGGCGTTGGGCTCGAGCTTGGAGGCGATGCCGAGCCGGTAGGCGGTGCGGATCACCGCCGCCGGCGAAAATTCCATGGTCAGGCGCACCGACACCGTATTGAGCGATAGCGCCAGCGCCTTGGTGAGCGTGACCGGCCCGTAATATTCGTGCCCGTAGTTTTCCGGTTGCCAGCCTTTGATCTTGATCGGGGCGTCGACGCGCACGCTGTCGGGCGTCAAACCGTGTTCAAGCGCGGTGAGGTAGACGAACGGCTTGAAGGCCGAGCCGGGCTGGCGCTTGGCGGCGACCGCGCGGTTGAACTGGCTTTCGCCGTAATTGCGGCCGCCGATCATGGCGCGCACCGCGCCGTCCGGCGTCATCGCCACCAGCGCGCCCTGGCTGACGCCGTTCTTGTCGCCCTTCTGCGCCAGTTCTTCGGTGAGCGCCTGCTCGGCGCCCGCCTGCAGGCCGCTGTCGATCGTGGTCCGCACCACCAAGTCCTCGTCGACATGGCCGCGCACGTCGTCGATCGCGTCCATGACCCAATCGGCGACATAGTTGATCGAGCCGTTGCCGGGCTGCGCTGCAATGCGCGGCGGATGCGCCAGCGCGACCTTCTCGCTCGAAGGCGAAATGAAGCCGAGCGAGGCCATGGCGGCGAGCACGACATGCGCGCGTCGCTCGGCGCCGTCGAAATTGCGCGTCGGCGCAAGACGGGAGGGCGACTTCACCAGACCGGCGAGCAGGGCGGCCTCCGGCAGGCTCATGTCCTTAGCCGGCTTTCCGAAATAGCGTTGCGACGCCTGTTCGATGCCATAGGCGCCCGAACCGAAGTAAACGCGGTTGAGATAGAGTTCGAGAATCTGCGTCTTGGAGAATTTTCGCTCCAGCCAGATCGCGAGCATCGCCTCCTGCAGCTTGCGATGGATGGTTCGCTCTTGCGTTAAGAAGAGATTTTTCGCCAATTGCTGCGTGATGGTGGAGGCGCCCTGCGCCACGCCGCGGTGCAGGATGTTGGCGACGGCGGCGCGCACGATGCCCCAAGGGTCGACGCCGTAATGCTGGTAGAAGCGCCGGTCCTCGATGGCGATGAAGGCCTTCGGCACATAGCTCGGCAGTTGCTTCAGCGGCAGCACGGCGCCGCCATTGTCGCCGCGGGTGGCGAGCGTGCGGCCGTTGGAGTCGACGATCTGGATCGAGGGCGGCCGCTTGGGAATTTCCAGCGATTGGATCGGCGGCAGATGCGCGCCGGTCCAGCCGATGACGCCGACCGCGCCGATCACCAGCCACAGCCCCAGCACCAGGCTCCAATAGACCGCGCGGCCAATCAGCGAGCGTTTTTGGCGCGCCTTCCGCGCTTTGCGGGGACGTTTTTTTCTTGCCGGCGGCTTGCCGCCGCCGCCGCCCGGACGGTCGCCCGCCTCGACGCGCAGCTCGGGGGAGCTGTCGAACACCGGCTCCCGGCGCGCGCCCGATCGTCCCTTGCCCTGCGCCATCGCGACCCGCCTGCGCCGGCGGCATTTCGCCGGCCCCCGCGGGCACGCTAAACGGGGCGGTTTAAGGGGCCGTTAAGCCTTGAATAGCGAGCAAATACGGGACTTTGCGGAAACGGCCGGGCTCACAATTTGCCCTGCTCGCGTAAGACTTCGGCGGCGATGCGGTGCGCCTCGTTGGCGGCCGGGATGCCGCAATAAAGCGTCAGCAGCAGCAGCACTTCCTGGATCTGCTCCGGCGTGGCGCCGTTCTTCACGGCGCCGTTGAGATGAACCCGCAATTCGTTCGGATGCCCGGCCGCCGCCATCATGCCGACCATGACCAGCGATTTGGTCGCCGGCGGCAAGGCGGTGCGGCTCCAGACGTCGCCATAGGCGTAGGCGTTGATGATGTGCTGCAGCGGCTTGCCGAACTCGCCGAAGGCGCTCATGCGCTTTTCGACCGCCTCGCGGCCGAACATATTGATGCGCAGTTTCAGGCCGCGCTCGTGTTGATCGTTCTCGTCCATTGCTTGCTTCCTTTCGATGGCGCAGCGGGCGCGATCTATTGTTGTGGAATGTTGGCGGCCTCGCGCACTTCATTCCAGCGCTTGTATTCGCTCGCCAGGAATTGGCCGAACTGGTCCGGCGTCGAAGTCTTGACCACGACGCCGACCGCGCCCATGCGCTTCTTCACCGCCTCGTCGGCAAGACTTTCATTGAGCGTCTTGTTCAGCTTGGCGACGATCGCCGGCGGCGTGCCGCGCGGCGCGAACACGCCGTACCAGGTGGTGACGTCGTAGCCGGGTAGCACGCCCGAATCGGCGGCGGGCGGCACGTCCGGCACGGCGGGAAAGCGGTCCTTGCCGGTGACCGCGAGCGCCTTGAGCTGGCCGGACTTAACCTGCCCGATCAGGGCCGACACCGTGTCGAACAAAATGTCGGCGTGCTTGCCGAGGACGGCGTTGATGGCTTCCGGCGATGTCTTGTACGGCACATGCAGCAGGTCGACTTTCGCGATCTGCTTGAACATTTCGCCGGCGAAATGCTGGGTGGCGGCAAAGCCCGGGCTGGCGAACACGACCTTGCCGGGATGGTCCTTGGCGTAGGCGACCAGTTCCTTGACGTTGCTGGCCGGGAAATCCGGACGCGTCACGATCATCAGGCTGGCGGTGGCGACCTGGCCGACCGGGGCGAAGGCGGCGTTGGTGTCGTAGGGCATGTTCTTCTTGGTGACCGCGGCGATAATCTGACCCGCGGTCATGATGCCGAGCGTGTAGCCGTCGGGCGTCGCCTTGGCGACCACGTCATTGCCCAGGATGCCGCCCGCGCCAGGCTTGTTTTCGACGATCACCGGCTGGCCGAGCTTGCTTTGCAGCGAGTCCGCCAGAATGCGGCCGATGATATCGGCGCCGCCGCCCGGTCCGAACGAAACGACGATGCGGATCGTGCGTTGCGGATACTCTTCAGCCGGCGCGGGCGCGGCGAAACCCGCGGTCACCAGCAAAGCGGCAACGAAGGCAAGCAAGAGCTTCTTCATGACGTTCTCCCTGTGATGTTGCCGTGCCGCTCAAGGTTTGGCTCCTCGGCGCCGGACTTCTTTTATGACGACACTGTTGTCCAAATCGGCTTCGCCGGCGCGGACGCAGGACTTCAGCACCGCGGCGTGCACTTCGAGCATCGCCAGCTTCTGCCCGACGCCCGCCGCCTGATCGAGCATCAGGTGAACGTCTTTCAGGGTCTGCTTGGCGCGGCCTTCCGGCGAGAAATCGCCGCTTACCATTTTCGGCCCCTTGGTTTCCATCACCTGCGAGTAGGAGGCCGAACCGCGCGCCACGTCGAGAAAAGCGGCCGGGTCGAGCCCGAGCCGCTCGGCAAAGACGAGGCCCTCGGCCAAAGCGAGACGGTTGAGGCCGAGGATCAGATTGACCGCCAGCTTGGCGCGGCCGCCGTCGCCGATCTTGCCGACGTGGAAACGGCGCGCGAACAGCGCGTCGAAAACATCCGCAACCTCCCCGGCGATAGCGCTGTCGCCGCCGATCAAGGCGACGCCGTCGCCGCGCCGCACCTGGTCGCTGGTGCCGGACACCGGCACGTCCAGATAGCGGATGCCGCGCGGCATCACGCGGGCGGCCAGTGCCGCCACCTGATCGGGATCGCAGGTGCTCATGCACAGCACGATCTTGCTCGAGCCCTCGCCGAGCGCCGGCAACAGATGGTTCTCGATCACGTCGGCGACCTGGTCAGTGCTGAACACGGCGACGATGATGCAGCGCGCCGGCGCCGCCAGTTCGGCGATGCTGTTTACGGCGCGGCCGCCTATCTCGTTCAGCCGCGCGCGCCGGGCCGGGTCGATATCGAAGCCGATGACGGGGATTCCGGCGTCGAGCAGCCGCTTGGCGTAGACTTCGCCCATAAGCCCAAGACCGACAATGGCAACGGGGGAGTTTTTCATCGCGCCTCGTCTAGCGCATGATCCCGAAAGGTGAGAACCGGCTTTCGGTAAGGATCATGCGCCCATAAAATGTTGCCGGCCGAGGTTACGCCTTGGCGTCGCTTTTGGCTTTGCCGTGTTTGGCTTCGGCTTCCTGGACCGTGAACAAGGCGATCAGCGCGCGCTTGATGGCGGCCTGGCGGGTCGGCGAGGTGATCTGCGCGCCCATCAAGTCGGTCACGTAGAACACGTCCACCACGCGCTCGCCGAAGGTGGCGACGTGGGCGGAGGCGATGTTGAGGTTGAGCTTGGACAGCGTCGTGGTCATCTCGTAGAGCAGGCCGGTGCGGTCGAGGCCGGTGATTTCCACCATGGTGTAGCGGTGCGACCACTGGTTGTTGACGGTGACCGTGGGCTCCAGCGCGAAGGCCTTGATGCGGCCCTTGGGGGCGGCGCGCGTTGGCCGACCATGTCGGGCAGCCGCAATTCGCCGCGCAGCGCCTTCTCGATCGAATCGGCGATGCGATCGGCGCGCCGTTTCTCGTCCTCGTCGCGCTCGAATTCCCGCGACAGCGAAATGGTGTCGAGCGCGCGCCCGTCAGTGGTGGTGAAGATCTGCGCGTCGACGATATTGGCGCCGGCCATGGCGCAGGCGCCGGCGATGATCGACAGCAGCCAGGGATGGTCGGGCGCCAGCACGGTCAATTCGGTCACGTTGCCGCTGTCGTAGCCGATGGTGGTGGCAAGCGATTTTTCGGCATCCTCGGCCGCGCGCACGAAATTGGCGTGCTCGATCTTGTGCGGCAGATCGACCTTGAGCCAATAGGGCGCGTAGTGCTTGGCGACATAGCGCTCCAGCCGATCCGCCGGCCAATCCTTCATCGCCTCGCGGAATTCGGTCTGCGCCATGGCGACGCGCTGGGCGCGGTTGACTTCCGAGAAGCCGCCGGTGAGCACCGGCTCGGTCTCGTAATAAAGCGTGCGCAGCAACTGCGCCTTCCAGCCGTTCCACACGCCGGGGCCGACCGCGCGGATATCGGCGGTGGTGAGGATCGCCAGCAGCTTCAGCCGTTCGGCCGACTGCACCAGCGCGGCGAAATTCTCGATGGTTTTGCGGTCGGACAGGTCGCGCGACTGCGCCACGCTGGACATCACCAGATGATTCTCGATCAGCCAGGCGACGGTCTCGGTGTCGGCCGGGGAGAAGCCTAGCCGCGGGCAGAACCGCCGCGCCACGCGCGCGCCGGCGATCGAATGATCCTCGATGCGGCCCTTGGCGATGTCGTGCAGGAACAGCGTGACGTACAGCACCGTGCGGTTGCCGGGCAGCAGCTTGTGAATCAAATCGTTGGCGAGCGGCGCGTCCTTGCTGACGCCGGTTTCGATCTCGCGCAGGATGCCGATGCAGCGCAACAGGTGCTCGTCCACCGTGTAGTGGTGGTACATGTTGAATTGCATCATGGCGACGATCTTGCCGAAGGCCGGCACGAAATGGCCGAGCACGCCGGCCTCGTTCATCCGCCGCAACACGATCTCCGGGTCGTTCTTGGAGGTGAGGATTTCGAGGAACAGCCTGTTGGCTTCCTTGTCGTCGCGCAGCTTGGCGTCGATCAGCTTGAGCGAACGGGTGATCGCGCGCATGGCGTCGGGGTGGAAGGCGAGATTGTGCTTTTGCGCTAGATGATAGATGCGGATCAGGTTGACCGGATCGCGCTTGAACACGTTGGCGGCGGCGACGGTGATGCGGTTCTTGTCGACGATGAAATCGTCGCTTTCGGCGAGCTTGCGCCGCTTCAGCGGCCGGAACTTCGCCATCACGCGGCTCAAGACCGGCACGCTCTTGGCGTGACTGTCCTCCAGGTCGGCGCACAGGATGGCGGTGAGATCGCCGACGTCCTTGGCGATCAGGAAGTAATGCTTCATGAAGCGCTCGACGTCCTGCTGGCCGGGATGCTCGGTGTAGCCGAGCCGCACGGCGATCTCGCGCTGGATGTCGAACGACAGCCGCTCCTCGGCGCGGCCGGTGACGAAATGCATGTGGCAGCGCACCGACCAGAGGAAATCCTCGCAGCGGCGGAACAGCTGATATTCCTGCTTGTCGAACACGCCGCGCTTGATCAGCTCGTCCGGCTCGCGCACGCGGTAGACGTATTTGGCGATCCAGAACAAGGTATGGAGATCGCGCAAGCCGCCTTTGCCATCCTTGACGTTCGGCTCGACCAGGTAGCGCGATTGTCCCGAGCGGCGGACACGATCCTCGCGCTCGCCGAGCTTGGCGGCGACGAATTCGGCGGCGGTGTTGCGCACCACCTCGTTGTCGAAGCGTTTCACCAGTTCGTCGAACAGCTGCTGGTCGCCGAGCAGGAAGCGCGCTTCCAGGATGGCGGTGCGGATGGTCATGTCCGCCTTGGCCTGGCGGATGCATTCGTCGACCGAACGGGTGGCGTGGCCGACCTTCAGCCCGGTGTCCCATAGGCAATAGAGAATCGCTTCCGCGATCAACTCGCCCCAGGCGGTCTGCTTGTAGGGCAGCAGGAACAATAGATCGATGTCGGAACCGGGCGCCTGCAGCCCGCGGCCATAGCCGCCGGTGGCGATCACCGCCATGTGCTCGGCCTCGGACGGATTCTCCGACGGGTAAAGATGCTTGCGCGCGAATTCGAACAGCAGCCGGATGATTTCGTCTTCGAGCTTGCACAACCGCTCGGCGCAGCGCCGCCCGTGCCGGTCCTTGAGCAAAAGTTGCTCGGCCTTGGCGCGGCCTTCGATGAGCGCGGCTTTCAGCCGCTGCGCCAGCGCGGAACGCAACTCGCGCCCGCCGCCGCTGTGGGTTTCGGCGAGGCTTTCCAGGTCGGCGGCGACGGCACGGAAGTCGATCAGTTCGCCCGAGCTCCGGTTCGGATACTCGGGTCCTGGAAGCGTGCCGGTTTCGAGGGCGAGCGAGGCCATGGGGGCATCGGGATAGCGGAGTGCGGCGTTCAAGTCATCCGCTCCGGCAAAGATATTCGTTAACGCCGGCAGGGGCCGCGGGCGGCGGCCATTTTTTCGGCATATTGCAACTGCGAAAGGGCCGGGCGCCTGCACCGTGACGAACGCCGCCGGGTATGGTTCCCTGCGCCGTCGACAGAAGGCCGCCAACGGTCGAGACAATACGGGAGAGAAACGACAATGCGCATGTTCCAGGTCTGCGTCTGCGGTCAGCCCTTGCAGCTTAACCAGCAGCCGACGCCGCAGCCGAAGGGCACCGAGGTTCTGCTCAAGGTCTTGGCCGCCGGCGTCTGCCACAGCGACCTGCATCTCGCCGACGGCTATTTTGACCTCGGCGGCGGCAACCGCATGAGCCTGCAGGATCGCGGCATGAAGCTGCCGGTGACGCTCGGGCACGAGAACGTCGGCGAAGTCGTGGCCTTCGGCCCCGACGCCACTGGCGTGAAGGCCGGGGCCCGTATGCTCGCCGATCCGTGGATCGGCTGCGGCAACTGCGCGGCCTGCCGGCGCAACGAGGACAACCTCTGCATGGCAATGCGCAGCCTCGGCGTGTTCAGCAACGGCGGTTATGCCGATTACCTGGTGGTGCCGCACCCGCGCTATCTGTTCGACATCGGCGACCTGCCGCCGGAGCGCGCCGCGCCGCTCGCCTGCTCGGGCGTCACCACCTTCGGCGCCTTGAAGAAGGTGACGACGCTCAAGCGCGAGCCGACGGTGATCATCGGCGCCGGCGGGCTCGGGTTGATGTGCCTCGCTCTGCACAAGGCAATGGGCGGTCACAGTGCCATCGTCGTCGATATCGATCCGGCCAAGCGCGATGCCGCCAAGCAGGCGGGCGCCGCCGCGGTGGTGGACGGCAAGGCGGCCGACGCAGTCGAGCAGATCAAAACGCTCACCCAGGGCGGCGCCTGGGCGGTGATCGATCTGGTCGGATCGTCGCAATCGGCGCGGCTCGGCTATGACAGCCTGATCAAGGGCGGCAAATACATTATCGTCGGGCTCTATGGCGGCGATCTCACGGTGTCGCTGCCGCCGATCCCGATGCGGGCGCTCACCATCCAGGGGACTTATGTCGGCAGCGTGCCGGAGATGACTGAACTGATGGAGCTGGTCCGCCGCACCGGGCTGCCGGACGTGCCGGTGACCACGCGCCGACTCGACTACGTCAACGCGGTGATGGATCAACTGCGCGCCGGCAAGGTGGTCGGCCGCGTGGTGCTGACGCCGGCCGGCTGACGCAAGGAAGGACAATCATGGACGCCAACGAACTGCGCGCGCTGCAGGCGCCGATCAAGGAGCGTTATCGCAGCGATCCGCAACGCGCCGTGGTCACGCTGAAGGCCAAGGGCACGCTCGACGACAGCAATGTCGTCTGCAAGATCGAGACCGGGCGCGCCCTCGCCGTCGCCGGCCTGCATCCGGCGACCGGCGGCTCCGGGCTCGAATTGTGTTCGGGCGATATGTTGCTCGAGGCCTTGGTCGCTTGCGCCGGCGTCACGCTGAAGGCAGTGGCGACCGCGCTCGACATTCCGCTCAAGTCGGGCAAAGTGTCGGCGGAAGGCGATCTCGATTTCCGCGGCACGCTTGGCGTCGCCAAGGACGCGCCCGTCGGTTTCGCCAATATCCGCCTGCGCTTCGATCTCGACACCGACGCGGCGCAGGACAAGCTCGATCAATTGCTCAAGCTCACCGAACGCTATTGCGTGGTGTATCAGACCATCAAGGCCGGTCCGCCGGTCGCGGTGACGATGGCGCGGGTATCTGGAATTTAATGTCCCCCGACCTCTATTTTGCGCTCACCCTCGTCGTCAAAATGGCCGTTACCGCGGCGTTTCTGCTGGCGGCGACCATCACGGCCGAACGCGCCGGTCCGCTGATCGGCGGGTTGGTGGCGACGCTGCCGATCAGCGCCGGGCCGGTCTACATCTTTCTGGCGCTCGACCACGACGCGCATTTTATCGCGCAAAGCGCGCTCGGCAGCCTGGTCACCAATGCCTTCAACGTCGCGTTCGCGTTGACCTACGCGTTGCTCGCGCAAAAGCGCAACTTGGCGGTCAGTCTGGCCGGCGCTTTCGCGGCCTGGCTTGCGCTGAGCTGGGCAAGCGGCGCGGTCGCGTGGACGCTTGGCACGGCGATCGCGCTCAATGTCGTCATCATCGGCCTGGCTTTTTGGCTGTCGGCGCCATTGCGGCATGCGCCGATGCCGCGCGTCACGACGCGCTGGTACGACCTCGTGCTGCGCGCGGCGATGGTGGCGTTGCTGGTCGGAGCGGTGGTCACGCTGAGCTTCCGCATCGGGCCGACCGCGAGCGGCAATCTGGCGGTATTCCCGATCGTGCTCACCAGCATCATGATCATTCTGCATCACCGCGTCGGCGGGCCGGCCACGGCGGCGGTGATGGCCAATGCCGTGATCGGGCTCGGCGGCTTCGGCATCGCCGTCGTCGTGCTCCATTTGACCGCCGACCGTCTCGGCTCGCCGGCGGCGCTGGCGCTGACGCTGGCGGTCTCGCTCGGCTGCAACCTGCTGCTCTATTTCGCGCGCCAGCGTTCGATGGCGAAATGACGATGTCGCCCGAACTGGCGTTTCTATTGGGATTGCTGCTGAAGATCGCGATGACCGCGACCATCGTGGTGGCGGCCTCGGTGGTGGTCGAGCGCTCGGGGCCGTTCGTCGGCGCCTTGATCGCATCGCTGCCGACGGCGGGCGGCGCCGCCATGATCATTCTGGCTATGGAACATCCGCCGGCGTTCATCGCGCAAAGCGCGGTCGGCAGCATGGTGTCGAATGCCGTGTGCGCGATTTTCGCGCTCACTTATGCCGTGCTGGCGCAACGGCGTTCGCTCGCGGTCAGCCTGGGGCTGGCACTGCTGGTGTGGTTCGGCTGCGCCGCGCTGACGCGGCTGGTGGATTGGAGCGCGGCGAGCGCCGCGCTGTTGAATGCGGTGGTATTCCCAATGGCGATTCTCGCCGGCCGCGGCTTTCGCGCAGATGGTGCGATCCGCCGCGTGAAATTGACCGCGGCCGATCTCGCCTGGCGCGCCGGCGTCGTGACGCTCTGCGTCCTTGTCGTCACCGGCGTGAGCGCGGCGATCGGCTCGTTCGCTTCCGGCCTGTTTGCGTTCTTTCCGGTGGCGATGGGATCCTATTTCGTCATCTTGCATCCGCGCATCGGCGGCCCGGCTCGGCCAGCGTGGCGGCGCATGTGTTGGCGCCCTTGATCGGGTTGGGCTTGAGCCTCTTGGCCGTGCATCTTTTGGCCGAGCCGATCGGCGTGTGGTGGTCCTACGCCACCGGCTTGAGCGTCGGCATCGGCTGGAACGCCATGCTGTGGGGAGTGCGGCAATGGCGGCGCCGGCCGGCGTAAGGCGTCACTTCTTTTCCGTTTCCGCCAGCTTCGCCTTCAGCCGATAGAGCGCTTCCATCGCCTCGCGCGGCGACATCTCGTCCGGGTTGAGCGCGGCGATTGCGGCGACCGCCAGTGCGAAGGCGCTGTCCTGCGCTTCCTGCGGCGGCTTGTAGGGCGCCGCAAACAGCGGCAGGTCCTCGAAGCCCTTCGGCTTTGCCCGGTCCTCTTGTTCGAGCTTGGCCAGCACCAGTCTGGCGCGCTCGATCACGCTCGCCGGCAGGCCGGCGAGTTTGGCGACCTGGATGCCGTAGGAATGGTCGGCGGAGCCGGCAATGACTTCGTGCAGGAACACCACGTCGCCCTTCCATTCCTTCACTTTCACCGTGGCGTTGTGCAGCCGGTCGAGGCGGGCGGACAGCGCGGTCAATTCATGGAAATGGGTGGCGAACAGCGCGCGGCATTTATTGACGTCGTGCAGATGCTCGACCGTGGCCCAGGCGATCGACAGCCCGTCGAAGGTGGCGGTGCCGCGGCCGATTTCGTCCAGGATCACCAGCGAGCGCGGACCGGCTTGATTGAGGATGGCCGCGGTCTCGACCATCTCGACCATGAAGGTGGAGCGCCCGCGCGCCAGGTCGTCGGCGGCGCCGACGCGCGAGAACAGCCGGTCGACCACGCCGATATGGGCGGATCTCGCCGGCACGAAGGAGCCCATCTGGGCGAGGATCGCGATCAGCGCGTTCTGCCTCAGGAAAGTGGACTTGCCCGCCATGTTGGGGCCGGTCATCAGCCAGATGCGGCCGGCCAAATTTTCGGATCGGTCGTCTTTCGACGGCGACAGATCGCAATCGTTGGCGACGAACGGCGTGCCGTCGCGCGCCAGCGCCTGCTCCACCACCGGGTGGCGCCCGCCTTCGATGACGAAGTCGTGGCTGTCGTCGACCACCGGACGCGCATAGTCGCGCTCGCCGGCAAGGTGGGCGAGAGCGCTCGCCACGTCGAGGCGCGCGAGCGCTTCGGCGCATTCCTTGATCGGCGCGGTTTGCGCAATCACGCGCGCCGACAGCCGCTCGAAAATCTCCAGCTCCAGCCCGAGCGCACGGTCGGCGGCGCTGGCGATCTTCGCTTCCAGCTCGCCCAATTCGCTGCTGGTGAAGCGCACCTGGCCGGCCAGCGTCTGGCGATGGATGAAGGTGGCGTTGAGCGGGGCGGCCGTGAGCTTGTCGCCGTGCTGGGCGGTGACCTCGACGAAATAGCCGAGCACGTTGTTGTGGCGGATTTTCAGGCCGCGCACGCCGGTGTCTTCGGCGTAACGCGCCTGCAAGGCGGCGACCACGCGGCGCGATTCGTCGCGCAACGCGCGCGTTTCGTCGAGGCTCGCGTCGTAGCCTTCGCGCACGAAGCCGCCGTCACGCTTGAACGCGGGCAGCTCGGCGGCAAGCGCGCCAGACAGTTCGGCGGCCAGCATGCCGTCGGGGCGGCGGCAGGATTGCAGCGCATCGGCGATGTCGGCCGGCATATCCTTGAGCGACGCCAAAGCGCGGGCGAGGTCGGCGGCGGCCAGCACGCCGTCGCGGATGGCGGCGAGATCGCGCGGGCCGCCGCGGCCGACGGCCAGGCGCGCCAGCGCGCGCGCCAGATCGGGCGCCGCCTGCAGCCGCGAGCGCGTATCGGCGCGCGCCGCGCCGTCATCGACGAAGCTTGCGACACGCATCGAGCCGCCGTTCGATGGCCTCGGGCTCGGTGAGCGGCGCCGACAATCGCTGCGCCAGCAGGCGCGAGCCGGCCGAGGTGACGGTGCGGTCGATCGAGTCCAGCAACGAGCCGCGCCGCTCGCCGGCAAGCGTGCGCATCAGTTCGAGATTGCCGCGGGTGGCCTGGTCGATGGCGATGGATGCGCGCCGCGCTTTCGCGCAACGGCGGCGACAGCGGCGGGCGTTTGCCGATCTGCGTGCGCTCGACGTAGGTGACGCAGGCCGCGGCGGCGGTCAGCTCCAGCCGCGTCAGCGGGCCGAAGGCTTCGCTGGTCGCCACCGCGAAGAACGAGGTCAGCCGCCGCTCGGCGCTGGCGCTATCGAACACGTCGCGGGGAGCGGCGTCACCGCCGGCAGCGTGCGCCAATAGGGCACGAGGTCGGCGTCGGCAAACAGCGCGTCGGACACGATGATCTCGCTCGGCTCCAGCCGCGCGATCTCGGCCGGCAGCGACAGCCGGTCGCATTCGGCGATGCGGAATTCTCCGGTGGAAATGTCGATCCAGGCCAGCGCGAAGCGGGCATCGTCGTCGGCCGACGACAGCCGCGCGCGCGCGACGGCGAGCAGATAATTGTTGCGCTTGGCGTCGAGCAGCGTGTCTTCGGTCAGCGTGCCGGGCGTCACCAGGCGCACGACGTCGCGCCGCACCACGCTCTTTGTGCCGCGTTTGCGCGCTTCGGCCGGGTCCTCGAGCTGCTCGCAGACCGCGACGCGGTGGCCGAGCGCGATCAGCCGGTGCAGATATTCGTCGGCGCGCACGACGGGCACGCCGCACATCGGGATGTCGCGGCCCTGATGCTTGCCGCGCTTGGTGAGCACGATGCCGAGCGCGCGCGAGGCGGTTTCGGCGTCGTCGAAGAACATCTCGTAGAAATCGCCCATCCGGTAGAACAGCAGGCAGTCCGGATTGGCGGCCTTGATCTCGATGTATTGCTCCAGCATCGGGCTCGGGCGCCCGTTGCCGTCGCCGGGCGGCGGTGGCTCGGGTTCGTCGAGGCCGATGGGTTGGGTCAGCGCCATGGCGGAGAAGGTTAGCAGAAGTGCCAGCATGCGGTGCCACGAATGCGCGCCGCCTCTCCCGGTATTGTGGAGGAGAGGGGAAGCGTGTCTATGGCACGGCCTAGCCCTGCATTATGTCGGAAACTTCACGCCGGTGATCGCTTCGAGATTGCCGTGCCAGATTTTATCCTTGTCGGCCTTCGGCATGTCGATGCCGTCGAGAATGCGCAGCGTCTCGCGCGTATACATGGTGCCCTTCTCGGGATCGAACGGGCAGTCGGAGGCGAACACGATCTTGTCGAGGTCGTAGAAGGCAAGCCCCGCTGGGTCGCCGGTACGCCGCCGAACACCGCGGTGTCGGCATAGAAGTTGTGCTTGAAATAATCGATCGGGCGCTTCTTCAGGCTGCTTGAGCACCGGCTCAGGTCCTCGTCCGAGGTGCGGGCGCCGAGCTGGTCCCAGCCCGGGCCGATGCGGCCTTCCAGCATCGGCACGATGCCGCCGAAATGATGCGTGATGATCTTGAGGTTGGGGTATCTTGTCGATGATCTGGAGAACACCAGCCGCGCCATCGCCGCCGCGGTCTCGTAGGACCAGCCGAAGGTCCACCAGATTTCGTATTTCGATTTCTTCTCGCTCGAGATAGTCCGGGAAATTGGCGGCGCGCGCCGGATGCAGCCAGATCGGCTTGCCGAGCTTGTTCATGGCCGCGAAGAACGGCGTCGAACTCCGGATCGGTCGAGCGGCTTGCCGGCGATGTTGGTGTGGATCTGCACGCCGAGCGCGCCGTTCTTGATCGCGCGTTCGGCCTCGCGCACGCCGGCGTCGGGCGCGGCGAGCGGGGCCTGCGCCACCCAGCCGGGGAAATGATCGGGATGCTTGGCGCAGATCTCGGCGAAGCCGTCATTGATCAGCTTGGCGTATTCCTCGACCTGCCGCGCCCTTGGCGAGCGTCTCCAGCGGCGGCATCGGATAGGACAGGATCTGCGCATAGTCCTCGAACTGATCGACAACCTGCCGGCGCGCGTCGAGATCGTGGATGCAGGGGATCTCGCGCACGCGCTTGCCGATATCGGCGGCGCCGCTTTCGACGATCTTTTCGAAAAATCTCGCCGGGATGAAGTGGGTATAGGCGTCGACGCGCATGAAGTTTCCTCCGTACCGGAAGTTTTTTGTGTGCAGGCTGACGGGTTCAGTAGGGCGTGATGACGTTGAGCAGCGCCTGGCGGCGCCCGCTGACGACGGCCTCGCGGGCGCGCAGCAGCGCGTTGGGCAGGTCGGCCGGCTTCTCGACGCGTTCGGCATAGGCGCCTTGTGCCATCGCCATCGCCTCGTAGGCCGGCGACGCGTCGAGATCGGCGAGGGTGCGGCCGTCGTTCTCGCCGGCGGCGCCGTCCTTGAACATCGACAGCGTAGCGTTTCGCACGGCGCCGTAGCGGCTGTTGTTGAACACCACGGTCAGGATCGGAAGATTGTGGGTGGCGGAAACCCAGTGGCCGACGGTAGGATTGGCAAACATGTAGGCGCCGTCGCCCAATGTCGCGACCACGAAGGCATCGGGAGCGGCGAGCTTGGCGCCGAGCGCCGCGCCGAAACCCCAGCCGAGCCCGCCGGCCGGCCCAAGCGCAAAAAAGCGTGCCCGGCTTTTCGCGCGCGCAATGGTCGGGCCGCAGCGGATATTCGTTGAAGATGATGGCGTCGTCGCCGACGGTCTCGCCGATGACGCGCGACAGATAGGCCGGCGATATTGTTCGCGCCGGCGGCGGAATCCTTGGCCAATTGCGCGCGCCGCAAGCGCATGCGCTCGGTCAGACGGGCGCGCCGCGCGCGCGATGCGCGCATCCGCCATTTGCAGGCGCGGCTCGACCGCCTTGACCAGCGCACCTAGCGCATTGATGCAGCCGGCCTGCACGGCGAGATCGCTCGGGAAGCTGCGCATCGGATAGCGCACGAAGAACGGATCCTCGGCAACATGGGCGACACGGCAGCCGGCCGGCGGATGCTGCAGTTGCGGAATCCACGGCACGTCGGATTCGAGCACGATCACCAGATCGGCGTCGGCCAGCAGGGCGCCCGGTTCGAAGCCGAAATGCATCGGATGGCTCGACGGCAGGCAAACCGTGCGCGAATTATGCATGACCACCGGAATGGCGCAGCGCTCGGCGAGATGGGCGAGCAGCGGCACCGCTTCGGGAAGCAGCGATGACGCGACGATCAGCGGACGCTCGGCGCCGGCGATCCATTCGGCGAGCGTCGCGATCGCCTGGCCGTCGGGTTGCACCGGCGCGGCCAGCGGCCGCGGCTTGATCGGCGCGATCGGCTCGGTGAGCGGCGCCGACAGCGGCTCGCGCGGCAGCATCAGGTAGACCGGCCCGCGCGGGTGCGCCATCGCCACTTCGGCGCCGCGCGCGACCACGTCGCCGACTTGGCCCGGCATGCGCAATTCGTAATCCCATTTCACCAGTTCGCGCACCATGCCGGCCTGGTCGAACATTTCCTGGCCCCATTGGATCGGACGGGTGCGCGAACCGAACGAGCCCTTCTCGGTGATCGGCGTTCTTCCCGCGGCGAGGATCAGCGGCACGCGGTCGCGAGAGACGTTGATGAGATTGTTGATGGTATTGGCGGTGCCGACCGTGGTGTGCACCATCACCGCCTGCGGGCGGCCGGTCATCAAGTAGGCGCCGTGAGCCATGCCGACGGCGAGGTTCTCGTGCGGCACCAGGATCGGCTTGGGGACCTTGGCATTGGTCTTCTTGGCGCGGCCGAAGGCTTCCACGATCGGCGGAAAGTCGGTGCCGGGATTGCAGAAGAAATAATCGACGCCGTGGTCGGCGAGCGCGCGAAGGAACGCCTCGGCGGCGATCGCGGGCCGTTGCCCTGTCGGTGTGACGGCCATGCGCTTCGCCCCGTATAGCGCCCGCCTCGATGCCGGCGCGGTTATTGATTTTTTCATGTTTTACGCGACGGGGCAGGGGCTGACAACGGTGGGCGGACTTACTCCGCCGCCACGGGGAACTCGGCTTGGCCAGCGATCTCGGCCAGGCATTTGGCGAGGCTCTCGCCCTCCGGATCGACCAGAGCGGCGGTGCGTGCGCTGGCGAGCGCGTCGGCTGCGCGTTGCTGCGGGATGGCGCCGGCCAGCGCCGGGCGGATCACGCGCACCTCGATGGTGCGGTAGTTCGCAAGCCCGCGTGCGTGGGTGTCGCCATAGCCCTTGATTAGGCGGGCGCATTCGGCGACTTCAAGCGCCAAGGCGCCGGAGTGCCGCGCGGCCTCGGCGATCAGGCCGAGCCAGGATTCGATCTGCACCTGTTCCTGCTTAAAGCGATAGCCGTAAGGCCGAAGCCGGCGCAGCTTGGCCAGCATCAGGAAGCGCAGATAGCCGGTGATCGAGGTAGCCTCGATCTCCATGCCGAAATAGACGCGGCCGAGCCAGCCTTTCCGCTCGCTCAGCGAGAGGATCGGGCGCGCCAGAAACGGCGGCAAAAGCTGGGTGAGCTCCTCGATGCCGGGCTTGAGGAAATCGTGCACCGAGAACGGCTCGCTTTTCACGCGCAGTTCCTCGCACGCGATGCGCCGCATGCGCTCCGGCGCGATCTTGGCCTGCGCCACCCGCACCACGTCCTCAAACGACATGCGCACGGCGAGCTGGCGCGCCACTTCCTTGAGCAACTTGCCCGGCGCGCCGCCGGCGGCGTCGGCCTCGAGCAGGGCACGCAGCCGGTCGAGATAGAGCTTGGCATAGCCAAGGCCTTGATAGGCGATGAGCCGCCTGATGCCTTCGGTGGCCACCGGCTGCGCCAGCGCGGGCAGCGAATAGGTGACCTCGTGCTCGAGCAAGTCGGTTGTGGTCGGGGCCCGGCGCTTTTGCTCGGATTGCTTCACCGGCGCCAAATTCGCGCGGGCGGCGTCAAGCCCGGCGCGGAAGCCGCGCAGGTTGCTGTCGATCGACTTGCCGTCGGCGCGGATGGCCGCTTCCAGTTGCTCGGCGGTCAGCGGCAGGCGCTGCGATCCGGCGATGGCGCCCAGCATGACCGCGTTGATGATCGAGCCGCTTTGCTTGGCGAGCGCGTCCATGTCGATGAGCAACGTGCCGCGCGCGTTGTCCTTGACGGTCTTGATCAGCCGGTCCTGGTCGAAGCGGCCGTCGCCCATGGCGATCTTCTCGTCCATGGCATAGAAGCGGCTGAGCGAGCCGATGACATGGGTGCGGCCGGGCGTAACAAAACCGCCCGCCACCACGCGGCCGGCTTCGAGCAATTCGCTCGCCACCGCCACGTCGATATCGCCGACGCCGGGCGTCAGCGCCAGCACCGGACGTTTGCCGCCGAGTTCGCGCGTACGGACCGGGAAAATCTCGATGTAATAAGTGGTGGCACCGGTGCGCTGGGCGACGCCGGGGATCGAAGTGCTCTGCACCGGCAAGCCGGCCGCTTCCGCCGCCGTCACGATCCAATCGGTCAGCACGCCGCCACCTTCGCCGCCGAGCGCGGCAATGAGCAGTGTGATCGGCCGCGGCGCGCTCATAGGGCGGCCTTTGAAGTTGCCTCGCCGCCATAGCCGCCAAGCCAGCCGATGACTTTCTGTCGGATGCGGAACGCGACGCGGTCGCGCCAGGTGGCGTTGCGCACGATTTCGGCGCGGTAGAACGACGGGCACAGCACGGCGGCATGCGCCACCTCACCGCACAGCCCGCAGCCGACGCAACTTTCGATCACGGTGGCCACCGGATCGCTGCGCAGCGGGTCGGTCGACGGTTTCACCGTCAGCGATGGGCAACCCGATAAACGAATGCAGGAATGATCGCCGGTGCAGATCTCGTCGTCGACGCCGTAGCGCGTGCGCGTCACGCGCTCGCCGCGCTCGAGCTTGCCGGCATCCTCGACACGCACGCGGCGCTGACGCGCGAGCTGGCACTCGCCGTCGGCGATGATCACCTTGAGGCCTTTCTCGGCGGTCTTCATCGCCTCCTTCAGCGTCTTGACCATGGTGGCGACGCCGTAAGTGTGCACCGTGCGCAGCCATTTGACGCCCATGGTGCGCAGCGTGTTTTCGATGTCCATGCCGGGCACCGCGCCGTCCCGGCTGGTGACGCTCGAGGGTATGTATTGCTGGCCGGTGGCGGAGGCGTAGCCGTTCTGCATCACGATCAGCACGCCGTCGCCTTTGTTGAACAAATTCGACGCCACGCCGGTGAGCAAGCCGTTATGCCAGAAGCCGCCGTCGCCCATGATCGCGATCGGGCGCCTTGCCATGTTGGGCGCGACCGCCGCGGCGCTGGCCAGCGACATGCCGTAGCCGAGGATAGAGTTGCCGAGCGAGAACGGCGCGAAGGTCGCGAACGAATGGCAGCCGATGTCGGTGCTGATATGGGTCGGCCCCAATTCGCGCTGTATCAGCTTGATGGCGGAAAACACCGGGCGCTCCGGGCAGCCGGTGCAGAAGGCGGGCGGGCGCGGCGGCAGCGGCCCGAGCACTTCCGCCGCCTTCGCCTTGTGCGCGATCAGGCCGCGCGCCGTTTCCGCCTCGGCGTCGGCGTTGAGGCCGTTCGGCTTGGCGTCTTGCAGAAAGGCGGCAAGCCCTTCCAGCAGAACGTCCGAGGTATATTCGCCCGCCTGCGGCAGCGGCCCCTTGCCGAGCACGCGGGTCTGAATGTCGGCGCGGCGCAATTCGACGTTGATCGCCTGCTCGATGTAATCGGGATGGCCTTCCTCGACCACCAGCACGGCGCGTTTGCCGGCGCAGAATTCGCGGATTTCCTCCGGCACCAGCGGATAGACCACGTTGAGCACCAGCAGGGGAACGCGCGAGACGCCGAACACGTCGGCCAGCCCCATGCGCTCGAGCGCGCGCAGCACGGAATTGGTCAAGCCACCCATGACGATAATGCCGATGTCGTCCAGCTCACCAGCGATGAATTCATTGAGCTTGTGTTCGCGAATGAAGGCGCGAGCCGCCGGCAGGCGTTCTTCGACTTTCAGTTTTTCTTGGGCAAAGGTCACCGGCGGGTGCGACAGCCGCGCGTAGTTGAAGCGCGGCGGCCCGGCCAGTTTGTCCAGGCCGGAGACCGCGCCCTTGCGATTATCCTTGGCGACAAATTCGCCGGTGGCGTGGCAGGCGCGGATGCGCAGTTCCAGCATCACCGGCGCGTGGCTCGCCTCCGACAGCTCGAAGCCTTTTTCCACCGTGCGCACGATCGACGGCAGATCGGGACGCGGATCGAGCAGCCACATCGAGGACTTGAGCGCGTAGGCATACGAGCGCTCCTGGATCACGCTGGCGCCTTCGCCGTAGTCCTCGCCGATGACGATCATGGCGCCGCCGATCACGCCGGGCGACGACAAATTAGAGAGCGCGTCGGCCGCGACGTTGGTGCCGACGATGGATTTCCACGTCACCGCGCCGCGTAAGGGATAATTGATCGAGGCGCCCAGCATGGCCGCCGCCGAGGCTTCGTTGGCGCAGGTTTCCAGATGGACGCCGAGCTCGCCCATGATGTCCTGCGCGTCCACCAGCACGTCGAGCAGATGCGAGACCGGCGCGCCCTGGTAGCCGCCGACATAGGACACGCCCGATTGCAGCAGGGCCTTGGTGACGGCCAGAATGCCTTCGCCGCGGAAGGTCTCGCCGTCGCCCAGCCGGAGCGCCTGCACTTCCTTCTTGAACGAACGTTCCATCGCGGGGCCTCGGAGAGATAGTTGGGGTCCAAACTATATTAGCAAATCGGCGCTACATATGCGAGGGCAGCCAAAGCGCGATTATCGGGAAGGCGATCAGGATCACCAGCCGGATCAAGTCCGTGATGATAAAGGGAATAACGCCCTTGAAGATCGTAGTGAAGCTGACGTCCTTAACCACGCTTTTTATGACGAACACGTTCATGCCGACCGGCGGATGGATCAGCCCCAGTTCCACCGTCATCACGATGATGACGCCGAACCAGATCGGATTGAAGCCAAGATGGGTGATGACCGGGAAGATGATCGGCACGGTCAGGATGATCATCGCCATCGCGTCCATCAGGCAGCCGAGCACCAGGTACATCAGCATGATCAGCGCCAGCACGCCGTAGGCGCCCAAGCCCAGTCCGGTGAGGAACTCGGTGACCTTCTGCGGCGTCTGCGTGACGGTGAGAAAATAGCCGAAGATCAGCGCGCCGATCAGCACGGTGAACACCGCGGCGGCGGTGCGGGTCGCCTGCAACAGCGACATCAGGATTTTGTCTTTGTTGAGCCGGCCGGTGAACACCCCGATCAGGAACGCGCCGCTGGCGCCGACGCCGCCCGCTTCGGTCGGCGTGAACCGCGGCAGGAATGGCAGGCCGTATAGTCCGCCGATGACGAAAACGAACAGCAGCAGCGGCGCCAAGACGTCCTTCAACGCGGAAAATCGCTGCCGCCAGGCGACGCGCGGACCGGCCGGCAGGAAGCCGGGACGCACTTGGCCGATGACGAATATGGTCGTGAGATACATCACCATGGCGAGAACGCCGGGAACGATGCCGGCGATGAACAGCTTGCCGATGTCTTGCTCGGTGATGATGCCATAGACCGCGAGCACGATGGATGGCGGCAGCATGGCGCCGAGCGTGCCGCCGGCGGCGATCACGCCGGTGGCGAAGCTTTGCGGATAGCCGAAGCGGCGCATTTCTGGATAGGCGACGGCGGAAAAGGTCGCCGCGGTCGCCACCGACGAGCCGCAGATCGCGGCAAAGCCGGCGCAGGCAACCACCGTGGCAAAGCCCAAGCCGCCGCGCAAATGTCCGACGAAACCGTTGGCGGCCTTGAACAGATCGCGGCTCATGCCGGAGTTGGACATGAACATGCCCATCAGCAGGAACATCGGGATGACGCCGAACGTGTAGTCGGTCACCGTGCGCATCGAAGTCTGGCCGACCAGCTTGAGCGCCGGGGTGCCTCCGACCAGGTAGCCGAAGCCGCTGACGCCGACGAGGCCCATCGCCATGCCGACCGGCACGCGCAGCAGCATTAGCGCAAACAACGCGACAAAGCCCAGGATGGCGACGGCGTCGGTGCTCATGCCGCCTCTTTCACTCGACCGCTTTGATTTTGGCTTCGCGCATCAGCTCCGGCTGGAAGATCAGCCGGTAGGTGCGGACGGCGATCAGCAGCACCGCCGAGACGTCGCCCGCCCAGGCCACCGCAAAGAACGGCCAGGTCGGCAAATGCAGGTCGAAGGTGAGCACGTTGTCGTAGTAAGTGCCGCGCACCTTGTCGAACAAAGTGTAGGTCTGCACGCTCACCACGAACAACAGCACCAGCGTCGCGAACACGTCGATCATGCGCTGGTATCGCGGCGACGCGTTGGCCCAGACCAGATCGACCGTGATGTGGCCGCCGCGATAGGAGGTCGCGGCGATGCCCCAGAAGATCAGGATGCCGAGCAGCAGGCGGCCGAAATCGAAGGCGTCGGGAATCGCGAAGGAGAACAAATTGCGCAGCAGCACGCCGAGAAAGATATTGGCGGCGACGATGCCGACGAAGCCGGCGGCAATCCATTCGATCGTGTCGATGAAACGATCCATATAGATGCGTTTCATATCGGCTCCCGCGGCCTCGCCTTCAGCGAAATCGGCGGCGGGAGAACCCCGCCGCCGCCGTTCCAGGATCGCGCGGCGTAACCCGCGCGGCTACTTCGCCAGCGCGTTGAATTTGCCGAGGTCGGCGCGCAGGCTCTTGAGAGCCACGTCCGGGTCGACGCCGACTTTCTTGACGCCTTCGGCCCAGCTGTTGACCAGCGGTTCGCTCGCCTTCTTCCACGCCGCGGTCTCCTCCGGGGTGAGCGAATAGACGACTTGTCCGGGCTCGGCCGTTACCTTGGCGACGCCGGCGTCCTCAAACTCGCCCCACGGCCCGCCGACGCGGCCGGCCGCCTCGGTATTGCAGTTGTCGTCGATCGCCTTCTTCTGGCGCGGCGACATCTGGTTGTATTTGTCCTTGTTGAGGACGAAGGCGAAGGTCGTCACGTAGAGCGGCGCTTCCATGTGGTACTTCGTCACCTTGTCGATGCCGAACAGCACTAGCGACCCCCAGGGGAACGTTACCGCGTCGGCGACGTGGCGCTCAATGATGTCGCGCACTTCCGGGGCCGACGACTGGACGTTGGTGCCGCCGAGCAGCGTCACCAGATTGGCCATGGTCGCGTCGGCGGGACGAACCTTCATGCCCTTGATGTCTTCGGGCAGCACGATCTTCTTGGTGCTCGAATGGAACGAGGAGGGCGCGTGGATGAAGGCGAGGCAGAACTTGACGTCCTTCATCTCCTTGGCGGCGTATTTGCGGTACCAGGCGTCGAGCGCCATCGAGCCGCCTTTGGCGCTCGAGATGAGGAACGGCAATTCGCCGGCGGCAATGATCGGGAAGCGGCCGGGCTGATAGCCGGGATTGATGTAAGTGAGGTCGGCGATGCCGTCGCGCGCCATGTCGTAGTGGTCGAAGGCCTTGCCGAGCTGCTGGGCCGGATAGACCTTGTAGTGCAGCGTGCCACCCGACTCCTTCTCGACCGCGGCGCCCCAATCTTCCAGCGCCTTCTGCAAGGGATGCGACGCCGGCACCCAGTGCGAGAGCTTGAGCTCGAAGGTTTTTTCCTGGGCGAGCGCGGCGGTGGGGGCGCCGGTCAGGACGGCGAGCGCGGCCGCGGATAGGCAGGCGGCGAAACGGGACATCATGGTATACCTCCCTCGGTTTACGTGTTGGCTATTCCGCCAACTTTTCTTATTATTCAGCCGCATGTCGCGGGCGTTGTAAAGGTTATAGTTTGATATCAAACTATGTGGCGGGCCGCCGCTTTGGCGCGGTCGGGCGAGGGCGATAGTGGTGCGAAAAGTCAGCGGCCGGGTGCGGCGCGGCAAGAACGGCGAAGCCATTGCCGAATCGATCAGATTTGGCCCGCTCGAGTATTGGGTCGGCTTCAATCTGCGCATGGCGCAGGAGCACGCCTTCGAGGCGTTTTCGCGCCGCTCGCAGGAGATCGGCGAAAGCCCGGGGCGCTTTGCCACTTTGACGCTGATCGCGCGCAATTCCGGCATCAGCCAGACCGAATTGAGCCACGCCAACGGCCGCGACAAATCGAGCCTCACGCCGGTGGTCGAGGATCTGGTGCGGCGCGGCCTGGTCGAGCGCAGGCGCATGCGCGAAGACCGGCGCACCTACCGGTTGAACGTGACGCCGGCCGGCAAGAAGGCGCTCACCATGCTCACGCGCTGCGCGCGCCGGCATGAACGCGTGCTCGACGGCATCATCGGTCAGCGCGACCGCAAGCGATTTCTGCAAATCCTGAAGAAGATCGCGGCCGAGGTCGAGTAGCCGCCTACGTTACGGCAGATTGAACTTCGCCCGCACCGCCTCCGGAACTGGCTGCGACTTGTAACCGGCTGGATCGGCGGGATCCTGCACTACCCACACCCGCGTCTCCGAACACTCGACGCAGGTCAAGTTGTTGTGGCTGAGGCAGTGTTCGATGTCGAAACTGGAATGGCCGAAGGTGACGGCCGTGTGCACCGTCACGTCGTCGCCGTAGCGGGTGGGCCGCACGAAGCGCGCGCGCGTGCGCGCCAGCGGATAGCCGGCGAAATTGAAAGTCTTGAGCGACTGAAACAAAGTGAGCCCGAGTGCGCACTCGAACAGCGCCGATGTCGAAGCGTCGAAGATCTCGAAATAGCGCGGATAGAAAACGATGCCGGCGGGATCGCAGTCGGCCCACTCGATGCGCACGTTTCGGGTATTGCTGAGCGTCGTCACGGCGACATGCTTCAGCGCGGCGCCATGCGCAGCGCGCCGTCGAGGCGGATTACCTCGCCGTTGAGATAACCGTTGTGGACGCAGTGCAGCACCAGCGCGGCGAATTCGCGGGGCTCGCCCAGCCGCTTGGGGAACGGCACCGAAGCGCCGAGCGAATCCTGCGCCTCCTGCGGCAGCGCGCGCAGCATCGGCGTGCCGAAAATGCCCGGCGCGATGGCGAGCACGCGCACGCCGAACTGAGCGAATTCGCGCGCCGCCGGCAGCGTCAGCGCGGCGACGCCGCCTTTGGAGGAGGCATAGGCGGCCTGTCCGATTTGGCCTTCGAAGGCGGCGACCGAGGCGGTCGAGACGATCACGCCGCGCTCGCCGTCGGCCAAAGGCGCCAGCGGCTGCATGGCGGCGGCCACGAGCCGCATCATGTTGAAGCTGCCGATCAGGTTGATGCGGATCACCTTCTCGTAATCCGCGAGCGGCATCGGCCCGTCGCGGCCGACAATGCGCTTGGCCGGCCCGATGCCGGCGCAATTGACCAAAATGCGCGCGGGGCCATGGCCGGCGGCGGCCTGCTTTAACGCCGCCTCGGCGGATGCGGCGTCGGCCACGTCGCAGGTCACCGCGATGCCCTGGATGCTGGCGGCCACCTCGGCGGCGCCTTTCTGGTTGAGATCGAAGATCGCCACCTTGGCGCCGCTGGCGGCGAGCGCGCGCGCGGTGGCGGCTCCCAATCCCGACGCGCCGCCGGTGACGATGGCCGCTTGTCCCTTGATTTCCATGGCTTCCGAATCCTTTAAGCGGCCTTGATGGCGATGACGCGAGAGGATAGCGGCGCGGCATAAAGCTCGTCCACCAGCGCGGCGCGGTTTTTTAAGACCGCGCGCTGATTGATCGAGCCTTTGTCGGTCATTTCGCCTTTGTCCATGGAGGGCGGCTCCGCCATCAGGACGGCGCGCATCACGCGCGTCGATGAGCCGGGGCTGGTCGCCGCCAGCGCCTCGAGCACCGCGGCGAACTTGCGCCGCACCCGCACGTCGTCGAGTACGGCCGCCGGCGCCGCATCGGCGGCATGCTCTGGCGCTAACTTGCGGCAGGCCTCGACGTCGGGAAACACCAGCGCCACGATATCGTCACGGTCGGGACCGGCGAACACCACGTCGCGCACATAAGGCGCGCAGGCATCGATGAAGCGCGCGCGCAGCGGTCCGACGCTGACCCAGGTACCGGTCGACAGCTTGAAGTCCTCGGCGATGCGGCCGTCGAACAAAAAGCCTTTGCCGGCGTCGGCGGGGTCGGCGAATTTCAGCGCGTCGCCGATCCTGTAGAAGCCGTCGCTGTCGAAGGCCTCGCGCGTGAGCTGCGGCTGGCGCCAATAGCCGGGCGTGATGTGCGGGCCGCGCAGGCGCGCCTCCAGCTTGCCTTCGTTCGGCACCAGCTTGAGTTCGACGCCCGGCGCCGGCAGCCCGATATTGCCCGGCCGGTCGAAATCCCAACAGCAGGCGAGCGCCAGCGGCGAGGTCTCGGTCGAGCCGAGCGACGACAGGAAGATGATGCGCTCGCCGGTGGTCTCGATCGCGAGCCGGGTGAGGTCGTCCCAGGTGGTCTGGTTCAGCCCGGCGCCGGCATAGAACAGCACCTTCAGGCGGCTGAAGAAGTTCTTGCGCAGCGCCTCGTCGGCGCGGAAATGCGGCACCAGCGCTTCATACCCCTTGGGCACGTTGAAATAGATGGTCGGCGCGATCTCGCGCAGATTGCGCGCGGTCTCCGGCACGCCCGGCGGCGTCGGATTGCCGTCGTCGATATAAAGCGAGCCGCCGTTGACCAGCACCATGTTGAAGTTGTGGTTGCTGCCGAAGGTGTGGCTCCACGGCAGCCAGTCCACCACCACCGGCGGCTCGTCGGCGACGAAGGCGAAGCCGGCCGCGATCATCGCCTGGTTCGAGCACAGCATGCGGTGGGTGTTAATGACGGCCTTCGGCGTGCCGGTCGAGCCGGACGTGAACAGGAACTTCGCGATGGTGTCGGGCTTGACCTGGCGCTGCGCGGCGGCGACGCCGGCGTCGTCCTCGGCGCCGATCAGGTCGGCGAACAGCGTCGTCTTGCGGTCGCCCAGCGGGTTACGCGTCACCACCAGCTCGATACTGTCCGGCACCGTCGCATAAAGCGCGCGCGCGAACGGCAGCCCGTCATTGGCGAATACCAGGCCGGGCGTGAGCAGGTCGATAATGGCGCGCAGTTTTCCGAAATCGCTCGACAGCAGCGAATAGGCCGCCGAGATCGGCGCATAGGGAATGCCGACATTCATCGCCGCCAGCGCCAGCAGCGCATGCTCGATGTCGTTGCCGGAGATGATCGCGATCGGCTTGTCGGGGGATAGCCCGCGCCGCAACAGCGCGGCGCCGATACGCCGGGTCAGCGCCAGCACTTCGCTATAGCTCAGCGTGCGCCAGCGGCCTTCGGCGTTGCGTTGCGCGAGGAAAATCCGGTCGGGCGCCGCCTTGGCCCAATGCTCGAGCGGCTCGCTCAACGTGGCGTGATAGGGCGGCAGCACCTGGGCGGTGCGGATATGGATGACGCCGCTTGGCTCGCGCTCCAGCACGACGTCGAAGGCACCGAGTCGGACCGGGCGCAACGGCGCCGATGCGTGCCGTACCGATGCCGCTGCGCCGCTCATGAAGGGCCGCGCGTCACCTTGGGCGCGCGCTTCTCCAGAAAATCCTTGAGCCGCGCTTTCGCCTCGCCGTCGGCTTGCGCGATCGCCGACATCAGCGCCTCCACCGCGTAGCCCGCCGCCGGATCCATTTCGGCGATGCGCGGCAGCGCGTGCGTGACCGCGAAATTGGTCAGCGGCGTGTTGGAGGCGATGCGGGCGGCGAGGTCGAGACCCTTGGCGAAGCCCGCGCCGGGCTCGGCCAGATAGGTGGAAAGTCCCATGGCCTGGCCTTCCTCGGCCGAATAGGTGCGGCCGGTGAGCATCATGTCCATCATGCGCGCGACGCCGATCAGCCGCGGCAGCCGCACCGAGCCGCCGCCGCCGACATAGATGCCGCGGCTGCCCTCCGGCAGCGCGTAATAGGCCGTGCGCTCGGCGACGCGCACATGTGCCGCGGCGGCGAGCTCCAGCCCGCCGCCGACCACCGCTCCATGCAGCACGGCGACCACCGGCACCTTGCCGAACTGGATCTTGTCGAAGGCGCGGTGCCACAGTCCGGAATGGGCGATGCCCTGCTTGACATCGCGCTCTTGCAGCTCGCTCAGATCGAGCCCGGCGGAAAAATGCTCGCCCTCGCCGGCGAGCAGCACGGCGCCGACGCCGTCGGGCAATGAGGTGAAGAACATCTCGATGCCTAGGATCGTCTCGTCATCCAGCGCATTGCGCTTCTCCGGCCGCTTGAGCCGCAGAATGGCGACGTCGCCCTGCCGCGAGGCTTCGAGCGACGCAGGCAATGTCATATCGATCCGATCGGTCGCCATCACTCCACCTCGTAGACATCGAGCCGCACGCTTCGGGCTTCGCGCTGCCCGCGCGCCAGCGCCAGAATGCGGTTGAGCCAGTCGACGCTTGCGTCGGAGGTCTCGAACCGCATCACGGTGCGAAAATAATAGAGAGAGGGATCGACGCTGTCGCCCCGGGCCAGTCGCTCCATGACCGCCGGTGGACCATGCCGCAAGCCGTCGCTGGTGACCAGGATGCGCGCGCCCGCCTCGGTCTCGATGGTATAGCGCGCCTGGATATCGGCGGCGGCGTCGCTGCGCACGATCTGCCAGTCGGCGCCGCCCGGCAGGATGCGGCCGTTGAGCTTCGGCCCGCGCACGGTGCCGCCGGTAATGTCGATGATGCGTCGCTCGCCATAGGGCGTGCGGCCCAGATTCAGGATGCCGCTTAGTTCGGCGCGGATGGTGAAAATCGGTTCTTTACCCAGCATGGCGGTTTGTTGGAGCCCCAACTTGTGCCCATTTCGCCATTTGACCCTGTCCTTGGCGGGCCGTAAATACGGTGCCGCAACCGGGAAGCAGTATCGCATGGCGCGTATTTCGTCGCTCGCCGAAGCCATCCAATCCGCCGTTCGCGACGGCGACACGGTGGCGCTGGAAGGCTTCACCCACCTTATTCCGCATGCCGCCGGCCACGAAATCATCCGCCAGGGCCGCAAGCGGCTGACCCTGATCCGCATGACGCCGGACCTTATCTACGACCAGTTCATCGGCATGGGCTGCGTGGACAAGTTGATTTTCTCCTGGGGCGGCAATCCGGGCGTCGGCTCGCTCTATCGCTTCCGCGACGCGGTCGAGAACGGCTGGCCGCAAAAGCTGGAGCTGGAAGAGCACTCGCACGCCGCCATGGCCAACGCCTACGAGGCCGGCGCGGCGGGCCTGCCCTGCGCCATTTTCCGCGGCTATATCGGGGGCGACCTGCCGAAGGTGAATTCAAAGATCAAGCGCGTGACCTGCCCCTTCACCGGCGAGCAGTTGGCGGCGGTCCCGGCGCACCGGCCGGACGTGACGGTGATCCACGCCCAGCGCGCCGACCGGGCCGGCAATGTGATGATCGAGGGCGTGCTCGGCGTGCAGAAGGAAGCGGTGCTGGCGTCGAAGCGTTCGGTGGTGACGGTCGAGGAGATCGTCGACGAGCTGCCGCCGGATCGCAGCCTGAACGCGGAGGTGCTGCCGCACTGGACCGTCGGCCACGTGGTCGAAGTGCCGGGCGGCGCGTTTCCGTCCTATGCGCAGGGCTATTACCCGCGCAACAACGGCTTCTACAAGGAATGGGACGCGATCGCGAAGGAACGCGACTCTTTCCTGGCCTGGATGAAGACTAATGTGCTGGACAAAGGTCCGGAGGCCTTTGCCCGCTATGCGCGCCAACATCGCGCGGCGGCGGAGTAAATCTCATGGCCGATTACAAGCCGAACGAGATGATGACCATCGCGGCGGCGCGCGCGCTGAAGAACGACGATGTCTGCTTCGTCGGGATCGGCCAGCCGTCGGCCGCCTGCAATCTCGCGCGCCTCACGCACGCGCCCGACATCACGCTGATCTACGAATCCGGCACGCTCGCCACCAAGCCGAATATATTGCCGCTCTCGATCGGCGACGGCGAACTGTGCGAGACCGCGGTCACCACGGTGCCGGTGCCGGAAATGTTCCGCTACTGGCTGCAAGGCGGCCGCATCAAAATCGGATTTCTGGGCGGCGCGCAGATCGACAAATACGCCAATCTCAACACCACCGTGGTCGGCCCCTACGACAAGCCGAAGGTGCGGCTGCCCGGCGGCGGCGGCGCGCCGGAGATCGCCACCTCCTGCGGCGAGATTTTCATCATCATGGCGCAGGGTAAACGAAGCTTCGTCGACAAACTCGATTTCGTCACTTCCATCGGCCACGTCACCGGCGGCGACTCGCGTGCGAAGCTGGGCGTCAAGACCAAGGGCCCGACCAAGCTGATCACCGATCTGGCGCTGTTCGAACCCGATCCCGAGACCAAAGAGATGACGGTGGTCTCCATTCATCCGGGCGTGAGCCGCGAGCAGATCCAGGAGAATTCCGGCTGGAACATCGCCTTTGCCGCCAAGGTGGCAGAGACGCCGCCGCCGACGTCCCGCGAGCTTGAGGTGCTGCGCGAACTTCATGCCCGCACCGCCCGCGCGCATGAGGCGGCGTGATGGCAAGCCGTGAGGCCTTTCTCTGCGACGCGGTGCGCACGCCGATCGGGCGCTACGGCGGCGCGCTCGCTAAGGTGCGCACCGACGATCTCGCCGCCGCGCCGCTCAAGGCGCTGATGACGCGCCACCCGAAGGTCGATTGGGAAAAGCTCGACGAAGTCTATTTCGGCTGCGCCAACCAGGCCGGCGAGGACAACCGCAACGTCGCGCGCATGGCGCTGCTGCTGGCAGGACTGCCGGCAAGCGTGCCGGGCCTGACGCTCAACCGGCTGTGCGCTTCGGGCATGGAAGCCGTCGGCGCCGCGGCGCGCGCCATCCGCGCCGGCGAGATGGACTTCGCCATCGCCGGCGGCGTCGAATCGATGACGCGGGCGCCTTTCGTGCAGGGCAAGGCCCAGGAAGCCTTCGCGCGCACGGCCGAGATCTACGACACGACAATCGGCTGGCGCTTCATCAATCCGCTGATGAAGCAGCAATATGGCGTCGATTCCATGCCGGAAACCGGCGAGAACGTCGCCGAAGAATTCCAGATCAGCCGCGCCGATCAGGACGCCTTCGCGGTGCGATCCCAGCAGCGCGCCGGCGAGGCGATCGGGCGCGGCTATTTCATGAGCGAGATCGTCCCGGTCCAAGTGCCCGGCGGCAAAAGCGGCCCAATACTGGTCGACCGCGACGAGCATCCGCGGCCGGACACGTCGATCGAGCAGCTCGCCAAGCTCAAGACGCCGTTCCGCCACAACGGCACGGTCACCGCGGGCAACGCCTCCGGCGTCAATGACGGCGCCGCCGCGCTCATCATTGCTTCGGCGCAGGCGGCCAAAGAGCACGGCTTCACGCCGCGCGCGCGCATCCTCGGCATGGCCGCGGCGGCGGTGCCGCCGCGCATCATGGGCATCGGCCCGGTGCCGGCGACCCGCAAGCTGATGGCGCGGCTAAATCACAAAATAGCCGACTACGATTTGATCGAGATCAACGAAGCCTTCGCCTCGCAGTCGCTAGCATGCCTGCGCCAGCTCGGGTTGGCCGACGACGCGGCGCAGGTCAATCCGCACGGCGGCGCGATCGCGCTCGGCCACCCGCTCGGCATGTCGGGCGCCCGTCTGGTGTTGACGGCCGCGCATGGGCTGCATGAACGCGACGGCAAGCTCGGCCTTGCCACTATGTGCGTCGGCGTCGGACAAGGCGTATCGCTGGCTCTCGAGCGGGTTTCCTAGCGCATGATCCCGAAAAGTGGGTACCGGTTTTCGGATAAGATCATGCGCAAGCAAAGCTAAGGACAAAAACAATGTCGCTGATCTATCCCAAGGAAAGCCTCAGCGCCTACGCCAAGCACCTGTCGCCGGAATACCGCAGCACGGTGAAACGTTCGCCGTCGAAGCCGTTGATCATCGTTCCGCACACGCTGTCCGAGCTCACCGGTCCGGCCTTCGGCCACGACGCTATTCAAGAGGGCGACAACGATCTCACCAAGCAGCACAAAGGCGAGCCCCTGGGCGAGCGCATCATCGTGCACGGCCAGGTGCTCGACGAAGACAAGCGCCCGGTGCCCGAGACGCTGGTGGAAATCTGGCAGGCCAATGCCTGCGGCCGCTACGTGCACAATGTCGACCAGCATCCTGCGCCGCTCGACCCGAACTTCACCGGGGCAGGGCGCACCCTCACCGACAAGAACGGCTATTACAAATTCATCACCGTGAAGCCGGGCGCCTATCCGTGGGGCAATCATCCCAACGCCTGGCGGCCGAACCACATCCACTTCTCCGTGTTCGGCCAGTCGTTCCTGACGCGGCTGGTGACGCAGATGTATTTCCCGGGCGATTATCTGTTTCCGTTCGACCCGATCTTCAATTCGGTGACCGACGAAAAGGCACGCGCGCGCATGATCTCGAGCTTCGATCTGGAGAACACCATTCCCGACTGGGCGCTGTGCTTCCGCTGGAACATCGTGCTGCGCGGGCGCGAGGCGACGCCTCTGGACACGGACAAACACTGATGTCGGAAATTACCCCCTCACAAACCGTCGGCCCGTTCTTCGCCTATGGCCTGGCGCCCAACGGCCGCTGCCATTGGGACCCGAACGGCAGTTACAGCTGGAAGGAAACCGTCGGCGATAATCTGATTACGCCCGACGCCGCCGGCCAGAAAATTCACATCGAGGGCCGCATCACCGACGGCGACGGCAAGCCGATCAACGACGCCATGATCGAAATCTGGCAGGCCGACGGGCAGGGCCGCTACACCCATGCGCGCGGCGAGAAGCCGCGGCCGAACGCGAAGTTCACCGGCTTCGGCCGCTCGGCCACCGACAAGGACGGCGTGTTTAGCTTCGACACCGTCAAGCCAGGCCCAGTGCCGGGCCCCGGCGGCAAGCCGCAGGCCCCGCATATCGTGGTTTGCATCTTCTCGCGCGGCATGTTGCGGCAGGTTTACACCCGCCTCTATTTCTCCGACGAGGCGGCCAACACCGCCGATCCGATTCTTGCGCTGGTGCCGGCCGATCGGCGCGGCACCCTCATTGCCCACAAGCAGGCCGGCGGCAGCCCAGTGGTCTATCGCTTCGACATTCTCGTGCAGGGCGAGAACGAGACGGTTTTCTTCGATATCTGAAAGCGTTATCTGCGGCTGAGGGCGCCCACCACCACCCACTGCTATGCCCCTTAATGTGGGAGTCATCCCACAATAGTGCCTCAGGTAAAATTTATTTCGGCCATCTTGTATAAAATCACCAATATAAATCGCCATTTATACCACCCAATATTGCCCACCCATTCTGCCCATCTTTCCCAACACGATCTTTCTATTTGACGAATGCAGGGCGGCTTGGTTCCCTTGGTGGCGAGCCGGCCGTGAGAGCCGGCCGCAGGGAAACGCCGCCATGAACGATCAGATCCTTCAGGAGATCAGCGAATTCTGCCGCCAGCGCGGGCTGGCCGAATCCACCTTCGGCCGCCGCGCGGTCAATGACGGCAAGCTCGCCAACCGCCTGCGCAATGGCGGCCGCATCACCACCGATACGCTCGAGCGCATCCGCAACTTCATGGCGCGCAAGGCCGATGCCGCGCCGGCGCGCCGCCGCGTGCTGTTCGATGCGAGCCCGCCCACAGGCTTGCCGATGGTCAGGCCGCCGGCGCCGCCGGTCGCCTCCGGCCAGACGGCCGACGATCCGCAACGTAATTTCCGATTCTTCGACAACCGGCAAAAATATCTGCTGTTCGTGAACACCTGCAGCGAGAAATGGGAAATCGCGCATCGCGTCGGCATGGAGCTCGCCAATATCCATCCGCGCCCGCCGGCGGTGCGGGTATTCGACGCCGGCGTCGGCGACGGCACCGTGCTAGCGCGCGTGATGCGCAACATGCACGACCGTTTTCCCACCATGCCGTTTTATATCGTCGGCAAGGAAATCAGCCTCGAGGACATCCGCCTCACGCTGCACAAGATGGCCGACCGTTTCGTCGAGCATCCGTCCACCGTGCTGGTGCTCACCAACCTCGCCTATTCGGAAGCGCCCTGGTTGGCGGTGAAGTCGCTTTCCGCCGCCACCAGTCTGGTGTGGAAAGAGCTGGCGATGGACGGCAGCACCGCGCACAGCTTCGAGCAGCAGATCACCGCGCTTGAGCCGTTCCTGGCCGAGAACTGGAAAGCGCGCGTGTCGCCGAAGAGCGGCAACCCGGTCTATGAGCGGCCGGTCATTTTGGTGATCTACCGCAACGATCACAAATTTCTGCTCGACCAGATCGTGCCGAAGCCGGGCGGCACCGTCGCCGACTACGATCTGGTGATCGCGTCGCAGCCCTATCGGGCGCGCGCCTCGCTCGAGTTCAAGGCCAGGCGCGTGCTGGCGCCGCTCGCCCGCGCGCTCGGCCAGGGCGGGCGCATGATCGCGATCCATTCCTACGGGCACGATCCCGGCATGGAGATCATTCACAAAGTCTGGCCGAACGATAATCCGTTCACCCACAGCCGCCACGATCTGCTCAAGGAAGTGAAGCACGAGCTGGGCGCGGCCGGCCGCGATCTCAATTTCAACGCCTATTCCGACCAGCGTTCGCTGTTCCGCTACGAGATGCACACGCTGCCGTCGGAGATTTCATCCTCGATCGGCACCTCGACGCTGCTCGCCGCCTGGAACGCGGCGATCTATGTGGCGCAGATCGAGGACGACCGCCTGTCCGACGTCAACAGCGACCGCCGCTACATCGAGGCGACGCGCGACGTGCTGCAAAGCCAAGGCGGCCTGTGGTTCTACGACGAGTCTTTCGTGATCTCCCACCGGCGTGAATAGGCGCCGAGGCCTATGAGCTCGAACAGTTTCGCTCGAAGCTTTTCGATCGAGGCGACTAGGCCGAACGCGGCCGAGATCGCCGCGCTGGCCGACCTGCTGCCAGGCGGAACACCGGTCTATTTCTCGGCCGTGCCGACGATCGAGCCGCCCGAGCTGATCGGCGCGGCGGCCTTGCTGCGCAAGTCCGGCCTGGAGCCCGTCGTCCATATCGCCGCGCGGCGCATACGCGCGGCCGCCGATTTGCAGGATTTGCTCAAAAGCCTGCGCGGCGAAGCCGATATCCGCCGGCTCTTGGTGATCGGCGGCGACGTCGATGCGGCGGGGCCGTTTCCCGACGCGCTGGCGGTGATCCAGAAGGGCCGCCTCCGCGAGGCCGGCATCGCGGAAATCGGCATCGGCGCCTATCCGGAGGGCCACGCCCGCATTCCGGCGGGCCGGCTCGAAGCCGCGCTCGACGAGAAGATCGCCGCGGCCACCGCGCATGGCCTTGGCGTCCATATCGTGAGCCAGTTCTCGTTTTCGCCGGAGCGCGTCCTGGCCTGGCTCAAGCAGTTGCGCGCCTGCGGCATCACCCGGCCGGTCAAGGTCGGCATGGCCGGCCCCACCAGCATGCCCGCGCTGTTGCGTTATGCCCGGCGCTGCGGCGTCAACGCCTCGTTGCGCGGCCTGATGTCGGGCGCGGCCGCGGGTCTGATCGGTAATATCGGGCCCGACCGTATCGTCGAAACGCTCAGTCTGGCCGGCGACCTCGGCGATACCGCGCCGCATTATTTTTCATTCGGCGGCGCGGTCGAAACCGCGCGCTACGCTTGCTCAACGTCAAGACGGCTCGCCGCCGGGCATGCTATGGCACAACCAAACGCCAACTAATGCCTGCGGCCCAGCCGGCCCCCGCAGGTGCACCCGGAGGAATTGTCATGCAACGGACCAAACCGCCTTTCCGCGCCGACATGGTCGGCAGCCTGCTGCGCACCGCGCCGATTAAACAGGCGCGCGCGCAGCGTGAGAAGGGCGAGATCACCGCCGCGCAACTCAAAGAGGTCGAGGACCGCGAGATCGAGAAGATCATCAAGAAGCAGGAGGAGATCGGCCTCAAGCTCGCGACCGACGGCGAATTCCGCCGCTCCTGGTGGCATTTCGATTTTTTCAGCATGCTCGACGGCGTCGAGCTCTACGAACTCGACCACGGCATCCAGTTCCACGGCGTGCAGACCAAAATGCAGAGCATCCGAGTGAAGGGCAAGATCGGCTTCTCCAACCACCCGATGCTGGAGCACTTCAAGTTCCTGAAGGCACACACCAAGGTGATGCCGAAGATGACGATTCCGGCGCCGAGCGTGATGCATTTCCGGCTCGAGCCCGGCGCCGTGAACCAGCAGGCCTATGCCAGCCGCGACGCCATCTTCGGCGACCTCGCCATGGCCTATCAGAAGGCGATCAAGGCGTTCTACGACCAAGGCTGCCGCTATCTGCAATTCGACGACACCGCCTGGGCCTATCTGTGCTCGAAGGAGGAATTGCAGAAGGCGCGGGACCGCAGCCTCGACGTCGATCACCTGCAGCAGACCTACACCGACTGCATTAACAAGGCGCTGGAAGCCAAGCCCGCCGACATGACCATCACGACGCACGTCTGCCGCGGCAATTTCCGCTCGACCTTCATCTCCTCCGGCGGCTACGAGCCGGTGGCCGAGAGTCTGCTCGCCAAGTGCAACTACGACGGCTACTTCCTCGAATACGACACCGATCGCGCCGGCGGCTTCGAGCCGCTGCGTTTCCTGCCGAAGGGCAACAAGATCGTCGTGCTGGGCCTCGTCACCTCGAAGTCGGGCCGGCTCGAGCCGCGCGCCGACATCAAGTCGCGCATCGAGGAGGCGACCAAATATGTCGCGCTCGATCAGTTGTGCCTGTCGCCGCAATGCGGCTTCGCCTCGACCGAGGAAGGCAATGTGCTGGCCGAGGACGAGCAGTGGGCCAAGCTGCGCATGATCGTGGAACTGGCAGAAGAGGTGTGGGGCAAATGAGCGCCCGCACCACGCCGCCATTCCGCGCCGACATGGTCGGCAGCCTGCTGCGACCTGCGCCGCTGAAGGACGCGCGCGCCAAATTTTCCAAGGGCGAGATCAACGCCGGCGCGCTGAAAGACGTCGAAGACCGCGAGATCGAGAAGATCATCAAGAAGCAGGCGGAGGTGGGCTTAAAGCTCGCCACCGACGGCGAATTCCGCCGTTCTTGGTGGCACTTCGATTTCTTCAAGGGATTGCAGGGCGTCGAGATGATCAGCGCGCCGCCGATTAAATTCCACGGCGTCGAGACGAAAGCCGAGGCAATAAAGATCTCCGGCAAGGTCGATTTCACCGGCCATCCGATGATCGAACATTTCAAGTTTCTGAAAGCGCACTGCAACGTCACGCCGAAGATGACCATCCCGGCGCCGTCGACGTTCCATTTCCGGCAGGGCCGGGCGATGGTGAGCAAAGAGGCCTATCCCGATTACGACGCCTTCTTCGCCGACATCGCGGCCGCCTGGCGCAAGGCGATCCGCGCCTTCTACGACGCCGGCTGCCGCTACCTGCAGCTCGACGACACCGCCTGGTCGATGATCTGCGATCCGAACGAGCGCGCGCAGTCGAAGGCGCGCGGCGACGACCCCGACACGCTGCCGGCGATCTACGCGCGCGTCACCAATGAAGCGCTCGCCGGCAAGCCCGCCGACATGGCAATCACCATGCATTCCTGCCGCGGCAATTTCCGCTCCACATGGATCGCGCAAGGCGGCTATGAATTCGTCGCCGAGCATCTGCTCGGCAACACCAATTTCGACGGTTATTTCCTGGAATATGACAGCGACCGCGCCGGTGGCTTCGAGCCGCTGCGCTATTTCCCCAAGGGCAAGAAGCAACTGGTGCTCGGCCTGGTCACCTCGAAAAGTGGCCGGCTGGAGCCGCGCGACGACATAAAGAGCCGCATCGAGGAGGCCACGAAATACGTCGCGCTCGAGCAGTTGTGCCTGTCGCCGCAATGCGGCTTCGCCTCGACCGAAGAAGGCAACGTGCTGGCCGAGGACGAGCAGTGGGCCAAGCTGCGCATGATTGTCGAGTTGGCGGAAGAAGTGTGGGGCCGCTAAGCTCCGCGAATGACGTTTCGTGGCATTCCCCCCTTCCGCGCCGATCACGTCGGCAGCCTGCTGCGCACGGCGCCGCTCAAGCAAGGGCGCGCCAAGCGCGAGCGCGGCGAGATCACCGCCGGGCAGCTCCAGGCGATTGAAGACCGCGAAATCGCCGCCGTCATCCAACGTCAGGAAGACATCGGGCTGAAGGCCGTCACCGACGGCGAATTCCGCCGCGCCTTCTGGAACTACGATTTCCTTGGCGGCCTGCCCGGCGTCGAAGCCTATCTCGGCGAGCGCAAGATCCAATTCCAGGGCCCGAATCCAAAGCCGATGATGCTGCGGGTCACCGGCAGACTCGGCACGTTTTCCGGCCATCCGATGCTGGAGCATTTCAACTTCGTCAAAACGCACACGAAGCGTTTGCCGAAAATGACGATCCCGTCGCCGTCGAGCCTGCATTTCCGTTACGGCCGCGACGCCGTGCCGGAGGCGATCTATCCCGACATGGACCAATTTTACCGCGACCTGGGGCAGACCTACCGCAAGGCCGTGCGCGCCTTTGCCGATGCCGGTTGCCGTTATCTGCAGCTCGACGAGGTGAATTTCACTTATCTGTGCGATCCGAAACTGCGCGCCCAGGTCGCCAACCGCGGCGACGATCCCGAACAGCTGCCGGCGATCTACGCGCGCATGATCAACGCCGCGATTGCCGATATCCCGCCGGACATGACCATCGCCATGCATCTGTGCCGCGGCAATTTCCAATCTACTTTCGTCGCCTCCGGCGGCTATGAGCCGGTGGCGGAGATCCTGTTCAATACCATCAACGCGCACGGTTATTTCATGGAATACGACTCGGACCGCGCCGGCGGCTTCGAGCCGCTGCGTTTCGTGCCCAAGGGCAAGACCGTGGTGCTCGGCCTGGTCACGACGAAAAGCGGGCGGCTGGAATCCAAGGACGACATCAAGCGCCGCATCGACCAGGCGGCGAAATTCGTGCCTCTCGATCAACTGTGCCTGTCGCCGCAATGCGGCTTCGCCTCGACCGAGGAGGGCAATATCCTGGCCGAGGACGAGCAATGGGCGAAGTTGAAGATGATCGTGGAATTAGCCGAGGAAGTCTGGGGATGAAACGAACCAAGCCGCCGTTCCGCGCCGATCACGTCGGCAGCCTGCTGCGTCCGGCCGTGCTGAAAAAGGCGCGCGAACAGCGCGCCAAAGGCGAGATCGACGCCGCCGCTCTCAAGGCGGTCGAGGACCGCGAGATCGAGCGCGTCATCGGCAAGCAGGAAGACGCCGGCCTGCAGTCCATCACCGACGGCGAATTCCGCCGCTCCTGGTGGCATCTCAATTTTCTCTGGGGCCTCGACGGCGTCGAGAAGCACGTGATGGACACCGGCGTCGCCTTCGCCGCGGTGACGACGCGCAACGAAGGCGTCAAGGTCACCGGCAAGATCGGCTTTTCCGGCCATCCGATGATCGAGCATTTCAAGTTCGTCGCCGCGCATACCAAGCGCATGCCGAAAATCACGATTCCGGCGCCGTCGGCGATCTACGGCCGGCCGATGCGCCTGCCGATCGACCAAAAGATTTATCCGAAACTCGACGCATTCTTCGACGATCTCGGCCAAGCCTACAAAAAAGCCGTGCGCGCCTTTGCCGACGCCGGCTGCCGCTATTTGCAGCTCGACGAGGTATTCATCGCCATGCTGTGCGATGAAAAATACCGCGCGCAGATGAAAGCGCGCGGCGACGATCCGGAAAGGCTGGGGCCGCTCTACGGCGATCTCATCAACACCGCGATGTCGGACATTCCGTCCGACATGACCATCACCATGCATCTGTGCCGCGGCAACTACAAATCGACCTTCATGGGCTCCGGCGGTTACGAGGCCGAGCAGGAGATTCTATTCAACCGCATTAAGGTGCACGGTTACTTCATGGAATACGATAGCGACCGCGCCGGTGGTTTCGAACCGCTGAAGCTGCTGCCGAAGGACCGTCAGGTCGTGCTCGGACTGGTCACCACCAAGACCGGACGGCTGGAGAGCAAGGACGATCTCAAGCGCCGCATCGACGAAGCGGCGAAATATATTTCGCTCGACCAGCTTTGCCTGTCGCCGCAATGCGGCTTTGCCTCGACCGAGGAGGGCAACACCTTGGCCGAAGATGAGCAATGGGCCAAGCTGCGGATGATCGTCGAGGTGGCCAAGGAAGTTTGGGGATGAGAAGGTAGGAGAATGTCCCTCGACCCCGAAAAACTGCTGGCGTTGGAAATCCCCGCGGTCGAGCACAGCTATGGCCCGAAGGATTGCATGCTCTATGCGCTTGGCCTCGGGCTTGGCCAGGATCCGCTGAATGCCGACGAGCTGGCCTTCGTCTACGAAAAGAATCTCGAAAGTGCTGCCGACCTTCGCCGTGATGCAGGGCTATGCGGCTTATTGGCTGCGCCGGCCGGAGATCGGCGCCACCTGGGCCAAGGTGGTGCACGGCGAGCAGGGCCTCACGCTGCACGCGCCGGTCGCGCCGCAGGGCACGGTGATTGGGCGCACCCGCATTCTCGACGTGGTCGACAAGGGCGAAGGCAAAGGCGCGCTGATTTATTCGCAGCGCGAGATCAGCGACAAGACGAGCGGCCGCCCGCTCGCGACGCTGACGCAGACCACGTTCTGCCGCGGCGACGGCGGCTTCGGCGGACCCAAGCGCGATACGCCGCCGCCGCACGCGCTGCCGCCACGCGCACCCGACGGTACTTGCGATCTGCCGACCCGGCCGGAAATGGCGCTGATCTACCGCTTGTCCGGCGACATCAACGCGCTGCATGTCGACCCGGAATTCGCCAAGGCCGCCGGTTACCCGCGCCCGGTCCTGCATGGCCTCGCGACTTTCGGGGTCGCCGGGCACGCGCTGCTGAAAACGGTATGCGGCTATGATCCGGCCCGGCTGACCGCGATGTCCGGGCGTTTCTCGGCGCCGGTGTTCCCGGGCGAGACCATCCGCACCGAGTTCTGGTGCGATGGCGGCGTGGTAAGCTTCCGCGCGCGTGTGCTAGAGCGCGGCGTGGTCGCGATCGATCACGGCCGCGCCCAAGTGAGCGAAGTGAAAGGTTCATGAGCAAACGCAGCGCCGAAAAGGAAGATTTTGCCGACATCCGCGAGTCGGTTCGCGCGCTATGCGCCAAATTTCCGGGCGAATACTGGCGCGCGCTCGACCGCGAGCGCGGCTATCCGACCGATTTCGTCACCGCGCTCACGCAAGCCGGCTACCTCGCCGCATTGATACCGGAGGAATTCGGCGGCAGCGGGCTCGGCATCAGCGCGGCAGCCGCGATTCTGGAAGAGGTTCACGCATCCGGCGGCAACGGCGCGGCCTGCCACGCGCAGATGTACACGATGGGCACGATCCTGCGCCACGGCAACGCCCGGCAGAAGGATACCTACCTGCCCAAGATCGCCAGCGGCGAGCTGCGCCTGCAGGCCTTCGGCGTCACCGAGCCGACCTCGGGCACCGACACGCTTTCGTTACGCACTACCGCGCGGCGCGAGGGCAACGACCATTACGTCATCAACGGCCAGAAGATCTGGACCTCGCGCGCCGAGCATTCCGACCTGATGCTGCTATTGGCGCGCACCGCGCCGAAGGAGAAAACCAAGAAGCGGACCGACGGCCTGTCGGTGTTCTTAGTCGACATGCGGCTGGCGCAATCGACCAGCATCACCATCAATCCGATCCGCACCATGATGAACCACGCCACCACGGAGGTCTTCTTCGACGACCTGCGCGTGCCGGCGGAAAATCTCATCGGCGAGGAGGGCCAGGGCTTCCGCTACATTTTGGCCGGCATGAACGCCGAGCGCATTCTGATCGCGGCCGAATGCGTCGGCGACGCTAAATGGTTCATCGACAAGGCGACCAGCTATGCCCATGCGCGCGTGCTGTTCGACCGGCCGATCGGGCAGAACCAGGGCGTGCAGTTCCCGATCGCGCGCGCCTATGCGCAGATGCGCGCGGCCGAATTGATGGTGCACGAGGCCGCCGCGCAAATACGAAGAAGGCCGCGACGTCGGGCCGGAAGCCAATATGGCGAAGTTGCTGGCCGCCGACGCGTCGTGGTTCGCCGCCGACATGTGCGTGCAGACCCACGGCGGCTTCGGCTTCGCCGAGGAATACGACATCGAGCGCAAGTTCCGCGAAACGCGGCTCTACCAGGTGGCGCCGATCTCCACCAACATGATCCTGTCCTACTTGGCCGAGCACGTGCTCGGCCTGCCGCGGTCGTATTGAAATGGCCTTGCCGCTCGAAGGCCTCCTGGTTGTCTCGATCGAACAAGCCGTGGCGGCGCCGACCTGCAGCTGCAAGCTGGCCGACGCCGGCGCGCGCGTGATCAAGGTCGAGCGGCCGGAGGGCGACTTCGCGCGCCGCTATGACGATCTGGTGCACGGCGAGAGCGCCTATTTCGTCTGGCTCAATCGCGGCAAGCAGTCGGTGGTGCTCGATCTCGCCAAGCGCCGCAAGACAAGGCGGTGCTCGAAGCGATGCTCGCCAAGGCCGACGTGTTCGTGCAGAACCTGAAACCCGGCGCCATCGCCAATCTCGGCTTTGCCGTAGCGCGCTTGCGCAAGGATTATCCGCGCCTGATCTGCTGCTCGATCTCCGGCTACGGCGAGCGTGGCCCTTACGCCCAGCGCAAGGCCTACGACATGTTGATCCAGGCGGAATCGGGCCTGTCCTCGATCACCGGCGGTCCGGAAGCGCCGGCGCGCGCCGGCGTGTCGGTCTGCGACATCGCTGCCGGCATGAACGCCTACGAGGCGATCCTGGAAGCGCTGCTGGCGCGGGCGACGACCGGCGAGGGCGCCGCGATATCGATCTCGATGTTCGACGCCATGGCGGACTGGATGGCGGTGCCGCTGCTCCAGCACGAGGGCGGCAATACGCCGACGCGCATCGGTCTGGCGCACATCTCGATCTCGCCCTACGGCGCCTTCAAGACCAAAGGCGGCATCGACATCCTAATCTCGGTCCAGAACGACCGCGAATGGCGCGTGCTGGCGGAACATGTCATCGGCGACAAGCGGCTTGCCGCCGATCCGGACTTCGCCACCAATGTCGAACGGGTGAAGCGGCGCGCCGAGACCGACGGCCGCGTCGCCGCGGCGTTTGCCAAGATGGACGCCGCGCCGCTGGTGGAGATGCTCGCGCGTTACGATATCGCGTTCGGCGTCATCAACGACCTCGATCTGCTGGCGCGGCATCCGCACTTGCGGCGCGTCACCATCGGCACGCCGAGCGGCCCGGCCAGCGTGCCGGCGCCGGCCGCGATTCATGACGGTGCCGCGCGCCGCTATGGCGCTGTGCCCGCGCTCGGCGAGCACAGCGATCTCATTCGACGGGAATTCTCCGCGAAATAGCAATCAATCGATCGCGTGCGCCGCGGCTTCCGCGGGCTTTGCTCCGGCCGGCCCGGCCGCGCGGATGATCAGCACGAGCGGGATCATCGCCAGCGTCAGCACCATCAGCAGCTTGAAATCGTTGAGATAGGCGATCATCGCCGCCTGCTGGGTAACGATCTCGTCGAGCATCGCCAGCCCGGTCTGGCTGTGGACATCCAGGTTTGCCGCCACGTCCGGCATCTGCAGCGCATTGTTGAACGGCGTCACCTGCTCGACGATGCGCGCGTGCATCTCGGTCGTCTTGTTGGTCAGGTTGGCGATCACCATGGAAATTCCGATCGACGAGCCGATATTGCGCACCAGCGTCAGGATCGAGGTGCCGCCGTTGCGCAGGTTTCCGGGCAGCGTCATGAACGCGGCCGTTGTGATCGGCACGAACAGGAGGCCGAGGCCGATGCCCTGGATGATGCTGGTGATCACGATGGTGCGCTGCGTGACGTCGAGCGAAAATCCGGTCATGTAGTAGAGCGTGCCGCCGGTGAGCAGCAGGCCGGCCAGGATGAGATAGCGCGTCTCCAGGAGCCGCATCAGCCGCGGCGCCGCCAGCATGGTCAGCAGCGTGCCGACGCCGCGCGAACCGAGCAGGAAGCCGGCGGTCTGGATCGGGAATCCGAGCAGGTTCTGCATGAACGGCGTGACCAGCGCCATGGTGCCGAAAAGCACCACGCCGATCACCATCATGAACACCACGCCGCTGACGAAATTGCGGTCCTTGAACAGCTCGAAGCGCACGAATGGCTCCGGCGTGGTCAGCGAATGGGCGAAGAAATAATAGAAGCCGACGACCGAAACGATCATCTCGACCCAGATCTCGCTGGCGCCGAACCAGCCGACCTGCTCGCCGCGGTCGAGCAGCAATTGCAGCGAGCCGATGCCGATCGCGAGGGCGAGGAAGCCGAACCAGTCGAAACGCAGGTGTTCGTGCCGGTCGGTCTCCTCCATGAACAGCCACATGCCGACCACGGTGACGACGCCGATCGGCAGGTTGATCAGGAACACCCAGTGCCAGGAATAATTGTCGGTGAGCCATGCGCCCAGCGTCGGGCCCATGATCGGGCCCAGCATCACGCCGACGCCCCAGATCGCCATCGCCGAGCCGCGTTCTTCGACCGAATAGGCGTCGAGCAGCGTCGATTGCGACAGCGGCACCAGCGCGGCGCCGGCCATGCCCTGCAACAGGCGGAACAGCACCATCTGCTCGATGTTCTGCGCCAGCGCGCACAGCAACGAGGCGACGGTAAACCCTGTGACGCAGACAATGAACAGCTTCTTGCGGCCAAAGCGGTCGGCCATCCAGCCGACCGGCGCGGTCATGATGGCGGCGGCGACGATGTAGGAGGTCAGCACCCAGTTGATCTGGTCGAGGGAGGCGGACAGCGAGCCCTGCATATAAGGCAGCGCGACATTGGCGATGGTGGTATCGAGCGCCTGCATGATGGTGGCGGTCATGGCGCACACCGTGATCAGCATGCGCCGCGCCTTCGGCGACATCGATGCGAAATGCGCCGCGGTCATTTTACCGGTTCTTTCGGCGTCGATGACAGGAACGGCAACCGGCTATGGCCGGTGTCGATATCGACGACGACGCTCATGCCGGCGCGCAGCAGGTGGGTGTCTTCATCCTTGTCGAAGGCGATGCGCAACGGTACGCGCTGCACCACCTTGATCCAGTTGCCGGTGGCGTTCTGCGGCGGCAGGATCGAGAATTGCGCGCCAGTGCCGGGGCTCACCGCCACCACATGGCCCTTGAAGGTATGGTCGGGGAAACTGTCGACGTCGAGCGTCGCCGGCTGGCCGACGCGCAGATAGGTGATGTCGGTTTCCTTCGGGTTGGCGTCGACCCAGGGCGCCTGATCGTCGACCACGCTCAGGATCGGCGTGCCGGCGGCGACAAAGCGGCCGACCTGAATGTTATCGACCTGCGTGGCGGTGCCGGAGATCGGCGCGCGCACGACGGTGTGGTCGAAATCGCGCTGCGCCTGGTCGAGCGCGGCCTGGGCCTGGGCATATTCCGGGAATTGCGCGAGCGGCAGGTCGGGATTGCCGAGCAATTGGCTTAGCGTGGTGTCGCGTTGCTGGGTGGCGAATTGCGCTTGCAATTGCGCGGTCACCATCGTGCCTTGAGCGGTGTCGAGGTCGGCCGGCGAACCGGCCTGCGAGTTCACCAGTTTGCTCTTGCGGTCGACGTCGCGCTGCTTGAGGTCGACGTTCTTCTTTGCGAGATCGATCAGCGTGTTGAGCGATTTGAGTGTCGTCGTCAGCTTTTCGTAATTGCTGCGCGCCATTGCGAGCTTCGATTGCGCCTGCTCGAGCGCGAGGCGGTAGGGGACCGGGTCGAGGGTGAACAGCTCGTCGCCGGGCTTGACGTGCTGGCCCTCGACCACGGCGACGTGGATGATCTTGTCGGAGACATCCGGCGTGATCAGCACCTTCTGCGCGCCGACATAGGCGTTGTCGGTGGAGATATAGCGGCCGCCCGAGAGATAGAAGGCGATGCCGCCCAGCAGGGCGATCGCCGGCAGCACGACCAGCAGGGTCATGCGCAGTCGCTTGCCGCCGAACCGCGCGAACAGGCCGGATTTTCCGGCCGCCGGGGCTTCCGCTACCGGCGAGGTCTTGGCTTCCGGTGCGGGAACGATCTTGAGAGGCTTTTCACTCATGGCACTTAACTCGCGGCGGCTTCTTGTGGCGACGGACTACGATTGATGGCGGCGCGCAGGTTCTCCCGAACGTGCTCAAGGTCACGCAAAGTGCGCTCGACCGTCTTGGCATCGAGGCCATCGAGCACGGTGGCCATCATGTCTTCGCCGAGGTCCGCGAGCTGTCCGAGCAGCGGCCGCGCGGCCGGCGTGAGGAACAACCGATTGGCGCGCCGATCGTTCGGATCGGCGCGGCGCTCGATCAGTTTGTTGTCGGCCAGCCGGTCGAGCAGGCGGGTGAGCGAGATCGGCTGCAGGTCGAGAATTTCGGCGAGTTCCGACTGCTTGAGGCCCTCCGAGCGGTCGATTCGAACCAGCACCGCCCACTGCGCGCGCGAAATACCGAATTGACGCCCCCGCTGGTCGGCATAGGTCTTGATCATTCTGGCTACGTCCATGATCGTAAAGGCGAATTCTCGACTCATCGGCTGCGCGGGCATGGCCAAGCTCTCCAAATAGCACGACTATAATAAGCCAGCTTATAATAAGCTCAATAGGCATTTAGGCGCATTCCGGTCCGCCGCGAAGGCCGGGTGACGCCGTCGCGATCGTCGGGCAAAGTCGCCGGCGAAAAAACTTCAGGGGACGGGAAACGCCATGGACATTGGTTTTATCGGACTGGGCAATATGGGCGCGCCGATGGCGCGCCGGCTGATCGCGGCCGGGCACAGACTCGTCGTCTACGACACGCGTAACGACGCGGTGGCGCCGTTGCTGGCGCTGGGCGCGCAAGTGGCGTCGTCGCCGGCCGACGTCGCCGACCGGGTCGAGACCGTGATGGCAAGCCTGCCGTCGCTGCAGGTCTCCAAAAAGGTCGCGCTCGAAGAGGGCGGCGTCATCCACGGCAAACGCATCAAGCGCTTCGTCGATCTCTCCACCACCGGCTCGCGCGTGGCGGCCGAGATCTGCGCGGTATTGGCCAAAAAGAACATCGTCCAGATCGACTCGCCGGTGAGCGGCGGCGTCGGCGGCGCCGCCAAGGGCACGCTCGCCGTCATGGTGTCCGGGCCGCAAGCCGACATCGACGTCGTCAAGGACGCGCTGAGCGTTTTCGGCACGGTATTCATGATCGGCCACAAGCCCGGCATGGCGCAGACCATGAAGCTCGCCAATAATTTTCTTTCCGCCACCGCCATGGCGGCGACTTCCGAAGCGGTGGCGATGGGCGTCAAGGCCGGGCTCGATCCGGCCGTGATGATCGACGTCATCAATGCCGGCTCCGGGCGCAACACCGCCACGACCGGCAAGTTTCCCAGCACGGTTCTGACGCGCACGTTCGATTACGGCTTCACCACGGCGCTGATGCTCAAGGACGTCCGGCTATGCGTCGAGGAAGCCAGGGGACTGGGCGTGCCGAACGCGGTGATGAGTTCCGTCCTCAACGAATGGGAATTCACCAATACGGAGTTCGGCGGCGACTCGGACTTCACCGCCATCGTCAAGATGATCGAGCGCCGCGCCGGCGTCGTCGTGGGCAAAGCGGGGAAGAAGCCATGAGCGACGATATCCACGAGGTCTTCGCGGTCCGCTACGCCAGCCATGCGCGCATGCGCAGCGAGAACTACATCTTCGGCGACCCGCACGACGAGATGACGTCGATCGCCTATTACGTCTGGGCCATTAAGGGCCCGCACGGCACCTTCGTTTGCGACACCGGCTTCGACGAGACCGCCGCCAAGGAGCGGTGCCGCAAAATCATCAAGCCGGTCGACCAAGGCCTGAAGGCGCTCGGTATCGAGCCGGACCACGTCGACCACGTCATCGCGACCCACATGCATTGGGACCACGCCGGCAATTACGATCTGTTCCCGAACGCGCGCTACCACATCCAGGACACCGAGATGGCCTACGCCACCGGCCGCTGCATGTGCCACCAGACGCTGCGCATTCCGTTCAGCGAACGCGACGTGCACGCCATGATCGGCAAGATCTACGCCGATCGCGTCGACTTCCACGACGGCGTGGAGGAGCTGGCGCCCGGCATCACCTTGCACAAGATCGGCGGCCATTCGAAAGGTCTGCAGTGTGTGCGGGTGAAAACCAGGCGCGGGTTTGTGGTGGTTGCCTCCGACTGCATCCATCTCTATTCGCACATCGACGAAGGCCGCGTGTTTCCGATCACCTACAGTGTCGGCGACACGCTCGAGGGCTACAAGACGATCCAGAAGCTCGCCTCGTCGCGCCAGCACATCGTGCCGGGCCACGATCCGACGGTGATGGAGCTTTATCCGGCGGCAAAGCCCGGACTGGAGAGCTGGATCTGCCGGTTGGATGTAGAGCCGAAGGTTTGACGCCGACCTACACCAACCCCAACTCCGCGAACGCGTTCAGGTGATGCTCGGCGCCGTCGGGCGAAAAGCAGCAGAACACCACGCGCGCGATGCCGCGCGTCGCGTTGGCGAGTTCCGATGCCACGGTGCCGACCGCGATGCGGGCGGCGAGGTCGGCGGGAAAGCGGTAGATGCCGGTGGAGATCGCCGGATAGGCGATCGAGGCGAGCGCGTGCGCGGCGGCGAGATCGAGCGCGCTGCGATAGCAACCCGCCAGCAAGGCTGCCTCGTCGCCGCCGCCGCCCTGCCATACCGGACCGACCGCGTGGATGATATGTCCGGCTTTCAGCCGGTGACCTCTGGTGATCTTGGCCGAGCCGGTTTCGCAGCCGCCCAGCGTCTCGCATTCCGCCAGCAATTCGGGTCCGGCCGCGCGATGGATGGCGCCGTCCACGCCGCCGCCGCCCAACAGCGAACGGTTGGCGGCGTTGACGATGGCCGCCACGTCGAGCGTGGTGATGTCGGCGACAAGGATGTCGAGCAGCGTCTTGCCGATCTCGGCGGTCAGCAGCGGTGCGGCGGCGGCGTTCACGCCGCGGATATTATCACGCCCATTCGGCTTTGACCTCAGCCTGCAAATCGACGGTGCCGCGCACGCCGATGTCGTCGAAATGCGCGTCCAGGAACCGCCGCGCCGCGCGCTTGCCGTTGGTGCGCAGCATCTCGAAGAAGTCGAAATCGGTGTTGAGGCGACTTTCCACGTTGAGTTGCTTGGCCGACGGATCGAGCGCAATACGGTGCATATTGATGCGCCGGTACTTGCCCGGCCCCAACCCGCGCGACAGGCGGCCCTGATCGATCAAGCGCGACACGAATTCGATGGCGCGCAGCTCGCCCATCAGCGGCGAATTGAACGTGATCTCGTTGAGCCGGCTAATGATGTCGCGGCTCGAGGTCGGCGTGTGGTGGCGCTCCACCGGATTAATCTGGATGAGCAGCACGTCCTCGGTCTGCGTCGATGAGAATAACGGGAAGATCGACGGATTGCCGAGAAAGCCGCCGTCCCAATAGGGCACGCCGTCGATCTCGACCGCCCGGAACAGCAGCGGCAGGCAGGCCGACGCCAGGATGACGTCGGCGCTGATCTTGTCATGGGAGAAAATACGCAAGCGGCCCGTATGCACATTGGTGGCGGACACGAACAGCTGCGGGGTCGGTGCCTTCCGCACCGCGTCGAAATCGACGAATCGCTCGATCAGATCCTTCAGCGGATTGATGTTGAGCGGGTTGAAATCGTACGGCGACAAATATTGCGACACTGCCTTGAACCAGGCGCCCATCGGCAAATCGTCGAGCGGCATAAACGAGAACAGATTGTCGAGCGCCTTGCGTTGCACCTCGGGCAGGCCGCCGCCCAGGCTGGCGGCGCGCCAGAAATCGGCGAGCCGCTTGCGGGCCTCCTCGCGCCCGCCGCGCGCCAGCCCGTCGGCCAGCAGCACGGCATTGACCGCGCCGGCGGACGCGCCGGTAATGCCTTCGATCTCGAGCCGCCCGTCCTCGAGCAGATGATCGAGCACGCCCCAGCTGAAGGCGCCGTAAGCGCCACCGCCCTGCAGCGCGAGATTGACGCGCTTTGTTGCGGGTGCGGGCGGCGGATCGCCGCGAATGGCGCGAACGATGGATTTGATCATTGGGGGAACCTTTCTCCGTCACCCTGAGGTGCGAGACGGCGAAGCCGTCGAGCCTCGAAGGGTGGCGGCCGTCATCCTTCGAGGTTCGGCGCTGCGCGCCTCACACCTCAGGATGACGGAGAGAATCACTGCGCGACCCAGCCACCGTCTATGGAATAGGCCGATCCGGTTATGGTGGCGGCGGCGTCGCTGCACAGGAATACCGCGAGGCCGCCGATTCCTTCCGGCTTGGTAAAGGAATGCATCGGCTGCTTCTCCGACAGCAGCGCGATTTCCTCCTCGCGTACCGTTTTCCCGGAAGCCTTGGCGCGGTCGTCGATTTGCTTTTGCACCAGCGGCGTAAGCACCCAGCCGGGACAGATGGCGTTGCAGGTGATGCCGGCATTGGCGGTCTCGAGCGCAACCACCTTGGTCATGCCCACGAGGCCATGCTTGGCCGACACGTAGGCGACCTTCAGCTCGCTCGCCACCAAGCCGTGCGCCGAGGCGATGTTGATGATGCGCCCCCATTTCCGCTTCTTCATGCCCGGCACCGCGGCGCGGATGGTGTGGAACGACGACGACAGGTTAATGGCGATGACGGCGTCCCATTTGTCGATCGGGAAGTCCTCGACATTCGCCACGAACTGGATGCCGGCATTGTTCACCAGCACGTCGAGCGACCCGAAGCTCTTCTCGGTGGTAGCAATCATGTCGGCGATTTCGGCCGGCTTGGCCATGTTGGCGGCCGAGTAGAGCGCCTTGATGCCGAAATCCTTTTCCAGCCCCGCGCGTTCCTTCTCGATGGCTGCCGCCTCGCCGAAGCCGTTGATCATGATGTTGCAGCCCGCCTCCGCCAGCGCCCGGGCGGTGGCAAGGCCGATCCCGGAAGTGGAGCCGGTGACCAGCGCGGTTTTGCCTTTCAGCATGGCAGTCCTCGTTCGATGCGGCCGCCAAATGGCCTGTTTGGGGGGAGCGGAAGCGAGCCGGAACCTGCCCTTATTTTTGTTGCAGTGCAATATATATCAAGATGCAGCCGGTCATCTTTTCGCAACTCGAGCGTTATCGCGCTACACTTGAAACCATGAAGGCGGACCGTTCTTTGGCCAAAAAGACCCATAGTCACGCGGTGTTCCCGGCGCCGGATCACGACCACGAGCGCTGTGCCAACGACGCCATCGCGCATGCCGAGGCGCTGTGCGCGGCGCGCGCCGAGCGCCTGACGCCGGTCCGCCGCCGCGTGCTGGAGGCGCTGCTGGCGAGCCACCAGCCGCTCGGCGCCTATGAGTTGATCGACCGGCTGGCGCAACGCGGAGCGCGGCCGGCGCCGATCACCATCTATCGCGCGCTCGATTTCCTGCGCGAGCAGGGGCTCGCCCATCGTATCGAAAGCCGCAACGCCTTCATCGCCTGCGTGCAAAATCACGACAGCGGCGACCCGGTGGTGTTCCTGATCTGCGAGAAGTGCGGCGCCGTCGGCGAGGCGGCCTCGGCCGCGGTCGCCGACACCATCAAGACCGCGTCGCGCGCCGCCGGCTTTACGCCGAAAACGCCGGTGATCGAGATCTCCGGCATCTGCGCGCATTGCAAGGCGGCGTGACCGAACCACGGATGGCATCGTCGCCCGCCTCCAACAGCGTCACCCGTCCGCTCGACGCCGCCGCCGCGGCGATCATGCTGATGCTGTGCCTGTCGTGGGGCTTCAACCAGGTAGCCACCAAACTCGCCATCCACGACATCCCGCCGCTGATGCAAGCCACGATCCGCTCGGTGGTCGCGGCGCTGCTGATCGCCGGCTGGTGCCGGCTGCGCGGCATTGCCATTTTCGAGCGCGACGGCACGCTCGGCGCCGGCCTTATCTCCGGCGTCCTGTTCGCCGGCGAATTCATCATGGTCTATCAGGGCCTGGCCTACACCACCGCCACGCGCGGCACGCTTTTCCTCTACCTCGCGCCGTTCTTTGTCGTGCTCGGCGCGCGTATCGTGTTGCCGGTCGACCGCTTCAGCCTGGCGCAGTGGCTCGGCCTTGCGCTGTCGTTTGTCGGCATGGCACTGGCGTTCGGTCTGCCGACGCCGGCGGTCGATCCGCGCCAGATGCTCGGCGACCTGATGATGGTCGCCGCCGCGCTGTTCTGGGCGGCGACCACACTGCTGACCAAGGCGAGCGCGCTCAACCGCGTCTCCGCCGAAAAGATGATGCTCTACCAGCTCGCGGTGTCGGCCCCGATCATGCTGGCTGCGGTCTGGCTGTTCGACGAGCACATCGCGCAGGCGCCGTCCGCGCTGGCGCTGGGTTCGCTCGCCTATCAGTCGATCTGGGTCGTCAGCATCACTTTCGTGATTTGGTACGCGCTGGTGAAGCGTTATTCCGCGAACCGGCTGTCGGCTTTCACCTTCCTGGCGCCGCTGTTCGGCGTCGCCGCCGGCCACCTGGTGCTGGGCGAGCCGTTGACGCTGGCCTTCGCCGCGGCGGTGGCGCTGGTCGCCGGCGGGCTGGTGCTGGTGAACCGCGGGCGGTGAAAAAAACTTATCCCCGCTCGCCAAACCGCACTTATATTTACCGCGCCTTGTTCGCATCTGGCGTCATCTCGAGTGACGCTTGATTGCGAAATGAGGGGCGGCGTGCCGACAACGCGCTCCATTCCCTTAGGGGAAGGAAAAAGGGAAGCCGGCGTATCCCGCGCCGTCAAGAATAGGGACGGCGGAGCGTTGGCTTACATCCAGCCGCCGCCGTCGGTGGCGCGGTTGGCGACGCTGGCTTCTTCCAGATCCAATTCGTATTCGATGCGCCGCCTTGCTTCGTCGGTGATCTTGCCGTCGCGCAACAGCTGGTAGATGAAGTCGCGCTCGGCTTCGATCAGTTCGGCCTTGACCTTGGCGGTTTGGCGCATGTGATCGACGTCATCGGTCAGGTTCGAGGGGATGATCTGCAGGCGGCTTTGATTGCGCGTGCGCAAGTGATCGATCGCGTAGCCCGGCAGGTCATGCTCTTTGATCGCCTTCTCGAGCCGTTTCTCGACTTGCTTCAAGGCGGCCTGGCGGGCGCGCAATTCGCGCCTGATTTCGTCTTTGCGCTCGATCTTGCCAAGTTTGGTCAGGCCGAGCCAGCGCATGACCGCGGGGAGCATTATGCCTTGTCCGACCAGCGTCACGATAATGACGCCGAAGGTGACGAACAGAATCAGATCGCGGTGCGGAAATGGCTGGCCGCTGGCGACCACGTAGGGAATGGCAAGCGCGACGGCGAGCGAGTCGACGCCGCGCATGCCGGTGAAGGCGAGAAAAAACACCGGCTGCCAGGGCGGCGAGGGGTCGCGCTTGCGCAAACGCGAGCTGACCCAGCGTGGAATATAGGTAGCGGGAAACACCCAGATGTAGCGCGCCACGATGACGATCAGCGTGGTCCAGGCGGTGGCGACCATCAGATCGTGCAGTTCGAAGCGTTGCGTCTGCTCGATCAGCGTGCGCGCCTGCAGCCCGGTGACCAGGAACACCAGGCCTTCGATCAGATAGACGATGAGGTCCCAGAAGAAGATGCCCTGCAGCCGCGTCGCGGACGGTATCAGCTGCGGCCCGTTCCAGCTCACGTACAGCCCGCAGGCGACGGTCGCCAGCACGCCGGAGCCGCCGAGATGCGACGGCACCCAGAAGGCGAGGTAAGGCGTCATCAGCGACAGCGTAATCTCGACGCGCGGCTCGTGCGCCCATTGCCGCAAGCGCAGGCTGAGCCAGCCGACGGCGAGGCCGTAGAGGATCTCGCCGACTACGATCAGGACGAATTCCCCGGCCGCCTCGCCGAACGAAAACGTCCCTGTGCTCACCGCCACGACGGCGAAGCGGTAAAGCACCAGCGCGGTGGCGTCATTGGCGAGGCCTTCGCCCTCCAGCACCACGACGATGCGGCGCGGCAGACCGAGCTTGCGGGCGATGGCCAGCGGCGCCACGACGTCGGTCGGCGAGATGATGGCGCCGAGCAGGAAGCCGACCGACCAGTCAAACTTCAGCAGATAATGCGCGGCGGCCGCCACCGCGCAAGTCGTGAAAATGACGCAGCCGAAGGCGAGCAGCGCGATCGGCCGCAAGTTGAACTTGAAATCGCGCCAGCTCATGGCGACGCCGGCCGAATAGATCAGCGGCGGCAGGATCGCCAGCAGCACGACTTCGGGCGCCAACTCCACTTTCGGCAGGCCGGGAATGAGCGCGATGCCGAGGCCGGCGACCACCAGCAGGATCGTCGGCGCGACGTTCAGCCGCTTGGCGGCGACCGCGACCGCCGCCAGCACCGCCATCATGAACAGCACGGTCTGGATGATCGCGGTCATAACAGGTTCGAGATCATATTCACGGTCAGCGCCAGCACGGTCAGATTAAAGAAGAACGACAGCACGCCGTGTATCGACGCGACCCGCCGAATGACCTTGCTGGTGATGGCGACGTCGGAAACCTGCGAGGTCATGCCGATGACCAGGGAGAAATAGACAAAGTCCCAATAGTCGGGTTCCTCATCGCCGGGAAATTTGAGACCGCCGATTTTCTTGTCGCGGCCCTCGCCATAATATTCGTGCGCGTAGTGCAGCGAAAAAATCGTGTGCACGAAGGCCCACGACAGCACGATGGTCGCCATCGCGAGCAGCACGTGGATGACCGCCAGTTCATGGCGGCCTGCTTCGAGCCGCCGATTTCGAACACGATGGCGACCAGGCTGGCGAACGTCGCCGCCATCGACAGCATCAAAATGGCGAAGGCGCCTTCATCCTGCTCGGACGCGCGCTTGCGCAGCCGGTCCATATTGCAGCGCCACATCATCGTATGCATCATGGCGAGATAGAGCGCGATGCCGATATTCCAGCCGGCCAGCAGCCGCGTCGGCAATCGCCAATCGGCCGGCAGGATCGCGAGGACGGCGATCCCGACCAGGGCCGAGATCAGCAGCTTGGAGTGCAGCCGCGCGACGCGGATCGGCAAGGGCCGCAGCTTTGGCAGGGGCAAGGCGGATTTTTCCTGGGCCATGGCGCCATTGTTAGCCGTCGCCGATGATCCCGCAAAGCCTGTCCAGCGGTGGTCCGGGCAGGGGATCCGATTTCCTGCGCCGGCAAAATAGCCGCACCCGCCGCAATGAGCCAGTGGATGGGTTAGTCTTAAGGCCATGGCCCGGCCTGGCAAACGCTTCATCTTTGGCGCGCGACTGCCGCGCCCGTTGCGGATTGCCATTTTCGCCGTGCTGGCGCTGCTGGCTTTGCCCTATCTGATCGTGCCGTTTTATGCCTTCGGCAAGCCGGTCTCCACGGTGATGCTTTGGCGCCAACTCGCCGGCGGCCGCGTGCAGCGCAACTATGTGCCGCTGTCGCGCATATCGCCGGCGCTCGCGCTGGCGGTGATCGTCGCCGAGGACGGCCGCTTTTGTACGCACCACGGCGTGGACTTTGCGGAAATCCGCGACGCCCTTGCCGATGCCGACGATCTCGGCGACGTGCGCGGCGGTTCGACCATCACCCAGCAGGCAGCGAAGAACCTGTTTCTGTGGCAGGGGCGCAGCTGGCTGCGCAAGGCGCTGGAGTTCCCGCTGGCGTTCTGGATCAACCTGGTGCTGTCGAAGCGGCGGATCCTGGAAATTTACCTCAACATCGCCGAATGGGGTCCGAACGGCGAATTCGGCGTCGAGGCCGGCAGCCGCTACGCGTTCGGCAAGCCGGCGCGGGAATTATCCCATTATCAGGCGGCGCTGCTGGCGGCCGTGCTGCCCAATCCGATGGCGCGCAACGCCCATGCGCCGGGACCCGGATTGCGCCGGTTGGCGGGCCTTTATGTCGGCCGTTCGGCGCGGGCGCCGGGCGAAGCGGCCTGCATCCGCACCCCCTAGCCTTGGCGGAAGGCATCCTCTATAAGCCCGCCTTCATACCGACATTCGTGACTTTCAGGAGCTCGCTTCCCATGGCTGTGCCGAAACGAAAAACCTCGCCGTCGCGCCGCGGCATGCGCCGGTCGGCCGACGCGCTCAAGCAGCCGACTTACGTCGAGGACAAGGATTCCGGCGAATTGCGCCGTCCGCACCACATCGACCTGAAGACCGGCATGTACAAGGGCCGCCAGGTGCTCAAGGCCAAGACCGAGGCCTGATCCCGAGCCGGAGGGAAGCCCGTTATGTTCCTCATCGGCTTTCCTCTGCTGCTGGTTCCTTTCGCGATCTACAACATCATTGCCTTCCTGATGCCCGGCGTGAGCTGGGCCGGCGCGCTCGCGACCATACACATGATGTCGGGCGCCGATTGGACGATGACCGTCGGCGACATTTTGATCGCGATTTCGATCCTGCTGTTGTTCGTCGAGATGATGAAGGTGGCTCGCATCGGCAAACGGAACCTCGTCGATCACGGCCTAGCCGTTCTTGTATTCCTCGCGATGCTGGCCGAGTTCCTATTGGTGAAGCAGGCGGCGAGCGCGATCTTCTTCCTGCTCCTGACGATGAGTTTTTTCGATGTGCTCGGCGGCTTCACATTGTCGCTGCGCTCGACGCGGCGGCACGTAATAACCGAGAGCCACGAGCCGGCGCCCGAAAGCGTTGCGCCGCCGGTGGCCGAAAGAATCGAGCCGGTGCCGCCGAGCGCCGAACACATCCCGTCCTGACTCCTTCAAATCTGGAAAGACGTATGATCCGCGATTTTCAGCTCCCCGGCCGCTCGCCCGTGATCGCCTGCGACGGCATGGCGGCGACGTCGCATCCGCTCGCGACCTTGGCTGCGATCGACATGCTGCGCGCCGGCGGCAGCGCGGCTGACGCCGCGGTGGTGGCAGTGGCGACCCTGTGCGTGGTCGAGCCGCACATGACCGGCATCGGCGGCGATTGCTATTGGCTGGTGTCGCGTCCCGGCAAGCCGGTCGAGGGCTATAACGGCTCCGGCCGCGCCGGCGCCAAGGCCTCCTATGAGGCGCTGCGCGCCAAAGGCATGACCGAAATCGGCAACTCGATTCATTCGGTCACCGTGCCGGGCGCACTCGATGCCTGGGAGGCGATCCTCAAGGCGCACGGCCGCTTCGGGCTCGATCGCGCTCTCGCGCCGGCGCTCAAATATGCCGAGGGCGGCTTTCCAGTCGCCGCGCGTGTGGCGTGGGATTGGCAAAGGTATATCGGCAAGCTCAAGGCCGATCCGGGCGCCGCAAAACATTATCTTTTCAACGGCGCCCCGCCCAACGAAGGCGATGTCATCCGCTTTCCCGCACTGGCCGCGACGCTCAAGACCGTCGCCGCCAAGGGCGCGCGCGCCTTCTATGAAGGCGCGATCGTCGACGACATGGCAGCGACCGTCAAGGCGCGCGGCTCGTTTCTGACCGCGGAGGATTTTGCAAGCCATCGCGGCGATGCCGTCACACCGATCTCGAGCAATTATCGCGGCCTCGACCTCGTCGAGTTGCCGCCGAACGGGCAGGGCCTCACCGCGCTGGTGATGCTCAACATCCTGGAGAATTTCGATCTCAAGTCGCTCGATCCGCTCGGCCCCGAGCGCTTCCATCTGGTGCTGGAGGCCGCGCGCCTCGGCTTTGCGGTGCGCGACACGCACCTCGCCGACGCCGGGCATATGCGCATTGCGGTCGCCGATCTGCTCGACAAAGGCTTTGCCAAGACGCTCGCCGCCAAAATCGATTTGAAAAAACGCGTCCGGCTGCCGAGTAAGCCGACGCCGGGCGGCAACACCGTCTATCTCACGGTGGTCGACCGCGACCGCATGGCGGTGTCGTTCATCAACACGCTGTTTTCGCATTTCGGCGCCGGAATCTGCACCGCGAAAACCGGCATCCTGCTGACCAATCGAGGCGCCTGCTTCACCATGGAGGCCGGTCATCCCAATGTTTTCGGCCCGGACAAGCGGCCGATGCACACCATCATTCCAGGTATGGCCATGCGCGGCGGCCGCTGCGACATGAGCTTCGGCGTCATGGGCGCGCATTACCAGCCGATGGGCCATGTGCAGATCGTCAACAACATGCTCGATTACGGCATGGACGTGCAGCAGGCGATCGACGCGCCGCGTTTCTTCTTTGAGGGCGAGCAGACCGTGGTCGAGACCGGCACGCCGGCGGCGACCGTCGAGGGCCTGAAAGCGCGCGGCCACGACGTCGTGCTTGCGCCGACGCCCTGGGGCGGCGCGCAGACCATCAAGATCGATTGGGATCGTGGCGTATTGATCGCCGGCTCGGAGCCGCGCAAGGACGGCTGCGCGCTTGGGTACTAGCTGATTATCCGAAACGCGTAAGCGCGGCGGTCGTGCGATAGGCGGCAAGCGCTTCGCCCGCTCCGGCGCGCCGGCGCTCGCGGGTTTGCGGATGCTGGTCCTTCGTGGCCAGCAAATGAGCGAGGAACGGCGCCTGGCGATAGGATTCCGGCGCCCTGTGCGCGGCGGTCGCCGGCGTCAGCGCAACCAGGGCCCGGCAGCTCTGCGCCGGCTCGGCGTCGCCCGGCGTCAAACCGGAGGCCATTTTTTCGATTTCGCCGTGCAGCATGAACTGTCTCGTTTCGGGACAAGAGGCTCTTGTCTGCGCTTGTATTGGCAAGCGCCGTGCCGCCTCCAAAACTGTCCGAAACCCGGTCAATCCATGGGTTTTTTCGAATTATTTATGGTTTGCCAGTAGCTTCGGCGCGGTATTTATTCGGTGGACAACGCCCGGTCTCACAAGGCGTTCCCAAAAAGGGGCGAGCGTGACCCAAAGCGAACAACCGGCCGGCGTGCCCGACGCCGCCGAGGTTCTCAGGTCGACCGGCGACGTCGCCTATGAATGGCGGCTCGACACCGATGTTCTGCGGTGGAGCGGTGACGTTGCGTCGCTGTTCGGCGTCACCGAGGCCGGCGACATCGCCAGCGGCCGCGGCTTTGCGCAAAAAGTCGACGCGCAGGACGGTAAAAGCCGCCACGACGCAATCAACCAGGCCGGTCATGGCGACACCGGCGGCGGCGTTCCCTATCAGGTGCAATACGCTTTCCGGCGCGCCGACGGCGAAACCACTTGGCTGGAGGACACCGGCCGCTGGTTCGCCGGCAGCGGCGGCAAGCCGGTGCGGGCGCTCGGCGTCGTGCGCGCGATCAACGAGCGCCATGAACGCGAGCAGGCGCTCCTGCGGCTGGCGAAGTTCGACGCCCTGACCGGCGAGATGAACCGCGTGCACTTTACAGAGGTGCTCGGCGCCCAACTCGACGAGGCGTTGCGCTTTCGCAATTCATTGGGTTTCCTGCTGGTCGCCATCGACCATCTCGCCAACCTCAACGAATCCTACGGCTTCGATGTCGCCGAGGACGTGATCGCGCAAGTCGCCAAGCGCATCCGCGCCCGCCTGCGCGGCAAGGATTTTCTCGGCCGCTTTTCCGGCAACAAGTTCGGCGTCATCCTGACGGCCTGCACGGCGGAAGAATTGGCGGTCGCCGCCGACCGGCTGCTGGCCGGCGTGCGCGACGAAACTATCGCCACCGCAGCGGGCTCGGTAGCGGTGACGGTGACGATCGGCGGCTTGACCGTGCCGCGCCACGCCCGCACCGTGCCGGAAATCCTCAGCCGCGTGCAGGATGCATTGCATGCCGCGCGTCGCAAGCGTCACGGTTCGTTCGCCCCCTATCGGCCGAACATCGAGCGCGACGCGTTCCGCCGCGACAGCGTGCGCGCCACCGATGAAATCGTCGCCGCGCTCAACGAGCGGCGGATCGAACTCGCTTACGAGCCGGTGGTCGAGGCGAAGTCCCGCAAGGTCGCGTTCTATGAATGCCTGATGCGCGTGCGCCGGCCCGACGGCCGCATCGCCCACGCCAACGAGATCGTCCCGGTGGCCGAACGGGTCGGGCTGATGCGCATGCTGGACTATCGCGTGCTCGAGCTGGTGGTGACCGAATTGGCCGCCGCGCCCGGTCTTATGGCCAGCGTCAACGTCTCGCCCGCCTCCGCCGTCGATCCGGACTGGTGGTCGGGCCTCGGCGCCATGCTGCGCGCCAATAACAGCGCGGCTGCCCGGCTGATCATCGAGATCACCGAGACCGCAGCGATTCACGATGTTGACGACGCGCGCGGCTTCGTCACCCGCGTCAAAGACCTCGGCTGCCGCATCGCCATCGACGATTTCGGCGCCGGCCATACCTCATTCCGCAACCTGCGAAAGCTCGGCGTCGATATCGTTAAGATCGACGGCGCCTTCGTGCAGAATATCGTCAAGTCGAGCGACGACCGGGCTTTCGTCCAGACGCTGGTCGATCTATCGCGCCGGCTCGGCCTCAAGACCGTCGCCGAATGGGTGCAGGACGAGGAAGCAGCAAAGCTGCTGGCGGACTGGGACTGCGATTACCTGCAGGGCGCGCTGCTAGGCCTTGCTAGCGAAGCGCGGCCGTGGCTCAAGGATCGCGCCGCCACGGCATAGTTCATCGCCGCGATGATTCGCATCGCTTGGCCGGCCTGTAAAAAATTATTCCTTGCCGCCGATCTTATCGAGCCGCTTCTGCAACTCGTCGAGCTGGCGCTTGAGCTCGTCCATCTCGCCGCTGCCCGAGGCTTGCGGCTTATCCGACGCCGGCTTGTCCGCCGCGTTGCCTTGGCCGCCGCGCACGAAGGGTGGTGCGAACATGGCGAAGGTCTTCTCGAACATTTCCATGTTCCGCCGCACCTGATCCTCGAGCGGGCCAAAACCGACGCCGCCGAAAGCCTGCGCCATCTGCTCCCGGAATTTGCCCTGCTGGCTGGTGAGCGACGTCATCGATTGTTCGAGGAAGCGCGGCACCAGCATCTGCATGCTGTCGCCGTAGAAACGGATCAATTGCCGCAGGAAGGCGATCGGCAACAGGCTTTGGCCTTCCTTGTTCTCCTGCTCGAAAATGATCTGCGCCAGCACCGAGCGCGTGATGTCCTCGCCCGACTTGGCGTCATAGACGACGAAATTCTCGCCGTCCTTCACCATGGTGGCGAGGTCCTCGAGTGTGACGTAGGCGCTGGTCCCGGTATTGTAGAGCCGCCGGTTGGCGTACTTCTTGATAGTGATCGGCTCTTTTTCTTCGGTCATGGCGATAGTATTTCCCCTGCCCAAGCCTTGAGCATAACCGTTTTCCACTTGGGCGGGCCACCGTTTTGTGGCGGCGCGGCACGATAATTGGGCAGTGCGGTAAACCTTGCGGAATGTCAATAAAGGGCCAATTCTGGCTGATATCTTCAGATTGCCCGTTGTTGACAGGGCTCCAGTGGCTGCCGAGGATGCGGCAGCGCCATAGAGCCGCCCTGCCGCCCAACCGCCTGCCATGAGGAGTTCCGGATGAAGGACGTTATCGTCATTGTCAGCGCCGCCCGCACGCCGGTCGGCTCGTTTAATGGGGCATTCGCCAATCTGCCAGCGCATGAACTCGGCAAAGCCGCGATTCACGCGGCGTTGGAGCGCGCCGGCGTCGAAGGCGCCCGCGTCAGCGAGGTCATCATGGGCCAGATCCTGACCGCCGGTCAGGGCCAGAATCCGGCGCGGCAGGCATCGATCGCGGCCGGCATTCCGGTCGAGAGCCCTGCTTGGGGCGTAAACCAGCTATGCGGTTCGGGCCTGCGCTCGGTCGCGCTCGGCTTTCAGGCAATCATGAACGGCGACAGCGAAATCGTGGTGGCGGGCGGCCAGGAATCCATGAGCATGGCGCCGCACGCCCAGCATCTGCGCAACGGCATCAAGATGGGTGCCTTCGAGATGGTCGACACGATGATCAAGGACGGGCTGTGGGACGCCTTCAACGGCTATCACATGGGCAACACCGCCGAGAACGTCGCCAAGCAATATCAGATCACGCGCGCGCAGCAGGATGAATTCGCGGTCGCCTCGCAAAACAAGACGGAAGCCGCGCAGAAGGCCGGCAAGTTCAAGGACGAAATCGTTCCCGTGACCATCAAATCGCGCAAGGGCGATGTGGTGGTCAGTGTGGACGAATTTCCCAAGCAAGGCGTCACGCTTGAATCGCTTGCTAAGCTGCGCCCCGCCTTCGACAAGGAAGGCACGGTCACCGCCGGCAGCGCCTCCGGCATCAATGACGGCGCCGCCGCCGTGGTGCTGATGAAGGCGAGCGAAGCTGCCAAGCTCGGCAGGACGCCGCTGGCGCGCATCGTGTCGTGGGCGCAGGCCGGCGTCGATCCGTCCATCATGGGGACAGGACCCATTCCGGCGTCCCGCGCGGCGCTCAAGAAAGCCGGCTGGAAGAAAGAGGACCTCGACCTGATCGAGGCCAACGAAGCTTTCGCGGCGCAGGCCTGCGCGGTCAACAAAGACCTCGGCTGGGATACCTCCAAGGTCAACGTCAATGGCGGCGCGATCGCCATCGGTCATCCGATCGGCGCCTCCGGCACGCGCATTCTGACGACGCTGCTCTACGAAATGCAGAAGCGGAATGCCAAGAAGGGCCTCGCCACGCTTTGCATCGGCGGCGGCATGGGCATCGCCATGTGCGTGGAGCGCGGCTAAGACGCGCTAACACGCGCCACGGAGAGCTTTGTGCAGTGCAGCTAATGGGCTCGTAGATGCAGCGTGACACATCGCGCGCGGCGCGGCTAAGCTATCGCACAACAAGGCTTTTGACATAGGTCACGGTCGGCTCGATCCGGCCGTGACATTCAAGAACGTTTCCGGGAGGAATGGGGATGTCACGCGTTGCGTTGGTTACCGGCGGGACCCGCGGTATCGGGGCCGCCATCTCGAAGGCGTTGCAAGCCGCTGGCTACAAGGTCGCCGCCAACTATGGCGGCAACGACGAAGCCGCGGCGAAATTCAAATCGGAAACCGGCATCGCAGTGTTCAAGTGGGACGTATCGTCCTTTGACGCCTGTGCTGAGGGCGTGAAGAAGGTGCAGGCCGAGATCGGCCCGGTTGAGGTGCTGATCAACAATGCTGGCATCACCCGCGACGCCATGCTTCACCGCATGAAGCCGGAGCAGTGGAGCGCGGTGATCAATACCAATCTCGGCTCGCTGTTCAACATGTGCCGGCAGGTGATCGAGGGCATGCGCGAACGCAAGTTCGGACGCATCGTCAACATTTCATCCATCAACGGCCAGAAAGGCCAGATGGGCCAGACCAATTATTCGGCTTCAAAGGCCGGCGAGATCGGCTTCACCAAGGCGCTGGCGCAGGAAGGTGCGCGCGCCGGCATCACGGTGAATGCGATCTGTCCGGGCTACATCAACACCGAAATGGTGCAGGCCGTGCCGAAGGACGTGCTGGAGAAGAACATTCTGCCGCAGATCCCGATCGGCCGGTTGGGCGAGCCGGAGGAAATCGCGCGCTGTGTGGTGTTCCTGGCCTCCGACGACGCCGGCCTGATCACCGGCTCGACGATTTCGGCCAATGGCGGGCAGTATTTCGCTTAAAAGAATCCGACGGATTCGCAGCCCGAACCGGCCTTGAAACTTTGCTTGTGACGCCGGTTCGGGACGTCGATCACGTGCATCGTTCCGTCACCCTGACAGCCGACGAACAACTCGTCGTCGCGGAAGGCAAAGTCCATCGGCTGGTCGCCGACAGGGACCGCGGCCTGCGCGCCGGATGAGGTGTCGATGAAACTCAGCATGTTACTGTTCAGGTTGCTGACGACGAGCAGGCCGCCGTCGGGCGAATAGCGCGCGATCTGCGCCGGCTTGGGAGCGCCTTCCAGGCGCACTTCGCGCGCCACCTTTCCGGCTGCGGTGTCGATCATGAAGATCACCGGCTGCTCGTCGCTGACCGCAACCGCGGTGCGGCCGTCGTTGGAGACGGCGATGCCGGCCAGCGCTTGCGGCGTCCCGATCTTGCCCAACAGTTTGCGCCCCGGCACATCGATGACCGACACCGTGGCGTCTTCCTCATTGTCGGTATAGAGACGCCGGCCATCGGGCGCGATGGCGAGCCGATGCCCGTTGCGCGAACCGGAATCGATAGCGTCGACCACTTTGTTGGTTTTCGGATCGATCACCAGGACCTTCGCGCTGTTCTCACACGTGATATAGATCAGCCGGTCGGCGCCAAGCCGGACCGTATGCGGCGCGCTGTAGGGGGAAAGATCGATCGTCTCGGCCACCTTGCGCTTGAGCAAATCGATCACATGCAGCTGATGGCCGGGATTGGGATTTCGGCCGTGGATGCCGTCGCCGAAGATCGGCACATAAGCCAGCCCGATCTCCGGGATCACCAGCAGTTCGTGCACAGTTTTCTGAAAACCGTCGAGCACGGTTTCCGTCTGGTATGTGTGCGGATTGAGAAACAGGATCTTGCAGCCGATCTTGTCGACCGCGATCATGCCGCGCACGCCGGCTGGATTTGTCATCGTTTGGCCTGCGCTTTTCTTTTGCTCGCCGGTTTTGTCGCGGCCTTCGCTTTGGCTTTCGGCATGCGCCAGACGCCCGCCGCCTTGTCGAGCCGCACCGACCAGTATTCCCAGGCGCGCGCCACCGGCCCCGGCCGCAGATTGTATTCGCCGGCGAGCGCGGTCTCGCCCGCGTTGAGCGGCGACACATGCCCCAGCGTATGCGCCTGGATCTGCATCGCCGCATTGCGCGCGGTGTAGATGGTGCGGAACGTGAGTTCCTCGAGCGTCGTGCCGGCGACGGTCGCGCCGTGCCGGCGCATCAGCACGATCCAATGGGACCCCAGCGCGCGCGCGAGCGAGGCGCCTTCTTCGGGCTTGGCCACGATCAGACTGGTGTCGCCAAATTCGTCGCGCGAGTCCCAGAACGGAACCTTGTCGCCGAGCGTGGCGCCAAGATGATAGACCGGCTTGAGATCGGCGCCGGAAATGCAGAACGGCAGGATCGACGGCGCGTGATGATGGCAGACCGCGTTCACCTCCGGCCGCGCCTTATAGATTTCGCCGTGGATAACGCGCTCGCCATAGAGCCGCGCCTCGATCGGCTTGACGATTTGCGAGTCCAGGGTGAACTCGTGAATGTCCTCGGGCTGCACCAGCTCCGGGCCGCGCGAGCGCGACATCAGATAACGGCCCGGATCGGTGGGGTGGCGCATGGTGACGTGGCCGAAGGCGTCGAGCACGCCTTCGTTGGCGATCATGCGGTTGGCGCGCGCGAGCAGCGTTCGCGCCTGGTCGAGTTTGTTCGGCACCGGCATTTTTCCTTATTGCATCTTCGGGCGTTTCTATCGCGTTTTGTCGCTTGGCTTCCAGTCCTTGGGCGCCAGCTCGAAGCCGTCGAAGGAAAAGCCGGGCGCGACCGTGCAGCCGACCAGGGTCCAGTCGCCGAAGGATTCCGCCGCCTGCCAGGCGCGCGCCGGCACCGTGAATTGCGGCACCTCGTCGCCATGGACGTCGGCGCCGAGCCTGACGATCTCTTCTTTCGTGCCGTCCACCACTTCGAGCTTGAGCGGCGCGCCGGCGTAATAATGCCAGATCTCGGCGGCGTCGATACGATGCCAGTGCGAGCGCTGGCCGCGCGCCAGCAGGAAATAGATCGAGGTGGAGGCGGCGCGGCCGTCAATGACGCGCGGATCGCGGAAGGTCTCGCGGTAGTGCCCGCCTTCCGGGTGCGGCTTGAGATCGAGCGCGCGGATGATGGAGGCGGCGGTGGCCATGCGTGACGTTCAAACCTGTCTTGCGGTGAGCGCATCCGGGACGAGACCGGAAAGCGCAAAACCGGATTCATCGACATTCGTGGTATAACGATACGGCCGATGACGCTACCAAATACCTTTCGCCGACGGATCGGCAAATAATCAATCGATTCTGTTCGTTTTTGCACAGTCGCGATTGAGACGGCGACACAAAATTGCATGCCGAATCGCCACACCATTGGAAAAGTGGACTGGGAGCAATCGACGGACGGCGGAGAAAACCAAACCGAGGATCATCAACATGGGTCGTGCAGCACCCGTAACCAGGTCCGCGTCGATACCGCGTCTGTTACCCCCGGAAGAGCACCATCGGGTGATCGCTGTGAAATGGCGGGCGGCGCTTGCGCGCGAAAGGGTCTTGCGAAAGCAGAACGGCGAACTTTTGCTGGCGCAACGCGCGCGCTCCTTGGAGTTCGAGCATCGGCTCTTCAACGGCCTTCAACTGATCGTCAGCGCATTGTTGTTGCAATGCCGCACCGCGACCGCCCCTGTGGCGGCGCAATTGGGCATCGCGGCGGGGCGAATCTCCGCGTTTGGACGCGTGCATCGCCGGCTGCAGCTCGTCGATTATCAAGACAAGGTCGAAATCAAGCGTCATCTGCAAGAGTTGTGCGACGATCTCGCGGATCTACTGTTCCACGATCAATTCAATAAAACCATTGTCGTCCAGAGCCCGAGCTACGAGATACCCGCGACGCTCGCCCTTCCGCTTGGCCTTATTGTGAATGAGCTGATCACCAATTCGGTGAAACACGCCAAGTCCGACATCACCGTCCGATTTGAATCGATAACGCCGGTCAGCCATTCGATATCGGTGGTGGACGATGGGCCGGGATTGCCGGGCGGGTTCGACCCGGCGGACAGCAAAGGCCTAGGAATGCAGATTGTGCAGGCGCTGGTGAAGGAGATTGGCGGGGAGCTGCGTTTCTTGACCGGCATCAACGGACGCGGCACGCACGTGACGCTCACATTCTATCTGCCCGGCTTCCAGATTCCACCGATGCTGTGATCGAACGAAAACTAGAACTTGTTCTTGCGCGCGCGGATTTCCGCGAACACCTGCGAGGGCTCCTTGCCGGCCATGCCGATGGCAGCCGCGACCTCTGGCTGATCGGCGCGTAGGAACGGGTTGGCCAGCTTCTCTTCGCCAATGGTGACGGGGATGGTCGGCTTGCCTTGCGAGATCTGCTGCTGGGCCTGCGCCTCGCGCGCCGCCAGCACCGCGTTGTCCGGTTCGATGGTGCGTGCGAAACGAATATTGGCGGCGGTGTATTCATGCCCGCAATAAATTTCGGTGTCGTTCGGGAGGTCGCGCAGTTTCAGCAGCGAGCGCCACATCATGCCGGGCGTGCCCTCGATCACGCGGCCGCAGCCGATCGAAAATAGCGTGTCGCCGACGAAGGCGAGCTTGTTGGCGTTGAACCAGTAGGCGATGTGGCCATTGGTGTGGCCCGGCGTCTCGATCACGCTGGCCGACAGCTTGCCGACCGTCACCTTGTCGCCTTCGCGCACGGTCAGGTCCACCGCCGGGATCGTGTCGGCTTCGGCCGCCGGCGCCACCACGCGGCATTTGTATTTTTCCTTCAGCGCCACGATACCGCCGGTGTGGTCGGCGTGATGATGCGTGACCAGGATGTCGGTGAGCTTCCAGCCGGTGGCCTTGAGCGCGGCCTCGATCGGCGCCGCCTCCGGCGCGTCGATGGCGGCGGTAGCCCCGCTCTCCGGGTCATGCAGCAGCACCCCGTAATTGTCCTTCAGGCATTGAAACAGGCGGGTTTCCGCGGGCATGGCAGGCAGACCTCGTGGCCGGGAGCAGGGCGTTAACTGTAGCATGCGGATCAATCATCTCGCACCCCATGCGTTCCCTGTAACGAACCGCCGTCCGGCGATTCGTGATAGTTTTAGGCCATGTCGATCGATGTCGTGGACCTGCGCAATTTTTACGGCCAGCGCCTGGGCGTGGTGGCCCGCCGCTTTATTGGCCGCGGCATCCGCGGACTGTGGAAGGATACCGCCGGCCAGCGCTTGCTCGGCGTCGGCTACGCCACGCCCTATCTCGGCCTGTTCCGCGAGGAAGCCGAACGCTGTCTCGCCTTCATGCCGGCCGGGCAGGGCGTTGTGAAATGGCCGACCGTGCGGCCGGCTTTGTCCGCGCTAGTGGACGAGAACGAACTGCCGCTGCCCGACAGTGCGGTCGACCGTGTGCTGCTGGTGCACGCCCTGGAAATGACCAACGACCCGGCCGTGCTGCTGCGCGAGGCGTGGCGCGTGCTGGCCTCGGGCGGGCGGCTGTTGGTGGTTGTGCCGAACCGCCGCGGCCTGTGGGCGCGCATGGACACGACCCCCTTCGGTCATGGCCGGCCCTATTCGCGTTCGCAGATCAATCAATTGTTACGCGAAACCTGGTTCACGCCGACCGGATGGAGCGAGGCGCTCTACGTGCCGCCGGTGGCGCGCGGCTGGTTCCTGCGTTCGGCGGTGGCGTGGGAGCGCACCGGTGCGACGCTGTCGGCGCCGTTCGCCGGCGTACACATGGTGGAAGCGACCAAGCAGGTCTACCGCGCGATTCCCGCGCGCCGCGTCAAACGTAAATTGGTGCCGTCGCTCGAGCCGGCGCTGGCGCCGTCGCCGGGCACATGATCCCGAAAAGTGTGAACCGGTTTTCGGAAGAGATCATGTGCGCGCAAAATGCGCGGCGCGGACGGTAGCGGATTAAAAATTATTCCGGCTGCCGCGGCTCCTCGCCGCCGTCGCTCGGCATCGGCGCGGCGCCCTGCGGGCTGGTATTGCCGAAATTATCCGGGCGCTCCGGGCGATAACCGCCGCCGCGATGACGCCGGCGCCGGCGATGGCCGAAGCGGTCCTGGCGGTCGCCTTGCTCGTGGCCGTTCTGCCCGTAACCCTGATTGGCGTTGGGAGCGGCATTCGCCTGCGGTTGCGGCTGGCCGCCGCCGGTGATGAAGGCCGGCAACGCGTTCGGGTCCGGCACCGCGACATTGCCGCCTTGAACCGACGGCTGCGCGTAAGGCTGTTGCTGCGGCTGATTTTGCGGCCGGTTGTTCTGCTGCTGATCGCGCGGCGGAAACGGCTGCGCGTCGCGCGGCAGATAAGGCTGCGCCTGCGGCACGGGCGGCTGCGGCGCGAAGCCCGGCTCGTTCTGGCCCATGTAAGGCTGGCCGTCGTCGTCATCGTCGTAGTTGTCGTCGGCCGCGCCTTGCGGCGTGCCCTGGCCCTGCTGCGGCTGTTGAGCGTTGTAGTAGGGGTTCTGCTGGCGGAACTGTTCCTGCGCGACGGCGATCAGGCGGAAATAATGTTCGGCGTGCTGATAGTAATTTTCGGCCGCCACCGGATCGCCGGAGCTCTGCGAGTCACGCGCGAGCTGGATGTATTTCTCCGCGATGTGCGAGGCGGTGCCGCGAATTTTAACGTCGGGCCCGTTCGACTCGTAGACCCGCGTCAGCGGATTCTGGCTTTTACCACGGTGGGGGTTGTTGTTGTTGTTACGTCCCCGCATGCGCTTCTGACCATTTCTCATCATTTGCCTATTCGCTCCACCGCGGCAGCGCCGCCAACTGTTGTCGAACTTTCAAACCAGCCTTCAAACCCGGATGCATCTCAAGTCCAAACGAATCTCGCCGCGCGGCCTTGGTCCGCGCTGCCCGCATGGATGCTTGCTCGTTTGCGATCTTTATCGCGATAGCCGCAGCAACCCCTTAGCCGCGATCCTGTCGCAGCGTCGCCAACCTCTCGTTACGCGCATCGTCAAGGTTTTAAAATCTAATGCGCCCAACCGGTGAAGCGTTCGAACCCGTCTCTGGCGATTTCGTCTGCCGTCTGCTTTAAAACGGCGGTTCGTTATCGGTCTTGCGCCGCCGCCGCACAAAGCCTCTTGGCTTCGGGGTTCCAGGCGGTGCAACCCTCACGGGTCGATTCCGTTGAGGGCAAGCTAGTCGTTTCCGCGCCACATTCCAAGCGATTTTTTTGGCCCGCAACGGTGATCTGCGCTTTTCGCCGGATCGAATTACGACATAGTTAGGGCGGGACGGTTGCGGTCAGCGCGCGTGGTATTCCGGCCAAATCGTTAAGCACGGCGGCGGCCGTCAAGCCCGCTTTGGTAAACAGCGCGCGGACCGCCGCTTCCTGGCCGGCTCCCAACTCCACGATCACTTTACCGCCCGGTGCCAGCAGGCCGCGGGCTTGCGCGGCGATGGCGCGGTAACCATCGAGGCCGTCGGCGCCGCCATCGAGTGCCAGCGCGGGATCGTAGTCGCGCACCTCCGGCGGAAGCGATGCAATTTCGCCGTGCACCACGTAAGGCGGGTTCGAAACGATGAGATCGAACGGGCCCGGAACGCCCGCCGCGATATCGCAGGCGATGAAGGTACAGCGGCCGGCAACGCCGCTGCGCTCGGCGTTGGCGCGCGCGATGTCCAAGGCGGCCGCGCTGATGTCGGAGGCGGTGCCGACCGCGTTGGGCAATTCGCTGAGCAGCGCCAGCAGCAGCGCGCCCGAGCCGGTGCCGATATCGAGAATGCGCAGTTGCGCCATTTGCCGGGCGCCGCGCGCGACCGCATCGAGCGCGGCCTCGACCACGGTCTCGGTTTCCGGCCGCGGCACCAGCACAGCTGGGCCGATTTGCAGGCTCAAGCTCCAGAATTCCTTGTGTCCGAAAATGCGCGCGACCGGCTCGCGTCTGAGCCGGCGCGCCGCGAGCGCGTCGATCGCTTCGGCCTGCTCCACCGTGAGCGCGCGCCCGCCGTTCGCGATCAGCTCGGCGCGATCGACGCCGAGCGCATAGGCCATCAGCAGGCGGGCGTCGGCCTCGCCAGAGTCGATGCCAACCTCGCGAAATTTATCGGCCAGAGCGTGGTGGGTCGTCGCGATGGTTCGCGCGGCCGCGAGCATCACGTCGCGCCTTCGGCCGCCAGCAGTTCGGCTTGATGCTCGGTCACCAAGGCGTCGATGACCTCATGCAAGGCTTCGCCTTCCATCACCTGCGGCAGCTTGTGCAGCGTCAGATTGATCCGATGATCGGTGACGCGGCCTTGCGGAAAATTATAGGTGCGGATGCGTTCCGAGCGGTCGCCGGAGCCGATCTGCCCGCGCCGCTCGGCGGCGCGCTCGGCGTCGAGCTTGCTGCGTTGGGCGTCGTACAGCTTGGCGCGCAGCATCTTCAGCGCCTTGGCTTTATTCTTATGCTGCGAGCGCTCTTCCTGCACAAAGACGATCATGCCGCTCGGTAAATGCGTGATGCGGATGGCGGATTCCGTCTTGTTGACGTGCTGGCCGCCGGCGCCCTGCGCCCGCATGGTGTCGATCTTGAGATCGTCGTCTTTGATCTGGATGTCGACGTCTTCCACCTCGGGCAGCACCGCGACAGTGGCAGCCGATGTGTGGATGCGGCCGGAGGCCTCGGTGTCGGGTACGCGCTGCACGCGGTGCACGCCGGATTCGAATTTGAGCTTGGCGAACACGCCCCGGCCGTGGACTTCGGCGACGATTTCCTTGAAGCCACCTTTGCTGCCTTCGCTGATCGACAGGATTTCCGTCTTCCAGCCCTGCTGGGCGGCGTAGCGCTCGTACATACGGAACAGATCGCCGGCAAACAGTGCGGCCTCGTCGCCGCCGGTGCCGGCGCGGATTTCCAGGATGGCGTCGTGGTCGTCCATCGCGTCTTTCGGGATCAGCGCGAGCTGGATCTGATGTTCGAGCCTGTCCCTTCGCGCCTGCAGCGCCGGCTTCTCGGAGTCCGCCAGCTTGCGCATCTCGGCATCGGTCGACGGGTCGGCGGCGAGCGCCTCTAGGTCCGCGATCTCGGCGGTGACGGCGCGATAGGCCTTGATCGCTTCGATCACGGGACCGAGCTCGGCGAATTCGCGCGACAGCTTGACGTAGTCGTCGCGGCTCAAATTGGTCGCCAGCTCGCTTTCCACCAGGGAATGGCGGGCGAGCAGGGCATCGAGGCGGTGTTGCGGCAGCGCGATCAAAGCTGCAGCCCCTCGGCCGCCGCGAAGCCTTCGAGCTTGTGGCGGATCGACACGCTGCCGACCGGCTGCTCAAGAAACGGCAGGATGGCGCTCTCGCCCTTGCGGCAATCCAGATCGAGCAGCAGCGCCTTGACCGGTCCGACCGCCGAAGGCGACAGCGACATCGAGCGGTAGCCGAGGATCGCCAGCGCCAGCGCGCCGATCGGTTGCGAGGCCAATTCGCCGCACAGCGCCACCGGCTTGCCGTGCTTGCGGCCCATGTCGGCGATGTCTTTGAGCGCGCGCAGCACCGGCGCCGACAGCGGATCGAAGCGCTGCGACACCCGGGCATTGCCGCGGTCGGCGGCGTAGAGGAACTGCATCAGGTCGTTGGAGCCGACCGACAGGAAGTCGACGCGGCTCAGCAATTCCTCGAGCTGGAACAAAAGCGCGGGCACTTCCAGCATGGTGCCGATATGCACGCGTTCGGGCAAAGCGTGGCCGTGGCGGCGCAGATGGGTCAGCTCGACCTCGACCAGGGCCTTGGCCTTGTCGAACTCCTCCACCATGGCGATCATCGGGAACATGATGCGCAATTCGCGCCCGCCGGCTGCGCGCAACAGCGCGCGCACCTGGCTGCGCAACAGCCCGGGCCGGTCGAGGCCTAGCCTGATGGCGCGCCAGCCAAGCGCCGGATTCTCCTCCTCGATATTGCGCATATAGGGCAGCACCTTGTCGCCGCCGATGTCGAGGGTGCGGAAAGTCACCGGCCGCTTGCCCGCGGCATCGAGCACCGCGCGATAAAGCCCGAGCTGCTCGTTGGTGCGCGGCAGCGTGTCGGCGACCATGAACTGCAATTCGGTGCGGAACAGGCCGATGCCGCTGGCGCCGGTCTCGTCGAGATGCGGCAGGTCGATGGTCAGGCCGGCATTGATCATCAGCGCGAATTTGTGGCCGTCCTTGGTCACACAAGGCTTGTCGCGCAGCGCGTGGTATTGCGCCTGGCGCCTCGCCCGCAGCTTCACCCGCTCGCCATAGGCGCTTTCAATGTCGGCCGGCGGGCGCATGTGCACCTCGCCGGTTGTGGCGTCGACGATAATGGCGTCGCCTTGCTCGACCAGGCCGGTGGCGTTGGCAATCTCGCCGACCGCCGGAATGCCGAGCGCGCGTGCCACAATCGAGACGTGCGAGGTCGGTCCGCCTTCCTCGAGCACCAGCCCGCGCAGCCGTTTACGGTCATAGTCGAGCAGCGCCGCCGGGCCCATCGAGCGCGCGACCAGGATCGCGTTTTCCGGCAATTGCTCGCGCGACGGCGCGTGATCCTGACCCATCAATACGCGCATCAGCCGGTTGGCGAGATCGTCGAGGTCGTGCAGGCGGTCGCGCAAATAGGGGTCGGAGGCGCGCAGCATGCGCGCGCGGGTATCGGACTGCACGCGCTCGACGCCGGCCTCGGCGGTGAGGCCGGTCATCACCGCCTCGCGCATTTTGTGCAGCCAGCCCTGGTCGTAGCCGAACATGCGGTAGGCCTCGAGCACCTCGCGGTGCTCGCCGCCGTCGGCCACCTCGCCGTGCTCGAGCAGGCGATCGAGATCGGCGCGGAAGGTGGCGATGGCCGCGTCCAGCCGCTTGAGTTCCTTGGGCACGTCGTCGGCGATCACGTTGGTGATGACCACGCGCGGCTCGTGCAGCACGACATGGCCGAGCGCGATGCCGTCCGACAGCGCCGAACCCGAAATATTGAGCGTGTGGCGCGCCACCGGCTCGGCGCCGGGGCGGGCGATCGAGGACAGTTCGCCCGAGGCGATCATCTCGGCGAGCACCATCGCCGTGGTCTGCAGCGCCTCTTCTTCCTCTTCGGTGTAGGTGCGGCGCGCGCGGTTCTGCACCACCAGCACGCCGAGGGTATTGCCGGCACGCAGCACCGGCACCCCGAGGAACGAGTGATAGATTTCTTCGCCGGTTTCCGGCCGGAACGAGAAGGCCGGGTGCGACTGCGCGTCCGACAAATTGATAGGATTGGCCTCGCTGGCGACCAGGCCGACCAGGCCTTCGTCCGACTTCAGCACGGTCTCGTGCACCGCTTCGCGCTTCAGACCTTCGGTGGCGTATAGCTCAAGGGTTCCGTCTACGCGCAGGACGTAGACAGAGCACACCTCCGCCACCATGTTGGCGGCGATCAGCACCACCACTTTGTCGAGGCGATCCTGCGCGCTGACCGGGTCCGCCATCACTTCGCGAAGCCGGCGTAACAGCACGCGCGGACCGCCTAGCGCGCCACGCATTGTAAGGTCCTTCAGCCGCGGCTCGGGCCGCAGCCTCGTTTACGGCCCAATCATGTACGAATAGCGACCGCGAATCCGGCACGCGCAGCCGCATATGACTGAGGCTATAGCCAATGGCCTATGCAAGGGGCAAGCCAAACCGGCGGCCCCGGTTTATGAGTTGGAAATGCGCTGCGGTGCAGCGGAGATGGCGGCTGCGACCGGGTCCGGTCCCTCTATTTCGCCCCGGCGTTCAACTTCAGCAGCGCGTCCGCATTGCCGTGCGCGAGCTTGGCCATGTCGGCCGGTGACAGCGCGGCGCCGTTGAGGAAGGCGCGGCCCTTCATATTGGGCGCATAGGGATAGTCGACCGAGAACATGATGCGGTCGATGCCGAAGGTCTGCAGCGCGGCAATGAACGGCGGCTGGCTGAAAATGCCGCTGGTCGTGACCCAGACCTGATCGTAGATAGCGTGGCTGATCGGCCGCTTGAGATGGTCGATATCGAGTTGGAACACCGCGTCGATGCGATCCAGCATCACCGGCAGCATTTCGCCCATGTGCCCGATGATGATCTTGAGCTTCGGATGCCGGTCGAGCACCCCGGCCAGCACCATGCGAAGCAAGTGGATGGCCGTCTCCGAGTGCCAGCCCCAGCCGGCGGCTTCCAGCACGCGGCCCGCGCCCGGCTCCAGGTCGGAAAAATAGGCCTGCCGCACCGATTCCGGCGCGAGGTGCGGATGGATGTAGATCGGCACGTCGTGTTCGACGGCCGCGGCGAGAATGCCGTCATAGCTCGGGTGGTCGAGGAAGCGGCCCTCGGTCGTGCCGTTGATCAGCGCGCCGAGGAATTTCAGCTCCTTGACGCAGCGTACGAGTTCGGCGGCGCAGGCGTCCGGGCTCTGCATTGGCAGCACGGCAAAGCCTGCGAAGCGGTCGGGATGGCGCGCGACGGCTTGCGCCAGATGGTCGTTCATTTCGCGCGCCATGGCGACGCCGTCGGCGCCGGGCACGAGATCGGGGCCGGGACCGGTATTGGAGAGCACCTGCATGGTGATGCCGGCCTCGTCCATCGACTTGAGGCGACGCTCGCCGATGTCGGGCAGAAGCTCCATCGGGTTCGGGCGGCCGACGGGCGGCTTTCTCGGCCGGAAACCGCGGCGGCTGATCGCGGCGGGATCGATGCGGCCGACCAGAGCGGGCACGGTGAAATGTTCTTCGATGGCGACAACACGCATGGGCGAATTTCCTCGGGGTTATTGTGCGCGGGCGCGGGCGTCAGACCGCTCGCGGCCGCGATATTGGATTGAGCGATTGCCGCTTGGTTATTTGTCCAGTCCGTACAGCGTATGCAGGGTACGCACCGCCAGGTCGGTCTGCGACGCGTGGATCAGCACCGAAAACTTGATCTCCGAGGTGGTGATAGCGAGGATATTGATCTTCTGCCCGGACAGCGCCTTGAACGCTTGGGCCGCGACGCCGGCATGGCTGCGCATGCCGATGCCAATGACCGAGACCTTGGCGACGTCGGTGGCGCCGTCCATGCGCTCATAGCCGATCGCGGCCTTGGCCTTCTCGATGGTGACCCGCGCGCGTTCGTAGTCGGCCGACGGCACGGTGAAGGTGAGGTCGGTGGTGGCGCCGTCGGCCGAGACATTCTGCACGATCATGTCGACGTTGATGCTGGCGTCGGCGAGCGGTCCGAAGATCGCGGCGGCGACCCCGGGCTTGTCCTGCACGCGGCGGATCGAGATCTGCGCCTCGTCCTTGGAGAAGGCGATACCGGTGACGGTTTGCTGTTCCATGATTTCACTCTCGTCGCAAATAAGCGTGCCGGGCGGCGTCTTGTGCGGATCGATGTCCTCGGGCTTGACGAAGCTGGAGCGCACGAAGATCGGAACGTTGCGCACCATGCCGAGCTCGACCGAGCGCACCTGCATGACCTTGGCGCCGAGCGAAGCCAATTCGAGCATTTCCTCGTAGGCGATCTTGTCCATGCGGTGCGCCTTCGGCACCACGCGCGGATCGGTGGTGTAGACGCCGTCCACGTCGGTGTAGATGTCGCAGCGCTCGGCGCCGATGGCAGCGGCGATCGCCACCGCCGAGGTGTCCGAGCCGCCGCGGCCGAGCGTGGTGATGCGGCCGCTCTCCTTGTGTATGCCTTGGAAGCCGGCGATCACCGCGACCTGGCCGTGCTCCTTGAAGCGCCGGATCAGCTCGGCGCCGTTCACGTCCTGGATGCGGGCGGAAGCGTGCGCATTGTCGGTCAGGATCGGCAATTGCCAGCCCTGCCAGGAGCGCGCATTGACGCCCATGGCCGCCAGCACGATGGCCAAAAGCCCGGCGGTGACTTCCTCGCCGGTCGCCACCACCGCATCGTATTCGCGCGCGTCGTGCAGCGGGGCCGCCTGCCGGCACCATTCCACCAGCTGGTTGGTCACGCCCGCCATGGCCGAGACCACGACGGCCACGTCATGGCCGGCGTCGACCTCGCGCTTGACATGGCGCGCTACGTTGCGGATGCGGTCGAGATCGGCGACCGAAGTTCCGCCGAATTTCATCACCAGGCGGGCCATAACTTTTTAGAACCTGACGTTTCCGGACGCGCCAAAAGGCGCTAACAAGCAGCCACCGCCGGCCGCAAAAGGCGCGTATACATACCGGCGGGGTGCCGATACTGCAACATGAAGGGCCATACGGGCCCCGCGTCCCTCTTTAATATTTTAGGTGCTGGCGATGCGGTATATCGAGCGAATTCTGCAACCCGGCGAAACCCTGGTGTACTCGGGTAGGATTCATTGGATCGTCTATCTGCCGGCCATGGCCCTGGCGGTCGTCGCATTGGCTACTCTGACGCAAGCCAAATCCGGCCCGACCGGCCTAAGCTGGCTGATCGCCTCCATCGCCTTCTGGCTGGCCGCCGCGGTGACCTTTGCCTCGGCCTGGTTCTGGCGCTGGACCATCGAGATCGACGTGACCAACCGGCGCGTCGTGTACAAGGAAGGCTTCGTCAAACGGCACACGATCGAAATGAACATGGACAAAGTCGAAAGCGTCGACGTCGACCAGACGATATTCGGCCGGCTGCTGAATTACGGCGACGTCACGGTTCATGGTACCGGCGAAGGTTGGGAGACGCTGCACAACATCGGCGCGCCGCTCGAGCTTCGCAACCACGTGACGGCGCGTTGACATGAAACGTAGCGCATCCTCCGTCGACGAAGCCGAAGTCGCGCGCTTCTCGCGTCACGCCGACGATTGGTGGGATACGCGCGGGCCGATGGCGGCGCTGCACAAGTTCAATCCGGTGCGGCTTGCTTACATCCGCGACCAGGCGGCGGCGCGCTATGCGCGCGACGCCAAGAAGCTCGACTGCCTCAAAGGCCTGCGCATGCTCGACATCGGCTGTGGCGGCGGCATTCTTTCGGAGCCGCTGGCCCGCCTCGGCGCGCTGATGGTCGGCGCCGATCCGTCGAATGAAAACATCGCCGTCGCGGCTGCGCACGCGCAGGAAGGCGGCGTCGCGGTGGACTACCGCGCCACCACGGCGGAAGAGCTTGCCGCCGCCGGCGAACGGTTCGACGTGGTGCTGGCCATGGAGGTGGTGGAGCACGTCGCCGACGTCAACGCATTCGTGGCGACCTGCGCCGCCATGGTGAAGCCGGGCGGCCTGATGGTCGCGGCGACCTTGAACCGCACGCTGAAGAGCTTCGCCTTGGCGATCGTCGGCGCCGAATACGTGCTGCGCTGGCTGCCGCGCGGCACCCATCAATGGGACAAGTTCGTCACCCCGAACGAACTCGAACTCGCGTTCGAACGCGCCGGATTGCAGGTGACGGGCGAGCGCGGCGTGATCTACAATCCGTTCGCCGACCGCTGGCAGCTGTCGTCGGATACGGACGTGAATTACATGCTGGTGGCGGAGCGCCCGAACAAGGAAGGGAAGACCTCATGATCCTCGAACTGGTCGAATTCAACTCGCCGAAGGGCTGGAGCCGCCAGCAGGTGGCCGAAGAGGCCCGCAACGTCATTCCGCATTGGCAGGCCAACAAGCAACTGCTGCGCAAGCATTTCCTGCTCGAACTCGACGGCAAGACCGGCGGCGGCGTCTATCTGTGGCCGACGCTGCGGGATGCGCAGAAGGCGCATGACGAAGCCTGGCGGCAGTCGATCATCAAGCGCACCGGTAGCGCGCCGACCATCCGCTATTTCGATCTGTTCCTGCTGATCGATAACGAGAAGGGCACGTTCACCGAGTTTCCGGAGGCCGCGGAGATCAAAGCCACCGCGGCGTGAGCGTCATTCTGGGGCGCGGCCGTCAGGCCGCGAACCCGGAATCCATAATCCCTGCTGCGGCGCATGGATTCCGGGTCCGCCGCTTCGCTGCGTCCCGGAATGACCATGGAATAACATGCTCTGGGCCGTCTTCACGCTGATCGCCGCGGCGGCGCAGACCGCGCGCAACGCCATGCAGCGCGAACTGACCGCGACGCTCGGCACGGTCGGCGCCACCCATGTGCGCTTCCTGTTCGGCTTTCCTTTCGCGGTTATCTTTCTACCGGCCGTCATGGTCATTGCCGGCTACGGCCTGCCACATCCGCCGCCGGTGTTCTGGTTATGGGTGGTGGCCGGCGCGTTGACGCAGATCGGCGCCACCGCGACCATGCTGTCGGTGATGGGCGAGCGGTCCTTTGTAGTCGCATATGCCTATATCAAGACCGAGCCGGTGCAGGTGGCGCTGTTCGGCCTGATTTTCCTCGGCGACAGGATCACGCCGCTGTCGGGCCTGGCAATCCTGATCGCCACCGCCGGCGTCATCGTGATCTCTTTGAAGCCCGGCGCCGGCAGCGTCAGCACCAAACGCTCGACGGTCATCGGCCTGCTGTCGGGTTCTTTGTTCGCGCTCTCGGCAATCGGCTATCGCGGCGCGATTCTGTCGCTCGCTCTGCCGCATTTCGTCATGGCGGCGACCTTCACGCTGGCGGTCGGGCTGGTGCTGCAGGCGGTCCTGCTGTCGGCCTATCTGGCGCTGCGCGACCCGGGCGTGTTGCGCGCCATTGCCAATGCCTGGAAGCCCTCGCTGTTTGCCGGCTTCATGGGCGCCTTCGCCTCGGAATTCTGGTTTCTCGGCTTTGCCATCACCAGTGCCGCCAATGTGCGCACGCTGGCGCTGGTCGAGGTGCTGTTCGCGCAAGGGGTCACGCGTTTCATCTTCAAGCAGCCGACCACAAGGCGCGAGCTCGCCGGTGTGGTGCTGGTGGTGATCGGCGTCGCGCTCTTGGTGTGGGCGTATTAATTGCGCTCATCCGGCAGGATCGGCAGCGGATGGAATTCGATGCCTTCCTCGGAAAGCCGCCGGGCTTCGTCGGGCGAAGCCTCGCCGTAGATCGAACGGTGCTCGGTCTCGCCGTAATGCATCTTGCGCGCTTCCTCGGGGAATTTCGGCCCGACGTGATCGGCGTTCTTGGTGAGATGGTCGCGCAATTCCTTGAGCTTGCCGCGCAGCTCCTGTTCCTGCGGCGAAATCATCGCGACGGCAGCTTTCTCTTGCGTGTTCTCCGGCGCAGGCGCGGCAGCCGCCGGCTCGGCCCGCGCGCCACGTTTGCGTGCGCCGGCAAGCCGGGGCGCCATGATCGCTTTGCCGACCTTGGCCGAGCCGCAATGCGGGCACGTCACCAGCTTGCGTTTGACCTGCTTGTCGTAGGCCGCCGAATCCTGGAACCAGCTTTCGAAGTCGTGGCCCTTCTCGCAGACCAGCGCGTAGCGGATCATTCGGCCCCTCGGATCACGTGCAGGTGGGTCGGCTCGGCCAGCGGCTCGACCAGCTCGAAGCGGCGGCCGTGCTGCAGCGACGGGATGCGCGCGCGCGCTTTCGACACTTCGGCGAGATCGATCTCGGCCATCACGACGCCCGGCTCGCCGCCGCCTTCCGCCAGGATGCGGCCCCAGGGGTCAACGATCAGGGAATGGCCGAAGGTCTCGCGGCCGTTCTCGTGCTTGCCGCCTTGCGCGGCGGCGAACACGAAGCAGCCGTTCTCGATGGCACGGGCGCGGATCAGCACATGCCAGTGCGCCTCGCCGGTTTTCTGGGTGAACGCGGAGGGGATCGTCAGCATGGTAGCGCCGGCTTCCGCCAGCGCGCGGTAAAGCGCGGGAAAACGCAGGTCGTAGCAGATCGTCAGCCCGAGCCGGCCCCACGGCAGATCGCCGAGCACCGCCATCTCGCCTGGGCGGTAGGTGCGCGACTCGCGATAGCTCTCGCCGCCGGCGAGATCGACGTCGAACATGTGGATCTTGTCGTAGCGCGCGGCGATCTCGCCCTTAGCATCGATGAGGAACGAGCGGTTGGCCGCGCGGTCGGCCGTCAGCTTGATCGCCAGCGAGCCGACATGAATGCAAATTCCGAGCTTGCGCGCCAGCTCGCGCAAGGTGGCGAGCGAAGTATCGGCGTCTTCCTCCACGATGGTGGCGAACAGCCGTTCGCGCTTGACCTCCATGATGTTGGTCATTTCCGGCGTCAGCACGTAATCGGCGCCGGCGGTCTTCGCCTCGCCGATCAGCGCCAAGGCGGCGTCGAGATTGGCGCCGGGTTGCAGGCCCGAACGCATCTGGATCATCGCGGCCTTGAAGGCGGCAGTGGTCATGCGCAGGCCCCGTCGCCGGCCAGCAGTGGATCGAGCTTGCCGACGTCGTCGAGCGCATGCAACTCGTCGCAGCCGCCGACATGGGTAGCGCCGATGAAAATTTGCGGCACGGTCCAGCCGCCATTGGCGCGCTCAACCATTTCGTCGCGTTTCTTTCGATCGCCGCTCACGTCGATCTCCGTAAAGGCCGCGCCCTTGCTTTTGAGCAGCGCCTTGGCCGCGTGGCAATAGGGGCAATAGCGGGTGGTATAGATTTCGATAAGAGGCATTTCGGTTTCGGGCGTTCGGTCGATTCGGTCCCTGTTATATGGTGTTACGCACCGGCGCGACAACCCGGGCGAATACCAGCACATCGACATGGGCGGCCCCGGCGCGCAGCAGCGCGCGGGCGCAGGTATCGACGGTGGCGCCGGAGGTCAGCACGTCGTCGATCAGCACCAGCCGGCGGCCGGCCACCTGTGGCTTTTCCTCCGCCGGCACTCGGAAAGCGCCTTGCACGTTGTCGGCGCGCTCGGTCTTGGACAAACCGACCTGCTGCGGCGCCGCGCGCACGCGCTTGAGCGCGCCATGCAGCACCGGCACGCCGGCGATGTCCGAAATCGCGCGCGCAAGCGCCGCCGACTGGTTGAAGCGGCGCGCCCACAGCCTGCGCCAATGCAGCGGCACCGGCAGCAGCGCGTCGGCTTGCCCGAGCAGTTCGCGGCCGGCGCGCGCCATCCATTGGCCCATCATGGGCGCGAGGTCGAGCCGGTCGGAATACTTGAACGACATCACCAACTGGCGGGCGATGTCGTCGTAGCGCACCGCGGCGCGCGCGCGGTCATAGGCCGGCGGATTGGCGATCGCTTCCATCGACAGCAGGCCGGGCCCGGGATCGTAGGCGAACGGGATGCCGAGCCGCGCGCAATAAGGCGGCTCGATCAGCGACAGTTTCGAACAGCAGGCGGCGCACAGGCCGGCGCCGTCGCCGAGCGGCGCGCGGCAGGACGGGCACAGCGGCGGCAGCGCCACGTCGAGGGCGGCGCGCATTACGGCGCGCAATCCGCCGCGGAACTGAGTAAACCGCGAGGGTGCCAATTTTTCAGCCTTGTCCTGGCTTGCCGAGATAAGCTCGTTCATGCTGCAAATGTATCAGATGCCGTCAAACCCGACCATCTTCGACCGCCAATTGCTGCGCGTACGGCAACAACGCGCGCGAGCGCTGGGAGCCGAGACGTTCCTGATCGACCGGGTCGCCGGCGATCTGGCCGAGCGGCTGTCGGTGGTGCTGCGTCAGTTCGAGCGCGCCGTCGATCTCGGCACGCCGACCGATGCGGTGCGCCGCCTGCTCGCGGAAAGCGGCAAGGTCGCGACGATCATTGCCGCCACGCCGGAATCTGGGCCGCGCGATGCGTCGTTGCGCGTCGCCGCCGACGAGGAGGCGCTGCCGTTCGCCGACGGCTCGCTCGATCTGATCGTTTCGGCGCTGGCGCTGCAGTTCGTGAACGACTTGCCCGGCACGCTGATCCAGATCCGCCGCGCGCTCAAGCCGGACGGCCTGCTGCTGGCGGCGCTGATCGGCGGCGACAGCCTCACCGAATTGCGCGAAGCCTTCGCGCAGGCCGAAAGCGAGATCGAGGGCGGCGTCTCACCGCGCGTGGCGCCGTTCGCCGATGTGCGCGAACTAGGCGCGCTGCTGCAACGCGCCGGCTTCGCGCTGCCGGTTGTCGATGCCGATCGCCTGACGGTGCGTTACAATTCGGTGCTGGATTTGATGCGCGACCTGCGCCGCATGGGCGCCACCAACATTCTCACCGAACGCAGCCGTAAGCCGCTCAAGCGCGCGACGCTATACCGGCTCGCCGAAATCTACGCCCGGCGCTTCGCCGGCGCCGACGGCCGTCTGCGCGCGACCTTCGAGATCGCCTGGTTGTCGGGCTGGGTGCCGCATGAAAGCCAGCAGAAGCCGCTCAAGCCCGGCTCGGCCCGGCAGCGGCTCGCCGACGCGCTCGGCACAAAGGAAATTTCGACCGGAGAAAAACCGGGCGGCTAATGCCAGCCGTCAGTTAAAGCCGTTGGAGACGCTCAGATACATGGTTTGCAGCGAGGTGCCCATCGCCATGACCACGGCGATGAGGACACCGGCGATGCCGGAGGCGATCACCGCATATTCGATGGCGGTGGTAGCGCTGTCGTCGTTGAGGAATTCGCGCATTCTGCGCATCGTTAGGGGCCTGCTCATGGACGCTTCCCGTTTCAGTCGTTGTTGGCCGACGATCACAACAGTGCCATCAGATGCGAAATCAGCGGTACGTCAGCCGGAGGCATTTCGTAGTCCCGCAGCCGGTTCGGCTTCACCCAGGCGAGCGCTTGTCCCTCGCTGGCGGTGATCTGTCCCTCCCAGCGCCGGCAGACATAGAGCGGCATTAGGAGATGAAAGTCGGGATAGGCATGGCTCGCAAACGTAAGCGGCGCGAGACAGGCCTCATTGACGACGATGCCCAGTTCCTCCTGCAACTCCCGGATCAGACTTTGTTCCGGCGCTTCACCATCTTCGATCTTGCCGCCGGGAAACTCCCACAAGCCTGCCATCGGCTTGCCGGCCGGACGTCGAGCGATCAGCACCCGGCCGTCGGCATCGACGAGGGCGCAGGCGGCAACAAGGACGATTTTGACGCTCACAGCCCTACGACCTCGATGCTAGACGGCCCATGGTTAAGAGGGTGCGACCGCCGCCGGGAACTCCTGCCGTAACGGTAAATGGATAGTTACGATCGATAGTCGCCGTTGATGGCAATGTATTCCTTGGTCAGGTCGCAGGTCAGCACCCGGTCGCGGCCGCGCCCCAAGCCGAGCGCCACTTTCAGGCTGATCTCCGGCTTCTTCATCGCCGCGCTCACCTCGGCCTCGTCATAGGCCGGATCGCGCGCGCCTTTGTGCGCGACCCGGATGCCGCCGAACCAGATCGAGAGCTTGTCGCGGTCGGCGGGCTCGCCGGCCTTGCCGACCGCCATGACGACGCGGCCCCAATTGGCGTCCTCGCCGGCGATGGCGGTTTTCACCAGCGGCGAATTGGCGATCGACATGGCGATGCGCCGTGCCGAAGCCTTCGACACCGCGCCGTCCACCACGATCTCGACCAGCTTGCGGGCGCCTTCGCCGTCGCGCGCGATCTGCTCGGACAAATTCGCCAGCACCGCCTGCAGCGCGCGCTTGAAGTCCTTCAGCTTGGGATCGGCCGCGCGCGCCATGCGCGGATTGCCGGCTTTTCCCGTGGCGAAGATCATCAACGTGTCCGATGTGGATGTATCGCCGTCGATGGTGACCGCGTTGAAGGTGTCGGTGACGCCGTCTTTGAGCAGCGCCTGCAAGGCGGGCGCCGCGATGGCGGCGTCGGTAAAGATGAAGGACAGCATGGTCGCCATGTCGGGCGCGATCATGCCGGCGCCCTTGGCGATACCGTTGACGGTCACCGTCGCCTTGCCGATCTTCGCCTTGGCGGTCGCCACTTTCGGAAACGTGTCGGTCGTCATGATCGCGCGCGCCGCGGCGAGGAAATCGCCGAGCTCAGCATGGGCAGCGAGGCCGGCCATGACGGGCGCGAACTTCGAGGCGTCGAGCGGCTCGCCGATCACCCCGGTGGAGGCGAGGAAAATCTCCGCCGGCTTGCAAGCGGCCGCCTTGGCGGCGATGTCGGCGGTGAGCTTGGTCGCCGCGCGGCCGCTTTTGCCGGTGAAGGCGTTGGCGTTGCCGGAATTGACCACCAGCGCGCGCGCTTTGCCGGCCTTCACTTTATCGCGGCACCACTCGACCGGCGCCGACGGGCATTTCGATTTGGTGAACACGCCGGCCGTGGTGGTGCCGGGCTCGAACAGCGCCAGCAGCACGTCGGTGCGCCCGGCATAGCGGATGCCGGCTTGCGCCGTGGCGATCCGCACGCCGGAAATCGCCGGCATATCCGGCACGTGTTGCGGGGCGAGGGGGGAGACGGCGGTCGCCATGGCCAATGTATGCAAGACGACAATGCCCGGCACAAGGCCGGGCATCACGCATTCATTTGATAAATATGATCGGTTTTACTTCTTGTCCGACGCTGCGGGCGCTGCCGGCGGAGCGGCCGGCGGCTCGGTCTTGTACATCTTCTCGATCTTGGCCTCGGCGCGCAGCTTGGTGACCAGTTCGGCCTGGGCCTTGCGCGTCACGTATTGCTCGATCTGCGGCTTGACCTCTTCGAACTTCGGCACCGGCTTGACGCGCTTGTCCTCGACCTTGATCACGTGCCAGCCGAACTGAGTCTTCACCGGCTCGGAAATCTGGCCCTTTTCCAGCTTGAATGCGGTGTCGGAAAATTCCGGCACCATCTGTTCCTTGCTGAAATAGCCGAGATCGCCGCCATTGGCCTTGCCCGATGGATCCTCGGTGACTTCCTTGGCGACCTTCTCGAAATCCTCGCCCTTCTTCAGGCGCACGATGACCGCCTTGATCTTGTCCTCGGCTTCCTTGCTCGCCTTCTCGTCGCCCGGCGCGGCGCGGATCAGGATGTGGCGGGCATGCACTTCCATCTCCTGGCCCATCTGCTTGACAGCTTCGTCATAGACCTTGTGCATGGCGTCGTCGGTGAGCGCTTCCTTGCCGACCGACTGCAGCAGCGTCTCCATCAGCAGCTTGTTGCGGGCAAAGGAGATCTTGCGCTTGAAGTCGGGGGTGTCGCCCATTTTATTGGCTTCGGCCGCCTTCGACACCAGGATCATGTCGGCCAAGAACTGCACCAGGTAATCCTTCTTAGCGTCCGGCGACATTGGCGGGATCTGGCCGGCCTCTTCCTCGGCGACCGCAAGGTCACTCTGGTGGATCTCGGTGCCGTTGACCGTGGCGACCAGCGGGTCCTTGTCCTGTGCGCGGAGCGGGCCGGCGGCTGCCAGTACGAGCGCCAGAGTGGCGGCGAGGATGCCGGCCGGGCCAGCGAAACGGGAAATCGTCATGGTCTGTCCTTGGCAAGGGTCCGCAACCTGCGGACGGCGGCGGACTTGTCACCCAACAACCACGGCTTTGCAATGGCTGGCCGGCGCGAAGGCCCTAACGTCCGCGTGAGCCGGTGCGCTTTCGGCGGGGGTTAAGCCCGGCAACGGCCGCCGCCCGCCGCCAATTGACAACAATCCGACCCCCTCCTATCTCTCGGCTAACCTCGGCTGGTTAAGCTGTGCAGGCGCGTTCTCGTCGAATTTGCCCGAAAAGTGCCGCATTTCCGGAGTGCCGGAAGTAAAATCCGGCCGTGACGGCGTGCTAGAGCATGATCCCGAAAAGCGGGGACCGGTTTTCGGATAAGATCGTGCTCGAGCGAAATTCCGTCGCCCCGTCTGATGAATGAGGAGCCCCGTATGATCGGCGCCGTTGCCCGTAAGCTGTTCGGCTCTGCCAATGAGCGGCGGATTCGCAGCTATCAGCCGCGGGTGGCCGAGATCAACGCGCTGGAGCCCGAACTGGCCGCGCTCTCCGACGAGACGCTCAAGGCCCGCACCGCCGAGTTCAAGAAACAGGTCGCCGACGGCGCTTCGCTCGATGACATCCTGGTGCCGGCTTTCGCCACCGTGCGCGAGGCGGCCAAGCGCACCATCGGCCAGCGCCATTTCGACGTGCAGTTGATCGGCGGCATGATCCTGCACGAAGGCAAGATCGCCGAGATGAAGACCGGCGAAGGCAAGACGCTGGTGGCGACGCTCGCGGTCTATCTCAACGCCGTCTCCGGGCGCGGCGTGCACGTCGTCACCGTCAACGACTACTTGGCCAAGCGCGACGCCGAATGGATGGGGCAGATCTACAATTTCCTCGGGCTGTCCGTCGGCAACATCGTGCACGGGCTCGACGACGAGCAGCGCAAGAAGGCCTACGACTGCGACGTCACCTACGGCACCAATAACGAACTCGGCTTCGACTACCTGCGCGACAACATGAAGTACCGGCTGGAGGACATGGTCCAGCGCGGCCACATCTTCGCCATCGTCGACGAAGTGGACTCGATCCTGATCGACGAAGCGCGCACGCCGCTGATCATTTCCGGACCGCTCGACGACCGCTCCGAATTCTACAACACCATCGACAGCTACATTCCCGCGCTCGACAAGGCCGATTACGACGTCGACGAAAAGCAGCGCACCGTGGCGCTGACCGAAGCCGGCATGGAAAAGCTCGAACGGCGGCTGGAAGCCGCCGGCCAGCTCAAGGGCGAATCGCTGTACGACGTCGAGAACGTCTCCGTCGTGCACCACGTCAATCAGGCGCTGCGCGCGCACACGCTGTTCCAGCGCGACAAGGACTACATCGTGCGCAACGGCGAAGTCGTCATCATCGACGAGTTTACCGGCCGCATGATGCCGGGCCGGCGCTATTCGGAAGGGCTGCATCAGGCGCTCGAGGCCAAGGAGCATCAACCGATCCAGCCGGAAAACCAGACGCTGGCCTCGATCACCTTCCAGAACTATTTCCGCATGTACGAGAAGCTCGCCGGCATGACCGGCACGGCGCTCACCGAGGCCGACGAGTTCCTCGACATCTACAATCTCGACGTTTTGGAAGTGCCCACCAACATGCCGCTGGTGCGCATCGACGACGACGACGAGGTCTATCGCACCGCCAAGGAGAAATACCGCTCGATCATTACGCTGATCGAGGACTGCAAGCTGCGCGGCCAGCCGGTGCTGGTCGGCACTACCTCGATCGAGAAATCCGAACAGCTCGCCGACATGCTGCGCGAGGCCGGCTGGGAGGCGCACGACTTCACCGACCCCAACGCATTCGCCGCGCTCTATTCCGGCGACGACGGCGCCACCAAGACCAAGGTGTTCGCCATCCTCAATGCCCGCTATCACGAGCAGGAAGCGTTTATCGTCAGCCAAGCCGGCGTGCCGGGTGCCATCACCATCGCCACTAACATGGCCGGCCGCGGCACCGACATCCAGCTCGGCGGCAATGCCGACATGCGCATCCGCCAGGAGATCACCGACATCGAGGATCCGCGCGCGCGCGAAAAAGACCCGCGCGCCGACGAGATCCGCGCCCAGATCGCGCGCCTGAAGGAAAAGGCGCTCAGGGCCGGCGGCCTGTTCGTGCTCGGCACCGAGCGGCACGAGAGCCGGCGCATCGACAACCAGTTGCGCGGCCGCTCCGGCCGCCAGGGCGACCCCGGCCATTCCAAGTTCTTCCTGTCGCTGGAAGACGACCTGATGCGCATCTTCGGCTCCGACAAGCTCGACGGCATGCTGACCAAGCTCGGCCTCAAGGAGAACGAGGCGATCATCCATCCGTGGATCAACAAGGCGCTGGAGAAAGCGCAGCAGAAGGTCGAGGCGCGCAACTTCGACATCCGCAAAAATCTTCTCAAGTTCGACAACGTGATGAACGACCAGCGCACGGTGATCTTCGAGGAGCGGCTCGACCTGATGCGCGACGAGGCGGTGGACGAGACCGTCGCCGGCATGCGTCGTTCGGTGGTCGAGGACCTGATCGCCAAGCACATTCCGCCCAACGCCTATGCCGAACAGTGGGACATCGCCGGGCTCGATACCGCGCTGCGCGAGGTGCTCACGCTCGAAGTGCCGGTGAAGGAGTGGGCCAAGGAAGAAGGCATCGCCGACGAGGAAATGCGCGAGCGCATCGAGCGGCGCGCCGACGAGCACATGGCGGGCAAGGTGGCCAAATGGGGCCCCGACGTCATGCGCTACGTCGAGAAGTCGATCCTGTTGCAGACGCTCGACCATCTCTGGCGCGAGCACTTGGTCATGCTCGAGCACCTGCGCCAGGTGATCGGCCTGCGCGGCTATGGCCAGCGCGATCCGCTCAACGAATACAAGGCGGAAGCCTTCAGCCTGTTCGAGGCCATGATGGCGCGCCTGCGCGAGGCGGTCACCGGACAGTTGATGCGCGTGGAAGTCGTGCAGCAGCCGCCGGAAGAGCCGGCGCAACAGCTTCCCTATATGGAGGCGCACAAGGTCGACCCCGCCACCGGCGAGGACGAGATGGCGCCAGCGCTCGCCCCGATGCTGATCGGCAACGGCAACGGCGCGCAAAGCGGCGCGCAAGCCGAGCGCAATCCGAAAGCCCCCGCCAGTTGGGGCAAAGTCGGCCGCAACGAGCTGTGCCCCTGCGGCTCCGGCAAGAAATTCAAGCACTGCCACGGCAAGTTCGCGTAAAGCGCCGCCGCTTCCGAAGGAAGTCGATCGTGCTGGCCTTATTGTTAAACGTGCTGTGGATTGTGTTCGGCGGCCTATGGATGGCGGTCGGCTGGGCCATCGCCGGCGTCCTCATGGCGATCACGATTATTGGATTGCCCTGGACGCGGGCCGCGTTCACCATCGCCGCCTGCACGCTGCTGCCGTTCGGCCAAAAGGCCGTTTCGCGCGAAGAATATTTCGGCCGGGAAGACCTCGGCACCGGACCGCTCGGGCTCATCGGCAATATCATATGGTTCGTGCTGGCGGGCTGGTGGCTGGCGCTCGGCCATGTCGTCACCGCGATCCTTTGCGCCGTCACCATCGTCGGCATTCCGTTCGCGTGGGCGCATTTGAAGCTTGCCGGCATTGCGCTATGGCCTATCGGCAAAGTCATCGTTCCAGCCTAGTGAAATCGCAGTCAGACACGTTGCAATGGCGAACAAACTCGACGAGATGAAAGCACTGCTTGCCGATCTCAGCAGCGAGCGCGCGCAACTCGACGCCGCGATCGAAGAGATGATCGCCAACCTGGCCGAACTGGCGCCGGAGCAGCGTTCGGCGGGCGACTAGGTGCCCGATGGCGCCTCGACCAAGAAATATCTGGAATTGACCGAGCGCCAGGCCGAGGTGGAAGCCGAAATCATCGAGCTTGGCCGCGCCATCGTCGAGACCGACGAACCGGCGTCGTCGCTGCACTAGCAGCCATGCTGACCAGCGCCGTCCTGAAGAGCTACCTATCGGAGATGCCGCGCGGGCATATCTTCGATCTTAGCTATGCGCAATTCGCCGGTGTTTTTTCGCCCGGCGAGCCGGATCCGGCAGCGCGCGCGAAACTGCGCGCCTTCGCCGAGGAATGCGATTGCGATTTCGTCAACAACCAGTCCGAGGGACGGTTCGAGCTTAAACGGCGCTAGCCGGCGGTTAAGATCGGCTTACGGCTTCCGGTTCAGCGCGGTGCCGCCGGATGCGATTTCGGCCAGCGCCTGTTTCAGCGCGGCCGACGCGCGGTAGATCGGCACATAGCCGCGCATAAGAATCTGCGCCGAGCGCTTGTAGGCGGCGCGGCTGATCTTGGTCTCCTGATTGGTCTGCTGGCCTTCGATGGTGGCCGACAAAATCCCCGCCGGATTTTCGATATCGACCTGGATTTCGGTCGGCGCCGCGCCGAGCGACGGCAAATTGCGCGCAATCTCGTGCGCGACCGTGCCGGGCATCAGACACGCCGCGGCGAGACAGCATCCGCCGGTGACCGCCATGGTGGCGTGGCCTTCCTGCGGCGTGAAGTAGCGGGTCGAGATGTTGCCGCCGTCCACCGGCGGGCCGACGATGCAGACCTTCGGAATCGTTTCGCTGTTGGCGAGTTCGTCCGCGGTCATCGGTTTGCCGCCTTTGCCTTTCAGCCCCATCTTCAGGCCGGCTTCGATCCAAAGCTTCTTCAGCGCCGAAAAGAAGACTTCGTCGTTGCGCAGATCCTTGACCGGCTCGGTGCCGGTCTTGCCGAATTCCGACGCCCGCGCGATCACCATCGGCACCGCGACGTCGACACAGGACACGGTGAATTTGCCGAATTGATCGGCCGCCGATCCGGTCGGCAGCGCCTTGCCGGTCTTGGCGCCGACCGGGTTGGTCATGAATAGGTCGACGCCCGGAAACTCGCCGTCGACGCCGGGGATTTGCGCGAAGCCGAACCCGTCGCCGGCCAGCGTGACGCGGCCGATCATGGTGGTCTTGGTATTGGTGTTGAAGATTTCGACCTCGCCCTTGCCGTTCAACTGCCGCGGCAGGAAATGCTGGTCGATCGCCCAATACGGCAGCGCCGCCGACATGTTGCCGCAGTTGACGCTCCAGTCGATCTGCGATTTGCCGCCGGCGAGTTGCGCCAGCGTGCTGACGATCTGCGGGCTGCCCGCCGCGTTCGTCGTCATCTCGGCGAAAAATACTTTGTTGCTGGTCGGATAGCCGCGTCCAAGCCCGGTGATCTGCTTGGTGTCGGACGTCGAGCCTTGCAGCGGCAGCCCCATCAGGTGGCGCAGCAACTCCTCGCGCAGCTCGAGCACTTTGGGCGCGATGCGGTCCCAGATGATCAAGCCGGTCGAGGTGCCGCCGCGCACGTGCAGGACCGGAAATTCCCAGGTCCCGAAGTTTTCGCGCGGCAGTTGGCTTGTGGCGATGGGGGCTGCGTAGTTGATGGCTCGCTCCTCGAAAAAGTCACGACAATTGGCGGTCGGTTCGGCGGGAAATTAGTCTTCCGATGCCGCCCTGTCCAATCGGATGGTACCGCAATAGGATGCGTCCGGCGGAAGCTCCGCCCGTTGCCGGGTCTTGGGGATGAATATCGTCGAGGATCGCAGTCGCTTTACGCCGCTGGCCGCCGCCGAAGGCTGGCTCGCGGCTTTCGAAACGGCATTGCGCGCGCAGGATGCCGCTGCCGCCGCCGCTTTGTTCCTGCCCGACGGCCTGTGGCGCGACCTGCTGGCCTTCACCTGGACGATCCAGACCATGTCCGGCCGCCCGGCGATCGAGGCGGCGTTGGCTCCCACGCTCGCGCGCACGAAGCCGGTGAACCTCCACATTCCGACCCGGCGGACGCCGCCGCGCTGGGTCAGCCGCGCCGGCACCGAATCGATCGAGGCGATCTTCGAATTCGAGACCGCGTTCGGTCCGGGTAACGGCATCGTTCGGGTCGTGCCCAACGGCCAGGGTCGCTTGCGCGCCTGGACGCTGAACACGAATTTGCACGAACTGCGCGGCCATGAAGAGCAATTCAAGCGGCGCGGCGAACCGGATTCGACGCGCGACTTCGGCGCCGAAAATTGGTCCGACCGGCGCGCCCGCGAGCGCGCTTTTGCCGATCGCGACCCGACGGTCGTCGTGGTCGGCGGCGGCCAGGCCGGGCTCTCGATCGCGGCGCGGCTGCAACAGCTCGGCATCGACACGCTGATCGTCGACCGGCATGAGTGCGTCGGCGACAATTGGCGCAAGCGTTATCACTCGCTGACGCTGCACAACGAAGTGCACGTCAACCATATGCCCTATATGCCGTTCCCGCCGACCTGGCCGGTTTACATTCCGAAGGACATGCTGGCGAACTGGTTCGAGTTCTTACGTCGACGCCCTGGAACTCAATTTCTGGATCGGCACCGAATTCACCGGCGGCAGCTATGACGATGCGCATCGGCGATGGAGCGTCACGCTGCGCCGCTCCGACGGCACTGAGCGCGTCATGCATCCGCGCCATCTCATCTTCGCCACCGGCGTGAGCAGCATTCCCTCTACGCCGGACTTGCCCGGCCTGTCCGAATTCGCCGGCACGATCGTGCATTCCGGCGCTTTCGCGAACGCCGAGCACTGGCGCGGCCGCAAGGCTTTGGTGCTAGGCACCGGCACCAGCGGTCACGACGTCGCGCAGGAACTGAAGGCGCACGGCGCCGCCGTCACGATCATCCAGCGCAGCAAAACCTATGTCGTCAGCCTGAAGGAAGCGCAGAGCGTCTACGCGGTCTATTCCGAGGGCATTCCGTTCGACGACTGCGACCTGCTGGCGACGTCGCTGCCTTATCCGGTGCTGCAACGTTCCTATCAGCTGTCGACTGCGCGCGGCCGCGAGGTCGACAAGGCGCTGCTCAAGGGCCTGGAAAAATCCGGCTTCCGCCTGTGGTACGGCGAAGACGAGACCGGCTTCCAGATGATGTATCTGCGCCGCGGCGGCGGTTATTACTTCAATGTCGGCTGTTCCGAGCTGATCATGTCCGGCCAACTCAAGCTGCTGCAATTTGCCGATATCGAAAGGTTCGTCGCCGAAGGCGCCCGGCTGCGCGACGGCTCTGTCGTGCCGGCCGAACTCCTGGTGCTGGCGACCGGCTACAAGAACCAGCAGGACACCGCGCGCGCTTTTCTCGGCGACGAAATCGCCGACAAGATCGGGCCGGTCTGGGGTTTCGACGACGGCGGCGAATTGCGCAACATGTGGCGGCGCACCGCGCAGCCGGGATTGTGGTTTACCGCCGGCAGCCTGGCGCAATGCCGGATTTTCTCGCGCTATCTGGCGCTGCAGATCAAGGCGATGGAAGAGGGACTGTTGAACTAGCCGCGACAATTGAATGGGAGGCGCATGATGAAACTTCCTCGTCGGCAATTTCTGCAACTGGCAGCGGGCGCGGCCGTGTTGCCCGCCGTCTCGCGCGTCGCGCGCGCGGCTACCTATCCGGACCGGCCGGTGCACATCGTTGTCGGCTTTCCGCCGGGCCAATCGGCCGACATCAGCGCACGTCTGTTGGGCCAATGGCTGTCCGACCGCCTCGGCCAGCCGGTCATCATCGACAACAAGCCGGGCGCGAGCAGCAGCGTGGCGACCGAGTTCGTCGTGCGTGCGCCGCCGGACGGCTACACGCTGCTCTGGATCGCGACCAGTAATTACATCAATGCGACGCTGTACAAAAAACTTCCGTACAATTTCATCCGCGACATCGAGCCGGTCGCGAGCAACACGCGCACGCCGCTCGTCATGGAGGTCAATCCGTCGGTTCCGGTTAAGACCGTTCCGGAGTTCATTGCCTATGCCAAGGCCCATCCGGGCAAACTCAACATGGCCTCGGGCGGCATCGGCAACTCGACCCACATGGCCGGCGAGTTGTTCAAGATGATGACAGGCGTCAACTTGCTGCACGTGCCGTATCGCGGCTCCGCGCCGGCCATCAACGACCTGCTCGGCGGCCAGGTGCAGGTGATGTTCGATCTCATGGCTTCGTCCATCGGGCACATTAGGGCCGGCAAGCTGCGCGCGCTCGGGGTGACGACGGCGACGCGCTCGGCGGCGCTGCCGGACGTCCCGGCCATCGGCGAATTCGTCCCGGGCTACGAGGCGAGCGCGGTCGGGGGCATTGGCGTGCCCAAGGGCACGGCCGCCGCGATCGTCGACAAACTCAACGCCGAGATCAATGCGGCCTTGGCCGACCCCAAGATGAAGTCGCGTTTTGCCGATTTGGGCGTGGCGCCGGTGCCCGGCTCGCCGCCCGACTTCGGCAAGCTCATCGCCGCGGAGACCGACAAGTGGGCCAAGGTGATCAAGTTCGCGGGCATCAAGCCGCAGGGATGAACGACCTACTCAGGCGTGGCCGCCGCCGAAGCCGAACAGCCGGCGCGCCGTATCGCAAAACAATTTGCGGCGTTGGGCCGGATCGGAAAACAGCACTCCGGCCAATTCGACCAGCGGGCCGTAGTCCTGCCGTTGCGGCGCGCGCAGGAACGGCCAATCGGACGCCCACATGCAATGGTCGAGCGTGAAGGCATCGACAATGGCGCGCGCAAACGGCCAGGTGTCCTCGAACGGGTAGGGCATGTTCGAGAATTTCGAATAGCCGGACAGTTTGACGCTGACCCGCCCGGTGGCGGCGAGCCGCAGCAGCGCCTGGAAGCCAGGCTGGGTGAGCCCCGCGTCCGGCGTCGGCCGCCCGCAATGGTCGATCAGCACGCGCACCGGCGTGGCTTCGATCCAGTGCACGAACATCGACAATTGGTCGTGCTCGCTCTGGATTTGCAGGAACATGTCGAGCTCGGCGAGCCTGCCGATCAGGCCGGCGGACCGCTTGTAGTAGTCGCTGCCGTGGAAGGTCGGGTTGAAGGCGGCGCCGACGATTCCTTGCGCTTTCAACGCGCGCAAGGCCGCAAGATCGGCATCGAGCGCGACGATGGCGACGCCTTTGAAGCGGCCGTTGCCGCGCGCGATAGTATCGAGCATGCAGGAATTGTCGCTGCCGTAGCCGGAATTCGGCTGCACCAGCAGCGCGTGGCTGACACGGTAGGTCTTCATGACGGTGTCGAACTGCGGCGGCGTGCCGATCTCCTGGCCGGACGGCTTGTAGTCGATGTCTCTGCCGTAAGGAAAACGGGGCGGATCGAAGACGTGGGCGTGGCAGTCGATCTTCGGCTCCTGGAAGGCGCTCATCGGGCGCGTTCGCCCTTGAGCCGGAGCGCCAGCTTTTTCCGGAACGCGCGGTCGCGTTTCAAGTGCCACTCGCGGCTCATGGCTTCGCGCCGTGTCGAAAACCACTCCGAGTGCAGCAGGACCCAGGCGCGCCCGCGCGTCGTGCGCGCGCCCTTGCCGGAATTATGCTGCGCCATACGGCGCGCAATGTCGCTGGTCCAGCCGACATAGGTCAGGCGGCGGTCTTTGGTGCAGGTTCCGAGAACGTAGACGAAGCAGTCCATGCGGCGCTTCTTAACCCGTCATGGCCGGGTCTGTCCCGGCCTGCTCGCTTGGCAACGGAAACGGCCGCTGTCCGTGTCAGCGCACCGCGGTCCAGCGGCTCTCGAACGAGCCCGCGGGCACCACCGGCTGTGCGCCCGTCAGCAGGCCGCCGCTGGGCGCCGGAGGCGCCGAGTAGGCGGTGCGCATTTCCGGCGCGGCCGCCGCATCCTTGCGGGCTTGCAGCACCGGCGGCGTCATTTTGGCCACCGCCTTGGCTACCGCGGCCGGCTCCGCCGTGGTCGTCTTGGCATGCGAGGCCGCCGGCACGGCGGCGGTACGGAACGCGGCGTGTTGCTTCGGCTTCGCCGCCATCTCGGTATGGGTGCCGCGCAAGACAACCGTCTGGCTCTCCGCCGGCTCGGCCGGACTTGCCTGCGCATTCGAGCCGCCGAACATGTTGCCGATAAGGCTCGCGATTGTTTTCGGCTTTTCAGGCGGCGCTTCGCCGTCCTTGGCCTGCGGCGCCGGTTGCGGCATCGGCACGCTTGCCATCGTCACGGGCTGGCTCGCCGCGGCCGGCGGATTGGGCGTGCGCGGCAACGCGCCGGGCGCGGTCGCCACTTGGATGAGGCGGCCGTTGCTGTCGTAGCCTTCCTGCGTGCCGAGCTTGGACGCGAACACCGGGTTCATCCCGCCGTCGCCGACATGCGGCGGCGCGAGCGCGACGCCGCGCGCGATATAGTTGGCCATCTGAACCTGCTCTTGCCGCCGGTGATCGAGCACCGCGTCGGCGATGGTCGGGTCGAGCTGGTATATCGGGCATTTGCCGCGCGCATCGAACTTGAGCGGTTGCGAGGAATTTTCCGGCGGCGCCGCGTCGAAGACGTAGCGCTTCTCGCAGACCGCGACCTTGGGTTCCTGGTGGGTGGCTTCGAAATGGTCGTAGCCTTCCTTGATCTCCTTCCAGAACGCGAAGTTCGGATTGTTGCGGTGCCTGGCCATGTTCAGCGCCGTCATGCGGAACGGAAAGGCCTCGAACTGAAATTCCTTCTGGCCGCCGAAAAATGACTCGCGCGCCAGCGCGTAGATTTCCTGAATCTGCTCGTCGGTCATCGCGTAGCAGCCGCGCGACGAGCAGTCGCCATGCACCATCAGCTCGGAGCCGGTGCGGCCCCAGGCGCGGTCGAAGGCGTTCGGGTAGCCGGTGTTGAAGGCGAGGAAGTAACTGGAATTCGGATTCATTTGGCCGGGCGTGATGGTGTAAAAGCCCTCGGGCGCCTGACGGTCGCCTTCCTTGATCTTGGGGCCGAGGTCGCCGGACCAGCGGCAGATCGGATAGGTCTTCAAGAGCGCGAATTCGCCGTCGCGGGTTTTCTTCCAGATCTCCATCTCCGCGTCTTCCTTGAAGAGGCGGGCGAGGATCGGCGAATCCTTGTCCATGTGCTTCGCCTCGATGGTGGCGAGCATCTTTTCGGACAAGGGGGCTTGCGAGCGGCCGGTCGGGGTAATGCTGTCGGGGTCGCAGCCGGCGAGCGCAATCGCCGCGGCTACGGCCGCCGAAACGAGCAGGGCTCGTACGATGCGTCGGTTCAAACGCGATACTCCCCGCAGCGGCGGTCCCTCATTGAGTAATCGTTATCCATAAGATGTGGCGTCCGCAAGGCAAACGAGCGCCGCCATGGTTTCGGGTAACCCCATGGTGAATCGAGGGTAAATCGTGCGAAATCTATGCGATTTCGGCCCCGAGGGCAACGCCGGAGGTAGCCCGGGCGGGCTAGGCGGGGGTGCGGCCCATGGCGAGGAACTTCTCGCGCCGCTGCCGGCGCACCGTTTCGCGGTCGAGCGGGCGTAGTTCGGCGAGAGCATTGGCAACGGCCTCGCTGGCGGCCGCGATGGCGGCGGCGGGATCGCGATGGGCGCCGCCGGTCGGCTCCGTAATCACCGTGTCGATCACCCTGAAGCGCACCATGTCCTGCGCGGTGATCTTCAGATTGGTGGCCGCTTCCTGCGCCTTGGCGGTGTCCCGCCACAGGATGGAGGCGGCGCCTTCCGGCGAGATCACCGAATAGATGGCGTGCTCCAGCATCAGCACGCGGTTGGCGGTGGCGATGGCGATGGCGCCGCCCGACCCGCCTTCGCCTAGAATGACCGCGATATTGGGTACGCCGAGCCCGAGGCAGGCGTCGGTCGAGCGGGCGATGGCCTCGGCCTGGCCGCGCTCTTCCGCGCCGATGCCGGGATAGGCGCCGGCGGTGTCCACCAGCGCGATCACCGGAATGCCGAAGCGGTCGGCCATTTCCATCAGCCGCACCGCCTTGCGGTAGCCTTCCGGCTTGGCCATGCCAAAATTGTGCTTGATCCGGCTTTCGGTGTCGGAGCCCTTTTCGTGGCCGATGACGCAGACGCTTTCGCCGCGGAAGCGGCCGAAGCCGCCGACGATGGCGTCATCGTCGCCGAACTTGCGGTCGCCGGCGAGCGGAATAAAACTCTCGATCAGGCCGGCGATATAATCGAGGCAATGCGGCCGCTGTGGATGGCGCGCGACCTGCGTCTTTTGCCAGGGCGTGAGATCGGCGTAGAGCTCCTTGAGTGCGACCGCCGCCTTGACCTCGAGCCGGCCGATTTCCTCGCCGACGGCGACCGCGCTGTCGCTCTCGCCCATGGCACGCAATTCCTCGACCTTGGCCTCCAGCTCGGCCACCGGCTTTTCGAAATCGAGATAGGTGCGCATGGTTCCAGCAAGCATTGGGTCGGGAACTGACGTGGACGAGGGCTTTAAGTCAAGCAATCGGGTTAATATGGTTTTTACCAGCGTTTCTGGCTAGGGCGTGAATTCATAAACGGGCGGCGCCACGGTCACGCAGAATAATAATGGCCCCGAAAGCGGGGCCATTATTTTCTTGATTGTCGAAGGCCACTCAATCGCAGACGCGCACGCGCCGTATAACGCGGTGGCCAAAGCGGTTGATATAGGCGCGCCGCACCATGTAGCAGCCGCCGCCGTAAGCATAAGGGCCGCCATAGTAACCGCCGCCGTAGTACGGCCCTCCGCCGATCACTGCGCCGGCCGCAAGACCGCCGACGAAGCCCGCACCGAAGCCGCCGCCGCCATGGCGATGCCAATGCTGCGCTTGCGCCGAGCCTGCGGTTACCACCGCTGCCCCTGCGACGGTCAAAGCCATGACCGCCGCCAAACCGATCTTCTTCAAAGATGCACGCATGAAACGCTCCTGATTGATGACGTTACACGGGCAATCCGTGACGTCATGAAACGTTCCAAGTTGCTGAAATCACATAAATATATGAACGCTTGTTAAGCTTGGCGCGAGTACGCGCCTTATCCGTCGGTAAGCGGATGCAGGTCGCGCACCAGCGCCTTGAGGCGTTCTTCCAGCACGTGGGTGTAGATCTGCGTGGTCGAGATGTCGGCGTGGCCGAGCAAAGTCTGCACCACGCGCAAATCGGCGCCGTTGTGCAGCAGATGGCTGGCGAAGGCATGGCGGAGCACGTGCGGGCTCAGACGCTCGCTGGAGATACCGCAAGCCGACCCGAGCGTCTTGAGTTCACGGGCGAAATGCTGGCGGGTGAGGTGGCCCTGTTCGCCGAATGACGGGAACAGCCATTTCGTCGCCGCCTTCGGTTCGGCTTCGCCGCGCATCTTCAGGTATTCCGCCATCGCGCGTTTGGCCGCCTGGTTGAGCGGCACCAGCCGCTCCTTTTCGCCTTTGCCGCGCACCACCAGCATGCGCTGGTCGCGCCGTGCGCTTGCCGCCGGCAGCGCCACCAGTTCGGAGACGCGCAAGCCTGTGGCGTAGACGACTTCGAGCAGGCACAACAGCCGCGCCGAACGCAGGCGTTGCGCGGGCGGGTGTTTTTGGTTCTCCATGTCTTTGCGCGCCCGCGCCAACAGACCGTCGACTTCCTTGATGGAGAGAACCTTCGGCAGCGAGCGCCCGCGCTTGGGTCCTTCCAGCACCGCCGCCGGATCGTCGGTGCGCTTTCCTTCCGCGTAGAGGAAACGGTAAAGCTGGCGCACCGCCGACAGACGCCGCGCCAGCGACGAGGCCTTGAAGCCGCGCTCGTCGAGGCTTGCGAGAAATCCGCGCAGGTCGTCGGTGTCGGCGCCGGCAATCGTTCGGCCTTCGGCGCGCAGATGCGCGGCGAGATCGGCAAGATCGTTGCGGTAGGCGTCCAGCGTATTCTTGCCGGCGCCGCGCTCGGCCGCCAGCATGTCGAGGAACAGCTCGACCAGCGCTTCGTCGGATGCCGTCGGCCTGCGGCTCATCGCCTTTTCGCGGTTCGCCCGCTAGCGGTTCTTGAGGAATTTGTCGGACGGAATCGTCACCACGATCTCGCGCGGATGGTACTTCACGAAATTGGCGAGCGCGAACACCGTGACATAGCCCAGCCCGCCGATGAGCCCGACGAAGACCAGAAATCTGAACAGGCTCGGCATGGTCGAATTCCGGCGGCGGCCCGCGCCAAACGGGCGAAATTTGCGTGCGGCCGGCTCCTTAACCAGGGCTGACAGCCGCTCCCGCGGTTGTCTCAATTGCTGGTATATGGAACCGTGGCGTTGATTTGGAACTCTAGCATGGCGAACGGTGCCATTCAAAAAGCGGCGGAAAACGGACTGGCCTCGGCGATCGTGCCCGCGCTGGGCCGCCGTTCTATCGTGCTGGTCGGCATGATGGGCGCCGGCAAGTCGTCGGTCGGCCGCAGGCTCGCCGCCCGGCTTGGCATCCGATTCGTCGATGCCGACGCCGAAATCGAAAGCGCCGCCGGCATGACCATTGCGGAAATCTTCGCCAAGCACGGCGAGCCCGATTTCCGCGCCGGCGAAAAGCGCGTCATCGCCCGGCTGTTGGACAACGGCCCGCAAGTGCTGGCGACCGGCGGCGGCTCGATCATGGACCAGAACACCCGCGACCTGATCCACATCAAGGGCATCTCGGTCTGGCTGAAGGCCGACCTCGACGTGCTGATGAAGCGCACCCGCCGGCGCAACGACCGCCCGCTGGCGGAAAAAATCCAGGACCTGCTCGCCGCTGCGCGAGCCGGTCTACGCGCTGTCGGATATCGTCGTGCAGTCGCGCGACGAGCCGCACGATATTATTGTCGACGAGATCATCGCCAAGCTGGCCAAGCCGCTCGGCATCGCGGCCGAGGCGGAGGGTAAGCCATGACCGCCCCGCTGCGTGCCAGCGAACCGATTATCGTGGCGGTCGCCTTGGGCGCGCGCGCCTACGAGATCGTCATCGGCCGCGGCCAACTCGCGACGCTGGGCGCGCGCATTAAGGTGCTGCGCGCCGCCGCCAAGTGCGTGATCGTGACGGACGAAAACGTCGCGCAGAAACACCTCGCGGCATGCCAGGCTGCGCTGGCGGCGGCCGGCGATCGAAAGTTCGGCCATCGTGGTGCCGGAAGGCGAGGGCTCCAAGAGCTATGCGACTTTCGAGACGGTGTGCGAGGCGATCATTGCAGCGCGTATCGAGCGCGGCGATCTGGTGGTCGCGCTCGGCGGCGGCGTGATCGGCGATCTCGCCGGCTTCGCCGCGGCAAGCGTGCGGCGCGGCCTCGATTTCGTGCAGGTGCCGACCACGCTGCTGGCGCAAGTCGATTCATCGGTCGGCGGCAAGACCGGCATCAATTCCCGCCACGGCAAAAATCTGGTCGGCGCCTTCCATCAGCCGATTTTGGTGGTCGCCGACACCGCGCTGCTCGACACGTTGCCGCAACGCGAATTTCGCGCCGGCTACGCCGAGGTCGCCAAATACGGGCTGCTCGGCGACGCTGAATTTTTCGCCTGGCTGGAGGCCAACTGGCAGGGGATCTTCGCCGGCGGTAAATCGTCGGGAGTTTTGGCGCGCGAACACGCCATCGCGGTGTGCTGCCGCGGAAAGGCCGCCATCGTGGCGCGCGACGAGCGCGAGACCGGCGATCGCGCGCTGCTCAATCTCGGCCACACCTTCGGCCACGCGTTGGAGGCCGGCTGCCGGCTTCTCCGGCCGCCTCTTGCACGGCGAGGCGGTGGCGCTCGGCATCGCGCTGGCGTTCGAATTCTCCGCCCGCAGGGGCCTGATTGGCGACGCCGACGCCGGCCGCGCGCGCGCTCATCTTGCGGCGGTCGGTCTGCCCACCCATCTCAAGGAGGTGCCCGGCGGCGTGCCGGGCATCGACGCTCTGATGGACCTGATCGCGCAAGACAAGAAAGTGAAGCGCGGCAAGCTCACCTTCATTCTGGTGCGCGGCATCGGCCGGGCCTTCGTCGAAAATGACGTCAGCGCGGCCGAGGTGCGCGCGTTTCTGGCCGACAAACTCAACCAAAAATGACCGGGACCGACTGGCTCTCTCTGATTATCGTTTTGGTGTGCCTGCTGCTGTCGGCGTTCTTCGCCGGCAGCGAGACGGCGCTCACCGCTTCCTCGCGCGCCAGCATGATGCGGCTGGAAAAGCACGGCAACCGCCGCGCCGGCCATCGTCAACCGCCTGCTGGCGCAGCGCGAGCGGCTGCTCGGCGCGCTGCTGTTCGGCAACAACGCGGTCAACATCGCGGCCTCGGCGCTGGCCACCGACGTGCTGCTGGCCTGGTTCGGCCATCGCCGGCGTGGTCTATGCCACCGTCGTGATGACGATCATCGTCGTGGTGTTCGCCGAAATGCTGCCGAAGACCGCGGCGTTCAACGCGCCCGACCGCATCGCGCTCGCTGGTGGCGCGGCCGATGAATATAATCGTCAAGGCTGCTCGGCCCCGTGCTGATGGCGATCGAGGCGCTGGTGCGCTGGCTGCTCAAGCCGCATCGGCATGACAGGTCGGCGAGGATCAACAAGTGCTGTCGGCGCGCGAGGAATTGCGCGGCGCGGTCGATCTGCTGCATCGCGAGGGCGGCGTCGAGACGCATCGACCGCGACATGTTCGGCGGCGTGCTCGACCTGCGCGAGCTGGCGGTGTCCGACGTGATGATCCACCGCACCAACATGATCACGCTCAACGCCGACGATCCGCCCGAGGACGTGGTCAACGCGGTGATCGCCTCGCCGGTGACGCGGGTTCCGCTCTGGCGCGGCAACCCGGAGAACATCGTCGGCATCCTGCACGTCAAGGATCTGCTGCGCGCGCTGCATGCGGTGGACGGCGACGCCGCCAAGGTCGACATCGCCGCGGTTGCTGACGCCGCCGTGGTTCGTGCCCGAACATGCGCCCGGTGTCGGAGCAGCTCAAGGCGTTCCGCCGCCGCAAGACGCAGCTCGCGCTGGTGGTCGACGAATACGGCGAGGTCGAGGGCCTGGTCACGCTCGAGGACATCCTGGAGGAGATCGTCGGCGACATCACCGACGAGCACGACATCGCGATGCCGGGCGTGCGCGCGTCAGCCGGACGGCTCGGTCAATGTCGACGGCGCGGTGCCGATCCGCGACCTCAACCGCGTCATGGACTGGAACCTGCCGGACCAGGAGGCCACCACCGTCGCCGGCCTGGTCATCCACGAGGCGCGCTCGATCCCCGAAGTCGGGCCAGAGCTTCACGTTCCACGGCTTCCGCTTCCGGGTGCTGCGGCGCGAGCGCAATCGCATCACCGCGCTGCGCATCCAGCCGCTGCCGCGCAAGCCGTCAGCGGCAAAGGCGGGCTAGACGCCGCCTTCGCCCCGGCGCCGCGGCGTGGATGGCGAGCGCGTGCACGCCGCCCGCAGCTCATCCGAAAGCGTTGCGTTAATCATGCGGTGGCGCTCGATCCGGGTCTTACCTTTGAAGGCGTCAGACACGATATGAACCCTGAAATGAGTTTGTCCGCCCGGCCGGGCGCCGGCATGGCCTGCATGCCGGTGCGAATTCGTCCACCACCTTGAGGCTTTGCGGCACGAAAGCCTCGGTCAGCTTCTTTGTGATGAGATCGGCGGTCCGCATGCCGCCCGAGATTAGGAGACGGTCGGCGTGTCAGGTCAATGGCGGCCGTGCGCGCCTGATTCTGCCAGCGCGTTGTATCGTTGTCAAGACTTGAAGGTAGCTTCGGCAAAGGCGCATAGTGTTCCGGTCATGAAATTCGACTCACCGCTTTTCGATAAAGTCCGCGTCAAGCCGGACAAGGATCGCCGCAAGAAAACCGGCGGGCCGGCCTGCGAATGGCCGGGCTGCAAGGAGATCGCCACCAATCGCGCGCCCAAGGGCAAGCAGAACGACAAGGAGTATTGGCAGTTCTGCCTCGCGCACACGCGCGAATACAATCAGTCGTATAATTTTTTCGCCGGCATGAACGACGACGCGGTGCTGGCCTATCAGAAGGATGCGCTCACCGGCCATCGTCCGACCTGGAAGATGGGAACCGGCAAGCGCGCCGGCGCGGCCGAATCTGCGCGTTGCACCGGCACGCGACACCGTTCGGGCTGTTCGGCGAAGGGCATGCGCGCCGAGCAGCAAGCGCGCGCCGAGGCCGCCCGTCCGGTCCGCAACGCCGAGCGCAAGGCGCTCGAGGCGCTCGGGCTCGAGGTCGGCGCCACCCCGCACGCAGGTGAAGATGCGCTTCAAGGAACTGGTGAAACGCCACCATCCCGACGCCAACGGCGGCGACCGCTCGACCGAAAACCGCCTGATCGAGGTCATCAAGTCGTACAACTACTTGAAATCGGTCGGTTTCGGCTGAACCGGCGCTAGCTGCGCCGAGCAACCCAGCCCCGCCTTCCGGGCGGCCTCCATAGTACCTATCTCATCGATATTATTGATGGTGCCATTCGAGAACGGCGGGTTTTTTACCGCCCTTTCGTCTGCTAAGTTGCCAGTCTATCAGCCGGACCGGACGAGTCGAGGCGTAAACAGGCTTCGGGGTATCGCGAAGCCACGGAGGTTCAATGACTGCTCGCAACTGAACAAGTCGCCGCCAATTCTTACGCAAACTTGCCCGACATGAAGGTGTCGGTCCGCCAGCTATTCGGCATCGACAGCGACATGGAAGTGCCGGCCTATTCCAAGGCCGAAGAGCACGTGCCCGACATCGATCCGGATTACCGCTTCGACCGGCCGACCACGCTCGCCATTCTCGCCGGCTTCGCCCACAACCGCCGCGTGATGGTCACCGGCTATCACGGCACCGGCAAGTCGACCCATATCGAGCAGGTGGCGGCGCGGCTCAACTGGCCGATGCGTGCGCGTCAATCTCGACAGCCACATCAGCCGTATCGACCTGATCGGCAAGGACGCCATCGTCATGAAGGACGGCCAGCAGGTGACCGAGTTCCGCGACGGCATTCTGCCCTGGGCCTATCAGCACAATGTCGCGCTGTGCTTCGACGAATACGACGCCGGCCGCCCGGACGTGATGTTCGTGATCCAGCGCGTGCTGGAAGTCCTCGGGCCGGCTGACGCTGCTCGACCAGAACCGGGTGATCAAGCCGCATCCGGCGTTCCGGCTGTTCGCCACCGCCAACACGGTCGGCCTCGGCGACACCTCGGGCCTCTATCACGGCACCCAGCAGATCAATCAGGCGCAGATGGACCGCTGGTCGATCGTCACCACGCTCAATTATCTGCCGCACGACAACGAAGTCGAGATCGTGCTGGCCAAGGCCAAGCATTACCGCAACGAGCAGGGCCGCGACATCGTCGGCAAGATGGTGCGCGTCGCCGACTTGACCCGCAACGCTTTCATGAACGGCGACATCTCGACGGTGATGAGCCCGCGCACGGTGATCACCTGGGCGGAGAATGCCGAGATCTTCAACGATGTCGGCTTCGCCTTCCGGCTCACCTTCTTGAACAAGTGCGACGAACTGGAGCGGCCGATCGTGGCCGAATTCTACCAGCGCTGCTTCGGCATCGAATTGCCGGAGAGTTCGGTGAACGTGGCGCTGAGCTGATCGGGCCGTCGCCCTTCGAGGCGCGCCTTCGGCGCGCACCTCAGGGTGACGGGTTATAGTTGTTCACGAGTGGGAGCCTCTCACCGTCATCCTGAGGTGGCCGCGTAGCGGCCCTCGAAGGATGACGGGCGCGAAAAAAGTCATGGCCTCAAATATAAGATCTAAGCCGCCTTCGAAGGACTCGCCGACCGAGCCGTTCAAGCGCGCGATCACCGGCTGCCTGCGCGCGATCGCGCGCAAACCCGATCTCGAAGTGTCGTTCGCGGCCGAGCGTCCCGGCCTGATGGGCGGCAAGGTCCGCCTGCCGGAGCCGCCGCGCAAACTGAGCAAGGGCGAAGCCGCGATCGTGCGCGGCCATGCCGACTCCATCGCGCTGCGTATTGCCTGCCACGATCCGGCCACGCATCGCCGTCTGCAGCCGGCCGGCCAGCAGGGCCGCGCGGTCTTCGAGGCGGTCGAGCAGGCGCGCGTCGAGGCGATCGGCGCGCGGCGCATGGACGGCGTCGCCAAGAATCTCACCGCCATGCTGGACGAGAAATTCCACCGCGGCAAATTCGAAGACATCACCGAGCGCGCCGATGCGCCGATCGAGGACGCGCTGGCGCTCATTGTGCGCGAACGGCTGACCGGCTTGGCGCCGCCGGCGGCGGCCAAGAAGCTGGTCGATCTCTGGCGTCCGCTAATCGAGGACCGCGCCGGGCGCGATCTCGACCGGTTGGAATCGGTGGTCGAGGATCAGAAGCAATTTGGCGACGCGGTGCACGATCTGCTCGACGCGCTCGAAATGGGCGACGACCGCAGCCGCGACAACGAGGAGGAAGACGAGGACGGCGAGGAGGACCGCCGCAAGCAGGATGCCGGCGAGGACGGCGAGGCCGAAGATAGCGACGAGATGAACCGCATGAGCACGGAGGACACCCAGGAGTCCGCCGAGGACATGCCCGATAGCGCCTCCGAATCGGCCGATGCGCCGACCGCCGATATGGCCGACGACACCGACATGGGCGACGCCGAAACGCCGGGCGAGCCGCAGCGGCCGCGCCAGTTCGGCGACAACCAGCCGCGCGGTCCCGACTACCGCGCCTTCACCATGAGATTCGACGAGACCATCCCGGCCGAGGAGCTGTGCGAGCCGGAGGAACTGGACCGGCTGCGCGGCTATCTCGACAAGCAGCTCTCCAATCTCCAGGGCGTGGTCGCCCGCCTCGCCAACCGTCTGCAACGCCGCTTGATGGCGCAGCAGAACCGCTCGTGGGAATTCGATCTCGAGGAGGGCCTGCTCGACCCGGCCCGGCTGTCGCGTATCGTGATCGATCCCATGCATGCGCTGTCGTTCAAGGCCGAAAAAGAGATGCAGTTCCGCGACACCGTGGTGACGCTGCTGCTCGACAATTCGGGCTCCATGCGCGGCCGCCCGATCACGGTCGCCGCCACCTGCGCCGACATCCTGGCGCGCACGCTCGAGCGCTGCGGCGTCAAGGTCGAGATCCTCGGCTTCACCACCCGCGCCTGGAAGGGCGGCCAGTCGCGCGAGCAATGGCTCACCGCCGGCAAGCCGGCCAATCCCGGCCGGCTCAACGACCTGCGCCACATTATCTACAAGGCGGCCGACGCGCCGTGGCGGCGCGCCCGCAAGAATCTCGGCCTGATGATGCGCGAGGGCCTGCTCAAGGAAAACATCGACGGTGAGGCGCTCGACTGGGCGCACAAGCGGCTGCTGGCGCGCACCGAGCAGCGCAAAATCCTGATGATGATCTCGGACGGCGCGCCGGTCGACGATTCCACACTGTCGGTCAACGCCGGAAATTATCTCGAGCGCCATCTGCGCTGGGTGATCGAGGAAATCGAGACCCGCTCGCCGGTCGAGCTGATCGCCATCGGCATCGGCCACGATGTGACACGTTACTATCGCCGCGCCGTCACCATCGTCGACGCCGAGGAACTGGGCGGCGCCATGACCGAGAAGCTCGCCGAGCTGTTCGAGGAACACGCTGCCGACGATCGCGCGCCCCGGCCCGTGCGGCGGAGACGGGTGGCGTGACCGCCGCCTGGCCGCGCCGCCGCTGGCTCTTCGTCGGCATCGCGGTGGTGGCGCTGCTGGTTGCAGCCGGCACATACGCGCTCGCAGCCTCCATCCGCTACAGCGAGGCGCTCACGCCGATCGACGTGCGCGCCGTCCCGATTGTATCCTTCGACAACCGCGACCCGACGCGGACGCGCTTCGGCCAGTTGGAATTCCGCGGCGGCCTCGCGCTCACCTCGGCCTATGAACCGTTCGGCGGCTTATCGGCGCTGCGCGTCGAACCCGACGGCAGCCATTTTCTCAGCCTGACCGACAACGGCTCCTGGCTGCGCGGCCGCATTCTGTACGAAAACGGCCGGCCGTCCGGCATCGCCGACGCCGAGATGGCGCCAATCCTCGGGCCGGACGGCCGCCCGCTCGCCGAGCGTCACTGGTACGACACCGAATCGTTGGCCGAATTCGAGGGCACGCTTTATGTCGGCATTGAGCGCGTCGAAAAGATCGTGCGCTTCGATTACGCCAAGGACGGCCTTGCCGCGCGAGGGGTGCCGATCAAGGTGCCGGACGATTTCAAGACCTTCGCCTACAACAAAAGCCTGGAATGCCTGGCGATGCCGCCGCAGGGCTCGCCGCTCGCAGGCACGCTGATCGTCGTCACCGAGCGCAGCCTTAACGCCGTCGGCGATCTTCGCTCTTACCTGCTCAAAAGCGATGAGGCCGCGCGCTTTTCAGTCAAGCGCAGCGATGGCTTCGACGTCAGCGACTGCACAATCCTTCCGCCCAACGACCTGCTGCTGCTCGAACGCCGCTATTCGATCGCGCGTGGCGTCGCCATGCGCATCCGGCGCGTTCCTCTCGCTGCGATCAAGCCGGGCGCGCTGGCCGACGGCCCGCCGCTGATCGAGGCCGATCTCGCCTACCAGATCGATAACATGGAAGGCATCGCCGTGCATCGCAACGCCGCCGGCGAAACCATCATCACGCTGGTGTCGGACGACAATTTTTCCGTGCTTCAGCGCAATCTGCTGCTGCAATTCGCGCTGGTGGGGGAGTAATTATTTTCTGTCATTCCGGGTTCGCGCCTTCGGCACGCCCCGGAGTGACGAACTAGGCGCTCGCCACCGCTTTCTTCTTCACGATCGCGCGCTTGAGCTCGAGCATCTTGGGGGCAAGCTCGCCGTCCTTAGCCTTCAGCAGGAAGGCGTCGAGCCCGCCGCGATGGTCGACGGTCCGCAGCGCGTTGGCCGACACCCGCACCCGCACTTTGCGCTGAAGCGAATCCGACGTCAGCGTGACGTTGCGCAGGTTCGGCATGAAACGCCGCTTGGTCTTGATATTGGAGTGGCTCACCTTGTGCCCGGATAGCGGCCCCTTGCCGGTCAGATCGCAACGCCATGCCATGGCTCATCCCTCGTAAAACGCCCGGCGCACAGCCGCGCCGGTCAGGTCATTCATCGTGGAAAGACCGCGGACGTATAGAGAGGGGGGCTTGGCCCGTCAAGACAAGGGTTTTGGCGGCTTTTTAGTCGCCGTCAAAGCCTTCCCGCGCGGCACCCTGGGTAATCAAACATTCGACTTATTCGACGCCGACGTAATGAAACGGCAGCGCCCGGGCGAATTAGCGCTTCCCATGAGGCCAGGGGCCGTCCGCGCCCCTTGCGTGCCGGCCGCAACCGCCGGTTATTGTACCGCCGTCGGCCGGCACCCCCGGCGGGACCGCCGCCGCGAAAGTGGATGAATGTCCGTGTTGGCCCTGCGCCGCTCACTCCCTCTCGTCTCGATGCTGGCCGTCCTGCTGGCCGCGGCGTCGCCGTCGGCGGTCCGCGCGCAGGGCAAGCTCGAGGCGCACTACACCGCGACGATTGCCGGCATCCCGATCGGCAAGGGAACCTGGGCGATCGACATCACCGACAGCCATTACACGGCGTCGGCGAGCGGCGAGACCACGGGCCTGGTGCGTGCGTTTACCGGCGGCGAGGGCAACAGCCATGTAAATGGCACGTTGCAGGCCGGCCAGCCGGCGTCCTCGACCTACGCCTCGACCATCGCCTCCAGCCACAAGATCGATGTGGTCCAGCTGACCGTCGCCAACGGCGTCGTCACGGATTTCCGGCTCGATCCACCGCTCGAAACCGAGTCGGATCGCGTGCCGATCACCGATGCTAGCCGCAAAGGCATTCTCGACCCGATGACCGCGTCGCTGATGCGCACACCCGGCACCGGCACTCCGCTGTCGCCGGAAGCCTGCCAGCGCACGCTGGCGATTTTCGACGGACGGCTGCGCTACGATCTGCAATTCGCCTACAAGCGCATGGACCACGTGAAGGCCGAAAAAGGCTATGCCGGCCCGGTGGTGGTCTGCGCGGTCTATTTCTCGCCGGTCGCCGGCTACATCCCCTCGCGCGCGGCGATTCGCTACATTGCCAAGTTGCGCGACATGGAAGTCTGGCTGGCGCCGATCGCCGGCACGCGCGTGCTGGTGCCGTTCCGCGCGCAGGGACCGACGCCGATCGGCCGCATGGTGATGGAAGCCACCCAGTTCGTCTCGGTGCCGGTCCCGACCCACGCGTCCGCCAACGGGACGAAGACGCAATGAGCTTTTCGCCGCCGTCCCGGCGGATTCAGCCTTGACTCTTTTGCCGGATCGATTCGCGCCCCGCGTTAACGTTTAGAGGCCACTAACAGCCCTTGAATCCGCCTAAGGCTACTCGATCTTGTGGGCATCAGGCCCCGGCTTGCCAGATGTCGCCGTGAACGAACCCGCATAGGCCCCGAGTCAGTGATTCGGGCGCGGTTCGTTCCAGACTCGTTCTAATGATTAACCACGGCCTTGTTTGTCGTCGCATTGTGATACAGGAAGCCTTTGGTAGGCCGGCAAAAAGCATGATCCCGACGAGTGAGAACCGGTTTCCGGACAAGATCGTGCGCCCTCAAAAAGACCCCGCCGCCAGTTTGGACGCGTAATGGCCATCTCTTTTTCTCCGCAGCCCAACCGTTCCGCGCGTGCCCGCGGCGCCGGCGTCACCGCCGTTCTTGGCCCCACCAACACCGGCAAGACCCATCTCGCGATCGAGCGGATGCTGGCGCATTCGAGCGGCATGATCGGGCTGCCGCTGCGTCTGCTGGCGCGCGAGGTCTACAACAAGGTGACCGATCGCGTCGGCGCGGACGCGGTGGCGCTGATTACCGGCGAGGAGAAGATAAAGCCGCCGAAAGCGCACTTCTGGGTTTCCACCGTCGAAGCCATGCCGCGCGATCTCGACGTGGCTTTCCTGGCGATCGACGAGGTTCAGCTCGGCGCCGATTTCGAGCGCGGCCACGTGTTCACCGACCGTATGTTGAATATGCGCGCGCGCGAGGAAACGCTGGTGCTTGGCGCCGCCACCGTGCGTCCGATGGTGGAACGCCTGCTGCCCGGCGCGCACATCGTCAGCCGGCCGCGGCTGTCGATGCTCACTTTTTCCGGCGAGAAGAAGTTGACCCGGCTGCCGCCGCGCTCGGCCATCGTCGCGTTCTCGGCGGAGGAGGTTTATGCCATCGCCGAATTGATCCGCCGCCAGCGCGGAGGCGCCGCGGTGGTGCTGGGCGCACTGTCGCCGCGCACAAGAAACGCCCAAGTCGCGCTTTATCAGTCCGGCGATGTGGATTACCTGGTCGCCACCGACGCCATCGGCATGGGTCTCAATCTCGACGTCGATCACGTTGCATTTGCGTCCGACCGCAAATTCGACGGTTACCAGTTTCGCAAGCTCAATCCCGCCGAACTGGCGCAGATCGCCGGCCGCGCCGGCAGGGCCACCCGCGATGGCACTTTCGGCACCACTGGCCGCTGCGATCCGTTCGAGCCGGAGCTGGTGCAGGCGCTCGAGAGCCACACCTTCGAGCCGATCCGCATGCTGCAATGGCGCAATTCGGCTCTCGATTTCGCCTCGATCGGCGCCCTTCAGGCGTCGCTGGCGGCGTCGCCGACCGAGCCGGGGCTGACGCGGGCGCCGGTCGCGGAAGACATTCTCGTTTTGGAACATGCCAGTCGTGATGAACACGTGCGCGCCATGGCGCTAAACCGGGCCGCGGTCGAACGGTTGTGGGATGCCTGCCAGGTTCCCGACTATCGCAAAATCGCGCCCGCCACCCACGCCGAACTGGTGGTGACCCTCTATGGATTCTTGATGCGAGAGGGTAACATCCCCACCGATTGGTTCAGTCAACAAGTGGCGCAAGCCGACCGGACCGATGGCGGCATCGACACCCTCTCCAACCGGATCGCGCATGTCAGGACCTGGACTTTCGTTGCCAACCGCCCAGATTGGCTCGCCGATCCGGAACACTGGCAGAACGTCACGCGCGCGGTCGAAGACAAGCTGTCGGATGCGCTGCACGAACGTCTGGCCGAACGCTTCGTGGACCGCCGCACCAGCGTATTGATGCGGCGGCTACGAGAGAACACGATGTTGGAAACCGAAATCGGAAAAACTGGTGAAGTCACCGTCGAGGGCCATGTCATCGGCCGCCTCGACGGCTTCATGTTCGCGCCCGACGCCTCCGCCTCGGCTGGCTCGGAAGCCAAAGCGCTCAACGCCGCCGCGCAGAAGGCATTGGCGGGAGAGATTGAAACCCGCGCGACCAAGCTTTCGCAGGCCTCGAACGAGCACATCGTGCTGGCGAGCGACGGCGCCTTGCGCTGGACCGGTGACGTGGTCGGCAAGCTGATCCCCGGCGACGACGTGCTGCGCCCGCGCGTGCGCATCGTTGCCGACGAGCAACTGACCGGGCCGGCGAAAGATCTGGTGCAGACCCGGCTCGACCTCTGGCTCAAGACCCATATCGAGAAGCTGCTGGCGCCGCTGTTCTCGCTCACCGCCGCGGATGACGTCACCGGCATGGCGCGCGGCATCGCGTTCCAATTGGTGGAATCGCTCGGCGTGCTGGAACGCCAGAAGGTGGCCGAGGAGGTCAAGGGGCTCGACCAGCCGGCGCGCGCGACGTTGCGCAAATACGGCGTGCGCTTTGGCGCCTATCACATTTATCTGCCACTGCTGCTCAAGCCCGCGCCGCGCGCGCTGGCTACGCAGCTTTGGGCGCTCAAGCACGAGAGCCCGGATGCCAAGGGCGTTTCCGAATTGCTGCATCTCGCCGCGTCGGGGCGCACCTCGATCCCGGTCGACAAGGAGACGCCGAAACAGCTCTACCGCACCGCCGGCTATCGCGTCGCCGGCGAGCGTGCGGTGCGCGTCGATATCCTGGAGCGGCTCGCCGATCTGATCCGCCCGGCGCTTTCCTGGCGCGAAACATCGCCTGGCCCGAAACCGGACGGTGTGTTCGACGGCCGCGGCTTCACGGTCACCGGCGCGATGACCTCGCTGACTGGCGCGTCCGGCGAAGACTTCGCCTCCATCCTGCGTTCGCTCGGCTATCGCCTCGACCGACGCCCCAAGCCTGCCGAAACCAAGCCGGCTGAGGCAGCGGCGGCGAGCGGGACGGCGCCTGCTGCCGAGAGCGCGGCGCCGGCGGTTGAAGCGGCCGCCGAGGTGACGGCGCCGGTTGCCGATGCGCTGCCCGCGGTCGAGCCGCCGCAAATCGACCAGCCGCAAATCGACCAACCGCAAGTCGACCAGCCGCAAGTCGAGTCGACGCCGACCGAGGTCGCGGCGAGCGAGCCGGCAGAACAAAAAATGCCGGTTACCGAAGTTCTGCCGCCCGCCGGAGAAGTTCGGAAAGAAGAACAGGTCGCTCCGGTGCGAACAGAGGGCAGTTCTGAAACCGTCGCGCAGCAGAACAGCGAAGCTCCGGCAGTTCCGACGGTTGCCGGTGAGCCGGCGATGATCGACGTCTGGCGTCCGGCCGGCCGCTTCGAGAAGCGCGGAAATCGTCCGCGCCGGCCTGCGCGTCCGCAAAAAGCAGCCGCGCAAGCGCCAAGCCAATCGACCGACGCCGTCGCCGCTATCCCCGCCGAAACGTCAGCCGCGCCAGCGACTTCGGAGATCGTGAAAACGCCGCCTCCGGAACGCAAAGACCGCGACCAGCGCCAGCAGCGCCATGAACGCCAACAGCGCATCGAACGCCAGGGGCAACGGGTCGATCGCAAAGCGCGATCCGACCGCGGCGACCGTCCGCGCCGCGACAAAGGCGACCGCGTGGAGCGCGCCGAGCGCGACCAATATTACGCAAAGCCTTATGGCGGCTCGGACAACCGCAACAAGCAGGCGGATCCCAATTCGCCTTTCGCCAAGCTCGCCGCGCTCAAGCAACAGCTCGAGCAAAGCACCAAAGATTCCTAACGCGCATGATCCCGAAAAGTGGGTACCGGTTTTCGGACAAGATCATGCGCAAGCTCTAAAAGCCTTGGACCGCCAGCGCATCGATAAATGGCTCTGGCACGCGCGCATGGTGCGCACGCGCAGCGCCGCCGCCGCTTTGGCCGGAGCCGGCTTCGTGCGGCTCAACGGCAAGCGCGTGACCGCGCCCGGCCACCTGGTGCGCGTCGGCGATGTCGTGACTTTGGCGCTCGATCATATGGTCAAGGTGATCCGGGTCGAGGGTTTTTGCGAAAAACGCGGGGACGCGTCCGCCGCCCGAGAGATTTATCGCGATTTGACAACGGGTTCCGGGACGAGGGCTTGTATGCGGGCGGACGTTTCCGCGAAGGTCTCGGCCCGAATCGGCCGATAACGCTAATTCCGCCGTTCCAACGGCATGGCTTGCGGGAAAACGACCATTACGTTAGGCAGCCCTGCTGATTTCGGCTCGGAGCCTTGAATGACCTACGTCGTCAACGAAAGCTGCATTAAGTGCAAACTCATGGATTGCGTGGAGGTGTGTCCGGTGGACTGCTTCTACGAAGGCGAAAACATGCTGGTCATCCATCCGGATGAATGCATCGATTGCGGCGTTTGCGAGCCGGAATGCCCGATCGAGGCGATCAAGCCGGATACCGAGCCGGGCCTCGAGAAGTGGCTCGAAATAAACGCCGAATACGCCAAAGTCTGGCCGAATATTACGGTCAAAAAGGACCCGCCGGCCGATTCCAAGGATTGGGAGGGCGTGCCGGACAAATTCAAGAAGTTCTTCTCGGCCAATCCCGGAACCGGCGACTAAGCGGCGTTTTGTCGTAAGCGGCCCTATTCGGGCACCGACGCGGCCGCCGAAACGGCTCCACAATTAACCGATATGTCAAAATCGCAGGTCGATTACCGTGGAATTGCGGTTTTGCGACGCCATAAGGCTTTGATTTTGGCCGAAAATGTGCTATATATACAAAATCCGATGAAGATCAAAAACGCCGCTACGGATGCGCTCCCACTGTCGGGGGGCCTTATTTTTCGCGGCTGCACCCAAGGGTCTTGAAAAGAGGGCGTGAATTCCACGCGTGAGCAGTGGCAGGAAAACCGCGTCAAAAAGCTAAGAAAGGCTCTCCCGGCGTGAGCCGGAGACCTAAAAAGTCTGCCGAAGCGCGGCGGACCTCGCAAGCCTCACGCGGTGTCGTCCGCAATGGGGCTCCCGCAGCCAAATTGGCCGGCACCCGGAAGGGCGCCGGTGAAGGAGTTTTGCCCGGAATGCCCACCAACAAGAAGACTACTCAACGACAAGGTTTCAAGACCAACGAGTTCATCGTCTATCCGGCCCATGGGGTCGGCCAGATCCTGGCTATCGAGGAGCAGGAGATCGCGGGCGCCAAGCTCGAGCTGTTCGTCATCAACTTCATCAAGGACAAGATGACTCTGCGGGTTCCGACCGCCAAGATCGTGTCGGTCGGCATGCGCAAGCTGGCGGAAGCCCCGCTGGTCAAGCGCGCGCTCGACACGCTCAAGGGCCGCGCCCGCATCAAGCGCACCATGTGGTCGCGCCGGGCGCAGGAATACGAAGCCAAGATCAATTCCGGCGACATCGTCGCCATCGCCGAGGTGGTGCGCGACCTGTTCCGGTCGGACACCCAGCCGGAGCAGTCCTACTCCGAGCGGCAGCTTTACGAAGCCGCCCTCGACCGGTTGTCGCGCGAAATCGCGGCGGTGCAGAAAATCACCGAGACCGAAGCGATCAAGGAGATCGAGGGTGCCCTCGCCAAGGGCCCTAGGCGTGGGCCGAAGCCCGCCGACGAGGCGGACGCAGAATCCGCCACCGAGGAAGAGGCGGCCTAACGGCCTATTCCATCGCGGCGCATGCGAATAGAAAAAGCCCGGCAGCGATGCCGGGCTTTTTGCTGCGTCTCAGTTTACGAACGCTGCGATTTGCCCGCTTCGTTCTTCAGGCTACAATACCGACAATAAGCCAGCTGAGATTTCAGGGAGCAAACGATGACCGCCATCCGCGGCTATGTGGCGCCCACGACAGAGACCGATGCGCTCGGCGTGCATTCGCTCGACCAGTTCGTGCTGGCGGTTCCCGACGCCAATATCGCGCAGGAATTCTACGGCAGCTTCGGGCTGGATGTTGGACGGGATGGCAATACTCTCGCAGTCAAAACTTTTGGCCACGACCACCGCTGGGGCTCGGTCGTCGAGGGCAAGACCAAGGCGCTGCATCATCTCTCGTTCGGCTGTTACGCCGACGATCTGCCGCGGCTCAAGGCGCGCATCGAGGGATGCGGCGTCAAGCTGATCGATCCGCCGCCCGGCTTCGAGAGCAACGGCTTCTGGTTCCGCAATCATGAAAACGTCCTGATCGAGGTGAAGGTCGGGCCCAAGGTGTCGCCCAGTCAAAAGGCGGAAAGCCAATGGACGAGCGCACCGGCCGGCACCGCCGGCGCCGCCATCCGCGCCAATTGGCCGCCGGTGCGGCCGCGCCGGCTGTCGCATGTCCTGACCTTTACCGCCGATGTCGACGCCTCGATCAAGTTCTATGAACGCACGCTCGGCCTCAGGTTATCGGATCGCGCCTCCGACCTGGTGGCGTTCATGCACGGCATCCATGGCAGCGACCATCATCTGCTGGCACTGGTGAAATCGAACGCACCGGGCTTCCACCATTGCAGCTGGGACGTGGCCAGCGTCAACGACATCGGTCTCGGCGCCACGCGCATGCACGACAAAGGCTGGACCAAGGGCTGGGGCCTTGGCCGCCACGTGCTCGGCTCAAACTATTTCCACTATGTGCGCGATCCGTGGGGCAGCTTCGCGGAATATTCCTGCGATATCGATTACATCCCGAAAGAACAGCTCTGGCCTGCCGCCGACCACAAGCCGGAGGATTCGTTTTATCTGTGGGGTCCCGACGTGCCGCCCGAATTCACCGTCAATTACGAGGGTGGGGAATCCTAACTGCCATTCCGGGGCGCGGCCACCGATCTCGGGTTTACCCGAGATCGGCAGTCCGCGAGCTTCGCTCGCGTCTCGGAATGACCCGAAAATCAGTCCACCACGATCTTCACTTTCGTGCCCGGCTTCACCCCGTCATGCGGCCCAAGCCCGTTGAGAATGCGGAATTGGTCGAGCGCGTGATCGGTGAGCGCCATGCGGCGCGCCAGAGATTGCACCGTGTCGTTGGCACCGACGGTGACGATCTTTAGGCGCAACGGGTGGACCTGCTGGCTTTCCTGCAGGCTCATGCGGCGGAAGGTTTCAATCGAATCGCGAAACGAGCGGTCGACCGGTGCGGTCCGGTTCTTGGCCGCGAAGATGAAGCGATAGACCTCGCTGCCGAAACGCACGGCGTACAGCCGGAACGACCATTGGTCGCCGGCGGCGGTCGCGGTTGCCGCCGGGAAGCCGTTGACCGTGAACTCCTCGACACTGGCCGGATCGACCTTCTCCATCCAGCCGGACTTCAGATAATCGGGCAGCGACTGCTCGGCCGGGACGCTGACCACGTCGAGCCGCATCGCTTCGTCGCCGCCTTTGAGGCCGAGCACGGCCTGCGCGGTATTGTCGAGCGAAAATCCCGGCGGCGCTAGGAAGGTGAAGCCGAGCTTGGGATGCAGGAAGCGGCGGCCGCGCGCGAAGCCTTCGCTCGGATCCTCGCCATAGGCCAAGCCGTCGAGATCGCCGAGATATTCGTTACGGTCGCGTTCGCCGGCGCCGGGGCCGCTGAACTGGCGCGCATTGGCGAGCGCGTTCTTGATGCGCTCGGGCGTCGCCGGATGGGTGGTGAGAAAATCCGGTGCGCGCGCTTCGCCGCCGCTGGCCGTCTTGAGATCGGCGTTGCGCTGCATGTCGGCGAGGAAGCGCGAGGCGCCGAACGGATCGAAGCCGGCGCGCGCCGAAATGCCGACGCCGATGCCGTCGGCCTCGAACTCCTGCGCGCGCGAGAAGGCCGCCAGCGTGAGTTTCGATTTGGCGAGCGCCAACGCGCCCATCTGCGGATCGCTGAGCACATCGCTGACCACGTGGCCGATGAGGGCGGCCTGCCGCGCCTGATCTTCGCGGATCGCCGCATGGCGCGCGATCACGTGGCCCATTTCATGCGCCAGCACCGAGGTAAGCTCGGCCTTGTCGTTGGCGAGCGCGATCAGGCCGCGCGTGACGTAAAGGTGGCCGTTCGGCAGCGAGAAGGCGTTGATGACCGGCGAGTTGAGAATCGTCACCTGGTATTTCAGGTTCGGCTGCTCCGAGGCGGCCACCAGCCGATCCACGGTTTTTTCGACGGTTGCTTGCAGCTTTGCGTTCTCGTAGATGCCGCCATAGGAAGCGAGGATACGCAGGTGCTCGTGTTGCTCGGCGGTCTCCAGCTCGGTCGGCGCGGCGGCCTGCGGCACCGGCAGCGAAACCTGCTTGTTGTCCGGCATGCTGGTGCAGCCGGCCAACAGCGCGGCGAGCGCGATGCCGCGCAGCCGCGTCGCCGTTGTCCCTATCGCAGCCATCGCTGCCCTTGCCCCGGTTGCCTCAATCCGCAAATTCGATCTGCTCGGGCGTCTCGGCCGAAATGATCGGGCCGCCGCGCTGCTCGATCCATCCGCGCACGCGAATGCGGCGGCCTTCGAGTTTCTTCGGTTCGATACCGGCCGCGGCAAAGGCGCGGCTCATGCGCCGGAAAATGATCACAGTGAAATCCCGCGTCCAGCGCCGCCCGAAGTTCAAATATATAGTGACTCCGCTCTCGTGAACCGACAAGACCTTGCCTTCCACCAGCGCGAACTCGCCCCGCATCGCCTGTAGCCGGGTGAGATTTTCCGCCGACAAAGGGGCGAAATTGGGATCGGCCCAGAGCCCGCGGCCGGCCGCGCGTGCCGGCTTTTCGGCGCTTAGAAGTCCCTCGGCGCAGGTCTTGTCGCCGACCCGCGCCGACACCCGCGCTTGGCGTTGCTCCAGCATGGCTTGCTGCACCGACGTCGCAGCGTCACCAAGGAAGGCAAAGGCGACCAGGCGGCCGTAGCGGTCCTGCCCAGGCCCGAGCCGTTCAAGCCGCAGCGGATGCCCGGCGACCAATGTCTGCAATGCGGCGCGGCTGTCGCCGGTGACTTCGATGCCGGCGAGCCGCAGCTCGCGGCCGTCGACGAGCACAATCGTGCGGCCATCGAGCACGGCGGCGACGCTCGCGGTGCCGATTGTCGTGAGCTTGCAGGTTTCCTGCGCTGCCGCATTGCACACAAAGAGCGCGCCGGCGGCGGCGGCGATTAAAAGATTACGGCGCGGTCGGCGTTTCATGATGGCGGCCGGTAACGGTAAGTCGCTACAATGCCGGTCCAGCATAGCTGTCATTGTGACCATCGGGGGAGGGGATCAATGCTAACGCGCCGCCCATCGCCGAGTCGCCGGATGTTTCTACGGTCCGCCGCCGCGAGCCTTTTGGTCGCGACCGGCGCGCGCGGCCAGACCGCCTGGCCCGACCGCGCGGTGAAGATCATCGTGCCTTATCCGGCCGGCGGTTCGACCGACGTGCTGGCGCGCATCCTGGCCGAGCGGCTGAACCAGCTCTACGGCCAGCCCTTCGTGATCGAAAATCGCCCCGGCGCCGGCGGCAATATCGGCATCGCCACCGTCACCGGCAGCGCGCCGGACGGCTACACCATCGGCGCCGCCACCATCGGCCATTTCGCGATCAACCAGTTCCTCTACAAGAGCATGCCGTACGACCCCGAGCACGACATGATCCCGGCGTCGCTGACCTGGGAATTGCCCAACGTCTTCGTGGTCGCCAGCGATCACGTGCCGGCGAAATCGGTGGCCGAGTTCATCGCCTGGGCGAAGCAGAAGGGACATGTCAGCTTCGGCAGTCCCGGCGTTGGCACCTCGCCGCACCTATCCGGCGTGCTGTTCGCCAAACGCGCCGGACTCGACGCCGTGCATGTGCCGTTCCGCGGCGCGGCGCAGACCATCCCCGCCATGCTGTCGGGCGCGGTGGATTTCGCGATCGACAACCTCGCCTCTTATATCTCGCTCATTCAATCCGGGAAGATGCGCGCTTTGGCGGTGACCTCGGCCAAGCGCTGGCCGACCTTGCCGGACGTGCCGACCATGGTGGAGGCGGGCGTGACGGATTTTGTCGTCACCTCGTGGGCGGCTTTCGTGCTGCCGGCCGCCACGCCGCGCCCGATCGTCGACAAGCTGTCCGGCGCGATAAAGCAGATCGCGGCCGACGTGGGCATGCAGAAACGGTTCCTGGTGGCCGGCGCGCGCATTCTTTCCAGCACGCCGGAGGAGGCCATCGCGTTCGCCGCCAAGGAGCGGGCGATGTGGAAGGGCGTGGTCGAACTGTCGGGCTTAAAGCCGCAGTAGCGGGTGCGAACCGCGCTTAGCTGTGCTATGTCGCGCGCAACGGTCCCGTAGCTCAGCAGGATAGAGCAGCGGTTTCCTAAACCGAAGGTCGGAGGTTCGACTCCTCTCGGGACCGCCATCCCGAAAATTCGCAATTGATCCGTTTGGCTTTTCGGGCCTGATTGTCCCACCGGCTACTTCGGTGGGACAGTATCTGTTCCCGATTTGAACTTCCGCATCGCAGCATCGGCGAGCTTCCCCTGGCGTGCGGCGCGGGTGTAGCGCTCGACCTCCTCAAGCGACCTATGGCCGGTGATACTCATGATTTCGTGTGCGGTCGCCCCACGCTCGGCGAGGCGGGTGGCCGTTGCTTTACGCAAGCCATGCGCGGAGCAATGCTTAAGCCCCGCTTCGTCGCACCACTCGCGAAACTTGTTGCCGAATCCAGCGACCGAAAAAGGTTTGCCGTACGCGGTGGTCAGAAATGTGAGGTGGCCCGACGGTGCGGCGTCGATCGCGGTCTGCAGGTCGGGGTGCACGGGGATATCCATGTCGACCGGGCTGCGATGCTCGTTCTTAGCTTGGCGATAGCGCAGCCGCCCGTCGCGCAAGTGCTGTGGCCCAATGCGCGCCGCGTCCTCGCGTCTACAGGCGGTGTAAAGCAGCAGCGCCATCGCCAGCCGCGCTTTCGTGCCGAGCGGGTGGCGGTTCTCGTACGCCTCGATTTCGTGCAGCGCCCAAGAGTGAAAGCCGCTGCTCACATGCCTCAGCGGCCGCACACCGGCGGTGGGATCGTATGGCGCTTCTTCTTCCTCAACTGCCCAGGCGAAGAGCGCGCGCAGCGCCTTGAGCCGTTTATTGGCGACAACCGGCGACTCCTTCAGTTCATCGCGCAGCCTGCGCACATGCTTCGGTTCCACCATCGCGACAGGTTTGTCGCCGTGCTTGCCAGCGAGCAGGTCGAGGTGGTGGCGGCGCCACGCCTGCGTGCCGCGATCGAGCTGCGTGAATGCGGCACTGCCATAGTAATGGACGCATAAGTTGCGAAACGAGCCGGGCATTCCTTTGGGGGAGCCGCGCCGGACCGAGACGCCTTCATCGATCGCGCGGTGATACTCTGCCATAAACTCAGGCGAGCCGATCCGCTCACGGATTCGTACCTTGCCGCGGCCCGGCACCCGCACATAGACACGAGTGTTACCGTGCCGATCACGGTCAAAAACTAAGAACGGCAGTCGCATTCTCGGCATGGGCAGATCGACCTTATGCAGCGCTGTCCCATGGGTTTGCATCAGCTGTGTCCGACAGGGCATCAAAGGCGCGGTCCAGTTCGAACCTGTCCCAGATCACGCGAGCGTTCACCTTCTTCGGCGGCGGCATTCGACCGTCCTTCACCATCATGTCGAAAAGGCTTGGGCTGACGCCGGTGTACGCGGCGGCCTCGCTGCGCGATAACCCGCGCGGGTCGATGCGCTGGCGGTCACCGTTTCGCATGCGCTCCTTGCCGGTCATGTCTGCCCGTGGCCTTCGAGGGCTGATTTGCATTTCAGATAAACCTTGTCGAAGATCGTGCCGATTGGGATCAGCACAAAGGGCGTGTTGCCGAAGTGGGCCACGAGTTTGCGAACATCCATGTCCATCTGGAACTCCCAGCACTTTTCGGATCGGCTGAGCCCTGCATAAAAGTTCAGCGGCTTCCCGCGTTCGACAGCTCGCGCCGATCCATGCATCCAACCTTCGCTTGCGGCCACGTGCACGATGCGACGCACGTCTGTGCTATACGCCGACGGATTATCGGCGGCCTCGGCTCCGATCCCAGCGATGCGTGAGCTCGATGTGGCGATGTCCAGCAGTTCGGAAAGCTCACGGGTGAGACGCGCCTTGAATATGGCCACGCACGAGAAGTGCGGCCTAGTTCGTTTGGCCAGCTGTTCCGTTCGGCTCGGCTGAATCACGCCGCGCTCCAGCCAAAGGTTCGCCAGCTTCCGATCGATTCCCGCAATTGTGCATAGCTCGCTCGAGCTGAACGCCGGCGCGAAAATCGTGTTGGGTGAAAATTTTTCCATGTTTGCCTATTGTAGTCCGCAGACGAGGACTGATATATGGCGCAGAGGGCAAACGAAGTCAACCATTATTCGCCCCTGTGATCATGAGGAGAATTGACATGTCGATCAATGCAAAGAACGGCACCTCTGACGATCTAGCGTCGATGCCGGACGAAGCGCCGCTGGCGCCGATTGCCGAGAATTCGCCCAACGGCCGCCAACTTGCACCGGGTGCAAGTCAACCGCCTGACCACCCGTCACCTGACGAGCGGGCCGAGCGGACCGCCATTCATTACCACCGGGGCAGCGAGGAGATTATCGCCTGCGGGGTAGAAGTGAATAATGCGGGGCGAGCCCTGCGCAAAGACGCGGAGGGGATGAAGGCCTATCTCGCCGGCCTGGTGAGACGCGGGATGTTGACGGATCGAGAAGCCGCCGATCCGCAAGGCTCCGCTAAATTGAGCCGACTGAGGAAAATCGGCCAGCACGAGTCCATGCTGCAGAACCGCGAAATCTCGCGGCGCGTGGGCGCCGGCTACACGAAGATGGAGCGCTGCTGCGCCATCTATGACGAGGTCGAGGGAACCGACGAGCAGAAGCTGCAGAAGCTCCTCGAGATCCTCGAGAGCTGCCCGAACGAAGAGGTCGATCGTGCCTATCTGATCGATGCCTACGACGAGCTGAAGCGCCAACGCAACGCCGTTGATAACGACGTTGAAGAACCGGCTGATGAATCGGTCGATGAGACGGCCGAGGACCAAATCAACAAGAAGTCTGAATCCGACGGCGCGACAACCTGGCCCGAACTGCTCGCCAAAAAACAGCGATTCAATCGCATCCTCATTACGCCCCGTCCGAAGGACATGCGGCTGATCGCAAAGAAGCTCGCGGATCCGGAAAAGCTGCACAAAGAGTTGCCGATCAAGGAGGTTATCGCCTCCGGCAACGCGGTCGTCGTCGTGTCGACCACCGTCCGCGATTATCCGTTGGTCATGCGGGAGTTAACGCGCGGTTGGGGCTTCAAGAAAGCGCCGGCCGTGCTCCTCGCCCGCAAGCCCGAGGGACCTGACATCGGCGACGCGCGGGTGTTGATCACCCTCGGTGACCTGAAGCCGGCCATCGCCGAACTCTGGGTGGGCGGGCACGATCCCGACGACGTTCGCGGCGATGCGCAGCGCCTCTTTCCCGGCGGCACGTGGCTGCATGTCTTCGCCGACGATGCGTGCGATGATTGGACCACGCTGATCGCCGGTGCCGGCTGGGTCGAGGCCGCCGGTGAAGCGCAGTGACCGGGCCCGCGCAAAAGATGCAGGACTTGCGCCGGGCGTCTGCCAGGCGCGAGTTCACCCTCGTCTCGATGTTCGCCAACTTAGGTGGTTTTGAGATGGGCGCTATGCGGGCCGGGGGCCACCCGGCGCTCGCGAACGAGATCTCACCGATCGCGCTAGGGATTCATCGCCGGAATTTCCCCGACGTGGTGCTCGACAGCCGTGACGTGCGCGCGATCGCTGCGTCGCCGCAAGCGACAGCCGGCTTTCTTGCCAGGGCGGGTCTCGCGCCGGGACAGCCGGACTGCATAGCCGGGGGTAGCCCGTGCAATCGTTTCAGCACGCTCTCGCGCCGTTATAACCTGCATCGAAGCCCCCCTGACACTCGGCGGCTGCTGCTGGACCTCGCGGACGTGATCCGACACGCGCAGCCGTTGACCGCCGTCATGGAGAATGTCGCGGCGCTTGCAATACGCCATCCGATCTACCTGGCAAACGTTCTTGATCGCATAAGGTATTCTGAGGCCGGCCATAGACGCTACTTTGCGGCACATAAGGTTCTGTGTGCCAGCCATTACGCGGTGCCTCAGATCCGACGTCGGACAATCGTGTTTGCGGTTCGCGCCGATGTTGGAGAAGCCGTTGGGCTCACCACCGATGATGGCATCGAAGCGATCTTTCCCGAACCGATCACGCCGGTGCCGCTGACGGTACGATGGGCGTTGCAGGCTGTGCGCCAAACGGCGCGGCACAAAGATGCATTCCACAAACCTATGGCGCAGGGCAGCGTCGCCGAGGTCGTGCGGCGGCTGCCGCTCGACCCCGACGATGTGACTCGCCCCTTCAACGTCGGCATGTCACGCCAGTCGTGGTTCAATCTCGAGCGCTGCGCTTGGGACAAGCCGGCGACGCCGCTGACCGCGCGCGGTTTGATGCCCATCTCACTTGGGGGACCGCTGCACCCGTCAGCGCATCGAAAGTTCTCGATTCCGGAAATCCTGCGCCTCTTTGGCGTTCCGGACGATTTCGATTTCGGCTGGTCCACGGCGAGCGAGGCGGCCGAACGGCTCGGTCTGATGGTGCCGCCGCCGATGGCCGAGGCGCTGTTCCGCGCGCTGCTCGATCGCGTGCTGCTGCCCCATCGCAATGCGTGATTTGAAATTAGAGCTCGCGCCCTATGGCGAGAGCCAGAACTGTTCTTAAGAAAGTTCGACCACGAGAAATTGAGTAACGGGCTGTTGGCATGCGCGCCCGAACCGGATACGTCGCACAGATCGGCACAGCAATGCAGATTCGAAATCATGATCGCCATGGACGTGAAGCTAAATACAACGACAGATTCGATTCGCACGTCGGATGGCCGCGCGCGTATCCCTGCAGTTGGCAGACCCAAGGTCCGGCACCATCGTTCCGGCCCATATGTCCAACATTGCCGGATCACCAGGCAAATGCAGCAACAACCAGATGCAGCGAAATAAATCGTAGTAATCCAAACAACGCCAACGATGTCGATCGTCGAACACTTGATCAGATGATCAAAGGCTTAGCTGCTCTGGCACGACAGCGTGTCGATGCTGGCTTTCGGCCTTATCTTGTCAGTTTCATGTTCGGCCGACTTCCGGGCAACCCCAAGGCGATCATCGGCCAGATGCGCGACGAGACCCAACGCGTCTTTTCGACGTTCATCAGCCGTGTCGCCCGTCGTCCGCTTTCGCCGCGATCCGTCGGGTCGCTGCCTATCATGATTGCCGCGCCCGACATGCCGGTCCCAAAGCGCGTCAAGCTGTCGGCCGACGAGATCGCATTGAACGGCGGATTGCACATGCACGCTATCTTGCTGATGCCGCCGCGCTCGCGATTGAGAATACCGGCCGACGAATACTTTCGACTGAACCAAGGCCTCTACGTCGGTGACCGATCGCGATTAGACCGGATCGATGTTCGGCCGATCGACCACACTCCTGAGCGTGCCGTCGACTACGTGCTGAAGACGCTTCGGCGTGGTCGCGTGGCCTACGACGATATCTTGATCTTGCCGCGCGCCGTCGCAGAAATTCGAGACTGAGCTGACCCACCGCCATCAGAATGGAGATTGTCATGGCAAAATCGAACACCCCTCCCGAACCGACGCCGCCCGAGCCGTCATGGCTCCAGCAGTACCCCGAGGAATCCCGCCAAGAGCTCGCGCGGTACGGTATGGCGCCCCGCACCGACCAGCGCGTGTTGGCCTTCAATAATTTGGTGATCTTGCTCTCCCGCCAAGACTTGGACGAGGTCAGCCTCCGCCGACATATCGCTACCTCGTATATCGACATATTTGGCAGTCTCGATGACGAAGACGATGGACAATAGCCGTGTGACGGGGGCGGCGATCCCGCCCGTCGCTCTCGCCGAGCTGCGCGATTGATTTCACTCCTGCCATAAGAATGGAGATTGTCATGGCAAAATCGAACACCCGCAATGTCCCCGCGCCGAAGCTAGCAAAAGGAGCACACATGATTGAGGTAATCGTGAACTGGCATACCGACTGTGGAATCCAAGACGCGCTTCGCCTGATCCATGATCACGAGGGCAAGATAGTCGATTTTGATCCTGACGACCCTGTAGACGCTACGCCCTGGACACTGCTGGGCTTCGAAACGGAGGGTCGCGCGCTCGAGTTTCTTCGAGAGCTTGCCCCCGAAGAAGACGACGGAGATCTGCACTGGGTTATCGACAACACCCACAAAATTGTAGCGGGTCTCGCATCTGCCAAAGTCCGAGTCGCCCGCGAGCATAACGACGGGCCCGCAGCGCTTGGACCCCGGGGGCGTAAGTCGCGCTCGTCGACGCGGCTTGGACCTAGTGGCAAGCGAAGGGAGCGTCCGCGACGTGTTTCGTAATGTGCGTACTAATGATGCCGTCGTTCGCCGTCGCCCGCACTTATTCTTAAGCGCTTGCGGAGGCTCGACGGCATCGAACCGATGAACGACGTGGACTCGCTCTCGCCGAGCTGCGTGACTGATCCCACACCCCCGTGATCATGGAGAACACGATGACAAGATCGAACGCCGATACCAAACCGACGCCGCCCGATTTTTCCTGGCTGAACAAATACCCCGAGGAATACCACGGCGTGTTGCGCGAGTACGGCATGGCGCCTGGCACCAGCCCGCTCTATGCCGAATTTAACGACAGGGTCATGGAGATCGCCGATTGGGACGAGCCCGGTGTCGGCTCGTCTGTCGACGATTTGTACAGGGAGATGTTTGGTGATCGGCCCGGCGATGACGACCAGTGCGGCTGATTAGCTGGTCTCCGCCGTGATGATGTTGTGGGCTAGGCGGGACGCCAAAATCCCGCGTCCAACTTGAGCACGTCGATCGAGAACGTCTCGCCGCTGCGCTGCATGTCTTCCAGCGTCACGATTATCTTTGGGAAGCTCTGACCGTTGGGGTTGTGGACCTCCCAGTCGTCGCATTCGTATTTTGCCTCGATGATCGGCTTGAACGCGTCGAGGTTTCGGTCCACGACGAGGTTCCACTGCTGCAGCGTGATCTTGCTGTCGCCCGGTGTGCGGAAATAGTCCATGAGCGCTTGCCGGGAGATGTAGGCGAGGACGATCTGCTTGCCGGCGAAACAGTGCACGAGCGGATCGTCGAGGAGCGCGGACGCGTCGCCGCGCTCGTGTACGACCTCATAGCCAGTGAGCGTCATGGGTAGCCTCCTTGAAATGGGCGCTCCAAGCAGGCCGCAATGGCCGCGACGCTATACCCCGTGATTATGTGGGCTCGTGGATGCAGCGCCGCAAGACCGGACAGCTGCCCTGTCCGAACTAGCCGCGCGCCGCCCTGCGGCTTGTCCACCTGCAATTCCGAACCGGTCGCCGCCAGGCGAAAGATGCAGCCGCGCCACGCGCCGACCGTCATCTATAAACCACCACCGCTGGCCGCCGAAGCCGGGGCGCGTCGCCGTCAGCGTGATCCGCTGATCGACCTGACGTCGACCGCCATTCTGCGCGTCCTGCGTTGAGAAACGCACGCGAATAAGGCCCTCACCGGTGCCCGTCATGTCGGCCTCGTACGAGACCGAAGCCGCTGTCTCGCCCGTCGGCCCGAGCCAGCTGATCACGCCACGCGTCCGCGAGCCGCGCGCGAGCACGCCCCGACGAAGCAGCTCGCCCACGTCGAGCGTCAGCGCATTTTCCACCAATTGTCTGTACGTGCGTATTATTGAGACCCACCCGACGCCGGTTAGTGGGTATTTATTCGGGGCCGGTAAGTGCCCGTAGGCTTGACCGTCGGTCACCGGCCCATTCCGGCCTGCCGGCCCGCCAGATGATCGGGGAGAGCGCCTGTGGCCTGTCCTGGTATCCGACAATGCCGAACTGCCCCCGGACTCTCCTGGGACATCTGGGAGGCTATGGCATCATGGCTCTGTGGCTCAGCTTTTCGTCGCTGCTGCGATTGTCATGATCTGACATGCGCGTCACATGGCGAGGGCGTTGCTTTCATATCCGAGTTCGCGAAAGCTCCGCTGGGTATCCGCCGATGGCGTCAGACGGACATCAGGACTACCTTGCGGTACATGCTCCAAAGACAGGTTCACAACGAGAACTGACGCGCGCCGCGACGGAGACGTTCATGCGGATAATCGGACGACGCAGCTTCATCAAGGGCGTTGGCGGCCTGACACTTGCGGGCGGATTTCTGCCCGTGCTGGCACAGACACCATGGCCGGCCAAGCCGGTACGTTTCATCGTGCCACTGGCTGCTGGCGGCGCCCTGGACTTTGCTGCACGGCAATGCAGCGTGGTGTTGTCGCGCCACCTCGGTCAACAAGTCTATATCGAGAACCGCACCGGAGCCGGCGGCACCATTGGGATGGACGTGGCGATGAAGGCAACGCCCGACGGCTACACGTTCCTCGCCACCAACGACAACGCAGCGATTGCGCCGCATATCCTCAAGCTGTCCTACGACTACACCAAGGAACTGCTGCCGGTGATCACCATAACGCGGCAGCCGATCGCCTTCGCCGTGAATCCGTCGCTCGGCGTCAAGTCGGTCGCCGAACTGGTGGCCTATGCAAAGAGGAATCCCGGCCTTGGTTTTGCCACTCCCGGCGTCGGCTCCAACCAGCATGTGCTCGGCACGTGGTTTGCCAAGGAAGCCGGCATCAAGCTTGAGCACGTGCCGTATCGCGGCGCCGGGCAGGCGGTCACCGACTTGCTTGCCGGCCATGTGAAGTTCGGCATTCTCGGGCCGGCGTCGCTGGTGCCGCACGCTCGCGCGGGAACCATTATGATCATTGCGCAGACCGGCGAAAAGCGCAGCGCGGCCTTGCCAGATGTGCCCACTTTGGTCGAGGCTGGCTACAAGGACATGGTGCTGGAATCCTGGTTTGGTCTGTTCGCGCCGGCGGGAACGCCCGCCGAGATGATCAGGGCGCTCAACACCGCGACCGCGAAGGCGCTCAACGATCCGACGCTACGCGAGAATTTTGCCAAGGCCTCGTTGGCAGTGGCAGGAGGCACCCCGGAGCAGCTCGGCATGTTAGCGCGCTCCGACTCGGACAAATCGCGCGCCTGGTGAAAGAGCTGAATATCACAGCGCGTTAGGTCTGTTGGGATGAATTGCTGGTCGGCCATGCCTGCGGCTCTACGAGGCGCGGCACATCGGCCTGATGGTGCGCTGGTTTCCTGACCGGTGCTTGACCTCAAACGGCCGATTAGAGAAGTGGGTCTGTTTAAAATTGGAACTTAATCAGCCGGAAACCATCATCATGTCATTCGACGCTGGACTTGCTAGGAGTGGAAGCCGACAATAAAACATCGTCGGACGGCCCCAGGCATTTTCCGGTGACTGAGAGTTTAGCGCTCCCGCCTTTAGTTAAAGGGAGTTGCTATGCGCTCATTTATTTACAAGTGCCCGACGACCGGCACTACCGTTCATACGAAGGTCCCTAAAAATTTGATCGGCCCCAATACTGTGGCAGTTCCGATGGACTGTCCGATCTGTAAGAGGTCGCACCTGATTAACCCGGCTGATTGCGGGGAGCCGGGCGACAATGATGGGCTTGATGCCTAGGCGGCCTCAATTTTTGTTTCCCATTTTTCCAGCATCGCGACAACGTCGCCTATTTCCCAAAGCTTGTCTGTCACGCCAGCCGCCATTGCGGGCGGACCGTTTTTCGCACCTCACGTCATTCGCCTCGACTCACTAGTTTCGTCACTATTGGCACTATTGGCACTATTGGCACTTAGCGGACATCACGCGGATTTATCGCCATGTCTGCTAGTGATCCGACTGGTACATCGCCAGTTCAATGTTGCTGCTGTGCAACCTGGGTCCATTCGCCGATCGTTTCCGTGCCTGTTGAGACAATCGGCAAGGGATTTTCACTGGCGCTGACGCGTCTCGCCGCTATGTGCTCGGCGCCGCAACGACAGAACGAGTTCGAAATCGAGTGGCGAATGCACCTATCGTCGTGATCTCCACGCTGATTGGAATAACGTCGAGCGTGGCGCAACAGATTGTGCCCTTCGCGACCGAGTTGGCTGAACCGAGCCGGCGCGGCGCGGCTTGGTTGAGCCTCGGAAGGGGATTGGTTGTTGGGTGAGCGGGTACTGGCCGGGTTTGACCCTCAGTGTTGGGCGGCCATTGCCGATTGTTAATGATTTATTAATCATCGCCTTTCCGCTTCGGGCGTAGGGTTCGGCGCTGGCGAGTAAAAACACGGCCCCAAAGTTGCCACCGCCAGCACCATTGAAAGGGGAGCATCTAACTACTCCTAACCGGTGGGCTTGCGGGTCCCCAACCCAAAAGCACCGGCAGCCCCGCCTCGGTTACCCGCTCGGGCGGGGCTACTTTTTTATCAAAAAAACCGCGCTGGTTAGGGCGCGGGCTTGTGCAGTGATAGGGGAGGATCGCATTTCAGAGGGGAAATGCCAGTAGCCGAATTTCAATGTTCTCGATTTAGGCTTCGCTAATCACTGTCACTTATGGTTCATCAGTTCTGGAATTGGTCTGAGCCTCCGAAAACTTGCAGGGAGGCTCCAGCTTAACCGCCGGGGCCTTTTGCCATGGACGAACATAGACAAAGGCTGCGCCAACGCATCCTGAAAGCCGGGACGATCTCTTTTGATCATGCCGGAATAGACTGCACCATTCGGAATGTTTCAGACACGGGCGCTTGTCTCGAAATAGAAAGCCCTGTCGGTATACCCAATAATTTCACGTTGGTTATTAGCAAGGATAACTTGAAGCGACCGTGCCACGTAGCATGGCGATCCGGGCGACGGATCGGGATTCGCTTCGATTAGCCGGAGGTTTCATCACAAACGATGAAATAATCGAACCGATAGTCTATTCCTCATTGATTTTGAAAATCTTGGATTGGAGCGCGTCTGCACTAAACGGCTTGCTAATAAAACTGCTGACGCCGGCGTATTTAGATTCAATTATTTTGTCAGGATCCGATTCGGCGGTCATCATAATGAAGGGCAAATTCGCAAACTTTTTGTTCGCGCGCACGCGCTCAAGCAGCACTTGTCCATTCATAGGTTCCATATTCCAATCTGAAATCACTAAGCCATAAGACTTCTCATTGATTTTTGCGAGTGCAGCTGCGCCGTCTGGTGCTTCATCTACGTCAGTGTAGCCCAATTGCGCCAAGAGTTTTCGAACGATGCTTCGCATTGCACCACTATCGTCCACTACCAAGATTTTACTTTTTCTAATTATTGTCATTCTTGGGGCTCCACGGTTTAGTCATTGAATTTTCCGCCGAAGAATATTGACTCTGTGCCGAATTTAGAAGGGCATTTCCGTAGGCCACTTCGCTGCCAATGGAGCAAGGGGCAAGCGTGATCAGCGCACAATACTAATCCATAGTCTGCTTCGGCGGATAGCCCGCACTCACGTCGGGGCTTCTGTGTCAGAGACGTAGGCTTTCAGCTGCAAAAAAAACCTCCTCCGAATTGTGGGGGCCTTAACAGCGCCCACTTTTATGGTACTCACGTGCCGGTGGAGGAGCCGTCCACAGCACCAAAAGCAGGCATTGCATAATTCGATTGAGTTGAAAGACCCCGAGCGCGGACAAGCCGGAATCAACCTTGATACGCAAACGACGCAATTATTCTTCCTCAGTGAAGACACGGGTGGCGGAGCGTTAATTAATCCTTAATCCGCGACTCACATTATCCCCCCGCCCAATTGCCCATGGGGGAAACCATGCGAACTCTTGCGTTCCTCGTTTTTGCCGCGCTCCTCACAATAGCGTCACCCGCACCGGCCGCCGAATTCGGCTCCAGGGATGAAGCGGTCGCCATGGTCAAACGTGTCCAAGTCGAATTCAAGAAGGACGGCGCCGATGCCACTTTCAAGGCAATTTCAGACAAAACGACCAAAGAATTCCACGACCGCGACCTCTACCCATTCGTCTATGACATGTCAGGGCTTTGCGTTGCCCATGGCGCGCGGCCGGCTCTGATTGGAAAAAACCTCATCGACCTGAAGGATCAGGACGGAAAATTCCTAATCCGCGAGATAGTGAAGCTGGCGAAAGGTCCCGGCAGCGGATGGGTCGATTACAAGTGGCCGAACCCGCTGACCAACAAGATCGAGGATAAGTCGAGCTACGTCGAAAGGATGGGCGACTATTTCGTCGGCGTTGGTGTCTACAAACAGTAACTCGCCATGAAGGATGTCGCCGCTGCGCAAGCTGGGACGGCCGTGCCAATTCGCTCGGCTGGGCGATGGTCTCTATTCGGCCTCCTCAACAATCTCTCAATTCAGATAAAGGCGTTGGCGGCTTTCGCCGTGCTGCTGATTTGTCTTTTGGCGCTCGGCGCCAATGCCTACATAACCTCTACTAAATCCGCCGAAGGTCTGCGAATTTTGTCGCACGAGATCGAACCGAAGTTGACGGCGTTCTCCGGCGTGAGCGGCGATATTATGGCTATGCACCTGAAGATTTTTCGTTATGTGTCGTGGGCAAGCAATGGCGTGAGCGATAAGCTGCTCTCTTCACTCTATTCACAGATCAATGCCGATCTCATCTCCTTTTCGCTCCGCGTCGAAGATCTTAGCTCACGCACCGACTTGTCCGTCGACGAACGCGCCGACCTGCAGGACCTCAAGTTAAAGTGGCAAAAATATAAGGGTGAGGCAAAGGATGCGATCGACGTCGGCCGGACCGATGCCGCCATGGCGACGATGCTGCTTGGCCAAACTGATGACGGCTTCAAGGCTGTCGACGCCGATCTCGAAAAGCTTTCAATCGAAACCACCGAATTCGCCAATGGGGTGCGCGCCAGCCTGCTGGCGGACGCCGAACTCAACAAGCTGTTCATCATTCTGGGCACAGTGCTGGGCTTTTTTATGAGCGCTGTTGTGACCGCCTTCGTGAGAGCCTCGATTGTGCAACCAATCAAGTCCATTACCGATGTGATGCGACAGCTTTCGACTGGCAAGACCGACGTCAACATCGGTTACCTCGACCGGCGCGACGAAATCGGCACTATGGCGGAAGCTATCGACGTGTTTCGCAGAAATATGATTGAAATTCATTCGATGGAACAGGCGACACTTCAAGCCGAGCAGCGGCGCGCGCACGAGCGCAAGGCGGAGATGCATGAGCTTGCCGGCGAATTCGATAAATCGGTTCAGCAAATCGCCAAGGAGCTCGCCGAGGCGGTCGCCGTAATGCACAACAACGCAGAAGCGATGTCGGCGATTGCGACCAAGACTCGCGATAAGTCGCAAACCACCGCGGGAATCGTCATCGAAACCCAATCCAACGTCGGTTCAGTGGCGGACGCCGCAGAGCAACTGGCGAAGTCGATCGAAGAGCTTGCCACGCAAACCCAAAGCGCCCGCGAATTGACGATCAAGACGGTTGCGGATTCGGCCAAAGCCCGCGCGAACATCCAGCAGTTGCTGGGGGCGGTCGGGCAGATCGTGCCGATCACCGGGCTCATTCAGGCGATCGCTCAGCAGACAAATCTGCTGGCGTTGAACGCAACCATTGAGGCAGCTAGAGCGGGCGCCGCCGGCAAGGGTTTTGCCGTGGTCGCCGCCGAGGTGAAATCACTAGCACAGCAGACCGCCAAGGCCACTGAAGAGATCAATCAAAAAATCGCGGCGGTGAACGCTTCATGCGAGGCGGTCGTCGAGATCATGGAGCAGGTGATCGGCGCGGTCGGCTCGCTCGGCAATGGCACGATCGAAATGGCGGCGTCGGTCGGCCAGCAGGCGGCGGCAACGCAGGAAATCTCTCGTAATGCGAAACAGGCGGCCGAAGGATCGCGCTTGGTCGCCAATGACATCGTACAACTCGACAAGAACGCGCACGAAAACCACGATGCATCCGAACAGGCTCGCGGCGGAGCAAAACAGCTGCTCGATCATACGGCGGTGCTGCAACGCCAGATCGACAAATTCCTCCGTCATGTGCGGGCTGCGTAGTTTAGTACGTGCGGCTACGAATTGCAGAGTTACGGCGTGGTAACCGCTGACGTTCCTCGTGACCGGGGACGACACCAAGCATACGTCTATGTTCGATTGGAGACTGCCAGCCGGCTTTTCCACCGGCCGCCACGTTCATCGTATTCTGCAGCTTCGCTCTACTGCGCCGTCGTGCTCGGGACACCACACGATGACTTCGGCACGCACTAAGCGCAACGGTTTGCGCTCTGCCCAATTAATCAGGTTTCTGGCTTGATCTGGCGCGAGATGACCCTGGCGATCTCGATATCGTCGCCGTCACCTCGCCCTATGAGGCCTTTCACCACACCAACTTGATCCTGCATCTCGCGATTTTGGCTCATCTTCCATTTGCCTTCGAGCCGGGTAATAGCGAAGCGAAATCCAACGATGCCGCGCAACATGAATTCGACGTAAGGAGCGGGCGCATCCGATGGCGCCCATGGCTTGGCTTCGCTGCTTTCCTGTTGAGCGGTTAGCTCAGTCACATGCCGGAGCAACCAGTCCTTGTCCTCCATAACTTCGGGTCGCCCGTAGGCATGAACGACCGCAAAGTTCCACGTAGGCACGGCCTTCCCGTGTTGGGCCTTGGATGGATACCAGTTGGGCGTGATGTAGCTCTCGGGCCCCTGGAAGATCATCAGCGCCTCATTGCCCTCAGCAAGATCACTCCAATGCGGGTTAGGGCGCGCGAGATGGCATTCGATGATCCCGCGCGGGCCATCGTCCTTGAGCACGGTGGGTAAATGGCTGGCGTAGAGACCGCCTGAGCCCGCAGATACGAGTGCAGCAAAAGGCCTAGCGCGCATCAGCGCATGCATTTGCGGCACATCGTCGACGCGGAAATGATCGGGCCGGTACATAGCTACGAGGGTAAGCCGAAGAGGGGCCTATGGAAAGCGGTAGGCCATACCATGCCATTGTATCCCACGCTGCTGCTCACCGACCGCTCCTGCCAATTCGGCCGCGCGTCCGCTCCGAGGTGGCCGCAGCGCTCACAGCGCAGTCGCGGCCCGAACCACGGCACCGGCACGTCGTCGGCGTAGCGCTCCACGTCGATGACACAGTGACGGCCGCAGTCGCGTCCCGAGCACCAGACGGCTAGCATGCGCACGCCGTTGGCGCGCATGTTGCCGAGCGTCATCGGTAGAGACGTGGGGCGCATCCGAGGCTGTCATGCAAATGGTGGGCGCCTTGAGGCCGCCCGGGCGCAGCCGGACGGCCTCACTAATCTCGATTGATGTGCTTCAGCTTGCCTGCATTTGCCGGCTGCGCATTTTGCGCAGAACCGTGATTGCCAACAATGCGGTTACCGCATCGAGAACTGCAACGATGATGAACACCGAGGTCCAACTACCGGTCGTCTGCTTAAGAAATGCCGCGGCCGGCCCGCCCAAAATTGAACCCACCCCTTGAGCGATATAGAGAAAACCGTAGTTCGTAGCAGCATATTTCGGGCCGAACGTGTCGGTCAGAGTTGATGGGAAGAGCGAGAAGATTTCGCCCCAACCAAAGAACACGAGGCCGGTCAGCACGACGAACAAAGCAGGCCGATCAATGAACGCAAACAATACGAGAATTGCAGCGCACTCCAAGGAGAACGCAAGTGCCATCGTCATCTCACGGCCGATATGATCGGAGACCCAGCCGAAGAAGGGCCGCGTCAATCCGTTGGTAAAACGCGAAAGCGTGAGCGACAGGGGCAGCGCTGCCATGCCAAACACAAGCGCATTGGCAACATTATATTCCTTCGCGAATGGTCCGACGTTGGAGACGACCATAAGGCCGCTGGTCGACATCATACTCATCATCAGGAACAGCAACCAGAAGGTCGGGGTTTTCAGCATTTGCGCCGGTGTGTAGCTGCGCTTCGACTGCATCGTGGTGGCGGATGCAGGTGTGTAGCCAGCCGGTTGCCAGCCTTCCGGTGGAATTCGCAGCCACTGTGCGGCGATGATACCGATGACGCCCTGAATGATGCCCCACACAATTAGCGTGTGCGCATAGCCCGCAGTCTTGATCATGCTGTCGATCGGAAAACTAGTGAAGATCGCACCAAACCCGTAGCCCGCGGCGGCAAGGCCCGTCGCCAGACCGCGCCGGTCAGGAAACCAGCGCACCATCAGGCCGATGATTCCGACATAGATGATGCCAGTGCCGAACCCGCAAATGACACCGTAGGTGAAATATAACGCCCAGATATTGTCGACATGACTGGACAGAATCCAACCGCCGCCAGACATCAGCGCACCAATGGAGATCAGAAGGCGCGGGCCGAATTTATCAACGAGGTAGGCCTGGAGCGGCGAGCACCAGGTCTGCAAAATAATCAGCAGCGAGAACGTCCATTGCAATTCGGCAAGCGTCGTTCCAAGTTTCTGGTTGAGCGGCCCAGTGAACAACGTCCACACATATTGCGGCGACGAGATCGCCATCATCGCGATCAAGCCGAGAACGAGCTGATACCAACGGTTCCAGTACCATGCAGTCGGAATTGCCGGCGCTACTGTTGTCATGACAGCTACCCCTTTTGCCCAATAGGTCGGATCCGGCCCTCCGACAGGACGATCATTATTGTTCCGTTGATGGCGGACCGCAATGGCAGAAAAATCTGTCCGGCCCAGTGCCAGTCCATTCCGGCCTCCCGGCCCGCCGGATGAATCGTGGGAGCAGCGGTGGCCCGTCCTGGTATCCGACCATTCCGAACCGGCCCGGGACTCCCCACAATCATCTGGCGGGCAAATAGGGCCGGCCGATTAAATTGAGCTGTTGTTACACCGCGCTTGCCGCCGACGCCTATCGGCAGAAGATCCGCGACTGAGCACCGGGTCAATTCGCCAGCAAGACGGGCAAGGCAGCGTTTGCCAAGACGTGTTGGGTCGTGCCGCCGAATATCATCTGTCTCAATCGGCTCTGCGTGTAGGCGCCCTTGATCAGAAGGTCGCAGCCCAATGATTGCGCTGTCGCCAGGATCGCCTCGCCGGTACTTCTGCCGTCAAGCTCAACTCTCATCAGCTCGGCGACAATCCCATTACATTGCAGGTATCGGATCAATTGCTCAGCGGACGGCCCCGGCACCGCAGCTCCGCCAGTGACCGTCAGGACCGTAACGCGATCGGCCTTCTCAAGAAGCGGCATCGCAAGAGCAGTGGCTCGCGCCTGCTCCGTGCTGCAGTTCCATGCGATCAACACGTTGGTGGCGATCTGGTGGGGCGGCGACGGCGGAGATAATAGTACCGGCCGACCGCTCTCGAACAGACCAGATTCTATCGCTCTTTGGTACAGGCCGGTCGAATTTGCATCGGGCCGGTTCATCACGATCACATCGAATACGCGGCCATAGCTGCCGACGAAGTCTTCACCCTCTGGCGCCTCGTCAAACCAGCTGAATGATGGGGCCGCAGTCGTCTCTGTTGAGCGCGGGACGTTGTGCTCCTGCATGAACGACTCAAATATTTGGCGCGCTTGCTTCGCCTCCTTTGCGGTGTCCTGGCTGAACGTATCATAGGGAAGACTGCCCGTTATATCGCCTCCAACGATTTGGTTGATACTCCACCGCAGCGCGAATCCTTCGATGTAACTGTCGTGCCGTCGAGCCAATAGCAGCGCGGTTTCCAACGCTGATCGCATGGCGTCATGGTTCTCCATCGGAACCAAGATGGTCTTCATGCTCATCGTCGCCTCCCATCAACTCCATCGTGAGCGCGTATTCACCGACGAACGGCAATTGAAACGTTCATGTGGGCCAATACTACCGAACCTGACATGTCCGTGGAATGGGGTGGGCGACGAACGGAAGGCGTGAAACCGTCAAACCCAGGCCGCCTCGAAGCATAAATAACCCACCGCAACGCGACGGAACAAAGGAAACAAAATCGTGACGAGCTTGAAGGAATACATCACCCGCCATGACATAGCGCGACGGAAATCGCGGACGGCGAAACCATCGAAATCGCGTCGTCCCATGCGCGGGGACGTCGGCGACGTCAGCGTCATGAGCTCACCGGGGCTCGACGCCGCGAGCGTCGCGCTGCCGGCGGACATCGACCTCAAGGACCGCGCGGCCCGCATGAACCAGTTTTGGGACAAGCTCGTCGAGTTTCAGCATCGCAACGTGATCGTCGTCGCGCTGTGCGCGGGCGACGAGCGGTAGCGGAGTCGGCCGGCTCTCGCGATGTCTGCTATGCACCCGATAGCGACCAGAAATGGCGCAGCGCCACGAATGACGCGAAGTGCCATGAACGGACTCATGCACCGCAGCAAACAGCATCTCTATTCGATCACCTCGTCGGCGCGTGTGAGCATCGTCGGCGGAATGGCTAGACCGAGCACCACTTACCCCGCGCTTGATAGATTGAATTAGCCCGTCACAATAAGTCCAATTTTGCGGTAATAATTCTCCATGTCTTTGTGAACGTAGTAGACGTTATAGTGATATCCATGAAGCGGGCGGATTGTGTCATCCGTCCTTTCATAGGGGGCATATGCAAAGTAACTCATTACTTCTGTCATGTTCGCAATATCGATGGCCTCTACCATCAACAATGGCTTGTGTTCACGAAATAACCGCGCACATCCAAGAACAGCTTCGCGTTCGTGCCCCTCGACATCAATCTTCAGCCCGGTAATTTTTCGGTCTGCGTATGACCATTGGGCGTCGGGGTTAAAAATAATATCGTCTAGGCGCGCAGCGTTAAACCGGACATGGAGCAGTCTGGTGTCATAGGTTTTGCTAAACGGCAGCCAGTTCTCGCCCAAGCGCGTAACGAGATAGCCCGAAAACCAGCTTTCAAACGTCTTGCCCTCGATGCTGGTCGTACCCCCCGCCAGATGATTGTTTATGACGAGATTGTATGCGTCACAGACGGCGGAGTTATTGCTGCAGGCGATATTCGAAAATGAGTATTTTGGATCAAGTTGTTTAATGCGATCAAGCATCGGATTGTAAATCGTCATCGGCTCAAATGAATGAATGAAGTTCCGCATCGGGAGATTTCGAAATGAAACAGCAGTGTATCCAAGATGTGCACCGACATCGATAATGACCGTTTCAGGGTCGTCGAGGTGGCGGAAGGGTAGGATATCCGGCTCCATGACCGATTTTGACTTAATCCACCCGTCAACAGTCTTAGGATTTACGTGAGCATTGACTGCGGCCGCTTCCACCATATCGCTTTCCAAAAGCGACGAATTGTGCAGGCGGGAAAATAGATCGTCGATTGCCTTTTGCAGGATTTCTTGATCATTTCGCATGTCAATACCTTGGGCTGCTTTCGTGGCAGCGTCATAGGTTACGTGGTGAATGACCGTGATTGCCGCCTGCAAAGCCGCGTCGCCCACCACCAGAGCGTCGAAGATAGTGCCGCCGGTCCCAGAACAAGGAAGTCGCGATCTTCCCAGGCCCGCAACAATCCTGCCATGTGCGGCTCGACTCGACCGACGAGGCGATCCAGACCTATATCTCCGTCTTTGGAAACCAAGTTGCGAGCTAGACTTTCTCTGAGTTGGCTAAACGAACCCATTTTTCTCCGCCAGAGGTGTCGATTGTGCAACGGCGAAAGCCTAGCGCTTACGACCAGGCGGCGAAAGAAAAATAGCACACAACCAGTCCCCGACGCTGATCAGGCCCGAATGTCGCTCATGGGTGTGCGCCGTGAAAAGGCGGCGCTTTCCAGTGGGTGCGAGCCCCACCCGGCAACCGCTCCAGCCGGAAGCAATCGGAGCAGTCATAGAGGTAACGAAGTGTCTGAAGCCTTCGATTAGCGTGTCACGAATTGGTGACAGCGCGAGTGTGCAGGCCGCAACGCGAGTGAACGCTGAGCAATCCTCGAAAACGACAATGCGCAGGCCGACCCGACAACCCTTTCGGGGAAGGCTGATACGTCTGGGTGAAATGAGCGAAGCGATGCGTCCAGACGCTGCGCCGGGGTAGTGGCGGCGGCATGTACACAAGGAAAGCGCACGAAACACGGGAAACCCCAAAGCGTGGTCAGCGATGACCAACCGGAAGCCCGCGAGGGACAGGCTGGGCGCCTTGGGGTGGCGGAGAGGTTTGCAGTACCGCTGAAGCCGGGTAACGCCGGTGGAGGGAAGGGACCTCAGTTCAAGACAGACGCAATACGTGGCGAAGGACCTGGAGATTGGGCAACCTATAAACTCCGATGAGTGTTCAGAAACTGCAGAAGGCGTTGCACGCGAAAGCAAAGGCGTGAGGTCTTGTCCGAGCCGGATGCGGGAAATCTGCCTGTCCGGTTCGATGAGCGGAGAGAGGAAACGGAGCGTTGCCGAATGGCCCAAGCTACCGCGCCTCTCTTCGACTCTACCATTCAAGTTAGCCGGCGCGCGCCAAAATCGACGTTTGTCCGTTGTTGTCCAATCGCGTCCTAAATGGAGCGTCGCAGCGAACGCAGTCATGTGCCAAGAACGGAAGTCAGCAGCATTCGGCAGGATAGTCCGCCCAAACGACTTCAATTGGCTTTCGCCGTTAGCGCATTTCCCTAGATTCGTTTGATCTCTGTGTGGTTGATTTCTAGCCAGTATTTACCGATATCGCGGATGGCTTCAGTGAACTGCTCAAAATCGACCGGCTTGACAATATAGCTGTTGGCGCCGACCTCGTAAGTCTTCATCACGTCCCGCTCCTCGCTAGACGAGGTGAGCACCACTACGGGAATAGCGCTCGTGCGCGGATCGCCTTTGATTCGCGCGAGGACCTCGTGACCGCTCAGCCTCGGTAATTTCAGATCGAGCAGGATAAGTCTTGGCCTATCTGGAACTCCTTCGCCGGTGCCAGGGGCGATCCCGAATAGGTATTCAATTGCTTCCACGCCATCGCGCGCGACATGCACCGTATTTGCAAGATTGGCACTCTTGAATGCGTGCAGGGTCAACTTGACGTCATTTGGATTGTCTTCCACAAGTAGAATATCTGATCGATTGTTATGCATGGGCCGTGATCTCCGTTGTAAAGTAGAATGTAGTTCCTTTATCAACCGCCAAATCGGCCCAGATACGGCCGCCATGACGTTGGATGATGCGTTGAACGATTGCGAGACCGACGCCGGTGCCCTCAAAATCTTCCGCGCGATGAAGCCGTTGAAAGACGCCGAACAGTTGATTGGCGTATTTCATATCGAAGCCAACCCCGTTATCGCGCACGAAGAAAACGCGTTCTCCGTCCATGTTGCTCGACCCGATTTCGACCGTGGCGTCGGAACGGCGTCCTGTGTACTTGAAGGCGTTGTCGATCAAATTCACAAACACTTGTTTGAGCAACGCCGAATCCCCCCAAATCGCGGGTAGGTCACCGACAGAGACGCTCACGCAACGCCCTTCGAGCTGCTTCTGCAAATCGCGCACAACCTGTTCCATGATTGCTTTTGTCTGCACTTTTTGTTTGCTCAGCTGTTTGCAATTCAGCCGTGCGAACTCAAGCAGATCGTCCACTAAATGGCCCATCTGCACAGTGTTGTCGCGCACGGCTTGCAGGTATTCGCGCGGCTCCGGCGCGAGTTCTGCTGCATGGTGCTTCAATAAAATTCGGCTGAATCCATCGATGGCCCGCAGCGGCGTGCGTAGATCGTGCGAAACGCTGTAGGAAAAAGCGTCAAGCTCATTCACCGCAGCCTGCAACTCATTGGCGCGCTTTTCGCTGTCGCGTAACGCCTCCTTGCCAATTCGCCGCACGGTCAGAATTGAAATAGCGGCAAGGGCAATCATCAGCACAATGCCTGCGAGGTTGATGGCCAAAAGAAAAAGGTCGCTCCTTGCTGCCTCCGCCGTTCGCAATCTAAGCAGCCGGCGTTCTTCGTCCGTCATGTGCGTCATGACCGTTTGGATAGATTCCATTAATGTACGCCCGTCTCCGGTACGGATGAGTGCGATGGCTGCTGACAACTCTCCCGCATCGTGCAGACGAATGACTTCCCGCATATTAGCGAATCTTTGTACGATCAGCGGTGTAAGCTCTTCGACGGCTCGCTGTTGCTTAGGATTATCGAAGGTCATTTCTTTCAAATCCGCGATAGCGGGCGGAACCATCGCAGCCACGGCTTGAAAGTCTTGGAAGTAGTCGGAACTTCTGGTGAGCAGGTAGCCGCGCTCGCCGCTTTCAGCGTTGCGGATCAGGTTTCCCAAACTAGTAAGCCTGTTTTCAACTTGCAAAGTATGTGCCACCAACTCGGAATTGGATTGGGTAGCCACGACGAAAAAGATCGAGGCGCCACTAATAGCGGCGAGCAACAAAAAACCAAAAGCCAATAGGAGCGGACGCGCCGCGAAGCGCCGCCATTCGCGATTTCCGACCCTGCCGCTCCACATTGTCAAGCGCGCTGGTGCATCAACGACGTCAGCGGTATTGCCGGAACTTGAGGACGCGGCATCATTGGTCGGCATGGCCCAACTCCGTAATCAAAATATCTCTCACAGCTCCCTCATTTGTGATCGCTTTCTTTTGGGGACTCGCGCGGTGCGCACCAAATTCAATTGCGGAATCGGCCATTAAGCTGTGTGCCGATACCGGCAGATCGACATGAAAAATGGTTCCACCACCGGGCGCGTCCGCAAACCCGACATCGCCGCCAAGCCGCGTGACGATTTCTTTCACGATGCTCAGGCCGAGGCCGGTGCCGCCTTTGGTACGGGTGTCCGAAGTGTCGGCTTGCGCAAAGCGCTTAAATATACGTTCCTTGAATTCGTCGGGGATGCCACCGCCATGGTCCCGCACCGAGAGGCGGATGCGTTCGCCTCGCTGCTCAATTTGAACCGCGACTTCGCCGCCCCGTTCGGAAAACTTGATGGCATTCGAGAGCAGATTGCTTACGATTTTTGCCAGCCAGTCGGGGTCGCTGCGCATTTCGCCGACGTTCGAGGCGGCCGCCAACCTTACACAGACGCCCAAAACATCGGCAAACCCTCGGCTCGCTTCGATCTCCTGTTCGACCAGCGCCCGAAGCTCAATTCGTTTGAGCACAAAGACAACTTTGCCAAACTCGATCTTGTCCATGTCGAGGATGCTGTTGACCAGCCGTACAAGCCGCTGGCCGTTACTTTGCGCGATCGTGAGCAGGCGCAGAATGGGTGCCGGCAGGGTCGTTTCGGCATTGGCGACCAAGAGTCCAAGGGCACCGGTAATCGATGTCAGGGGCGTGCGCAGTTCGTGGCTCACCGTGGATACGAACTCGCTCTTCAGACGCTCGGTAAGCTTGGCCTCAGTCACGTCGCGGCCAATAAAAAAATGCAATTGTTCGCTCTCCAGCCAGGTTCCGTTCCAGGCGAGCGGCACCGCATGGCCGTCCTTGTGGACGTAACGGCTCTCGAAGTTTCTCGTCGTCCGACCGCGACGTGCTTGGCGCATCTCGTCTCTCGTACGCTCAAGATCGTCCGGAAAAATGAATTCAGTGCCGGTGCGCCCCGTCATCTCGTTCGGCCAGTAGCCCAGGATCAGCTTCGAGCTTGGACTTATTGTGATAAATTGGCCGCGCCGATCCGTGACCAAAATGAGGTCGAGAGAGGTATCGAACAGAAGCTTCGCAAGCACCGCGGTAATGGGCGCGCACTGGTTGTCGAAAGGGTTGGCCATGGTGAGCTTTCATCCGAACCGCGATAGAGATTCAGTATCCGCCAATGCCGGAAGTTCCGGATGAACTAGATTGTTAAATGAGCCGACGTCGTTAAATTCGACTGAACCTTGGGACTCAGATCAGCAGGCGATCAAAATTATTTTCAAAAGATCCACACACTAAAATACCTGTCCGGTAAGCAGGTAAGGGAAACCCATTTAAATTTGAACTATCCGCCTTCTCGCGCGTCTCCTCATAGGGGAGAGGACGTTGTGCAGCATTTCAGATTCAATCGAAGTCCATGCCCTCGCTGCGGCGGCGAGTTGAAATTAATGGTCATTATTGCCGGGCTGGGAAAAGGCCTGGATGTCCACTATTGCGAGTGCCGAGATTGCAGCCACATTCACGTCATTGAGTGCAAACCCGAAGCGGCATAGTTCGGCCAAAAACCGAGCTGTGGAATCAGATGCGTCCTACCATGTGGCTAGCGGCGGCGAAGTCGGCCTCGCACCACTGCAGCATTATGGCCTGGGATGAATAGACCGCTGCCCTCCGAAGCTGACAGGTTTCTAGGCGGCGCAGTTTAATCGTCCTGTTGGATCAAGGGCTGCCGGGATCAACGATAGCCTTTAAGTGCGCAGCGCCACATCAGCGGCACGAGCCCCCGCATCCGAAATGTCTACGAATGCCGGTAGTGAGCCGGCCTGTTCGCGCGATGTCCGCTGTGCCCCAATATCGACCACGTATGTTGCGGCGCCCCGAATGACGCGAAGTGCCAATAGGAGAAATTCAAGTTTCGAGCTTTTTGTCCCAGGGCGGCTCCGGCGCAAAACGGTTGGCGATAAAATCGATGAACGCGCGCACTTTTGCGGCCGGGTGACGATCCGGCAGATAGACCGCATAGATGCCGCCGAACTCGATCGTCGGCTGATCCAGCGACAACGCGACCAGCGTTCCCGCGCGCAGATCGTCGGCAACGATAAACGTCGGCACGTAGACAAGACCCTGACCGGCGATTGCCGCGGCTCGCAACGCTTCGCCGTTGTTGGACCGAAGGTTTCCTGAAACGACGATAACGGTATCCCCCTTTGCCCCGAACGCCCATCGGTCCACGCCGGTCAAATTTGACAGCGTGTAGCCAAGGCAATTGTGCTCCGCCAGACTTGCAAGCGTACGCGGGGTGCCGCGCGCCGCGAGATAAGACGGTGCCGCGCAAACGATGGTTTTGCAGGACGCTATCCGCCGCGCGATCAGACTTGAATCACCCAGGATGCCGATGCGGATCGCAAGATGCCAGCCCTCGTCGGCGAGGTCGACCTGCCGGTCGTTGAGCCCGAGTTCGACCGTCACGAGCGGATTACGTCGGGTAAATTCGCAGAGCAGGGGAGCAATCTGCCGCGTGCCAAATGCGACCGGGACATTGAGACGGAGCAATCCCCTCGGCTCAACGCGATCGGCGGCGACGGCAGCGTCCGCCGCCTCGACGTCGGCCAGAATGCGTTCGCTCGTTTCCAGGTAATTGCGTCCGGCCTCGGTGATCGACAGGTGCCGCGTAGTGCGGTGAAAGAGCTTGACGCCGAGGCGGGTTTCCAGCGCCGCAAGGTGCTTTGTCACCATGGTCTGCGACATACCCAGGTCGCGGCCTGCCGCCGAAAGGCTGCCCATGGCAGCCACTTTCGCGAATACTTCCAAGGCCGTCAGACGGTCGAGCACGGGTCAACCTCATTCTACGGGTGTGAGCTGTAATTCAAAAATACAATATTATCAAACCAAGGAGAATAGATCATATCAGGGGCCACAACCAAAGGAGATTTCCATGATCGATAGCCGAACCGCTCCTTATGCCGCGCTGCTACTTCGCGTCAGCCTCGGCACTCTGTTCCTGGCCCACGGCCTCTTGCTTAAGGTCTTCACATTCACAATTCCCGGTACCATCGGGTATTTCCAAAGCCTCGGTTATCCGGGCTTCTTCGCCTACCTGGTGATTGCCGGCGAAATCGGCGGCGGCCTTGCGCTGCTCCTCGGCGTGCGGACCCGCACCATATCGCTGCTGCTGCTGCCGATCATGATCGGCGCCACCCTGCAGCATCTCGGTAACGGCTGGCTGTTCACCGCCCAAAATGGCGGCTGGGAATTCCCGGTGTTCTGGACGGTCGCGCTTCTGGTGCAGGCCTTGCTCGGCGACGGCGCAATCGCCCTGCGCCTGGCGCACAAGAACGACGCTGTCGGCCAATTGGCCAACGCCTAATCACGCTGAACACAGCGGCGGGGCTGGCATTGCCGGGCCCCTCCGCCGGAGGATACGTCATGACATTGCCCAGCCTGTTCCTGTCGCACGGCGCGCCGACACTGCCGCTCACCGACACGCCAGCGCGCACTTTCCTGCAGCAGCTCGGAAACACGTTCGAGCGCCCCAAAGCCATCCTGGTGATTTCCGCCCATTGGGAGACCGCAGTGCCGGCGGTCAGCGCCGTTGACAGCAACGCGACAATCCACGACTTCGGCGGATTTCCCCGCGCGCTCTATGATTTACGTTATCCGGCGCCCGGCTCGCCGGCATTGGCCGCGCGCGTCGCCAACCAGCTCCGCGCCGCCGGGTTCGACTGCAACATCGATAAACAGCGCGGCCTGGATCACGGCGCCTGGGTGCCGCTATTGCTGATGTACCCGCAAGCCGACATCCCAGTGCTGCAACTCTCGGTGCAGCCGCATCTGGGGCCCGAGCATCATCTGCGTGTCGGCCAGGCTTTGGCACCCTTGCGCGACGAGGGGGTGCTGATCGTCGGCAGCGGAAGTTTCACGCACGATCTTTCGGAATTTCGCGGCCACGGACCGAACGATGCGGCCCCGGATTGGGTCAACGGCTTCGCCGACTGGTTCGATGCAGTGCTGACCAAGGGCCAAATCGGCGAACTCATCGACTATCGACGGCGCGCGCCTTTCGCGACCAAGAACCACCCGACCGAAGAGCACCTGTTGCCACTCTATGCGGCATTGGGCGCGGCCGGAGAGAACGCCTCTGCCGAACGGCTTCACGCCAGTTCGACCTACAGCGTGCTGCGGATGGACGTGTATGCCTTTCAATCGCGCAAGCCTGAAAGGCTGAACGCGAAAATAGCTGTAAGCGTAACCGTTTGAATCAACGCCGGTAGAGCTGCCTCTTTTCAAGGATGCAACATAATGTACAGGTCTGAACTCGTTCCCTATGCCGCCTTGCTGCTGCGTCTAGCCCTTGGCGCGCTCTTTCTCGCCCATGGATTGCTCAAATTGCTGGTGTTTAAACCGTCGGGGACGGCCGGTTATTTTCGCGCATTGGGCCTGCCCGGCTTCGTCGGCTATTTGACCATCGCGGCGGAGCTCGGCGGCGGCACGCTGCTTATTCTCGGAATTGCCACGAGCCTCGTATCGCTCGCGCTAATCCCGCTCATCCTTGGCACGATCTTCATGGTGCACGGCTCGAAAGGATGGATGTTCAGCAATGAAGGCGGCGGTTGGGAATTCCCGGCCTTCTGGGCCGTCTCCTTGCTCCTGCAGGCCATGCTGGGAAGCGGTGCGTTTTCCCTTGGTCATGCGCTGGGAATTGGATGGCTATAATCTCGGTCAAGGGCCTGTAGGCGGCACAAGTAGGACTGTCTTTCACAACAATTGAAGTGCCATGTCCGCTGTTGGTCGGTGCACTCGCAAGCTCATCTCAACAAAGTAGCGCGTCAACTCAACGAACGGCCACGAGAGACCTTGCAATTTGAAACCCCAGCGGAGAGATTTAATGCCTGTGTTGCGTCGATCGGTTGAGGCGGCAGTACAATAGCCGACAAACACGGGCGCTCCGGACGTGTCTGTTAAGTGCCATGTCCTAAATGGTGCGTCGCGGCGAACGCGGTCATATGCCATTTCCAACCATTTGTACGGTGTCGATTAAAATTGCCCTGGATGGTGGAAACAAGCAGCCAGGCGGACCGTTGAATGGTGTAACCATTGTCGATATCGTTCCCTTCAAATGAAATCATTAAAACCGACGGCAAACGCCGGTATTTCAGGGAGAGAAATCGTGACAGACATGTCGGGCCCGTCAGGGCTTTCGCGCCGTAGCCTGCTGGCCGGTTTGGCGGCGGCTCCGATCATAACGGCATCCGCTGAACCCAGTGTTGCGCAAACAACGGGACCGCGATGGACCCCGCAGCAGGCGCAAGCCGCGCTGAAGGACGCTAAGGGCACTAAGCTGGTGCTGCTCGGCACCGCCGCCGGTCCCGTGCCGGGGCGTTCGCGGGAGATGACCTCGCACGTGATGCTGAGCAACGGCGCCGCTTATGTGCTCGATTGCGGCATGGGCGTCACCGATAATTTTGCCCGCACTGGCATCCCGTTCCAGGCGCTTAAATCGATCTTCATCACCCATCATCACGCCGACCATAATATCGAATACGGTCCGTTGCTTATCGTAGGTTGGATCCAAGGCATGCCTCTCGACATCCGCGCTTTCGGTCCGCCGCCGCTCAAGCAGATGACCGACGATTTCATGCGCGCCTACAAGCAGACGGTCGATTTCTGGGCCGAGGACTTCCACATGAAGCCGCTCACCTCGGTCAACGTGCAGGAAATTTCGGCGGTCGGCCCGGTGACGCAGGACGACAACGTAAAGGTCTCCGCCATCATCGTCGAACACCCACCGGTGAAGCCGGCACTCGCCTACCGCTTCGACTTCAAGGACCGCTCGATCGCATTTTCCGGCGACACCGCGCCGCTCGAAGCGGTAGCCATAATGGCCAAGGGCGCCGACGTGCTGGTGCACGAGACGATGTACGTGCCGGCGGTGGAGAAATACATCAAAGGCCAGATCGCCAAAGGACGGCCGGTCAAGTTCGAGGCCTTCATGGCGCACATGAAGGCCGACCACACGCCGGTCGAAGACGTTGGCCGTATCGCCGCCGAAGCGGGCGTGAAGACGCTGGTACTCTCACATTTGACGCCGGCGATTGACAGCATCACCGACGACACTTGGCGCGCACCGGCGGCTAAGTATTTCAAGGGCGAAATTATTGTTGGAAAGGACCTTATGGTGATCTGAGGCCCCGGGAGCAAATGTCCGCTTCGGGTGTGCGCCGTGAAAAGGCGGCGCTTTCCAGTGGGTGCGAGCCCCACCCGGCAACCGCTCCAGCCGGAAGCAATCGGAGCAGTCATAGAGGTAACGAAGTGTCTGAAGCCTTCGATTAGCGTGTCACGAATTGGTGACAGCGCGAGTGTGCAGGCCGCAACGCGAGTGAACGCTGAGCAATCCTCGAAAACGACAATGCGCAGGCCGACCCGACAACCCTTTCGGGGAAGGCTGATACGTCTGGGTGAAATGAGCGAAGCGATGCGTCCAGACGCTGCGCCGGGGTAGTGGCGGCGGCATGTACACAAGGAAAGCGCACGAAACACGGGAAACCCCAAAGCGTGGTCAGCGATGACCAACCGGAAGCCCGCGAGGGACAGGCTGGGCGCCTTGGGGTGGCGGAGAGGTTTGCAGTACCGCTGAAGCCGGGTAACGCCGGTGGAGGGAAGGGACCTCAGTTCAAGACAGACGCAATACGTGGCGAAGGACCTGGAGATTGGGCAACCTATAAACTCCGATGAGTGTTCAGAAACTGCAGAAGGCGTTGCACGCGAAAGCAAAGGCGTGAGGTCTTGTCCGAGCCGGATGCGGGAAATCTGCCTGTCCGGTTCGATGAGCGGAGAGAGGAAACGGAGCGTTGCCGAATGGCCCAAGCTACCGCGCCTCTCTTCGACTCTACCATTCACGTCATAGCCGTCGCGGGCCAAAATTGACGTTTGTCCGTTGTTGTCCAATCGCGTCCTAAATGGTGCGGTGCCGCAGTAATGTGCCATGTGTGGACGACTTTTCAAAAGTAATTCGATCGCCACCACAGTAACCGCAATTCAAGCGGCCTCAATCGTCATCATGCTCGCCGACTGTTTTGCCAGTCTTCAAATTGATCAAATGCACCCCGTTGCACGCTAAGCACGTGACTGCCTCATAGGTTCGGTCGTCTTCCGACTCGTCATTCTCTACCCAAGCTTGAACCTGTAGTCCGGTATTCGGGCAGCGGTATAGAAAAGCCCGCATTCCCTACCTAAGCCGCCAAACGTTTTCGAAGATGTACCGTCACGCTCCGGGTCTTTACGCGTGATATAGCGGACTTCCTCTTAAGCTTATTGAACGAGCGTGATACAGTCTCGATTGTGAGGCTGAGATAGTCCGCAATGTCCTGACGAGACATAACCAGTTCCACTTCTTTCCGTCTATTGCGTTGCTTCATTTCAAAGAGAAAATTGGCAACGCGTTTATGTGCGGAATTGCGCAGAAGGAGGCTATGGTTCTGAGCGCGTTGCAATTCGGCGTTTGTAATAGCCAGCATATGCTTCGCCACGGCGAGGTCGGTTGCAGCGCGGGCCGCTAGTGCCCTTCTCCGAATTACAAGGACCAGACTTGGGGTTATCGGTTCGGCGGAAACAAGGTGCTTCTTGCCCAATTCGAGCCCGAAATAGTCGCCCGAGAAATAGAAGCCGATAATCAGCCGGCTGCCATCACGGCGTTTGGCGTAGGTGCAGATACAGCCGGACTCGACCTTATAAATATGGCCCGCTGACTGTCCGCTGCGAAAAATCACTTGTTTGCGCGACAATAGCGTTTCGATTCCCATCCGATCAATTGCGTTTTGGCTTGGTACTCGCGCGGACGCGGATCGCTTTTTAAGCCAAAGGGATGGCGACTTCTTCTTTTTTAAATTGGCCATCCGGCGGCAATCCTCGGCGAATAAACCGGTTGTGATTCACGTCGCCCATTGAGGCGCCGATTTGATTTACATCATGGCCCGTCAAACAGAACGGTCATTAATGGAACTCAAAGGGTAAATCCCACGGTGTCCAAGATGAGATGCTAGGCGCATCGAGTTGTCAATTTTGGTGCATACAAATGAACTTCAAAGAAGCAACTGATGGCCTATTTCACCGGATTCGCCATGCTGAGCTGGCCAAAACGTTGAACGTTTCCGTAGCCGCCATTCGGCAAGCCCGCCTGAGCCGGACCGCAAAAGCATACCGAGAGCCGCCCAGGAATTGGCACCAAGCCATAATCAAGCTTGCGCAAGAACGAATATCTCGATTGCAAAAACTCATCGGCGTCCTTAAGCGGCATCGCATTAGCATGTTGGCCCTGGTGACCGCCTCGCAGATGGCCTCCGCGTCAATGGCGTCGTTCTTCTGCCGTTTGACGTAGGGCTTCACGTAGGCCGGCGGCATCAGCCGCACGGTATGTGGCCAAGCGCCTTGAGGTCGCGTGACCAATGGTGCGACGAGGTGCAAACTTCGATGCCCACCAGGCACGGCGGCAGCTTCTGGAAGAACGCCAGGACATAGCGGCGTTTCAACTGCCGCCGGATGATTACTCTATCTTCTGCGTCGATGCCGTGAACCTGAAACACCGACTTGGCGATGTCGAGACCGATTGTCGTAACCGTTTGCATGTTTGGCTCCTCCGAATTGTGGGGGCCTTAACAGCACCCACATTCATGGCACTCACGTGCCGGTGGAGGAGCCGTCCACAGCATCAAAAGCTGCCATGTCGGCCCCTTCCGCGTGTGTGGTGAATTGATGTACCCTTAAATTAAGAGCCGTCAGGGGGACCAGCCGAAGTCCCGTTTTTAGTGGCGGCGTTGGTGCCATCGGCGGGCAAGTATCCTGAAATCTATCCAAATGTGGATTGGCATCGCGAGCGATCCGTCAACGCGATACTTTGCCGATCTAGCAGCCATTCAGAGAGGTGCAGCCATGAAACTTCCACGTCGTCAGTTCCTACTTTTGACAGTAGGCTCCGCCGCGCTGCCATCCTTGTCTCGCGTTGCGATGGCACAAGAGAGCTATCCGTCGCGTCCGATCCGCCTCATCGTCGGTTTCACGCCGGGGTCGGCCTCCGACGTCGTCGCTCGATTTTTCGCCAAGGGCGCAGCGCCAAAACTCGGTCAGCAGGTTGTCGTTGAGAATAAGCCGGGTGCAGGTTCCAGTATCGCTGCCAAATATGCAGCACGTTCGACCGATGATGGCTACACACTATTCCTGCTTGCGTTGTCGACGCTAACCAACGAAATTGCAAATCCTGCGCTAGGTCTGGACATCCCTAAGGATTTTGCGCCAATCGCGCGCCTCGCCAGTGGTCCCTATGTCCTGGTTGTCAACCGCGACGTCGCTGTGAGCAACGTCGCCGACCTCATCGCGCTGGCCAAAGCAAAGCCCGGTGAAGTACTCTTCGGTTCCGTCGGTGCCGGCAGTCTGCCGCACCTTTGCGCAGAAATGTTTGCGCAACGCGCCGGCGTTAAATTGACACATGTGCCTTATCCGGGCAGCCCGCAGGTGATCACCGATCTGATGGCCGGCCGCATCACCATGGCATTCGAAAATGCCATTGCTGTAGTTGGGCAAGTTTCCGCCGGCAAGATAAAGGCGCTGGCAACGACCTCCAATAGACGCCCGAGCGTATTGCCCGGAGTGCCCACCATTGCGGAAGCAGGCATGTCTGACTTCGATGTCAGCCTCTGGTTCGGGCTGATGGCGCCGGCTGGCACACCGCGGCCTGTGATCGATAAGCTTTCCGCTGCCGCGCACGAGGCCATGCACCTTCCGGACACTATGGAGGCGTTGCGTAAGGAGGGCTTCGAGCCGTTCGACCTCGGCCCCGATGCGTTTGCGCCGTTCATTCGCAGCGAGATCACGCGCTGGTCCGAGGTGGCGCGCGGCGCGGGTCTCTAATTTACGTATCTTCGCATTGATCTAGCTTAAAGCCGAAAGGTGGACGCCTCTTCCTGTCGACCTTCCGCAAGGAGCCCGGGCGACAACCCGGGCTTCGAAGAGCGCTGAAGTTTTGAGCGGGTTAGCTCATGCGGACTGGCTGAATGCCTTGGTGACGCTGGCCTTGAGAGGCTCCACGTTCGCAAGCGTGACCTTCTGGGCCAATGCCGCAAGTTCCTTGGTCTGCTCGGTCAGCGTCTCGAACTGCGTGCGCGAATGGTCGGTCGACAATTAGATGAATTCTGAAGGCGGTGGTTTTTGGGGAAAGAGCCTAGACGTTTTCCACCTGAATGGCTTTCGGTGAGCGTGGCTGCTGAATTTTCCGACCGCAGCGCTTTTACAACGCCTCCTGGCACGACGACTTGGTCAACGTCCCGGAAGCATGGACAGTAGGACCGTGTCGCGCCGCCAGAGGTGATGATAGAGCGCGGCCGTCGCGTGAATACCCGCAAACCAAATCAGCGCGTCTCCAACCCAGCCATGGACATCGGCCAGAACGAGACCGAACGCCCGCGATTGAGGAAGCAACGTATGAATGTTTCCAACAGCAAGAGGCGTGAGCGGGTGGCCTTCGAGCCATGCGCCGAAAATGGCCGTGAGCGGCACCAGGATGAGTAGTGCATAAATCGCCCAGTGCCCCGCCTTGGCTCCAAGCTCCATCCAAGCCGGCATCGCGGGAAATTGGGGCGGAGGAAACATCGCTCGCCAACCCAGACGCATCGCCGTAAGTCCGAACACGCTCATGCCGAGTAGCTCATGCAAACCGCGACTGAAATCATTGGCCGGTGAATACACGCGCACCTCCGGACCGCCAACGCTCGTTACGTAAGCGCCGATGACAAGCAAGACGGTGGCCCAGTGGAAAAGCTGGGCAATGCGGTTATAGCGATCGACAATTGTAAGTATCTGTGGGGCATGCATCGCAAATAGCCTCAGTGAGTTGTTTTCAATAAAGCGTGGTCGAACACACTTTCGAAGGCTTCAAGCTGCTAGTCGATCGGGCGGCGCCATGAATTCCGGGCCCACGGGGTCCACGACCGTCTCCGAAAGAATTCGGTCGATTTCGGCCATGGCGGAGGCGTCGATTTGCCAACCGGGCACCCCCGCAATCGGGGCAAGCTGATCGGGCCGCCGCGCGCCCCAAAGCGCGATCGTCGAGCCCTGCCGATCGAGAATCCAGCGCAGGGCAAGATGGATGACGCGCTTTCCGTAGTTTTCCTGAGCGAAGCGATCGAGCCTTTCGACGGCCGCCAGGTATTGCGCAAAGCGAGGCGCTTGGAATTTCGGATCGTTCTTCCTCAGATCGTCGCCCGCAAACCGCGTCTGCCCATTCATGCGGCCGGCGAGCAGGCCCCTGCACAGCGCCCCATAGGCAAGTGTGACAAGGTTCTTGTCCCGGCAATAGGGAAGAACGTCACGCTCGGCGGCGCGCTCGAACAAATTATACGGCGGCTGCGCCGTATGCAAAGGAGCAACCTTGCGAAAGGCTTCCATCTGCGCTGGGCTGAAGTTGCTGGCGCCGATTGCCCGGATTTTGCCGGCCCGTAGCAATTCCGCCATCGCTGCCGCGGTCTCCTGGACCGGCACCTTTGGATCGGGCCAATGCACCTGATAGAGGTCGATGACATCGGTGCGCAGACGCTTCAGAGAATCCTCGATCTCTTTGTAAATGCGAGCCTTGCCGGCATTGCGGAACGGTTGCCCATCTTTCCAGTCTAGCCCGACCTTGGTCGCGATTACGGCGCGCTTGCGCCGGCCGCCCTCGGCCAGTGCCTTGCCGACGATCTCTTCCGAGCGGCCGAAGCCATAAACCGGCGCCGTATCGATCAGCGTAATGCCGCGATCGACAGCCGCTTGAATCGTACGGATCGCCTCCGCTTCATCGGTCCCGCCCCACATCCATCCGCCGATCGCCCATGTGCCGAGCGCGATGCGCGATGGCTTGAGCGATGTGCCGGGAATGTCGATGCGTTCAATGCCGAGTGTTTGGTTTTGACGGCCCATGATCTTTCTCCTTCTTTTGGGGCTTGCCGCCAGCCGGCGTTGGCAGGTTGGCCGCAAACAATCTTCAATTGAGGTCGGCGGTAGCGGCGATATTGAGTCCCGCTTCCTCCGCGGCGACCAGACCGAGCGCGGACCAGTCAAGTCCAGCATGGCCGCGAGCGATTCCCGTGATGAGCCGGTCGCGCACCACATCCACCGATGGCATCGGGGCGCCGGCGTTTTCCGCCTCGGCGAGTGCCAACCGCACGTCCTTGAGCACCAGGGGCAGGGCGAATCCGGCTGCGTAGGTCTGGTTGATAATTTTGTCGCCATAGATTTTGTGCGCGCGTCCGCCGAACATCGTGCTCCTCATAATGTCGACGAATGTCTTGGGATCGAGCCTGCGCTTGCGAGCTACGGCGACGACCTCTCCCAAAATTTCCAGCGTGGTTGCGGTCATCATATTGCCGAGCAGTTTGATAAGGTTTGCGTGCCCGGGATCGGTGCCGATAACGAATGTCTGCTGTCCGAGAGCGTCGAATAACGGCTGACAACGTTCGATATCGGCTGCGGCACCGGCGGCGACAATGTAGAGCTGGCGCGCCTTGGCGGCGTCCGGGTTTCCAAGCACCGGCGCTGCGACGTAGCCTTGTCCATGACGGGCATGCTCCTGCGAAAGAAAAGACGCCGTGGATGAACTGATCGTGCTCATAGAAAGGTGAATGGCGCCGCGCTTCAAACCCGAAACGAGACCTTTGATGCCGAGGTCTTCGCGACCGAATACGACATCGCGGACGGCGTTATCGTCCGACAGCATACTAATGACGATCTTGCACTCAAAAAGTCTGGTGATATCCGTCGTCGGCTCGAGATGGAGCGCCTCGAGTTTGTGAAACAGCTCTGGACGACGGACGTAAGCGATCACATGACCTCCGGAGGCAGCAAGGTTTGCGGCCATCGCTGTGCCCATACGACCGAGACCAACAAAGCAGATATCACCCAGCGGCAACAGGCGGCCAGTTGATCCAAAATCGGTCGATTGTTCGATGGGCGTAGTTTCGAGTGCTACGGAAGACGTGAGCGCGGCCTGTGATTCATCCTTCAGCATGGCGCACCTTTCAATCAGTCGCTGAACCAATATTGTCCCTATAAAAATAGGCAGAGCGCGATCCCGCACCACTAAAATGTCATTCAAAATAACTAAATTCGAATTTATGTTTGCGAGGAGACTGAGCTCCACTATGTGCCTCGGGTTATGAGGTCGAACGGCGCGCAACTCGACGGGCGGATGCGACCCGTCTCAACGTTGGTAGGGAGAGAGTTTTGACGTGGCGAGCGGTGCAGATTCTGTTATTGCGTCCTGGCTCTTGCCGCGCTTACAAGAAGCACTCCGAGGCAGCCAATCAACAAGACGCTTCCAATTACTAGCGGAATGCTCGGGAACAGAATTGCTAAAATTTTGGCGAGGACCACGATACCAACAACTTGTAAGGCGAGCGAGCCGTCGTCAACAAACAGCCCGATAAACGTGTGAAGGGCAGGTCCCAGCGTTTTCATAGCAATACTCCGACGCTAGGACGGCGCGCCAGTATGACTCCCGCGCGCCCAACACCCAGGAAAAGTGCCGCAAAGACGGCGATCGCGAGATCTGCACCCGGCCAAATCACACCGAGACCTTCCCCGGTCCAAAAGACGCCGAACGCAGCTAGCATGACGCCGACGAAAAACTTGAGCGTGTTTTCAGGCACCCTCGCCAGCGGACGATGAACGACAAATCCAATACCGGCGATCAGGAAGCATGCCGCAAGCGCGCCAACACTTGCAGGAATAAGCAACCCGCGGCCCGTGCTGACCGCAATCACAATGAATACCACTTCAAGTCCTTCGAGAAGCACGGCCTTGAAGCTGGCGAGGGCAGCGAACCAATCGAGCCGCGCTTCATGATGGCACGCTTGTTCGCGCAGTTCGGCTTTTTCGGTTGCGAATATGCTTGCTTCGTCGTGCAACGGAATAACTCCGGCTGACCGCAGAATCGATTTTCGTAGCCAACGCATACCGAACAGCAATAGTAAAACGCCAATTGCAAGCTGCAGAAAATGGAAGGGTACGCGCTCGAGGAGCGGGCCGAGCGCCACTACGATTAGGACAAGCGTCAACAGTCCGGCAGTCGCACCAAGGCCGGCTGGTCGCCAACCACGAACCGTGCCAACCGCGAGCACGATGGTCAGAGCTTCCACCGCTTCGACCAATGACGCTAAAAATGAAGCCGCTATTGCCGGCCCGCCGTGAGCTAAGTCCCCGATCACGACACGCCTCCACCCTGGGATCGTTTTATTCCGAGTCGACTATTGGATCGATCATTAGACGTCGATTTTCGTCTATTTGCCTCATGTCGAGGGCTTGAAAGCATCAGTCACTATGCTCCTGGGGTGCACTGCTACCGGGTGTTCCATGGCGGCGATCTGGTTCTTTACCGCCATCTGCACCTTCTCGAAGGCGCGCACCTCGATCTGGCGCACGCGCTCGCGCGAGACGCCGAATTCGGTGGCCAGATCCTCGAGCGTGATCGGGTCGTCGGCCAGGCGGCGCGCCTCGAAGATGCGCCGCTCGCGGTCGTTGAGCACGCCAAGCGCGCCAATCAGCGCCTGATGGCGGTTATCGCTTTCCTCGTGCTCGGCCAGCACGCGTTCCTGGCTCGGCGCATCGCTGACCAGCCAGTCCATCCATTCGCCGCTTTCGCCGTCGTCGCGGATCGGCGCGTTGAGCGAGGCGTCGCCGCCGAGCCGGCGGTTCATGTCGACCACGTCCTGCTCGTTGACGCCTAGTCGCTTGGCGATGACTTTGACCTGATCGGGCCGCAGATCGCCTTCGTCGAGCGCGGAAATCTTGCTCTTGGCCTTGCGCAGGTTGAAGAACAGCTTCTTCTGATTGGCGGTGGTGCCCATCTTCACTAGCGACCACGAGCGCAGGATGTATTCCTGGATCGCGGCCTTGATCCACCACATGGCGTAAGTAGCGAGCCGGAAGCCCTTCTCGGGCTCAAACCGCTTGACCGCCTGCATCAGGCCGACATTGCCCTCGGACACGACTTCCGAGATCGGCAGGCCGTAGCCGCGATAGCCCATGGCGATCTTGGCGACCAGGCGGAGATGGCTGGTGACGAGCTTATGCGCGGCTTCACGATCGCCGTGCTCACGCCAGCTGCGCGCCAGCATGTATTCTTCCTGCGGTTCCAGCATGGGAAACCGGCGGATTTCTTCCAGGTAGTGAGAAAGGCCGGATTCGGCCTTGAGTGCCGGCAAAGCGGCTGAACGGGCCATGATAGCGCCCTCCTTATATTGCCTGGGGTTGATCGGTGCACAGTTACAGCGCGGTTCGACCGAAAAACCGTCGTTCGGAAACTAGACCAGCGATAACAGCGCCACCATTAAATTGCGCGTTAGAAAACTAAATTCGATTTTACCCTCGAGTGCGAAGCAATCTTTTACTGCACGCAAGACCATGTTGAATAGTTTTTACGTCTGTCAGTTATTCGTCCGTATGAAGCGGATTAAATCTGATGTGAAAATAATTAGTGTCGCAATTCCCGCTCTCCATGAACACGAATTTAGTTTTATAAACCTTATTTTAGTGGTGTTCGCAAAGCGGGGATCTATTTCACCTGTGTCGCCGAGCTCAAATCTTCCACTCGACGAATGAGTTCAAAATCCAGGAAGACCACAGGAGAAGTGAAATGAAAAAAATTCTGGCCACAATGGTTTTGCTGACCGTCATCGCGACGCCGGCATTTGCCCAATCCTTCACTGCCACCGAAGGGACCGGGAATGAGTTGCCGTTCTCGTACACGTCGACCGCGCACGACACACAGTCGATCGCTCGTGCGAGCGGTGAAAACGCTTTTGCCATGGCTCCCGGCCAAAGCGTCAATCACGATGCCTACAGCCCGGCCAATACTGGCGGCGGCAGCGAGGGCTACAATTGGTCCCTAGCGCACAACTTCTAAGGATCGACGATGTATGAGCGGGCGGGCTTCGGCCCGCCTGTCTCGCCGCCCGAACCACCAATTCCGTTGCGCGTAACCTCTTCTGACCATCGAGAAATGTCTCGAAGCATGGGTTTGTAGAATTGTCGTTTCGGCAATGCCGTCGTGGCCAATCATCGGAGTTGACGTCATGTCGAATTGCCTTCTCGCGATCCCCCTTGCGCTTCATCTGATCGCCGCTTCGGATAGCCACATTCCGACCTCGGATGTGCGCCCGCGCTGCCGCGGCGTCGCAAATCACGAACACGGACATGATGCAAGCTTGTGCGGAGGCCGAACGGGACGCTTACGATCGGCTCGTCGAGACATGGACAAAATTCAACATCGCCGACCGGTCCAGTTGTTTGCGCACAATGATGGACTTCGAGCCAACTTACACCGAGTTGCTTACGTGTCTCGAAATGGCAAGTGACGTTAGAAAATTGCCCGAGGAGCCGTACTGATACTTGGTGGCCGAAATTGTTAGCCGCTATGTCGGCACTAGGCCGATCATTCGCCAAACGACCGTGCATAGAATCGAATTTCATTCGCACTGGAGAGGTACTATGAAGATAAAGAGCACAATCATCTTCGCTATGGCGCTCCTTGTGATCATCGCCGGTGTTGCGCTAGTGGGCGGCGTTCTGCAGAAAGCCCAGGACGCCGGCACATCCGCGAGTGACCCGGGATTTGTTCCATCGACGGGGCAGATCAACCTTGGCAAGACTCCCAAGCTTCCGAGCGGTAGCGACGCAATCGCTCGCTAAGCGGAGCGATGAAAACGAAGCGTTACCCCTGCAAAACCTAGAGGACGTTTCGTTAGCAGTGATCGATCGCGTCGCTACGACGATCTGCGGCTGAAAAAGCCGTGCCGACATACGGAGTTTCGGGCGATAGGCCAGCCGATTTAAGCACAATAAGGTCGCTTCGAATCTAACAATCAATTTAATAGCACCTCTTTGGAAGCGAAATTATATTTCAACCGAGAACGGAACAACACCATGCTGCGTTGGGCTCATGGAGGTGAGTGAACGTAAGCGGAAAGGAGAGCATCGGTGGTTTTACCGAGTAACACTAGCGAAAATGCTGACGCTCAAGAGGCGCGTTCCGAGCTTTCGACCGCCTCTGCCCGAGGCGTGCGCACTCCTTCCCATGATTTCAAGCCATTGGATAAACGTGTCTCGGCGGTGCAGAATGGGTCCCAAGACGAGTCAAACGTAGCTGAGAAACCCGACCGCGGACCGGCGGCGCCACTGGAAGCATACGGAAGCGAAGCCGTCTCTGAGGAGATGGGATTTAGGGATGGGGCGATGGCTAGCGTACTCCTTATCGAGGACGACAAAGAGACGGCCAACGAAATCAGGGCCGAACTCGGCGATCGCGGTTATATTGTAGACTGGGCCGCTGACGGTATCGAGGGTCTGGATAAAGCGCGTTCGGGTGGCGCAGAGGTGCTGGTCATTGATCGCCTGCTGCCGGGAATGGACGGTCTCACCATCATCGAAGCGTTACGTTACGAGGGCATTCGCACGCCGGTATTGGTATTGAGCGCGCTCGGCGCGGTGGATGATCGGGTGCGCGGATTGCGCGCAGGCGGCGACGACTATTTGACTAAGCCTTTTGCAACTGTCGAACTCATCGCCCGGATCGAAGCGTTATTGCGCCGGCCGACAGAAAGCCGCGATACGCTGTTGCGGGTAGGGCCGCTCGAACTCGATCTCATGGAGCGCACCGCCAAGCGCGGGGATCGCATAATCGATCTGTTGCCGCGTGAATTCCGGTTGCTCGAGTACATGATGCGTCGCAAAGATCAGGTTCTAACGCGCACTATGCTGCTGGAAGAGGTTTGGAAGTACAAGTTCATTCCTAGGACCAACCTCGTCGACGTTCATATGGGGCGACTGCGGCATAAAGTGGACGAGCCGAACGAGCCGCCGATGATTCACAACGTTCGCGGCGTGGGATTTATCCTCCATGCGCCGGCCTGATTTTGCCCGCACACCTACGTTTTATTCGGTGCTCGCTGTCGCCTTCGTCTTGGCCCTGTGCACGCTGGTGTTGTTCGGGCTCGTCTATAAGCAGACCACCACCTACGTGATTTCGAAGTACGATGCTTTGCTCGTCGAGGAGTTACGGATCTTTGCATCCAACACACCAGACCAGCTTCTGCAAGAGATCAATGATCGCTTGCTCAAGGATCCTCAACATATCAAGATCGCGGGCTTGTTCCGCGCCGACGGTAGCCGCATCGCAGGCAACCTCGACCTCCTTCCGCCTGGTCTAGCACCGGACGTTCCGACAAACGCTGTGGTCATTCGCATCGATGGCGGCGAGCGTAAGGCGCAGGACGTGCGAGTTGCCGCGCGGGCATTACCAAACGGCAGAAATCTCGTGATCGGCCGGCAGATCGACGAGATTACCGAGATCGCCAAAGTTGTCATGCGCGCGCTCTCATTGGGCCTGCTGCCAGTATTTATCCTGACAATTTTCATCGCAATGTTTCTGAGCAATCGTGTTTTCGTTCGAGTCACGGAACTCAACCGAAAAATCCAACACGTCGTGACCAGCGATTTGCGCGAGCGTTTGCCGACAAGCGGTCGCGGCGACACGTTTGACCAAATTGCCGTTAGCGTCAACCAAATGCTGGGCGATATTGAATCTCTTGTCCGCGAAATTGCTGCAGTAGGCGATAACATCGCGCATGATCTGCGTACGCCACTGACCCGTGTGCGGGTGCGCCTCGAGCGGGGGAGGGCGCATGCCGCATCACTTGACGAACTGCGCACCGTCGTCGACCAGGCAATCGGTGGCCTCGACCAATCGCTTGCCATCATCACCGCTTTATTGCGCATAGCCGAAATCGAACACAGTCGCCGGCTGGAAGGTTTTAGCCAGGTTCCGCTCGGTCCCCTGGTACGCGAGATCTGGGATCTCTATGATCCGATCGCCGAAGACAAGGGTGTCACACTTCGGGTCAATTCTGCGGATGAGACGACGGTCCACGGCGACCGCGATCTTCTCTTCGAGGCTGCCGCCAATCTGGTCGACAACGCGATAAAATTTACCCCCAAGGGCGGACATGTGGATCTCACCCTGCTTCGCCGAGAAGATGGGGCCGTCGTCCAGGTGAGAGATACCGGCCCCGGCATTTCCGAGAGCGAACGCGAAGCGGTGACCAAACGGTTTTATCGTTCGGATAAAAGCCGGCGCACCGAAGGACTAGGCTTGGGCTTGAGCCTGGTCGCCGCGATTGTAAAGTTGCACGGCTTCCAATTCGTGATTACGGCCGGTCCGGGCTGCACGGTGGAGATTATTTGCCCGCAAGTGCATTGAGATAAACGCGAATCATAGCTGTCGCGGCAAAGGATATGTCCTGCGACGCGAGCTACTTCAGTTGCCTCAGCGCGAGCTGACCGCGCGAGCCCCCGATCGCCCCGATGGCGACCAGGGCTCCGACCACCTCCAGCGAGCGCCGATCACCGTTATCGTCGTTGGTCATTCAGTCCTCCTGCCGTCAAAACGTCACGTCTTGCAGGATGCGAGCGAGCCGCGTCGGGTTGGTCTCCACGTACATCGCCGTCGTTCGGATCGACGTGTGACCGGCGATCTGCGCGATCGACTTCAAGTCAACGCCGCGCTCGGCCAGTCGCGTGATCAGCGTGCGCCTACCGCTGTGCGACGACGCGCCGGCGATGCCGGCCTCGCGATAGAGCGCCTTGAGGAAGCGCGCCATCGAGCAGGCCGTCATCGGCCCGCCCTTCTGGCTGGCGAACAGCGCCGCCTGCGACGCGCGGGCGCTGCCCAGCCAATCGCGCTCGCCGTATTTTTCCAGCACGCGCCGCAGCGCCGGCGACGACACGAACACGTCGCGCGTCCGGCCGCCCTTGGTGTAGGCCGCCTTCAGGTGCACGAGCTTCCGGACACGCCCGTCGGCATCGTACACGTCGGCCCACGTGAGACCCGCCAGCTCCTTGGCGCGCAGGCCCAGACCGATGGTGAGCGCCAGCGTCGCCTCGGCGCGCGCCGCGTGCCGACCTCGCGACCGTGCGACGCGGAAGACGTGTCGGACCTGTGAAGTGGATAGGACGGCGGCCCGCCCGGAGGTGCCCGGCGGCCGGCCTCGTCGTCTGGTCATGAGATCAGTGTCCCTGAGGAAATAGGCACGGGCGACACCCAGGGCCGCCCGTGCCGGGTCCGGGGTCAGGCCGCCTTGCGGGCCTTGGGCGCGCCCACCGGCTTGCCCGAGGCCGCCATCAGGCCGTCCAGCTCGCCGGCCTTGGCGGCGCCGATCAGCGTGTCGATGAGCGCCGGCAGCTTGTCCCTCGACGCGACGGCGATGCCGGCCTTGCCCCGCTCGAACTCGATGGGCTTCGTGCCGTAGTAGACGGACATCACGATGTTGCCGTTGGCGTCGGCGCGCCACCAGGGCCGCACGCGTTGCTGCTTCTCGACCTGGCGGCGCTCGTCGCCCTTACCGGTCCAGCGCTGGGCGGTTCGGACGTAGGACGGGTTCTGCAGCAGCTTTTTCTGCTCCTCCAGGCGCTCGGCCAGCTTGGCCCGGCGGTTGGCGACGGGGTCGTGGGAACGCGCGGGAACGCTGGTGAACGTGAGGTTCTTGAGGATCGGCATGATCTATCTCCAGTTGGTGGAGATAGGATTATATTCAGTATCCCGAAATTAGTACATGGCGGCAAAAACCGCGGCACGCCGGACTTATTAGCCCTGCTGTTTTGTAAACCGTTGGTCGGGGGTTCAATTCCCTCACCCGGCACCAATATAATAAAGGACTTATGTTGGTTTGCGGGCGCCAATAGCTGCCGAACTTCTCTCTGGGGTAAACAGCGCGGTAAACAATCGGCAGTGGCAGCCGCGGGCGCGCCACAGGGCATGCCCGCGGGCGCCCGGGCCGCCTTCCTAGGCATGGGATGGTTACGCACATCCAGCCCAAGCAGTCGCCGTTCCCTTAGTTATAATCCGGTAATGCAGCCCACACCGTTCCGCGTTCTGCCGGCTCCCCTTGAAGCGAAGCGTTTTCTGATCCGCGCTAGCCAGTACCGCGCACAAGCCAGACGACTTGTGGATATGGAGAACGGCGAGCCGAACTGGCCGAAATATTTTTTGATGACCCACGCAATCGAGCTAGCGATCCACGCCTATCTCCTTTTTGAAAAGGGGCTAGGCCGGCCACGAACACGCGGCGGCAAAAAGCCGGACACCCACGACCTCATGGGCCTGTATGAGGAAGCCGTGTGTCGAGGACTAAAGAGCAATGCCCTCGTCCTGCAAGACTTGCCACACCTCAGTGAGCTGCACAAAATCCACTATGCGCGCTACCCTCAAATAGAGGTTAGGCCAGTCGCGCTTATCGGCCAGTTTGATGACATGACAGATCAACTATTCGCGGATGTTCAAGCTGCGCTCGGCGCTCTTGGCCGATAGCGGAAGGGAAGACGACTATGCGTATGGCAGCTATTATCGGCGCCGCAAGTCGAGATCGTGGCGCGGCTGATTGCTCATGCTGTTCATTCAATTTTTGACTGTGCTAGTCGGGGCGGCGGTCGCGACAGTCGGCTATGCGCAATGGCGCACCGCAAACCAAAGGGTCGTTCTCGACCTACACGAAAAGCGCACAAAGGCTTTTGGCCAGATAGAGAAGGCGGTGTTCATTGCCTTCCGCGAAGGAGAAGTGACGCAAGCCACGTTCAACATATTCGCGCAAGGGCAGCTAGACGCACGCTTTATCTTTGGCGATGAGGTCGCGACGTACCTAAAAGAATTGCGCCGCGCCTTTGCCGTTGTCTTGAGCTTTCCCCGACAGGTCGCGGGCTCAATGCCCTATTCGCCCGAGGACAGCGCCAAAAGGACTGAGGCGCTACTGAAGATAACGGAATTTCACGATGATGGAGTGCTGAAGTTCAAACGTTATCTGGCACTAACACAAAAGAACCTCTCATTCTGGCGTCCTTGGTAGCAAACATGCCTGAAAAGTACCGCCGTCCACACACTCATGAGCGCGTGCAAGCTGTCGCGCGGACCCTCGGCAACATGCGCGCCAACGGCGTGCGCACGCTTGGCGTTACTCTCGATCCGCCTCGGGGCGCGCGACAAGGTGGAACTGTCCGACGTTAGTCCCCTCCCATGCGATTAGTTCTTTCTCACACAAGACGCATTTAAAAGGATGCGGGTCCCTGGAGGGACCTTTGGTTTCGATCACCTCGTAGATCGCTCCGCAATTGCACGTAACTTTGACGTTGGCCATGCCGTAAATATGCGCCCGATCGACTTGGTCTGCTAGAGCGGTAGTGAAAAGCGTAAAAAAAGCTTACGCTGCTCTGCGTTTGGAAGGCACAGAGCCATGGGTCAGCTCTTGGTGACGCTGATCGTCCCCCCTGTCGTGGGCGTGGTTACCTATATTGTCATCCGACGCATCTGGGAGCGAGAAGAAAATAGTGCCGGCGTCATCGTGCGACGCGACCCCTCCGCAGCGATGCCGGCGGAAAAGACGAGCACCGATGCGTAGGTATTTTGCACCGTTCAGCATTCGAGTGGACCATGACGATCCAGACCATGTGGAAATGCTCTTTCGCAAAAGCTGGCGGAGTACCCAAGCCGCCACCACCCCCGCCACCTCCACAGCCGCCGCCCCCACCGCCATCGGGGGACCGCGGCTACGCGGCAAAGCGCGAGGAAGCGATGGCGCAGTTTAAAGCACTGTGGACGCGATGACGGATATGAAGGCAAACGCGTGGGCGATCTGCGAGCGCGTTGCGGAGGCGCAAGCAATGCTCCACGACCACCTCGAAGGCGGGCGCTTCACCGCCGACGAAATAGTGCGGAAGCTGGCCGCACTAATGAAAGAGGAAGGCCTGCTGCGGGCGATGTGGGAGGTCGGCTATTTTCCGTCCGACACGCCGCCGCCGGTTACGATTGCGGCGAATTAGCCGCTATGGCCTTTGCGGCGAGCTGCGAGGAAGCGATGGCGGATTTTAAAACGGCCTGGAGACCATAAAAAACCCGCGCCGGTTAGGGCGCGGGCTTGTGCAGTAGGTGGAGGATTCACGCCGCCCCAGAAGGAGAACGGCGGCGTTCGCGCACAGCGGTATCTAACGACTTCGCGAACTGTAGAACAAATAAATTTTTGTTTATGCGGATTTTCGACTGCTAGGCCCAATTTTTATTAACGACCGTCGGCTATCAAAACCGAAATTCAGATGCGGCCAAAACGCGTCCCTATTCGGTTTATCGTCTCCGCGGATCAGGGGCCTTTCGATGAAACTACTTTTGCTGTTCGTTGTCATCGGTGCGGTCCTGATTATGGACTATTTCGGTACGCCCGCCACGGAACCGGTCGACGAAGCCGTATCGCCTAGCTGACGCGCGCACACTTATCCGACGGCCGCCTACTTGTCGGGCGACGGTTACGCAGCGTGCCACGAGGAAGCAATGGCGCAGTTCAAGGCGGCGTGGGAGCGAGAATACCCGCTCGTTGGGGCATCCGATGCCCCGCGACGGCGCGATCATCTTCGGCGACCTGATCGGCAAGCTCGAATTCTTGCACGTCGCCTGCGACAAGTGCGGGCGCAAAGGCCGCTATGCGCTGGCCTCGCTCGTCCGCTACCGGATGGTCGCTTTCAGACAATAGACATGGCTGGTTTTTGTCGCGAGATGACTTGGTCGCGAATGACCCGACAGCGACATCGGATGGCGGTTCTCGTTGGCCGCGCGTATTATTCCTGAATGAAACATGCTTATGCGCTCGCGTTAATTGTCGGCATAATTGCGATAATTGCTATGGGTATTGCGTTTTATGCAACGCATCCGACTTAAGTCGCTTGCTCTTGCGCCTCGGTCAAACGTTTTCGTCGCGCTGGATTTAGCGCAAGCTGGATGTCGTTATTGCGGTGGCATTGTGTGTATCGTTTAGCCACACCCAGACATTCGGGTCTGACTGGGACTGCCGTTTGTAATACTCATACGGAGTATTGGACCAGAGTAGTATTTTGTCGTTTAAGTTGTCGAGTATGAACTCGCCTCGGTCTGTCTTGACGGTGAGTAGCGCATGGCCTTCACCGTTCGCTTCGCGCACGATGGTCATCAAAAGCGCGGTGCGCGGCCAGCCCGCTTTTATCAACATGCGTCGCTTTAGGAGAGCGTAGCTGTGACAAGCCCCGATGCCATCGTCGGGATAACGCCACCACTGGATCATGCCGTAGTGATCCATATCCGTTTCCGGTTTGATCGTATGATTGACCCAGTCGTTCACACGCTTGAGGTCATCCCATGCGCGGTCCGACAAGACAACATCGCGAGGCGGCAACGGCGTCGTATCGCAAACCGCTTTATAAGACTGACAAAACTGCACCCAGCCAATTGGCGGACTTTGCGTGCGTTCGCCCACCGTCGCATAGCGCGGTCCCGCGCTCGCCGCACTGATCCAAAAGCAAACGCATCCGGCCAAAGCCACCGATATTGTAGCATTACGGCTCGCGAATACGCTGCGAAGCGACTGCACCATGATTGACGCCTACCCATTTATTGGCGTCTTTCATTGCAAAAAACTTTTGTGTTGCCGCTAAATCGCGAGAGCCAATTTGACGACAATACAGCTATGTTTAGAAGCAAATGATGGCTGCATTTGAATAAAATTTTAAATGATATCTTTCATTGCAAACGGAACGTCGAATGTCGGCTGTTGGCACATTGCGTCATTTCGCTGCGCCGCAAACTTCGGTCGCTATTGGGGGCATAGCGGACATCGGACTATGATCGCCCGCCAATACCCCTCGGCAACATGCGCGCCAACGGCGTGCGACCGCTCGCCGCGTGGTGTCTCGGTCGCGGATGCGATCACCATCGAGTTCTCGACGTGAGCGGTTAGATCACCGCCGACTGTCCGAAGAAACAGGCTGGCAATATGAGCGATCAGTGTGCGGCAAGGTGTCCTGATTTGCCGAAGGTGATGTGGTCCCTGAGGGAGCCATTGTGCGCTGCACGCTCTAGTCCAGCAGCAGCCAGACTCGCCAACCGCGATGGAATATCATCAGCGCCAGCACTAGAGCGAAGGTCACAGACCATGAAGCTCACGCTCAAGCACATCCTCGCCACTATCCTTCTGATGTTGAGCTTTGCTGCTTCGGTGTCCGCAGACCCGCTCTCAGACGCTCTCGCAGATGCAATTCGTGCCCAGCTTAAAGACGACTACACGACCGGCCCGCGGCTTATGCGCCCGTTGGCCGAACAAGGTTACGCCATTGCCCAGTTTTTTCTTGGGGAAGCGTATGCCCAAGGCAAGGGCGTGCCGCAGAATGACGTTGAGGCAGTGAAGTGGTTTCGTCTCGCGGCTGAAAGCGGACACGCGCGGGCGCAGACCAATCTCGGTGCAATGTACGCGCGTGGACAGGGGCTTGAACAGGACTACCGGGAAGCGGTGAAATGGTATCGCCTCGCTGCTGAACAAGGACAACTGGAAGCCCAGCTAAATCTCGGGAACATATTCAATGTGGGCTACAGCCGCGTGCCAAAGAACTACGCTGAGGCGGCGAAGTGGTTGCATCTCGCTGCGGACCAAGGGGATGCCGATGCCCAGCGCAATCTCGGGCTTTTGTACGCCTCAGGCCAGGGCGTGCCACAGGACTATGCGCTCGCACATATGTGGTTCAACTTATCGGCGGCGCAGGGAAATCAACTCGCGATTTATGAGCGTGACACACTAGCAAAACTCCACATGACCCCCGCGCAGATAGCCGAAGCGCAGAAGCTCGCACGCGAGTGGAAGCCGACTAAGCAGCCGTCTTCTCGTTAGCAGCGAAATCGACCCCGGCAATGTGTTGAGGCCTTGCGCCCGCCGCGCCGGCGGAGACCGGCCGCGGGCTGTCGGGGTTGTCGCGGTCACTCGCCGACCGTCTAAGTCGGCGTGAAATTTTTGCTCAGCGAGCGGGACGCAGCTCGAGCGACGCGACACCGACCGCCAGATTGAGCCCGGTCTGGCCCGTCACCGACAAGGGTTGCAGCGCGACCGTGCGATTGGAGCCGCCGACCAGTGCGTTGGCGCCGAGCCCCACCGCGATCGTCGCTTCAGCCGTCGCACCGCTATAGACCCCGGCAAGGGCGCCGAAGCCGTACGACGACGACGCGTAGACCGCCCACACCATCTGGCCACCTGATGTCCCACCAATGTCGAGGCCGAACTTGCTGATGGTGCCGATATATGCCTCTTGCGGGCCCGGCTGATCCGGGTTGAACATGCACTGCACGCCCTTCTGCGATCCGATGATCATGCCGAGGCCGGCGGAAACGTCGCAGACCAGCGTGCCTGTTTTGACGCGATCCTGGGCGGACGCGCCGCCAATCACCGTAACAAAGCCCAACGCCAGGGCGCCTAAGCTCAAGAAAATACGACGCATGCAACCCCCTTTGTGATTATTCGGCATTCCCCAGATGACTTCCGAGGAAGCGTGAATATTCGCGTTTTTCGGCCTTGCTGCAAGACGGCTTCCGAGGAAGCGCTAAAGCATAATAGCATGCCCGCCACCGGCAATCAGGTAGCATCGAGCTAAGCTGATCCATGCTCCTGCTGAAACGCGCGTCCAAGCACCGTCCCGGCGGCGAATGGTCGGACGACGACTACGACGTGTTCGACGGCGACCGGCACATCGGCCGCGACATATTGTTCACCAGTGAAAAATCCATAGTGCCACCATCAACATCAAAATCCAGAATGCGATTGTCACCGTCCAAGATGGCGGTTTCGATTGGACGAAGAAACTGAGCACCCACGCACTGGATGCAACAATTGCGAAGATAATGACAGATTTGAAGATGGCCTGCATAAAAACGAACATTACTGGGTACTCTCCCGTGCCCTAAGCCGCAGCGCGTCATGCGGTTTCGCCGATTGTGAAGCGTCAAGAAGTGCTGCTTCTCAATCTCCGCACCTGAAGCTTACGAGCCAGACAGTGCCCCTGTCCCAATAGATATGGTCAAGCCGCTCCACTCGGGCGTTTGCTGCTATGCTGACGCCATGCTGACGCTTAGGCCGGCCGGGCTCGGCCAAGACGACGACTTCGTGGTGCTCGACGACAATCGCCGCGAGATCGGCCGTATCATGTGGACACACGCCGCGTCGCGCGAAACACCCTGGTTCTGGACGATCACCGCGCGGGTGCCGCAGTACCCGCATGATCGAGGCTACGCGGAGAGCCGTGAGCAAGCGATGGCGGATTTCAAAGCGGCGTGGGAGCGCTTGAAAGAGCCCGCCCGCTGAGGCGGCGTGATCCTCTTTGCGCACAGCACAAAACGATAAACAGGGACCGGCCCCATCACGAATCTGAGCTTTCGGGCAATCCAGAATATCGCTACCATTCATGCCAGTTTGGTAGGCGTCCAACGTATCCCTGTTTACTGATGGCTGGTCCGGTTACGGTCGGCAATCATTGGCTGAACGCGACGGTCCGGCTCGATACCAAGATCCCGATTTCTTAGTGCAAACGCGGCGACGCCCTTCGTGTGAAGGGCGAATACGGTCGAACCATTACCGAGTTTGAGGTAGCGATCCGGCGCAACCCTAAAATCACTGATCAAACCCACGGCTTCGCGTTGCGGGAGTTGGCGACATGACGACCTATACGTTTTCTCCGATTGACGATGGAACCAATGGCACGGGGGCCTACGGCATCAACGACGTGGGGCAGATCGTCGGGTACTATGTTGACAGCAGCGGTGTGGACCACGGCTTCCTTTACAACGCCGTCACCTACACTTCACTCAACGCTCCGTCGGGCACAAAAGGCACCCAAGCGCTTGGCATCAACGACGCGGGCCAGATCGTCGGGGCCTACGCAGACAGCAGCGGCGCGGTGCACGGTTTCCTCTATAACAGCAGCGCCTTCACCTACACCACGCTCAATGATCCGTTGGGCACCAAGGGCACCGAAGCGGTTGGCATCAACGACGCGGGCCAGATCGTCGGGTTCTATGTTGACAGCAGCGGCCTACAGCATGGCTTCCTCGACACCGGCGGCACCTACACCACGCTCAACGATCCGGTGTCAGGCGCCTACGACACGGTAGCTGGTGGCATCAATGACGCGGGCCAGATCGTCGGGTACTACGATGACAGCAGCGGCACGCCGCACGGCTTCCTCGACAGCGGCGGCACTTACACCACGCTCAACGATCCATTGGGCACCGAGGGCACCTACGCGGATCGCATCAACGACTTAGGCCAGATCGTCGGGTCGTACGTGGACAGCAGCGGCGTGAAGCACAGCTTCATCTATAGCGGCGGCACCTACACGACTATTGATGATGCTTTGGGCACCAGCACTATAGCGTATGGCATCAACAACGCGGGGCAGATCGCCGGGCAGTACACGGACAGCAGCGGTACGCTGCACGGTTTCCTTGCTACGCCTCCGGCGACGACCAGTTATTCGTTTACGACCCTAAACGCTCCGTCGGGCACCGAGGGCACCTTAGCGTATGGCATCAACGACTTGGGCCAGATTGTCGGGTGGTACATAGACAGCAGCGGCACGGATCACGGCTTCCTCTATAGCAGCAGCACCTTCACCTACACCCCGATCAACAATTCGTTGGGCACCAATGGCACGTTGGCCTTAGGCATCAACAACTTGAGCGACATCGTCGGGGACTACGACATCAACGGCGTGCTGCATGGCTTCCTCGACAAAAGCGGCACCTATACCACGCTCAACGACCCTTTGGGCATCGGCACGCTGGCCTTCGACAACCACGCGGGCCAGATCGTCGGGGTCTACTTTGACAGCAGCGAAACGCCGCACGGCTTCCTCTACAACGGCAGCACCTCCACCTACACCACGATCGACGATCCGTTGGGCACCAAGGGCACGGCGGCCCTCGGCAACAACGCCGCGGGACAGATCACCGGGTACTATGTTGACAGCAGCGGTGTGGATCACGGCTTCCTCTACAGCGGCGGCACCTACATCACGCTGGACGATCCTTCGGGCACAAAAGGCACCCAAGCGCTTGGCATCAACGACTTGGGCCAGATCGTCGGGAACTACACGGACAGCAGCGGCGCGACGCACGGCTTCCTTTACAGCGACGGCGTTTACACCACGATCGACGATCCGTTGGGCACCAAGGGCACCTTCGCGCAAGGCATCAACGATGCGGGCCAGATTGTCGGGGAGTACACGGACAGCAGCGGCGCGAATCACGGTTTCCTTGCCAATCCTTCGTCTTCAACGGCACCGCCACCGCCGACCTCGGTCCAGCAGGAAGTGCTTGGCCTATATGCTGCGCTCTACAACCGCGCCGCCGATTTCCCCGGCTATTCGTATTGGGTCGGTATCGATGGTCAACAATCTGACTCTGGCGGAGTGACGGTCGCCAATGCCGGAACAACCGCGGTCACGCTCAACGACGCGCAGGTTCTGGGACAAGGCTTCGTCAATACGCAGGCTACGTTCTTCAATCAAACATATGCCAGCCTGACCGACACCCAATTCATCAATGCGCTTTACGTGAACATCGGCGGCAATGCCGGTGATCCAGGCGGGGTTTCCTATTGGGGGGGCTTGTTGGCGCAGGCCGAGGGGTCCAATCCAACCGCTGCGCAAATTCAAGCTGCGCGCGCTGGCCTTGTCGGACAGTTTGTCCACGATCTGATCGACTTCGATCTTACGCCCGGTGCCACGGCGCTGGGATTGACCGCAGCGCAGTATCAGCAGGCGCAGACGCGGGAGGCCGCCATCAACGACAAGATTGCGGTGTCTCTGGCCTATTCCAACATCTCGCAGCAGACTGGCGGCAGCATCCTCGATGCACATACTGTTGGCGATGCGGCCTATAACGCGGCGGTCACGGTCATTCAGAATGTGGCATCTGATCCTACCGCGGTCACGGCTGCGGTCCTCGGCATCAACACTGCCGTTGCTGCGCAGAATCTGCTGTTGATCTGAGCGGCATCCGTCAGTGTCGGATAGACTCCTGCGGACAGCAGAGTTCATCGCTGCAGGCTGGCCTCGTAGGCGCGTTTGCGCTCCGCCTGGCGCGCGGCTTCCTCTTCGGCCCACCGAGCTTCGGTCGCTGCCCGCCGGACGTTGTCCGCCTTCTGCGCGGTTGCCCAGTCGGCGCCTGGGTGGCGCGCCACGGGAGCCACACTGGACCAATCGATCGGTCGATGCGGCGGCCAGGCCAGTTGTGCGCCGGCTTCGAACTGCGGCAGCTTTAGGTCGCGCATGATTTGCAGATCGTGGAGCCCAAAGTGATCACGGCCGCGCGCCGCCAAGATCTGGAATCAAGTCAAGCTTGAATTCGTTGCGATTGCGCTGCGCTGCGATCGCACAATCGAAATAATTTAGCTGATTGCGAGCCAAATTAATTTGTTGTGGCAACAGTGGGCGTGATGCCGGTTTCAAGAAGTGATTGACTGGCGGGCGCCAAGCAAAATGAATTATTCTGGACAGAAAAATACATTCATCTCAGAGCCGATCCAAGAAGAAGTTGAGTTGGGTGAATCAGTTGTGATTCCTTATTGGCACTTGAGTCGCACAGGAGCGCCCGATGTGGAAGCCGGAACACCGCCAGGCGGCCGAGCGGCATGGCCTTCGCTATCCGAGTGATCTGACAGACGCCGAGTGGGCGTTGGTGGGACCGATGATACCGCCGGCCCGACACGGCGGACGACCGCGCGATGTGAACGTGCGTGAGGTCTTGAACGCAATCTTCTACGTGCTCTCCACCGGCTGTCAGTGGAAAGCGCTGCCGAAGGACCTGCCGCCGAAGAGCACGGCGCATTATTACTTCATGTTGTGGGACTGGGATGGCACGCTCGATCGCATCCATCACACGCTCTACGTCGCGGTGCGCGAGCAGGCCGGGCGCGAAGCGAGCCCGAGTGTGGCGATCATCGACAGCCAGAGCGGCAAGGCAGCTCAAAAAGGGGGTCTACGCTCGATCCGCAGGGCTACGATGCGGGCAAGAAGGTTACAGGTCGCAAGCGGCACATCCTGGTCGACACGCTCGGTCTCTTGCTGAGGGTCGCTGTTCATCCCGCCGACATTCAGGATCGCGACGGCGCTGCGCTGGTCCTCGATCGACGCACGCGTCGCTTGTTTCCCTTTATCGAACGCATCTATGCCGACGGCGGCTACCAAGGCCCAAAAGCGACTGCCGCCGCGGCTCGAACAGGCAACTGGAAAATCGAAATCGTCAAACGGTCTGACACTGCAATCGGCTTCGAGGTCCTGCCGAAACGATGGATCGTCGAACGAACGATCGCCTGGATCAGCCGCTTCCGTCGTCTCGCCAGAGATTTCGAGCGCTATGCGAGAACCGTCGCGGCCTTCATCCGTCTCGCCATGATCCGCATTATGCTCCGGCGCTTGACCAGATCAAATCTTTGCCGCTGAATCAAAACTTCTTGGATCGGCTCTCAGATGGGGAGATGGGAGTCGAATTCTCTTCAGGGTACCAGTAAAATCTGTTACTTTTAAGGTCTTAGACTAGCGGTCAACGCGAAAATTAAATCGGCGGCGCGCCGCCTGCAGTTCTCTTTTTTACAGCCGCTACGGCATCAAAAAGGGGCAAAACGAACTATGCCTGAAGCGACGATTGAAGATCTAAAAGCGATCCAGGCCGTGTTCATGCGACTTGAACGCCGGTCAGAGAAGGTTTCACAAGAGATTCTGGCGCGCACGTTCGTAGATGCTGAGCCCTTATTCATCCAGTTATCGAGCAAAAACCATCAAGTGCTGTATGGTCGGCGCGGCACCGGCAAGACGCATGCCCTGAAATTTCTTGCAGAAAAAATCGCAGAGCAAGGTGACCGTTCAATCTATGTTGATTTGCGGACGGTCGGCTCGAACGGCTCGATATATAATGATATTCAACGGCCCATATCCGAGCGCGCGACGCGGCTGGTCACAGACGTGCTCGAATCACTCGAACAGGAACTTATGTCCATCGCCATTTCGCAAATCGATGTAGTGCGGAATGCAGAACAGATAACCTTGCGGTTAGACGATTTTTCGGCAGCAGTCGCTACGGTAGTAGTCAAAGGCCCGATCGAAAAAGAAACGCTTACAACTTCGAGTTCGAATACATCGGGCGGGGCGACGGTAGACATCGCTCCCACTGGCGCTTCTGGCGGGTTAAACATTCGCTCCGAAAGCGGTGCGGGTCAATCTAATCGGATAAAAGAGAGTGGCGAGCAGCGAACCAGCATCGACTTTGGAAATCTACAAGTCGCTTTAAGTGGCCTGCTTGACGTATTAGGATCGCCGCGAATTTGGTTATTGATCGACGAGTGGAGCGAAATTCCGCTGGACCTCCAGCCGGTGCTTGCCGATTTACTTAGACGTACGGTGCTGCCGCACCCGAAGATGGTAGTGAAGATCGCGGCCATTGAGCATCGGTCTAGATTTGCCATCTTGCTTGAAAGAGGCAGTTATATTGGAATCGAAATCGGCGCCGATGTTACTGCTGATATCAACTTGGATGATTTCGTAGTCTATGACGTTGACCAAAGACGTGCGACCGAATTCTTCAAAAACCTTCTTTACCGTCATTACAGCGTAAGCGAAGATGCAAAGCCAGATATCCAAAGCGCCGACGAATTGATCGCTATAGTTTTTACGCAATTTCCGGCATTTCAGGAATTTGTGAGGGCCGCCGAAGGCGTTCCGAGAGACGCCATTAATTTAGCGGCCAAGATGGGCAGTCTAGCCTACGGTCGGCCGATTTCAGTCGCGGACGTTCGGAAAGCAGCGCGCGAGTGGTATTCACAAGACAAAATGTCAGTGACTAAGAGTTCACCGATACTTGGTGATTTGCTCAATACGATCATTACAGATGTTATCGAGAACCGGCGCGCTCGCGCATTCCTATTCCCTTCTGGTATAAGCGTTCCGCTAATTGATCAGCTTTACGATGCGCGATTGTTGCACCTTTTGAAGAAAAGTGTCGCGTCGAAGGACGAGGCCGGCCAGCGATACGACGTCTACAAGATTGATTATGGGTGTTACGTCGATCTCATCAGCACCGCGAAAGCGCCTCTTGGACTTTTCGCGACGGATGATGACGGATATGTTGACGTTCCCCCGGATGATTACCGTTCAATTCGCCGGGCAATTCTTCGTCCTGAGGACATTCCGTTATTGATCCAAAAACAGCAGGTAACTCGTCGTCCAGGCAGCTAACGCCGCGTAATTGACTTCTTTGCGCGCTTCCGGTTTTCATTCACCCGCGCTACGACTGCGACCCCGACGCCTTGTTAAGGCTGGCTTCGTCGAGTCGGCTTGTCGCGAAGATTTTGGTGATGACGTTAAAACGAATTATTCTGGAAAAGATAATTCGTTTGCCT
>CAWEAC010000004.1:0-10298 GCA_963807175.1 uncultured Alphaproteobacteria bacterium
CGACCAGCGCGCGGAACACGGCTTCGTAAGCCGAGCGGCGCTTGCGCAGGCGCTCCGCCATCGCGGCAAAGATATGCGCCGGCTGCGCCAGCGCATCGCGCGCCTGCGCCGCCGGCAACGTCGAGGCATATTCGAGGAACAGCGGTAGGAAATCCGGCAGTTCTGGCGTGTCCTGTTCCAGCCCGGCCGTTACGTATTGCGCCTTGAGATCGACCATGGCCTGGCCGCGGTCGCGGCTTTCGCCGTGCACGTGCTCGAATAGATGCAGCGACAGCGAGCGCGTACGGTCGAACAGAAGCACGTAGCGTTCCTGCAAGTCGTAAAGATCGTCGGCGGCAAGCTCCTTTAACAGGCGGTGCAATTGATCACGCACGGCAAAGGTGATTGCCGGCTCGTTTTCGATCGCCTCGCTGATCTCGCCCGCCGCCTGTTGCAATTCGGCGGTAGGATAAGTCAGCAGCGCCGACAGCGCCTTTAAGGCCTTGATCATCACGCGACCTCCATCGGCGTCTTGGCGCGCTTGGGCGTGCCAAACAGATTGGCTTCGCTGGTGCCGCCGGCGCAGCCATTGCCGAAGGAAAAGCCGCACGAGCCGCGCAGATCGTAGGCGTCTTCGTTGGTCTCGCGATGCGCGGTCGGGATGACGAAGCGGTCCTCGTAATTGGCGATCGCCATCGTCTGGTACATGTCTTCGATCGCCAGTGCCGTCAGTCCCACGCGCTTGGCGATGGCCTCATCGATCACGCCGTCGACGGTCTTGGCGCGCATATAGGCGCGCATCGCCAGCATGCGTTCGAGGCCGAGTGCGACCGGCTCTTCCTTGCCGGCGGTCAAGAGGTTGGCGAGATATTTCAGCGGAATGCGCAAAGACCGCACGTCGGGCATTTCGCCGTCGTGACCGATCTTGCCGGCGGCCGCCGCCGACTGAATCGGCGAGAGCGGCGGCACGTACCAGACCATCGGCAGCGTGCGGTATTCGGGATGCAGCGGGAAAGCGACCTTCCACTCCATTGCCATTTTCCAGATCGGCGAGCGCCGCGCGCCTTCCAGCCAGTTCTCGGCGATACCGTCGGCGCGCGCCTCTTCGATCACCTGCCGGATCCTTCCAGTCTGGGAAAATCGAAAGCTGCGCCTCGTAGAGACACTGCTCGTTCTTGGCGCTGGCGGCTGCGCCTCGGTGCGATCCACGTCGTCGAGCGCGAACGCCGAGATAACGGATGCGCCCGACGCAGGTCTCCGAGCACAGCATCGGCTGGCCGGCCTCGATGCGCGGATAGCAGAAGATGCCCTTCTCGGACTTGCCGCTCGACGACTTGGGTGGACGGCTTTCTACGGGCAGCCCGACACGCACATGCGCCAGCCGCGGCATTTGTCCTGGTCGATCGAGCACAATGCCGTCTTCCTCGCGCTTGTGGGTGCACCGGACAGGACAGGCGGCGACGCAGGCCGGGTTGAGGCAGTGCTCGCACAGCCGCGGCAGATACATCATGAAGGTGTTTTCGAACTGGCCGTAGATGTCCTTCTGCACCCCCTGGGAGTGTCATCCTGCGAGCGTTTACGAATGGGAGGCCGCGGATTTCCTCCCAGTTCGGGCCCCACTCGATCTTCTCCATGCGCTCGCCGGAGATCGGCCAGGGAGCGCGGACGCGCGGTCGGCATCGCCGTCATTTCCGGCGATTTCTGCAGGTGCTCGTAGTCAAACGTGAACGGCTCGTAGTAGTCGTCGATCTGGGGCAGATCCAGATAGCAAGAGAGGTCGCCAGAAAGCGCCATTTCGAACCGATGCGCGGCTCGATCTTACCGCTGCTTCTTGCGGCGCCAACCGCCGTTCCAGCGTTTCTGATTTTCCCAATCCTTCGGATAGCCGATGCCCGGCTTCCACTCTGACGTCTGGAACCAGCGTATTCCACACCTTCGCGGCTCGGCTATCACCGTTTTCCAGGTAGACGAACAGGTATGGCAACCGATGCACTTGTCCGGGTCCTTGAGCACCATCGCGATTTGCGCGCGGACTTGGTTGCAGCGGGCTGCCATTTTGGGCGCGACGGGGAGCGGTGCGGGTTGATCGGCGGTCGGCGTGTCGTAAAGCCAATCGACCTTCGACATCTTGCGCACGACAACGAATTCGTCGCGGTTGGAGCCGACCGTGCCCGTAGTAGTTGAAGCCGTAGAGGGCCTTCTGGGCGTAGCCGCCGATCATATGCGTCGGCTTGAGCGCGGCGCGCGGGTCACCGAGCTTATGGATGCCGCCGCGCTGACCGGTCATCTCGGAGCCCGGCACGTTCACGATCTTCTCCTGCGCATCCGTCATCGTCCGTGCCCTGCTTGACGCGCTGGGATACTACTGCGCACGCGACGAGCGCGCCGTTGGGGCTGAACGCCTCGATCCAGTCGTTGTCCAGACGATGCCGGCCTTCTACATGGATTTCGCTGATCCACACGATCGGCCCGCCGCGCGACAGCGTTAGCATCAGCAGATTGTCGGTGTGGCGAGTAGATGAGGATGCCCCACTTCTGATGCGGCGCGCTGATGAAGTTCGACGCGACCGCGTCGTTGCCGTTCGGCTTGCGACCAGCGCGCGGAACACGGCTTCGTAAGCCGAGCGGCGCTTGCGCAGGCGCTCCGCCATCGCGGCAAAGATATGCGCCGGCTGCGCCAGCGCATCGCGCGCCTGCGCCGCCGGCAACGTCGAGGCATATTCGAGGAACAGCGGTAGGAAATCCGGCAGTTCTGGCGTGTCCTGTTCCAGCCCGGCCGTTACGTATTGCGCCTTGAGATCGACCATGGCCTGGCCGCGGTCGCGGCTTTCGCCGTGCACGTGCTCGAATAGATGCAGCGACAGCGAGCGCGTACGGTCGAACAGAAGCACGTAGCGTTCCTGCAAGTCGTAAAGATCGTCGGCGGCAAGCTCCTTTAACAGGCGGTGCAATTGATCACGCACGGCAAAGGTGATTGCCGGCTCGTTTTCGATCGCCTCGCTGATCTCGCCCGCCGCCTGTTGCAATTCGGCGGTAGGATAAGTCAGCAGCGCCGACAGCGCCTTTAAGGCCTTGATCATCACGCGACCTCCATCGGCGTCTTGGCGCGCTTGGGCGTGCCAAACAGATTGGCTTCGCTGGTGCCGCCGGCGCAGCCATTGCCGAAGGAAAAGCCGCACGAGCCGCGCAGATCGTAGGCGTCTTCGTTGGTCTCGCGATGCGCGGTCGGGATGACGAAGCGGTCCTCGTAATTGGCGATCGCCATCGTCTGGTACATGTCTTCGATCGCCAGTGCCGTCAGTCCCACGCGCTTGGCGATGGCCTCATCGATCACGCCGTCGACGGTCTTGGCGCGCATATAGGCGCGCATCGCCAGCATGCGTTCGAGGCCGAGTGCGACCGGCTCTTCCTTGCCGGCGGTCAAGAGGTTGGCGAGATATTTCAGCGGAATGCGCAAAGACCGCACGTCGGGCATTTCGCCGTCGTGACCGATCTTGCCGGCGGCCGCCGCCGACTGAATCGGCGAGAGCGGCGGCACGTACCAGACCATCGGCAGCGTGCGGTATTCGGGATGCAGCGGGAAAGCGACCTTCCACTCCATTGCCATTTTCCAGATCGGCGAGCGCCGCGCGCCTTCCAGCCAGTTCTCGGCGATACCGTCGGCGCGCGCCTGTTCGATCACCTGCGGATCCTTGGGGTCGAGGAAAATCGAAAGCTGCGCCTCGTAGAGATCCTGCTCGTTCTTGGCGCTGGCGGCTTCCTCGATGCGGTCCGCGTCATAGAGCACGACGCCGAGATAACGGATGCGCCCGACGCAGGTCTCCGAGCACACCGTCGGCTGGCCGGCCTCGATGCGCGGATAGCAGAAGATGCACTTCTCGGACTTGCCGCTCGACCAGTTGTAATAGACCTTTTTGTACGGGCAGCCCGACACGCACATGCGCCAGCCGCGGCATTTGTCCTGGTCGATGAGCACAATGCCGTCTTCCTCGCGCTTGTAGATCGCGCCGGACGGACAGGCGGCGACGCAGGCCGGGTTGAGGCAGTGCTCGCACAGCCGCGGCAGATACATCATGAAGGTGTTTTCGAACTGGCCGTAGATGTCCTTCTGCACACCCTCGAAATTGTAGTCCTGCGAGCGTTTGCCGAATTCGCCGCCGAGGATTTCCTCCCAGTTCGGGCCCCACTCGATCTTCTCCATGCGCTCGCCGGAGATCAGCGAGCGCGGACGCGCGGTCGGCATCGCCGTCATTTCCGGCGATTTCTGCAGGTGCTCGTAGTCAAACGTGAACGGCTCGTAGTAGTCGTCGATCTGGGGCAGATCGGGATTGGCAAAGATGTTGGCCAGCACCCGCCATTTCGAACCGATGCGCGGCTCGATCTTGCCGTTCTTCTTGCGGCGCCAACCGCCGTTCCAGCGTTTCTGATTTTCCCAATCCTTCGGATAGCCGATGCCCGGCTTGGTCTCGACGTTGTTGAACCAGGCGTATTCCACACCTTCGCGGCTGGTCCACACGTTTTTGCAGGTGACCGAACAGGTATGGCAACCGATGCACTTGTCGAGATTGAGCACCATCGCGATTTGCGCGCGGACTTTCATTCTGCGGCCTCCATTTTGGGCGCGACGGGGAGCGGTGCGGGTTGATCGGCGGTCGGCGTGTCGAGCCAATCGACCTTCGACATCTTGCGCACGACAACGAATTCGTCGCGGTTAGAGCCGACCGTGCCGTAGTAGTTGAAGCCGTAGGATTGCTGGGCGTAGCCGCCGATCATATGCGTCGGCTTGAGCACAGCGCGGGTCACCGAGTTATGGATGCCGCCGCGCTGACCGGTCATCTCGGAGCCCGGCACGTTCACGATCTTCTCCTGCGCATGGTACATCATGCACATGCCCTGCTTGACGCGCTGGGATACTACTGCGCGCGCGACCAGCGCGCCGTTGGTGTTGAACGCCTCGATCCAGTCGTTGTCGACGATGCCGGCCTTCTTGGCGTCGATTTCGCTGATCCACACGATCGGCCCGCCGCGCGACAGCGTCAGCATCAGCAGATTGTCGGTGTAGGTGGAGTGGATGCCCCACTTCTGATGCGGCGTGATGAAGTTGAGCACGACCGCGTCGTTGCCGTTCGGCTTGCGGTCGATGATCGGATTGACCGATTTGGTATCGATCGGCGGACGATAAACGCAAAAGCCCTCGCCGAACGCCCGCATCCACAAATGATCCTGATAGAGCTGCTGGCGCCCGGTCAGCGTGCGCCAGGGGATCAGTTCGTGCACGTTGGTGTAGCCGGCGTTGTAGCAGACCTTTTCGGACTCGAGCCCCGACCAGATTGGCGAGGAGATGATCTTGCGCGGCTGCGCGACGATGTCGCGGAAACGGATTTTCTCGTCCTCCTTCGGGATGGCGAGATGGTTGTGGTCGCGACCCGTGAAGCCGCCGAGCGATTCCCACGCCTTGACCGCGACCTCGCCGTTGGTTTCCGGCGCCAGGCTGAGGATGACCTCACAGGCATCGATGTCGCTTTCGATCCGCGCCAGGCCCTTGCTCGCGCCCTCCTCGGTGACGGCGCCGTTGAGCCGCTTGAGAAAGTCGACCTCGTGTTCGGTATTCCAGCTCATGCCCTTGCCGCCATTGCCGAGCTTGGCCATCAGCGGTCCGAGCGAAGTGAATCGTTTGAAGAGGTTGGGATAGTCACGTTCGACCACCGCCACCGCCGGCATTGTTTTGCCGGGAATCGGATCGATCTCGCCCTTCTTCCAGTCCTTGACGTCGAAGGCCTGCGCGATCTCGCCGGCGGTGTCGTGCAGGATCGGCGTCAGCACCAGATCTTTCTCGACGCCGAGCACTTCCGGCGCCACCGCCGAGAACGCCTTGGCGATCCCCTTGTAGATGTCCCAGTCATTGCGCGCCTCCCAGACCGGATCGACCGCAGAGGTCAGCGGGTGAATGAAGGGATGCATGTCGGAGGTATTGAGATCGTTCTTCTCGTACCAGGTCGCCGTCGGCAGCACGATGTCGGAATACATGCAGGTGGTGGACATGCGGAAATCAAGCGTGACCAAGAGGTCGAGCTTTCCTTCCGGCGCCTGATCGTGCCAGACGACGTCGATCGGCTTTTTCTTGCCGTCCTGCCCGAGATCCTTGCCCATGACGCCGTGCTTGGTGCCGAGCAGGTGCTTGAGAAAATACTCGTGGCCCTTGCCCGACGCGCCGAGCAGATTGGAGCGCCAGACAAACAGATTGCGCGGCCAGTTGGCCGGATTGTCCGGATCGTCGCAGGCAAGCTTCAGTTCGCCCGATTTCAGCGCCTTGGCGACGTAGTCCTTGGCTTCGAGACCCGACGCGGCGGCCTGCTTGGCGACGTCGAGCGGATTGGCCTGCAACTGCGGCGCCGACGGCAGCCAGCCCATGCGTTCGGCGCGCACGTTGTAGTCGATCAGCGCGCCATCCCAGGGACCGGCCGGCGCGGTCGGTGAAAGAATTTCCGACACGTCGAGCGTCTCATAGCGCCATTGGTCGGTGTGCGAGTAGAACGCCGAGGTCGAATTCGCCTGCCGCGGCGGACGGCTCCAGTCGAGGCCGAAGGCGAGCGGCAGCCAGCCGGTCTGCGGACGCAGCTTCTCCTGGCCGACATAATGCGACCAGCCGCCGCCCGATTGGCCGACGCACCCGCACATCACCAGCATGTTGATGATGCCGCGGTAGTTCATGTCCATGTGGTACCAGTGATTGAGACCGGCGCCGACGATCACCATGGAGCGGCCCTTGGTCTTTTCCGCGTTGAGCGCAAACTCGCGCGCCACCGTGACGATCTGGTCGCGCGGCACGCCGGTGATTTTTTCCGCCCAGGCCGGCGTGTAGGGCTGCAGGTCGTCGTAGTTTTTCGCGAGATGCTCGCCGCCGAAGCCGCGGTCGACACCGTAATTCGCCACGAACAGGTCGAACACCGAGGCGACCAGCGTCTCGCCCTCGACCAATTGTAGTTTCTTCACTGGCACGTTGCGCACCAGCACGCCGGGATGGTCGGTGCCGAGGAAATGATCGTGCTCGCGATTGCCGAAATAGGGGAAGCCTACGGCAGCGACATCGTCCTTGATGCCGGCGAGTGTTAGCCGCAGCTTCGTCTCTTTGCCGTCCGAGGCCTTTTCCTCCAGATTCCACTTGCCCTTTTCGCCCCAGCGGAAGCCGACCGAGCCTTTCGGCACCACGATGGCGTCGCTGGTCCCGTCATAGGCCAGCGTCTTCCACTCAGGATTGTTGGCCTCGCCGCACGATGTCGCGAAGTCGGAGGCGCGGATGAAGCGCTCGGGCACGTATTGCGCGCCCTGCTTCACCAGCCGCACCAGCATTGGCATGTCGGTGTATTGTCGCGCGTAGTCCTCGAAATATTTTGCCTGTCGGTCGATATGGAATTCGCGCAGGATGACATGGCCCATGGCCATGCCGAGCGCCGCATCCGTGCCCTGTTTCGGCGACATCCACAGATCGGCGAATTTCGAGGCTTCCGAATAGTCCGGGCAGATGACCACGCTCTTGGCGCCGCGGTAGCGCGCCTCGGTATAGAAGTGCGCGTCTGGCGTGCGCGTCTGCGGCACGTTCGAGCCCCACAGCAGCAGGAAACCCGAATTGTACCAATCGGCGCTTTCCGGAACGTCGGTCTGCTCGCCCCAGGTCTGCGGGCTGGACGGCGGCAGGTCGCAATACCAGTCGTAGAACGACATGCAGACGCCGCCGAGCAGCGACAGATAGCGCGAACCGGCGGCGTAGCTCACCATCGACATCGCCGGGATCGGCGAGAAACCGAACACGCGGTCCGGCCCATAGGTTTTTGCCGTATAGGCGTTGGCCGAGGCGATGATTTCGTTGACCTCGTTCCAGGTCGAGCGCACGAAGCCGCCGAGGCCGCGCTTGCTCACGTAAGACGCGCGCTTGCCTGCGTCTTCGACGATCGATTTCCAGGCGGCGACCGGCGTCCTCAGCGCACGCGCCTCGCGCCACAGCTTGAGCAGCCGCGAACGCACCAGCGGATATTTCACGCGGTTGCCGGAGTACAGATACCAGCTGTAGCTCGCGCCACGCGCACAACCGCGCGGCTCGTGGTTGGGCAGTTCGGGCCGTGTGCGCGGATAATCGGTCTGCTGCGTTTCCCAGGTGACGATGCCGCCCTTGACGTAGACTTTCCAAGAGCATGATCCGGTGCAGTTCACGCCATGCGTCGAGCGCACGATCTTGTCGTGCTGCCAGCGCTTACGGTAGCCGTCCTCCCAGCGGCGGTCCTCGTTGGTCACAATGCCGTGGCCGTCGGAGAAGTCATCGACAACACGATTGAAGAACGTCAGCCGATCGAGAAAATGACTCATCGTCCGGATTCCTTTATTCGGCCGGTTGCGGGGCGGCGGGCGGCAGCAGCCGTCCACGCTCGATGTCGTGCAGCAGGCCACCGCGGCGCGTGTAGAAGAACCAGGTGATCGCCACGCAGGTGACGTAGAACGCCATGAACCCCCAGAGCGCCACGCTCGGCCCGCCGGTGAACGCGATCGACGTGCCGTAGGCCTTGGGGATGAAGAAGGCGCCGTAGGCCGCGACCGCCGAGGTGAAGCCTATGATTGCCGCCGATTCCATTTCCGCCTGCCGCTGCCGCAGCGGCGGGCTCAGGCCCGGCTCAAGCCGTGGAATTTCCAAACGCATGATCGCCGGGATCATCTGGAAGGTGGACGCGTTGCCCACGCCGGTCGCGAAGAACAGGATCATGAACATGGCGAAGAAGCCCCAGAACGCCTGCGGCTGGTCTTTGATGCCGAGGAAGTAGAGAACACCCGCCACGCCGAAGATCATCAGCATAAACGTCCACAAGGTGACGCGGCCGCCGCCGTAGCGGTCGGACAGCCAGCCGGTCGCCGAGCGCGACAGCGCGCCGACCAGCGGCCCGAGGAAGATGAACTTGAGCGAATCGACGTGAGGGAACTCGATCTTGGCCAGCAGCGGAAAGCCCGCCGAGTAGCCGATGAACGAGCCGAAGGTTCCGGTGTAGAGCCAGCACATCAACCAATTGTGCTTGCGCTTGAAGATCGCCGACTGATCGGCAAACGACGCCCGCATATCCTCGATGTCGTGCATGCCGAACCATGCGGCGAAGGCCGACACGACGATGAACGGCACCCAGATGAAGCCTGCGTTCTGCAGCCAGAGCTTGGTGGCGCCGTTCGCGGCGACCTGCGGGTCGCCGCCGAACCAACCGAACATGCCGGTGGTGATCACCAGCGGAATGACGAATTGGCCGACGCTGACGCCAAGATTGCCGAGCCCGGCATTGAGTGCGAGCGCATTGCCCTTCTCCGCCTTGGGGAAGAAGAAGCTGATATTGGCCATCGAGGAGGCAAAGTTGCCGCCGCCGAGGCCACACAGAAAGGCGAGCGACAGGAAGATGATGTAGGGCGTGTCGGGGCTCTGCACCGCAAGACCGATGCCGACCGCAGGAACGATCAGCGACCAGGTCGACACCGACGTCCACAAACGCCCGCCGAAGATCGGCGGCATGAACGAATAGAAGATGCGCAAGGTCGCGCCCGACAGGCCGGGCATTGCCGCCAACCAGAACAACTGATCGTTGGTGAACTTGAAGCCGACCGCCGGCAGCTTGGCGACCACCACCGACCACACCATCCAGATCACAAAGGCCAGCAGCAGCGCCGGAATCGAGATCCACAAATTGCGCCGGGCGATGGCGCGGCCCTTGCCCTCCCAAAACGCCGGATCCTCCGGCTTCCATTCCGCCAGCACGTGTCCGGAGAGGGCGCCGACATGCTTCTCCTCGTGGATCGGCTCCATTTCCGGGAATTCGGGCAGCTTGTGCAGCCCGGTGGCAAGCGCGCCGCGTTCCATGCGTTGGACGGCGAAATGCATCCACAAGAGCGAGCCGCCGGCAATGAGGAACAGCAGCATGAAGCAGCTGGTCCAGATGCCGGTGAGGTCGTTGAGCGCGCCGAAGGCGATCGGCAGCACGAAGCCGCCGAGGCCGCCGATCATGCCGACCAGCCCGCCGACCGAACCGACATTGTCCGGGTAGTAGACCGGGATGTGCTTGTACACCGCGGCTTTGCCCAGGCTCATGAAGAAGCCGAGCACGAAGATCAGGCTGGTGAAGGTGACGACGCCGGTCGCCATGTGGAAGTGGATCGGGCCTTGGTTGCTCAACACGACATATTCAGTGGGTGGATAAGCGAGGATGAAGGTGATCAGCGCCGAGACGCCGAACATCCAGTACATGATGCGGCGCGCGCCATAACGGTCGGACAGCACGCCGCCATAGGCGCGGAAC
>CAWEAC010000005.1:0-218805 GCA_963807175.1 uncultured Alphaproteobacteria bacterium
GAAGCCGAACTGCTTTTCCAGCTTCTTGATAAATTCCGGATCGAGCCCCTGCGCGCCGCGGTATTTGGAGGAAACGGCGTCGACGCCCGAGCCGCCCTGCGCCAGGCCGCGGCTGCCGAAATCGCCGCCGGGCGAGCCGGAAATGCGGGAGGTCGCGCCGGTGTCGGCGCCGGTGAGCTTGGCGATGACCTGCTCGACCGGCCCGCCGGGCGCGAATTGCACCACGACGAATGCCACCAGCATGATGCCGAACATGGTCGGGATCATGAACAGCAAGCGGCGGATGATGTAGGCGGTCATGAGCCTCTCAGTATGTCATTCCGCGACTCGGTGAAAGCATTGATATGGCGGATCGCGACCCGCCTAGCCGGCTTTTTCCAGCTTCGCCGCTTTATCCTTGTCGTACCACCAGGTGTCCGGAATGCCCCGGAAATAGCGCGGTATGGCGGCCGGAAAACCGAACACGTCCCAATAGGCGATCCAATGCGACGCTTTGTACCAGTGCGGAATCCAATAGCGGCCGGCGCGAATGACGCGGTCGAGCGCCTTGCAGGCGGTGGTCAGCTCGGCGCGCGTTTTGGCCGCAATGATGAGATTGACCAGCGCATCCACCGCCGGATCGGCGATGCCGGCAAGGTTCTGCGAGCCCTTGGTCGCGGCGGTCGCCGAGGAGAAATAAGTGCGCAGCGAATCGCCCGGCGTTGCTGAAAAGCTGAAGCGCTCGACCGTGATGTCGAAGTCGAAGCCTTCAACGCGCGCGCGATACTGCACCGGATCGACCACGCGCAAGGTAGCGTCGATGCCGAGCGTACCGAGATTCTTGATGTAGGGCAGATGGTGCGGCGTGAATGTCGCCTCGTCGAGCAGGAACTCGACGGTGACCGGCGTGCCGTCGGGCATGACCCGCTTGCCGTCCTTGAGCGCAATACCGGCGTCGCTGAGCAATTGCGCGCCGCGCCGCAGCCAGCGGCGGTCGTGGCCGCTGCCGTCGGTCACCGGCGGCATATAGGGCTCGCCGAACACTTCGTCCGGCACCTTGCCGCGGAACGGCTCGAGCAGCGCGAGTTCGGCGGCACCGGGCTTGCCCTGCGCCATCATCGGCGAATTCTGGAACACCGACACCGTACGCTCATAGGAGCCGTACATGATGTTCTTGTTGGTCCATTCGAAGTCGAAGGCGTCGGTCAGCGCTTCGCGCAGGCGGCGGTCCTTGAACTGCCGGCGCCTGGTATTGATGAACCAGCCCTGCGCGCCGGACGGCGTATCGTCGGCCAGCACGGCGCGTTTGACGCGGCCGTCCTTGAAGGCTGGAAAATCGTAGCGCGTCGCCCAGGTGCGCGAGGTGAACTCCTCGCGGAACAGATAGTTCTTGGCAGTGAAGCCGACGAAAGCGACCTCGCGGTCGCGGTAATATTCGTAACGGATCGTGTCGAAATTGCTTTGTCCGCGCGCCACTGGCAGATCGGCGCCCCACCAGTCCTTCACCCGCTCGAATTCGATGAAATGCCCGACGTCGAAGCGGCCGACCTTGTAGGGACCGCTGCCGAGCGGAATATCCAGCGTCGACTGATCGAACGGCTGCTTGGCGTAATAGGGTTTGGAAAGGATCGGCAGGCCGGCTACGAACAACGGCACGTCACGCCCGCGTTTCTCGGCAAAGCGCACGATGACCGTGCGGTCGTCTGCCGCCTCGGCGCCTTTGAAGTCGCGCAATTGCTGGGTGATGATCGGATGGCCTTTTTCCTTCAGCGCCGTCAGCGACCACACCACGTCATGCGCGGTGAGCGGGGTGCCGTCGTGGAATTTGGCCTGTTCGCGCAGGGTAAAGCGGTAGGTCAGCCCGTCATCGGAAATCCGCACGCTCTTCGCCGCCAGTCCGTACATCGCGTCGGGTTCGTCGCCCGATCGCGCCATCAGGGCGGCAAAGGTGAAATCCATCCCGAACGCGCCCTCGCCCTTAAGGATGTAAGCGTTGAGCGAGTTGAAAGTGAGGAACGATCCGTTGTAGCCGCGGCTCGACACCGTTTCCGAATAGACGCCGCCCTTGGGCGCGTTGGGGTTGACGTATTTGAAGTACGGAAAGTCCGCCGGGTAAGCGAGATCGCCGAAGGCCGACATGCCGTGACGTTCTGCGTCTTGGGCGGCGGCGGTTTGTGGCCAAGCAATTCCTGCGATTGCGGCGCTGGCGGATAACAACAAAACGTCCCGCCGACTCGGCGCGCTCCCTCTCCCCTGGGGGGAGAGGGTTGGGGTGAGGGGGTAACGTCCTATCCTCATTTAAACTTCCTTGCCCCCTCACCCGCCGCGCTTCGCGTGGCGACCTCTCCCCCCAGGGGAGAGGTGAAGAAAAAAGATCAAGACCGCTGCGGCACTTTGGCCGCCTTGTCCGCGTCCCACCACCAGATATTGGGAAACGCCGCCGCCCCGTATTTCGGCATGGTCGCCGGATGGCCGAAACGATCCCAGCGCGCGGTGCGCTGCTTGCCATAGGTCCATTGCGGCACGACGTAATTGTTCCACAACAGCACGCGGTCGAGCGCCATGGTGGCGGCCACCAGTTCCTCGCGGCTCTTGGCGAAGATCACCCGCTCGATCATCGCGTCGACCGCCGGATTCTTGATGCCGACCAGATTGCGCGAACCGGGAATATCGGCGGCCTGCGAACCCCAGAAGCCGCGCTGCTCGTTGCCGGGCGACAGCGACTCGCCCCAGGAGGCTATGACGATGTCGAAATCCCACTGCCGCAGCCGGGTTTCATATTGCGAGCTGTCGATCGTGCGTACCGAGACCGTGATGCCGACACGTTCCAGCGACGGTTTGTAGAACAACATCACCCGCTCGAACGCCGGCTGCTGCACCAGCAGCTCGACCCGCATCGTCTCGCCGCTTTTGGTGTCGGTGAGTTTGGTGTTGCGGATTTCGTAGCCGGCCTCGCGCATGAGCGCCAACGCTTCGCGCAGATTGTTGCGTACCGCCTGCGGATTACCGCCGACCGGGTTGGTGTAGGGCTTGATAAAAAGCTCGGCCGGCACCTTGTCCTTCACGCTTTGCAGGATCTCCAGCTCGAGCCCCTGTGAAAGTCCAGACGACGCCAATTCGGTGCCTTCGAAATAGCTGGCGATGCGCTTGTATTGGCCGAAGAAGATTTGCCGGTTCATCTCCTCGAAATCGAAGGCAAAGTTGAAGGCGCGGCGCACGCGCGGGTCCTTGAACTTGTCGCGCCGGATGTTGAAGGCGAAGGCTTGCATTACGCCCAAACTGCGGACCGGGAATTCCTCCTTGAGCACCTTGTTCTCGCGCACGGCGGGAAAATCGTAAGCCGTCGCCCAGTCCTTGGCGCTGTTCTCGGTGCGCCAGTCGACCTGGTCGCCCTTGAACGCCTCCAACGCGACGGTGGAGTCGCGGAAATACTCGTAGCGGACCTGCTGGAAATTATTGATGCCGATGTTGAGATTGAGATCCTTGCCCCAATAGTCGGCGGCTCTCTCGTAGGCGATGGTGCGTCCGGACGCGAATTCCTTGATGCGATAAGGGCCCGAACCGAGCGGCGGCTCCAGCGTAGTGGCGGCCACGTCGCGCTTGTTGCCGGACTTGTCGGTGCCTTGCCACCAATGTTTCGGCAACACCGGCAGTTCGCCGACGATCTGCGGCAGTTCGCGGTTGCCCGGCCCGTCGAAGGTGAAGGTGATCTCGCGCTCGCCGGTTTTTTCCGCTTTGGTCACGTGCCGGTAGTAGGCGCCAAGTTGCGGACTGTTCTGCTTGAACGCGTCGAAGGAAAAAACCACGTCTTCCGGCGTCACCGGCTTGCCGTCGTGCCAATGGGCATTGGCGCGCAGGCGATAAGTCACCGACGAGCGGTCCTCCGGATAGCTGACCGCCTCCGCCAACAATCCATAGACGGACGACACCTCGTCCATCGCCGGCATCATCAGCGATTCGGTGAACAGCTCGGTGCCCATGGCGAGGCTGCCTTTTACGCCCGACACCACCTGATTGAAATTGTCGAAGGTGCCGAACGCGATCTGCCGCACCGTGCCGCCTTGCGGCGCCGAAGGATTGACGTAGTCGAAATGCTTGAAGCCATCCGGATAGTGCGCCTCGCCGAACAGCGAGAGGCCATGCTTCCACTGGCGCGGCGTTGGGGTCGCTTGCGCCGCCGCCGGACCGGCGCCGCCGAACGCGCCAAAAGCCGGCGTGACAAGCGCGGCGGCGGCGCTGCGCAGAACGGAACGGCGGGTCAATTTCATAGCAAGGCTCCGGCGCGCCACGCGCTTCTCATGCAATCGCGGGCGATTATGTCGGTTTTTCGGTCCGCCACCAGCGGCCTCACGCCGCGCCCTAACGAAACGGCCGGGCGCAAGCCCGGCCGCATCAGGACGAAACGGACGTTGCGATCACTTCGCCGGCGCGGGGGCTGCCGCTTTGGGAGCCTCGCCCGGCTTGGCGGCGGCGGGCGCCAGAGCGGCCGCTGCCGCCTTCGGCAGCGGTTCCGGGTTGTCCGACAAAGTATGCAGGTAATCGATTACGTCGGCGCGTTGCTGGCCGCGCGACAGGCCGGCGAAGGTCATGGCGGTGCCGGGGATATAGCCGCGCGGATTGGCCAGGAACGCGTAGAGCTCGCCGAAGGTCCAGGTGCCGCCCTTGGCCTTCATGGCGGCGGAATAGTTGAAGCCTGCCTCCGAGGCGCGCGGCCGGCCAACGATACCCCAAAGATTGGGACCGACGCGGTTGGGGCCGCCCTTCTCGAAGGTGTGGCAAGCTTGGCACTGCTTGGCGGTGGCCTGGCCCTTTTCCACCGAGGCCGAGGCCATCATCGCCTCTATCGGCTCTTCAGGTGCCTTGGCTGCAGTCTTGTCACCCTCGCCTTGCGCCTCGACCGCGATCGCGTAGCCGGGCTTGGCCGGCTTCTCGGGCGCGAAAATGGCGCCGGCCGCGATATTGAGCGCGAGCGTGATCAGGCAGGTGCCGAGGATGGCGCCGAGGATCTTGTTGAGCTCGAAGGAGTTCATCGAAATAAGGCTCCCAAGAAGGGCGCGGACCGGCAGGAGACGCCGCCAAGGGCTCGGCGGCGGCGGACAGATACCGTTTTGCCTCCGCTCTGGCAACCCGTATAAGCGCCGCGGCCCACGCGACATTCGTTCAGGTCCGGCCCCAAAACCGATGCCCGACACCGTCATCCTCATCCCGGCCCGCATGGCCTCCAGCCGCCTGCCCGGCAAGCCCTTGGCCGATATCGCCGGCCTGCCGATGATCGTCCATGTGCTGCGCCGCGCGCAGGCCGCGAACATCGGCGCGGCGGTGGTGGCGACCGATTCCGAGGCGGTGGCGGCGGCGGTGGAAAAGTCGGGCGGCCGCGCCATCATGACGCGGGCCGATCACGTTTCCGGCTCCGACCGCATCTACGAGGCGCTGGAGGCGATCGACCCCGAACGCCGCATCGACATCGTAGTCAATATGCAGGGTGACCTGCCGACCGTCGATCCCGCCGATATCCGCGCCGCGCTCGGCCTGCTGTCCGATCCCGCTGTTGATATTTCGACGCTGGCGGCGGTCATTACCGATCCGGCCGAACGCTCCAATCCGAACGTGGTCAAGGCGATTGGCTCTGCCGTCGCGCCCAACCGCTTTCGCGCCAGCAGCTTCACCCGCGCCGATGCGGTGGGCCAAGGGCCGCACTACCACCACATCGGGCTTTACGCCTTCCGGCGCGCGGCGCTGGAGCGCTTCGTCAAGCTGCCACCCTCGGCCAACGAGCGGCGCGAGAAGCTCGAGCAGTTGCGCGCGCTCGATGGCGGCATGCGCATCGATGTTGTGGTGGTGGACAGCGTCCCCCTCGGCGTCGATACCCCCGAGGAATTGGCCAAGGCTCGCAAACTGCTCGCCGGTTGACTCAAACCTGAAGGTCCGCGTACGGATCGAGATTAAGGCGGTGTGCGATGGCCAAGAAAAAGATCGTTTTCCAGGGCGAACCGGGCGCGAATTCGCATCTCGCCTGCCGCGAAGCCTATCCGGATCACGAGCCGGTGCCGTGCCCGACCTTCGAGGACTGCTTCTCCGCGCTCACCGGCGGCGACGCCGACCTCGGCATGATCCCAATCGAGAATTCGGTCGCCGGCCGCGTCGCCGACATCCATCACCTGATGCCGACGTCGAAGCTGCACATTATCGCCGAGTGGTTCCTGCCGATCCGCAATCAATTGATGGCGCCGAAGGGCGCGTCGTTGAAAACCATCAAATCGGTGGAAAGCCACGTGATGGCGCTCGGCCAATGCCGCAAGATCATCCGCGAATTGAAGCTCAAGCCGGTGGTCGCCGCCGACACCGCCGGCTCGGCGCGCGAAGTGTCCGAGAGCAAGGATATCACGCGCGCGGCGATCGCCTCGCGGTTGGCATCGGAAATCTACGGGCTCGACATCCTGAAGGAAAACGTCGAGGATGAATCGAACTCGACCACGCGCTTCATCGTGCTCTCGCGCGAGAAGAAATGGGCGACGCCGGGCAAGGGCAAGGTCGTCACAACCTTCGTGTTCCGGGTGCGCAACGTGCCGGCCGCGCTGTACAAGGCGATGGGCGGCTTCGCCACCAACGGCGTCAACATGACCAAGCTCGAAAGCTACATGGTCGGCGGCAATTTCTTCGCCACGCAGTTCTATGCCGACGTCGAGGGTCACCCGGACGACCGCGCGCTGGTGTTTGCGCTGGAGGAGCTCGCTTTCTTCTCCAAGGAGCTGACCATCCTCGGCGTCTATCCCGCGCATCCGTACCGCGATACATTCAAGGAAGATAAGGATTGAGCGACGCGGCCGATTTAAAACTATAAAATCCGGGAGGACACCATGAAAAGCATCGTGCGCTTGCTTGCTTTCTGCGGAGGCTTGCTCATCGCCGCAGGGGCCGGCGCCCAGACCGCGGCGCATTACCCCGACCATCCGGTGCGGCTGCTGGTCGGCTTCGGCGCAGGCGGCCCGACCGATGTCATCGCCCGTATCGTCGCGCAGAAATTGTCGGCAGCGCTCGGCCAGCAATTCTACGTCGACGACAAGCCCGGCGCCGGCGGCAACATCGCCAACGCCGAAGTGGCGAAGGCAAGGCCGGACGGCTACACCCTCGCCGTGGTGAGCACCGGCTTCATGGTCAATATGAGCCTGTACGCCAAGGTGCCCTATGACGCGGTCAAGGATTTCGCGCCGATCACCATGGTGGCCTATTCGCCCAACGTCATCGTGGTCAATCCGTCGGTGCCGGCAAAAAACGTCAAAGAACTGATCGCGCTGATCAAGGCCAATCCGAACAAATACAGTTTCGCCGGACCCGGCATCGGCTCGACGCCGCATCTGTCGGGTGAATTGTTCAAGCAGAAATTCGGCCTCGACCTCGTGCACGTGCCGTTCCCCGGCGCCGCGCAGGCGATCAATTCGACCATTGCCGGGGACACGCAGATCGCCTTCACCGCCCTGCCGCCGGCGCTGGGTAATATCAAGGCCGGAAAATTGCGCGGGCTAGCCGTGCTCGCGGTCAAGCGCGCCACGGAACTGCCCGACGTCCCGACCATGGAAGAAGCCGGCTACAGCGGCCAGGAAGCCGACACGCTGACCGGCATGCTGGCGCCGGCGGGGACGCCGAAGGCGATCATCGATCTGCTGCATCGCGAAATCGTCAAGGCGGTGGCCGAGCCGGACGTCACGGCAAACTTGCAGAAGCTCGGTTTCGTGCCGGTGGCGAACAAGCCGGACGAGTTTGGCGCGCGCATCAAGAGCGAGATCGCGAAGTGGGGCAACGTCGTGCACGACGCGCATCTGCGCATCGAATGACGATTGCGGCGGCCGGCGAAGGCCGTCGCTACTCCGCCGCCCACTGTGTCGGCGGCCGCATACTCTCCAGCCCGTCGGCTGCAGTCGCCGAAATCGTCGTGCGCACCATGAGACGCGCCTCGTGCGCCGGCCACGGCCGGCCGCGATGCATGGTGGCGCGGTTGTCCCACATCACGACATCGCCGGCCTGCCACGCGTGCGCGTAGCTAACGCCCAGGGCGGTCGCGGCCGCCATCAGCTCGTCGATCAGCGTCTTGCCTTCGGCCGGCTCCATGCCTTCGACCGCATAAGCGTGCGAGGCAAGATAGAGCGCGCCGCGGCCGTTCACCGGATTCTTCCACACCATGCGCCAGCATTGCGGCGGCAGCGCCGCGCGCTCTTCCGGGCTGGCGAGGCCTTCCGCGATCTGGCTGCGCGAATGCGCGTAGTCATGCCAGGCGAACGAATTTTCAAGCTTGCGGCGCAGGCCCGCATCGAGCCGCTCGAAAGCGAGACGCGTCGATACAAATTCGGTTTCGCCGCCGTGCGGCGGGACGATGCGCGCCGACAAAACCGAGGTAAGCGCCGGCAGGCTTTTGAAGGAGGAGTCCGTGTGCCACAGCTGGTTCGCCCTGTTGCGCAAGGCAAAGCGGTGGTCCGGCGGCACGACTTTGCCGTCCGGGCCGATGGTGGTCAAAGTGATGAAATGCGTGCCGGTGCCGAGCGAGCCGACCTTGGTCACCTCAGGCGGACCGAAGCGGCGCGAGAAGGCGAGCTGGCCCTCATCGGTCACCGTCTGGCCGCGAAAGACCAGCACCGAATGCTGCTCGAACGCCGCGCGCGCCGCCGCGTAGGCGGCATCGTCGGCGGCGATATCAGCGAGCGTCACACCGCGCAATTCGGCGGCAAAACCCGGACCCAGCGGAACGATGTCCATCGGCAAGTCCTCCCCGGTTTTCTTATTGTGCGTCGAGTCTTGCCCAAAAGCGGCCGAGTGGCAACGGGGCCCTAGCCGCGCTCGCGCTCATAGCGTTCGACAAAGCGCGGCGATAGCTTGCGCAGCCGCTCGATATCGACGCGGCCGGAACGCGTGATGTAGCTCATGGCGAATTCCGCCGGCGCGAGGTCCATATGCTCGGCGAACCGTTCGTACCAGGAAGCGCTGGCATTGGCGCCGGCGACGATCTTGTCTACGATCGGCCGCCGCGCCGCCTCGAATGCCGGCAGCGCGGCGGCAATGTCGTCGCCGGACGCGGCCAGCGCCTTGTCGAGCGCGATGGCGTCCTCCATGGCGAGCCGGGTGCCGGAGCCGATGGAAAAATGCGCGGTGTGCAGCGCGTCGCCGATCAGCACGTATTTGCCGTGGTGCCAGCGGGCATTGGCCACCTGCGGAAACCGCCGCCAGATCGAATTGTTGGAGATCAGCGGATGGCCGCCGAGCGCGTCGGCGAAGATCTTCTGGCAAAGGCTGCGCGATTCCGATTCTTCCATGCGCGCGAAACCAGCGCGGGCGAAGCTCGCGTCGTCGGTTTCGACGATGAATGTGCTGCGCCCCGGCGCGTAGCGGTAATGATGCGCGTTGAAATCGCCGATCGGCGTGTGGCGGAAGGTCTGCGTCAGCGCGTCGAAGCTCTCGGCCGTGCCGAACCAGGCGAAATGATTGACGAGATAGCTCATGCTGGCGCCGAAGGCTTCCGCGAATGTCCGGCGCAACAGCGAATTGACGCCGTCGGCGCCGACCACCAGATCGGCATCGCCGAGTTCGTCGAGCGAGGCCACCGCGCGGGAGAATTGCGGCTCGATGCCGACCGAGCGTACGCGTTGTTGCAGCAGTTGCAATAGTTTCAGCCGGCCGATGGCCGCGAAACCGATTCCGTCGATGACGACGCGCTCGTTGCGGTGAACGAGCGTCATGTCGTCCCAGGATTCCATTTGCGGCGTGATCGCCGCGAAAGTCTCCGCATCGTCCTCACGTAGAAATTCGAGCGCCCGGTCCGAGAACACAACGCCGAAGCCGAAGGTGGCGCCGGCCGGATTCTGTTCGACTAAGATAACGGCGGCGTCCGGACGCCGGCGTTTGAGCAGATAGGCGAGATAAAGTCCGGCCGGTCCGGCCCCGAGGATGGCAATGCGCATGGCGGCGTTCTAGCGCAACGGACCCTGTTCCGTCATGGCCGGGCATGACGGTTTCCGACGGCCGCCTGTGCTAATATCGCCGCGAGCCAACCCATAAAGTGAGCCGATCATGCTGGAAACCACCCTCGCCCTCACCTTCCATATTCTCGGCGCCGTGGTCTGGGTCGGCGGCATGTTCGCCGCCTATGTCTGCGTGCGCCCGGCGGCCGGAGTGCTGGAGGGACCGCAGCGCCTCAAGCTGTGGCGCGGCTTCTTCGCCAAATTCTTTCCCTGGGTCTGGGTCTCGCTCGTGCTGCTACTCGGCAGCGGCTACTGGATGCTGTTGACCGCCTTTGGCGGGTTCAAGGGCGCGCCGCTCTACATCCACCTGATGCAGGGGATCGGCTGGCTGATGGTCGCGCTGTTCGTCTGGATGTTCCACGGCCCGTGGCTCAAGTTCAAACGCGCGGTCGACGCGCAGGATTGGCCCGCCGCTGGCGAGCAGATCGAACTCATCCGCCAGATCATCATGGTCAACCTGCCGCTCGGCCTGATCGTCGTCGTGATCGGCGGCACGGGGCGATTCTGGGGGTAACGGCGCGTCTGCGAAGCGGCATCGGCTACCGCTTCGCTTCCGGCCGCACACCGGAACTCGGATGGAATTCCGCCAGCGGCTTTTCGCCAGCCTTCAGGCTTTGCAGATAGGCTTCGGTAAAATCGATCTTAATTTCGGCCCATAGTGGCAGATGGTCCGACATCTGCCACGTACGCCATTTCTTTATAAGCGGCTAGGTCGGTCTTCTCTGGTTTCTTTGCCGCCGTTTTTGTCGGCATCTGCGGCTTGTAAGCTAAATAGTCGGCATCCCTGTAAACAAATCCTGCCAATGGAAGCAGCCAGAGCCGCGCAGCTCGAACTGCTTGTCCTCGGTGCGCAGGGCAATCTGATCGTAGAAATTGGCGCTCGCCAAAGCCCTCGACTTTCGGAGTTCGGGCCGCACCTCAAAGCCGCCGCCAAGCAAGGCTTTCATGGTAGCGTCTTCCGGATTGAGGATGTTGAAGTCACCCAGCAGAATGTAGGTTTCGCCGTCCTTCTTTTGCCGCTCGCTGAAGAAATTCGCGACATCCGCGATTTCTCGTTTTCGTTGCGCGGTGTCTTTTGCGTCGCCGTAATAGATATGGACGGTGCAAATGTTGAACTTGAACCAGCCCGATTGAAACGCCACAAGATAGGGCGTGCGATTGAATTGCAGCGGCGGCTTACCCTTTTTCGCCGGTAGGACCACCTCGCCCGCGACGTGGCGGAACAGAATCTTGCGTGTGTCGTAGACAAACGCCAGCCGCTCCATGTTGCCACTCTGGTCGGTGACTAAATAATTCCAATGCGGCCCGAGCAACCGCATGACGGTCTGAAAGTCAGTCATGTTCTCGTTGACTTCCTGCACCGCGATTAGGTCGAACGCCGACATGATCTCGGCTATATAGAGGAAGCACTCCGGCGTGCGGGGAGACGGATTAAGTCGATGACCGCCGAAATCGCGGATGATTCATCCTCGTTGCGCGACGACACGTCTTTGGCCAAACCGGCGCGTAGCGCTATCAGCCGTTCAATGGTTCGTTCGCGCGTCGCGTTATCCTGCCAGCCGCGAATCTCGGAATACTGCACCATGATCGCCGAAGGTTGTATCGCACGTTAACACAACCCAAAAAGCAACCCAACGATGATTGCCAATCAAATCGTCTGATTGTATTCGCCGACTTCCGGATGCGTGCGCAGCACGCCGTCGACCGCCTTGAACATCTCGCGCATGCGCTGCTCCGACGCCGGACTCTCCACCACCACCACCAGCTCCGGCTTGTTCGATGACGCGCGCACCAGGCCCCAGGTGCCGTCCTCGACCGTGACGCGCACGCCGTTGACGGTCACCAGGTCGCGGATGGCTTGCCCGGCGAATTTATCGCCCTTGGCCTTGGCAGCCTCGAAATGTTTCACCACCGCGTCCACCACGCCGTATTTCTTCTCGTCGTCGCAATGCGGCGACATCGTCGGCGAACCCCAGGTCTTGGGCAGCGCATCCTTGAGCTGCGACATTGTCTTATCCGGATTGCGGTCGAGCATGTCGCAGATCGCCAGCGCCGACACGAAGCCGTCGTCGTAGCCGCGGCCGAACGGCTTGTTGAAGAAGTAGTGGCCGGACTTCTCAAAGCCGGCCAGCGCGGAGAGCTCGTGCGTGCGGCGTTTCATGTAGGAATGGCCGGTCTTCCAGTAGTCGGCTTTGACGCCGTTCTTCAGCAGGACCGGATCGGTGGCGTAGAGCCCGGTCGACTTCACATCGACCACAAAGGTCGCACCCGGATGCAGGCTGGACATATAGCGCGCCAGCATCACGCCCACTTTATCGGCGAAGATTTCCTCGCCGGTGTCGTCGACGACGCCGCAACGGTCGCCGTCGCCGTCGAAGCCGAGACCGACGTCGGCCTTGTGCGCCAGCACCGCGTCGCGCATGGCGTGCAGCATCTCGAGGTCTTCCGGATTCGGATTGTATTTCGGGAAGGTGTAATCGAGCTCGCAATCGAGCGGCACCACCTCGCAACCGATCGCTTCGACGATGCGTTGCGCGAAGGCGCCGGCGGTGCCGTTGCCGCAGGCCGCGACCACCTTCAGCTTGCGTTTGATTTTCGGCCGGTTGGTGACGTCGGCGATGTAGCGATCGGGAAAATTCTCGACGAAAACGTAAGAGCCGCCGCTCTTGAGGTCGAACTTGGCGCCGAGCACGATCTCCTTCAGCCGCGTCATCTCGTCCGGGCCGAAGGTGAGCGGCCGATTGGCGCCCATCTTCACGCCGGTCCAGCCGTTGTCGTTGTGCGAAGCGGTGACCATGGCGACGCAAGGCACGTCCAACTCGAACTGCGCGAAATAAGCCATCGGCGTGATGGCGAGCCCGATGTCGTGCACCTTGCAGCCCGAAGCCATCAGGCCGGTGACCAGCGCCATCTTCACCGATGAAGAATAGCTCCGGAAGTCATGGCCGGTGACGATCTCCGGCTTGACGCCTAATTCGCGGATCAGCGTGCCGAGCCCCATACCGAGCGCCTGCACGCCCATCAGGTTGATTTCCTTTTCGAGCAGCCAGCGCGCGTCGTATTCGCGGAAGCCGGTTGGCTTCACCAGCGGCGACGACTCGTAGGCGTAAGTATTGGGCGTAAGCGCGGGTTTCGGGGTCGGAAACATCAAAGCCTCAAATCTGGGCGTGATAGCGTTCATGTCCATACCCCAACGCCGCGAACCGGCAAAGCGATCCGGCAAAACCCCACTCATGGCAGGAAGATTTACTGCTCCAGCAGCATGCGGCCGTTGGCGTATTCGTAACGCCGCAGCCGCGACAGGAATGCGACGCCGAGCAGGTTCGTCGACAGCGCCTCATCGGGCAGCACCAGCGCAGGCACGTCGAAGACGGTGATGTCGCCGACTTCGATACGCTCGAGCTTGGCGGGCGCCGCCTTGATCCGGCCGTTGGCGGTCGAGACGACCGCGGTGTAGTCGCGCGGCATAGGATGCAGGCCGACATTGGCGGCGTCGGTCTCGCGCAGGATCACCAGCGAGGCGCCGCTGTCGACCATGAAGCCGATGCGCCGGCCGTCGACGCGGGCATCGACGCGGAAATGGCCGTCGCGGCCGCTCGTCAGCTCCATCTTGTGCTGACCGGCCGAAGATTGCATTGGCTGTTCGGAGACCTGCACCGCCGCCTGCGGCGCGGCAGTCTCCACCACGGCCTTGTCGGCGTAGCGGGCGAAATAGGTGCCGGCGGCCAAAACCGCGGCGGCAAGGATGAGAATCTGACGCATAGCAAAGCCCGATGTTTGCGGACGACAGTCGCATGCGGCTCGCCAAGGCCGCCTTAACGCCGCGCCGTAATCTCTGCAGGGCTTATTGGATGGTGAGCGGACGGTTAAACGAATACCAAAATTTTTATTCGCCCCGGCGCTTGGCGCGGCGGGTAGCGGGCGCGTGCAGCGGATCGTCCGGCCAGGGATGGCGGGGATAGCGGCCGCGCATTTCGGTTTTCACGTCTTTATAGCTGCCATGCCAGAAGCCGGGCAGGTCGCGCGTCACCTGCACCGGCCGGTGCGCCGGCGACAACAGCTCGATCACCAGCGGCACGCGGCCGCCGGCAATGCTCGGATGGCGGGCGAGGCCGAACATCTCCTGCACGCGGATCGAGACGGTCGGCCCCTGTTCTGCCTCATAATCAATCGGCACGGCCGAGCCGGACGGCGCGGTGAAATGGGTCGGCGCTTCGGCGTCGAGGCGCTTGCGCAAAGACCACGGCAGCAGGGCGTCGAGCGCGGCGGAAAGCTCATCGGCGCCGATCTGCGACAGCGCCGTTTTGCCGCCGAGAAAGGGCGCCAACCAGTCGGCAGCCGAACGCGCCAGCGCATCGTTCGAGAGATCGGGCCACTCGTCACCTTCCGCCTGGCGCAGGAACTGCACGCGATCGCGCAACTGCAACTGCGCCTTGCTCCAAGGCAGCTTGGCGATACCGAGCGCCGCGATCCCCTCGGCCAGCAGTTTTGCGCCGTCGGCGTCGGGCGCGACTTGCTTGATCTGCTCGGCCAGCAGCAGCGCGCCGAGCCGGCGGCTGCGCCGGGCGCGCAGCGAGGCCGCGGCGGCGTCGAAGGTCACTGCTTCGCGATCTTCGATCTTGCCGGCAAACCGCGCCTCGATCTCGGTGAGCGTGATCGGCGCCGCAAGCAGGATGCGGCTTGCCGCCGCCGCACCGGTCAACTCGGCCACCGCCAGGAACGGCTCGCGCGCCAGCACCGACGCCAGATCGACCATGCCGCCGCGGCCATTGGCGAGCAGAAAAGCCCCCCCGCCGCCGCCGCGGCTCTTGGCGATGCGATCGGGATAAGCCAGCGCGAGCAGAGAGCCGGGCGACACCTCTTCTTGACCCTCTCCCCTCGTGGGAGAGGGTGGCGAGCGGCGAAGCCGCGAGCCGGGTGAGGGGGCACCTTCGAGGCCGCCCCCCTCACCCGCCCTCGCCTCGCTCGGGCGACCTCTCCCACGAGGGGAGAGGTGAAGAGAAGAAACCCACCGCTTCACCATCGCCCGCGCGTCCTCGGCCCGGCGCGAGCGGTCGCGGCGAAATTGATCCAAACGGTAACGCAGATCGGGATCGTCGCCGCCGAGCCCGCGTTCGGTGAGCACCGCGGCGATCGCCGCCGCCTGTTCGCCGGCGCCTTCGGCCGCGGCATCGACCACCATGCGGGCAAGCCGCGGCGGCAGCGGCAAGGCACGCAAGCGCCGGCCTTCCTCGGTGATGCGGCCGGCCTCGTCGATCGCTCCGAGTTCGCCGAGCAGAACTTTGGCTTCGCCGAGCGCCGCCGCCGGCGGGGCATCGAGCAATGCCAGCTTGGCCGGATCGCTGACGCCCCATTGCGCGAGGTCGAGCACGAAGGACGACAGATCGGCCGACAATATTTCCGGCCGCGTATAGGCTTCGAGCGAGCCCGTCTGCGGCTCGTCCCACAGCCGGTAGCAGACGCCTGGCTCGGTGCGCCCGGCCCGCCCGCGCCGCTGATCGGCGGCGGCGCGCGACACGCGCACGGTTTCCAGACGCGTCAGGCCGACGTCGGGCTCGTAGCGCGGCACGCGCGATAGTCCGCTGTCGATTACCACGCGCACGCCTTCGATGGTGAGCGAGGTTTCGGCGATGGAGGTCGCCAGCACCACCTTGCGTCGCCCCGCCGGCGCCGTCGAAATGGCGCGGTCCTGCTCGCGCGCATCGAGCGCGCCGTAGAGAGCAACGATATCGACGGATTTGTCGTCGACGCGCTCCTGAAGCAGCGTCTCAGTGCGGCGGATTTCGCCGGCGCCCGGCAGAAACACCAGCGCCGAGCCCTGCTCCGTCCGCAACGCGCGCGCGACGGCGTCGGCGGCCTGGTTTTCGATGCGCGCGCGCTGATCGCGGCCGAGATAGCGTGTCTCCACGGGATAGGCGCGGCCTTTGCTTGCCACGACCGGTGCTTTGCCCAGCAAAGCCGCAACGCGCGCGCCGTCGAGCGTCGCCGACATCACCAAAATCTTCAGGTCCTCGCGCAGCCCCTGCTGCGCATCCCGAGCGAGAGCAAGTCCGAGATCGGCATCGAGCGAGCGTTCGTGGAATTCGTCGAACAGCACGGCGGCGACGCCGTCGAGCGACGGATCGTCGAGCACCAGCCGGGTGAACACGCCCTCGGTGATCACTTCGATACGCGTGCGCTTCGAAATTTTGGAGCCGAAGCGCACGCGCAGGCCGACCGTATCGCCGACCTCTTCGCCCAAGGTCGAGGCCATGCGGGAGGCTGCGGCGCGGGCGGCCAGCCGGCGCGGCTCCAGGATGAGAATCTTCTTATCTTTCGCCCATGGCTCGTCGAGCAGCACCAGCGGCACGCGCGTGGTCTTGCCGGCGCCCGGCGGCGCCACCAGCACGGCGCAATTGTTCGCTGCAAGCGCGGCGGTGAGCCGCGGCAGTGCGTCGTCGATCGGAAGCGGCGTATCGAATTCTTGCATATGTGTCGTCGTCACCCGGGAAGCGGATGAAAATATTCAGAGAACGATGTTGGATTTTCTGCCCGCCCCGTGCGCCGGCGCGGGGCCAATCAACGTATATTGAAAGTGACATCGGTCATTTCTTCGCTCGCCCGACGCTCTCATAAGCGAAGCCGTGGCGCGTGACTTCCTCGGGCCGATAGATATTGCGCAGGTCGACCAGCATCGGCCGCTGCATCACCTTCTTCAGCCGCGCGAAGTCGAGCGCACGGAACTGCTCCCATTCGGTCACGATGACCAGCGCGGAGGCGTCGGCCGCGCAATCATAGGCGTCCTTGCAGAAAGCGACGTTGGACATCAGCGGCCTGGCCTGCTCCATGCCGGTCGGATCGTAGGCGCGCACCTTGGCGCCCATGTCCTGCAACGCGGTGATCAGCGGAATCGACGGCGACTCGCGCATGTCGTCGGTGTTCGGCTTGAACGTCAGGCCGAGCACGGCGATCGTCTTGCCGCGCAGCTCGCCGCCGAGCGCCGCCGCCACCTTGCGCGCCATCGCGCGCTTGCGGGCGTCGTTGACCGCCACCACCGCCTCGACGATGCGCAGCGGCGCGTCGTGATCCAAGCCGGTCTTGAGCAGCGCCACCGCATCCTTCGGGAAGCACGAGCCGCCGAAGCCCGGCCCGGCGTGCAGGAATTTCGAGCCGATGCGGTTGTCGAGCCCGATACCGCGCGCAACCTCCTGCACGTCGGCGCCGACTTTTTCGGCCAGATCGGCGATCTCGTTGATGAAGGTGATCTTGGTGGCGAGGAAGGCGTTGGCGGCGTATTTGATCAGCTCGGCGGTGCGCCGGTCGGTGAACATGATCGGCGAACGGTTGAGATAGAGCGGGCGATAGAGCTCCGACATCACCTCGCACGCGCGCGGCTCGTCGCTGCCGACCACGATGCGGTCGGGATGCTTGAAATCCCGGATGGCGGCGCCTTCGCGGAGGAATTCCGGATTCGACACCACCGCGAATTCCGCCTGAGGCGTCGTTTCGCGGATGATGCGCTCGACCTCGTCGCCGGTGCCGACCGGCACGGTCGACTTGGTGATCACCACCGTGAAGCCGGAAAGCGCGCCGGCGATGTCGCGCGCGGCGGCGTAGACGAAGCTCAGGTCGGCATGGCCGTCGCCGCGGCGCGACGGCGTGCCGACCGCGATGAACACCGCATCGGCGGCTTTGACCGCGCCGGCGAGATCGCTGGTGAATTTCAGCCGCCCGGCGCGGGTATTGGCGGCGACCAGGTCGGTGAGGCCCGGCTCGTAGATCGGCACCTCGCCGCGCGCGAGCGCGCCGATCTTTTCGGCGTCCTTGTCGACGCAGGTCACGTCGTGGCCGAAATCGGCAAAACAGGCCCCGGAAACGAGGCCGACATAACCGGTGCCGATCATGGCAACGCGCATGCGAAAATCCGCCTGGGATAGTTAACCGTTTAATCCTTAATGGCGAAGCAAGTGGCGTCTCCTTAGCAGAGACACTATCCAGTGACGAGGGCGACTGCAGGCCATTTTACGTTTCAAGATAAAGACGTTCGAAACCGGTTTCTGTTATAAGCGCATCATGGATCGCATTCAAACCCATCACGGCCGAATCGACTGGGTCGACTACGCCAAGGGCTTCTGCATCATCTTTGTGGTGATGATGCATTCGACGCTCGGCGTCGAAGCAGGCCGTTAGCCGGGACGGCTGGATGCATCCGGTCGTCGCCTTCGCGCTGCCGTTCCGCATGCCCGACTTCTTCATGATCTCCGGCCTGTTCCTCGCCAATGTCATCGACCGCGACTGGCGCACCTATCTCGACCGCAAGGTCGTGCATTTCGCCTATTTTTATCTGCTGTGGATGACCATCCAGTTCGCCGTCAAGGCGCCGGCGATGGCCGCCGACGGCGGCTATGTCGAAGTCGCGCGGCTTTATCTCGTTGTCGCTGATCGATCCGTTCGGCACGCTGTGGTTCATCTACATGCTGCCGGTCTTCTTCGTCTTTATCAAGCTTACCCGTCGCGTGCCGGCGCTGGTGATCTGGCTCGTTCGGCGCCGCGCTGGAAATCGCGCCGATCTCAACACCGGCTGGATGGTGCCGGACGAATTCGCCGCGCGCTTCGTCTATTGCTACACTGGCTATATGCTCGCGCGTTATGTCTTCGCGCTCGCCGCGCGCGCGCAAGAGCAAGCCGGTGCTCGCGCGTCGCCGGGCTGCTGGCCTGGGGGCTGGTCAACGGCGCGCTGGTCTATTTCGGCACTACGAGCAGATGCCGTTCGTCTCGCTCGCGCTCGGCCTCGTCGGCGCCTGCGCGGTGGTGACGGTGTCGGCGCTGATGGCCTTGCGCGACCTCTTCCGCCCGCTGCGCTATTGCGGCCGCAACTCGATCGTCATCTATCTCGCCTTCTTCCTGCCGATGGCGGCGACGCGCGCCTTGCTGCTCAAGACCGGGGTAATCGCGGACATCGGCACCATGTCGGTGATTATCACCGCCGCCGGCGTGCTCGGCTCGCTCGCCTTGTTCTGGGCGGTGCGCGGACACCTGCGGCAAAATTCCTGTTCGAGCGGCCGGCGATGTTCTGGCTCACGGCCAAGCCGGCGCCCAAGCTGGCGCTGCAGCCGGCGGAATAAGCCCACAGGCCCGCACCGGCGGATTGATAATGCGCGGCTGACGGCCCACATTCGGGCCATGCCAGCCACCGCAAAATCCAAGTCCGCGACCAAAACCAAAGCCGCTGCCCCGGCGCCGGCCAATCCGGCCGCGCGCCCGCTGAAAAAAGGCGACCACCTCTTCCTGGTGGACGGCTCGGGCTACATCTTCCGCGCCTATCACGCGCTGCCGCCGCTGACCCGCAAGTCGGACGGCCTGCAGGTCAATGCCGTGCTCGGCTTCTGCAACATGCTGTGGAAGCTGTTGCGCCGACATGAAGCCCGACGAAGCCGACCCATCTGGCGGTGGTGTTCGACAAGTCGGAGAAGACCTTCCGCACCGAAATCTATCCCGACTACAAGGCGCACCGGCCGGACGCGCCGGAGGATCTCATTCCGCAGTTCCCGCTGGTCCGCGAGGCGGTGCATGCCTTCGACATCCCTTGCCTGGAGCAGGCCGGCTACGAGGCCGACGACCTGATCGCGACCTATGCCCGGCTCGCCTGCGAGGCCGGCGACCACCACCATCGTCTCCTCCGACAAGGACCTGATGCAGCTCGTCGGCAACGGCGTCACCATGTACGACACCATGAAGGACAACCGCATCGGCGCCGCCGAGGTGATGGAGAAATTCGGCGTTGGCCCCGACAAGGTGATCGAGGTGCAGGCGCTGATCGGCGACTTCACCGACAACGTGCCGGGCGTGCCCGGCATCGGCGTCAAGACCGCGGCGCAATTGATCGGCGAATACGGCGATCTCGAAACGCTGCTCAAGCGCGGCGAGCGAGATCAAGCAGGACAAGCGCCGGCAGTCGCTGATCGACAATGCCGAGATCGCGCGTATTTCCAAACGCCTGGTCACGCTCGACCAGAACGTACCGCTCGACGTGCCGGTGGATCAGCTCGCGGTGCACGAGCCGGACTACAAAAACCTGATCGCCTTCCTCAAGGCGATGGAGTTCACCACCATCACGCGCCGCGTTGCGGAAAAGGCCGAGATCGACGCCTCGCAGATCGAAGCGGATACCAAGCTGACCTCGCGCGCGCCCACAAAAGTCGTGCCAAGCGCGCCGGCCTTTGCGGGCGGCGACCTGTTTGCGCCGCCGCCGCAAGCCAAGCCGAAGCGGCAAAGGCGGAACCGACAGCGCCCTCACTCCGATCTCGCTCGCCGCCGCGCGCGCCGAGGCCGCGCGCAACCAGAAAATCGACCGCAGCCGATACGAATGCGTGCGCACCGTCGACCGACTGAAAGCCTGGATCGCGCGCGCGCATGAAACCGGCGTGGTGGCGGTCGACACCGAGACCACCAGCCTCGATCCGATGACCGCGCATCTCTGCGGCTTCTCGCTCAGCGTTGCGCCGAACGAAGCCTGCTATGTGCCGATCGGCCATCGCGAGGGCGGCGGCGCCGGCGCCAGCGATCTGTTCGCGCCGGAAGCAAAACTCTGCGCCGACCAGATTCCCGAGGAACAGGCGCTCATTCTGCTCAAGCCGCTGCTCGAGGACACCAGCGTCCTCAAGGTCGCGCAGAACATGAAATACGACTGGCTGGTGTTCGCCCAGCGCGGCATCCAGATCGCCGGCTACGACGACACCATGCTGATTTCCTACGTGCTCGACGCCGGCAAAGGCGGCCACGGCATGGACGATCTCGCCGAGCGCTGGCTCGACCACGACACCATCCATTTCCACCACGTCGCCGGCCCGGGCAAGTCGCAGGTCACCTTCGATTGCGTGGCCATCGACAAGGCGACCGAATACGCCGCCGAGGACGCCGACGTGACGCTGCGGCTGTGGAATGCGCTGAAAGCCCGGCTGACGGCCGAGCGCGTCGACACCGTCTACGAGACGCTGGAGCGCGCCATGCCGGAGGTGCTGGCGCGCATGGAGCGGCGCGGCATTTCGATCGACCGCCAGGTGCTGTCGCGCCTGTCCGGCGAATTCGCCCAGAAGCAGGGCGCGCTGGAAGAGGAAATCAAGACGCTGGCCGGCGAGCCGCTCAATCCCGGATCGCCGAAACAACTCGGCGACATATTGTTCGGCAAGATGGCGCTGCCCGGCGGCACCAAGACCAAGACCGGGCAATGGTCGACCGGCGCGCGCGAGCTCGAGGAACTGGCCGAGCACGGTCACGCGCTGCCGCGCAAGATTCTCGACTGGCGGCAGGTCTCCAAGCTGCGCTCGACCTATACCGAGGCGCTGCCGACTTACGTCAACCCGACCACGCACCGCGTGCACACCTCCTACGCGCTCGCCGCCACCTCGACCGGGCGGCTGTCGTCGTCCGATCCGAATTTGCAGAACATCCCGGTGCGCACCGAGGAAGGCCGCAAGATCCGCAAGGCATTCGTCGCCTCGCCCGGCATGAAGCTGGTGTCGGCCGACTACTCACAAATCGAATTGCGGCTGCTGTCGGAAGTCGCCGAGGTGCCGGCGCTGCGCAAGGCATTCCAGGACGGCATCGACATCCACGCCATGACCGCCTCGGAAATGTTCGGCGTGCCGGTCAAGGACATGCCGGCGGAAGTTCGCCGGCGCGCCAAGGCGATCAATTTCGGCATCATCTACGGCATCTCGGCGTTCGGCCTCGCCAATCAGCTGAGCATCGAGCGCGAGGAAGCCGGCGCCTATATCAAGAAATATTTCGAGCGCTTCCCCGGCATCCGCGACTACATGGACGAGACGCGCGATTTCTGCCGCGCCAACGGCTATGTGCTGACGCTGTTCGGCCGCAAGTGCCACTACCCCGACATCAAGGCGTCAAATCCGTCGATCCGTTCGTTCAACGAGCGCGCGGCGATCAACGCGCGCTTGCAAGGGTCCGCCGCCGACATCATCCGCCGCGCCATGATGCGCATGGAAAGCGAACTGGCGCTTGCCAAGCTCAACGCGCAGATGCTGCTGCAGGTGCACGACGAATTGATCTTCGAAGTGCCCGAGGGCGAAGTGGCGGACACCATCCCGATCGTCAAAAGCGTGATGCAGGACGCGCCGCACCCGGCGGTGTCGCTGCACGTGCCGCTGCAGGTCGACGCCCGCGCCGCCGACAACTGGGACGAGGCGCATTGATCTGTCATTCCGGGACGGCCCAAAGGGCCGGACCCGGAATCCATACTCCGCAGCGCCGGGGTTATGGATTCCGGGCTCGCTCGCTTTGCTCGCGCCCCGGAATGATGGTGCCTAATGCGTCGTCGCCGGCTTGTGGTGCTTTGCCAAAAATCGAGCGTGCGGGCGCGCGCGGTCGTGGCCGCGGCTTCGTTGTAAGCCGGCCGCCCGTCATTGGCGAAGGCGTGGCCGGCCTCGTAGACATGCGTCTCGGCCGACGGAAACGCCTTGCCCACCTGCTCGATGATCTCCGGCGTCGAATTGGGATCGGTCTTGCCGAAATGGAACAGCAGCGGGCATTTCGGCTTCAGGTCGAGATAGGTCGGCAGCCGTGTGCCGTAGAAGGCGGTGGCGCCGCGCAAATTGAGTTCGGCCGCCGCCCGCACGATCACGCCGCCGCCCCAGCAGAAGCCGAGCACCGAAACGCCGCGGCTGCTCTGCACGCGATCCACCGCGGCGCCGACATCGAGCATCACCTTGTCGAGCGGCAGACCGTAGGCGAGGTCCCTGCCCCGCTCGGCTTCGGCGAACGGCACCACCGTGCCCGGCGCCACGCGGTCGTAAACGCATGGAAAGATCGTATCGTAACCGTCGCGCGCATAGGCCCGCACCACGCCTTTGAGCTGGTCGGTCAGGCCGAAAATTTCCTGCAGTATGACCAAGCCGCCCTTGCTGGCGCCTTTGGGCGCGGCGTGAAAGGCTTCGAAGGAATGGCCATCGGCCTCGGTTAGTTTAATCGTCTCTTCGACAATATCCTGCGCAACATTCGTCATCGTCTTCTCACTCGTTCGGGTTGGGGAAGTGCGAATTTCAGGTCGCTCTCAGCGCGGGCGCGCCTCGATCATCGGCTTCATCTCCGCATAAAGCGCATTTTTCGCCTCGAAGCCAATACCCGGGATGTCCGGCATGGTGACGCGGCTGTCCACCACCTTGCAGTTGTCGGCAAAGCCGCCGAACGGCGCAAACACCTGCGGATAAGACTCGTTGCCGCCGAGCCCGAGGCCGACCGCGATGTTGAGCGCGAACTGGTGGCCGCCGTGCGGCACGCAGCGCCGGCGCGACCAGCCGTGCGCGGCGAGCATGTCGAGCGTGCGCAGATATTCGACCAGCCCATAGGACAATGCCGGATCGAACTGCAGCCAGTCGCGGTCGGCGCGCAGGCCGCCGTGGCGGATCAGGTTGCGCGCGTCCTGCATCGAGAACAGATTTTCGCCGGTGGCGAGCGGCGGCGCGTAACGCGTCGCCAGCGCCGCATGCAGCAGATAGTCCAGCGGATCGAGCGGCTCCTCGTACCAGCGCAGGTTATAGGGCGCGATTGCCGTCGCCGCAGGCGAGAGCCTCGTCGAGATCGTAACGGCCATTGACGTCGACGCAGAGATTTTCGCCCTTGCCGCCGACTACCTTGAGCGCCGCTTCGATGCGCTTGATGTCGTCGGCCAGCGGCACGCCGCCGATTTTCATCTTCACGCATCGATAGCCGAGATCGAGATAGCCTTTCATCTCGTCTTGCAGGCCCTGGATGTCCTTGTCCGGATAATAATAGCCGCCGGCGGCATAGACCCAGGCGGTCTTGTCGGCCTCGCCTTTGTTGTAGCGGTCGGCGAGCAGCCGCCACAGCGGCACGCCCGCGGCCTTTGAGACCGCATCCCATAGCGCCATGTCGAGCACGCCGACGGCCACCGAACGCTCGCCGTGGCCGCCCGGCTTCTCGTTCTTCATCATCGCAGCCCAGCATTTCGCCGGATCGATCAGGCCGCGGGCGTCCAGGATGTCCTCGGGCTTGGCGTCCTTGAGCCGGGGGATGAACCGCTCGCGCAACAGGCCCTGCGGCGCATAGCGGCCGTTGGAATTGAAGCCGAAGCCGACGACCGGCTTCCCGTCGCGCACGATATCAGTGAAAATGGCGACCACGCTCGCCGTCATCTGCGAGAAGTCGATATAGGCGTTGCGGATCGACGAGGAGATGGGAACGACGATGTCGGCGATGCCGGTGATGCGCATGGAGGGCTCGGCGGTTAGCGGTTTCGCGCCCTCCCTTACAGCGGCGCGTTCGCCTATGCCAGAGTCACTTTTTCCGTCATAAGTGCCCAGGAATGATCCGCCGTCTCACGCTTACTTTGGCCGCTATCCTGCTCCCCTCCGCCGCCCACGCCGCCGATCTTGACGGCGCGCAAATGGGCTGGCCCTGGGCCCTGCCGTTTTCCGGCATCCTTCTGAGCATCGCCACCGGCCCGCTGCTGTTCCAACAATTCTGGCACGACCATTACGGCAAGATCGCCGCCGCGTGGGCGCTGCTCACGCTGGCGCCGCTCGCCATCGCCTTCGGCGCATCGAGCGCGCTCGCGGCCTTCGTGCACGCCGTACTCGCCGAATGTATGAGCTTCATCATCCTGCTGTTCGCGCTCTATGTGGTGGCCGGTGGCATATTGATCACCGGCACCTTGCGCGGCGGCCCGCTGGTGAACGCCGGCATTCTCGTGCTCGGCACCGCCATGGCGAGCATCGTCGGCACCACCGGCGCCGCCATGATCCTGGTGCGGCCGTTGATCCGCGCCAATGCCGCGCGCAAGAACAACGTCCACGTCGTGATCTTCTTCATCTTCCTGGTCGCCAATATCGGCGGCGCGCTGTCGCCGCTCGGCGATCCGCCGCTGTTCGTCGGCTTCCTGCGCGGCGTCGATTTTTTCTGGACCACCACGCACCTCGCCTCTGAGACCGCCATCGTCGCCGTTCTGGTGCTGGGCCTTTTCCTCGCGCTCGATATCTGGCTGGCGCGTAGCGAACCGAAATCCGCCGCCGTCTCCGAGCCGTTGCGCTTGCGAGGCCTGATCAATCTGCCGCTGATCGCCAGCATCATCGGCGCCATCCTGCTCTCCGCCGCCTGGAAGCCGGGCATCGATATCGACGTCTATGGCACGCTGGTCGCCTTGCAAAACCTGGTGCGCGACGGCGCCCTCATCGTCATCGCGCTCGGCTCGCTCTGGCTCACGCCCGACGAACACCGCGAGGCCAACGACTTCACCTGGGAGCCGATCGCCGAGGTGGCAAAGCTGTTCGCCGGCATTTTCGTCTGCATCATTCCGGTGCTGGCGATGCTGGAAGCCGGCCACGACGGCCCGTTCGGTTGGCTGCTGAAGGCGGTCACCGCGCATGACGGCTCGCCGCACGCGGTGGCCTATTTCTGGCTGACGGGACTTTTGTCGGCCTTCCTCGACAACGCGCCGACCTATCTGGTGTTCTTCCAGCTCGCCGGCGGCGACGCCGCCGCGCTGATGGGCAAGCTGAGCGCCACGCTCGCCGCCATTTCCATGGGCGCGGTCTACATGGGCGCGCTCACTTATATCGGCAACGCGCCCAATTTCATGGTCTACGCCATCGCCAACGAACGCGGCGTGAAGATGCCGAGCTTCTTCGGCTACATGCTGTGGTCGTGCGCCGTGCTGCTGCCGATGCTCGGCCTGCTTACCTTTTTGTCCGTCGGCGCGCCTTGACCTTGCGCTTGGCGGCGGCGGGCTTTGCCGCAGATTTGGCCGCCGCTTTGGCCGCCAACACCGCGATCGCCTCGACCTCGAACAGCGCGCCCGGCCGCGCCAGCTGCGAAATGGCCACGGTGGTGCTCGCCGGCGGCGCGGCGGTGTTGACGAATTCGTCGCGCACCTCGCGGAGAATTCCGAGGTGCGACATGTCGGTGAGGTAGTTGTTGATCTTGACCACGTCCTTGAAGCTGGCGCCGGCCGCCGCCAAGGCGAGCCCGAGATTTTGAAACGCCTTGAACGCCTGCGCACGGAAATCGCCGGCGCCGCCGACCAGCTGGTTGTCCATGTCGAGGCCGAGCTGTCCGGCGAGGAAGATCAGACGGTTCGGCCCGGTCGCCTCGACCACGTAGGTGTAGCCGGGCGGCTTGGCCAAGGTCTTCGGATTGTTGAAGCGAACGTTTGCAGCCACGGATCACCTCCCTGCGGATTACATTTCCTCTAACAGACCCAATTTGCTTCCCAGCCACTTGGTGGTCGGCGCCTGGATCAGAATCGTCATTAGAATGGCGATGAAGGTAACCGAGGCGATCACGTTCGCGCCCGGCGCCTTCATGCCCAGCAGGAGACCGGCGAGCGCGGCAGGAATGACGCCGGTTTCGCGGGTCCAGCACATGAACAGCATCTCGTTGAAAGTCCACTTCGCGCGCCGGTCCGGCAACGCGCAGGCGAAAACCGTCAACGGCCGCGCCACCAACATCAAGACGGCCACGACGATGACGCCGCCGAGCCAGTATTGACTCAATAAATGGAAATCGACTTGCGAGCCGAGCAGGATAAAGATGAACAGCCGCATGATGAAGGCGGTGGTCATTACATAATCGTCGAGTTTTTGCGCCTCGCCGGGCAGCATCTTGAAACCGAACGATTCTTTGTTTCCGATCATGATGCCGAACACGAATACCGCCATGAAGCCGCTGGCTTGGAGGCCGTCGGCGGCGAAATAAGCGCCGATCACCGCCACCAAAGTCACCACCGGCGCGTATTCGCCAAGGAACGCCCATCTTTCGTGCGCGATCAGCAGCGCGGCCAGATAGCCCAGCGCCGCGCCGGCGATAATTCCGACAAAGGCCTGCTTAAACAGATCGATCGCGGATGCCGTCAACGAAAATTCGCCGCTGCCCATGGCCACCGCCAGCACGCCAAACGTGACGATGGCGCCCATGGCGTCGTTGAAAGCCGACTCGCTCATGACCGTTTGCGCCACGCGGTCGCGAATTCTGATCTGCCGGAAAATCGGCACCAGCGTCGCCGGATCGGTCGAGGCGAGCGCCGCGCCCAATAGCAACGCCACGATCCAGGGCAGGCCGAGGACAATGTGCGCGGCAAAGCCGATCACCGCCCCGGTGATCAGCACGCCTACCGTCGAGATCACCACAATCGTGATCCACACCCGATTTAGAATATTGAATCGGAGCGACGCGCCGCCATCGAACAGGATGTAGCTCGCCCCAAATAAAAGGATGATTTGATAAAGTGCCGAGTCCGCCTTGATGTCGATCAGTCCCAAGGCTTGCGGGCCGATCGCGATGCCGACGAGCAAGAATACCGCCACGTCCGGAATCTTGCATTTCTGAGCGACAAAGCCGGTGACGGTTCCGATGGCCAGTATGAGCCCTCCGGAAAACAGCGTTTGTTTCGCAATTTCAATGGCGCTCGACGCTTCCACTTCTTCCCCCAAGCCGCCTCAATAGCGAAGGCGCGCGATGCTGCCCGACACCCCCTAAAATGACAAGGCGCGCGCCAAAAGCCGCCCAATCGCCCCTTGCAACCTTCCGCACGCTCGAACGTTGTTGAGTGTCGCTTCGCATGGCGAGGCGCGATCAACCACAGGGGCACGCAATGTCCGCGCGCGGCAGGAGCAGGATTTTGTCCGTCTCGGCCGGCGTTTTTGCCGCCGGCCTGCTGAGCGTTGTTTGCCCCGCGCCGGCTTCCGCCCAAGGAATTTTCGAGCGCATCTTCGGCAGCATTCTTCACGCCGGTCATGCTCGCCAGCTTCCGTCCAGCGCCAGCTCTTTCGCCGATCCGTTCGCCACGATGCGCGAGAACGCCGCGCCGCGGGTCGCGAGCGGCCCGTCGAGCGCCTACTGCGTGCGCACCAGCGACGGCTTTTACTTTCCGGTACAGGCCCATGCCGGCGTGAGCGCGGCCGAGGTCTGCCATGCCATGTGTCCGGCCAGCCAGACGCGGCTTTATTCCGGCAGCGGCATCGATCATGCGGTTGCGTCCGACGGTGGCCGCTACGCCGACCTCGACACCGCCTTCCTGTATCGCAAGCAACTGATCGCCGGCAGCACCTGCAATGGCCGCGGTCCCTTCGGGCTGGCGCGTGTTGATGTCACCACCGATCCGACGCTGCGTCCCGGCGATATCGTGGCGACCCGCACCGGGCTGGTCGCGGTCACCGGCATGAAGAATAAAGTCGCGGACTTCGCGCCGTTCGGCGGCGACCGCACCGTGGCCAAGAGCACGCGCGAGAAACTGGCCGGCGTGAAAATCATGCCGACCGCGCGCGGCGCGGCCCCGGTGACGTTGAGCGGCCGCGTGCGCGCCGATGAAAACCGCAGCGCTCAGCTTTCGAGATAGCCGGCGACTTGCTCGCCTAGTGATAGCGACGACGTGAGCCCCGGCGATTCGATCCCGAACATCTGCACCAGGCCGGGCAAGCCGTGCTGCGCCGGCGTATCGATCAGGAAATCCGCCTGCGGTTCTTTCGGGCCGCCGAGCTTGGGCCTTATGCCGGAGTAATCCGGCGCCAGCGAACCGTCCGGCAGGCCGGGCCAGTAAGTGCGGATGCGCTCATAGAACAAAGCGGCGCGCGCCGGATTGACGTCGTAATTCTCGGTCTCGACCCATTCCACGTCTGGCCCGAAGCGCATGCGGCCGCCCATGTCGAGCGTGACGTGCACGCCAAGCCCGCCGACGATCGGCGTCGGGTAGATCAGCCGCGAAAACACCGGCCGGCCGGCATAGGTGAAGTAATTGCCTTTGCCCAACACCAGACGCGGCACGCGCGCCGCCGGATAGTCGGTCATGGTGCGGGCCACGCCTTGCGCCCCGAGCCCTGCGCAATTGGCGATGGCGTCAAATTCAAATGTGCCGCCTTCGTTCCCGCCAAAAGTGACCTGCCACTGCGTGCCCTCGCGCGAGGCGCCCGTCACCGGCGTGTTGACGGCGATGGCGCCGCCCAAGTCCTCGAGATCGCCGCGCAGCGCCAGCATGTAGCGGTGGCCGTCGATGATGCCGGTCTCCGGCGAATGCAGCGCGCCGATGCAAGCTAGCTCCGGCTCCATCGCCCGCGCCGCATTGCCGCCGATCAACTCGAGGCCCTCGACGCCGTTGATGCCGCCTTGCACCTCGATCGCCTGGATCTTGTCGAGCTCAGCCTGGTTGGTGGCCACGATCAGCTTGCCGCATTTGCGATGCGGCACGCCATGCGAGGCGCAGAACTCGTACAGCATTCGTCGCCCGCGCACGCAGTGGCGCCCGCGCAGGGTGCCGGTGGCGTAATACATGCCGGCATGGATGACTTCGCTGTTGCGCGAGGAAATGCCGGTGCCGATGGCGTTCGCCGCCTCGGCCACCACCACTTCGTGGCCTTTGCGCGCGGCCGCGCGCGCCACCGCCAGGCCGACCACGCCGGCTCCGATCACCAGGACTTGCATGTGAGGTTCTGTCTCGACGGCGTGGGCACTCAGGAATTCATGGAACTGCCATTAAACCATCATTTGCACAAGAATCGGTTTTAGCAGCTAGCCGTTTTGGACCTTGACCGGACGCGGGGCTCAGGCAAATTCGCGCGGAAAACCTCGAAAAAAGGCGGACTTCAACGATGTGCAAAACGGCATGGAAATGGGCGGCGCTCGCGCTTTGCGCGCTGTGGGCGGGGCAGGCCGCAGCCGCCACCTGCCACAATACCGGCAGCTACGAGCGCTGGCTGGAGGCTTTCAAGAAGGAAGCCGCCGCGCAGGGCATCTCGCAGCGGGTGATCGCCGAAGCCTCGCCGTCCTTGACGTTCGACCCGGCCATCATCCGCCGCGACCACGGCCAGTCGGTATTCCAGCAGACCTTCCTGCAATTCTCCGACCGCATGGTGGGCGGCGCGCGCATCCCGAACGGGATCGAGAAGATCAAGAAATACCATGCCATATTCGCCGAGGTCGAAACGAAATACGGCGTGCCGGCGCCGGTGCTCACCGCCTTCTGGGGCCTGGAGAGCGACTTCGGCGCCAATTTCGGCAACTACAAGATTCTCAGCGCGCTGGCGACGCTCGCATATGACTGCCGGCGGCCGGAATTCTTCCGCCAACAATTGTTCGACGCGCTCCGCATCATCGAGCGCGGCGATCAGCGCGTCGACGAGATGATCGGCGATTGGGCCGGCGAATTCGGCGGCTTGCAGTTCACCGCGTCCGACTATCTCAAAAACGCCGTCGATTTCGACGGCGACGGTCGCCGCGACCTGATCCACAGCATCCCCGACACGCTCGCCTCCGGCGCCAACTTCCTGGTCAGCCTCGGCTGGAAGCGCGGCGAGCCGTGGCTGCAGGAAGTGCACGTGCCGCAAAATCTTCCATGGCAGGAGGCCGACCTCACCATCAAGCATCCGCGCTCGCAGTGGGTGGCGTGGGGCGTGAAGCCGGCCTACGGCACGTTGCCGGCGGACGACTTGCCGGCGTCGATGATCCTGCCGATGGGCCGCCACGGTCCGGCATTCCTCGCCTATCCGAATTTCCAGGCCTTCCTCGGCTGGAATTCAGCTTACGTCTACTCCACCACCGTCGCCTATTTCGCCACGCGGCTGAACGGCGCGCCGGCCCTCAGCCGCGCCGGCGCGGCCAGCGTCGTCGCGCTGTCGTCGCCGCAGATGATGGAATTGCAGCGTCTGCTGATCAAACAAGGCTACGAGGGCGTCGGTGAAGTCGACGGTAAATTCGGCGCCGGCACGCGCGCCGCGGTCAAGAAGGCGCAGATAAAGCTCGGACTGCCGGCGGATTCCTATCCGACCGCCGAGTTGATCGAGCGCCTGGGCGGCGGCCGCATCGGCGGGGCCAGCCGCTAGCCCCGCAACCGCGTCATCCGCGGCGCCGATCGCCATCCACGACATCGCAAGCCACCGCAGGTTTGGCGGCGGCCGGGCGTTTATATGTTTGGAAGTATCTGAATGTTGCACCGCGCTATTGCGCGCGTCGCGAATTGCGCCCTGCAGCATTGCAAAACATTCATGTGCGATCACAACCGCGCGAACAACTGCGGGGCATTTGAACCCCGGCACATTTAAGCAGTTGACGCATAGCCGGCACATCCGGGTGCTGGGGAGGATAGATCATGACGAATCTGACGGGAAAACTGGCAGTCGCGCTGGCGCTGACGGTTATTGCCATGCCGGCGACCGCCTACGCGCAATTTGGCGGCGGCGTTCCTCGCGGTGGAGGCGGCGGCGGTGGCCAAGCCGCGGCCCCTATGCAGCGGTCAGCGCCGGCGATGCGCTCCTTTACGCCGCATGCCGGCGGCCGCGCTTTTACACCTCATGTCGGCGGCCGAACATTCACGTCACATACGCGTAGCGGAACCTTCACGCCGCATGTCGGACGTTCGGCCAATTTTTCGCGGCAGCACCGCGTCACGACGTTCAACCGCTCGGTCCAGCGCACGCGACGCCTGCACGGGGTGACACAGCCGAATACCGCCACGCGCACGCTGCGGAGCACCACCGGTGTGCGGACCCATGCCCTGCGCCGCAACGGCAGCGCCGCGATCACGGCGCAAGCGGCGCGGCAAGGCCGCTTCGGCTCGCGCTTCGCGGGGCGGACGGGCAATCGTTTCGCCAATGTCGCCGCCCACCGGGCCTGGCGGCGCGGTCTGCGCGCCGGCTTCGTGCCGTGGTACGGGCCGGTGTTCTGGCCCTACGCCTATTCCGACATTTTCGATTACGCGTTTTGGCCCTACGGTTATGACGACGGCTTCTGGGACTACGCCTATGACGACTTCGTCGACGGCCTGTTCTGGGGGCAAAATGGCCCGCCGGCGGACTATACCTATGCCCCGCCGGCCAAGGCGCGCGTGAGCTATGCCGGCGTGCAGGAACTGTGCAAGCAGCCCGGCACCGGCATCACCGCCTGGCCGTTCGCGGAGATCCAGCGCAAGGTCGGCCTCAACGACGAGCAGAAGCAATTGCTCGGCGACGTGCGCAAAGCCGCCGCCGATGCCGCCGCGACGTTCAAGGCGTCATGCCCTGCGGAAAACACCTTCCCGCTGACGCCGCCGGGACGGCTGACCGCGATGACTGGCCGGCTGCAGGCGACGCTCGACGCCGTGAAGGTCGTCCAGCCCGCGCTCGACAAGTTCTACAATTCGCTGAGCGACGAGCAGAAGGAAGGCTTCAACGCGCTCGGCCCCAAGCGTATTGCGAACAATGCCGAGACGGCCGCCGCCCTGCCGCAGGACAGCAAGAGCTGCTCCGAGGCGAAACCCGACCTCGCCAATCTGCCGATCGAGAAGATCGAGGACGTGGTCAAGCCGACCGGCGCGCAAGAAGACGGCCTCAAGCAGTTGCAGGACGCCACCGGCAAGGCGGTCTCGCTCCTGCAAGCGGCCTGTCCGGAGGACACTCCCCTCACCCCGCCCGGACGTCTAACGGCGATGGAAAAGCGCCTGCAAGCCATGATCGACGCGGCCAATACCGTGCGGCCCGCGCTCGACAGCTTCTATGCTTCGCTGTCCAACGAACAGAAGGCGCGCTTCGACCGCATCGGCCAGCAAGTCGCACAGACTGGCGGCTGATCGCCGGTACATGAAACGAAAAGGGCGGCCCGCAAGGCCGCTTTTTTTTAAAACACCGCACGTGCCGGAAAGCGCGATGCGCTGTTGCGCGTGCGGCTGGATTTCAGCTCAAATTGTACGCGACCACGACGGCTTCCGAATGCTCGCAGACCGGGCACTCGAAGGTGCGCTTGTCGAAACCCGGTCTATCGGGAGCGACGTGGGCAAGCCACATCGGCATCCCGCATTTCGGACAAGCCGGCCGGTTGATCTCCTTGAACGGTGGATCGAACACTTGAGACTGCGGCATGAGCGCTACCCCGTAAACAAAGGCGGGAGCGCGAGCCAGTCTCTTTCTCATCAAAAGCCTGGGAAGGCCAACGCCGATGATGATTGAAGGTTAGCGGCCTTTAAAAAAGGATCAAGTCTCAAAGGACAATCTGTCTTTAAGTTAATCTGTCCAATTTCGAACAGCGGCTAGCCGATCAGCCGCCGGTATTCGTGTTCGGGCACGCCGTAGTAAACGCCGGCGATGCGCTCAAGGCCGGCGCGATTGAGCACGATGATCTGGCCCCGTTTTGTTTGAATGAATCGCCGGCGCTGCAGGTTCTGCAATGCTTCGGTGACGCCGGCCCGTCTTACCCCTAACATCAAGCCGAGGAATTCGTGCGTCAGATCCAATGTGTCGCCGCCGACGCGGTCTTGCGCCATCAGAATCCAGCGCGCCAGGCGTTCGGGCAGTTTGGCGCGCGAATTGGCAATGGCGGTCTGCGCCGTCTGCACCAGGAATGACTGGACGTATTTCAGCAGCAGACGTTGCAAACTTTCGCTCTCCTTCACCGCCTTGCGGAAATCCTTTACCGAAATTTTCCGGCCCCATCCGACCGCCTGCATGTAAGTGGCGTTTGGCGACTGGCCGCTGCCGAGCAGCACCGATGGGCCGGTCATGCCCTCGTGGCCGATTAGGCCGATTTCTGCCCGCTCTTCATTCGACTGTACGGCGACAACGGAAGCGATACCGGCGTCCAGGAAGTAGATATCCTCGATCGGCTTGTTCGGCTTCTCCAACTTGTGCAGCAGCTTGAGGTTCACCGCCGTCAAATGCGGTTGCAGGCGCGCGAAGTCGGCGGGCGCCAATGCGGCAAGCAGTTGGTTTGAATTTTGAGCGGCTGAGTGTGACAAGCGCTTCCCTCCAGGGGCAAGAGCGCCGAAATATCTCTTAAACACCCGCGCCCAAGGGCATCGGGGGCGGTGACCAGTCCCTACGCTCCTTTGCAATGATCGCCTAACGCTTTCGTTCCCACGCACGTCGGCAAGCGGGATTGCGGGGCTAACATGCCTCGATGGGCTTCATTTCGCTTAACAGGATGTTAAAAATAGAACTCCAGCGTACGTAAACGTACACGGCGCCGATCGTTGCCGGCGCCGAAATCCTGCCGGCTTCGTCGAAAAATTACTCCGCCGCGATGCGCACTTCCGGCGCCGCCGCCTTGATGTCGGGCGTGACGTGGCTCTCGAACTTGGTGAAGTTCTTCTGGAACATGCCGACCAGCGCGCGCGCGGTCTTGTCGAACTCGGCCTTGTCCTTCCAGGTCTTGAACGGGTTCAACAGATGCGGCTCGACGCCCGGCACCGAGGTCGGCACCGAGAAGCCGAAATAGGGATCGGTGCGGAAGTCGGCGTCCTTCAGCGAGCCGTCGAGCGCGGCGGTCAACAGCGCGCGCGTCGCTTTGATCGGCATGCGGCGGCCTTCGCCGTATTTGCCGCCAGTCCAGCCGGAATTGACCAGCCAGACGTCGACCTTGTGCCGGTTGATGTAGTCGCGCAGCAGGTTGGCATAGACCGACGGATGGCGCGGCAGGAACGGCGCGCCGAAGCAGGTGGAGAATTCCGGCTCGACGCCGACCAGCCCCTTCTCGGTGCCCGCGACCTTCGCGGTGTAGCCGGACAGGAAATGATACATCGCCTGTGTCGGCGTGAGTTTGGCGATCGGCGGCATCACGCCATAGGCGTCGGCGGTCAGGAAGATGATGTTCTTCGGGTGCCCGGCGCGGCCGCTGCGCGACACGTTCGGGATGAATTCCATCGGATAGGCCGAGCGCGTGTTCTCGGTCTTGGAGCCGTCGTCGTAGTCGGGAACGCGCGACACCGGATCGAACACCACGTTCTCCAGCACGGCGCCGAAGCGGTTGGTGGCGTCCCAGATCATCGGCTCGGCTTCCTGCGAGAGCTTGATGCACTTGGCGTAGCAGCCGCCCTCGAAATTGAAGATGCCGTCCGGGCCCCAGCCATGCTCGTCGTCGCCGATCAGGATGCGCTTGGGGTCGGCCGACAGCGTGGTCTTGCCCGTGCCGGACAGGCCGAAGAACAGCGCGCTCTCGCCCTCGTGACTAACATTGGCCGAGCAGTGCATCGGCACGACGTTCTCGGCCGGCAGATAGAAGTTGAGCGTAGTGAACACCGACTTCTTCATCTCGCCGGCGTAAGAACTGCCGCAGATCAGCACGATCTTGCGGGTGAAATCGATCGCCACCATGGTGTCGGAACCGTCGCGGCCGCCGTGACGCTTGGCGTCGGGCCTAAACGACGGCAGATCGACGATGGTCAATTCGGGAACGAAGCTCGCCAGCTCGCGCAAGCTCAGGACGGATCAAAAGCTGGCGGATGAACAGCGAATGCCAGGCGTATTCGGTGAACACGCGGGTCTTGATCCGGTACTTCGGATCGGCGCCGCCGTAGAGATCCTGCGCGAAGAGTTTCTTGCCTTTGACGTGTGCCTGGAAGTCGGCCAGCAGATTGTCGAAGTTCTCCTTCGACATTTTGCGGTTGCCGTCCCACCACACCGAATTCTCGGTGAGCGCGTCGACGACGGTGTGCTTGTCCTTCGGCGAGCGGCCGGTGTGATGGCCGGTCTCGGCGCAGAGCGCGCCGCCTTCGACCAGCGAGGCTTCGCCGGCGGCGATGGCATGCTCGTACAACGTCGGTTCGGTCAGATTCCAGTGGACCGCGGCCAGCTCTTTAAAGCCGAACTTGTCGGCGCCATAGGCACCGTTCCGCACACCCGTTTCCTGCACGCGAAAATCCTCCCAAACCGGCGGGCCGCTTCTTGAACCCTCGACAGGGCCGCGAGCGGTCTTGCAGCGCTAAGACGTTAGTATAGCCCCTCGTCCAAAGGCGCGCGACCATAGTCACGAACAATCTTAAAGCCAAGACCAAATGCCATGCATCAACGGCATACGTGGTTGCGCTGCATCAATACGCCAAGCCAATGCCGCGGAAGCGAGCGGCACTGATGTCTGAGCAATCAAGCGGCGCTGAATTGCGCAAGTCGGACGCTTGCCGGCCATCGCGTTAACCACAGCCCCCCGGGGCTTAGAGCGCCCGCGCCTGCTCGGCGAGTTGCTTGAGCACGGCGCGCAGCGGCCCCGGCCCGGATACGCGTTGCGGAAAGAACAGCCGCAGCGCCGTACCGCCGCGCTGCAATTCGAGGCCTTCGGGATCGATGCCGACGCAAGCCCAGTCGCCGTCGGGCGCGCCGAGCAATTGGGTGGCGTAGAGCCGGCAGGCCTCGGCGTGGTCGGCGTTCATATGCGCGATGGCCTCGGCTTCGGCCTCAATCAGCGCCCCTGCATCCGAAACATCGGTCAGCAGGTCGGCGGCGGTCAGATCGGCGGCGCGGGCGAAGCCGCCGTTGAGATGCGCCGAGACGACAGCCATGCGCCAGAACGCGAAGTCGCCGAAACCGGCATAGAGTTCCGACTTCGGATGGCGCGCCAGAAACCGGCGGCGGATGCGTTGATCGTCGGCGCTCTCGCGCGCGACCGGCGCAAAAGCGCCCAGCACGGTGAGGCGCGGATGCGCCAGCGCATCGCCCTTGCCGGTCTCCGCCAGCAGCAGCGAGGCGCGGCCGTCGCACTCCAGATTGGCGGTATGCGTGGCGAGCCGCGACACCAGGATCAGCGGCGCGCCGTCGGCATCGGTCGCGACATTGACCAGCGAAGCGAACGGGTGGCCGCTGTTGCGGTCGAGCGTTGCCAAGGTGCCGGTGCGGGTCGCGCGCAGCAGCGTCTTGGCCACTTCTTGCGGCGCGAAGTCCGCCGGCGGCTGCGCACTCTCCGGCGTGCGGCCGGGCATGGCGCCCGGCAACGGCGGATTGGCGGTTGGCTTGCTCGTCATCGGATCACCCCGCACGCGTTAAGGATATCGGTTTAGCAACGCGATCTTCGCCAAATGGCCTTGAATTCGCTACCGAATCACATAGTTGTTGCAAAGAGGCCACATTTCAGACCCTGTTTATGGGCTTCAAACCAAGCGGGAACGTCACGCCACGCGACGCTTAAAGAGGGGCTCATGCCGACCATCGCTCTCGTCGACGACGACCGCAACATCCTGACCTCCGTTTCGATGGCCCTCGAAGCCGAGGGCTACCGGATCATGACCTATACCGACGGCGCTTCCGCGCTCGACGGTTTCAAGACCTCGCCGCCGGATCTCGCCATTCTCGACATCAAGATGCCGCGCATGGACGGCATGGAAACGCTGCGCCGGCTGCGCCAGAAGAGCGACATTCCGGTCATTTTCCTCACCTCCAAGGACGAGGAAATCGACGAAATGTTCGGCCTCAAGATGGGCGCCGACGACTTCATCCGCAAACCGTTTTCGCAACGCCTGCTGGTCGAGCGGGTCAAAGCGGTGTTGCGCCGCGCCGCGCCGAAGGATGCCGCAGCGCCGAAGGAAACCGATCCCAAGGCGCTCGAGCGCGGCCAGCTGCGCATGGACCCCGAGCGCCATACCTGCACCTGGAAGAACGATCCGGTCACGCTGACCGTCACCGAATTCCTCATCCTGCAGGCGCTCGCCACACGGCCCGGCGTGGTGAAAAGCCGCAACGCGCTGATGGATGCCGCCTATGACGACCAGGTTTATGTCGACGACCGCACCATCGACAGCCACATCAAGCGCCTGCGCAAGAAGTTCAAGGTCGTCGACGACGACTTCGAGATGATCGAGACGCTCTACGGCGTCGGTTATCGCTTCAAGGAAACATGACGCATTTTTAACGATGGGCCGGTCCTGACGGACTGACACGGCGTCCCGGCTTGCGGTAAAATCACAGGCGCGCGCGCAACCCCGCATGATCCCGAAGCGCAAGTACCGGTTTTCGGATAGGATCATGCGGCGTTAAACTGCCCACGATCAACCCGGCTGGATTGAACGACGTGCTCGATCGAACCGCCGAAAGTCTGGCACCAAACGCCGAAGCCGAAAGGCCCGGCGAGGAAACCCCGCGTCCCGTCCGCAAGCGCTTCGACGCGATTCGGCGCCCGTTGCGTTCGGTTTGGGCATTTTTCGTTTCGCAAAGTTTTTCCAGCCTCACCCGCCGCATCGTCTTTCTCAATCTCACCGGCCTGGTCGCGCTGGTGGTCGGCGTGCTCTATCTCTCGCAATTCCGCGCCGGCCTGATCGATGCGCGCGTGCAGAGCCTCTTGGTGCAGAGCGAGATCATCGCCGGCGCCATCGCCGCCTCGGCGACGGTGGAAAGCGACGCCGTCACCATCGATCCCGAGCGGCTGTTGGAATTGCAGGCCGGCCAGAGTTACGGGCCGTCCGACGAGGCGCAATCCGGCATCGAGTTCCCAATCAACCCCGAGCGCGTGGCGCCGGTGCTGCGCCGGCTGGTGTCGCCGACCAAGACGCGCGCGCGAATCTACGATCGCGACGGCGTGCTCATCCTCGACAGCCGCAATCTCTACGGACGCGGCGACGTGCTGCGTTTCGACCTGCCGCCGCCGGACAGCGAAAATCCCGGCATCATCGAGCGCACCTTCATCGCAATGCGCCGCTGGTTCGGGCGCGGCGACCTGCCGCTCTACAAAGAGCTCGGACCGGAAAACGGCAAGGGCTATGCGGAAGTCGAACAGGCGCTCGGCGGACTGCATGCCAGCATGGTGCGGGTCAACGACCGCGGCGAGGTGATCGTCTCGGTCGCCGTGCCGGTGCAGCGCTTTCACGCCGTGCGCGGCGCGCTGATGCTGTCGACGCAGGGCGCCGACATCGACGACATGGTGGAGGCCGAGCGGCTCGCCATCGTCAAGGTATTCCTGGTCGCCGCCGCCGTCATGGTGGTGCTCTCCATGCTGCTGGCCGGCACCATCGCCGGCCCGGTGCGCCGCCTCGCCGATGGCGCCGAGCGCGTTCGCCGGCGCATCCGCAGCCGCGTCGAAATCCCCGATTTCACCCGCCGGCGCGACGAAATCGGCGATCTTTCAGGCGCGCTGCGCGAAATGACCAACGCGCTTTATACCCGCATCGAGGCGATCGAAAGCTTCGCCGCCGACGTGGCGCACGAATTGCGCAACCCGCTCACCTCGCTGCGCTCGGCGGTGGAAACGCTGCCAATGGCCAAGACCGACGAGAACCGCAAGCGCCTGCTCGACGTCATCGAGCATGACGTGAAACGGCTCGACCGTCTGATTTCGGACATTTCCGACGCCAGCCGTCTCGACGCCGAGCTTCAGCGTCAGGAGGCCGCCCCGGTCGACTTCGCCAAATTGCTCAACGCGCTGGTCACCGCCGCCAACGAGGTGCGGCCGAACGACGTCAGCGTGACGCTCGCCTTCGAAGGCGGCAGCAAGGCGACATTCAAGGTTCCGGGCCATGACTCGCGGCTCGGCCAGGTCGTCAGCAATCTGATCGACAATGCCCGCTCGTTCTCCGCTCCCGGCGGCACCGTGCGCGTCACCTGCCGCCGGCTCAAGACCGAAATCGAAATCGTGGTCGACGATGACGGTCCGGGCATCCGTCCGGAAGCCTTGGATAAGATCTTCGAGCGCTTCTATACCGACCGGCCGGATCAGGGCTTCGGGCAGAATTCCGGCCTCGGCCTGTCAATCACCAAACAGATCGTCGAAGCCCACGGCGGCGGCATCCGGGTCGAGAACCGCACCAGCGTCGCCGCCGCTGGCCAACAGCCGCGCGTGCTCGGCGCTCGCTTCGTGGTGCGGCTACCGGCGACGTGATGGCGGCCGGTACGGCAACCATCCACGCTTCCGCCGTGCTGATCGGGCCGAAGGCAGCGCTGATCCGCGGGCCGGCCGGCTCCGGCAAATCGCAATTGGTCTGGGACCTGCTGCAAAAGGCGGAATCCGGCGCCCTGCCCTTCGCCCGGCTCGTCGGCGACGACCGCGTTCACGTCGAACCCCATGGCGGCCGGTTGCTGGTACGCCCCGCTCCGGCGCTGGCCGGCATGATCGAAATCCATGGCGTCGGCATCAGGCGCCTTCCCAATGAGCCCGTGGCCACCGTCGGCCTGGTCGTCGATCTAGCGGCCGGCGACGCATCCCGGCACCCCGGCCGGGACGCCGGAAAAGCCGTCATTGACGGCGTTTCCCTGCCGCGGCTTGCGGTCGCACCCGGCATGCCGGCCGCCGCGATGGTGCTGGCCTTCCTCAAGACACTCCCCGCGGCCAATTGACCGTAGGCCTGCAACTGGGCTAACCCCCGGCTCCCAACATTCGGTAGAAAAAATTAACCATAACGGGCCTAGGATTTGCCGCGCCGAAACGGACACCTCAGAGCCCCCTTTGGCCCCACCTTTTCGCAGTGCAACAGAGCGCTTATATAGCGAGGCAAGCCCTTGCAACGGGCCTTCGAATAGGCCTCAATGCGCCCCCATTCGTGCGGTGCAGCGTAGCGCCCGCGAGGAGTTTGGGATGATCGGCCTCGTACTTGTGACCCACGGGCGGCTCGCCATCGAGTTTCGCTCCGCGCTTGAGCATGTGGTGGGCCCGCAGCGCCAGATCGAGGCGATCACGATCGGCCCCGACGACGACGTCGAACAGTGCCGCAAGAATATCGTCGACGCGGTCAAGCGGGTCGACAGCGGCGACGGGGTCGCCATTCTCACCGACATGTTCGGCGGCACGCCCTCCAATCTCGCCATTTCGGTCATGAGCCAGCCCAAGGTCGAAGTGCTGGCCGGCATCAATCTGCCGATGCTGATCAAGCTCTCCAAAGTGCGCGAGACCTGCCCGCTCGAACAGGCGGTGGCAGCGGCCCAGGAAGCCGGGCGCAAATACTGCACCATCGCCAGCCGGGTGCTCACCGGTAAATGAACGGCCCTATTCAAGCGGACGGCGATCGTCCGCAAAATAGCTTTGCCGCCGTCGTGCGCGACATCGAGATCGTCAACAAGAAGGGCCTGCACGCCCGCGCTTCGGCCAAATTCGTACAGACCGCCGAACAATTCGACGCCGCCATAACCGTGACCCGCGGTCATGAAAGTGTCGGCGGCACCTCGATCATGGGCTTGATGATGCTGGCCGCGGGGCCCGGCATCACCATCACCATCCAGGCCACCGGCAAGGAAGCCGCCGCCGCGGTGGATGCGCTGTGCGCGCTGGTCGCGGCGCGCTTCGGCGAAGAAGATTAAGCGGCGCTTTTCGCTCCGGCTTTACATAAAGAAATCCTTATATCTGCGTTGCGGCAGCGGTGGCGGCCTGTTATAGGCTCGGGCCAACCCAGCCTTTTCACGCGTGCTGCATAGGACCGTCATGACCGCGAAAGCCAAAGCCGGCGACTACATCGTCAAGGATATTTCGCTCGCCGAATTCGGCCGCAAGGAAATCTCGCTGGCCGAGACCGAGATGCCGGGCCTGATGGCGACGCGCGAGGAATACGGGCCGAAGCAGCCGCTGAAGGGCGCCCGCATCGCCGGCTCGCTGCACATGACGATCCAGACCGCGGTGCTGATCGAGACGCTCACCGCGCTTGGCGCCGACGTGCGCTGGGTATCGTGCAACATCTATTCGACGCAGGACCACGCCGCCGCCGCGATCGCGGCCGCCGGCGTTCCGGTGTTCGCCGTCAAGGGCGAGAGCCTGAAGGATTACTGGGACTACACCGCCAAGCTGTTCGAGTGGCACGGCGGCGGCACGCCCAACATGATCCTCGACGACGGCGGCGACGCCACCATGTTCGTGCACCAGGGCTACCGCGCCGAACACCACGACCCCGTGTTCCTCGACCAGCACAATTCCGAGGAAGAGGAAATCTTCTTCGCGCTGATCAAGCGGACGCTGAAGGAAAAGCCGAAGGGCTACTTCGCCGAACTCGCCAAAAACATCAAAGGCGTGTCGGAAGAGACCACCACCGGCGTGCACCGGCTCTACGACATGCAGAAGGCCGGCACGCTGCTGTTCCCGGCGATCAACGTCAACGACTCGGTCACCAAGTCGAAGTTCGACAACCTCTACGGCTGCCGCGAGTCGCTGGTCGACGGCATCCGCCGCGGCACCGACGTGATGATGTCCGGCAAGGTCGCGATGGTGGCGGGCTTCGGCGATGTCGGCAAGGGCTCGGCCGCCTCGCTGCGCCAGGCCGGCTGCCGCGTGATGGTGTCGGAGGTCGATCCGATCTGCGCGCTGCAGGCGGCGATGGAAGGCTATCAGGTCGTGACCATGGAAGACGCCGCGCCGATGGCCGACATCTTCGTCACCGCGACCGGCAACAAGGACATCATCACCATCGAGCACATGCGCAAGATGAAAGACCGCGCCATCGTGTGCAACATCGGCCACTTCGACAACGAGATCCAGATATCGCATCTGAAGAATCTGAAGTGGAACAACATCAAGCCGCAGGTCGACGAGATCACCTTCCCGGACAATCACCGCATCATCCTGCTGTCGGAAGGCCGGCTGGTGAACTTGGGCAATGCCATGGGCCATCCATCCTTCGTGATGTCGGCGTCGTTCACCAACCAGACGCTGGCGCAGATCGAACTGTTCGCCAACAACAAAGACGGCAAGTACAAGAAGGAAGTTTACGTGCTGCCGAAGACGCTCGACGAAAAGGTCGCGCGCCTGCATCTCGCCAAGATCGGCGTCAAGCTGACCGAACTGCGCAAGGACCAGGCCGACTATATCGGCGTGCCGCAGGAGGGCCCGTTCAAGAGCGATCATTACCGGTATTGAGCGATTACGGCCGCGGCGGCACGATGACGATCGTATAGCGCTGCGGCTTGCCGGGGAATCGCAGAAAATTGCGCACGATCTCGGTTTCGACGCGGCGGCCCGCCGGGACTTGCGCGATCGCTCTACCGCGGCAGGCAGCGGCTTCGGCAAAACACACGAACGCCTTGCCGTCGCGCTGAAGCACGGCCGCGTCCGGCGGCGGCATGTCGGTCAGGACCCGCGGCCGCTCGACCGCGTAGGTGGCGACGCCATCGGCGAGATCGCCGTCGCCGCCGACGAACCGCAGCGACTGCGGTGTCGTCTCATGCCACAGACGTTCGACTTCATCCGCCAGCAGCGCGGCTTGCGCCGAATTCGGCGGCGGGCCGTTGCGTTGTGCGAGGATGGCGATCGCCGGCGAGGCGATCAGCATGATCAGCGGCACGGCCATGGCGGCGGCAAGGATGCGGCGCGTATCGATGGCGCGCAAGGTTAGCGCCGGCGGCGACAGCAGCAGCACCGGCAGCAGCGTCCAGGCCGACATCGACCACAGCGAAGTGATCTCGGTGCCGCTGGCCAGCGCGCCGGCGGCGGGCAACAGCAACGGTCCCCAAAATGCGGCCGCCGCCAGCCGGCGGTCGTCATCGGCCGGCCACATCATGTCGGCGATCGTGGCGCGGCTCGGCCGCGCCGCGGCCAGCACCACGATCACCGGGATCGCCACATAACCGATCGAACCGGCGAGATAGCCGAGCGCGCTATAGGCGGTCGCGGCGAGCGATGGGCTGCCATGAACGATCATGGCATAGCCGAACGGCGCGAAATCGTGCCGGTATAGCCAAATGAGATGCGGCGCCAGCACGGCCAGGCCGGCCACAACGGTCAGCCACGGCGCGGCGGAGCGGAAATAGACCGCGCGGCGTTTGTCGATCAGCGCGGCGATGGCGAGGCCAACGAGCAGGAACACCGACCAGTATTTTCCCAGCATGCAGGCGGCGGCGGCGGCGCCTGCAAGCGTTGCATAAAGCGCGCCGCGCGTCCGGTACGACCGCAGAAACCAGAACGTCGCCGCCGCCCAGGCCGGCATCAGCACCGTGTTGACGTTGAATTTCAGCGCATGGAAATTGAAGAACGGCACCAGCATCAGCAGCGCCAGTCCGGCGACGCGCTTTTCGGCGTCGAGATAGTCGGCCGACAGCCGCCAGACGATCCACAGCGTCAGCGTCGGCATCGCCATCGCCAGCAGGTAATATGACCATTCGGCGACCGGGAACACGCTGAACCACAGGCGCACGATCGCCGCGGCGAGCGGCGGATGCTTGTAGCCCCAGGCCAGATCGCGCGACCACGCGATCAGCTCGGTCATGTCCGGGTGCAGGCCCTGGCTCGACTTGGCGATGGTGCCGTAGATCGTCCAGATCGTCAGATAGACCGCGAGCGAGGCCAGCACCGTGCGCTCGCGCCGCGCCGGATCGATCAGCGCGGCGCGCAGGGCGTCAATGGGCTGAAGCAGGCGCATGAGCAGGCTCTATCGCATGCGGGAGCGGTATTCGTCCAACCGCTCTCGCTGTCATTCCGGGACGGCCCGCAGGGCCGGACCCGGAATCCAGGGGCTATATGGCACCACTTCAGTTGTGGCTCTGGATTCCGGGTTCGCCGCTACGCGGCGCCCCGGAATGACGAGGAGATTGCTTGAAGGCGGGAGTGCCGAGTGTTATCTGCCGCGCCATGACGGCCACTCCAATCAGCAACATCCGCAACTTCTCCATCGTCGCGCATATCGACCACGGCAAGTCCACCCTGGCCGACCGGCTGATCCAGCTCACCGGCGGACTGGAGCTGCGCGAAATGAAGGAACAGGTGCTCGAACTCGATGGATATCGAGCGCGAGCGCGGCATTACCATCAAGGCGCAGACCGTGCGGCTCAATTACCGGGCGCGCGACGGCAAGGATTACGTCCTCAACCTGATCGACACCCCCGGCCACGTCGACTTTGCCTACGAGGTCAACCGTTCGCTCGCCGCCTGTGAGGGCTCGCTTTTGGTGGTGGACGCCAGCCAAGGCGTCGAGGCGCAGACGCTCGCCAACGTCTACCACGCCATCGACGCCGGCCACGAAATCGTGCCGGTGCTCAACAAGGTCGATCTGCCGGCGGCCGAGCCCGAAGCGGTCAAGAAGCAGATCGAGGACGTCATCGGGCTCGATGCCTCGAACGCCATCATGATCTCGGCCAAGACCGGCGAGAACGTGCCCGAGGTGCTGGAAGCCATCGTCACCCGCCTGCCGCCGCCGAAAGGCGACCGCGACAAGCCGCTGAAGGCGCTGCTGGTCGATAGCTGGTACGACGTCTATCTCGGCGTGGTCGTGCTGGTGCGGGTGGTCGACGGCGTGCTCAAGAAGGGCCAGCGCATCCGCATGATCGGCATCGCCGCGCATTATGAGGTCGATCGCGTCGGCGTGTTCACGCCCAAGCTCGCGCAAGTCGACGAACTCGGCCCGGGCGAGATCGGCATGCTCACCGCCTCGATCAAGGAAGTCGCCGATACGCGCGTCGGCGACACCATCACCGACGAGCGCAATCCGGTCGACGAGCCGCTGCCCGGCTTCCGCCCGGCGATCCCTGTGGTGTTCTGCGGGTTGTTTCCGGTCGACGCCGCGCAGTTCGAGGACTTGCGCGCGGCCATGGGCCGGCTGCGGCTCAATGACGCCAGCTTCTCTTACGAGATGGAGACCAGCGCCGCGCTCGGCTTCGGCTTCCGCTGCGGCTTCCTCGGCCTGTTGCATCTGGAGATCATCCAGGAGCGGCTGGCGCGCGAGTTCAATCTCGACCTTATCGCGACCGCGCCGTCGGTGATCTACAAGATGAAATTGCGCAACGGCAAGGAAATCGAGATCCACAATCCGGTCGACATGCCGGACCCGACGCAGATCTTGACCATGGAAGAGCCGTGGATCGAGGCGACGATTTTGACGCCGGACGAATATCTCGGCTCGGTGCTCAAGCTGTGCCAGGACCGCCGCGGCAGCCAGAAAGAGCTCACGTACGTCGGCAACCGCGCCATGGTGAAATACGACCTGCCGCTCAACGAGGTGGTGTTCGACTTCTACGACCGGCTGAAATCGGTGTCGCGCGGCTACGCCTCGTTCGACTATCACCTCACCGAGTACAAGGAAGCCGATCTGGTCAAGCTGCAGATGCTGGTCAACAGCGATCCGGTCGACGCGCTGTCCATGCTGGTGCATCGCACGAGAGCCGAGCAGCGCGGCCGCGCCATGGCGGAGAAGCTGAAAGAACTGATTCCGCCGCACATGTTCGTGGTGCCGATCCAGGCCGCGATCGGCGGCAAGATCATCGCGCGCGAGACCGTGCGCGCCTTCCGCAAGGACGTCACCGCCAAATGCTACGGCGGCGACGCCACGCGCAAGCGCAAGCTGCTCGACAAGCAGAAGGAAGGCAAAAAGAAGATGCGGCAGTTCGGCAAGGTCGATATTCCGCAGGAAGCGTTTATTGCGGCGCTGAAGGTGGATACGTAAATTTCCGTTCATCCCCTGCGAAAACGGCGAAGCCGAGCCGCGCGCTCGGCCAAGAAGGCGGCGCGCGCCCGCGAAAGCGCGCGGGCATTCGTCCGCCGTCAGCGTCGGCCGGCGGATGCCGTCGGGAAAAAGAAATTCGGCGTCCGCTGCCAGTCCTGCTGCGAGCCGAAAGTCTGCGGCGCCGTCTGTTGACGGGGACGATGGGAGCGGCGCGCTTCATGCGTGTCGCGGCCGCGCGCCTGCTTGGGCCGTTCGCCGCTGATCACGATGGTGGTTTCGTCGGTGTGCCCCTTCACCAATTCGAACAGCAGTTCGGCGTTTTTCGGACTGAGGCGGATGCAGCCATGCGAGGCCGGCGAGCCGAGGCGCGAGACCTCATAGCTGCCGTGGATGGCGTAGCCCTCGTTGAAAAAGATCGAATAGGGCATCGGCGACCAGTCGTACTGGCGGGAGAAATGCTTGCGCGCGAGCCATTCCGGCTTGTAGGTGCCGTTGGGCGTGCGGTAGCCGATGCGCGCGGTCGACACCGGCCATTGGTAGCGTTGCACGCCGTCGACCATGGCCGACAGCCGCTGCTCGGCTTGATCCACCGTCACGACGATGGCGGCGCTTGCCGGCGCAAGGCTGCCGAGCAAAACGGCAACGGCGGCAAGGACGACGGTTAGGGGCGGCATCGCGGGGTCCCCCGATAGGAATCGCAGCCCTATCTTGGCAAATTTTCGCGGCCCGTGCCTCAAATCCTGGTGATTTGGTTATTGTTCTTTTCGGCCGCGCCGCTGTTGTCGCGCATTTTAACCTGACAAGCCGGGCCGGAATCGCTAGATCGGACGCATCATGACCGCCCGTCTCGCCCTCGTCGCCCTATCGCTCGCATTGGCCGGCGCCTTCGCCGGCGGTAGCCTCGCGCAGACGCCAAAGCCGGCGACGCCGTCGCCGCCGGTAAAGCCCGCGGCCGCGGAAGCAAAGCTACCGGCCAAGCTGCTGTTCTCGCAAAAGAAGCTGCCGAGCCTCGGCCACGCCATGGCGATCGGCTATTACCCACGCGGCTGCCTGCAAGGCGGCGTCGAGCTGCCGGTCGACGGCCCGACTTGGCAGGTCATGCGGCTGTCGCGCAACCGCAATTGGGGCCATCCCGAATTGGTCAAATTCCTCGAGCGCTTCGCGCCGCTCGCCGCCAAGGCCACCGGCTGGCACGGCATCCTGGTCGGCGACATGGCGCAGCCGCGCGGCGGGCCGCTGCCGTTCGGACACGCCAGCCATCAGATCGGGCTCGACGTCGACATCTGGTTCATGCCGATGCCGAACCATGAACTGAGCCAGCAGGAGCGCGAGAATATCTCCGCCAGCAATCTGGTCACCGCCGACAAGCTCAACATCGACCCGAAAACCTGGACACCGGCCGACGTCGCCTTCATCCGCACCGCGGCCGAACAGCCCGAGGTCGAGCGCATCTTCGTCAACGCCGCGATCAAGAAGGAGTTGTGCCGCGTCGAGGGAAAAAATCACTTTTCCTGGATGTCCAGGGTGCGTCCCTGGTACGGCCATGCCGACCACATCCACGTGCGGCTGAAATGTCCGCCCAACTCGCCGAACTGCCGCAAGCAGGAGCCGGTGCCGGTGGGCGATGGCTGCGCCGCCAAGGACTTGGCCTTCTGGTTCAAGGACTCCGTCCTGCATCCGAAGCCGGGTCCGCCGCCGAAGGTCCCGCCCAAACCGATCACGCTCGCCGATCTGCCGCCCGCCTGCAAAAACGTGCTCGACGCCCCGGCCAATCCGAAGGCCGCGCAGCGCTGATCGATCAAACTGGCTGATCGAAGCATTCTGAAGTTTTGCGCCGGCGATATTCCCGCTGTGCGCCGATCGGGCTAGACTGCCGCTATGGCCGACAACCTCGACACCTTGCGCGAACTGGAAAAAAAGATCCTCTGGCTCGCCAGTTGGACCATCCACAACGCCAATCATCTGCGCGACCACAGCGACGGCCTCAAGGTCGGCGGCCACCAGGCGTCGTCGGCCTCGCTCGCCACCATCATGACCGCGCTTTATCTCGACGTGTTGCGGCCGCAGGACCGCGTGGCGGTGAAGCCGCACGCTTCGCCTATCTTTCACGCCATCCAGTACCTGCTCGGCCGGCAGACGCGCGAGCGGCTGGAAACGTTTCGCGGCTACAAAGGCGCGCAGAGCTACCCCTCGCGCACCAAGGACTTGGACGACGTCGACTTCTCAACCGGCTCGGTGGGCTTGGGCGTGGCGCAAACGCTGTTCTCCTCGCTGGTGCAGGATTACGTGCGCGCGCACGGCTGGGGCTTGAGCCGTCCGGAAGGACGCATGGTCGCGCTGGTCGGCGATGCCGAACTCGACGAAGGCAACATCTTCGAAGCGCTGCTCGAAGGCTGGAAACAGGGCCTGCGCAATTGCTGGTGGATCATCGACTACAACCGGCAGAGCCTCGACGCTGTCGTGCGCGAGGGCCTGTGGGAGCGCTACGAGCAACTGTTCAAGAATTTCGGCTGGGACGTGGTGATTCTGAAATACGGCTCGCTGCAGCAGGCCGCGTTCAAGGAGCCCGGCGGCGACCGGCTGCGGCAATGGATCGACCGCTGCCCCAACCCGCTCTACTCGGCGCTGGTGTTCGCCGGCGGCGCCGCCTGGCGTAAGCGGCTCAATGACGAGATCGGCGATCAAGGTGACGTCAGCCGGCTGATCGAGAAACGCTCCGACGACGAACTTGCCGCCTTGATGAACAATCTCGGCGGCCACGACCTGCCGTCCTTGCTGGAGGCGTTTCACAACGCGGACAACGACCGGCCGACCTGCTTCATCGCCTACACCGTCAAAGGCTTCGGCCTGCCGATGGCCGGGCATAAGGACAACCATGCCGGCCTGATGACCCCGGCGCAGATGGAGGTGTTCCGCAAGGCAATGGCGGTGCGCCCCGGCCACGAGTGGGAACCGTTCGAGGGCCTGTCGCTGCCGCCGGAGCAACTCCGGTCATTTCTCGATCGCGTTCCGTTCGCCGCCGACAAGGCGCGCCGTCTCAGCGCGCCGCCGATCGACGTGCCGGAGACTTTGCCGGTGACCATTCAGCCGGTGATGGCGACGCAGACCGGCTTCGGCGCGCTGCTCAACGAGATCGGCCGCGGCGACGGCGAATTCGCGCAGCATATCGTCACGACGTCGCCCGACGTGACGGTTTCGACCAATCTCGGACCCTGGGTGAACCGGCGCGGGCTGTTCGCGCGCCAGGCCATGGCCGACACGTTCAAGAGCGAGCGCATCCCGTCCACGTTCAACTGGGAGTACTCGCCCAAGGGCCAGCATATCGAGCTCGGCATCGCCGAGATGAATCTGTTCATCGTGCTGTCGGCACTCGGCCTCTCGCACAGCATCAACGGCGAGCGGCTGCTGCCGATCGGCACGCTGTACGATCCCTTCATCGCGCGCGGCCTCGATGCACTCAACTATGCCTGTTACCAGGATGCGCGCTTCATTCTGGTGGCGACGCCGTCGGGCATCACGCTGGCCGGCGAAGGCGGCGCGCATCAATCCATCGCCGAGCCGCTGATCGGGATCGCGCAGGACGGATTGGCGGCGTTCGAGCCCGCCTATGTCGACGAACTCGCGGTCATTTTGCGCTGGGCCTTCGCCTATATCCAGAAGGACAGCGATGCGGCGCCTTCCGAGCGCAACTGGCTGCGCGACGAAACCGGCGGCTCGGTCTATCTGCGGCTGTCGACGCGGCCGGTCGAGCAGATCGAGCGCAAGATGACGCCGGATCTGGCCCAGCAGATCGTCGATGGCGCGTATTGGCTGCGTAGGCCGGGGCCGAACGCACAGGTGATCGTCGCCTACACCGGCGCCATCGCGCCGGAGGCGATCGAAGCCGTCGGCCTGATGGCGGAGGATCGCCGCGACGTCGGCTTGCTTGCGGTTACCTCGGCCGACCGGCTCAACGCCGGCTGGACCGCCGCGCAGCGCGCGCGCGAGCGCGGCCTTGTCCATGCGCGCTCGCATATCGAGCGGCTATTGGCGGACGTGCCGGCGCATTGCGGCATCGTCAGCGTGATCGACGGCCACCCGGCGACGCTGGCCTGGCTTGGCGCGGTCGCCGGTCATCGCACGCGCCCGCTCGGCGTCGAGCATTTCGGCCAGACCGGCTCGCTCGCCGAGCTTTACCAGCACTATGGCATCGACGCCAATGCCATCGTCGCGGCCGCGCAGGCGATCGCGCCCGGCCGGCCGATCCGGCACCTCAAGGCTTTGCCTTAGCGCATGATCCCGAAAAGCGGGAACCGCCAAGAAGCTAGCGCATCCAGAGGCCCATGCCGAAAATCGTGCCGATGACGCCGAAAATCACGATCCACACCACGAACAGGCAGACCACGACGGCAACCGTGTAGATCAGCGTCTTGCCCTGCGGCGGTCTCATCAGCGCCGCGATGCCGGTATACAAAAGATAGAGGCTGTAGAGCCCGAGAATGCCGAGAACGGCCAATACCGCTATCAGGTTGAAGACGCCGGCAACCCAGGCGGCCGTCGGCGCATAGGCCGACACCTTCATGGCATTGCCGAGATTCCTTTGCCCGTCGAACACGCCGGCGAGGTAATCGATGACGTAGGCCATGACGAAAACGCCAACCAGCCCGAGCACGTAGACCACGATCGCGTGCAGCAACCCGGCCACGAAGCCTAATTGGTACGGGCCATAGCCGATGATGACGCCGCCGATGAACGAGCACACCGGCGGAATCGCGGAGACGATGCAGACATAGTTCGTGAACAGGTAACCGGCATCGCCCGACTCCGCTGCGATCACGGGCCATTCGGATTTCGGCTGCAGCAATATCGCTTTGACGCGCTCGACGAGATTCATGACACCCTTCCTTTGATCCTCATGTTGACGTTCAACGCTGTCGATCCTCTAAAATCATAGCGGCGCCTTTTTCCGCGATCATCATGGTCGGCGAATTGGTGTTGCCGGACGTGATCGACGGCATCACCGAGGCGTCCGCCACCCGCAGGCCGTCGATGCCGATTACGCGCAGCCGCGCGTCCACCACCGCGTTGGCATCGTCGGCGCGCCCCATGCGGGCGGTGCCGACGGGATGGAAAATGGTGGTGCCGATGTCGCCCGCCGCCTTTATCAAACCTGCTTCGTCGTCGTCGCGCACCTGCGCGCCCGGCAGATATTCGACTGGCGAATATTTTTGCAGCGCCGGCTGCGCCACGATCCGGCGCGTGACGCGGATCGAGTCGGCGGCGACGCGGCGGTCTTCCGGCGTCGCCAGATAATTCGGATGGATCGCTGGCGCCGCCGCCGGGTCGGCCGATTTCAATTTCAGGCTGCCGCGGCTGGTCGGCTGCACGTTGGTGACGCTGACCGTGAAAGCCGGAAACGCATGCAGCGGCTCGCCGAACTTGTCGAGCGAGAGCGGCTGCACGTGATATTGAATATTGGCGCGGTCCCGCGTGGCATCGGATTTGGCGAAGGCGCCGAGTTGCGACGGCGCCATGGTCAAAGGCCCGCGCCGGAACAAGGCATAGTTGACGCCCATCCAGGCGCGCGTGAACAGCGAGGCATACATCTCGTTCAAGGTTTTGACGCCGGTCGCCTTGTAGATCATCCGCAATTGCAGATGGTCATGCAGGTTGCCGCCGACGCCCGGTCTGTCGAGCACCACGGGAATGCCGAATTGGGCAAGCTGCGCCGCCGGCCCCACTCCAGACAGCATCATGATTTGCGGCGAGCCGATCGAGCCGGCCGCCAACACGACTTCGCCGCGGCAATGCGCGGAACGCGCAACGCCGTCCTGCCGCCAGCGCATGCCGACGCAGCGCTTGCCGTCGAACGTCAAACCTTCGACCAGGCAACCGGTTTCCAGCCGCAGGTTTTGCCGGTTGAGCACCGGCTTGAGAAAGCCGCGCGCCGCCGACCAGCGCCGTCCGAGCTTCTGGTTGACGTGGAAATAGCAGGAGCCGGCGTTGTCGCCGGTATTGAAGTCGTCGACCTTCGGAATGCCGTACTGCGCCGCCGCCTCGCGCCAGACATCGATGATGTCCCAGCGCAGGCGCGGAAATTCGACGCGCCATTCGCCGCCGACGCCGTGGTGCTCGCTGGCGCCTAGAAAATTGTCTTCGTGCTTCTTGAAATACGGCAGCACGTCGTCCCACGACCAGCCGGGCAACCCGAGCTGGCGCCAATGATCGTAGTCGCGGGCCTGCCCGCGCATGTAGATCATGGCGTTGATCGCCGAGGAGCCGCCGATCACCTTGCCGCGCGGATAATTGAGGCTGCGGCCGTTGAGGCCCTCCTCCGGCTCGGTCTTGAACATCCAGTCCGAGCGCGGATTGCCGATGGCGAACAAATAGCCGACCGGAATGTGAAACCAGATCCAGTTGTCCTTGCCGCCGGCTTCCAGCAGCAGCACCCGGTTGGCCGGATCGGCGGACAGGCGGTTGGCCAGCACGCAGCCGGCCGAGCCGGCGCCGACAATGATGTAATCGAACTCGCCTTCGATGGGCGCCGCGTCCGCCATTGCCGCCATCCCCCTGACGGATTGGACTTTACCTTGGCCGGCGGGAGTTGCTAGGCTCTCCATCGACCTGCGGTGCACCGTGCGTGCGCTGCGAAAGCCGGAACGGCGGTTCCGACAACGGGTCGTTTCCAACTTTTATTCAACCCAAGCCCGGCGTCCCTACCGCGCCCGTGGAGAACCGCCATGTTCGTACGCCTTCTTGCCGTTCTCGGCCTATTTGGCGCCCTCGCCGCCGCGCCGCAGCCCGCCGTCGCGCAGCAAAGCCTCACCGTCTTCGCCGCCGCGTCTTTGAAAAATGCGCTCGACGAAGCCGATGCCGCCTTCAGCAAGGCGACCGGCGTCAAGGTGGTGGCGAGCTATGAGGCGAGTTCGGCGCTTGCCAAGCAGATCGAGGCCGGCGCGCCGGCCGACGTCTTCATATCCGCCGACTTAGCCTGGATGGATTATGCGTCGGCGCACAAGCTCATTAAGCCCGACACCCGGTTCAATCTGCTCGGCAACAGACTGGTTCTGATCACACCGAAGGAATCCAAACTCGACCATGTCGCCATCGCGAAGGGCTTCGACATCGCCAAGCTCGCCGGCGACGGACAAATCGCGGTGGCCGACGTCAAGGCGGTGCCTGCCGGCCGCTATGCCAAGGCGGCGCTGGAGAAGCTCGGAGCATGGTCAGCGGCCGAGCCGAAGCTGGCGCAGGCCGAAAACGTTCGCGCAACGCTCGCTTTCGTCGCGCGCGACGAAACCCCGCTCGGCATCGTTTATGCAACCGACGCCAAGATCGAGCCGAAGGTAAAAATCGTCGGCGAATTCCCCGATGACGCCTACCCGCCGGTCACCTATCCAGCCGCCGAGACCATCGCCAGCAAGAACGCGGCCGCCGCGCGCTATCTCGCCTTCCTGCGCACAAGCGCTGCCAAGGCGGTCTTCGAGAAGTACGGCTTCAGCTTTCTGATCAAGCCGGTATCGTGAGGGTGGCGATGCATGGTTCCGCGTGTCCCGGGCGCAGCGCAGCACGAAGTGGTGCGCTGCAGACCCGGGACCCAGCTTCGTCACAAAGAAAGTTGGACCCCGGATCAGCGGCGCACCACTCCGCTACGCTTCGTGCTGCGCCGCATCCGGGGAACGCCATTGATGTTTGAGCTTTCCCCCCAGGACTGGACCGCCGTCGCGCTGTCGCTGCGCATCGCCACTGTGGCGACGCTGGTGTCGCTGCCGTTCGGCATCGCCATCGCCACGCTACTTGCGCGCCGAAATTTCTGGGGCAAGACGCTGGTCGATGCGGTCATCTACCTGCCGCTGGTGCTGCCGCCGGTCGTCACCGGCTACCTGCTGCTCATCACGCTCGGACGGCATGCGCCGGTCGGCGCGTTCCTCGCCGATCATTTCGGCATCGTGTTTGCGTTCCGCTGGACCGGCGCGGTCATCTCCTGCGGCGTCATGGCGTTTCCGCTGATGGTGCGCGCCATCCGCCTGTCGATCGAGGCGATCGACCGACGGCTGGAGGACGCCGCCGCGACGCTCGGCGCCGGTCCGTTCTGGAATTTTGCCACCGTCACGCTGCCGTTGGCGCTGCCGGGCATCATCGCCGGCGCCATGCTCGCCTTTGCGCGCGCGCTCGGCGAGTTCGGCGCCACCATCACCTTCGTCTCCAACATTCCCGGCGAGACGCAAACCATCTCGGCGGCGATCTACACCCTGACGCAGGTGCCCGGCGGCGACAGCGCGGCGCTTTCCTTGGTCGTCGTGGCGGTGGTCATTTCGCTCGCCGCGCTGGTCGCCTCGGAATGGCTGGCGCGGCGGGCCACCGCGCGCTTGCACGGGGCCTGACCGATGCTCGTTGTCGATGTCGAGAAAACGCTCGGTGAATTTGCCCTGCATGCTGCCTTCGAAGCCGCGGGCGGCGCCACCGCTTTGTTCGGCCCCTCGGGCGCCGGCAAGACCAGCCTGATCAACATGGTCGCCGGCCTGCTGCGGCCAGACCGCGGCCGCATCGTCCTCGACGGCGAGACCTTGTTCGACGCGGCAAAGCGCATCGACGTGCCGGCCTGGCGGCGGCGCATCGGTTGCGTGTTCCAGGAGGGCCGGCTGTTCCCGCATCTCTCGGTCAGGCACAATCTCGATTACGGACGCTGGATGGGCGGCCACGACGCCGATCCGGCGGCCTTCGCCCATGTCGTCGAACTGCTCGACATCGACGCGCTGCTCGACCGGCGGCCGGGCAAGCTCTCGGGCGGCGAGCGCCAACGCGTCGCGGTCGGACGCGCGCTGCTGATGCGGCCGCGCCTGCTGCTCTTGGACGAGCCGCTCGCCTCGCTCGACGAAGCGCGGAAGGCCGGCATCCTGCCTTACCTGGAACGGCTACGCGACGAGGCCAAGGTGCCGATGATCTATGTCAGCCACGATGCGGCGGAAGTGAAGCGCATCGCCAGCCGCGTGGTACGGCTCGACGGCGGCAAGGTGACGGCGGCCGGCGGAGCGGAATTGCTGGCGGTCTGAACGGTGTATGGTGGCGCCATGTTCCCGCCCGAACGCATAGTCTGCCTGACCGAGGAGACCGTGGAGACGCTTTATCTCCTCGGCGAGGAGCGCCGCATCGTCGGCGTGTCCGGCTATGCGGTGCGCCCGCCGCAGGTGCGCAAGGAAAAGCCGCGCGTGTCGGCGTTCATTTCCGCCGACGTGCCGAAGATTCTGGCGCTCAAGCCGGACCTGGTGCTGACATTCTCCGATCTGCAAGCCGACATCGTCGCCGACCTGGTGCGCGCCAATGTCGCCGTGCACGCCTTCAACCAGCGCGACGTCGCCGGCATCTTCGACATGATCCGCACGCTCGGCGCGCTGGTCGGCGCGGCGGACAAGGCGGAAGTGCTCGCCAATTCGCTCGCCGCCCGCGTCAATTCCGTGCACGAGCGCAGCCTTCACCTGCCGCGGCATCCGCGGGTCTATTTCGAGGAATGGGACGAGCCGATGATCTCCGGCCTGCGCTGGGTGTCGGAACTGATCGAGGCCGGCGGCGGTGTCGAGGTGTTCCCGCAACTGGCCGTCCGCAAGAACGCCAAGGACCGCATCGTCTCGCCTGCCGACGTGATCGCCGCCGCGCCCGACATCATCATCGGCTCCTGGTGCGGCAAGAAATTCGTGCCGGCACGGGTCGCCGCCCGGCCGGGCTTTGCCGAGGTTCCGGCGGTCGCCACCGGCTGGCTGCGCGAGATCAAATCGACGCTGATCCTGCAACCGGGCCCGGCGGCGCTTACCGACGGACTCGACCGGCTCGCCGCGATCATTACCGAATGGGCTGAAAATCGGGCGCCGGAGGCCGAAGAAAAGGCAGGCTAGCGCGTGAAATTATCCGCCGAACGTGCTAAGAGTGGCCCGCGCAAAGCAGAGGACATGACCGCAATGCAGCCGAACAAAGCCCGTACCGACCTGTTGATGGATCTGGGTCTGGTGGCCTTCCTGGTCGCCTTCGACGTGATAGCAAGGCTGGTGCCGCATGCGCCGGGCTTCATGCCGATCGCCGCCAGTGCGCTGTTCGCTGGCCGGGTGCTACGCATCCCGGCGCTCGCGCCGGTGGTGCCGATTGCCGCCATGGTGCTCAGCGCCTTGGCGCTCGGTCCCGACGACTGGCGGATTTCGCTGATCGTCACCCTGGCGATTTCGCTGCCGGCCCTCGTCGGCATCGTTTCGCGGCGCTGGCCCGGCATCGCGGCAACGGTGGCCGTCATGGTGCCCTGCTCGCTCGCCTTCTTCGCCATCTCGAATTTCGCGGTCTGGGCCTTCAGCGGGGTGTACAGCCTCGACTTCGCGGGCCTGACTCAGTGTTACGTGGCCGCGCTGCCGTTCCTGCAAAACACCGTGGCAGGCGACCTGTTCTGGACCGCCGTGCTGTTCGGCGCCGCCTGGGCCATTCAGAACGGAGCGATGCTGGCGGGCCGCGCGCGGTAAGACTCTAAATTTTGCGCGCGATCTTATCCGAAAACCGGTTCCCACTTTTCGGGATCGCGCGCTAGCCGATCCACTTCTGCAATCGCGTCCACCATGACTTGAGCCAGCCGCCGAGGTCGGCTGTCTCCTCCGGCTCGGCCAGCCGCAGGCCAACGGTGGTGACGCGGCTATTGGCGACTTTGTGCGCCAACAAGGCGATCGGTCCGAGCTGGACGATGTCGCCGGTCCTGGCCGGACGGCGGAGCTGCCCGGTGAAGAAGTCGGCCAGCGTCACCTCCATATGATCGGCGGCGACCTGCAGACCGTAGATGTCGGCCAGCGCGCCGAGGGCTGCGTCACCCGGCACGAAAAAATCGCCGAGCAGCCGCGGATCGGGCGCGGCCGGCGGCGGCATCCTGACGAAAAAGCGGTCGAGCGCCTGCGCCTTCTCTGGCGGTGCCAGCAGATAGACATAGTCGCCCTCGCGCACCGGGTGGGCTTCCGCCGGCGTGAGGATTTCCTCGTTGCGTACGACCAGAGTCGGCCGCGCCCAGTTCGGGATCAGGCCGCGGCGCAGGAACGGGCTGTTGGCCGGCACCGGATAGCCGACGATTTCGCGCGTCAATTGGCCCGGCAGATCGAGCTCGACGCGGCGCGGTAGCGGATCGCTGCGCGCGAACGACATGTCGAGCTTGCGGGCCGCGAAGGCCACGCTCCAGCCCTGGATCAGCAGCGACGACAACACGACCACGAAGGCGACGTCGAAGAACAGATACGCGGTCGGCAAACCGACTAATAGCGGAATGGAGGCAAGGAAAATCGCCACCGCGCCGCGCAAGCCGACCCAGGACACGAACAATTTCTCGCGCCACTGGAAACCAAACGGAGCGAGGCAGAGGAACACCGCGACCGGCCGCGCCACCAGCATCAGAAATAGCGCGATCACAACGGCGCCGAACAGGCTGTCGCCTATCCGTTGCGGCCACACCAACAGGCCGAGCAGCACGAACATCACGATCTGCGCCAGCCACGTCACCGCATCGAGAAATACCACGACGGAATTATGCGCGCGCGTCTGCCGGTTGCCCACGACCAGTCCAGCCAGATAGACCGCGAGGAAGCCGGAGGAATGCACCACGTTGGCGAATGCGAAAACGACCAACGCGCTCACCGCCACGAACGGCGCATGCAAGCCTTGCGGCAGGGCAAGGCGGTTGAGCACCAGCGTGATGATCCGCCCGCCGGCGACGCCGATTATGCAGCCGAGCACGGTGTCGCGCACGAAGGTGATCAGCGCATGCGACCAGCTCTGGTCCCCGGCCAGCAGGAACTCCACCAGAATCAATGTGAGAAAGACCGCGAATGGATCGTTGGTGCCGGATTCGACCTCCAGCGTCGCGCGCACGCGTGGGCGCAGCCTTAAGCCCCGCGAATTGATCAGCAGGAACACAGCCGCCGCGTCGGTGGAAGCCACTACCGCACCGACCAGCAAAGCCTGCAGCCAGCCGATGCCGAGAACCAGCTTGGCGAGCGGCGCGGTCAGCAAGGTGGTAATCAGGACACCGACGGTCGCCAGCGTCGCCGCCGGCGCCAGCACGTTGCGGAAGGTGGCGAGCCGCGTGCGCAATCCGCCGTCGAACAGGATCAGCGCGAGCGCAATCGAACCGACCAAGTAGGTCGCGCCGACATTGTCGAACTTCAGCCCGCCGGGACCGCCCTCGCCGGCCAGCATGCCGAGCAGCAGGAACACCAGCAGCAGCGGCGCGCCGAAGCGCAACGCGACCAGACTCGACAGGATGCCGGCCAGCACCAGCAGGCTGCCGAGCAGAATGGCGATACTGAAGGCGTCGAGCGAGGCCATGCTCACGAATCTCCTCCGGCTATAGGAAGGTTTCGCGTAGCGAAGAGCAATGCCAATTCCGCTCGTCCCCGCGGAAGCGGTGACCCAGTTCTTTGCCAAAGGACCAGATCCCCGCTTCCGCGGAAATGAACGGGAGAATGTCGCGACCCCGGTAGAACGACTTAAAACGCCACTTTATCTCCGCCCTTGAGCGACAAGATCTCGCGCGCTTCGTCCGAGGACGCGATCTCGAGCCCGAGGCCTTCGAGTATCTTGCGCACTTGCGTGACCTGCTGGGCGTTGGATTCGGCGAGTTTGCCGGCGCCGATCCAAAGCGAATCCTCCATGCCGACCCGCACATTGCCGCCCATGGCCGCGGCTTGCGCCGCGATCCGCATCTGATTGGCGCCGGCGCCCAACACCGACCAGTGGTAATTGTCGCCAAGTAGGCGATCGGCGGTGCGCTTCATCATCATGACGTCCTCGGGGTGCGCCCCGATGCCGCCGAGGATGCCGAACACCGACTGCACGAACAGCGGCGGCTTGACCAGCCCGCGGTCGAGGAACTGCCGCAGCGTGTAGAGATGGCCGATGTCGTAGCACTCGATCTCGAAGCGGGTGTTGTTGTCGGCGCAGGTGCTGAGGATGTATTCGATGTCGGCGAAGGTGTTCTTGAACATGCCTTTACGCGAACCTTCCAGATATGGCTCTTCCCAGTCGTATTTAAATTTTCCCTTGTAGCGCGGGATCATCGGGAACAATCCGAAATTCATCGTGCCCATGTTGAGCGAGGCGACTTCCGGCTTGAAGGTCGCGGCCGGACGCACACGCTCCTCGGCGGTCATAGTCGGCGCGCCACCGGTGGTGATGTTCACCACCACGTTGGAGCGCTGCTTGATCACCTTGAGGAAAGGCGCGAAGGCTTCCGGCGACTGATCGGGACGGCCGTCCTGCGGGTTGCGCGCATGCAAATGAACGATAGCCGCCCCCGCCTCGGCCGCCCCGATGGCGGCATCGGCGATCTGCTCGGCCGTGACCGGCAGATGCGGCGACATCGAAGGCGTGTGAATCGAGCCGGTTACGGCACAAGTAATGATGACTTTGCGTGATTTCGCCATGAGCCTTCCATCCCGGTGAAGTGACAGTTTTGTATTCGCGATTGGACTTGGACGACGATCCTAGAGTATCAGCCGTGTTCAAGTCACCTATGACGGACATGCCGTGGACGATAAAACCCAGACTGCGGCGCCGAAATCTTCCGGCCTCCTGATCGGCACATTGTGCGGCATCGGCGCGAGCGCGGCGTGGGCTGCCGGCTTCGTGGCCGCCAAGCACGGTATTTCCGTCGGATTTAGTCCGGCCGATCTCGCCTTTCATCGCTTCTTTTGGTCCGGCTTGCTGCTGATGCCGCTGGTGTTCCGCGACGGCATCAAGGACCTCGGCGGCGTCGGCTGGGGCCGCAGTCTGGTGATGAGCGTGCTGTCAGGCCCGCCGCAGGCCTTCATCGCCTATAGCGGGTATCTGCTGGTGCCGCTCGGTCATGGCACCACCATTCAGCCCGCCTGTGCCGCGCTGTTCGGACTGATCCTCGCCACGCTGGTGTTAGGCGAGCGGCCGACGATGACACGCATCGCGGGCGGCATGACGATCATCATAGGGCTCATGGTGTACGGATTTGAATCGCTCACCACCATCGGCAATCACGGCGTCGGCGGCGATCTGCTGTTTGCCACCGCCGGCGTGTTCTGGGCGACGTTCGGCATTCTGCTGCGGACCTGGCGTGTGTCGGGCGTGCGCGCCATCGCGGCCGTCGGCGCATTGTCGATCCTGGTATTCGCGCCGCTGTATGGCGTGCTTGCCGGCTTTGACGGACTGCTGCGCATGAGTCTGGCCGAAAACCTATTGCAGGTCGCGGTGCAAGGCGTGATCGCCGGCGCGCTGCCGATTTTCCTGTTCGCGCGCACGGTGATCCTGCTCGGCGCCGGGCGCGCGGCGGTATTTCCCGCCCTGGTGCCAGGCTTTGGATTGATCATCGGCTATCTGGCGCTCGGCGTGGTGCCGACCCTCGCGCAACTCATCGGCCTCGTGATTGTCGTGGTCGGCTTCCGCTTTGCGCTGAGATAAATCATTCGGGCCCGGCGTATTTTCCCGCCGTTTCCGGGAACATGTTCTTGATGATCTTGAATTTCGAGATGTCGACGGTCGCATCCATGTGCATGAAGATGACGGCGTCGCGCAGCACCTTCTCGATGCCGAAATCGAGCATGATGCCGTTGCCGCCGTGCAATTCGACCGCGTGCTGCGCGACCTTCATGATCTCTTCCGAGGCAAACATCTTGGCCATGTTGACCAGTGTCTCCGCCGCAGGCGCGTTTTCATCCACCGCGGCCGAGGCGCGATCGAGCAGCGCGCGCACCGCCTCGATCTTGGTCGCCATGTCGGCAAGCCGCAGCGCCACCGCCTGATGCTTGATCAGGATGCGGCCGCCCTGCACGTAGTTCTGCACGTACTCGGCGGTGGCCTCGAACGCGCGCACGCCGACGCCGAGATTCTTGGCGGCCTGGATGATCTTGCCCGGTCGGAAATAGACGCCGGCCGAGCCCATCGCTGAGTCCTGCACCAGCAACTGGTCGTCGGGGATGAACATGTCCTCGAACAACATCTCGCCGTTGTTCATGAAGCGGCAGCCGAGCGTCTCGTTGCAGCGCGCGACCGTGAAGCCCTTGGTGTCGCGCGGCACCAGGAACGACGAGGTACCCTGCAACATGCCGACCTTGGGATTGGTGTTGGCGTAGACGACGTAGAGCGAGGCGTCGTAGCCATTGGAGATGAATTGCTTGCGCCCATTGATGATCCAGCCGCCGTTGGTCTTCACGGCCTTCGTCTGCATCGCCGCTTCCGGCACGTTATACGGCAGCCAGCGGTCGGACGCGCCGCGCGGCTCGGTCAGGCAATGCGCCATCAGGAATTGCGGCTCGGCGACCAGACGCTTGAACCAGTGCTCCTGATGATGCTTGGGCGCGAACTGGCGCAGCAGCACCGAGACCTTCCAGTTCTGCACCAGCTTGTCGGCCAGGCCCGAATCGCCGCGGGCGATTTCCTCGGCGACAAGGGCGAAGGTCCGCACTTCGGTGCCCTTTTCCAGTTCCACCCCGCCGTATTCTTCCGGCACGCCCAGAGTCCGGATGCCGACCTTCTCGGCGCCTTCCAGGATCGAGAGCGGCAGCCGCTCCTCCGGCACCATCGACCATTCTTTCTGCCAATTCTTCTTGATGTAGGGCAGAACCATATCATCGACGAAATCATGGCAGCTCTGCCGCATCATCTTTTGTTCTTCGGACAAACCCCGGTCGTACATGTGCATAACCCCTGACTGCCTGCCGCGGCGGATGCCGGGAGCCGGCTCGATCTGATATTGGTCCGGATCGCAGGCAAATTCCAAGAGCCCCGGATGGAATGGGCTCGACCGGAGCGCGGAATGGACGAGGTGCACCAGTTGGCCGGCACCATCGGCGACACCCTGCAGGCATTCGGCCGCGAATTTAGCTCGCTCCGGTTGCTGGGCCAGCTCGGCCTGATCGCGCTCGCCGCCGTGATCGCCACGGTGGCCGCCACGCTTATCCGCCGCCGCGTCGAGCTCAACGCCCTAACTCTGGGCTGGCCGCAGTTCCTGCAAACCGTGGCGCGGCTGCTGCTGGCCAATCTCGGCAGCATGATTTTCGTGCTGACCATGGTTATCATGCAGGCCGCCACGGTCTCGCTGGACCTCCAGGGCCGATTCAATCTGCTCCACGTCGCCGCCAGCCTCGTCACCGCCTGGGTGGTGATCGCGCTGGTGGCCGGGCTGATCCGCAACCAGTTCGTCTACCGGCTGGTGGCGGCGTCGGCCTGGACGATCGCGGCGCTCAGCATCCTCGGCCTGCTGCAGCCGACCATGACCACGCTAAATTCGTTCGCGATCGTGATCGGCGGCCTGCGCGTCACGCCGCTTCTGGTGATCAAGACCTCGGTCCTGCTGATGCTCACGCTGTGGGCGGCGAACACGGCCAGCGATTTCCTCGACCGGCGCGTGCAATCGAGCGCCGATTTGACGCCGTCGATCCAGGTGCTGATCGGCAAGTTGATCCGTCTGCTGCTCATCACGTTTGCCATCCTGATCGCGCTCTCGACCGTCGGCATCGATTTTTCCGCGCTCGCGCTCTTTTCCGGCGCGGTCGGCGTCGGGCTCGGCTTCGGACTGCAGAAAATCGTCTCCAATTTGGTGAGCGGGATCATTCTGCTCGCCGACAAGTCGATCAAGCCGGGCGACGTGATCTCGGTCGGCGACAGTTTCGGCTGGGTCGGCTCGATGGGCGCGCGTTACACCTCGATCGTCACCCGCGAAGGCCGCGAATTCCTCATTCCCAATGAGGACTTCGTCACCCAACGGGTGATCAACTGGTCTTATTCCAACGACGAGGTTCGCCTCGACGTGGCGTTCGGCGTTTCCTATGCGAGCGATCCACACAAGATCTGCCAGATCGCCATGGAAGCGACGAAGACGGTGCCGCGCGTGCTGATCTCGCCGGCGCCGGTCTGCCATCTCAAGGCCTTCGGCAACTCCTCGCTCGATTTCACGCTGCGCTTCTGGATCCGCGACCCGGTGGACGGCGTCACCAATGTGCGCGGGCAGGTCTTGCTGGCGCTGTGGGATGCCTTCAAACGCGAGGGGATCGAGATTCCCTATCCGGTGCGCGACGTGCGCATCACGCAGGCCGCGGTCGAGACAGGCGACAAGAAAGAGCCAAAGCCGGCGCGGGCTTGAGCGAAGCTCACGCCGCCTTGCGGCTTGCCAAAAACTCGCCCATGCGCCCGAGCGCCTTCAGAATGTTCTCGGTCGAGTTGGCGTAAGACAGCCGCACGTAACCCTCGCCCAAAATGCCGAAGTCCGGCCCGCCGATGATGGCGACGCCAGCGTCTTCCAAGAGCGACGAGGCCAGCGCCTTGGCCTTCCAGCCCGTGCGTTTGATATTGGGGAAGGCATAGAAGGCGCCCTTCGGCGTCGCGCACGACACGCCGGGCAATTTGTTCAGGCCTTCGACCACCACCTTCCGGCGCTTGTCGAATTCGGCGATCATTTTATGCACTTCGTCCTGCGGGCCCTTGAGCGCCGCCAACCCGGCATATTGCGCGGACGCATTGACGCAGGAATGCAGATTGACCGCGAGCTTGCGCGCATAGTCGTAGAGCTTGCCCGGCCACACCGCGTAGCCGAGCCGCCAGCCGGTCATGGCATAGGTTTTCGACCAGCCGTTGAGCAGGATCAGCCGGTCGCGGATCGACGGATAAGTGAGCAGGCAGACATGAGTCTCGCCGTCGTAGACCATATGATCGTAGATCTCGTCCGACATGATCGCGACGTCCGGCCATTTCTCCAGGCCGGCGACGAGTTTGTCGACTTCCGTCTTGCCGGTGACGCCGCCGGTCGGATTGGCCGGCGAATTGAGGATCAACAGCCGCGTCTTTGGCGTGATCAGCTTGAGCGTCTCCTCCGCCGAGAAGGCAAAGCCGTTTTCCTCGCGGATCGGAACCGGCACGGGCTTGGCGCCGGTGAACTCGATCATCGAGCGGTAGATCGGGAAACCCGGATCGGGATACAGGATCTCGACGCCCGGCTCGCCGAACATCAGGATCGACATGAACATGGTCGGCTTGCCGCCCGGCATGATCATCACGCTGTCGGGCGAGACCTCGACCTTGAAGCGCTTGTGCAGATCGGCCGCCACCGCCTCGCGCAGCGGCGGAATGCCGTTCGCCGGCGTGTAGCCGTGATGACCCTCGCGCAATGCCTTGACCGCCGCCTCGACGATGAAATCCGGGGTGCGGAAATCGGGCTGGCCGATGCCGAGATTGATTACGTCGCGGCCTTGCGCGATCAAAGCGTTGGCGCGGGCGAGCACGGCGAAGGCGTTTTCCTCGCCGATGCGGTCGAAGGCCGCAATGGTTTTCAGCATGTTTCACTCCCCGGCGATCGCAGCCCCAAGGGGCCGGCGCGAACCCAAATTCGCGCGCAGTTCACCCGATTGCGCTAAGAAAATCAATTCGCGGCGATCAAGTCCGGCCCTATGTCGCGGAGGCTCGCCGTGCCGGAAAGCTGCATGGCCCGCACCAATTCGACGCGGAGATGTTCGATCACCGCGGCAACGCCATCGGCGCCCTGCACCGAAAGACCCCAGAGCACCGGCCGGCCGATCAGCACGGCGCGGGCGCCGAGCGCCAGCGCCTTGAGAATATCGGTGCCGCGCCGAATGCCGCCATCGACATAGACCTCGGCTTTGCCGGCGAGCGCGGCGGCCACCTCCCCGATCGCCGCCGCCGTCGTCACCGTGGTATCAAGATGGCGGCCGCCGTGATTGGAGACGATGATGGCGCGGGCGCCGCATTCGGCGCAACGCACCGCGTCGTCGGCGCGCAGCACGCCCTTGACGATCACCGGCATAGGCGAGCGCTTGCCCAGCCATTCCAGCTCGCGCCAGGTGGCGGGATAGAGCACCTTGCCGGCGAAATCGGGGTGATAAAATGTGCGCCCCATCGGCGAACCGGGCATGTTGATGTTGAGAATATCCGGCGACGGCTCGTGCTGCTCCCGGGCGGCGCGTGGGCTCCAGCCTCCGGTCGGCGCATCGACCGTGAGCACGAGCGCGCTGAAGCCGGCGGCGGCGGCGCGATCCATGAGCGCTTCGACTTCGCCGCGGTTTGGCCAATAGTAAAGCTGGAACCATTGCGGCGCGCCACGCCGCTCGGCGGCGATGTCTTCGATCGTCCTATTGGCGTTGCTCGCCACGACGTAAGGAGCGTTTGCGTTCGCGGCGCCGCGTGCGGTGGCGCATTCTCCTTCCGCGTTGAACAATTTATGGCGCCCCATCGGTGCAATCATGATCGGATGCGGCTGCCGGCCGCCCAGCAAGGTCACGCCGGTGTCGATCGCCGCAACGTCGTTCAGCACGCGCGGGCGCAGCCGCAGCGCCCGCCAAGCCGCGGTGTTCTCAACCGCGCTGATTTCGTCATCGGCGCCGGCGGCACAGAAGGCAAACGAAGCAAGCGGTATTTTCTCCCGCGCCTGACCTTCCAGTGCGTCGAAATCGACACTATCCATGGGCACGTCCTCCGCCACGATGATGCGATGCGGAGCTTGCCCCAGCCGGCACCGGACCGCCAGCAGTGGGCGATTGTCATAATTGGCGGCGGCGAAGCTCAACCGATTGCAATTAGCGCGCCGTTTGGCGCATCCTCGCGTCAAAATTGTCGAGCGCGGCGAGAACGGTCATGAACATTTGGGCGGCGAACCGGGACTACGAGCGCTGGCTCGCAGGCGAGCTCAAGGGCGATATTGTCGAAGAAGATATCTTCAAAAAGCGGAAGCGGATGCGCGACAGCGCCTTCGCTTTTCTGCGCGCCACCTATTGGCGCTGGGCCGAGACCATTCTCGGCCTTTGTCCCGATATCGCCGACGCGCCGGCTGTACTGTCGGTCGGCGACATCCATCTGGAAAATTTCGGCACCTGGACCGACAAGGAAGGCCGCATCGTCTGGGGCGTCAACGACTACGACGAAGCCGCCGAAATGCCCTACATCCTCGATCCGCTGCGGCTGGCGACCAGCGCGGCGCTGGCGACGACGCCGGACCAGATTTCGCTCAAGACGATTTGCTCGAGCGTCCTGGACGGCTACGCGCGCGGGCTCGAAACTCCAGAGGCCTTCGTGCTCGATCGCCAGCATATGTGGCTGCGGACGCGCTTCGTGGTCGGCGAGGCGGCGCGCGCCTTGTTCTGGCAGAAGATCGACAATCAGTATCACGACCTGTTGTCGAAAAAGAAACCCGACCAACCGGCGGCCCGCTGGCTCAAACTGTTCGCCGCGGCGCTGCCGGACGCGTCGATCACCCTCGCCTATTGGCGGCGCACCGCCGGCACCGGCAGTCTCGGCCGGCCGCGCTGGCTCGGTTACGGCACGTGGCGCGGCGGTCCCCTTTTGCGCGAGGGAAAGGCGCTGGTGCCTTCCGGCTGGACGCGCGCGCATGGCGACGGCGTGCGATTGCCTCTCAACGACATCGCGCTCGGCAAATACCGCGCGCCTGATCCGTGGTACGCGGCGAGCGGGAACCTGTTGATGCGGCGGCTATCGCCGAACAACCGCAAGATCAATGTCGAGGACCGGCGCGACGCCGCCCGCCTGCTGCATCCCGACCTGCTCTGGGCCATGGGCCGCGAACTTGCAGCCGTCCATCTCGGCGTGCGCGACCGCCGCGACGCATTGCGCAAGGATCTGGAAAAGCGCAAGCGGCGCTGGTTTCGCGCCCACGTCGAAGCGGCGACGGAATTCGTCTCCCGCGAATACGCCGAGTGGGAGAAATCCGCCAAATAGCTTTCGCCGTCCATTTGCGATACATGGACCTGCATGGGCCCCGCCGACAAACGCCGCACATTCCACGCGCTGCACCAAAGCGGCTGCTTCGTCATTCCCAATCCGTGGAACATCGGGAGCGCCCGCTATCTCCAGGGGCTCGGCTTCAAGGCGCTGGCGACCACCAGTTCCGGCTTTGCCCACGCGCAGGGTTACGCCGACGGCGAGCAATCCTGCGATGAGGTTCTCGCTCACTTCAGCGAGATCGCCGCGGCGACCGACGTGCCGGTCAACGCCGACTTCGAAGGCGGCTATGCCGATGACCCCGACGGAGTGGCCGCGAATGTGACGCGATGCATTGCAACCGGCGTCGCCGGTCTGTCGATCGAGGACGCGACGGGCAATCCAGACCGGTCGCTGTACGATTTCGATCTCGCGCTCGCCCGCGTCAAGGCCGCGCGCGCGGCCATCGACAAAGCCGGCGGCCAAGAAAATAGTAAAGTCGTGTTCACCGCGCGCACCGAGGGCTTCATTCGTGGGCGGCCCGACCTGGACGAAACCATCCGGCGGCTGAAAGCCTTCGCCGATGCCGGCGCCGATTGCCTCTATTCGCCCGGCATCAAGACACGCGAGCAGATCGAGGCGACCGTGCAGGCGGTGGCGCCGAAGCCGGTCAACTTTCTCAACAGCGGCGCGTTCGGATTCACCGTCAAAGACCTCGCCAGCATGGGCGTGCGCCGCATCAGCGTCGGCGGCACACTGGCGCGCGTCGCCATGAACGCGTTCATCAAGGCGGCACGCGAGATCGCCCATGACGGCAGGTTCGACAGTTTCGCCGGCGTGATGACGAACGCCGAGCTCAACGCCTTCTTCCACGACGACCGCACGCGCCGGACGAAACCCTGAGCATGCCATCTGTTCCCGAAGCGCCGTCCCTTGCCCGGCATCGGCCTTTCGTGCTGCTCTGGCTGGCGCGGCTGTGCTCCACGATCGGCTACCAGATGCTGGCCGTCGCTATCGGCTGGCAAGTCTACGAGATAACCAACAGCGCGTTCGATCTTGGCTTGGTCGGGCTGATCCAGTTCGCGCCGGCGGTAGTGCTGACGCTGCTGATCGGCCACGCTGCCGACCGCTACGATCGCCGCCTGATCGTGCGCACCGCGCAAGGCGTCTATGCGCTCGCCGCGGTCTTGATCACGCTCGCTTTGCTCGCCGGCGTGCTGTCCCGCGACCTGCTTTTCGGCGCAGTGTTCCTGATCGGCAGCGCGCGCGCCTTCGAAATCGCCGACCATGCACTCGCTGGTACCCGCATTGGTGCCACCAGGGATGATCGCGCGCGCGGTGGCCGCCTGGACTTCGGCCAACCAGGTCGCCGTGATTTGCGGCCCGGCTCTGGGCGGCCTGATCTATACGATCAGCCCGACGCTGGTCAGCGCCATCTGCCTGGTGTTTTTCACCGCCTCCATCACGCTAGTCAGCTTCGTGCGCACCAAAGGTCCGGCCACGACCCGCGAGCCGCCAACCCTGAGATCGGTGTTGGCCGGGCTCAAATTCATCGCCACGCGCCGCCGCCTGCTCGGCGTCATCACGCTCGACCTGTTTGTGGTACTGCTCGGCGGCGCCACCGCGCTGCTGCCGATCTATGCGCGCGATATTCTGGCGGCGGGGCCGATCGGCCTCGGATTGCTGCGGTCGGCGCCGGCGGCGGGCGCCTTGATCACCTCGATCGTGCTGTCGCACCATCCGGTCGAACGGCACATCGGGCGCAAGATGTTCGCCGTGGTGGCGATCTATGGCGTGACGACCATTGCATTCGCGCTGTCGACTTGGTTTCCGCTCTCGCTGCTGATGCTGGCCGTGCTTGGCGCGTCCGATGCGTTGAGCGTCGTGATCCGTTTTTCGCTGGTCCAGATCGAAACGCCCGACGACAAGCGCGGGCGCGTGAGCGCGATCAATTACCTGTTCGTCGGCTCGTCCAATACGCTGGGCGAATTCGAATCCGGCACGGTCGCCGCCTGGCTGGGCCCGGTGTCGTCGGTGCTGATCGGCGGGATGGGCTCATTGCTGATCGCCGGCATCTGGATGCTATTATTCCCCGACCTGCGCCGCATCGACCGTTTCGAGCCGGCGGTTAAAGAGGAAACGAGCGCGCGATCATGAATGGTGGGAGCCGGTTTTTCCGATAAGATCGCGCGCAATTAAAGAGGGCTAACATGCATATTCTGATGACCGGCGCGGCGGGGATGATCGGCCGCAAGCTTGCAACCCGGCTCGTACAAAACGGCGGCTTGAACGAACAGCCGATCGACCGGCTGACGCTGATCGACATTGTCCCGCCGGAACGGCCTGCCGGTTTCAACGGCAAAGTCGATCTGGTTACTAGCGATCTGGCGGCGCCCGGTGCCGCCGCGCAGGCGGTAGCGGAGCGGCCGGACGCGATCTTCCACCTCGCCGGCGTGGTCTCCGCCGAGGCCGAGACCGATCTCGAGAAGGGCTACCGTGCCAATCTCGACGGCACCCGCGCGGTGTTCGAGGCGATTCGTCTGACCGGCGACGGCTACAAACCGAAGGTGATGTTCACGTCGTCCTGCGCAGTGTTCGGGGCGCCGTTCCCGGACGCCATCAGCGACGATTTTCATCTGACGCCGCTGACCTCCTACGGCACCGCCAAGGCGATGAGCGAACTGATGCTGGCAGACTTTACCCGGCGCGGCTTCCTCGAAGGCGTCGGCCTGCGCCTGCCGGCGATCTGCGTGCGGCCGGGCAAACCGAACAAGGCGGCGTCGGGTTTCTTCTCCGGCATCATCCGCGAACCGCTGGCCGGGCAGGAAGCGCTGTTGCCGGTCGAGGAAAGCGTGCTGCACACCCACGCCAGCCCGCGCTCGGCGGCCGGCTTCCTGATCCACGCCGCGGGACTGACGCGCGAGCAATTGGGCGACCGAATCAATATCAACATGCCGGGCGTGTGCTGCACGGTCGGCGAACAGATCGCGGCCTTGCGCCGCATCGCCGGCGACAAGGTCGCCGCCCGAATCCGGCGCTCGCCCGATGCGCTGGTTGAGCGGATCGTCGCGGGTTGGCCCAGCCGATTCGACGCGCGCCGCGCCGCCGCGCTCGGTTTCAAGGTCGAGGCGACATTCGCCGACATTATTCGCGTGCATATCGAAGAAGACCTGGGCGGCAAGATCGTCAATTAACTGTCCGGGCCCAGCCTGCCCCGACCAAAGCGAACTTGCGTCAAGCCCGCCAAGCCTTACATTATCGCCCATGACCTACGTCGACGCCGCCGTCGCCCCCCTCCGCAAGACCGGCCAAATCAAGATCCACGGCCCCGCCGCCTTTGAAGGCATGCGTGCGGCCGGGCAATTGGTTGCGCGCTGCCTCGACATGCTGACCGACCATGTCGGCCCCGGCGTGGCGACCGATAAGATCGACCGGCTGGTGTTCGACTACGCGATGGATCACGGCGCGCTGCCGGCGACGCTGATGTATCGCGGCTACAAAAAATCGACCTGCACCTCGCTCAATCACGTGGTCTGCCACGGCATTCCCGGCGACAAGCCGCTCAAGGACGGCGACATCGTCAATATCGACGTAACGCTGATCCTCGACGGCTGGCACGGCGATTCCAGCCGCATGTTCGCCATCGGCGAAATCCCGCGCCGTGCCGAACGGCTGATCGAGGTGACACACGAGGCCATGGTGCGCGGCATCGCCACCATCCGGCCCGGCTCGACCACCGGCGACATCGGCGCCGCGATCCAGAGCTACGTCGACGCCCAGCATATGAGCGTGGTGCGCGACTTCTGCGGCCACGGTCTCGGCCGCCTGTTCCACGACGAGCCCAACATCGTCCATGTCGGGCGCCCGGGCGAAGGCATCGTGCTCAAGCCCGGCATGTTCTTCACCGTCGAGCCGATGATCAATATCGGCCGCCCGCATGTGAAAGTGCTGTCCGACGGCTGGACCGCGGTGACGCGGGACCGCTCGCTGTCGGCCCAGTTCGAGCACACCGTCGGCGTCACCGACAAAGGCTTCGAGGTGTTCACCTTTTCCTCGGCCGGGCTGCACAAACCGCCCTATAAGCGCTGATCCCCGCTGGTAGCAAACGCCGAAAGCCACCCTCGTGGACGGCATATTATACCTGCCATACCCAAAAGGCAGCGGAAGCTATTGCTTAGCTATATTGTTGCTTATCGATCGGAAGCTAATGCCGTCGCCATTTCAGCAATGATCGCCTTTGCAGCAGCGCGGGGATTAGGCGCAGCGTATATGGGCCGTCCAAGAACGAGATAATCGGCACCAGAGCGAATTGCTTCAAACGGGGTAGTGACGCGCTTCTGCTCGTCCGCTGTGCTCCCCGCAGGGCGAATACCGGGTGAAACAATCATAAGCTTGTTGTTTGTGTGTTTTCGTATTGATGCAGCTTCAAGAGCCGAAGCAATCACACCATCAACACCGGCATCAAGGGCCTTTTTGGCGCGCGCGAGGACTAGTTCCTCAACATCGCACTGAAATCCCATCTCTTTAATATCTTCCGCATCCATACTTGTGAGCACAGTCACACAAAGAATCTTCAAATCGGAATTTCCGCGCCCCTCAACAGCAGCTTTCAATATTCCAGCCACCCCATGGACGGTCAAAAAGCTGATTTTAAGTTCAGCAGCGCGCGCCACTGCATTCCGAATTGTTTCCTCAATATCGTAATACTTATAATCCAAAAATACGCGCTTACCCTGCTGAATAAGCTCCTTTGCAAATTCGTCACCGCCAGCCAACTGAAGGCCCAAGCCAACCTTAAAGAAAGAAACCTCGTCCCCTAATTCCGTTACAAGCTTGCGGGCGTCAGCAATTTCCCAATAATCCAGCGCGACGATCAGCTTTTCACGCGCTTGTTCGACATAATCAGAGCCGGGAAGCCGCCGAAGATCCCCGTCGAAGGCCGTCGCAAGAACAAGGAGACGTGACCCTGAAGCTTCAGCCTTTTCTGCGATAATCTGCTATCGCCGCTGCACAACATCGTTAGCTTGACAGCCAGCGCGCGAGATCAGCCGATTTCGGCAGGCCGCCCGCATGGACCACTTTGCCATCGATGACGATGCCCGGCGTCGAAGCGATGCCGTAGCCGGCGATGGCCGCATAGTCGGTCACCTTTTCAACCTTAACCGGGACACCGAGCTTGTCGGCTTCGGTCTGCACCATCTCGGCCGTCGTGACGCAACGCTTGCAGCCAGGGCCGAGGACTTTGACGTCTTTCATGACTCTTCTCCGTTTTGTTACTGGAATAGCGCGTTGAATAGAAAGCCGACCGCGAGAATGCCGGTGCCGACGACACCAACGAACACCGCAATCAGGCGGATGGTGAGGACCTTGCGCAAGATGATCATCTCGGGGAGCGACAGCGCTATCACCGACATCATGAAGGCCAGGACGGCACCGAGCGCTGCGCCTTTCGCGAGTAGCGCCGTGACCACGGGGATGATGCCAGCGGCATTCGAATACATCGGAATGCCGATCAGCACCATGCCTGCATCGACCACCGGGCACCCGATTTTACCGCCCGTCTTGCCGCAGCATGCCCGAAAGGTATCGACGTCTATTTTGAGAATGTCGGCGGCGCGGTATTCGAGGCCGTTTTCCCACTGCTCAGTCCGTTCGCCCGCATTCCGGTGTGTGGGCTGATCTCCATGTACAATGCCACGTCGCTGTCTCCCGGCCCCATCCTCCTACCGCACATGATGCGGACGATCTTGACCAAGCGGTTGATGTTCCGCGGGTTTATCGTCTCCGACTTTTTCGGGCGCTACGGGGATTTCATGCGCGATGTCTCTGCTTGGGTCGCCGAGGGACGGATCAAGTATCGCGAAGACGTGGTTGAAGGGCCCAAGAACGCGCCGCGGGCCCTCATCGGCCTCTTGCGTGGGGAGAATTTCGGCAAACTTTTGGTGCGCGTTGTGGCTCATAATGAAACGCACCAACATTAAGCCAATTTAGTGCCGCCTAACTGGCCTTTAGGCTAGTGCCTGGGCAAGATGAAAAGCCGAATGACTAGGCCGCTCAAATGCGACCTATAAAATCTCGCTAAAAAACTCGGAGCAACTGCAATGAGCAACGCAGAACCGGACCCGCAGGCCGCCCGATTATCTAACTTGCAGGGCAAGGTGTCGCCTAAGTTGCCACATGCAAGTTTTTGGATCAGAGAACTTCCTTTCAGCCTGGTGTTGATCCTGACGATACTCGGCGTTGCCTATACGACTGTCTCAAAACAACCGATTATCGTTTATTGGGAACTTCTTGCGCCGGTGATCGGGCTTGTCTGTGTCGGTGCTGGATGGCCGAACGCCAACGATAAAAACGCGCGATTGCTGTTGATATGTACCCAGGCACTGCACTGGGTCGCATTCCTACTTGTGATGAATTTGATGTTGTTGCCGAGCGTTCAAAGGATCCTCAACGCCAGCGCGACCGGACTTTCCATTCTCACGTTGTTGGCGCTCGGCACCTTTACCGCTGGTGTGCATGTCCTTTCCTGGCAAGTCTGCCTTCTCGGGCTCATCATGGCGCTCTGCGTTCCGGCAGCTGCGTGGATCGAGGCATCGGCTCTGATTGTCGTATTAATTGCAGCAGCGGTGCTGGCAATTGGCATAGTGTTCTGGTGGTACTGGCACAGAACAGCCATGTAGGTCGCACCTGCTCTACCACTTGCTCGGTCCGAATGTGTTCATTCTCGAAGTTCGCCACGCACGAGGGATATGGTGCAACCAGACCGTTATGAGCGGTACGCCCTCCCCGGAAAAGCCGATAAAATCTGACGATTAACGTCACGTTCGATCACGGTTGACGACGCTTGTTCTCGTTTGGTTGCGCTGTATCGTTGGTCAATTGTTGGTCAACGATAACCCCACACGAACTATAGCAGTGCAATAATGATGCGCTGACGTTAGGCGATTCCTTCGGCTAATCAATGCGGATACGGTTTTCGGTACACACAGTGCAACTGGGGACGCTATGAGCCGCTGAGGTCCAGATCAATAGAGCAAGCCGCGCGCGGTTGGCTCAAATGCGAAGCTGATCACAAAGGGCACGTAAAAAGCCTACGGGCTAGAGTGCCTCAATATATTCCACCATTCGCCGCCGCTGGTGGGCATCGGGCAAGGGACCGCGCATGGCACCAAGGTTATCCGTCATATGAGCGGGGTTGCTAGTGCCGGGGATAACCGCTGTCACCCTTGGGTCACCCAGCAGATATTTGAGAAAAAATTGAGCCCAGCTTGCGGCGAACTCGGAAGCCCAATCCGGGAGCATTTTGCCGCGCACAGCCCTGAATAAACGGCCGCGGCCGAAGGGCAACGCCGTGAGCACGCCGGACTTGTTGTCTTGGGCGAGGGGCAGGATGCGCTTCTCGGCTTCGCGGTCTTCAATAGAATAATCGATTTGCACGAAATCTGGCTTTTGGCTTGTCAGAACGGCTTCGACCGCCGGGAACGCGCCTTGGAAGGTCGATGTAATGCCGATGTAGCGGCACACGCCTTGCGCTTTCCACTCCTTGAAGGCAGACAGCGATTGCTGTGGATCGCTGACGTTGTGGAGCTGGAGCAGGTCGAGCTTTTCAGTCCGCAATCGGCTTAGCGATTGCTTTAGCTCGGCCGCATCAGGCGATTTAAGCTTTGTTGCGATAAACAGCTTATTGCGTAGCCCAGCAGGTGCGATCACATCGCCCAGGACGCGTTCAGCATCGCCATAGGTCGACGCCGTATCGATTAGCTTGCCGCCATTGCCAACAAGCGATTGTATGACCGCGCTTGCCTTTTGCAGGGTGGCCTTATCGGCGCTGTCAAAGACCTGGGCCGTGCCGAGACCGACCACCGGCAAATACTCGCCACTCGAGGGGATCGCGCGGGTAATAAGCGGTGAGGATGGTTGCGCGAATGCCCGCCTATACGTGGTCGCTCCTTGCGCCACCAACACCGCCGCCGGCAATATCGCGAATTGGCGTCGCGTCAACACAGTCATCTCAATCTCCCGGTCCTGCGCGTGCTGCTGTCGGTTTGGCACGCCGTTCTTGCGCCCGCCCCAAAACCAGGGACAAGATTAGCCAAGCGGCCGAAACCGGCGCGGCGATAAGAGCGATTGAGCCGAGTTTCAATCCTAAAATCTGGAATATATCGAAGACCCAGCCAAACAGCGCATCAGAGCCGCGATATACGACCACGTCGATTAAGTTTTTGGCTTTGTACTTTTGTTCCCGATTGAGCACCGTATAGAACACTTGCCGCGCTGGATTGCTGAAGGCGAAGTGAAACCAGCGCTGAATCACCTGAAGAACGAGCACCACAGCCAGCGTCGGCATCAGAAATACGGCGAGAAAGCCGACCACATAAATCGCGGGCAGCGTGGCAGCAGCCACACCCGTCCCAAAGCGCTTGAGTAATCGCCCGGTGACGACAACCTGCGTTGCAAGAGTGAGCAGGTTCACCGCGAGGTCGATTGCCGCAAAAGTGCGGGTTTGCGCACCAGCACCGTGTACGTGGGCTGCAACCATATGGATCTGTTCGAAATAGAGCATCGTCGCACAGTACGACTGCAAGGCAATCCAGACTGCGATGCCCAACAGATAGGGTGAACGAATGAGCTCGGGTAGCGCGGCGAAGGCGCTGCCACCAAGGCGCTCCGGTTCGGCACGCGGTCCATCGTGGACCGCGGCCGCACGTTCGAGCCGCCAGACGCAGAATACGGCCAGTTCCAGTAAAATCATGGCAACGATCAAGAGATTCATCGGGGCAAGCGATTCCAACAGCCCGATTGTGATGACAGGCCCGAGGAGCGCGCCTGCAGTACCACCGGCACCGATGAAGCCAAATAATCGCTTGCCCTGGTCCGCCGTAAATAGGTCGGCCATGAATGACCAGAAAACCGCAACAGCGAACAGGCTGAATACAGCTACCCACACGTAAAACGCACGCGCGACCATCGCAGTGTCAATTTTCAGCTTTAGCAACAACCAAAATAGCGCGAGGTTAACGACGAAAAAATGATAGACGATCGGGATGAAGCGCGCGCGCGGCAGTTTCTTGACCAACTCACCGTAGAGCGGTTGCGCAACGAGCAGCGTCACGAATGTCGCGGTGAACATCCACGGCAAGTTCCGCACGCCGCCCATGATACCCATCTGGTCGCGCAATGGACGAAGCACGTAATATCCCGCGAGCAGCGTGAAGAAATATGCAAACGACCATAAAGCGGCGATGCGCTCTTGCGGCGTGGCTGGCACTACGCGTGCCGTCCACCGTTGCAAAGATGCTACGGCACCGGCCCGGTTGTCGGTCGTCTCGATGGTCATTGCAACGAGAGCTTCTGCTTAAGCTCGGCTGCGCTCACCGGCTGGCCGTAACCGGGACCTCCGCGTTGAAACAGTTTCGCATCGACCAGCTTGCCGACTATGACTGGATCGAAACCGGCGTCGCGGACGAGCCGGGCCGCCACCTGAACTGCCTCTGGATCGTCACCGGCAATGGGTACCGCCAATTTCGGATCAGGGCGGTTCGCCTCGCGGGCGAATGTCCTGTATGACATCGTATTGAAGGCGCGAACAAGCCGCGTCCCTGGCAGATACTTTTGCGAGGTCACGCCCACACCGTTGGCCTCGACTTCTTCGGCGACTGTCCCATCGCGTGCAGCGACTGCGTTACAGGTGTCGAGCACGATTTTGCCCTTGAGCGCGGCGGCGTAATCCCGACCGATTTGCGGTAGCGCACTATACGGCACGGAGATCAATACGGCGTCACCGAATGCGATCGCTTGATCGACGGTGCCGGCCTGGGCCAGCGGCCCAAGGTTTGCCACCAAATCTTTTAGCTCCTCAGGACGGCGCGAGGAGAACAAGACCTTATGGCCATTCTTGACCCAAAGCCCTCCGATGGTACTGCCAATATGGCCAGCCCCAATGGTCCCGATCGGGATCTTGCTGCCGCTATTGCTCTGAGCCCGTAAGCTTGCAGGCCATAGAGTTGCGCCCATGATCAAGGCACCTGTGGCAAGCACCTTGCGGCGATCGCGGTCAATGTCATCAAGTTTTGGCATGAGACGCTCCCGGCGTTCAGCTCGCAAAGCTACATCAAAATCCAGTGCAATTGTGATAGGGCATTGGATGTCGGCCATGCGCCATGGGCGGCTTCGGGGCAACGGCGCACTGAGCTGCTCCATCGTGGAAGCTTGGACAACTGTCATCTTTGCGGCCTTTTTAATTTTTTGACCATACGGGGTGCGCGTGTCGATTGCTTCCCCGCTCATGCAGCCTTCCCCAAATGGCAAGAGGGTCGGCATCCGCATTGTCACTTTCGAGGCCTGCTCAGGCTTCACTCACGTTACGGCCCGCCGGATTGCTCAGCCGCCTAAAGCGGCCTTTGTCACAAGGCTCCAGCCCTGCCGGTTACCCGGCCGAGCCGCTCGTCAGCTACCAGATCAATCGACAACTCTCTGGGTGGAATCTTCCTCCACTAGTGATCCGCGCCTTCGGGGCGCACTGCCAATAGGCAAATCGCACGCTTGTTTTGAAATGAAAGAGGCCGCCAACCGAGGCGGCCTCCGGAGTGAGTTAGCGTTTCATTTTGCTTTCTTCCACACGTTCACAGGCGTGATCGCTCCCTCCGGGGTCTGGACTTTGCTTGCAGTCGTCGTCATGGTGCCGTCTTTGAACGTGACGGTCTGCTCGCGTACAGCGCCTTCGAAGGCTGGTGAACTCGCTCCCTCAACTTTGGCCGTGAACTTTTTCCCGGCTTCATCAACCGTGTAAGTGCCGTACCAGGCAACCATAGGGGCCGCGGGAGTTCGCACGCTGTCGGTCTTAGACCGGTCTTTGCCAAGCACGAAGAACGATATCTGGCCGCCACGGTCAATAATGAGACTGCCCTTGGCCCACGGCACTACCTTTTTGCCGTCGGGCATAATTTCACTGCCCTCAACTAGCGTCCAGCCACCAACGATCTAACTCTTGAGACTTTTCGCCGATGCGATTTGTGACATTACGAGCAGCAGCAAGAAGCCAGACAAAATTCCAACTATGCGTCGCATGAGACCCTCCTAAGGTTCCATTGGGACAGGCTAACGTACCTTTTCAGCAAGGGAAATAACCGCGACATAGATTCGCCCCCGTGATGCTAACTGTGCCGACGTTCTGCTTATTTTAACCGCTTAGGGTCATTCACGTCATAGCCGTCGTGGGCCAAAATTGACGTTTGTCGGTTGTTAGTCCAATCGCGTCCTAAATGCTGCGTCGCGGAGAATGCAGCGTTGTGCCATGTGTGGACGGCTCCGAGTTGGCAAGAGCTTTTTTCATGTTTGCAGGCTTGGTCGGTGCAGCCATGTGTTCGGCCTTTAAGTGCGGTTCACATGACCGCTGGCCATAATGCCCTCCGCGGATCAGGTCCCGGTCAAAAGCACGCATTCGACAATGCGTTGGCACAAGTGGGTTGTCCTGATCGCCGGATCGACCGGCTCTGCATTACGTGCTGTTCGCCCTTTCCAACCTTCACATCACGCCGGGTGTCCGGCGCGATCTCGTTTACGCCGCAAATTTACGCCGCGAGTGCGACGGGTTCCTTATAACGCTCGCCTCTGGCCATCATGGCCCAGGCCATCCGGGCTAGCTTGTTGGCAAGCGCGATGGCCGCGACCTTGGTTGGCTTTCGAGCCAGCAATGCCGTGAGCCAGGGCCGATGCTTGGTGCCATGGATCTTGGCGTAGCGGATGACGGCGAGCGCGCCGGCCATGAACAGGCTGCGCAGATAGCGGTCACCCTGCTTACTGATGCTACCGAGCCTGTCCTTGCCCCCGCTTGAGTGCTGCTTCGGCACCAACCCAATCCAGGCCGAGAAGTTGCGCCCTGATCGAAAGACCTTTGGGTCAGCGACGCAGGCAACCAGGGCCGTAGCCAGCATCGGACCGACACCGGGGATCGCATCGAGCCGCATACTCGCCTCATTAGATCGATGCCAGGCCATGATCTGTCGGTCGAACTCCAGAATCTGCTCCTTGAGCCTACGCAGTTGAGCCCCAAGTGCTGCGAGGCACACCCGTGCAACCTTGGGCAACCGGTCGTCATTTGAATCGGCGACGACATCGAGAAGTTCCTCGACACCCTTGCGCCCGACTGGTGCGACGATCCCGAACTCGGCCAAATGGGCCCGGATCACATTGATCACCGCGGTCTGCTGGCGGATGAACAGATGGCGCGTGCGATGGAGCATCAGACAGCTCTGCTGTTCTGGGGTCTTGGTTGGCACGAACCGCATATTGGGCCTGGTGACCGCCTCACAGATCGCCTCCGCGTCAGTGGCATCGTTCTTCTGCCGTTTGACGTAAGGCTTCACGTAGGCCGGCGGCATCAGGCGCACCGTATGACCGAGCGCCTTGAGCTCACGCGACCAATGGTGCGACGAGGCGCAAGCTTCGATCCCGACCAGGCATGACGGCAGCTTCTGGAAGAACGCCAGGACATAGCGGCGTTTCAACTGACGCCGGATGATTACTCTATCTTCTGCGTCGATGCCGTGAACCTGAAACACCGACTTGGCGATGTCGAGACCGATTGTCGTAACCGTTTGCATGTTTGGCTCCTCCGGATTGTGGGGGCCTTAACAGCGCCCACATTCATGGCACTCACGTGCCGGTGGAGGAGCCGTCCACAGCATCAAAAGCGGACTCATACACCGCAGCAAACAATATCGCTATTCAATCACCTCGTCGCGTCCTTGCTGCGGCGACAATCAGATTTTCTTTCTTAATTCCGAACGGCAGAAATTGAATAGCCTATCATCCCCAACTTCCCGCCTCCCGATAATCGGGTCTGATCGGATGAAAGCGTCAGCCGCTCTATGGCATTGTCACAATAAATATTTGGAACACGGTGCGATGAGGCACAAGCCAACGTAAAGCCCTACGTCAAACGCATCGCTCCCTAACGGATCTTTCGCGCGTCAGTGCGCGACTGACATGATCTCGCCGCGCCGCTCCGGACTGAAGCGGATTACGATGACGATCGCAACTGCGACGATCCCCGCCACCAGCGCGAGCGCGAAGCTGTAATTGCCGCCTGAAGACTCGGCGATCTTTGCCTGGAACGGGCCGTTGTAAGAGGCAAGGAAATTACCGACTTGATAGACGAAGCCGGGCAGCGTCGCGCGTACCGGGCCCGGCGAGAGTTCATTGAGGTGGGCAGGAATGACTCCCCAAGCGCCCTGCACGCTGATTTGCATGATGAAGGCACCGATGGCGAGCATGAAGGGCGTCGACGAATAGGCCCACAGTGGCAACGCAGGTAGCGCGATGAGTGAGGCGATGGTGATGGCGTTAACGCGGCCGATCTTCTCCGACACAAAGCCAAAGAAAAGGCCGCCGACGATCGCGCCCAAATTGGCGACGATGGTAATCCAGCTGACGGTAGTGTGATCAAACTCATGCTGCTTTTGTAGGAAGGTCGGATAGAGGTCCTGAGTACCGTGACTGAACAGGTTGAAGCACATCATCAGCACCACGGCATAGAGCGCGATACGCCAATTGGCGCGTAACGTGTCGATCAGTTTCGGTTTGGCGGCCTTCTGCGCTTCTGCGAATGGCGGCGACTCGGGTACATGCGAACGGATGAACAACACGACGAGTGCGGGAATAACACTGAGCAGGAACATCGCGCGCCAGCCGATGTTAAAACCGCCAATGCTGTGCTGATAGAGCAGCCCATATGCGATCGAAGCGAGCAGATAGCCAGTGGGATAGCCGCATTGCAGAAGGCCGGAAACGAAGCCACGCGCCTGCGGCGGAATCGATTCCATTGCAAGCGAACTACCTAGGCCCCATTCGCCGCCCATTGCGATGCCGAACAAGGCGCGCAACAGCAGGAATATCCATAGACTTGGCGCGAAGGCCGCGAGAGCGCCGACCACGGAGTAAGAGATTATGTCGAGCATCAGGATTGGCTTGCGGCCGAATCGGTCGCCGAGACGACCGAAGATGAAGGCGCCGATGAAGCGCATGGCGAGCGTAAGGAACAACGCGTAAGCTACTTGCGAAATCTCAACGCCGAACTCCTTCGCGATGTCTCCCAGTAAGAAGACGAGAAGAAAAAAGTCGAAGGCGTCAAGCGTCCAGCCGAGGAAAGCGGCGAGAACGGTCTTCTTCTGCGCGCTCGTCAAAGTCATGGGCCCCCCAAATCGACATTCCCCAGATAGCCGCCGATGTCAGCTCCATGTTGCCTCTGGTGTGGCGCCCTGGCAAGCATCCCTTACATTAAGACAATTCCGATGAACGCGCCCCGCCTCATGCTAACCCCAAGCTCCGAAGGCGCATCCCATAGGTTTAGACGAGTGCTTTGATAGGGGCGGAAACCGACATCAAAACCATTGCCGAAGTGCACAGCCGATGTCCGCTAAGTGCCGATTTTGTTGCAGAAGTGATTTGAAGGCTTTGGCGAACAGTGATTCTTTCTTCTGACGACATTTTGCGTCGGAGGCGGGCGATGATGGGACGCCAGAACAACGACCAGGGTCCTTTATTCTATGAGTTCCGCCTCGATGAGGCGGTTCCTGATGATCATCTGGTGCGCAAGATCGACGCCGTTCTCGATCTATCATGGGTACACGCAGAACTCGCGCCGCACTATCCAACGCTCGGCCGGCCCTCGGTTGATCCGGTGCTGATGATCCGGATGCTGATCGTCGGTTATGTTTTTGGCCTGCGTTCCGAGCGGTTGCTGTGTCGCGAGGTTCAGGTGAACCTCGCCTATCGATGGTTTTGCAAGCTCGGCATCGAGCACAAGATCCCTGATCATTCGGCGTTCTCGCGTGCACGCAATGAGCGCTTCCGCGACAGCGGCATCTTCCGCCAGGTATTCGAGCGTGTGGTCGAGGCGTGTATCGCAGCCGATCTCGTTGGCGGAGAAGGGTTTGCCGTGGATGCCAGCCTGATTGCGGCCGATGCCAACAAGCAGCGCTCGATCCCGGGCGCAGAATGGCAAAAGACACGCGATCCCAAGACGGCGAGCCGGGCCATGAAGGAGTATCTGGCAACCCTCGATGATGCGGCCTTTGGTGCGGCGAGCGATGTCACACCGAAGTTCGTCTCGCCGTCCGATCCGGCCGCGCAATGGACCGGCGCGATGCGAGGACCGGCGTTCTTTGCCTATGCCGACAACTATCTGATCGACGTGAAGTGCGGCGTCATCATGGGTGTCGAAGCCACGCGCGCTATCCGCCAGGCCGAAGTCGGCGCGGGGAAGACCATGGTTGAGCGCACCGAGGAGCGCTTCGATATCAAGCCCAAGTGGCTCGCGGCTGATACGGCCTATGGTTCAGGCCCGAACCTCAACTGGCTCGTCAAAGACAAGGACATTGCGCCGCACATCCCGGTTATCGACAAATCGAAGCGCGAGGATGGAACCTTCAGCCGGGAAGACTTCAGGTTTGACAAAGAGCGCAACGTCTATGTCTGCCCAGCGGGCAAGATCCTCACCACGACTGGCACGGTGATCGATGATGGCGAGACGCTTCGTTATCTCGCGAGCACATCCGACTGTCGGGGCTGCCCGCTCAAGGTGCGATGCTGTCCAAAGGCATCGTTCCGCAGGATTCCGCGCAGCATCTATGAAGAGGCGCGCGACGTTGCCCGCGCACTGGCCAAGACCGAAGCCTTCGAACAATCACGCCGTGATCGCAAACGCATCGAGATGCTGTTCGCCCATCTCAAGCGCATCCTGAAGCTTGGTCGCCTTAGGCTTCGTGGCCCGCGCGGCGCACAGGATGAGTTCACGCTTGCGGCTATCGCACAGAACCTACGCCGGCTCGCCAAACTGGTCGTTAGGCCACCACCGATGGCCGCCGCTTGTGCCGCGTAAGCGTTGCGGTTGTCAGTGCTACTGACTCAAGGGCCCCATCGCCAGATGAAGCGGGCGCAGTAGAAGGGTTCAATACATCGAGGCAATTGCCGCGCTCTTCGAATCGCCGACTTCTGCAACAAAATCTGCCAGGAACGGATATTCCCGATCGCTCTCAACTCAACGAAAACCTCGGCGGTTGCCCTGCACCGGCGAACCGGCAACCGCAACTGGATTTCTTGCGTTCGGGGAGTGAACTCCACGATGCAGCGGCAGATTTTTCCTATCGGAAATAGTAACCCGACGATCCGGAGGCCCATTTCAAATTCGTTAGAGAAATCATCACAGTAATTTGGCCTGCTTCTTGCTGGCCTGTAATTGTCAAAATGCCGTCTAGCGTGCTTCGCCACGCTCATTGAAGGATGTTGGGAGGGTGTTGCAATGAAAATCCATATGCGGCCGCCGCTTCCACCTCTGCTGCCCGCACCTCTGCCAAAACCACCGCCGACTGCCTTCCAGTTGGATATGCAGACTGAGGAATTGACCAAAGTCGCGCAGCAGCAAAAAGATCGCCTGAAGAAGCTGTACGGAGGGCGGAAAAATCCCGGGGACTTAGATGAGGACACCGATTCCGAAACGCAGGAACGCGATCATCGCTCGAACCGGAACCTCGATTTCCTCGCTTGAGCTAGCTGTGGCGAGCAAAACTAAATATCCATTAAATCTCATGTGGCAGCGGGGCCAATGACCCACCAGAAAGCCGTGATGGAGAAATTTGCAGCGCAATTTGAAGCTCTGCCTGAAATTTGGCTTCAAAATGAATTGCTCGAACAAACCAGAGACTACCTAACATGGGGTCGGCGCTTTGAGCGGCTGGAACTCGATCGGCTGAATAAAGTGTGGGCCGAAGCATTTCGACAGTTCGTAAGACGGAAGACGGGGCCGCACCTCCGCGACATGGATGACGCAGGAGCGGAGCTTCGTCTCCGCGGCGAGGAATTCCCTACTGACCTGGTTACATCGGAAGTGGAGCAACTCAGGGCCGCTATTCAGCGCGTTGGTCCCATTTTCCCATCGGCAGAATTCGAACGAAAGATCGATGAGTTTTTCAGGGATTTGAACAAACCAAAGCACTAATGCGGGCAGCGCATTTCTCGATACCAATGCAATGTCGCAGATCGGTCATTCGCTGCGTATTTGTTCGGGCGCTCCCGCCCGAGCTGCGAATGGTCGGACGACGACTACGACGTGTTCGACGGCGATCGGCACATCGGCCGCATCATTTGGACGCATGCAGCTGCATTTCGCTCAGCCCCGTTACGCCCCCTTGATCGATTGCAACAATTGATCGATCTCACGGATCATTTTCGCCAATTTGTTCTCACGCTCGCTGACATTGTCGGTGATATGCGAGGCTGCGCCCTTGCGGGATGTGTTATATCGGTACTCGTGGTCAGCTCGGAGCGGGCGACGCGCGCCGTAACCGCTTGTGGCCGGTACAAGTGAGGTGTACAAGCCGCCTATGGACTGATCCTGCTCATTGGCGAATTCAGGCTGCAGCCCCTCGTCGCGCGGCTCATGCGCTTGTCGGTCGTCGATCCATTTGGATTGGGAGTGATCGATGATTATTCGCCGGCCACGCATAGTGGAGAATTTTATCATAGAGGTATACAAAAATCCAGCCGCGGTCAGCCCAACCGCGATGACAAGAAATATTTTCGCTAGCGTTACCGCAGGTGGGAAAGAGTCCGCGGGTTCATCGCTCGGAACTAGGTTCGGCTTCTGCGCCTCGACCATCGCAACCGCTGGCGGATCGGGCCATACTAAAGCAGCCGATGGCCCGGTTGTGGGCGCCTTAGCACCGGTCTGGGATGACGCGCTTGCTTGCGGAGCGGGCGCCTCTTGAGTAGACGTGGCCACACTTTCTTCCTGAATGCGTTGCTGGACAGATTTGTCCGTTGGCGCACTCCCTGTAGGCGCCGCCTGCGTGTTGGGCGGCGGCAAGGACGGAGCGCTATTGCCAGCACTATTCGATATGGGAGCGCCTGCTGATGCAGTCGCAGACGTTTCGACTGAACCGGCGGATTTTGTCGGTGCCATTTCCGGTGAAGCATATGCAACAGTGTGTAGCGTTAGTTGGCCTGGCGGACGCAAAAACCAGCACTTACGCCGTTTCTGTCGATCCGTTTTGTAATACCAGTGGCTTCCCTTCGGCCCGGCGGAATTCGGGGCGGTTATACAATCATCCGCATGCGCGGAAGTTTCGGGCGCTGCGATGCCAACGCCCCATACGAGAAACGGAGCCGCAAGTACGATCAATCGAATTGAGATGATTTGACCTGACATGTCGCATCCACCACTGAACCCGCAAAATATCCATGCAATTTTCGATTGAAATGCGTCGCAATTGTGGGTTCAGAGGGACCTTTCAAGGTTTGGGTCCTAAATGACGCGATGTGCCATAAGCGGCCACTGCGCGCCTAGTTAGTAGCAGCGAACAATATTTACGGATTGCATTTTGCCGCCACCCCGAGGAACCGTTACGGTCTGCGAGCGGCAGTCCGACGCATATCTGACCACAGGCGGATATCGATGCACCGCATCCCAGGGGACATCATATGTGTAGGTGACATGCTGCGATATTGATCGCGCAACATCCACATTCGGCTCGAAATCCGAGGGCTGCAGTTTTTGATTGATGCCGTAGAAGCCCCCTGCTGTCGCCCAGAGCGCCCAGTCTGCATTGCGTTTGCCGTGATCCCGTCGCGATGAGAAATTTGCGTGAACTCTCGGTCGCATGACTGATGGGCTGGAGGCCGAATGCGTCGAAGCAGATTTTCCGCCAGGCGCTGCTCCCGACCTGCCGAATGACTCGTTTGGTGCAAGGGTGAGGGCTACGCTAAGAGATGCGATAAAGGCCGTCGCATACATTCTATGCATCATAGGACTCGCCATTTTTACGCTACCAAGCATACATTCCAACGCATTCTAGCTCAGGCCCTTTGTATCCACCAGATCCATCCGCTCGGATTTCAAAACCATAGCGAAAGCGGCCGAGCCGCGCCCTTTGCGTGCTGAAGCCACGCCCGTATTACAGCCGCCCTCAAGCCAGACGGTGGCATCCTACCGGCTAAAACTAGACCGAGGAAAGGGACTGAAAGCGGCTTTGGGCAGATGTTCGTTGGTACAGCCAATGTCGCAGTTGGGTCATTCGCTACTGATCCATTCCACGCCAGTATCAAAAAATGGTCGCTGTGCCTCCGATAGCGACAAAATCCGGGCAATGCCCCGAACGACGCTAAGCGCCAAAAGCTGACTCCTAACGCATGATCTGTCATGTAGGCTAAATAAGCGGCAGAAAATCAAAACAGTTTGGCCGCATGAATCGTACCAGAGGGGTAAGAAATGTCTGAAGCACACACCATTCAGGTAGGTAGACTATATGCGGATGAACTTGGGGAAAGTCGGCTCGAGAGTCTAACGATACCAATGTCGCCAAAGGACTTCGCTCCACCGGCTGCTCCATGCGACGTGGCAGACGTCCAACCGGCCCAGAATTACGTATTATAGAGCTTCCGGTTGGTTGGGGTGGCACCGAACCGCACCCGACGCCCGGCCGCCACATGCTATTTATGTTGTCGGGCAGCTTCCGCGTGAAACCGAGTTTGGGCGAAGCACGTACCTTCGTTGCTGGGGACGGCCTCCTAATGGAGGACACGTCCGGCAAAGGGCACATGACCGAGGTCACATCAGACGGCCCGGTCAAAACAGTGATGATCCGGCTCGCGTAATCCCTTAAGCGTTTACGCGGGTGCGTGACTATCCGGCAGCTCAACCGTCCGCTATCTTTTACGCCGTTCCGGCGTTCATCATAGAAATGCTGGCCGGGAGTAAGCAATGCCAAAAGGTTACTAGTTTGCACGAGTCGACGTGAATAATCTGGACAACTACAAGTTATACGCAACCGCCATCCAGCCGGTTTTCAAGAAGTTTGGCGCGCGCTATCTCACTCGCGGTGGCCGGTCTGAGAATGTCGAGGGCGGAAATAGATCGCGGAACGTGGTCATCGAGTTTCCGGATTACGAAGCCGCGCTCGCCTGCTATCGGTCGCCGGAATACACTGAAGCGAAAAAGCTCCGCGCTTCCGCGTCGGCTGGCGATATTATTATTCTCGAAGGCTATGACGGGCCGCAGCCGTAAGTATTACCAGAACATACGGGTGCCGCAGCGGTTGCCATCTTTACAATTTTACAATGTTCGCCATGGGTCGCGCTGCGGAGCAATTCAGCCGTAGCGCAGACCTTTGTCCGTCATGCTCCGAAAGCGACCAAACTTTTGCAGCGCAGCAAAGTTCCAAAAGCCGACATCAGGTCTACGATGCAAATAGTCGTCGGGCCCGCCAACTAAAGCGGTCAGGGGAGGCACAAAATGCGGCTGGCTAGAAGAGTTTTTGTCGCGTTTGTGATGACCGCCACTGCGCTAATTGCAGAAACAAATATGGTTCGAGCAGCCGGTAGCTGTAGTGAACAATACGGCACCTGTTTTAGTATGTGCAAACAAAACGGTTTTGGCAGAAAGCGCGCCGATCATCCGCATCCTCAATCGGCGGAAACATGCCGCAATCACTGCATAGGATGGAAAACCAGCTGCCTGCGAACTGGATGCCGGAACGGTGATCTCGTTCAAGTATGCGGTCTCGACAAGCGCCAGTTTTGCCGCCCAACGTCGGCTTGCTCCAATAGATGGGGTAATCGGCCGGCAGCTTGTGGATAGCTGAAGAATCTGGGTGCTGCGCTTCAGGCTGATGGTGAATACGAGGTCCGTTGTCGCGGCCTCAAGCATCAGAAGGAGAAGCGCAGCATGGACCATTTTGCTGGATTGGACGTATCGGTCAAGGAGACCAGCGTCTGCGTTGTGGATGACATGGGCAGGATTGTACGAGAAGTGAAGGTAGCGAGCGAGCCTGAAGCTCTGCTGCAAGTCTTGAAGAATCCCGCCTACCACTTCAAGCGGATCGGACTGGAAGCCGGACCATTATCGCAATGGCTGTTCAGTGCACTCGCCGAAGCGGGCTTGCCGGTGATCTGTGTCGAGACGCGGCACATGCGGGCGGTGTTGAAAGCACAAATCAACAAGACCGACCGCAACGATGCACGCGGCATGGCGCAGATGATGCGGGCGGGGATTTACCGCCCGGTGCATGTAAAGACGCTGCGCAGTCAGAAACTGCGAATGCTGCTGACCCACCGCAAGCTGCTGCAGTCCAAGGCCATTGCCATCGACAACGACCTGCGCGGCACCTTGCGCAACTTTGGCCTCAAAGTGGGTATAGTCAGGACTGCAAAGTTCGAAGCCCGCATCAGGGAGCTGGTCGAAAACTTTCCCGACTTGGCCGCTCTGGTCGAACCACTGCTCGTTGTCCGACGGACGCTTCGCGAGCAGTTCTGCGTCCTGCACCGCCGCTTGCTCGCTATCGTGCGGGACGATGAGGTGTGCCGGCGCCTGATGACGACGCCCGGTGTAGGGCCCGTGGTGTCGCTAACCTATCGTGCCACCGTCGATGTACCCGCACGCTTTCGTAGGTCCAAGTCAGTCGGGGCGGTGTTTGGTCTGACGTGTGCCAAGTATCAATCGGGCGAGGTGGATTGGAGCGGCAGAATATCATGCTGCGGAGATGAGATGATGCGAGGCATGCTCTACGAAGCAGCTCAGGCCATGATGCGTTCGAAGAAATGGTCATGGCTCAAGGCCTGGGCGATGCAGATCGCCAGGCGCCGCGGGATGAAGAAGGCGATCGTGGCGCTGGCGCGCCGGCTGGCCGTGATCATGCACCGCATATGGGTTGATGGCACCGAGTTCCGCTGGACCCGGGAGGCCGCAGTGGCATGACGGCCGTAGGCAATCAAATACGATAGGAGGAATCTCGAGTTCCACTAAGCCGTGGAAAGATGTCCCTCGCGGGACGATGGATGAGGTGAGTTCGTTTGTCCGCTTGGACCTGCCGTCACTCTGCCGGCAAGGCCGCCCAATAGATTGTTCCGCCTCGTCTTCGAATCCCATGATGGAAAGGCCTTCGTGCCGATTCCGAAGAGAAGCACGAGCCCGTGAGCGACATCGGCACTGCAGTGGTGGATAGTCTGAAAGTGCTTGACCCCAAACGGCCGATTAGAGAAGCGGACAACGCGGGAGCGGCCGGAATGTTCGTTGAGTGCCATAGGCGACCTGCAAGTGCCAGCGATGTCGTGCTTGTCTTAGTCGATACTGAGATGGATAAGTCGCTTCCCGAGGTTTTCTCCCCGATAAAGCTCGGCAATGGCGCCAGGCAATGCTCCAGCCCCTCGTCAATATCTTCGCGATACCGCAATCTGCCATCGCGAACCCAACTGGCGAGGCGCGCTATCGCTTCTTCAAAGCGGTGTGCGTAGTCGAAAATAAGCAAGCCGCTCATGCGCGCTCGCTTCACAAGCAAATACCGTTCGATGCGAGGGCCTTGCGGTGGTGGGTCCCAGCTTGAAATCGAAGCTGTACCGCAAACGACTATTCGAGCGCCAATGGCTAGCTGCGCGTAAACTGTATCGCTGATATCACCCGCGGTATTATCAAAATAGACATCGACGCCGTGCGGACAGGCAACGGCCAACGCCGTGCTAAGATTGTCAGCTTTGTAGTCTATCGCTTCGTCATAGCCAAATTCATCGCGGCACAACTTCATCTTAGTCGGCCCACCGGTGATACCGATAGTGCAACAACCCATCAGTTTCGCAATCTGGCCGACTGCGGAGCCGACCGCACCTGCCGCGGTAGAAACAACGACCGTGTCACCGGGCCGAGGCGCACCTAAATCCAGTAGTCCGATATAAGCGGCCACGCCATTGAGCCCGAGAATGCCTAGCGACAACGATAGCGGTAGATCAGTTTCGTTGACTTTGCGAGTGATCGAAGCGCCATCGGATATGGCGAACTGTTGCCAGCCAAGCATGCCCATCACCTTATCGCCTTCCGAGTAGCCAGGATGGCGGGACGCTATGACTGTGCCAGCTGCAAAAGAGCGCATAACTTCGCCGATGCCGACTGGTGTCGCGTAATTGGTGACTGCACTGACCCAGCCGCGCATTGCCGGTTCGACCGACAAATATTCATTGCGTACCAAAAATTGTCGCTCAGCAAGCTCTGGCACCGACGTCTCGACAATCTCGAAATGCTCGGCCTGTGGAATGCCGGTTGGGCGTGCCTTGAGCCGGACCTGTCTGTTGAGCCCTTCCGCCATGCTTACTCTGATCCACTAATGCTAAAGGGCCGCATGCTCCTGCGGCAATTGAGAGGCCGGGCGAAAGACTGCACAAGTCTCGAACTTCTTACTACAGAAATGGATCGATGGAAATTTATCGATGTCCGAGTCGGGTCAATCGCTGCGGAGCAATTCAGCCCCAGTGCCGCCCTTTGTCCGTTATTGTCTAATCGCGTCCTAAATGGTGCGGCGCGGGGAACGCAGTCATGTGCCATGTATGGACGGCGCCTACAAAACTCGAAATTGCTGGAGTATCACAATCGCCATCTGCTCAGCGGCGTGGGTATATCTGCCGTCAAACAGGAAAAGATCGATGCTGGCCACAATGGCCAGTGTGGCCAGTGTGGCCAGTATCCGAAACATTGTCTCATCATGATGTTTCCCATTTAAAGGGACATAACTCAAATCATTACGAATCTATCGATTTCAAATTAGGCCACCGAGGGTCGAAACAGGCCAGTGCCCATCGCCTAAAGGAGCAAATCGAAAAACCAGAACATTTCGTGAGCATTGCAGGGCGCACAGCAAACCGTTGTTGCGTGCCCCTACCTACACAATAATTGGTTTTGCTGGTGCTCGCTGGATTTCGCGCATATCCCCATGGTGTACTGTAGCTACCTGACCATTGTCCCAGGCGATCGTGACTGCATCCCAACTCGTTTCGGTGATACTGCCGCCGTCAGTGGCATCGCCTCGCCAACAAACTCGGTTACCCTTCTTGAGGCCTTTGGATTCGGCGGCAGTCATCAACCTCTCCTCATTATGCCTTTGCAATCCCGCTTCTTCCGCATTGAAGCCTATCCTTCGACCTACCGCCACATTCGCCCGACGTTTGCGGCAATATCAATTTTTGAATGCAACGTTTGTTTTCTAGCATCTGGGCCACTTGCTCGATCGCTCCAGTGCCGCCGGTCAAATGCGGCATGAATTGACTTCGGGATAAACCGGCTGACCGATGCATACACGTGGCGATCACAGTTCTCTATCCGGTGGCGGAGCTTGATGCATGGGATCAGAAAAACATGGTAATTTGCCATACGCCAAAGTCACGGCGCATGGCCGCATGAGGAAGAATGATGATCGCGCACCGGACCGAAGGTGGTTTATTGATCCAACGTGATGCAAGAGTACTTGATGGGACAAAGCTCAACTCAGCGGGATCATGGCGATTCGGCACAGCTTGCCGCCCCCGATACGCGTCCCCTGTCGTCTGAAAATTCCAAAACGTTGAATAATATCAACATTGTAACTTGGCAGAACGTATCCTGCACAATCATCCGTCGGGAGACCCAACACCGAGCCGCGCGGACATCCAGATGACGCAGGCCATCGTCGATGTGGCGAAACCGCTCGGCATTTCCGTGCACGACCACATCATCATCGGCAAGGAAGGGCATGCCAGCTTTAAGGGGCTAACGTTGATTTGAGCCCGCGACTCGATCTTGACGTCACTGTTGCAGTACGTAGGTTCCAGGCGCATCGCCAAGCGCGGCATGCACCGCGTTGCCCATTTTTGGCGGATCGACCGGTTCGCCCGATTGCGTGGCGAGCCACGCAACCCATTCCGGCCACCACGACCCCTGCTTTTGCGGCGCTTGCGCCAAGAAAGCGTCCGGATCGATGTAACGGTCGTCCGCCTTTCGGGTCATCACCTGGAAGCCGCGGTGATCGTGGCCGGGCTCGGACACGATGCCGGCATTGTGGCCGCCGCTCGCCAGCAGATAAGTCACGGCGGCGTCGGTCAGAAAATTAACCTTGTAGGTGGAACGCCACGGCGCGACGTGGTCGCGCACGGTGCCGACGGTGAAGATCGGCGCGCGAATATCCGTGAGCGCGACCGGCTTACCGGCGACCATGTAGCGCCCGGCGGCCAGATCGTTGTTCAAGAACAACCGGCGCAGATATTCCGAATGCATGCGATAGGGCATACGGGTGGCGTCCGCGTTCCACGCCATGAGGTCGATCATGGGCGTGCGCTCGCCCATCAAATAGTCGCGCACCATGCGCGACCAGACCAGATCGCTCGAGCCCAGCATCTGGAAGGCGCCCGCCATCTGCTTGGCGTCGAGGAAACCTTGCTCCCACATCATGTCTTCGAGGAAGGCAACCTGGCTCTCGTTGATGAAGAGCATCAACTCGCCGGCGTCGGTGAAGTCGGTCTGCGCCGCCAGCAGCGTGAGCGATTTCAGGTGGTCGTCGCCGTCGCGGGCCATGGCCGCGGCGGCAATCGACAGCAGCGTGCCGCCCAGGCAATAGCCGACGGCATGGACTTTCCGCTCCGGCACGATCGCGCGCACCGCGTCGAGCGCTGCCATGACGCCGAGCGTGCGATAGTCGTCGAGGCCTAGATCGCGGTCCTCCGGGTCTGGGTTCTTCCACGAGATCATGAATACCGTGAAGCCCTGGTCGGTCAGGTATTTCACCAGCGAATTATGCGGCGACAGATCGAGGATATAATATTTCATGATCCATGCCGGAACGATGAGCACGGGCTCCGGGCAAACTTTGCCGGTCGCCGGCGCATATTGGATCAGCTCGATCAATCGATTGCGATAAACGACTCTGCCGGGGGTCGCCGCCACGTCGCGGCCGACGACGAAATTCTCGGTGTCGACCGGCTTCTTGCCGCTGACCGTGCGCTCCCAATCTTCCGCCATATTGCGCAGGCCGCTCACCAGGTTCATGCCGGCTTTGCTGACGGTTTGCCGCAGGACCTCGGGATTGGTCGCCAGAAAATTCGAGGGCGAGACCATGTCGAGGATCTGGCGTGACACGAACTCCACCATCGCTTCATGGTGTTTGGAGACGCCGCGCAGCCCGGTGGTCGCGTTGTGCCACCATTGCTGCTGCAGCAGAAAAGCCTGATACATGAAATTGTACGGCGGCTTCTGCCAGTCTTCGCCGGCGAAACGCCGATCCTGCGGCAACGGCTCGATGCAGCACGGTGTCTTGCCGCCCTCCAGTGCGGAGCGGAACGCATAATTGCCGAAGCGCGTCGCCTTACGCGCCGCCTTGTCGACGAGTTGCAATCGCTTGCCGGGCGAAACGGCAAGATGGGTCATCCAATCGAAATAGGCCTTGGCGAGCGCCGCTGGCGACAGGCCAAACGTGAACCGCGCGATCATGGCATGCAACGAGCGATCGACGATGTCGGAAACGGCGGTCACCGCATAGGAATCGCGCCCGTCGACATCCTCGCTCGGAGCGATGCCACCCGTCTTCGCAACGAGACGCAATGCGGCTTTGTCGGCGGCCGGTTGACTGTCCGGCGCATCGGCCGGTGGGGGAAATGCAATCGTCATAGCGCACCTCTGGTCCGCGCTTTCCGCTCTTTGGAAACGACATAGAACCCTGAAATATTGGCGGAAATCTAACGGATTTTTTGCGACGCACCATGATCTGGATCAATCGGTAATATCGTCACGATTAATCAGGAGCGACGGCCGCCGGACTACTCGCCCACCAACATGATGGCGTCGTTCAACTCCGGGATGCGCCGCCAACTATTGGCGTCGACCTCCTCGAAGCGCCACGGATTGCCGCGCGCCGGCACCAGCATCAGCTCGTCGCGGTCGATCCGCCACAGCGTCAGGTTCAAGCGCGCGATTGCCGGATCGCAGCCCGGCTTCACGATCAGCGCCAGACCGTCCTGAGCAGCCGTCATAGCCAGGGTCAGATGGCAAAGCGGCACGCCACTGCCGTGCACCACCGCCCAATCGCCGGCCACTTGCTCCGGCGGCTTCGATACCGGAGCGGCCGCGGCGGCATTCTGCAGGAACAGCACGCCAACGCCGGGTGTCGGCGCCTCGTAGATGCCGTCCTCGACTTCACTGAACTCGACCAGCGATTTGCCCTGGGCATCGAGCAGGCGCAGCAGATCGTTCTCGGGAAAATTCCAGGCGACGACATCGTTCACCAGTGGGAACAGCGCGCCGCAGTTCTTGTCGAACTCCACTTTGAACCCGCCCGGCGCGGGATCGCTTTTGAGGACGACCGTGCAGATCTTGTCGCGATCGGCGTTGGAGAATTCCCAACTGCCGATCACGGCCTTGGCCGAATCGCCGAGCGTGGCCGGCGTCTGCGCCGACGCGGCGGAGACGGTAACCAGCATCGCGAAAAGGACAGCACGTGTCATGCCGGTTATCCTAGGCGACCATTCGTCAATTCGCCAACTTGGGAAGATTTTACCGTTTCGGCGGATATGGCGTTTCCGGAACCGGCGTGAGCGGCGGCTTGCCCGCCACCCAGGCCAGAATATTGTCGACCACCAGTTGGTCCATGGCCGCGCGCGTCACCTCGGTGGAGGAACCGAGATGCGGGAACAGCACGACATGATCCATCTCCAGCAGTTCCTTCGGGACCTGCGGCTCCTTGGCGAAGACGTCGAGGCCGGCGGAATAGATCGTGCGGTTTTTCAGCGCCGCGATCAGCGCTGGTTCGTCCACCACCGAGCCGCGCGCCAGGTTGATGAGGATGCCGTTCGGCCCCAGCGCCGCAAGTACCTCGGCGTTGATCATGTTCGCGGTCGCCGCTCCGCCCGGCACGATCACCATCAGCGTGTCGACGTCGCGCGCCATGTCGACGAGCTTCGGGTAATATTTGTAAGCGACGCCGGGCTGCGGATTGCGGCTGTGATAGACCACCGGCACGCCGAAGGCCTCCAGCCGGCGCGCGATCGCCTTGCCGATGCGGCCCATGCCGACCATGCCGACGGTGCGGTTGCGCAGCGTCGCCTTGGTGAGCGGATATTGCCCTTGCGGCCATTTTTCGGCGCGCACAAAACGCTCGGCCTGAGGAAATTCGCGCACCGTGCAGAGCAGGAGGCCGAGCGCGGTGTCGGCGACCTCTTCGTTGAGCACTTCCGGCGTGTTGGTGACGACGATGCCGTGCGCGCCCGCCCATTTGGCGTCGATGTGATCGTAGCCGACGCCGAAGCTCGAAATCTGTTCGAGCTTGGGAAAACGCTGCATGAAATCGGCGTCGATCTTGTTCGCCGTATAGGCGACCGCGATGGCGCGGATCTTGTCGCCGACCGATTTTATGAACGCATCCCGGTCCTTGGCTTCAAGGAAGTGATGCAACGTGACCTTCGGATCGAGGCCGCCGACGAGAACCGGCTTCCTCTGTCCGACCAGCAATACATCCGGCTTTTCGCCAGCCATAGACGCTTCTCCTTACACCAAGGCGGTGACCGGCTTTTCGACGAACGTCTTGAACGCGGCGAGCAGTTCGGCGCCGAGCGCGCCGTCCACCACGCGATGGTCGCAGGACAATGTCACGGTCATCTGGCTGATGAACTTCACGGTCCCGTCTTCGGCCTCGACCGGCGCGCGGCGCATCGCGCCCACCGCCAGGATGGTGGCATGCGGCGGGTTGATGATGGCGGAGAATTCGCGCACCCCGTACATGCCCAGGTTCGAAATCGCGCTTGATCCCCCCTGGTATTCGTTTGGCTTGAGCCTGCGGGCGCGCGCGCGTTCGGCGAAATCGCGCATTTCCGCCGAGATCGCGGTGAGCGATTTTAATTCGGCATTGCGGATCACCGGCGTGATCAGGCCGCCGTCGATCGCCACCGCAATGCCGATGTCGGAATGCGTGAAGCGCAAAATGCAATCCTCGGCCCACACCGCATTGGCGGCAGGGATGCGCTGCAGCGCCGCCGCCCAGGCCTTGATGATGAAGTCGTTGAGCGACAGCTTGAATGCAGGCCGGCCGTCTTTATCTTGAGGCGCGGCGGCGTTCGCCTCCTCGCGCATGGCGATCAGCCGGCCGGCATCCATGTCGGCGGTCAGATAAAAATGCGGGATGGTCTGCTTGGCCTCGACCAGCCGCTTGGCGATGGTACGCCGCATGGAGTCGAGCGGCACTTCTTCGTAGGCGATGCCGTCGTAGAGCGCCTTTACCTGCGAAGCGCTGGCGCCGGTCGCCGTGGCGGGCGCGGCAGGCGCCGCCCGTTCGACGTCGTGGGCGACGATGCGGCCGTGCGGGCCGGAGCCGGTGACGCGCGAGAGATCGATGCCGCGTTCGCCGGCGAGCCGCCGCGCCAACGGCGTGGTGAATGTCCCACTCGCAAGCTTCGCCGGCCCAAAATTGCGCTCGGGCGTGCGCACTTCGCGGAACGGATCGAGCGGTGTCGTGCGCGGCGTCGGCGCGGCCTGCATCGCGGTCACCGGCGCGACGGCCGCGCGTGGCGCGGCAACCGGGGCCTTGGCCGTTGCGGCGGGAGCCGCGCTTGCGGTCTCGCCGGCGCCGCCGATGATCGCCACCACGGCACCGACCTTGGCCACCTCGCCGACCTGAAAGCGGATATCGGTCAGCGTGCCGGCGACGGTCGACGGCACTTCCATCGAGGTCTTGTCGGTCTCGATCTCGAACAGGTTCTCGCCCGGCTTCACGGCGTCGCCGGCCGACTTGAACCATTTCACGATCTTGCCCTCGGCGACGGTTTCGCCGAGCTGCGGCATCAAAACGTCCACGCGATTCCCCTAAACTGCCCGAAGCCGCCTACCACGTCACCGACACATATTGCGTCTCGAGGAACTCCTTCATGCCTTCCGACGCGCCTTCGCGGCCGAGGCCGGACTGCTTGACGCCGCCGAACGGCGCCGCCGGATCGGACACCAGGCCGCGATTGAGGCCGATCATGCCGAAGTCGAGTTTCTCCGACACGCGCATGCCGCGGCTGAGGTCCTTGGTATAGAGATAGGCGACCAGGCCGTATTCGGTGTCGTTGGCGCGTTTGATTGCCTCGTCCTCACCCTTGAACGTCTGGATCGAGGCCACGGGCCCGAATATTTCCTCGTTCAGCATCTTGGCCGAATCCGGCACGTTGGTGAGCACCGTGGCCGGATAGAAGAAGCCCGGACCGTCCGGCGTCTTGCCGCCGACCAGCACCTTGGCGCCCTTGGCGACCGCGTCGTCGACCAGCTCGATGACCTTGTCGCGGCCGTCTTTGTTGACCAGCGGCCCGAGATTGATGCCGTCGTCGAGGCCGTTGCCCATCTTGAGCGAACTCATCTTGGCGGTCAGCTTCTTGGCGAATTCGTCGTGCACCTTCTCGTGCACGTAGAAGCGGTTGGCCGCCGTGCAGGCCTCGCCCATGTTGCGCATCTTGGCGATCATCGCGCCTTCGATGGCGGCGTCGATATCGGCGTCCTCGAACACCAGGAACGGCGCGTTGCCGCCGAGCTCCATCGAGGGCTTGAGCACCTGGTCGGCGGCCTCGTGCAGCAGCTTGCGGCCGACTTCGGTCGAGCCGGTAAACGACAGGACGCGCACGCGCGGGTCGTGCAACATGGCGCTGACCACCGGCCCGGAGCGGCGCGACGGCAGCACGTTGACGACACCGGCGGGCACGCCCGCCTCCTCCAAGACCGGCATCAGTGCCAGCATGGTGAGCGGCGTGTCGGAGGCAGGTTTCAGCACCACCGGGCAGCCGGCGGCAAGCGCCGGGCCGATCTTGCGGGTCGCCATGGCGGCCGGGAAATTCCACGGCGTCACCAGCACGGCAACGCCGGCGGGCTTGTGTTGCGCGACGATGCGCGCGCCCGAGGCCGGCGCCATCGAGATATGACCGATATTGCGCACGGCCTCTTCGGCGTACCAGCGGAAGAATTCGGCGGCGTAGGCGACTTCGCCGCGCGAATCCGACAGCGCCTTGCCGTTCTCCAGCGTGATCAGCTTGGCGAAGCGTTCGGCATCGCGCATGATCAGTTCGTGGCATTTGCGCAGGATCTCCGCGCGCTCGCGCGGCTTGCGTTTGGCCCAGCCTTCGAAGGCGGCCTGCGCGGCGTCGACCGCGGCCTTGGCGTCGTCGACGGTGGCGCTGGCGACCGAGGCGATCTTGCGCTCGGTGGCCGGATCGATCACGTCGAAACGGGCGCCGTCGGACGACTTGCGCCATTTGCCGCCGATCCACAAATCGGTCGGGACGTCGGCGAGAAGATTTTCGTACATGACGTTGATCCTGGCTTTTAACCTGCGAGTGAACGCTTCACCGTATCCACAATCCGGGCCGGCGTCGGCAGCACGGCGTCTTCCAGAATATCGGCGGCCGGCAGCGGAATATGTGGCGTGGTGATCCGCACCGGCGGCCCGTCGAGGTCGTAGAAGGCCTCGTCCGCCACGATCGACACGATCTCGGCGCCCCAGCCGCACAGCCGCGGATTTTCCTCGACGGTGAACAGCCGATGCGTCTTGGCCACCGAACCGAGAATGGTCTGGGTGTCGAGCGGCACCAGCGAGCGCACATCGACAACTTCCGCGTCGATGCCGTGTTTCGCCTTGAGCTTCTCGGCCGCCTCCAGCGCGCGCGGCACCATCAGCGCCAGCGCGATGATGGTGGCGTCCTTGCCGGGGCGCACGATCTTGGCGGTGCCGAGCGTATCGACGATTTCGCCGTCCGGCACTTCGCCCTTGGTCGCGTAGAGCGATTTGTGCTCGAGGAAGATGACCGGATCTGGATCGCGCACGGCGGCGGCAAGGAGACCAATGACGTCGAGCGGCGTCGACGGCGCCACGACCTTGAGGCCCGGGATCATCATGCACCAGTTCTCGACGCTCTGGGAGTGCTGAGCGCCAAAGCGGGAACCTGCGCCGTTGCCGGTGCGCACCACCAGCGGGCATTTCGTCTGCCCGTTCGACATGTAGCGGCTCTTGGGGAATTCGTTGGCGATGTAGTCGAAGCACACCGCGAAGAAGTCCGAGAACATGATCTCGGCGATCGGCTTCAAGCCCGTCATTGCCGCCCCCATGGCGGCGCCGAGAATCGCCTGTTCCGAGATAGGCGTGTCGCGCACGCGCAGCGGACCGAACTGCTCGTAGAGACCGACGGTCGCCTTGAACACGCCGCCGGCCTTGGCGACGTCCTCGCCGAGGAACACCACGTCCGGATCGCGCGCCATCTCCTGCGCGATGCCGCGGATGACCGCGTCGCGATAGCTCAGTTCCGCCATGCCCAGCCTCCATCGGCATAGACATCGGTGGTTATGATATCGAGCGGCGGGTTCGGCGCGGCCTTGCAGGCCTCGGTGGCATCATCGACCTCCTTAAGCACTTGGGCATCGATATCGGCGATTACTTTTTCGGCGACGCCGAACTGCTTCAGCCGCTCGCGGTAGATCTTGATCGGGTCGCGCAACTTCCATCTATCCAGCTCGCCTTCGGGGCGATATTTGGCCGGGTCGGCGCGCGAATGGCCGCTGTGACGGTAGGTCATGCACTCGATCAAGGAAGGCCCCTCGCCCGCACGCGCTTTCGCAAATGCTTTCTGGGCGGCGCGATAGACGACATCCGCGTCGTTGCCGTCGATAACGATGCGCTCGAGTCCGTAAGCCGAAGCGCGATCGGCGGCCGGATGCTCGACCGCGGTCACGTCGGCGATCGGGGTATATTCCATGTAGAGATTGTTCTCGCACACGAAGACCACCGGCAGCTTCCACACCGCGGCGAAATTGAGCGCCTCGTGGAAGGCGCCGATATTGGTGGTGCCGTCGCCGAAGAAGCAGACCGAAACGTCCTTGTCGCCCTTGTACTGGGCCCGCCACGCGGCGCCGCAGGCAATCGGCAGATGCGCGCCGATGATGGCGTAGGAACCCATCACGCCGTGCTCTTCCGAAGTCAGATGCATCGAGCCGCCCTTGCCGCGCATCAGCCCGTTGTCGCGCTGCATCAGCTCGCCGAGCACCTTCTCGACGGGCACGCCGCGCGCCAGGGTATGGGCATGGCCTCGATAGGTGCAGAAGCTCAGGTCGCCTTTGACCATGGCTTCGGCAAAACCTGCCGCGATCGCCTCCTGCCCGAGCGAGAGATGGCTGGTGCCCTTGACCAGATTTTGCAGGAATAGGTCGTAGGCGCGCTGTTCCGCTTCGCGCAGGCGCACCTGCGAACGGTACAAAGCCAGGCGCTTTTGCTCGCCGATATCGTCGTTCAAGCCCGAGCCTGCCGGCGCCCGGTCCTTTACTGTCGCCATGTATGATCCTCGAAGGGGGTATTCTGCATGGAGCGGGCGGAACTTAGACCCGATGAACGCAGCCTCGCAACTCTCCTATTTCAATACTTGTCATTCCAGGCCCAGGCTGACGAATTCGGCACTATTCCAGTGGGCCTTCGACCACCCCTTCGCTGGTGGTGGTCTTGCCCAACTTGCGTTCCCGGTAGAGCAGATAGAGACCGGAGCCTATGACGATGGCGGCGCCCGCCAGGGTCCAGCGATTGGGCACGTGGTCGAAAACCCAGTAGCCGAGGATCACGACCCAGATCAGCTGGGTGTAGACGAAGGGCGAGAGTACCGCGGCCGGCGCGAGGCGGTGGCCGGAAATCAAAAGAAAATGGCCGGCGCTGCCGAGCACGCCGGTGCCCAACATCATCATCGCGATCGGCCAGCTTTCCGGTGTGGTCCAGACGAAGGGGATCACCGGCAGCATCACCAGCGCGCCGATAAAATTGGCGTAGAACAGCGACGTCTGGTTGGAATCGACGCGCGACACGATGCGCGTGATCACCGCGTAAAAGCCGTAGCAGACGGTGCCGACGAGCGTGATCAGCGCCGCCGGGTGCATGCCGCCGAAACCGGGCCGTGTGATCAACAGCACGCCGCCGAAGCCGACACAGATTGCCGACCAGCGCCGCCAGCCGATCCATTCGCCCAGCATCGGGCCCGACACGATGGCGACGATGAAGGGAAAAGTGAAGATGATCGACAGGGCCTCGTCGAGTTGCAGCCAGCGCAATGCGATGAAGTTCAGCGCCGTCGAGGCAACCAGCAGAAGCGAGCGCGTGATCTGCAACTTCAGGCACTTGCTGCGCAACAAAGCCGGATGGGTCAGCGGGTTGGAGACGATCAGCGTCAGCACGAAGGCGCTGCTGTAGCGCGCCCAGGCGATTTGCAAGCTGCTCATATGCGGATTGAGATATTTCGCCGCGGTATCGAGGCACGCGAACAACGCCACCGCCCCGCACATCAAGGCAATGCCGGTGAGCCGCTGGCGGCGTAGCTGCGCGAGGTCGGTCATCTTCTACGCTGCCATCATGCCGTTGTCGAACCGACCTCACCTTGGTGAGGAGCGTAGCAGACTGGCAGCAATGTAAAACATTCGATTGAAAGCCGGCGCGTTTTGAATTAGGAATCGCAACGTGGGGCCAACGACGGTCGTCCCGCTCCCTTGAAGGCTTGCGAGCCCAAGCGCCGTTTCCTTCGTTTACGGAGGGGACCTATGGCGACGGCTGGCTAAATCACCCTCACGTCAATCTGCCATGCGATTTGTGTCGCCGTTTCGCGCGCCGATCGCCGATAGGCAACGTTCCGGGGTTTCCAAAGCCTCCCCGTCAGGTGCGACTTGCGTCCACCCAAGCGCTGATCGCTTTCGCTTGGGACCAAATCATGGACGGCACTGTAATTGCGCTTTTTCTCATCGCGACCTTTCTCGGCGGATTCACCAGCGGCCTGACCGGCTTTGCGGCCGGGCTGGTCGTGTCGGGCATCTGGTTGCACATCATCACGCCGCTGCAAACGGCGGTTCTGATCGCGGCTTACGGGATGGTCAACCAAGGCTACGGCGTCTGGAAAGTCCGCCATGCGCTGCAGTGGCGGCGAATCCTGCCGTTCGTCATCGGCGGCGCCGTTGGTGTTCCGCTCGGCGCCTATCTCGTGACCTATCTCAATCCAGCGTACCTGCGCATCGGCGTCGGCGCCTTGCTGATCGTGTACAGTACCTACAATCTCGCGCGGCCGACCTTCACGCCGATCAAGTCCAATCCGGCAGCCGATACCGGCATCGGCGTCTTGAACGGATTGCTCGGCGGTCTCACCGGCCTTGGCGGAGTCATCAGCACAATCTGGGTCCAGCTCGGCGGCGGGCCAAAAGATGCGCAGCGGGCGATATTTCAGCCTGTGCTGTTCCTCACCATGACGATGACCACGCTGACGTTCGCGACGGCGGGCCATCTCTTCAACGTCGATACCCTCACGCTTTTCCTGCTTGGCTTGCCCGCTCTGTTGCTAGGCTTGTGGGTCGGTGTTTTTCTATATGGAAAACTTGACGATGCGGCGTTTCGCAAAGTCATCCTGATCTTGCTGCTGGTTTCCGGATTGTCGCTGGTTTTGCCAGCGTTTCTTCATTGACGGCTTGCCCGCGATGATCCGCTGAGCTAGATTTTTGTCGTGGGGCCTGCGACGGTCGCCCCGCTCCCTTGAAGGCTTGCGACAGCCCAAGCACCGTCTCCTTCGTTCACGGAGGGGACCTATGCTGTCTCCGAGCCATTCGATTTCACCGAAAGATCTCTGGAATGCGACGGCGACGCGCGATGCGCCGCAGCTTGTCGATGTGCGTCGCCGCGATGCTTTCGAGGCATCGCCGCAACTCTTGCCGGGCGCGATCTGGCGCGATGCCGGCCAGACGCAAACATGGTCGGTCGAACTCGGCCGTGCCCAGCCGATCGCCATCGCCTGCAAGGCGGGTCATGAAATGAGCCAGGCGGCGGTCGCGCAGTTGCGCGCCGACGGCTTCGATGCGCGCGTGCTGGAAGGCGGCTACGAAGCCTGGGCGAATGCCGGCTTGCCGTTTGTCGCCAAGGCCGAACTCGACCGGCTGACGCCGAAGCGCCCCGGCCTTTGGGTGACGCGGCGGCGGCCGAAGATCGACCGTATAGCTTGCCCCTGGCTGATCCGCCGCTTCCTCGATCCGCAGGCCCGCATTCTGTATGTCGATCCGGATGAGGTCGTGAACGTCGCGCGAGACCGGCGCCGTGCCGTTCGACATCAAGGATATCGAATTGAGCCACGATGGCGGGCGCTGCACCTTCGATACCATGCTCAAGCTGTTCGTCCTGGAAGGCGAGCCATCGCTGGCGCGGCTGGCTTTGATCGTGCGCGGCGCCGACACCGCGCGGCCCGACCTCGCGCCGGAAGCCGCCGGTTTGCATGCGATTTCGCTCGGCCTGTCGGCGCTAGCCGGCGACGACGATCATGGGCTGCTCGAACGCGGTTTCATGGTCTACGATGCCCTGTTCGCCTGGCTGCGCTTTGCCGCCGAGGAACGCCATAACTGGCCGGCCAAGGCTGCCTGAGCGAATGACGACGATCGACAACAAGATGCACCCGAACTTCGGCGAGGCCTTTATGGTCTGGCTGAAGATCGGCTGCATCAATTTCGGCGGGCCGGCCGGCCAGATCGCCATGATGCATCGCATCCTGGTCGACGAGAAAAAATGGATCGACGAGCCGCGCTTCCTGCACGCGCTCAATTTTTCCATGCTGCTGCCGGGCCCGGAGGCGACGCAACTCGCCACCTATGTCGGCTGGCTGCTGCACGGCGTGCGCGGCGGGCTCGCCGCCGGCATCCTGTTCGTGCTGCCGGGCGCCTTCGTGATGCTGGCCTTAAGCCTGCTCTACGCCTATGGGCGGGGCTTTGGCCCGATCGACGGCGCGCTGTTCGGCATCAAGGCCGCCGTGCTGGTGATCGTCTTCGAGGCGCTGATCCGTATCGGCAAGCGCGCCTTGAAGTCGTCGCTACTGGTTTCGCTCGCGGCCTTGGCGTTCGTCGGCATCTACTTTTTCGCTGCGCCGTTTCCGCTGATCGTGATTGCCGCGGCGCTTGTCGGATTTCTTGTCGCCCGGACGCGTCCCGATTTGCTCGGCCTTGCCGCCGATGCGCATGACATCACCGAATATTCCGGCGACCGCTGGCGGCAATTCACGGTCGCCAGCGTCGTCGGTCTCGTAATCTGGTGGGCGCCGGTCGCCCTCGCCGCGCTGGTGCTTGGGCCGCATCATGTTCTGGTCGACATCGGCGTATTTTTCTCGAAACTCGCGGTGGTGACCTTCGGCGGCGCCTATGCGGTGCTGGCCTATATGGCGCAGCAGGTGGTCGAGACCCACGGCTGGCTAACGGCGCCGGAAATGGTGGACGCGCTCGGCCTCGCCGAGACCACGCCGGGGCCGTTGATCCTGGTCACGCAGTTCGTCGGCTTCCTGGCCGCGTTCCGTGAGGCGGCGCCGTTCACGCCGCTGGTCGCCGGCATCCTCGGCGCGGCGCTGACCACCTGGGTGACGTTCGTGCCGGCGATGCTGTGGATTTTCGCCGGCGCGCCGTTCATCGAACAACTGCGCGGCAACCGGCGGCTCGCCGGCGCCTTGGCGGCGATCACCGCCGCGGTGGTCGGCGTCATCCTCAACCTGTCGGTCTGGTTCGCGCTGCATGTGCTGTTCGGCACCGTCACCGAACGCCATTGGGGACCGCTGCGCTGGTATGCTTTCGATCCGCGCGCGCTCGACACCCATGCGGCCATCCTCGCCGTCACCGCGGCCATATTGGCGTTCCGCTTCCACCGCAGCCTGATCGAAGTGATCGTCGTCATGGCGCTGCTCGGGATCGTCACGCAATATTCTTTTTAAGTTTCCCGCTTGAGCGCGCTTTCGTGCCAGCGGCGCAGCGCCAGATGCGAAAGCGCCGACAGCGCAAAAAAGATGACGACGCCGGCGGCCGACAACAGCAGCAGCGCCGCGAACATGCGCGGGATGTTGAGCCGGTAGCCGGACTCGGCGATGCGATAAGCGAGCCCCGATCCGGCGCCGGCCGAACCGGCGGCTATCTCGGCCACCACCGCGCCGATCAGCGACAGCCCGCCGGCGATGCGCAGACCGGCGAGCATCTGCGGCAGCGCCGAAGGCAGCTTCAGGTTCCACAGCAGCTGCCAGCGCGACGCCTTGTAGAGTTCGAACAGCGCGACAAGATTGTGGTCGACCGAGCTCAAGCCGAGCGTGGTGTTGGCGAGCACCGGAAAGAACGCCACGATCCAGGCGCAGGCCAGCACCGCCAGCGGCTGCGGCAGATAGATCAGCAGCAGCGGCGCGATGGCGACGATCGGCGTTACCTGCAGGATCACCGCGTAAGGATAGAGCGAGTATTCGATCAGCCGCGACTGGCTGAACAGGACGGCCAGCCCGATGCCGCCGACGGCGGCGAGCAGGAAGCCCTCGAAGGTGGTGGTGAGCGTCACCAGCAGCGAATGCCACAGCAGGCCGCCGTCGGAAATCAACGTGCCCAGCACCAGACCCGGACCCGGCAACACGTAAGGCGGAATGGCGAAGGCGCGCACCACGAGATCCCAAACCAGCAGCACGAGCGCCAGCACCAAAATGGGCAAGCCGATGCGTAACCCGCGCGCGCTCATGACGCGCCTCCCATCGCCTTGCCGAGCGCCTCGGAGACTGTGCGGCAATAGCCGGCAAAATCGGCCGAGGTGCGGAAGCGCTCGTCGCGCGGGTAAGACGCCGGGATCGCGATGTCGGCGAAGACACGGCCCGGCCGCGGCGTCATCACCACGATGCGCTGCGACAGGTACACCGACTCGAACACCGAGTGGGTGACGAAGATCACGGTGCGCCGCAGCGCCTGCCACAGCGCCAGCAGATCGTTGTTGAGCTTGAAGCGGGTGATCTCGTCGAGCGCGGCGAACGGCTCGTCCATCAACAGCAGTTGCGGTTCGGTAACCAGCGCGCGCGCGATCGAGGTGCGCATCTTCATGCCGCCGGACAATTCGCGCGGATAGCTTTGCGCGAAGTCGGCGAGGCCGACGTGCGCCAACGCCTGCATCGTCGCGGCCCGTGCCTTTGCCGGATCCGCATGCGCCAGCCTGAGCGGCAACCGAACGTTGGCGGCGACGTCGGCCCAGGGCATCAAAGTCGGCTCCTGGAACACAAAGCCGATCTGGCCGCCACCTCCCGGCCATTCGACCGCGCCCGCGGACGGCGCGCTTAAGCCCGCGATGAGGCGCAGCGCGGTCGACTTGCCGCAGCCGGACGGCCCCAGCAGCGAGACGAATTCGCCTTCCGCTACGGCGAGACTGAGGCCGTCGAGCGCGACCGTGCCGCTGTCGAAGGTCTTGCCGACGTTGCGCAGCGCGACAATGTTCGATCCGGGTGAACTCATTTGGGCCGCAACTCGGCGCCGACGCCCTTGTTGACGAACTGCAGGGTGTAGGCGCGTTTGTAATCGAGGCCCGACTTGACGACGCCGGCACGCACCATCTTGTCGAAGAAACTCTTCACCCGCGCGTCGGTCATGGCGCCGATGCCGAGCTTGATAGAGTCGCCCGAGTCGACGATGCCGAATTCCTTCATCTTGGCGATGGAATAGGCGAGCAGCGCGTCGGTCATCTCCGAGTTCTGCTTCTTGATCAGTTCGTTGCCGGGCCGGCTGTCGCCGTAGATATAATGGTACCAGCCGATGGCCGAGGCGTCGACGAAGCGCTGCACCAGGTCGGGGCGCTTGTCCACGAGATCGCGCCGCGTCTCGATCAGCGTCGAATAGGCGTTGAAGCCGTAATCGGCGAGCAGAAACACTTTCGGCTTGAAGCGGCCTTGCGTCTCGACCGCGTAGGGCTCGGAGGTGACGTAGCCCTGCATCGCGGAATTCTTGTCGGCGAGGAACGGCTGCGCGTTGAAGGTGTAAGGCTTCACTTTGGATTCGTCGAAACCGTAATCCGCCTTCAGCCACTGGAAATAGCTGATCATGCCCTCCGGCGACACGAACAGCGTGAGCTTCTTGAGGTCCACCAGCGTCTGCACGCCGGGATGCGCGATCAGCACCTGCGGGTCCTTCTGGAAGCTCGCCGCCACCGCCACGGTCGGAATGTCGTGCGCGACCGCGTCGAAGGATTGCAGTGAGTTAGCGCTCATGAAGAAGTCGAGCTTGCCGACCGGCAGCAGGATACGGTTGTTCACGTTCGGCCCGCCCGGCACGATGGTGACGTCGAGCCCATATTTCCTGTACGTGCCGTCGGCGAGCGCCTGGTAGAAGCCGCCGTGCTCGGCCTCCGCCACCCAATTGGTGCCGAAGCGGACCTTGTCGAGGGGCTGCGCGAACGTCGGCGATAGCGCGTGCGTGGCGGCGAGCAGCGCGGCGACGGCGATCGCACAAAACCTTTTGGACGGCATGGTTCGCTCCGCGCTCCCCCGGCAATCAAAGTCGAGATAGCCGACCGAGGAAACAGTAAGTAGTCTTGTTTCCGATTGCATTACCCTAATCGCCGGAGGGGGCACAAAGATGGACGCGGACGTCAAAACGGAAGGCTCGGACAAGCGGCTCAACGATCTCGTCGCCGTCACCGTGGTAATTTTGTCGGTGTTCATGGCGGTGTCGAATATCAAGGACGACAACATCACTCAGGCTATGCAGAAAGCCAAGGCGGAATCGGTAGACGCCTGGGCGGAATATCAGGCGTCGCGTCTCAAATTGCATGTGGACGAGAACGGGTTGGCGCAACTGCGGCTCTAGAGACCGCCGGCAATTTCGACCGAGCCTTGGCCGCCAAGCAGGCGGCCGAATTCAAGGCCGACATCAAGAAATACGAAGGGCGATCGAAAGAGACCCGCGCCAAGGCGGAGCGGCTTTTTAGGGCTCAATTTCCGGCCGGAATGGCTGGCGCAGTTGCTGGAGACCTGACCGGCTGCTTTGAACCTTTTCCGCAGGCCGCGCGACCCATGATCACGCGGCCAATGACGGCCGCTCCAATTCAACCGTATGGAGACCCGCCATGACCAAGTCCAAGACCATCGCCGCTGCGATCGCCGCGCTTACCCTCGCCACCACCTTCACCGCCATCGGCGGCCAGGCCCACGCTTCCCCGCATTTCGGCCACCACGGCTGGGGCATCGGCGCCGGCATCGTCGCCGGCACCCTGATCGGCGCCGCCGCAGCGTCCAACGCCTATTACGATGAGCCCGGCTACGCTGAATGCCACTACGTCCGCCGCTATGACCGCTGGGGCAATTTGTACCGCGCGAAAGTCTGCGACGTCGTCCCGTACTAATTACGCTTCGTGAGCTACGGTCGGCGCCTGCCCCCGTCCACCCTCGCGCCGATCGATAAGACCCGCCCGGCCATCCCCGTCCGGGCGGGTCGCTTATTCCAGGCCGCGCGCCGCCGCAACGCTCATCGCCAGCACGCGGGCGACATGGAGCGCATCGCGATCGGCGCCGTCATGGATTTGATGCCGGCACGAGGTGCCGTCGGCCACGATCAGCGCATCGGCAGGCGCTTTGCGCACCGCCGGCAGCAATGACAGTTCACCCATCTTGAGCGAGACGTCGATGGTCGCGGCGTCGTAGCCGAAACTGCCGGCCATGCCGCAGCAGCTCGATTCCACGGTTTCGACGGCAAGCTCCGGGATCAGCTTGAGCACGCTCTCGACTGCGCCCATGGCATCGAAGGCCTTCTGGTGGCAGTGGCCGTGCAACAGCGCCTTTTTCGGCAGCGGCCCCAGCGGCAGCTTCAGGCGGCCTTCTTTCTGCTCGCGAGCGAGGAATTCCTCCAGCAGCAGCGCCTGGGCTGTCAGCGCATTGGCCGCATCGCTTTTGATGAGCGCCGGCATCTCGTCGCGGAAACTCAACAGGCAGCTCGGCTCGAGCCCGATCACCGGCACGCCGCGCGACACATAGGGCGCCAGCGCGGCAATCGTGCGCTCCATCTCGCGCCGCGCCTCGTCGACCGCGCCGATCGCGAGAAACGTGCGCCCGCAGCACAGCGGCCGCTCGTCGCCATCAGCCGGCATGGCCGCGTGGACGTGATAGCCCGCGGCCACCAGCACGCTCAGCGCCGCATCGAGATTTTCGCGCTCGAAATAGCGGTTGAAGGTATCGGCGAACAACACGACCTCGCGCACCGGCTCGGCCGTCGCGGCGTTGTAGGCCCAATCGGAACGGTCGCGGTAAATGTCCTTGCGCCATTTCGGCAGGCTGCGCCGCCCGGAAAATCCCGCGAAGACTTCGGACGCTTTGCGCAAAACCGGAACGCGGTTGCGCAGATTAGCGAGCCAGGAAAAACGCGCGGCTTTGGGCGCGTAACGCGGCAGAAAGCCGACCAGCCGGTCGTGCGGCGAGTGGCCATATTTGGCCGCGCGCGCCGCGCTGACCTCGATCTTCATGCGCGCCATGTCGACGCCGGTCGGGCATTCGCGCCGGCAGGCCTTGCAGGAGACGCAAAGCTTCAGCGTCTCGGCCATTTCGTCGGAGGCGAGCGCATCGGGCCCGAGCTGGCCAGTGATCGCCAGCCGCAGCGTGTTGGCGCGCCCGCGCGTAACGTCGCGTTCGTCGCGGGTGACGCGATAGCTCGGGCACATGGCGCCGCCGGCCAGTTTCCGGCAGGCGCCATTGTTGTTGCACATCTCGACCGCGCCCTGGAACCCGAGGCCTGCGCCCGTATAGGCCGACCAGTCGAGATGGGTCTTGATGTCCTCGCCCGCGTAGCCGGGCGGATATCGGAACAGGCTGCGGTCGTCGAACTTGGGCGGGCGCACGACCTTGCCGGGATTGTAGAGGCCAAGCGGATCGAGACGGTCCTTCACCTCCTCGAAGGCGCGCGCCAGCCGGGAGCCGAACATCGGCTCGTTGAATTCCGAGCGCACCAGGCCGTCGCCGTGCTCGCCGGAATGCGAGCCTTTGTATTCGCGCACCGTGGCGAACGCCTCTTCGGCGATTTCGCGCATGGCGGTGACGTCTTTCTCCAGCCGCAGATTGAGCACCGGGCGCACGTGCAGGCAACCGGAGCCGGCATGCGCGTACCAGGTGCCGCGCGTGCCGTGCTTTTCGAAAATCTCGGTAAGCCTGCTGGTGTAGTCGGCCAGATGCTCGAGCGGCACCGCGCAATCCTCGACGAAGGAGACCGGTTTGCCCTGCTCCTTCATCGACATCATGATGTTGAGGCCGGAGGTGCGCAGGTCGGTGATGGCCGCCTGCAGATCGGCGTTGAGCACCTCGATCATGCCGCCCCATTGGTCGCCGCTCTTGTCCCAGGAAAAGCCGAGATCCCCGATCATGTGCTTGAGCTTGCGCAGCCGGCGCAGGTTTTCCTCGTGATCGTCCTCGCCGAATTCGACCAGCAGGATCGCGGCGGGCGTCCCGCGCACAAATTTGTCGAGCGTCGGCCGGAACATCGGGATCTCGCTTGCCAGCTCGATCATGGTGCGGTCGATCAGTTCGACCGCGATCGGCAGCAGATGCACGATGTGCTGGGCGGCGTTCATGGCTTCGCGGAAGCTGCCGAAATGGCAGGCGCCGACCGCGCGGCGGCCGAGCAGCGGCGACAATTTCAATTCGATGCGCGTGGAAAAGCCGAGCGTGCCTTCAGAGCCGACCAGCAGGTGGGCGAGATTGATGTCGTTCTTCCCCGGCACCAGCGCGTCGAGATTGTAGCCGCCGACGCGGCGCTGCACCTTCGGAAAACGCGCGGCAATTTCGTGGGCTTCGCGCGCGCCGATCGCCAGCAGGTCCTTGGCGAGCGGCCGCAGCGGCGCCAACACGTCGGCGAGGCTGCCGCCGATGCGGCCGAAACGAGCGAGCGTGCCGTCGGCCAGCACGGCTTCGATCGCCAGCACATTGTCGCGCATGGTGCCGTAGCGCATCGAGCGCCCGCCGCAGGAATTGTTGGCGGCCATGCCGCCGATGGTGGCGCGCGAGGAAGTCGAGACATCGACCGGGAACCACAGCCCATGCGGCTTGAGCTGGCGGTTGAGATCGTCGAGCACGATGCCGGGCTCGACCGCGCAAGACGCGCTTTTTAGGTCGAGATCCAGGATACGGGTGAGATATTTGGAACAGTCCACCACCAGCCCATCGCCGACGGTCTGCCCGGCCTGCGACGTTCCGCCGCCGCGCGCCAGCACGCTGACGCCCTCGGACCGGGCAATTCCTATCGCCCGTTCGGCTTCTTCTATCGTGCGCGGGGCGACCGCGCCGACCGGCATGATCTGGTAATGGGAGGCGTCAGTGGCGTAACGGCCGCGGCTGAAGCGGTCGAACTGCACGTCCCCGCTCAATTCGGCCTTCAGCCGCCGTTCCAGGCCGGGCATTACCACTGCCACGGCGTGTTTCCTTTTCGGGCTTCGTTCAGCCTATGCATAGATGGCTTGTTTGCTGTGCGGAAAACTGCTTGACCGCAATGTTGCATTCATAGTTCAACGCCACAAGCGCCGCTCCCGCGCCGGGACTGGCTCGTGGTTAAACCACGAAAATCTTTGAAAAACTGCGGTTTAGGAGCGAATGTCATGGCTAAGAATTCATCGCGTGCGGTGGGGCGTCATTTTCTGCAAATTCCGGGGCCGACCGCGCTTCCCGACCGCGTCTTGCGGGCGATGGATACCCCCATCATCGACCACCGCGGGCCGGAATTCGCCAAGCTGACCAAGAAGTGCCTGGACGGCATCAAGACCATCTTCAAGACCACCAATCCGGTGATCATCTACACCGCGACCGGCACCGGCGCCTGGGAAGCCGCGTTGGTGAACACGCTGTCGCCCGGCGACAAGGTGCTGATGGTGGAGACCGGCCAGTTCGCCGCGCTGTGGAAGAAGATGGCCGAGAAGATCGGCCTCAAGCCCGAATTCATCACGACCGACTGGCGCAACGGCGCCGATCCGAAGGCGATCGAAGCCAGGCTGCGCGAAGACAAGAACAAAGAGATCAAGGCGGTTTGCATCCTGCATAACGAAACCTCGACCGGCGCGCTGACGCCGGTCGCGGAGATCCGCAAGGCGATCGACGCCGCCGGTCATCCGGCGCTGTTCTTCGTCGACACCATCTCCTCGCTTGCCTCGACCGACTACCGGCACGACGAATGGGGCGTCGACGTTTCCGTCGGCGGCGCGCAGAAGGGCCTGATGCTGCCGCCCGGCATGTCGTTCAACGCGGTGAGCGACAAGGCGCTGGCCGCGAACAAGACGTCGAAGATGACGAAATCGTTCTGGGCCTGGGACGAAATGCTGACCATGAACAAAGTCGGCTTCTTCCCCTACACGCCGGCGACGCAAATGCTGCAGGGCCTCAGCGTCGGCATCGACATGCTGCACGAGGAGGGCCTCGACAACGTGTTCGCCCGCCACCATCGCCTGGCGGAAGCCACCCGCCGCGCGGTGAAGGCCTGGGGACTGGAAAACCTCAACAAGAACGCCGGTCAATATTCGCCGACCATCACGGCAATCCTGCTGCCGGAAGGCCACGACGCCGACAAGTTCCGCGCGCTGGCGCTCGAGAACTTCAACATCTCCTACGGCGCGAGCTTCGGCGCCTATGCCGGCAAATACTTCCGCATCGGCCATCTCGGCGACATCAACGACACCATGATGATCGGCGCGCTCGGCGCGACCGAAATGGCGCTGGCGCTCGCCGGCATTCCGCACAAGAAGAGCGGCGTGCAGGCGGCGATGGACTATCTGGTGTCGGCGCATTCGAGCGCCGCCAAGCAAGCGGCCGAGTAAGCCCTTACGCCGTCCGCGTCTCGCCCGCCAAGACGCGGGCGACGAATTCCGAAATCGCCTGGAGCGTCGCCTCCGGCGCGTCGCGTTGCGGCGAGTGCTTTACGCCCGGCAACAGCGCCACCTCGACCGGGCAATAACATTCCCGGTTAGCCACCTCGATCTGCTTCACCGTGCCGTACTGGTCGTCCTCGCCCTGCACGATCAGCACCGGCACGCGGATATAGGCGAGGAACTCGGTGATATCCCATTTGCGAAAATCCGGATCGAGCCAGGCGCCGTTCCAGCCCTTGAAGGCGTTGTCGACGTCCGCATGCCAGCGCGCCAGCCGCTGCCGCAGATCGCCGGTCTCGTAAACCTTGCACGCCTCCTCGATCGACGCGATGCCCATGTACTCGGTGAAAAAATGCGGCGCCATCAGCACCAGGCCGCCGACGCGGTGATCCTGATGGCTGCCGGCGTAGATCGCGGCGATGGAGGCGCCGTCGCTGTGGCCGAGCAGCAGCCCGCGCCTAAAGCCGATGGCGTCGAGCAATTGCGGCAGCACGTCGCGCGCCTCATCGTGCATATAGGAGAGCGGCCGCGGCAACGCGACCGGGCTCGATTTCCCATAGCCGGAGCGCGAATAAACAAAAACACCGCAGCCGGTCGCCTTCTGTAGCTTGTCGGGAAAATCGCCCCACAGGCCGACGCAGCCGAGGCCTTCGTGCAGCAGCACCAGCGTCGGCGCTTGATCTGGCCGCGGCCCGATCATGCGGTATTCCAATTTCTGAGATCCGATATCGAGAAAGCCGGAGTCGGAGAGCGTCATTACCGTGCGCCGGGCCCTTCCGCCCGCAATTTGAAGCGCTGAATCTTGCCGGTGGCCGTCTTCGGCAGCTCGGTGCGAAATTCGATCCAGCGCGGGTATTTGTATGGCGCGAGCTTGGCCTTGACGTGCTCCTGCAGCGCGCGGACCAGCGCATCGCTGGCCTTGTTAGGCTCCTTGAGTACGACGAAGGCTTTGGGTTTGACCAGCTTCTGCTCGTCGCCCCAGCCAACCACGGCGGCTTCCAGCACATCCGGATGCGACGACAGCGCGGCCTCGACCTCGAACGGCGAGACATAGATGCCCGACACTTTCAGCATGTCGTCGGCCCGCCCGCAGCAGACGTAATAGCCGTCGGCGTCCTCGATGTATTTGTCGCCCGAGCGAGTCCATTCGCCCTGGAAGGTCGAGCGCGACTTCTCGCGGTTGTTCCAGTACATGATCGCGGCGGTCGGCCCGCGCGCATACATTTCGCCCATCTCGCCTTGTTTGACCGGTTCGCCGTCCTCGCCGATCAGCTTGATCTCGTAGCCAGGCACCAGTTTGCCGGTGGTGCCGTATTTGGTCGCGCCCGGCGCGTTGGTCAGATAAATGTGCAGCATCTCGGTGGTGCCGAGGCCGTCGGAAATCTCGACGCCGTAGCGTTCCTTCCAGGTGCGCGCGATTTCCTCCGGCAGGGCTTCGCCGGCGGAAATGCAGCGGCGGATTTTCACGTCGTCGCGGCGCGGCGCGTTCGGGCTATTGAGGAACGCGGCGTAGAAGGTCGGCACCGCGAAGAACATCGTGACCGGGTGCTTGCGCAACAGCGCGGCGACGCCGTCCGGCGTCGGCCGGTCGGCTAGCAGCACCGTGGTGGCCCCGACCGACAGGGGAAAGGTCATGGCGTTGCCGAGGCCGTAGGCGAAAAACAATTTCGCCACCGAATAGCAGACGTCGCTTTCCTTCAGGCCCGCGACCGGCGTGCCGTAGAGATCGGCGGTCAGCTTGAGGCTGGCGTGCACATGCACCGCGCCCTTCGGCTTGCCGGTGGAGCCCGAGGTGTAGAGCCAGAACGCCATGTCGTCGGCGACGGTCGGCGCGGTGTAATCCTCCGGCTCGTCGGCGCCGATGACGTCGTCGAACAGCCGGTAGCCGTGCGGATTATTGCCGGAAACGATGACGTGCTCGAGGCCCGGGTTTTCCTCGATCAGCTTCTCGAATTTCGGGAACAGCGCCTCCGACACCACCAGGCATTTGGCCCGGCTGTCGGCCAGCATGAAGCGGTAATCGTCCTCGGTGAGCAAAGTATTGACCGGCACGGCGATGATGCCGGCCTTGAGGCAGCCGAGAAACGCGACCGGCCAGTCCGCGGTGTCGAGCAGCGCCAGCAGTACGCGCTCTTCGCGCCGGATTCCAAGGCCGCGCAGCGCCGCGCCGAAGCGCGCGACCCGGTCGGCGAGCTGGCCGTAGGTCGTCATACCGCGCGCGTCGATATAGGCCGGCTTATTGGCGCGGCCGGCGGCAAGGTTGCTTTGCAGCACATCGGCGGCAAAATTGTAGTCGCGTGGGATTGCGCCCACGGGATTTGCGCCTTGCGGATCCGCCGCCTTGAGCTCCGCGACTGGCATTTGCGTTTCCTCCCCCGACAGTGCGTATTATGCCCGCCAAAGCACGGCCTGCAAAGCGAAGCATAATTCCAGGGAGACCTCATGATCTTCAGCCGGGACCGCATTCTAACTACCCATGTCGGCAGCCTGCCGCGCAACGAGAAGCTGTCCGACTTGCTGGTGCGCCAGGAGGCCGGTGAACAATTCGATGCCAAGGAGATGGCCGCCGAGATGGACAAGGCGGTGCGCCACGTAGTCGACAAGCAGGCCTCGGCCGGCATCGACATCGGTAATGACGGCGAGCAGCAGCGGGTCGGCTTCCAGACCTACGTGCCGCAGCGCATGGCAGGCTTTGCCGGCGTGTCGAAGCGGCGGCGCGGGCGCGAGTTCGAGGAATTTCCCGATCTGGTCGAGCAGCTCAAGCGGCGCTTCCCACATGTCAGCAAACAGCAGAACGCGCCGGAGTGCCAAAGCGAACTGAAATATCTCGATCTCAAGCCGATCAATGACGAGATCGCGCGCTTCAAGAAGATTTCCGCGGGCAAATTTGCCGAGCAGTTCATGACGGCGCCCTCGCCCGGAATTATTTCGAGCACCATGCTCGACGCGTTCTACGGCAGCCAGGACAAATATCTCAGCGCGATTTCGCGCGAGATGAAGTACGAATACCAGGCGATCCACAAAGCCGGCCTGCTGCTGCAGATCGACGCGCCCGATCTCGCCATGGACCGCACCATGATGTACCGCGACCTCGACGACTCAAGCTTCGTCAAAGCAGTGGAGCGCCACGTCGCGGCCATCAACGATGGCATCGAAGGCATTCCGCGCGACCGCGTGCGGCTGCATATCTGTTACGGCAACTGGGAGGGCCCGCATATCCACGACGTGCCGCTCGGCACGATTCTGCAGGCGCTGTACCAAGCCAAAGTCGGCGCGCTGTCGATCGAGTTTTCCAACCCGCGCCACGCCCACGAATACGCTGCGCTTAAAAAACATCCGCTGCCGAAGGACATGCTGCTGATCCCCGGCGTGGTGGAGACCACCAGCAATTTCGTCGAGCATCCCGAAGTGGTGGCGCGCCGTATCGAGGACGCGGTGGCGGCCGTCGGCGAGCGCGAGCGGGTAATCGCGTCGACCGACTGCGGTTTCGGCACATTCACGAATCGCGAGTGGGTGATCGAGCCGGCGGTCTGGCTCAAGCTGCGCTCGATCCGCGAAGGCGCCGACATCGCGTCGGCGCGGCTGTGGGGAAAGAAGGTCGCCTAAGCCGTTGCCGCCGCGGCCTTCGCCGCGGGTTTGCGCTGCTTGAACCACAGGCCGCCGGCAACCGCGGCGACATTGGCCAAGCCGTAGGTCACCAGCGCGGCGGCGATCACCGCGAACAGCGCCGTGCTGCCGCCGAACCATGCGACCGCGAGCCAGCCGCCGCCGGCGGCGATGACGACACGCAGCACCGCGGCCGCCATCGGCCAGCCCATGCGGCCGGCGCCTTGCGAGGCGAAATACAGCGCCAGGCCACCGCCGAAGAAACCGTAAGCCGGCCCGACGATGCGCAGATAGAGCGTGCCGGTTTCGAGCATGGCCGGGTCGTTGCCGAACAGCGTGAGCCAGGCGTGCGGGAACAACGCGGCCGCAAGACCGATCGCTTCGGTAATGCCGCCGGCGATCGCCGCGCCGGTCCAAGCAACACGCATCGCGCGCTCGCGGTTGCCGGCGCCGATGCAGGTGCCGACCATCGCCGCCACCGGCGCACCGAGGCCGAATACCAGGGGCACCAGCAAATATTCCAGCCGCGCGCCGGTGCCGTAACCGGCGACCGCGGCGGGACCGACCACGCCGGCAAGCCCGGTCGCCACGCCAATGCTGACATTGGTCGAGAGACTGACGATGGAAGAGATCGCGCCGACGCGAAGAATTTCGCGCATCGGCGCCCAGGTCAGGCGCGGCGGCAGCCGCGAAGGCTTGAGGACGCCGCGGCCGGACCAGATATAGACCGCAAAGATCGCACAGCCGACCGCGTAATACAGCAGCACCGCGACGGCGCCGCCGGCAATGCCGAGGTGCGGAAACGGCCCGAGGCCGAAGATCAGCAGCGGCGACACCGGCACCAGGAAACATGCGCCAGCGATGACGACCGATGCCGGAAATAACATATTGCCGGTTCCGCGAATGACCGCGGCAAACGAGTTGAACAGCCAGAGCGGGACGGCGCAGGCAAAAACAATGGTCGAATAAGTCGCCGCGGCCGCGAGCGATCCGCCGGTGCCGCCCATCAACGCGTAGAGCTTTGGGCCGAACGTCAAGGCCAAGATGGTGGTGATGGCGCCGAGCGCGACCGTGATCGCGACCGCGGACCAGACCAGTTCGTTGGCGCGCTCGCGATTGCCGGCGCCGAGCGCCCGCGCGATCGCCGACAGAATGCCGCCGCCCATCGCGCCGGCCGACACCATCTGCAGCAGCATGAACAGCGGGAACACCAGCGCCATGCCGGCGAGCGCGTCGAGACCCAGTTTCGCGACGAAATAAGTCTCGATCAGCCCGATCGAGGCCTGCACCACCATGACCGCGACGTTCGGCAGCGCCAGCGTCACGATGGTGCGCGTCACCGGCGCTTCCAGCAGCAGCTTGGTCCTCGGGTCCATGACGGCCTTTCCGCCTTCCGGCTTATAAGTGCATATGCACCTGATCTTGACTTTAATACGTGCATATGCATCTATTGGCAAGGGGCGGCTTCGCCGCCGCCGGAATGTGAGCCATGCAAATGAAGCAAGTCGCGCCCAAAACCGCCGGGCCGGAATTGTTCGATCCCACCCGGTGCAACTGCCTGGCGCTGCGCCAGGCGACGCGGCACGTCAGCCAAATCTACGACCGGCATCTGGCGAAAGTGGGCCTGCGCGGCACGCAGTATTCGATCCTGTCGAAGCTGAGCCGGCTGGGCGCCCTGCCGATCGGGCGGCTGGCGGAGGCCCTGGTGCTGGACCGCACCGCGCTCGGCCGCGCGCTGCGCCCGCTCGAACGCGCCCGGCTGGTGGCGATCGGCGCCGGTCCCGACGGCCGCACCCGCAGCGTCCGCCTCACCGCCGCCGGCGAAGCCCGTTTCGCGCAGGCCGTGGTCGAGTGGCGCAAGGCGCAAAAGGAATTCGAAGGCGGCTTCGGCGCGGACGCCGCGCAGGCGCTGCGTGCCTCGCTGCTGCGCGTCGTCGAGGCCGCGTAAGAAGCCAACGCTCCGCCGCCCGTGTTCTTTGCGGCGCCGGGTACGCCGTCTTCCCCTTCCGTCCCCCTCGAAATGCCGAGGGGATGGCGCGCCAAGCGGTGATTTCTGTTCCCCGGGTCCGCGTTTCCTGGGACGAGGCCTTCAAGGCCAGCCCAGTCCAGCAGGCTCCCTGCGGAAGGGTCTTAGTGTCCCCGATCGGGTCCCGGGGCCTCCCGAGTGCGTGGCTGCGAACCACGCCCGCAGGCGCCGCATCCGATCCCACTTTCATGACGCCTCATGACAGCGCCCTCGTGGATCGGACGCCATGGAATATAATCCTAATTTGCGCCGTGTCAACAAGCGCGCGCCGCCGGCGGGGATATCTTGGCGCCGTCGCAAAATGCCGACAGCACCGCCGGCATTGCCTATAATGCGGCCATCCACTAATGCACCTCACGACGCCGGCCCAAAGCCGGCCAGCCAATTCGAGTAGGGAGAGCACCCATGGACGAGAGAACGCACGCGCCGAAGAAGATCACGGCCGAGGACATCAACCCGCGCTACAACTGGGGCCGTCATTTGCCGGTGCTCGGCACCATGGGCGTCGATTTCGAGGAGCGCGTCGACTACCGCCGCCTGCACCGCTACCGGCTCGGCCGCGCGCAAGCCGCGCTCGAGGCCTCCGATCTCGGCGCGCTGCTGCTGTTCGACGACAACAACATCCGTTACGTCACCTCGACCAAGATCGGCGAATGGGCGCGCGACAAGCTGTCGCGCTGGACGCTGCTGGTGCGCGGCAGCAGCGATCCGATCCTGTGGGACTTCGGCTCGGCGGCGGTCCATCACAAGCTCTATTCGCCCTGGCTCAAGCCGGAGAACTGCAAGGCCGGCCTGGTCGGCCTGCGCGGCACCGTCGATCCCGCCTTCGGCCTGATGAAGCGCCACGCCGAGGAGATGGCCTCGATCCTGAAAGCCGCCGGCGTCGCCAAGATGCCGGTCGGCGTCGACATCATCGAGCCGCCGATGATGTTCGAACTGGAAAAGGCCGGTCTCAAGATCAAGGACGGCCAGCAGGTGATGCTGAGCGCGCGCGAAGTCAAATCGGCCGACGAGATCGCGCTGCTCAACCGCGCAGCCGCGATGGTCGACGGCGCCTACGACGTGGTCAACGAAATGCTGCGTCCCGGCATCCGCGAAAACGACATCGTCGCCGAGGTCAACAAATTCCTCTACACGCACGGCTCCGACGACGTCGAGGCGGTCAACGCGATTTCCGGCGAGCGCTGCAGCCCGCATCCGCACAATTTCACCGACCGCATGATCCGCCCCGGCGACCAGGCGTTCTTCGACATCCTGCAAGCCTTCATGGGCTACCGCACCTGCTACTACCGCACCTTCAACGTCTGCCGCGCCACGCCGGCGCAGCACGACGCCTACAAGAAGGCGCGCGAGTGGCTCGACAGCGCGATCGAACGCATCAAGCCCGGCGCTTCCACCGCGCATATCTGCGACGTGTTTCCGACCGCGGACGAGTTCGGCTTCCCGGACGAGATGTCGGCCTTCGGCTTGCAGTTCGCGCACGGCCTCGGGCTCAATCTGCACGAGCGGCCGATCATCTCGCGCGTGGTGTCGATGGATCACCCGACCGAGATCAAGGAAGGCATGGTGTTCGCGATCGAAACCTATTGTCCGGCGACCGACGGCTATTCGGCCGCGCGCATAGAGGAAGAGGTCGTGGTTACCGACAAAGGCTGCCGTCTGATTTCGCTGTTCCCGGCCGAGGAGTTGCCGATCTCGGCGAAGTACTGAGCGCTATCGGCGCGGCGGCGCCGCGCCCTCTCTCGGCCTCATCCTGAGGAGCCTGCGAAGCAGGCGTCTCGAAGGATGGGCCGCCCGCATCCTTCGAGACGCGTCACGCAAGTCGGCTATAGCCGACTTGCGCACTCATGTGCCGATGTCGGGTAAACCCGACATCAGTGGGCGCTCCTCAGGATGAGGGCGGGTTACCCCGCAGGGCTGCGTTGCAAAGTCGCAATGGCGGATTGTGCCGGCACGGCTTATGTCATGCATCATCATGGCGACGAAGGAATTGTCTATGACGACCGCTGAACTTCGGCCCGCCGCGCCGGCAAAAGGCACGCTGCCCACGAGCGCCGCGCAGGCGATCTGGCGCGGGTTCCGCGGCCGCTGCCCGGCCTGCGGCGAGGGCCATATGTTCCGCGCCTTTCTCAAGGTCGCCGACAAGTGCCCGCACTGCGGCGAGCAGCTTTATCATCACCGCGCCGACGATTTTCCCGCCTATCTGGTGATCGTGATCGTCGGCCACATCCTGGTGCCGATCGTGCTGACGGTGGAAACCGAAATCGCGCCCGCGATCTGGATCAGCATGACGCTGTGGCCCTCGGTCGCGCTGGTGATGACGCTCGGCCTGCTGCAGCCGGTCAAAGGCGCCGTCGTCGCCATCCAGTGGTACGGCGGCATGCACGGTTTCGAAGCGGCGAAGAAGGCGCGCGCCCTCGTCGCCGCGAATGCCGTCTAGCGCGGGCCTTCAGCTTTTCCCGCCAAAATCCTTCTGCGCCAGGAACGCCGCCGGCAGCGCAACGCTCATGGAATCCACCATCGTGGTCGGCATCAGGATGGTGGCGCCGCGCTCCTTGGTGGTCTCATAAATGATGTTCATCGCGCGCAGATGCAGCGCGGCGGCGTTGCTGCCGTAGGTGTTGGCGGCGTCGACGAATTTCTGCGCGATCGCGGCCTCGGCGCTGCCAAGGATGACGCGCGCTTCCTTCTCGCGCTCGGCCTGCGCCTGGCGCGACATGGCGTCCTGCAGGGCGACCGGAATCGCGACGTCGCGGATCTCAACGGCATTGACCGAGATGCCCCAGTCGGCGGTCTTGCGCGCGATCTCGGCGCGCAGCACCTCGTCGGCCTGCTTGCGCTCGGACAACAGTTCCGAGAGATGCGAGGAGCCGATCATCTCGCGCAAAGAGGTCTGCGCCACCCGGTCGATGGCCGAGCGGTAATCGGTGATGTTGAGCGCGGCGGCCTGCGCGTCGTGCACGTGCCAGAAGATGATGGCATCGACATTGACCGGAACCGTGTCGCGGGTAAGCGCCTGCTCGGCGTTGAACCCGGTGGTCTGGATGCGCTCGTCGATCACGGCGGCGACGGCGTCGATCACCGGAATGATCATGAACAGCCCCGGCCCTTTCACGCTCGACAATTTGCCGGCGCGCAGGATGACGAAGCGCTGCCAGTTGTTGGCCATCTTGAGCGAGAACAGCACGAACACGGCGACGATGCCGAAGCCGACTCCCGGCAACTCGAAATGGGCCAGGAACAACAGCGCGCCGATGAGGGCGAGAACGATGGTGACGAGCGAGGTGATGGGATTCATGGGGGAGCTCCGTCTCTCTCGACCTCATCCTGAGGAGCCTGCGAAGCAGGCGTCTCGAAGGATGGGGCCGCCCTCGTCCTTCGAGACGCGCCCTTCGGGCGCTCCTCAGGATGAGGTCGGATCATACTACGTCCGCGCCGCGATCTTGTCCCTCAAATGCGGGAAGCGCTCGGAGAGCAGCGAGCCGTGGTAGAAAGTCGGCTGGAAGGCCGGATGCGCGCGGATGTTGTCGAACCAGGTGACGATGCGCGGCAGATCCAGCCAATCCGGCATCCGCAAGTCGTGCATGCGCACCAGCGCCGGCATCACCGCCACGTCGGCGAGCGAGATATTCTTGCCCAAGAGCCACGGGCCGCCGCTTTTCCCGATCTCGGCGTCCATGCGTTCATAGGTGCGGCGCAGGCGCGCGCGCGCCGCATCCATCTCGGACTGCGGAAAGCCGGTCTGGCCCATCGTCATCATGAATTCGCGGCGCAGCGGCTTGGATTCCGCCATCGCCACGAAATCCTCGCGGCTCAACTTCTGGAAGCTCGGCAGGAAGGCGAGGTTGAAGGTCGGAACCCGCACGGCCGCCGCCGGCATTTCGTCGATGAAATGCATCAGCGCCCGCATGTGGGCGCGCGCCACCGGGGATTCCGGCGTGAAGCTCGCCTGCGGCGCGACTTCGTCGAGATATTCGGTGATGACGGTCGAATCGATCACAATGTCGCCATCGTGGTCGAGCGTGGGCACCACCCCATTCGGATTGAGCTTGAGGTAGTCGGGCTTGAGCTGGTCGCCTTCGAGCAGATTCAGCTTCACTTCGTCGAACGGAATCTTTTTTCCGTTGAACACAAAGCGAACACGCTGACTGCAGGTCGATTGCGGCGCGTTGTAAAGCTTGAAAGTCATGCGCTCTCCTTATCCGATTCTTTCCCACGTCGATTGTGCGGCATTTGAGCAAAAACAATCCACCGGGGAATTTACGGGTAATTTACTTGTGATATGCGCCCGCGACGGGTTGAGTGAGTTCGTGCGCAGCCGCCGTTTTCCTCCCTTAAGGCAATAACGGCGGCGTGAATCCTCCACCTTATGCACACAGGGCCCCGCAAGGGGCCCTTTTTTTTATTTTCCGCCTCATCCTGAGGAGCATCGCGAAGCGATGCGTCTCGAAGGATGGGGCGGCCACCCCGATGTCGGGTTTACCCGATATCGGCAATTGTTTGATGAGGCCGGGATTTACTCCAGCCCGGTCCCGACGTTCTTGTTTTCCGGCGTCAGCTTCATGCCGGCGGCGAGCGCCATGGTCTCGGCCAGCGCGGCGAAATCCTTCTGCAGATATTCTTGCGGATTCTTCTGCAGCATGGCCGCGCCGAAATGGTTTTGCAGCACTTCGCGCGTGGCGGCGGTGACCGGCATCGGCACGTCCCACTCGCGGCCGAGCTCGAGGCCGAGATCGAGGTCCTTGCGCAACAGTTCCGGCGTAAACGTCGTGGTCCAGTCGAGATTGACCAGCGCCGGCGTCTTGTACTTGGTGAACATCGAGCCCATGACGCCGTTGTTCATGAAGGCCAGGAAAGCGTGGCGCGGCACGCCCATCTTGTTGGCGAGCAGCGTGATCTCGATCAGGTTCTCGATCACCACGCCGAGCATGACGTTGTGCGCGATCTTGCAGATGCGCGCCAGTTCGCCGTCGCCGACATAGGAGACGCCCTGCGGCGCGAACACCTCGATCAGCGGCATGGCGATCTTGGCGTCGGCTTCCGGCCCCGACACCACCGACGACAGCTTGCCAGCCATGATCACCTTGGCGTTGCCGGACACCGGCGCCGCCAGGAAGCTGACGCCTTTCTCGGTCAGGCGCTTGCGGATGGCGGCGGATTCCTCGACCGAGATCGACGAGCAGTCGACCACCATGCGCGGCAGTTTGCCGCCGGTGCACAGGCCGTCCTTGCCGAACAGCACTTCCTCGACATCCTTGCCGGTGGAGACGATCGCGAACACCACCTCGCAACCGGCGAGTTCGGCCGGCTTGTCGACGATCTTGCCGCCGATGGCGGCGAGCGGCTCGGCCTTGGCGCGGGTACGGTTCCAAATCGAAACGTCGTGGCCGGCCTTGAGCAGACGTTCCGCCATGGGCGTGCCCATGCGGCCAACCCCGATCCAGCCGATCTTTGGTGCATTCTTCGACATCCCGAAACTCCCGTTAAACCCGCCGCGGCGCGCGCGCGCCGTGCCGGGCGTTTAGCCGTTCTGGACACAATTCGCCAGCGTGAAACCCGCCGCCACGCATGCCCGCTGGGTGGGCCAGATGCGGACGCCATGCACGCTTGTGGTATCGCATGAAGGCGCATTATCCTGCCGTGCAAGGACGCAAAAAAGGCCGGTCCAAATGGCCGCCGCGCGCAGCCCCGGCCAGGGGTCAATGCCAGCGGCAGCGGGAGGAGTTTCGCCAGCGCCATGCAGGATGCCGTCACCACCCTGGACGTTGCCGGCGCGCCCGAACGTCCGGCGAGCGCCGGCGGCGAGCGCTGGCGGGTTTTTGCGCGCAACGCCTTTCCGTTTCTGGTGGTCGGCGCGATCTGGGAGATCGTGGCCTGGGCCGGCGTATTCCCGCACCGCCTGTTTCCGACGCTGGAGGAAGTGGCGCTGTCCTTCGTTCGCCTCACGGTTTCCGGCATATTGCCGCATCACGCCATCGAGACCGTGATCCGCTTGCTCTCCGGCTTTGCGCTCGCCGCCGTGTTCGGCGTCGCCATCGGCGTGCTGATGGGACGATCGCGGCGGGCCGAGGATATTTTTCTGCCGCTAGTGTCGATCTGCGCGCCGATCCCCGGCCTCGCTTATGCGCCGCTGTTTTTGCTCTGGTTCGGGCTGGGCGATTTCTCCGCCGTGCTGCTGGTCGGCTTCGTGTCGGCGTTCCCGATCATCTTCAACAGCTGGACCGGCGTCAAAGCCGTGAAGGAAATCTGGGTGCGCTCGGCGCAATCCATGGGCGCCGACGACCGCCGGCTGTTCAGCCACGTCATCCTGCCGGGCGCGCTGCCTTATATCCTCACCGGCCTGCGGCTCGGCCTGGCGCAGGCCTGGCGCATTCTGGTGGCGGTGGAGATGCTCGCCGCGGTGCCGTGGGGCCTCGGCTGGCTGATCTTCGGCGCGCGCGAATTCCTCAATACCGACGTCATGCTCGCCGGCATTTCGGTGATCGCCATCATCGGCCTGGCGCTGGAGAAATTCGTGTTCGAGAAGATCGAGCACTACACCGTCGTGCGCTGGGGCATGATCACCTCATGACGAAGAACGGGCAAAGCTTCCGCTCGATCGTGCGCGGCGCCATCACGCTAGCCGTGGCGGCGGCGCTCTATGAAGCGGCGGCGCGCAGCGGCTATTTTGCGCCGGCGCTGATGCCGACGCTGCCGGCCATCGCGCGTACCTTGTTCGCGATGATCGCCGACGGCAGCATGATCGAGCACGCCGCGTTCACACTGTACCGGGTTATGTTCGGCTTCTCGCTCGCGGTGGTGGTGGGCATACCGCTCGGCATCCTGATGGCGCGTTTCCAGCGGGTGGAGAACTTCTTCCTGCCGCTGGTGAGCGCGCTGATGCCGATCCCCTCCTTCGCGCTGGTGCCGCTGTTCATGCTGTGGTTCGGCATCGGCAACTTCACGACCATCATGATCGTGTTCTACGCCGCCACCTTTCCGATGCTGTTCAACACCTGGTCGGGGGTGCGCTCGGTCAATCCGATCTGGCTGCGCGCCGCCGGCGCCATGGGCGCCGACGAGCACAAAATGTTCTGGAAGGTGATCATTCCCGGCGCCTCGCCCTTCATCATCACCGGCATGCGGCAGGCCTTTTTGCGCGCCTGGATCGGGGTGATCGGCGCCGAGATGATCGCGGCCTCCGACTGGGGGCTGGGCTGGGTGATCTTCGACGCCAAGGAATTTCTCAACACCGACATCATGCTGGCCTCGCTCGTCGTCATCGGCGCCATCGGCTTCCTGTTCGAACGCCTGATGTTCGGTTCGCTCGAGCGCGCCACGGTTCAGCGCTGGGGCATGGTGCGCGTGGTCAAGGGGTAAAGTGAATGAGTGAAGCGGGTTCGGCCGGTCCGGTGCTGTGGAGCCTCGACGAGCGCGGCGTCGCGCGCGTCACGCTCAACCGGCCGGAGGTCTATAACGCCTATAACGGCGAGCTGATCTCAGGCCTGCTCGAGATCTACGATACGCTCGCCGGCAAATCCTTGCGCGCGGTGGTGATCGCCGGCAACGGCCGCAATTTCATCGCCGGCGCCGACATCAACTGGCTCGACGCCGTGCGCCGCTCGTCTCCGCAAGAAAACCTGCGCGCCTCGCGCATGACCGCGGAAGCGGTGCAGCGGCTCAATTTGCTGCCGGTGCCGACGGTCGCGCTGGTGCAGGGCGCCTGCTACGGCGGCGGCACCGGCATCATTTCCGCCTGCGACGTCGTGATCGCCGCCGACAACGCCCACTTCTCGATCGCCGAGGTGCGCATCGGCGTCGCCGGCACCATCATCGTGCCGCAGCTCAACGACGCCATCGGCGTGCGCCAGGTGCGGCGCTACGCGCTGACCGGCGAACGCTTCGACGCCAAGCAAGCCCACCGCATCGGGCTGGTGCACGAGGTGGTGCCGCTGGCCGAGTTGGAAGCCGCCGGCGAGCGCATCGTCAACGAGCTTTTGACCAACGGCCCGGAGGCGATCGCGGCGACCAAGATCTGCGCGCTGCAATCGGCCTGGAGCCATCTTGACGATCCGACATTTAACGCGCTGGTCGAGGCGCATTCCGCCAAGCGGCAGACGGCGGAAGCCGCGGAAGGCTTCGCCGCGTTCCTCGAAAAACGCCCGGCGAGCTACAACATCGCGCGAAAAGCAAAAAACTAAGGCCGGAATTTCCCATGCAGCCGATTGAAATTCGCGACGTGACGCTTGTCTACGATACGCCGGGCGGCAAGGTGCCCGGCGTCAAGGACGTCAGTTTCAACATCGACGCCTCGGAATTCATCTGCATCGTCGGCCCGTCCGGCTGCGGCAAATCGACCTTGCTTAACATGATCGCCGGCTTCCTGGCGCCGGCCTCGGGCGAAATCCGCATCGGCGGCAAGACGGTCACCGGCCACGGCCTCGACCGCGGCGTGGTGTTCCAGGACTTCGCCCAGTTATTCCCGTGGCGCACCGCGCTCGGCAACGTCTCGTTCGGGCTGGAAATGAAGGGCGTCCCCAAGGCCGAGCGCGAGATCATCGCGCGCGAGCAATTGCGCCTGGTGAAATTGGAGAAATTCACCAACTCCTTCCCGCATCATCTTTCCGGCGGCATGCAGCAGCGGGTCGCCATCGCCCGCGCGCTGGCGTACAATCCGGCGGTGCTGCTGATGGACGAGCCGTTCGCGGCGCTCGACGCGCTGACGCGCGACGACATGCAGCGGCTGCTGGCGGAGGTGTGGCGGGAAACCCGCAAGACGGTCATCTATGTCACGCACAATGTCGCGGAAGCAGTCTATCTGGCGGACCGCGTGGTTGTAATGACGTCGCATCCCGGAACGGTGAAAGCCGTGATCAAAATTCCGCTGCCGCGTCCGCGCGACCCGCTAAGCGTCGAATTCGTCGAATGCCAGAAGGAATTGCTGCAATATCTCGGCCATGGCGCGAGCGCCGGCGAGACGGAAAAACAAGCCAACGGGAAGTTAAGCGCATGACCCCGAAAAGCGGCAACCGGTTTTCGGGTAAGGTCATGCGCAAGCCAATAAAGGGAGGACGACCATGACACTTCTGCAAAAAAGCATCACGCGCCGCCATGCGCTCGCGGCGACCGGCGCCGGCGTGCTGGCGGCGGGACTGGGCGTGCGCGGCGCCAGCGCGGCGCTGGAGACGGTGCGGCAGGGCTACCAGACCAACATGTGGGGCATGCCGACCTATTACCTGATGCGCTCGGGCTATCTCGAAAAGCACGGCATCAAGTTCGAGGAATTCGCGGTGCCGTCGGGCAACCTCACCATGCAGCAGATGGTGGCGCGACAGGTCGACATGGGCACCTATGCCGGTCCCTCGCTCGTCATCGGCAACGACAAAGGCGGTCTGGTCGCTATCGCCATGATCGAATATGTCGGCAAGACCGCGCGCGTGATGGCGCGCAAGGATCTCGGCATCAAGACCGTCGCCGAGCTGCGCGGCAAGAAGGTCGCCAACCAGACCGGCTCGTCGACCGGTAACATCTTCGTCGACCAGATCGCGGCCGGCGCCGGATTGAAGAAGGGCGACTACCAGGAAATCCGCATGAACGTGAACGACATGGTGGCCGCCATGGCCGCCAAGACCGTGGACGCCATGGTCAATGTCGAGCCCTACAACGCCATCGCGGAAGCCGACGGCATGGCCAATACGCTGGTGGACTTCTACTCGTTCGACAAGCTGCCGGTGTTCATGGCGGCGACGCCGGAATTCATCGAGAAGAGTCCGCAGACCGTGGTGGCCTATCTCAAGGCCTGGCTCGACGTCGCCAAGGATTTCAAGAACGATCCGAAGAAGGTCGCCGACACGATCTATTCGTTCTACACCTCGAAGGGTTACACGATGTCGCACGACACCTTCTCCAAGGCGATCGCGCGCGTCGAAGTCGCTCCCGGCTGGCCGGCCGACATCAAGTCCTATATGCAGAAGCAGGCCGAAATCCTGCTGACCGCCAAGAAGATCAAGGCCATCCCCGACTGGAGCAAGGTCCTGCGCGAGGAATTCCTCAAGCAGGCCAGCGCCTAGCCAAAGCGCCGGTCTCGACGGTCCATGAGCCCCCCTTCCCGCACGAGCCCCGGCGCGCGGCGGGGAGGGATTTTGTGCTTGGCGACGAGCGCCGGAACGAATAGCACCTGCGTGTAAAACTCATTTGACTCTTTGAATGCTCCCCGCCTGACTCTGCCCGCACCTTCCCCCTGTTCGCATCGTGGACACGGCGCGAACCGACCCTCCCCGCCGCAGCGCGGCGCAGGGAAATAAAGAAAATGGAGACGCCAATGGCCGCCGCAAGCAATCCGCTCACCCAGACCGGGGAGCCGATCACCTGGAATTTCAAGCCGCTCGCCCATAACGACCTCGGCGGCTTCGGCGGCATGGGCGAAGGCATGTCGATCACCATCGCCAAGGACGGCCGGCGCATCATCTGGCTGGCGCACGAGAGCGCGCCGAAGAATTTCACCGGCGTCGACGTCTCCGACCCGCGCAATCCCAAGGTGGTGGTGCAGACCGACCTTCCGCAGCCGCACATGCGGTCGAATTCGCTCGAATGCTCCGCCAACAACATCATGGCGGTGGCCTATCAGACGCAGAAGACCGGCCAGCAGCCGGCCGGCGTCGAGCTGTTCGACGTATCGGTGCCGGAGAAGCCGCGCTCGATCTCGTTCTTCGACTGCTCCGGCGCGACCTCGCGCGGCGTGCATCAACTGTGGTTTTGCGACGGCGAATACGTGCACATCGCTTCGGGCGCGCCCGACTTCAAGCCGAGCAACCCGCTCGACGACCAGTTCTACCGCTGCATCGACGTGCGCGATCCGTCGAAGCCGAAGGAGATCGGCCGCTGGTGGATGCCCGGCACTTCGGCAACCGACAATATCGCGCCGCCGCCGCGCCATCCGCTCGACAAGGGCTATCGCGCGCACAACACCAACGTCTATCCGTCGCATCCGGACCGGCTTTACCTCTGCTACATCGACGGTGGCATGTTCGTGATGGACATCAAGGACAAGGCCAACCCGAAGGTGATCTCGCACTGGACCAATTCGCCGCCCTATACCGGCTTCATGCACACGGCGATGCCGCTGTTTGAGCGCAACCTGATGCTGGTGACGGACGAGTCGACCGAGAACGCGGGCAAGGACTGGCCGAAGCTGATCTGGATGCTCGACATGCGCGACGAAACCCACCCCGTGTCGATCGCCACCTGCCCATTGCCGCCGGTCGATGCCTACAAGGACCGCGGCGGCCGCTTCGGCGCGCACAATATCCACGAGAACGTCGAACTGCCGACGGCGTGGCACTCCGACCAGATCGTGCTCGGCACCTTCTTCAACGGCGGCTTGCGCGCCTACGACATCTCCAATCCGTACCAGCCCAAGGAAATCGCCGCCTTCGTGCCGCCGACGCCGAAAGGCTCGCCGGTCGGCGCCATCCAGCTCAACGACGTGTTCGTCGACGAGCGCGGCATCGTCTACACGCAGGACCGCTTCAGCGGCGGGCTGTACACGCTGGAGATGGATTTCTAGTGGAATTTATCATGGCCGGGCTTGTCCCGGCCATCTCGCTTAGGAACGCACTGGGCTCCTAAGCGGGATCACCGGGTCACGCCGCTTCGCGGTGGCCCGGCGATGACAAGATTGTTGTATACTCGTCCCATGAACTCACTCTTCCCCTCGCCCGCAGCCGGGATGTTCGGGCGCCGGCTCAAGCGCGCGCGCGGCCATCGCATCCCGGTGACCGTCGTCACCGGCTTCCTGGGCGCCGGCAAAACCACGCTGCTGCGCCGGTTCCTGGCGACGCCGGAGGGGCAAGGCACCGCGGTGGTGGTCAACGAATTCGGCGCGACCGGCATCGACGACGCGCTCGTGCGATCGAGCGCCGACGAGACCGTGCTGCTCGGCAACGGCTGCCTGTGCTGCATCGCGCGCAGCGACCTGCAGCAGGCCTTGCGCCGCATGGTGATCGAGCGCGAGCGCGGCGAACTGCCCGACTTCAAGCGCATCGTGATCGAGACCTCGGGCCTCGCCGATCCGTCGCCGATCCTGCAGACCTTCGCCACCGACCGCGCGCTCGGCGAGCTGTTCCATATAGAGGCCGTGGTGACCGTGGTCGACGCCGAGACCGGCGGCGATACGCTCACCTGGTCGTCGGAGGCGCGCCGCCAGGTGATCCTCGCCGACCGGCTGGTGGTGACCAAAACCGACATCGCCGGCGAAGGCGCCGCCGAAGCGCTCGCCGCGCGATTGCGCGCGCTCAATCCGGGCGCGGAGATTCTCGAAGCGGTCAACGGCGTGCTCGATCCCAGCCGGCTGACCGAGCCGGCCGCCGATCAGCGCAACACATTCGTGGCCGAAGCCGCGCACTCGGACGGCATCGGCAGCTTCGTGCTGACGTTGGATCGACCGATGCCGTGGCCGGCCTTCGCCCAGGCCATGGACATGCTGATGGCGCTGCGCGGGCCGGACCTGCTGCGCGTCAAGGGCTTCCTCGACGTGCAAGGCTGCCAAGGCCCGGTGGTGGTGCAATTCGTGCAGCACCTGACGCACCCGCCGGTCGAGCTCGACGTGTGGCCCGACGGCGACCGGCAAAGCCGCGTGGTGTTCATCACCCGGAATATTTCCGAGCAGCAGGTGCGCGACCTGTTCGCGGCGGTGCGCGCGCTGATCTGACTACTCCCGATCCCGCCCGGCGATTTCCGCCTGCCACGGCGCGACTTTGTGCTCGACGACGCCGATCAGCGTGTTGAGGCCGACCGCCATCAGCATCAGGATGATGATTGGCACGAACATGGTGGCAGTGTCGAAATTATTGGCGGAATTGATGATCACCGCGCCGAGTCCGGAAATGGTGGTGAAGAATTCCGCGATCACCATCGCCACCACCGCGCGGCCGACCGCCAGGCGGATGCCGGCCATGATGTAGGGCAATGTCGCCGGCAGGATGATGCGGCGCAGGATGACGAAATTGGGCGCCACGAACGACTTGCCGACCTCGATCAGTGTCTTCGGCACCGCGGTGACGCCGAGCCAGGTGTTGATGCAGATCGGGAACAGCGACATCAGAAACACCACCGCGACCTTGACCTTGAAACCGAGCCCCAGCCACAGGATCAAGAGTGGCACCAGCGCGACCAGCGGCATGGCATAGCCGGCGGTGATGAAGATGCCGAACGCCACCTCGGCGGTGCGGAAGCGGCCAACGACCAGGCCGACCGGAATGCCGATCACGATCGCCAGCCCATAGCCGACGAAGAACGGCTGTAGGCTCTCCGACAGCGCCGACCCCAGTTGTCCGCTGCGCAACAGCTCCCAGAATGCCACCGCGATCGCCGACGGATAGGAGCCGAACACCGGATTGACGTGGCGGCCGAAAATCTCCCATAGCACCAGCATGCCGGCGACCGACATCAGCGTGATCGTCCAGCGCGGCAGCGGGCGGCGTTCCACGACCTCCGGTTCCGCGCTCTTATCCTGGGTGTCGGCGATATCGACCATCACATTTTTTCCTGGCGCATGATCTTGTCCGAAAACCGGTTCCCGCTTTTCGGGATCATGCGCTAATGCACCGTCGACGTGTCGTGCAGCATGCGCCAGATCCTGTAGCGGGTGTCGTTGAACTCCGGCAGGCCGCGCACGATGCTCAGGTCGGCGCGCGGACGCGCGAGCGGCACCTCGACGATCTCCTGCACGCGGCCGTGGCTCATGACCACGATGCGGTCGGCGATCAGCACGGCTTCGTCGAGGTCGTGGGTCACGAACAAAATTGTCTTCTTGGTGCGGGCGTGGATTTCCAAGAGCTCGGCCTGCAAAGATTCGCGCGTCTGCGCGTCGAGCGCGCCGAACGGCTCGTCCATCAGCAACACCTTGGGGTCGATGGCGAGCGCGCGGGCGATGCCGACGCGCTGCTTCATGCCGCCGGAAAGCTGATGCGGGCGGCGGTTCTGCGAATCGGCCAGGCCGACGAGGTCGAGATAGTTTTTCGCGGTCTCCCGCAAGGGCTGGCCGCGCATGCCCTTCATCTCCAGCCCGAACATGACGTTCTGCATGGCGGAAAGCCACGGCAGCAGCTCGGCGTGCTGGAACACCATGCCGCGGTCGTGGCCGCAACCGTGCACTTCCCGGCCGTCGACGGTGACGCGGCCGGTATTGGCCGGATCGAGCCCCATGGCGACGCGCAAGGCGGTGGTCTTGCCGCAACCGGAGGGCCCGATCAGCGCCACGATCTCGCCGTCGCGCACGGTGAAGCTGACGTGCTCGAGCGCCTGCACGTGATGCAGTTCGCCGTCCACGCGCAACGTGAAGCGCTTGGACACGTCGACGAAACTCACCTCACCCATGCGGGGAACTCCAATCAAATTGTCATTCCGGGACGGCCTGAAGGGCCGGACCCGGAATCCAGAGCAGCAACAAATGTCTCTCTGGATTCCGGGTTCGCTCGCTACCGCTCGCGCCCCGGAATGACAGAAAGTCAGTGGCCGGCATTTACCAGCTTCAGGGCCTTTTCGCGATACTCCGGCGCGCTGACCTGGGCGAGCGGGATCGGCGTCTTCAGCTTGCCGGCTTTGATCAACTGCTCCTGCATCCATTCCAGCTTGGCCGCCGGGATCGGCAGATCCGGATCGATGGCGTGGTGCGCGACCGCGTCGTCATAGACGAAGGCCGGGCGCGGATCGCCGGGCTTGGAATGGATGATCTCCTCGGTCAGCGCCACCGTCTCGGCCTTGTGCGACAGGGCATAGCGCAAGGCCTGCATTTCCGCCGCCAGGAAGCGCACGGCGTCGTCGCCGCGTTCGGCCAGAACCTTGCCGCTGGTGATCATGCAGACGCGCAGGAAATTCGGCACCGCGTCGCGGCCGGCGATCAGCAAATGCAGGCTCTTGGGCATCGCCGGCTGATATTCGTTGGACACCACGGCGCCCTCGACCACGCCGCCGGCCAGCGCCTGGTAGCGCTCGCGGTCGCCGCCGACCGCGGCGAGCTTCACCTGGTCGGCGGCGATGCCGTATTTCGCCAGCGCGAAACGCGCCAGCATGTCGGGCATCGTATTCGGCGACGACACCGCAATCGATTTTCCTTTCAGGTCGGCCACCGTGTGGATGTCGTCGCGTACATAGATGCCGTGCGGCACCACCACCCAGTGACAGCCGATGATCTTGACGTCGGCCCCGCGCGCAGCGGCTGCGAAAGCGCCCTGCGGGCCGCCTTCGAAACTGTCGACTTCGCCGGCGATCAGCGCCTTGAGGCCGATCTGGTCGTCCTTGACCTGCAACAGGTCGAGCTTGAGGCCCTGCTTTTCGGCAAAGCCGCGTTTGGCCGACATCATGAAGAAGCCGGCGTCGGCCTTGGCGTTGAGCAGCGCGTGGCGCCAGGGTTTGCCTTGCGCGGCGGCGGGTTGCGACAGCAGGCCCACCGCTACGGCGGTGACAATCGCAGCGGACATATAAGTTCGGATTCGGACGACGGGCATGGCGCATGCTCCTCCCTTTATTCGCAGGCCTTTTACGAGGTCTTTGGCGTTTGTTTCCCCGGCAATCCTAGCATCAATTTGATGCCAGGGGACGGCGGTTTTGCAGGGAATGGGCCGGCGAAATTATACCGCCGCGAGGCGCGTAATGCCTTCGCGCGCCGCCTTGATGATCTCCGGCACCGCCGCGTCGTTGCCCGGCGCCATGATGTGCACGCCGGCGACGTGCGGCACGTCGGCCAATTCGTGCACAAGATCAAGGCAGATGCGGCGCCCTTCGGCCAACGGATCGAGCGCGCTTTCCATGCGCGTGACGACGGCGTCCGGAATGATGGCGCCGAACAATTTTTCCTTGATCCAGCGCGCCGACTTGGCCGAGCGCAACGGCGCGATGCCGATCAATATCGACATCCGCTCGGTGAGGCCGTGCTCGGCAAGCCGCGCCAGGTAGCGGCGGACCACGCCGGCATCCATGCAGAACTGGGTCTGCACGAATTGCGCGCCGGCGTCGATCTTGGCCCGCAGGCCTTTCGGCTGCCAGCCGGGCGGCGGATCGATCGGATTGTCGGCGCCGCCGAGGAAGAAATCGGCCCGGCCGCCGACCTTGCGGCCGGACGGCAATTCGCCGCTGTCGCGCAGCCGGCGCGCGGTTTCCAGGAGCGTGCGCGGATCGAGGTCGAACACCGGCATGGCTTCGGGCTGATCGCCGGCCGAAGGATCGTCGCCGCGCAGCATCAGCAAATTATGCACGCCCGAGGCGGCGGCGCTGAGCAGATCGCTCTGCAAGGCGATGCGGTTGCGGTCGCGGCAGGTGAACTGCAGGATCGACTCGATGCCTTGCTCGACCAGCATCGCCGCGGCCGTCACCGCGCCGAGGTGCGGGCGCGCGCCGGCGCCGTCGGTGATGTTGACCGCGTCGGCGAGACCCTTGAGCGGCAGCGCCTTGGCGAGAAACTCGTTGCGGTCGACGGTGACCGGCGGCGTCACTTCCGCGGTGATCACGAAACGCTTGGCGCGCAATTTGTCTTGCAGGGTCATGGCCACGACCATCCAAGTCGCAAAATCCAGTGGACCTGGCAAGCATAAGAATGAGACAGTAAGCCATGTTTCAAGCGGCGAAATCTCTCGACGATGCGCTGGCGGCCGTGACCGACGGCTGCATGGTGGTCGTGCCGCGCGAGGTGTCGGGCGTGCCGATGGCGGCCACGCGCGCGCTGATCCGGCGCGGCGTCAAGCGGCTGCATCTGGTGGCGCTGCCGACCTCCAGCCTGCAGGCCGACCTGCTGATCGGCGCCGGCTGCATCGCCACACTGGAAACCAGCGCGGTTTCACTCGGCGAATTCGGCCCGGCGCCGCGCTTTGCCGCCGCGGTCACCTCGGGCGCGATCAAGATGATGGACGCCACCTGCCCGGCTCTGCATGCCGCACTGCAGGCTGCGGAAAAAGGCGTGCCGTTCATGCCGCTGCGCGGGTTGATCGGGTCGGATGTCTTGAAATATCGCGGCGATTGGAAGGTGATCGATAGCCCGTTCGGCAATTCCGATCCGATCGTGCTGTTGCCCGCGATCAAGCCGGACGTGGCGCTGCTGCACGCGCCGATGGCCGACCGCTTCGGCAATGTCTGGATCGGGCGTCAGCGCGAACTCGCCACCATGGCGCATGCGGCGGACAGGACCATCGTCACCGTGGAGAAAATTCACGACGGCAATCTGCTCGACGATCCGATGTTCGCCGCTGGCACGCTGCCGGGCTTTTACGTGGAAAGCGTCGCGGTGGCCGAGCGCGGCGCCTGGCCGCTGCCGCTGCCAGATCGCTATGCCGCCGACGCAGAGCATCTGGCGGAATACGCGCGGATGGCGGCGACCGAGCGAGGCTTCGCGGAATATCTGGACAAGTATGTTTATGAGAAACAAGCGGCCTGACTCGGCCTCTCAGCCGTCATGGCCGGGACAAGCCCGGCCATGACGAAGAACGGATTCCGCTCCGAGGAACTGCTCGCCGACGTGATCGCGCGGCTGATCGGCGACGTGCGCCATGTCGCGGTCGGCAACGCCTCGCCGATCCCGGCGACCGCCGCGCTGTTGGCGCGCGAGCGCGGCAAGTTACAGGGCTTGGGACGGCCTTACGTGTCGTTGCTGGGCAGTCCCAAGAACACGTTCTGGACCGACGGCGCGCGCGAGCTGTTCGACTGCGCCGGGCAAGGCCGCATCGATGTGTTCTTTCTTTCGGGCGGCCAGATCGACGGCCAAGGCAACGTCAACCTGGTGTCGACCGGCGACTACGAACACCCGAAAGTGCGTTTTCCCGGCTCGTTCGGGTCGGCCTATCTCTATTACGTGGTGCCGAAGGTTATTTTGTTCCGCTTCGAGCATTCGCGCCGCACGCTGGTGCCGAAAGTGGATTTCATCAGCGCGCCGGGCGCGAGCGAGCAGAATGTCTTCCGCCCGGGCGGGCCGATCGCGCTGGTTACCAACCGCTGTCTGTTTTCGTTCGCCGGCGGACGCTTCACGCTCGCCAGCGTCCATCCCGGCCAAACGGTCGAGGAAGTGGTCGAGCACACCGGCTTCGATTTCGATCGACCCGCGACGGTGCCGGAAACGCCGGCGCCCTCGCCGGCCACGCTCGCGCTGTTGCGCGAGACGGTGGCGCCGCAGCTTGCCGAGGTCTATCCGCAGTTTGCCGCCCAGGTTTTCGGGGTCGGCCAGGCTGCCCTTTCGAGCTAGAAAATATAGCGATTGCAATGGCCTATCTGATATTCCACATTGCGGCCGGCAGACCCTTTGGGGCCGCGCCAGTTTGGCATAGGGTGCCCCCGCGCGGCCGTCCGGCCGCACGACATCACAATGCAAAAATAACAAGGATTACGTCCGGTGAAACGAGTTGAAGCAGCGGTGATCGGCGTTGGCTGGGTTGGCGGCACGCGCGCGGAAACCTTGGCGCGCACGGCGCTGGTGGACAAACTGCATTTGTGCGAGATCCGGCCCGACCGGCTGGCCGAGGTGAAGGCGCTGTGGAAGCCGGCGACCGCGACGCCCGACTACAACGACATCATCAACAATCCGAACATCTCGGTGGTCTACATCTCGACCACGCCGGAAACCAACCACTATCCGATCTGCCGCGACTGCCTGAAGTCCGGCAAGAACGTGATGCTGGAAAAACCGATCTCGCTCGAACTGTGGGAAGCCGACGAGCTGATCCAGCTCGCCAAGCGCAACGGCCTGAAATTCACCATCGGCTATTCGCAGCGCTTCAATCCGAAGATCGCCTACGCGAAGAAGAAGATCACCGACGGCACGCTCGGCGACGTGGTCTCGGTGCTGGTCAGCCGCAACCTGTCGCGCAGCCTCGGCAAAAAGATCGCCAGCCGCGTGCGGCTGTCGCCGGTGGTCATGGAGTCGACGCATGACCTCGATTTCGTGTTCTGGCTGTTGGAGCCGGCCAAGCCGGTGCGGGTCTACAGCCAGGGCGCCTACGGCTACATGAAGCCGGTCAACGGTTCGCACGACGTGATGTTCACCACCGTCACCATGGACAACGGCGTGGTGGTGATGATCGGCGGCGGCTGGAATTTCCCGGTGAGCTACCCGAACTATTGCTCGACCTGGATCGAGATCACCGGCACCGAAGGCGCGCTGGTGCTCGACGACACCCAGCGCGACAACTGGCTCAATACCATGAAGGACGGCCAGGTGTTCCCGATGTCGACCATGCCGGGCGAGCAGGTCGGCGAAGTGTTCGCCGGCGGCATGGGGCCGGAAACCATCCACTTCCTCGAAGCCTGCATTCGCGACACGCCGGTCATGGTGACGCCGGAAAGCGCGCGCCGGGTGATGGAAACCTATAGCGCCGCCGATCTGTCGGCCTACCGCAACGAGCCGGTCGACCTGCCGCTTACCAACGAGACCATTTCGGGAATAGCCGAATTCAAGGAAAAGAACCGCTCGGGAGCCAATCCGCAATGAAGAAATCTGCCAAAGGCATCGGCGTTGCCATCATCGGCGGCGGCCGCGTCGGCCTGTTCCGCGGCGAGGTGGCGGCGCGCCATCCGGCGGTCGAGTGGATCGGGCTCGCCGAAAAGAACCCCAACCGCGCCGGCGAAGTCGCGCCCAAGATCAGCGCTGATTTCGTCACGCAAAGCCACGTCGAATTGCTCAAGCGTCCGGAAGTGACCTGCGCCATCATCGCCACCGACGAGCATTTGCACGTCGATCCGATCATGGTGGCGGTCGAGCGCGGCATCCCGCTGCTGATCGAGAAGCCGCTCGCCACCAATCTCGCCGAATCCGCACGCGTGCTGAAAGCGATCAAGGACGCCAAAGTCGACGCCGTGGTCGGCTATACCCAACGTTTCCGCAGGCGCTGGCTGGCGGCCAAGGAAAAATGCCGCACCGGCGCGCTCGGCGACGTGACGCTGGTCACTTCGCGCGCCTTCATGAACCGGCTGGTGGCGATCGACAATTACAAGCGCACCGACGATCCCGCCACGATCTCGCCGATGGTGATCTCCGGCACCCACGCGCTCGACATCTGCATGTGGTGCCTCGACGGCAAGAAGCCGGTCGAAGTCTACGCGCGCTCGATCGATAAAGTGCTCGGCCCGCTCTACAAAGGCATCGACGCCACCGCCGGCATGATCATGTTCGACGACGGCACCGTCTATCACCTGAATATTTCCTGGGCGCTGCCGGTGACCTGGCCGGGCGCGGTCTACTCGCTCGAGGTCGGCATCGTCGGCACCACCGGCGTGCTCACCATCGACGATACCCACCGCGACATCGTGCTGGCAGTGTCGAAGGCGCAGTCGGAAGGTTACAACCCGGACGCCACGCGGTTGGTCGATTTCATGGGCAGCTATCCGCCCGGCGACATGGCGCTCGGCGAACTGCGCGGGCCGATGGCGGAGGAGACTGACAGCTGGCTCAACCGCGTCGCGCTCGGGTTGCCGACCGCGGCGGCGACGGTGGAAGAAGCGCACCGCAATCTGATGCTGACCAAGGCTTTGGATTTGTCGGCCAGGCGCAAGCAGCCGGTGCAGCTGCCACTCGATATAGACGCGTTGAAAGCGGTGGCGTAACTCAGGCGCGCGACACCAGATAGCGCCATTCGTTGGTAAAGCTGTAGCTGCCGTCGCCCTTGCGGAACGGCACGATCGCTTCGCCGAACGCCTTGCGTGCCGCCGGCTCGCCGGAATTTCGCACCGCGCGTTCGGCGACGCCGGACGCCAGCAGGCCGCGGATCGTGGTCGCTTCATCGGCAAACGCCATTGTCGTCGATACAGTGCAGGACGCCTCGGGTTTCAGCCCGGCCTTGCCCACCAATATTTCAAGCGCTCCGGGCGCCGACAGCGCGAACGGCCCGCCGGCACCCGGCGGCGGAGGCGGCAACAGCTTGCCGATCGCGGCGATGTAGGGCGCAAGCTCGCATCTCTCCGCCGCGCCCCAGACTGCGACTACGACATAACCATTCGGCTTCGTCACCCGCTTGGCCTCGGACAGCGCGTGGACGGGATCGGCGGCATATTGAAACGAGTTGAAACCGGTCGTCACGTCGAAGCTGCGATCGGCGAAAGGCAGTTCCTCGATCTCGCCGACGCGAATGTCGGCGCCCGGACAACGGGCCTTCGCGACCGCGACCAGCCCGATTGCCGCATCTATGCCGCTCGCCTTGGCGCCGCGCGCGAGCGCGACCTGAAGCGCGAGGCCGGCACCACATCCGGCGTCGAGTACCGATGAACCGGCGGGCACATGCGTCGCATCGAACGCGGCTTCGTAAAGCGGCCGAAACGAGCCTTCCTGAAGATCCGCCCAGTCGCGGGCCCGCGCGCCCCACAGATCGCCCTGTACTTGCGCAGTTCCCATGGTGGTGCTCCCGCTTGGCGAAAGATCGATATGAGCTTATCGATACTCTCAAACAGTGTGAAGACCGTGGGTTGCAGGGAGGACGTCCATGCCGGAACCGAGCCGCAAACGGCATTTGCAGGCGCTGTTGCTCAGCCTGCTGGTGGCGGTCATTGCCCTGCCGTGTCGCGCTGCCGAGGACGCCGCCAGTTACCCGACGCGGCCGATCCATATCATCGTCCCCTTCGCGCCGGGCGGCGCCTCCGATTTCGCCATCCGGCTGATTCAGCCGGCGATGGAAAAGGCGCTCGGCCAGACGCTGGTGATCGACAACCGCACCGGCGCCGCCGGCAATGTCGGCATGGAGACCGCCGCGCGCGCGGCGCCCGACGGCTACACCCTGTTCCTGGGCAATATCGGCACCATCGCGATCAATCCGCATTTCTTCCCCGACCTGACGGTGAAGCCGGAGCGCGATTTCATACCCATTTCGCTGGCCGCCGAAACGCCCGGCATCGTGGTCGCCAGCGAAAAATTTCCGCCAAACTCGCTCAAGGAGATGATCGGCTATGCCAAGGCGAACCCCGGCAAGATCAATTATGCCGCGGCTGGCGTCAGCACGCTCAACACCCTGGCGATGGAGCAGTTCCGCCACCGGCTCGGCCTGCAGATGACGCAGGTGCCCTACAAAGGCGGCGCCGGTCCTGCGATCATCGATCTGCTGGCCGGCAACGTCGACGTGATGTTCGTCACGCTGTCGTCGGCAGCGCAGTTCGTGAAGGCCGGAAAATTGAAGGGCTTTGCCGTCACCACGACGGAGCGCATGGCATCGCTGCCCGACGTGCCGACCGTGGTCGAACTCGGCTTCCCCGAGGACGTCAGCGGCTCCTGGCAGGGCCTGTTCGCGGTGGCCGGAACGCCGGCGCCGATCGTCGCCAAACTGCACGCCGCCGTGCTCAAGGCGATGGCCGATCCGGACGTGCGTCAGCACATGATCGCTGCCAGCATGGTGCCGACCTCGAGCCCGACGCCGGAGAGTTTCAAGAACTTCGTCGCCGCCGAATCGGCCAAATGGAAGACGGTGGCCGAGCAGATCAAGACCGCCGAAAAAAGCAAAAGCCATTGAAGCTGCTTAAGCGCGTTCCCGCAGCGGTTTGATCGCCAGTTCGGCGGCGAGTTTGTCGAGCTGCGTCAGCAATTCCGCGGGCAGCATCAGCCCGTTGGCAAGGCGGTCGGCGCGGCGCTTGGCGCGCTGCTCGCCGGGCAACCGCACCTCCTCGCCCGGCAGCGTCTTCGACGTGCGTAGCTCGCGGATATGACGGTCGACCTCGGCCTTGAACTGGGCCAGCGGCTGGAAGCGGCTGGGATCAAGCGCCAGCACGAACTGTCCGGTATTGGTGGCCCTGTCCGGCTGGGCGTTGAAGTCGACGCAGTCGCGGCCGAACAGCGCGCCGTTGAGCGTGCCGGCGAGCAGGCCGAGGACCAGCGCGAGGCCGGCGCCCTTGTAGCCGGCCATCGGCAGCAGCAGCGCGGCGGCGGTTTTCTGCGGATCGGTGACAGCGGCGCCGGTGCTCGGATCGATCATCCAGTCGGTGTGCAGCGGGCGGTTGAGCAATTTGTGGTTCTTGATGGTGCCGTAGGAAACGATCGAGGTCGCGATATCGAGCACCAAAGGCGGCTCTTCGCCGGCCGGGATCGCGATCGCCAGCGGGTTGGTGCCGAGCAGCGGCTCGGCGCCGCCGGCAAGCGGCATGTGGTTGGCATTGGCGACGGCAGAGTAGATGCCGATCATGTCGGCCTTCAGCGGCAGCGCCGCGTAGACGCCGGCGGCGCCGGCGTGGCCGGAATTGCGGCAGCCGACCCAGGCCACGCCGCATTCGCGCGCCTGTTCGATGGCGGTCTCTACCATGCGCGCGACCACGAGGTGGCCCATGCCGTTGTTGCCGTCGACCAGCGCGGTCGCCGGCGCGCTGCGCGTCACCGTGATGTTGGGCCGCGGATTGGTGGAACCCAATTTCAGCCGCTGCACATATTGCGGCAGGCGGAACACGCCGTGCGCGTCGGCGCCGACGAGATCGGCTTCCAGCATCAATTCGGCGATCTTGGCGGCATCGGCCGCCGGCACGCCGGCCTTCTGCATGGCGTCGGCGATCAGGCCGGTGACGGCCGCGGTCGGGGTGCGGCCGGTTTTGGGCGCCACCTGGTCGTTCATGGCTATTTTCCCGCCAGCATGGCTTCGGCATTGCCGTTGAGGATGGCGTCCTTGTCGGCGTCGGAAATCTTCAGCGAGCGCACGTGCGCGACGCAATCCATCATCGCCATGTCGTAGGGATAGTCGCTGCCGAGCATCACGCGCTCGCTGCCGACCAGGCCGATCATCGCTTCCAGCGCTTGCGCGGAATGCAGGATGGTGTCGTAATTGAAACGCTTGGCGATGCCCTTGGGCTGCGTCGGCACGTTCTTCTTCGGTTCGGGCCGTACTTTCCAGCCGTGCTCCCAGCGCGCCGCTTGATAGGGCGTGAAGCCGCCGCCATGGGCCAGCATGATCTTCAACTTCGGATGACGGTCCATGACGCCGCCGAAAATAAGACAAGCAGCGGCGATGGTGGTGTCGAGCGGATTGCCGATCAGATTGCCGAGGTAATAGGACTTGAGGCGGTCGGCGCCGGCGACGTTGTTCGGATGGATGAACATGAAGGCGCCGAGTTCTTCGGCCGTCGCCCACAGCGGCTCGAAGCTCGGATCGTCGAGGTTCTTGCCGAGCACGTTGGAGGCGAACATCGAGCCCTTGAGGCCGAGCTTGGTCATGGCGCGCCTGAGTTCGTCGGCGGCGCGCTTGGGATCCTGCATCGGCAGCGTAGCTATTCCTAAGAAGCGCGTCGGATGGGAGGCGATGTGTTTCGCTATCTGGTCGTTCTGAATCCCCGACAGCACGGCGCCGAGCGCCGGCTCCTGGTTGTAGAGATAGGTCTGCGGCGTGGCCGAGAGCAGGTGCACGTCGACGCCGGTCGCATCCATGTCCTTGAGCCGGCGCGGGATGTCGAAGCCGCCGGTCGGGTATGGCCGGTACACCACGCCGGCGACATCGAATGCCGCATTGTCGGCATCATCGGGCGTGACCGTGACCTTGACGCCCGCCTTGGTCAGCATCGCGGCGGTTTCCAGGGTGCAGATGTGGGTGTGGGTGTCGATGGTGCGCACTTTGCTCATTTCGTCCTCTGAAAACTGCTCGAAAGCCGAAGCTCTTGGGATTGCGAGGCGTCTGAGTGCCGCAGGTGCGCCGCCGACGCAAGCCCCTGTCGAGCGGCGCGGTTTCGGTTATAAACGGAGCCCCGCAAGCCGAGAGCCGGAACCTCCCAATGGCCGCGACCGACCCTGCCCACAGCAAACGTGAGCCCCGCGTCGAGGACGACGCCTTGGTGCGCGGCAATGGCCGCTTCATGGACGACCCGCGGTTGCCGAACCAGGCCTACGCCGTCTTCGTGCGCTCGCCGCATGCCCATGCCCGCGTGCTGGCGGTCCATGCCGAAGCGGCGCTGAAGGCCAAGCACGTGTTGGCGGTGCTCACCGCCGAGGACATCAAAGCGGCCGGCGTTGCCGGCATCTCGCGGCACCCGCCGGTCGTCGGACGCCGCGGCGCCAAGATGGTAATGCCGTTCCGCCCCGCGCTCGCGGGCGACAAGGTCATGCATGTCGGCGATGCGGTGGCGATGGTGGTGGCGGAAACGCGCGCCGCGGCGCAGGACGCCGCCGAGCTGGTCACGGTCGACTACGAGGAATTGCCGGCGGTGGTCGACCTGGAAGCCGCCATGAAAGGCAAGACGCAACTTTTTCCGGACGCGCCGGGCAATCTCTGCGTCGACTGGCCGGGCCCGGTGGCCAACGAACAGAACGAACGCGAGGTTGCCGAGACCATCGCCAAGGCGCCGCATGTCGCGCGCGTCAGCGTCACCCACCAGCGCCTGATTGTGGCCTCTATGGAAACGCGCGGCGCCACCGGCATCCACGACAAGGAGAGCGGCAGCTATACGCTGCACGCCTGCTCGCAGAGCGCCGACGCCTTGCGCGGCCAGGCAGCCTCCATCATGGGCGCGCCGAACGACAAATTGCGGGTGATCACGGAGGATGTCGGCGGCGCCTTCGGCATGAAGACGACGGTCTATCCGGAGTACATCGCGGTCCTGGTGGGCGCACGCAAGGTCGGCCGGCCGGTGCACTGGCAGTCGACGCGCTCCGAGGCCTTCATGAGCGACTGCCAGGCGCGCGACGCGGTCACCCACGTCGAACTCGCGCTCGACGACAAGGGCAAGTTTCTGGCGCTGCGGGTGCGGCATCTGTGCAACCAGGGCGCCTACATCGCCAACGCCGGCATCAACATCAACACCAACAATTTCGCCCGTTGCCTGCCCGGCATGTACCGGATCGCCAAAGTCGATGTCGGCGTCGCCTGTTATTTCTCCAACAAGGTGCCGATCGCGCCGTATCGCGGCGCCGGACGCCCGGAGGCAAATTACGCGCTCGAGCGGGCGGTCGAGGAAGCTGCGCGCGTCGTCGGCATGGACCCGGTGCGGCTGCGCAAGAAGAATCTCATTCCGGCGTCAGCGATGCCGTTCAGGACCCCGATCAACACTTACGACAGCGGCGATTTTCCCGGCATCGTCGACAAGGCGCTCAAGCTCGCCGACGTCGACAATTTCAATAAGCGCAAGCGGGAATCGGCCAAGCGCAAGAAGTTGCGCGGCATCGGCATATCCTGCATGCTGGAGCATTCCGGCGCGACGCCGATGGAAATGGCCTCGGTGGCGTTTCCCGACGACCACAAGATAATCCTCGGTCTGAATGTGCAATCGACCGGGCAGAGCCACGCCACCGTTTTCGGCCGGCTGCTGGCGCACAAGCTCGGCATCGATGCGGGCCAAATCGAGCACCACCACGGCGACACCGATATGGGCCTGACCGGCGGCGCCTCGGTCGGCTCGCGTTCGGCCATGTGCGCCGGCAACGCCATTGTCTATGTCGCCGACGTGATGCTGGCGAAAGGAAAGAAGGTCGCCTCATCCGCATTGGAAGCGTCGGAGAGCGATATTCAATATCGCAATGGCGGGTTCGAGGTGGTCGGCACCGACCGCAAGATTTCGCTGTTCGAGACCGCCAAGCGCGCCAAAGCCATGGGCGAAAGCCTCGACACCAAGGACAAGGCGGAAACGCCGCTCACTTTTCCGAACGGCTGCCACATCGCCGAGGTCGAGATCGATCCCGACACCGGCTTTGTCGATCTCGTGACCTATACCGCGGTGGACGACTGCGGCAATCCGCTCGACACCACGATCGTCGAGGGCCAGGTGCACGGCAGTATCGCGCAGGGGCTCGGCCAGGCGCTGACAGAAAACACGGTTTACGATTTCAAGCGGGCAATTGGTGAGCGGTTCCTTCATGGATTACGGCATGCCGCGTGCGCACAACATGCCGGTCGAGCTGCGCGAGGCGATGCATCCGGTGCCGGCCACGAGCAATCCGCTCGGCGTCAAAGGCACCGGCGAGGCCGGCACCACGGCGGCGATCGCCGCGGTGATGAACGCAATTTCGCACGCGATTCCGAACGGCGCCGCCGATCACATGGACATGCCGGCGACGCCCGCCAAGGTTTGGGAAGCGTGCCAAAAGGCGATGGCAAAGTGAAGCAGGCCCGGCCGGGGTCCCGCGCTGTGGCGTTTCCGCCGGAATGACGCAAGTTTAGAAGACCGGATTTTCAGCCGAGGCCAGCCGGCGTTCCTGCGACTGGCGAAGCTCGGCCAGTGCGGCGCTGGCTTCCCGGTGCAGCGCCGTAAAATCGTATTCGGCGGGCGCCGCCGAAGGCCGTTGCGAGATCACCGGCCATTCCGCCGCCGCCGCGGAGAGACTGGCGGCGCCGGCCACGAGCATGAATGCGAGCACAACGTTCTGCGGTTTCATCGGCAAGGCCTTCGGGCTTGTACCGACATATTGAACACAGATTTATTGAAAACACGCCAAAGCTTGCGGAGGATTTGCCCGATGCAAATTCAGTTTTTGGTAACGCTATCGGGCGCGTCAGGCGCTCGGCACCACCAGCGAATAACGCGGATCGGCGGCGAGACACACGGCCTCCGGCAGGCCGAGCTCCTTGCGCACCATGTTGGCGCCGAGCACCATCGCGACAATCTTGTAGTAGGCGTGACGGCGGCTCATCCCCTCGCGGCCCATGCCGCAGTCGGACGACAGGATCAGCCGCTCGGCCGGGATGTATTTGAGCGCGCGGCGGATGTGCTCGGCGATGTCCTCCGGCCGCTCGACCTGCAAGCCATGATGGTCAATCACGCCGATGGCGATCTTCTTATCGGTGATGATCTTGCCGAAGGCTTCGAGATCGGCACCGCCGGCGGAAACCGACTCGAAAGTGATCACGTCGGCGTCGACCTTGTTGAGCATCTCCAGTCCGTTCTTGTAGCTCTGCACGCTGGTGAACATGCGCTGCTGGGAAGGGTTACCCCAGCAGGTGTGGCACCACACCTCGGTCTTGGCGCGCAGGCCCTTCATGGTGCGGTTGAACACCTCGACGCTGAACTCCGGCGTCATCACCGTGTCGGTGATCTTGCGCACCGCGAGCATGTGGATCTGCGGCTCCTCGAACTGGATCGCCTGGCAGCCGGCGTCGGCCAGCGCGTGCAGTTCCGCGTTCAGCGCGTCGGCGATCGCCAGGATGCGGTCCTTCACCGACTTGTAGTGCGTGTCCCGCACCGCGAAGGCGACCAGCTCCGGCCCGATGGTGCCGAACTTGACCGGCTTCTTGGTCATGCGCTGCGCCACCTTCCACATCGCGTCGTATTGCAGATCGCCGCGGCTGACCGGGCCGTTGATCCCCGGCATAACGCGCGATTCGAGATAGTCGTGCAGGATGTGACCGGGCGGAAAAGCGATGCCACCTTTTCCGGCCGGCGTCGGCTGCGGATTTTTGTCGAAGCCGCCCATGTGGCGCGGCGGATAATTGGTCCAACTCTGGCCGCCGACGTCGGAATCGAAATGCGCGTCGCCGTCGGTGACGATGTCGAGGCCGGCCATCTCCTGCTCGTGCAGATAGACCGATACTGTGTCGACGTACTGTTCGCGGAAATGGTTGTTCACCATCGCGTCGAGGAAGCTGCGCGCGCCCAGATTTTCCGTATACCAGCTCGGCCGCGGCAGCGAGCCGGTGATGGTGGTCGGCAGCATGAGGTCCTTGGTGGCGCGAAGCATCGGTAGTCCTCCCCAAAATTGCAGGCGAGCCGTTGGCGGCTCGTCACCGTTGACCCCATATTAGAGGCACGGCGGCGCGTATGGAAACTCATGATCGTCATGTCGAACGGATAAATCGCGTCATCGCGCGCTGCCCACCGGCGTGGGCAATATTCGGCGGGGTGAAAAACCTGCTATAGTTGGTGCATGGACAAGAAAACAGACAGCTACATCATCCGGCCTAATCCGGCCGATCCGCGACTGACCGAGCGCGTCACCGGCATCGACCAGACCGGCGCCAAAATCGAGACCTCGGTCACGGTCGAGCGCGCGCTGACGATTTTTCTCAACAGCCAGGAAATCGTCACCGCCATGACCATCGGCGATTACCCGGAATATTTGGCGGTCGGCTACCTGCTCAACCAGAACATGCTGCTGCCGGACGATGTCGTCACCGGCGTCGATTACGACGAGGAATTGGCGGTGGTGGTGGTGCGCACCAAGCGCAAGACCAATTACGAAAAGAAACTCAAGAAGAAAGTACAAACCAGCGGCTGCGCGCAAGGCACCGTGTTCGGCGACCTGATGGAAGCGCTGGAAAACGTCTCGCTGCCGAAGGCCAAGTTGCGCACCTCGTGGCTCTACGCGCTGACCCACAAGATCAACACCACGCCGTCGCTTTACCTGGAGGCCGGCGCCATTCACGGCTGCGTACTAGCGAAAGAAGACCAGCCGCTAGTCTATATGGAAGACGTCGGCCGCCACAACGCGGTCGACAAGATCGCCGGCTGGATGTTCAAGGGCAAGGTCAAGGCCGCCGACAAGATTTTCTACACCACCGGCCGGCTCACCTCGGAGATGGTGATCAAGACCGTGCGGATGGGAATTCCGATCCTGATTTCGCGCTCGGGTTTCACCGCCTGGGGGGTGGAGCTGGCGCGCAAGGCCAATCTGACGCTGATCGGCCGCGCGCGCGGCAAGCGCTTCGTCGCGCTCGCCGGCGAGGACCGCATCGTGTTCGATCAGGACCTCGATTTTGTGGAAGAAGAAAGTTCGAAGCACCGCCGCAAGGCCGCGATGCATGATGACTAGTTTTTATGCCCGGGCTCTCCGCACTTCACCTCTCCCGTGGGGAGAGGTCGGATCGCGAAGCGATCCGGTTGAGGGGTTATAGTCTATCGAGAGTCACTTGCCCCCTCACCCCAACCCTCACCCCCGAGGGGAGAGGGAGTCCCCCAGAGTTCGCAGCAAAACCCGAATAGAATGGCTGACACCCCCATCCCCCCTACCCTTGGTCTGGTGCTCGCCGGCGGATTGGCGCGCCGCATGGGCGGCGGCGACAAGGCGCGCATCGCGATCGGCGGCATTTCTATTCTTGACCGTGTGCTGGCGACCCTATCGGGGCAATGCGTCGGCATGATCATAAACGCCAACGGCGATCCCGAACGCTTCGCCGATACCGAACTGACCGTCGTACCCGACAACGTGCCGGATTACCCCGGCCCGCTGGCCGGGATCCTCGCCGGGCTCGATTGGCTGGCGGCACAGAACAACGGCATCGAGTGGCTGCTCAGCGTGCCGGGCGACTGCCCGTTCCTGCCCGACGACCTGGTGGAGCGCCTGCACATGGCCCGCCGCGAAATGGGCACCGGCGTGCCGCTCGCCTGCGCGCGCTCCGGCGAATGGCGCCATCCGGTGATCGGCCTATGGCCGCTGGCGCTGCGCGCCAGCCTGCGTAAAGCCCTGGTCGAGGAGGGCCTACGCAAGATCGAGGTCTGGACGGCGCGCCACGGCGTCGCCGTGGCCGATTGGCCGGCCGAGCCGGTCGACCCCTTCCTCAACGTCAACACGCCCGAGGATGCCGAGCGCGCCGAACGCGTTGCGCTGCAGCATCACGGTATTTGATTTTTTGAATCTTGCGCCCGCTCTTTCCGGTTCCATATCTGTTATAGTTGCAAGATATGGGGCGTCTGGGAGCGGAGCGAATTCCATGAAAGCATTCATCGTCGCATGCGTGGCGGCCGTCGTCATCGCGGTGGTCTGCGGCGTCGTGCTCAATACCGTGCAGGAGCCGGCCGACCGGGCCTTCACCAGCGGATCGAGCGTCCGGCTCGGGGCCTGAGCCGCTGCATCAGCCAATGAGCGCGGCGTAGGATAGAAAGCCGACGGGGGCACCCGGCTCGATCGCCGTCACCTGTTCGGCAAATTCCAGCAAGCCGTCGGTTTCCGTCAGCGACGTCAGGATGCCGGCGCCGTCCTGCGGATGCTTCACCGCCTCAAGTTCACCGTTGCTCGAGCGCCGCAGCGCGACGCGCACGTATTCGCGGCGGTCCTTTTTCTTCCGGTACGCGAAGGCGGCGCGCACCGGCAGCGGCACCAAAGTTTGCGGCCGCGCGCCGGAGAGCCGCCGCAGCAACGGCTTGACCACCCGCACGAACGTCACGAACACCGCCACCGGATTGCCCGGCAGCCCGACGAAAGCTGCGCTGCCGCTAGCGCTTCGAATGACGCCCATTGCAACCGGCCTGCCCGGCTTGATGGCGACGCGCCAGAACACCAGGCTGCCGATGCGCTCGACCGCGCTGCGCACATGATCGGCTTCGCCGGTGGAGACGCCGCCCGAGGTGACCACCAGGTCGTGGCCGGCGGCGGCCGCTTGCAGAGCGCGCGCCAGCGCATCGGGGTCGTCGCGCAGAATGCCGAGATCGGTCACTTGCGCGCCGAGCCGATCCAGCAATTCGCTTAAGAGATAACGGTTGGCGTCATAGATGGCGGCGCCGCCGCGCGGTGAGCCCGGCTCCACCACCTCGTCGCCGGTGGAGAAAATCGCGACCTTCAGCCGCCGCCGCACCTTGATTTTGGTTATGCCGAGCGCGGCAGCGAGCGCGATATGTTGCGGCGCCAGCACCGTACCCGCCGGCAGCGCCACCAGGCCGGCGGCGACGTCCTCGCCGGCCAGCCTGCGGTTTGAGCCGCGCTTGAGACCCTTGGGGACGATCACGCGATCGCCCTCTATCATTACGTCTTCCTGCATGAACACGGTATCGGCGCCCGCCGGCATGGCCGCCCCGGTGAAAATCCGGATGGCTTGGCCCGGCTCAAGCGCGACGCCCGTCCGCGCGCCGGCGGTCAACCGGCCGGCGATCGTCAATGTGCTGTCGCCATCGGCGCGCAAATCGGCATGGCGCACGGCATAGCCGTCGACCGCCGAATTATCGAACGGCGGCAAATCGACCGGCGCCTTGACGTCGGCGGCGGTCACCCGGCCGCACGCGCCGCGCAGCTGCACTTGTTCGGTCTCGGCCACCGGCGCGACACGCTCGCCGATCAGCCGCTCCATGTCATCGAGCGGCAGCAGCGGGCCGGAAAACGCGAAGCAATCGTCGGTGAGCTGTGCCATTGCCGCTCACCTCTTCGCCGGCGCGACCGGAACCGCGTGCTTAAGCAGCAGATCGGCGATCGCCTCGATGTCGTTGAGGTCTATCACCGGCACAAGCGCCGCAGGCACCGCACTGTCGGAGGCGACCGCGACGATATGCGGGTCTTCCGGATGAATCAGCGGCTTGCAGTTGGCGATGCGGTGGATCTCGAGCTTGGGAAAGGCGTCGCGCTTGAAGCCTTCGACCAGCACCAGATCGACCGGCGACATCTTGCCCATCAGGGCGCCCAGGTCCCATTCCGGCTGCCCGCGCAGCTCGTGCAGGATGGCCCAGCGGTTGGCCGATGAAATGATGACCTCGGAGGCGCCGGCGGCGCGGTGGAAGAACGAGTCCTTGCCGGGCTGGTCGAGGTCGAAGCCGTGATGGGCGTGCTTGAGCGTGGATACGCTGATGCCGCGCGCGGTCAGGCGCGGAATGAGCTTGGTAATCAGCGTGGTTTTGCCCGACCCACTCCAGCCGGCGAGACCGATGATGCGCATGGCGTCCTTATAGCAAAACGCCCGGCCGCGAGGCCGGGCGTTTTCATCGCCGATAGAGGGTGCCGGTTATTCGGCCGGCCGCATCGCCTGGCCGGCGGAGGCGCCCGTTTCCTGCATTTTTTCCTCATACCAAAGCAGGTGGCGCTCCTTGGCCCAATTGACGTCGACGTTGCCGTCGCCCATCGCCTCGAAGGCGCCCTCGACGCCGATCGTCCCCATATAGATGTGGACGAACATGGCAGCGACGTAGAGCACCGCGACGGTGCTGTGCACGACCTGGGCAAGCTCCATGGTGGTGATATCGGTGCCGTAGAACGGGAACAGCAGTACGTAACCGGTCACGGCGACCGCGACGCCGCCGAGCATGGAAAGCCAGAAGATCAGCTTTTCGCCGCCGTTGAATTTGTGTGCCGGGGGCTCCTCGCCGCCGAACATCCCGCCGCCGGCCTTGAACCATTCGACATCGGCGCGGGTCGGCAGGTTGCGCGCGACCCACATGAAGAACATCAGCACGACGCCGGCGGTGAAGGCGAAGCTGATGTAATTGTGCGCGAACTTCCCCCATTCCGACCATTCGCTGAAGGCCTGCGGCCCCATCCAAGGCAGCAACAGGCTGCGGCCGAAGGTGATGTTGAGGCCGGTAATGCCGAGGATGACGAAGGTGACGGCGGTCAGCCAGTGCACGAACCGCTCGAGCACGTTGAACCGCAGGAGCGTGCGCCCCGATCGCCCGGCCTTGATGCGCATCTTGCCCTTCCACAGGTAATAGATCGTCAGCAGCGCCAGGATGCCGAGCATGGCGATGCCGCCAATCCACAGCAGCGTAACGGTGCGGTATTCGCGCCATTCGCGGCCGGCCGGGTGCTCGAGCACGTAGGACTTGGTGTCCGGAATTGTGCCGAGGCCTTTGATGATGTGGAGCTGGTCGAGCAGTTGCTGCTCCTTCACCGCATCGGCGGTGGGGTTGACCATGCTAGGCTGCTGCGCCGCGACCGGCAATGCCGTCGCCACGACAAAGGCGAGCGCCAGCGCGCCGGCGATCAGGCGCATATGTGCAAAAATTTTCGCCATGCCACGTCTCCCAAAATTCAAGCCTTCTTCAGCGGCGAAACCGGCGGTGCGGGCTATCCCGCGCCGCCGCGGATCAATCAGGTCGCGATATTCTCGCGGTAAGCGGTCTGCCAGCCCCAGGCGCCGGAACCGTAGCCGCGCTTGGCGACGCGCTCCTTGTAGATTTGGGCGATGACGTCGCCGTCGCCGGCGAGCAGCGACTTGGTCGAGCACATCTCGGCGCACAGCGGCAGCTTGCCTTCGGCCAGCCGGTTGGCGCCGTATTTCTCGTACTCTTCCTTGCTGTTGTCGGCTTCCGGGCCGCCGGCACAGAAGGTGCACTTGTCCATCTTGCCGCGCGAACCGAAGTTGCCGACCTTGGGATATTGCGGCGCGCCGAACGGACAGGCGTAGAAGCAATAGCCGCAACCGATGCAGAGATCCTTGGAGTGCAGCACCACCGCGTCCGCCGTGGTGTAGAAGCAGTTCACCGGACAGACCGCCGCGCAGGGCGCGTCGGTGCAGTGCATGCAGGCCATGGAGATTGAGCGTTCGCCGGGCTTGCCGTCATTGATCGTGACGACGCGCCGGCGGTTGATGCCCCAAGGCACCTCGTGCTCGTTCTTACAGGCGGTGACGCAAGCGTTGCACTCGATGCAACGGTCGGCGTCGCAGAGGAATTTCATTCGAGCCATGGTCCCGCCTCCTATGCCGCTCTGATCTGACAGAGGGTAACTTTGGGTTCTTGCATGCCCGTCGCCGGGTCATAGCCGTAGGTCGTGATCGTGTTGGCGCTTTCGCCGAGCACATAAGGATCGGTGCCCTGCGGATATTTGCTGCGCAGGTCCTCGCCCTCGTACCAGCCGCCGAAGTGGAACGGCATCCAGGCGACGCCCTTGCCGACGCGCTCGGTGACCAGCGCTTTCATCTTGGCCTTCGATGCGTTTTCGGCGCCGGTGACCCAGACCCAACCGCCGTCCCTGATGCCGCGGTCGACGGCATCGGAGGTGTTGATCTCGATGAACATGTCCTGCTGCAATTCGGCGAGCCACTTGTTGGAGCGGGTTTCTTCGCCGCCGCCCTCGTATTCGACCAGCCGGCCGGACGAGAGGATGAGCGGGAACTGCTTGGCGATGCTCTTGTCGACCGCCGCCTTTTGCACCGTGAAGCCGATATTGGGCAGCCGGAACTGCTTGGCATCGGGCAGCGTCGGATATTTGGCGACGAGGTCGATGCGCGGTGAGTAGATCGGCTCGCGGTGCACCGGGATCGGATCCGGCAGGCCGAACGCGTTCATACGCGCTTTGGCGTTGCCGTAGGGCACGCAGCCATGCTTCATGGCAACGCGCTGGACGCCGCCCGAGAGATCGATCGACCAGGAGACCGCATCCGGATTCGTCGGGTTGATCTTGTTGATCACCGCCAACTCGGCTTCGGTCAAGTCCTTGTCCCAGCCGAGCTTCTTGAGCACGCCGACGGTGAATTCGGGATAGCCGTCCTTGATCTCCGAATCTTTGGAATAGGAGCCCTCGGCCAAGAGCGTGACCTTCACGGTCGTGCCGTCCGGCTTCTTCTCCTCGCGTTCCACGCCAAAGCGGGCGCGGAAACAGCCGCCGCCGTCCATGACGGCAAGATTGGTATTGTAGAGCAGCGGAGTGCCCGGATGCCTGACTTCCGGCGTACCCCAGCACGGCCACGGCAGGCCGTAATAATCGCCCTTGTTCGGACCGGTCGTCGCGCGTTGGGTGCGCATGTCGAAATCGGCCTGGTGGGCCATGTGCGATTTCAGGCGCTCCGGCGACTGGCCGCAATAGCCGGTGGAGAAGCTGCCGCGGTTCATTTCACGAAGGATGTCCTCGGCCACCGGAAGGTTATTGTCGACCTTGATGTTCTTAAACATCTGATCGGCAAAGCCGAGCTTTTTGGCAATGAGATACATGACCTCCAAGTCGTCCTTCGACTCGAAGATCGGCGTAACGATCTGTTCGCCCCATTGCAGCGCGCGGTTCGACGCCACGCGTGAGCCTTTGCACTCGAATTGCGTGGCGACGGGCAGGAGATACATCCCTTCCGTACGCCCGGCCTTAACGGCGAGCGAAGCCCAAGTGGTGGGATGCGGATCGGCGACCACCAACAGCTCGAGCGCCTTCAACCCCTTCATCAACTCCGGGATGCGGGTGATGCTGTTGCTGGCGTGACCCTGCACGAACATCGCCTTCACGTTGTCTTTCTGGGCGACCTGATCCTTCGGCAGCAGGACAGCATCGAACCAGCGTGTCAGCGGGATGCCAGGCGTCTCCATGATCTTCTTGTCGTCGAAGCGGCTTACCAGGTAGTTGTAGTCGACCTCCCAGACGCGCGACCAATGCTTCCACGCGCCCTCGACCAAGCCGTAGTAGAACGGCAGCGTCACGATATCGAGGCCGACGTCGGTGGCGCCCTGCACGTTGTCGTGGCCGCGGAAGATGTTGGCGCCGGTGCCCGGTGCGCCGACATTTCCGGTGAGCAACAGCAGCATGCAACTCGCCCGCACGTTGGCGGTGCCGACCGTGTGCTGCGTCTGGCCCATGCACCAGATCAAGGTGGACGGCTTCTCGGTTGCGAACATCTTGGCGACGCGCGCGAGCTGCGCGCCGGGTACACCGGAAACGCGTTCGACCTCCTCCGGCGTCCACTTCTCCATTTCCTTGCGCGCGTCCTCGAAGCCATAGACGCGCTGCTTGATGAATTCCTTGTCCTCCCAGCCATTCTTGATGATGTGCCACATCATTCCGTAAAGCACCGGGATATCGGTGCCTGGCCGCAGCCGGACGTATTCGGTGGCATGGGCGGCGGTGCGCGTCAGGCGCGGATCGATGACGATGACATTCGCCTTGTTGAGTTCGGCGCCCTCGATCAGATGCTGCAACGACACCGGATGGGCTTCGGCCGGATTGCCGCCCATGATGATCTGCGTCTTCGCGTTGCGGATATCGGTGAAGCTGTTGGTCATCGCGCCGTAGCCCCAGGTATTGGCCACACCGGTGACGGTGGTTGAGTGGCAGATACGGGCCTGGTGGTCGGTGTTGTTGGTGCCCCAGAACGCGCCGAGCTTGCGGAACCAGTAGGAGCCTTCATTGGTCATCTTGGCGGAGCCGAGCCAATAGACCGCATCGCTGCCCGACTTCTGACGGATTGCCATCAGCTTGTCGCCGATTTCGTCGATGGCCTGTTCCCACTTGATGCGGGTCCATTCGCCGTTCACGAGCTTCATCGGATATTTCAGGCGGCGTTCGCCCATCACCAGTTCGCGCACCGCAGCGCCCTTGGCGCAGTGCGAGCCGCGGTTGATCGGCGAATCCCAACTCGGTTCCTGACCGATCCAGACGCCGTTGGAGACTTCCGCCGTGACGGTGCAGCCGACCGCGCAGTGCGTGCAGACGCTCTTGCGGATGGTGACCGTGGCACCCTTGGCGGGCGGCGGACCGGCTTTGGCCTTCTGCACGCTGGCGAGCGGCAAGGCGCCGAGCACGGCGAGGCCGCCGGCGGCCAATCCCGACCGGCGCAGGAAGGTGCGGCGATCGAGGCCGTTGCCGGCTTGGCTGGCGAGGGCGGCAAGCGAGCCTTGCTTCGAGCCTTGGCGCGCCTGGCGTTCTGTTCTTTTGATCAGCACGGGGTGCCTCCCTCAGCTCGGATAACGGTTGACGCGGTAATAGGTTTTCACCTCGGCGGAATCGGCTTTGTAGCGCGCCTTGCGCTTTTCATCGTTGGTCTCCGAATCCGCTTTCGCTTCCGTCACAAGTGCGGCGGGCGCCACCGCGACACCGGCGCCGGCGCCGAGCGCGCGCAGGAAGTTGCGGCGTGCCAGGTTGGCTTTGGGTTCTGTTGTCATCGCCAGTTCTCCTTGAAGACGTAAAACTTTTCGCTCGCGCGCATCATTCGGACAGCGCGAACGCCTCCGATTCGATATCGATGAAAACCCGGCCGAGCGTACCGACGCGCCGGTAGAAATCCGCAGTCTCGGCGCGCTCGAGGTCGGTGAAGAAACGGCCGAGCCAGGGCGCCAGATGCTTTTCGAACAATTGCCGGTCGGCGCCGGCCGGGGCCGGGAATTGTCCGCCGGCGATGCCCGACATGATCTCGCACAGGATGGCGGCGTGATCTTCCGATTCGTATTGCCCCTCAGCGCGCTCGATGCCGAGCGCGGCCAAATCCTCGCGCAGCCGCGCCAGCGGGCGTTCGTGCAGGAACCCGGCGATGTAGTAGGAGCCGTAGGGCATCAACTCGCCGCGGCCGATGCCGATGAACAAGTTGAAGAACTCGTGCTCGATTTTCGTGGCATCGGCGTTTGCGGCCGCGTCGGCGAGGCCGACATGGGCCAAGCCCAGCGGCGTCGGGTCGCCGCGCAGCGTGGCCAGGCGCTGCAGGAATTCCGTATCCGGCGCGCGCGACAGTAGCGCCGCCAGCAGCGCGTATTCCTGCGCGCGGGCGAGATCCGTTTCATCAACGCCGTTTGCCTGATTGTTCTCGTCGTAAAGGTCGGGCCGCAGGATCGCGCGCGCGACACCGGTTAGCGCCTCGACGGTAAGCACCCGCTCGGCGGGGATGCGCGACCAGTTCGAAATCGACGGCTGGGAGATCCCGATGCGGCGCGCAAGTTCGGTGACGCCGCCGGCGGCGCGAATCGCTTCCTGGAGTCCCCGGTCCGGCATGTCGTCCTTGTTTCCCTCGCCCCTTTGTTGTCGTTTTTCTGGACGCGACCGGCTCATAAACGGCCAGTTTCGAACGGTTAAAAGCTATCGCCAGGGAGAACGCAGGGTCAATAGCCACAGGCTATAAGCCCAATCATTATTTCGGAAGCGCGCCGCCATGCCCACGATAGGCAGGCGGACGCAAGTCTTCCTGTTCTTCGGAGTTATATTGCGTTGCAATATTATCTTCGCTGCGCTGCACGGAATCTTTTTCCGCCAGCGCGAACTCTTGCGTTGGCGCCAATTGATCCTGCGGCGACTGTTGCGTCCGCTCGGAACTAGTTGCCTGCGTTGAACTTTGTGCGGAGGAGCCCTCGGCGAGACCGGCCTGCTGTGGCGACGTCGCTTGCTCGGGCTTCGGCGTGCCGATCATGTGCGCCAGCAGGCGACCCACCTCATCGGCGCTGATCGACCCGAAGCCAGGTATACCGTTGGGATCGTTGAAATCCCAGCCGTTCTCGACCAGCCCAATGAAGTCGCGGATCTGCGGATCGGCGGTCCACGCGCGACGAAGCGCCGCACGCGTGAGATCGGGCGGCACGCCGGGCCGGAGAAAGGCGCTTAGATCGGAACTGGCGCCGATCGATTCAATCGATGGCAGGCTTGCCGGATCGAATGGCGCGGCCGGGCGGGCCTCGACTGAGGCCGCCGGCGCGGCATCCGGCTCGTCCGAGCCATCGGGCATTTTTTGCGCCACATCCGGCACCGTTGCATCCGTCTCGGCGTCGTGTTTGCGCCGCGACCATCGTTCGAGGAAATTTTCCGGCTCGGTCATTGTTTGTCACCGTCGCGCGCGGGCACCCGTCGCGCCAGCGCTTCCGGGTCGATGCGATCGCGCTTGCGCTTCGCAAACGTGCGCTCGACATGGTGCTCGACAACGAATGCCGCAACCGCCTCTTGGATCGCCATCGGCATCGGCACGGTCTCGACCAAGTCGCTGCCGGCTTCGGTCAGGCCTTCGCCTTCGGCCGGGTCGGCAGTGACGGTGAGCAACGCATAGGGCGGATCGGTTTCGGTCGGTCGCAACGCGACCCAGAGCAAAGGCGCGCCGGAGGCGAGATTCTCCCGATAGTAAGGCGTCTCGGTGCGATACAGCTCGATGTCGGTGACACCGGCGAAAAATGTCGTGCGCTCGCCATCGCCGGAAAGTTTCGTCCACGGCGCGGTCGCCGGGGCACCGACGAGCACGCTGACCGGACGCCAGAGGAAGTCCGTCCACTGGCTCGTGCCCTTGGTGCGTTCGACGATCACGCCGACCGCGATGGTTTGCAACGGGTTTGCGATGCTCAACTGACCGCCTCCAGATGTCTTATCGGCAGGCCGGTGACTAGGTTCTGCGGCTTCAACCGGATGGTCTTGTCATTGGTCATGGCCAGGATCAGATAGACCGGCTCGCCTTTGACCTTGTCGAGCACGACCGATAGATCGCGGAAGGTGAGCGCGAACAGTCCGATCACCTTCGACGTGGCCGCCTCGTCGATGTCGCCCTCCTTCCAAAGCCGATCGCCGATCCGGGTGGCGTCGGCATCGAGCCCGACATACCAGCTGAGCGGCGCGTCGCGCAGCTCGGTGAGCGGCGCGATCGTCACCTCGACGCCGAGCACATGCGCGATCCAGCGCCGCATCGCCTCGGCCAGCGCCACCAACCCGGCGCGGCCGCCGGTCAAATCGAGCGCCATATCGAAACGGTCGCTGCGCTCCCAATAGCTTGCGGCGTTGCTGTCGTTGATGATGTCGATCTGCGCTTCGGCCGGAATGCCCAACATCGACACTAATGGCGTCACCGGCGAGGTATTGACGCCGCCGATGGTCTCTTCATCGGCCGCCAGCAATGAATTCTCATGCATGGTCACGCGTTGGGTGCGGAAGAACAGTTCAGCCGCGCGCACCACGCGGGCGTCGGTCACGCCGTCGAGCGCGTTGCGCAGAATCACCTGCGCCAGCTGATTGACGAACAGCGGCGGCGTATGGCCGAGACCGCTCCGCACCAGATCGGCATAGGCGGCTTCCAGCGTCTTGTGGCGCAGAAGCTGGTCGCGGAAATCGACCAGCATTTGCCAGTTCTCGCGCGCGTCCGCGTCGGCGATCGCCGCGATGTCGGATGCGGCCACCGGCAGGCGCGGACGGCTAAGCAGCGCGGCATACAGCGTCCTTTCGACCGCGCAGGCCTCCGGCGGCGGGATCAGCTCCGGCCGCGCCAGATAAAGCTTCAGGAATTCGTCGGTCACCTTGAGGCCGCCGCCGTCGTCGCGGTCGAGCAGATGATGGCCGCAGGAGAGCCAGAAGTCGTTCATTTGCGCTCCCGTTCGGCCAAGCCGATCAGATCGACGGTTTCGCCGGGCGCATCGTTCTCGCCCTCGACCTCGAGGAAGGAGAACGCCCGCGCCGGCTTTTGTCCCTCGCGCGGGCGCAGCGTGCGAAAAGTCTCGCGCACTTCGCCATTGTCGAACGAGCGATGCACGGCCACCAGCGTATCCCGCGGCTGACTGCAGAGCGATTCAGCGAAGGCGACTTCTTCTTCCGCCGCGGCGCGCGCATCGGCAACCGTGGGCGCGCCGAAATTCGCGACCAGCTTTTTGGCCAGCGTGTCGACGACCGCCAGCCGATCGTCTTCGCTCGCCTCCACGACCTGCACCAGCGTAGACCAGCCGAGCGAAGCGACGCCGAGAAAGCCGCCGCGAAAGGCCGAGCGCGCTTTGCCTTCCAGCGCCGACGGATCACGATCCCATAACGCGAAGGCGCCGGACACCGCCCATTCGCCGGGCTCGGCCGCCTTCTCGAACACAAAGGTGTCCGAAACGTCGAGCCGGATGGTGCGCAACAGCTTCACGACCGCGGTCCTTTCGCCACCGGATCGAACCAGGCAGGCGCCGCGAGCTTCGGCAAAAACTTCTTGCGCTCGACTTGCGTCTTGCCCATGCGGCGGATCAGCAGGTCGCCGTTGTCGTCGATGTCGCGGCGCACTCCCTGCTCCGCCGGCAGCCGCTCCAGATAACTGCGCGCGACCGCGCCGAAACCATGCTCCTGCCAGGCGTCGAGCGCGACCATGAAATGGCGGGCGAAGCTCTCCAGCACCTGGTCGGACATGGCGTCGGAAAAGCCCTCTTCCTCCAGCGCGGTGACCAGCGGATTGAGACCCGGCTCCGTGCCGCTCATCGAGACCGTGCGGATCATGGCGCCGAACACCAGCCAGAGCGGGGTTTCGTCCTCGGACGTTCCTTTCGGCCAGGCCAGCCGGCCGCCGCCCACCAGCCCATGATTGACTGAAATCGAATCCGGCCAGTCGATGGTGATGGCGGTTTCCGGTTGCGCGTGCGCGGCAAGCGCGTCGGCCAGCGCCGCCATGCCGGCATAGAAAGCGCGGCGCGCTTGCGCCAACGGCTCGTCCGGTTCCAGCACCACAGCGAATTCGGCGAGATCGAAGCGCCCGACATAGACCAATGTGCCGGCGCCCCGCTCGGGCGCGACCGATATTGCATGCGCGAAGGCGTCGCCCAATTCGCGCAGGCGCACCAGCGTGAACGGCGGCGGCAGCGTCAGTTCCGGCTCTAGCGGGGTTGCCCGCGTCTCCAGCGCCATTGATCCTGTTACTTTCTTGTTTGAACACCTATAATTACGCTTGAGTAGGCCCCGAAGCCAGTCCCGCGGCCTCGAGGGTCAAGCGCGGAACCGACGCCATAGGCGGCCTTTCGCCGTCAGAATGCGGGCCCGCGAAGAAAAGGTCACGGAGCCGGATGGCCGAACGGCCGCGCAATATCCTGATCTGTTCCTGCGACGACACGATGCCGCTCGATGGCGAGGCGGTGGCGCGCGTCTGCCGCGGCGCCGATGTCGTCGAAGGCCGCCAGCTTTGCCGCGCCGAACTCGAGCGCTTTCGCAAATTGGCGGCCGGCGGCGCACCGCTCACCGTGGCCTGCACGCAGGAATCGCCGCTGTTCGAGCAAGTCGCCGGCGAACTCAAGGGCGCCGGGCCGCTGAGCTTCGTCAATATTCGCGAGACCGCCGGCTGGTCGAAGGACGCCAAGGCAGCCGGTCCGAAAATGGCGGCGCTGCTCGCGGCCAGCGCCGAGCCGGCGCCGGACGTCGCCTTTGTTCCGCTGACCAGCGACGGCGTGACACTGATTTACGGCAAGGACGAACAGGCCATCGAAGCCGCCGGGCTGCTGAAGGACCATCTCGACGTCACCGTGCTGATCAAGCCGCCTGCCGACGTCGCGCCGCCGCGCGCGCCCGATTTCCCCGTCGTGAAGGGCACCATCCGGCAGGCTAAGGGCTATCTCGGCGCTTTCGAGCTGACGGTGGACGACTATGCCGCGCCCACGCCGTCCTCGCGCGGCGGACTGGTGTTCGGGCCGGCCCGCAACGGCGCCACATCGCGCTGCGACATCGTGCTCGATCTGTCGGGCGGCGCGGCGCTGTTTCCGGCCGCCGATCTGCGCGACGGTTACCTGCGCGCCGATCCGGGCGATCCCGCCGCCGTGTTGCGCGCCGTACTCAGGGCGCGCGATTTCACCGGCACGTTCGACAAGCCGCGCTACATTACGTTTACTGAGGATCTGTGCGCGCATTCGCGCTCCAAGATCGTCGGCTGCCGCCGCTGCCTCGATCTCTGCCCGACCGGCGCGATAACGCCGAACGGCGATCACGTGGCGATCGACGCGCAGATTTGCGCCGGCTGCGGGCAATGCGCCGCCGCCTGCCCGACCGGCGCCGCGGCCTACGCGCTGCCGCCGTCCGACGCGCTGCTGCGACACTTGCGCGCGCTGCTTGGCTCCTACCGCGAAGCCGGCGGCCGGCAGGCCGTGGTGATGTTTCACGACGCCGCGCACGGCGGCGAATTGATCGACGCCCTGGCGCGCCACGGCGACGGCTTGCCGGCGAATGTGCTGCCGGTGCAAGTCAACGAAGTCACGCAAGTCGGACTCGAAGCGGTGGCGGCGTCGTTTGCCTACGGCGCATCGGCGGTGCGTTTTTTGAATCGGGCGAAGCCGCGCCACGATCTCAGCGGCCTCGCCAACACCATTGCGCTGGCGCAGCCGATCCTTTCCGGCCTCGGCTTTTCCGGTGAGCGCGTCGCGGCGGTCGATACCGACGATCCTGACGCGCTCGGTAGCGCGTTGCGCGCCATCGCTTCGATGGACGCCGCTGCCAAGCCTGCCACCTTCGCCGCCGCCGGCCTCAAGCGCGACGTGGTCCGGCAGGCGCTGCGCGAGCTGCACGCGGCGGCCCCTAGCCCGATCAACATTGTGCCGCTGCCGCAAGGCGCGCCGTTCGGCACCGTCGAGGTCAATGTCGAAGGCTGCACGCTTTGTCTGTCTTGCGTATCGGCCTGCCCGACCGGCGCGCTGTCGGACGATCCCGAAAAGCCGATGCTGCGTTTCGCCGAGGACGCCTGCGTGCAATGCGGGCTATGCAAGGCGACCTGCCCGGAAAAGGTCATCAGCCTGAAACCGCAGGTCGATTTCCGCGCGGCGACCGCATCGAGCCGCATTATTAAGCAGGAAGAGCCGTTCGATTGCATCCGCTGCGGCAAGCCGTTCGGCGTCAAGAGCTCGGTCGAGCGCGTGGCCGCCAAGCTGGAAGCGTCGCACTGGATGTTCGCGAATTCCAAGAAACGGCTCGACGTCATCAAGATGTGCGCCGACTGCCGGGTCTCCGCTATGGCGGAGGAGAAATTCGATCCTTTCGCCGGCCCCAAACGCCCGGCGGTGCGCACCACCGACGATTACCTGCGCGAGCGCGAGCAGAAAGGTGACACCTAAGTCACTTCTTCTTGGTCGCCTTCGCCAGAAATCCCACCAGCGCCTTGCGCTCCTCCGCCGAGCCGATTTTCTGCTCCGGCATCTTGGTGCCGGGCGTGTAGGCCATCGGGCCGACCTCGAACATTTTCGCCACCGTCTCCGGCGTCCAGACGATGTTCATATGCTTGAGCGCGTCCGAATAGCGGTAGCCCGGCAGCGCGGCGATGTGCCGGCCGAAAATGCCGGCGAGGCTCGGCCCAGCCTTGTTGCCCTCATCGGACGAAAGCGTGTGGCAGGCGACGCAGGCGCGGAACACCTGCGCGCCGGGGTCGCCGGCGTAAGCGGCCAGCGGATCGTCGGGCGCGCCGATCACCACCGCGCCAATCGGCTCGCCGGTCAGCGCGTCCCAGCGGCGGATGGTGCGATCGGCGCCGCCGGTCAATAAAGTGTGGCCGTCGGGAAAGAACGCCACCGACCATACCGGCAGGCCGGGGCCGACCAGCGTGTGGCCGAGCTTGCGAGCCCGGCGCTCGATCACCGCGACCGAGCCGCGGATGCTGGCGGCGGCAAGGAGCTGGCCATCGGGCGACATCGCGAGGGCGATCACCGGCGTTGCGGAGGCTTGCAATTCGCCGCGCGGCTCGCCTTGCGGCGACAGGAAATAAACCTTGCCGTCGGCGCCGGCCGCGACTATCTCGCCATCGGGCGCGATGACGACGGCATTGAGCGGCGTAGGCAGGTTGTGAACGCTGACGTCGCCGTCGGCGAGCCGCCAGATGCGTAAGCTGGCGTCGTAGCCGGCGCTGACGAGTTCGCCGCCGCCGGGCGAGAAAGCCACGCCGTTGACGTTCTGGCTGTTGCCTTCCAGCACGCGCGGCGCGCCGCCGTTAAGCGGCCACAGCCTGACGGTGTGGTCCCACGACGCCGAGGCCAGCCAGTTGCCGTCGCCCGACACCGCCAGGCCGGCGATCGGGCCGCTGTGGCCGTCGAGCACGGTGTCGGGATCGGGCTTGCCCGGTGTCCAGATCGCGATATGCGCGTCGGCGCCAGCGGTGACGATGCGGCCGTCCTTGAGCCAGGCAACCGCATTCACCGCGTTGTCGTGGAACCGCATCACCTGCTCGGCGACATTGCGCGTCAGCGACCAGCGGATCGCGGACGTGTCGAAGCTGCCGGATATGGCTTGGCTGCCGTCGGGCGAGACGACAAGCGCGCGTACCGGCCCGCCGTGTCCGCGCAATTGCGCCTGGGCCGCGGATGAGAGCGCGGCCAACAACAGCACAACCCAAAAACGTCTAGTCATCCGACGGTTTCATCCCGAGCGCCGCGATACGCGCGCGCGTCGCCGGTTCGCGCAAGGCCGCCAGGAATGCCCGCACCGCCGGCCGCTCCATGCGGCTTTCAACCAGTAGGAAATCGTAATGTTCCGGCGACAGCGGCAGGAAGCCGAGGCCGTAAAGCTTGGCCACCGGTTCGATGGCGACGCCCCAGTCGGCGCGACCCTGCGCGATCGCCGCAGCCACCGCATTGTGCGACTTCGGCTGGTTGGCGTAGCCGGGCGGCCGGTTGCCTTCGAGCAGGCTGTCGACCAGCACGCGGGTGCCGGAACCGGCATTGCGGTTGACCATCAGCGCGGCGCTATCGGCCAACGCGCCTTGCAGCCCGTCTTGCGCGTTACGGCCTTCGAAGCGCTTGTCGCCGGGGCGAAATAGAATGCCCTGCATGCGCTGCCAGCCGCGCACCAGCCGCAGGCCCGGCGCCGCCAGATGCACATTATACTCGCCGCTCGCCGGATCGATCAGGTGCACCGGCGCGACGTCGCACTCGCCGCGGCTGACCGCCGCCACGCCGCCGAGGCTGCCGACCGCCAGCGTGCGGGCGGAAAAGCCGCGTTCCGCCAGCGCACCCACCACCACATCGAGCGCCACATCATGGCTGCCCATGATGACCAGATCGGGGGCATGCGCGGCGCTGCCGATCAGCGTCACATCCACGACGCTGCCGGCGTCGAGTGATGCGGCGAGCGCGTCGATCTCGAGAAAGCCGTCAGCCTGCGAAAAGCTGGTGACCGAACCGGAGCCTTTGCCGGTCGGAAAGGCGACGGTGCCCTCCTCGCCTTCGATCAGCGACACCAGCACGAATTCCTTGCGGCCGAGCTCGGAGGCAATCCGCACCGGTACCCGCGCGGCGATCGTCTCCGCGGCTTCCGGCGGCAGCCCGGCGCGGGCGCGGATCACCGGCGCGACGAAGGCGTGGAACGTAAAGATCGCCGAGGTCGGAAAGCCGGGCAGCACCACGATCGGCTTTTCGCCGATCACGCCGAGACAGAGCGGCTTGCCGGGCTTGAGCGCGACGCCGTGCACCAGGATGCCGGGTTTGCCGAGCCGCGACACCACGCAATGCGACAGATCGCCGGCGCCCTTCGAGGTGCCGCCCGAGAGCACCACCATGTCGCTTTGCGCCAGCGCCTCACGCACGGCTTTTTCCAACGCCGCCGCATCGTCGGGAAAGGCGCCCAGGCTGAGCGGCTCGCCGCCGGCTTCCGTTATCGCGGCCGCGATGATGGCGCCGTTGCTGTCATAGACACCCGCCGACTTGAGCGGCGCGCCCGGCGCAACGAGTTCGTCGCCGGTCGACAGCACCGCCACTTTCGGCCGCCGCACCACGTCCACGCTTGCCAACCCGCAGGCCGCCAGCATGCCGATCTCGCGCGAGCCGATGCGCGTGCCGCGCTGCAGCAGCGTCTCGCCGCGCGCGATGTCGGAGCCGGCGTAGGAAATGAATTGCCCGGGCGCGGCGGCGCGGCGCAGCTCGATGCTTGCCGAGCCGTCCGCCGTCAGCTCGGTCTGCTCGATCATCACCACGGCGTCGGCGCCGCGCGGGATCACGCCGCCGGTCGCGATCGTGGTTGCGGTGTCAGGTTTCACCTCCAGCGCCGGCGCATCGCCGCAGGCGATCACCTCGGCATTGAGCCGGAAGATTTTTGGCGCGGTGTCGCCGGCGCCGATGGTGTCGATGGCCCGCAGGGCAAAGCCGTCCACATTGGAGCGGTCGAACGGCGGCGCATCGACCGCCGCCACGACATCGTGCGCGAGCATGCGCGTCAGCGCAGCGGCGAGCGGCACAGTCTCGGCCGGCAGTGGCGACAGATCGAGATGCCGCTCGAAGCGCGCGCGCGCCTCGTCGGCCGACACGACGTCGAGGAATTGCTCCTGGCGCGCCGCCGCCCGCACGCGCGCGAGCAGGTCGGCATCCGGCTTTGCCCGGCGTTGCTCGCTCATGGCCACGGCCTTACCAAAACCTGCGAACCGGCGGGATAGCCTTCGCTGTCCGCCGGCACCAATATCCATCCGTCGGAACGCGCCAGCGACGACAGCGATAGATATTTCGTCGCCAGCGGCTCGACGTTATCGCCGCTCCGGCGCACCGCAACGACTGCGGCGAGGCCGACGGTGGAAGTGATTTTGCGTGCGAGCGTGGCCGTCGTCCCTGTCTCATGATCGCGGCCGCCGGTGAGCCGCGCCAGCATGCGACGGCCGGCCACGAGCCAAACGCTCAACGCCGCGTCGAGCCGTCCCGGCAGCAGCAGCACGGGCCGCGGACCAGCAAAACCGAACGCGGCGGTCTCGCCGGGCGAGAGCGCTATGCCGTGAGCGACCAAGCGGCCTTTGCTCGCGAGCGTCTGCACACTCTTATCGTTGCGGCCTTGGCCGGTGCCGCCGATGGCGACGATGGCGACGATGGCGTCCACATTGTCCGTTGCGAGCGCGGTCGCGAGCGTGTAGCCGCGATCGGCGCGGTGCCCCGCCCCGCCACGACTCTCGATGTCGCCGCCCACCAACCCCACGGCGGCATCGATGACATCGCCTTCCCGCAGCGGCAAAACCATGATGCGCGGATCCCGTACAGAAACATGGGAGACGCCGGCAGCGGCGAACACCGCGCCGTCGAGCGACCGCAACACGTCACCCGCACGTCGCAGCGGCGTCTTGCCGTCGCAATCCGCGCCCGCCGGCAGCACGCCGTCGCCCGGACTGACCGTGTCGAGCGCCTCGGCGCAGCCGCCGGTCACCTTCACCGCGTCGAACGCCGCCACGCAGTCGGCGCCGGGCGGCATCGTCTGCCCGGCCTCGACGCGCTGCGGCATTGCAGCCAGCGGCACCGGCGAATAACCGCCGGCGCCGAGCGTGGTGTCGGCCGCCAGCGCCCAGCCGTCGAGCATGGCAATCGGCGATTTCGGCAGCATCGGCGCCGTGACATCGGCCGCCAGGACACGCCCCGTGCCCAGGCGCAGCTCCACGCTGCGCGCCGCGAGCGGCCTTACCTCCCGGTCGATCAACGCCAGCACTTCGGCAAGCGGCGTCAGCCTCGCGATGGTCTGTATCGTCTCGGACGCCGCTGCCATATTCCGGTGCTTGACCTTGTTGCGATGAACTTATTCAGTCTACCCCAACGAGGCGGAATGCGCATGACCGAAACCACCATGAACCTGCGCGGCCTGAAATGCCCGCTGCCGACGCTGCGGGTGCGCAAAATGCTGTCGAGCCTGAAAACCGGCGACCTGATCGTGGCGGAATGCACCGATCCGTTGACCGCAATCGACATTCCGAATCTGCTGCGGCAGACCGGCGACACGCTGGAAGGCAAGGCGGAAGGCGGCGGCGTGCTCAGTTTCCGCATTCGCAAGAAGTGAGGTTAGCGGCTCACGCGACGCGTAGGACCGCCCGCCCGGTCACCTGTCCGCGCTCCACCAGCTCGTGCAATGCCTCGGCCTCCTGCAATGGCCGGATATCGGTGACCAGCGGCCAGGCTTCGCCGCGCGCCACCAGATCGCAGGCCTCCAAAATTTCGGTGCGCGTGACATAGCGGCTGCCGAGCACCGTCTGCTCCTTGGTCAGCATGTCGCGCGCCGGCACCTGAAACGGCTGCGCGGCGCCGCCGAGGATGACCAGCCGGCCGCGGCGGCCGAGCGCCTTGACGCCCGTCTCCAGCGTTGCGGTGGTGCAGACGTAATCGATGGCGACATCGACGCCCAAGCCGTGCGTGAGATCGCGCAGCGCCTCGACCACGTCGCCGTCGCGCGGATCGAGCACGGAGTCGGCGCCGGCCTTGCGGCAGGCCTCGAATTTGGCGGTCGCGACGTCGATCGCGATCACGCGCGCGTGCGCCCATTTCGCCATCATCACCTGATGGATGCCGACGCCGCCGCCGGCGCCGAAAATCGCAACCGTCTCGCCGGCTTTGACCGACGCCCGGCGCAGCACCTTGTAGGGCGTCGCCAGCGCGTCGGTGATGACGCCCATTTCCGCCGGATGCTTTTTGTAGTCGAGGCCGTCGGGATACTTGATGAAGATGTGCGCCGGCAGCTTGATGTATTCGGCGTAGCCGCCGTCGCATTCGAGCCCGACATTGCCGCGGTTGTGTTCGCACAGCGGTTCGAGCTGCGAGAGGCAATACCGGCAATGGCCGCAGTTGAGATAGAAATACGACGTGACGCCGTCGCCGACCCGGAGCGTCGACACGCCGGCGCCGACCGCGACGATCTCACCGGTGATCTCGTGCCCGATGATGCGCGGAAATTCGATCCGCCGGCGGCCGGCTTTGGCGTGCTGGATGGTCAGCCCGGAGCCGCAGGTGATGACGCGGGCGACCGCTTCGCCCGGTCCCGCGACCGGATCGGGCACCTCCGCCATTTCGAAGGCCATGTTCGGCCCCCGCAAAAGCATCGCTTTCATGCGCACTGCCCCGGCTATCAACCCAGTCTATTATGTCATATCGATTGGCGGACATTGACAAGACATCCGCGACATTCGGGGGAAAAATGATCAAGGCAGCGATGGTCGGGCTGGGCCGCTGGGGCCAGACGGTTCTCGGTTCAATCCAGGGCAAAAGCGACCGCCTGCGCATCGTGCATGGCGTGACCAAGGAGCCTGAACTGGCGCGCGAGTTGGCCGCGAAACATGGCTTCCGGTTGTCCACCGACCTCAAGGACGCGATCGCCGACCCGGAAGTGCAGGCCATTTTGCTCGCCACGCCGCATTCGCTGCATGTCGAGCAGGTCCGCATGGTGGCGGCGGCCGGCAAGCCGGTCTGGTGCGAGAAGCCGCTGGCGCTGACCCGCGCGGAAGCGGAAAGTGCAATCGGTGCCGTGCGTGCGGCCGGTGTCCCGCTCGGCACCGGCAACAACAAACGCTGCTTTGCCTCGATGCGCGAGCTCAAGCGGGTGGTGGAAACGGGCGAGATCGGCAAGGTCTTCCATATCGAAGGGCATTTCTCCAACGAGCACTCGACCCGCGTCTCCGGCGGCTGGCGCGACGATCCGGCGGAATCGCCGGGCGCCGGCATGACCGGCGCGGGCCTGCACGTGCTCGACGCCTTCATCAATCTCGCCGGGCCGATCAGCTACGTGGACGCGCGCTGCGTCTCCAAGAAAGCGCCGCCCGATCCGCGCGACGTGGTCGCCGCACTGGTGGAGTTCGAAAGCGGCGCGACCGGGCTGATGGCGACCGTGCGCGCCGCGCCGGTCTATTGGCGCTGCGCCGTGTTCGGCACCGACGGGATGGCGGAAGCGCGCGGCGAGGATACGCTGATCGTCGCCAAGATCGGCGGCACGCCGAAAGAGCAGACGCTGGAGCACGTCGATTCGCTGCGCGTGCTGCTAGAAGCCTTCGCCGACGCCATCGAGGGCAAAGCGCCGTTTCCGGTGCGGCCGGATCAGATGCTCAACCTGATCGGCGCCTTCGAGGCGGTGATCACCTCGCTCGAAACAGGCAAGCCAGTGAAACTCTAGGCCGACAGCCGCCTCGCCACTTTCATGCGCGAGACGCTGTCGCCGGCGAGGTGGTTCCAGATGAAGGCGTCGCGCACCAGCTTGTCGGTGTGGTGGTCCATGGCAAAGCCGTTGGCGCCGCGCACTTCCATGTAGAGTTCAGACACCTCGTTCACCACGTCGCAGGAATAGTTCATCGCCAGCCCGGCATTGTGGGAGTGGACTTTCATGTCGTGCTCCCAGGCGACGCGCATCACGAAGCAGCGCAGCGCTTCCGTGAGCATGAACATCTTATTGATCTGAAGCTGGATGTTCTGCTGCGCGAACAGCACCTGGCCGCCCTGCTTCTCGGTCTTGGCGTAGCGCAGCGCCGACGCGCAGGCATCGTCGCAAATGCCGAGGCCGTTGGCGGCAAGCTCGAGGTCGCCGAACAGATCGCCGCCGGTGGTGTCGCCGCCCGAGCCGCCGGTCTTGCGGATCGCGCCGCCGACATCGCCGACCACATTGGCGTGCGGCACCCGCGCGTTCTCAAAGATCATCTCGCCGTTCTGGTAGAAACGCCAACCGCTCTTGTTGAACACCTTGCCGATGCGGAAACCGGGCGTGTCGCTCGGCACCAGGAACAGCGTCGTGCCCTGCTTGGGCGGGACGGTCGCATCGGTGCGCACGTCGATGAAGAACAGTTTGCCGATCGGCGCGTTGGCGATGAAGGCCTTTTCGCCGTTGAGAATCCACTCGTCGCCCTTTCGCTCGCCGCGCAGTTTGATGCCGGTCTTCGGGTCGTCCCGCGGCATGCGGTTGTCGGAGCCCGCGCTCGGCTCGGTGATGCCCTTGCCGAGCACCCAGGTGTCGTCGGCGACGAAGCCCGGCAGGAAGCGCTGCTTCTGCTCCTCGGTGCAGGACGCCGAAATCAGATGGCTCCATTTCCAGTTCTGGCTAAAGGCCTTGGAAATCGCGCTGTCGGCCTTGGCGAGTTCGGTCATCACCAGCGCCTGCGTCACGAAATCGGTGCCCTGGCCGCCCCACTCCTTCGGCACCGCCATGGTGCGGAAGCCGAGCTTGGAGCCCTTCTTGATGATTTCCCAATCGAAGGTCTCCCGCGCGGTCTCGATGGCGTCGCGCGCGAGCGAGATCGGGCGGATTTCCTCGTCGGCGAATTTGCGCGCCGCCATCTGCCAGGAGCGCTGTTCGTTGCTCAGTGTGAAGTCCATGGGAGCATCCTCGCCTGAAATGTTTCGCGGTTATTGGCCGGCCAGCGCCATCGCGCCGTTGCCGGCGCGCCGGTAGCCGGCGAGCGCCTCGGCGATGCGCAGCTTGGCGTCGGTATTGCCGTCGCCGGTGTGCAGGCAGACGCGGGCGTCGTGGATGTATTTCTGCAGCGGCATGTCGCGCATCACGCCCATGGCGCCGAACATTTCGGCGGAATCCTTGGTGGCTTTCATCACCATCTCGGAGGTGAATACCTGCGCCATAGTTTGCAGCGGCAGGTCGGACAGGCTGCGGTCGGCGATGGCTTCGGAGTGATCGGAAGCCCACGCCGCCTGCCACACCGCGGCGCGCGCGACTTCCAGCCGGATCGCGATTTCGGCGAGCTTGGTGGCGATCGCCTGATGCTCGATGAGCGGGCGGCCGCCCTGCACCCGAAGATGCGCATAGTCGAGCGCGGCTTCGTAAGCGGCGCGACCGATGCCGAGATTAAGCGCCTGCAACAGCGGATTGCCGCGGCCATGCGCATGCGCGCCGGTCAAGAGCGCCGCCGCGCCGTCGCCGAGTAGATTGCCGGCCGGCACGCGGCAGTCCTTGAACGTGACCTTGCCGCAGGCGCCGTGGTGCCAGGCCTGCTCGTGCGCCTGCACGCCGACGCCCGGCGCGTTCGCCGGCACCAGCAGCACGCCGGCGCCGCGCCCGGCAATTTCGACCAGGACCGCGAACAGCCCCGCGACCGGCGCATTGGCGACATAATCCTTGACGCAATTGACGATAAAGTCGTTGCCCGATTTCACGGCGGCAGTCTTGACCGCCGTCGCGGCCACCGCCGGGCGATGATAATTGATGCCGAGCCGCGTATCGGTTGCGCTCTCGTGGCCAGCGAAGGCGAGATGATAGCGGTCGTCGTTGAGGAGTTTCGGCAGGAACGCATCGCGCTGCGCATCGTTCATCGCCTGATCGAACAGCAGATGGGACAGCCGCGAGGTTTCCGAAAGCGTGCCGGCAAGGTCGGCCTCGCCGGCCGCCAATTCCTCGGTTACGATGCAGCAGGTGAGCGCATCGACCCCGGCGCCGCCGTGCTCTTCCGACAGAGCGAGCGTGCGCAGGCCCAGCTGCGAGCCGGCGTCGATCTGGGCCGCCAGCAGACTGCGGTCGCGGACATCGAGCCGGTCCGCCTTGAGCGCCGCCGGCTTGACCTCGCGCGTGACGAAATCGCGCACCGTGTCGCGGATTTCCAACTGTTCGGATGAGAGCTGAAGACTGTACATGGCGTTTCCTGGCTTATGTTTTGTGCGACGCTATTGCGTGACGGCCGCCGCGATGGCGTCGCCCATTTCCCGGGTGCTGGCTTTGCCGCCCAGGTCCGTGGTCAGGTGTTTCGCTTCGGTGACGACCTTCTCGATCGCCGCCTGCATATAGCCGCCGGCGGCCGTGGCTTTCGGTTCGTTATGCTTGCGGCCGAGGAAAGCCAGCAGCATCTGCGACGACGCGATCATGGCATAGGGGTTGGCGATGCCGCGGCCGGCGATGTCGGGAGCCGAGCCGTGGGTCGCCTGCGCCATGGCCTGTCGCTCGCCGACGCAGAGCCCCGGCGCCAGGCCCAGCCCGCCGACCAATCCGGCGCCGATATCGGTGAGGATGTCGCCGAACTGGTTGGTGGTCACCACCACGTCGTATTGCTGCGGCGCCATCACCAGCTTCATCGAGATGGTGTCGATCATCGCCTCTTCGAATTTCACGTCGGGAAATTCGCGCGCGACCTTGCGGCATTCCTCGGCGAACATGCCGCAGGCCAACCGATAGACCGGCTCCTTGTGCGCGGCGGTCACCTTCTTGCGCGGCCGCGTGCGCGCGATCTCGAAGGCCTCGCGCGCCACCCGGTTCGAGCCCTTGCGCGTGATGACGCGCATGGCGACGGTGATGTCGTCGTTCGGCCGGAATTCCGGCCCGCCGGCCACCACCGTTTCGGAATAGAGCATGCCCTCGGAGATTTCGCGCAAGAATACGATGTCGACGTCCTTGTGGATCGACTTGACGCTCGGATAGGAGCGCGACGGGCGGACCGCGGCGAACAATTCGTATTTCTTGCGCACCGGCGGCATGACCCAGGTCGAGTCGTTGCGCGGATAGGCAGCATGCCCGATCGGCCCCATGATCCAGCCGTCGAGATTCCACAGCGCCGCTTCGGTGGTCGGCGGCAGCGTATCGCCTTCCATCTCGTGGCCGGCCTTGCCGATCGGCAACGGGTGCCAATCGATCGCAAGCCCTGCGCGCGACGCCGCGGCTTTCATCACCTTGACGGCTTCGGGCACGACTTCGAGGCCGATGTCGTCGCCGAGAAGAATTCCAATTTTCACGCCGGCGTCTCCCGGAATGCGCAGTTAAGGGGATTAGTCGCAAGGACCGCGGCTGGTGCGCGGCGGAGGCCTTTCTCGCACCGCGAGACGCCCGCCGCAATAGTCTCCGATGCAACGGCGCCATGAGTCCGGCCCGTGGACAGACCGGATTTCACAGCGCGATAAGGCCGTATTCGAATACGGCTGGCCGCGCCAACATACGCGGGGTCAATTCGCCATAAACCCGCCGTCGACGGCGAGCGTCTCGCCGGTGATCGCCGAGGCGCCGGGGCTGGCGAGGAAGACCACCGCCGCCGCGACTTCTTCCGGCGTGATGAAGCGGCCAATGGGAATGCGCGCGACCATGCGCGCGCGCGTCGCGTCGTCGTACATCGCCGCGCGCGACGGCGTGAGCACGGTCGACGGCGCGACCGAATTGACGCGGATGTTGTGCGGAATCCATTCGATCGCCAACATGCGCGTCATCTGGATCAGCCCGCCTTTGCTGATGCCGTAGACCGTGCGCCCGGCAAAGCCGGTCATGCCGTGCGTCGAAACAATATTGACGATGCAGCCCGCGCGTTTGCGCGCGATGCGCTGCGCGGCATAGGCCTGCGACATGAAGAAGGGGCCCCTGAGATTGGTGTTGACGACGTCGTCCCATTCGGCGGCGGTCACCTCGACCGCGGGCTTGACCAGCGAGCGGGCGGCATTGTTGACCAGGACGTCGATGTCGCCGAGCGCGCCGGCCGCGGCGGCGAGCGCTTTCGCAATGTCGCCATCGACGCGCACGTCGAGTTTTACCGGCACCACCTTGCGGCCTTTCATCGCCGACTCTTTCATCAGCGCGTCGAGCCGCGCGGCGTCGCGGCTGGTCACCGCCAGATCGTAACCCGCTTGCGCCAGCGCACAGGCGATGCCGTAGCCCACTCCGGTCGAGGCGCCGGAAACGAAGGCGGTGCGGTTAGCCGGCAATGTCATCGAGGGTCACCCATGTCCGTTGCGTGGCGCTGCGATAGCACGCTTCCGCCAACTGTACATCGCGGAGACCGGCGGCAAAATTGCAGACCAGCGGTGCGTCGGCAACCACATGACGCAGAAAATTCTCCCATCCGACCCGATACGGATTGGTGTAGGCGGCCGCGCCGGCAACTTCGGTCCATTGCGCGCGATAATCCTCGGCGATGTCGATGTCCGGATTGAAGCGACGAATGGTGGGTGTGCCGGCGGCGCTTTGCACCCAGCAGCGGTGCAGGCCGGCGAGCGCCGAGCCGCCCGTGCCGTCGATCTGCAAAGTGACGAGATCGTCGCGCCGCACCCGCGTCGCCCACGAACAGATGATTGTGCCGACTGCGCCGCTCGCCAGTTCGGCGAGCGTGACCGAGGTGTCATCGACGTCGACGGCATAAAGTTTGCCCTCTTCGTCGACGCGCTCGGGAATCGCGGTCGGCGTCGCCGACACGACGCGGCGGATCGGCCCGAGAATGCCTTCGATCACGTAGCGCCAGTGCGGCAGCATATCGCTGGTCAATCCGCCTCCGCCGCTGCGCTGGTAATTCCAGCTCGGCCGCTGGCTGTCGCGCTCGGCGCCATCGAACACCCACCAGCCGAAATCAAGCCGGAAGCCGGTCACGCGACCGAAATAGCCGGATTGCGAAAGCGCCAAAAGCTTCTGCAAGCCGGGCAGATTGATCTTGTCCTCAACCGCGCCGGCCTTTAGCCCGCGGGCCTGGGCTGCATGCAGCAGCGCGCGGCCTTCGGCGACCGAAGGCGCCACCGGCTTCTCGCTGTAGATGTGCTTGCCGGCGGCAACCGCCTGGCGCAGCGCCGACACGCGCTGTTTGGTGGCCGCCGCATCGAAGAAGACGGGGAAGTCCGGCCTCGCCAGCGCGGCATCGAGATCGGTGGTCCAGTCGTCGATGCCGTAGCTTTGCGCCAGACCGGCGAGCGCGTCGCGGTCGCGCCCGAGCAGCAGCAGGCGCGGCACGATGCGGTCTGGCCCGGCCTGCAAGCCGCCCTCGGCGCGGATTGGCGCCAGCGCGTTGGCCAAATGCTGGGTCGCGCCGATGCGCCCGGTGGCGCCGTTGAGAATGATGCCGATGTCCTTGACCGCCATGGCCTCTCTTACCCGTCATAGTATGATGCGATCTCGCAGCCCCGTGCAACGCAGGTATCTCCCGTGCCCCGCCATCTGGTTTGCCTCACCTTCGATTTCGACACCCAGTCCGGCTTCATCGCCCGCGGCATGACCACGCCGACGCCGCTGTCGCGCGGCGAGTTCGGCGCCATGGCGTCGCAGCGGATTCTCGGCTTCCTCAAATCGCACGGCATCAGCGCGACCTGGTTCGTCCCCGGTTTCACCATCGAAAGCTGGCCGCGCGAATGCGAGGCGGTGGTCGCGGGCGGCCACGAGGTCGCGCATCACAGTTGGGCGCATATTCCGCCGGCGACCCAGAGCCGCGCCGAGGAGGAAGCCGACCTGATGCGCGCCAACGACGCCATCGGGCGCCTCACCGGGCGCAAGGCGCGCGGCTACCGCTCGCCGTCATGGGATCTGAGCGAGCGCACCATCGACCTGCTGTTGCAGCACGGCTTCAAATACGATTCCAGCCTGATGGGGTCCGACTACCTGCCCTATCGCGCGCGGCGCGGCGACGCCGTCAAGCTCGGCGAACCGTTCCACTTCGGTGAGCCGACTTCGCTGATCGAGATGCCGATCAGCTGGTCGCTCGACGACTACCCGCATTTCGAATTCGTGCGGACCGCTTCCACCATCCTGCCCGGCCTGCAGTCGGCGCGCGCGGTGATGGAAAGCTGGCTCGACGAATTTCTCTACATGAAGAAGTCGGTGGACTGGGGCGTGCTCACTTACACCATGCACCCGTTCGTGATCGGGCGCGGCTACCGCATGCTGGCGCTCGAAGGCCTGGTCGAGCGGCTGGGCAAGGAGGGCGCGGTGTTCGTGACCATGGAAGAAGCCGCGCGCGAGGCCGAGACGCGTCTAGCCAGATAATCACCGGCCGGCGGCGTAGCCCTGCATGCCGCGCGGGTTGGCGGCGGCGCGGCGGCGATTGCCGACGCGCGAGGCAGCCGTCAGCCGGCCTTCCGACCAGGGCGGACCGACTTCGACCTCGTGGCCGCGCGCGCGCAATTCCTTGACGGTCGCCTCCGGCACGCGCAACTCGACGACCATCACACCGGGGCGGGCCATGCGCGGCCAGAACGACGACGGGAAATGTTCGGAATGCCAGGCCGGCGCATCGATCGCCTCCTGCAAATTCATGCCGGCATGCACGTGGCGCAGGAACATCTGCGTAATCCATTGATCCTGCTGGTCGCCGCCGGGCGAGCCCCAGGCGAGATACGGCTCGCCGTCGCGCAGCGCCATCGTCGGCGTCAATGTCGAGCGCGGGCGCTTGCCCGGCGCGAGCGCCGCCGGATGATCCTCATCCAGCCAGAACATCTGCGCGCGCGTTCCGAGACAGAAGCCGAGCTCGGGGATCGTCGGCGAGGAGTGCAGCCAGCCGCCCGAGGGCGTCGACGACACCATGTTGCCGTCGCGATCGATGATGTCGAAATGCACGGTGTCGCCGGGGATCGCGCCGGCGCGTGCGCGCTGCGCGGCGGCATCAGGCAGCCGATTTTCATCATCCGTCCAGTCGATGCGGCCGACCGTAGGCTCGCCCGCGCCAGAGCTCGCGACCGCTGCACGCGCGCCTTCGGCCAGGCGCACGTCGAGCGTCTTGCCGAAGCCCGCCACGGTTCCGGGGCGCAGTTCCAGCGAGGCGCGTTCGGTGATCAATTTCCGGCGCTCGTCGTTGTAGGCATCCGACAGCAGCACATCGACCGGCACCTGCACGAATTTCGGGTCGCCGTAGAACGTATCGCGGTCGGCGAAGGCGAGCTTAGTCGCCTCGATCTGCAAATGAATGAATTCCGCGCTCGTGGGAGCGAGTGCATCGAGGTCATAACCTTTGAGCAGAGCGAGCGTCTGCAAGGTGACCAGCCCTTGCGTCCACGGCCCCGGCTTCATCACCGTGTAGCGGCCGTAATCGTAAGCGATCGGCGGCTCGACGGACGCCTGCCAGCCGGCCATATCCTGACCGTTGAGCACGCCGCGATGACGCTTGCCCGAGGTATCCATGACCTCCTGCGTGCGGCAGAAGCGGTCGATCGCGTCGGCGACGAAGCCTTGCGACCAGGATTTCCGCGCGCGCTCGATCTCCACTTCGCGATTGCCGCCGCCGTTTTGCGCCTCGCGCAAGATGCGTTCGTAAGTCGCGGCCATCTTCGCATTGGTGAAGATGGCGCCGGGCACCGGTACTTTGCCGTCCGGCATATAAAGTGCGGCGGAGGTCGGCCAATGATCGCGGAACTGGTCCTTGACCGTGTCGATGGTGGCGCAGATGCGCTCGACCAGCGGGTAGCCGTTTTTGGCGTAGCCGATCGCCGGCGAGAGCACGTCGGCAAGCCGCATGGTTCCGTAATCGCGCAGCAGCGTCATCCAGGTGTCGAAGGTGCCGGGGATGCAGGCGGCCAGAAGCCCGGTGCCGGGGATGAGATCGAGACCCAGTTCGTCGCGGTAGTGTTTGATCGTGGCACCGGCGGGCGCCGGGCCCTGACCGCAGATCACTTCGTTCTTGCCGCGCCGTACGTCATGCAAGATCACCGGCACGTCGCCGCCCGGCCCGTTGAGATGCGGCTCGACCACCTGCAGCGTGAAGGCGGTCGCCGCCGCGGCGTCGAAGGCGTTGCCGCCCTTTTCCAGCGTCGCCATGCCGACGGCGGTCGCAATCCAGTGGGTCGAGGCAACGACGCCGAAAGTGCCTTCGATTTCCGGGCGGGTGGTGAATGGATTGGGATTGATATTGGAAGGGCGAGCGGGCATTGCGGCTCCGTTTTGCTGGCGTCATTTGTAACAGAGATATCGCCCTAGCGCAGGTGGCAAGCGACAAGTTGCCCAGGCTTCACTTCGCGCAACAGTGGCGTTTCCGCCCGGCAGCGGTCGAACACATAGGGGCAGCGGGTGTGGAAATGGCAGCCCGACGGCGGCGTGATCGGGCTCGGCACGTCGCCCTGCAGCACGCGCTTCTGCCGCTTCACCTTTGGATCGGGCACCGGCACCGCCAGCAGCAGCGACTCGGTGTAGGGATGCAGCGCCTTCGTGAACAGCGTGCGCTTGTCGGTGTATTCGACGATGCGGCCGAGATACATGACCGCGATATGGTGGCTAATGTGTTCGACCACCGCCAGATTGTGCGAGATGAACAGATAGGCGAGCCCCATGTCGCGCTGCAGGTCCATCATTAGGTTGAGCACTTGCGCCTGGATCGAGACGTCGAGCGCGGATACCGGCTCGTCGCCGACGATCAGTTTCGGCTGCAGCGCGAGCGCGCGCGCGATGCCGATGCGCTGGCGCTGGCCGCCGGAGAACTGGTGCGGATAATTGTCCATCTGCGCCTTGCGCAGGCCGACGCGGTCGAACAATTCAGCCGCGCGCTTTCTCACCTCGCCGCCGCGCGCGGTGCCATGCACGCGCATCGGCTCGGCCACGATGTCGCCCGCGGACATGCGCGGGTCGAGCGAGGAAAACGGATCCTGGAAGATGATCTGCATCTGCCGGCGGTAGGGCCGCAACTCGGTCTTGCTCAGATGCGTGATGTCGCGGCCGTCGATCTCGATATGGCCCGCGGTCGGCTCGATCAGCCGCAGCACGGTGCGGCCGACCGTGGATTTGCCGCAGCCGGATTCGCCGACCAGGCCGAGCGTCTCGCCGGCGGCAATCGAGAAGCTGACGCCGTCGACGGCAAACACGGTGCCGCCGGCGCGCTGCAACAGACCCTTGCGGATCAGGAAATGCTTCTTGAGGTCGCGTACCGCGAGCACGGCCGGGGCGGATGCGTCAGCCATCGCGGTCACCGAATAGCTCAGCGGAACGCCAGCACGCTGCCCAATGGCGCGGCCGTTTTTCCTCGTAGGCCGGATATTCACGGCGGCAGCGCTCCTCGGCATGCGCACAGCGCGGCGCAAACACGCACCCGGCGGGCAGGTTGGTCAAGGCCGGCACCATGCCGGGGATTTCCTGTAAGCGCCCGGATGCGCCCGCTTCCTCGCCGCGCATCAGGTCGAGCCGCGGGATCGAGGCCATCAGCCCGTGCGTATAGGGATGCTGCGGCCGGGCGAACAGTTCGTCGACCGGCGCTTCCTCGACCTTGCGCCCGGCATACATGACGATGACGCGCTGCGCGGTTTCGGCCACCACGCCGAGATCGTGGGTGATCAGGATGATGGCGGTGCCGAGCCTGCGCTGTAGGTCCAGGATAATGTCGAGGATCTGCGCCTGGATGGTGACGTCGAGCGCCGTGGTCGGCTCGTCGGCGATCAGCACTTTCGGATTGCAGGCCAGCGCCATGGCGATCATGGCGCGCTGGCGCATGCCGCCGGACAGTTGATGCGGATATTCCCTGGCGCGCTGATCCGGTTCCGGAATGCGGGCAAGGCGCAGCATGTCGATCGACTTCTCGCGCGCCTGTTGACGGTTGATCGGCTCATGCAGCAGCAGCACTTCGGCGATCTGGCTGCCGATGGTGAGCACCGGATTGAGCGAGGTCATCGGCTCCTGGAAGATCATCGCGATGTCCTTGCCGCGTACGCCGCGCATCGCCTCGTCGCTAAGCGTGAGCAGATCGACGCCGGCGAGCTTGACCGAGCCGCCGGCGATGCGGCCGGGCGGATCGGGCACGAGTCTCATTAGCGAGAGCGCGGTGATGCTCTTGCCGCAGCCGGATTCGCCGACGATCGCCAAGGTCTCGTGCGGCGCCAGCGCGAAGCTGACGCCGTCCACGGCTTTCACCACGCCGTGGCGCAGGTCGAAATAGGTCCGCAAACCGTCGACTTCGAGCAGCGGCGCCTCATTCGAAATATCGGCTGGCGCCGGCGTTCCCGTCTCGCGCTCGCTAGGCGTCATGGTCATGGATCAGTCACGGAGCCGCGGATCGAGGATGTCGCGCAGCGCATCGCCGAACAGATTGGTGCCGAACACCGCGAGGCTGATGGCGACGCCCGGGAAGATCACCAGCCACGGCGCGGTGCGCATGTATTCGGCGGCGGATTCCGACAGCATGCGGCCCCAGGACGGATGCGGTTCGGGCACGCCCAGACCTAGGAACGACAACGACGCTTCGGTCAGGATTGCGGCGCCGAGCTGCGCGGTGGCGATCACGATCAGCGGCGCCAGCGTGTTGGGCAGCACGTGGCGGACCGCGATGCGGAACTCGCTCATGCCGACGGCGCGCGCCGCCTCGACAAACGGCTGTTCGCGCAACGTGAGCGTGTTGGAGCGGATGACGCGTGCGGTGTAGGGGATGAGCGGGATCGCAATGGCGACGATAGTGTTGTCGAGCGCCGGCCCGAGCGCCGCCGCCATCACCAGCGCCAGCACCAGGAGCGGCACCGATTGCAGCACATCGACGATGCGCTGGATTACCAGGTCGACCCAGCCGCCGATATAGCCCGAGGCGAGACCCAGCGCGACGCCGAACACGCAACCGAGCAAGGTCGAGCCTAAGCCTACCGCGAGCGAGATGCGCGCGCCGTAAACGATACGGCTGTAGATATCGCGGCCCATCTGATCGGTGCCCAGCCAATGCGCGTGGCCAGGCTGCACTAGCGTGATGAGAGAATTGGTCTTGATCGGGTCGTAGGACGTTATGAGATCGGCAAAGATCGCGGCGAATACGAACACCGCCATGATCGCGGCGCCGACCACGCCGAGCGGATGCGCGGCGGCGTGATACCGGATCTTCGACCACACGCTTTCGGCGCGGACGATGTCCGCAGGCCCCGGAACGAAGTCGATATTCGCCATTAGCGCACTCTCTTTTGGTGCATGATCGTTTCCGAAAACCGGTTGCCACTTCTCGGGATCATGCGCGCTCCCGTCATGAATACTTGATGCGCGGATCGAGCACCGCGTAGAGCAGGTCGACCAGGAAGTTGATCGACACCGCGACCACGGCGATGAACATCACCAGGTTCTGCACGATCGGATAATCGCGCCAGCGGATCGCCTCGACCAGGAAGCGCGCGACACCCGGAATATTGAATACCGTTTCGGTCACGATCAGGCCGCCCATCAGGAAGGCAGCCTCGAGGCCGATCACCGTGACGACCGGCAGTATCGCGTTGCGCAGGGCATGGTGATAGTTGACGGTCGAGTCGGAGGCGCCCTTCGCGCGCGCGGTGCGGATGTAGTCCTGCCGCAGCACTTCCAGCATCGACGAGCGCGTCAGCCGCATGACCAGCGCCGACGAGCGAAAGCCGACCGCCGCCGCAGGCACGCTGTAGAGCCACAAATTGTTCCAAAACCCGTACGGCGGATCGGTATAGATCGGAATCGTGCCGAAGAATTTGACGAACGCCATCAGGATCAGCAGGCCGAGCCAGAAGGCCGGCATCGACAGCCCGCTCAGGCTGATCACCCGCAACACGTAATCAAGCCCGGAGTTTTGCTTGACCGCGCTGATCACGCCGAGCGGAACGCCGAACAGGATCGCAAACGTCAGCGCCAATCCGGCAAGCTTGGCGGTGATCGGGATGCGCGGCAGAATCTCTTGCAGCGCCGGCTTTTCCGACACGAAGGAATAGCCGAGATCGCCGTGCGCCAGGCCGCCGATCCAGGCCGCGTATTGCACGACGATCGGCTTATCGAGCCCCAGTTCCGTTTCCAGCTTGCCCTTCTCGGCGGTGTCGATCATCCCGGCCGCGTCGAACAAGATATCCGCGATGTTGCCGGGCACCACCCGCAGCATCGTGAACACCAGCACGGAAATTCCGAACAGCGTCAGGAGCATCAAAAAGAAGCGCCTGATCAGATAACTCCCCAACCTGACCTCCCGTCATGTGCGGGGAAAGACGCGCAAAGCCTGCTAAAGTCTGGCCGCCCCTCACGGCCAGCTTTTGGACGATTGCGCGGCGGGACTGGCGATCACTTATCCAGCCAGATGTCCTCGTAGCGATAGCCGTTGTAGGCGCTGTTGCTCTCGATCGTCATGTTCTTGACGTAAGGCTTCCAGCAGGTGCCGGTACGGGCGTGGAACAGGATCGGCCGCGCCCCGTCCTCCTGAATTTTCTTGTCGATTTCCCAGACCAGCTTTTTGCGCTTGGCGAGATCGGTTTCGGCCGACTGCTGATCGAACAGCTTCTCCAGGTCCTTGTTGCAGTAATGCGTGTAGTTGCGCTCGGACCCGCAGGAGTAGTTCTCATAAAACGCCTGGTCGGGATCGTCGATGCCGTTTCCGGTGAGGTTGAGACCGACCGAATAGTCTTTGCGCGCCACCTTGGCGAACCAGGAGCTGGATTCAACCGGGTCCAGCTCGCCGTCGATATAAATTTGCTTGAGCTGGTCGATCAGCACCACCGCGGGATCGCGATAGGTCGCGAGATTGCGCGTCGATACCTTGATCTTGAGCGGCTTGTCGGCGGAATAGCCGAGCTTGGTCATGATGGCGCGGGCTTCGTCGCGGTCTTTCTTCACGTCGCCATAGCCCGGAATGGTTTTGAGCATGTCCGGCGGCATGCCCCAGACGCCTTCCGGCGGCGGCAGCAACGAGCCGCCCTGGTCGCCCTGCCCCTGCAAGATGATGTCGATGAACGCCTTGCGGTCGAGCGACAGCATCATGGCCTTGCGCAGTTCCGGATTGTTGAACGGCGGCGCCTCGACATTGACGATCAGATTGGTGCTGACATTGATCGGCTTGATCTCGCAGATCGCGGTCGGATCCTGCGACTTGATGTCTTTGACCAACGCGGCCGTCATCTCGGTCGGGAAAGTCATGTCCACCTTGCCGGCGACGAAGGCCAGCACCGCGGTCGCGCGGTTTTTGATAATGATGTATTCGATGCCGTCGAGATACGGCAGGCCCTTTTTCCAGTAGTCCGGATTCTTCACGAGCTTGATCGACTCGTTCTGCTTCATCTCGACGAACTTGAACGGGCCGGTGCCGATCGGATGCGTGCGCATCTGCGCGGCGGTAACGTGGCAGGGGTAGATCGGCGTGTAGCCGGACGCCAGCATCGCCAGCAGCGAAGGCTGCGGCCGCTTGAGATGGAAGGTCACTTCAAAGTCGCCGTTGACCGATACGTCCGAGACGAATTCGAACCAATCCTTGCGCGGATTCTTGCGGAACTTGTCCTGCGCTTTGCCTTGCAACAGGTCGAAGGTGCATTTCACGTCCTTCGCCGTGAACGGCACGCCGTCGTGCCATTTCACGCCCTCGCGCAGCTTGAAGGTGAGCGCGGTGCCGGCTTTGTCCCAAGCCCAGCTGGTCGCCAGCTCTGGCACGATGGTGTCGATGCTGGTTTGCGGCTTGTGCTGATCGTAGACGATCAGATTGTTGAAGATGCCCATCGCCGGCGCGTTGACCGAGAAGGTCGCCTCCTCGTGAATCGAGAGGCTCGGCGGCGTCTCGCGGTGATAGATTTTCAGAATGCCGCCGTGTTTCGGCTCCGCCGCCTGGGCGTTGCAGAGCGTGAGGCTAGCGAGAATAGCGGTCGCCAACGCGACGAATTTCGTTCCCATTGGATCCTCCCCAGGATGCATGGCTGCCGTGACCACGACTGGCCGGCCGCCTGTTTCTTGCTTTTTGTGACGGCAACGCTACCCGGTATGGTTGCCCCGATCAACTCGACAAAAGTCCTTGCTGGCTGCGCCTAGTTGCCGCCGCTTGCCAACGATGCGGCCGCGCCGCACGATGGCGGGACGAGGAAGCCCGGGAGCGGCAATGGTGACCGAGAGCGATAATATCGTCGCCGAAACGGCGGCGCGGATATTTGCCGGCCTCGCCGATCCCCAGACGATCAACCGCGCCCGCGATGCGAGCTGGCATGAAACGCTGTGGCGCGCGTTATCCGATGCGGGCCTGACGCTCGCCTGGGTGCCGGAAAAGCACGGCGGCGCCGGCGCGAGCCTGGCCGACGGCTTCGCCATCCTCGGTGCCGCCGGCCGCTATGCCTTGCCGGTGCCGCTGGCGGAAACACTGATCGCCGGATGGTTGCTGTCGCGCGCCGGTATCGCGGCGCCTGCCGGCGCGATGACGGTTGCCCCCGCCCGCCCGCGCGATCGCGTCGTGCTCAACGCCGACGGTAGCTTGAGCGGAATGAGCCGCGGCGTGCCTTTCGCCAAAAATTCGCAGCACATTGCGGTGCTGGCCTCCGGCGACAAGGGCGCCGCGGTTGCTTTGGTAAAAACCAGCGACTGCCGCGTGAGCGAAGGGAAAAATCTTGCCGGCGACGGTTCCGACACGGTGACCTTCGATCGCGCGAAAACGATGGCCAGCGCGTCGGCGCCGTTCGATGCCTCCGCGCTGAGGCTGATGGGCGCGGCTGTGCGCAGCGTGCAATCGGCCGGTGCGCTTGAAACGATCCTGTCGCTCAGCGTCGCTTACGCCAATGAGCGCGTGGCGTTCGAGCGCAAGATCGGAAAATTCCAGGCCGTGCAGCAGAACCTGGCGCGGCTCGCCGGCGAAACGGCGGCAGCGCTCGCCGCCGCCGGTTCGGCCGCCGACACCATCGAGCACAGCGACGCGTTCGACGACACGGTGCTGCTCGAAGCGGCCTCCGCGAAAATCCGCACCGGCGAGGCCGCCGCGGAAGGCTCCGCCATCGCACACCAGGTGCATGGCGCGATCGGCTTCACTAACGAGCATGTGCTGCATCGCTTCACGCTCCGCCTGCTGTCGTGGCGCGACGATTTCGGCAGCGAAAGCTATTGGGCGGCGGCACTCGGCGAACTGGTGGCGCTGCGCGGCGCCAACCAGTTCTGGCCCATGCTGGCTTCGCGTTAGGACCGGCCATGACCAGCCAACTTCGCTTCGATCAGATCAGGTTGCCGCCCGAATCCGAGAAGCTTCGCCAAGAAGTGCGCGCTTTCATCGCCGAGGAAGTGGCGGCCGGCACCTTCGTTCCGGACCGGCCCGGCCACGGCGACAGCCACAATCGCGCGTTCAGCAGGCGCGTCGGCGCCAAAGGCTGGATCGGCATGACCTGGCCGAAAAAATACGGCGGACATGAACGCAATTTCCTCGAGCGTTTCGTCGTCACCGAGGAATTCCGCGTCGCCAACGCGCCAGTGCGCCTGCACTTCGTCGCCGACCGGCAGAGCGGCCCGATTCTGCTCAAATACGCGCCCGAGCACATCAAGCAAGATATTCTTCCCCGCATCTGCCGCGGCGAATTGTGCTTCGTCATCGGCATGAGCGAGCCAGGCTCCGGCTCCGACCTGTTCGCCGCCAAGACCAAGGCGACCAAGGCCGACGGCGGCTGGCGCATCAACGGCTCGAAGATCTGGACCAGCAATGCCCATATCTCCGACTACATGCTCGGCCTGTTCCGCACCTCGCCGCCGACCAAAGAAAACCGCCGCCACGGCCTCACGCAATTCCTCGTCGACATGAAAACGCCGTGCATCACGGTCAACCCGATCTATCAGATGACCGGCCAGCACGACTTCAACGAAGTCGTGTTCGACGACGCCTTCATCCCCGACGATCACGTGCTGGGCGAGATCGACGGCGCCTGGAAACAGGCAACCAGCGAGCTCGCTTATGAGCGCAGCGGGCCGGAGCGCTTCCTGGAAACTTATTATGTGCTGGCCGAACTGGTGCGCGCGCTCGGCCCCAATCCCGATTTGCGCAGCGCCGAAGGCCTCGGCCGTCTGGTGGCGCAACTGCACACCTTGCGGCGGATGTCGGTGTCAGTGGCCGGCATGTTGCAGGCCGGCAAGGAGCCGGTGGTGGAAGCATCCATCGTCAAGGACGTCGGCACGATCTGGGAACAGAAACTGCCCGAGCGCGTGCGCGATCTCAGCGCGTTCCTCGAGCCGGAGGCGAGCAACCGGGTGACGCTCGACGAACAACTCGATTTCGCCTTCAAGATAGCCCCCAAGCTCACCATCCAGGGCGGCACCACCGAAATCCTGCGCGGCATTATCGCGCGCGGCCTCGGCCTACGTTGAACGGGGGCCGCGCGCGAAATGCCGGACATCGGAAAACTGCTCTGGCCGAAAACAATCGCGGTCGTCGGCGCCTCGTCCGACACCAGCGGCCTGCGCGGGCGTATCCTGGAAGTTATTTTGAGTCATCCCTTTGCCGGGAAAGTCTATCCGGTGAGCCGCAGCGCCGGCGAGGTGCAAGGCCTCAAGGCCTATCCTTCCGTCGAAGCTCTGCCGGAACCGGTCGATCTCGCGATCCTCATTATTCCCGCGCAATTCGTGGCGGCGGAGCTGGAACGCTGCGGCCGCGCCGGCATCAAGGCCGCGGTCATTCTCTCCTCCGGCTTCGCCGAGGAACCGGGCGAGGCGGGCCACCGCATGCAGGCCGAAATCACCGCCACCGCGCGCCGCTACGACATGGCGGTGAGCGGACCCAACACAGAGGGCTTCGCCAATATCGAAGCCGCGCTTTGCCCGACCTTCAGCCCGGCCATGGACAAGAATGCCGGCGCCATTCGGCCGGCGCGCGCGCTCGGCCACGGCCAGGTGTCGGTGATCTCGCAAAGCGGCGGGCTTGGCTTTGCCTTCTTCGACCGCGCGCGGCCGCGCAATCTGGCGTTCCGACACATCGTCACCACCGGCAACGAGGCCGCGCTCGATGTCGCCGACTTCCTCGATTACATGCTCGACGAAGGCCGCACGGATGTCTTCCTGCTGCTGCTCGAGGACGTGAAGTCGCCGGCAAAATTCCGCCGCGCCGCGGACAGGGCGCTCAGAGCCGGCAAGCCGCTGATCGTCGGCAAGATCGGGCGGTCGGAGCCGGGCAGCCGCGCTGTCATGTCGCATACCGGCGCGCTCGCCGGATCGCACGCCGCCTATCGCGCGATCTTCCAGCATCACGGCGTGATCGAGGGCCAGGATTTCGACGACATGATCGATCTCGCCGCCGGCTTTCTCGCCTGCGGCGAAAAACTGCCTGCCGGCAGGCGCATGGGCATTTGCACGTCGTCGGGCGGCGCCGGCGTATGGATGGCGGACGCCTGCACCGCGGCCGGCCTCGAGGTGCCGGTGCTCGACGACGCCACGCGCAAGGCCATCGACGTGCATTTGCCGTCCTACGGCACCTCGCAGAACCCGGTCGATTCCACCGCGCAAGGCGTGCATAAGCTCGGCTACGCCGAATTCGCCCGCCTGGTCGGCCAGTCGCCCATGGTCGATGGCGTCATCGTGGTGGTAACGGCGCGCCGCTCGGCGTTTCTGGAAAACGATCTGCCGAAGCTGCAAAGCCTCGGCCGCGAATTCGAAAAAGCCGGTCTTCATGTGGACCTACACGCTGCCATCCAGCCGCAGCGTGGAAATCCTCAACGAAGCCGGCTATCCGCTGTTCACCGGCGCGCTCGGTTGCGCCCGCACCATGCGTGCGATGGCCGACTACCGCGCCTTGCGGGAGCGCCTGCTGCGGCCGGCCGGCGCGTCCAGCATCGCGGCGCCGGATCGTGATGCCGCGCGCGCCATGTTGGCGGCGTCCATGTCCGTCCTATGCGAATGGCACGCACGGCCGGTGCTGGCGGCCTACGGCATCGGCGGCAACGAGGCCGGACAACTCGTGCATTCGGCGGCCGAGGCGGAAGCCGCGATCCGCGCGATAGCCCGGCCGGCGGCACTGAAAGTGCAATCCGCCGACCTTCCGCACAAGACCGAAGCCGGCGCAGTGGCGCTCGCTGTCGCCAGCGACGGCGCGCGCGCCGCCTACGAGCGCGTGGTCGCCGGCGCGCTACGGCACGCGCCGCACGCGCGCATCGACGGCGTGCTGGTGCAACCGATGGCGCCGCCCGGCCGCGAAGTCATTCTAGGCGTCAATCGCGATCCGATCTGGGGTCCGCTGCTGATGGTCGGCTTGGGCGGCGTGCTGGTCGAGGCGCTCGGCGACGTTACGTTGGCGCCGGTGCCGCTGGATCATGCTGCGGCGCGCGCGCTCGTCGGCCGCCTCAAGGGCGCAGCGGCGCTCGGACCGTTTCGCGGCGCACCGGCGGCCGATACCGATGCACTCGCCGACCTGATCGTGCGGCTGTCGCATTTCGCCGCCGACCACGCCGACGAGATCGCGGAGATCGACCTCAATCCGGTCATCGTGCATGCCAAGGGGCAAGGTGTGTCCCTCGTGGATGCCCTGATCGTCAAACAACCGCGTCCGGCGCAGCGCAGCGCCGCCGAGTAGCAAGGAATATTGCATGGGTCCGTTCAAGGATATCGCCGTCGAGAAGTCCGGCCACGTCGCGTTGATCGAGATCCGGCGGCCGCCGAATAATTTTTTCGACATTGCGCTTATCCAGGAAATCGCCGGCGCGCTCGAGGCGATCGACGAGGAAGTCGATTGCCGCGCGGTGGTATTGGCCGCGCAAGGCAAGGCGTTCTGCGCCGGCGCCAATTTCGGCGACGGATCGGCGCTCAACAAGGAAGGCCAGCGGCCGGGCGAGCTCAACCGCGAACAGGCCGTGCAGCATCTTTATCTCGAGGGCAACCGGCTGTTCCGCACCAAAAAGCCGATCATCGCGGCGGTGCATGGCGCGGCGGTCGGCGGCGGGCTCGGGCTTGCCATGGTGGCGGACTTCCGCGTGACCTGCCCGGAGGCACGCTTTGCCGCCAATTTCACCCGGCTCGGTTTCCATCCCGGCTTCGGGCTGACGGTGACGCTGCCGCTGGTGGTCGGCGCCACCCATACAGCGCTGATGTTCTACACCAGCCGCCGCGTCGGCGGCGAGGAAGCCCACGCCATGGGGCTCGCCGATGTGCTGGTGCCGCAGGACCAGGTGCGCGCGGCGGCGATGAAACTCGCCGCCGAGATCGCCGAGAATTCGCCGCTCGGCCTGAGCTCGACGCGCGCGACCATGCGTGGCGACCTCGCCGACCGCGTGTTTAAGGCGACCGAGCACGAACTCAAGGAGCAGACCTGGTTGCGCAAGACCGACGACTTCAAGGAAGGCGTCAAGGCCACCGCCGAGCGGCGGCTGCCGAACTTCACCGGCAAGCGCTGACATCGCGAGGCCGTGACATGGACTCGCCGTTCTGGAATTTTTCCCTCGCGATCTATGGCGCCAACGCGGTCGAGGACGAATGTCTCGATTTGCAGGACCTGTTCGGGCTCGACGTGAATTTGGTTCTGCTGTGCACTTACCTCGGCGCGGTCCACGGCGCGGCTTTGACGGCCGGCGACATCGCGTTGGCGCGCGCGGAAGTCGGTCGGTGGCATGAACAGATCGTACGCCCGTTGCGCGCCGCGCGGCGGAGCCTCAAGACCATTGCATTGCGGACTGACGATGAGACCAAGGCGGCGGCGCAATTGCGCATACAGGTCAAAGCCATTGAACTTGAATCCGAACGGATCGAGCAAATGACGCTGGGGCGATGGGCCGAAGCGCGGCTGGCGTCCTGGCCGCGCGGCAATGCCCACGAGGCCGCTGTCGGCAATTTGCAAGTTTTGCTCGCCACCTATGGCGTCGGGCCCGAGCGGCTCGTAGCGGCCGAGGCCGCGAAGCATCTCATCGCGGCCGCGCTCGACCAGGTAGTAATTAAGTAGCGCGCCGCGGCCGGCCGTCGTTCAATCGAGCGGCGACGTTCCATTCCTGTGCTGGACTTGTTCGCGCCTGGCAACGCGACTTAGTGGCAATAAAGAACAGACCAGAACACGAACGCCCCGCCGTCACTCCACATTCATCAGATGTTCGACCACCAGTTTGTTCGCTACCTGGCGCACGCCCGGAGTCACCTCGACCGCGACTCGGATCGCATTCTTCTCGGTCTCGGAGTCGACGATGCCCCAGAGCTCGACGCTTCCGTTATTGACGAGGATACTGATCGTCGACGGATCGACCCACGGCTTTGACCGCAACTGCTCGAGGATATTGCTGTGCAGGGTCAGATCGTCGACCGATGCTTCCGTCTTCGCGCGGTTGAGATTCACCAGCGCCTGAATAAGATTGGCACGGCTCACGATGCCGACAATCTTTCCATTGCTCGCGACCGGCACGCGTTTGATCCGATGTTTTTCGAGCAGCGACGCGATGTCGCCGAGCGGCGTGTCCGGCTGCACGCTGATCACCGGACGCGTCATCACGTCGGCGGCCATGCGGGCGTGCGACATGACAAACTCATGGGCCAGGGTTTCTTTTCCAGTCAGAAGTTCGAGCCACCATGAGCGATGGCGCTCGGTGCCTGCTTCCACGCGATGAATCAGGTCGCCTTCGCTGACGATTCCGACGAGGACGTCCTTGTCATTGACCACCGGCACGGCGCTGATGCGGTTTGCCAGCAAGACTTCTGCGATCGTCGCGACGGGCGTATCCAGGCGGACCGTGATAACCTTGGTCGCCATGACATCGGCGGCTTTCATAACCCCGTACTCCTCCTCAAGTTCGCCGGATATTTTGCCTTCTAAATGTCCGGCGCCTTGATATGTATCAATGGGTTAGGGTGTCTGGCGTTCAACAAAAACGGCGGTGGCGATATAGGTCGTCATTCCGACGTTTTCTCGGCCTTGAATTGTCTTTTCGGGATGCAATTCCAACGGTTTAGCGGGTAGTGGTTCGATGACACTCTGGCTCGTGTTTGTTCTGATGACGGCGGCGGCCATCTTCGCTGTGCTGTGGCCGCTGGCGCGGCGCAAACCCTTGCGTCCGGGCAGCGACGTCGCCGTCTACCGCGACCAACTGGACGAAATTCAACGCGACCGTTCCACCGGGCTGATCGGCGACGCCGAAGCCGAGGCCGCCCGCGTCGAGGTCTCGCGTCGGCTGATTGCCGCCGCCGATGCCGCGGAATCCGAAAAGCCGGCGCCGGAAACCTCGTCGCTGCTGCGTCGCCGCATCACCGCCATCGCCGGTCTCGTTTTGCTGCCGGTCGGCGCCATCGCGCTCTACCTCACGCTCGGCTCGCCCGACTTGCCGGGCGAACCGCTGGCGGCGCGGGTGCAGACGCCGAGCGAGGCCGACAATATTCAGAATATGGTCGCCAAGGTCGAGGACCACCTCGCCCGCAATCCCAAAGACGGGCGCGCCTGGGAAGTGCTGGCGCCGGTCTATATGCGCGTCGGCCGCTTTGACGACGCGGTCAGGGCCTGGGCCAATGTGATCGCCCTGAACGGCAGCAACGCCGAGCGTGAGGCCAACTTCGGCGAGGCCAAGGTGGCCGCCGCCAATGGCGTCGTCACCGGCGATGCCAAGGCCGCTTTCGACCGCGCACTGGCGCTCGACAAGCAGAACGTGATGGCACGCTTCTACATGGGCATGGCGGCCGATCAGGATGGCCGGCGCGCCGATGCCGAGAAGATCTGGGGCGAGCTTTTGGCGAGTGCGCCGCCGGGCGCTCCCTGGATCGAAGTGGTCCGCCACGCGCTCGCGCGCAATGCGCCGGCCGGCGAGGCCGCACTATCCCCCGCTGCCGGTGCAGCGGCCGCGCCGCCCGCCGATCACGACGTCAACGCTATGGTGGAGCGGCTGGCCGATCGCCTGAAGAAAGACGGCTCCGACGTGCCGGGCTGGCTGCAGCTGGTGCGCTCCTATCGCGTGCTCGGCCAGAATGACAAGATGCAGGCCGCCATCGCCGACGCCCGCCGCGCGCTGGCGAATGACCCCGACAAACTGCGGCAGTTCGCTGAAGGCAGCAACGCAGCCGCCTCGGCTGCCGCGGCAGCTCCGCTGGCGCCGCGCGCCGCCGCGCCGGGACCGACCGCCGCCGACGTCGCGGCGGCAGCCAAGCAGACGCCCGCGCAGCAAGACCAGTCGATCAACGCCATGGTGCAGCGCCTGGCCGACCGCCTGAAGCAAGACGGCTCCGACGTGCCGGGCTGGCTGCAGCTGGTGCGCTCCTATCGCGTGCTCGGCCAGAACGACAAGATGCAGGCCGCCATCGCCGACGCCCGCCGCGCGCTGGCGAGCGACCCCGACAAGCTGCGGCAGTTCACGGAGGGCAGCGCTGCGGCCGCCTCGGCTGCCCCGCCGCCTGCCCTGGCGCCACCGGCAGCGCCGATGGCGCCGGCGGCCGGCGCGCCGGGTCCGAGCGCGGCCGACATCACGGCGGCGGCACAGATGAACCCCGATCAGCAGAATCAGATGATCCGCACCATGGTGGCGCGGCTCGCCGACAAGCTCAAACAGGACGGCTCCGACGTCGCCGGATGGGAGCGGCTGCTGCGCGCCTATATGGTGTTGGGCGAGCACGACAAGGCCCAGGCCGCAGCCGCCGATGCGCGCAAGGCACTCGCCGGCGACCCCGACAAGCTTCGCCGCCTCGACGACGTGATCAAGGACCTGAAGGTCGAGGGCTAGTCGCCGGCGTCCGCGATCAGTTGTCCTTGGCGCCTTCGCGGATCCAGGCGCGGATGTCGTTGCGGTCGCATGAATTGAGCTGCTTCATGCCGTGCGGCATGCGCAGCTCGGCCGAGGCGCGCCAGTCGAGCAGCAGCATCAGATTGCTGCTCTCCGGATCGCCCGGGATGACCATCGGCCCGAACTTGTTGCCCTTCATGACGCCGACATAGCTGGTGAGATCGAGCCCGCTTTTGGCGGTGCCCTCGCCGCCCGGCTGATGGCAGCTGACGCAGCGGCCGACGAATATCGGCATCACGTCTTCTTTGAAGCTCTTCTTCGACTGGCTGGTTTGCGGATAAACCTTCGCCGGTTTTTCGTTCGGCGCGCAATAGGCGGGGGACGAGGTGGTGAGTTGCGTGCCGGCCACCGCCACAATGGCGAGGCCCACAGCCGCCGCTGCGATTAAAAGACGTTGCCGCTTCATAGCCGGTCTCCTTCGATTCCACGGACTTTGTAATACAATAGTCGCGCCCCCGCCATTCGGCATGGCGTTTTTACAATAAAACGATCTTCATCTTTTGATGAATATCAACGGCCCCGCCGCTAATCTGGTCCTGGCAGCTGACGCTTTCGGAGCCGGCCCCCGCCCGTTTTCGTCGATGAATTCGACGCCGGCTATTTTCCCAGCCGTCGCTCCCCCACTCGCATCATTGGCCAGAAAGATGAAATTGGGTTTGTTCTGACGCAGGGCACAAAAATCGTGAACTTGCGGCGCGATAGTGGCCGCCGCTCGTAGCGCAATGTGCGGGCGCCAAATATTGGCAGAGCTCCCAACGACCCCGCGAGTTTTGATCCCATGTAGCGTCCGTTGCGTTATTTACGCGGAATCTAAGCAAACCGGATATAGGAACATATTCCTGTGGTATTCTTGTTTTATGCTGCCTATGTACTACCTATGTTCTAACGAGGCAGCCTGTTGAGTTGTCGCTATGCCTACGAATGACCACCCCTCGCCTTCGGTTCAAAATCGGCCGCGTGGTCGACCTTTCGCCAAAGGAAACGGCGGCCGAAAGTTGGGCTCGCGCAACCGCGCCAGTCTGTTGGCTGACGCCCTGCTTGAAGGCGAAGAAGATGAGCTGGTTCGCAAAGGGATCGAGCTCGCCAAGGCCGGCGATCCTCAGATGCTCAAGTTCTTTCTAGATAGGATTCTGCCAAAAGAACACCCGGTAAAGATCGACCTTCCCCCGATTGAACGTCATGGCGATCTCGCCGCCGCCTATGCCGCCATCGTGCAGGCAGTGTCGGAGGGAGAAGTTGCTCCCAGTGAAGGCAGCGCAGTCGCAGCGATGCTAGCGAGCATTGCAAGATTCATCGACGATGCCGAAGTTGAAGCTCGACTTCGCAAGATGGAAAAAGAGCTCGAACATCTTCAGAAAAAAGCATGATCCGCCGAGAACTGAAAAGCCGACTGATCAATCTTGAAGAGCGAATTGCCGCGGCCGTTCGAGCGAAACGCGATAAAGTTGACGCACCTATATGCAATGCGCGCATGCACGCAATACTGGTTGCGGCGGTGGCTTTATATGGGGAGCCGAAAATTGAGGAGGCGCTCTGCAACGCGCAGTTACGTATGGAAGAAAACCTGGACAAGAAATTTGGAGTGGCAGCGGAAGAATGGTGGAATCGTGAAGATGGGGAAGAAGATGGGGAAGAACTTTCTCCTATAATGAGAACTCATTTCGTCTGTCCCGTTCTCATGTTTAACGATCTTCCTGGGGACAATGACAATTTAAAGTACGAACGAATATTCTCCGAGGCGCCCGCCTGGCTCCTGAAATTCACTGCCGTCGAATGGGATGCAAAGCTTCTCGGCTTCAAGCTTCGCGAACTCGTCGGAGCGCCGGAGTTGGGACGGGAAGCTCGGCACGATCGAAATAAATGGCCATCTCTGCCTGAGGGAAGGATCGATGCCGGAGGGCCATGTTCGGAACCGGACGAACCATGGGAAAAAATTGTGGAGCGCCGCTGCCACTAGAGGGGGTAGGCACCCTTAACCGCCGCCGTTCTGAGTGATGTCGTCGATCTCGCGCAGCCTTATATTTGGGCCGCCGCCGTTTTCGCCAATGAACTCAAAACAAGCCAATTCAAAAGCCCGTAAGCCACTCGATCTTACTGTTTCATTTTCGTTTTGCGCGCGGGATTGATTAATCCAGTAGACGCTGCTTTAGACGAGCTCCTGGTCCCGCGCCATTTTCCTCGATAAACTCCACTCCAGCATTCTCTAGAGCCCTGCGAATGGCTGACGCGTTGGCAAACGTCATCGCCGTCTTCCCGTCGACCGATTTAGCACGGTGGATTGTCGCGAGGCTATCCTATCGTTTTTTCTTGGGCGCATTGGCACTTTGGCCGCGGACTATTTTCGCGGCAGCCTGCGTTTTGGACGCTGCGGCCGCTTCTGCGGAGCGCGTGGCCGCGGCCCTCGTAAGGCGGACTCCAGGCTGATCGCCATTGGTGAACTCGACACCAGCTGCCTCGAGTGCCCGTTTCAGCGCGTCAATTGTACGCTCCTTTAATTCGTCTCCTCGCTCAAACCTGGCGACCGTGTCGATCGACACCTTGGCCGCGGCGGCGAGTTCTCGGACGCCCAAACCCAGCGCCGCACGGGCCATGCGACATTGAACTGGCAAAATAATCATATCACTGTTCCGATTTCAGTTGCATTCTATGATTTCACAGTTTATCGTTATTTTGTGCTGATTTCGGTACAAAACGACGAATTACGCAGGTGCATACCTGACTTGGAGAAAACGATGAACGTGCGCAACAAAATGATAGCTGATTCAGCGAGTAGGCGCAGCTTTATCGGCGGCTCCGACGCCCGGATCATCATGGGCGACGACGAGGCCGCCCTCCTCCGGCTCTGGCGCGAAAAGCGCGGCGAGGCCGAGCCCGAGGACCTCTCCGGCAACCTCATCGTCCAGCTCGGCCTCGCGACCGAGAACCTCAACCGGCTCTGGTACGAGCGCAACACCGGGCAGGCCATCGAATGCGTCCAACATCGGCTCCGGCACCCGGTGCTCCGGTGGATGGGGGCGACGCTGGACGGCATGGTCGCCGGCAGCGGGGCGGTGTTCGAGGCCAAATTCATGCTGCCGTGGTCGTTCTCCGAGGAGGCGGCGGCCGAGAAGCATATGGCCCAGCTCCAGCACAACATGTGGGTGACCAACGCCAAGGCGGCGGCGCTCTCGATCATCACCGGGGGCGGCAAATGGGTCGAGATCGCCATCACGGCCGATTTGCTCTACCAGCACCTGCTGCTGACCGCCGAGAAGAAGTTCTGGCGCTGCGTCGAGAGCGGCGAGCCCCCTCGCCTGTTCGGGGTCGAGCCGCCGCGGCCCCGGATCGCGGCGGTTCGCATCGTCGATATGAGCTCGTCCAATGCCTGGGCCGAGTTTGCCGGGGTGTTTTGCCGGACCCGGGCGGCCTTTCTGGAGCACGAGAGCGCCAAGGCCGAGCTCAAGGGGCTGATGCCGGAGGACGCCAAGGAGGCCATCGGGCATGGCATCCGGGCCAAACGGTCGAAATCCGGAGCCGTGAGCTTCGATCGTCCTGAGCCAGGAGGCCGACCATGCACCGGTCCAGTGAATCGATTGGCACCATCGCGGCGGCGCTGGCCAAGGCCCAGGCCGAGCTCACCAACCCGGAGAAGTCGCTGACCGCGACCATCCGGTCGCCGTTCCCGAGGGAGAGCGACCGGACGTTCCGCTATGCCTCGCTCTCGAGCGGGCTCGATATCGTCCGCAAGGCGCTGGGCAAGCATGAGATCGCGACCGTGCAGACCACGGCCATCGACGAGGCGGGGCTCATTCGGCTGACCACGGTGCTCGCCCATTCGTCTGGGGAATGGGTCTCGTCCGACTGGCCGGTGTGCCCGGTCAGCGAGACCGCGGCGCCGCACCGGATGGGCGCGGCGCTGACCTATGCCCGGCGCTATGCCCTGTTCACCCTGGTCGGGATCGCCGGCGAGGATGACCTCGATGCACCGGATTTGCCCGCCCTGAAGCTCAACGGTGGCGGTCGCGAAGTCGAAACTGCCGACGATGCAGGACGCATAAACGGACACTTCCCCTGTCCCACAAAGACGACCGGTTCGGTTACGACGAATGGGGTCCGTCGGAAACTGAGGCCTCGGCCGTCAAAGCCTGTGCTGGCTGCCGCAACATCAGCCGCATTGCGCGACCAACTGCTGGCCGAAATGGCAAATACGACGGGCGCCGAAGAACTCTCCGGATGGGCTCAGCGCAGTCTGCCGGCAAAGAACAAATTGACCGGCGCTGACGCTCAGCTGGTCGAGCAGGCATTCGACTTAAAATTAAATGCGCTGCCCGGTGACCAAGAGCCAGCAACAGAACCAGTGGTTTTGAATCCTACGCAATCCGACGCCGCTGCTCTGAGCGCGACGGCAAGATAGCCCATTATCGAGTACTGGACGGAGTAAGCCGATGGACCAGCCAACGATCGCCACCACCACCTACCGCGCCATCCGCAACCGTATCCGGGCGCAGGACCCCCAGATCGATGAGCAGACCCTAGCCGATACGGTCGAAGGCCTGACCGACCTGCATGAAATCCTCCTGCGGTCCTCCGGCGGCGCTCTGGCCGACGAGGCCATGGCGCGGGCCTTAAGTGCCGGATTTCGGACATGCAGGGCCGCCTGGACCGGTTGGAGGACCGAGCCGCCAAGCGCCGCCAGATCGCCAAGGACGTTATGGTCGAGCTGGACCTGAAGAAGCTCGCGGCTCCCGATTTTACCGCCTCGCTGCGGCACGGAATGCCCGCGCTCGTGGTGCTTAACGAGGATGCCGTCCCCAAGACCTATTGGGAGCCGGGCGAGCCACGGCTGCGACGCCAAATCTTGGCGAGCGACCTCAAAGGGGGCGCAGAGGTCGCCGGTGCCACCCTCTCCAATCCCGAACCGGTTTTAAGCGTGAGGGTACGGTGATGGGCTTCTCAGCAAGACAGAGACTAGCGCTGCAGCGCAATCTCGATCACCGGCAAGGTCCGCACCCGTGAGATTCATGGCCGGGAGCTCTCCTATATCGAGGGCTGGTACGCCATCTCGGAGGCCAACCGGATCTTCGGGTTTGACGGCTGGAGCCGGGAGACCATCGAGGCCAAATGCATTTGGCGAGGGAAAACCGAGGCACCTTCTTAGCGGTCTATATCGCCCGCGTGCGCATCACGGTGCACGCCGAAGGCGCAACCGTCATCCGGGAAGGCCATGGACTCGCGAAGGGCGCGGACCATCACCGGGCGAGGTGCACGATATCGCCCTCAAAGCCGCGGAAACCGATGCCACCAAACGGGCGCTCGCCACGTTCGGCAAGCCGTTCGGATTGGCATTGTATGGAAGCGGCAAGACCGCCCCCTCCCCGAGCTTCAACGCCTGAGCCTATGCTGGTCGATCAGGACCACCAGCCGGTCCGTCTCCCGCCGGACAATACAACCCCGATCCCACGGCCATCCCGCTACTACGGCCGCCGCCAGGATCTGGTGACCCGGGATCGGGCTCAGGGAAGACGACAACGGTCCGTCCAGCCTTCCGGCGATACCTCAATAGTCCCGGCGTCACCTGATCTATTACCCGGTCAGATCGACAAGAGCGCTCTCACCCTTGGCGAACCCAAGCGGCTTCGCGACAAAGATCATTTGAGGTTTGTGGCGTCACAGCCATGTCTCGTCTGCGGCCGTCAGCCATCGGATCCGCACCACCTGCGCTTTGCCCAACCCAGAGCCCTGGGTCTCAAAGTGAGCGATGAGTTCACGGTCCCGCTCTGTCGTGACCATCACCAACAGCTGCATCAAGCCGGTAACGAACTGGCGTGGTGGCACGACTTAAATATCAACGCCCTAGAGACTGCCAAAGAGCTTTGGACGCAGAGCCGGGCCAAGCTGTATCAAATGGCCGCTCAAGCCTACCAACAACAAGCAGGTACAGATCCACCCCAGGCAGCCCCGAGTGGGGACACAGCCAAATTACTAAACGAACCCAATTAATGCACAAACCACATCATGGCTTCGGACAAACAAGTTTCAGCCAACCGGCAAAACGCCGCCAAGAGCACCGGTCCGATAACGCAAAACGGTAAACTGCAGTCTCGCCGCAATGCCCTGCGCCATGGCCTTACGGCGGCGACCGTCGTGCCTGCAATCGAAGATACGGAGGAATTCGAGCGTTTTGCTGCGGCAGTCAAATCCGACTATCAGCCCGCCTCAACGGTCGAGCACGAGCTGGTCGCAAGGCTCACATCGCTGCTCTGGCGGCTGCGGCGGTCAACCTTGATCGAAACCAATTTGTTCCAGCTGCAAGCACGGCTTGCGCAGGACCAGAAAGAAGCAGCCCAGGTTGGGCCAGACACCACGAAGCCCGGAATTGAAGTTTTTTATCGGTTGCTGCGTGGTCCAGATAGCGCTGTGCACTCGCAAGCCCCTTCAAACACGCCCGAGTTTGTCAATCACGGAGTGCGATGCTGCGAATGCACGAGAAAATTCCGAAAGCTATCCCAATCCAGCGACAATCTTCTTGCGGCTCTGCAATCTCACCAGCTTCCCGATCGAGCGGATTAATCGCTACGAGACCGCTCTGTGGAGACAAGTGGCTCAAACGCTGTTCATTCTTGATGCATGCAAGAAGCGAATGTCTCCTCCATAGTCCGCGGACGCCCCGACCAGACCATAAATTGGGTTCGTCTCGTAAATTTCTCAAGCAGGATTGGAACAACGGAAATGAAGAAATTAGCCAGTGCTGGTAGCCGTCCGCAACTCGCGTTAGCCCTAGGCGTATGTAACGTGGACGACAACGCTTCAATTCAGAAACTTTGGACCGGATTAGCTAGAGAATGTAGAAGGCGATCACGGCAACAATAGTCCGGCACCGTGAGCCGGCCCCCCATACGAAAGGAACGGCCCAAAGGCCGCTTCCCATCGACGCGTTCGACCCAGCTGTCACCTATCGGAGATCGCTGCCGGACTGCCGCCCGGTCGAAACCCTGCTGGCGCCATTTTTATTCTGCATTTCCCTTTCCAGCGCCGCCTGCATTGCAGCCGCTCGATCCGCTGGTAGCGGCTTGTCCATCTCGACCTCGCCGAGATCAACGTCGCTCGAGGGGAAAACGGCGATGACCTGGGTTCCGATCCGCACAAATGTTCGCGTGTTGGAGGTCAGCCAGCTAACGGCATTCTGCTTGATTTGCGAATAATAAGGCTCCTCGCGCCATCGCCCGGGGTAGGCCGGATCGACCGTGACGAGGCAATCGCTACCCACGCCGGACGGGCGAGGATAGAACGCCACCACCATTTTTGAATGTTGCGGGTACCATTCGAGAGGAAGATGTCCCATCAGCCAACCGCAATAGAAGATGCGGCATTCTTCCGGGCGACTCTCGTAGATGACGCATCCGCCGCGGCCGGGTTTGCAATGTGGGCACCATTGGCCCCGCGGCTTAGGCTTCGGAAGCCCGAAAATTGGCAATAGCTTGCAGCAGAGCGAACACGGCCTGCACGACCTGCCGCTGGCCAAACGGCTTTGCTCAACTTTCTCAAGATCGCTCATTGCAGGCTTCGAATCTGACCGAAATTGGATTACGTAATCTCGCGTGAGCGGGCTGCCCTGTTCGAGAACGCCTCTCGTCGAAGTTTGTTCGTAAATCCTCACGCGTGCAATGGTTAGGGACCGCCTCAACGGCTTTGCAGCCAGAATACGAGTTCAGCTAAATCGCCGAAAAGGGGCGCATGGCTCCAAGGCATGTCGGAATCCGAGATGCAGCGTGACCGATTGCATCCCACTCCGCCACTGCGGACCTAGGGTGTCGCACAGCGCAAACTGGCGCCCCAAACCGAAAGGAGCGGCCCGAAGGCCGCTCCCGTCAAGTCGTCCCGGCTATCGCGCGGCTACCATTTAAAGCCGAGTGAGGCCATCAACATGTTGAACGTTGTAGTTCGGATTGTCGTAGGCCATAAAGATCGCAGCTCGTTCCACTGGCAAGAGCCGGATAGTTATACGGCGCCAGCGGATCGTTCTGCCAATTGGCAGACCGAGTTGCTCTCCCAAGCGTAATGCAGCTTGGCCACGATATCGCCCTTCCAGCCAACCGGGCAGCGACCTGCTCCTTGTCGAACTTGTAGGCCGCTTCCGCATCCAGGCGCTGGAACCAGGTCGTCGAATTCGGGAACTGGCCGCCGGTCGGCTGAGCCCCGGTGGCCAGATTGAGCATGCATATTATCGACGCCATGCGAGGCCGTATAGCGCAGGCTGAGGTTGAGCTTGTCCGGAATCGCCGCATAGCGCGCGCCGGCCGTGAAAGTGTCGACGGTGGTAGCGATCGTTCGTCTGCGCCGAATAGACGCCGCCAACACCGATTACCGCCGTGTTGGTGGTGCTGCTCGAGCCGACCAGCAACTGCGTGTAGTATTCTCTCTCGTAGCCGACCATGAAAGACGTGTCGGGATTGAGCACATAGGTCAGATCGATGCCCGCCCGTCCAGGACTGGCTGTCCTGTCAATCCCAGTGTGTCACGCCATCCGTCCAGGGTAGTGATCATCCTGGTATTTGAATGTCGGCGTGACGGTGAGGCCATGGATGACAACCAAGTCCATGGCGAAGTTCGCCTTCCACCGCTGGCGCCCGTCGATCATCATCTGTCGATAGGACGGGTTATAAAGAAGCTGTTGGCCGCGGGCGTCCACCAGGGAACTGGATATCTCCTACGTTCATCCACGTAATTGTAGTTGTTCGCGGTTCGATCGGAATAATAGCCGCTTGAGCGGAAAGTAAGCCAGGTCATCGGCTTCCAGTCGGCATAGACCTTGCCGGAATTCTCGTCGGTGCTGGTGGCGTCGACCTGGGTATAGTCGTATCGCTCGAAGCCATAAGCCGATGCCGAAGTTCCATTCCTTCGACGGCCGCCAGTTCAAGTCGCGCGCCGGCGTTCTGCTTGATGTAAGCCATCGACAAGCTTTGAATCTGTCTTCTCGGCCGCGGTCGCTTGATCGTAGCTGATCCAAGCGGTCGAGCAGTTCGCAGCCCCGGCGGGCGGCACGGGAACAAGATCTGCGGCGTGTCATTTTCGAAGTCGTAATAGCGATAAGTCAGCTTCGACGTCAGTTCCGGCGTGATCTTCGTGGTGATGATGTTGTTGCTCAACAGCGTGTTGATTGCGCCGTTCAGGCTCGATGCCGGAAGCGCGAAGCTCGGATTTTGCGTCGACATCGGGATGAACGATCGTTCTGCCGCATCATCGTGTAGTTGAGCGTGCCGGCATAGCGGCTATTCCATGGCAAATCGGCGCCCAGCGTTCCGCTAAAGCCATTGGCATGGTTGCTGGGCCAAGTCGATTCCGCGGCCGAAGCGGCCCTGATTTGCCGGCAGTGATCGGATCGGCGATCGTGTAGCGAGTGAAAGCGTCGGTATAGCTCGAGCCATTATAGGCCAGTTTGAAACTAAACCGCTTGCCCCATGGCGAGGTGCCGGCATATTCGCCATTCAGGCCGTAATTCTGCGTGACGTCGTCCACCGGCCGCGGAACCTGCGTCGGACCGTAGCCGAAGCTGGTGCCAAAGCCGACGACGCCGTCGACCTGCGTGCCGGTGCGGTGCAGGTGGGAGTAGTCCGCCTTGATGTCCCAGGCATCGTCCGGGGTCCAGCGATAGTTGGCCGACGCGGTATCGCGTTTGATGCCGAGATCGGTCGTGTAGAGGAACGGAACGATGCTCGCGCCGGTGGCGCCTGTAGCGTAGCCCGGCGGCAGCGTCAGGTGGTGGTTCCGACCCCTTGATAGAAGGTCTGCGCGGTCGTGCTGTAGAGATGCGGGTCTGGTCCCAGATGAAGTTGAAGTAGTGCTGGCCGGCTTTGGACGCGTCGAGCCAGTAGCTGCTGATCGTCGTAGCCGATATTCTTGCCGCAGAGGTCGATCTTGTAGAGGCCATCATTGGTTCCGGTGGCATAGCCAGAAATTCGAGAACGGCCCCGGCCTGAGGTCGCGGTATTCATAGAACTTGGCCAGGTTCTGCCCGTTCTGATTGTTGTGCCGTTGCGCACTTGATTGCCGTCGCGCTCGGATCGTTGAGGAAGAAGCGCCCGCCGACCTCGACGTCGCCGTGGAACCACCAAAGCGCTGGGATTCATCCGCCGCCGGGGCCTTCAGTGGAATGTCGGCCGCTTGAGCCTGCATGCCGGGCACCGCCCATGCCGCGCTGCTCAACAACGCACCGATCATGCATGTCTTGACCAATCCGACCCGCCGTTTCATTTGCCCCGTCCCCTAACGAAACATTCACACTGAGATTCGTTCTCGATTCACCTTGGCTACCGGCTCACCGCTGCAGCGCACCACCCGCCGGGCTGTTGCTGCCGTGAATTGCCGTGTGGCAGTTCTGGCAGGAGCGGCCCATCGTGAAGACCGAACCGGGACCCGTGGTGTTGCCGTGGCCGAAGCTGTGGCACTCGAAGCACAGCCGCGGACGCGCGAGTTTCAGCGAGTATTCGTTCACGGTGCCGTGCGGATCGTGGCAGTTGTCGCAGTTCTCGCGCACCGGCTCATGTTCGAACAGGAACGGCCCGCGCTTCTCGGCGTGACACGTGTAGCAAACGTCGTTGATCGAATCTTTCTTCAGCAGCGCTTCGGTGAAGCTGCCGTGCGGATTATGGCAATCCGAGCACACGATCTTGCCTTCGCGCATCGGCATATGCGACGAGCGGAACATCTGCGCGCGCCGGTCCTTGTGGCACTGGAAGCAGGTGTCGGGCTCGAACGCGGTCTTGAGCTGGTTCTTGCGCGACACGCTCTTCATGATCGTGTGGCAATTCACGCAGGCCAAGCCACGCTCTTCGTGCGACGCTGCCCGTGCCAATTGGTGCGGTCGCCGCGCTCATGGCAGGCGAGACAGATCGCGTTCTTTTCTTCCGACGTGCGCGGATCGTCGGCCTCGAACGACATGATGCCGCCGACGCCGCGTCCGCCGCCGGCCTTGGCGTGCGCCGAGCCCGGACCATGGCAGTTTTCGCAGGAGAACTTGCCGGGCTGCGTCAAACTGATGCGGCCCATGAGGGTCTTTTGGAATTCCGCGATCTGCGCTCGCATGACAACCCGCGCAAACCTTGTCGCCGACGAAGTGGGCTTCAACCGGAGGGCCTTGCGCTTGCCCTTCGCGGCCGGACCTTTCGCCGGCGTGGCTGCCGGAGCCGGCGCCTGTTTGGGCTGGCTCAGCCAGTCCAACAGATTGTCCGCTTCGGCCAATTTCGGTCTGGCCCTTGAGCGATTCCGGCTGGGCGGAGCCCATGCCCTGCGCGAAATCCCGCAGCGCCGCAAAGGTCTGGTCGTCGAATTGGCGGCTGGAAGTCTGCGACGTCTTGGCCGCGCCCGGCTTAGGTCCTGCGGCGCCGATCTGCTGCGCAAAGGACGTCAGCGTGGAAAATGCTGAATCGTCGGCAATTTGCCCGCGGGGCGGGCTGGATTCTTGCGTTTTGGCGGTCTTGCGACCAGTTCGGCAGCGTCGAATTGATGCCAGCGACGGTAAAGGCGCCCTCGGCTTTGGCCGACTGAGATAAACCAAAGGCGGCGCAACTAAATAGCGCCGCCGCTGCAAGCAATGCGAAGGCCTTGGGTAGTCTAAATCTCGGCCTGTCCGGAATATCCGTCGACAAAGCCCCTGTGAACCCGAATTCGACAGCCTTGCGACTATTGCTTTTCACAGAACGACCCCCGCCACCGCTAAACAAATCTACACCCAGCGTCGGCATGACGCTGACCAGGTGAACGCGTAGCGTGGCGAAGATCGGTAATACTTACGGCGCGTCGCTTGTTACCGCAGCCCGTGATTTTCGGTCTTCAAGCGCCCCGTCGAACAGGATGTGTCTAAAATTGAACACCCTATTTGATTACTACCTTCCCCAACCCCGCTCATTTAATCTCACTTTAGTTGGACTATTAATGCAAGTTGAATCTGCACTTTGATCGAGATCAAATTTTTGATTGCGATCAATATGACACAGCTATTTTTATTGTTGTGTGTTGATAAAATCACATTCGCACGAAGAATGTCGATCGCGAGCGGTAGTTATTTCCACCCTGTCAGCAATGGAGAAAATGGATATGCAAGTGCATGCAAAGAAGGCCCTCGTTTTTGTTTGCGGTGGCGCGGCCGCAATACTGATCGCTGGCGCGATGTCTTTGACTTTGTCCCACATCGCCAACGCCACGCCGGCCTACGCGCAACAGACCGGCAAAGCTTGCGCCTTCTGCCATCAGAACCCGGCGGGCGGCGGCCCCCTCAAGTCGGCCGGCGAAAAATTCAAGGCGAATGGCCATAAGCTGTAGACGCAGTTCGATAACGTCCGCGCATAGGTGTCGACCGACGCTGACGTAACAGTCGAATGTTCGCCGTCGATAGAGTGAAGCCGCGCTACAACTTGCGGGGCGAAAGATAGCGCGCGCGGCACAACGTGCCGCGCGTTTGTTTTCGAACGCAGAGGGGATGGGCCATGCGCGCCGGCAAACATGCGCTGCGAGCGATCGTGCTGACGATCATCCTTTTGGGTGCAAGCGGCGAGCGCGCAAGGTGCTGCAAATCTCGACAACGCGACGTGCCTCGGCTGTCACGGCGTGCCAGGATTCGCTGCGCCGCGCGCCGACGGAGCAGATGCGCCCGCTGTTCGTGCCGGCGGACCAGTTTGCCAACAGCGTGCACGGCAAGGCACTGCGTTGCGTCGATTGCCACACGACGATCACCGAACTGCCGCATAAAAACGTGCCAGGGACGCCTGCCGACCAGGAGCGGGCACGGCTCGCTATCAACAAGAATTGCGGCAATTGCCACGCGAAGGCGGCGCAGGGTTACCTGGAAACCTATCACGGCCAGGTCGCCGCCTTGGGCTATGCCAATGTCGCCACCTGTTCCGACTGCCACGGCAGCCATGCGATCCTGCCGCGCCAGCAATCGCGGCGTCGAGCGTGGCGCCGGGCAACCTGTTGAAGACCTGCCGCAATTGCCATGCCGACGCGACGCCGGGCTTCGCGACGTTCCAATCGCACGCCACGACCGACGACTTTGCGCATTATCCCTATGTGTGGATCGCCTCGAAATTCGTCATCGCCGCGGTCGGCGGCGTGCTGGTGATCTTCTGGATCCATTCGGCGCTTTGGTTCTACCGCGAATTGCGCGACCGCCAGCAGCGCAAGCTGCGGCCGCATGTGCGCGCCGAGGCGCTGCCGCGCCGGCGAGGGCCGCTATTTCCAGCGCTGGAGCCCGCTCTGGCGATGGGCGCACTTCTGTTTGCGCGTCAGCATCATCATGCTGGTCGCCACCGGCGTGCCTTTGCTCTATCCGAACACGGCCTGGGCGCCGGTGCTGGAACGGGCATCGGCGGGCCGGAAATCGCCGGCATCATCCACCGGGTCGCCGCCGTGGTCATGGTCGCGGTCTTTGCCGCGCACATCGTCTATGCCGCCATCCACATCGCGCTGAACTGGAAGAGCCTTCAAAATCTTCGGCCCCTATTCGCTGATGCCGAATTGGCAGGACGCCGCCGACATCGCCGCCATGTGTCAAATGGTTTGTCGGCAAGGCGCCGCGGCCGAGCTTCGACCATTGGAACTATCAGCAGAAGGTCGATTACTGGGCGCCGTTCTGGGGCATCACCATGCTGGTCGCGACCGGCGCCATGCTGTGGTTCAAGACGCTCACCGCCGCCTATCCTGCCGGGATGGGTGTTCAACGTCGCCACCGTCGCGCATGGCGATGAAGCCGTGCTCGCCGCCGCCTACCTGTTCAGCGGTGCACTATTTCGTCAATCACTGGCGGCCGGACAAATTCCCGCTCGACGTCGTCATGTTCACCGGCTCGATGCCGCTGGAAGAGTTCAAGCGCGAATACGCCGTCGAATACGATCGCCTGGTGGCAAACGGCGAATTGCAGCGGTATCTGGTGGATGCGCCGTCGCGGCCGATGACGCTCGGCTCCAAGCTGCTGGGCTTCAGCCTCGTGGCGGTCGGGCTGGCGCTGCTCGTCATGATGGCGATCGGTGTCGGCGGAAAACTCATTTGAGCCGGGCGTCCGATGCTGACGCGTGACCGCCGCCCTGCCGCCGCGCTCTATTATGCGACGCGCGATGGACAATCGCGGCGCATTGCCGAGCATATTTCCCGACGCCTGGCGGAGAGCGGCATGCCCTCCCGGCTCCAAGACCTGAGCGGTGACATCGCCGGCGGCAGCGGAGTTAGCCTCGGCTTCGGTGATCGTGCTGGTGGCCGCCGTCCGGTACGGCAAACACTTGCCGGAGGCGGATCGATTCCTTTCGGCCTACCGGTCGCTCGCTTCGCCGCCGCCGCTGGCGCTGGCGTCGGTCAATCTCACCGCGCGCAAGCCCGCCAAGGCGACGGCAACCGGCAACGCCTATCTGCGCAAGGTCATTGCACGCCATCGCCTGGCGCCCGCTTTGGCCGTCGCCATTGCCGGGCGGCTCGATTACCGGCGTTATGGCTGGCGCGACCGCCAGATCATCCGCTTCATCATGTGGATGACGTGCGGACCGACCGATCCGGAAACCAACATCGAATACACGTCTTGGGAGGCGGTCGACGAATTCGCCGGCCGGATCGCTGGGCTGCAGAACCAAAGCTGATCGCGCACGTTCAAGGCCGCGCGCCGGTTCCTCACACGTCGCCGCTATCGCGGCCCGATACGGCGAGCGGCGCGCCGCCGAACCACATCTGATACAGCGCCACCAGCCACATGAGTGCGAAGCATGCCGCCATCAGCACGCCGGCGCCGATTTCCACGAAAACGAACGGGTGGAAGACCTTGATCAGGTACCACGAGGCCACGTCCACCATGATGCAGGCGAAAGGCAACGCGACGATCGCGCATTTGAACCACACCGGCCGCACATAGGCATGGCTGAACATGAGGCCGACCAGGAAGAAGATGAAGGTCATGCCGAACAGGTGAATGTGCGATACGCGGACCAGCGTCGGGATGGCGGCGCCGGTGTCCTTCTCCGTCACTTTCTTCAGATTGTCGTAGCCGTTGAGGTTGGGCAGATGCGGATTGCTGCCGTCGTGGCAAGCCATGCAATATTTGTCGAGCAGTGGCCTGACCGTTTTGTCATAGGCCGGATGCGCGCCGCCTTCGGCCGCCCAGGAAAGCACGATATTGCGATCGTCGGCCGGCAGCATGGTCGACATCGGCCCGCGCAGGGCGCCTTCCAGGCGCGAGCCCTTGCCGCTGCCGGAATAGGCGACGATGAGATCTTCGGCCGTGAGCATCTGCGGGTTGCCGCCCGCGCGTCCAGCATAGGTGAAGTACACGTTGAGCAAGGCGAACAGATAGCCCACGCCGAGGACCAGAAGCGCCGACGTATAAAGAACACGCTGGCTGTACGGCAGCTCCGAGTAATGAAGATAGTGCCGGTGCACTGGCAGTTCACTCATGGTCGGGTTCCATCGGTTACGGCTTGATCCAGGTCACTATCCACGTCACTTCACTTCAATTCACTTGGCCGGCAGCGGCACGAACAGCACCGCACGCGCCTTTTCATGCGCGTAAAAGGCCGCAAGATTGTCGATATCGTCCTCGCTCAAGCCGCCGGCCATAGCGTGCATCTCGGCGCTCTTGCGCGTCTGCGCCCGGTAGTCGAGCAGCGCCTTCTGCAGATATTCGACCCGCTGGCTGGCCAGCATGGGGAAGCGCGGGTCGGTGCTGTTGCCGTTGACGCCATGGCAGCGGTTGCAACGCTCGACCCATTCCGCGGTCGTCAGCGGCTTGCGCACGTTCGGCGCCTTCGGCTCCTGCGCCGCGAAATAAGCCGCCAGGTTCTTCATTGCTTTGTCGTCGAGCGAGGCGGCAAGACCCTTCATCGTATCGTTGACGCGCGATCCGTCTTTGTAGGCGGCAGCGCGGCCGCGAGGTATTGGGCGTCCTGCCCGGCCAGGCTCGGCGTCGCCGGACTGCCGCTCACGCCGTCCTCGCCGTGACATCCGCCGCAGCTTGCCGAGGCGGCCTTGCCGGCGGCCGGATCGCCGGCGGCCGGCGTCTTGGCGCGCGCCGGCTTTTGCAGCGCGTAGAACAGCGCGACATCGTTCATCGCCGTCTCGTTCACCGATGCCAGCATCGCCTTCATGGTGTCGTTCTTGCGCTGGCCGTCCTTGTACGCCTTCATCGCATCGACCAGGTATTTCGGATCGAGCCCGACCAGGCTTGGAATGCCGGGGATCTGGCTGACGCCCGTATTGCCGTGGCAACCGGCGCAGGCCGCCGAGACGCCCTTGCCGGCCTCCACCGGATCGGGCTTGGCCGGGCGCGGTGGCTCCGGTCGGCACCGGCGCGGGATCGAGGCTGGCGAAATAGGCCGCCACTTTGATCAGCGCGTCGTCGCTCAGGAACTTGACCGCGTTGGTCATGGCGCTGTTGCCGCGAATGCCCGACTGATATTCCTTGAGCGTCAGGTAGAGATAGGCCGGCCGCTGGCCGGCAATATGCGGGATGCCCCGAGTGGTGCTGATGCCATTGGCGTTGTGGCAGCTCGCGCAGTCCATTTCCGCCAAGCCGCTTGCCGTCGGCGATATCCATCGGCGCCGCGTTGAGCGTGCGCATGGCATCGCCCGGCTTGCTCGCCGCCGACTGCGCCTGCGCACCGGGGCAGTAACCCGCGATCGCAGCACCGGCGACGGCTGCGAATACCAAGAGACTCTTCATACTGCGTTGCATCGCTATGCACTCGTCTTTCGGTAGCGTTTCCCCGCGGCCGTTTCGAAACGGCCGATGGCCTCCTCCGCGCCGCGATTTCGAACCTGGCATCGCGCGTTCGTCCGTCTCGATCGCCGCATCATGATTCCGCACCGCGCGGTTCGTTCGCCCCTACTTCGCCGGCAGGCTGGCGTAATACGACGCGATGCTTTCAATGATGGAATCGCCGTAGGGCACGCTCATGTTGTGCATCAGCGAGTTTCCGCGCTTGCCGTCGCGATAGGCCCGCAACGCCAGAACCAGATAATCCTTGTCCTGGGCATTGATGATCGGGATCGCCAGCGCCCGATTGTTGATGTCGCCGGCGTGGCAGCGATTGCACTTGTCGGTGATGTCCTCAAGCAGGTTTTGCCCGTCTTCCGCCGGCTTCGATTTCTGCGTCGCATAGAACGCGACGATGTCGTCGATCTCCTGATCGCTGAGATCGGCGACCACGCGCGCCATCGTGTCGTTCTTGCGCGTGGTGCGGTAGCCCTTGATGGCGTGCACTAGATATTGCGGATCCTGGCCGGCGAGGCTTGGCGTTGCCGCGTCGGTGCTCACGCCGTGCGAGCCGTGACAGCCGCCGCACACCGCGGTCCGCGGTTCGCCCACCGCCGCATTGCCGGCCGGCGGCGCGCTGCGCTGTGCCGGCGTCTGCGAGGCGAAATACAGCGCCACGCTTTCGATATCGAGCTTGCCCAGCTTGCGCAGGATCGGATCCATCGGCGCCGATTCGCGCTTGCCGGTCAGATACTCCTGCGTGGCCGCGACGAAATAGATCGGCTGCTGGCCGGCGAGATTGGGCGTGCCGGCGGTCTTGCTGTTGCCGTCCGCGCCATGGCAGGCGGCGCAGGCCGCCGCCACCGCCTTGCCGTTCTCATAAGGAGAGAAGACGGCACCTTTTTCGGCCGGAACCGGCGCCAGACTGGCGTAGAAGGCGGCGACGCCGCGCGTCTGGTCTTCGTTCAAGTCGGTCGCGATCGCCCGCAAGGCGGCATGCACGCGCTTGCCTTCCTTGTATTCCTTCAACGCGGCCATGATGTAGCGCCCGCGCTGTCCGGCGAGATTAGGAATGCCGGGAGCCGCGCCCTTGCCGTCGAGGCCGTGGCAGGCCTTGCACTCCTTTTCCGCCACGACCTTGCCCGCGCGAATGTCCGCCGCGGTTTGCTTATCGGGCGCGCTCTCATCCGAGCAGCCGATCAGCGCCACCGACAAGAACATAGCGAGCAGGAGGTGTTTCATTGGAAACCCCGGTTTTGATTTGTTGGTTTAGCGCGCATGGCCATCATCCGGCAAATAGGTGGCGGGTGAAGCCGTAAATGACGAAGACGAGCAGGAACAGGCCGCAGCCCATCAAGGTAAAGCCCAGCACCTTGGACGCGAGCGTCATCGGCCGCGACGGCGCGTCGACCAGGTACTTCGACAGTTCGCCTTGCTCGACGAGGCGATTGTATTCGATCAGGTGCTCGCGCTTGAACTCTTCCAGCGGCATCTTGCCGGTGAACATCAGGATATCGAGCGGGAATTTGTCCGGACGCCAGTGATTGTTGAAGAAGTGCACGGTGAACAGGAAGCCGGCCGCCAGCACCGCTTCCTCGCCGTGGAAAATGGTGGCGACGTTGAACACCCAGCCGGGCAAATAAGTCGCGGTGAACCCCTTGAACCAGAGCATGGCGCCGCTGGCGCCGATGATGGTGACACCCCAGAACGGCGCCCAGTAGTCGAACTTCTCCCAGTAGGTCCAGCGGTCGAGCTGCGGCTTCGGCGCCAGGCCGAAGAACCACTTGAACATGCCGATGGCGTCGTTGAGGTCGGACCAGCTCGGGATCATCGAATCGGGACCGAACCAGCGGAAGGTCTTCCAGTTACGCCCGATGCGCAGGAACACGTAGGCGATGTGCCAGAAGAATATTGCGAGGAAAGCGGTTGCGAAGACGCGGTGCACGCTGCCGGTGACGCGCGGGCCGCCGAACAAGTGACTAATGATCGACGCCCAAGCGGTATCGGCGTTGAACAGCGTCATACCGGTGAGCACCAGCATGATGACGGATATGGCGAACGCAAGATGAGCGATGCGCCAGATCGCGGGCCAGCGCCGGTAGTAAACCACCGGCTTGCCGTCGTTGCCGTCGAGCGCCTCGGCGCGCACATGCGGCCGGTTCTTCTGCTGCTGGTGGTCGCGATATTCGCGGAAGAACCACAGCGCCGAATGCGTCCAGAAGAATGAGAAGGTGCCGCCGAGCAACAGAAGCATGAATTTCGAGGCGATCCACGTGCGCGGGTATCGATTGAAGTCGTGGCCGGTCGCGTGCGGCTCGAAGCTCAGGAAGCCCTTGGCGGCGTCGAGATGGCACTTCTGGCAGGTCTGCAGGCGGTTGGCCGGATAGACGCTCGAGCGCGGATCGTTGACGCGCTGAATCGTGTGGTAGCCGTGGCAGTCGAAGCACTTGGCGGTGTAGGCGAAGCCGAGCGTGTTCACCTGTCCGTGGTAAGTCCCCTGGTAGGACTCCAGCTGCTCTTTGTGGCAGCTGCCGCAGTTCTGGGTGATCAGGAGCTGGGTCTTATCGAGGAACGGGTCCTGGATGTCGTGGGTGGTGTGGCAGTCCGAGCAGATCGCCGCCTTCGGATTGCCCTGCAACAACGTTTCCTGGCCGTGCACCGAGGTTTTGTATTCGGCGAGTTCGGCCGTATGGCAGGAGCCGCACGCATAGGGAATGTTGAGCCGCCACCAATTACAGTTGGGGGTGCCCTTTGGATAAACGTAATGGGCGTCGTGGCAGTTGTAGCAAGTGGCGTTGGTGTGCGACTGATCCGCTTTGCTGGGCTGCGCGTGGATCGACTTCATGTAGCGGCCGATCATGTCGATTACGCCGCTCAGCTTGGCGATCCGGTCGGGTTTATTATCGTCCTTCGCCGCTTCCAGCAGACTCTCGTGGCAGGTGACGCAGCTGACCTTCACCTCGACCTTGTCGTGCGGAATCTTGGTCACGTTGGTGTGGCATTCGACGCATTGCAGCTTGCCGTGCACGCTGCCGAGGAAGCGGTCTTTCAGCACCATGGGGAATTGCTTCTCGCCCGGCGTCACCGGCGGCGCAAAACCTTCCAGGCCATGACAGCTAAGGCACATTTCGCTTGTAAGCTTGGGCTTGGCCTGATCGGCCGTCGGGCTTTGCGCCCGCGCGTCAGGCGCAAACAGGCCGGCCGCTGCGACGGCGCAAACGACGGCGGCGATCCAGGTCGCGGCACGCGCAACAATACGCCTGCCCCCCCGAAAATCCCCGGCGGCGATATTTTCGTTCAACTCGGCCATGATTTCTCTGCCCTGGCGGGTCGATTGCAAACGGACACCCCAATCATGGTAAAGAACTCGACCGAGTTTGCCGAATTTAAACTTCCATAACTGCTGGCGACAAAGGACTTCTTGACGGAAATCAAAGCCGTGACACGCCGCCTGTGGCGCTGGTGTCGCGAGGCGGGCGGTATCGACGGATGGATGAAGTCGAGGCGGAGCCGGCGTCGGCTTGAGAGGACCGCTTGCGCGCGATCCGCCGATGAGAACCCTGGTTTCATTGACGATTGCCAATCTGGCGCCTGAACTTCATGCCGGTCCCCTCTCCTCGTCGGCGAACGCAGCGCGCCGATAGATGAGCCAGACGGTCAGATTCCAGACAATCGGAATGGCCAGCGCCGCGGCAAGCGCAAACGCCGCGCCGAGCGGCACTACCGCGAGGTTGAGTGCCGCAAGGCCGAAGCTGATCCCGAACAGGCTCCACACGCTGTTGGCGATCACTGCCGCGGCGGCGCGGCCGCCGAGCCGCGGCTGCAGAATGAGAATGAGGCTGGTGCTCGAGATCGGGAAGACGGCGAGCAGTCCGGTCAGCGTCGGCCCCGCCCAGTGGCTCGCCTCAAGGATGGTCGCCATCAAGCCGCACACCAGGATCGTGCGCAGCGGCAGATCGTACCAAGCATGCCTGAGCCGCGGCATCTCGGCGTCGCGCAACGCCCTGCCGAGCCAGAGGCAGGCGGGATAGACGAGCAGGTTCAGTAGAGCGGCGGGCGCAAAAGTCCATCCCACCGAACGGGCCAGCAGCGCGAGTGCAATCCAGCATGCGACGGCCAGCGCGAGACTGACCAAGGTTCCGCGCTTTTGCGCGAGCGCCGCATAGACCAATAAAAACAGGCCGGTCGCGGCATTGATAACGAGGCCGCTCAGCGCCGCCTGCGCAAGATAGGCGCCGTCATGATCGAGCGAGAGGAACACATAGGCCGGCCAGATCGTGACCGGCAAAGTGGCGACCAACGCGCCGGTCAAAGCCCCGACGCGCTCGGCGATCACCGAGGCGGCGACCACAATGGCCGCCGTCAAGATCAGTTTTACCGCCAAGGGAAGCCAAACGATGAAATTGGCCGACATGCGTCACCGTTGGCGCCGCCGGCCGGACATCGGCGGCGGGTGCGGGCGCATCGAAGCGCAAAAAGCGCCGAGCCGTTTTGATCTTCCGCATATGCGAAATACGGGTTGTGCCGGAAAATTTCGCGTTTGCCGGTTGATATGGATCAACGCCCCTAAAAATCGGCACTTTATTATAGGTAATCTGCGGGGGAGGCTTTCATGCTCGCACCGAATCCAGTCAAGACATACCCGGCTTTCAATTCATTCCTGACGGCATTTCGCGATTGGGCCCGTCATCGCAAGCTGATTCGCCAGTGCCGCCAGAGACTCGACGCCTGCGACAGTCAGGAAATCGCACGCATCGCGAGAGACGTCGGCCTTTCGCCCAGCGATCTGCGCCATATGGCCGATCTCGGACCCGATTCGGCAAAGCAGTTGCTCGATCGAATGGCGCTGCTGCACCTCGACCCCGAGGCGGTGGCAAAGAGCGACCCGAACACGATGCGCGATTTGCAGCGGCTGTGTTCGAACTGTGAGAGCAAGAAGCAATGCCAGCGCGACCTCTTGCTCGCTTCCGACGATCAGGCGTGGCGGCACTATTGCCCCAATGCCGACACGCTGGACGCCCTGCAAACCGAAGCCGCGAACACTCGCTGAAATGCGAGGGCGACCGCAAGGCTGAAAGAACGATAAATAACGATGCGTACGCTCGACCAATTCCGGACGTTACTTGCCAAGATCGCCGACGGCATCGCCGGCGCGTGGGAGCCGTCCGATCGCGCGGACCGCGATCAAAGAGGGCAATACCCGCTTCGGCCCGACGAGCAGCGCGCCGCAAGACCGCCGCAGATCGCTCGCGATGATGAGAACCGCGCGCGGCCGCCGAGCGGTTCGTCTCCGGCGGTGTGGCCGCGCTGAGGCATTTGCCGCTCGGCGAGCCGGAAGACCCTTTTTTGCAGCGCGCGTCATTCGATTGACATACGTCAATCGGCCCACGCCGAGGCGGTATATTTTACTCTCGCTGGCAGATCAGCGTAAGCGGGCGGCTGAAATGGCAAATATGCTCGAAAGAGCAGTCCCACGATATACGTCGTATCCGACCGCCCCGAACTTCAGTGCGGCGGTCGATGCGGAGGTCTATCGCACGTGGCTGGCCGGCCTGCCCGGAGAGGCCGCCCTCTCATTATACTTGCACGTTCCGTTTTGCCGGGAGCTTTGCCACTATTGCGGCTGCCATACCAAGGCGACCCTGCGCGACGAGCCGATCGAGGCCTATGCGCAACGCCTGGTCGAAGAGATCGCGATCGTTGCCGGCTATGTCAGCGCAGGCAAAGTCACCCACATCCATTGGGGCGGCGGAACGCCCTCGATCCTCGACGCCGATTTGCTCAAATTGGTCGCCGACGAGATCGCCCACCGCTTCGATCTCTCGGCGATCCGCGAACACGCGATCGAACTGGATCCGCGCCATCTCACGCGGCCGCTGACGCAGGCGCTACGCGACATCGGCGTCAACCGCGCGAGCCTCGGCGTGCAGGATTTCAGCGCCCATGTGCAGCAGGCGGCCGGCCGCATCCAGCCCTTCGACACGGTCAAGAACGCGTTCGACATGCTCCAGGACGCCGGCATCGACCGGATCAATATCGATTTGATGTACGGCCTGCCGAAGCAGACCGTTTCCGACGTGCGGCGGACCGCCGCGCTGGCACATGAGCTGAAGCCGCGGCGCGTCGCGGTCTTCGGATACGCCCACGTGCCGTGGTTCAAGCCGCAGCAACAGCTGATCGAGCGATCCGACTTGCCTTCGTCGCCGGAACGGCTGGCGCAGGCGGAGGCCGCGCACGACAGTTTGGTGCAATTCGGCTATCGGCCGATCGGCCTCGATCACTACGCAAAACCGGACGACCAGCTGGTCGCCAAAGGCGGCCGGCTGCAGCGGAATTTCCAGGGCTATACCGACGACGACGCCGACGCGCTGGTGGGCTTGGGCGCTTCGGCGATCAGCCGGCTGCCGCAGGGCTTCGCGCAAAATGCCCCGGCCGTCGGAAACTATTCGCGCGCAATCGCCGAGGGCAAGCTGGCCACCGTAAAGGGCATCGCCTTGTCCGACGACGATCGCTTGCGCGGCCAAATCATCGAGCGGCTCATGTGCGACATGGCCGTGGATTTGGACGCGATCGCCGACGAGGCCGGCTTCGATATCGCCAACGGCTTTTCCGATGAACTCGATGCATTGCAGCCGTATCAAGAAAACGGCAGCGTGCTGATCGACGGCCATCGCATCCGGATCACCGAAAAAGGCCGCCCCTACATGCGTTTGGTGGCGTCGGTTTTCGATACGTATTTGACGCGCGCGAAGTCGAGGCATTCCGTGGCCGTCTAGGCCTTCGGCGCCAGCGCGACCAGAGGAGGGGGAAATGTCGGCTCTGCCCAATGCACGCAAACGCCGGACGCCGCTCGCAGTCATCTCGCAGTGGTGGCAGGTGTGGACCAGCAACGGCCCCGAACTGGCAAATTCAAGCTGCTGCGCGGAAGGCGAAGTCGAGCGCATCGCCAGAGATATCGGCCTGCCCGCCTCCGAACTCCGCCGGCTGGCGAGTCTCGGCCCCGAATCGGCGGATCTTTTGATACGCCGAATGGCAGCGCTCGATCTCGACCGCAAGGAGGTCGCGCAGGTCGAACCGGAGACGCTCCGCGATCTCCAGCGCATTTGCACGCTGTGCGAAAGCCACCGGCAATGCGGGCACGATCTTGCGCGCGATTCAAGCAACCCGGCCTGGGAAGACTATTGCCCGAACGTCGCCGCGCTTCGCGCGCTCAACGCCATGCCGTGGTCTTCGCGCAGCGAGTGGTAGAGCGCGAATAACCCTAAGCGGCGAGTGCGGCGCCGGCGGCTCGTTTCCGCGGGCGCCGGCTGAGCATTTTGCCCGCGCGGGTAACGTTTGGCGGAGAGGGATGGATTTTCGTGGCAATCCCCGAACCTCAATGTTTTCAATAGCTTCGAGCCACCTCTAGATCACCCTTGTGTACCGGTCGCGTGTGCTGAAGTCGAGCGCACAGCACGAAGCCGACTGCAGTTGCGCCAGCCTTTGCAATGCCCAACACCAAAAAAGAAATTGCAGAGCGGAAAACACTGGGCGCCGCGCCGCATGTCATAACGACGCGTGCCACACATCCGCGCACACGGCGCGGGACTGCGGCAAGTGCTGATGCGGTGATGCGAAGAAGAGTCAGACCGTCGCCTTGCTCGCAGTCAGAATGGCAAGCGCAGGATATTCGTTATCGTACGCGAACGCGGGGGCAATTGGGAAGCAGTCGATCATACGTTGGCCGAACTATCGGACCAATATGACGTGAGCACCCGCGTTATCCAAAATCATTTGTCGAAGTTCGGCAGCATAAAAGGAGTAAAGGCTTGATGTTGCTGAATTGGTAATATTGTGAAGGTGCTAGAGGATTGGGAGAAAAGCCGGTAGTCTCGCGAATGCCAGTTTATTCGATGCAACAGGGTTCTGCATGTCCCGACTGACTGTTTTCCTCGCACGGCTTATCGGCCTTTTCATCGTCTTGTTCATTGCCACTTTGCTATTGCGCGGGAGCGCAATGGTTGAAACCGTGATTGCCGACAAGCCACTCATGCTTACCTATGCCATGATCAGCCTTGCAATTGGCCTTGCGATGATACTTGGGCACAATGTCTGGTCGGGCGGTTTGTTGCCGGTGGTGGTCACCCTAGTAGGGTGGTTGATCCTCGCGAAGGGTCTGCTGCTCTTATTTGTAACGCCCGAAGCGCTAACCGAATTCTTCGAGCGGATACAATATGGCGAGCATATGTATCTTTATGTCGCGCCCTCGCTCGTAATCGGCCTTTATCTAACCTGGGCTGGTTTCACCACGCCAACATCGCGCGAGGTATAAATCTGATGTTCCCCAGATAGTAAGACGTTTCTTGAATGGGCAGCGCGACAACGCGCAATTGAATAGAAGATCGCCAAATGAGGTGACCGATGGCTCCTTTATATAATTGCCCTTTGATTCACGTCGAATTTTTATACGACCCGACCTAGCTACGTTACGATCTTAATGAGGACGTGCCATGGAAAGCTCAAAATGGCCCGATGTATCCCAGGAATCTGAATCGCGCGAAGCCAAGTGGGATCGGATTGGTACAGGTGACTCGCGATTGTTGGATTTGTACTTCTCACCGTATAGCGAGCGCCGCCGCTTATCGTTGTCGCTGTCAGCGCGCTCGGTGGCATAGCGCTTGCCGTAGTTGCGGCTTGATAAGTCTGACGGACTGGCGGTCTTCTTCGCGCAGACTGCTGCGACGCCAGATGAAGACGGCCGGCTAATCGGCCCTCTATTGCAGCGACATGTCGGTCATACCTGCACCAAGCGCCCCGGCGCCGTTTCGGGCATGGCCGGATAGCGGTAGCCCCCGAGCGTCATAATCAGCACGCAGGCGATCGCCAGGAGAACCTCAAACACTGCGAAGCCGGGCGTATAGCTGTGCATCAACTGGAAGCACCAACCGAGGATGCTCGCACCAACGGCATTTCCGAGCAGCACCGGCGCAAACATGAACCCGTGCAGCGCGCCGAAGAAGCGAATACCAAAATAGCGGCTGATGATGAACGACATCAGATCTATCTCGGCGCCAATCCCAAGCCCGAGCAGAACAGTTCCGACGACCGCATTGCCCATCCCGGTCGCAAGAAGGGCGATCCCCACCATCGGCGTAAGCAGGAACAATACCCCAATATAAGGCGCGAAGATCTTGTCGATGCAATAGCCGGCGATTATACGACCGCCGATTAATGCGAGACCTGCCGCCGAAAGTGCACCAATCGCAACGCTGGCAGGAATGCCGCGGTCGGTAAGCAGCGGTACGACGTGAATGAGCGAACCGTTGATCGCGGTCGCAGCGAAAAAGAAGGTGAGCGTCATCGCCCAATAGCGCCAGGTGCGTATCGCCTCGCCGAAGCCGATGCCCGGGAGCGCGGCAATCTCACGAGCGGAATTCGGCGTCCGCGCGGCTTCGGGTATTGCGGGCTCGTGAACGAAGAGCGCGACCGGCACGAATGCCAAGCCGAAGATGGCGATGCCAAGTCCGACATATCCCATCCGCCAGCCGAAATGCCCGATCAGCGCATTCGACAGTTGCGGGATCAATGCGGTTCCCAGCCCCACCGCGGCCAGCGCGAATCCGAGCGCGAGGCCGCGCTGCCGGTCGAACCAGCCGGTGATCACTTTGCAATAGGCGGTCGGGGTCTGCCCCACTGCTGTTACGCCAGAGATTGCGAACAGCAGGTAGAGGACGGCGGTTGATGCGGTGAGAAACGTCATGGCCGCCGTCGCGAGGGCGAAAAGCGTGATCGACCACAGCAGCATGGGGCGGACGCCGAACAGGTCCACGAGCCGACCGAAGAATGGCACCATCAGCGCCGTTACGACCGATGACAGGCCGATGGCGGTCGATATGTCGCCGCGACCGAATCCAAGCTCCTGAGCTACTGGCTTCAAGAACACACCAGCCGCAAAGACGTTGATAGAGCCTTGACCGACAATGAGCCCCAGCATCGCAGCGAATACGACCCACCATCGGTTCCAATTGTGATGTATCGCAGGCACGGCTTCCCCCGGTCTTACATCCCAGCAGCATTACCCATCTTCAGATTCTCGCATCGAAATATCAATCATCTGGCCCAATTGATTGGCCCTGATCTAGATCAACGATTCCCAATAATGCACGCGGCAACCCGCATCATCTGCGCCATCCCGCGAGTGTCGTTACGATCCGTCTTGTTGATCTGCGCCTTTAGGACCGCCCGCATATGCCGCGTCTCGACACAGTTCACCGGTAAGCCCGCTTCGGCGAGTGCGCTGAAAAGCCATTGCGACAGCGGTCCGACCTCCAGTCCGATCCACTTGAAATGGTAGCCGGGGTTGCTCAGTACTGCAGTAGAGATTCGGGCTCGCTCGCTACCTTCACCTCCCGAACGATCCTGCCCGTGTCATCCACAATGCAGACGCTCGTCTCCTTGACCGAAACGTCCAGTCCAGCAAAATGGTCCATGGCTCACGCTTCTCCTTCTGATGCTTGAGGCCCGTAACCTCGGTGACCTCGTTTCACCATCAGCCTGAAGCGCAGCACCCAAAATCTTCGACTATCCACAAGCTGGGCCGGCCGAGCCGATTACCCCATCTATTGGCAATAAGCGACATCGCGACTTTCCGGGATCGGGCCAGGAAACACCTTGTCGGCTTTAGA
>CAWEAC010000006.1:0-10000 GCA_963807175.1 uncultured Alphaproteobacteria bacterium
GCCGAGAAACGCGAAGAAAATGTCTAGCCCCACAACGACCGAGCCTTCGGCCGTGGGTATGGGCAGCGCCATTCTCTCGTCTCGGCGGTTTTGGTTCATCATGGCAGCAATCGTGATTGGTCTGCTGCCAATGATATTTTCCGATTCGTATTGGCGCACCAACTTGATCGTCTGCGCGATCAATGTGCTGCTGGCGGTTGGATTGGATTTCGTTTTGGGCTACGCTGGCCAGCTCAATCTCGGCCAATCGGCGTTTTATGGCATCGGCGCGTATGTGTCGACGCTGATGATCATGAAACTTGGCATGCCGTTCTGGCTGGCTTTTGCTTGCGGAGTCTTGCTCGCGGGACTAGCCGGTATGCTGCTGTCGATCTTTGCCGTTCGCCTGCGCGGGCACTATCTTGCCATCGCCTCACTCGGCTTTGCCGTCATTACATACCAAATACTTCTTAACTGGATTAGCCTCACCCAGGGACCGCTGGGAATTTACGCCATCCCGTCACCGCCGCCGTTGAGAATCCCAGGCTTGCCTGCAATCGAATTCAATAATCTTGCTAATCTTTTCTATCTGACGGCTGGTTTTGCGCTGCTGACCTATATGTTGCTTGACCAGTTGGTTCGCTCCCCAATCGGAGAAACCTTGACCGCGATCCGTGAAGACGAGATCTCGGCCGCCTCGCTCGGTATCAACTGTCAGAAATGGAAGGTGTTCGCCTTCGCCATCAGTTCTGCAGTCGCCGGTGCCGGGGGCTGCTTTTACGCGAGCTTTGTCGGCACGCTGGTCCCGGATGCTTTCTTCATCACGGAATCATTCACCATTCTCGCGATGGTCATTGTCGGCGGCATGGGAACGCTGATCGGCCCCGTTCTGGGAGCCATATTGCTGACCGTGCTGCCGGAATTGTTGCGTGGAATCGGCGACTTGCGCCTGATCGTTTACGGCGTGTCGGTCACGCTGGTCGTATTGTTCATGCCGGGCGGCATGGTCCAAGCCAGCCAGCAGATCGCGGCGCGTCTGCGGCGGCGCGCAGCCGCTAGCGATACGATGAGCCAGACATGACCCCTGCTCCGCATTCTGCCAACACCGCAGTAGCCCATGGCGCCGATAGCACAATTCTGTTTCGGGCCGAAGGGCTGCAGAAGAGTTTTGGCGGCGTGCAGGCAGTGCGGGATATTTCGCTGAAGATTCCCGCCGGCGTTGTGTTTTCCGTTATCGGCCCGAATGGCGCCGGCAAATCGACGCTTCTCAACCTCATAAGTGGCATTTACCAGCCAGATGCCGGTACCATGACATTTGATGGGATCGATCTCGTGGGCATGGCCGCACAACGGCGCGTGCGCCACGGGCTGGCGCGAACATTTCAGAAGATCCGCCTGTTCAAACAGCTATCCGTTCTTGAGAACGTCATCGCCGGGTTTCATACCCGTCACGACATCCCTGCGTGGCAATATATCGTGCACGGCGCCGCCTTCCGCCGCGACCACAAGCGCTGCCGCGACGAGGCGGCGGATCTCTTGACCTTCGTTGGGCTCAGCGGCCGATCGCAAATGACCGCTGGCTCGCTGTCCTATGGCGAGCAACGTATGCTCGAAATAGCCCGCGCGCTCGCCACCGCACCGCGTCTGTTGATGGTCGACGAGCCGGCTGCAGGTTTAAACGCGGTTGAGGTCGATGCGCTTTTAATGCGGATAGCGAAACTGCGCGAACGCGGTATCACCGTCGTGATGGTCGAGCACAATATGGATCTCGTAATGCAGATCGCGGACCGAATTATCGTCATGGACTACGGCCAGTATTTGTTCGAGGGCGCGCCGGCCGAGGTGCAAGGCCACCCTGGCGTGATTGCCGCCTATCTGGGCGCGGAAGTCCAATGACCGCCCTCCTCGTCGCCGAAGGGCTTGAATTGGCATACGGCCAGGTGCCCGCCTGCCGGGACATCACGTTTCACGTTGAAGAAGGCGAGGTCGTCACGCTGGTCGGCGCAAACGGGGCCGGAAAATCGACCACTTTGCGGGCGGTGGCCGGTGCACTCATCCCGCGCGCGGGCGTCATCCGGTTCCAGGGACGCGTTATTACTCGCTTGCGTTCGGATGAACGTACCAATCTCGGCATCGCGCTGGTACCGGAAGGCCGCCATGTGTTCCCATTTCTGACCGTACGTGAAAATCTCGAACTTGGCGGTTTTAAGTTTCGAAAAGATGGCGCAAAAGTCCGATCGCTCATCGAGAAGATGTTCGCTATGTTTCCGCGGTTGAGCGCGCGCGCATCGCAGAATGCAGGCACGCTGAGCGGCGGCGAACAGCAGATGCTGGTTCTCGGCCGTGCGATGATGTCGGAGCCACGTCTTCTGTGCTTGGACGAGCCGTCGCTCGGGCTCGCGCCCATGATTGTGCAGGATATTTTCCGCACGATCCGATCGATTAACGCTGCCGGCACCAGCGTTCTCCTGGTCGAGCAGAATGCACGCTATGCGTTTGAGACGGCGAGTCGTGGCTACGTCTTGCAGACCGGGTCGATTATCGCATCGGGGTCGTGCAGCGCATTGAAGCGGGATGTGCGCGTCCATCAGGCCTATCTCGGGCGCGCCGCCATGCCGGCCAATTCGCAGGCACCGGTATCGCCATGACTCAGCCAGCACTCACCGAGAAGGCTGTGATCGTCACCGGAGCTGGTAACGGGATTGGTCGCGCTATCGCCACGCTGTTCGCATCGGCCGGCGCCGCAGTATTGTGTGCTGATATAAACTCCGCCGTGGCGGAGGATACGACGAAAGTAATCGTGCGCGCCGGTGGACGTGCACAAGCGCTCCGCTGCGACGTCAGCCTCGAGGCCGACACCCGCGCCGCCGCCGAAGCAGCGCAGGCGGCTTTTGGCAGAATTGATATTCTAGTCAACGCCGCGGCAACCGATGATCCGAATGGTACCGTGGTAGACATCGAACCCGCCGAGTGGACGCGGGTGTTCGCCGTTAACGTCATGGGCGCCTATCTGATGAGCCGGGCCGTGCTGCCGGCGATGATTGCCGCGGGCGGCGGCAATATCATTCATATTGCGTCACAGCTTGGCCGGGTGGCCGCCCCCGCGCGGGCAGCCTATTGCGCATCGAAAGGCGCGATCATTCAGCTCGCAAAAGCTATGGCGGTGGACCATGCCGCACAAAATATTCGGGTCAATTCGCTGTCTCCAGGCGCCGTTGAGACTCAGCGGCTGGTGCTGCGGTTCGGCGATATGGAAACCGCCCGCCGCGTCGCCGGCCCCAAGCACTTGCTGAACCGGCTTGGCCAGCCGGACGAAATCGCCCAGGCGGCCCTGTTTCTCGCCAGCGATGCAGCGAGCTTCATGACCGGCGCCGACATGCTGGTCGACGGCGGCTACACGACGACCTGAAGGAGCAAGCTCTCCGGCTACCGGCCAAGGATCGCCGACACGGTTGCGCGCGGGTCGCGCTTGCGCCAGGCTCCCACATCGACCGTATGGAAAAACTCGGCAATGTGCTGGTTGAAGGCTGCCGGGTCTTCGAGATTGATGGTGTGGCCGGCGTTCGGCATCACGACGAGCGCGGCGGTCGGAATTGTCCGCTTCATGAGAAGCCCTGGCTCGAGACAGGGCCAATCTTCGTCGCCCGTCATGATCAGTGTCGGCACTGAGATAGTCTTCATCTTGTCCACGAGATCGAACAATGACGGTCGCCGCTTCTGCACGCCGCGCATAGTGCGCGCCGCGCCTTCCGTTGAATGCTGTTCGAGCTGGTCGGCGAACTCGCGCCAGCCGCGCGGATCCTTGTTCTGGAATTGCACGCGCGTCGGCCCGAGCGCGTAACCTTCGGCCGCCTTCGTCATGCCTTGTTGCTCAAAATTCTTGGCAGCTGCTTCTGCTTCTTCTGAAAATTGGCTGCGTTTATCAGGGGTAGCGCCATAGCCGCAGCCCGCAATCACCAGTGAGCGCGCGCGGTCCGGATAGGTAAAACCAAAATGCAGAGCCGCAAAGCCGCCCATCGACAATCCGACGATATGCGCTTTGTCGATTTTGAGCGCGTCCAGCACCGAACGGATATCATCACGCGCCCGCTCCTGCGAGTAGCTCTCTCCGTCATTTGGGACGTCGGATGGTGGATAGCCCCGCGCGTTATAGGCGATGCAGCGGTATCGTTGGCCAAAATAGCGCATCTGCGTCTCATAGGAGCGCAGGTCGCCAGCGAATTCGTGCACCCAAACGATCGGAATTCCGCTGCCGACCTCTTCATAGTAGAGCTTAATTCCATCGTCAGTTGTCACGTGCGGCATGGTGTCCTCGCGTTCGCGGTTTCAGAAGTTAAAGCTGCGTGCCGAGACGCCGGCGTCAATCGTCACGACCGATCCGCTGTTATAGCTGCAATGCTCGGACGCCAGGAAACCGATCATGGTGCCGACCTCTTCCGGTGTGCAGGCGCGGCCGAACGGCAGTGGCTTGAACAACTCACGCCAATTCTCGGCATCGCCGGTTCGGTCCTGCGCTTTCTTTTTCATAAGACCAACCAGCCGTTCGGTCTCAACCGGACCGGGATTGATCGAGATGACGCGGATTCCGTCCCGGGGGCTGACGCTACCCAATGATTGGCTGAACGCTGTCAGCGCCGCATTGCCGGCAACGCCACAGATATATTCCGGATCATGGGTCTGGGCGGCATTACCGGTCACGTTAATGATCACGCCCGAACCACGCGCTTTCATCAGCGCGTAGAAGGCGCGGCACATATTGATGTATCCGAAGACCTTGAGATCCCACGCCTTGCGCCACGTCTCTTCGTCAATTTCGAGAAGTTTTCCGCCGGGGATGGCACCCGCATTATTCACCAGAATGTCGATGTGCGGAAACTCCGCTGCGAGCCGAACGACGCTGCGGCTATCCGACAGATCGGCGGCTACGGTATCAATCCGAATTTTGGCTGTCTTGCGCGCGATCGATTCTTTTACGGCGGCGAGATCAACGGCGGTGCGCGACACAAGAATAACGTTGCAACCCTCCAGCGCAAGGGCATCGGCCGCGGCGCGGCCGATGCCCTTGGATGCGCCGGTAATCAAAGCGGTCTTACCTGCGAATTTAAGATCCATCGGCGACATCCCTACGGGGGCGGCAGACGCTGCCGCGTGAGTTGAACTGAAATTTGATTTTCGGCATTAGAACTTTGATCGCCGAACTATGACGGCGACTGGCGCACGGCACAAGTGCGAGTCAGGCCTCGCATGCCGGCTTTGCGAGACGCCCGGCCAGCATACGAAATATGCCTTCCCGATGGTCGACTCGAGCCGCAAAGCCGAAGTCCCGCTGCGCCGGTCCTATGTCGACCGACCCCCGACGAACGCGCGGGCGCGTGGCTTTAATCACGAGTTGCACTGGCTTTCCCTCATGCGCCGCAGCCTCGGCAAAGTCTTCCAGGGTAACCTGCTCAGGATAGGCGATGAAATAGAAAAGCTGGCGGCGCCGGACCGAAAAGCAGGCAGCAACGGCGGCGTTTGCGGCATCGTCGATATAAACGTAGGGCCAATCGGTCACCGGCTCGACCGATGCCGGCTCGCCTTGCGCCGCCGCCGCCACGATATCGTCAACGACAAATCGCGTGCTCCGACCCGGCCCATAGATGCTGGTAAAGCGCAGCGAACAGAGATCGAGCGGAACGCGCCGCCACAAGCCGCGGAGCACCATGTCCATCGCCGCTTTCGAGCAACCGTAGGCGCTCGTGGGCTGGAGTGGATATTCTACGCCGATCGGGTCGGTCTCATAGAATTCACCAACGGCCGACACGGACGAGCAATAAATAAACGTCTTCACGCTTCCGAGCGACGCCATCAGCAAGTTGAGGCTGCCCCCAACATTGATCTGCATGACGCGAGCCGGATCGTCGGCAAGAACCATCGGGCCCGACACACCGCCACAATGAATGACGTGCGTAATCCGTTCCGCGCGCAGCAACTCGTCTAGCCGCCGCCGGTCCGACAGGTCGTCGATAACATGACGCCGTGCCCCATCGGGCGCCTGCGCAGGGTCGAGCCCGACGGTACGGTGGCCGGCTGTCAGGAGCCGCGCAATGACGGCCGCGCCAAGAAATCCGCTGGCTCCCGTTACCAATACATTGGCCATGGTATCACTGTCACACGATCTTAGCGTCACGCAGCCGCTGGATGTCGGCATCGCCGTATTCCAGCTCGCGTAGGACTTGCTCGGTATGCTCGCCAGCCCCTGGTGTCATTGTCAAAACCCTCGGCGGCGTACGCGATAGATCGATCGGCTGTCCGACGATGGCAACGCTGCCGCGCGCTTGATGGTGACATGGAACGGTGATGCCGAGATGTTGAACCTGTGGGTCTGCGAATACCTCGTCCATCTTATAGATCGGCCCCGCCGGAACTCCCGCCGCTTCCAGCTTCTCGAGCCATTCGTCCGACGTCCGCGTCAGAAATATTGCGTCAAGCAATGTCATTAGATTGGACCGGTTACGAAAACGATCGGCCAGTGTCGCATAGTCTGGGCTAGCGGCAAGATCGGGCCGCTTCAGCGCCTTGCACAGCGCGTGCCACTGGCCGTCGCCGCCGACGCCGATGTTGATGTAACCGTTGGCTGTCTTCAGTACGCCCATTGGCGTGGAATAGGGGTGATCGTTGCCGGCCTGCCCCGGCACGTCAGCATCCACCAAGTACCGTGCCGCCTGGAAATCCATCATTGCTATCTGCGCTTGAAGTAACGAGGTCTGAACCCATTGTCCGAGACCCGACCGCTCGCGTTCGGCGAGCGCAATGAGAATTCCGGTCGCCGCATAAACCCCGGCCGACGAATCCGCGACGGCAATTCCGGCGCGCATCGGCCCCTCGCCCGGAAAGCCGGTCACCCACATTAAGCCGCCCATTCCTTGCGCAATTTGATCAAATCCCGCTCGGAGACGATACGGCCCGGTCTGCCCGAAGCCGGAAATCGAGGCAAGAATGATGCGCGGATTGGCGGCGCGCAGCGCCTCATATCCAATGCCGAGCCGCTCTTTGACGTCGGGGCGGAAATTCTCCACCACCACGTCTGCGCTCTTTGCTAAGCGCAGAAAGATCTCGCGGCCTTCCTTTTTCTTGAGATTAAGTGTGAGTGAACGCTTATTGCGGTGCAGATTGAGCATATCATAGCCATCCCGTGCGCCGCTCATGCCCTCGTTAGGATCGACCCCAGGTGGAGCCTCGATTTTGAGAACGTCGGCGCCGAAATCTGCAAGTATGCGACAGCAGGTTGGGCCGGCACGCACGCGCGTAAGGTCAAGCACCCTAAGATGTGAGAGCGCGGATAACGCGGCAGCACTAGTCATCCAAGCAATCCTTCGCTGCTTTCGATTAAATCGCCAATCGCGGTCGGAACGCGTCCATGCCATTCGGTCTTTTCCTGCACCCTGACAGCAAGTGCGATGAGAGCAAAATCGCTGTCAATACGCCCAACCATCTGCAATGCGACCGGCAATCCGCGATTGTCGAAACCTACCGGAATCGACACCGCGGGGAATCCCAACATATTCACGAAGCGGGTATAGCTACTGAGTTCATAGAGTTGGCGAGCGCGGAATGTTGGCGAAGCCGGATCGGCTTCCGCAAGCGGTGGTGTCCGGATTGCCATCACGGGCAAAATTGCCGCATCGGCGTTGTCTAAGATTTGCTCCTCGAAGTCTTTGACCAATTGCGCCCGAGCGGCGCGACTAGCGGCGAGCGTTGCGTCATCGATCGTCAATCCCTTAGCAATGCGTTTGCGCAGAACCGGGCTGATCGCCGCGTGGTCGAGCCGGCCCGCATGAACTCTTGCCGCCTCGCCTTGCATGACAATCATAGCATGCGCATCGATCGCCTTCATCGCCGGCAGTCCCTCGACTTGCGATACGGCGACGCCGCAGGCTTGGATTGCGTCAATCCCATGCTGGCAAGGGTTGCGTACTGACGGTTCTGCGCCGCGAAGAGCATCGGCCATAACGACAACACTCTCAATCGCACGTCGTGGTGCGACGTCCGCTGCCAGCACCTTGGCCGCCGGAGCGAGATCGGCGGCGCTGCGTGCCAAGAGTCCGACGGAATCAAGGAATGGCGCAAGAGGCAAAGCGCCAGCAACACTCACCGCGCCCCAACTCGGCTTCCATCCGGTGGCCCCCGTGCAATGCGAAGGGATGCGAATCGATCCACCGGTATCCGAACCAAGCGCGATCACCGCCGCTCCGCTTGTAACAGCAACTGCCGATCCAGATGACGATCCGCCCGTGATAAAATCGAGATTCCAAGGGTTCCGCGGATAGATGGAAACGGCGTTGTAGCCGGACGGCTCGTAGGCTAGCTCGGTCATTGTCGTGAAGCCGACGCGATATGCGCCAGCATCGTCAAGGACACGCAGAACTTCGGCATAGCCATTCAATCCAAAATCCAAATTATCTGCCAAGCCCCCATTCGGCCGATGTTTCGGCGCGACAAACAAATCTTTGGCCGCATATGGAACGAAGGCGAGTGCACCCTTGGTTGATGGCTTGACGTCTGGACACTCAATTTCGACAAATAAACGCAGGCGCCCCTCAAATCGCTTTGCTCTCGTACTCGCAGTTATTGCAACCGTGTGTTGTGCACTCGCCGTTAGTTTCGCCCAATCAGGATATCTTTTGATTTCGTTCACTCGGCATATCTCCTGGCCACAACGCCATGTGGCCGCCCGTTAGTTCGCAAGTATTGACGGTCGTTTTCAACCTCTACTTTGTCAGCATCATTGACAGTTCGCCAGAGGCTTGCGTTTCAATAATTAGAAACACTAGTGTTGATGAAATTAGTAGGACGTTTTTAGCATGCGTTAACAAAAATAACTGTGAGGAAGCCCATGAAGATAAAGCGCATCGAGCACATCGCAATTGCCGTCAAGAGCATGACGCAATCTCGAGAAATATTTAAATCGAAGCTTGGCATGAGCCTCGAATACGAGGAATATCTACCGCAGTATAATACGCGGTTGGCGATGTATCCGGTCGGGCAGACCTATATCGAACTCTTGGAGTCTAACGGAGATAACACCGACACTGCGCGCTGGATTGCCGAACATGGCGAGGGTCTGTTTCACATTTGTCTTGAGGTAGAAGACATCGAGGAGGCTTTGGACGAGCTGAAACGAAAAGGCGTCAAACTAATCGACGAGCAACCGAGGATCGGCCATGCAAATTCGCGTATTGCGTTCATCGACCCTAAATCAACAGGCAGCGTCCTGATCGAGCTCGTGGAGCTGTCACACTCATCCTGACGGCACCGTCAATGGCTCGCGATTGACCCGCCCAACGTAACGAGATCACTGCCGCCGATCAATCCTCGATGATGATCGCGGTTACGCGGCGAGCCGCGAGGAATCGATGGCGGCGTTCAAGGCGGCGTGGGAGCGCGCGCTACGATCCTCAAACTGGCGTTAGCAACGGCGAATGATGTAGTTGCCGATGCATATCGTTGGCGCGCATGGATGCGTCGCGTAATGGCGGATAAATGCGGTGAAGGTCGGCGGGGTTGATCTGCCACTCGCCGTTCTCGTCCTTCGCGACTGAAATCTTTCCGGCTTTGATCGCCCGTAGGATCGCGGTCTTGTTCCGGCCGACCGCCGCAGCGGCTGTTGTGATGGTGTACATGTGGTGCTGCCTACCGATTTAGTGGACAGTTATGGTGCGACCGCCCTCGTTAAAAAAACGTATCTGGGCGACGGAACACCGCTCATCGGCACTAGTGGTCAAGATGGAGTAGGAGTGGCACCCGTTATTCTCAGTCGGAAACCTGTATTTTTTTACAGGATCGATTTCGCCGGCAAGTCGGGTTCGTTGTGACGATATACGACGAAGGTGCGCTGCGGTCGGCCGCAACGATGCCGTTCTCGCAGCGCCTCATCGTCGAGCCAATGAAAATCAGCCAGATCTCGGATCGGAACGCCGTTCAAATGCCGTCCGCCGGGCGAGACTAATACGTCGATAGTCTCTCGACCCAGAATGGCGGC
>CAWEAC010000006.1:17500-57675 GCA_963807175.1 uncultured Alphaproteobacteria bacterium
GATACCGTTTCACCATTCCAGTGAGGAGCTTCAGAGGCGCGCAATCACGCCGTAAGCGGACGGCGCGCCGAGAGGGTGTATATAGGCTTCGCTCCCGAGCGTTGTCAACCAGAAATGGCCAGCAATATTGACCCTACCAAGGCCTAATTTTACCCGCCGCGGGCGGGCTTCCGGAGCCGCCGAAAACGGTTTCTTAAGACCTGCCGCGCCGCACTGAAGCCATATTCATAAGCCGTCCTTGGCACCGTTCGAATTCGAGGGATGGATACGCCGGCGGGGGCATCCAGTCACCGTCGCTTCAATCAAATAACCGGGCTCCTTGCACCGTCATTGACGGGCCAGGAGTCAACCAGCATCGTGACGGCCTTGAATTAAGCGGCCTGCAACGGTGACCGGGGCGAATGGGTTGCGGCGGGCCATCTTCGATCAGAAGCGCAGGGGACGGTGGGCTTGGATCACACGCGGTCGCGCGGCGCATATCGATCGAGGGGGGCCGAGATCGTCGAACTCGGCAATGAGCCGCCGCTGTCGGTCGACGGCGGCACCAGCGACTTTGTCGATCGCCGCCGCGTTTCGGTGCAGTGGTTCGCCGGCACGATACTGACCGCGCTGTGCGGCGCTGCTCTAATGGGCGGCGCCGTTTTCACATCGCTCGACGGCGAAACCAATTTTGCGTCGCTGCCGGAACGGGTCGAGGTGGCGCTCCGCGGCGCGTTCAGCCTCGGCGCGGACCGGCTCAGCGCCTCGCACAAGAGCGACCGGCTGCCGACCGCGGAAGAGCCGTCCTTCGCCCGTCAGGTGATCCGCGTTTCCACCATGACGCGGGTCGGCAATCACGAGGTGGTGCGCGTGCGGCCGTTCGTTCGCATCGCCGGCAATCTCTCGCTCACGGTTTCCGATCTCTCCGCCAGCATCCCGCCATTCAATCCGCAACGCCTGCTGGCCGAGTCCGCGCCGGGTGGCGCCACCGCCGCGGCCAACGACGCGCCGGCAGCGGAGCCCGATGCCGAGGTTGCCTTCGTGATGCGCGATTTGGCGCCGATCTTGCCGAAACTCAAAATCGCGGTACTCACGCCGAATGACGAGGTCGTGGACCGCGTGCGAGAGGCTGCCGAATGGAGCGAGAAGGCCTCCAAAAATCTTCCCATTGAAGCCAACATCACCGGCATCAAGCTCGCCTATGCCGGCCAGGCCGCGCCAGACCCCTATGCCGGTTTCGAAGCACGCATCGTGCCGGAGAACATCACGCTGCTGCCGAAAACCACCAACGAAACCACCGGCGGCAATCCTTTCAACGAACGGGTGATCTTGGCCAAGAAGGGCGAGACGGTCAGCACCATCTTGCGCGATCAGGGCGCCGCGCCGGGGGCGACCGCCGCGATTGTCAATGTGCTCGGACCGCGCGGCCGCGACGGCGGCATCAAAGAAGGCCAGAAGCTGCGCATACTGATGGCGCAGACGCCCGGCGGAAACGGCCTGGAGCCGATCCGCGTCATCCTCGCCAACGACACCTCGGTCGAGGCTGTGGTGGCACTGTCCGATACCGGCAAATACGTACCGGTCGACGTCAAGAGCGTCGGCAGCGACGTCGCGGACAACACCCAAGAGACCGACGACACCGACACCGCGGGCGTGACACTCTATCAAAGCGTCTATGAGACCGCGCTGCGCAACCAGATTCCGAAGCCGATCATCGAAGACCTGATCCGTGTCTATTCTTACGACGTCGATTTCCAGCGCAAGGTTCAGCCCGGCGATTCCTTCGAAGTGCTTTACGCCGGCGAAGACGAGACGACGCTGGCCGACAGCCGCAACGACGTGCTGTTCGCCGCGCTCACCGTCGGGGGCGAAGCGAAGAAGTTCTACCGCTTCCAGTCGACCGACGACGGGATCGTCGATTACTACGACGAGAGCGGTAAGAGCGCGAAGAAATTCCTGGTGCGCAAGCCGGTCGCCATGGGCATCATGCGCTCCGGTTTTGGCATCCGTAACCACCCGATCCTCGGCTACACCAAGATGCATACCGGCGTCGATTGGGCGGCGCCGACCGGCACGCCGATCTACGCGTCCGGCAATGGCACGGTCGAGAAGGCGGGCTGGGAATCCGGCTACGGCAAATACATCCGCCTCCGCCACACCAACGGCTACGAGACCGCCTATGGCCACATGAGCGCGTTCGCGCGCGGCATCGACGAAGGTGCGCGCGTGCGGCAGGGCCAGGTGATCGGCTTTGTCGGCTCCACCGGACTGTCGACCGGCTCCCACCTGCACTACGAAATCCTGGTCAACGGCCGCTTCGTCGATCCGATGCGCATCAAGCTGCCGCGCGGCCGCGTGCTGGAAGGCCCGCTGCTGGCGAGCTTCGAGCAGGAGCGCGAGCGGCTCGATGGCCTCATGGCGCGCAAGCCCGCGCGCGTAGCCTCGAGCGCGCCGGCGACACGCTAATTGCCGTTCTCCCCGCGAAAGCGGTTACGCGGTAGTGGGTTTCCTTACTTGTCATTCCGGGTCCGCCGCTTACGCGGCGTCCCGGAATGACGAAAGAAAGATTACGCCGCCTGCGCCAGCTTGCCGTTGAAAGTGAGACCCCGCTTGCCGGCGGAGACGACGACCTTCTCGCCGTCCTTGATGGTGCCGGCGAGGATCATCTCGGCGAGCGGGTCCTGCACCGCCTTCTGGATCACCCGCTTCAACGGCCGCGCGCCGTAAGCGGGATCCCAGCCCTTTTCCGCCAGCCATTCGCGCGCACCGGCATCGAGCGTGATGGTGATCTTGCGGTCGTCCAACAGCTTCTGCAGCCGCGTCATCTGGATGTCGACGATGCGGGTCATTTCCGACTTCTTGAGCCGGTGGAACAGGATGATCTCGTCGATGCGGTTGAGGAATTCCGGACGGAACGCCGCGCGCACCACGGTCATGACCTGATCCCTGACCGCGTCGGTGTCCTCGCCATCCGGCTGATTGACCAGGAAGTCGGCGCCGAGGTTCGACGTCATCACGATCAAAGTATTGCGGAAGTCGACGGTGTGGCCCTGCCCGTCCGTGAGCCGGCCGTCGTCGAGCACTTGCAGCAGCACGTTGAACACGTCCGGATGCGCCTTTTCGATCTCGTCGAACAGGATCACCTGATAGGGCCGCCGCCGCACCGCTTCGGTGAGCGCGCCGCCTTCCTCGTAACCGACATAGCCCGGAGGCGCGCCGATCAGGCGCGCGACCGAATGCTTCTCCATGTACTCGGACATGTCGATGCGGATCAGCGCGTTCTCGTCGTCGAACAGGTAGGCCGCCAGCGCCTTAGTCAGCTCGGTCTTGCCGACGCCGGTGGGGCCTAAGAACATAAACGAGCCGATTGGCCGGTTGGCGTCCTGCAAGCCCGCGCGCGCGCGCCGGACCGCAGTCGAGACCGCCTGCACCGCTTCCTTCTGGCCGATGACGCGCTTGGCGAGTTCGCCCTCCATGCGCAGCAGCTTGTCCTTCTCGCCTTCCAGCATGCGGTCGACCGGCACGCCGGTCCAGCGCGAGACCACGCCGGCGACGTGATCGGCGGTCACGGTCTCCTCGACCATGGCGCCGCGCTTGGCGTCGGTTGCCTCGTTGTCCTTGAGCTTCTTCTCCAGCTCCGGGATGCGGCCATAGGCCAATTCGCCGGCGCGCTGGTATTCGCCGCGGCGCTGCGCGTTGGCGAGCTCGGCGCGCAACTGGTCGAGTTCGGTCTTGAGCTTTTGCGCGTCCGACAGTTTTTCCTTTTCCGCCTTCCAGCGGCTGGTGATGTCGGCGGATTGCTTCTCCAGCGTCTTCAATTCGTTTTCGAGATTCTTCAGCCGGTCCTTGGAGCCGGGATCGCTCTCTTTCTTGAGCGCCTCCTGCTCGATCTTCAGCCGCACGATTTCGCGGTCGATCGAATCGAGCTCTTCCGGCTTGGAATCGACCTGCATTTTCAGCCGCGCCGCGGCCTCGTCGATCAGATCGATCGCCTTGTCGGGCAGGAACCGGTCCGTGATGTAGCGGTTCGACAAAGTTGCGGCGGCGACGATTGCCGAGTCGCTGATGCGCACGCCGTGGTGCTGCTCGTATTTGTCTTTCAGGCCGCGCAGGATCGAGATGGTGTCCTCGACCGTCGGCTCGGAAACGAATACCGGCTGGAAGCGCCGCGCCAGCGCGGCGTCCTTCTCGACATGCTTCTTGTATTCGTCGAGCGTGGTGGCGCCGATGCAATGCAGCTCGCCGCGCGCCAGCGCCGGCTTGAGCAGGTTGGAGGCGTCCATGGCGCCGTCGGCCTTGCCGGCGCCGATCAGCGTATGCATCTCGTCGATGAACAATACAATGCCGCCGTCCGAGGAAGTGACCTCGTTGAGCACGGCCTTGAGCCGCTCCTCGAATTCGCCGCGATATTTGGCGCCGGCGATCAGCGCGCCGAGGTCGAGCGCCAGCAGCTTCTTGTCCTGCAGGCTCTCCGGCACGTCGCCGTTGACGATGCGCAGCGCCAGGCCCTCGACGATCGCGGTCTTGCCGACGCCGGGCTCGCCGATCAGCACCGGATTGTTCTTGGTCCGGCGCGACAAAACTTGAATGGTGCGGCGAATTTCCTCGTCGCGGCCGATGACCGGATCGAGTTTGCCCTCGCGCGCCGCCTGCGTCAGGTCGCGGGCATATTTCTTCATTGCATCGTAGGCGTTTTCGGCCGACGCCGAGTCCGCCGTGCGGCCCTTGCGCAGCGCTTCGATCGCGGCATTGAGCGCCTGCGGCGTCACGCCGGCACCTTTAAGAATTTTGCCCGCCTCGCTGTCCTTCTCCAGCGCGAGCGCGAGCAGCATGCGTTCGACGGTGACGAAACTGTCGCCGGCCTTCTCGCCGGCCTTGGCGGCGGTGTCGAAAACGCGGGCCAGCGCGGGGTCGAGGTAAATTTGCCCGGCGCCGCCGCCGCTGACCTTCGGTCGTTTGGTGAGTGCCGCCTCGACCGCCTTCAAAGCCTGACGGGAATTGCCGCCGGAGCGGTCGATCAGGCCTGCCGCGAGCCCTTCCGGGTCGTCGAGCAGAACCTTGAGCAAATGTTCGGGGGCGAATTGCTGATGGCCCTCGCGCTGGGCCAGAGATTGGGCGGATTCCACAAACCCGCGGGCGCGGTCGGTGTATTTCTCGAAGTTCATCGGTCAACTCCCTCGGCCCATTGCGGCGCCGGACGTATTCTGGCGAGCCCCCGAAGGCGGCCCGTCCCGGCATTATGTGGGTGTCATTATTCCAGTTTGAAGAGCCCTTCCGCTTGATATAGGTCAGCCAAGTTAACCGCCGCGGGCCGCCTGAAAAGTGCCTAAAAACCAATGCCAAACCAAGCCCGCATCGATGCCATCTACCGCTACCCGGTGAAGGGGCTTTCGCCCCAGCGGCTGGCGCGGGCCGCGCTGTCGCCGGGAGCGACGTTGCCGGCCGACCGGCTTTACGCCATCGAGAACGGACCCAGCGGCTTCGACCCGGCGCGGCCCGCCTATTTTCCCAAGCAGCGATTCCTGATGCTGATGCGCAATGAGCGGCTGGCCGCATTGCGCACGGACTATGACGAAGCGAGCCATACCCTCACGATTCAATGGGAAGGCCGGCAAGCCGCGCGCGGCGACCTGCGCAGCAAGGACGGCCGGCTGGCGATCGAGGCGTTCTTCCGCCGCTTCATGGCGGCCGAATTGCGCGGGCCGCCGAAAGTGCTGTTCGGCGAGGGCCACAGCTTCTCCGACGTGGCGAAGAAAGTCATCTCCATCATCAACCTCGCCTCGGTGGCCGAGGTCGAGAATGCCGCCGGCGCGGCCGTGGATCCCTTGCGCTTTCGCGGCAATCTCCATATCGCCGGCTGGCCGGCCTGGCACGAGTTCGATCTGCTCGGCCGTGAGCTGACGATCGGCGAGGCCCGGCTCAAAGTGGTCAAACGTATCCAGCGTTGCGCGGCCACCGAAGTCGACCCCGGCGTCGGCATCCGGGATTTGCCGATTCCCCGCACGCTGGTGGATCATTTCGGCCATGCCGACTGCGGCGTTTATGCCGAAGTCACCGCCGGCGGCGCGATCGCCGACGGCGACCCAATAACGGAAACGGCCGGCGGATAAAGCCGGCCGCTTCGCATTTTCTATAGCCGCCGGAATTCGATCAGCCGCCGGGTACCACGTAAGCCGCGATGCGGCTGCGCGGATAAACCGATTCCGCCGTGGTGTGATTGTGATTGCCGGAAATGATGATCGGATTGCCGTTGGCGTCGATGCCGCTGACCACGCCGACATGGCCGCCGCCGCGGCGGCCCATCACGGCGATGGCGCCAACCTGCGGCCCGCTGATGCGGGTGCCGTAATGCGAATATCCCAAAGCGAGGTTGCCGCCGCCGGGATGGCCGGTGCGCCTGAGCACAAAGTCCATAAAGGCGCCGCACCACAGGCGGCCGCGTCCGGTCGGATTGGTGCCAATATATTTGCGCGCCTCCACAACCAGGGAATTAGAGGTGGCGCCGCCATAGGCGGAGTTCGCATGCGACTGCGCCTGGGCGCGGGCGTCGGCCAACGACCGGCGGCCGTGACGGCGGCTGCCGCCAGTGACGGGGTCGGCCGATTGAACCGCATGGGACGGATAACGCATGTCCCGATCGGCGACGTCTTTCCGCGAGGCCAGCCGACTTTGGGCGATCGGCCCGGTAGCGTGCCGATAGTGGTGACGGTGGTGGTGATGGGCGGGTCTCGCGAAGGCTGGCGTCGCAAAAGCCGCGACCGCCGCCGAGCACAATAAAATCGCCACCCGATTTTGCGTTAGTTTCATTCGGTCTAGTCCCCTTGTCATCAAAGCAATGCACTCAATCCAGACAGGATCAGCATCGCGTACCGGGGCCTAAACGCCGTTAGGATGTGGCGAGAACGTGATCATCCAAAGGTCATTTGGTGATCTGCATAGCTGGTATTACCAATTAAAGCCTGAGACTAAGAATTTATACGATACATTTTTCTAATATACTTCAGTTAAATATTTAATACAGAAAGAATTGGCATATATACTACACGCCGTAGTGTTGTACAGTCGCAGCAAAGTTAAAATTGCAGCGCAGCAATTAACCAGTGCTTGACGACGATGGCTCGGCCAGGCTCAGCCCTTGCGGCTGAGCAGAAAAACGGCCTGTTCGCCGAACAGGTTCCAGAACCACCACGGCGCGTTTAGCCGCAACGGCGAACCCCAGGCGTTGAGCGCCACCGCCTTTTCCATCTTCACCCCAGTCGCCTCGCAAAGCTGGCGGAAATCCTTGATCGTGCAGTGGTGGATATTGGGGGTGTCGTACCAGCTGTAAGGCAGGATATCGGTCTGCGGCATATGGCCGGCGAACAGCAGCTGGAGCCGCACCTGCCAGTGGCCGAAATTCGGAAACGACACGACCGCGCGCCGGCCGATGCGCAGCATGTGTTCAAGCACCACGCGCGGGTGGCGCGTCGCCTGCAGCGTCTGCGACAGGATCACGTAATCGAAGGCATCGTCCGGATAGTCGGCAAGGTCGGTGTCGGCGTCGCCCTGGATCACGGCCAGCCCCTTGGCCACGCACTCGTTGACGCCCTCGCGCGACAGCTCGATGCCGCGCCCGTCGACGTCGCGGCTGTCGCCGAGCAGCCGCAGCAGTTCGCCGTCGCCGCAGCCGACGTCCAGCACCTTGGCGCCGCGGTCGATCATCTCGGCCATCAGCACCAGATCGACGCGGGCGTCGCCGGGCGTGCGCGCAATATTGGAAACGGCGAGATTACTCATCGCGTCAACTCTTGGCCGCAATGTTCTGGCGAGCAAGCCCGCGCGCATTGCCGGCGCCATCGAGGAAGCCGCGCACGATGGCGAACAATTCCGGCTCGTCGAGGAGGAAGGCGTCGTGGCCCTTGTCGGTGACGATCTCGGCGAACGAGACGCGCGCGCTGGAGGCGTTGAGCGCATGCACGATCGCGCGCGACTCCGACGTCGGGAACAGCCAATCGCTGGTGAAGGAAACCACGCAAAAGCGCGTCGGCGTGCCCTTGAAGGCGTTGGCCAGCACGCCGCCGCAATCGGCCGCGAGATCGAAATAATCCATGGCGCGCGTGAGATAGAGATAGGCATTGGCGTCGAAACGCTCGACGAAAGAAATGCCCTGGTGGCGCAGGTAGGATTCGACCTCGAAATCGGCGTCGAACGAGAAGGTCGGATTCTCGCGGTCCTGGAACTTGCGGCCGAATTTCCGGTGCAGCGCGGCGTCCGACAAATACGTGATATGCGCACCCATGCGCGCGACCGAGAGGCCGCGGCGCGGAAAAGCGCCTTCCAGTTGATAGCGGCCACGGCGCCATTCCGGATCGGCCATGATCGCCTGGCGGCCGACCTCGTGGAACGCGATGTTCTGCGCCGAATGGCGGGTGGCGCAGGCAATCGGCAGCACCGAGAACACCCGGTTCGGGTAGCTTGCCGCCCATTGCAGCACCTGCATGCCGCCCATCGATCCGCCCGCCACCGAGAACAACGTCTCGATGCCGAGATGATCGAGCAGCATGGCCTGCGCGCGCACCATGTCGCGGACGGTGACGACGGGAAATTCCAGACCCCAAGGCTTGCCGGTCTTCGGATTGGTCGAGGCAGGCCCAGTCGTCCCCATGCAGCCGCCCACCACGTTCGGGCAGATCACGAAATAGCGCTCGGTGTCGATCGGCTTGCCGGGGCCTACCATGGTCTCCCACCAGCCGCCTTTGCCGGTAACCGGATGGTCGCTTGCCACGTGCTGGTCGCCGGTGAGCGCATGGCACACCAGCACGGCATTGCTGCGCGCGGCATTGAGCGTGCCGTAAGTCTTGTAGGCAATCTGGAACGGCGACAGCTCGACGCCGGCGTCGAGCTTGAGCGGGTTGTCGGGCCCGAAGCGAACGACGAGCGAGTCGCGCGGATCGTCCGCCTCGCGCGGAGCCTCTGCCGCTTCACGCGGGCTCGTCAGATTGGCCTCGACCATGTCGCCTAGCGCTCCCGGCGCACCGCAATCTTAGGACATTATCCCGGATTGCGGGCCGTTTAACTGTCAATTTGAGACCTTACTGTCAACGATTTCTTTGATTTCAAGGCTTTATTGATTTCAGGACTTGGGCCTCCTATCAATGCCGCCATGGCGAAGCCACCCCAACCACCCGCGCAAACGCCGGCACTGGACGATCTGCGCAAGGAGATCGACCGGATCGACGAGGCGATGCACCAGCTCCTGATGGAGCGCGGCGAGATCATCGACCGGCTGATCTCGGTCAAGCGCAGCCAGGAGACCGGCTCGGCGTTCCGACCGGCGCGCGAGGCCGAAATGATGCGCCGGCTGGTCAAAAGGCACAAAGGCATCCTGCCGCTCGACACCGCCGAGAGCATCTGGCGCGTCATCATCTCGACCTTCACCTATGTGCAATCGCCGTTTTCCGTGCACGCCGACCTTTCGGCGGGCGACGCCTTGATGCGGGATTCCGCGCGTTTTCATTTCGGCTTCACGGTGCCGTTCGTGGCGCATATGGGCGCCTCCGCCGTGGTGGCGGCTGTGTCGACGTCGAAGGGCGATCTCGGCCTGGTGCCCGCCTTTGCCGTGCCGGCGGCCGGCGCCTGGTGGAGCGCGCTCGAATTCGACGCCGCGCCAAAGATCATCGCGCGCCTGCCCTTCGTCGAGCGCGCCGACCACCCCGCCGCCTTGCCGGTTTTCGTGCTCTCCCGGGTCGCCGCCGACGCCATGGCGACGGATGCGCCGGTGTGGAGCGTGCGCGTGTCCGGCTGGGGCGCGGGCGCCGCGCAGGCGTTGTCGGCACTGGCCGATTTCATCGCCGTGCCCGACCGCGCCTTCGACGGCGCCGCCCTGCTGATCACGCTGCCGAAGGGCGCGACCCTGGAAATGATCAGCGCGGCTTTGGTTAGGGCCGGGGCCACGGTTCGTTCGGCGGCCCTCGTCGGAAGCCACGCGACCCGCTATACGGTTGCCGCCGACAAGACCTGATTGCTCGGACAAAGTTGATGACCGCCACCAAACCGCAACCGCGCCCCGGCGTGCTCGATATCGCCCCCTACATCCCGGGCAAGAGCACCGCGCCGGGCTTCGCCAAAGTGTTCAAACTCTCCTCCAACGAGACGCCGCTGGGGCCGGGCGAGAGCACGATTGCCGCCTATCGCAAGGTGGCCGAGCACCTGGAGGATTATCCGGACGGCTCGGCCGCGGGCTTGCGCGAGGCGATCGGCGATGTCTTCGGACTGGATCCGGCGCGCATCGTCTGCGGCGCCGGCTCCGACGACCTGCTCAACTTGATCGCGCGCGCCTACCTTACCGATGGCGACGAGGCGATCCACACCACGCACGGATTTCTGGTCTATCCGATCGCCACGCTCGGCACCGGCGCCAAGCCGGTCGTCGCGCCGGAGACGAATTTCACCGCCGACGTCGACGCGATCCTCAAGCGCATGTCGCCGCACACCAAGGTCGTGTTCCTGGCCAACCCCAACAATCCGACCGGGACCTACATTCCGTTCGACGAGGTCAAGCGCCTGCATCAGGGCTTGCCGCCGCAGGTGTTGCTGGTGCTGGACGCGGCTTATGCCGAATACGTGCAGCGCAACGACTACGAATCCGGCATCGAGTTGGTGGCGACATCGGAAAACGTCGTGATGTGCCGCACCTTCTCGAAGATCTACGGGCTGGCCGCGCTCCGCCTCGGCTGGATGTACGGCCCGGCGCATGTGGTCGACGCGATCAACCGCATCCGCGGGCCGTTCAACGTCAACGCACCGGCGATCGCCGCCGGCATCGCCGCGATCCGCGACGCCGCCCATGTCGAGCGCTCGCGCGAGCACAATTCGCGCTGGCTCGCCTGGCTCACCGAAGAAATCGGCAAGCTCGGCTTGCCGGTGACGCCGAGCGTGGCGAATTTCGTGTTGATCCATTTTCCGGAGACCAAAGGCCGCACCGCGGCCGAGGCCGATGCGTTCCTGAGCAAGCGCGGCCTGATCCTGCGCCAGGTTACCGCCTACAAGCTGCCGAACGCCTTGCGCATGAGCGTCGGCAGCGAGGAAGCCAACCGGCTGGTGGTGAAGGCGCTGGCGGAATTTCTGGGAAAAGCGGCGTGAGCAAACCGGCGCCTCTGTTCAACCGCCTGGCGCTGATCGGCGTCGGCCTGATCGGCTCCTCGATCGCGCGTGCAGCGCGCGCCCAAGGTGCGGTGCGTTCGATCGTGGCGACGGCGCGCTCCCCGCAGACGCGCAAACGGGTGGCCGAACTCGGGCTCGCCGATCAAGTGGTGGAAAGCAACGCCGCCGCGGTCGAAGGCGCCGATCTCGTGATCGTCTGCGTTCCGGTCGGCGCCTGCGGCGCGGTGGCCAAGGAGATCGGCCCGCATCTTAGCCCCGGCGTGACCGTATCCGATGTCGGCTCGGTCAAGGGCTCGGTCATTCGCGACATGGGCCCGCATCTGCCGAAAACCGCGCATTTCGTGCCGGCCCATCCGGTTGCCGGCACCGAATATTCCGGGCCCGACGCGGGCTTTGCAGAATTGTTCGTGAACCGCTGGTGCATCCTGACGCCGCCGGCGGGCGCCGATCCGAAAGCGGTCGACAAGCTCGCCGCGTTCTGGCGCCTGCTCGGCGCCAATGTGGAAACCATGACGGCCGATCACCACGATCTGGTGCTCGCCATCACCAGCCACCTGCCGCATCTGATCGCCTACACCATCGTCGGCACCGCCGACGAACTGCAGACGGTGACGCGCTCGGAGGTGCTGAAATTCTCCGCCGGCGGCTTCCGCGATTTCACCCGCATCGCCGCTTCCGATCCGACCATGTGGCGCGACGTCTTCCTCGCCAACAAGGACGCGGTGCTGGAAATGCTCGGCCGTTTCAACGAGGACATCGCCGCGCTGACCAAAGCCATTCGCAAGGGTGACGGCGAGACGCTGTTTGAGCATTTCGAGCGCACGCGTGCGATCCGCAAGGGCATCGTCGATATCGGCCAGGATTCGCCCGCGCCCGATTTCGGCCGCCCGCATCCCGACCTGGCGCATGAGCCGCTGCCGAAGCCCTACGCGGCGGAAGACTAAAACAGCGCCGGCACGACGCCGAACTTGATCGGCCCAAGGAACACCGCGCCGTCGTCGAAACGCAACGGCAGCGTGACCGCGTGCTTGCCTTCCAGGGTGGTCTGTTGCCCAAGCAAATTGATGCCGAGCGAAAGATTGGAGCTCGTCGCCTGCTGGCGCGCGACCCCGCCGAGACCGGGCAGCAGGCGGTCGAGCGCGCCGGCGACCTTGTCCATGTCCGGCGACGCCTGCACCTTCTGTTCCACGTTGAGCGAGGCGAGGAACGCCTCCAGCCCGGCAACGGTCACGCGCAGCTGGCCGTCCAACCGGCCGTTCGCGTTGAGCGACAGGCTGCCGCTGCCGACCGCGATGGTGTCGCCTTGCTGCACGCGCGCTTGCGTGATGTCGATGCGCCCGCCCGCCGCCTGGATCTCGCGGAAACGCGCCGGCCAGGGCTTGGGCGAAAAATCGTTCAGGCCGCGCAGCAGCGCGTCGACGTCGGCGTCGAGCGGATACGATGCGGCCGGGTGCAAGGTGGGCGCCGCCACCCGCGTCAGCCGCGTCACGACCTCGATGACCGGATGGTCGATCACCGAGCCCTCGACGATGCGGCCGTGGATTTCGATGTGCTTGGCATGCAGCAGGTTCTCCCGCGCGCCGCCGTTGATGCGGTCGACCACCGGACCGTCGACCGCCAGCGACACGCGTTTCGGCGTCTGCGGCGTGCCGCGCACGCTCGACTGCGCCAGCTTCCAGTTCGCAACGATGGTCGGCGGTTTTCCCGGTTCGGCGATGGTGAGCGGGCCGTGGAATTCGGTGATCAGCAGGTTCGGCTGGTAAACCTGCGCCGCTATCAACATGCCACTGGTTTTGATCTCGATCGGCGGCTGATTGCTGCGAAGCAGCGCGGAAGCATTTTCGCAATCCACCTCGAAACGGAACGGATAGCCGCCGATACTCTGCGAACCGCATTTATAGACGCGGCCGCTTTTGGCCTCGCGCGCGCGCCAGCCCTCGATGGCGACTTCCGCCTTGCCGGCGGCGTAGTGCCAAAACCAGCTCCAGCCGCCGATCAACGCGAAAAACAGAACGACCGTGCCGATGTAACGACGGTTGCGCCGGCGCGCGGAGTGGGTTCTGTTGGATCGAGCGGCCATCGCGAGCTTAACACCTGCTGAATGCGGCGTTTCTGCGCCTTTGTCCGTAAATCGCGGACGCGGGGATGGGTTGCGCCGGAGCGGCCGGCCTGTTACGCGAGCAAAAGTCGCCGGGTGGTATCAACGGCGTGGTCAAAATCCAATCCCGATGAGCAAGAAATCCGACCAAAGCGGCGAAGACCTGTGGGTTTTCGCCTACGGATCGCTGATGTGGCGGCCGGGATTTGATTTCCTGGAGCGGCGCCCCGCCCGCCTGGTCGGCGCCCACCGGGCGCTATGCGTCTATTCCTTCGTCCATCGCGGCACCCCGGAGAAGCCCGGCCTGGTGCTCGGCCTCGACCGCGGCGGCACCTGCCGCGGCGTCGCCTACCGGGTGGCTTCACGCAAGCGGACGGCCACGATCGACTATTTGCGCGCACGCGAGCAGGTCACCAAAGTCTATCGCGAGGCTTGGCGCGCGGTCTGGCTTGACGACGATCCGCAGCAAAGCGTGCACGCGCTCGGCTACGTGGTGGACCGCGGCCACCGGCAATATGCCGGCCGCCTCTCGCTCGCCCAGCAATTGCATTATGTGCGTCAGGGGCACGGCCGTTCCGGCGCCTGCCGCGACTATGTGCTGGCCGCGGTCAAGGAACTGGAAGCCCACGGCTATCGTGACGACGGCTTGCGCCGGCTGGCCGAGCAGATCAAGGGCATCCACGAATCCACGGCGCCATGACAGGCATCTCGACGCTCGATGGCGGCCGAACTATCTTCGACGAGGTTTCGTCCGTGCCTGGGGGACACATATGCGCCGTTTCGTGCCGCTCGCCGCGTTCCTTGTGCTGGCCGCCTTGGCCCCCTCGCCGTCTTTCGCCGATGCCGAAAGCGACCGCGTGACGTGCTTCTCGCTCGGGAACGAGAATTACAAGGACGCCGCAAAATTCGACGTCGGTCTCGCGGCCTGCAGCCGCATGATCAATTCCGGCCGTTACAAAGACAAAGGGCTCGCCTCGATCTATCGCGCGCGCGAGAGTTGGACGGAAAAAAAGAAGCGCGATCTCGATGCGCGCTCGCCGATTACGGCGTCTCGATCCGGCTCGATCCGGACAACGTCGAAAGCTACGATTACCGCGCCGACGTTTACCAGGATAAGGGCGATCTCGACGCCGCGCTGCATGAGTATGACCGCGCCACCAAGATCGACCCGACCTACGCAGCCGCCTACTACAGCCGCGGGCAGATCTACGAAAAGAAAGGCGATCTCGACAAGGCGCGCGCCGAATACAATGCCGACCTCGCTGTTCCGACCATCAATCGCATCGCGCAATGGGCGCAAGACAACGCGCGCGCCCGGCTGAAAGCGCTGGCGGAAGGCGCCAAGCAAGAACCGGTAAAATAACGGCCGCTTCAGCGGCCAGTGGCCTTGGCTTCGGCGATCAAGCGCGCAGTCTCCGTTTCAAGCACGTCCTGGAGCCGCTTGAAGAAGGCATCCTTGTCGAGCCCGGGCGGGATCGGATCGAGCACCTGCACCAGCACCGTCCCGGGCAGCCGCAGGATGGAGCGGCGCGGCCAGAACAGGCCGGAATTGAGCGCGATCGGCAAGCAGGGCACGCCCTCTGCGGCGTAAAGATGCGCCACGCCGTATTTGTAGCGCGGCTCGGCGCCGGCCGGGCGGCGGGTGCCTTCGGGAAAGATGATCAGCTGACGGCCATCGGCGAGTTCGAGACGTGCGCGCTCGGTCATGGCGGTGAGCGCGTGCGAACCCGCCCCGCGGTCGACCGGCACCATGCGGCCTTTGATCATCAGCCAGCCGAAAATCGGGATCCATTCCAATTCGCGTTTGACGATGAACAGCGGATTGTCGAACAGCGGCAGCAGCGCGAAGGTCTCCCACGCCGATTGGTGCTTCGGCGCGACGATGAGCGCGCCCGGCGGGATTTTTTCGCGGCCCCTGATTTCACAATCGATGCCGGCGACGATCCGCAGCAACACGAGATTGCAGCGGCCCCACGCTTTCGCCACTCCCAGGATGGCGCGATAGGGCAGGAAGAACGTCGGCAGTGCGATGACCAGCCACAGCGCCGTGTTCAGATAGAACAGCACGTTGAAGGCGACGGAACGGACGACCATCAGCACGGGCGGCGCTCCTTCACGCGGTGTCGGTATCGAAGTGCATGCGGACGAGCGCGAACAGGTACTTCAGGTATTCCGCAAACAGCAAACGCGCGGTGTCGAGGTTCGACCACCAGGGTTCGTCTTTGACCTTCGGCGAGATTACCGGAAAGGAAATCAGCGCTACATCGGGAAGCTGATGCTCGAGCTCGGCCATGGCCCGCGGCATGTGCCAGTTCGAGGTCACCACGATCAGCGAATTGAAATTGTGCTCGCGCGCCCAGCGCCTGGTCTCGAGCGCGTTGCCGAAGGTATTGAGCGCCGAGCGGTCGAGGTCGATGCAGCAGGAGAAGAATTTGGAATAGAGCGGGGTCAGCCGGGCGATTTCGCGCGCTCTGGTATCGCGGTGGACGCCGCTGATCAGCAGCCGCTTGCCGCGCTCGGCCGCCAGCAGTTCGATGGCATCCGGGATACGCGCCGCCGCTCCGGTCAGCACCACGATGCCGTCGGCATTGCGGTCGAGCGCCACTTCCTCGGACGGGATGGTCAACACGAACCAGCAGAATCCGGCGCCTAGTAGCACGGCGCCGGCGGCGCCGGCGGTCATGGTGAAAAAGCCGATGAAACGCGCGAGACTGGCCAGCATGTTAATCGATCGTATCGAGGGTCCGGTTCACGGTATGCCTTGAGGTCGCGGCCGTCACCAGCGCGATCAGCACGACCTGGCAGAGCACGGCGATATAGCCGGTTATGCCGATGGAAAACGACCCGAACAGCGCCGCGGTCTGGTCGCCCCCGGCCGAGCCGGCAAACCAGCCGCTGATGAGCCCGGCGAACGCGAACAGCACGATCGCGACGCCGCCCCCAATGGCGCCGCCTTGCAGGCCGAGCAGCAGAAAATGCCGCTGGAAGCGCCCGGCGATGAAGCCGTTCTTGGCGCCGACAAGATGGAGAACCTCGATCACCGGCTTGTTGGTCGCCATCGCGCCGCGGGTTGCGAAAGTGACCGAGAGCACGGTCGCCGCGATCACCAGGAGCAAAATCGCTATGCCGGCGGCCACCGCGGTGCCCGCCATGGTGCGCATGCGGCCGATCCAGCCGCGATGATCGTCGAGCGTGGCGCCCGGCACCTGCTCCGCCAGCATCCGTTGCAATTGCGGAATATCGGGCGCCGCGCCGCGCACGATCTTGACGACGATCAGACGCGGCACCGGCAATTCGTCGAGCGACAGCCCGCTGCCGAGCCAAGGCTCCAGCAGCTTGGACAACTCCTCCTTCGAATAGACCCGCACGTCGCCGATGCCGGGGAAGGCGCGCGCGGCGGCCGCCGCCTTATCCGAGGCGGCATCGAGATCGAGGCCGGGCGCCGGGATGATCTGAATGGTCACCTCGCGCGCCACGTCGGACTGCCATTCGCTGGCCGCGCCGCCGACCAGGATTACGGCGCCGATGGTGAGCGAAGCCAGGAACGTCATGATGGCGACGACCGCGATCAGCGCGCGCCCGGAGATCGAGTTGCGCGGCACCAGCGCCGTATCGAAACGCGGCAACGCAGCGCGCGCCCGCGACACCGCGCCACGGTCGACATCCGTCATCGTCGTTACTTTGACTTCAATCATAGATGTGCAGACGCCCCTCGTGCAGCACCAGCCGGCGCGCATCGTACTGATCCATCAACGCGATGTCGTGGGTGGCGATCACCACCGAGGTCCCCGATTTGTTGAGCTCGATGAACAGGCGAAGCAGCCGCTGCGCCAGGCTCGGGTCGACGTTGCCGGTGGGTTCGTCGGCGAGCAGCAGCTGCGGCCGCGCGATCACCGCGCGTGCGATCGCGGCGCGCTGCTTCTCGCCGCCTGAGAGCACCGGCGGCAACGCCCACATGCGTTCGCCGAGGCCGACCCAGTTCAATAGCTCGATCACCTCGTCGCGATAGCTATCCTCGCGTCGGCCCATCACGCGCAGCGGCAGGGAGACGTTCTCATAAGTGTTCATGTGATCGAGCAGGCGGAAATCCTGGAACACGATGCCGATGCGGCGGCGCAGCGTGGCCACAGCATCCTTGGACAGCGTGGCGACGTCGTGGCCGAACTGGGTGATCAGTCCGCGCGTCGGCTTGAGCGAGAGGAAGAGGAGGCGCAGCAGCGATGTCTTGCCGGCGCCGGACGGGCCGGTCAGGAACTGGAAGGAATGCGGCTCGATGCGGAACGTGAGGTCGCGCAAGACCTCCGGCCCCAGGCCGTAGCGCAAGCCTACGTTCTCGAATCGGACCAAACCCCTCTCCGATAAATTCGCGATAGCCGCCCGACCCGTTCAGGCCGAATCAGGACTCCAGTTAACATTTTGAATGCGCTGGATCTTTGCCGAAAACCGGTGGAATGGCCCCGGCCGGCCAGCGGCGGAGCCTCTCCAAAGCCGTCCGCGGCCCTCGCTTGCGGTAGAGACCGTCGCTTTTACAGCATAATCACTGCGCCGCCAGCGCCATAGAGCCGCCAAAGGCGGCATATCCCCTGGGTCCGGCGGGCGGTTATGGTTTCCAATCCATTAACGGTCGGCTGCTAGGTTTCGAGGCCAAATCGGCCTCGGATGACATGCTGATCGTCTGTCCAAGCTGCGCCACGTCCTACATGATCGACCAGACCGCCGTCGGCCTGGCCGGCCGTACGGTGCGTTGCACCCGCTGCAAGGCATCCTGGTTTGCCGGCGGACCGGAAGCTGCGCCCGAAATGGCCGCCGCCGCGGACAATATGACCGTGGCGGCCGAGCCGCCGTTGTTGCCTCCCGCCCACACCACAGCGCCGCCGGTTGCCGCCGCCGACAATCCTGGCGCCGAAAATTCCGAATCGATTGCCGCAACCGATGCTGAGGCGCCGTCTATCGAGCCGCCGCAGCAACCCGAACCCGCGGCGGCCGAAGTGCAATCGCCGGACCCGGCCGAAATTCTGGCGCCGGAAACCGCGCCCGTCCTGATCCCCGATGCGCCGCCGCTGGCGCCGCCGGTCGAGCACGAGGAGCCGCCCGCGGCGGCCGAGAGCGAACCCGAGACCGAAGAAGCCGAGAGTTTCGACCTCCGCCGCCGCTGGCTACAGATGCGCCGCAAGCAGTCGCACGGCTCGTCGCGCTGGACCGCGATCATTTTGGTTTTGGTTATTTTCGACCTGGCGCTGGTCGGCGCGCGCACCGCGGTGGTGCGCGCCCTGCCGCAAACCGCGTCGCTGTTCGCGGCCATTGGCCTGCCGGTCAACCTGCGCCATCTCCAGTTCGAACGGGTCAGCATTTCCAAGGAATCCCAGGACGGTGTCGCCACGCTGATCGTGCAGGGCGCCATCGTAAGCGAAGCCGGCAAACCGGTCGCGGTGCCGCGCCTGCGCTTTGCCGCGCGCAACGCAGCCGGACAGGAAGTCTACACCTGGACCACGCCGCTGCCGCTGAGAATCCTCGAACCCGGCGCGCGGACGGAATTCCGCAGCCAGGTCGCGACGCCGCCGGTCGAGGCCCACGACGTGATGGTGCGCTTCTTGAGCGCGAATGACGCCGGAGCGAAATAGTCCAATGGCGCGGATCCTGGTCGCTGAGGACGACGATACCATCCGCGACCTGGTGGTCCGCGCGCTCACCGAGGACGGCCACGAATTGACCGCGGCCGCCAACGGCGCCGCGGCGCTCGAGGCGCTGAACCAGCAAAACGGCCGCTTCGACCTGCTGCTCACCGACGTGAAAATGCCGATCATGGACGGAATCGCGCTGGCGCTGGCGGCCGGGCGCGACCATCCCGACGTCGCTATTATGCTGATGACCGGCTTTGCCGATCAGCGTGAACGCGCGCATGGGCTGGACGCGCTGGTGCATGACGTGATCGCCAAGCCGTTCACGGTCGATCAGATTAAAGGCGCCGTGCGCGAGGCGCTGGTGCAGCGGCATTAGGGCACCGCTCTCAGCAAGCTGGCACCGGATAAATCAGAAATCCTTCAGCAGCCGCTCGATGTAATCGAGCTCGAGCTGCGGGCGGCCGCTCTCGCCGAAGCGCTTGCGCAGTTCTTCCAGAATGCGGCGGGCTCGCTGGGCATCGATCTCTCCCGGCACCTTGACGGTGGCGTCGTCGCCGTATTCGCGGCCGCGCAGCGGGCGTCCGAGCGGATCGGTTTCCTGCTGGGCGCGCGCACGGCCGTTGCGGCCGGGTTGACCGGGACCCTGCCCCATGCCCATGCCGTTCTGCTGCATCGCTTGCGCCATGCCTTGCGCGCCTTTGCGCATGGCGTCGAGCGCGCGGCCCTGGCTGTCGACCGCGTTGTCGGCGTCGCCCTGGCCGAGTTCGCCTTCCGCCTCGCCCATGGCTTCGCCGGCGCTGCCGAGCTGATCCATCCCGCCTTCGCCCTGGCCCTTCTGGTCCTGCCCTTGCTGCTGGCCGGGATTGCCGAGGCCGCGCTGGCGCAACTGCTCGAGCAGCTTGTTGAGCCGGTCGCGCAAGCCCCGCTGATCCTGCTGCAGATCGCCCAATTGCTGCTGACCCTGGCCGCCCTGCTGGCGCTGGCGGTCGCGCCGCATGTCCTGGCCTTGCTTGAAGGTCTTGTCGCGCAATTGCTGCTGCTTGCGGATCATGTCGCCCAATTCGTCGAGCGACGACATCATGTCGTCTTCGCTCTCCTCGCCTTGCGCGCCCGGGCGGGCCGTCTGAAGGTTCTCGAGCATCGACTGCATCTCGTCGAGCAGCTTGCGCGCGGCGTCCTTGTTGCCGGAGCGCGCCAGATTCTCCAGACGGTTGAGCATGTTCTTTAGATCGCGCTGGCTGAGCACGCGGGTATTGCGGTCGAGCGAACGCGCGAGCTGCTGCGGATTTTTCTTCATTTCTTCCGCCAGCGCCTGCAGGTACTTGTCCATGGCGGCGCGCAAATCGTCCATCAGCTTCTTCAGCTCTTGGTCGGTGGCGCCGCGTTCGAGCGCCTGGCGAAGCGCGTCCTGCGCCTGGCGCAACGCGAGTTCGGATTGCGAGACGTTGCCGTCTTCGAGCTGCGTCGCCATTTCCCACATCCGCGCCACCACCTCGCGCAGCTGGTCGTCGCTCTTGGCGTGGGCGAGGTCGAAGTAGATCGAGCGCAAGCCGAGATAGACCGAGGTCTCCGGCGTGAAGCGTTCCGGCGCGATGGTGAGCGCGTCGAGCGCGGTGAGCACGACCGGCTTGGCGCCGGCATCGAGCGCCAGCAGGCGGCGCTGCTCGATCAAGGCACGCGCCACCGGCTTGACGAAAATGCGCTGCGGCAGTTGCAATTCGGCCGCCTCGCTGCGGCCTTCGTTGCCGGCTTCGTCGCGCGCGACCAGCGTCACCTCGACTTTGGCGCCGGCCCAGGGATGCGACGTGAGATCGCGTGTCGTCTGCGCCGCGCCCGAGCGGGTGCGCGCCTGCGGCAGCGTAAGCGGGAATTCCGGCGCGCTGAACAACGGGTGCCCATCCGCGCCGGACGAAATGTCCTCGTCCTTGAGCGTGAACTCGGCATGGGCTTCGACCACGCCGTAGTCGTCGTCCATCTTGTAATCGAGCCGCAACGAACCGCGCGCCTGCCGCTCCGGATCCTTGGTCAGCGCGATGGTCGGCGCCCTGTCGGGGATCGCCTTGAAGGTCCAGGCAAGATCGCTGTTCAAAACTCCGTGCACGGTCGCCGAGCCGTCGCTCTGGATCACGAACCGGCGCTCCTCGCTGCCTGCCGGCAGAGCCGTGTGCGCATCCGCCGGCGCGGCCTCGAGGCCGCCCTTGCGCAGGACGTCAAAGTGCACGCTGCCGGTGGAGCGGATGACGAGCTGGCTGCCGGCCGGCACCGCGACCGGCGGCATTGTCTGCGCGGGCTCGCCCGGGCGCAGCCCGGCCAGCATGATGGGCGGCCGGCCGGTATAGTTCGGCGGCGTGACCCAGGCGTCGATGCGGAAATTGGCCGGCGCTACTACACCCTGCCAATCGAAGGCGGCGGTAACGCGTTTCAGGCGGTCGCCGCCGGCGGCGAAAAAAGTTGCGACCACCAGGATAAGCACAAGTGCGCGCAGCGCCATCGGATCGCGCACGGCAAGCCGCGGCGACGGCCAGCCGGCCTTGAGCTTGCGCGCCGACAGCAGCGCGCGCTCGACATGGGCGCGCCAGAGCGCCTGCGCGACTGGGTCGTTTTGATTGGCGGCGAGCTCGTCGGCGACCGCGGTGGCCGGCCGATGCGTCGTGCCGCTGTTGCGGTCGAGCCGCCGCAAGCCGTCGCCGGCGCTGGGCCATCGCAGCATCGCCAGCGGCGTCGAGGCAATCGCGGTAACCACCACGAACAATACGAGGCCGATGGCGCGCGCCAGCGGCGGCAGCACGACCCAGAGGCCTGCCCAGGAAAATGCAAGAAACAGCCCAAGCGCCGTCGCCAGCGCGGCCAAAGCCGGCCACAACCGCTCCCACAACAGGCTGCCGCGCGCGCGCTGAAGCGCCCGCGTGAGCAGGGCCCGCGCCGGGTGCTTCTGCTGCTTTGGCTGCTCGTCCAATCCGTCCAAAAGCCGCTCCGTCGCGTAGGGCTAAGGAGAATCTGCCGTAGAACAGGCTATCACGCAGGCAATTCCCAGGCCATGCGCGGCGTTCCGGCGCCTACAGCCAATCCGGCATGCGATCGAGCGCAATCAATTGGTCAACTTCAAGGCGCGGGCGAACCACCGACCATTCGGCGCCTTTGACCAGCACTTCCGGCACCAACGGCCTGGTATTGTAGGTTCCGGCCTGTACCGCGCCATAGGCGCCGGCCGACATCACCGCCAGCAAGGCGCCGGGTGATGGTTCCGCCAGATCGCGGTCGAGAGCGAGGAAATCGCCGCTTTCGCAGACCGGTCCGACCACGTCGGCGCGGATGCGGCGTCCGGAGGCGTCCGGTTCCTCGACCGGCCAGATCTCGTGGTGGGCGTCATACAGCGTCGGGCGGATGAGGTCGTTCATGGCGGCATCGACCACGACGAAATTCTTCGCCTCGCCGCGCTTCACGAACAGCACGCGCGTCACCAGGATACCAGCATTGCCGACGATCAACCGGCCCGGCTCGAAGATCAACCGGCAACCGAGATCTCGCGTGGCGCGCTTGACCATCCTGGCATAGGCGTCCGGATGCGGCGGCGGTTCGTTGTCGTCGAGATAGGGAATGCCCAGACCGCCGCCGAGGTCGACGTGCGAGATCATGAGTCCGTCGCCGCGCAGCGTGCGGACGAACTCGGCCAGCAGCGTGAAGGCATTGTCGAACGGATCGAGGTCGGTGATCTGGCTGCCGATATGCATGTCGACGCCGGTGACCTGGATTCCGGGCAACTTCGCCGCCCGCGCATAGACCTCGCGCGCGCGACTGATCGGGATACCGAATTTGTTCTCGGCTTTGCCGGTGGCGATCTTGTGGTGTGTCTTGGCGTCGACGTCGGGATTGACGCGCAACGAAATATTGACGGCGCGGCCCTTGGCCGAAGCGATCGCCGACAGCAAGTCGAGCTCCGGCTCGGATTCGACGTTCATGCAGAGAATGCCCTCGTCGACCGCCAGGCTCAGTTCGCGCGCCGTCTTGCCCAGCCCGGAGAACATGATCTTGTCGGCCGGCACGCCGGCCAGCCGCGCGCGCATCAGTTCGCCTTCCGACACCACGTCGGCGCCGGCGCCGAGCTCGGCGAGCGTGGCGATCACCGCCTGGTTGGAATTCGCCTTCATGGCGTAGCAGACCAGCGCGTCTACGTCGGCAAAGGCGCCGGCGAACACCTGGTAGTGGCGCTCCAAAGTCGCGGTCGAATAGCAATAGAAGGGAGTCCCGACGCTGCCGGCAAGCGCATCGAGATTCACCGCCTCGGCGTGCAGGACGCCGTCGCGATAGGCGAAGTGGTGCATGACTTTAGAATCCGGTGGCGCGTGAACTTATCCGAAAACCGCTTCCCATCCACGGGTCAAGCCCGAAGACGAGCTTTTCGGGATCGCGTGAAATTTCAGTTGAGCAGAACGTCGAGCGGGATGTGTTTTTTCGGACCCTTGGGCGCCAGCGGCCTGCCGTCGGCGCCGACGCCCGGATTGTCGTCCTTGGCCTGCCCGCCGATCGGCGAGGCCATTGGATTGATCGACGGATTCGGGGTGTTGGCCTGCTCGCCTGCCAGCGAGGCGCCGGGCGGCGGATCGAGCGGCCCCTTGCGGCCGCACGCGGCCAGACCCAGCGACGCAACGAGGGCGCCGATCAGGGCGAGACGAAGAAACGGACAGTCGCGAAAAGGGCTCAAGCAGTGCGCTCCTTGGGTAGGCAACATCATAGCAAACCCGGCAAACAAGGCCAAACCTGGCTGGCGAAAGTCAGGATTTGTCCTTTTCCAGCTTGCGCAGCCATTTCTTCGCCCGCATCCGCACGTTTCTGGGCGCCGTTCCACCGAAACTCACCCGGCTCTTCACCGATTTGTCGACCGAGAGGACGCTGAACACGTCCTCGCCGATGCGCGGCTCGATCTCGCGCATGGTCTCAAGCGGCAGCCGGTGCAGGGGTAGACCTGCTTCTGCCGCCTTGGCCACGATCCTGCCGGTCAGGTGATGGGCGTCGCGGAACGGAATTTTCAGGCTGCGCACCAGCCAGTCGGCGAGATCGGTGGCGGTGGCGTAACCCTCGCCGGCCGCCTTCTTCATGCGCGCGGTATCGGGCTCGACATCGCCCACCATGCCGGTCATCGCCGCGAGCGACAGGCTCAACGCGGCGAGCGCATCCATGGCGCCCTCCTTGTCCTCCTGCATGTCCTTGGCATAGGCGAGCGGCAGACCCTTCATCACGACCAGCAGCCCGGTGAGCGCGCCGATGACGCGGCCGGTCTTGGCACGCACCAGCTCGGCGGCGTCCGGATTGCGCTTCTGCGGCATGATCGAGGAGCCGGTGGTGAATTTGTCGGACAGCCGGACCAGGCCGGTGAGCGGCGAGGTCCAGATCACGATCTCCTCGGCGAGCCGCGACAGATGCACCGCGGCGATCGAGGCCGCGGCCAGCGTCTCCATCACGAAGTCGCGGTCGGACACGGCGTCGAGCGAATTCGCCGCCGGCCGGTCGAAGCCAAGCGCCTTGGCGGTCATGTCGCGATCGAGGTTGAACGAAGTGCCGGCCAGCGCGGCGGCGCCGAGCGGCGATTCGTTGAGCCGCTTGCGTGCGTCGGCAAAGCGGCCGCGGTCGCGCGCCGCCATCTCGACGTAGGCGAGCAGATGATGGCCGAAGGTGATCGGCTGCGCGGTCTGCATATGGGTCAGCCCCGGCATCACCGTGCCGGCGTGCTCGAGCGCCTTCTGCGCCAGCGCGCGCTGAAAACTTGCAAGCGCCGCGTCGAGCGCATCTATGGTGTCACGCATCCACAGCCGGAAATCGGTCGCCACCTGGTCGTTGCGCGAGCGCGCGGTGTGCAGCCGCCCGGCCGCCTCGCCGATCAGCTCGCCAAGCCTTCCCTCCACGTTCATGTGGATGTCTTCCAGCGCTCGCTTGAACGAAAACTTTCCGGCCGTGATCTCTGACAGGATCGTGTCTAGACCGTGAGCGATCTTTTTCGCATCGTCCGCCCCAATGATGCCTTGCTTGCCCAGCATGTCGGCATGGGCCTTGGACGCGGCGATGTCTTGGCGGTAGAGAGCCTTGTCGAAATCGATGGAGGCATTGATTTCCTCCATGATGGCGTCGGGGCCAGACGCAAACCGCCCGCCCCACATTTTGTTGTTCATGGTAGTGCTCTTCGTGCCGCTCTTGACGAACCCACCGAGGTCCCGCCGCTCATGACCGAACGTCCTGCGCCCCGTCTCGCCAAAAGGTACCTGTCCATGATCCTGGCAGGCGGCGTCGCCGGCGTGCTGGTCGGGCTGGCCGGGGTATACGGGTTTTCGACCCTGACAGGCAATGCGGGCGGCAACGCCACATGCCGCCCGGCGGTCGAATTGGCCAAGAAACTAGCGCCTTTGGCGCGTGGCGAGGTGGCCGCCGTTAACGTTGCCAAGAGCCCGCTGAAGGTGCCCGCTCTCGCCTTCCAGGGTGCCAGCGGCAAGCCGCTCACGCTAGCGAATTGGCGCGGGCGCACGGTGTTGCTCAACCTGTGGGCCACCTGGTGCGTGCCCTGCCGCAAGGAAATGCCGGCGCTCGACGCCTTGCAACAGAAGCTCGGAAGCCCGGATTTCGAGGTGGTGGCCATCAATATCGACACCCGCGATCCCGAAAAGCCGAAGGCGTTTCTGAAGGAATTGGGCATCGACAAGCTCGCCTACTACGCCGACCCGACCGCCAAGACGTTCCAGGATCTCAAGGCGATCGGCCGCGCCTTCGGCATGCCGACAACCCTGCTGGTGGACCGGCAACGCTGCGAGATCGGCACCATCGCGGGGCCGGCCGAATGGGCGAGCGACGACGCGATCAAGCTGATCCAGGCGGCGCTGAGCAAGAGCTAAAGCGAAGCCGCGCGCAGGCCGCCCATCACACGCTGATATTCACATTCTGCCCGAAGCCGGCGGCGACGTTGGCGAGGCTGTTCAAATTCTGCTGGGCGGCGTCGAGGACTTGCACGATGGAGCCCGCGTTCTGCGCGTTCATGCGCAGCATTTCCGCCGCGACGGCCATTTGCATTTGGCTCATCTGGGCGCCGACCATGGCAGTTGCGAGAGATGTCGGATCCATGCCGGCTTATTCATACGGGCCGCCCCTCAACGATTCATAAACGAGGCGGACTTGACTTCGGTCCCGGCCGCCCTATACTTAACCACATGGTTTACTATTCATCCGCCCCTCTCGACCGCACTTTCGCCGCGCTCGCCGACCCGACGCGGCGCGCCTTGCTCGCCCGGCTGAGCCAGACCGACGGCCTGTCGGTCAGCGCGCTGGCCGAACCGTTTGCGATGTCGCTGCCGGCGGTGATGAAGCATCTCGATGTGCTGTCGGATGCCGGGCTGGTCACGCGAGCCAAGAGCGGCCGCACGGTATCCTGCCGGCTGCGCGCCGAGCCCATGCACGAAGCCAATGAATGGCTCAACCGCTACCAGCGCTTCTGGGGCGAACGCCTCGATCAACTTGCCGCTTTCCTGGAGGAAGAAACATGTCCACCGCCGCCGCCGTCAAACCGAGCCTCACCATCAAGCGACGTTTCAACGCCCCGCCGGCGAAAGTCTTCGCCGCCTGGACCGATCCGGAAAAAGTAAAACGCTGGATGGGTCCCGGCGAAGTCAAAGTGCTGGCCACCGAGGGCGACGTTCGCACCGGCGGCCGCTACCGCTGGCTGATGCAGGCTCCCGACGACGAGCACCACGACGTCAGCGGCGTCTACCGCGAGGTGATCCCCAACGAGAAGCTGGTGTTCACCTGGGCCTGGAAGTCGACACCGGAGCGCGAGTTGCTGGTGACGTTGACGGTCAAGCCGGACGGGGACGGCACGCTGATGACACTCACGCACGAACAGTTCTTCGACGAAACCGCGCGCGACAATCACAATAAAGGCTGGACCAGCGCAATGGACAAGCTCGGCGAATATTTGTCGGCATAATCACCGGAGGTACCCATGGCACACGAATGGTCGCACGGCACTTTCTACTGGAACGAGCTGATGACGCGCGACGCCGAAAAGGCGAAGAAATTCTACGCCGACACGCTCGGCTGGAGTTTCGAAGGCATGCCCATGCCGGGCGGCACCTACTGGGTTGCGAAAGCCGGCGGCGAAATAGTGGGCGGCATCTTTCCGCTCGCCGGCCCGCAATTCGACGGCGTTCCGGAGTCCTGGATGGCCTACATCGCCGTCGATGACGTCGATGCGCGCGTCAAGAAGGCGCAAGGTGCCGGCGCCACGCTGATGCGTCCGATCTTCGACATTCCCGGTGTCGGCCGCATCGCCATTTTGAAAGAGCCTGGCGGCGCCGGCATCGGCTGGATGAAGCCGCCTAAATCCTGACGGCAGTCCGTGGCATTCTCATGGGAGAGACTTCAATGCCGGTTTCAATCACCGCGCTCTACGCCGGACTCTGGCGCTCATATTCGTGGTGCTCGGCATCAACGTCACCGTCCACCGGGTCAAACTGAGCGTTCCGCTGGGCGACGGCGGCAATTCGCAGATGCTGCGCATGATGCGCCTGCACGGCAACGCCGCCGAATACATCCCGCTCGCCGTCGCGCTGATGGCGATTTACGAACTCAATGGCGGCTGGCACATGGCGCTGCACATCGCTGGCATCGCTATAGTCGTGGGCCGCTTGCTGCAAACCTGGGGAATGTGGTCGACCGAAATCGCCGGCTTCGCCCGCGGCGCCGGGCAAAGCCTGACATGGTTCTCGATCGCGGCGCTCGCCGTGCTCAATCTATTGCGGATCGCGTAACGCCAACGCGTCAGCGCGTCGGCACCGGCTTCTCGCCGCGGTAGTCGTAGAAGCCGCGCTGGGTCTTGCGGCCGAGCCAGCCGGCCTCGACGTATTTCACCAGCAGCGGACAGGGCCGGTATTTCGAATCGGCCAGCCCCTCATGCAGAACCTGCATGACCGACAGACAGGTGTCGAGGCCGATGAAGTCGGCGAGTTCGAGCGGCCCCATCGGGTGATGGGCGCCGAGCCGCATCGCGGTGTCGATCGCCTCGACGTTGCCGACGCCTTCGTAGAGCGTGTAGATCGCCTCGTTGATCATCGGCAGCAGAATGCGGTTGACGATGAAGGCCGGAAAATCTTCCGACACCGCGATAGTCTTGCCCAGCTTGCTGACGAAGGCCTTGCTGGTCTCGAAGGTGGCGTCGTCGGTAGCGATGCCGCGGATCACTTCGACCAGTTCCATCAGCGGCACCGGATTCATGAAATGAATGCCGATGAAACGCTCGGGCCGGTCGGTCGAGGTCGCCAGCCGCGTGATCGAGATCGACGAGGTATTGGAGGCGATGATCGCTTCGGGTTTCAGCGACGCGCACAGATCGGAAAATATCTTGCGTTTGATGTCTTCCTTCTCCGCCGCGGACTCGATCACGATGTCGCAGTCCGCCATTGCGTCGAATTTTTCCGCCGGCTTGATGCGCCCGAGCGCGGCCTTGCGGTCCTCGTCGCTGATCGCCTTCTTGCCGACCTGCCGCGCCATGTTGCCGTTGATGGTCGCCAAGCCCGCCTTGATGCGGTCGCCCGACACGTCGTTCAGCATCACCGAATAGCCCGCCAGCGCGCAGACATGGGCTATCCCATTGCCCATCTGCCCGGCGCCGATCACCCCGACACTCTGAATCTTCAACGCCATGATTTGTCTCGATCGATGCGAAGTCCCGGTTCTTGGCTTCGACTTCGGTTGTTATTATTCCATTTCTACGCCGAACCGCGCGGTGACACCACCGGCGCGAAAACAAAATAGCAACTTGGTCAACGCTTGACCTTGTCGAGTTCCGCCGCCAATTCAGGCAGCGCTTGATAAAGATCGGCCACCAGACCGTAGTCGGCGACCTGGAAAATCGGCGCTTCCTCGTCCTTGTTGATCGCCACGATCACCTTGGAGTTTTTCATGCCGGCGAGATGCTGGATGGCGCCGGAAATTCCGACCGCGATGTAGAGCTCGGGCGCCACCACCTTGCCGGTCTGCCCGACCTGCCAATCGTTCGGCGCATAGCCGGCGTCGACCGCCGCGCGCGAGGCGCCCATGGCGGCGCCGAGTTTGTCGGCCACCGGTTCGATATATTTGGTGAAGTTCTCGCGGCTCTGCATGGCGCGGCCGCCGGAGATGATGATCTTGGCCGAGGTCAGCTCCGGGCGATCGGACTTCGACAGCTCCTCGCCGACGAACGACGACAACCCCGGATCGGCCGCGGGCTGGGCATTTTCAACGCTGCCCGAGCCGCCGTCGCCGGCGGCCTGGAAGGTCGAGGTGCGCACGGTAATGACCTTCTTGGCGTCGCTCGACTTCACGGTCTGGATCGCGTTGCCGGCGTAGATCGGGCGCTCGAACGTATCGGGCGCGATCACCTTGGTGATCTCGGAGATCTGCATGACGTCGAGCAAGGCGGCGACGCGCGGCATCACGTTCTTGCCGTTGGTGGTCGCCGGCGCGACAATGGCGTCATAGGCGCCGGCGAGCGAGACGATCAGCGCCGCGAGCGGCTCCGCGACGGAGTGCTCGTAAAGCGCGGCGTCCGCCAGCATCACCTTCTTCACGCCGTCGAGCTTGGCGGCAGCGTCGGCCACCGCTTTGCAATCCTTGCCGGCCACCAGCACGTCAACGTCGGCGCCGAGCGCCTTGGCCGCGGTGAGCGCCTTGTTGGTCGAATCCTTGAGCACCTTGTTGTCGTGCTCGGCGATCAGAAGCGTGGTCATCAGATCACCCCCGCTTCGTCTTTGAGCTTGGCGACCAATTCGGCCACCGAACCGACCTTGGCGCCGGATTTGCGCCCGGGCGGCTCGGTCGTCTTGAGCACCTGCAGCCGCGGCGCGATGTCGACGCCATAATCCGACGGCGTCTTGTCCGCGATCGGCTTTTTCTTCGCCTTCATGATATTCGGCAACGAGGCATAGCGCGGCTCGTTCAGGCGCAGATCGGTGGTGACGATCACCGGCGCCTTGAGTTTCACCGTCTGCAGGCCGCCGTCGACCTCGCGAATCACCGTGACGCTGTCGCCGTCGATCGTAATCTTGGACGCGAAGGTGCCCTGCGCCCAGCCGAGCAGCGCCGCCAGCATTTGGCCGGTCTGATTGCAGTCATCGTCGATCGCCTGCTTGCCCAGGATGACCAGCCCGGGTTTTTCCTCGTCGATGATGCCCTTGAGGATTTTCGCCACCGCCAGCGGCTCGACCGCGCCTTCGGCCTTCACCAGGATGCCGCGGTCGGCGCCCGTGGCGAGCGCGGTGCGGATGGTTTCGGAGGCCTGCGCCGGTCCGATCGATACCGCCACGATTTCGGTCGCCTTGCCGGCTTCCTTCAGGCGGATCGCCTCTTCGATGGCGATCTCGTCGAACGGATTCATCGACATTTTGATATTGGCGAGCTCGACGCCGGAGCCGTCCGGTTTAACGCGAATTTTGACGTTGAAGTCGACCACCCGTTTTACGGGCACCAGAATTTTCATAAAACCCCATCCCAGACGAGCACAAACGAGAGCGGGCGGAAGCTAATGGCCGCGCCATTGGCATGTCAACGTTTATGCTGCGCCGCACGATATTAGGCCGCTAGCCGATCTGGCTCGACGGCGCCCTGGCCTCCCGGACGTCCCCAAACCCGCCTGGCCTGCCTGCTATCGGTTCTGTCCCGGCGCCCACAGCACGTCGCGCGCGCCCTTGTCGTTGGCATGGCGGCCGGCGACGAACAGGTAATCCGAAAGCCGGTTGACGTATTTGAGCGAGGGCTCCGACACGCCCTCCTCCGGTTTGTCCTTGAGTTCGACCATGATGCGCTCGGCGCGCCGGCAGACCGTGCGGGCGAGATGCAGATAGGCCGACGCCGCGCTGCCGCCGGGCAGGATGAAGGATTTCAGCGGCTCCAGCGCGGCATTGAGGCGATCGATCTCGGCTTCCAGCCATTCCACTTGCGCGTCGGTGACGGTGAGCCGCGCGCCGCCGGGGCCTTTTTCGGCGAGACACAGGTCGGCCTCTACGTCGAACAGGTCGTTCTGGATGCGGCCAAGGGACTTATCGAGCGCCGCATCGTCGCCGGTATGCAGACGCACCAGGCCGATGACCGCATTGACCTCGTCGACCGTGCCGTAGGCCTCGACCCGCAGGTCATATTTCTTGCGCCGCGCCCCACTGCCGAGCGACGTGGTGCCGTCGTCGCCAGTGCGGGTATAAATGCGGTTGAGCACTACCATGAGGGACCTCGCCACTCCCGCCGGATTCGGGATAGGCTGCTATTCTATCCGGGTTTTCGGCACAAAAAACGGGGGGTGACTGCCATGCGTTTCCTGACAATTGCCGCCGCCGCGGCGCTTCTGATGCTGCCCGCCGCCAGTCGGGCGACGGCTTCCGGCACCGCCGCGCATGCGGCCAAGGCCGTGTCTACCGACTATTCCGCCAAGAAGCACAAGAAGCATCACAAGAAGCCGAAAATGAAAAAAGAGAATGTGGAATACATGCGCGCGGCGCCGATGAAATAAGCGTGCAGCGCGACTGCGCCGCCGGCCGCTAATGCCCCATCGCCCAGATCGTCACCATGATCACGATGATGGCGACGAATTGCAGCAACACGCGCAGGCGCATGAGCTGTTGCGAGCGGTTGGGCGAGCCGCCGCGCATCATGTTGACGAGGCCGAGCAGCAATACGATCGCCACCGCGACGATCGCGGCCGGCACCATATAATGCGACATGAAGTCCGACATGGAAGCGGCCTTCTAGCACCGGAAGCCGCGCCCGGCCACCCGCGTGGCGGCCCCGCCGCGCCGCACAAAACCTTGCCGGAGCGGCCTACAACCCGACTCGCGTCGAGGTTGTATTTGCGTTAATATCCTACCGGAAAATACGCCGGCGGGATGGGGGCATGGAGGCGACGGTTGGGACCAGAGCGGCCGGCCGCCGCTCGAGGGCGTCTTTTGGCGGACGCGTCGAGAGTCCCTCGATTGATCCGTCGGCCGCTGAATGGGCCGACAGCGGCCAACGCCTTGCCGGCGGCTGTCCGGAAATCGACTGCGTCCGCGCCCTGCTCGCCCCCAGTGTGATCGAAGATGCCACCGGATCCGGATATGTGAAGATCGTTGTCGCCACGCTGGCGAAAGTTTCCTTGGCGCCAGCGACCCGTGGCAGCCGACTGGTATCGAGCGCCCCGCTGTCCGCCTTTTCTGCCTTTTCCGACTTGTCGGCTTTTTCCGATTTGTCCGGTTCGAACTTGGAGCATCCGCCTGCCAGCATCGCCAGGCAGGAGAACGCGAATATAAGACTGTGTGACTTGCCGCGCTTTGTGCTGCCGAACCGCTTGTCGCTGACCATGACCAATTCCTCCGTCAGGTATGGTTATAGCTGAAATATCAAATCCGCCGTGTCCGGCCCATAACGGGCCGGCACAGCGCATGACTTTGGTCGCGGCAGCCGGCGACCCGGTTCAATCGAAAACGGAAATTGTCAGAGATAGCGCCGCAGATCGGCGGCGGCCGCCTCGGGCTTGCGGTCGAGCTTGAACGGCGCGACGAAGCGGCCCTGCTTGTCCATCAGATAGACCAGCGCGGTGTGGTCCATGCTGTAGTCGCCCTTCTCGGCGGGCACCTTCTTGGCGTAGACGCGGTAGGCCTTCTCGACGGCATCGATCGCCTTTTGGTCGCCGGTGGCGCCGCGCAGATGCGGGTCGAAGCTCGACAGATAATCCTTCATCACCGCCGGCGTGTCGCGTTCCGGATCGACGGTGATAAACAGCGCGTTAATGCCGTCGGCGTCCTTGCCGAGCGCGCGCATAACCTCCGACATTTCGAACAAGGTGGTCGGGCAAATGTCTGGGCAGTGCGTGTAGCCGAAGAACACCAGGAACGGATGACCTTTCATATCCTCGTCGGTAATCGGCTTGCCGCTCTGGTCGACGAGCTTGAACGGCCCGCCGATGGCCGATGGGCCGCCGGCCGTTCCCTGGTAATGGGTCGCGAACAGAATAACGCCGAGGAATATCACGAGGCCGCCGAGGAAAGCGGAGAACATCAGCAGAATATGAGAAGTTCGGGCCGTCATCGGGCGCTACACAGGCTGCGTCAGAAGCATGCGAGCCAGCCGGAGCGCACGATCTCGAAGAACACCGCAGTACCGTAATAGGCCCACAGCGTTAGCGTCGCCGCCATGACCAGGGTCACCACAATCGCCAGCAACAGCAGCGGCCGCGAAAGCCTGGCGATAGATACGAGCGCTGGCATTACGAGCCTCCGGGCGGAACCCTAGTCCAGATAGGACCTATCGCAAGCGACGGCAACACATCGAAACTGCGATCCGCCGACGGCGCCGAAATTAACCATGGTTCCGCAATAAAGCCTTGTGATTTCGACCTTTTCGGGGCTTGCGTTGACTCAACTGGTCAAAGCCGCGATGAATAGGCAGGTTTCCAAAATCAGCCCCTGACGGGTATGGAGAAGGTGATGCGTAGCGCTCTGGCAATGGCTCTTGCGATAACGATATCGGCGGCGGGCACCGCCGCATGGGCGCAGAATGCCCCTGCCCCTGCCGCCGCACCGGCCCCCGCTGCCGCCGCGCCGCCGCCTGCTCCCGCTCCAGCCCCGGTCGTTGCAAAAGCCAAATGCGACAATCCGAACGCGCTCGGCGTCGAGCGCATCGTCCAGATCGACACCACCGGCGGCCCCGGCTTCGGCTTCGAGCACTTCAAGGCCTACGACTTCCTGCGCGATCATGAGGTCGTGCTCACGTTCGACGACGGCCCGTGGCCGGGCAATACCGAGCGCGTGCTCAAGGCGCTGGCCGATCAGTGCACCAAGGCGCTGTTCTTCCCGATCGGCAAACATGCCGGCTGGCATCCCGAAATCCTGAAGGAAGTGGCAAGAGCCGGCCACACTGTCGGCTCGCACACCTGGTCGCACAAAGATCTTACCAAGATGACCCCGGACGAAGCCAAGGCCGAGATCGAAAAAGGCATCGCGGCGGTGAGCATTGCCCTCGGCAACAAGCCGGTGGGGCCGTTCTTCCGCTTTCCGGCGCTGCGCCATCCGCCCGAGATGGTCAAATATCTCGGCGAACGCAATGTCGGTATCTTTTCAACGGACTTGGACTCGTTCGATTTCAAAATCCGCAAACCCGAGCAGGTCATCAAATCGGTCATGACCAAACTCGCCAAGCACGGCAAGGGCATCATCCTGATGCATGACTTCCAGCACGCCACTTCCGAAGCGGCGCCGGAGTTGCTCAAGCAGCTCAAAGCCGCCGGCTTCAAGGTGGTGCAGGTGGTTGGCAAAACGCCGATCGAGCCGCTGCCGGAATACAAGGAGGCGGTGCTGAAGGAAATGGGCGGCGGGCTGGACGAAGCCCGCCCGATGTCGAGCGTGATCCAGACCATCCAAGGCAACTGACGCCAGTTCTGAAATTCAAGCCGGCCGCGCCAATTCCGCGCGGCCGGTTTTTTATTGCCCGGCGCGGGCGGCGTTGTGCAGCATGGTTTGAAAGGCCTTGAATACCTTGTCCATCTGCGGCCGCTTGTAGGGGAACAGATCGGGCGGATCCATTGAGTGCACGATCATGGCCGTGCCGACTTCGAACACCAAAAGTTTTCCATCTTGCGTCTCGGCGCAATCGATCGGCAGATATTCAAGCCCGGTACGCTCCGCGATTGACCGGAAGGCGGCCGCATGCCGCATACCGAAATCGACGTCGAAATTCGCCATGAAACGCGCTTCCTCGGCGCGTTTGGCAGCGTCGTTGCGCATATCGGCATTGAGATAATGGATCATCCAGTGCTGCGAAATCGCCATGTGGCATACGAACGGCCGGCCCTCGATGATGGCGATGCGGGCTTTGCGGAATAGGCAGTCGCGGCTCCGGTAATCGACAAAGGGGGCCACGTAGAATTCCGCGTCCATCCACTCACCCAGATAAGCGTCGATAGCGGATGCATCGTCGAGCCTGACGAGCCCCATTCCGGCTTGCGACCAGAACGGCCGCGCAATGATCGGGAAGCCGCCGCCGAGAACGGACTCGATCGTGGCATGGCCAGCCGCGATGTCCGCGGAAGTCTTGCGGCCAATGCGTACATTCATCGGCATGACGACACCGGGCGCGGATTTCAGCAACTCCCAGGTTCCGGCCCGCGTCAGCTGCGCGATTCGCTCGGGCGCGTTGATAACCGGACGCGGCCAGGCCTTCACGAGCTGCGCAATTTCGCGCAGCGCTGGCGCGGTCTCGTCCAATTCGTCGATCGCCACCAGGGCGATGTCATGTTCCGGCGGCTCCGACAATGGTATGCCTGGCACGACGTACATCATGTCGAGCACGATGCTCGATCCTTCCAGCATGAACTCAAGCGGCGTATTGGCCATGAAATCGCCGGGCGCCATGAAGGCGAGCAGCTTGAGCGGCGTCCGCGCTTCGACGGCCGCCGGTAAACCTGCTGCAGCTTCAACGCGGCCGATTGCAACTGCCGCCGATCCTGCGGCCGGCCTTGCAGCTGGGCGATGGTCGACAGATCGAGCAGCGCCGCGGCGTCGGCCGGCTGAGCCTGCACCCGTTGGACCAGCGTGTTCCACACCGGCGCCAGATCGAGGCCGTCAAAGGCCATCTTGCAAAGCGCCGGCAATCCGATCGGCGTGGCCGGAAATTGTTCGCTAGTGACGGCGGAATTTGCGGTGGCGGAAATCACCCAGCGCTCCTTTGGTTCAGGCGGCACAGCTCGTCGCCGCCGCGGCGCCGAATTTCAAAACCGCGTTCAGCAGCGCGTCGATATCGCGCGGCTCGGTGCGGTGATTGACGATGGCCGTGCGGATCGCCAGGCGATTGCCGATGGTCGTCGTTGATGGCGCCGCAATGCCGGATTCGTGCAAGTCCGCGGCGATCTTCGCGTTTAGATGGTCGGAATCGTCGCCACGATGACGGAAGCAGACGATATTGAGCGAGACCGGCGCGAGCAGCTCAAGCTCACGCGCGGTGGCGATCTTGATCTCGAGGTAGCGCGCCAGTTCGCAGGTGCGCGATATCATCGCGCCGAGCCCCTCGGTGCCGTAGACTTTCAGCGTGAACCAGGTCTTGAGCGCGCGAAAGCCGCGCGACAGGTCGGGACCAAAATCGCACGGCCATAGCGCGCCGGCCGCCAGCCCGCGCGTCTCGCGCCGTAGATAGGCCGCCGGCGAGGCGAACGTGTCGCGATGCAGCGTGCCGTCGCGCACCAGGATGAAGCCGGCGTCGTACGGCACCTGCCCCCATTTGTGAAAATCGAGGGCGATCGAATCCGCCTGCTCGATGCCGGCGAGCCGTGGCACGATGTCCGGCGCCAGGATGGCCAGCGCGCCAATGGCGCCGTCGACGTGAAACCAGAGCCTTTCGCGGGCCGCGATGGCGGCGAGGCTCGCCAGATTATCAACGGCGCCAGTATCGACCGTACCCGCGGTTCCAACCACCAGAAACGGCGTCAGGCCCGCATTGCGATCTTGCAAGATCGCCGCCTCGAGCTCGTCGATATCGATTTGATGCAGGCCGTTGGTGGGAATGACATGCAGCGCCGCGCTGCCGAGGCCGGACAAATCCATGGCCTGTGAAATGCAGCCGTGCGCGGCAGCCGATGTATAGGCGACCAGCCGTTTGCCGGCCGATCCGACGCCGTTGCGGCGCACCTCGATCCCGAGAGCGCGGGTACGCGCGATCAGCACGCCGAGCAGGTTCGCCATCGACGTGCCGGTGACGAACAGGCCGCTTGCCGTGTCCGGAAATCTGAACAGTTGGCGCAGCCAATGGGTGATCTGCCGTTCGACCTCGATCGGCATGTGATCGCGGCCGCCGAGATTGGCGTTCAGCCCGGCGGCAAGCATCTCCGCCAGCATGCCCGGCACGTTGCCGCCGCCATGCACCCAGCCCATGAAGCCGGGATGCACATTGCCGGTGGCGAAAGGGAGAATGTCGCGCATGAACTCGTCATGCACGGCGGCGAGATCGGTCGGCCCGGCCGGGACGGCCGCCTGAAACCGCGTGCGCACGCCGTCGGGGATCGGCTGCCACACCGGGCGTTCGCGGATATTCTCGATGTAATCGAGAATATCGTCGAGCATGCGATGTCCCTGCGCGCGAGCGCTGGGCCAATCCGCAGGGTCGAGACTGCCGCCGGTAATGGAGAGGGGTCCGGTTACCATCGTACCGGCAAGTTTTCATTAATAGATTAATAAAATGTATCGTTAACGAGACGCTAACGCGCCGTCGCTGCACCGAAATTAAGGCACGGCCCGCCGCGTGAAGGCGGTGAAAATCGCCGAGGCCTCGGTGGCGTGCTGGGAGGCAATGCGGCTCGCCACGACAAACAGAGTCGTCGCCAGCACCAGCTGCAAGACGCGTTCCGGGATGCGGGTGGCGAAATAGCTGCCGACGAAAATGCCCGGCAGCGAGCCGGCCAGCAGCGAGGCCATGATGTACCAATCGACCGAGCCGATCATCCAGTGACCAGTGCCGGCGATCAGCGTCAGCGGCACTGCATGCGCGATATCGGAGCCCACGATCTTGGCCATCGGCAAATGTGGATAGAGCAGCACCAGCAGGACCACGCCGATGGCACCGGCCCCGACCGAGGAGACTGAGACCAGCACGCCGAGCAGCAAGCCGACCAGCACCGTGATAATGCCGGTCCGTTTCGGATCGAGTTCGCTGACGCGCGCGCGGTAGAGCTTGACGATCGGACCGCCGAACACCAGTACAAACGCGGTCGAAAACAGCGCGATGCTGAGCACCAACGTGATCAGGCCGCTGGCTGCTTCACCGTCGAGATTGAAGTGCGACAATACCGCCAGCGTGACGACCGTCGCCGGAATGCTGCCGCTCGCCAGCCGCCGCACGACCCGCCAATCAATGCTGCGCGCCAGCCCATGCACCAGGCTGCCGCCGGTCTTGGTGGCTGCCGCATAGAGCAAATCGGTGCCGACCGCCGTCGCCGGATGAATGCCGAACAGCAGGATCAGGATCGGCGTCATCAACGAGCCGCCGCCAACGCCGGTCATCCCGACCAGCAGGCCAACGGCGAAACCCGACAGCGAATAAAGCGGATCGATCATGGGCATGGAACGGGTTCGGCGCTCAAGGCGTTACCAACGTGCGCTGAATCTAAACACATTCCCGGGCGGCGGTCATTCTCATGACGCAGCGGGTGGCACGAAGTTCCACGGGCTTGTTTCACACGGGCGGTCTTTCATGCAATTTTTTCCATGAGATGACCGTGATAACGACGAAATAATACCTATTTGAAGTAAGAATATTTTTTTCTTGGCTAAACATACCTCAAACCGGAGCAGTAACGTGACAGAGATCGTTACTCTCACCATCAACCCGGCGATCGACATTTTCGTCAACGTCGCGCGCGTCGAGCCGACGCGCAAATTGCGCTGCTCGCCGCCGAAACGCGATCCCGGCGGCGGCGGCATCAATGTCGCGCGTGTCGCACACCGGCTGGGCGGCGACGTGACGGCGATCTATCCGATCGGCGGCCAGATCGGAAAACTGCTGCAGCGTCTGCTCGAGCGCGAGGACGTCGCCAGTTTGGTCACACCGTCGCACGTCGAAACGCGGGAAAATTTCACGGCTTACGAAGAATTGACGGGCAAGCAATATCGCTTCGTGTTGCCGGGTTCGCCGCTGCACCGCGCCGAATGGGAGGCGGTGCTCGACCGGTTGGCGTCGCTGGCGGAGCGGCCGAAATTCGTGGTCGCCAGCGGCAGCGTGCCACCGGGGGCGCCGGACGATTTTTTCGCGCGCGTGGCGCGGCATGCCAAGGCGCTGGGCGCCAAATCGGTGATCGACACGTCGGGCATCGCGCTTGCGGCAGCGCTGGAAGAAGGCGTCACCATCATCAAGCCGAACCTGGTTGAGCTCACGGAATTCGTGGCGGCGCCGCTCGACCGCGATGAGGACCGCATCGCCGCCTGCCGCAAGCTGGCGGCCGAAGGGCGGGCAGAAATTGTCGCGCTCACGCTCGGCGAGCACGGCGCAATGCTGGTGACGGCGGAGCGTGCGTGGCAGGCCTTGCCGCTGGCTATCGAAGCGGTGAGCACGGTCGGCGCCGGCGACAGTTTTCTCGGCGGCCTAGTCGCCGCGTTGGCCGGCGGCAAGCCGCTCGACGAGGCCTTCCGCGTCGCGGTCGCCGCCGCCTCCGCGGCCGTTTTGATGCCGGGAACAGGCCTGTGCCAGCCGGAGGATGTAAAGCGGCTGTTACCGCAAGTGAAAATCAAGGAGATCGTGCCGGCTTTGGCGTGACGCCGACGCGCGCGGCCGCAACGGTATCAAACGCGCTTAGCGCCGGACCTTTACTTTGAGCGGGACACGCATGTTGCTTTGCGCGGCCTCGAACATCCCTAGCCAGACGATCATGGGCAAATAAAACAACAACGGCATTGCCGGATACCTCGCGTTTCGGTTCGCAAGGCAAACGCAAAGATTGCCGGCTCGGTTCCAGCGATCACGTGGCCGTGTTGAGACGAAATCAGCGCGCTTCGGCCGAAGCCTGCGCGCAATAGCGGCTCGCGTATGTCGCCGCCAGCTTATTCATTTCCGCGCCGTAGGTGTTGCGGTCGGTGCCGGTCCATTCGCGCGCGAGGTCGCCGAAAGTCACCGGCCTGTGCAATTTACGCATGACGTCCTGCACGTCGTCCTGCACCAGGCGCGTGCGCTGGGCGACCGGATTGGGGATGCGCGTCGTCGAATACATCAGGACGTGTTGCAAATGCGCGAGCACACCGGTGGGAACGTCCTTGAAGTGCTCGCCCGGCTTGCCCGGCACTGTGGCGCCGACACCGGCGAAGTTGTTGTCGCGCGCGGGCACGCCGCCGGGGGCGCCGTCCGGCCGACGGAACGTCAGGTAATTGGTTTCGATCAGCATCTGGAAGAAGGCGTAGTCCCAGCGCACCGCCACGCATTGCTGCGGCGGCCGCGCGACGCATTGGCCGATGCTTTGATAGAGCGCTGCGACATTGGTGAAACGCTGGTCGATCTCACGCGGCTGCTGGCGCTTGGCGTTGCGTTCGGCGACGAGTTTCATGAGTGCGGCCGGCTGCACGCATTTCGGCACCGGATTGTCGGCGCTGGCGATTATGCGCGGCAGCGACTCGGCGTGGCTCGCACCTGGCAACGCCAGAAAGGCAAGCAACAGCAGTAGCCTGGCTGTCATGAAGGGCCCGTCCCAGTCCATCACTGAGGGGGCTTAAACTGATTTGGTTAATTTTACCAGACCGCGGCAAGCATAGGCTGGAGCGGGCGAAGGGAATCGAACCCTCGTATGCAGCTTGGGAAGCTGCCGTTCTACCATTGAACTACGCCCG
>CAWEAC010000007.1:0-112500 GCA_963807175.1 uncultured Alphaproteobacteria bacterium
TAGCCGGGGCTCCACTGTCCTTCTTCGGCCTTTCGGCGACCATAGCTTCCGTTGTGATTAGAAGCCCGGCAATCGACGCTGCATTCTGCAGGGCCGCCCGAACAACCTTGGTCGGGTCAATGATACCCTTGGTGACGAGGTTGCCGTATTCGCTGTTCTGGGCGTCATAACCGAAGTTGTATTGATCCTTTTCCAGGATCTTGCCGACGATGACGGAGCCGTCCTCGCCCGCATTGATCGCGATCTGGCGAGCCGGCCAGGAAAGCGCCTTGCGCACGATATCGACGCCGTGTTTCTGATCTTCGTTCTCGGTCTTAACGTGCTTGAGCGCCCCAACCGCGCGGAGCAGAGCGACGCCGCCTCCCGGCAGGATGCCTTCCTCGACCGCGGCGCGGGTCGCATGCATCGCATCATCGACGCGATCCTTGCGTTCCTTCACCTCGACCTCGGTGGCGCCGCCAACTCGGATCACCGCAACGCCGCCAGCAAGCTTGGCCAGCCGCTCCTGCAGCTTTTCCTTGTCATAGTCAGATGTCGTCTCCTCGATCTGCACTTTGATCTGAGAGATACGAGATTCGATGTCGGCCTTCTTGCCAGCGCCGCTGACGATCGTGGTGTTCTCCTTCTCGATCGTCACCTTCTTGGCGCGGCCGAGCATGCTCAGAGTAACCTTGTCGAGTTTGATGCCGAGGTCCTCGCTGATCGCTTGAGCTCCGGTGAGGATCGCGATGTCTTCGAGCATAGCCTTGCGGCGATCGCCGAAGCCCGGTGCCTTGACCGCCGCAACCTTGAGGCCGCCACGCAGCTTGTTGACGACGAGCGTTGCCAAAGCTTCGCCTTCAACATCCTCGGCGATGATGACGAGCGGCTTCGAGGTCTGCACAACCGCCTCAAGCAGCGGTAAAAATTCCTGCAGGCCCGAAAGCTTCTTCTCGTAGATCAGGATATAGGGATCTTCCATCTCAACGCGCATCTTGTCGGCGTTGGTGATGAAGTAGGGAGAAATATAACCGCGATCGAATTGCATGCCTTCGACAACTTCGAGTTCTGTCTCCAAGGATTTTGCTTCTTCGACCGTAATCACGCCCTCGTTGCCAACTTTCTTCATCGCATCTGCAAGGAACTTGCCAATTTCGGAATCGCCGTTGGCGGAAATAGTGCCGACCTGAGCAATTTCTTCATTCGAGGTGACCTTCTTCGAATTCTTCTTTAGGTCCTCGACTACCGCTTCGACCGCAAGATCGATGCCGCGCTTGAGATCCATCGGGTTCATGCCGGCGGCTACCGACTTGGCGCCTTCCCGTACGATCGCGTGTGCAAGAACCGTGGCGGTCGTGGTACCGTCACCGGCGAAGTCGGACGACTTCGAGGCGACTTCGCGCACCATCTGCGCGCCCATATTTTCGAACTTGTCTTCGAGCTCGATTTCTTTAGCAACGGTAACGCCGTCCTTGGTGATACGTGGCGCGCCGTACGACTTGTCGAGCACCACATTGCGCCCCTTGGGGCCGAGCGTTACGCGAACCGCGTTGGTGAGAATGTCGATGCCGTGCAACATCCTGTCGCGCGCATCCACTGAAAATCTTACGTCTTTCGCAGCCATTTGTTTTCTCCGTTATGTTTGACCCGACAATCCTTAGGCAGCCTTCTTGCGGGCGACGGTCTGTTCGATCACACCCATGATGTCGCTCTCTTTCATGATCAGATACTCGACACCGTCGATCTTGACCTCAGTGCCCGACCATTTGCCGAACAGCACGCGGTCGCCCGTCTTCAGATCGATCGGGATGAGCTTTCCGGCCTCGTCGCGGCCACCTGGACCGATGGCGATCACCTCTCCCTCAGAAGGCTTCTCTTTGGCGGTATCTGGAATGATGATTCCACCAGCGGACTTGCCCTCGGCCTCGATGCGCGTAACCACGACGCGGTCGTGAAGCGGTCGAAACTTCATATGAAACCTCCTAGGTATCTGTTGCTGTTAACTTTTCGGTCGATAAAGCAGAGGCGCATTACGGAGCGCAAAATGAAAGCAGCCTCTGCGTATTGAGCTGGTGTGTTTTTGGCACCCTTCAAGTGAGACTGCTAATTCGCTAGTCGTAACGCTGCTAATGCCTTGAATTGATGAAAAACTTTATTTTTAGGCTTGTCAGACAGGCTTCGTGATTTTTGCCGATTATTGGAATTCCGACTGATTGGCCGGAAACTCGCCGCCATCGGTGCGCAATTTTCGCAATTGCTGCCGCATCATTTCCTTTCGTAGGTCCAGCGTTTTTCGCCGGTGCTCGCGGGCGAGCATCTCCGCCCGGTCTCCGTCGCGGGACACGATCGCTTGCAACAAGCGCCGATGTTCTTCAATTGCCTCCAATGGCCGGCCGGCAAGGCCGAGCGTGGTCGAAGGGCTCTGCCGGACTTGATCCAGAAGAACATCCAGCGATTGCAGCAGCCGCGTATTGTGTGACGCTCGGCAAATATGGCGGTGAAACTCGCCGGTGAGCCGGCGCAAGGCCTTGATGTCACCCTGCCGACCCACTTGGTCCATGTCGTCGAGCAGCTCGCGAATTTCGGCAAGCTCTGCGGGAGTCGCGTTCACGGCGGCGAGCCGGGCCGACATGCCCTCCAATGCCTCGCGAACATAGAACAGTTCAGTCAGATCTTGCTCGGTCAACGCTCGCACAACGAGGCCGGTGCGGCCCGACCTGGTCACGAGACATTCGGCCTCGAGCTTTCGCAGCGCCTCTCGCACCGGCGTGCGGCTGACGCGCAATTTCATGGCAAGCGCGTCGCTGCGAAGCCTCATGCCCGGCTTGAGCTCGCCGTCGACGATGCTTTGACGCAGGACATCGTAAACCGCGTCGGCTGTCGTGCCATTGGCGGTCAATTTTTGAAGACGCTTTCGTAGCAGCAATGTCGTGAGCCTTCCCCCCTAAGGAAAAATCCTAACTGATTCCGGCGCCGCGGTAATCCAAACCCGGCCGTAGTCGGAAAGCTCCTGCTCGCCGGCGACGTATACCCTCAGATGCTGACCTGATGCGGACAGAATGAGTTCGCGGACACTGCCGAGAAAGAGGTCCGAAGCAATTTCTGCTTCCCACAAGTTGACGCCGTCAGTTACCCGCTCAGTGATGTGGATGTCCTCCGGCCTAATAGCCGCAGTGGCCGGTCCGCCGACTGCAACCGTCGCGACCGCACCTTCAGGAATCATGCCGCGCATGTGCAGACCGGAAGAGCTGCGGATGTCAACAAGCCGATTGTCCTGCTCGTGGCCCACGACGATGCCTTCGATGAAATTTGCTTGGCCGATGAAATCAATGACAAAGCGATTTTGTGGGTTCCTGTAAATGTGCTTGCTGTCGCCCTGTTGAACGATTTTTCCCGCCTGCAAAATGATGATTCGGTCGGACAGCGCGAGCGCCTCGGTTTGGTCATGTGTGACATAAAGCGCGGTCACGCCCAGCCGGCGCTGCAGTTGCTTTAGCTCCAGGCGCATGCGTTCGCGCAATTTTGCGTCGAGGTTACTCAACGGCTCGTCGAGAAGCAGAACCTTCGGCTCCAAGGCAATGCTGCGCGCAAGCGCGACCCTTTGTTGTTGTCCGCCGCTGAGATTGGTGGCCGGACGATTGCCCAAGTCGGCGAGACCAACCATTTCGAGCACTTCATGCACGCGGCCGCGAATTTCAGACTTCGGACGTTTTCTTGCATTTAGTCCGTAAGCGACATTTTCGAATACCGTCATGTGGGGCCATATCGCGTAAGACTGGAACACCATTCCCAGCCCGCGATTTTCCGGCGCGACAAACTTGCCGCTCTCAGCCGAAAATACTTCCTGCCCGTCAATCAGGATTCGCCCGCCGTCCGGCCTTTCGAGACCCGCAATCGAACGCAACGTCGTGGTTTTCCCGCAACCCGAGGGACCAAGCAGCGTGACAAACTCGCCGCGTTTGACGTTAAAGCTAATGTCATGCAGCGCGACCGAATCGCGGCCGAAGCGCTTGGTGATATTTTGTACCGAGATCCCGTCCATGACACCTCGCCGGTTATTTCAACTGCATCAAGCTGTCGACGCTTGTGATCTTCTTCGCCGCATAAATTGCGGCAAACACCAAAAGCGTTTGCAGCACCGAAAAAGCACTGAGCGCAGGATAGGCGCCGGTTTCATACAAGTCATAGATCACGACCGGCATGACGACGCTGTTATCCGAATAAAGGAGAATCGAAAGACTTAAGGAGCGGATAATTTCAACAAATATGAGAATCCATCCGACGGCTATGGCCGGCTTCAATAGAGGCACGACAATTCGAAAAAGCGTCTTGAGCCACGAGGCACCATGAATCCGCGAACTTTCTTCCAACTCGACGCTGAGCTGGGCGAGGCCTGAACTGGTCGCCCGGACGCCGAACGGAATGTAGTGCGAGATATATGCGATCAGCAGCAGCCAGATCGTGCCATAGATATTTATCGGCAAAAAAATGTAGGCCCACAGGATTGCGACAGCAAAGACCACCGCCGGAATGGCTGCCGGCAAAGTTGCGAGATAACTGAGAATTTGCCGGCCTCTTACTTGCGTCCTCACGACTACATAGCTGATTGCAAGCGACAACAGCATGGTGACGGTTGCACCAAGGGTTGCCAACAACAAACTGTTTTGAATCGCGCGAACCGTCTGCGAATTGTGAAAAAGGACATCGGCGTATTGCGCCAGAGTCCAGAATGCAGGGTGGAATCCGAAATTTAAATAAGGCTGAACGGACGTGAACAGCAACGCGCCGTACGGAAATCCGATGCTGAGCAGAAAATAAAATGCGCAAATCATTACGGCGACATAGCGCATTTTTCCGAGGGAGGTCACGCCGGGCCTGAAGCCTCGCCCGGATACCGTCACGAAGCTCCTTTTCCCTAACAAGCGGTGTTGGAAAGCGACCGCCATCAGCGACAGCCCCAAGAGAACGACAGAAAATGCCGCCGCCTCGGTATATTTTGCCGGAAAATAGCCGAGGCCAACCCAGATGCGCGTGGTGATCACCTCGTAATTCATCGGAATGCCGATAACGGCGGGGATGCCGAATTGCCCCGCGGTGTTGAGAAAGACCAAAAGCGCCGAGGAAAGTACCGCCGGGGACACGATGGGCAGCGTGACACGCAGAGTCGTCCGCAACGCCCCGACGCCGTGAATTCTCGACGCTTCCTCAAGCGCCGGATCCATCGACCGTAACGCGCCGGCGACAAAGAGAAATACGATCGGCGAATAGTAAAGGACCAACACGAAGACCAGCCCCGTCAGGGAATAAATATTGAATGGGCCGTGTCGGAATCCGAGCAGGCCCGTGAAAACGCTGTTGAGGACGCCAATGCGCGGATTCGCAAGCATGGTCCAGGCAATCGCGCCAATGAACGGTGAGAGGTAGTATGGGATTACGAAGGCGTTCTCGAAAAATCGGCGGCCCGGAACGTCAGTGCGGCTGGTGACCCATGCAAGGCTCGTCCCTATCGCCACTGCGAATACCGTCGTCAGCGCCGAACTGACGACGGTATTGACGATTGCTCTAAAATTACTTGCGTCGCTAAAGAGGACGGCAAAATTAGCGAGCGTGAAATGGCCGCCGCGCATCGGGAGATCGGTTCGCACGCTGGCGGCGAGCAACACGACGACGGGATAAAGAACAAGCCATAGCAGTAACACGACGGCGACAACGCAGATGACGCGCTCTGGCGTAGCACGCACGTTGACCTTTCGCCAAAAGCCGGCTTCGGCCCTGTCGTCGTACGCGTTTTCAACGGGCACGAGCACCACGTCGGTCCTTTCCCAGGCGGCGCGTATAACCCAGAGGATGGCAGGAATCTTTCCGATCCGCCATGGAACGAGACCTATTGGAGGCCCCAGAGTTGTTTCCATTTCGCGATATAGGCTGGACGCACCTTCAAAGCTTCCTCGGCCGATATCGGCGCCTGTAAGATGACGATCTTCGCCGGCATCTCCTTGTATTCAGGCAGCGGCGCATCATCGCGAGCTGACTGCCAGCCCATCGCTTTCACGTAGATCGTCTGGCCTTCCTTCGACAGCAGAAAATCAAGGAATAATCGGGCCGCATTGGGATGCGGTGCGCGCTTAAGAATCCCCGCTGTCCACGGTTCCTGGGGAACGCCCTCCTTCGGCCAGACGCCTTTGACGGGAATCGAGGCCGATGCGAGCCGCAAATTGTGCAGATGAAAATCCGACATTTCAATTGCCGCACCGTATTCGCCGGCGGCGACTTTTTGCGCGATTCCGGCGTGGCCGCGCTCGAGCGTCGGATGATTTTTGCCCAAGGCCTCGATGTATTTCCAGCCCAGGCTTTGGTCGTTCACGACAGCCACCAGCCAGTTGTAGCCGGTTCCAGATACTTCAAGATTATCGATTGCTAGTTTGCCGTTCCAGTACGGTTTACTTAGGTCCCACCAACTATGCGGCACGTTGGCCGCATCGACGACGTTGGTGTTGTAGATGATTATGACATTGCTCAAACCAGTGGCCGCCCAATACCCGGGCGCGACATATTGTTTCGAGTAATTCTGGTATGTGCTTGAGTCATATTTGAGGATCTCGTTTCGCTTCTCCAACGCCGTTGTCAGATAGAGCAAGGAGAACTCGAAAACGTCGCCACCGACGCGGTTCGCCTGAATCTCGGCATCAAGCCGGGTCGCAAGTTTCGAGGAAGATGCGCGCAAAACTTCGGTGGCGATAAATGGATATTTCTTGTGAAACGCCGTCGTTATGGCTTCCGCCGCCTGCCGTTCAACGCCGGAGTAGAAGACGAGCTTTCCCTCGGCCCTTGCCTTGTCGATAACGCCTGGCTCCGCGGCATTCGCCGACGTGACCCCGACAATCAGCAACCCTGCAAGAATCCGCAGGGCTTCAGTGACCTGCTTCGCCACCATGTTTCCTCCCGATCCAGGGCTCAAAGGCCCAATGTTATTGTTAGTTGTTCGCTAGGATTGCAGCAATTCAACGTCCTCGTTTTAGCAAATTTCGCTGATCCGCCGGGTCGAACTGCATATGGCTGGACGTCGTCAGGCTGACAAGCCAGGTCTGATTAAGCCGGCACATCGATCTTCCGCGTCACTGGACGGAAGCTGAATGCGGTCGGTACGAAGAGCGAGTGAATGCCCGCACCGCCGGCCACCAATACGTGCACATCGCTCGGCTTGTCCGCCACGCCGATATGTTCAACATCGCCGACCTCGGCGAACCACCGTGAACGCCGGTGCTTCAGGCCCTCGGCCGAGCGCTTGGCAAAGCGCGTCAACGGAACGCGGGCTCTCTCGAATACCGCGTTCTGGATCTCATTCTTGCCAATACCGTCACGGGCCAACGTCGAGGCGTGCTCCGGACTTAGGATCAGCACAGGCCCCGTCGGGAAGATGATGTTGTTGTGGCCGAGGCCCAGCATTGCGCCGATCAGGTGTTCGAGAATGTCCTCGCCATTCTCGCAGCCATAGGTGAATACGTTTTGCGGAGGCGAAGCACCGATCACCGTGACCGTACTGTCGGAGGCTTCAAAGCCTGCATCGACGTGAAACGGGACCCACGGGCTCTCGGCCTCTGCTTCGGCCATGCAATAGGTGAATTTGCCGGCGTGGCCATGCGTCGACATGTCCGTCTCGCCGGGGATGTCGCCGCCGATGTTCCGCAGAATTAGTTGCAGCGCGCGGCCGATCGTGGCATTCGCGCGGCGTCCCTGGCCGAACAAGTTGCCCCTGGAATTGATGTCGAGTCGCTGCGCGATAGGGCCGTTGACAATGACAAGCGGCGCCGTCGTGTTGGTGGCGGTTTGAATGCCATAGAGCTGACAATCCGGATCGAGCACGGCATTGATGGCCGCGAGCACGACGGGGAAATATTCCGGACGGCAGCCCGCCATGACCGAATTGATCGCGAGCTTCTCGATCGTCGCCTCGCGCCAACGCGGGGGGATTAGGCCTACCTTGTCAGTCGCGGCGCGGCCAGACGCCGCCACCATGCGTGCAACCTTCTCAGAGGTGGGAACAACGACCGGCAAGCCATCGGTCCAACCGCGCGCAAAGAATAGCTCCTGATCATCATCCACGTCATGTTGAGACTGCTCGACAGCAGTCCGGCTTTTGGTCTCGACTTTGTTTTGGCGCGTTAGGCACGCCGCAACCGCATCTGCCGATGCGTCGGCCCGCTGCAGCACCACATCCCGGGGCGCGGTGTGCATCGGGTGCGGAATGCGGACGAGATGCAGGTTATCCATGCCACGTCCCTCGGCCTGCGAGCGCGCAGCGTCGGCGAATGCGGTGCTGAACACGGTCGCCGTCGGAACGCCGAGGCGCTCCAGATCGACCGCATCGGCTACATTGATCGACGTCGAGGTGCCGCAATCGCCAAAGCACAGCACGATCGCGTCGCATTCCGAAAGTTTCGAGAAATCGGCCTCGGTCAGGTGATCCTTAGGGGCGTACTTTCGGATCTTGTGCACGACGTTTGCGCCGAACTGGGAAATCAGAATTTCCGCGAGCCGGCCGAGAAACAGATCGGCATTCAGCTTGCTATTGTCGACGAGTCCGAGCCGCTTACCCCGTAGATCGGTCAGTCGCGGCGCCGGCGGCACGGTTGCCGCAGAACGGCTTTGCGAGATGGTAGGGGTGAGCGGCGCGGTCATGGTCACTCCTTTATGAATGCATTTGGATCCAAAATAATCCAATTCTTGCTCACGCGCAAGTGCCTGCTGGTCGGATCCGTCATAACGGCCAGTCTTCGATCGAGGCATAAGGGTCCAACGCCAGATGCAGTACCTTCTGGGTGCGGAACATCTGCGCGAACAAATGCGCAGCCGCGGCGAACCCCTTATCAACGTCGCCGCGCCGCGGCCCAAAATCGAGCGCGATATTCCGCCTGCCACTCGAACTCCATGGGGCTCATATAGCCGATCGTCGAGTGCCGGCGTTTTGGATTGTAAAAGCGTTCGACGTGGTCGAACAAATCGGCCTTCGCCTCATCCGTCGATCGGTACATCTTGCGCACGGTGCGCTCGGTCCTCAGCGACGAGAAGAAGCTCTCCATCGCCGCGATGTCCCAGACATTGCCTGCGAAACAAAATAAATTTAATCGGATCGGCGACTAGGCAACGTGTATTGGGGTTCTTTATCTTGTGTGCGTTTAAGAATCCTGCAGTTTGCAGTAAGTGCGAGATGAGATCAGAGCAATTACCCATCAGCAACTAGGTCCGCATCATTGGTCGCGCGTTTTCGCATGATCTTGAGCCGAAGCTCAAGTGTGCGACGCCTGTTGGATCGAGCCACTTGCTCAGCTTCGTCGGGATTTCGATTTTCGATCGCATCCAACAGCTTTCGACAAAACACAACGACCTCTTCGTCGCGCCCCGGAAGCGTCGTTGTCGTCATTCGATAGCTGCGGATTCTCTCTTGGATTGAACTTAGCAGTGTGTAGAGGTATTCATTGTGGCTGGCTTTAAAAGCCGCAAGTTGGAACTCTCCTGAAAAACGCCGAAATTCATTAAAATTCGAACGGGCCCGCGCCGTTTCAATGTCATGCAAAATCGCACGCAGCGTGGTCAGATCGAGCGCCCCTGCGTTTTCCGCAGCCAAGCGTGCTGCCATACCCTCCAGCGCTTCGCGCGTATAATAGATTTCGAGCAATTGCCTTTCGGAAAATATCTTGACAGTCAGTGCGTTTCCAGCGCCGACGATAATGTCCTCGGCTTGAAGCTTGCGTAGAGCCTCGCGTACTGGTGTCTTGCTGACTCCAAGCTCTCTTGCCAATTCGTCGGCACGCAGGCGGGCCCCGGGAACCAAAACATTGCTCAGGATGGCTTCACGTAAGACGGCATACGCCGTTTCCGCAGCATTGCCTGCATTCGCATGATGAGCGATGAGCGGCCTCAGATTACCCGCAGGAGCTTCCAGCTCTCTTCGCTTACTGCTCGACCGTAACGCTGAGCGAGTAGCCATGGGGCCCTCTATATGCTGCTGGCAATAACGCGGGCGAGAATCGAATTACCATAATATAGCGCCGAATTTCGTCGCACAGGCCCTTGCTAAGCAAGCAATCTAACAAGTTGTTCCATCGTCGGAAGGGACTTAAGGCGACGAGAGATGCTAATCACTTCGTCACAGCGCGCCTTTGACCATCTGCGCTCCAATTCCCGGCGAAAGCGAACTTCGTGATCTTCGCGGGTAAAGGGACGCGAAGGGCTCCCCTTTGGCGCCGAAACGAAAAGCTCGTGGGTCGCGCCCGAGTTTAACTCCAAAATGATGCGAGCCGGCACCGATTCAGACGTCGTCTCTCGTTCAACCCGCGGATCGACTTCGCAACGGACATTCCGCTCAAGATCTTTGACGATAGGATCTTGCAAACTGTCCTCATAGTCACGAACGCTGAGGGCAAACCCTTCGTCCGCTTTTGGCGCGAGCACCGCGGCGAGTGCAACACTGTGAGGCAAACTCATTTGCGCCGCCTGCAGATCAACCGGGCGCGGAATGGTCAGGCGACCCAGGATGACGGAGGGAATGCCAATGTACAGGTCTTTAATCGTTGCGGCATTGATGTCCTGTTCTCGACAAATCGCGACCACGCCTTCGACCGCAGCTTGCACGCGCGCACTGCATGCGTGCCCTTTTACGGTGACTTCGTTCAGCAGATAGTTATGGCCGAGTCCTTCGGTGATGATCTCCGGTGCGAAAGTATCGGCATAAGCGCGAGCGAATCCATTCGAGCCTTCGAGAATATCTGTGGGGCCCGAAAAACCGTGTAAGGCAAGAAGCGCGGCGGCGACGCCATTCTCAGCGGAGCGAGCCGCATGAATACGCTTGACTGTCGATCCCGATTGATAGAATTGCGTCAACCCCCCCGAGAAGGAGGCGACGAGACCTATGCTTTCGGCTATGCGGCGCGCGGCATCAGGCCTACCTGCAAAGAGCAGGCGCGAGGCTGCAACCGCCGCACCGAAGCCACCACATGTCGCGGTACTCTGGAAGCCGCGACCGAAATGCGTGGGCTGGATCGATAGCCCGATGCGGATCATCGCTTCGTAGCCGGCGGCCACCGCGGCGATAAATTCATTTCCGCTCGAATTCGCACAAACCGCAAGCGCGGCGGAAAATACGATCGCGCCGGGATGCAGCATGGAACCGACGTGGGTGTCGTCGGCGTCAATGCTGCCGGCATAAACCGTGTTGAGGAAGCTGACGCTGACCGGGTCGAGGCCTCGGCCTTCGAACAATACCGGCGACGCTCCGGTGCGGTTGAGCGCTGTCATATAGTCGCGCGACCAGACGCTCCAGGGCATGTCGGCGCCGATCGAGGCGACCCGTAGATAATCCAACAATAGGTCGCCAAGTTTATCCGCGACGGCAGACGGCAGGTCCGCGCCGCTCAACTGTGCCGAGAAGTCTGCCAGCGCCCTCGTCGCCCCCGTCGACGAGACTTCCAACCGGCTTTCTCCGCTCATGCGCCGCGCTCGATGACCTTGCTGACGGCAAGGCTCTGCGCTCCAGCGGTCGGGCACCACATCGATTTTCCGCCAGCCCCGCCGGCCACGATGACAACGAGATCCTTAGGCTCGTTTATAATTGGGACCATCGCATTGGGGTCGTTCTTGTTCACCCATTTTGGGAAGAACGGGCCTTTTGATTTGCCGTGATCTTTAGCAATCCCCCAGGGCTTACGCGCCATCTGGAAGAGCGCCATTTGGACGTCTTTCTTGTGCCACCCCGCGCCTGCGATGTGGTGTGCGTGTTCAGGACCGAGCACGACCACCGGATTGCCTTGCGAATAGAGATTGTTGCCGCCAAACGTCGCCATGGTGTCAGCGAAGGTGCGCATGATCTCAAACGGGTCAGTCTGCACGTTTTCCGTCATGCTGTGTGGCGCTTCCGCGTTGATGACCGTGACCACGCTGTCCTCCGCGCCAAAGCCACGTTCAACATGCAGCGGCTCCCAAGGATTAGCGGCCTGATGCTCGGCGATGCAGTACGTGTATTTGCCGGGATGAGCGTGCTGACAAAAATCGGTCTGTGCCGGTATCGCGCCGCCGATGTTGCTCACTGCGAACCTGAGGGCGCGCCCAATCGTGGCATTTGCGCGCCAACCTGGGCCAAACACGCCGTTGCCGTAGTTGAGGCCTATGTCTTTTATAATCGGTCCGTTGACAATGAGCAGAGGCGCGCCAGCATGCGTCGTCGTTTGACGGTGGGCTAAACCATATTGCTTTTCGAGTACAGCTTCGACGGCGGCGACGACCACTGGCAAGTAAGCCGGTACGCAGCCCGCCATCACCGCATTCGTCGCGACGGCACTTAGCGTCGCTACTCCCATCGCCGGTGGAACTACACCGACGACGGAATCCGGTTCCCGCCAACTCATGCCGGTCAACATCCGCTCAACGCGCTCCGGTGTCGGTGGAATGATCGGCAGACCGTCAGTAAAGCCTTGTTCGTAGAAATAGTCGTTCGCCGCCTCGAGTGAGTTCGGCAGGTCTTTGACGTTAATCGTTGGCAATTGCCTTCGATCCAACATTGATTTTCCTCACTTTTTCAGCGCCCGCGCTTGAGCTTTGATGTTTAGCTGCGAGAAACGGCATGTTCCGGCAGTGGGAATGTTTTTACCGCGTATTCAGCATTGACGATGTCTGCCCGCGTCGTCAGAAGTCGAACGCATTCCGTCGCGGCATCAACGCCCTTCTGCGCGATGCGCGATTCATCGACCTCACCGATGGGGTGCGGCAACATGACAATGGGCAGGCCGGTGTGTCCGACGCCACGGCCGACAATCTGGCCTAGCGGGCAAAATGACCTGCTGATCAAGGCCACGGCCGGCACGCCGGCCTTTTCGAGATTGACGGCATCGATGATGCTCCATGGCGACGACGAGCCGCAGTGGCCAACACCCGAAATCGCGACGTCAAACTCAGCCGCCATTTCGGCAATGAACGGCGCGCCTTTTGCCGGAAATCCCTTTCGCCAGAATTTGATGTTGGTTACCTCATAGTCACGCGCCAGCGCCTGCGCCAGGCCATCGAGGACGATGTCGGAGAATTCTTTTCCGTTATCGAGAAGCGCTACCCGCAGACCGCGTAACGACGCCGGGCGCGGCACGGTCGCGATTGAGCCGACCTGCTGTGCACCGGTGGGCATCAATACGGTCATCACGTCGGACATGGGAAAACTCCTATCAAATCGAGGGCTGTTTTCGTATACTTCGGTATACCGAATTATGCAAGCGCAGTGTGAGGCGCCATATGCCAGGAAATCCAGTGAAATTCTCGAGGGCAATAGCATCGGTCCCGAGATCACGTTGGGACACTACGCATGTGTAGAATCTTTGCCGCCGGTCTCAGGTTCAAGGACGCGCGATATCGGCGGCTCACGCGGTACAGAATCTCTGCCGACGCGGAGACCCTACGATTGAGACGGTGATACGCACGATAAGCTGGCAAACAGGAGCGCGCTGCATCCTATTTTGGCGGTTTGGCCAACTTCATATGAGTGGCCTTCACGATATTGCGATAGAGCGCAATATCGCGCCGCGCGTAAGCCTCAAAGTCGCCGGGTGTGCCCTCAGTGAAGACCGCGGTGGCGTGCTGATGAAGCCTTGCCTCCACCGTCGGATCCTTTAGCGCATCGTGGAAAACCTGATTAAGCCGCGCAACGATGACAGCCGGCGTTTTCGACGGCGCAACGAGGCCATACCAAATGCCCATATCGACGTTGGTGAGTTCATTGTTTTCAGCCAAAATAGGTATTTCCGGCGCGAGCGGCGTGCGTTTTTCTTCGGCAATTCCGTAGGCAACCAATTTACCTGACTTAATGTATTGAAGTGCACTCGAAAGTGTAATGATGGTGATGTCAACGTTACCACCGAGGACCTCGAGTAAACCGCCGGTACCACCCGAAAACGGGACGTGCACCAGATTGATATCGAACCGCTGCTTGATGAGCTCGCCGAGAAAGTTTTGTGGCGAGCCGACGCCAGAGGTGGCGTAAGTCAGCCCTTTCGGCCGCTTGCGCGCTTCGGCGACAAGATCGGCAAGCGTCTTGGCATTCTTCACCGTTGGGCCACCTGCAACGACAATGGGTGATCTTCCACCAAGTGCGATGTAGGCAAGATCACGCTCCACATTGTAGGTGATATTTGGGTTGATGAGCGTGGCGGTGCTGATTTCACGCGGCGTGACGATCTCGAGGGTGTAGCCGTCAGGTGGCGCGTTGACGAGGCGCGTCGTGGCAATTGAGCCGGAAGCGCCCGGAAGGTTTAGCACCACGACGGGCTGGCCGAAGCTATCGGACATCTTCGACGCGCTAAGGCGCGCAATGAGATCGACGCTGCCGCCAGGGGTAAACGGGACAATGAGTGTTATTGCTCGCGAAGGGTAAGTCTCGGCCCGCGCTTCTCCCGTGTTTACGCCGCAAAGTAGTGCGGCTTGCGAGATCATAAAAAATTTCCGTCGTGTAACCATCGTCCGGAAGCGCTTCATTACCGTCTCACCTTGGGCTGTATTGTTGTTGATCATTTCCTCTGATTCTTTTTTTGGGCACTACTCTTGCAAGATTTCCTGCGGAGCTCTTCGACTTCATCTAGACTTCGATTGCGTTCACATCTTTTGAACTGGCCAGCACGAACAACGAATGGCCAAGAGCGGCATCATAGCGGATACCGGAATGCGGATTGTAGCGCCGCCGGTAAGCGTCTCGACATTACAGTTTGGCATACTAAAGCAAAATCTGATCGGCTTAAAACAAAATCCGACTGACCGGGATTCTCAATCCGTTATGGATCAACCGTCGGCAGATCACTGTCCAAGAAGAGTGTGGTCGTGACCGCCCAGAGAATAGGCCGACGGAAGGCCCCGCCGAGACGACAAGCGCAAGCCAAGCCCGCCGGCCGGCCGGCGCCTCGGCGTTCGCGCCAATCACTTCGGCTTCGTGAACAAGTCGGCCAACTTTCCGTATTTGGCATCGTCGCTGACGATCACCTCACGAAACTCCGCCGGCGTCGTGGCGGCGATTTCGGAGCCTTCGCGCAACAAGACTTCCTTGATATTGGGTTCCTGCATTGCGTTCTTCACCGCGGCGGCCAACCTCTCAATGATCGCTGTGTCCGTGGCCTGCGGCACCAACATGCCAATCCACGACACCGCCAAGTATCCGGGCACGCCTGCCTCCGCGAACGTGGGAACGTCCGGCAACACCGGAGACCGCTCGCGTCCGCCACTGGCAATTGCTCTCAATGTGCCGGCGCGAATGTGGGGGATCAGCCCAGCCATAAATCCCCACATGGCACTGACTTGATTAGAGATCACCGCCTGAAGCGCGGCGCCGGTGCCTTGATACGGGACGTGGACGATATCCAATCCCGTCATTCGCTTGAAAATCTCACCGGCAAGGTGGTTCGGTCCGCCGACACCCGATGAGCCGTAGAATATCTGACCCGGCTTCGCTCGGGCGAGCGCGATGAATTCCTGCAATGTGTTTGCGGGAACGGACGGGTGAACGACCAGGACAATCGTATTGCGGGTGAGCAGCGATACCGGCGTAAGTTCTTTGAGGGGATCGTAGTTCATCGCTATGCCAGTGTGCGGCGCGATGACGATCGATGACTCCGTTGTCACCAGTACTGTCTGACCGTCCGGCTCGGCCTTGGCAACGATGCCGCTGCCGATGCGGCCAGCCGCACCAGGATGGTTCTCAACAAAAAAGGACTGGCCAAGAATTCGCTGCAGATGCGGTGCAAGCAGCCGCGAGACCAGGTCGGCGCCGCCGCCGGGGGGAAACGGGATGACAATGCGGACCGGTCGGCTTGGCCAAGCGGCGAGACTAGATTGCAACGGCAAAACCGCACCTGCGGCGCCGCCCAGTAGGCCGCCGATAAAACTTCGGCGCGTGCTCGATGTCGTCATATGGTTGTCTCCCGTCTATCCTGTAGGAAATCTAGCAAATGACCGGCGCAAAGGTCGGGCTCGACGGCGGCGATGTGATAGCTGTCGCCCGGAAGCACGATCACCCGCGCATCGCGCATCTGCCGCGCGTAGGATTCTACTGCAGCTACCGACTGAAGTCCGCTCTCCTTCGTCGTCACGATGAAAGTCGGGCAGGTAAAACGCCCGAGCTCCTGTTCCAAATCCATTTCAATACGCGCGGACGAAGCCGCAAAAGCGGCGCGCGGATTGGTCGTGGCCATCATGTCGGTCCACCAGGCGATTTGCGCATCGGAGGCGGCACTGCCGAGCCGGGCTCGCTGGGTGTTTGCGGCCCATCCGCGCACGCCGAGCGTTTTTATCTTGTCGGCGTTGCCGCTCCCGCTGCCGCGCACCGGCGATCCGAACAGTGAAAGCGACAACAAGCGGTCTGCGTGATCGATTGCAAATCGCATTGCGACGGAACCGCCATATTTGGCGGCGACCAAATGGCATTTCGCAATCGACAATGCGTCCAGGAAACGACCGAGATCGGTGGCGAGTTCGGTAACGGTCCAACCGTAACCGGCCGGCGCGCTCGATGCGCCGAAGCCCGGCATATCTGGACGTAGCACGCGGTATTTGCGGGAGAGGTGCGGTACCCAACAGATCCAGGCCCGCGACGATTCGGCATTGCCGTGAACCATCACGATCGTCTGCGGCGACGCCTCCCATGCCTCGCCAAAATAATCGTCTTCGTAGGCCAGTGAAACGCCGGACCTAATCTGAACTGAGCCAAGCATTGATGATCAGCCAATTTCTGGAGGTCTGGACCTTACCCACTGAAGCAAAGCGACGTAGTCTAGGCGGGGAACTCGGTTTGGGGGAGGACGTGTAGAAAATTTCCCGGCGACGGTTAGCTTAGCAGAACTCTTTGTTGGTTGCCTGCGCGACGAGAAGCCCGGAAGCCGTTCGACCGTTTGCCGAAACGTATGGTGTATCGCGTGTGTATTCGAGTTTCGATCAACTCGCGAAAGATCCTGACGTTGTGTGTACCGAAAACCTAAACCCGGACATAGTGGTGATGAAGGCCGCCAAGGATTGAGTGCGATTTGATGCTTCCGATCGGCTGGATCGGGCGAGAGACTGGCGCATCTTTGTCCAATGACCAGTGCGTTCTGATGTCGTTGTAATAGCCAGCATAGGCTCGCAGGATCCTGCGCAGATGCGCCTCACCCAAGACGATGAAATGGTCCACACACTCGCGCCGGATCGATCCGATAAGCCGTTCGGCAAAGCCATTCTGCCAAGGCGAGGCCGGCGCGGTAGGCTTGTCCCGGATGCCCATGGCGCGCATTCGGCGCATGACGACGGCGCCATAGATTCGATCCCGATCCCGGATGAGGTAGCGCGGCGCCTCATTCCAAGGGAAGGCCTCGGTTAACTGGCGTGCGATCCATTCAGCCGTTGGGTTTGTTGTGACGTTAATCCAGACCAAGTCTCTGCGGTACAGACGGACGATGACGAAGGCATAGAGCAGGTCGAAGCTAATGGTCGGGACAACGAACAGATCCATGGCAGCAATGTCCGGCGCGTGGTTACGCAGAAAGGTGCGCCATCCCTGACTTGGAGGTCCGCGTCGCTTGACCATGTATTTGGCGACGCTCGATTGCGCGACTTCAAATCCGAGCTTGAGCAGTTCGCCGTGGATACGCGGCGCGCCCCAAAGTGGATTCTCCATGCTCATCTGCCGGATCAATGCGCGGAGGTCCGTCTCGACCTGCGGCCGCCCTCCCCGTGGGCACGATTTCCAACGCCAATAGTAGCGAAAGCCGGCCCGATGCCACCGCACGAGCGTCTCAGGTTGGACGATCGTGAGGACCTGCAAAATCGACGGAAACCATCGATATAGCTGGATCAAGAACCGGCGGTCGTTGTTCGTCAGCCGGACCCGGCCCTGCACTTTACGCCGCAGAACGATCAACTGATGTCGGAGAACCGCATTCTCTGCCTCAAATCGGCTCTTCGACTTGAATGGCGAGGCCAAGACGGCCAGGACAAAGCAGAACAGTCCGAACATGATCCACTGACGTTAGGTGATTCCTTCGGCTAATCAATGCGGATAAGGTTTTAGGTACACACAACTGCCGAAATATCAATATTTGCGCTACCAATTCAATTCCCGACTGGCTCGTTCTCTTTTTTGAGTTCGTCTCTCTAGCCAATAATTCGGTGAAGACGTCGGAGACGCCCGTACCACCGAATTCCTGCATCGAGATAGTCACCTATTTGCAGCGGGCATCCGCGGACTAATTCGTCTCTGCTCAACACGCGACATCATCACAGGAACGAAAAGGACCGAGAATACCGGACCAATTCGCGTTTCCGACAGGAGCCAAATTGGAGCTAGGCCAATCTCTTAAAGACTGGCGGAGGGAGTGGGATTCGAACCCACGTTACGGTTTCCCGTAAACACGCTTTCCAAGCGTGCGCCTTCAGCCACTCGGCCACCCCTCCTCACCAGCTCTCGCAAACGCGCCCCGCCTTCTTACACAAAGACGCGCGCGGGGCGCGCGCCCTAATGCGCCTTCAGGCCGCTCGGCCGCCCCTGCTGATTGCCAGCTGATCGCTACGTCATGCCGACGCGGGCGGCCTTTTTCAAGCCGCATGGGCACTTCTTCGCGGATCAAGAAGTCCGGCACCAACTATATGTTTCAATATGTTCTTATTACAAACATTGACCGATTAAGTAATAAAGGCGCAAAATATCAAAGGTGTACTGCCGCGGCCGCGGCGGGCAAATAACTTAGAAATCGAAATGACGGGTGACGTTTCAGCCCTGCAATTGGTGCTCACCGGCGATCCCGGATTGTTCGCCATTGTTCGGCTGTCGCTGATCGTCAGCCTGAGTGCCACGCTGTTTGCGGCGCTGATCGGCGTGCCGATCGGCGCGTTGATGGGTCTCGTCCGTTTTCCGGGCCGCGAGGCGGCCATCGTCGTGCTCAACGCCATGATGGGCCTGCCGCCGGTGGTACTGGGGCTGGCGATTTTTCTGGCCTTGTCGCATTCCGGCCCGCTCGGAAACTGGGGTCTGCTGTTCACGCCGCAGGCCATGGTGATCGCGCAAACCATTCTGGTCGCTCCAATAATCGCCGCGCTCACGCGCCAAACCATTGAAGACTTGTGGACCGAATATCGCGACGAGTTGGCCGCGATGAATGTCGGGCCCGCCCGCCGGGTCGTGACGCTGGTTTGGGACGCGCGATTTTCCCTTGTCACAGCACTACTTGCCGGATTTGGCCGCGCCGCGGCGGAAGTCGGCGCCATCATCATCGTCGGCGGCAATATCGACGGCTTCACCCGCACTATGACCACGGCCATCGCACTAGAGACCTCCAAAGGCGACCTGCCGCTCGCCGTCGGGTTGGGCATGGTGCTGATTTTCATCGTGGTTTTGATCAACGCGCTGGCCTGGGGCGCGCGCCGCGCCGGTCGAACGCTACGCAGGATGACCATGCGCGCGCCTGCCTCGGAACTGCCCGTAATATTCTCAGAAGTGGCGGTCGTCGCCGGCGAGGTGACGATCCTCGACGGCATATCGCTTGTTCTTCTGGCCGCCTCCGCTCCCACTGTTCTGATCGGCCCGAACGGCGCCGGCAAGACGACGGTGCTGCGCGCCGCCATGGGACTTATCCCCGTTTCGCGCGGACGGATTACCTGGGGCGGGCGCGACACGGCTGCGCCCGAGCGGCTCGCCATTTTATTCCAGCGCCCGGTGATGCTCCGCCGCAGCACGGCAGGCAATGTCCGCTACGCGCTCGCCGCGGCCGGCATGCCGCGCGCCGCGCGCAACCAACGCGCGGCCGAGCTGCTCGCTTTGGTCGGCGTCGAAGGACTCGAAAACCGCCCGGCGCGCCGCTTATCGAGCGGCGAACAGCAACGGCTGGCGCTGGCGCGCGCGCTGGCGCGCGATCCGGCGGTGCTGTTTCTCGACGAGCCGACCGCCAGCCTCGATCCCGCCGCCACCAAGGCGATAGAGGACATCGTCCGCGCCGTCACCGCGCGCGGCGTCAAGGTGGTGATGTCGACCCACGACCTCGGGCAGGCCAAGCGTCTGGCAGGCGACATCATGCTGTTGCACCGCGGGCGGCTGATCGAAAGCAGGCCCGCGGCAGAATTTTTCGTCAATCCGCGCACGCAGGAAGCGCGGACGTTCATCGCAGGCGAATTGCTGGTGTGATTTGCGCGCCCGGCCGTCATCTCGGCCGGGCGAAGCGAGAGGGGACGACATTCTAGGTCAATGAACAACACATGGAGGAAGATTCACATGTTTAACCGCCGCACTCTCATTACCGCCGTAGCACTCGGCGCGCTCGTCGCCGCCACGCCGCCCGCGTTCGCGCAGGACAAATCGATCGTGGTCGCCTCGACCACCTCGACGCAGGATTCCGGCCTGTTCGAATATCTGCTGCCGCTTTACACGAAGAAGACCGGCGTCACCGTGAAAGTGGTGGCGCAGGGCACCGGGCAGGCGCTCGATACCGGCCGGCGCGGCGACGCCGATGTGGTGTTCGTGCACGCCAAATCGGCGGAAGAAAAATTCCTCGCCGAAGGCCAGGGCGTGAAGCGCTATCCGGTGATGTACAACGACTTCGTGCTGATCGGGCCGAAGAGCGATCCCGCCGGCATCAAGGGCATGAAGGACGTCGCCAAGGCGTTCACGACGATCAAGGACAAGAAGGCCGACTTCATCTCGCGCGGCGACCGCTCCGGCACCCATATCGCCGAACTCAATCTCTGGAAGGCGTCCGGCATCGATATCGAGAAGGCCAAGGGCCCCTGGTACAAGTCGATCGGCCAGGGCATGGGCGCCGCGCTCAACACCGCCGGCGCCGGCAACGCCTACGTGCTGTCCGACCGCGGCACCTGGATTCATTTCAAGAACAAAGGCGACTTGCAGATCCTGGTCGAAGGCGACAAGCGCATGTTCAACCAATACGGCGTGATGCTGGTCAACCCGGCCAAGCACCCGAACGTGAAAAAGGAACTCGGCCAGCAGTTCATCGACTACCTGATCTCGCCGGAAGGACAGAAGGACATCGCCAACTACAAGATCAACGGCGAGCAGCTGTTCTACCCGAACGCCAGCGATCCGAGCGCGTGAGGCGCGAGGGGGCGATCGCGCTGGCGATGCTCGCCATGATGGGCCCGGCCGCAGCGGAGACGGTGCAGATCTACGCCGCGGGCAGCTTGCGCGAGGCCCTGACCGACGCGGCCAAGGCCTATCAAGCGGCGAGCGGCAACATCGTGCAGGCCAGGTTCGGCGCGTCGGGTACGCTGAAAGGCGAGATCGCCGGGGGCGCCAAGGCCGACGTGTTCGCCTCGGCCAACATGGAGCATCCGCAGGCGCTGCATGACGCCGGCAAGAGCGGGCCGGTGACGCGCTTCGCGCGCAACACATTGTGCGCGCTGGTGAAGCCGGGCTTGGCCGTGACCAGCGCGAACCTGCTCACGCGCATGCTCGATCCGAACGTGAAGCTCGGCACATCGACGCCGCAGGCGGACCCGTCCGGCGACTATGCCTTCGAAGCGTTCCACAAGGCGGAAGCGATCAAACCGGGGGCACAGGCGGCGCTCGGCAAGAAGGCGCTGAAACTCACGGGCGCCAAGGACAGCGCGCAACCGCCGGCCGGACGCATGGTCTATGGCTGGCACGTGGCGGAAGGGCGCGCCGACATCTTCCTCACTTATTGTACCAATGCGCTGGCCGCGCAGAAGCAGTACCCGGGACAGCAAATGGTGGCGCTGCCGGACAATCTCGCCGTCGGCGCCGACTATGGGCTGACGGTGATCAACGGCGCGCCGCCGCCCGCGCAAGCATTCGCGACCTTCATCGCTTCGCCGGAAGGGCAGAAGATTCTGGTGAGCCACGGCTTCGCGCCGGGAAAGTAAGCCGATGAAAACGCTGCGCCTTGGCCTCGCTGCCGCCGCGTTGATCGCCCTGCACGCACCGGCTTTTGCCGACGACGGCTGCGGCAAGTTTGCCCGGGCGCTGACGCGCGAGCAGGCGCTGTTTGCGGCGAACGACAAGACCGCCGTGAAGGCGGGCGATACGCTCCCAACAATCCCCAAAGGCGCGTTCGTCCTCACCTTGCAGGCTGGCGCGGACGCCGCCTTCGCCATGCCGCCGGAGCGCAAGCCGAAAGCGGAACGCTGGTTCGGCGGTATACTGCGCTTTCCGGCGCTGGCAAAGCCCGGCATCGTGCAGGTGACGTTGTCCGAAGAAGCCTGGATCGACGTCGTGCAGGACGGACGCTATGCGCGTTCGGTCGGTAGCACCGGACGCAGCGACTGTCCCGGCTTGCGCAAGAGCGTCAGGTTCGAACTCGGCGCGGCGCCGTTCGTGCTGCAGCTCAGCGGCGTTACATCCGAAAAGACCAGCGTCGCGGTCGGCGCGGCCGATTAGCGGCAGACAAAACCGCTACAGCTTCTTCTTGCGCGGGACCTTCTTGCCTTTCTTGCGCGCTTTCGACAGGCCGATGGCGATCGCCTGCTTGCGGCTCTGGACCTTGCCGCCCTTGCCGCCGGGGCCGCTCTTGGCGTTGCCCCTCTTGTAGCGGCGCATCTCGTTCTCGACGTCCTGGCCCGCGCTCCGGGAATATTTCCGTTTCTTCGCCATGATTGCCTCTTTGCTAGCCCCCGGAATAACCGCCGATGATCGGCAGGATTTCGCCGGTGATGTAGCTGGAACAGCTCGGCGCCGGGAGGAACACGAAAGCCGGCGCGATCTCCTCCGGCTGCGCCGGCGACATAACGCGCCGCCGGCGCACGGGTTCCGCGTCGAGCGGGTGGCGCCCGGGCGCCCTAGCCCTGCGAGATGAACTTGGTGTTCATGTAGGCCTGCAGGCCTTCGATGCCGCCTTCCGAGCCGTAGCCCGATTCCTTGACGCCGCCGAACGGCGTCTCCGGCGTCGACACCGCGACGCTGTTCACGCCGACCATGCCGGACTGGATGGCGTCGCCGATGGCGGCCGCCGTCTTGTCCGACGAGGTGAAGGCGTAAGCCGCGAGCCCGAATTGCAGCGAGTTGGCGCGCTCGACCACCTCGTCGAAGGTCTTGAACGATACGATCGGCGCCAGCGGGCCGAACGGCTCCTCAGTCATGATCTTGCTGTCGTCCGGCACGTCGGTGATCACAGTCGGCTGGAAGAAGAAGCCCTGGTTGCCCTGGCGCGAGCCGCCGGTGACGATCTTGCCGCCGCGGTCCTTGGCGTCGTTGACGAAACTCTCCATGGCGTCAAGCCGGCGCGGATTGGCGAGCGGGCCGAGTGTGATGCCCTTTTCCAGCCCGTCGCCCATCTTGAGGCCCTTGGCGTATTCGGTGAAGCGGGCGACGAACTTGTTGTAGCCCCTCTCTTGCACGTAGAAGCGCGTCGGCGAGATGCAGACTTGGCCGGCATTTCGATATTTGAAAGCCGCAATAGTGTCGGCGGCCTTCTCCGGATCGGCATCGTCGAACACCACGACCGGCGAATGTCCGCCGAGCTCCATAGTGGCGCGCTTCATGCCCTTGGCGGCAAGCCCTGCGAGATGCTTGCCGACCGGAATCGAGCCGGTGAAGGAAATTTTCTTGACGATCTTCGACGGGATCAGGTGCTCCGACACGTTGGCCGGCACGCCGAACACGAGATTGAGCACACCCGCCGGCAGACCGGCGTCGGCGAAGCATTTCACCAGCTCGACGGCGCCGCCCGGCGTCTCTTCCGAAGCCTTGAGGATGAGCGAGCACCCGGCCGCAAGTGCGCCGGCGATCTTGCGGATCGGCGTCAGCGTCGGGAAATTCCACGGCGTGAAGGCGGCGACCACGCCGACCGGCTCCTGCAACACCATCTGGCGCACGCCTTTCTGGCGGCCGGGGATGACGCGGCCATAGGTACGGCGGCCTTCCTCGGCGCACCAGTCGATGATGTCGGCGGAGGTGAGCACCTCAGCACGCGACTCGACGTAAACCTTGCCCTGCTCCTGGGTCTGCACCTTGGAGATGTGGTCAAAGCGCTCGCGTACCAGATCGGCGGCCTTGCGCATGATCTTGGCGCGGTCATAGGCCGAGGTTGCCTTCCAGACGGCGAAGCCCTTCGCGGCGGCTTCGAGCGCGGCATCGAGATCGGCGGTCGTGGCATGCGGCAGGTGCGCCAGCGTCTTGCCGGTCGCCGGGTTGATGACGTCCTCGCCCTTGCGGCCTTCGCCGTTGAGCCATTTGCCGTCGATGTAAAGCGCGAGATCGGAATACATGGGACCCTCACTGCTGGCGAGAATTTGTTGGGCGCTGGATTAGCACTTTCGGGCGCGAGCGGCCACCCTGCCAAATCAACCCAGAAACGCCCCGCCATTCACATGGATGGTCTGTCCAGTGACGTTGCGGCCGCCGGGACCGGCGAGGAAACACACCATGGCGGCAACGTCGTCCGGCTTGCCGGGCTCACCAGTGATGGTGCCGTGGGTGAGATGATGCGCCGGATTGAGCGAAGTGCGCGGCCGCGTGGTGTGGATCGCGCCGGGCACCACGCAATTGGCGGTGATGTGGTAGACGCCGAGGTCGTGCGCCAGCCCGCGTGTGAAGCCGACAACGCCCGCTTTTGCGGTCATCACATGGGCACGGCCTTTCGAACCGATATGCGCGCTCATGCCGCCGATATTGATGATGCTGCCGCCGTTCTTCTTCATCGCCGGCAGGCAGGCGTGCACGCCGTGGAATGCCGAGTCGAGCGTGGCGTCCATGATTTCGCGCCAGTCGGCGTAGCTCATCTCGTCGACCGGTTTTTCGCGCCGCAGCGAGGCGTTGTTCACGAGAATGTCGATACGGCCGAAGGCCTTCAGCGCGGCCTGCGCCATGGCCTCGACCGCGGCCGCATCGGCAACGTCGGCAAGTACGGCGATGGCTTTGCCACCGGCAGTCTTGATCTCGGCGACGACGGCGTCGGCTTCGGCCTGGTTGGAGCGCGCGTTCACCACCACCGACGCGCCGGCGGCGGCCAGGTGCGTGGCGATGGCGCGGCCGATATTGCGGCCAGCGCCGGTGACGACAGCGACTTTGCCTGCAAGTTCATTCCCTTCAGTCATTCATTTACTCCCGTAGCGACGCAAGATCGATCTTGCCGTCATAAAGTTTGGACAACAGCTTGCGCGCGGTGGCACTGCGCGCGGCATCCCAGCCGCCGTGGCGCGCGTTCAAAGCGAATTTCTCCTCGATGTCGGTGCGCGTCAGCGGCTCGTTTGCACCACCACGAAAGTGCGGTTGCCTCTCCTCGACCACGCGGCCATCGTTAAGCACGCAACGGATGTGGCCGGTGAAGGCGTTCGGATAGGGATTTTTCGGGTCGATCGCGTATTTTACTTTTGCCGCGAGCGCGAGCACGTCCGGATCGCGCACCGCTTGTTCGGTGAAGGCGTCGAGCCCGACGCCGCCGCGCACGAAGCCAGTGGCGAGGATGAAGGGCGTGGCGAATTTCGCGGCATAGCCGTTGGGCGGGCGCTGCTTGGCCGCCAGCGGTTCCCACAGCCGGTGCACGGTGCCTTCGGCGACCTCGCAGATCATTTCCTTGACGTCATCGGGCTTGATGCCGCGTGCGGCCAGCCGCCGCGCACAATCGATGTAAGGATGCGCCATGGTGCCGCAGGGATAGGGCTTGAAGGCGAGCGTCTCGGTCACCCAGCGGGTGCCGAAATCGTCCAATGCCGAGTAGTCGCCTTGCGTGGTGTGGGCGAAGCCGTAAAACAGTCCGTGCACGCCCTCGAACACCGTGCGCGGCCCGGAGAAGCCGCCGCGCGCCAGCAGCGCGGCGCGGATGCCCGATTGCGCGCCCCAGCCGGGATGCAGCCGTTTGGTCCAGGTGCCTTCGGCGAGATATTCGATGATGCCGGAGGCGAAGCTGCCAGCGATGCCGAGCGCGTCGACCGTCTGCTTGGCGGTCAAGCCGAGCGCGGCGGAAACACCGGCGGCAGCGCCCATCACGCCGAAAATCGCGGTCGGGTGGAAGCCGGCTTTGTGCACCGCCTTCGGCACCACGGTGGAGAGCCGGCACATGGTCTCGGTGCCGACCGCGATCCCCAACAGCGCGGCGGCGCCGTCCGGTCGGTGGCGCTCGCAGGCCGCCAGCACCGCCGGCACCACCACCGCGCCGGCATGCACCGGACCGCCCTCGAAAGTGTCGTCGAAATCCTCGCCATGCGCGGCCGTGCCGTTGACGAAGGCGGCGCCGGCGGAGCTCAAAGTGCGCGCATGGCCGATCGCCGTGCACGGGCCGTCGTCGTCGAGGCCGGCGAGCGCAGCCTGGATGTAATCCTCGTTGCGCGCGGTGACGCAAAGACCCGCCACGTCGACGAGCAGGTCCTCGCATTTGCGGCGCACGGCGGCGGGCAGCGTGGAAGCGTCGAGCGCAACGATGCGCGCGGCGAGCCGTTCGGCGACGGAAATTTTAGGGAGTTCGGCGGCCACTGTCATTTCCTTTTGCGCATGATCTTTTCCGAAAACCGGTAGCCGCTTTTCGGGATCATGCGCTCACCCGATTGCGACATTGCGGCGCGCGTTGCCGCGGCCGCGCAGGCTGTTGGCCAGCGCCACCACGCTGAAGGTGATGATCAGCATGAACAGGCCGAGCACCGAAATCGCGGCGAGATCGCCGCTTTCATTGAGATCGTAGATCAGCACCGACAGCACCTTGGTTTGCGAGGTGAACAGCATGATCGCCGCCGACAATTCGCGGATCACGCCGACGAAGACGAAGCACCAAGTCGCGATCACGCTGGTGCGCAGCAGCGGCACGGTGATCTGCCAGAGCGCGCGCAGCCGCGTCGCCCCCAAAATGCGGCTGGCGTCCTCCAATTCGGGATGCACCGAGCGGAACGCCGATTGCAGCTGCTGGTAGGCGGCCGGCATGGCCAGCGTAACGAAGGCGATCAGCAGAATCCATAAGGTGCCGTAGAGCACGAAGGGCGGCCGCGTGTAGGTGAAGAACAGGCCGACGCCGAGCACGATGCCGGGAATGGCGACCGGCGCGGTCGCCAGGAACCCGAGCACGCGATAGCCGGTCACCGCCTTGCGCGTCGTGACGTAAGAGATGACCAAAGCGAGGACCGTGCCGCAGGTCGCGGACAAAATTCCGAGGATGAAGGTATTGCGCAGCGCCAGCGACGTCGCCGACAATTCGAAGAACACGAAATGCAGGTTCTGCAAGGTGAAATTGTTGAGCGAGACCAGATGCGAGGCAATCTTGGAGAACGACGCATTGAGCAACGCAAAATACGGCAGGAAAACCGGGCACATCAACACCAGCATCGCAACCGCAAGCATCACCCAGCGCCAGGGCCCAAGCCGCACGATCCGCGGCTCGCTGTTCTTGCCGCCGACCACCGAATAGCCGCGCCGGCCCAGCACCATGTGCTCCGCGCGCAACAAAATGATGGTCAACACCAGCAGCGGCAGCGAGGCGGCGGCGGCGAGTTCCGGCTTGGGCGGGAACTGGAACAGGCTCCAAATCTTGGTGGTGATGGTGTGGAAGCCGGCCGGCATGGCCAGGATCGCCGGCGAACCGAACAGCGTCATCGCCTGCAGGAACGCCACTAGCGCGCCCGCCAGCACCGCCGGCAGCGCCAGCGGAATGGTGATGCGGCGCGCGGTATCCCAGGTGCTGCCGCCGAGAATGGCGGAGGCATCTTCGAGATCGCCGGGCGTGCGGTCGAGCGCATTGGCGACCAGCACGAAGACATAGGGGAACGTGTAGCAGCTAATGACGAAGACGAGGCCAGTGAAGGTGTAGATGTTGAGCAGATGCGAATCCGGCGACGCGCCGGTAATCTCGCGGTAGAGCTGGTTGAGCAAGCCGCTATTGGGCGCGGCCAGCAGCTCCCAGGCGATGGCGCCAAGAAACGGCGGCGTGACGAACGACGCCGTCACCAGCAGGCGCACGGTGCGGCGCAGCGGCATATCGGTGCGCGCCACCAGCCAGCCCATCGGCGCCGCGACCGCGCAACAGATCAGCGCGGACAAGGTGGCGAGCGCGAAGGTGGTCAGCAGCGGATCGAGAAAGTCGGCGTCCGACACCAGCCGGGAAAAATTGGCGACGGTGAAGGCGCCGTTTTTGTCGGTGAAGGCGTAGTACACCAGCCACGACAGCGGCATCACGATCAGCACGAACAGGATCGCCGCGAACACCAGCAGCACCGGCTTCGAGACATCGATCCCGAATTTGCGAGGCTTTGACGCCGGCGTTGCTGGAACGGCGATTGTCATCAGACCTTGAAAATCTCTGCGTAGCGCTTCTTGACCGCGTCCGCCTGCGCAAAAACGCCTTCCGGATCCTCCTTCATCAACTTGATGTCGGCGAGCTTGCGGATGCCGGGCTTTTCCACGGTCTGGCCATGCGGCGAATACTGGCGAGCCCAATCGACGAGAAGCTGCTGGGCCTCGCGCGAGTGCATCCAGTTCTGGAACAGACGCGCCGCGTTCGGATTGGGCGCAGCGTTAAAGACTGCGCTTGGACCGGTGGCGAGCGGCGTGCCCTCCTCCGGATAGATAATGTCGACCGGCTGGCCCGCCTCCTTGTAGCGGATGACAAGGTAGCCCGCGCCGTCGACCATGATCGCGCGTTCGCCTAGCGAAATCCTCTTCGGCGTATCGGTCGCCGACTGGACTTGCATGACTTTCTGCTTAGCCAACTTCTCGAAATAGTCCCAGCCCAGATCGCGCGCGATCTCGAACGTCGCGTTCATGATCGTGCCGCTATAGGCCGGGTGCGCCTTGACCAGCTTGCCCGCCCATTTCGGATCGAGCAGATCTTTGAAGCTCTTCGGCGCGTCCTCCTTCTTCACCAGATTGGTGTTGTAGGCGATCGGAGAGACCAGAATTCGCGTCGTGATACTCAACCCCTCCGGGTCGTAATAGTGCTTGTCGAAGTGTTGCGCGACCTCTTCCGGCAGGTATGGCGCCAGCCAGCCGTTGCGTTTCCAGATGATGCAATGCGCCTGGTCTGCGGTGTTGGCGACGTCGACGGCGTGAATGTTGGAGGCATACTCCTGACCGATGCGAGTAAAAACGCGCTCCGCACCGGATCGCTCGACGCGCACAACGATGCCGGGAAACTTCGCCTCGAACGCCTTGGCGAGGCGTTCGGCGAACTGCAGGTCCATCGCCGTGTAGAAAGAAAGTTTGCCTTCCTTTTTCGCCGCCTCGATCAAGGCCGGCATCACCGCTTCCGCCGCCGGCGCCGCGCCGACCCGCACAGCGAAGGCGCTAAGGCCAAGCGCGCCGGCGCCTTTGAGCACGTCGCGTTTCGAGAACCGTTTGGTCATGGCGCGCCCCTTTTTTGCCCCGGCCCGTGTGCGCCGGAGACACTGCGTTAAACGTGGAATAGCTTGACGTAATGCGCCTTGAGCTCGGCGCCCTGCTTCAGCACCGCGGCCGGATCGTCCTTCATCAATTTGATCTGGCTCAGCGGCGTGCGGCCGGCCTTTTCCTTGGCTTGCGGATGCGCCGAGCGCAGGCCGCCGATGTCGATACACAGTTGCTGGCATTCCGGCGTGAAGCAGAAGCTCTCGAACAGCCGCGCCGCGTTCGGATTGGGCGCCGCCTTGAAGATGCCGTTCGGCCCGACGATCAGCGGCGTGCCTTCGGTGGCATAGACCGGCTCGACCGGCTGGCCGGATTCCTTCTCGTGCAGGATGATGTATTCGACGCCATCGGCCTGCACCGCGCGCTCGCCGAGCGCGATCTTCTTCGGCGGATCGGCGGCCGACTGCACCTGCAGAACGTTCTGCTGGGCGAGCTTCTCGAAATAGCCCCAGCCGAGATCGCGCGAACATTGGTAGGTCGCGGTCAGGATGGTGCCGCTGTAGCCGGGATGCGCCTTGACGATCTTGCCCTTCCATTTCGGCAGCAGCAGATCGGCGAAGCTCTTGGGCGCCTCGTCCTTTTTCACCAGGTTGGTGTTGTAGGCAATGACGCAAAGGAAGATGCGGAAGCTGGCGAAGTTGCCGTCCACGTCCTGGTGCTGGGGCGGATAGAACTTGGCGACGTCCTCCGGCACGTAGGGCGCCAGCATGCCCTGCTCTTTCCAGTACACCAGTAGCGACGCGTCCGACGAGTTGACCACGTCGACCGCGTGCACGTTGGCGGAATATTCCTGGCTGATGCGTTGCAGCAGGCGCTCGGCGCCGCTGCGCTCCACCTTGCAGGACACGCCCGGATATTTGGCCTCGAACGCCCTGCCGATCTGCTCGGATAGCTTGAGGTCGATCGAGGTGTACCAAACCACTTTGCGTTCTTTCTTGGCCGCCTCGATCAGCGCCGGCGTGACGGCGCTCGCCGGCGGCGCCGCCGACAGCACGCGGGTCGAGAACGACGCTCCGGCGGCCAGCGCGCCCGAGCCGATCAAAACGTCGCGGCGTGAGATTTTAGAGCCCTTCATCGCGATCCTCACTGAACTTGCTTTTGTTGTTTAGCGCACGCGAGATTCTTGGATGCTACCCCATCAGCGCCCGGCATTTTTCCGGCGGCAGGACCAGCCAGACCGTGCTGCCCTGCGCAATGCTCTCGCCCGCGGCGGTGACGACCCGCAACTGGGTGCCGTCCTTGAGCTCCACCATATAGTCCCGGCTGCCGCCGAGAAAGACCTGCCGCGTCACCGTCCCCGGCACGGCGTTTTCGGGAGCTTGTGGCTGCGCCGCGGAAATCCGGATGTCATGCGGACGGATCGAGACCGCGGTTTCGGCGCCGGGCGTGAGCTTGGCGCCGACGCAGCGCAGCGGCACGCCGGCCAAGCCGATGTGGGCGTCGTCCTGCGCTTTGCCCTTGACCACGTTGCTGGAGCCGATGAAACGCGCGACGAATTCAGAGCGCGGCCGATCGTAGACGTCTTCCGGCGAGCCGGCCTGCTCGATCTTGCCGGCATTCATCACCGCGATCAGGTCGGCGGTGGTCATCGCCTCCGACTGGTCGTGGGTGACGTAGACGGTGGTGTAGCGAAAGGCGTCGTGCAGCCGGCGCACCTCGAAGCGCATTTCCTCGCGCAAGTTGGCGTCGAGATTGGACAAAGGCTCGTCGAGCAGCAGCGTTTCTGGCTCTACGATCAGCGCGCGCGCCAAGGCCACGCGCTGCTGCTGGCCGCCGGACAATTCGCCCGGATAGCGCTGGGCCAAAGGCGCCAGCCGCGTGGTGGCGAGAATGGCGTTGAGCTTCTTGGCGATGGTGTCGCGATCCATCTTTCGCAGCTTGAGACCGTAGACGATGTTTTCGGCCACCGTCATGTGCGGCCACAGCGCGTAGCTTTGGAAGATCATCGACATATTGCGCCGCTCGGGCGGCAGCGAATGCGCGGGCGAGGAGATGAGTTTGTCGCCGACGCGGATTTCGCCTGCGCTCGGCTCGACGAAGCCGGCGATCAGTCGCAGCGTGGTGGTCTTGCCGCAGCCCGAGGGGCCGAGCAGGCAGACCAGATGGCCGTGCTCGATGGCGAGCGATATGTCGTCGACCACCGCGACATCACCATATCGCTTGGTCAGGCCCCGCAACTCAACCGACGCCACGCAAATCCTCCCTGAATTTCTAAGCTCCTCCTCGTTTGTCGCGGAGTGAGATTCTTATGTACCGGTGAAAACCGGCTTGCGTTTTTCCATGAACGCCGTGCGGCCTTCCTTGTAATCGTTGCTGGCGAAGCACTCTGCCACCAGGTCGGCGCATTTTTTGATATTACGCTGGCTGTCATCCTTCACGACCTCGCCGACAATGTATTTGACGGCGTTGACGGTGAGCGGCGCGTTGCCGCCGATGGTGTCGGAATAGTCCTTGACGTACTTCGCCATTTCCGCCTCCGGCAGCACGCGATTGACCAAGCCCATCGTCAGCGCCTCGGCGGCGGTGAACTGGCGCGCGGTGAAGAAGATTTCCTTAGCGAACGAAGGACCGACCACGTCCACCAGCTTCTTGATGCCTTTGAAGCCATAGCCGAGGCCGAGCTTGGCGGCCGGCACGCCGAATTTCGAATTGTCCGAGCAGATGCGCAGATCGCAGCACAGCGCCAGCCCGACACCGCCGCCGATGCAGTAACCGCGGATCATGGCGATGGTCGGCTTGGGGAATTCGTAGACCGCGGTGTTGGCCTTTTCGACCGCGATATTGTAGCGGTCGATTGCCTCCTTGCTGGAGCGTTCGCTCTCGAACTTGGAGATATCGGCACCCGACACGAAGGCTTTGCCGCCGGCGCCGCTCACCACCACGACGCGCACCGCCTTGTCGGCGGCGAAGTCGGCGAGGATGCCTTGGGCCGCCTCCCACATGTCGAGCGACACGGCGTTGTGCCGTTCCGGATTGTTGAAAGTCATATAGCCGACGCCACCCTCCTTGCGGGACAGCATTTTGTCGGTCTGCGTCATTATCGGGGTCTCCATTGTAGGCGTCAAAGCGCGTTGGCCTTGTGTAGCTCTGCGATTTCATTGTCGGCGAAGCCGAATTCCTTGAGCACCTCGTCGGTGTGCTGGCCGAGTTCGGGCGGCACGGCCGCGATCTTGCTGGGCGTGCGCGACAGCGTGAACGGCTGGCCGACGAAGGTCTGTTCCTTGCCGTCGGGCCTGGTTGCGCTTTTCGCGATCCCTAAGTGCTTGACCTGCTCGTCGGCGAACACCTGGTCGATCGTATTGATCGGCCCGCAGGGAACCCCGGCGGCGTTGAGGACATCGATCAACTCGGCGCTGGTCTTGTTGACCGTTATGGCCTCGATCGCGCCATTGACGGCTTCGCGGTTTTTCAAACGCGCCGCGCCGTTCTTGAAATCCTCGCGCGTGATGAATTCGGGCGCGCCGATCGCGGCGCACAGGCGGTCCCACATGACGTGGCCGGCGGTGGCGATGTTGATGTAGCCGTCCTTGGTCTTGAACACGCCGGTCGGAATCGAGGTCGGATGATTGTTGCCGGCTTGCTTGGCCACCTCGTGCGCTTGCAGCCAGCGCGCGGCCTGGAAATCGAGCATGAAGATCTGCGCCTGCAGCAGCGAGGTGGTGATCCACTGCCCTTCGCCGGAAACTTCGCGCTCGTGCAGCGCCGTCAAAATGCCGAGCGCGCAGAACAGCCCGGCGCAGAGATCGGCGATCGGAATGCCGACGCGCACCGGGCCTTTGCCCGGCAGGCCGGTGATCGACATCAGCCCGCCCATGCCCTGCGCGATCTGGTCGACGCCGGGCCGCTCGCGATAGGGGCCGTCCTGACCGAAGCCGGAAATGCTGGCGAGGATGATGCGCTTGTTGACCTTGCGTAGCGCGTCGTAGTCGATGCCGAGCCGGTGCTTCACGTCGGGGCGGAAATTCTCCACCACCACGTCGGCCTTCTCGACCATGCGCAGCAAGGCGGCATGCCCCTGCGGCGACTTGAGGTCGAGTGTCATGCTGCGCTTATTGCGATGCAGGTTCTGGAAATCCGGCCCCTGGCGCGGGCCGCCTGGTCCCTCGCCTTTCTCCAGACGCTTGGGCGTCTCGATCTTGATGACGTTGGCGCCCCAATCGGCAAGTTCGCGCACGCAAGTCGGCCCCGAACGAACGCGCGTGAGATCGAGGACGGTAAAGCGGGAAAGGGCCTGGGACGCCCTGGGAAACGGCATTTCAACGACTCCGGCTAGTCTATTACGGCCTACAAAGGCAATTTGCGGCCTGACATTCCCCGATCTAAAGCGCCTTGTCCATCAGGTCCAATGTGCTGTTTCGGCCACTTTATTCATCATTTTGCGGAATAAGGGACATAGCTGCCTTGAAAAGACCATCGACCCCTGTCATATGACCGGGACGGACGAACACCCGATCTCGGGTTCGCGGGTTGCGTGCACGAAACTCTTTAAAACGAATTTCGCCCCGCCTCTTCCGTTTCTCAAACTGACGACAACCCTGGCCACGCGGGATGTCTTTAAACCCCGCGATTCCGCCGTTCGCATCAGCGAGCCGGCCGCTTCGCCATATAAGAAAGACACTCTTTGACTTCATTTAACGACTTCGGCCTCGTAGAGCCGATCATCCGTGCTCTGGCGGAAGAAAAGTACCTCACTCCAACCCCGATCCAACACCAGACTATTCCCCTCGCCATGCAAGGCCGCGATGTCATCGGCATTGCACAGACCGGAACCGGCAAGACCGCGGCCTTCGCGCTGCCGATCATCCATCACCTCACCACCAAGCGGCTGCGGCCCGAGAAAAAGGCCTGCCGCGTGCTGGTGCTGTCGCCGACGCGTGAATTGTCCGGCCAGATCGCCGAAAGCTTCCGCGCCTACGGCCGGCACATCCGCCCGCTCTCGGTCGCGCTCGCCATCGGCGGCGTGCCGATCAACAAGCAAGTCCGCTCGCTAGCGCACGGCGTCGAAGTGCTGGTGGCGACCCCCGGCCGCCTGATCGATCTCGTCAATCAGCGCGCGCTGCGCCTCGACCAGGTCGAAGTGCTGGTGCTCGATGAATCCGACCGCATGCTCGACATGGGCTTCATCCACGACATCAAGCGGATCGTCGCCATGCTCCGCAAAGAACGGCAGACGCTGTTCTTCTCCGCCACCATGCCGCAGGAAATCACCAAGCTCGCCAACGCGATGCTGCGCGACCCCGCCCGCGTGGCGGTGACGCCGCAGGCCTCGACGGTCGACCGCGTCGAGCAGCGCGTCATCCTGACCGACAAGTCGGCCAAGCCGAACCTGCTGGTCGAAGTGCTCGAAACCGAAACAACCGATCGCGTGCTGGTTTTCACCCGCACCAAGCATGGCGCCGACAAAGTGGTCCGCGCCTTGCAGAAATCGGGCTTCGGCGCCGAGGCAATCCACGGCAACAAGTCACAGAACCAGCGCGAGCGCGTGCTCGCCGACTTCCGTAACGGCAAGCTGCGCATCCTGATCGCCACCGACATTGCCGCCCGCGGCATCGACGTCGATGGCGTCAGCCACGTGGTCAACTACGACCTGCCGAACATCCCGGAATCCTACGTCCACCGCATCGGCCGCACCGCGCGCGCTGGCGCCGACGGCATCGCGATCTCGTTCTGCGATCACGAGGAAGCGCCGTTCCTGCGCGATATCGAGCGCATGATCCGGATGTCGATCCCCTCGACCGACAAGCGGACCGGCGAACGCCCGGCCCATCGGCCGGCGCAGCACAATGCCGGCAACCGCAATGGCGGGAGGCCGCATCGTAACGGCCGCCAGCAGCGCGGACATGGTGGCGGAAATGGCGGCGGCGGCAATGGCCGTCACAACGGCAATAACGGCCACCGCTCGCAAGCCCCGGGCAACGGCCATCAAGGGCGCCACCCCAGCCAGAATGCTCATGAGGTCGCCCCCCGAACGGAAGCCACGGCGGGGGAGCCAAGCGACATTGGAAATGTTACATTTCTTCAGCGCACGAATGAGCCGCGCCGCAACGCCGGCCACCGCGCACGATAGCTGACGGGGAGACGATTGGATGGCGAAGGAAGAACTGCTGGAGTTCGACGGTACGGTGACCGAGGTTCTGCCGGACGGCAATTTCCGGGTGAAGCTCGACAACGAACACGAGGTGCTCGCCTATACCGCCGGGAAGATGCGGAAATTCCGCATCCGCACCGGCGTCGGCGACCGCGTGATCGTCGAAATGTCGCCCTATGACTTGCAGCGCGGACGCATCAGCTTCCGCCACAAGGGCGACGCACCGACCCCGGGCCCGCAGCAACGCCGGCCCAACTTCCGGCGGCGCTGACCTTTCTCCGAAGAGCTGCCGGGGGGCACGTATCGATCGCTGGAGCACGGCGTGCCATGAAGACAACTTCTCTCCTGCGTCTCGCGCTGGCGATGTTTCTCGCCGGCGCGCTCGGTTCCGCCGCCGCCCAGGAAGCGCGCAAGGCGGCCCCGCAAGCTCAGCCGAACCGCGTTGAGCAGCACGAGGCCGGCAAAGGCGTGCTGCGCCTGCTGCCGGCCGACGCCGTCACCGACCATTCGATCGATACGGCCAAAGGCAAGCTCGCCTATACGGCGACCGCCGGAACGCTGGCATTCTACGACCAGTCCGGCGAGCAAAGCGCCGCGGTATTCTACACCGCCTATGTCGCCAAGAACATGGGCGCCAACCGCCCAATCACTTTCGTGTTCAATGGCGGCCCGGGCGCGGCCTCGGCGTTTCTGCATCTCGGCCTGGTCGGCCCGCGCATCCTCGATCTCGGGCCGGACGGCCACGATGCGGCGACCGCGGCCTTGCGCGACAATCCCGACACCTGGCTCGGCTTTACCGATTTAGTTCTGATCGATCCGATCGGCACCGGCTGGAGCCGCACGGTCAAGCCGGACGATGCCAAGCATTTCTGGAGCATCGGCGCCGACGCCGATTCATTCGCCAAGGCGATCGCGCTCTACGTCGCCAAGAACAATCGCGCAGCCTCGCCGAAATATCTGTTCGGCGAAAGCTATGGCGGCTTCCGCGCCGCCAAGGTGGCCCGCGCGCTGCAACGCGACCAGGGCATCGTGACTTCCGGCATCGTCATGCTGTCGCCCATGCTGGAAGGCTGGCTCACCTTCGGCGACGACAAATCCGCGCTGCGCGCGGCCTTGCAATTGCCTTCGCTGGCGGCGGCCGAGCTCGAGCGCAAAAACGCCTTCAACCCGGCGGCGCTGGCGGACGCGGAAAAATTCGCCATGACCGACTATCTGACGACCATGGCCGGCGCGCCGCCCCAGGGCGCCGCAGGCAAGGCGTTCTTCGGACGGGTGGCGCAATTGACCGGCCTGCCGCTCGACGTGGTGACGCAGGCGCGCGGCTTCGTCGAAAATGCTTTCGTGAAAAGCTTGCGCCCGGGCGGCAAGATCGTCAGCCGCTACGACGCGACCTTCGCGGTCGACGACCCCTACCCCGAACTGCGCGCGGCGCGCGGTCCCGATCCGATCCTCGACGGCGTCTCGCGCGCCTATGGCGGCGCCATGGCCTCCTACGCGCGCAACGAACTCGGCTTCAAGACCGAGATGACCTATACGCTGCTGTCCTCGCAGGTCACCAGCGGCTGGGACTGGCACGGCGGCCGCTTGCAGGCCAGCGCCGAAGACGACCTGCGTACGCTGCTGGCCTTCAGTCCGACTTTCCGCCTGCTGATCGCGCACGGCTATTCCGACATGATCACGCCCTACGGCATGACGCGCTATGCGCTCGATCACCTGCCGCCGATGGCGCCGCCCGGCCGCGCCCAGCTCAAGCTCTATCGCGGCGGGCACATGCTTTATATCGACCCGCAGTCGCGCAAGGCGTTCAGCGCCGATGCCGCGGCGTTTTATCGGGGTGCGGGAGAGTAAACCTTGTCATTCCGGGACGGCGCCTTGACGCCGGGCCTGGAATCCAGGGCGTCAAGCACTGCGAATGTAGCTCTGGATACCGGGTTCGCTCGCGTTGCTCACGCCCCGGAATGACTTCAGCGGCCGTTGAGCTCCAGCACATCAAACCCGACGTGGCGGTCCACAACATAAATCAGCCCGCGGTCGTCGAGCATCACGTCGTTGCTTTGCGGCGCGACGCGCCCGCCCACCGGATCGGGAATGAAATAGCCGACCTCGCGCGGCGCCATCGGATCGGCAATGTCGATGATGCGCAAGCCGCCGCCGAACCACACCGCATGCACCAGCGTGCCGGTCATGCGCTCGTGGAACTGATGCGCGCCGAAGCGCGCGCCCGGGGTGCGGGCAAACGGCGAATCGAGTTCGCTGACTTCAAACAACGACAGCGGCTTCACGTTCGCATAGTCGGTCACGTCGAACAGGGAAATGCCGGCGTGCAGGCGGCCGCGGCGCGCTTCCTCTTCGTTGGCGCTCTGCGCCTGGTCTTCTTCGTCGATCGACAGCGCGATGCGCTTGCCGCCGATCCTGGCGGGCACCGGCATCACCGTGTGCGTCGGCTCGGGAAACGGCGGATGGTAATTGTACGACGCGACCGTCTTCGGCGTGCCCATGTCGCTGACGTCGACGATGCGGAAGCCGCCGTGCCAGCAGCTTGCGAACATCTCGTTCCCGAAACGCAGCGCATGGTGCAGCCGATGGCGCTTGCCCGACCAGGTCGGCTTTTCGCCGGCGGCGATGTGCTGCCCCGGCAGCCACCAGCGCGAGACTTCCTGCGGCCGCTGCGGATCGCGCATGTCGTAGGTCACCAGCATGGCGCCGAGAAAGCCGTCCATCTCGGTGGAGATATAGGCGTAGCGCTCGTCCATATCGAAGCGGTGCACACCGCCGCCGCCGGTCAATTGATGGTGGATCAGCCGGGGCTTCGACCGATCGGAGATATCGAAGATGCGGAAGCCGCCACTGCGATAGGGCTGCTTCTCGGCGGCCTCGACCTCGACGACATTGGCTTCGGTAATATCGAGTTGCTGCGCTAATTCGACGCGCGTCGGATCGCGGCCGAGCGCCTCGCGCAGTTCGCGCCGCACGCCAGGCATCTGCTCGGCGCGCCGGCCGACCGGCGTCATGTTGCGCTCGTGATTGACCACCATGATGTCGCCGGCGACGCGCACCTTGTGGCTATGCGAGGCCAGGTCGCCGACGTTGACGGTCGCCACCACCCGCGGGTTGGCCGGATCGGCGATGTCGATGATCGAGGTGCCGAGGTCCTGCTTGTTCGGGATGTGGCCGACATAGGCGTAACGGCCGTTGATATTGACTTGGCCGGCGCCGGGCAGATCGAGATGGCCCAGGCGCCGCACGTTGCGGGCGAGCGCGCCGTTCGGATTGCTATTGCTCATTGGTTACTTATCCATCGTCGCGCCGGAGGCTTTCACGATCGCCGTCCATTTCGGAATTTCCGCCGCGATATAGGCTTTGAATTGCTCCGGCGTGTCGCCGACGATGTCGACGCCGAGCCGGCCGAGCGAGGCCTGCACGCCCGGATCGTGCAGCGCCTGGACGGCCGTATCGTGCAGCTTGGCGAGGATGGCTGGCGGCGTGGCAGCGGGCGCGATCAGCCCGTGCCAGGTGCTGGCCTCGAAACCTTTCAAGCCGGCCTCGTCCATGGTCGGCAGGTCGGGCAGGATCGCCGTGCGCTTGATCGTGGTCACCGCCAGCGCGCGCACTTGCCCGCTTTTGATGTGGCCGATCACGGACGCCGCGGTGGCAAACATCATCTGGTCGTGGCCGGCGATCACGTCCTGCAAGGCCGGCGCCGCGCCTTTATAGGGCACGTGCACGATATTGACATGCGCCTCCGCCTTGAACAGTTCGCCGGCCAGATGCGCCGCCGCGCCGTAACCGGACGAGGCGAAATTGATCTTGCCGGGCTGCGCCTTGCAAAGATCGATCAGTTCGCTCAGCGAATGCACCGGCACGCCGGGATTGACCACCAGGATATTGGCCTGCGAGCCAATCAGCGTGATCGGGGCGAAATCCTTCTCCGGACTGTAGGTGAGTTTCTTGTAAAGGCTCTCGTTGGTGGCGAGGATGCTGTTGTTGCCCATTAGCAGCGTGTAGCCGTCGGCGGTCGCGTGCGCGACAAAATCGGCGGCGATGTTGCCGCCGGCGCCCGGCTTGTTCTCGATCACGAACGGCTCGCCGAGCAGCTGCTCCATCTTCTTGCCGACGATGCGGGCGAGCACGTCGCTCGGGCCGCCGGGCGGGAACGCCACCACCAGCGTCACCGGCCGGCTCGGATAATCGGCGGCCTGCGCCGTGAGACCTAACGCGAGTAACGCGGCAAAGCCCAAAAGCGCGGCGCGACGCGCGCGGTTGGCGGGAAATTTCATCGTCATTCACTCCGGCTTGTCGTCGCGCCCCCGCGGACCATCTCGGGCCGATGCTACCCTCCCGCCGCGGGTTCAGGAAGCCAATGAATCGCCCGTTCGCGCGGCGCGCGTCCCGGCCGCGGCAGCGGTGCTGCGCTCGCCGCCTCGACCCACAATTTGACCTCGTCAAAATTCGGCGACGCGCGGGCGATTTTGCTCGCGGCGCGCGAGACTTTTCGCGCGCCGAAATCAATTCTTCGGTCTCCTTGATGTAGGTCAAAGCCGCAGGGACCCGATGTGGTTGTGCTAGCCGGGGCTTATTTTTGCCGGCGGCAGGCCGTTTTCGAGCAATCAGGTTTCGGTCGGCATTGGTGTGCCGAACGGGTGACGCAACCGCGACGCGGCTTATCGGCGAAGCGTTATTCGCCGGCCGCTTAGACCGACGGAAGACAGCAGCCCGCGTGAGCGTTCGACGGGAATGAAACAAGAATCAGTTGGAGGAGATGGGAAATGAAAATGCGCTGGGCTTTTTTTGCAATCTTCGTCCTCGGCGGCATGTTTGGATTCAGCCCCGCCAAGGCGACCGAACCCACCAAGATCAAAGTCGGCATCCTGCTTCCGCTCACCGGGCCGTTCGCGGCGGTGGCCGAAACTCAGAAACAGGGCGCGCTGCTCGCCGTCGACGTCGTCAACAAGCGCGGCGGCCTCAACATGCCCTGGGGCAAGGTGACGGTCGAAGGCGTCGTCGACGACGATGAAGCCAAGCTCGACGTCGGCGTCCGCCGCTATCGTTATCTGGTGTCCGAAGGCGTCAAGGGCGTCGGCGGGCAGACCTGGGCGCCGCTCGCTTACGCGCTCAATGCCATCGTCTCCAAGGAGCCGATGCCCTACTTCCCGATCTGCGTCATGGCGAAGGAGGCCTTCCAAAAAGGCAAGCTCGCCGACTCCACCTTCGCCGCCGCCTACAGCCCGTGGACGGTCGGCTATATGGCCGGCAAATCGGCAATCCAAACGCTGGGCAAGAAACGCGTCTTCTTCCTGGCCCGCTCCGACAGCTGGGGCTGGGACATGCGCGACGGCGCCTATGCCGCCGCCAAGGAATTTGGCGGCGAGATCGTCGGCTATGACGAAGCTTCGCTCGGCACCGCCGATTTCACCACCATCCTGCAGAAGGTCAAGGCCGCCAAGCCGGACGTTCTGATCGCGGCCCAGTTCGCGGCCGACTCGGTGGCGCTCCTCAAGCAGGTCTCTCAGATGGGCCTGGGCAAGGAGATGACCATCTTCAACGCCTTCATCACCAACGTGGTCGCCAAAGGCCTGCCGCCGGAAGCGCTGCAAGGCGTCTACGCCATGCACTACTTCTACTATGACCTGAGCGGCTTCCCGGACAAGGCCGTGGCGAAGAGCGCGCAAGAGTTCACCGAACTGTTCCGCGCCAAATACAACACGCCGCCCGATGCCTATGCGACGATCGCTTACGTCGCCTACATGGAAATGTTCCGCAGCATTGAGGCGGCAAAGTCGTTCGATCCGCAAAAGGTCTCAGCAGCCCTGATGGCCGATGGCGGCAAGTTCGACACCGTCAAAGGCCCCGCCACCTGGCGTCAGGATCATTCGGCCGCCTACAAGTACGCCGCCTTCTTGGTGAAGGGAAAAGGCGCCGAGCGGAAGAACGAGTGGGATCTGTTCAGCGTGGAAGGTTCCTTGGGCGGCGACTCCGTGTTGCCGACGCTCAAGGCGCTTGGTTACTGATCTCAGCTTCGGCCGGGCGATCGCCGCCTTCGGCCGATGAAAGCCGTCAACCTCCGCCCCGGCGCAAGCTTTCGGGCCTGCGCCGGGGTGAAGACATTAAGATAGGGTGAGACGTGGCCACCGACACGCGCATCGAGATCATCAGAGCCGCCAACGTCACAAAACGCTTTGATAAGATGGTTGCGGTCGACAATGTCAGCTATTCGCTGAGGGAGAACGAGGTCGCCGGCATCATCGGATCGAACGGCGCCGGCAAGACGACGTTCTTCAATCTGCTGACCGGATTTTTTCCGCCCGATCAAGGAACGATCCACTACAAAGGCGAAGACGTCACCTACATGACGCCGCAGCAACGGGTCGCGCGCGGCCTGATGCGGACGTTCCAGCTGACCGCCACTTTCGACAATCTCACGGTGATCGACAATCTGGTGCTGGCCTATTTCCGGGCGCACCGGAAGTCGACCATTCTGCAGTTGCTGCTGAATACCTGCAAAGGGCAGCACAACGATCCAAGAATCGTCGAGACGCTGGAGACATTCGATCTGCAGGATTTGCGCGACCGGTTCGTGAAGAATCTGAGCCTTGGCGAAAAACGGCGGCTGGAGATCGCGATGGCGGTCCTGGTGGAGCCCAAGGTGCTACTGCTCGATGAACCGCTCGCGGGCCTTTCCGAGTCGGAGATCAGAAGCGTCCTCAATGTGCTGCGCCAGCGCATCGGACGGCAGACGATCCTGATCGTCGAGCACAAGATTTCGCACGTCGAGAATTTCCTGGAGCGGCTCACCGTCATGCATGAAGGCCGGGTGATCGCCGACGGCGGCTACGAAGAAACGCTGCGCCACCCGGAAGTGCGCCGAAGCTACTGGCAGATTGACACCACCGGCGAGCAGGACAGGACCGTCGTGGCATGATGAATAATGACGATATCCTCACGGTCGCCGGGCTCAACGTCGCCTATGGCGAATCGAAGGCGCTGTTCGACATCAGCATGAACGTGCGGCCGAACCAGGTCGTCGCATGCGTCGGCCGCAACGGCGCCGGCAAAAGCACGATGCTCAAGAGCATCGCCGGATTCCTCAAACCGACATCGGGAACGATCGTATCCGGCGGCACCAATCTGGTCGGCAGGCCCGCCTACGCCATAGCCGGAATGGGGTTCAAATACATTCCGCAGGACAAGAAGGTGTTTGCCGATCTGACGGTGCGAGAAAATCTCGAGCTCGGCAGCTACGCCAGCCACGACTACGACTGGGGCCCGGTCTTCGACTATTTCCCCAAGTTGACGGTGCTGATGGACCGCAAAGCGGGCTATTTGAGCGGCGGCGAGCGCCAGATGCTGATGATCGGCCGCGCCACGCTGGGCGATCCCAAACTGCTGCTGGTGGACGAGCCAACCGAGGGGTTGGCGCCGAGCATCGTCATGCACCTGCGCAACGTTTTCAAAGAGCTGAGCAAGCGAACGGCGCTGGTGATCGTCGAACAGAACCTGCCTTTGGTGTGCGCCATCGCCGACAAGATCTACGCCTTGAAGGAAGGTCGCATCATGGCGGAGCTGACCGACCGCGCGTCAATCACGCCCGAGGCGTGCGAGCAATATCTGTAAATACGGGATCGACAAGGACGCCGGCGATGAACGTCTTGAGATGGTGGCGGGGTTTGCTGCTAGCCTTCGCGCTGGTTGCGCTGGTGCGGGTATTTCTGCCGCTGCCGTTCGCCAACGAGATCATTATTTTTTCGATCTACACGATGGGCTGTAACTACCTGCTCGGCCGCATCGGCTTCATCTCATTCGGCCAGCCGGCCTATCTGGCCGTAGGCGCCTATGCTGCGGCATTTTACCTGTTTTACTTCGGCAACAACCCGTATGTCGGCATTCTGATCGGCGTCGCGGCCGGATTGGTCGTGTCCTTCGCCATCGGCCCGCTGTTCGTGCGGTTGCGCGGCGACTACTTCGCCCTGGTCAATCTCGCGCTCGCGGTGATCATCTTCTATCTAATGCAGAAAGTCTTGGCCAGCATCACGCACGGCGATAACGGCCTGTGGTTCCTCACTAACCTTGCATCCACGCCGGTGCTCGACCTGTCGCGGCCCGACCAGTTCTTCATCTTCGCGTTCTTGGTCGCCTTCGCGCTTTGGGCGTTCTTTAAATATCTCGACGACTCGATCTTCGGCGCCTGCTGCCTGGCGACCAAGATCAACGAGGATAAGGTGAAATTCCTCGGCTACAGCAGTTTCCAAATCCGGCTGGTCGCCTTCGTCATCGCCAACACGACCACCGCGCTGGCCGGCGCGATGTATGCCGTCTATCTCGGTTTCGTCAGCCCCGAGATCACCAGCCCGGCGCGCGCCGCCGATCCGGTAGTAGTGACGATTCTCGGCGGGGTCGGCACCCTGTACGGGCCTATCGTCGGATCGATCGTCTACACCGGCATGAAGGACGTGCTCAGCAAGGTGCTGGGCAATTGGGAGCTGGTCATCGGCTTCGTGCTGGTCTTCATCATGCTCGCCGGCGAGAAGGGCATCTGGGGCACCTTGGAGCCGTTGTTCAAGAAGCTGTACCTGCGCGTGACCGGCGGCGCGGCGGCGCGGGAGAGGAGCAGCCGATGATCGACACGCAACTGATGATTTCCGGCGTCATTTTCGGCTTGAGCCTCGGAAGCATCTTTTTCCTGATGACGATCGGGCTCTCGCTCTGTTTCGGCCTGATGCGCATCATCAGCCTCGATCAGCTGCTGTATTACTCGGTCGGCGCCTACATCACCTTTTCGGTCAGCGCGGTGCTGGGCAACATCTGGCTCGGCGTCATAGCCGGCATGATCGTTGCCGGCCTCTCCGCCTTGGTGGTGGAGCGCGTGGTGTTCCGTCGCATCTACGAAAGGGATCTGCCTTTCACCATGATCACGTCGTTCGGCGTGCTGATCGGCGGCGTCGGCGTCATCAAGTACTTCTGGGGCCTGGTGCCGCGCCCGGTGCCGGTACCGATCAACGTTCAGATCGACATCCTCGGGACGGACATTCCGGTCTATCGTCTGGTGATCGTCGCCATCGCCTTTCTGGTCTATTTCGGCATCTGGCTTTTCCTCAACCGCACCATCATCGGCAAGGCGATCCGCGCCGGCACCGAGGACGTCGAGCATGTCGAGGGCTTAGGGATCAACGTCTACCGGCTGTTCACCATCACCTTTGTGATCGCCGGAGGATTGTCCGGCCTGGCCGGCGGCCTCTATGCGCCGCTGATCATGGTCGATCCGAACATGGGGCTCGACGTGTTGGCCTTTGTCTTCATGGTTGTCATCATCGGCGGCCTGGGCAGCATCAAGGGCACGCTGATTTCGAGCTTCCTGGTCGGCCAAGTGGTTTCGATCGGCTCGCTGATCTATGCGCCGCTCGCCCAGATGGCGCCCTTCGCCATCATGCTGCTGATCCTGCTGGCCAAGCCGACCGGGCTATTCGGCAGCAAAATGATCAAGCGCTAGCGGAACCGGTCAGGCCGGAATTTGCTTCCGCTCGGCGGCGCGCTTGGCCTTGATCGCCATCAGAACCTTTTCCGAGGTGGCGGGAAGCGACGTCACCCGCACGCCGACCGCGTCATGAATGGCATTCAGGATCGCGGCCGAAGTCGGCACCGCGGTCGGCTCGCCGACGCCCTTGGCGCCGAACGGGCCGGTCGGATCATAGCCCTGCACGATGTCGACCGAAATCTCCGGCATGTCGAGCGAGGTCGGCATGATGTAATTGGTCAGGTTGGGGTTGATGTGGCGCCCGTTGGCGTCGAACAGCATTTCCTCCTGCAGCGCCATTCCGACGCCCATGGAAATGCCGCCTTCGACCTGGCCTTCGACCAGCATGGGATTGATTGCGGTGCCGCAATCGTGGGCGGCGGCGATGCGCAGGACTTCGACCTCGCCGGTCTCGTCGTCGACGTCGACCTCGGCGATCTGCGTGGCGTAAACGTAGGTCGCGAACGGCTTGCCCTGCCCGGTCTCCGGATCCATGGCGACGGTCGGCGGATTCCACGAGGCGCTGCCGATCGCCGGCGTGCCGAGCACGACCTGGGAGCGATGCGCCACCTGGCCGATCGAGACGTTGCGCTGGGGAAAACTCTTGACCTGGATTTTGCGGTCTTTGGCTTCGAGCTGGCTGACCTTCACCCCCAGCATGGGCGCCGCCGTCTCGAACAGGATGGCCTTGGCCGCTTCGGCGGCGAGCCAGATGGCGTTGCCGGTGACATAGGTCGTGCGGCTGGCGATGGCGCCGGTATCCATCGGGGTCGTGTCGGTATCGGCGGAGACGACGTGCACGTCGTCGGTGGCGATGCCGAGCGCCTCGGCCGCGATCTGGCCGAGCACCGTGAGCGAGCCCTGGCCGGTCTCGACCGTGCCGGTCAGCACCGTGGCGGTGCCGTCTTCGTTGACCTTCACCGTCGCCGCGCTCGGATTGGCGTCGACGGTAAAGCCGATCGGATACCACATGCAGGCGATGCCGCGTCCGCGCCGTTTCATGAGCGCGGCTCCCAGCCGAAACGCTCGGCCGCTTTGCGCAGCGATTCCTTGACCACGACGCTGTGCAGCACCTGGCCGGTCGGGCTCGAAGAGCCTTCGTCGAAGGCGTTGAGCAGGCGGATTTCCAGCGGATCGATGCCGAGCTTCTTGGCGATGTCGTCCATCTGCAACTCGTAGGCGAAGCACACCTGTGGCGCGCCGAAGCCGCGCATGGCCCCGGTCATGGTCTTGTTGGTGTAAACGACGAAGGCTTCCGACACGACATTGTCGATCTTGTAGGGGCCGGGCGCCAGGATGCAGGCCTTGCCGAGCGTGGTAGCGCTCCAAGAGCAATAGGCGCCGCCGTCCAGCACCAGCCGGATCTGGCGAGCCAAGATGCGGCCTTTCTTGGTGACGCCGGTCTTGTAGTCCATGATGATCGGGTGGCGCGTCGTGGTCGAGGTGAACTCCTCGCCGCGGGTGAACACGCCCTTCACCGGCCGGCCGGTCTTCTTCGACAGCAGCGCCAGCGCCGGTTCCTGCGAGATCTCGTTCTTGCCGCCGAAATTGCCGCCGACGATGGTGCCGATGATGCGGATGCGGCTCATCGGCAACTTCAGCGTGCGCGCCATGTCGGAACGCGCCAGCGTGATGCGCCCGATGGTCGCCCAGATCGTCAGGCGGCCGTTGGCGTCCCAGTCGGCGATAGCGGCATGCGGTTCGAGCGACACGTGCTCGATCATCTGGGTGCTGAAGCGGGCTTCGAAGATATGGTCGGACTCGGCAAAGCCCTTCTCGATGTCGCCTTTGCGAACCACCTTGGTGGCGTAGATATTGCTGTCGGGCGCGTGCACCTTGGGCAAATCCTCGCGCATGGCGGCGACCGGATCGAGCACGGCCGGCAGCGGCTCGTATTCGACCACGATCTTCTCCAGCGCCTCGTTGGCGATCTGCTCGGTGACGGCCGCGACCGCTGCAACGCCGTCGCCGGCATGGAACACGAACTCGTCGACCAGCACCGGCTGGTCCTGGAACGTGGGCCCGAAGGAATTGGTCGGGATTTCCTTGCCAAGGAGCACCGCCATCACGCCGGGCATGGCCTCGGCCGCGCTGGTGTCGATGCGCTTGATGCGGGCCGCCGCGATGCCGGCGCGCTTGATGCGCGCATAGAGCATGCCGGGGAAGCTGAGATCGTCGATATATTTGGTCTGCCCGAGGCCGTGCAGGCGGCCGTCCGGCCGCGTCGCGCGTTGGCCGACGGCGCGGGTCTGCTGACGGGCGTCCGGGGTGAGCGGCTCGATCGGAAAAGGCTCGCGCGGCACCTGCACCGGCAGCCGCAGCTCGACGTCGGACAGCGGTTCGGCAATGTCGAGCTTTTCGCGTTCCAGGATTCGGCTGTGTTCGTTCATGGTACGGTCACCTCGGGTCGCGCGTAGGTGAGCTGGGTGCGGGATTCTTCACGCAACAGGCGGGCAGCATCCTGCACCGCCTCGATCATCTTGGTGTAGCCGGTGCAGCGGCAGAGATTGCCCGACAGCGCATCGCGGATTTCCTGCGTCGTCGGATCGAGATTGCCGTCGAGCAAAGCCTTGGCCGACATCAGCACGCCGGGGCCGCAGAAGCCGCATTGCAACGCGCCGCTGTTCTCGAAAGTCTTCTGGATCGTGTCCAGCCGGTCCCGGCTGGCAAGGCCCTCGATGGTGAGAATCTGGCGGCCGTCGGCCTGGCCGGCGAGCATCAGGCAGGCGTTGACCGCCTGGCCGTCGACGATCACGGTGCAGGCGCCGCAGTCGCCGACGTCGCAGCCGAGCTTGGCGCCGGTGAGATTGAAATTCTCGCGCAACAGCTGGAGCAGCGTCGTTTCCGGCGGCACCGAAGCATTGCGGGTCTGCCCGTTGACGGTCATGGTTACGTCGGTCACGCCACCAGCTCCTTTTGCTTCGCCGTTGCGCGCGCTAACGCGCTGGCGAGCGCGCGTTTGACCAGGACGGCGAGGAGATCGCGCCGGTAATCGGCGCTGGCGCGGAAGTCGCTGATCGGCTTTGCCTCGGTTGCGGCGATGCGGCCGACCTCGGCCATCGCCTCGACGCTGATCGTGCGGCCGGCGAGATAGGCCTCAGCCTTGGGCGCGCGAATGACGGTGGGCGCGACCGCGCCGAGCGCAATGCGCGGCGCCTTAAAGACGGATTTGTCGCCTACCCAAAAGCTTACGCCGACATTAACCAGCGCCAGCGCTTGCCCTTTGCGCAAACCGAATTTCTCGAAGGCCGCCGGTTTGTCGAGGTTATCTTTCGGAATGATGATGTCGATGAGCAGATCGCCGGGCTTGAGGCTGGTCTTGCGCGGGCCGACGAACAGTTCGGCCAGCGGCATCCGCCGCTCGCCTTCGGCGCTGGCGACCGTCACCACCGCATCGAGCGCGATCAGCGCCGGGCCGCTGTCCACCGATGGAACGCACGTAATCAGATTGCCGCCGAGCGTGCCGAGGTTGCGCGTCTGCACCGCGCCGATGGAATGGGCGGCTTCAACCAAAGCCGGGAACATGCCGCTAATGATCGGTGCGTTCATGATGTCGGCGTGCGTCGCCAGCGCGCCGATGTGCAGCCCGTCGTCGGCAATGACGATGTCCTTGAGTTCGGCGAGCCGCGAAACGTCGACGATGATTTCCGGGTTGTGGATCGCGTGCTTGAGTTCGACCAAGAGATCGGTCCCGCCCGCCAGGATCTTGGCCTTAGCGCCGTACTCGCCGAGCAGCGCCACGGCGTGCGCGACATCCTTGGCCGATACGTATCCGAACGCCTTCATCCGGTCAGTTTCCTTGATACCGCGCCGATTGTGCGTTGCAGCGGTCTGCCCCATCCTCCCATACGGAGGTTCATCGGCGTCGAGGCGGCCGCAATTGAGAACTCGGGAGAATAAGCGGCTATGCCGGCGTAATCTAGGCCAAAGTGGCTCGGCAAAACTGAAAGTCCCTCGACATAGTTGAAATCCCCGAGATTTGCCCGCCTGGGAGGGAGGAAAGCTCGGCGAATCGGGCGTCCGCTGCCGCCAAGCCGGCCATTCTTTCGCTGTCCGAAAGCGGTCAGAATTCGCGGCCGAGGATGAGGCTGTCGAACGAGTAGGCGCCGCCGCCGTGCACTAGAAAGTAAACCGCCGCGAGCGTCCACATCAGCGTGTATTCGAGGCCGAGCTGGTTCCAGAAATATTTGCCGACGCGCCAGCGCTCGACGTTCGATACCAGCAGGAACAGGACGATCGGCACGGCGGCAAGGCGCGTGAACAGGCCGAGCGCCAGCAGCGGCCCGCAGATGAGTTGCGTCGCCGAGATCGCCGGCGCCCACAGCATCCCCGGGCGATAGCCCTGCTTGTCCATGTAGTCGGCGAGCGCCCGCATGCTTCGCAGAGGCTGCCCGGTCGTGGGGAAGAAGTTGAAGGTATTGCGCAGCCCGTGCGGCACCAGCGCCAGCCCGACCATGACGCGCAAGAGCGTCTCCGCCACCGGTGCAAGCGTCTGGTAGAGCGCGCCGAGCTGGGGAAAGAAAAGAGGCGTCGATGGGTCAGGCAAATTTATAACCGGATTTCGCCGAGATTGATGCTGACGCCGAGCTTGGTGGCGATGGTCTTCTTCGCCCGGCCGGGAGCCGAGATCTCGACGACGTATTCGCCCGAGTTCTCATCTAGCCGGTCGAATTTGAAGTCGCCGTAATTGTCGGTCGCGGTTTGTGCGACCATGGCGCCGCCCTTGAACAGGCGCATGCCCGCGCCCTCGACGCAATCGACGGCGCCGTTCGCCTCCATCGACACCGAGCCGGCGATGAAGCATTTCGAATAGCGCCACAGGTTCTTGTAGTAGACGCGCGGCTTGGTGGCGAGCTCCGGCTTCATCACTTCAAGCCCCTGATCGCGCGCGAGCTTGGCCATCTCGGCATCGTCCACGCAGACCGCGCGCATGGCCCCGGTCGGACACGACTGATGCCCGCGCGTTTGCTTCCAGCCCTGATCGATCAGATGGGCGTCGAAGGTCCAGGCTTGCGGCAGTTGCAGCTCTTCGTTCCACCAGATGTGGCCATAGGGACAGGCATCCACCAGATCCTTGCGGCCCTTCGCCTTGAGCGGGTCGATAAGCACGATGCCGTCGTCGCGCTTTTTTATCGCGCCGCCGCCTTTGGCGACGCAGGGCGCGTTGTCGCAGTGGTTGCACATCGTCGGCACGTAGGCGATGTCGATCAACGGGAGCTGGCCGCGCTCTTTCTGCAGGATTTCGATCCACTTGTGGCGGTGCTTGGGCATCGGCGCCGAGTAGCCGGGAAAATCGTTGCCGATGTATTCGTCCATGGTCGCGAGCGTGCACAGATTGCAATTGGTGCACTCGGCGACGTCGATAATCATGTTCCATTTATTCATCGGAATCACACCACGTCATGCGCGCGCCGTTATTCACTTCGGTATTTTCGGAACGATGAGATGAAAGAGCTTCAGCGAGGCGCCGCTCGCCGCCTGGATGGTCGCGGTCTCGGAGGGCCCAAGATAGACGCCTGCGCCCTTCTCGACGTTGTAGTCCTTGTTGTTGAGTTGGATGCTGCCTTTGCCGTCCATGAGGTAGATGAGCTGGTGCTTGTCGGAGGTATCCGGCTTGAACGTCTCGGCCGATTTGAGCCAGCGCAACGAAGCGTGCACGTTCTTTGCCCCGCACAACGCCGCGTTCAGCACCTCGGTGACTTCGCCTTGGCCGGCCGAGGCCTTTTTGGGCAGCTTGTTGGTTTCGATAAATGTAAGCGGCATGATCGTTCTCTTCTGCTGTCGGACTAAATTCAGGTTTGGATCCAGACTTTGCCGTCCTTGCGGTCCCAACGCAGGTCGGCGTCGGTGCCTTCGAGGATCGTGGTCTTGAATCGGTTGGGCGCCTGCCACTCGAAATAGAACAGCGGCTCGGTGGCGCGCAGACGGTGCTTCTCCTCGGCCGGGATGAAGATCATGTCGCCGGGTCCGACCGGCCGAATGCCGTCGTCCGATTCGACCGTCGCCTTGCCGTCGATGATGAAATAGAAGTGCTCGCAGTTCTTGTGCAGGTGCAGGGGCGACGCCGCGTCCTTCTTGTAATGCATGACGCCGGCCAGCATGTCGTCGATATGGGCGAGTTCCTGATTGACGAAGAAAATGCGCTCGCGCGCCTGCTTGGCGTCGATCAGCGAGGGCAGATCGCCCTCCTTGAATACATAAGCCATCGGATCAGTCCCTCCTGTTATCGCTATTTTGCCGACACCAGCCGCGCCGCCTCGTGCGCGGTGCGGTTTTTCTGATCCTTGTCCATTTTTGCGGACGTCTCCGAGGCATGCGCTGTGCCGCCGTCCCACAGCACGACCTGCACCAGCGAGTTCGAACCGGCCAGTGAATGCGTGCTCTTGGTTTGCGTGCGCTCCGGCGTGAGCAGATTGAGGCAGCCGCCGCGATCGACCGATTTGCCGGGCTCACCCATCGGTTCGTAGATCGCAGCGGATTCGTAGCCGTGGCAAACGCCGCGCGGCAGCCGCTGGGTCGGCAATGCGGCGCAGATCACCGCGCCGCGGTCGTTATAGACTTTCACCAGATCGTGCCTCTTGATGTTGCGCTCGGCCGCGTCCTGCGCGTTCAGGCGCATGATCCAGTAATAATAGCCGCCGACATTGACCCGGTGATCCTCGATATTGAGCAGGAACGAATCCTTGCCGTCGCCCTGGGTGTGGAACGAATATTTTGAGTGCGGCGTGAGCATCTGCAGCGGGTAACGCTCGAACAGGGCGCCGGAATGCGGCCCTTCCCATGACGGCACGTATTTGACGATCGGCGGCCGTTCCGGATCGACAAAGCGCTTCAGGCTGTTGCATTCGAATTCGAGCTTGCCGGACTGCGTCTGCAGCCCACGCAAAAACTCCTCGGTGTAATCGGAAGGCAGTGGCTGCGCCTCCGGCACATCCTTCTTGCGGTTCTCCCAGAACCAGCGGAACGACACTGGCGCGCGCAGGTGCTCCTTCTCGGCCGGCACCACGTAATAGCCGCGCTTGATGAATTCCTTCCAGGAGATTTTTGTCGGCAGGTCCGAGGCATCGAAGTGCCGCTTGACCCAGTCGAGCTCGTTGCAACCCTCGTTGAAGTAGTTGGCGAGACCGAGACGTTTGCAGATTTCGGTGAAGATCCAATAGTCGGTCTTCGATTCGCCGAGCGGCTTGATCGCCGGCGCCTGAAAAATGATAACCCGGTGGTTGAGTTGCTGCTGGCCGTGGTGGCCGTAACCGCCAAGGCCGGCCCATTCGCAGATGTCGACGCGCTCGAAATTGGTGCAGGCCGGCAGAACCACATCGGCAAACTTCGCCTCGCCCTCGAACCAGATCGACTGGTTGACCACGAATTCGAGGTTTTCCGATTGGTACATCCGCACGTGGCGGCTGGTGTTGTTCATAGTCGCGATCATCGAGCCGCCATACTTGTAGAGCATCTTCACCGGCGAATGGCCAGGCGCCGGGTAGCTGAATTTGGCGAACTGGTGCTCGATCGATTTGCCGACCCACGGCCAGCCTTCGGCTTTACCGTCGGCGATCGCCTCCGGCATCCAGATGCGCGGGATGCGCTGGAAGCTCGAATTCATGGTCGGCAGTTGCGGCATGCGCTGATAGAGCTCGACCGGCATCGAGGTGTTTTCGAGATCGCCTGACATGCCGCCGTCGGCGTAGCCGGGGAAATAGAAATTGAAGTCGATCGGGCAGCCCCATTGCAGATTGCCCACGTTGATGCCGGGCTTGCCCAGGCCCTGCATCGCCGCCAGGCACACCATGGTGCGCGCCCACTGGATGCCGGTCTGATTGCGGCAAGCACCACCGTGGCCGTTGCCCCAGCCGCCGGGCGCGAGATAGACGCGTTTGCCGCCCCACTCGCGGGCGAGCGCGCGCACGTCTTTCGCCGGAACGCCGGTTTCCTTCTCCTGCCACTCCGGCGACTTCGGGATGCCGTCTTCTTCGCCTGTGAGATAGGCCTTCCAGACGTCGAAGCCGACCGTGTGGGTCTTCACATACTCTTTGTCGTAGAGGCCTTCCATGATCCAGACATAGGCGATCGCCATGGCCAGAGCCGGCGACGTGGTCGGCTTGGGCGAAAGCCACTTGCCGGGGAGGAATTGGGCCGAGGCATTATAATAGGGATCGATGTGGACGACCTTGATCCCGAGCTTCGGGTTTTTCAGCCACTGCCGGCGCACGGTGCCTTCCTGCGCGCCATAGGAGCCAGACGTGGTCTCGGGGTCCGCAGCCCAGAACACGATCATTTCGCAATTCTGCAGGCAATCCTCGACGGTGCCGTAGGTCTCCGACTGACCGACGCGCAGCGTGTGGCCCCAGTGATGCACCGCGCCCCAATACCAGCCTTCCCACGAGTCGGGATTGTGGTGCACGCGCGTCATGCCGACCGCATTGGCGAAGCGGTAGAGCGCGGACAAATAGTAGCCGATATTGCCCCAGGTGTGATGCGAGCCGTGCGAGGTCGCGATGGCGCCCGGTCCGTGGTCGCGCTTGCAGCGCTTGATCTCGCCGGCGACGAGGTCAATCGCCTCCTCCCACGAAATGCGCACGTATTCCGACTTGCCGCGGTTCTGCGGATTGCGCGCGCCGTTGGGATCGAAGTCGACGCGCTTCATCGGATAGAGCAGACGGTCGGGCGAATAGACGATCGATTTGGCGTTCTGGCCATGCGGCGCCAGCGTCGTCTTGCGCGGCGGCGTGAAATTCATGCCGCGCGCTTTGATCGTCCACGGCTGCGGATCGCTGTCGTCGAAATCGATCGGCGTCATGCGCACGATCTTGCCGTCCTTGACGGTGATGAAAACCGGCCCGCCATTGGTCATGTTGCAATAGCGCATCGAACCGTCCGGCATCGGCGTGCCAAAGCTCCAGTGCGCGGTCTGCATCGCCATCAAAGTCTGCGCGAACCAGTTGGTCAGATCCTCTGGACCGTCGACGCCGAGGGTGAAATCCTTCTGCGCGTTGATCTGGGCGAGCCAGTTGATCGGCGGCGTCAGCAAAGACGCGCCAATCGCGGCATTCTTGAACGAAAGCGTGATATCGGGCGTCGCATGCTGCCTGGCGCCCGAGCGGATTTTCCCGTCGCGGACCTCGATCCAGCGGCCGGTGCCCTCGTCGCGCGCCTTGATCTGCGCAACCAGATTGCGCTCTTTGAGCCGCGCCGCGAACTGCGGATGCCGCCAGCGCGCGTAGCGGAGAAGTGCGCTCACCGCGAAGAGAATGACCGCGAATTTCGCTCTCGAGAACATCGTTGAGTTTCCCTGCCCTGGCCGATAGGCGCGTGCACCGCCTTTCGCCCGCCAACCGGCGGGCGCGGCAGCCATCAGTTTCCGATTATACGTTTTTCGGTCGCCCGTTCACGCGCTAAGTTGCCCTTATCAATTGCCCTGGAACACCGGCTTCTGCTTGGCGACGAAGGCCTCGTAGGCGCGCTCGTAGTCCTTGGTCTGCATGCAGATCGCCTGCGCCTGCGCCTCGGCTTCGATCGCCTCGTCGACGCCCATGTTCCATTCCTGATGCAGGCACTTCTTGGTCATCGCGTTGGCGAAGGTCGGGCCATCCGACAATTGCTTGGCCAGAGCCTGCGCGTCGGCGAGCACCTTCTCCGGCTCGGAGAGCTTGTTGTAGAAGCCCCAGCGCTCGGCCTCGGTGCCGTCCATGGCGCGGCCGGTATAGAGCAACTCGGAGGCGCGGCCGTGGCCGATGATGCGCGGCAGGATGGCGCAGGCGCCCATGTCGGCGCCGGCAAGCCCGACGCGCACGAACAGGAAGGCGACCTTGCTGCGCGCCGTGCCGACGCGCAGATCCGACGCCATGGCGATGATCGAGCCGGCGCCGGCGCAGATGCCGTCGATCGCCGAAACGATCGGCTGCGGACAGGCGCGCATCTCCTTGACCAGTTGGCCGGTCATGCGCGTGAAGGCGAGCAGCCCGCCATGTCGTCCTTGCGCTGCATCTCGACCAGCGGGCCGATGATCTCGTGCACGTCGCCGCCGGAGCAGAAATTGCCGCCGGCGCCGGTGATCACGATGTTGGTGATGCCTTCGGCGTATTGCAGGTTGCGGAACAAGTCGCGCAGCTCGGCATAGGATTCGAGCGTCAGCGGATTTTTCCGTTCCGGCCGGTTCAAGGTGATGGTCGCCACCTTGCCCGACACCGACCAGAGGAAGTGCTTCGGCTTGTAATTGGAAAAGTCGAGCCCGGCGGGGCGGAAGCGCGCCGCGGTTTCGGCGGTGGTGGCGGCCTTTGCCATTGCAACTGCAGTCATGATGTACCCTCCATGAAAAATTGTGAGCGCTAACCTGCGAAAGTGAGCCCGCCGCTCACGCTCATCACCTGGCCGGTGACGTAGGCTGATTGCGGGCTGGCGAAGAACACGACGGCGTCGGCGATTTCCTCCGGCTTGGCGAAACGGCGGAACGGGATCGCCTTGAGGAAGGCCTCGCGCAGTTTCTCCGAGCGGGTGGCGAGCATCGGCGTATCGGTCGGGCCCGGGCACACGCAATTGACGTTGATCGAATAGCGGGCGACCTCGCGCGCGAGCGACTTGGTGAAGGCGATCAGGCCGCCTTTGGCGCCGGCGTAAACCGTCTCGCCGCCGCTGCCGACGCGGCCGGCGTCGCTGGCGATGTTGACGACCTTGCCGCCGTTGGCGGCGATCATCGGCGGCAGCAGCGCCTGCGTCAGATGCGCGGGGCCGGCGAGATTGATGGCGATCGCGCGGTCGATGAACTCCGGCGTGTTCTGCATGTAGGGCTGGATGTCGCCCCAGCCGGCGGCGTTCACCAGGATGTCGACGCGCGGATAGCGCGCGAGCACCTCGGCGGCGGCGGCGCGGATCGAGTCGGAATTGCCGAGGTCGATGGCGACGAAATCGACCTTCAGCTTGGCGCCGGCGGCTTCCTGCTTCAACGCCTCGCCAGCCGCGGCGTTCACGTCGGCGCAGATCACGGTCGCGCCCTGGCGGGCGAAAGCCATCACCGTGGCCTTGCCGATGCCGGAGGCGCCGCCGGTGACCAATGCTACTTTGCCATCGAATGTCATCATGCCGTCCCTTTTTTCATCGGTTTTGAAGTTTCGGCCGCGCCCGCAAGGAACGCCATGACGCGCTGGCGCGTCTCGGCATTGCTGAGCAGCAGCCGGGTGAATTCCAATTCGTCGGTGTAGCCGCCGCGCTCCTTGTTGGCCGGCCGCCGCGATGCAGGCCTTGCTGGCGGCCAGCGCCGCGGCCGGCAGACCGGCGATGCGGCGCGCCGTCTCGGCGGCGCGCTGCGCGAGCTCGGCGCGCGGCACCGCCCAATGCACCACGCCGAGCTCGCTCGCCGCCGTGCCGTCGAGAATTTCAGCGCCGAGAATAAGCCGGCTGGCGAGCGCGGGACCGCATAACCGGGTGAGACGCTGCGTGCCGCCGGCGCCGGGGATCAGTCCAAGCCGGACTTCCGGCAGGCCGAGTTTGGCTTCATTGGCCGCGATCCGCAGATCGCAGGCCAGCGCCAATTCAAATCCGCCGCCCATCGCCGCGCCGCCGATCTCGGCCAGCGTGACCTGGGGCAATCGCTCGATTCGCGCATAGAGCCGCTGGATGCCCGCCACATAAGAATACATTCGGTCGGGACCGTCGGCTGCCTCCATGCGGGCTTGCACTTCCTTAAGATCGGCGCCCGCGCAGAACACCTTCTGCTCGGAGCGGATATGCAGGACGGTAAAACGCGGGCCGCGCGCGAGCTCATCAAGCTTGGCTTCGAACGCGCGCACCCATTCTTCGCTGATCGCATTCACCGGAGGATGGTTCAGCGTCAGGGTGGTCACCGCATCGTCGGTGCTCGTCAGGAACATGGTCAGGTCCGTTTTTCCTGTCCCGACTGGGTCATCAGCGCGCGGCTGATGACCAGCCGCTGGATGTCGTTGGTGCCCTCGTAGATTTTGCTGGCGCGCACGGCGCGATAAATGCGTTCGACGCCGAAGTCGGCCATGTAGCCGGCACCGCCCAGCGTCTGAATGGCGTCGGAACAGATACGCTCGGCGGCTTCGGTGGCGAACAATTTCGCCATCGAGGCATGCTTGAGGCAAGGCAAGCCCTGGCTGCGCAAGGCGGCGGCATGCAGCACGAGCTGGCGCGCGGCTTCGAGTTCGGTCGCCATGTCGGCGAAGCGGAACGCGACGGCTTGATGCTCGATGATCGTCTTGCCGAAACTGCGGCGCTCTTGCGCATAAGCGAGCGGCGATTTCATGCGCCGCGCGGGCCATGCCCACGGCTTGCGCGGCGATGCCGATGCGGCCGCCTTCCAGGTTGGCCAACGCGATGCGGTAGCCTTGGCCCTCGGCGCCAAGCCGGTTTTCCACCGGCACGTTGAGTTCGTCGAATCGCACTTCGCAAGTATCCGACGCCTGCTGTCCCATCTTGTTCTCGATGCGGCGGACGCAATAGCCGGATTGCTTGGTGTCGACGATGAAGCAGCTGATGCCCTGCTTGCCGAGCGCGAGATCGGTGGCGGCAATCACCAGCGCGACGTCGGCGTTCTTGCCCGAGGTGACGAACTGCTTGGTGCCGTTGAGGATGTAGCCGCCGTTGCGGCGCTCGGCGCGGGTGCTGATGGCGCCGGCGTCCGAGCCGCTTTGCGGCTCGGTGAGACAGAACGCGCTCAGCATCTCGCCGCGCGCCATCGGCCGCAGATATTTTTCCTTCTGCTCGGGCGTCCCGTACTCGACCAGCGGCATGCAGCCGACGGAGTTATGGCCGCTCATGATGGTCGAGACGGCGCCATCGCCGGCGGCGATTTCCTCGAGCGCCAGCGCATAGGCGATGTAATCGGTGCCGGCGCCGTCCCACTCCTGCGGGACCGTCATCCCCATGAAGCCGAGATTGCCCAGCTCGCGCAGCGCCGCGCGCGGAAACACCGCTTGGCTGTCCCATTCGGCCGAATGGGGCGCCAATTGGGATTGCGCGAATTCTCGCGCGGTGTCCCGAACCTGTTCCTGTTCTTCGGTCAGCAGCATCGTTTCTACTCGGCGGCCTGGCGAAGCGCCGCTTCGCGCGCCTTCAGCAATTCCCGCGCCACGATCAGTTTCTGTACTTCGGTCGCGCCCTCGTAGATGCGGAGCGCGCGAATTTCGCGGTAAAGCGCCTCGACCTTGACGCCGACGCGCACGCCGTTGCCGCCGAAGATCTGCACGGCGCGATCGATGACGCGTTGCGCCATCTCCGGCGCGAAGGCTTTTGACATCGAGGCCTCGCGGGTGATGCGCGCTGCGCCGGAGTCCTTTTCCCAGGCGCCGCGATAAATCAGCAATGCCGCCGCGTCGATGTCGATGGCGCTATCGGCAAGCGCTACCTGCGTGAGCTGCAAATCGGCGAGCGGCGCGCCGAACAGATTGCGGGTTGCCGCGCGCTCGATCATCTCGTCGAAGGCGCGGCGCGCCAGGCCGAGCGCGGCGGCGGCAACCGTCGAGCGGAAAATATCGAGCGTCGCCATCGCTACCTTGAAGCCTTCGCCCGCGCCGCCGAGCCGATTGGCCAGCGGCACGCGGCAGCCGGTGAAGCGAAGCGTCGCCAGCGGGTGCGGCGCGATGACCTCGATGCGGCCGGCGACTTCGAGGCCCGGCGTATCGGCGTCGACGATGAAGCAGGAAAGCCCCTTGGCGCCTGGAGCCTCGCCGGTGCGCGCGAACACGACGTAATGGTCGGCGATGCCGCCGTTGGAGATCCAGGTTTTCAGCCCGTCGATGCGGCACATGCGCCGGCCCGTCCTTGACGGCGGCGGTGGCCAGCGCGCTGACGTCGGAGCCCGCTTCGGGTTCCGAGAGCGCGAAAGCCGCGATATGACGGCCGCTGCAAACCGGCGGCAGATATTTGGCCTTTATCTCGTCGCTGCCGAACAGCGATATCGAGGCGGTGCCCAGGCCCTGCATGGCGAAGGCAAAATCGGCGAGGCTGTCGTGCCAGGAAAGAATCTCGCGCGCGGCGCAAATCGTGCGCACGTCGAGTTTTTCCGACAAGCCGCCATAGGCTGCCGGCACCACGGCCTTGAGCCAGCCTGCGTCTCCCAAAGCCCGCACGAGGGACCGGCAGGATTGATCCACGTCGGCGTGATCGATGTGGCGGCCGACTTCCTTGCTAGCCCAATCCGCCAGCCCTGCGCCAAATCGCCGGTGTTCCTCGCCGAAAAACGGCCAAGCAAGATGTGCGAGCGGCGGCATCAGCGGCCACCCGCATGCAGATTGATTCCCTCGTCGCGCAGCATGAAGCGCTGGATTTTTCCGGTCGCGGTTTTCGGCAGGCTGTCGACGAATTCGATCCAGCGCGGATATTTCCAGGGACCGATCGCGCGTTTCACATGCACCTTGAGCTCTTCATAGAGCGCCCGTCCGATATCGTCCTCGTTCTGATTCTTGAGTACGACGAAGGCTTTCGGTTTGATCAGGCCGTGTTCGTCTTCGACCGGCACGACGGCGGCCTCGAGCACTTTCGGGTGGGTAATCAATGCGTCTTCGACCTCGAACGGAGACACCCAAATGCCGCTGACCTTGAACATGTCGTCGGTGCGGCCGCAGTAGGTGTAAACGCCATCCGGACGCCGCACGTATTTGTCGCCGGTGCGCGTCCATTCGCCGACGAACGTACGGCGAGATTTCTCGCGCTGGTTCCAGTAGCCGACCGCGGACGATTCGCCGCGCACCAACAGCTCGCCCATTTCATTGTCGGCGACGTCGTTACCGTTTTCATCGACAAGTCTGAGGTCGTAGCCGTCGACCGGCACGCCGGAAGTGCCGTATTCGACGGCATCCGGAAGGTTGGTCAGATAAAGATGCCCCATCTCGGTGGAGCCGACGCCGTTGACGATGTCGAGGCCGAATTTTTGTTTCCAGGCTTGGCCGACATGGGCCGGCAACGGTTCGCCGGCCGAGAAGCAGAGCCGCATCCGGCTTGACATATTTTCCGGCTTGCACTCGGGGTCGGCGAGCATGGCCGCATAAAGCGTGGGCACCGCAAAAAACATCGTCGGCTGATATCCGCGCAACGTTTCGAACACGGTCTGCGGCGTCGGCCGCTCCGGATAGAGCACCGTGGTCGCGCCGACCGACATCGGGCACAACATTGCGTCGCCGAGGCCATAGGCGAAGAACAGCTTCGGCGCGGAAAATATCACATCGTCTTCACGGATGCCGATGCGGCCCTGCCCCGAGGTACGCGCAATGTTCATTGGCGTCGAATGCACATGCATAGTCCCTTTCGGGTTTCCGGTCGTGCCGGACGAATAGAGCCAGTACGCGACTTCATCGGCACAGGTTCTGGCCGGCGCCGCGCCTTCGTTCTCGGCCGCCAAGAGCTGGTCCAGCCGTGGCACCGACGCCGGGCCTCCGCCGACGACGACGACTTCCTTGACGTTGGGCAGATCCTTGGCGGCTTCCTGCACCATCGGGAGCAGCGCGGTCGAAACAAAAACCGCCTTGGCGCGGGAATCTTCGAACAGGTAGCGATACTGATCGACGGTCAGCCGCGTGTTGACAAGAACCGGAACGATGCCCGCCCGGATGGCGCCCCAGAACAGAACGGGGAAATCGACGGTGTCGAGCAGAACGAGGGCGATGCGGTTTTCCGGTTCAATGCCCATGCGCGCCAGCATCGGGCCGATGCGCGCTACGGTGTCGAGCAGTTCGCCATAGGTCAGGTTGCGCGACGGGTCAATGAACGCGGTCTTCTCGCCCCGTCCCTCGGCGACGTTGCGGTCCACAAAATCGACAGCGGCATTATAGTCGCGAACGTCGGTCATTCCTGCGGCTCACCCTTTGATAGTGCAGGTAAATCTTTCCAGTGTATGGTGGTCATTGAGCTATCTCAATTGGCCTTGGCGAGAATGATGCGCGCGTCGACCGCCAGGCAGCCGTCGTCGAGCGCGAGGCACGGGTTGAGATCGACTTCCTCGATCTGCGGGTGCTCCTCCAGCATCCGGCCGAGCGAAACCAGCTTGGCGGCGATGGCGTCGACATTAAGTTTCTGGCGGCCGCGTGCGCCGGCCACGATTTTCGGCGGCAGCGTGTCGTGGATGAGCGCGCGGGCCTCATAGATGCCGAACGGCGCCAGGCGGAACCCGACGCGCTTGAGCGCTTCGACATAGATGCCGCCGAGGCCGAACATCACCACCGGGCCGAACAGTCTGTCGCGGATCGCGCCCAGCACCAGTTCGGTCGCCGCCGGCATCATCTTCTGCACCAGCACGCTTGGCGTACCGATTCCAGGCGCCGCCTTGCAGACGTTGTCGATGAGCTGCGCGTAGGATTTTTCAAGCGCGCCGTCGGACCCGATGCCGAGCACGACGCCGCCGATGTCGGATTTATGCAGGATCTGCGCCGACACTACTTTGATCACGACCGGGTAACCAATCTCTTTGGCAGCCGCCAAAGCGCCCGGCAGCGAGTCAACCATTTTGAATGGCGGCACCGGAATGTCGTACTGCTTGCACACCGCATAGGCTTCCGGTTCGAGCAGGCTGACGCGCCCCGCTTTGACCGTGGCGGCGATCAGTTGCGCCGCCGGCCCTTTGGCGGCGGCAATGTGAGTCTTTCCGTCGGCTTGCGCGGCCGACGCGCGAATGGCGCCGTAATTCGCCAGATTGGCCGCGACCCGCGCGACCGTGTCCGGGTAATCGAAAGTCGGCAGGTGAGCGCCTTCGAGGCCGCGGCGCAATTCGTCGGCAAAGTCGCCGAAGGTGATGACATTGAGCAGCGGCTTCGACGTCGAGCCTTGCGACTGGAACGCAGCCGAGACCTCCTTGGCGAGCAGCGGCTGATCGAGAAACGCGCTGGGCGCCAGGATCTGGATCACCTGGTCGACGTTCGGATCCTTGAACAGGAGTTGCAGCACCTGGTGGTGCAAGCGCTCGAAATGCGCGGCGGTGAGGTCGATGTAGCCGGGCGGATGGCCGATATTGGCGGCGGGCGACAGGATCGCCTTCAACGCCGCGTGCGTTTCATTGGTGAACGACGCCATCGTGATGCCGGGCGATTCGGAAATCTCGTCGATACACATCGTTCCCGGCCCGCCCATGTGCGTGAGCACGGCAACGCGGTTGCCCTTCGGCACCGGCTGCATCGAGAACGCGCGCAGCGTGTCGTAGAACTCTGCGACGCTGCGCACGCGCATCAATCCGAACTGGCGGAACGCGCCTTCGTAGATCGCCTCGGCGCCGGCGATCGCGCCGGTGTGGGAGAGCGCCGCGGTCGAGCCCAGTTCGCTGCGGCCGCTTTTGAGCACCACCACCGGCTTGACCGCGGCGGCTTCGCAGGCCGCTTGGAAAAAGCCGCGCGGCTCAGACAAACCTTCGAGATAGATGCCGATGACGCGCGTCGTTACGTCGTCCTTTAAGAAGGCGAGCAGCTCGGCCATCTGAACGTCGGCCATGTTGCCCATGGAGACGTATTTGTTCAGGCCCACCCGGCCGCTCGTCCCCGAAGCAAACAGAAATGAATTGCCGAAAGCGCCGCTCTGCGTGAGCACGCTGATGCCGCCGCGCGGATAGGAGCCGATATCGAAGTTGGTGTTGAAGCCGCTCACCGTATCCATGACGCCGACGCAGTTCGGGCCGATGAGCCGGATCGACGCGGACTGTAGAATGTCGATCAGATCCTTTTGCCGCTGCTTGGCCTCAGGCGAGTCGATCTCGCCGAAGCCCGCCGACATGCAGATCGCGCCCTTGATGTCGTTGAAGCGCTTTTTTCGCTCCGCCATCTCCTTGGCGACCGGCACGGTCAGCTCGGCCGCCACCATCAGAATGCACAGCTCGACCGGTTCGGGGATGTCGCTCACGTTTCTGTAGCAAGGCAGCCCCAAGATGCCTTTTTCGCGCGGATTGACCGGGTACAATTTCCCTTTGTAGCCCATGGAGATCATGTGGCGGAGCGCGGTGTTGCCCGGCTTCTTCGGGTCGGACGAAGCGCCCACCACGGCGACGCTCTTCGGATTGAAAAATACACTCAACGCGGAAATGTCTTGCGCTGTTTGTTCGGGTTCTTTGGCCGCTAAATAGACCGCGGCGTTATAGTCGCGAAGCGCCATCATAAGGCCCGCCCAAGTGCAATTACGTTTGAAAAATCTACTGGCTAATGGCAGCCCCATCCTTGACTTCGGTTAGGTAGATCGCTCGATATCGCAACAACCGGAGTGGGTTGTCTTGATTTTTGTCATGGAAACGCACCGGCAAACGGCGCATTTTTTTGGCTCAGGAGCGCTCCGATGCATGCACCGGGCCCGCCGCCGAAAAAGCGGCTGCTGAGATTGAGGCTTAACGGGCGCTGGCGCGAAGACGCCGTCGCCGAGCGCGACCTGCTGGTCGACTATCTGCGCGACGTCGCGCATCTCACCGGCGTGAAGACCGGTTGCGATGGAGGCGAGTGCGGCGCCTGCACGGTCCTGGTCGACGGCGAAGCCGTGCCATCCTGCATTACGCTCGTTGTGCGCTGCGAGGGCCGTGACGTCGAAACGATCGAGGGCCTGGCGGCGCAAGGGCGGCTTAGCCGATTGCAGCGCGCCTTTCACGAGAAGCTCGGCACGCAATGCGGCTTCTGCACGCCCGGAATGATCATGGCGGCGGAGGCACTCCTTCGCCGCATTCCGAACCCGAGCGACCAGGAAATCCGCACCGCGTTGTCCGGCAACCTCTGCCGTTGTACCGGCTACGTGAAGATCATCGAATCCGTGCATGCGGCGGCGGAATCGGCATCATGACGGCAGCACCGGATCAGGTGAGCATTAAGAAGCGTCCGGGCGTTCCGCTCATCGATGGCATCGACAAGGTCACCGGCAAGGCCCGCTATACGGCGGACCTCGACCACGCCGACGCCCTGGTCGGACGCATCTTCCGCAGCCCGGTGAGCCACGCGGACATTATCCGGCTCGATGTATCCAAGGCCCGCGCGCTCGACGGCGTGGTCGCGGTCGTGACCGGCGACGACTGCCCGCATACCTACGGCGTGCTGCCCATCGCCATGAACGAATATCCGCTGGCGCGCGGCCGCGTGCGCTATCGCGGCGAGCCGGTCGCGGCGGTGGCCGCGATCGACGCGGAGACGGCGGAGCGGGCGCTTAACCTGATCGAATTCGAAGTGAAGGAGCTGCCCGCCTATTATACGTCGGAGACCGCGCGCGTGCCGGGTGCCGTGCTGCTGCACGACAACAAGCCTGGCAATATCGAACGTGATGTTCATAGCGAGTTCGGCGACGTCCGCCAAGGTTTTGCCGCGGCCGATCTGGTGCGCGAGGAGAAATTCAACTGCGCCGAAATCAACCACGCGCAGATCGAGCCGCACGCCAGCCTTGCCGAATACGATCCGGCGACCGGCCGCCTTATGATGCAGACCGTGTCGCAGGTCGGCTATTACCTGCACCTGATGCTCGCGCAATGCCTGGAGATGGATTCCTCGCGCATCCGCGTGATCAAGCCGTTCATCGGCGGCGGCTTCGGCGCCCGCGTCGAAACCTTGAATTTCGAGATCATCGCCGCGCTGCTCGCGCGCGCCAGCGCCGGTAAGGTGCTGATGCAGCTCACCCGCGAGGAAACTTTCATCACCCACCGCGCCCGGCCGCAGACCGACATCAAGTTGAAGCTCGGCATGCGCAAGGACGGGCGCATGACCGCCTGTGAATGTGAGGTGGTGCAACGCGGCGGCGCTTACGCCGGTTACGGCATCATCACCATTCTCTATGCCGGCGCGCTGCTGCAGGGCATCTACGATATTCCCGCGGTCAAGTACGACGGCTATCGGGTCTACGCCAATCTGCCGCCCTGCGGCGCCATGCGCGGGCACGGTTCGGTCGATATGCGTCACGCGTTCGAATGTCTGGTCGACCGCATGGCGCGCGAACTCGGGCTTGATCCCTTCGCGGTGCGCCGCGCCAATTTGTTGCAGGCGCCTACCCGCACGATGAACGATTTGACGGTCAACAGTTACGGCCTCGCCGAATGCCTCGACAAGGTCGAGCGAGCGAGCGGGTGGCATGAGCGCATCGGCAGTATGCCGCCGGGCAAGGGCCTCGGCATGGCCTGCTCGCATTACGTCAGCGGGGCCGCCAAGCCTATTCACCGGACCGGCGAGCCGCACGCGCTGGTCAACCTCAAGCTGGACTTCGACGGCGGCGTGACGGCGCTCACCGGCGCCGCCGATATCGGTCAAGGCTCATCGACCATGGTGGCGATCGCCGTGGCGGAGACGCTGGACATTTCGCTCGACCGAATTCGCGTCGTCTCCGCCGATACCGCCATCACGCCGAAGGACAACGGGGCCTATTCGTCGCGCATCACCTTCATGGTCGGCAATGCCGCGATCGATGCTGCCAAGAATCTCAAGGCCGTCCTCGTCGCAGCCGCGGCGAAAAAACTCGAGGCGAAGCCGGAAGACATCGAATGCGCCGGCGAAGTATTCCGCGTCGGCAAAGGCGATCAATCAAGCCTACCCTTCGCCGACGTCGTCGCCGCCGCACTGGTCGACGAGGGCGCGATCACCGTGAAGGGATCATTCACCTGCCCGCCGGAGGCACAAGGCGGCAAGCACCGCGGCGGCGCCGTCGGCTCGACCATGGGATTCAGCTACGCCGCCCAAGTGGTCGAAGTCAGCGTCGACGATGCGAGCGGTCTGGTCACTGTCGACAAAGTGTGGGTGGCGCTCGACTGCGGCCATGCCATCAACCCGCTGGCGGTCGAAGGACAGATCGAAGGGTCGGTCTGGATGGGCATGGGACAAGCCTTGTGCGAGGAGACCCGCTACCTCGAGGGCCTGCCGGCGCATGCCAGCCTGCTCGAATATCGCATGCCGACGATCGCGGAATCGCCGCCGATCGAGGTGCAGATCGTCGAAAGCCACGATCCCTACGGGCCGTTCGGCGCTAAGGAAGCGAGCGAAGGCGCCTTGGCCGGTTTTCCGCCGGCTATGGTCAACGCCATCGCCAATGCGATCGGCATGGACCTCAATGAATTGCCGGTGACGCCTGACCGGGTCATGGACGCGCTGATCGAGCGCCGGCGCAAGGCGAAACGGAACGCATTGAAGGCTGCATCATGAGTGCATCGTTGGCCGAGTTCCGTATTGCGCAGCCAAACACCGTCAAGGAAGCGGTCGCGGCCTGTCTCAAGCATCCGGGCAGCCGATACGTTGCGGGCGGAACCGACCTCATCGTGAACATGCGGCGCGGCATCAGCGGCCCGGATCTGCTGGTCGATCTTTCCGGCATCGATGAACTGAGCGAGATCAAAACCGACGGCCGCGGCGTGACGATCGGCGCCGGCGTGACCATCGCCGCGCTGGCCCGCGACAAAGCGATCGCCAGCCGATATCGCGCGCTGGCGCAAGCCGCCGCGGCGATCGCCGGGCCCGGTCATCGCGTCATGGCGACGGTTGGCGGCAATCTCTGCCTCGACACCCGCTGCATCTATTACAATCAAAGCGAATGGTGGCGGAGCGCCAACGCCTATTGTCTGAAGAATCGCGGCACTGTCTGCCACGTCGCGCCGCAGGGCCAGCGCTGCCACGCCGCCTTCAGCGGCGATCTGGCGCCCGCTTTGCTTGTTTATGGCGCCGAAGTCGACATTGCCGGCGCACAAGGCCAGCGCCGGATTCCTCTGAGCGATCTCTACGTCGAAGACGGCAAAGCCCATCTCGCTCTCGCTGCCGGCGAGCTCGTCGTAGCGGTGCAGTTGCCGGCAGCCCCGCCACCATCGGCTTATGAAAAAGTGCGCGTACGCGGGGCCATCGATTTTCCCTTGGCCGGCGTCGCGGCTGCGCTCACGCTGTCTGGGGCAAATGTCGGTTCGCTCCGGATCGCGCTGACCGGCACTAATTCTCGGCCGTTCCTGCTCGCCGGCACGGAAGTCTTTGCCGGCCGGCCAGTCGACGACAAACTGCTGCAAGAGATCGACCGGCTGGTACAGAAGCAGGTGCAGCCGATGCGGACCACGATTGCATCGGCCAATTATCGTCGCGTCGCGGCCGCCGCGCTGGCGCGGCGCCTCGTCTCAAAGCTTACGGCGCGGGAATAACGGCGGTCGCTTCCAACTCGATCTTGGCCGGCGCATCGAGCAGATCGGCGACAAAAATCATGCTCATCGCGGGGAAATGGCTTCCGATCAGCGATTTCCAAATGCGCCCGAGTTCGCGCCGGCCCGTGAGATAAGCGGGCTTGTCGATGCAGAAGGCAGTAAGCCGGCAAATGTGGGCGGGCTTAGCGCCGGCCTCGGCCAGAATCGCGATGATGTTCTTGAGCGCCTGCTCGAATTGCGGAACGAGTTCTTCGCTTTGGAATTTCTGATTGGCATCCCAGCCAACCGTGCCGGCGACGAACACGATGCGGCCGGCCGGCACGCTGATGCCGTTGGCGTAGCCGATTGGCGGCAACCAACCGGGCGGATGCAAAATCTGCGACGACATTAACGCACGGCCCGCAATGTGCCGCGCACCGAGCTGCGATCGTCGTTGGCGAGCTGACGCAGCTTGGCAACGTCCTTGACCACAACGTGCGAAGCGTCGACCACGACGCCGATGCTGCGCAGGCGCGCAAAGGCCCGCGACAACAACTCCGGCGTCAGGCCAAGGCGGCCGGCGATCAGAACCTTGTCGTAGGGCAGCGCGACCGCGCAATGACCCTGCTCCGTCAAAGACAGCGACGCGAGAAACTCGGCAACTCGCTGTACGCCGCTTTGCGCCTTGAGCTGCTCGACCTGTTGCATGAGATGATGCAAGTGCTGGGAGATCGACGCGACCATCCCCAAAGCGATGTCGGGGCTTTGGCGGATGCAGCGGACGATATGATCGGCAGGGATGCGCGCGACGCGCGCTTCGGTTACTGCTTCGGCGGTCGCCATGTAGCGGTTGCCGGTGAAAGCGACCGACTCCGCGAAACTCTGGCCCTTGGTCATGATATCGATAACGGTTTCATCGCCGGACTGCGTGCTGCGATAAAGCTTCACCCAGCCGTCGATCACGATGAAAAATGCCGTCGCCGGATCGTCTTGACGAATGATCCAATCGTGCGGGCGCAACATAAGCGCGGTCGCGGGCGCGATAATGTGCTCGACGGTCTCCGCTTTGAGTCCTCGAAAAACCGCGATGCGGGTGATGATTTGAAGATCGCCGGCCGTCAGTTTTGAAGCCATGGACTAAGCCTTGGAGCTGACCAGCCTCACTCAAGGTCCCGATCGGCCTAGCCGCCTTGATCTCGATCAAGAATTACCAAGCCTCGTTTGTTGAATTATGTTGCGACGCACAATAGAAATACGATTAGCGCCCAATTCAATGGCATTTAGGGCATCGGACGCATTCGCCGCATCGTCCTTGGGGTTGGCGAAATAAGACGTCGTTGCGTCAATCAAGGACGCGATTAAATCCGCCGGCCCGGCATCTCGGTCTTCGAACGTTGCCCGCCGCCGGCGGCACGGCGGTCCACCAGTTTGCGCATCGTCGCAATGGTGATCGAGCCGAGGGTCGCGCGCGCGATATCGTCAATTTCGTTGAGAACTTCGCGCAAGGCCTGGTCCTCGGGCGTCGCAGCGGCGGTCCCGCTGTCGTGCTCGACGGAGCTCAACTCTTCGAACAGCTGGGCAACATCCAGCAGCGTCGTTCGCCGTGCATTGCCGGCGAATTGATACCCGCCGCCCGCGCCGCGAACCGCGCGGACCAGGCCGGCACGGCCCATCACGTGCATGACCTTGGCCAGGTGATGACTGGAGACGCCGTACTTCTCGCCGATTTCCGCGACGGAAAGCTGACGGCCTTCGCGCGCGGTCAGTTCAAGCACCGCGAAGATGGCCAGCCGGGTTGAAATCTGCAGTCTCATGAGGCCGCTATCCCGCTCAATCGAGGTCCTTCTCAAGCTGGATGTAGGGCCCGGCCATCATGCCTTCGCTGCGGAAAAACAGCATGGGCAGCTGGGCATCCCTCGCCACCATGGTGCGCATCTTGCTGACGCCGGCCTTCTTGAACTCGTTGGAAATCGCTTCGAACAGCTCGGTGGCGACGCTTTGCAAGCGCATCTCCGGTTCGACCGACAACGCAAAGACCCAGCCGCAGGGCGTCGAGCCGAATTCCCAGGCGCGGATTTCGCCAATGATGAAGCCGAGCACGTGCGCATCCGCCCCGTCCGTACGGCCCTCGGCAACCAGGAAGAACCGCTCTTGCAAGCGTTGTTTGCCGTAACGGCGGAAAACATCGTTCCAGTATTCCGCCTTGGCGAGCTTGGTGACGCGGGTATCGAGCCCGATCACCTGCGGGATATCGGCGGCGCGCACGCGGCGGACCCGCACCGCGGTGTCGGCTTTCGCTGCGCGCGCTTTTTTCGCTGTCGCCAAAGCAGCTGACCTTTGATTCTAATCAAGACCCCATAGCGTAGAATTAGGCATTTTGGTACCGATTTATCGCCCTGGCGCGCAAGACCGGAGCGTTGCCGTGCATCACGACCACCACAATCATACCCGACCGGCGGACGGATCCCGCGTTTAGCGCAGTGAAGACGGCTCGCACGTCGACGTGCGCGGACTAGACGAGCCGCTCACAACCATTCTGCGCACGATCGAAAGCGGCGAAGCCAGCTCGGCCATCATCGGACACTTCGACAGTGAGCCTATCATGCTCTATCCGGAGCTCGAAGAGCGCGGCTGGACGCACGAGGCCATGGACTCGCAATGCGGCGACTGCGAGGGCGGCTTCATGGTGCGCCGGGGCTGAGTTCACTCAGATATATTGCCCGGCATCGACGCGCAGCACTTCGCCGGTGATGGCGCGCCCCGCGTCCGACAGCAGGAACAGCACCGCATTGGCGATGTCTTGCGCATCGCAAAGCTCGGGCAGCGCCGCTTCGGCGACCGCCCGGCCGAGAATTTCCTCCGGCAGGGCGCGCGCCATGTCGGTCATCACCATGCCGGGCGCGACCGCATTGACGGTGACGCCTTTCTTGCCGAACTCGCGCGCCGCGGTCTTGGTCAGGCCGATCAGACCGGCCTTGGCCGCCGCGTAATTAGCCTGACCGAATTTGCCGCGCAGGCCGTTGATCGACGTGATGTTGACGATGCGGCCGAAGCCCTGCGCCGCCATCAGTGGAGCGACGGCCCGGATCATGTTGAAGGCGCCGGTGAGATTGACATTGAGCACCGCCGCCCAATCGGCGTCGCTCATCTTGGCAATCGAGCGGTCGCGCGTGATGCCGGCATTATTCACGAGCAAAGTCGGTGCTTCCGAAAACTCCGCGATGGCGGCCTTCACGGCGTTGGTGTCGACGATATCGATACGCACGAACTTATGCGGGAAGTTCTCGATATGCTCCGGCTCGCCGACATCGAAGGCGTAGACCTGCGCGCCGGCCCCGCCGAGCGCGTCGGCGATCGCCCGGCCGATGCCGCGGCTGCCGCCGGTGACGATGGCGCGCTGGTCGCGAAAGTCGAAGCGCGGCTGACAGGCAGGTTTCGATTTGACCGGCATCGACGCGGACATCAAATGAGCGGCTGGTCGAAAGAAAGCTGCTGCGAGGGACGGAACCCATTGCGATCGAGATAGGCGAGCAGATCGTGGTCCTGCCAATCGACTTCGGTGCGCACCTTCTCGACGCGCAGCGTGCCGAGGTTAGCCAGCAATTGCGACACCAAAGCGCGGCCGACACCTTTGTTTTGGTAGTTCGGATCGACGCCAATGGTGTCGATGACCGCGGTGGTTTCGACCCGGCCGAATTCGCCGAGATCGACACGGGCCATGATGAAGCCGACCGGCACGGTATCGAGCTCGGCCACGAGCGAGACGCGCACATCCGACTCCGTCAACGCGTCGGCCAGCTTGCGTTCGAAATACGCGACGCGGTCGCGGCCGGTGATCCGGCGATCGATCGCCACCAGCGCATGCAGGTCGCCTTCGGCCATCGAACGCACCGGGATGCGGTCGCGCGCGAGCGGGCCGTAATCCGGGGCGGCCTCGCCACCGTAATTGATCTCGGCAGCCTCTCCCACGTGCTGCGGGATGGTGATGCCGCCACTTCTGGTCTTGCTGTCACTCGTCATCGGAAGCCTCCGCTAGCGGCGTGAGAACGGAACGCTCAAGCACCAGGCGCGGCGCCAGTCCGAAACCGGAAGAATCGAAGAATCGCAGCAGACCGTGGTTGGTCCAATCGGCCTGCGATTGCAGCGATTGCACCTTCTTCTCACGCATCAGCTTGGTGAGGCCATCCATCAAGGCGCGGCCGACGCCGTGCTCGCGGCTGTCGTGCTCGACGCCGACTGCGTCGAGCGTGGCAATCGCCTGCTCGCGGCCGAATTCGCCGCGCAGGATACGCGCGAAGGCAAAGCCGACCAGCGCGCCTTTGCGCACGACGCCGACATGCACGAAATCATCCGGGTGCTGCTTGGCGTGGGCCAGCGCGCTTCTCGAAAAACCGGCGGCGCGGCTCACCCACGTGCGCCGAATCGATGGCGATGACGCGTTCGAGATCGGCAGAGCGTAACGGGCGGATGGTGTTGTCCGCAGTCGCGGCGGCATTATTCATGCAAGTGCCTCACATATGCTCGACGTATTTCTCGTAAAGCTGCGTTTCCTTTTCGGAATCCATCAAATCATCCAGCATCGGCAGCAGCGCCATGTCTTCCTTGCGCGCGTGCGGCACCAGGCAATCGTGCAGGTCCTGTCCGAGCCGGCGGAATTCGGCCCAGCGCGCCGCATCAAAGCCTTGCGCGCGCACGTCGCCGATAAGTTTGACCAGCGCCGCGCCGATCGGGCGGATGATGCCGTGTTCGTAAGTCAAATGCGCGCCGATGTCCTGATTGCCCGCTTCGCCGAGGTAGGAGAACAACTCAGTTTCTTCGAAGGCGAAATGACGCTCGACCTCGCCCGGCAACTCGGCGGCGAGATCGTTCAAGAGTTTCGCCACCATCGGATCTTTCGCGTCGGCAGCGCTATCCCGGTGCCGCGCGATGGTCTGCGCCAGCCGTTCCAACATGGCGATGACGGCGGCGTGTTCCTCGTGCAGCTTCTGGCAGACGCGATTCTGGAAGTTCATGGTTTAGCCGTGCAGCTGCTCGTATTTGGCGAGCAGATCCTCTTTCGATTCTTCCCAGTCCGGATTGGGCACGATGCAATTGGCCGGACAGACCAGCTTGCACTGCGGCTCGTCCTCGGCGCCCACGCACTCGGTGCATTTCAGCGGATCGATGACGTACATCGGATTGCCGGCGGTGATCGCCTTGTTCGGGCACACCGGCTCGCAAGCATCGCACGCCGTGCAGGCATCGTTGATCAACAGGGCCATAGCGTTATCTCCTCATATTCTCATGCCGCCTTCGGCACGCGGCCGGTAGTGGCAAGTTTTTCGAAACGGAACGCGCCCCACAAGGCAGCGCCGATCGCGCCGGCATACATCGAATCCGGATGGCTGCGGACCGCGACGTTCATGTCCTTGATGTGCGAGATATCCTCTTCGAGCGCGGCGACCAGACCTTTGTCGAGGGCGAGCCCGCCGGTCACCATGACCGCGCCATCGACCACCCCGATCGATTTCAACAGCTTGGAGAGCCGGGCCGCCATTGAAAGATGGATGCCCTTCAGGATATTCGGCGTCGTAATACCGCGCGAAACCATGTTGATCACGTCGGTTTCCGCCAGCACGGCGCAGATGCTGCTCACGACCTCGGGATTATCGCCCTGGCTCGACAGCGTTCCGATCTCTTCCTGCGCGATGCCGAGATAGCGGGCGATGTTCTCGAGGAATTGCCCGGAGCCCGATGCGCACTGGCTGGTCATCTTGTAGCTGAGCACCTTGCCGCGCCCATCGATCTGGATGGCACGGCCGTGCAGCGCGCCGATGTCGAGCGCCGCCCGCGATTCCGGGTCGAGGTAGATGGCGCCGCGGGCGTGCGTCGTCATTGAATAGAAATGGCCGGTATGGAACGGCACGCTCTCGGCTTCGCCCGTGGTGGCAACGTAATTGACGTCTTCGGGCTTAAGTTTCGCGTCTTCCAGCACGGCGTCATAGGCGACGCGCGCCAGCTCCATGGGGTCGCGTTGCCGGATGCGCATCACGTAGCGCGACAGCCAGGTTTCCTTGCCGTTCTCGACCTTGAACAGCGCCGCCTTGATGGTGCTGGTGCCGATGTCGATTCCTGCCGCGATGGTCATGCTTCGCTCCCGTCCGCCTGCCCCGAATGCGCTCGCCGCGCGAACTCCGCGGCGCCGAGGGCGCCGGTGTAGATCGAATCCGGGTTGATGTTGATGACGACGTCGCCGTAATTCTCCTTGATCACCTTCCTCAGCTCGCGCACCGCGGCCTCGTTCTTGGCAACGCCGCCGGTGAAGGTGAATTCATTGGTGACCCCGCCCGAGCGCGAGATGATGGAGATCGCGCGCAAGATGATGGCGCGGTGCAGCCCGGCCAGGATGTCTTCGCGCTTTTCGCCGAGCGAGAGCCGGTCGCGCAATTCGGCGCCGGCGAACACGGTGCAGGTCGAGTTGATGCGCGCCGGCTTGTCCGACTTCATGGCCATGGGGCCCAATTCGTGCAGGCCCATGTTCATTTCGTCGGCGATGTAACCGAGATAACGCCCGCAACCGGCTGCACAGCGGTCGTTCATCTGGAAGTTGGCGACGATCCCGTGCTCGTCGATCTGGATGCCCTTGGTGTCCTGACCGCCGATGTCGAGCACGGTGCGGGTCTGCGGATACATCAAGTGGGCGCCGAGGCCGTGGCAGAGGATCTCCGAGCGTATATGCTCCTTGGAGAACGGCAGCGTCACCCGGCCATAGCCGGTGCCGACCAGATAGGTCTCCTCCAAATCGACGGCGAGCGCATCCTCGATCATCTTCTGGATGTCGGCCGCCGCCGATTTAACCGAATCGTCCGTTTTCAGCACACGCCCGAGTGCGCGGCGGAATTTGTCGCTCAGCTCGCCCGCCGGCGGCCGGTTTTCCACCTCGATGATCGATTTATCGTAGACGTTGAGCAGCAGGTCATAGGGAAGGTTCGCATCGCGCGCGACCTCTTCGGCATGGGCATGGTAGCGCGATCCCGCAATGTCCCGGAAGAAATCGGATTTGCGCTTGGCGCCAGGCGCATAAAGCTCGGGCGCCTCCGTGCGCAACCGCCGGAAAACCTCACCGAGCGAATCCTTCACACCGGACGCGACCTTGGCGAAGCGCTCACCTTGGATTTGGCTGATGCAGGTCTGCTCGAGATCGTCGAGCTGTTCGAGAAACTGCTCGAGACGAAAGGCTCGCTCGAGCGTGCCGAGGAACGTGTCGAGGTCGATTAGCCCATGGGCGGCGGTAAGCGCCCGCCGGAACAGCGTGAACTGCCCGTCGACGCGCGCCTCTTGACTGGCCACGCGCGCGGCAGTCGCGTAGTTCGAGCGCGAATTGGTGATGCCGTGGCCGATCACTTTGCGATCCTCGTCGAGGAGGACAGCCTTAGTCGTCGTCGAACCAAGGTCGATGCCGACGAAAGTCTTCATGCCTTCCTCCTCAAGCCGCCGCGTCCACGCCGGCGCGTTTCTGATCGACCATCTGGAAATAGCTCTCCAGACGGTTCTTGATGTTGGCCGCCGAGAAATAGCGCGGATCGACCAGGTCGGATTCCACGAACGCGGCCGGCTTGCCGGTGCGCTTCTCGACCTCGCGCATCATCAGCAATTGGCCGGCCGAGAAACTGTTGCAGCTCTTGATTGAGTTGATCAGCAGGCCGTCGGCCTCGTATTCATTGATATAATTGACCAACATGTCGATGCGCATCGGCAGGCTGCGGTTGGTGTAGACGCCGAGGCAATATTCGGCCAGCGTCTCCAACGGCTTGTCTGGATCGTGACGGAAGCCGAAATCGTAGACGCCGCCGACCTTGGTGTAGCTCGAGGCGACGACGACCGCGCCTTCGTCGTAGAACATTTTCCAGAACTGCCGGAAGCTGGTGTAATTGGGCGGTCCCTCGACGACCAGGCGATATTTCTCTTTGCCCATGTCGCCATCGGGGGTGACCGGTCCGAGGCCCTTGGCCATGCGGTCTTCGACCTCCTCGCGCAGAAACTTATAATAATCGACCGCGTCTTGCGTGCCGCGGAAGGCGCCGAAGATCGGCCCGATGTAATAGATGCCGCCGAAATAAGCGTCGATCGGCGACGGTTTGGACTTGGCGCTTTGCAGCACGCGAACGAGATCGTCCTCGGCCTTGGTCGACTTCTTCAGGTATTCGCGCAGCCGGTCGATGTCGAACTTCACGCCGGAAACGCGCTCGAGCGTGGGAATGACCTCTTCCTTCAGTTGCTTCACCATGTAGTCGGTCATGTTCTTGGTGATCTTGCCGTCGCCCATGTAAGGCGTATGCAACATGATCGTCTCGCACTTGTACTGCTCGCGCAGGAGCTCAAACCACTTCATGAAGGTGAAGCAGCCGGTATAGGACAGCAGCAGCACATCGGGATTAGGAAATTTCTTGCCATTGGGTGCGAGATTGCCCTTGGCCATCATGCCGATGTCCGACTTCACATAGGTGCAGACGTCCTCCGAATGGCCGATCTTCTCGGCTTCCAGCACGTAACTGCCGCTGACGCGGCGCAGCCCGTTCTGGATGGCATTAACCTCCGGCAGATTGTTCAGAAGGTCGAAGCACATGAGCAGTTCATTGAGATTACCGGGCACGAAGGTGGCCGCCACCTTGTCGCCGGTCTCAGGTGCGCTGGTCAGCCGATCGTAATGCGCGGCCATCATCTCCTTCTGCTTCAGCATGGAAGCATCCTTGACGGCCTCCTTTACCGGAGCGCGGGAGGTGACAATCTTTGTCTGCGTCGTCATGCTGCGCTCCACAGTTTGATTAAATCGGCGAAGGTGCCGGCCTGTTCCCTGATCGGCTGCATCTGGCCGGAATTTTCGGCGTATTTGAACGCAATGTAGGGGATGCCGGCATCTTTGAGCACGTGCTGCAGCATCGGCCGCTCCAGCAGCGCCGGATCGCAGAAGCTGGGCGCGGCGAAGATCACGCCTTCAGCGTTGGTGCGCTTGACCGCGCGGACCAGGTGCTGGCCCTTTTCATTCTGATTGGGTTCGTACTTGGCCGCCGTCAATTCGGAGTGATGCAAGAAGGCGGAGGAAAGATTGACCAGCGGATCGCCCGCGGTCTCGACGTCGCCGATGAGCCAGCGGGTGACCAGCAGCAGATCGTCGTCCACCACGTAGCAGCCGGACAATTCGAGCGACTTGATCAAATTGAGCGGCGGCTGTTCGCAGAACATGCCGGTCAGCACGATGCGGCAATTGTCACGCATCGGCCGTTCCTCGGCGCGCGCCGCGGCAAGATAGTCGCGCAGCATGACGGTGTGTTCTTCGACCGGGAGCAGGAGGCCGGCCCGCACCATGAGATAGACTTCCGCCGCGGGCGCCTGCCACGGTTTCTCCGCCCGAAAGTCGTAGAGATCGCGCACCAGGCGGCGGTTTTCGTTGTAGACCTTAATCGAGTGCCGAAGCTCGTCGTCGGTGATCGGCTTGCCACGCAGCTCGCTGAGGTCGTGGCGCAGCTCGGCCAGTTCGTTGACGTAGAAATTTCCGCCGATGTCGTCCCGGTAGTTCTGCGGCACGTCGAAATAATGCGAATAGACGTGGGGGAACATCATCTTCCACATGCCGGACAGATTGCGGATCACGTCGCAGATCGACGGGAACAGCATGCCGTCGACAAAATCGATGCGGCCGGACACGCCGAGTTCGATGGTCGAGCGCGGGATGCGGCAGATGTAGCTCTGGTAATATGCGTCGCCGTGGATGACCTCGAGCTGATCGCCGCCGCCCACGATGCCGAGCGGCAGCATATCTGCCGCGTGGATGAGTTCGCGCGGCACGTAGATCGGCATGTAGCCGATCACTTTGCGGCCGGGCTTGGCGGCTTTCCATTCGCGCGCGGACGTGAAGGACAGATCTTCGAACAGCGCGGTTGCGCGTGCGATGATGTCGGCCGTAGCCGGAGCGTTCAACGGTGTTGCCATTGTGGCGACCTCTTCGCGATAAAAGCTTCGAGACCCGCCACCGCGTCGTGCGTGGCCATGAGTTCGTCGAGATAAAGCCGCTCGACGGCGCGGATCTTGTCCTTGACGCGGGCGACGTAATCGAGCCGCGCCGCCTTGACGGCGAGGCGCAAGGAACTCGCGCTTTTCGGCTTGAGATGCTCTTCGAAATAGGCGAGCGCGGCATGTTCCGGATTGGCGGCCGCTTCATGGACGATGCCGATGGCCGCCGCTTGCGCGCCGGTGATGCTGCGCCCGGACAGCAGCAGATCGAGCGAGCGCTGCGGGCCAATCAGTTCCGGCAACAGGCAGGAGGCGGCCGGCGCGAACACGCCGAGCTTCATTTCCGGCTGGCCGAGATTGGCGTCGGGGGCGACGAAGATGAGATGGCCGCCAAGCGCGAGTTCAAGCCCGCCGCCGAGGCATTGGCCGTGCACGGCCACCAACAGCGGCACTGGCGATTCCACCATGCGCAGGATCAGTCTGTGCAGCCCTGCCAGCATGGCGGCGCATTGCGCCGGCAGATGTTCCTCGACGCTGGCGCCGAAACTGAAATGCGGCCCCTCGGCATCGATGAGCACGGCGCCGAGCTGGGCGTTGCCAAGATGCTCGACCAGCGCATTATCGAGCGCCGCGATCATGGCAGCATCGACGAGGTTGGCCTTCGGCTTATTCAGCCGCAGGCGCAGCAAGCGCCCGTCCGCCTCGTGCCAGATCTTGAGGGGTTGATCCACCACTTAAGACCTCGCCCGCGGCATGATGCTTTCGGTGAGTTCGTCGCTCCAGGGCGTGTTGGCGGCGAGCGCGCGGCGCAGCGCCACGAAATCGATTTCCCGCCCGGTCTCGCGCGTGCCTTCGTTGAAGGCGCGGAAACCCGCGCGTCCTTCCGTCATCATGTTGAGAGCCAGCCAGTCGCGCGAGTTTTCCTTGTTGGCGTTCCACGCAACGAGCTTCGGCTTACGCAACTCCTCGACGGTCTTGGTCGTGCATTCCGGGAAGGTGTAGAGCAGTTTGGTGCACAGCGCCTCGACCTTCTCGTCGAGCAGGCTGAGATCGATAGTGCCGCGCTTCAAGAGCGCGTGGCCTTCGGCGGCGGCCGCGCCGGTCTTGAACTCGCCGTGCACGATGCGGCCGTACTCGTCGAGGTAACGGTCGGTGGTGACGGTGGGATTGGCGACGAATTTGCCGTCGACTTTCAGCGCTGGCACGATCTCGCCGATGACGCCGAGACGATAGGCTTTATGCGCCGAGAACGGCTCGCACAGCAGGCCGGAAACCATCGCCTGTTCGCAGCCGATCATGTAGGGGAGAAAGTCGGTCGCGCCGCCGATCGGCGCCGAGCCGTGCTTGGGGCCGGCCTGACCAAAGCGCGCGAGGTCCTGCGCGATCGAGAAGTCGCAGGCCATGCCGATTTCCTGGCCGCCGCCGATGCGCATACCGTTCACGCGGCAAACCACCGGCTTGTCGCAGCCGAGAATGGCCGAGACCATGTCGTTGAACAGCCGCATATAGCCGCGGTATTCCTGCGGATTGCCGGCGTAATACTCGGCATATTCCTTGGTGTTGCCGCCGGTGCAAAAGGCTTTGTCGCCAGCGCCGGTGAACACCACCGCGACGACATCGCGCGCCGCACTCGCGGCGCGAAAGGCCAGAATGGTCGCCTTCACCATGTCGGTGGTGTAGGAATTGAATTGGCTGGGGTTGTCGAGCGTGATCCAGGCGTTGAACAGCCCGGTCACCGGCTTGCCGTCGGGTCCCTTCACCGGACGTTTCTCGTATTGCACACCCTTCGAGATCGCCTCGCGGGCCTGCTCAGCGACGAGATTGTGATCTTTGGCTTCGAAATTTTGTTTGGCGATGACGCGCGCTGCATCAGCGGTCATGGCGTTGCTCCTGACGGTGTGGGAACGAGAACGGCGCGGCGCTTGATCGCGCCGGCGTGTACGGCTTCGAACACCTGATTGATCTCGCTGAGGGGATGCTTTTCGACGAAGGGCGTGACCTTGACACGACCGGTCATCACCAATTCCAAAGCCGCCGGATAAAGTTCGGGCGGACAGCCCCAGTTTCCGATCGCGCGCGCGTGATAGGCCATCAAGTTCGAGAGCCGCACCTCGACCTTGTCCATGGTGAAGCCGACGACGGCGAGCGTCGCGCCATGATTGAGCAGACTGAAGGCCGTCTCCTGGCCGGCTTTGGTGCCGGAACATTCGAAAATGATCCATTCGGTCTGGCGTAGCCCGTGTTCCTTGGCGAAGGCCTGGATGGCGGCCTTGAGGTCGCGCGCCGACATCTGCTTGAAATTCAGCGTGAGCGCGGCGCCCTGCCCGGTAATGGCGGCAAGTTTGTCCGGGTTCACATCAATCGCGACAACGACGCCGCCCATGGCGGCCGCGATCTGGACGGCATAGCCGCCGACGCCGCCGACGCCGTTGACGATGACCAGATCGCCTTTGGTGACACCGGCCTGCACGACTGCCTGGTAGGGCGTGGTCACGGCATCCGCGATCACCGAAAGATCGGCCAGGTCGATCCCTACGCCGGCCAGACGGCGCTCGTCGACCACACACAGCCCGCGCGACGGCACGACAATGTGCGTGGCAAAGCCGCCTTGAATGTCGTTGCCCGGCATCTTCTGGTTCGGGCAGATCGTCGCCTTGCCGCGCTGGCAGACGTCGCAGTGCCCGCACGGGATCACCGCGGGAATAATAACCGCGCGGTCGGTGTACCAGAGCGCATCCGTGCCGGTGTCGACGACATGACCGCTGATCTCATGCCCGAGCGCCAGCGGCAGCTCATGCTTGGTGCGCACGCCGTCGTAATAATAGCCAAGATCGGTGTGGCAGACCCCGCAGCCGGCGATTTCGACCAGGACTTCGTCGGGGGCGAGCGTGCCGATGTCGAACTCCATCGGCACAAAAGGCTTGCCAGCGCCCGTCATCATCCAACGAATTGGCTTGGCGCCCATCGGGTTGCCCTCCAGAATGACCGTTAAGCCCGTCGCCGGACCCGTACGCGGCCTTAGGCTTCATTCTTCGGTCGCCGACCGGTGGACTTCCTTGATCAAGGTCAAGGAAAGGCAAATAAACGCATTCTAGTACTTAAATACACATTGGAGCCGGATGCCCGTGGAGTGGGCTCTAATCAGAGGACAACGGCCATGGCAGCCTCGCGGAGTATTTCGATCGCGATCATTGGCAGCGGGGGCGCCGGCGCACTGACCACCGTGGATTCCCTGCTGGAAACGGCCGCCGCCGCAGGCTGGCAAGGGCTGTTTACCCGCACCATGGGCCCGCAGATCCGCGGGGGTGAAGCGGCAGGGCTGCTGCGCCTGGCCGTCGACCCTGTCGAAAGTCTGCCCGACCGGTTCGACCTCATGATCGGAATCGATTGGCTGAACGCCCACCGTTTCGGCGCCGAAATCAAGGCCGGCAATCAAACTTTAGTAATCAGCGATCCGCGCGGCGGTGACTTGCCGCCGATGGTAACGCAATCCGGCGCCCGCGTCGTTGAAATCGCGATGAAGGAGATGGCCAAGGCCATCCCGGACGGACGCCCCAACATGATCGCGCTCGGCATTGCCGGCCGGCTGCTGGGTTTTACCGTCGAGCAGGCCTTCGCACCGATCGCGAAACGCCTGGCCGACAAGGGCCCGGCCGCCATCGAGGCGAAGTCTCGCCGGCATCAAGGTCGGCTTCGGCGCCGCCGCCGGCATCGATTTCGGCGTGCAACTCGCCGCGCCAAAGCCGAGCAAAGCTTGCCGCTGGCTGCTGTCGGGTAACGAGGCGACCGCGCTTGGCGCCATCCGCGGCGGCATCCGCTTTGCCGCCGCCTATCCGATCACGCCTGCGACCGAAATTCTCGAATGGCTGGCGCCGAACCTGACCAAAGTCGGCGGGACGCTGCTGCAAGCCGAAGACGAGCTCGCCGCCATCAACATGATCATCGGTGCCTCCTACGGCGGCACGCCGGCGTTGACGGCAACCTCCGGCCCCGGACTCTCGCTGATGATCGAAGCGCTCGGCCTCGCCACCTCGGCGGAGATCCCCATCGTGGTGGTGGATGTCATGCGCGGTGGACCGTCGACCGGCATTCCAACCAAATCCGAGCAGGGCGACCTGAATATAGCCATCTACGGCATGCACGGCGACGCGCCGCACCTCGTGCTGGCGCCGCAATCGGTCGGCGATTGCGTGTTCACGACGCAATGGGCGACCTATCTCGCCGAAGCATTGCAAGCCCCGGCCATCATTCTGTCCGACCAATTCATGGGACAGTCGCGCGCGGCCATCGAACGGCCGGCCGACGTCGCGTTCATCGGCGCACGCAGCATCGCCAGCGAAATTTCCGGCCCCTACATGCGCCACGCCATGACGGCCAATGGCGTGTCGCCGATGGCGATTCCGGGAACGCGCGGCGGTCAATATACCGCCGACGGTCTCACCCATTCCGAGCGCGCGACGCCGACCAGCGGCGCCGCCGATCATCTGGCCCAACTCGACAAGCGGCGCGACAAACTCGACCGCTTCAACTTCGGCGACCATTGGGCGAGCGCGGAAGGCGCCGGCGATCTCGCGGTCGTCACCTGGGGTTCGCTCACCGGTGCCGCGCGCGAAGCAATCGCCCTTGCGGCCGCCGATGGAATCGACGCCCGCATGGTTGCGCCGCGCCTGCTGGCGCCGGTCCTGCCGGAACGGATGGCGGCCGCCCTTGCCGGCGTCAAACGCATACTGGTGGTCGAGCAAACGCACGGCGGCCAGTTCAACAAATTCCTGCGCGCCCATTACGACCTGCCGGCGCCGGTGCGTGTGTTCAATCGTCCCGGGCCGTTGCCGATCACCGCCGGCGAAATCCATCGCGCTATCGCGGTTTGGAGATAACCCATGTCGAGCGTCGCCTACAAACAAGCCGACTATAAATCCGACGTGAAGCCGATCTGGTGTCCCGGCTGCGGCGATTATCACGTGCTGATGTCGTTTGGCCGCGCCTTCGCGCAATTGGGCCTGCCGCCCGAGCAGATTGCCGTGATCTCCGGCATCGGCTGCTCATCGCGCATTCCCGCCTACACCAATTGCTACGGCTTCCACGGCGTGCACGGCCGTTCGCTGGCGCTTGCCGCCGGACTGAAAGTGACGCGGCCCGACTTGACCGTCGTGGTGGCGAGCGGCGACGGCGACGGCTACTCGATCGGCGGCAACCATTTCCTGCACGCCTGCCGGCGCAACATCGACATGACCTACGTCGTCATGGACAACCACATCTACGGCATGACCAAGGGACAGCCCTCGCCGACGACCGAGCCGGAGTTCGACACCGCGCTGTCACCCGGCGGAACCCGGGTGCGGCCGTTCCATCCGCTGGTGGTCGCGCTCGCCTCGGGGGCGAACTTCATTGCCCGCTGCTTCTCCGGCGACCCCAACCAGACCGCCGACGTGCTGGCGGAAGCGATCAAGCATCCGGGGTTCTCTTTCATCGAAATCCTCAGCCCCTGCGTGACCTTCCGCCCCGACGAAAAAGCGTGGAAGGACCAGGTGCACCCGGCCCCGGTCACCGAGACCTCGGATCAGGGCAAGGCGGCGCGCCGCCTGATGACCGACGACGGTTTCAACATCGGCATTCTGTACCGCGGCACGCGCACGCCCTATCAGCCCGCGGCCGGCGCAACCAATATCGACCTGTCCGAGTTAGAGAAGGACTTCGAGCTATGAGCAAGACAGCGGGCGCCCCTAAAGTCGCCAACCTCAACGATCTCTTGGCGGTCGCCTACCAGATCGAGATCGACGCGGTCGACCGCTACAAGCTGCTGGCCGACCAGATGGAAACCCACAACAACCCGGACTTGGTCAAGATCTTCCGCGATCTGGCCCGCGCCGAGGGCATCCACGGCGAGGAAATCCGCCGCATGGCCGGCGATTTCGACGTCGCCGCCCGCGCGCGCGAAATCGCGAAATTCGAGAAAAGCGAGAGCCCGGAAGAGGCCGACCTCGGTTCCGCCCACTACATGATGACGCCGTGGCACGCCTTGCAGCTCTCGCTCGCCGGCGAGGAGCGCGCGCTCGCTTACTTCACCTCGATCGTGGAAAACACCAAGGATCCCAAGGTCAAGACGCTGGCGGCGGAACTGGTCGAAGAAGAAGCTGAGCACGTCCAGCTCGTGCATCGGCTGCTGCAACGCTATCCCAAGCCAAGCAAGAATTGGGCCGACGATCTCGATCCGCCGGTGTCGCAGGAATAAGACGGACCGTTCGGCTCCGCGCCGGCTGTTGCCGCAACTGAAATCCGCGCGATCAACTCGCCTTGTTGCGCCGGTCGATGACCCGCACCGCTTTCCCTTGCGAGCGCGGCACCTCGCCTTCCGCCTTGACCACGACCTTGCAGGTCACGCCGATCATCGACTTGATGTGGTGCGTGACTTCTTCGGCCTTTCCGAAGCGATCGCCGGCAAAACCCGGCGCCAGCTCGACCTCGACGGTCATCGCATCGAGCGCGCCTTCGCGCGTCAGCACGATCTGGTAGTGCGGCGCGATTCCCGGGAAACCGACCAGCACGGCTTCCACCTGCGAGGGATAGACGTTGACGCCGCGGATGATGAGCATGTCGTCGTTGCGGCCGGTGACCCTTAAGATCCGCACATGCGTGCGGCCGCAGGCGCAGGGCTGCTTGCTCAGCCGCGTGATGTCGCGCGTGCGGTAGCGGATCATCGGCTGCGCTTCTTTGGTCAATGTCGTGATGACCAATTCGCCGGTCGAGCCCAGCGGCAGCGGCTGCATCGTTTCCGGATCGATGGTCTCGAACAGGAAATGATCCTCCCAGCCATGCAGCCCGGACTGGACGCCGTGACATTCGCAGGCGACGCCCGGCCCCATGATTTCGGACAGACCGTAGACATCGACCGCCTTGAGCCCGAGCCGGGCTTCGAGGTCGCGGCGCATGGCGTCGCTCCACGGTTCCGCCCCGAACAGGCCGATGCGCAGCGACGATTGCGCAAGGTCGACGCCCATTTTCCGCGCGATCTCGGCGATATTGAGCGCGTAGGACGGCGTGGCGCACAACACGCTGGCCTTGAAATCGTTGATCAATGTCACCTGCCGTTCGGTGCCGCCGCCGGAAATGGGCACCACCGTGCAGCCAAGCCGCTCCGCCCCGTAATGCGCCCCAAGGCCGCCGGTGAACAGGCCGTAGCCGTAAGCGTTGTGCACGATGTCGCCGGGCAGCGCGCCGGCGCAGGCGAAACAGCGCGCCATCAGATCCGCCCAGGTATCGAGGTCGCCCTTGGTATAGCCGACCACGGTCGGCTTGCCGGTCGTTCCCGACGAGGCGTGCAGGCGCAAGAGCTGCTCGCGCGGCACGGCGAACATGCCGAACGGATAATTGTCGCGCAGGTCGGTCTTCACCGTGAACGGGAAGCGGACGATGTCGGACAACGATTTGAAGTCGGCCGGACCGACGCCAGCCGTGTCGAACTTCTTGCGATAATGCGGAACGTTCGCGTAAACGCGTTCGAGCGTCTGCTTCAGGCGCGCCGTCTGCAGCGCGGTCAGCGCCTCGCGCGGCATCGTTTCGGCATCGGGATCAAACATAAAGTTTTTTTCCGACGCCTGGGTTGACTTCTGTGTGCTCATGGCAAGTCCTCCCGCTTCGACCGTTCCCTCACGATAGCGACCAGCCCGGCTTGACCGCCGGTCCGGCATAGCCCGACCCGCGCACCGGCGTGTGGACGAGCGCGAAACCCTGATTGAAGGCTGCGCGTGTGACCAGAATGAATTTGAAGGCGACACCGGCGGCCGTGATGCAGAGACCGGCCATCGCGAACAATGGCGCGGCCGCCGTTGCCACCGCAAATCCGGCGACGATCAGCACCAATGGCAAAGCGAGGCCGATCGCAAAGAACCACGGCCGATAGCCATAGAGCACCGCAAGCGCGCCGGTGGGCGCGCCCCTGGTTTTAAGCGCCGCAAGATAGGATCGCCAAATCCCGCTGCGCAGCATGGCCAGAATAACCGCGATAACGGCGACCGTCTTCGCCAGCGGCTGCAGCGCGGCAAATGGAGCGGTGGCGGCGAGGAACAGGCCGCTGCCTTCCGCAAGGCCGGTGACAACAATCAGCGGCACGGCCCAGGCGATGCGCCAGGCCGGAATGCCCTTGGCGGCCTGCAGGATCATCGCCTGGCTGCACAGGAACAGGACGGCGAAGCCTGCCGCCGCGATCAACAACGCGGGCCATTTGAACCACAGCGCCAGCGCCGCCAGCGGGAACCACGCGGCCGCGATCCAGGCTTCTCGCGTCATCCAGGAGCGTTGCGGTTGCAGCAGCACGTAGATGAATCGCAGCGGCCGCCCGATCTTGAGCATCAAAATGGACAGGCCGAGCGCAACGATCCCGAGAGCGGCCCAGCTGAACGGCACAAGGTCGCCATACCAAAGGCTGGTGAGCGCGGTGAATATGAACAATCCGCTGCCGGCGCCGCCGCACATGAAATTGGACGCCGCCTTCCAGTCCCAATGCTTTTGCAGCGAAGGCTCGACGCCACGCGTACGTATTTGCCCGCCGGCCATCGCGGAGTCCGCCGCTGGCCGAACTGACTCCTGCTCCTCGCCGTTCGCGTTGCCGTAGAGATAATGGAAACCCGGATCGGTTTCTAGCTCTGCATGCATGCGGAAGCTGCGCTGCTCGCGCAACAGGCGCGAGACGTTGCTGTCCGGGTCGTCAACGTCGCCGAAATGCAGCGCGTCGGCGATGCAGGAATTGACGCAAGCCGGTGTCGCGCGCGGATCGATGCCCGGCGTGAGATCGTTCGCGAGGCCGAAATCGACCCGGTCGGAGCAGAACGTGCATTTCTGCGCCACGCCAAAGCGGGCCGGATCGGCACGCTCAGCCTCGTTCTGCATCTCCGCCTCGAAAGCAAAATGCGGCTTATGCACGAGGAAGCGCGCCTGATAGGGGCATGCGATCTCGCAATAGGCGCAGCCGATGCACAGATCGTAATCGACCGTCACGATGCCGTCCGCGCGCTGGCGCGTCGCCGTGGTCGGGCAGACATGCATGCAGGGCGGATCGGCGCAGTGCTGGCAGCCAACCGGAACGAAAATGCGGCTGACATTCGGATAGGCGCCGGCTTCGATATCGAGCACCTTGCGCCACTGCACGGCCGGCGAGGTGGCGTTGGCGTGCCGGCAGGCTGCCGTGCAGGTCTGACACCCGACGCAGCGTTCGAGATCGGCGACCATCGCCCAACGGGTCATGACGCTGCCTCCAGCCGCGTGATCTTGACCTTGACCAGATCGGCGCTCGACCCGGTCGCGTCGGTCAGATCGAGCAGCATCGGCATCAGCGCGTTCATGCTGGGGGCGTGGAAATCCTTAGCATAGGGCGTCATCCAGTGATCGAACTGGCCGATCATCAACAGCGTATCGGGACGGATGCCCTCGCACAGCATCACCCGACCCTTGGTGTCGTTGAGCGGGGAGCGCACCTCCACGAAGTCGCCGTCGGCGATCCCGAGTCGCTCGGCCGCGGCATGATTTATGACGACGCTGCCGTGACCGGCGACGTTGTCCGCCACTTCCTTGATAATCTGGATGCCGACATTGCCGCCCCAGGAGTACTGCATGCTGCGGGCGGTGATCAGCCAGAACGGGTAATCGGCGATGCGCACTGAATAGTGCTTGGCCAGCGCGTTTTCCCACAAGACGTTGAGGTCGTGCCAGCGCGGCAGCGGCTCGTATTCTGCGAGCTGCTTGTCCCACCAGTGGATGCCCTGCTCGTGCAGACGGTGGCCGAGCTCTTTGCCGATGCGGAACAACTGTTCCTGATAAGGCTGCTCGAAGCGCAATTTTTGCTCGACGAGTTTGGGATAGAGGTACCATCGCAGCCGCGGAAACGGCTTGACGCGGAAACCGTGCTCGCGGAACCAGTCCAGCCCTTGCGATTCGGCGCCATCGGTGATCTCGGCGCTGGCGGCGCGGCAACTCGCGTCCCAGATCGTCTCGACGTCGTGCTTGGCCTCCGGCGCCAGCGAGAAGTCGTAGCTCTTGCCGGAAAGCCGCACGCCGGCGGCGCCGCGGTTGATGGCCGCGTTATAGGCTGCGAGCAGGCCGGTGCGCTGCGCAAGCTCGGTCGCGATCCAGGTGAAATCCTTGGCCTCGCCTTGCGGCGGCACCGCCGGCGCTCGCAGCGCGAAACCCTGGTAGTCCCAGAATTGCTCGACATATTTCGTGCCGCCGATGCGCAAGAGCTGCAGGCCCTCGAGGTCCGTGCAGTCCGGCAGCAGCACGTCGGCGACGTGGTTCGTCTCGTCGCGCGTATAGGCGAAGCAGACGGTGAACGGAAACTTCGCCATCGCCTCGCCGACGGCCTTGGTATCCCAAAACGAAATCGCCGGATTGGTGCGATAGACAAACCACACGTCCGGCGGCGTCGCCACCGGCAGCTTGTCGAAGTCCTCGCTCTGCATCATCCAGGCCAGATGCGTCGGGCCGAGCGCCTGGCTCCAGGCCGAATCGGCGACCAGCGGCACCAGCGTGCGGTGCGCGCTGCGCGCCGTTGGCCGCGAAATCCATTCGCTCTTGCTGGTCGGGTTCATCGGATACTGCATGAAGCCGTCGGGACCCGGCTTGACGCTCGACCAGCGATTGTCGGCCGGCCGGTTAAGCCTGACCGTAGTGCCCAGCGTCGAGCCGGGCACTTCGAGCGCGCCGCACAGGCAGCCGATCAGCGTGCGCGCCCAGCAGCATTCGTAACCGCCCCAGCCGTTGTTGACGGTCTTGCCGAGCGAAATCGACACCGGCCGCAAGGGCAGCGTCATGCCTTCGATCTCGATCGTCTCGCCCACCCGCGCGTGCGCCAGGAATTCGTCAGCGATGCGGCGGATGGTGGCGGCCGGCACGTCGCAGATCGCCGCCGCCCATTCCGGCGAATAGTCCTTCACATGCGCGACGAGCTGCGTGAACGCCGTGCAGGCCGTGACCGCCTTGTGCGCAATGATCTCTTCGTCGGCGTCCACCTCGATGCCGTCGACGACAAACGACCCTTCCAGCGCCGGGTCGATGCCGACGGTATCGAACGGCACCGCGCGGCCGGTCGCGCTATCGATCATCAGCGGCTTGCGCGTCACCGCATCGCGCATGAACAGGCCGTTCGGTCCGATGAGATAAGGCGACGACGTGCGGTGCTTCGAGAAAGGGAATATCGAGCCGGTCGCGCGGATGCTCGTGCAGGAAGACGTGGATCATCGCGAACATAAAAGCCGAATCGGTCTTCGGCTTGATCGGAATCCATTCAGCCGAACAGGCGCCGGTCACCGAGAGATGGGGTTCGATCTGCACTCGCTTCATGCCGCGCTTGCGGGCGTCGGCGTGGCGCTTCACGCCGCAGACCCCGCCGGAGGCCTCGACATTGGCGCCGAACGAAACCAGGTACTCGCAGAGCGGGGTGTCGGGCGACACGGTGAAGCCGCGATGCCACAGTTCGCCGTAGAGATGCTCGGAGTGATAACACTTGACGCCCTGCCCGGAGCCGAAGCTCATGTCGACCGGGCCCCACGCCGACAGGAACGCCGGCAGCGTCCCCATATAGGCGGTCGGCGTGCCGCCGCCGCCGAAACTCGCGGCGACGCGCGGGTAGCCGGTTTCGTCGGTGAGGCCGGCCGCGCGCGCGGCGTTCAGTCTGTCGGCCACCAGCGTGAGAGCTTCTTCCCAAGAGATGCGCACGAAGCCCGGGTCTTCATTGCGGCCCTTTTTCGGGTTGGTCCGCTTCATCGGATAGAGAATCCGATGTGGGTTATAGGCCTTCTGCACCAGCCCGAACGCCTTGACGCAGACCTTGCCGCCCGCCGGGTGGATGGTCGCCGCGTCGAAGTTCGGCGTTATCTCCGTCGCAATATTATCCTCGACGCGCACTTTCAATAGATCGGGCCCAGCGACGCACTGGTAGCAATAGGTCGCAACGGTTCGTTCGTCGTGCGTAGGTTTGCCCGGCATATCGATTATCCCGATTTGGCGGAGGCGAGCTTGGCTGCCTTCGCCTTCAGGCGCTCGACGGTCTTGTTGACGTCTACCACGAAACGGCCATGCGTTCCGGTGCAGATTTGATCAAGGTTGTCCTTGGCGGATATCTCGAAGGTGATTTTGCGCCCTTCCACCGCCGCCACCTTGGCGGTGATCTCGACCGACATCCCGAGCAGCGTCGGCGCAAGATGCTTGATCGCGACGTCGGTGCCGACCGAATCTTCACCGGCATCGCCGTGATCGAGCAGCAACTGACGGCAAGTCATTTCAATATCGCGCACCAGATAGGGGGTGCCGTAAACGCGGCCTTCCTCACCCATGAATCCGATTGTCCGATCGCGATCGACTTCAACACGATTGATCCGCGACACTCCCGGACGAAGGCTCTCCTTCATCGCTTCCTCCTCATTATTGGGCCGCAATCAAGATACAATTAGATTGACATTCGGAATGATCCACTTGACCAACGTCAATCCGCGAGCGTTTTAGATACCTAAATAGGCTTCCCTGACGCGGCGATCGGCTTGGATTTCGGCCGCCGGTCCGCTCAGCGTCACGCGGCCGGTCTCCAGCACGTAGGCGCGGTCGGCGATTGCCAACGCGGCGCGCGCATTTTGTTCCACCAAGAGGATGGTCAGGCTGTCGTCCCGCAGCGTTCGCATCACCGCGAGCAATTGGTCGACCAAGTTCGGGGCGAGACCCATCGATGGCTCGTCGAGCAAAAGCAGCCGCGGCTTTGCCATCAAAGCGCGCCCGATCGCAAGCATCTGCTGCTGACCACCGGACAAGGCGCCCGCCGGCGTATCCAGAATTGCATCGAGCATCGGGAACAGCGCGCAGACCCGCGCCAACTCCGGTTCCATATCCGTATCGCGGCGGGACCAGGCGCCGAGCCTCAGATTATCCAGCACGGATAAAGGCGCGAACACTTGCCGACCTTCCGGCACTTGCGAGATGCCGAACGCCACCCGCTCATGCGCCGGCCGTTTTTCGATCGGCTCACCATTGAACCGTATCGCGCCGCCCGTAATCGGCTGCACGCCGGAAATAGCGTGCATCAGCGTCGTCTTGCCGGCGCCATTGGCGCCGATCAACGTGACGATTTCTCCGGGCTCGACACGCAGCGTAACGCCGTGCAGGACCTCGATGCGGCCATAGGCGCTTGTGACGTTTTCAATCGAGAGCATGCGCGGCCTCCTGCGAGCCGTGAACGCCCAAATAGGCTTCGATCACCTCCACGTTGGACCGCACTTGTTGCGGCGTGCCCTCCGCCAGCGTTTTGCCTCTGGCGAGCACATGAACCCGGTCGGAGATATTCATCACCAGGCGCATATCGTGCTCGACTAGCACGACCGTGATCCCTTGCTTGACGATGGAACGGATCACGCGATCGATTTCCTGAGTTTCGACTGGATTGCAGCCGGCGGCCGGCTCATCGAGCAGCAGTACCTTCGGTTCGCTGGCCAGCGCGCGCGCGATTTCCAGGCGCTTGAGGGCGCCATAGTCGAGCGAGCCGGCCGGACGCTCCGCCGCATCCGCGAGGCCGACGCGCGCAAGCGCCACGCCCGCCGCTTGCCGGGTCGCCTCGTTCTGGCGGGCGACCGACGGCCAATGCAGCATGTCGGCCAGAATCCCGGTGCTCTCGTGACGGTGGCGGCCGACCATCACGTTTTCCAGCACCGTCATACGCGAAAAAATCTGCAGGTTCTGAAAGGTCCGCGACAGTCCCCGCCGCGCGAGTTGGTCGGGCGCAAGGCCAGTTACGGTTTCTTCGGCGAGCTTGATGCTGCCGTCCTGCGGCGTGTAGATACCCGAAATCAGATTGAGCAGCGTGGTCTTGCCGGAACCGTTCGGTCCGATGATCGAAAACACCTGGCCGGAGGCGATCGAGATGCTGACGCCATCGATAGCCCGCACGCCCCCGAAGGTAATGGACAGCCGATCGGCCTCCAGGATCAACATTTCCGCCATCCAGCAAGCGCTGCGGTAGCCGACGGCACGATGCCCTGACGCAGGAAGATCATGAAAATCATTACGATCAGCCCGAGCAATGCCTGTTCATATTCCTGAAAAATGGTGAGCACCTGCGGCAACACGACCAGCACAGCCGCTCCCACCAGCGACCCGAAGATCGACCCCATGCCGCCCAGCACGACCATGGCGACCAATTCGATCGAGCCGAGGAATCCCGCGACATCCGGCGTGACCAGGCCATTGAACAAGGCCAGGAAGGATCCGGCCACCGACGCGTACATGGCGGAGATGATGAAGACGGTGAGCTTCTTGCGCGCCACGTCGATGCCGAGCACGCGCGCGGCGATTTCGCTGTCATGGATGGCTTGCAGCGCGCGGCCGGTGGGGCTTTCCATCAGATTGAGCGCGAGCAGAAATCCGCCGACGAATGTTGCGCCGGCGATCCAGTACCAGGCATCCGACCCGTGCACGCGCCAGCCGAACAACGTAAGCGCGGGGACGTTCATCCCATCCGGACCGCCGGTCCAGGCCGCCTCGTTGTTCAGAACGATGGCGATGAGCAATCCGAATCCGAGCGTCGCGATGGCGAGATAGTGTCCTTTGAGCTTGAGAATCGGCCGGCCCACAGCGAAAGCGACCGCGCCCGACAGGATCGCCCCTGCGAACAGGCACAGCCACGAAGGCGCGCCGAAATGGGCCGGACCGATGGCGACGGAATAGGCGCCGATACCGAGAAAGCCGGCGTGACCCAAGCTGACCTGGCCAGCAAAGCCCATCAACAGATTGAGGCCCACGACTGCCAGTGCGAAAATGAAAACCAGCGCGCCGATGCGATAGTAGTATCCCGACGGGAAGAACATCGGCAGGATAATGACGATGGCTGCGACCAATATCGCCGGCAGCAACCGCGTTTCGATGAGCGCGCGCAAATTCACACCCGCTCGACTTTAACCCGGCCGAATAAGCCCTGCGGCATGGCAACCAAGACGACAAGGATGATCAGGAAAGCGGCGGCGTCCTTGTAACTTGACGAGACATAGCCCGCGCACAAAGCCTCGATCATTCCAATCAACAGGCCGCCTACCACGGCGCCGAGTGGGCTGCCGATGCCGCCGAGCATGGCCGCCGCGAATCCTTTCAGCGCCAGCAAAGTTCCGACATCGTAACTGGTCAACGCGATCGGCGTGATGAGAATGCCGGCGATGGCCCCGATTGCCGCCGAAACCGCAAACGAGAAATCGACGATGCGCCGCGTGTCGACGCCGATCAGCCGGGCCGCCAGACGATTGGCGGCTGTCGCGATCACCGCCTTGCCGAGCAGCGTGCGTTCGACGAACAGCCAAAGCAAAGCCACGATGACGGCGGCGCCCGCCAGCACGACCAGACTTTGCGGTAATATAGCCGCGCCGCCGAACTGGATCGGATCGGCGCCAAACAGCGGCGGCAGACTATGAAAGCGCTTGTCGAAAACGATCTGCGCCACGCCGCGCAGGAAAACCGAAGCGCCGATCGTGATCATGATCAGCGCGACCGGCGTCGCCCCGCGCGCCGGTGCGATGGCAAAACGGTGCAAGGCCAATCCCACGCCGGTGGTCACGGCGATGGCGATGAGCATGGCCAACGGCAGTGGGATGCCGGCCGTCGCCATGAAAACGGTCGTCATGCCGCCCAGCATGACGAACTCGCCCTGGGCGAAATTAATGATGTCCGACGCGTTGTAGATCAGCGTAAAGCCAAGGGCGACCAACGCGTAGATGGCGCCCACGGTCAGGCCCGAGAAAGCAAATTGTAGCAACTCGGCCATCGCGTCGAAGGCCTCGCAGGATTTTGGTTCAATAGCCGCGGAGCGGAGCGGGCAAGCTCAGGTGAGCTTGCCCGTTCGTTATTTCATGTGCCGGGTACCAGCGTCCAGTCGCCGCCTTTAATCTCCAGCATGTGGAATGCCGACAGATTGAGGCCCAAATGGTCGGTCGGCGACATGTTCACGATCCCGCCGGTTCCGATATAGCCCTTGGTCGTCTCGATCTCGTCACGGACCTTGGCCTTGTCGGCGCTTTTGGCGCGCTGCATCGCCTGGACCAGGATCATCAGGCCGTCATAGGCGTGACCGCCGAAGGTCGAAACCGCCTGTCCGGTCTTCTGCTGATACGTCTGCGTATAATTCACCACGACCGGCTTCTGCGGATCGCTGGCCGGCAGCTTGTCCGCGATAAGCAGCGCCGCGCAGGGCAGCCGCACGCCTTCGGCCGCCGGACCGGCGAGCTTGATGAACTCCTTCGAGCAGACGCCATGGCTTTGGTAGAACGGCAACTTGATGCCGAGCTGGCTGTAATTGCGCGTCACGATCGCCGGGCCCTGGCCGAAGCCGGGGTTGATCACCGCTTGCACACCGGCGGTGTTGCGAATCTTGGTGAGCTGCGGTGTCATGTCGCTGTCGCGCGGGCCGTAGCTCTCCTCGGTGGCGATCTTGATTCCCGCCTTGGGCGCGACGGCGACGCATTGATCGCGCATCGACTTGCCGAACGCGTCCATCCCCGAAATCATCGCAATCGTCGTGAGATTGCGCTGCTTGAGATCGGCAAATATTTTCTCGCACGCCATCTTGTCGGTGTGCGGGGTCTTGAACACCCACTTGCGCACCGGTTCGATGATCTGAATGGCGCCCGCCAATGAAATGAAGGGAATTTTGGCGTCTTCGAACACTGGGATCATCGCCAGGGTTGCGCCGGTCGTGCTGCCGCCGACCATGGCATCGATTTTGTCTTCTTCCACCAGACGGGTGGCGAAGGTACGCGCGTTGTTGGGATTACCGGCGTCGTCGTATACGATCAGCTGGAGTTTTTGGCCGTTCACCCCGCCTTTCGCATTGATCTCGTCGATATAGATCTCCAGCGTCTTCTTTTCCGGATCGCCGAGAAACGACGCCGGCCCGGTCACCGACAGGACGGCGCCGATCTTGATTTGCGCGGAGGCCGGAAGCGCGGCACCGAGCACGGCACAAAGGCCAATCACAGCAGTCGCCGTAAAATGTTGCACTGCCCTCATGAGTTTCCCCTATTATCAGCATTAATTTTAGCTTCGATGCATAACAGAGCTGCGGAAACCCGGACTTGACTAAATTCAAGGCAGACGCCAAACGGCCAACGGAATAGTGGCGCGGCGCTGGCGCGGGAATCTGCCCGCTGGAGCAAGGCGATGACGACGACGGGGACCGTGCGGCTTGCGGCCGTTGTCTACGACGCCGGCTTCAAAATCGACGATTTCTTGGGCCGCATCGCCGGCAGGCTTCGCGCGGATCGCACCAACGTTGCCGGGGTATTGCAGGAAAATGCCCGTGACGACACTGGCGTCTGCTCGGCGATGACCCTCGTCGACCTCGGCTCGCAGCGGCGCTTCCGGATCTCCCAGGACTTGGGCACGCAGGCGGAAGGCTGCCGCCTCGATGCGCAGGGTCTCGCCGAAATCGGCGCGCTGCTCGACCGGCCGCTCGGCCGCGATGTCGAACTTCTGATGCTGAACCGGTTTGGCACGGCCGAGGGCGGCGGGCTGCGCTCCGCCTTCGTGCGCGCCATGGAGGCCGGCGTTCCGGTACTCACCGCGGTGCGGCCGCCTTATATCGAGGCCTGGTCGAAATTCCACGGCCGGCTCGCGGTCGATCTTGCAACCGATCCCGACGCCGTACTGGCGTGGTGCCGGGTTTCGGCGGGTGAATTGCGCGCGGCGCGGCGGAGCGAAATGTCGCCAACCGGCTAAATCCAGGACCGCATCCATGCAAGCAAGCGAGACTGCCGCGATCGGCATCGTGACTGTGTCCGATCGCGCCAGCGTCGGCACCTACACTGATACCAGCGGCCCGGCCATCGAGGAATTCCTGCGCGAGGTGGTGACGACGCCTTGGCGTGCCCTGCGGCGCCTGGTTTCCGATGGCATCGACAGCGTGCGCGATACTTTGATCGAGCTGGCCGACCGGGAAAAATGCGCCCTGGTCTTCACGACCGGCGGCACCGGGCCGGCACCGCGCGCCCTGACCCCGGAAGGCACGATCGCCGCCTGCACGCGGTTGATGCCGGGCTTCGGCGAATTGATGCGCATGGAGAGCTTGAAGCAGGTGCCGACCGCGATCCTGTCGCGCCAGACCGCCGGCATTCGCGGATCCACGCTGATCGTCAACCTGCCCGGGCGCCCGGCCTCGATCCGGATGACCATGCAGGCGGTGTTTCCGGCGATCCCCTATTGCCTCGATCTGATCGGCGCGGCGCGCATCGATACCGATCCCGCGCGCTGCAAGGCATTCCGGCCGCCGCAATAGCACGCGTGCAGCGCGCCTTGACGAAGCTCAAGGGTCCGCACCGGCGCCCGCGCTAGAGATGCGACGATTTAGGAAAGAAGCGCGATGGACATGTCGCAATTTCTCGCCGCCGGCGATTTCGTCGATAGCGGCGCGCCGCCGGTGATCGCCTTCACCAAGTCAACGGTTGAAGGGGCAGCCGACGCGGGCACCGCGGTATTGCGCCTCTATTCGACCATCCGCGACAGCATCATTTACGACCCGTATCTCAGTCTCTCCGATCCGGCGAATTATCGCGCCAGCGGCGTCCTCGCCCTTGGGCGCGGCTTTTGCATCGGCAAAGCGGCGCTATTGGCCGCGAGCGCGCGGGTGATCGGCGTGCCGGCGCGCGTCGGTTACGCCGACGTGAGAAACCATCTCACCTCGCCGCGGTTTTATGAAATGGCCAAAACCGACACGTTCATCTGGCACTCCTACACAGAACTCTACCTGTCGGGGCGCTGGGCCAAGGCGACACCCGCCTTCGATCGGGCGCTGTGCGATCGTATCGGCATCAAGCCGCTGCAATTCGACGGCGCCGCCGATTCGCTGTTCCAGCCGTTCGATCAGACCGGCCGGCGGCACATGGAATACCTGGACGACCGCGGCACGTTTGCCGACGTGCCGTTCGACACCATAACGGCCGATTTCCGCGCGACGTATCCGAGCATGATGGAAAGCGAGGGTCTGGCCGGCGATTTCCAGTCGGAAGCCGTCGCCGAAACCCTCGGTCAGCCGCAAGCGGACGAAAAAGCGCGATAGTCCGGCGCTTACTTCACCAGCTTCTTGCCGGTGACGCGCTCGAGGTTCTTGTAGAATATCTTGTCGCTGGTTTCCTTGTCGAGCTTGAGCTCTTCCAAAATGCGCAGCGTCTCGCGCGGATACATCGCGCCGTTTTCCGGATCGAACGGGCAGTCGGAGGCGAACACGATCTTGTCGACCGGGAAAAACTCCAGGCCGCACTTGGTCGCCGGCGTCGCCCCGAACACCGCGGTATCAGCGTAGAAATCCTGCTTGAAGTAGTCGAGCGGACGCTTCTTCAGGCTCTTACGCAGCGCGACGTAGTCCTCGTCGCTCGTGCGCGAACCGAGCACGTCCCATCCCGGCCCGATGCGGCCTTCGAGCATCGGCACGATGCCGGCGAAATGGTGGGTGATGATCTTGAGGTTCGGGTGGTTGTCCATGATCTTGGAGAACACCAGGCGCGCCATTGCGGTCGCCGTCTCGTACGACCAGCCGAAGGTCCACCAGATTTCGTACAACGACTTCTTCTCGTCGAAATAATCTGGCGTGTTGGCGCCGCGCGCCGGATGCAGCCAGACCGGCTTGCCGAGTTCGTTCATTTTCTTCCAGAACGGCAGGTATTGCGGCCGGTCGATCGGCTTGCCGGCCACGTTGGTGTAGATCTGCACGCCAAGGGCGCCGAGCTCATTGATCGCGCGCTCGGCCTCGGTCACACCAGCGTCCGGCGCGTCGAGCGATATTTGCGCGATCCAGCCCGGAAAGTGATCGCGCTCCTTGGCGCACAATTCTGCAAAGCCGTCATTGATGATGCGGATGAACTCGTCGATCTGCTGCGGGCTCTTGGCGATGTTCTCGATCGGCGGCTGCGGATAGGCGATGACCTGCGCGTAGTCCTTGTGGGTATCGATGATCTTTTTGCGCGCGTCGAGGTCGTGCAGCGCGGGGATCGCGCGCACGCGCTTGCCCATGTCTTTGTATTGCCCGGCAACTTCGAGCATGGTGTCGAAGAATTTTTTCGGAAAAAAGTGCGTGTAGGCGTCGATGCGCATTGGGCGTTTCCTCCGTGCTGTGACTTTCTTACACGCCCACTATTTTCGTGTCGACTGTGGGCAGCATCGCCGGCGCCACGTGGCAGAGCAGCGCGCGCAGCTGATAGGTCCCCATGGCCGGATCGTATGGCGGCTTGTTGTCGGTCAAGAGATTAGCATTCGACGTCCACACGCCGTATTCCGGGCCACGCTGCTCGGGAAACCACCAACCGTGCTCGACATGGACGACCCGCGGGTCGATTCCCTTGGTGAGTTTCGCCTTTTGCCGCATTCGACCGCGCTTGGTTTCGATCCACATCCAAGCGCCATTGACGATGCCGAAGCGCGCCGCCGTTTCCGGGTGGATTTCCGCGATCGGATCGCGGTGCGCCTTGCGCAGCTTGTCGATTTGGCGATGCTCCGAGTTGAAGAAGAATGAAATGCGCCCGCCGGTCGTCAGTACCAGGGGGTAGTGCGCGGCGATCTCCGGCGTGCTGATCGGGCTTTCCGGCGGTTCTTCGTAGGAGGGCAGCGGCGCATAGCCGAGCTGTTCGAAACGCGTGGCGTAGAGTTCGATCTTGCCGGTCGGCGTCTTGAAGCCGCCGTCCTGATATTTCCGGTACTTGAATGGGATTTTAATAAACCCCTTTTGCTTGAGCTGGTCGAAAGTAATGCCGAGGCCGCCAGCGGCAAGCTGCGCGTCGAGCACGTCTTTGACCGGCTCGGTGCAGAGCGGAAGCTTCATCCGCCGCGCCAACGCAACGAACATCTCTTCGTCCGATTTGCATTCGCCGATCTGCACGGCTTTCTGCTGGGCCAGCACGGCATTGGCCGCAACCGTCGGCAGGCCGACGATCTGATCGAGCTCCGGCCATGACGCCGCCGGCAGTACGATATCGGCAAGCTCCGCCGTCGGCGTCATGAACAGGTCGGCGCAGACCATGAAATCGAGCTTCATCAGCGCGTCATAGACGTCGGACGTGTTGGCATAAGTGGTGAGCGTGTTGTTGCCGAAGACCAGGAACGCCTTCACCGGATAGGGCTCGCCGTCGCGCATCGCCTTGAGCAGCGTCGGGATATGGGCGGCCGGCAAATCGGCGCCCTCCCCGCCCAGCAGCTTGAAGCGGTCGGCACCAAGCCGCTTGGCATTCGCTTCCGGCGTGAGATTTTCGATCAGGCTCGGGAAGCGGCCGAGGCCGTGCATACCGAACACCCAGCCGCCCGGCACGTCGATGTTGCCGGTGAGCGCCGGCAGCATGGAGACGGCGCGCACGGTCTGGATGCATTTCGGCGTGTGCTCGATGGCGCAGCCCCAATCCAGCAAGGCCGGCTTGCTGCGGGCGAACAGGCGCGCGGCGGCGCGGATCTGGTCGGCGGCGATCCAGGTGATCGGCTCGGCCCATTCCGGTGTGAACTGCTTTACATGCGCGGCGAGTTCGGCGAAGCCGTGCGTCCATTGCAAGACAAAGGGCTCGTCGTAAAGTTTTTCGCCGATGATCACATTCAACATCGCAAGCGCGAGCGCATCGTCGGCGCCCGGCCTGATCTGCAGCCAGAGGTCCGCCTTTTCGGCGAGCGCGGTGCGTCGCGGATCGACCACGATAGTCCGCGGATTGTGCGCGAGTGCCTCCATCACATTGAAGCGCGTCTCGCCGTCCGGCCCCGACAGCACCGGGTTGTGACCCCAAAAGAGAATGCAAGCCGGCGGAACGTCGCCGGTGTAATCGCTGACCGGGAAATCGCCGAAGGTCAGAATCGAGGCATTAACGCGCGGATGGAAACATTGGGCGAAACCCGGCTCACACCAGTTGGGAGTGCCGAGCGCATGACCGAAACGCGACACCCAGCGAATATGATGGCGGCCGGTGCCGGTTCCAAGCGCGATGGCCTCCGGTCCGTGCCGGTCTCGAATGGCAAGCAGACGCTGTGAAATCTCGTCGAGCGCGTCGTCCCAGGAGATACGCTGCCACTCGCCGGACTGGCGTTTGCCCTTGCGCCGCAGCGGATATTTCAGCCGGTCCGGGTGGTAGACCAGGTCGGTCGTCACCGTCCCGATCGGACACAGCCGGCCATGATTGAGCGGCGACTCCCGGTCGCCCTCGACCTTCAGCAGCACGCCATCCCGCACATGCAGCAAGACGCCGCAACCGCCGTGGCAGCTGCGGCAGACGCTTTTGAGCACCGCCGTGGCAGAATCGTTGGATATCCAACTAGACTGGTAAATGTTCATGGCTGCACTTTATTGCAGGGCCTGGGTCGGGGAGCCGCACAACTCGCTCCCGCCAACGTGCATGATAGCCCCATTTCATGGTGCTTTCGCTTGATTTCAATCAAGGCAAGGAGCGCCCCGGAAGCGGTCTAGTGCCGTCACGGACCGCTCATGAACGCCGAACCGGCGAGCCCGATTGGCTCAATCGCGACAGGTGACTCCGGCAAATCTACTTACTAAGATATTGTACTGGCCATTATTCAGTGCATGGTTGCAGCCAAGAAAAAAGGCGGCGCAATCAAAAATCGAAACCGAGGAAGCGGAGGGAAACCCAATGATGTTCAAATACACGACCGGCGCGATTGCGGCGCTCGCCATCGGCACATTCGCCGCCGGCGACGCGTTCGCGCAAGACACCGTCAAGATTGGCCTCATCATATCCATGACAGGGCAACAAGCTTCGACCGGCAAGCAGGTCAAGGCCGGCGTCGATCTCTACATGAAAGAGCACGGCGATATGGTCGCCGGCAAAAAGATCCAGGTCATTCTCCGCGATTCCGGCAGCGTGCCCGACAATACCAAGCGGCTGGCGCAGGAATTGATCGTCAACGACAAGGTCAACGTCATCGCCGGCTTCGAGATCACGCCGGCCGCGCTTGTCGTGGCTCCGCTCGCTACCGAAGCGAAGGTGGTTGAAGTCGTCATGGCGGCGGGCACCTCGATCATCACCGAGAAGTCGCCCTACATCGCGCGCACCAGCTTCACCGTGCCGCAGTCATGCGTCATCATCGCCGACTGGGCCGCGAAGAATAAGATCAAGAAGGTCGTCACCATCGTCTCCGATTACGCGCCTGGCTTCGACGCGGAGAAATCCTTCACCGAGCGCTTCAAGGCGGCCGGCGGCACGGTAGCCGAAGCGATCCGGGTGCCTCTGGCAAATCCGGACTTCTCGCCGTTCCTGCAACGCGCCGCCGACGCCAAACCGGATGCCATCTTCATCTTCGTTCCGTCCGGTCAGGGCGGCACCTTCATGAAGCAATTCGCCGAGCGCGGCCTGGACAAGGCCGGCATCAAGTTGATCGGGCCCGGCGACGTGACCGACGACGATCTGTTGCCGGGAATGGGCGACGCGGCGATCGGGACCGTGACCGCGCATTTCTACTCCGCCGACCACAATTCGGCGATGAACAAAGCCTATGTCGCGGCTTTCGAGAAGGCCAACCACTTCCGCCCGGGCTTCATGTCGGTCGGCGGTTATGACGGCATGAACCTCATCTACGAGGCGCTGAAGAAGACCGGCGGCAAAGCCGACGGCGATTCGCTTATCGCCGCCATGAAGGGGATGAAATGGGAAAGTCCGCGCGGGCCGATCTCGATCGATCCCGATACGCGCGACATCATCCAGAACATCTACATCCGCAAGGTCGAGAAGAAGAACGGCCAGCTCTACAACGTCGAGTTCGAGACCTTCAAAGACGTCAAGGATCCAGTGAAAGCGGCGATGAAGAAATAGTCTGACCGGCCTATTGCGCGCGGCGGCCGAAACGCCGCCGCGCGCTCTTCTTATCAAAAATCAGGTCATCGATCGGAAATGCCTGATATGTCATCGTGCGGTCGCGCACGTTTTTCCGGAGGCGAGCCGATATCGCGGCGCTAACATGCTAACGATTCTGTTCGATGGAATTGCCTACGGCATGCTGCTGTTCGTGCTCGCATCCGGGCTCGCGGTAACGCTAGGGTTGATGAATTTTATCAATCTCGCCCACGGCTCCTTCGCCATGGCGGGCGGCTACGTCACCGTCATCCTGGTCAATCGCCTCGGGGTTCCTTTCTTCGCCTCCTTGCCGATTGCTTTCCTGGCGAGCGCCGTTATCGGCTTCGTGTTCGAGCGCGCGCTCTATGTCCGTGTCTACAAGAAGCCACACCTCGACCAGGTACTGTTCAGCATCGGGCTGGTCTTCATGTCGGTGGCCGCGGCCGACTATGTCATGGGCTCCGGTCAGATTTTTGTGCAAATTCCCAAGTTCTTGCAAGGCCAGTTCGAGATCTATGGAATCGGCATCGGCCGCTATCGGTTGTTGATCATCGTCATTTGCGGGCTGTTGACGGTCGCGCTGCAATTCATCCTCGCCAACACGCGCTTCGGAAGCCGTCTGCGCGCCGCGGTCGACGACAGCCGGGTGGCGCGCGGGCTCGGTATCAACGTCAATTGGGTTTTCGCCCTCACCTTCGCCTTCGGATCGGGTCTTGCCGGTCTCGGCGGCGCGCTCGGCGCCGAGATACTGGGCCTCGACCCGACCTTCCCGCTCAAGTTCATGATCTACTTTCTGATCGTCGTCACGGTCGGCGGCACATCGAGCATCACAGGCCCGTTTCTCGCCTCGCTCCTGCTCGGCATCGGCGACGTCGCCGGCAAGTATTACGTGCCGACGCTCGGCTCCTTCGTCATCTACACCATCATGATCGTCGTCCTGATCTGGCGGCCGCAGGGATTGTTCTCCCGCGCCGCGTCGCGATGAGACGCCGGTAATGCTTCCGCCCCCCATTGCCATCCGCGTCGCCACCGAGTGGCTGGCTGCCCGCGCCCGCTGGCAGCCGCTCGAAGTCGGGTTTTGGATTGTCGCCTTTGCCGCGATCTGGCTTTTCCCGGACCGCCATCTCATCCTCACCGAAATCGCCTGGCTCGGCCTGTTCGCGCTTTCGCTCGATCTGATCCTCGGCTACGCTGGCATCATCTCGCTCGGGCATGCCGCCTTTTTCGGCTTGGGCGCCTACACCGCTGCGCTGCTTGCCAAATACGAGATTATCAACGAGCCGGTGCTGGCATTGCTGGTCGCCGGTCTTGCCGCGATGGCGCTCGGTTTCGTCACGAGTTTCCTGGTGCTGCGCGGCTCCGATCTGACGCGGCTGATGGTGACGCTCGGCGTGGCGCTTTTGCTGCGCGAACTGGCCAACAGACTGGGCTGGCTGACCGGCGGCGCCGACGGGCTGCAAGGCGTCAGCATCAAGCCGGTACTCGGCATGTTCCGGTTCGATATGTTCGGCCACACCGGCTACGCCTATAGCCTAATCGTGCTGTTCATCCTGTTCCTGATCGCGCGCCGCCTGGTGAATTCACCGTTCGGGCTTTCGCTCCTGTCGGTGAAGGGCAATCCATTGCGCGCCTCGGCGATCGGTATCTCGGTCGACGGCCGCCTGATCGCGATCTACACCGTTGCCGCCGGCTTTGCCGGCATTGCCGGCGCCCTGCTGGCGCAGACGACGTCTTTCGCCTCGCTTGAAGTGTTCTCGTTCGACCGTTCGGCCGATCTCCTGCTGGTGCTGATCATCGGCGGCGCCGGCTACCTCTATGGCGGCTTGATCGGCGCGATCATCTTCAAATTCATGCAGGACTATCTGTCGGCGCTGACCCCGCAGTACTGGCCGTTTTGGATCGGCCTCGTGCTGGTGGTGATCGTATTGGTCGGCCGCGACCGCATCACGTCGTGGACGGCACCCTTTCGCCGCATCGCCTCGCACCTGAATTGGCGGGCTTTGGCGCGCCACGTGGCCGCCTCGTCCAGCGAAAGGCGCTGACGATGGCCGTCGCACTCGAAACGATCAATCTGGTGAAACGGTTCAGCGGCATCGTCGCGTCCAACAATGTCTCATTGCAGATTGCGAAGGGAGCCCGGCACGCCTTGATCGGGCCAAACGGCGCCGGCAAGACCACGCTGATCAATCTGCTCACCGGGGTGCAGCGGCCGACCGGCGGCCGCATCCTGCTCGACGGCGAAGACATCACCGGCCTTTCGACCCATGAGCGGGTGCGGCTTGGAATCGTGCGTACCTTCCAGATCAATCAGTTGTTCAACGATCTGACGCCGCTCGAGACCATCGGGCTGGCGGTATCCGAGCGGCGCGGGCAAGGCCTTGATTGGTGGCGGATCGTCGGCAGCCGGCCCGATCTCGTGGCGGAAGTGGTCGAAATCCTGGAGCGATTTCATCTCGCCGATGTCATCGACAAGCGTACCGCGGTGCTGCCCTACGGCAAGCAGCGGCTCCTGGAAATCGCTCTCGCGATCGCCTGCCGTCCGCGCGTGCTGCTGCTCGATGAGCCGGCGGCCGGCGTCCCCGAGGACGAGCGGCACGAAATTCTGGCCGCCGTCGCGGCCTTGCCCGCCGACGTCACCGTGCTGCTGATCGAACACGACATGGACATCGTATTTTCGTTCGCCGACCGTATTTCCGTGCTCGTCAACGGCGCGCTGTTCGTCGAAGGCAGCCCCGAAGAGGTCGCCCGCGATCCTCGCGTCAAGGCCGTCTATCTCGGCGAGGAGGTGGCCGATGCCTGATCTTTTGAATATCCAGGGGCTGACTGCCGGCTATGGCGAAGCGGTCGTGCTGAGCGACGTCAGCTTCAAATTCGCCGAAGGCCACGCGCTGGCGCTGCTCGGCCGCAACGGCATGGGCAAAACCACGCTGGTCAATTCGATTATCGGCGTCACCCGTCACATCAGCGGCACCATCAGCCTCGACGGCCGCGACATCACCGGCCTGCGCCCGGACCAACGCGCGCATGCCGGCATCGGCTGGGTGCCGCAGGAGCGCAATATTTTCCGCTCTTTGACGGTGGAAGAAAACATGACCGCGGTCGCGCGGCCGGGACCGTGGACGCTCGCCAAGGTCTATACGATGTTTCCGCGCCTCGCCGAGCGCCGGCGCAACCTTGGCAACCAGCTTTCCGGCGGCGAGCAGCAGATGCTGGCGATCGGGCGGGCCCTCATTCTCAACCCGCGCATCATATTGCTCGATGAGCCGCTCGAAGGGCTGGCGCCGATCCTCATCACGGAATTGCTGGCCGCCTTGCGCAGGATCATCCGCGAGGAAGGCCTTTCGGCGATCCTGGTGGAACAGAATGCGCAGAAGATTCTAAGCGTGACGGATCAGGCGATCATCATCGAGCGCGGCAGCATCGTCTATCAGGGTGACAGCGCGGCGCTCAAGGCCGACCGGGCGCTGTTGGAAACTTATGTGGGCGTTACTGACGCCGGCAGCGTCAATCGCAGGGCGCAACGCGACGCGCGCCGAACGCCACCCGGGCCGGGCGCCGGCTGAACAGGCGCGCCCGACGCCGCGCAAGCACGGCCAAGAGTGCGGTCCGGAAAGACGCCCGAATTTCCGAAAAATAGCTGGCGGTCCCGAGAGGAGGGAAAGCCTACAGTCGAAAAGTGTAAGAAGCTCCCATTCCATCGGCATTAACCCTGTCGCCAAATACTGTTACCAAGGCACTGTTGCCAACGGCTGCGGCCAAGTATATTCGCCGCAATGTCCGTAGGAGCAGGACGACGATGGCAACGGTGAAGCGCACTAAGAACGATTACATTTTCGAGCACCCCGAGTCTCGAAATTTGTATATACGGCTGCGCAACAGCGATGGCAGGCGCTACGTGCAATCGCTTGGCACTACCGACAGGCGCGAAGCGGAGATAGCGGCCCTCCCGTTGATAGCCCAGCACAAGCAACGTCTCTTGGATGCCCGGCCCAAGGTAGTGCCGACATGGGAGCGAGAATATGAGCCGGGGCTGCACACCGGCCTCAATGGTGAGCGTATATTCGCCACGGCGACCGAACTGCACTTTCTCGGCGAGGATGGCCATACGATCAGGACCGAGCCCAACGGCGTGACGGTGCGTCGGCTTATCGGTGGCTCACTCTCCGCACGTCGGGAATTCGATGCTCTCGACGAGGCCCATGATGAGCGTCCAGCCGTGCCGAAGAAAAGCGGCGACGATGAGCTTCTAGAAACGTACCTGAAACACCGCAGCATCACCGGCTATTTTGAGCGGGAAGCGCGGAATGTTTGGGCGCTCTACAAGAAGCTAACCGACAGCAAGCCACTCAAGGACGCGGACAGGGACGACGGCCGATTGCTCGTCAAGCACTTCATTGATCAAGGACTCAAGAGCGCCACCGTTAAGAAGAAAGTCGGTTGGCTAAATGCCGCCGTGCATTTGGCAATCGAGGAAGGCAAGTTGAAGTTCAACCCATTCTCCGGTGTTGTGCCTGACATGGATGACAGTGAACGGCGCTTACCGTTGAGCGACGCTGATATGAAGGCGATCAAGCTGAGCCGCGACAAGGAGAGCAAGCTGAATTTTAGCAACCTCGATAAGGCCGATCAACTGTTGGTCCGCCTGCTGGCGTCAACGGGAATGCGGCTTAGCGAGGCATTCGAGATTGACGGCGAAGAAAAAGAGCGCGGCGTGCGCTATGTCGTCGTCGGGCGAAAGACTGAGCAATCAATGCGCCGCGTTCCACTACCGGCCGCTGCGCTGCCATTCCTGCCGAAGTCCATCAAGGGGCCGCTCTTTGATCGGACAAAGCACAAAGACCCTTCGGACGCGGCGTCGAAACGCCTCAATAAATTCCTTGATGACTGCGGCATCGCAGACCCGCGCAAGGTGGTTCATTCGTTACGGCACCGCGCGCAAGATCGGTTGCGGGCCGCTGGTTGCCCCGAAGATGTACGCTGGGCAATTCTAGGCCATGAAGAGGAAACGGTTGCGGCGGGCTACGGCGAGGGCTTCCCGGTGCCGATGCTTCGCAAGTGGATTGATCGGATCGGCTTCTAGGTTTCGCCTTGCGGTTACTGCAATGGATCACGGCTCCAATCAACTGGATCGGCTGGCGTTCCATAGCTGCTAAAGTTAGGCGATCCCGGTGCAGGCGGGGGAGGTAGGGGAGCCTGCCGAGCGTTTGTCATCACACCGTTATAGCATCCATCCATGCGTTGACGGCGTTGATGGCGTCATAGACCGAAGTACGAAGCCAAGCACACCCGCCTAGCGCCCGTGCCCGTCGCTCCATGTATTCGCGCCGGTTCAATCCGAGCTTCTTGGCCTCCGCTATGTCCGCCGTTTCCTTGTAAACGGGGTCCCACTCTATCAACCCGAAATCTGTCGCGGCCCGTTGAGTGAGAATGGCCGGCGAAATGCGGTCGGGAAGGCCCCATTAACCATCCCGAACGAAACAATTCGCCTGGCAGAAATCGCATCCTACATCAGTGACAGCGTACAAGAGACGGGCATCGACGGATTGGCCCGCACCAACCTGCGCTTCTCCTAGCAAGGTGGTCCGTAAACGCGGCGGATGCCGAAGTGACACCCGCAAACCAAGGAGATATCCATGACCCCCGCGCGTCCGTATTGGCAAGGCTACCTCAAGCTTTCGCTCGTTTCGTGCCCGATCGCCCTCTACACCGGGACGTCATCGACCGAGCGGGTCTCGTTCCGCCAGATCAACAAGAAGACCGGCAACCGGCTGCGCCAGCAGCTGGTCGACGAGGTCACGCGTGAGCCGGTCGAGGCCCACGATAAGGGCCGCGGCTACGAGTATTCCAAGAACGCCTACATTCCGGTGGACGATGATGAACTCGATGCCATTGCGATCGAGAGCAACCACGCCATCGACATCAACTCGTTCGTTCCGCGCGAGCAAATCGACGAGCGATACCTGGACAACCCCTATTACATCATGCCGAACGACCAGGCTGGCCAGGAAGCCTTTGCCGTGATCCGCGAGGCCATGCGTGGCAAGGGCATGGTGGCGCTCGGTCGTGTCGTGTTGGCGAAACGCGAACGGGTGATCATGCTCCAGCCCTGGGACAAGGGGCTGATGGGAACCACACTGCGCTATCCCTACGAGCTTCGGGACGCGAAAGAATACTTCGACGACATTCCGAACGTGAAGCTCGAGGCCGATATGCTCAAGTTGGCCGAGCACATTCTCCAAAGCAAGGCGGCCGACTTCGACCCGGCACAGTTCGCAGATCACTACGAGGAAGCCGTGGTCGAGATGCTCAAGAAGAAAGAGGCCGGTTTGCCGGTATCGCGCGAGCATGCGGCGCCCCGGCCGCAGAACGTTGTCAACCTCATGGACGCGCTCCGCCGCAGCATCGCCGAGGAAAAAGCCGCATCCGCTGCGCCCAAGAAAGGACGCAAGCGCGTTGAGGGACAGGGCGAGATGCTGCTTTCCATTCCGGGCAAGAAGGGCAAGGACGCCGTGGCCAACCCCACGGAACGACCGAGCGCTCGTCAGAAAAAAACGGGCTGACTCCACGCAAGGATTTCACGCGCGACTGCAAGCGACTCCAGATGCGGGTCGGTCTGGAGTCGGAGCGCGGCTCGGGTGGAGAATATGTCCAAGCGAAAAACGAATGGCGCAGCGGCGAGTTCAGGTGGTGTACTGGATATCATCGCCTGGTCCGACATGAAGCAATTCTGGCAATGCAACATTGTGCCTTGGACATAGGGAGCAGCAGTGTCAGTGGTCATGTTGCGTTCACGCATCCCGATCGCCGGCGCGGGATTCATCGAGCCGTGCCTTCCCAGCCTCGCCACGAAGCCGCCGAGCGGCCCCGAGTGGATTCACGAGATCAAGCATGATGGTTATCGGCTGATGATCTGCCGGGACACCGCCGGCATGCGGCTGCTCACTCGCCGCGGCTACGACTGGACCGCGCGTTTTCCTGCCATCGCGAGTGCTGCGAGTGTGCTACGCGCGAAGTCGTTCTTGATCGACGGCGAGGCCGTGTGCTGCGACGACAAAGGCATTGCAGTGTTCGACAAGCTGCGCCAACGCCGGAACGAGTGGTCCGTATTTCTGGTTGCGTTCGACCTGCTAGAGCTCAACGGCCGCGATCTGCGGCGCGAACCGATTGAGATCCGCAAAGCAGGACTTGCAAGACTACTGCGCAACGCTAAACCCGGTCTGCAGCTGAGCGAGCACATCGAGCATGAGGCTGCAATCGTGTTCGAGCACGCGTGCAAGCTTGGGCTCGAGGGGATCGTGTCGAAACGCCGGGGCTCGCGTTATCAATCTGGCCGGTCGTCGCTGTGGCTCAAAAGCAGAAAATCCTGAGGCGCCCGCGGTGCGACGGCTGGTGGAGCGGTAGTGGTCGTGATGAATAAGTATCCCCCGGCCCCATGTCAGTGCCATGTCAGTGCTGCGGAATTTGGCAATCCGTGCCGGCCTCGGCTTGTCGCAAAACCCGCACGGCTAAGAGATGCGGAATTTCGCCAACGTCGCGTCCCGTGACCTACTTGACCAAAATGCAGGAGAGGAAGCGGTTCATCGCCGAGTTCGCGCGGCGCTTGCGTGAAGCGCGTCCGGGCGAACGGGTCTATATGAGGGTCGGCGATGTGTTCAAAGACGCTGACATTTATAGCCTTGACGAATGGCGGGCCGCCCGCTGGGCTGCTGTCTTCGGTGACGATGATGGACCCGAAGATACGGGCCGATGACGGGTGAATACATCCCCGAGGACCTTGTGCGGCAGCACTTGGCTGACGGGCGACTGATCCGTGTGCTTTCCGACTGGTGCTCCAAGTTTTCGGACTATCATCTCTATTACCCAAGCCGTCGCCAAGCGACGCCGGCATTCGCCGTCTTAGTACAGGCACTTGCGACAGATCAACGACTTGTGGGCTAAGCGGCTGATCAGTATGCTGTTTTTGAAACGCGCCTGGTCCCGCTACGAATCTGGGGGCCAGGAGCCCGCGCATATTGATGCGCCCTTGGCATCGGGCCTCGCCGAGAGGCTAACGCTTCCAGGCGTCGCGCCAGGGATCCAATCGCATAGATACCTTGCGGCTTTTAGGCTTGGCTTGGTCTCGTCGTCGCTCTTCCCGGTGCATCCCGAGAGAAAGGTAAATCAATGCTGCGCGCGCCAGCCTGAAGACGTGGAGAGTCATGGCTTCAAACATTTCCCGCTGCACCGGATACGCCAGATGATCGGTCCATAGGTCCGGAATGGCCTTATTTCCCCGGCGCGGCACCAGGATTTCGTGAACCTTGAGGTAGCTATGCTCAAGCTTGTTACGCACGAGGTACAGAGACTTGGCTTCCGGCTCCATTACGTCTTGCACGGTCGGGTCAAACAGATCCTTTGAAAGCCAGAAGAGACCGCGAAGTGGCAAGTTTTTAGACTGCTCAAATATCGATCTAATGTGATTGTTACGATCACAATTTTTATACCAGATCGTTCTGAAATAAATCTGACGTTCGTTGATATTCAGCTTGGTGTAGTCGTTCAGAAAGAACGCGGTCTTGTCGAGCAATGAATAGGCTATGCGGTAAGCGGCTTTTAGCTTTTCGACTGCAAGACAATAGCTTGGATAGTCGAGGGTGTTGTAAAGCCTCACCTCCCTATCGGAAAAATGCGTGGCGGTCGCGTTTGACCCCTCATAAAACAACCAACGCGCCGACACGAACTCCTGCTTCATATGATCGAACAGACCAATGAGCGACGGCGGCTCGTCTATGGCGGTACTAAAGGTCGGCAGCGAAAGTACATCGCGAGCCGCGATGCTGTGCGGCCCCAGATCGTTGAGCGGGTTAAGAAACAAGGCCCGCTCCAGCGCCCACTGCCGATAGTGGCGTTCATCCTTGGAGTCCCCAAGGGAATATCCGTCCATTGGGATAATGCGTTCGACGTTGCGAGCTCCGATTGCCGCTTCGATCTCGGCCTTGCGCTCAGCAAAGAACGCTTTCGCATCCTGCTGCTTGTAGCCACCATATGTCGCTTTTGATGATAGCGCCGCGTTCAAATCCTTATGCGCAAGGTGGAGGAACACTCGCTTATGACCTGAGTCATACAAGCTGCGCGCGTATTGCATCAAACCGTAGCCGCGATTGCCAAGCGCCATCCCGAAGGCCGGATTGATGGATAGCCCACGCGTCCACGCCACCCGCGCTTCGACGAAACGACCGACTGCGCTCAGTTGGTTGCCGAGATTGGTGACAATCTGGCACTGGCGAAGTGGCGATAGCTTCGCGAACCCGGTCGATTGCAACGCGCGCCTAAGATGAAAAACCTCCTGCTGTAGTTCGGGTTGTTCCCACTCCCACGTCGCGTCAACGTTACGGTGCTTGGTGCGTTGGCGGTTTGCCCAGGCATTGGCGCGAAAATAATCGAGCAACGCCTCCTGCCGCTTGGTCAATGTTCCTCGACTTAGGTCGTCGCACCATTCGAGTGCGCGCTGTATCCCGTCCTCCTTGTCCAGGTCACTGGCAAGATCGACGAGCGCGCCGATTCTTCTGAACGCCTTGGGCACGCTAATGGTATTCGGCGGCCCTAGCGCCATCAACTTGTTGAAGATGTCATCTGGATCAATGCTCATAAGAAGGCGTGCTTGATGGTCTTCTCATCTGTGCGAGTCGGCGGATTTGCGTGCCACGGTGACATGCGGCATCAGAAATTCCGCCAGCTCCTCGACAACTTCCGCAAGAGAGCCGGGAATGCGATCGAAGCTTACTGCATCTTCGACCAGGACGGCACAGATGTCGCGAAAAGAGGCAAACATCGCGTCAGGATCGGCGTCGCCAACCGCGTCCCGGCTTCGCCGTCGCTATTGCTGAGCCCCAGAAGCTGCCCTCTTAACCGGTCTCGGTGCCGGTGTATGGCATTTGCCGCGCTTCCGCTGATACGCCCACCTCACTTGCTTGAGGCCTTGGCCAACCAGAGTTTTGCTCGGCGAGATGGTCGGACAGGCCTTAACTCCCGAAGGCCGGCGAGCGCCGCGACCGCTTTGAGGTAGACACGGCCCTTTCCCGGGGCAGGCCGCTGCGGAACGGACCCGCCCGCGGTCGCATGGCCGAGCTCCGCGGAACGGTCTGTTAACCGTCCGCGACGAACGGATTGGCCTGAAAGAAGGGCCATCCCTACATTTCTTTCAGCGTACAGAGTCGGGCTTCGACGGATTGGCCCGCGCCAACCTGCGCTTCTCCGAGCAAGGTGGTCCGTAAACGCGGCCGGTGCCCAATTGGCGCCAGCAAACAAGCGGAGATATCCCCATGGCGCCCGCGCGTGCGTTTTGGAAAGGCTACCTCAAGCTCTCGCTCGTCTCGTGCCCGATAGTCCTCTACACCGGGACATCATCGACCGAGCGGGTCTCGTTTCGCCAGATCAATAAGAAAACCGGCAACCGACTGCGCCAGCAACTAGTCGATGAGGTCACCCGGGAACCGGTCGAGGGTGAACACAAGGGCCGGGGCTACGAGTGCGCCAAGAATACCTACATCCCGGTGGACGACGACGAACTCGACGCCCTTGCGGTCGACAGCACTCACACCATCGAAATCGACTCGTTCGTCCCGCGCGAGCAGATCGACGAGCGGTATCTAGACAGCCCCTACTACATCACGCCGGACGGCCAAGTCGGACAGGACGCATTCGCGGTGATCCGCGAAGCCATGCGCGGCAAGGACATGGTCGCGCTCGGTCGTGTCGTGCTGGCAAAGCGCGAGCGGGTCATCATGCTCCAGCCGTGGGACAAGGGGCTGACGGCACCACGCTGCGCTATCCCTACGAGATTAGGGACGCGAAAGATTACTTCGACGACATCCCGGAAGTGGCGCTCGAGCCCGAGACGCTCAAGCTGGCCGAGCAGATCCTGAAGAGCAAGGCGACCGACTTCGATCCGTCGCAGTTCGCGGATCGCTACGAGGAGGCCGTCATCGAGCTGCTCAAGAAGAAACAGGCCGGCATCGCGGTCTCCCGCGAACGGACCGCGCCGCGACCGCTGAACGTGGTCAATATCATGGACGCGCTGCGCCAGAGCATTGCTCAGGAGAAAGCCGCACCCGCGCCGCCGAAGAAGTCACCCAAACGCATCGACGGGCAGAGCGAGATGCTACTTCCGATTGCCGGCAAAGCCAAAAAGGTGGGGACGGCAAAGCCGACGGATCGGCCTAGCGCCCGACAGAAGAATGTCGGTTGACCCCTTATGCAACCGTTGCCCGATCGCTGCTCGAAAATCCCGACGCAGGTTCGAAACTCCCAAAATCCAACTTGCGTCGGGGACGCCGCCAGGCGTGCCATGATCGAGAACATAAGAACTCATCCCTACACAAGCGCCGTGTGTCTCGAAACCGCTCGCTTGTTCGAGCAGCGTGCAGCCAAACACCTGGTCGAAGCTCAGGACTGGGCTGATCAGGGCGCTGCGGATTCGGCCCTGGAGTTTCAAACCAAGGCTAGACTTGCACAGCAGCGTGCGAAAGCCTGGCATCTTCGCGCGAAAAACGCCTCCAACTAAACAGCGCGCGCGTGACCGCAATGAGTGTGATTGACGTAGGCGAACTCCGTGCGGACATTTCTAAGACTCGGCAGCGACGTCGATCGGAGTGATGCAGTGAGCAACAATGGAAACAAAGCCTCCACCCCTCGGACGGCGGACGACACCGCACCGATCCTAGTGCCTGACGGCGCCGGCATTTGGACGTTCGGTGACCATCTAAGGCATCTCGCCGGGCATGCCGG
>CAWEAC010000008.1:0-93439 GCA_963807175.1 uncultured Alphaproteobacteria bacterium
TGGGAAGCTGCCGTTCTACCATTGAACTACGCCCGCGTAGGCAGGGACTTACCGCATTTTTGTTTTCGTGTCAGGCGCAAGCCGTGCAGAAATATATTTTTTGATTTTGCAGTTCTTGGCACTGCAATACTTGGTGTGTTGAGCCCATTTGCCGCCTTGGCCCGAACATGTGCCGGCGGGGCAATAACCGCTGTCCCCCAGTGCGCGTTCCGCATAACCGGAGGTCGTCGGAACGATCCAGGCAAGGGCCAGAATTGCGGCCGCCAATAACCAGACCTTACGGCTCATCATTTGGTGCTCCCGATGGCGCGCGGTTTCCGAAGCCGCAAAACTAACCGAGGCGGCAAAATGCGACAATAGCCGCTGTTAGCGCTCGGCCGCGAAGCGTCGCAGACAAGCGCGCCTCACGCTTTGAAATGCTTGGAGAGCTTCAAGCTCTGCGCCTGGTAATTCGAGCCGATGCCCTGGCCGTAAAGCTTGTCGGGCTTCGCCAGCATTTTCTCGTAGACCAGCCGGCCGACGATCTGGCCGTGTTCGAGGATGAACGGCACTTCGCGCGAACGCACCTCGAGCACGGCGCGCGCGCCCTTGCCGCCGGCGCCGGCATAGCCGAAACCGGGATCGAAGAAGCCGGCGTAGTGCACGCGGAATTCGCCGACCAGCGGGTCGAACGGCACCATCTCGGCGGCATAATCGGGCGGCACCTGCACGGCCTCCTTCGACGCCAGGATGTAGAACTCGTTCGGATCGAGGATCAGGCTTTTGTCGGGGCGCGCCTGCATCGGCTCCCAGAAATCAAGAATGGTGTAGCCGCCGCGCCGCTCGACATCGATCAAGCCCGTGTGACGCTTGGCGCGGTAGCCGACCAAGCCGCCCGGCCCGAGGCCCGACAGATCGACGCCGACCGCGACGCCTTCGCTCACGTCGGCGTCGTCGGCATCCACCAACCGCTCGCGCGCGTGCAATTCGCGCAGCGCGTCGCCGCCGAGCAACGCGTGACCGCGGCGGAAACGGACCTGCGATAGCCGCGAACCCTCGCGTACCAGCACCGGAAAGGTGCGCGGGCTGATCTCGGCATAGAGCGGCCCGTGATAGCCGGCCTCGATGCGGTCGAAGCCGCGGGTCTCGTCGGCGATGACGCGGGTGAACACGTCGAGCCGGCCGGTCGAGCTTTTCGGATTGGCGGCGGCGGAAATATCGTCGGGCAGCGCCAGGCTTTCCAACAGCGGCACGATATAGACGCAGCCGGTTTCCAGCACCGCGCCGTCGCTGAGCGAAATCTCATGCAGCTTCAGACCTTCGATGCGCTCGGCCACTGTGGTGCGGCCCGGCAGAAAGCTCGCGCGCACCCGATAGGCCACCTCGCCCAGCCGCAAGTCGAGGCTCGCCGGCTGGATTTGGTCGGGCACAAAATCGGCCGAGGGCAGAATCCCGCCGCCGGCGGCAAGCCGCCCAATCATGCTGTCGGGCAGGATGCCCTTGTCCTCGATGGCGAAAGTGAGTGCCACGAAAGTCCTCGTTCTGAGGCGTCCGTGCGATCTAACCCGATGGGTGGCTTGACGGGAAGCGGGCCGTCCCGCTACAAACACCTTATCCCGTGGTCATTTGAGCCGGCCGGCTTGCAGCCACGTAAAATAAATCGCTAAAAGGCCGGGGACGCGTGTGCCCGGCCGAGAATTTTTCTCCGGCCGGATTTTTGTTGGTCAAAGGAGACCCACATGCCCGCGTCGAGCCAAAAGACCTACCGCCCCGAAACCCGCCTGGTCCATGCCGGCACGCTGCGCTCGCAGTTCGGCGAGATGTCGGAGGCGCTGTTTCTCACCCAGGGCTACATCTACCCCAGCGCCGAGGAGTGCGAGCTGCGCTTCTCCGGCAAAATTCCGGGCTACGTCTATTCGCGCTACTCCAACCCGACCATGGACATGTTCGAGCAGCGTATGGCCGCGTTCGAAGGCGCCGAGGCCGCACGCTCGACTGCGACCGGCATGGCGGCCGTCACCACCGCGCTGATGGGCCTGGTGCGCGCGGGCGATCACGTGGTCGCCGCCAAGGCGCTGTTCGGCTCCTGCCGCTGGGTGATCGAGGAATGGCTGCCACGTTTCGGCGTCAGTTCGACCTTGGTCAACGGCACCGATATCGGCGCCTGGAAAGGCGCGGTGCGCAAGAATACCAAGGTATTTTTCATGGAAACGCCGACCAATCCGACGCTCGAAGTGTACGATATCGCGGCGGTCGCCGATATCGCGCACGAGGCCGGCGCCAAGCTGGTGGTCGACAACGTATTCGCCACGCCGCTCTACCAGAGCCCGCTGACGCTTGGGGCCGACTGTGTGGTCTATTCGGCAACCAAGCATATCGACGGACAGGGCCGCGTGCTCGGCGGCATCATCCTCGGTTCGGAAAAGCTGATCCTCGAAAATTATCACCAGTTGCTGCGCCAGACCGGCCCGTCGCTGGCGCCGTTCAATTCCTGGGTGCTGCTCAAGGGACTGGAGACTTTGCCGGTGCGGGTGGCGCGGCAGACCGAGAACGCCGGCGCCGTCGCCGACGCGCTGTTCGGCCATAAGAAGATCGGCCGGTTGATCTATCCGGGGCGCGCCGATCACCCGCAAGCCGACATCATTGCCAAGCAGATGAAGGCCGGCTCGACGCTATGCTCGTTCGAAATCAAGGGCGCCAAGCCAGGCGCTTTCCGCTTCCTCAATGGGCTGAAGCTGGTCGGCATCACCAACAATCTCGGCGACGCCAAGAGCCTGATCACGCATCCGACCACGACCACGCATCAACGATTGACGCCGGAGCAGCGCGCCGAACTCGGCATTGGTGACGGACTGGTGCGGTTCTCGGCCGGGCTCGAGCACCGCGACGATCTGATCGAGGATCTGCTGACGGCGCTGGATCTGGTATGAACCGTCGTGCTGGCTTGCGCCGAATACGGCAATGGCCGGGACAAGCCCGGCCATGACGACGCGAAAGACGGCAGCTGTTAAAGACGACGAAAAAGCTACGGCACCATCGCCATCGCGGCTGCCGACAGCACGGGCCGATTGGCCGCTTCGGCAATCGCCATAGTGAGGCCCTTGGCGAGGCAGCCATAGCTCCAGTCGTTCATGTGCAAGCCATCGGGCGACACGAACGATGCGAACGTCATGTGATCGACGTCGTACCAGCGCTTCATCACGCCGAAGCGCGGGAACAGGTCGACGTCTTCCTGCTTGGCCGTAGTGGCGAGCAGTTCGACCATGGGCGCGGCTTCCGGCTTGGCTATCACCCTCGGCGCATATTGCGGATCGATCAGAACGATGTCGGCGCCGACCGAGCGGATCTTGGCAAGGCCCGCGCGGATCGACGCGCCGTGGTCGTCGAGACGATGGTCGCGCAGCACGGAATTGGTGCCGAGCTGCCAGATCACCAGGTCGGGTTTAGCGGCAACCACGGCGGTGTCAAAGCGCCGGAGCATGTCGGCGACTTCTTCGCCGTTGACACCGCGGTTGAGCACGGTGATCGGGTGACCGGGGAAACGCTGGGTGAGTTCAGCCTGCAGCCGGCTCGGATAGTTCGCGGCCGCCGACGAGGCGCCGGCGCCGGCGGTCGAGGATGACCCGATGGCGACAATATTGATCGGTTCGCCGCTGTTGAGCTTCTGCGACACGTGCGACAACGGATTGGCGAGGCGAATGAGGTCGAGCGGCGTATCGCAGATTTGTGCCGGAGTTTCGGCGCGCGCCGTCAGCGGCACTGTCAATGTCGCGAGCAGTGCGGCGACAGTTGTCTGCTTCATCGCCCAACGGGCGAGATCAATTCCTGGCACGGCCGTTTCCCCCAATTTAGACTTAACGACCGCTCTCGGCATGCGGCTCGTCTGGTTTGGCTGCCTCGACTATAAGATCGGATAACAGCCACCCTATGCAATCATGAACACGCTCAGCGATGTCAAGTTTTTTCGTCGCAGAATACAGATCGAACGTCCCAAGATCGGCCCAAAGCTTCATGATGCTGAATCTGTCGAACACCGGCACTTCTTGCTGCAGTGCAACCCAACGCATGTTTTCCGCATACGTACCAAGAGCAATCATCGATTCGGTGCGCGGGCTGTATTGCGCGTTGATTAAAACGACATCAGCGCCCGCGGAATGAGCAACGTTTATACCACGCTCGAGTGCCGCCCTAAATTGATCCGTATCAATCGACTGCATGGCGTCCACGGTCCCGGTCTGCCAGACCATCAACGCGGGCTTAGCCGCCGCTAACGCCGGCGCCAGGGTTTTTGCCATTTCGGCGGCGGTGCGCCGCGCCTTCGCGTCGGTCGTGACCTTCACCGCGACACCCGGCAGCAGTTCGGCGAGCGCCATTTGCAGCCGCGCGGGGTAAGCATTCTTGGCGCCGTTTGGCCCCGGCAGCAGCGAGGAACCGGCGCCGACCACCAGGATGTCGAGCCGCTTGGCAGCGATCGCGCGCGTGACCTGCGGCAACGGGAAATCGCGTTGGATCTGCGGCGACGCCACGCGACAGGCGTCCGGCTGCTCGGCCCAACCCGGACCGGCCAGCATCAGCAATGCCAGCAGAAGTGGTATACGCCCCGTCATGCGTCGCCCCCCGCGTAGCCCGGCTCTATCGAAGGCGGACGCGGTCCCGGTCCCTTTCTCTCGATACGTCTATACCACGAAACCAGCGCCGCCACGGCCACCATGATGACGATGCCGGCCACGCTGACGATGACATGCATAAGCAGCCGGTTGGACACCTCCGTGAACACGAAGTGGCCGGCGAACGCCAGGAACACGCCGAGGCAGAAGGTTTCGAGCGAATGCTGGCCGCACACGATCGCCGGCCAGAAGACCGGCGATTTCAACACCGGCCAGCCGCGCGGCACGAACCACACCGTGACTACTGCCAACGAAAGGAAATGCAGGATGCGCAGCACGTCGAGATTGGGCTTGTCGATCGGATAGATCGCTTCGCTGACGAAATTCGGCACGAATGCGCCGAGGCGCGGGAAATACCAGGTCATCGCGATGCCGAACGCGAACAGCAAATAGGCCACCGCGAGTCCGAATATCACCGGCGAATTAATCCAGCGTGCTAGCCGTTGCGCGCCGCCGAGCGCGCACCAGGCGCCGAACACAAACAGCAACTGCCAGGCGAAGGGATTGAACACCCAGTTGCCGTGCGGATAGGCCGGGATGCTCCAGTCGAACCACCAGGTCAGCGCATAGACCGCCGCCGATGCGGCGAGCGCGAACGACGGCGCACGCAGCAATAGCCACAACATCGGCGCGAACCAGAGCAACAAAACGATGTAGAGCGGCAGCACATCCATGTTCACCGGTTTGAACTTCAGGATCAGCGCCTCAAAGATGGTTACGTCCGGATTTTTGAGGAAATCGAGCACGCCCATTTCCTCGCTAAACAGCGGATTGTTGAAACTCGAAGCGACATAGGAGATTTCGGCGAGATAGATGACGAACAGGAAGACGTGCGCAATATAGATTTGCCAGGCCCGCTTGAGCACGCGGGCGCCGGCGACGATGAAGCCATGCTCGAGCATGGCGCGGCCATAAACGAAGGCCGCGGTGTAGCCGGAGATAAAGACGAAAATCTCGGTGGCGTCGCTGAAGCCGTAATTGCGGATGGTGATCCAGCTCACCGCATTGGACGGGATGTGGTCGAGGAAGATCAGCCAGAGAGCGATGCCGCGGAACAGGTCAAGCCGGAGGTCACGTTCGGTTGGTACCGTGGCCATGGACAGCTTTTCTTTCGTGCGGTCTTTCGGCCATAATCCCGGGGCAAGGTTTCAGAACAAGCCCGGACGGCGTATTTAAGGCATATAGATAGATGTATCGCGCCGTAACCCGCAAGATCGAGGTCACCGTAACGCCTCGCTTCGTTTCGGAGCGTTCGTCGCCGGGCAACGGCTACTACTTCTGGGCCTATACCATCGACATCGCCAATCTGGGAACCGAAACGGTGCAGCTCAAGACGCGCCATTGGCGGATCACCGACGGGCTCGGACGGCTGCAGGAAGTCAAGGGGCCGGGCGTGGTCGGCGAGGAACCCACCCTCAAGCCGGGCGAGTTGTTCGAATATACCAGCGGGGTACCGCTGCCGACGCCATCCGGCTTCATGGCCGGCAGCTACGGCATGATCACGATGGCCGGCGAACATTTCGATATCGAGGTTCCGGCGTTTTCGCTGGATTCAAGCTACGCCGTGCGGACGATCAATTAGCGCAATTTTCCTCGGCGTCGCTACCAATTGGACGCGCTCAGTCCGCTTTCGCCTCGACCTCGCCCGGCGCGAACACGTAATTCGCGCTGCAGAATTCGCAGGTGACGGAAATCTTGCCGTCCTCGACCATGTGGTCGCGGTCGTCCTGCGAAAAACTCTTCAACATGGCCTCAACGCTGTCGCGCGAGCACGAGCACTCCGCGCGCACCTCGCTGCCGCGGAAAACGCGCACGCCCGGCTCATGGAACAACCGATAGACCAGCCGCTCGCTCGATAGCTCCGGGTCGATCAATTCGACGTCCTCGACCGTGGAGACCAGCGCGCGGCCTTCCACCCAGGCGTCGTCTTCGGGCAGCGCGTGCGGCGCGGTACCCTCCGGCGCATCGCCCGGATCGAGATCGGCGACGCGTGCGCGTTCCGGCGCCTTCGGCAGGAATTGCAGCAAGATACCGCCGGCACGCCAGCTATGGCTGGCGCCGCCTTCGCCGGCACGCAGTTCCTCGGCCACCGCCAACCGCACCCGCGTCGGGATCTGTTCGGAGCGATGGAAATATTCATGCGCGGCATCTTCCAGCGAGCCGCCTTCGAGCGCGACCAGGCCCTGGTAACGGTTCATGTCGGCGCCCTGGTCGATGGTCATGGCGAGATGGCCTTTGCCGAGCAGCGCCCCGGCATCGGCCTTGCCGGCCGCAATCGCGGCCGCGACGCGTTCTTTGTCGAAGCGCGCGCAGGCCCGCACCTTGCCGGGCGCGGTGAAATCCACCACCAGCATGCGCACCGGGCCGTCGGTCTGGGTCTGCAGGATGAAGCGGCCGTCGATCTTCAAGGCCGAGCCCAGCATGACGGTGAGCACCACGGCCTCGCCCAGAAGCTTGGCTACCGGCTGCGGATAGGCATGAGCGCTGAGAATCCGGTCCACCACCGGCCCGAGCCGCACCACGCGGCCGCGCAGGTCAAGCGCAGCCACTTCAAATGGCATGACGGTGTCGTCGGCCGAAGTGGCCGACGGCGCGCGGGAGGGAATGGCGATTTCAGGATTGCTCATCGTCGTTATGTAGAGCGATCCGCGCCGATTGCTACCGGGCGTCGGCGTGCAGGCACCAGGCCAGAAGGCCCTTCTGGGCGTGCAGCCGGTTTTCGGCCTCGTCGAACACCACCGATTGCGGCCCGTCCATCACCTCATCGGTGACTTCCTGGCCGCGGTGGGCCGGCAGGCAATGCATGAACAGCGCGTCGGGCTTGGCCTTCCCCATTAGGCGGGCGTTGACTTGGTAACGCTTGAGCACGTTGTGGCGCGTCTTGGCGTCGCGGTCGCCCATCGACACCCAGGTGTCGGTAACCACGCAGTCGGCGTCCTTGACCGCCGCTTCCGGGTCGTCCCCGATCTTGATCGCGGCGCCTGACGATTTCACCCAGTCCATCAGCCACTTCTTGGGCCGCAGCTCGGCCGGTGTCGCCACCCGCAGTTGGAACTCGAAGCGTTCGGCCGCGTGCATCCAGGATGCCAGCACATTGTTGCTGTCGCCGGTCCAAGCCACGGTGCGGCCGCGGATCGGCCCACGCTTCTCCTCGAAGGTCATGACGTCGGCCAGCACCTGGCAGGGATGCGAGCGCCGGGTGAGACCGTTGATCACCGGCACGGTGGCGTTGCGCGCGATTTCGGCCACCGCCTCGTGATCGAGAATCCGGATCATGATGGCGTCGACATAACGCGACAGCACCCGCGCGGTGTCGGCAAGGGTCTCGCCGCGCCCAAGCTGCATTTCCTGCGCGGTCAGCAGGATCGCCTCGCCGCCAAGCTGGCGCATGGCGACGTCAAACGATACGCGCGTGCGCGTCGAAGGCTTGTCGAAAATCATGGCCAGCGTCTTGCCGGCGAGCGCCTCGCTGAGGACGCCACGGGCACGCTCGGCCTTCATGGCGCGGCTGTTCTCAATCAGCCCGGCCAATACCGGCTTGGAGACGTCTATGAGATCGAGGAAATGCCGCACGCCGTTTTCGGTCATGGCGCCGCCTCTTGCTTAAGCGGCCGCGGATGCGCCTTTTCCAACCGCACGCAAGCGCGGTCGATGCGCGCGAATGCCTCCGCGATCTCGTTTTCGCCGATAGTCAGCGGTGGCAGCAAACGCACCACATTGTCGCCGGCAGCGACCGTAATCATCTTCTCGTTGCGCAATTCGTCCACCATCTCGGACGATGGCGGCACCATGCGGAGGCCGATCAGGAGACCTTCGCCACGCACCTCGGCGATCACCGACGCGTGGCGGTCCTTGAGTTCGGCCAGCCGCTGCTTGAGCAAGAGCGAATTCTTCCGCACCCGGTCGAGAAACCCATCCGCCGTGATCACATCGAGCGTCGCGTTTGCGACCGCCATCGCCAGCGGATTGCCGCCGAAGGTCGAGCCGTGGCTGCCGGCGGTCATGCCTTTGGAGGCTTCCGCCGTCGCCAGGCAGGCGCCGATCGGAAAGCCGCCGCCGAGCGCCTTCGCCAGCGTCATGATGTCGGGCCTGACGCCGGAATGCTCATAGGCGAACAAGTCGCCGGTACGGCCGATGCCGGTCTGGATTTCGTCGAAGATCAACAAAAGGCCGTGGTCGTCGCACAATTTCCGCAAAGCACGCAGGAAAGTGTGCGGCACCACCCGCACCCCGCCCTCGCCCATGATCGGCTCGATCAGGATGGCGGCGGTCTCGGCACTGATCGCTTTCTTCACCGCCTCGATTTCGCCGAACGGCACCTGGTCGAAACCGGGCATCGGCGGGCCGAAGCCCTCGAGATATTTCTTGTTCCCGGTGGCGGCGATCGCCGCTAGCGTCCGCCCGTGGAAAGCACCTTCGAACGTGATGATGCGATAGCGCTCGGGCTTGCCACTGACATATTGATACTTGCGCGCCATCTTGATCGCGCATTCGATCGCCTCGGCGCCGGAGTTTTGGAAAAAAACCGTGTCGGCGAAACTCAGGGCGCAGAGCCGGTCGGCCAACCGCTCGCCTTCGGGAATTCGGTACAAGTTCGAGACGTGCCAGAGCTTCCTCGCCTGCTCCTCGAGCGCACTCACAAGCCGAGGATGGGCATGTCCAAGAGCATTAACGGCGACGCCGGAGGTAAAATCGAGGTAGCGCTCGCCGTCAGCCGTGACCAGCCAAGCGCCCTCGCCCCGCTCGAAAGCGAGGTCGACGCGCGCATAAGTCGGCAATAGATGCGAGCTCACGGCCTTGATCCATCGAACAATTTCGTTTTCGCATGATCTGGTCCGAAAGCCGGTTCGCACTTTTCGGGACCATGCGCGAGCCGAAAAGAAATGTGCCGCCTCGCCGGGCGGCACTTTTTTCATTCTATTGCAGGGCTTTGCCCTGTCAACACACGGCCCGGAGGCCCCATTTTCGGACTTAAATTTGCCGCAAGGGCCGATTTTAAAGGAAAACTGTTGGTAGCTGGGGTCATGGGGTTGCAAACGCTTGCACGAGAGTCACCCCATATTGTAGCGTTTTTATCAGCTAGTACGACATCTCGTGCTAAGGGCGAATTTTAGGTCATCCCTGAAGCGTATGCGTCAGGCGCGAAATCGCGCCCGATGAGGGGGAAGGATTTTACCCAAGGCCTTGAAAGGCTAGGAGAAAACCTAATGGGCTGGACCGACGAAAGGGTCGAACTGCTGAAGAAGCTGTGGGCGGATGGTCTGTCCGCCAGCCAGATTGCCGCCGAGCTCGGCGGCATCACCCGTAATGCCGTGATCGGCAAGGTCCACCGCCTCGGCCTCTCCGGCCGCGCCAAGAGCCCCTCCTCGTCCAGCCCAAGGCCGCGCAAGGCGCGTTCCTCGGGCATGATGCGGGTGTCGCGGGCCTCGATGCGGGGCAATACCGCGCTGGCTTACGATTACGAGGCCGAACCAGAGCCGGAATTGATCGAAATTCCGATCGAGCAGCGCAAGACCCTGTTGCAACTCACCGAAAAGACCTGCCGTTGGCCGATCGGCGATCCGGGCAGTTCGGAATTCTTCTTCTGCGGCGGCGAGAACGCGAACGAGCAGCCTTATTGCGCCTTTCATGCGCGCGTTGCTTACCAGCCCATGACCGACCGCCGCCGCGACAAGCGCTCTTTTCGCGGCTAGGTCAGCTCGCGCGCCCGAAACGGTCGTCTAGCGCATATCCGGCCCCGCGTACGGTGCGAATCGGGTCGGACATGTGGCCGCGATTGATGGCCTTGCGTAACCGGCCGACATGGACGTCGACGGTGCGCTCGTCGATATAGATATCGCTGCCCCAGACGCCGTCGAGCAATTGCTCGCGCGAGAACACCCGGCCCGGGCGCTCCATCAGGAACTCCAGCAAGCGGTATTCGGTTGGACCGAGGTCGATCGGGCGGCCATTGCGTGAAACCCTCTTCTTTTCGCGATCGAGCTCGATGTCGCCAATGTTGAGCACGAGCGCGACTCGCTCGGGGTTGGCGCGGCGCAACAACGCGCGCACGCGCGCCAGCAGTTCCGGCACCGAGAATGGCTTGACGATGTAATCGTCGGCGCCGGTCGCCAGCCCGCGAACCTTTTCGCTCTCTTCGCCGCGGGCGGTGAGCATGATGATCGGCAATTGGCGGGTTTCCGGCCGCGCGCGCAGGCGGCGGCACAGTTCGATGCCGGACAGGCCCGGCAGCATCCAATCGAGCACGACGAGATCGGGCGTTGCTTCCTTCAGCCTGGTGTCCGCATCGTCGCCGCGGGCGGCGGTATCAACCTCGTAGCCCTCCGCCTCCAAATTATAACGGAGCAGCATGGTGAGCGGCTCTTCGTCTTCGACGATCAGGATGCGCGCGCTCATTTAAAGTCTTTCTACCTGTCGCCGGCCGTACGCAACGCGGCGATGGTCGTGGTGTCGCCCTTCGGCCGCTGGTCGGTGATCGGCCGGCCCTCAATGATGTAATGCACCGTCTCGGCGATGTTGGTGGCATGGTCGCCCATGCGCTCGATATTTTTGGCGCAGAACAGCAGATGGATGCAGAACGAGATGTTGCGCGGATCTTCCATCATATAAGTAAGCAATTCTCGAAATACGGAAGTGCAGACCGCGTCGATTTCCTCGTCGCCGCGCCACACCGCCATTGCCTTGGCATCGTCGCGCCGCGCATAGGCATCGAGCACCGCTTTCATTTGGCTCAGCACCAGATCCGTCATGTGTTCGACACCGCGGATCAACTTCGGCGGCGGGAATTCGCTATTGAGCGCGATCACGCGCTTGGCGATATTCTTGGCTAGGTCGCCGATACGCTCCAGGTCGTTGGCCAGCCGCAGCGCGCCGACGATCTCGCGCAGGTCGACCGCCATCGGCTGGCGCCGCGCGATGGTGAGCACCGCCTTTTCCTCGATCTCGCGCTGCAAGTTGTCGATATTGACGTCGGCGGCGCCGATGCGTTGCGCCAACACGGTATCCCGTTTGGCCAGCGCGCTCACCGCATCGGCGATCTGCTTTTCCGCAAGCCCGCCCATTTCGGCCACCATCCGCGCAAGATCCTGCAGATCGGTGTCGAAGGCCTTGGCCGTATGCTGATCGTTCATTGTGCGTTCCTAAATGTCAGCCGAAGCGACCGGTTATATAGTCCTGAGTACGGCGATCGTTAGGTGTCGTGAACATGCGGGTCGTTTCGCCGTACTCGACCAGTTCGCCGAGATACATGAACGCGGTGAAGTCGGAGACGCGCGCCGCCTGCTGCATGTTGTGAGTTACGATAGCAATCGTGTAATCGTCCTTGAGTTCGTCGATCAGCTCTTCGATCTTGGCGGTGGAGATCGGGTCGAGCGCCGAGCACGGCTCGTCAAACAGGATCACCTCCGGACGCACCGCGACGGTGCGGGCGATGCAGAGGCGCTGCTGCTGGCCGCCGGAGAGCGAAAGCCCGCTGGCGTTGAGCTTATCCTTGACCTCTTCCCACAAAGCGGCGCGCTGCAGCGCGTGTTGCACGCGGCTCTCCAGGTCGGATTTCGACAGCCGCTCGTACAGCCTAATTCCAAAGGCGATATTCTCGAAAATCGTCATCGGAAACGGCGTCGGCTTCTGAAACACCATGCCGACCTTGGCGCGCAGCAAATTAAGATCCTGTGACGGCGATAGAATATCCTCGTCGTCGAGCTGCACATGCCCGGTGGCGCGTTGATTGGGATAAAGGTCGTACATGCGGTTGAGGATGCGCAGCAGCGTGGACTTGCCGCAGCCGGACGGACCGATGAAAGCCGTCACCTTGCCCTGGTAAAGCGAACAATTGATGTTTTTCAGGGCGCGGTTATCGCCGTAAAAAAAATCCAGATTTCGGATCGAAACCTTTTCCAGCAGACCGTCGATGCTGGTCGCTGCGTGGGTGACGGTCGGGACCGTGAAGGATGCTACGCTCATGATGATTTTCTCTGAGACGCTAGAAGCCGGGCGATAATGCTGAGCGCAAGTACCGCCAAAGTGATGATCAGTGCGCCGGTCCAGGCCAGTTGCTGCCAATCCTTGTAGGGACTGAGCGCAAACTGGAAGATGACGACCGGGAGACTAGCGACTGGAGCATTCAGGTTGGTGCTCCAGAACTGGTTGTTGAGCGCCGTGAACAACAGCGGCGCGGTTTCACCGCTGATGCGCGCGACCGCCAGCAGCACGCCGGTGATCATGCCGGCACGCGCGGCACGATAGGCAACCTTGGTGATCATCAGCGCCCGCGGCAGGCCGATCGAAGCGGCGGCTTCACGCAACGTGTCCGGGACCAAAGTGAGCATATCCTCGGTGGTGCGCACCACCACCGGCACCACGATCACCGCCAACGAGACCGCGCCCGCCCAGCCGGAGAAATGGCCCATCTGGGCGACCATGATCTCGTAGATGAATAGGCCAACCACGATCGACGGCGCGCTGAGCAGGATGTCGTTGATGAAGCGCACCACCGTGGTCAGTTTGTCGTATCGCCCATACTCCGCCATGTAAGTTCCGGCGAGCATGCCGAGTGGCGTGCCGATCGCCACTGCGATCGCCGTCATGACCAGGCTGCCGATAATCGGATTGAGCAGTCCGCCCGCCGAGCCCGGCGGCGGCGTCATCTGCGTGAAAACCGCCAGCGAGAGGCCGCTGAAGCCCTCCCACAGCAACACGGCTAGGATCAGCACCAACCAGCTCAAGCCGAAACCCGTCGCGACAAATGAAAGCCCCATTGTGATGATGTTGCGGCGGCGCCGTTTGGCGTAGAGCGGGGAGGATGCGCCCGATATCATAACCATGATCAGACTCCGACCCGCGCGTTGAGACGCATCAACATCAGGCGCGCGAAGGCGAGCACGATAAACGTAATCACGAACAGGATGAGGCCGAGCGCGATCAATGACGACGTGTAGAGATCGCCGACCGCCTCGGTGAACTCGTTGGCAATGGTAGCCGAAATGGTCGTTCCCGGCGCCATAATCGAGCCGGAAATACGGTGCGCATTGCCAATCACGAACGTCACCGCCATCGTTTCGCCGAGCGCACGGCCGAGCCCGAGCATGACGCCGCCGATGACACCGACCCGGGTGAACGGCAGCACCACATAGCGCGCAACTTCCCAGGTCGTGCAACCAAGGCCGTAGGCCGCCTCTTTGAGCACCGGCGGCACCGCTTCAAATACATCGCGCGAGATCGACGTGATGAACGGCAGAACCATGATCGCCAGGATCAGCCCCGCGGTCAGAATGCCGATGCCATAGGGCGGACCGGCGAACAGCGTGGACAGCAGCGGCACATGGCCGAACACGCTGATCAGGAACGGCTGTACGTATTGCTGCAGAAACGGCGCGAATACGAACAGGCCCCAAATGCCGTAGATGATGCTGGGAATTCCGGCCAGCAACTCAATGGCAATGCCGATCGGGCGCCGCAGCCACATCGGGCATAATTCGGTGAGAAACAGCGCAATGAAAAGTCCGACCGGCACCGCGATCAGCATGGCAATGAACGAGGTGAGGATCGTGCCGTAGATCGGTGCGATGGCGCCGAATTTCTCGGTAACCGGGTTCCAGGTCTCGACGTACAGAAATGAGAAGCCAAACGTCCGCAACGCCGGCAGCGAGCCATAGACCAGCGAAATGATGATGCCGCCGAGGATGACCAGAACGGCCATGGCGGCGGCGCGCGTTAGATTGCGGAATGCCGCATCGCCAAATCTCAGGCGCCGGAGAACCTTGGCCCGATCGACCTGCTCGGCCACCGAGATGGTGTTCCCTTGCAACGCAACGTCAACCACGGGTCGCCTCCCGGCGGGTTGCATTCGATTCTCCCTCGCTCAGACGCATCCGGGGGAGACACTCAAGCGGCCCGCTGGCCGCGTGACAAGCCGCCTTGTGAGCGGCGGTGGACAAGGAAAGGGCGCCCTGCCGGCGCCCTTTCTTATTTTGTCCTACGGATCACATCGACGCCTTGACGTCGCTCTTCCACTTGGCCTGGATCAGCTTCACGACGCTGTCAGGCATCGGGATGTAATCGAGGCTTTCGGCCATTTGGGCACCGTTCTTGTACGCCCAGGCGAAGAACTTGAGCGCCTCGCTGGTGGCGGCCGTATCCTTCGGCTCCTTCGGGATCAGGATGAAGGTGGCACCCGCGATCGGCCAGGACGCAGCGCCCGGCGAGTCGGTAATGATCATGTAGAAGCCGGGCGCATGCGCCCAATCGGCGCCAGCCGCGGCCGCCATGATCGCCTCGGGGGTCGCGACGACGACCTTGCCATCCTTGTTGACCATCTTGGTGGTGGTCAGATGGTTCTGCTTGGCATAGGCGGTCTCGACATAGCCGATCGAGCCCTTGGTGTTGGCGACATTGTTGGCAACGCCTTCATTGCCCTTGGCGCCGATGCCGGACGGCCACTCGACCGACGTATTGCTACCGACCTTCGCCTTCCAATCCGGGCTCACTTTCGACAAATAATTGGTGAAGACGAAAGTGGTGCCGGACCCGTCGGCGCGGTGCACCAGCGCGATCGCCTGCGACGGCAGCTTCACGTTTGGATTGAGCTTCTTGATCGCCGGGTCGTCCCAGCTCTTGATCTCACCGAGGTAAATCTTCGCAAGTGTCGGACCGTCGATGGTCAGATCCCCGCTCTTGATACCGTCGAGGTTTACGACCGGGACAATGCCGCCCATGACGGTCGGAAACTGAATGACGCCGATCTTCTCAAGAGCGTCGGGCTGCAAAGGCATGTCGGACGCGCCGAAGGTCACGGTACGGGCAGTGATCTGCTTGATGCCGCCGCCGGACCCGATGGACTGATAGTTCAGCCCATTGCCGGTTTGCTTTTTGTAAGCGTCGGCCCATTTGGCGTAGATCGGATAGGGGAAGGTGGCGCCGGCGCCGGAAATGTCGGCGGCCTGAGCCGGAACAAAAGCAGCGGCGGCAATGAAGCCGGCAACTGCCCATGTCGTCCAATGTTTCACGGGGTATCTCCATGTTGGCGGCCAAAGGCGTGCGCGGGGCTCGACGCCCCTGATTCCGCTTTTGCGCCCGTGGTGCGGGCGGCCGCTGTTGCTTTAAAGACGCTCTCCAAGACTGAGCTTCGGACAGGCTTTTTGTTCGTGTCGGCTCGAGAATTTCCGAAGTCGAGGACAGCCATAGGCGTCGCATGTCACCGTTCTATAAACGTTTGGTGACAATCACATGACAATTTAACCGTTTGATTGTGCTTCTAATTCGCTCGGTAGCCGAGAATTCGCGGTGTGCAGGGGCAAATGCATTGTGAAAGTGGCGCCGGCGCCGGGCGTGCTCTCGATGTTCATTCGGCCGCCGTGCCGGTTAAGCACGTGCTTGACCAGGGCCAAGCCCAGGCCGGTCCCGCCCTGGGCGCGGCTATCGGCAACATCGACCCGGTAGAACCGCTCGGTCAACCGCGGCAGATGCTCAGGCGCAATACCTGGTCCGTAGTCGCGTACCGCCAGGCGCGCCTCCGGCGTGCCGGCCCGGGTCTGGCTGCGCGCCAGCGTAATATCAATCCGCTTGCCGGCGGCGCCGTATTTAAGCGCGTTCTCCACCAGGTTTTCGAGCGCGCGGATCAATTCATCGCGGTCGCCGAGCACAATCAGAGCGTCCGGCGGCGCGGCCACTTTGATTACGACGTCGCGGTCGCGCGCCAGTGTCTGCAAACCGTCGGCCACCTGGCGCACGATCGGCGCCAGATCGAGCGGCGTGTTCGGATGCAGATGCGCATTGAGCTCAATGCGCGACAATGACAGCAGATCATCGATCAGGCGCGCCATGCGCGTGGCTTGTCCCTGCATAATCGTCAGGAACTTGGCGCGCGCCACCGGGTCGTCTTTGGCCGTTCCCTGCAAGGTCTCGATGAAGCCGAGCAGCGCCGCCAATGGCGTACGCAGCTCATGGCTGGCATTGGCGATGAAATCGGCGCGCATTTCCTCGACCCGGCGCAATGGGGTGAGATCGTTGAACGTCATCAGCAGGATGTCAGAGCGGCCGTCGCTGCTCGCCAGCTTGACCGGCGTCACGAAAGCTTCGAACCAGCGGTCGAGCGGCACGCGCTCAAAAAATTCTACCCGTTGGGGGCTTCGGCTGGCGGCGGTGCGCCGAATCGCATCGACCAACTCGGGCATACGCAAAGTGATCAAGGCGGGTTCGCCGCTGCGCAATGACGGCGCGATTGCCGATGCGGCCGCATTGAAGGCAATGACGCGGCCGTCGCGGTCGAGCACGATCGCCGGTCCGGGCAGCCCGCCGATCAGCGAGTCGATCAGCAAGGCTTGCGGATGCGCAGCGGTGCGGTCGTATACCGGCAGCCCCCGCCCGGTATTGGCGTCCGCATCCAACCTGCCGAGCAGCGCAAGCCAGGCCCCACGCAGGCGGCTCGGCCAATCTGCGCCGCGCCGCGAATTTGCGTTGTTGTCCCCGTTCGCCATGGTCAATCGGTGTTGATTTTCTCGCTCTCGATTTCGCTGCGTAGCGGCGCGCTTACCGTCACTGCTGGAGAACGGGGTACGGCTCGCGTACCGCGCATATTGATCACAATTTCGCGCGCGCCCAAGATAATCACCGCAAGGACGAACGGCGCCACATAATAAAGTAGCCGGAACAACAATAGGCCCGCCAACACACTTTCCTTGTCAAATTGCCACAAGGCCACAAGCATCGCGGCGTCGAACACGCCGAGACCGCCAGGCGCATGGCTGGCGAAGCCGAGCAGTGTTGCCGACACGAACACCACCGCCAGCGTTACGAAACCGATATTCGGCTCGGCCGGCAGCAGCATGTACATCGCGAGCGCGCAACAGCCTAGATCGAGAATGCCAATGCCGATCTGCAGCAGGGTGGATGGCCCGCTCGGCAAATACACTTTCCATTCGCCCCGCCCGATCTCGCGCGGCGCACTCCAGACCCAGGCGAGATAGGACGCCAGCACCAAGACCATCGCGCCGGCGATGCAGCGGTTGAGCCAGACCGGCAGTTGATCGAGCCAGCCCGCGGCCTGCGGCGAATGGAAGATGCCGAGACCCAGCACGGTGGCGTTGCCGAGCCAAAACGTCAGGCCCGCCACAAAACAGATTTTTGCCACCTCGATGGCATCGAGACCGTAAGCCGAATAGATGCGGTAACGCACCGCGCCTCCGGTGAACACAGTGGCGCCGATATTGTGGCCGATCGAATAACTAGTGAATCCGGACAACGCAGCAATTCGATACGGGATTTCTTTGCGACCGATGGTGCGCAAAGCGAACCAGTCGTAGAACGTGAGCGTGAAATAGCCGCCGGCGACGAAAACTGCGGCGGCGATGATATTGCGCCGCTGGGTCGCCTTCATGGCGGCGACCACTTCGTCGACGTCGATATTGTGCAACATATGGACCAGCACCATCACCGCGACGGCGATGATGGCCAAGCTGAGAAGCACGCCGATCCTATTCCAGCCGATATGGTTCTGGAGAAATCGCGCCACCGCGCGCAGCGAATTAAGCATTTTTCCTCCGGCATCCGATCTCGGGGTTACTCGAGATCGGCTCCTCGACGGCGCGCTATGCGACCAACTAGCAGAACTCACTCCCGGGCGCGAGTGGACTGCCGCGAGCCCCGGCAATTTGCTAGAATGTAGGGTAATGGCGCATGGCTCAACTATGGCCGATTGGAGGATATCCCATGAGTGAGTTCGATCGTTCCCTGCCCCGCCGCGCGGTGCTGCAAGGCGCCGGTATCGGCATCGGCGCCGGCCTGCTCAATTTTTCGACCGCCGGGCAAGCGCAAACGGCGCCGGCCGGCGAAGAAATCTGGCACCAGGACTATTGGGCGAAAAAGGGTGACGTGAAACTCTACCTTTGGCGCAAGCGCATCGGCGCTCCCAGCCCAGGCGAAGCGGCGCGGCCGGCCGTCTTTCTGGTGCACGGCTCGTCGAACTCGGCGCGCTCCTCGTATGACCTCACGGTTCCGGGAAAGGGCGAATACTCGCTCATGAACGTGCTGGCGCGCTACGGCTACGACGTCTGGACCATGGACCATGACGGCTACGGACATTCCGGCTCATCGGGCAATAATTCCGACATCGCTAGCGGCGTCGAAGACCTCAAGGCCGCGATGCCGGTGGTGGCGAAGGAGACGGGGCAGCAAAAGGCACACTTCTACGGCACCTCGTCCGGCGGCATCCGCGCGGCGGCCTACGCGCAAGCCCAACCGGAGCATGTCGGCCGGCTCGCGCTCAGCGCCTTCACCTATAAAGGCAACGGCGCGGCGGAGATCGAGCGGCGGAGAAAGAAGATCGATGCCTTGCGCGCGAGCCCGCGGCGCAAGCGCGATGCCAAGATGATCGGCTCGATCTTCACCCGCGACGGCCACCCGTCGTTCTACGATCCCGCAATGGTCGAGGCCCTGATCGCCGACGAGATGAAATTCGGCAACGAAGTGCCATCGGGCACTTATCTCGACATGGCGGCGAATCTGCCGATCGTCGATCCCAAGACGATAGAGTCGCCGGTGCTGATGCTGCGTGGCGAATTCGACGGCAACTCGACCAACGACGATCTCCTCGACTTCTATCGGCAACTGCCGAACGGCGACCGCCAATTCATCATCCTGCCGCAGACCGCCCACAGCGCGGGCTATGGCAAGAACCGGCACTTACTTTTTTACGCTTTGCACAACTTCCTGGCCGAGCCGCCGCCTGAGAGCTGAGATCGGCCAGGTTACCGCGATGTAATGGAACTCATCAGCCGCCCCGGCGTTTTCCGATCAATTCGCCACATGCTGGAGGGCTGCCATGAAAACATTCTTGGCGATTGCATTGATTACCGCTGGTATTGCCGTCGCGCCGACGGTTGCCAACGCAGGCGAACGAATGGGCGATGCAGCGGGCGGCGCTGTTGCCGGCGCCCTGGTTGGCGGCCCGGTAGGCTTGGTCGCGGGCGGCATCATCGGCTATACCGCCGGGCCGAACATCGCCCACGGCATGGGCATCCACCATCGGCACTACCGTCACTATACCTACCGTAACGGGCGCCGGGTCTATTACTAGAATTTTCTCGATCTTAATTTCGCGGACCGGAGAGATATCTCTCCGGCCTATTTCCCATTTGCCGTAGCTAAAGCAACTCTCCTCTAACCGGCGAAGAACTCGCGCAGCGCCGCCGTCGTCTCTGCCGGTGCCTCCTCGGACAGATAATGTCCGCTCGGCATTGCCTTTGCCGCCACGATGTTGGACGCATAACGCTGCCAGATCTCGCCAGGCGATGGCTTGCTGTTGCGTCCCACCCCGCCGGTCGCACCCCACAACAGCAGCACGGGCATGCCGATCTTGCGCCCCGCCTCGAAATCCTTGGTGTCCATATCGAGATCGACGCCAAAGCAGGCGCGATAATCCTCGCAGATGGCATGGATCGTTTCCGGATTGCGGAAGCAGCGCTTGTATTCGGCGAGCGCGTCCTTGTCGAAGAAGTTCAAGCCTTGCTTGGTCTTCGCCAGCTTTTTTTCGATGAACCAGTCGGGGTCGGCACCCATCATCTTCTCGGGCAACGGTTCGGGCTGGATGTTGAACAGCCAATGCCAGGAGAACCTGCCCCACTCCTTGGTCATATTGTTGAGAATGTGATGCTGCGGGATGATGTCGAGGATCGCCGCGCGCGTCACGTTCGCCGGATGATCGAGGCACATGCGGTGCAGAACACGTGCCCCTCGGTCATGACCGGCCGCGAAGAAACGGTCGAAACCGAGGGCCGCCATTACCTCGACCTGGTCCTGCGCCATGGCGCGAAACGAGTAGCCGGAATGGTCTTCGCCGCCGGGCGGCTTTTCGGAATCGCCATAGCCGCGCAGATCGGTGGCGACCACGGTGAATTCGCGCGCCAGCGTCGGCGCCACCTTCAGCCACGACAGATGCGTGAACGGATTGCCGTGCATCAGCAGCAGCGGCGGCCCGCTGCCGCCGGTGACGGTGGCGATGCGCGCGCCGCTGGTCTTGATCTCGGTCCGCTTGAAGCCTTCGAGCATTGACATTGCTTTCATTGTTTATCGTGGCGGGCGTGGCTCACTTATCCCGTTCACGTAGCGCCCCGCTAAGCGAAATGGCCGGGGAAAGCCCGGCCACAACACGGCATTATAAAGGACAACCCCGGCGCCGCCATAGCGAAGCCGGGGCTATCGGCTGTTCACGGAACGGTTCGCTTAGTTGCAAACCCTGTAGCGGCGAACGTGCAAACTGCCGTCCCGCCATTCGACGGTGCGCTTGACGATGTAGCAATCCGGGCCGGCGACGTAGGTCGGCGCATAAAAGCCCCAACCGAAACCGTGCCAGTGGCCCCAATGGCCGTGCTAATGGGCGGATGCGGCGGTCGGGGCGAGCGCGGCGGCACCGACGACGGCGGTCGCGCCGAGGGCGAGAACGAGCTTGCGGAACATGACGTCTCTCCTGGTTGAAGGGATGTGCCTGTCACATCCTCGCCATGGGTCGCGCGTCCGCCGTTAAGGGTTCAAAGGCCGACGCCCCAGTTTCAGGCAAAAAGTAACGAAAAACAGTGATTTGGCCTCGCTTGGCTTGCCGAGACACGCCGGAAAAGAGGAAACTGGAACCGCCCGCCTCATGGCCCAGGCAGGCGGATGACAGATTTCTTCGATTTTTCTTGAACCTATCCGGCGCCGCCGGCGACCCATTCACGAGACGATAAGGCCGCGATGCAAACGACTTCAGACGAGGTTCTGATCGCAAGGATCGCAGGCGGCGATCGGCTCGCAATGCAGGTGCTGTTCGCACGGCACCATGTTCGTGTGTACCGGTTCGTGTTGCGTCTGGTGCGCAACGAGGCGACGGCGGAGGACTTGATCAGCGATGTGTTCCTCGATGTCTGGCGGCAAGCCGGTAAGTTCGAGGGCCGCTCGGCCGTCTCCACCTGGATGTTGAGTATCGCGCGCTTCAAAGCCCTATCGGCGCTGCGGCGTCGGCCGGAACAGGAGCTCGATGACGAAACGGCGGAGCAGATCGAGGATCAGTCCGACGATCCGGAAGTCGCTCTGGCGAAAAAGGACAAGGCCGCGGTCTTGCGACAAGCGTTAAGCAAGCTGTCCGCGGATCACCGGGAAATCGTGGACCTCGTCTACTACCACGAAAAATCGGTGGAGGAAGTTGCGCGAATCGTCGGTATCCCGGAAGCGACGGTGAAGACGCGCATGTTCTACGCGCGCAAGAAATTATCGGAGCTCCTGAAAGAGCAAGGAATCGACCGAGGTTGGCCATGAATACGACGAACAAAGAGACGCACAGCGACATCGAGGAACTTCTGCCGTGGCACGCGGCGGGAACGCTGAGCCGTCGCGACGCCCAACGCGTCGAAGAGGCGCTGGCCGGCGACCCCGAACTCGCGCGTCGTTTCGCGATGGTGCGTGAGGAGCTGGGCGAAACCATCCTGCTCAACGAGACGCTGGGCGCCCCCTCGGCGCACGCGATGGAAAAGCTGTTCGCCAAGATCGACGCAGAACCCGCGCGCAAGCCGGCCGTCTCGCTCAATCTCGCCGCACGCATGTCGGAGTTTTTTGCGAGCCTGTCGCCGCGCACACTGGCCTGGTCGGCGAGCGCCGCCGCGGTCGCCATCCTGTTGCAGGCCGGGCTGATCGCCGGCATCGTGATCAAGGAGAAGAGCGCCGGCGGCTATGAGACCGCGTCCGCGCCGAGCTCGGATCCGGGCGTCGGCGCCTTCACGATTATCCGTTTCGCGCCGCAGGCCTCGTCCGACGACATCACCAAGTTTCTCGAAGCCAACAAGCTGCAGGTCGCGGCCGGCCCGATGTCGGGCGGGCTCTACAAGGTCCGCGTCTCGATGACCGGATTGCCGAAGGCCGATCTCGCGCGCATCGTCAAGAAATTGCAGGAAGACAAGGTCGTCGGTTTCATCGCCACGACCGATTGAGATGAGCGTTTCGCGTCGGAGGTCACGCCATGCGCGCCCATCATAGTGGCCGGCTCCTCGCAGCCATTGCCGCACTGACTTTGGTGATGGCCGACGCCGCATTCGCGCAGAGGGCCTCTAGCCGCGGCCCGTCGCCGAATATCGGCGTCAGAGCGCCGCAAGGCGGCGACGGCGGCTATCATGGCGGCGGAATCTATGGTCGCGGCTATCCGTCCAGATATTTTGCGCCACGCGTCGGACCGGTATTCGAAGAAGACGACATCGACGATGGCGGGCCGCAAGGCATAAGCCGGCGGACGCAGCGATCGGCGCGGCGAGGATCGAGTGGAGCGCCGGCAGCCAACGAGCGGCGGCTGGTGCCTGACGAAGTGGTGATCGAAGTCGCCAATTCCGTCCGTCCGCAGCAGATCGACGCGCTGCAACGCCGCTATCGGCTCACCCGCATCGAATCGCATACCTTCCAGTTGTCCGGCACTACTTTGTTTCGCTGGTGGATTCCCGACCGCCGTTCGGTGACGTCCGTGGTGCGCGCGCTGGAAGCCGACCGGGCGGTCGCGTCGGCGCAGCCGAATTACCTGTTCACGCTGCAGCAAGACGACGCCAAAGCCGCTTCCGAAGGCGACGCCGCGCAATACGAACTCGCCAAGTTGCGGCTGCCGCAAGCGCACGCGCTCGCCAAGGGCGACAAGGTGCCGGTGGCGGTGATCGATTCCGGCATCGACGCCAATCACCCCGAGCTCGCCGGCGCGGTGGCGGAAAGCTACGACACACTGACGGCGCCGATGGCGCCGCATAAACACGGCACCGCCATCGCCGGCCTGATCGCGGCCCACGGCAAGCTGATGGGCGCGGCGCCAGGCGCGCCTATCCTGGCGATCCGCGCCTTCGACGGCACCGGCGCCAGCGCCAAAGGCACCACCTTCAACATCCTCAAAGGCCTCGACTGGGCGGCGGCGCACGGCGCGCGCGTCATCAATATGAGCTTTGCCGGACCGTCCGATCCGGCGATCCACCGCAGCCTGGCGGCCGCGCACAAGAAAGGCATCGTGCTGGTGGCGGCGGCGGGAAATGCCGGGCCGAAATCGCCGCCGCTCTATCCTGCCGCCGATCCAAACGTGATTGCGGTGACCGCGACCGATGCCGAGGACAAACTGTTCCCGCAATCCAACCGCGGCCGTTACATCGCGGTGGCGGCGCCAGGCGTGCAAATCCTGGTCGCGATCCCCGACGGCGGCTATGAAGTGGCGTCCGGCACGTCTTACTCCGCGGCGGAAGTGAGTGGCATCGTCGCGTTGATGCTCGAGCGCAACCGCGACCTCACGCCCGATAAAGCGCGCGACATCCTGCTGGCGACGGCAAAAGATCTCGGCCCCAAGGGCCGCGACATCCTATTCGGCGCCGGGCTGGCAGACGCCTATGGCGCCCTGATGGCGAAACAGGCGCCAATGGCCGCAGCGCCGCGTCCGGTCGAGCACGTGAGCACCGGCGCGCGCTGACGCTTCCCCTCCCCACTTGCAGTCGCGATAAAAAACCGCCACTTGTGGCTCTAATATAGGGTTCATTGGGTAAGACATGGACGCAACTAGCTACCCGCAGATGCTGCCTCTGCGCGTGATGCGCAACGACAAGATCGCAGACGGCATTCATATTTTAGAGTTCCGCGACGCCGGCGGCCAGCCGCTGCCGGAATTTTCCGCCGGTGCGCATATTGCGATCCAGGCGCCGAATGGCTTGCTGCGCAAGTATTCGTTGTGCAACGACCCGGCCGAGCGCGACCGCTATTTGGTCGCCATCAAGCGCGAGGCCAATGGACGCGGCGGCTCCTGCAACCTCATCGACAATACCAAGGCCGGCGATGAGTTGATGGTGGCGCCGCCGGTCAACGACTTCGGGCTGCCGCCGCGCGCCCAGGATTTCCTGTTCATCGCCGGCGGCATCGGCATCACACCGATCATGGCCATGATCCGCGAGGTGCTGCGGCAGGGCAAGCGCTTCCGATTGTTCTACTGCTCGCGTTCGCCGGAAACGACCGCGTTCCTCGACGAGCTGAGCGCGCCCGAATTCAAGGACCAGGTCACCATCCACTACGATCAAGGCGATCCGGCCCGGTCGCTCGATCTCAAGCCGGTGCTGGCCGAGCGAAAAAACCGCGAACATCTGTATTGCTGCGGGCCGCGCCCGTTGATGGAGGCGGTGCGCGCCATGACCGACCACTGGTCGTCGACCGCGGTGCATTTCGAGGCCTTCAGCGAAGCCGAGACGCACAAGCCGACCGACAAGCCGTTCAAGCTTCGGCTCGCGCGCTCCGGCGAGGTGCTCGACGTGCCCACCACGAAGACCATCCTCGAAGTCTTGCGCGATCACGGCCTCGAAGTGCCGAGTTCGTGCGAGACCGGCACCTGCGGGACCTGCCGCACTAAAATGCTCGCCGGCGAAGCCGACCATCGCGACCTGGTGCTGGCCGAACACGAACGCGCCGACACCATCATGATCTGCGTCTCGCGCGCGAAGAGCGACGAAATTACCATCGACCGGTGAAGTTCACTGCTGGATCGACCGTAAATAGGCCGTCACCGCGCGGGCATCGTCGTCGCTGAACTTGAATTCCGGCATGGCGGGATGGCCGGACGAGATGCCGCGCTGGAGTAGCCGGGGAAACTGGTCAAAATCGAAGCTGCGGCCGAGCTCCCGAAACGGCGGCGTGCCCGGCATCGGACTGTTGCCGGTTTTATCGATCGCATGACAGCTTGAGCAGTATTCCTTGAGCAGCGCGCGGCCGTGCCGGGCTGGATCCTGCGCTTGCGCGGCCGGGTCAAAAACTAAAAAATCCAGCAGCAATGCGATACACGGAATGATGGCCACCGTTGCTCGTTTCATTGCGGACCTTAGTTTTGTACGAGTCTGGCGCGCCCGGAGAGATTCGAACTCCCGACCCTCAGATTCGAAGTCTGATGCTCTATCCAGCTGAGCTACGGGCGCATTTTATTGGCGCATAATCTTATCCGAAAACCGGTTCTCACTTTTCGGGATCATGCGCGCGTTTATTGTTATAGCAAACTGGCGCGCTCAAGCCACCGGCACACCCAGGATCGCTTCGAACCGCGCGCGATAGGCCGGCCAGATTTCCGGGTTGACCAAGCGCGGCGGCCGACCGCCTTTGAGCAGACCGATGACTTGCTCGGCACCGTCTGCGGCAACCCCGCGGCGCGCTTCGACCGTCACGCCGGCCGTGTGATAGGTCGCGATCACGCTATCGAGCGTCAGCAACGGATGTTGCAGCGGCGGCGGCTCCTTCTCCCAGACGTCGAGTCCGGCGCCGGCGAGATGCCCGGACTTAAGCGCTTCGAACAGCGCGGCCTCGTCATGGATGCCGCCGCGCGCGGTTGTCACGAACAGCGCGCCTTTCTTCATCCGGGCCAAGGCTCGTGCATCGATCATCCCCATCGTTTCGCCGGTGCGCGGACAGTGGATCGACACGAAGTCCGATCGCGCAAGCAATTCGTCGAAAGTCACCGAACGCGCGCCGCGGCGGGCGATTTCCTCCGCCTCGACGTAGGGATCGTAAGCCAGCACGGTCATGCCAAAGGCCTGCGCCAAGTGCGCGACACGCGTACCGACATGACCGATGCCGATGATGCCGATCGTTTTTCCGGAAATTTCCCTTCCCATCAGGTCTTCACGCGCGAAGCCGCGCTCGCGCCGCAGCCGCCGGTCGGTTTCGGCGATCCGCTTGGACAGCGCGAGCATGAGGCCGAGCGTGTGCTCGGCGACCGCCGGCGCGTTGATGCCGGCCTGGTTGACGACGATAACGCCAGCCTTGCTGCAAGCCGCGACATCGACGGTGTCGTAGCCGGCGCCGCTGGTCGAGACGCAGAGCAGCTTCGGGCAGCGTTGCAGCAGTTCGTCCGTCACGAACCACCGGCGCGGCAGCTCGTCTTTCGCCGACGAAATCATATAGACGTGCGCCTCGTTGAGCGCGGACCACCCGAGACTCTCGGCGCCCGCCCGCTCGCATGTGCGCAGTTCGATATCGTCTTCCCGCGCAAACCGCTCGGCCATTACCGGATGGTAGGGAAAATCAAATCGAACGACGATCTTTGGATTGGCGGGCATGGCTGATCTGTTCCTGAGAGCGCAATGAAGTGTAATGCAGGACACGATTTGCTGCTATTGTTTACGCCGGACCCAGGAAACTTGAGAATGGCAACGACCGTCGAAGTGCTGGCCGCGGCTTTCAAGGACGCCGGCACGCCCTTTATTGTGGGTCATCCTGGCGGCGAGTCGGTCGAATTGATGGAAGCGGCGCGTCAACGCCAGATGCGTTTTCTCCTGATGAAACAGGAAGTCGCCGGCGCCATGCTGGCTTCGACCTGGGGCGACCTCACCGGCAGCCCGGGCATTTGCCTGTCCACGCGCGGCCCCGGCGCCGCTAACATGGTGAACGGCGTGGCGCACGCGTTTCTCGACCGCTCGCCGCTGATCGCGATCACCGATTCCTATTCCCGCCCCACTTACGAGACCGGCCTACGCCAACGTATCAACCAGCTCGCGATCTACGAGCCGATCGTGAAATGGAGCACGACCATCGACGCCAAGACGGTGCGCCAGCAGGTGCGCCGCGCTATGCGCACCGCGACCGGCGCACCACCGGGACCGGTGCATTTCGAATTTCCGCAAAGCGAGACCACGCGCGAGGCCGGCGACTACGCCGCCGAGCCGCCGCTGATGCCGAACTGGATCGTGCCCGGCCCGGATCGCGCCGACCTCAAGCCGGCGCTCGACATGCTCGGCAAGGCGAAGCGGCCGATTTTGATCGCGGGCTTAGGCGTCTACTGGTGCGGCGCATCGGCCGAATTCGTCAAATTCGCCGAACGCCTGGGCGCCCCGGTGCTCACCACCACCAAATGCAAGGGCATGATCCCGGAGGACCACCCGCTGCGCGCCGGCTGCATCATCGGCGGCCTGATCGAGCGCAAGCTGGTGATGGAATCCGACCTGATCGTCACGGTCGGGCTCGACGCGGTCGAACTGCAACCGAAGCCGTGGCCCTACACGCTGCCGGTGCTGGCGCTATCCTCGGTGCCGAGCGTCGACGCGCTGGTGCCGGCCGATCCGGAGATCATCGGCGACCTGAAGGCTTTGCTGGCCGGCCTCGCGCTATGGGCGCCCGAAGGCACTAATTGGGGCGAGAAGGCCGCCAAGAATTTCTGCACCGAGGTGCGCGACGCCCTCAACACGCCCAGCACGGGCTTATCGCCGCAACGGACGATGGAAGTCGCGCGCGCGGTGCTGCCGCGTAACACGATCGCCACCTGCGACGCCGGCGCCAGCCGGTTGCTGGTCGTGCAGAAATGGGAATCGTACGGGCCGCGCGAATTTCTCACCTCGAACGGGCTCGCCTCCATGGGCTATGCCGTGCCCGGCGCGCTGGCAGCGCGCATGGCTTTCCCGGACCGGCCGGTGGTCGCCTTCACCGGCGACGGCGGCTTCCTGATGACGGTCGCGGAATTACAGACCGCGCAGCGCGAAAACCTCCCGATCATCGTGCTGGTGTTTGACGACCGCGAAATCGGCCTCATCCGCGTCAAGCAGGAGATCAAGGGCATTCCGCTGCACGGCGTGGCGCTCGGCGGCGTCGATTGGGAGAAACTGGCGCAATCCTTCGGCGCCGACGGCGTGGTGGTGGAAACCGAGCAGGCCTTGAGCGCCGCACTCAGCGCCGCGGTGCAATCCAAGCGCACCACTGTCATCGGCGTGCGGATCGATGCCTCCGGTTACGTCGCGCAATTCAACGCGTTGCGCGAACTTTAGGCCTTGAGCCCATCGCGAATGCCGGCGGTCCATTTCAACGCCGCCGCCGACAGGAAGCCGATATCCGACTGGGTGGTCAGAAACAGGCAGCCCTTGCGGACCAGATCGACCTGACGTTGCACATCGCGGTTGCCGCCGCAGCCGGCGTATTTGCCGTGCTTGCGGCAGGCCGCGATGAGACGCTCTTGCGCCGCCACCAGCGCCGGATCGTCGAACTTGCCCGGCTTGCCCATATTGGCGAGCAGGTCGTTGCTGCCGAGATGGACGACGTCGACGCCTTCGACCGCCGCGATGGCCTCGACATTCTGCATGCCTTCCACGGTCTCGATCATGCATACCAGAAGACAGCTGTCGTTGAGTTGCGGCACACTTTCCGTCAGCGGCACCGAACGATAGTCGAATTGCGGATAACCGGCGGTGACCGAGCGTTTGCCGAGCGGTGCGAACTTGCAGATGTCGACCGCCTTGCGTGCCTGCGCGGCCGTGTTCACGTCCGGGTAGACGATGCCCATGACGCCGTTGTCGAGCAGCAGCGACACGTCGGGATCGTCGATGCCGCGCACCCGCACCAGCGGCGTGATGCCGATAACGAGCGCGGTGCTCGCGATGTGGCCGATGGTCTCGAGATTAAACAACGAATGCTGGCAATCGATGAAGATGAAATCGTGCCCGGTCGTCTTGGCAATACGGGCGATGTCGCCCGAGCGCGCGAGCCGCACCGGCATGCCGAGTACGACCTCGCCGGCCCGCATGCGCGCCTTGACCGGATTGACCAACTTCTCCGCCTGCGGCGCCACGACTTGGTTAGCCGCCCTTGAGTTCGTGCAACTCCGGCATGTAGAGATCTTTCCACGACGAAGGCTGCCGTTTCATTGTGCCCACTTTGTGCATGAAATTGGCAAAGGTCATCGTTTGTTGCGGCGTCGTCGTCCACACATTGTCGGGATCGGCGATGAACTTGGTCATCTCCGCTTGGCTGCTGCGCTTTTCATTGGCGGCCTTCATGTAGATCTGCGCCGCCTCACCCGGCGTTTTGTTGATGAAGTCCTCCGCCTCGCTAAGCGCGGCATAAACCGCGCTGGTCACGTTCGGATTGGCGTCGCGGAACTTTTTCGTCATCAGCATCACGCCGTTGGTCGCCGGGCCGCCCAGCGTGTCGTAGGATTTGAGCACGTTGTGCACCCCTGCCGTCGCCAGCTCATAGTAATAGAAAGGCGCCACCGAATAGTGGCTGTTGATTTCTGTCGCTTTCGATATCACCGAGGTGGTGGCATCCGGATGCGGGCGCGTGATCGTGAGCGGATCGAGCTTGGCGTATTGATCCTGACCCCACTCCTTGGCCGCCGCCATTTGCAGGCAGATCGCTTGGCTCGACGTTTTGACCGACGGCACGGCGATCTTGTCGTGTTCGTTGAAGTCCTTGATCGTCTTGATGGCCTCGCGGTTGGTCACCAGCATGAACGGCATCGACTGTACGGCGGAGAGCGCGCGCACTTCGTTTGGCGTGCCGGCGGTCTTGTCCCATAGTACGGCCAGGCCTGGCACGCCGGTGACGCCGAAATTCATCTGTCCGCTTAACAGCGCGTCGATCAGCGATTGCGTGCCGCCCATACTCTTGAACTCCGGCTTGAGCGAGGCGACCCCGAGCTTCCCTGCATGCTTTTCGATCAGTTTGAAGTGCTCCATCACCATCATCGGCAAATAAGGCAGCCCGGTCTGGCTGATCAGCACGATGCTTGAGACTTCGTCGGCAAAGGCCGAGCGCAGAAGCCCAGGCGTGGCCAGGAGGGGTGCCGCGGCAATTGCTTTGCAGAATGCGCGTCTGTGGATCATGAATTCCTCCCGTTGAACTAAGCTGACCTTGTCACGCAATCAGGACTGCATGCCCCAGCGTTGGACCGTTCTGGTTTCGATGAAGCGAAACACCACGTTCTCGACCGCAAGGCCTATCAGGATGATGGTAAGCAGGCCGGCGAACACTTCCGGAATGTTGAGCTGATTTTTGCTCTCGAAGATGTACCAGCCGAGCCCGCCCTGGCCCGACGAAACGCCGAAGATGAGTTCGGCGGCAATCAGCGTTCGCCAGGCGAAGGCCCAACCGATCTTGAGGCCGGCGAGAATGCTCGGGAACGCGGCCGGAATAAGAATCCGGCCGACCAAGCGCAAGCCGCTGAGATTGTAGTTGCGCCCCACCATGCGCACGGTCATGGACACGCTGCGGAAGCCGGCGAGCGTATTGAGCGCGACCGCCCACATCACCGAATGCACGAGCACAAAAATCAGGCTGCCCGCGCCGAGGCCGAACCAGATCAGCGCCAGCGGCAGCAATGCGATGGCCGGCAGCGGATTGAACATCGCGGTCATGGTCTCGAGGAAGTCAGTGCCGATCCGCGTGCTGATGGCGAAAACCGTGAGCAGGCCGGCGAGCAGCGTGCCGGTGGCAAAGCCGACCAGCAACACCTCGATCGAACTGAGCGCGCGGGCGGGAATTGTCCCGTTGGCCACATCGGCGAACAAAGCCCGCACGGCATCGCTGAACGGCGGCACCAACAGCGGATTGTCGAGCCAGCGGCCGTAGATTTCCCAGGCCACCGCGAGGACGACGAGAATGAAGATCTTGCGGATCCAAGATTGATTATAGATCGTCTCGACCAGCGTCAGCGGCTTTTGAATGATGCCGAACTGCTCAGGCCCCAGCGTCTCGCTGTAGATATTCGGCCGTTGAACCGTGTCAAGCATTCGGCGCCTCCTCGATCTGGTCGGCAAACAGCATCTCATGAATCTCGCGGCCGAGGGCCGCGGCTTCATCCGAATTTTCTTGTCCGCGCGGCACGCTGTTGATTTCGGCCTTCACCTGGCCCGGATGCGGCGACAACAGCAGGATGCGGCTGCCGATCTTGATCGCTTCCGGAATCGAATGGGTGACGAACAGAACGGTGAAACGTATTTCGTCCCACAGCGCCAACAACTCGTCCTGCATGCGCACGCGCGTGAGCGCATCGAGCGCGGCGAACGGCTCGTCCATCAACAGAATGTCGGGCTCCATCGCCATACCGCGCGCGATCGCGACGCGCTGCTTCATGCCGCCGGACAGCGTGTGCGGAAAGCTGTGCGCGAATTTGGTGAGTTTGACCATTTTGATGTAGTCCATCGCCCGCTCTTCGGCAGCTTTACCGCTCAAAGTGCCCGTGGTCTTGAGCGGAAAGGCGACGTTCTCCAGCACCGTTTTCCACGGCAGCAGTTGATCAAATTCCTGGAACACCATGATCCGGTCCGGGCCTGGCTTGGTGACCAGCTCGCCCTTCAGGCGGATTTCGCCTTCAGTCGGCCCCAGATAGCCGCCGACCGCTTTCAGCAAAGTTGACTTGCCGCAGCCCGACGGTCCGAGCACAACAAAACGGTCCCCTTGCAGCACGTTGAAGCCGACGCGATAGGTGGCGGTCACCAGATGGCGCTGCGTCTTGTATTGGATGGTGACGCCATGGACGTCCAGCAAAGGCCCGGCCTCCCCCGCACCCGGCACGGCCGATTTTGACGCACGTGTGACGCCGGTCGCCATCAGATGCTTCCTCCCACCGGCACGATCGTTTTTATCGTTATGGTTGTGCGAGACTTTCCGGTCCCCGCATAGCTGCCCAATAATTTGGACGGTTTCCATGGGCTTGCCAAGACTATACGCTCCGCGGGCGATTAAAAAAGTAGAGAAACGCGGGATGGAAACGAAAGAAACGATACGCGTCGGCGCTGGCGCGGGCACCTCGGACGACCGCATGGTGCCGGCGCTGGAACTGGCCGAGCGCGGCGACATCGACTACCTGGTCTTCGAGTGCCTGGCCGAGCGCACCGTCTCGCGCGAAAATCTGGCGCGCAGCAAAGACCCCGAACTCGGCTATTCGCCGTCGCTGCACGCGCGCTTGCGTATGGTGCTGCCGACCTGCCTGCGCAAAGGCATCCGCATCGTCAGCAACATGGGCGCCGCCAATCCGCTCGGCGGCGCACGCGCCACGCGCAAGGAAGCCGCCGATCTCGGCCTTGGCGACGTTGCGGTCGCCGTCGTGCTCGGCGACGACGTGTCGAGCATCGTCAAGCATCGCGGCGAATTGACGCTGATCGAGAACGGCGAGCCGCTGGAATCCATCCTACCGAAGATGATTTCCGCCAATGCCTATCTCGGCGCCGACGTGGTGTGCGAAGCACTCGATACCGGCGCGCCGATCGTGCTCTCGGGACGGGTGGCCGATCCGTCGCTGTTTCTGGCGCCAATGATGCATGAATTCGGCTGGACCTATGAGGATCTGCCGAAGATCGCGCAAGGCACCGCCGCCGGGCATCTGCTCGAATGTACGGCGTCGGTCACCGGCGGCTGCTTCGGCTGGCCCGAAAAAAAGGATGTGCCCGATCTCGCCCGCAACGGCTTTCCTTTCGCCGACGTCAAAGCCGACGGCGCCGTCGTGATCGGCAAGACTCCGGACACCGGCGGCCGGCTCGACGTCATGACCTGCACCGAGCAGTTGATCTACGAGATCCACGATCCGACCGCCTACATCACGCCCGACTGCGTACTCGACATCAGCGGCATCGCACTGACGCAGGACGGTGCGGATCGCGTGCGCGTTACGGGCGCCAGGGCGCAGCCGGGCACGCCAACCTACAAAGTCAATGTCGGCTATGCCGACGGCTTTATCGGCGAGGGCGAGGTGTCTTACGGCGGCATCGACGCCGTCGCGCGCGCCAAATGGGCGGCGCAAATCGTCAAGGAACGGCTGAAGCTGCAGGGCTTCGTCTACGACGATTTCCGCGTCGACCTGATCGGCATGTCCAGCCTGCACGACCAAGTGGACATAAGGCCGGAGCCCTACGAGGTAAGGCTGCGAATGGCGGGGCGCACGTGCGACCGCAAAGCCGCCCATGCCATCGGCTTCGAGGTGCGCGCCATGCACATGCATGGGCCGGGCGGCGCCGGCGGCGCCTGCGAACCCCGCGTGCGCGACGTGCTGGCGGTGAAGTCGATGCTGCTGCCCAAGAACCTGGTTAACGCCCAAGTGGTCGTGGAGGGCACACTATGACCATCCGCGTCTACGACCTCGCCCATGCGCGCGCCGGCGACAAAGGCAACACGTCGAACATCTCGGTGATCTGCTACGATGCCAGGCATTGGGGCTTTCTCGAGCGCGAACTCACACCGGAACGAGTGGCGGATGCCTTCAGGCACATCGCCAAGGGGCCGACTAAGCGGCACCCCTTGCGCAATCTCAAGGCGTTCAATTTCGTCATCGAGAATGCGCTCGGCGGCGGCGTCACGGTGTCGCTGGCGCAGGACATTCACGGCAAAAGTCTGAGCAATGTAATGCTCGCGATCGAGCTTCCCGATCCGGAAGCGGCGCGCGAATAAGCCCAGGAGATGAATACGTGAAGGCGAATGAAGTGGTGCGTAACGTGGCCAAGGAAAAGCTGGCACGCAACGAGGTCGTCGCCTCGATGACGATCCGCCTGGTGCGGAGCGTCGAAATCGCGCGGCTGGCCAAGACCGCCGGTTTCGACATGATCTATATCGATATGGAGCATTCGACCATCACGCTCGACGCCACCGGGCAGATTTGCCTGGCGGCGCTGAGCGCCGGCATCGCGCCCATGGTGCGCGTACCGGCCAATACGCCGGAATATATCCAGCGCGTGCTGGACGGCGGCGCGCTCGGCATCATCGCCCCGGGTATCGGGTCGGCGGAAGAGGCGCGGGCAGTCGTCAAAGCCGCGAAGTTTCCGCCGCTCGGCGAACGCGGCGCCGGCGGCGGCCTGCCCCACCTGGAGTACCGCTCGTTTCTGACCGCCGAAGCCAACGCCGCGGTCAACGACGCCACCATGGTGATCGTGCAATTCGAATTGGCCGACGCCATCGAGAAAGCCGACGAGATTGCCGCGGTCGAAGGCGTCGATATGGTGCTGATCGGCGTCAACGACATGCTGGCCAGCATGGGACTGGCCGGCCAACTCGAGCATCCCAAGGTGCGCGACGCCTATGCCCGCACCATCGCCGCCTGCCGCAAGCACGGCAAGCACGTCGGCGTCGGCGGACTTTCGACCAGCCCGAAGCTGGCGGCGGAATTCATCGCCATGGGCGCGCGCCTGGTGTCGACCGGCACCGACATTCAGTTTCTGCTCGCCGCCATGACCGATAAGGCCAAGCAGGTGCGCGAGATCCCCGTATGATGGCCCGGCTGGCGACCTGGACCAAAAACCGAACGGAGCGCCAGAAGATTCTCGTCGACAACCCGGCACGGCTCTATCAATTCTAACGAATACAAAAAACGAGGGAGGAAGCCATGTGGAGAAAACTCGCAGTCACCGCGCTGATCGCAGCGGCCATCGGCGGCGCCGCCCAGGCCGAAGTCAACGAAGTGCGGATGTCGAAGCAGTTCGGCCTGCCCTATCTGCCGATGATCGTCATCGAGACGCAGAAGCTGATCGAGAAGAACGCCGCGGCGGCGGGCCTCGGCGAGATCAAGACCACGTGGACGCAACGCGCCGGTCCGGCGGCCGAGCTTGACGCGCTGCTCGCCGGGCAAGCCGATTTCATCGGGCCGGGCGTGCCGACGCTCGCCACCATCTGGGACAAGACCGCCGGCACGCCGCAGGAAGCGCGCGCGCTAATCGCCATGCAGTCGATGCCTTACGTGCTGGTGACGCGCAATCCGAACGTCAAGACGATCGCCGACTTCACCGACAAGGACAAGATCGCGCTGCCGGCGGTCAAGCTCACCGGTCACGCCATCGCGCTGGAAATTGAAACCGCCAAAATCTGGGGCTTCGATCACTACGACAAGCTCGATTCGATCACCATTACCCGCTCGCATGCCGACGCCGCGGTCGCGGTGATGTCGGGAAAATCCGAGATCAACTCGCATTTCGCCAGCTCACCGTTCTAATACTACGAGCTGGCGACGCCGGGCATCCATCAGGTTCTGAAATCCTACGATGCGCTCGGTGCGAGGCATACCAACGGCGTTCTGGTAACCAGCATGAAATTCCATGACGCCAATCCGAAGATGTGCGGCGTCGTGATCAAGGCCTTCGAAGAGGCCAATGCCTTCATCAAGGCGCATCCGCGCGACGCCGCGCAAATCTATTTGACGGCGACCAAGGACAAGAATTCGCTCGACGCGCTGGAGAAAATGGTGGCCGATCCCGACGTCGATTACACCACCACCCCGGTCAGCGTGATGAAGATTGTCGACTTCATGTACAAAGTCGGCCGCATCAAGAAGAAGCCGGCGTCCTGGAAGGACATGTTCTTCCCGGAAGCCTACGGCTTGAACGGCAGCTGAGTTGACCGCCAATGACAATAGCAACTGACACCAAGCCGGCCGATACGGCGCAAGGGCCGGTCTACGCCAGAGTGGAGGCGGCCGAGGCCTTCGGCCGCCGCCTGCTGCTCGCGCATGGCCTGTCCGAACAAGACGCGGCCACCATGACCGGTTGCCTGGTGCGCGCCGATCTGCGCGGCGTCGATACTCACGGGCTGCAATTCCTGCCGCAATATCTCGACCGGCTGCGGCGCGGACTGGTCAATCCCAAGCCGGATTTAGTGGTCGATCGCGTCACGCCGATGGTGGGATCGCTCGACGGCCAGAACGGCTATGGCTTCGTGGTCGCCACCAAGGCGATGGCCGCGGCCATCGACATGGCGCGCGAATTCGGCGTCGGCGTGGTCGCCGCGCGCAACAGCACGCATTTCGGCATGGCGGCCTGCTACACTTTGCAGGCGCTGGAGGCCGGCTTTATTTCATTCGTCTTCACCAATGCGTCGCGCGCCATGCCGCCTTGGGGCGGGCGCGAGGCTTTCCTCGGTACCAGCCCGTTTGCCGCCGCAGCGCCGTCCGGCAGCGAATTGCCGTTCGATCTCGATATGTCGCCGGCGGTCGCGGCACGCGGCAAAATAAGACGTGCGGCGCGGCGCGGCGAGAAAATCCCGATCGGCTATGCGCTCGACACGCAGGGCCGCCCCACTACCGATCCGAACGCGGCGCTCGACGGCGGCGTCGTGCTGCCGATCGGCGGGCCGAAGGGCTCGGGGATATCGATGCTGATGGACATCATGGGCGGCGTGATCTCGGGCGCGGCATGCGCCGGCGGCGTCGGCAATCAGTTCCTCGACTACGACCGCCCGCAAAATGTCGGTCACTTCTTCCTCGCCATGAAGCCGGATCTGTTCATCCCGAAGGACGAATATCTCAAGCGCATGGACACGCTGGTGCAGCGCGTGCACGCAATCCCGCCGGCCGAAGGTGTCGATGAAATCCTGATGCCGGGCGAACGCGAACGCCGGTTCGAGGCGACGCGGCGGCGCACCGGCCTGCCCTATCACCCCAAGGAAGTCGTGGCCTTGCAGAAGGAAGCCGCCAAGGCCGGGCTACCACCGCTGCCTGTCGCTAACGCGCCCTACGCATCGAACACGCCATGAAGATCAACGACTACGATATCGACATTGTCGTGCAGGGCTTTCCCGGCAAATCGGTCTGCCACGGCGGGCTCGGCTGGAGCTCGGTGGTGCTGCTGCGCGCCCATGGCCGCATTCTGGTGGTGGACACCGGCGGCTTCAGCATGCGCACGATGTTGCTGAAGCGTTTCGCCGAACGCAAGGTGAAGCCGGCGGAGGTCACCGACCTGTTGCTGACGCATTCGCATCACGATCATTCGGTGAATTACCCGATGTTCCCAAATGCCAGCATCGTGATCGGCGCGCATGAACTGGACTGGTCGCTGACCGTGCCGTGGGGCGAGACGCCGGTCCCTGAGTTCTACATGCGCGAGTTGAAGACCTTTCCGAAGCTGCACACCGCCAAGGAAGGCGAGGAAGTCTTCCCCGGCATCACCGCGCATCTGGCGCCCGGCCACACGCCCGGCTGCCTGGTCTATGTGCTGCATGCGCCGGACAAGGACGTAATATTTGCCGGAGATGCCGCCAAAAACCGGGCCGAGTTAGTCTCGGGCACCACCGATATGACCTATGACGCCGCGATCAGCAAAGCTTCGATCGCGAAAATCTGGGAGCTTTGGCGCAAGCGCCCGGGCAGCATCATGGTGCCGGGTCATGACGTGCCGATGGTGCTGGAAAACGGCAAGACGAAATACATCGACAAGCGCGAAGCCGTCATCAGCGCCTGGTTCGGCGACGACATGGAAACTACCACGCTGTTCAAACTGACCTTGTAGACTTGGGGCCCGGAGGATTCATGCCGCGGAATATCAAAGCGCTGATCGTCGTGCCGGAGAACAATACGACGATGGAGCCGGAGATTTCCGCGCTCTGCCCCGCGCTCGCACCGATTCCGGTGGCGCGGGTGAAGCGCCCGGCCCGCACGCTGCTGCTGGAGGATTTACCCGCCTATGGCGATGCGACGCTCGCCGCTATCGAGCCGTTCGCGGCAGAAAATTTCGATCTCGTGATCTATGGATGCACCGCCGCGGGTTTCCTCGGCGGTCCGACCGGCAATGCCAGAATGGTCGAGAAGCTGCGCGAGCGAACCGGCGCAACCGTCGTGAGCACGGCCGGCGCGATGATCGATGCGTTGCGCCATGACGGCGTCACCGCCACCGCGGTGGTGACGCCCTATCTTCAGCCGGTGAACGAGGGCCTGCGCGACTACCTGCAATCCTCGGGCATTGCGGTCGAAACCCTGAACAGCTTTTTCTGCAAGACCACCGCCGAGCTCGGCCAGATTACCGAGGAGCAGGTACTCGAGCTGGCACTGCGCACCGTGACGCCGCAAAGCACGAACCTGTTTGTCGCCTGCTCGCAATTGCCGACGCTGAATGCGATGGCGATACTGCGCGCCCGGCTCGACATTCCGGTCTGGTCCTCGATCCAGGCAACGGCATGGGCCAGCGCCGGCGCGCTGACCGCCCAGGGTTTGCCGGTGCAATTCAATCAAGCAGCATGATGGGAAGTCCATGGACGATATGACCAAACACGATCCCGACGCCGGCTTTGAACCGGCATTTGCGGCTCCCGCGAACGCCTGCGACGCGCATTTTCACATGTTCGGAGCCGCCGAGCGTTACGCCTACGGCGCCGACATCCGCTACAAGCCGCCCTACGAGCCGCTGGAGGCCTATCTCAAGCTCGCGCGCCGCCTCGGCTTTGTGCGCTACGTATTCGTGCAGCCGAGCGCCTACGGCTTCGACAATTCCTGCATGCTCGACACCATGCGCGAACTCGATCCGGCTATCCGGCGCGGCATCATCGATCTCGACGATGCCAACACCACCGACAAAGAATTGGCCGATCTGAACGCGCTTGGCGTGCGCGGCATTCGCGTGAATATTTCACCGATCCGCAAGCCGGAGGCCGGACTTGCCGCCTCGATGCTGCCGCGCATCGCGCGGCTAACCAAGATCTGCGAAGAACTCGGCTGGCATCTCGACTTTCTGACGCCGGGCTGGCTGGTCAGCGAGTTGATGCCGACTCTGCGCGCGTTGCCGATCGAGTTCACGGTGGCGCATATGGGACTGTTTCCGGCCAAAGACGGTCCGGGGCAAGCGGGCTTTCAGGAATTTCTCAAGCTGGCCGGCGACGGCTCCAAGCGCTGCTGGGTCAAGCTGACCGGCATCTATCGCTTCTCGGCCGCGCCGGACTTCGCTGACGTCAAGCCGATCGCGCAGGCGCTGATGGACAAAGTGCCGGACCAATTGATCTGGGGCAGCGACTTTCCGCATCTGTCGTTCCACGACCGCGTCGGCACGATCCAGCTCTATAACCTGCTCGGCGAATGGGCGCCCGACGCGGCAATGCGCAAGCGCATTCTCGCCGACAACTCCGCCCGTCTGTTCGGATTCAAGTAGCAGGCAAACTTAAGTCACAACGTGGACGGCCGACAACGATCCACGATCTACAACGCGCGGCGCAAAAAACTTAACATGGGAGGATAACATGAATAGACGTGAATTTGTGACCGGCCTCGTTGCGCTTCCGGCTTTGGTTCGGCCCGCCGCCGCCGAAGTATCGAGCATAAGACTTGGCAAGCAATACGGGCTGCCGTTCCTGCCGCAAATGGTCATGGAGGATCACAAGCTGATCGAGCAGCACGCGGCGAAGCTCGGCATCAACGGGCTCACCGTCGCCTGGCAGACCATGGGCGGACCCGGCGCGCTCAATGACGGGCTGCTGAGCGGACAGATTCAGTTCGTCAACGTCGCCTCACCGTCGCTCGCAACGTTATGGGACAAGACGTTCGGTTCGCCGACCGAAGTGCGTGCGATCTGCACCGTGCAGTCGATGCCTTACATACTGACGACGCGGAATCCGAAGGTGAAGACGATCGCGGACTTCACCGACGCCGACCGCATCGCCGTGCCGACCGTCAAGATTTCGGGTCAGGCGATGGCGCTGCAAATGGCGGCCGCCAAGCTGTTGGGCTTCGACAAGTACGACAAACTCGACGCCTTTACCGTGACCATGGGTCACCCCGACGCCATGCAGTCGATGCTCACTGGCCAAACGGTCAACAGCCATTTCGCGGTGGCGCCGTTCAATTATTACGAGCTCAAGGTTCCCGGCATTCATACCGTGCTCAACAGTTACGACACGGATGGCAAACACACCAACGGCATCCAGGTCACCACCAAGACCTTCCACGACGTCAATCCGAAGATCTGCATGGCGGTGCGCGCGTCGCATGAGGAAGCCAACGCGTTCATCAAGCGCGAGCCGAAAGCGGCGGCGCGAATCTACCTGAAACTCACCAACGACAAGAAGAATTCGGCCGACGATCTGGTGGCAATGATCAACGATCCCGACATCGACTACACCACCGCGCCGGCCAATCTGATGAAGCACGTCGAGTTCATGCACAAGGTCGGCCGCCTCAAGCACATGCCGTCGTCGTGGAAGGACTTGTTCTTCGCCGAGGCGTACGACCTCAAGGGCAGCTAAGCCGTCATTGAAAACGCCGCGCCGTCACCGGCGCGGCGTCGATGATGAAACGTCAAGGGCGCGCGGCCCTACTTGGCGGTGATGTGCCCTTCCTCGACGACGCGGCCCCATTTGGCCGTTTCCGCTACGATGTACTTGCCGAATTCGTCCGGCGACATTTTCACAACCGAAGCGCCTTCCTTCGCGAATTGTTGCTGCAGTTCTGGAGCGTCGAGCGCGGTCGAGACGGCCTTGTTCAGTTTCTCGACGATCGCCGGCGGCGTTCCGGCGGGTGCCAGCATTCCCCACCAATTATTGGCCTCGTAACCGGGCACGGTTTCGCCGATGGTCGGCACGTCGGGCAGCACCGGATTGCGTTTCGCGCCGCCGGTCGCGAGCGCGCGCAACTGGCCGGACTTGACGTGCGGCGTCGTTTGAATCAGCGAGCTGAAGATGATCTTGGTGTGGCCGCCCATAACGTCGATCATGGCCGGGCCGCCGCCGCGGAACGGCACGTGCACGATGTCGACGCCGGCCAGGAGCTTGAACAGCTCGCCGCCGAGATGCTGGAAACTGCCGACGCCGGCCGACGCGTAGTTCAATTCACCAGGCTTCGCCTTGGCGAGCGCGATCAATTCCTTCACCGAATGAACCGGCAGGTCCGGATTGACCGCAAGCACGTTGGTGCCGCTGCCGAAACTTCCGATCGGGACAAACGCTTTGTCGTGATCGTAAGGCAGTTTGTAGAGCCATGGATTGACCGCGTGCGCCAGCGAGATGACCAGCAGCGTATAGCCATCGGGCGCCGCTTTTGCCGCAATGTCGGTGCCGATCGTGCCGCCGGCGCCGCCGCGATTGTCGACGAAAACCTGCTGGCCGAGCGCGTCGCTCAAATGACGGGCGACCAGACGGCCGACCACGTCGTTGCTGCCGCCCGGCGGGAACGGAATGATCAGCCTGATCGGCTTGTTCGGGTAATCGTCGGCAGCCGCGCCGGCGGTCAACGCCAGCAGCACGGCGGCGGCTTGCAGGACCCGCGATAATAAACCGCTCATTCGTTTCCCCCTTGTCATTGGCAGAGATTTTTTGCGCCCCGGCTCATCATGCCCTTGGATGGCGGCCTTGAGAATAGGCTTTCGTTGCGGACCCGCCGCTTTGGGACCGACCGATAGACGCGCGTCAGCGCGTTGGGCGTTAAAAATAATTTTTGCAGGTAAATGGCGCGCCCGAAGAGATTCGAACTCCTGACCCCCAAATTCGTAGTCTGGTGCTCTATCCAGCTGAGCTACGGGCGCTAAGACCGCTGCCGGAAAATCGGGCCGCGGATCCGACGGATAGCTATCGCCTAAGGCTACCATTGGCAAGGGTAGCGGGTGGCAACGAACGAACACCGGCGCCAAAGCCACCTTCTCGACGCCGGCCCGGCTGTTCCCGGATCCGGCGCTACGCCCTGACGCGCTCACCGCGCCGGGAGTTGAGATCGACCGCGCGGTCGGGGATCGTGATGCTGAAGGTGGCGCCGATCGTTCCCGGCACCAGGCGGATTTCGCCGCCGTGGGCGCGCACCAATTCGGCGGCAATCGCCAAGCCCAAACCGACGCCGCCGGCCCGCGTCGAGCCCTGGAACGCCTGGAACATATGGGCCCGCGTCTTTTCGGAGACACCGGGGCCGGTATCGGATACCTCGATCACCACCACGCTGCCTTCGCGCCGGCCGGTGATGCGAATCTGGTCGCGGGCCGGATCGCGCGCGCCGCGCGCATCCAGCGCCTGCACCGCATTGCGCGCCAAATTGACGAGGACACGGAACATTTGATCGTGATCGGCCTCCATGGTGAGGCTGCGCTCTACCGAAACGATCCAGCGGATCGGCACGTCGAGACTAAGGCCGAGCGCCTCGTGCACTTCCTCGATCAGCGGGCCGACCTCGAGGGTCTTGCGGTCGGGCGGCGGCTCCTGCGCGGCGCCGTAGGAGAGCGTGGACTGGCAGAACGCGATCGCGCGCTCGAGCGCCCGCATCAGCTTGGGCGCGAAGCGCTGCACTTTCGGGTCCGGCAGCGTCGACAATTGATCGGAAAACAATTGCGCCGACGCCAACAGATTGCGCAGGTCGTGATTGATCTTCGACACCGCCAGCCCGAGCGCCGCCAGCCGGCTCTTCTGATGCAGCATGGACGCGAGCTCGCGCTGCATGGCGGCGAGCTCTTCTTCCGCCGTACCGATTTCATCGCCGCGGCCGGATTCGGCGATGATGCGCGCCGGATTTTCCGGATCGGCGCGAAAGGTGATCATGTTTTCGGTCAGCCGCCGCATCGGCCGCACCAGCAGGTAATGCAGCGCGAAGAACACCAGTGTCGCGGTGACGCCGGAGATCACCAGCGACAGCAGCAGAATGTTTCCGGAGAAGACCAGCATTGCCTTGCGCAGCGGCGCTTCGTCGAGAACGATCTCGATGAACTGGCCTTCCGCCATTGGCGCCGGGCCGACAAGCCGCAACACATCGTCAGGCGCGGAGAACAACATCGTGTCGAACGCATCCATGATGGCGCCCCACCACGGCACATTACGCATATCGATGTCCTGCTCGATCCGCGACGGCACGTCGTTGGCGGCCAGCAGGCGGCGCTGGGTGCCCATCTTCATCGCTACCGCGCGCGCGCCGATGCTGCTCAGGATTTGCTTCGCCAGGCTTTCCGGCACCATGCCGCTCGGCGCGGCATCGAGCACCAACGCGGCGGTGTGCGCGGCCGCCAGCCGGTCGTTGAGCCAGTTGAGCCGGAAATTGGCGATCGAAGGCACGTAAATCAAAATTTCCGCCACCATCACGAACAGGATGGTGAGAAACAGCAGCTTGCCGGACAACCCGATGCGCGGGCGCAACGCCGGGCACGTCGCGCTCGGCATCATCGGTTCGCCCTTTGGCTCGCTTGTCGGCTCGGTTCCGGGTTCCAATTGCGCCTCAACCGAAGATTCGCAGCCAAACAATGATGCGCCGCACCCAAGGGCTCGTCAAACTTGGCATGAAATAGTCGATGGCCGCGCGTTTGCCGGTTTCCGACAGTGTCGGATAGGGCAAAACGATGCCGGTAAGGCTTCGGACGTTCAGTCCTTGCGCGATCGCCAAAGTCCACATGGCGATCAATTCTCCGGCCTGCGCGCCGACGACGGTGGTCCCTACGATCTTACCTTTGCCGTTGGCGATGACCTTAATATGACCGTGCGTCTCGCGCTCGGCCTGGGCGCGATCGTTGTCATGATAGGGCCAGCGCAGAATTCGAATCTTGATGCCGCCCGCGCGGGCCTGCGCCTCGGTCAATCCGGTCTGCGCCAGTTCCGGATCGGTAAAAGTCACCCATGGCACGACGCTGTTGTTCACCTTGACCGGAAGGCGGAACAGCGCGTTCCGGATCACCAGGCCGGCGTGGTAATTGGCGGCGTGGGTGAACTGCAATTGTCCCGCCGCGACGTCGCCGATCGCATAGACGCGCCGGTTGGTGGTCTTGAGCTTCTTGTTCACCCGGATACCGAGGCGATCGTATTTGATGCGGGCGGCTTCGAGATCGAGCCCGTCGGTCGTCGGCTTGCGGCCGGTGGCGACCAGTAGTCGACCGCCTTCGACGGTCTCCTCGCCGTCTGCGCCCTCGAACGTCACCGCCACGCTGCCGCTCGCGTACTTGACGCGCATGACCTTGATGCCGCTGCGGACGACGATGCCCTCGCGTTTGAGCTGGTCAAGCACGATGGCCGCGCATTCCGGATCGTCCTTGGCGAGCGGCACTGCCGCTTCTAGCACGGTCACCTCGCTGCCGAGCCGGCGGAAGGCCTGCGCCAATTCCAGACCGATCGGACCGGCGCCGATGATAATGAGGCGATCGGGCAACTCGGTGAGATCGAAAACGCTTTCGTTGGTGAGACAAGGCCCCTCGTCCAACCCCGGGATCGGCGGCAACGCCGGCGCCGATCCGGTCGCGATGACGAAACGGCGTGCGCGGATTTCGACATCCTTGCCGACGGCGACGGTCCGGCGGTTCTTGAATTTGGCTTGGCCCTTGATCACGCGCACGCCGAGCCCGGCGAAGCGTTCCGCCGAGTCGGCCGGCGCAATCGCGGCGATCACGCGCTGCACATGATCGTGCACCTTGCCGAAATCGACATCGATGCTTGACGCGGTCACGCCGAAAGGCGCCGCGCTGCGCATTGCCGCGGCGCGCTTGGCCGCCGCCAGCAGGGCCTTCGACGGCACGCAGCCGGTGTTGAGGCAATCGCCGCCCATTTTGTGCCGCTCGATCAGCACTACCGGCACGCCGAATGCGGCCGCCGCCGCCGCGACCGACAACCCGCCGGAGCCGCCGCCGATGACGCAAATGTCGGGTTTGAGTATTTCCGCCATGGCCTGGAAGTTTTGCCCTTAACGCTCTTGCCCGCGATCATAACTCAAAAATCGCAACGTGGCCGCGCGCGCGCCCGCAGTCTTTTCACCACCACCGGCACCAAAGCAAGCAGGCCGAGCGCGACCAGTGCGCCGAGGAGTTGCGGGGTCAGAACGTCTTTGGCTTCGAATATCATATGACAATCGCTTCTGCCGACGGCGAGGCAGTCGCCGTTCGCGGCCTGTTGGGCGGCGATGACGCTGTCGAGACCGGTGCCGGCAAAAGCAAAGACCAGCGCGCCCGGAATAACGCCAAGCGCGGTCGCGGCGACAAACGGCGCCAGCCGCACGCCCGCGAAAGCCGGCACCAGATTGACCAGGAAGAAGGGAAAGGCCGGCACCAGCCGCAGGAACAGAAGATAATTGAAGGCGTCCTCCCGGAAGCCCTGCGCGAGCTGCGCGGCGCGCGGCCCCGCCCGCCGCAGCAACGGCTCGCCCAGCGCGGTGCGCGCCGCAAGAAAGATGAGTGTGGCTCCGGCCGTCGCTCCGATCGCGGCGGCCGATGCGCCGATCGCGAGGCCGAACAGAAAGCCGCCGGCCACCGTGAGAAACACCGCACCCGGCAGCGACACGGCGACGGCGGCGGTATAGATCGCGATATAGGCGAGAACCGCCAGCACCCGGTGCTCGCGCACGAAATCGCCGATCGCCATGCGGTGGCGGACCAGCGACTCCAGCGAAATCCCGCCCTGCTCGACGATCAGATAGGCAACGCCAGCAAGCAGGATGACGACGATGAGCGGCATCATCCGGCGGGTCAGGCTGCGCGGTCGGTTCGCGCTCGGCGGGGTAGCGGACATTCGCGCTGTATACACGAGATAGGTGGACCTGCGGCCCGAGCGGGCCGATCTCACCGCCTTGTGAGCCTTTGTGACCAGGGCGAAAATGGTCCGGCGCGCGGCGAACCGGTCGCATTGACGCGCCCAAGCCCCTCCCTTATAAGCCGCGCAAATCGCGTGCCGATCCTAAGGTTAAGCGGGTTTTCAAGGCCGATCTTGGGGGCAACCTTGACGTCCCCGTCGCCGCGGCGCGACCACCGGAGAACTAATCGTGAAGCGGACCTATCAACCGAGCAAGCTTGTACGCAAGCGCCGTCACGGTTTCCGCACGCGCATGGCTACCAAGGGCGGCCGCAAGGTGCTTTCGGCGCGGCGCTCGCGCGGACGCAAGCGGCTTTCCGCCTGACGGCGGGCAACCGAGCCGCACGCATTGCTTCCATGGAACGATTGAGGCAACGGGCGGATTTTTTGGCTGCGGCGTCCGGCATCAAGGCCACCGCTTCCGCGTTCGTGCTGCAAACGCGCAAGCGGGTCGATGACGGACCAGCGCGGATTGGCTTTACCGTGTCGAAGAAGGTCGGCAACGCGGTCGAACGGAATCGGGTTCGCCGCCGCTTGCGGGATATCGTGCGGGTCGCCGGGTCGGACCGGATACGAACCGGACATGATTATGTGCTAATTGGTCGGCGCGCGGCGCTCAAGGTTCCATTCGCGCGGATTGCCGAAGACTTCGAGGGAGCGTTGCAGCGAGTCCATGCGGGGCGCAACGACAAAACAGCATTCAGATGACCGACAGTAAAAACACCATTCTCGCCATCGTGCTTTCGGCCCTGGTGCTGATCGCCTGGCAATTCTTCTTCGCCATGCCGCAGGAAAAGGCGAGGCAGGAGAAACTGCAGGCGGAACAGCTTGCGCAAAAGCAGCAGATACAGACCCAGGCGCAACCGGCCCAGCCCGGCCAGCCGGCGGCAATCCCCGCCCAGCCCGGACAGGTGCAGGTGCCCGGCGCTACGGCGCAAGCTCCCGCTGCCGTGGCCGCCAACCGCGACGCCGCCGTGGCGGCCTCGCCGCGCGTCCCGATCGCAACCGACAGCCTGCAAGGCTCGATCGACCTCAAGGGCGGACGCATCGACGATCTGGCGCTAGTCAAATTCCGCGAGACGGTCGATCCGAAATCGCCGCCGATCGTGTTGCTGTCGCCGTCCGGCAGCCCCGATCCGTTCTATGCCGAGTTCGGCTGGACCAATGCCGCCGGCGCCAACGTAAAGGTTCCTGAGTCGGACACGGTGTGGACGCAATCGGGCTCCGGCGCGCTGAGTGTCGGCCATCCGGTGACGTTGACCTACGACAACGGCCAGGGCCTTCAATTCCGCCGCACCATCGCGGTCGACGACAAATATCTGTTCACGATCAAGGACGAGGTGGCCAACAAGAGCGACAAAACCGTCTCGCTCTTTCCCTTCGCGCTGATCTCGCGCCACGGCACCCCGCCGACGCTGGGCTATTACATCCTGCACGAAGGCTTGATCGGCAAGTTCGGCGACGAGGGATCGAAGGAAGTCACTTACAAGACCATCGAAGAAAAGAAGATCAACACCTTCAACGTCACCAATGCTTGGCTGGGCATTACCGACAAATACTGGGCGGCCGTGCTGCTGCCCAAAACCGACGCCCACGTGATCGCGAATTTCCGGGCCGGCACCATCGGGACGCTGCCGACCTATCAGACCGACTACCTGCTCGATGCCCGCACCGTCGCGCCGGGCGCGACCGGAACGGCGGACGCCCGGCTGTTCGCCGGCGCCAAGGAAGTGCGGGTGGTCAATGGTTACGAAAAGCAACTCGACCTCAATCACTTCGATCTGCTGATCGACTGGGGCTGGTTCTATTTCATCACCAAGCCGCTGTTCTCCTTGCTTGACTACATCTACCATCTGGTCGGCAATTTCGGCGTCGCGATCCTGATCGTTACGGTGTTGATCAAGGCGGCCTTCTTCCCGCTCGCCAACAAATCCTATGCCTCGATGGCGAAGATGAAGGCGGTGCAGCCGCAGATGGCCGCGCTGCGTGCGCGCTATCCCGACGACAAAGCCAAGCAACAGCAAGAACTGATGGCGCTTTATAAGAAGGAGAAGATCAATCCTCTGGCCGGTTGTCTGCCGATAGCCATCCAGATTCCAGTCTTCTTCTCGCTGTACAAGGTGCTGTTCGTCACCATCGAAATGCGCCATGCGCCTTTCTTCGGCTGGATCCACGACCTGTCGGCGCCGGACCCGACCAACATCTTCAACCTGTTTGGCCTTATTCCGTTCGACCCGACCACGGTCCCGGTGATCGGGCATTTCCTGCATCTCGGCGCCTGGGCGATCATCATGGGCATCACCATGTGGGCGCAGATGAAGCTCAACCCGGCGCCGCCGGACCCGACGCAGCAAATGATCTTCAATTGGATGCCGCTGATCTTCACCTTCATGCTGGCCAGTTTCCCGGCCGGACTGGTGATCTACTGGGCCTGGAACAACTCCTTGTCGGTCGCTCAGCAGAGCGTCATCATGCGCAAACACGGCGCGAAGATCGAGTTGCTCGACAATATCAAGGCGTTGTTCGGCAAGAAGAAGCCGCAATCCTGATGTTCTTCTGAAACGTTGTTCTGGATCGCTGGGCAATGCCTTTTTTGCGGAAGCCGGCGGTCCGGTTTCCAATACGATTTCATTTATTGTGGCGCCGATGGATAAATTCACCCGCGACGAGATCGAGATCGGCCGGCGCCTGTTCGCCGGCGAATGGCAATTTACCGCCGCCGCCAGCTCGGCCGTCTCGCTGCCGCCGATGCGCGGCGTCGAGATCGCGCTGGCCGGCCGTTCCAACGTCGGCAAGTCGAGCCTGATCAACGCGCTCACCGGCCGCAAGAATTTGGCGCGCATTTCGCGCACGCCGGGGCGCACCCAGGAACTCATCTTCTTCAACGCCGGCGGTCCGCTCAACGTCGTCGACATGCCCGGCTACGGCTATGCGGCCGCCGCCAAGAGCAAGATCGTGGCCTGGACCGACCTGATCCATGCCTACCTGCGCGGCCGCGCCAACCTCGCCCGCATTTACGTGCTGGTGGATGCCCGCCACGGCGTTAAAGAGACAGACGACCAGGTATTCGAAGCCCTCGGCCAGGCCGCCGTCAGCCATCAGATCGTGCTGACCAAAGCCGACGCGGTGAAACCGGCCGAGCTGACCGCCCGCATCGGCGAGGTCGAGGCCGCGCTGGCCAAGCGGCCGGCGGCCTTTCCGACCGTCTTGGTCACCTCGGCCCACGACGGCGCCGGCATCCCGGAACTGCGCACCGCGGTTGGCCGGCTGCTGGCGGAAAGAAAGCGCTAAGGCTTCGTACGCATTGTCGGGTGCGCCCTACATCGGCTAGAACCCTGCGGCGTTTCAACGGAAAGCCGGCGCAATGGCCAGAGCCCCCAAAATCGATCCGCAGACGCAGGCGCGCATCCTGATCGAGGCGCTGCCGCACATGCAGCGCTATGACGAGGAGATCGTCGTGGTCAAATACGGCGGCCACGCCATGGGCCAGGAACAGACCGGGCGCGACTTCGCCAACGACATCGTCCTGCTCGAGCAGACCGCGATCAATCCGGTGGTGGTGCACGGCGGCGGCCCGCAGATCGCGGCCATGCTCAAGAAGCTCGGCATCAAGTCGGAGTTCGTCGACGGGTTGCGGGTCACCGACCAATCGACCGTCGAGATCGTCGAGATGGTGCTGGCCGGCTCGATCAACAAGCAGATCGTCGGCTACATCAACGCCGCCGGCGGCAAGGCGATCGGGCTGTGCGGCAAGGACGGCAACATGGTCACCGCGCGCAAGGTGACGCGCACCATGGTCGATCCCGATTCCAACATCGAGAAAATCGTCGATCTCGGTTTCGTCGGCGAGCCGGAAAAGGTCGACCTCACCGTGCTCAACCACGTGCTCGGCAAGGAAATGATCCCGGTGCTGGCGCCGGTGGCGGCCGCGGCGGGCGGCGGCACCTTCAACGTCAATGCCGACACCTTCGCCGGCGCCATTGCCGGCGCGCTCAAGGCCAAGCGCCTGCTGTTGCTCACCGACGTGCCCGGCGTGCTCGACAAGGACAAGAATTTGATCGAGGAATTGTCGGTGGCCGACGCCCGCCGCCTGATCGCCGACGGCACCATCTCCGGCGGCATGATCCCCAAGGTCGAGACTTGCATCTACGCGCTCGACCAGGGCGTCGAGGGCGTCGTCATCATGGACGGCAAGATCCCGCACGCCGTGCTGCTCGAACTCTTGACCGACCACGGCGTCGGCACGCTGATGCACCGATGAGCCGTCCGATCCGCTAGCATGGCCGCATGATTCGCGGTTCGGTCTGCATCCTTGCAGCGGCAAGCGCGACGCTGATGCTGGCGGCGACGCCGGCGCATGCCGAGCTGACGCTGTGCAATCGCACCAGCTATGTGATGGAAATCGCGTTCGCAATCGAGAAGCGCACCAACGTTTCGATCTATGGCTGGTTTCGCGTCGACCCCGGGCAATGCCGGCAAGTCCTCGACACGCCGCTCGACGCCGACATGGTCTACGTGCATATGCGCACGTCTCCGGTTTACAGCAGCGCGCCCTTGCCGCAAAACGGCGAGGCCCGGTTTTGCATCCGCGACAGCGCCTTTGCCATCGCCGACGCGCGCGGCTGCCCGGTCAACCAGCAGGTGCGCTTCACGGCGGCAAAGCCGTCCGACTCGCTGCAAGGGCCAGCGGTCAATCTCGCGGAAGAAGCCGACTACGACGCGACGCAGGCGCGCCTTTCCGGCATCCAGCGGTTGCTGACGATCGCCGGCTATGAGGCCTATCCGATCGACGGCGTGCAGGGCGCCAAGACCCAGGCCGCGCTGACGAAATTCTTGACCGACCGCAATTTGCCGGACGATGCACCGGCCAAGCCGGATTTTTTCGATATCCTGCTCAAGGCCGCCGCCAATCCGGAAGGCACGGGCTTTACCTGGTGCAATGACACCCGATACCCGGTGATGGCCGCGCTCGGTGTCGTCGAGATGGGCGCGATCGTCACCCGCGGCTGGTATCGGGTCGCGGCCGGTCAATGCCTGCGGCCGGACCTGCGCGGCGACCCGCACCGGCTGTACAGCTTCGCCGAGGCGGTCGACGGCAATGGCCGCACCGTCATGCACGGCGACACGCCGCTGGCGTGGGGTGGAAATGTTCCGCTTTGCACCCGCGACAGCAAGTTCGAACTCGCCGACCACAAGGATTGCGCGGCGCGCGGCCTGAACACGGCCGGTTTTGCCGTCATCGAAGTCGGAGCGCAACCCGCAGCCTCCGTGCATTTCAAGGAACCCTGACCCCGGAAAGCGCTGTTTTGTCAGGGGTTACATTGCTTTGCGATTGCGACTATTCGTGAGATATTGCCGCCGGGAGAACCGATTTAATGACCGACTGCCCTTGCCGCGTTCTGCTGGTCTATCCGAAGTTCGTTCCAAACTCATTCTGGGGCTACACGGAAGCGTGCAAGCTCATTGGTGCGCGCTATCCGGCTGCGCCGCTCGGCCTGATCACGGTCGCCGCGCTGTTGCCGCAGGACTGGGAATTCAAGCTGGTCAACTGCAATACCGAGGACCTCGAACTCGCCGACATCGAATGGGCCGACATGGTGATGACCGGCGGCATGCTCAACCAGCAGCCGGACTGCTTTCGCCTGATCGAGTTTTGCCATGAGCATAACAAGCCGGTCGTGGTCGGCGGGCCGGACGCCACATCGAGCCCGCATCTCTACAAGTCGGCGGACTTCCAGGTGCTGGGCGAAGCCGAGGACGTCATCAAGGACTTCGTCGCCGCCTGGCAGCGCGGCGAACGCTCCGGCGTGTTTGAAGCCGAGAAATTCCAGGTCGACGTCACCAAGACGCCGATGCCGCGCTTCGACCTGCTTAAGTTCGACCAGTACCTCTACATCTGCATCCAATACTCGCGCGGCTGTCCGTTCACCTGCGAGTTCTGCGACATCATCGAGCTTTACGGCCGCGTTCCGCGCGCCAAGACCAACGATCAGATCCTGGCGGAGCTGCAGCGGCTCTACGATCTAGGTTATCGCGGCCACGTCGATTTCGTCGACGACAATTTGATCGGCAACAAGAAATCGCTGCGTACCTTCCTGCCCCTGCTCAAGGCGTGGCAAGAGGCCCACGGCTATCCGTTCGAGTTCTCGACCGAAGCCTCCATCAACCTCTCCGACGACGACGAGCTGATGGCCATGCTCAAGGACGCCAACTTCTGGCTGGTCTTCATCGGCATCGAGAGCCCTGACCCCGCGACTCTGGTGGCTGATGCGCAAGAAACAGAACACCAAGCGCAATCTCGCCGAATGCGTGCATAAGATTTACAGCTACGGCATCGCCGTCACCGCCGGATTCATCGTCGGCTTCGATACCGAAAAGGCCTCGATCGGGGATTCGATGGCCGCCTTCATCGACGATTGCGCGGTGCCGGTCGCGATGGTCGGCCTGCTCTACGCGCTGCCTGGCACGCAGCTCACGCGCCGTCTCGAGAAGGAAGGCCGCCTGCACAAGGGCCATGACGTCATGCTTGAGGAGCGCGCCGGCGATCAGTGCTCGATCGGCATCAACTTCGACCCGGTGCGGCCGTTGCGCGACATCCTGACCGACTACAAGCGCGTCGTCGAAACGGTTTATGCGCCCGAAAATTTCGCGCGGCGCCTCGAAAAGCTCGCCACCATGCTCGACCGCGGCGACCGCCGGAATACCCCGGTGGCCGGAGATCGCCGCGGCGAAACGAGCTCGGCCGAGATGATCCACAGCATCATCAATGCCGTGCCCGGCACCCGCGAAATATTCTGGAACGCGTTCAAAACTATCGCCCGCACCAATCCGGGCGCACTACGCCACATCGTAATACTGATGTCGCTCTACATGCATCTCGGTCCGTTCTCGCGGCGCGTGATCGATACCATCGACCAGCGCATCGCCGTGCTCGACGCGGCCGCGCCAGCCGACGCGTACGGCGCCGCGCAGTTCGTCGCGGCCGAATGATCGCGCGATCGACGGCTGCTTAACCGGTCAACTGTGATGAGCAATGAGCGCCGCACCCCGCGCGGATTCGATAACGTCGAAACCTGGGTGTTCGATCTCGACAACACGCTCTATCCGCATTACCTGCTGTGGCAGCAGGTCGACGACCGTATCCGCGCCTACGTCGCCGAATTCCTCAAGGTCTCGAAGGACGAGGCCTTCCGGGTGCAGAAGGACTATTACAAGCGCTACGGCACCACCATGCGCGGATTGATGACCGAGCACGGGCTCAACCCGGACGATTATCTCGAATACGTTCACCAGATCGACCACTCGCCGCTCGAGCCCAACCCGGCGCTCGGCGCCGCGCTGGAGAAATTGCCGGGCCGCAAGCTCATCCTCACCAACGGCACCCGCAAGCACGCCGACGCGGTGATGCGGCGGCTTGGTATCCACCACCACTTCGAGGATGTGTTCGACATCGTCGCCGCCGAGCTCGAACCCAAGCCGGCCCAGAAAACCTATGAACGGTTCCTGGCGCGCCACGACGTCGACCCGGTCAAGGCCGCCATGTTCGAGGATCTCGCGCGCAATCTCGAGGCGCCGCACGCGCTCGGCATGACCACGGTGCTGGTGGTCCCGGAAGGCACCCGCGAAATTTTTCGTGAGGATTGGGAGCTCAGCGGACGCGACGCCTCGCATGTCGATCACGTATGCGAAAATCTCGCTGACTTTATCGCAGCATTATGTCGGGACTTGCGACTTTAGGATTAAGACACTCACGCGCGCGCAATCCGTCGTAAGCGCTGTTCCGTCAATGAATTCTTTCTTGACCTTGGCAATTTGGCCAAGACAAATAGCCGTATAAGCGGGGCGCGCTTATCAGACGGTTCACGCAATATGATCGAGCGATGATCGCGGCGACGAAGTTCCCTTTGCCGCCGACGTGGCACTCGCTCTCGGGGTGAGTTTCGCCTTCTTCATCATCGGCACGGAATACCCGCGTCGGTATCGGCGAACCTACCCGCGCCCAACTTCGTTTACTCGGTACGAAAACCCGCGCAGCGCATTCGACTGCACTGACCGGCAACGACAATAAACGCAAATAGGAAACCAAGGAGGATTCAAATGACCGATGGCGCACAACTTACCACGACACTCGGACGCGAAAGATGGACCCAGCTCATCGCCGGCGTCCTCTGCATGATCATGATCGCAAACCTGCAATACGGCTGGACGCTATTCGTCCACCCGATCAGCGCAGCGCATGGCTGGTCGGTCGCTTCGATCCAAATCGCTTTCAGCATTTTCGTCGCGCTCGAGACCTGGCTGACGCCGATCGAAGGCTGGATCGTCGACCGGCTCGGCGCCCAGCGCGGGCCGAAATTGATGGTGGCCTTCGGCGGGGTTCTGATCGCGGCCGGCTGGATCGTGAATTCGAAAGCCGACACGTTGTCGATACTCTATCTCGGCGCGGTGCTATCCGGCATCGGCGGCGGCGCGGTTTATGCGACGGCCGTTGGGCAGGCGGTGAAATGGTTCCCCGACCGCCGCGGGCTCGCCGTCGGTTTGACCGCCGCCGGTTTCGGCGCCGGCGCCGCCCTCACGGTGGTGCCGATCCGCTACGTGATAGCCTCCAGCGGGTATCAGACCGCGTTCTTCTGGTTCGGTCTTGTGCAAGGCGTCATCGTGTTGATGCTGGCGTGGCTGCTGCGCGCGCCCGAAGCCGATGAAATCGCCGCCATGTCGCGCATGGCGCCGCCCAAAGTGATGCAATCGGCGCGCAGCTACACGCCGGGAGAAGTCCTCGTGTCGCCGGTGTTCTGGGTCCTTTACATCATGTTTGTCATGGTCTCGGCCAGCGGCCTGATGGCGACGGCGCAGATCGCGCTGATCGCGCGCGACTACAACGTCGCCAATATGGCGATCCTCGGCGGCGCGACCGCGCTGTCGGTGGCGCTGATCGTCGACAATGTCGCCAACGGTGCCGCGCGCCCATTGTTCGGCTGGGTGTCCGATCACATCGGCCGCGAATACACCATGGCGATCGCCTTCGGCCTCGGCGCGGTGGCCTATTGGCTGCTGGGCTCCGCCGGATCCGCACCCTGGGCCTTCGTGCTGTTCGCCGCGCTGATCTTCCTGACCTGGGGCGAAATCTTCAGCCTGTTTCCGTCGACCTGCACGGACAGTTTCGGGCCGAAATTCGCGACGGTGAATTTGAGCCTGCTTTATACCGCGAAAGGCGCGTCGGCCTTCCTGGTGCCGGTCGCCAACGTGATCAAGGCATCGACCGGAAGCTGGCACATGGTGTTCCTGCTCACCGCGCTGATGAATGTCCTCGTCGTGGCCCTCGCGCTGTTTGTGCTCAAGCCGATGCGGTCGAAGGTCGTGGCAACCGAAGCGCAAAAGCTCGCCCACGCGGTCTAGGCTCACCTATCGCCCGCCGGTTGGCGGGACGACGTTTACGACAAGGCCCCGGTGTTCGGGGCCTTGTTTTTTGCGGCTGAAGGCTGCCCTGCTCGGCTTGACATCCCCCGCCCGGCCTCCGACAAACCGCTTCCCAACGAAGCGCCGGGTAATTCCATGTCCAACGCCAAGCTTGCCAAGATTATCGACGACGCCTTCGAAGGCCGCGACAAGATCGGCCCCAAGACCAAGGGCGCGGTGCGCAAGGCGGTCGATTCGGCGCTGGCGCTGCTCGACCGCGGCGAGGCCCGCGTCGCCGAAAAGCAGGCGGACGGCTCCTGGCGGGTCAATCAGTGGCTGAAGAAGGCCGTGCTGCTGTCGTTCCGGCTCAACGACATGAGCGTCATTGCCGGCGGACCCGGCAAGGCGGTGTGGTGGGACAAGGTCGATTCCAAGTTCAAGGGCTGGAATGTCGCCCGCTTCCGTAAAGCCGGCTTCCGCGCAGTGCCCGGCGCCGTGGTGCGGCGCTCGGCCTTTATCGCGCCCGGCGTGGTGCTGATGCCGTCCTTCGTCAATCTCGGCGCCTATGTCGACTCAGGCACCATGATCGACACCTGGGCGACCGTCGGCTCTTGCGCGCAGATCGGCAAGAACTGCCATATCTCCGGCGGCGCCGGCATTGGCGGCGTGCTGGAGCCGCTGCAGGCGGGCCCCGTGATCATCGAGGACAATTGCTTCGTCGGCGCGCGCTCGGAAGTCGCGGAAGGCGTGATCCTGCGCACCGGCGCGGTGCTTTCCATGGGCGTCTATCTCGGCGCTTCCACGCGCATCGTCGACCGCGCCACCGGACAGATAACGCAAGGCGAGGTGCCGGCCTATTCGGTGGTCGTGCCCGGCACGCTTCCCGGCAAGAGCGGCGGGCCTGGGCTTTATTGCGCGGTCATCGTCAAGCGCGTGGACGAGCGCACGCGTTCCAAGACCAGCATTAACGAGCTGCTGAGGGATTGACCCCGTCAGTGAACCGGCGGATTCTTACGGCATGAGCCGCGATATCAACATTCAAGCGCGATGGGACGGCGATGCCAGTGTTTGGATCGCCACCAGCGTCGACGTTCCGGGCCTGGTAATCGAGGCCGATACCTGGCCGGCTATGATCGAGGAAGTCAAACTCGCGCTTCCCGACCTGATGGAATTGTCGGGGCAAGGCTATGAGAATCTTTCTCTCACCTTCAAGGCTGAAGAGCATCTCGATCTTGCCGGGACCTGATGGCCGACTTCTATCGCGAGCTTGTTGCGATCCTGCGGGCGAACGGCTGCCACTTGCTCCGCACCGGCAAAGGAAGTCACGAAATGTGGTTTAGTCCAATCACCAAGCGGCCGGTAACAGTGCCACGGACCACGAAATCCCGCCACACGGCGAATGATGTGCTCAAGCAAGCTGGGCTTGAAAAGAAGTTCTAATGACCGCCGATCCCGTTGCCATCGCCCGCGATCTGCTGCGCTGCCGTTCGGTGACGCCGGCCGAAGGCGGCGCGCTCAAATTCCTGGAAGCCACGCTGAAGGCGGCTGGCTTCACCGTGCATCGCATGACCTTCAAGGAACCCGGCGCCGACGACGTGGAAAATCTCTACGCCCGCATCGGCACGGCGGCGCCGCACCTTACGTTCGCCGGCCATACCGACGTGGTGCCGCCCGGCGACGAGAAGGCCTGGAAATACCCACCGTTCGCCGGCGAGGTGGCGGACGCCGAGCTTTACGGCCGCGGCGCGGTCGACATGAAGGGCGGCATCGCCTGCGCGATCGCTGCAGTGCTCGATCACCTCGCCGCCAATGGCGGCAAGGCGAAAGGTTCGATCTCGTTCCTGATCACCGGCGACGAGGAAGGCATCGCGGTCAACGGCACACCCAAACTGTTGCAATGGGCCGCCGGGCACGGCGAAAAATTCGATCACTGCATCCTGGGCGAGCCGAGCAATGTCGAAGCGCTCGGCGACACCATCAAGATCGGCCGCCGCGGCTCGCTCAACGGTCATTTGATCGTGACCGGCCGCCAAGGCCATGTCGCCTATCCGCAACGCGCCGACAATCCGATCCGCGGGCTGGTGACGCTGGTGTCGGCGCTGCAGGCCGAGCCGCTCGACGACGGCAGCGCCTTGTTTCCACCGTCGCATTTGGAATTCACCTCGGTCGACGTCGGCAACAAGACGGTCAATCTCATCCCCGGCGAGGTGCGGGCGCGCTTCAACATCCGCTTCAACGACAAGCACACGCTCGACTCGCTGAAGAAATTGATCGAGCAGCGCGCGGCCAAAACCGCCGGCGGCGAAATAAACTTTGTGTTTCAATGGGAGCCGTCGAACGCCGGCGTCTTCGCCGTCAAGCCTGGACCGTTTACCGATCTAGTCGTCGACGCGATCGCCAAGGTCACCGGCCGCAAGCCGAAACTCTCCACCAGCGGCGGCACCTCCGATGCGCGTTTCATCACGGCCTATTGCCCGGTGGTCGAATTCGGCCTGGTCGGGCAGACCATGCATGCGGTGGACGAGCGCGTGCCGATCGCCGACTTGCGCGCGCTGACGACGATCTACCGGAAGATCATCGACCGCTATTTCGACTCGTAATCCACCCGCATCAAATACAACCCATCCGGCGGCGCCACCTGGCCGCAGGCGGTGCGGTCGGCGGCGGCGAGCACGCGGGAGAGATCGTCGGCGCTCCATTTGCCCTCGCCGGCCATTACCAGCGAACCCACCATCGAGCGCACCTGGCTGTGCAGGAACGAGCGCGCCGACGCCAGCACGATCACGTCGTCGCCCGCGCGCTCGACGTCGAGCTGTTGCAGCGTCTTCACCGGCGACTTGGCCTGGCATTCGGTGGAACGGAACGTGGTGAAGTCGTGCTTGCCGACGAGCCGCTGGGCGGCGGCATGCATCGCCGCGGCGTCGAGCGGGCGCGGCACCCGCCAGGCGTGACCGGCATCGAGCGTCAGATCGGCGCGGCGGTTGATGATGCGGTAGAGATAGTGGCGCCTGACGGCCGAAGTGCGGGCGTTGAATCCGTCCGCCACCCGCTCGGCGAAAAGGATCGCCACCGGATTGGGGCGCAAATGCGCGTTGAGCGCGTCGCGCACGGTGTCGGTGTCCCACTCCTTGGCCAGGTCGACATGGGCCACCTGGCCGCGCGCGTGCACGCCGGCATCGGTGCGGCCGGCGCCCTGCACCGAGGTCTTTTCGCCCGACAGCGCCTCGACCGCCGCCGTCAGGACGCCCTGCACGGTCGGCCGGTCGGCCTGGATCTGCCAGCCGGCGAAGGGGGCGCCGTCATATTCGATGGTCAGCTTGTAGCGGGGCACGTTTGATTCACCTCAAATCCGCCCAGGGGCGGACTTCCTATACTTGCGCTTGAAAATAAGGGCCTTGTCCAATGAAGCGCGAATTCAAGCATCAAATCGTCGAATTGCTCAATGAGCACCGTATCATGACGATCGCCACCAACCGGGCCGACGGCTGGCCGCAGGCAACCGTGGTCGGCTATTGCAACGACGGCATGATCATTTATTGCCTGATTTCCCGCGATAGCCAGAAATACACCAATATCAAGCGCGACCCGCGGGTTTCGCTCGCCATCGCCAAAGACTACCCGCAGCCGCTGCAGATCAAGGGCCTGTCGATCGCGGCGACCGCCGTGACGGTCACCGACCAAGGCGAGATCGACCATGCGGCGGACATCCTGCTGCACCGCTACCCCGAATATAAAGTCATGCCGCGCCCCGACTCCAAGGCGGTGCCGACGCTGCGGCTGACGCCGGAGATCGTCTCCATCCTCGACTACTCCAAGGGCTTCGCGCACACCGATCTCGTTCGCGTCGGCGAGGGCGATCTCGCCGAATTCATCGAGGCGCGCCGGCACCATTGGGCGGGATTTCACGCGGCCTGAAGCGCCTGTCAAAGAAATCGCGCGCCCGCTTCGATCTTCGTGCCGCGCAGGAATTCCTCCGCGCTCATCGGCTGCTTGCCGGCGCGCTGCACTTGCGTGAGCCGGACCGCGCCGTCGCCGCAGGCGATGGTGAGCGAACCGTCGAGCACCGTGCCGGGCGCGCCTTTGCCCTGCCCCTTGGTGGAGCGCAGCGCCTTGACGCGCCCACCGCCGCACTCGAACCAGGCGCCGGGAAACGGCGACAGCCCACGGATGTGGTCGTGCACCTGTTTCCAGGGCTTCGTCCAATCGATGCGGGTCTCGGCTTTGCTGATCTTTTCGGCGTAGGTGACACCCTGCGCCGGCTGCCGGCCCGGCATTGCCGCGCCGCGTTCGATCTCAGCGAGCGCGCGCACCATCAGCGCCGAGCCGAGCTTGGCCAGCTCGTCATGCAATTCGCCCGCGGTCATGTCCGCGCCGATCGCCACGCTTTCCGCCATCGTAATGGCGCCGGTGTCGAGGCCTTCGTCCATCTGCATGATTGTGACGCCGCTTTCGGCATCGCCGGCCATGATGGCGCGGTTGATCGGCGCCGCCCCGCGCCAGCGCGGCAACAGCGAGGCGTGCACGTTGAAGCAGCCGAGCCGCGGCGCGTCCAGGACCGGCTTCGGCAGGATCAGGCCATAGGCGACGACCACCGCCGCATCCGCGTTGTGCGCGCGGAACGCCGCCTGCGCCGCCTCGTCCTTCAACGTCTTCGGCGTCAGCACCGGCAGGGCCAATCGGCGCGCCTCGCGCTCGACCGGCGTGGGCTGCAACGCCATGCCGCGGCCGGCGGGCTTGGCCGCGCGCATATAGACCGCCGCGATGTCGTGCCCGGCGCCTGCGAGCGCGAGCAGCGTCGGCACCGCGAAATCGGGCGTGCCCATGAAGATCAGGCGCATTGAGGCACCGTCATGATCGAGGGCGCCCAGGCGCCGCGGTCATCCAATATGATGCGAAGGCTCTTTATCGTCGGCCAAAGGCGTGGCGCCGTCGGTCTTCTTCGCCGCCTTCTTGAATCGCTTAATCACCATGTCGCGCTTGAGCTTGGAGATGTAATCGATGAACAGGACGCCGTTGGTGTGGTCGATCTCGTGCTGCAAACAGGTGGCGAGCAGGCCGGTGGCCTCGATCTCGTGCGGCTTGCCCTCGAGGTCGAGATATTTGACGCGCACCGCCGCCGGGCGCTCGACCTCCTCGTAATATTCCGGGATCGACAGGCAGCCTTCTTCGTAGGTCGATTTTTCGTCCGCCTTCCAGGTGACCTCCGGATTGATAAAAACCAGCGGCGACGGCGGGTCGTCCTTCTTGGCGAGGTCCATGGTGACGATGCGCTGCGGCACGCCGACCTGGATGGCGGCGAGCCCGATGCCGGGCGCCGCGTACATGGTCTCGAACATGTCGTCGACCAGTTTGCGCAGCGATTTGTCGACCGCCGCCACCGGCGCGGACTTCAGCCGCAGCCGCTTGTCGGGGAGGATGAGGATGTCACGCAGCGCCATGCGCGCGATGTAAGGGCAAGGCGCGGCGCGGTCAATCCAAGCCTTTGGCGCGCCTTTCCCCTTGAGGCATGGGCACAATCGCCGTACCGTTCGCTCTTCGTTCGCCTCACCAACCGAATCACGCTAGAAGCGGCCTCATGTCGGAAACCCTGCTCCTCGTTCTCGGCCTGATCATCGCGATCGGCGTCGTCGTCCTCATCGTGCTGGCGCTGCGCAAGCAGCCGCCCGCCGTGGACCCCGCGGCCGAGCAGCGGCTGACCGAACTCAATGCGCGGCTCGATGCCATGGGAAGCTGGCTGCAAAATTCGTATAGCCAATTGCAGCAGACGGTGAACACGCGGCTCGACGCGGTGACGCAGAACTTGGGCGAGTCGATGAAGACCTCGACCAAGAATACCACCGACCACCTCCAGCAATTGTTCGCGCGGCTGGCGGTGATCGACTCGGCGCAGAAGAACATCACCGATCTGGCCTCCACCGTGACGTCGCTGCAAAAGGTGTTCGACAACAAGCAGCGCCGCGGCGCCTTCGGCCAGGGGCGCATGGAGGCGATCGTTGCCGACGGCTTGCCGCAGGGCGCCTATGAATTCCAGTTCACGCTGTCCAATAATTCCCGGCCGGACTGCTGCATCCACATGCCGGACAGGCGCCATCTGATCATCGACGCCAAATTCCCGCTTGAAGCCACCACCGCGCTGGAAAACGCCAAGACCGATGACGAGCGACTCCAGGCCACACGCCAGCTTCGCCAGAACCTCGGCAAGCATATCGACGACATTTCCGGGAAATATCTGATCAAGGGCGAGACGCAGGACGTCGCCTTCATGTTTATCCCGTCGGAGTCGATGTTCGCCGAACTCTACGACACCTTCGACGACGTCTTGCAGAAGGGCTACCGCGCCGGCGTCATCATCGTGTCGCCGTCGCTGCTGATGCTGGCGATTCAGGTGGTGCAACAGATTCAAAAAGACGCCCGCATGCGCGAGGCGGCGGACAAGATTCTGACGGAAGTCGGACTGCTGATCGAGGACGTCGTGCGTCTCAAGGACCGCGTTGATAATCTCGACAAGCACTTCGGTACGGTCAACAAGGATATCGAGCAGATCGTCACATCGACGGACAAGATTCTGGCCCGCGGCGAGAAAATCCAGAGCGTCGAGTTTAATGACGAGGCGCCAAGCGCGCAGATCATCCCCGCCCCGATCCGCAAGCTGGAAGCTGGCGAATAACGCATGAGCGCGCCCATAGAAAGCGCGCGCCCGTCTTTCCTCGACGCGCTGGCGGTCTACCTCAAGCCGCGCGTGCTGATCGTCCTGTTCCTCGGCTTCTCGTCCGGGCTGCCATTGGCATTGTCCGGCGCGACGCTGCTGGTGTGGATGCGCGAGTCCGGCGTCGATCTCGGCACCATCGGCCTGTTCGCGCTGGTCGGCACGCCCTACACCGTGAAATTCCTCTGGGCGCCGCTGACCGACGCGCTCGACGTGCCGCTGCTGTCGCGCTGGCTCGGCCGCCGCCGTGGCTGGCTGGTGTTCACGCAAATCCTGCTGATAGCGGCGATCGTGTTTCTCGGCTCGACCGATCCGGCCACGGCGCCAGGAATTGTCGCGCTCGGCGCCTTGCTGGTGGCGGCCGCCTCCGCCACGCAGGACATCGTGGTCGACGCCTTCCGCGTCGAGAGCCTGCCGGAGAACGAGCAGGCCGCCGGCATGGCGTCCTATGTGGCGGCCTATCGCATCGGCATGCTGGTCTCGACCGCCGGCGCGCTGTTCCTGGTCAGCGGTATCCAGAGCTACGGCTTCGACAAGCAGGCGGCCTGGCACTGGGGCTATGCGGCGATGGCCGCGCTGGTGCTGATCGGCACCGCCACGGTGCTGATCGCCACCGAGCCGGAGCGTTCGGTGGCGGCCGAGGCGACCCACGCGCAGCAAAAGCCGTGGGCGCGCGTGGCCGAGGCAGCGGTCGGCGCCTTCAAGGATTTCCTCGGCTACGAGATGGCCTTCACGATGCTGGCCTTCGTCGTGCTGTTCAAGTTCACCGACGCGCTCTCCGGCGCCATGACCGCGCCGTTCGTGATCGATCTCGGCTTTACGCGCAACGAATACGCCGCGATCGTGAAGGGCGTCGGCCTCGCGGCGCTTTTGCTCGGCGGCTTTGCCGGCGGCTTCATTGCGCGCGCGCTGCCGCTCGCGCCGAGCCTGTGGATCGGCGCCATCCTCCAGGCGGCGGCCAATCTCGGCTTCTGCTGGGTGGCGATTTCCGGCCACAGCCTGACCGCGCTGAGCATCGCCATCACGCTGGAGAACTTCACCAGCGCCATCGGCACGGTGATGTTCGTGGCCTATTTGTCCGCGCTTTGCCAGAACCCGCTGCACACGGCGACGCAATACGCGCTGCTCACCGCGCTGGCCGCGGTCGGGCGCACCTATCTGTCGTCCGGCGCCGGATTCATCGCCGAATCGACCGGCTGGATCTGGTTCTTCGTGATCTGCGCGCTGGCCGGCCTGCCCAGCCTGGTGCTGCTCGCCTGGCTGCAACGACACGGCCATTTCAAGCGGCTAGAACCAAATAAAGCCTAGCGCTGAGCCGGCTCGGCGAAATGCCACTCGCTCAAGACGGCGTCGCCGACGTGCCAAGCGGTTTCGGAGCAGAAAAACGTATCCGCCACCACGGCGATTTTCTTGTCGAGGAGCCGGTCGAGGCGCGCCTTCTTTGCTTTGTCGTTCATCACTATCAAATGGAAGGTGACCAGCGGTGTTTTCGGATCGCAAAAATCGTCGTCTTGCGCGAACTTGCGCGGGTTATCCGACGTGATCTGGTAGACGTTGATCCAAGTGCCATTGGGATGCTGATGCTGAAAGAAGCGCAGCCGCCCGCTGATCGTATCGCCCGGCTTGAGGACGCCCTCGGCAAAAGCAGGAGCCGCGATGACCAGCGTGAGCAGAACGGCGGCGGCAAGTCGCAACAATCGCATCAGAACAGCGTCCGCTGCTTGATCGCCGCCGACAGCGTGCCCTCGTCGAGATAATCGAGCTCGCCGCCGACCGGGACGCCGTGCGCGAGCCGCGTCACCTTCACGTTCGCCTCGTGCAGCAGTTCGGTGATGTAATGCGCGGTAGTCTGGCCGTCGACCGTGGCGTTGAGCGCCAGGATCAGCTCTTTCACTTCGGGCCCGTGCGCCCGCGACACGAGCGCGTCGATGCTCAAGTCCTGCGGCCCGACGCCGTCGAGCGGCGACAGCGTGCCGCCGAGCACGTGATAGCGGCCGTTGACCGCGTGCGCCCGCTCCAGCGCCCACAGGTCAGCGACGTCGGCGACGACGACAATGATCGACTCGTCGCGTCTGGTATCGATACAGACCGTGCAGGGGTCCTGCGTATCGATATTGCCGCAGGTCTTGCAGATGACGATCTTGTCCATCGCCGTCTGCAAGGCCGAGGCCAGGGGCGCCATCAGCAATTCGCGCTTCTTGATGAGATGCAGCGCCGCACGCCGCGCCGAGCGCGGGCCGAGGCCGGGCAGCCGCGCCAGCAGCTGGATCAAGCGCTCGATTTCGGGTCCGGCGACGGCGGCGGGCATTAAGTCAGGTTCATCCCAGGCGGCAATTGCAACCCGCCGGTCAGGCTTTTCATCTTGTCCTGCATCACCGCCTCGGCCTTGCGCCGCGCGTCAGCATGCGCGGCCACCAGCAGATCCTCGAGAATTTCCTTTTCCGACAGCTTCATCAGCGAGTCGTCGATCTTGACGCCTTTGAGATCGCCTTTGGCCGTGAGCCGCACGCTCACCATGCCGCCGCCCGACGTGCCCTCGACCTCGACGGTGTCGAGTTCGGCCTGCAGCGCCTGCATCTTGGATTGCAGTTGGGCCGCCTGTTTCATCATGCCCATAAAATCGGCCATTAGTCCTCCTCGCCTTCAGGCGGCGGATCGAGCGATGCGCCGCCTTCCTCGGCGGCGGCCGCGTTCTGCGTCACGCCGACCACTTTGGCGCCTGGAAAGCGGTTGAGCACCGCCTGCACCAGCGGATCGGTCTGCACGCCGCGCTCAAGCTCCGCCTGGCGCTCTTCCATCTGCGCGCGCACGGTCGCCGTGCCCTGCTCCTGCGACACCACCACCATCCAGCGCTTGCCGGTCCAGCCGGTGAGCTTGCGTTGCAGGTCGTGCACCAGCGTCTTGGGCGCGCTGGCCTCAAGCGCGATTTCGAGCTGGCCGTCCTCGCAGCGCACCAGCCGCACGTCGCGTTCCAGCGCCATCTTCATCGATATGTCGCGCTTTTCCTGCACCAGCGCGATCAGCGCCTCGAACGAGCCGATGGTCAGCGTCGGCGCGGCAACGGCTGACGCATTGACGTCAGCCGCCGGATCTTCGGACAGGCGCGGCGATACCGCGGCCGAAGAGCGGGGCGAGCCGCGTGGCGCGTCGTAGCGCGCCGTCGAGTTCTGCGTCGGCGCCGCGGCCGAGCCACCATTGCCTTGCGGGCGCGCGGGTGCGCCCCCCTCCTCGCCGAGCGAGCGCACGACCTCGTCCGGCGTCGGCAGGTCGGCGGCATAGGCGATCCGGACCAGCACCATCTCGGCGGCGGCGACCGGGCGGCCCGAAGCCTGCACCTCGCTGACGCCTTTGAGCAGCATCTGCCAGGTGCGCGACAGCACGCGCATCGACAGTTGCGCCGCGAAGGCGCGGCCGCGCACGCGTTCGGCTTCCGACAGCGACGCGTCGCCGGCGACACCGGGAACGACTTTGACTCGCGTCACGAAATGGGTGAATTCGGCGAGATCGCTCAACACCACGCCGGGATCGGCGCCGATTTCATATTGCGCGCGCAATTCCTTGAGCGCGGCGGCGACGTCGCCTTTCATCAGCGCCTCGAACAGATCGACCACGCGCACGCGGTCGGCGAGGCCGAGCATCTGGCGCACGTCTTCGGCCGCAACCTTGCCGGCGGCGTGCGCGATCGCCTGATCGAACAGCGACAGCGAATCGCGCACCGAGCCTTCGGCGGCGCGCGCGATCAAGGCGAGGGCCGCCGGCTCGGCTTCGATCTTTTCCTTGGCGGCGATGCCTTCGAGATGATTGACCAGGAGCGCGGCGTCGACGCGGCGCAGGTCGAAGCGCTGGCAGCGCGACAGCACCGTCACCGGCACTTTGCGGATTTCGGTGGTGGCGAAGATGAACTTGGCGTGCGGCGGCGGCTCTTCCAGCGTCTTGAGCAGCGCGTTGAACGCCGCGCCCGAAAGCATGTGCACTTCGTCGAGGATATAGACCTTGTAGCGCGCCGACACCGGGGCGTAACGGATGGCGTCGTTGATCTGGCGCACGTCCTCGACCGAATTGTGCGAGGCGGCGTCCATTTCCAAGACGTCGATGTGGCGGCTTTCGATGATGGCCTGACAATGCACGCCCATCACCGGCATGTTGATGGTCGGCCCCGTCACCGAGCCGTCGGGCAGCTCGTAATTGAGGGCGCGCGCCAGAATGCGCGCGGTCGTGGTCTTGCCGACGCCGCGCACCCCGGTGAGGATCCAGGCCTGCGGAATACGCCCGCTCTCGAACGCGTTCGAGATGGTGCGCACCATGGCGTCCTGGCCGATCAAGTCGTCGAAACTGGCCGGACGGTATTTGCGCGCCAGCACGCGATAGCCGGTTCTCTCGGGCGTGCCGCCGGGGTCGAGGCCTTGCTTGCTGGGTTTCGCGGTTTCGCTCATCGTGCCATCCGACCAGCGGCCGCGCATACGGCGCTATTGGCTTAGCGGAAAATAGTGGGAGGCTGACGAGCGACCCGAACCGCGCTCGTTAGGGCTGCTTCCTTCCGGATCTGACCCGGTTGGCGAGTGGCTCGTCCACCGCCAACCTCCCAAGACTTATATCGGGCCAAAGGGGGCGGAAAGCAAGCAGCCCTCCTTCGTCATTCCGGGACGTGAGCGCACCCGGAATCCATAATCGCCCACCGGGGTTGTGGATTCCGGTTTCGCGGCCTTCGGCCGCGCCCCGGAATGACGTGGATAAGTTTTCGCCCTAGTCTTTCCAAATGAATGAGACTTGGTCCCTCCACCCGCAACTCGCACAGGACACGGTTCCTGTCGGCGACCTCGCGCTGTCGCGCGTGCTGTTGGCGAACGACGCCAATTATCCCTGGTTGATTCTGGTGCCGCGGCGGGCCAGCCTCGTCGAGATCGTCGATCTGTCCGACCATCACCGGCTCGAATTGATGGATGAGATTGCGGCCGCCGCGAGCGCACTCAAAGCGATCACCGAATGCGAGAAGCTCAACGTCGCGGCGCTCGGCAACCAGGTGGCGCAATTGCACGTGCACGTGATCGCCCGCCGGCACAGCGACGCCGCCTGGCCGAAGCCGGTATGGGGCGCGGCAGCGCCATCCGCGTACCATCCGGCCGTGCGCGACGGGCTGATCGGCGCATTGCGGCGTGCCCTTCAGATCCGGCCGCTTTAGGTTCCGCGAGACCGGTGCGTCATCCGGGCGCGCATTGCACAAATCAACTCGCCGTGCGAATTTCCGCGCCCAATGTCCCCTCGCCCCGATCTCGGCCCCAAACCGCTTCTTGGCTACACGCAAAGCCGCCTCGAGCGCGCCGCCGAATTGCGCCCCGATGCCGGCGCGATGGCCGGGCTGGCGGCGCAGCCGAACGCCGGCGCTTACGTGATTGGCGGCGACTGGATTGCGATGAAAAAGGGCTCGGCCCTCAACGATCCGCTGTTCACGATGGCGGAAGCGCGTGCGCTGGCGCCAGCGAGCGAGACGGTTTTCCTCGGCCTGCTGGAAAGCGCTCCTCGTTTCGGCTACGGCATTGCGCCGGCTGCGGCGGAAGCGCTGAAGGCGCGCGACGATCTCCTGGTCACCGACCTGCGCTCGATCGCGGTGCAGGGGCTGGTCGGGCCCGAGCACTTTCCGCCGATCGCCGAGGCCAAGGCGGTGCTGCATTGGCATCTGCGTCACCGCTTCTGCCCGAACTGCGGCGCGCCGACGCAAGCGGTCACCGCCGGCTGGAAGCGCGATTGTCAGCAATGCCACACCGAGCATTTCCCGCGCACCGATCCGGTGGTGATCATGCTGGCGACCGAGGGCGAGAACTGCCTGCTCGGCCGCAGCCCGCGTTTCGGGCCTACCATGTGGTCGTGCCTCGCCGGCTTCCTCGAGCCGGGCGAGGCGATCGAGGACGCGGTGCGGCGTGAAACCCGCGAGGAAGCCGGCATCCTCTGCGGCAAGGTGACCTATTTCAGCTCGCAGCCCTGGCCGTTCCCGACCACGCTGATGATCGGCTGCCATGCGCAAGCCTTGACCCGGGAAATTGTCGTCGACCGCGCGGAACTTGAGGACGCGCGGTGGTTTACCAAGACGGAAGTAGCAAGCATGCTGACGCGCCGGCACCCCGAAGGCTTGAGCACACCGCCGCCGGTCGCGATCGCGCATCACATCATCCGCGCCTGGGTGGAGAACGAGATCGGCTTTGACTGACGCCGCGCAAAAACGAACCCCGCGAATCTTGTGCGCCGGCGGCGCCGTACAGGATATTGTGATGCGGGTGGACAAATTCCCCGATCCCGGCACCAAGGTGCAGGCGTCCGAATTCCTCATCACCAGCGGCGGTCAGGCCGGCAATGCCGCGGTCGCCGTGGCCCGGCTCGGCGGCAAGACCAGCTATATCGGCGCGCTCGGCGATCATGACGACGAAGTCGCCAGCACCATCGTCAAGACCTTCGCGGGCGAGAACATCGACGTCAGCGGCACCTTGCGGGTGCCGGGCGCGCGTTCATCGGTATCCTTGATTTTAATTGACGCTGCCGGCGAAAAGATGATCGCGACCCGCCGCAACAAGGGATTGAACGAAGCGGTCCCGAAAGATGCCAAAGCAGCGGTGGCCGATCTCGACGCGGTATTGCTCGACAACCGCTATACCAACATCGCCATGCCGATCTGCCTCGCGGCGAAAGCGCGCGGCATTCCGCGCGTGCTCGACCTCGATAAACCGGAACCGCCGGATAACCCGCTGGTGGCGGGTTGCACGCATGTGATCTCGTCCGCCGATGCAATGCGCGAGAGCACCGGCATGACCGACCTCGGCGCCGCGCTGCGGAAATACGGTGAGACCTACAAAGGCTTCCTCGCCGTCACCAACGGGCCCGACGGCGTCTATTGGCTCGAGCGCGGCGAGGTCCGGCACATGGCCGCGTTCAAGGTCGACGCCATCGATACTTTAGGCGCCGGTGATACGTTTCACGGCGCTTTTACTTTCCGGCTGGTCGAAACCGGCGACGCGGTTGAGGCGATGCGTTTTGCCGCCGCCGCGGCGGCGATCAAATGCTTGCGCTTCGGCGGTCTGATGGGCGCGCCATCGCGAGCCGAAGTCGAAGCGTTTTTGCAGCGGTAGGACTGACTACTTCTTCGACGGACAGGGCGCGCCGCAGGGCGCGCAGGCGCCGGCGAAATCCTCCGGCGACACGGCGCGGCCGCTCGACGGGCTTATCAAGTGGTTGCCGACGATCGCCACCAGCCCGAGCAAAACGACGACGATGTAAACCTTCCGCATAAGCCTAATCCCGCGACAGGCCGAACAGCGGCCGCAGGCGGATGCCGATCACGCAGCCAGGCAGCGCGGCGGCGAACCAGACCCAGCCGTGCAGCGAACCGGAGGCGACGCCGCCGACAAAGGCGCCGATATTGCAGCCGAAGCCCAGCCGCGCGCCCCAACCCATCAGCAGGCCGCCGACGCCCGCGGCCAGCAGCGACTTCAGCGGCGGCCAAGCGGTGGCGGCGAACGGCTTGGTCGCGGCGGCCGCCGCCATGGCGCCGAACAACATGCCGAAATCCGTAAGGCTCGATGTGTCGGACAGCACCGAGCTGGTCAGCGCCTGCTTGTTGCCCGGCCATTGCCAGAAATTCGCGTGGGAGAAGTCGTAGCCGAGCGCACTGAATATCTTGGCGCCCCAAATTGTGTAGCCGTAAGTCACGCTCCAAGGATGGCCGCCGGCGAAGAATACGGCGACGCACAGCAGTCCGATGACAATGCCGCCGATCACGTAATTGCGCGATGGCCGGTAATTGGCGCCGCGCCGTTTGGCGACGGCGACGATCAGCGCGGCGGCAAGCGCGATGCTCGCCAACGTCGCCGCCAGCCCGCCCCAAGGGCCGAGATAGTCGGAGGCGAGAATCGGATCGATGCCGCCGAGCGCCAGGAACGACGGCAGCGACAGGCTGCCGAAGACGCTGCCGATGACGAAGAACAGCAGCGCGATCAGCATGCGTCCCGATCCGCCGCCGACGGTGTAGAGCGTGCCGGAGCCGCAGCCATTGGCGAGTTGCATGCCGATGCCGAAGGTGAAGGCGCCGATAACGAGCGAAGGGCCGAGCGGCGCGATGGCGCCGCCGAAATTCTGCCGGAGCGCGGCGACCGGCACGACCGCCAGCGCGCAGATGGCGATCACGATCAGCCCGGCGAGCAGACCGCCCGCCTCCCCGCGCGTCAGGAAGCGCCGCCAGGACGTGGTGTAGCTGAACTCGGCTTTCAGAAACGCGACGCCGAGACCGAAGCCGCCGACGATCAGCGCCGCCGAAGCAGGCTGGCCGTCGAGCAGCACCAGCGCGATCAGAATTGCGGTGGCGACCAGAGCGAGCCCGAGGAATAGGCGGTCGACGCTGAAGCCTGCCCGCGTGTCGGGCGTGCTCAAGGCTGCGGTGGACATAGAAACTCCCCGATGACTCGGCTCAGGAACCCAGACCAAGCTTCTTCATCAGATCGTCCCACTTGGTGCGCGACGACACGATAGGGCGGCTCGCGTTTTTGATCCACTCCACCATCGAACCGTCATAGAGCTTGACGTTATGGCGGCCGAGCAACTCGTTCAGCACGAACCAGTCGGTAGCCGACCAGTGGCCGGTGTTACAGTAGCTCACCACCGGCCCAGGCGGAATCCGTGCGGCCACCGCCGCAAGCGCCGCCGTCGCCTTCAAGCGATTGGTCTTTGCGTCATAGAACTCGGCGCTGTCCACATCGATCGCGCCCGGTATGTGGCCATAGGCGGCGACCTTCGGCGCCAGTTCCGCGCCGGTGAAGAAAGACGGGGGGCGAGCATCGACCAGCGTGGCGCCGCCGGCCCGCACGATTTTTTCCACGTCGGCGAGCTTGGCCAGCGGCTCTTCGTCGCCATCGACAAAAAGCGTCTTCGGCGTCGGCTGGTTCTCGCCCCGCTCGAACGGCAAGCCCGCCTGTTTCCAGGCTGCGATGCCGCCATCGAGGATCGACGCATCGGGGACGCCGGCCACCTTGAGCGTCCAGTAGACGCGCGCAGCGGAGCCGAAATCGGTGTAGCTGACGCCGGCCGGCACGACGACCACGTGAGTGTTCTCGTCGATGCCGAGATTTCCGATCAGGTTCTGGATTTCCAGAAGGCTCGGCAACATGAACGGCACGTTGTGCACGGTGACGCGCCAACCGCCTTGATCGTAGTCGCTATGCACGGCACCAGGGATATGGGCCTGCGCAAATGTCTCCGGCTTACTGCCGTCGATGGCCGAGCGGATGTCGAGCACCACCAGATTCGGGTCGTGCAGATGGCTATTGAGCCAGGCGGGCGTCACCAACGGCTGCGCATCGGCCGCAGCAGCGGGCGCGGCCAATACGAAGGCGAGCGCGAATGCCAGCGTGAGTCCGGCGGCTAGCCGGCGCAGAGCGGCGGAAACTTCGGCGGGAAAGTTTTTTGTCATGGGCGCGGGTCCGGTCGAAATGCTGCTTGAGACGCAGCGAGAGATTGCGCTTGAAATAGAATATCTTTCTCTGTAAATACAGATGAAGCGCTAAAATAAGAATTTTATTCCAATATTTGACAGCGTTTTAGGCCAGCGGTTCCAAGTTTTGAAGGAAACAGAGAATGGACGCTATCGACCGCAAGATCCTCGCCGTGGTGCAAGAGGACGCATCGCTCTCGGTCGCCGAGATCGGCCAACGGGTGGGCTTGTCCTCAACCCCGTGCTGGAAGCGATTGCAGCGGCTGGAAGCCGACGGGGTGATCTTGCGCCGCGTCGCACTGATCGATCCGGAAAAGATCGGGCTCGGCATCACGGTGTTCGTGTCGATCGAAAGCGGCGACCACTCGCAGGACTGGCTCAAGCGCTTCGCCGAGACCGTGGGCGGCATGCCGGAGGTGATGGAATTTTACCGGATGGCCGGCGATGTCGACTACATGCTGCGCGTGGTGGTGCCCGACATTGCGGGCTACGACAACTTCTACAAAAAGTTGATCGCGACCGTTCCGCTCAAGAACGTCACCTCGCGCTTCGCCATGGAACGGATCAAATCGACCACCGCGCTGCCGATCGGCGAGGCGCGGCAAACCGCCTGACTCGTCAACTGCAGGTATGGGCGCTATCGGGGTAGGACGGCGCCTGGGTACGCGGGGACATATACATATGGTCCGACAGTGTAAGCGTGCCGGTGATGGTGTAGCCGACGATCGGCTTGTAGCCGTAGGAGACCGTGCTGTAAATCAGCGTTCCCGGCACCGCCGCCAGCACAGGCGGTATTGTCACCGACCCGCTCTGCATCGTTCCGGTGCTCCATTTCATGGTCACGTTCTGGCTTGCATCGATGCTGAGGCACGATACCGACATCGTGAGTTTGGTGGAATCGTAGGGCGCGATGATCGCGCTCGATGCGGCGATAATATTGTTCATCTCAGTCGCGCTGAGAATATTATTGGCACAACCACCGGCATTGGTATTGCTGCTGCCGCACGATGCCGTCAGATTCGCCAGGGCGCCGGCAACCAGACTGACCTTGCGGTCAACGGCCACGCCATCCGAAATCTCGACGCATCCGAAATAGAGCCCGATCATCACCGGCGCGATGAAGGCAAATTCAACCGCCGAAACGCCGCGCCGGTCGCGGCCGAAACGCCGGATTTTCCGCGGCACCGAAGAAGTCGCCGTCATGACGCGCTGCCTCATTAGTAGGGCTCGTTACGGAACACCGATGTCGCCACCAGCAGGCGGCTACCGCCGTTCAGGTTGGACAGATTGCTGCCGAGCAACGAGACGTAGATCGGCCATTCGTAATACAGCGTCACGACCACGATGCTGCCTTGCGTTCCGGCGTTGTACGCCATCTGCGTGGTATCGAATTGGCCGCTGGATATCGGCGAGGCGGTGTTAATCGCGGCGTAGCTGCTATAGGTCTGGACGTTCACATAGACGCTATTACAGTCGAACAGTCCGCCGGCGAGACGATTGCACACCTGGGTCTTGAAGTCGGACTGGCTGAAGCCCTGAGCCTGCCCGGTCATGATCAGTCGGCCGGCGTCGGTGACGGCGGCTTCCAGCGTTTGCCCGGCGAAGAATACGATCGCGGTTTCCAGGATCGCGAACAGCAGCGCCAAAAATGGAAGCGCGACCAGCGCGAACTCGACGGCGGCGGCGCCGTCCTGGTGCCGCGCAAAGCGTCGCGCTACGCGCGTCGGCAGCAGGCGGCGGAGGAAGGGAGCGACCTTGCTTTGAATGCGTCCAAGCATGGCAACCTTCGAGACGGATGAAAGGTGCCGAAACACCATGAAAAATCCTAGCAAATCCGCGTTTTCAAATTGTTGCGTGGATCGCGTGGAATTGGTGCTATTCCGTTAAGCGATCGCTAACCTCGATCGCGATCGGACGTCACAGGCGCGATCAGACGCCCGCGCTGCACTCAGTGCGCTTGCGCCCCGCTGGTGCGGGCGCCGCTCTGGCCCAGCGTCGTGGTGAAGTAGGATTGCGAATCGCCGAGCGTGATGCGGTGTTCGCAATCCGGCGCGCAGCTGTAAGTCTCGCGGTCGACGCCCTTGTACATCACCACCAAATCGTTGCCGGGGGCGCCGCGCACCTCCACGGTCTTGTCCATCACCACGCGCCCGGTGCGGTCGAGCGCCATCATGTTGGTGGTGCCGTAGCCCTTGCCGGTGATGACCAGAATGCCGCCGCTTTGCAGCGCGGCATCGGCGATCAGCGGGTTTCCGATCACGATAGTAGCGACGAGTTGCGGCAGCTTCATCACCACCGCCTGATCGACGCTGACGTTCACGGTGTCGGTGTCGGCTTGCGCCGCGGGGGCGCCGAGGGTGGCTGCGAAAATGATGGTCCAGGCCCAAACGCGGAAAAATCGCCTGCGACGTCCCAATACGGCCGACATCAAACTCTCCAGCACGCTGAACTTTACAAGACCCGCCGCAACAGCGGCCGGTCGATATTAGGAGTTGACTGCAAATAGGTGAACGAAGTGCAAAGAGCGGCGCGTCATTGCTGGAAAGGATAGAGCAGCTGGGCGCCGAAACTTTCCGGGAAGCTCTGGTCATCGATGCCATAGGCGTCCGGCAGCTCGTTTTCGGGCATGTAGAAGGTGCCGAACAGCAGATCCCAGATCGGGAAGGTGCCGGCGAAATTGCTCGAGCCGCCGCGATCGGCCGCGGTGTGATGCCAGCGATGAAAAACCGGGCCGGCGATCACGTATTTGAACGGCCCCAGCGTCCAGTTCAGGTTGGCATGCACGAAGGCCGAGGTGGCGGTCGTGAACGGACCGACCCACAGCATCACGTTCGGCGAAATTCCGGCCAGCAGCAGGGCGACGTCGACCAAGACGGTGCCGAGCAGAATATTGACCGGATGAAACCGCGCCGCCGAGATCCAGTCGAGGTCTTCGGATGAATGGTGAACGGCGTGGTATTTCCACAGCGCGGCGCCATGATAGAGGCGATGGAACCAGTACAGCAGGAAGTCCGACACCACCAGGAAAGTGAGCGCTTGCGCCCATAGCGGCATGGCGGCGAGCGGGCCGAAGCCGTTGTCGTAGAACTTGATCAGCGCGTCGGCGCCGTGAATATTGTAGATATAGGCCGCGCCCATCACCAACAGGCCGATGCGCACGAAGCGGGCGGCCAGCGGAATCAGGAACCAATAGCAGACGTCGGTGACGATCTCGCGCTTGTGCCACCACGGGCGGCCGGGATTGCAGGCCGACCAGTGCGTCAGCAACGCGAATACAATGCCGAGCGCGATCGATATCGGGACGATCTTGAGGACGGTCGCGCCTGCGACCAGCAGCACGGAATACATTTCGACGAGCATTCCCAAAGGCCCCGCTGACAAGGAACAGAGGTCAATTCGTATCGGCCCGCGCGGTTAACATGAGGTATAAGGCGCCGCCGATGGGGTCGGACCGGAGCCGGAGCGGGCGGGCGGTCAAAGATGGCGGCATATGACATCGGGCAACCGGCCAGTATTGGCCGCCCGGCCCAAAGTCACCCAAGCCGGGCATCGGACGATCACCACACAGTATTTGTATGGGTATCCTTTAATATATTTTACGAATAACTGGACTATATCTAATGTATAGACTGTATAAATGATTTGTTAACCACGATCACTTTCAGTACATAATTTATTAACTACAGTATATACCGTCCAACATGACCTATATTTCTTTGGTTGTATTAACTCGCATGCAAGACCTCGCTGGTACGGTGCGGCATGGTCCAGAAGAGCCCGGAGGTAATCCGGTCTCCCGGACCAGCTCAGACAGCCACGTGGACCTTTGGAGCTACCTATGAAAAACCTCATCGTGCGTTTCGTGAAGAACGAATCCGGCGCCACCGCCATCGAATACGGCCTCATCGCGGCTGGCATCTCGGTCGCGATCATCGCGGTCGTTAACGGCCTTGGCACCCAGTTGAACGCCAAGTTCGGCAGCATTTCGAGCCAGCTTAAGTAATCGAGCGCTTCGTCGCTGCAATAAAGGCTCCGGCGAATTGCCGGAGCCTTTCGTTTTTTGGCAGCCGGTTACCGGCCCTAAAGACTTGGCGCGCTAAACGAAACGCAAGCTTACCCGGCGTAGTTTGACGTCGCGCCGGCTATCCTCGCGCAAGGACGACGACCATGGTGACCGACGTTATCAGGCTTTTGCTGTTCCCGGCCCTGATGGCGTTCGCCGCGTCGAGCGACCTTCTGACGATGACCATATCGAACCGGCTCTCGCTGGCGCTGGCCGGCGGCTTTTTCCTCCTCACGATCATCACCGGCATGAGTTTACCGACGATCGGCATGCACCTGGCCGCCGCTGCGCTGGTGCTGGCTATTTCCTTCGGCTTTTTTGCCATGGGCTGGATCGGCGGCGGCGACGCCAAGCTGGCGGCCGCCACGGCGCTTTGGTTCGGCTTCGACTTCCTGCTGGATTATCTGGTCTATGCATCGCTTTTCGGCGGCGTGCTGACGCTGGTGCTGATCCAGTTCCGGCGCTTGCCGCTGCCGGGCCCCCTCGCCCGCCAGACCTGGATTCTCCGGCTGCATGAAACCGGCGGCGGCGTGCCTTACGGCATCGCGCTCGCCGCCGCGGCGCTCGCCGTTTATCCCAAAACCGGTTGGATGCCCGCGTTCGGCCTTTGAAATCCCGAAGGCGCGGCCGGCATCCCGAAAAAAACGGGAACCGGTTTCCAGAAAAGATCATCCGCCGCGAAAAATCGCCGTAAGAAAATATTAACTCGATTTAGTCACCGCTGCTTAACCATACCTTGACCTTTAGCTGTTGAAATCCGGTGCAAGCGGTCGCACTGGCCGCCATGTCGATTACGCGGCCGACCCGGCCGTCCCTGTCACGGTGAGAGTGAAGCGTATGAAAGCCGCGCGTCTCGTTGTCCTGACCGTCGCCATCGCCGCAGGTGGTGTTGCCGCCATGCTGGCCGGCCGTTCGGAAAAGCCGCCGGAGGTCAAGAACGCCCCGGCGCCGCAAATCGCCACGGTTGAAGTTCTCGTTGCCAAATCGGATATCGGCATGGGCCAAACCGTTTCGCCCGGCGACGTCCGCTGGCAGGAATGGCCCACCGCGGCCGCCACCGGAAACTTTATCCGAAAAACCGATCGGCCCAACGCCGTCGAAACGCTGTCCGGCAGCATTGCGCGGTACCCGTTCGTCAACGGCGAGCCGATTCGCGAGGCCAAGCTCGTTAATTCCAAAGGCTCCGGCTTCATGGCCGCGATCCTGCCGGCCGGCATGCGCGCCATATCGACGCAGATTTCGCCGGAAACCGGCGCCGGCGGCTTCATCCTGCCGAACGATCATGTCGACGTTATTCTGACGCGCCGCGACCAAGCTGCGGATAAGGCCGCCGGCGGCGACACCCATAGCAGCGAAACCGTTCTCACCAATGTCCGCGTGCTGGCGATCGACCAGAACGTGCAGGAGAAAGACGGCCAAAAGGTCGTGGTCGGGAAAACCGCGACGCTGGAACTGACGCCGGCCCAAACCGAAACGCTCGCGCTTTCCCAGCAACTCGGCACGCTTTCGCTGGCGCTGCGCAGCATCGCCGATGCATCGCACGACACGCCGCAGAGCGAAGACAAATCGGGCGCCCGCCGCGCCGGTGTGAATATCGTCCGCTTCGGCATCGGCACGATGATGAATTCGAAATGATCGAGCGAGGGGACCCGGGGACATGGCTATAACGATTTCATTCCGCACCGCCGCGCTGGCGGCACTCGTTCTCGGCACAGGCCTAACGCCATCGGCCCCGACGGCGGCAGCCGACGCGCGGGTGCCGGTGATGCAGGTCGCGGCGAGCGAGTCGACCTCGCGCTTCATTCCGCTCGGCGTCGGCAAGTCGGTTGCCATCGACCTGCCGGCCGACATCAAAGACGTGCTGGTCGCCGACCCGAAGATCGCCAACGCGGTGATCCGCTCCTCGCGCCGCGTCTATATGATCGGCGTTGCTATCGGGCAAACCAACATCTTTTTCTTCGACGCCGCCGGCAAGCAGATCGCCGGCTTCGATATCGCCGTCACGCGCGATCTCAACGGCGTGCGCGCCGCGCTCAAGCAGGCCATGCCGGACGCCGACATACACATCGAAGGCGTCGGCGACGGCATCATGCTGTCCGGCAGCGCCGCCAGCGCCGCCGAATCGCAGCAGGCCTACGATCTCGCCACGCGGCTGGTCGGCGACGGCACCAAAGTGGTCAACGGCATAGCGGTGCGTGGACGCGACCAGGTCATGCTCAAGGTGACGGTCGCCGAAGTGCGCCGCGACGTCATCAAGCAGCTCGGTATCGATCTTTCCGGCACCTTTAACTACGGCACCGCCGTGGTGAATCTCAACACGCAAAACCCATTCTCCGCCAGCGGCGCACCGCTCAGCAGCAACGCGTTCACCGGACAATTCAATAGCGTCACCGCAACTCTGCGGGCGATGGACCGTGCCGGAGTGTTGCGCACGCTGGCCGAACCGAGCTTGACCGCAATCTCCGGTGAGACCGCGAGTTTCGTCGCCGGCGGCACCTTCCCGGTTCCCAGCGGACTGCAGTGCAGCCCCCCGCCAGTCGTGCAATGCCAGACATCGGTCGACTTCAAGAAGTTCGGCGTGAGCCTGGTCTTTACCCCGGTGGTGCTGTCGGAAGGCCGCATCAGCCTCAAGGTGATGACCGAAGTGTCCGATCTGTCGACCGATAACGCCGTGACTCTGGTGCAAGGCGGCCAGACGCTGACCATCCCCTCAATCAGCACCCGCCGCGCCGAAACCACCGTTGAAATTCCGTCGGGCGGATCGCTGGCCTTGGCCGGCATGATCCAGCAAAAGACCAAGCAGTCGATCAGCGGCGTTCCTGGGCTGATGCAGGTGCCGGTCCTCGGCACCCTGTTCAGGAGCCGCGATTATATCAACAACCAGACCGAACTGATGGTGCTCGTAACGCCCTACATCGTGCACGCGGTGGCGCAGAAGCAGTTGTCGCGACCGGACGACGGCTTTTCCGACCCCAACGATCAGTCGACCGCGCTGCTGGGACGCCTGAACCGCATCTATGGCCGCGCCGGCAGGGCGGAGCCGCCGCCGAGCGATTACCACGGCAAATACGGATTCATTCTCGATTGAGGGGCATGGGGAGACGATCGATGATACGCGTTCTCAAAATGACCGCTAAATGCCGGGGCGCCACGGCGCTACGCGCGCTGGCGGTCGTCGGTCTCGCCACCTCGTTGGCCGGCTGCTACACGCAACGGGTCGCGCAACAGGCGCCCTATCCCGACGATTATCACCAACGCCATCCGATCAGCCTGAAGGAAGGCGAGAAGACCCTCGAGGTTTTCGTGGGCCGCAATCGCGGCGGCCTCACCGCAAGCCAACGCGCCGACGTACTTTCGTTCGCGCAACAGTGGCGGCGCGAGGCCACCAGCGGCATCATCGTGGACGTTCCGCGTGGCCGGCCGTCCGATCGCGCCGCCGGCGAGTTGCTGCGCGAGGTGCAGTCCATCTTCGTCGCCTCCGGCGTGCCGCGCAACGCCATCTACGTGCGCGGCTACAAGCCGGCAGGCTTTACGCTCGCCAGCATCAAGATCAACTACGCCAAGATCGTCGCCACCGCCGGCCCATGCGGGCTTTGGCCACACGATCTCGGCGTCGGCCCGGACGAAAACTATCTTGAAAACCGTCCGTATTGGAATCTCGGCTGCGCCAGCCAGCGCAATCTTGCCGCCATGGTCGACAATCCCGCGGACCTGGTTCAGCCGCGCGGCGAAACGCCGGCCTATTCACCGCGCCGTTCGGTGGCGATCGATCACTACCGCAAGGGTGAGAATCCGTCAGGTGCTTATGTCGACTACGACAAAGCCAAAATCAGCGATCTGGGCAAATGATCAAACACGCATCTCAAGTCGCCATGGCCGACAGCGAGGCGATGCCGTCGGCAGCCGACAGCGCCGCCGACGAACACATCGCGCCCGCACCACGGGTCTCGATCCAGGCCTTCTGCGAGACGGTCGAAACCGCCGCCGCCGTCCAGGCAGCCGGCGAAGACCGCCGCCTCAGCAAGGCGCATTTGAAAATACAGATGGGCGGCATCGCCGCAGCGGCCGAGGCCTATCGCAGCTCGCCGACGCCGAACGTCATCATGATCGAATCGGAAGACCACTCCGACGAGATCCTGCACGGTCTCGATCAACTCGCCGAAGTCTGCGATGCCGGCACGCGGGTGGTCGTAATAGGCCGCGTCAACGACGTGACGCTCTACCGCGAGCTCACGCGGCGCGGCGTCAGCGAATATCTGATCGCCCCGGTCGGCACCATCGACATCGTGCGCGCGGTCTGCGGACTGTTCTCGCACCCCGACGCCAAGCCGGTCGGCCGCATCATTGCCGTGGTCGGCGCCAAGGGCGGCGTCGGCGCGTCCACCATCGCGCATAATATCGGCTGGGCGATCGCGCGCGATCTCTCGCTCGATTCGGTCGTGACTGACCTTGACCTTGCTTTCGGCACCGCCGGACTGGACTACAATCAGGACCCGCCGCAAGGCATTGCCGATGCGGTCTTCTCACCCGACCGCGTCGACTCGGCCTTCGTCGACCGCCTGCTGTCCAAATGCACCGACCATCTGAGCCTGCTGGCCGCGCCGGCGACGCTCGACCGGGTCTACGATTTCGGCGCCGACGCGTTCGATCCGATCCTCGATTCGCTGCGCGGCACGATCCCCTGCGTCGTACTCGACGTTCCGCACATGTGGTCCGGCTGGACCAAGCGGCTGCTGGTCGGCGCCGACGAGATCCTGGTGGTTGCCGGTCCCGATCTTGCCAACCTGCGCAACGCCAAGAACATGGTCGATCTGCTGCGCGCCGCGCGGCCGAACGACCACCATCCGTTTTACTGCCTCAACCAGGTCGGCGTGCCGAAACGGCCGGAGATCAAGCCGGCGGATTTCGCCAAGGCGCTGGAAGACCAGCCGCTCGCGGTGATTCCGTTCGAGCCGCAACTTTTCGGAACCGCCGCCAACAACGGCCAGATGATCGCCGAGGTTTCGGCGAACCACAAAACTGCGGAGATGTTCCGCCAATTGGCGCAAGTGCTGACCGGGCGCGCCGAGGCGAAGCGATCCCGCGGCGGCCTGCTGACTCCTTTGTTCGCGAAGCTGATGAAGCGATCGGGCTCATAATCATTCGGAGGCTTCCTCGTGTTTGGTAGGCGTAGTGGAACTTCTGATGCGCGCGCTGCGGTCCCGGCGGCGGCGACGCCGGATGCCGCGCCGTCGGTGCAACCCGGCGCAGTGCCGAAGCCGGCTACCGGCGCCTCAATGGAGACCGGCCGGGCGCCGATCCCGTCGGACGGGCTCGGCGCGCCGCTGCTCTCGGCACCGCCCCCGACCCGCAGCCCGTCGCCGCTCAACACGATCCCGTCTTCGGTCGACTCCCGACGCTCGGAAACCTATTACGAGGTCAAGGGCATCATCTTCGGCGCGCTGATCGAGGCGATCGATCTGGCGCAGCTGGCACGCCTCGATGCCGACAGCGCGCGCGAGGAAATCCGCGACATCGTCAACGAGATCATCGCGATCAAGAACATCGTGATGTCGATCTCGGAGCAGGAAGAACTGCTCGACGATATCTGCAACGACGTGCTCGGCTTCGGTCCGCTCGAGCCGCTGCTCTCGCGCGACGACATCTCCGACATCATGGTCAACGGTTCCGGCACCGTGTACATCGAAGTCAAGGGCAAGATTCAACGGACCGGCATCCGGTTCCGCGACAACCAGCAGCTGCTGAATATTTGCCAGCGCATCGTCAGCCAGATCGGCCGACGCGTCGACAAATCCTCGCCGATCTGCGACGCGCGCTTGCCCGACGGCTCCCGCGTCAACGCCATCGTGCCGCCGCTGGCGATCGACGGTCCCGCGCTCACCATCCGCAAATTCAAAAAGGACAAGCTGACGCTCGATCAGCTGGTTAAGTTCGGCACCATCACGGAGCAAGGCTCCCAAATCCTGCGCATCATCGGCCGCAGCCGGGTCAATACCCTGGTGTCCGGCGGCACCGGCTCCGGCAAGACCACGTTGCTCAACTGCCTCACACAGTTTATCGACGACGACGAGCGCATCATCACCTGCGAAGACGCCGCCGAATTGCAGCTGCAACAGCCGCACGTGGTGCGTCTGGAGACGCGGCCGCCGAATCTCGAAGGCGAAGGCCAGGTCACCATGCGCGACCTGGTGCGCAACTGCCTGCGTATGCGGCCGGAACGCATCATCGTCGGCGAAGTTCGCGGACCCGAGGCATTCGACCTGCTGCAGGCCATGAACACCGGTCATGACGGCTCGATGGGCACGCTGCACGCCAACAATCCGCGCGAGGCGCTCTCGCGCCTGGAATCGATGATCACCATGGGCGGCTTTTCGCTGCCTTCGCGCACTATTCGCGAAATGATTACCGCTTCCGTGGACGTCGTGATTCAGGCCGCCCGCCTGCGCGACGGCACCCGCAAAATCACCCACATCACCGAGGTGATGGGCATGGAAGGCGACGTCATCATCACCCAGGATCTGTTCGTCTACGACATGACCGGCGAGGACGCGCAAGGCAACATTCTCGGCCGCCACCGCTCGACCGGCATTGGTCGGCCGCGCTTCTGGGATCGCGCCCGCTATTACGGCGAGGAAAAGAAACTGGCTGCCGCGCTCGATGCGGCAGAAGCCGTCAACGACGCATTGCGGGCCTGAGCCGGGGACACCATGCAAACCATCGCCCTGTTCTTTCTGGCCTCGCTCGCAGTCGGGGGCGTGGCCTGGGTCTTCCTTTACCCGATCCTGTCCGGCGAGCGGCAAGCCGAAACCCGCATGGCCAACGTCGCCAAGGCGGAGCCGCAGGCGCGCGCCGTGCGCGGCAGCCAGAAGTCCCGGCGCGACGTCATCGAAAACACGCTCAAGGAATTCGACGAGCGCCACAAAAAAAGCAAAGGCGTTCCGCTCTCGGTCCGCCTCGCGCAGGCCGGCTTTTCCTGGTCGAAGCGGCAATTCTTCCTCGTTTCGGCGGCCATCGGCGCGGCGATGTTCATGCTCGGGCTCATCACCGGCAGCGGCCTCATCGTATCCGTCGTGCTCGGCGCTGCCGGCGCATTGGGTCTGCCGCGCTGGTTGCTATCTTTTATGAAGAAGCGGCGCGAGACGAAATTTCTCAATGCCTTTCCGGATTCGGTCGATATCATCGTGCGCGGCGTCAAGGCCGGCTTGCCGCTGCTCGACTGCCTGAAGATGATCACGGTCGAGGCCCCGGAGCCGGTGAAGTCCGAGTTCCGCGCCATCGTCGAAACCCAAGCCATCGGCATGCCGCTGGGCGAGGCCTGCGGCAAACTCTACGAGCAGATGCCGGTGCCGGAGGCCAACTTCTTCGGCATCGTCATTTCGATCCAGCAGCGGGCCGGCGGCAATCTCGCGGAAGCGCTCGGCAATCTTTCGCGCGTGCTGCGCGACCGCAAAAAAATGAAGGCCAAAATCCAGGCGATGTCGCAGGAAGCGAAAGCATCCGCCGCCATCATTGGAGCGCTGCCGATCGCGGTGATGACATTGGTCTACATCACAAGCCCGAATTACATCTCGCTGCTGTGGACCGAACCGCTCGGCCGCGTGATGCTCGCCTGCTCCGTCGTATGGATGTCGACGGGCGTCATGGTGATGAAGAAGATGATCAATTTCGACTTCTAGCGCAGGATGCGGAAGATCACGCGCTTCGTAACAGTGTAGGATAGCAATGCTCGACCTTCTCATCGAATCGATCAACGTCAAGACCTTGACGATGGTAAGCGCCGCCATCGCCGCGATCGCCACCGTCTTGACCTTCACGATGCCGTTGCTGGCCGGCGATTCGCTCGACAAACGCATGAAGGCGGTCGCGATCGAGCGCGAGAAGATTCGTGCGCGCGAGCGCGAGCGCATGATGCAGACACAACAGAAGGTCAATCTGCGCCCGTCGGCGAAGCAATCCGTTCAAGCGATCGTCGACCGCTTCAATCTGAAAAAATGGGTTGGGCAGGAGGAAGCGCGCCTCAAGCTGGTGCAGGCCGGCTATCGCGGCCAGGCGCCCTACATCACCTATCTGTTCTTCCGCATGGTGACCCCGGCGGCGTGTGCGTTGCTGGCCGCAATCTATTTGTTCGTCGTGCTCGATTTGCACCAGCCGGCAATGATCAAGCTCGGCATGTGCATCGCCGCGGCCTATATCGGCATGCACGCGCCGCTGATGTTTCTCAAGAACCGGATCGCGCGCCGCCAGCTTTCGATCAAGCGCGCATTTCCCGACACGCTCGATCTGCTGCTGATCTGCGTGGAATCCGGCATGTCGATCGAGGCCGCGTTCAAGAAGGTGAGCGACGAAGTCGGCTCGCAGTCGGTAGCGCTGGCCGAGGAACTCACGCTGACCACCGCCGAACTGTCCTACCTGCCGGACCGCCGCCAGGCCTATGAGAACCTGGCCAAGCGTACCGACCTGGACGGCGTGAAATCGGTCTGCATGGCGCTGCAGCAAGCCGAGCGTTACGGCACGCCGCTGGCGAACATGCTGCGCGTGATGGCGCAGGAAAACCGCGACATGCGCATGTCGGAAGCCGAGAAGAAGGCCGCCGGCCTGCCGCCGAAGTTGACGGTGCCGATGATCCTGTTCTTCCTGCCGGTCTTGTTCATCGTCATTCTCGGACCGGCCGCGATCAAGGTCATGGCGATCCGCTGATCGCCGCCGAAGGCATGGCAATCCAGCGAGCAAGCCTATCCGCAATTGAATTTTTCGATCAGGTCCCGGCGTCGGGCGCGGGCGCGAAAGGCGGCTGGCCCTTTTTCGTCCAGGCGCCGCGCTGCGCCAGCATCTGCCGCAGATAGCCGACATTGGCGGCAGCTTGATCGGACGGCAGATCGGCGCAGGCGATCTTTTCTGCTTCCGCGAAGCGGCCTTGCAGGCCGACCACCAGCGCGAGGTTCTGCCGCACCTTCGGCGCTGCATTGGGCCGCGCCACGGCCTGCCGCAGGGTCGCCTCGGCGAGTTTCAGGTCTTTGGTCAGCGCATAGGACAGGCCGAGATTGGACAAGACCGACGGGTCGCCCGGCACGATTTTGAGTGCGGCCGAATAGTGCCGTTGCGCTTCGGCGTGGCGGCCCAGCTGATCGAGCACGGCGCCTTGCGCATTGAGGATGCGCCAGTCCGGATTGTCCGGGGTGTGCGCCCGGCCCAATACATCGAGAGCCTGACTGTAATCGCCGGCATCGGCCAGCGCGCGGCCGTAGGCGCCGAGCAGCGGCATATTGTGCGGATTGCCGATCGCGCATTGTTCCAGGACGGCGACCGCCTGGGCGCGCTGGTCGGTGGCGCGCAGGGCCTGGGCATAACCGATGGCCGCATCGACGTCTTTGGGGTTTGCCCGGTAGCGGGCGCCCCAGACCTCGAGCGAGTGGCGCCAGTCGGCGTCGCTGCGCGGCGCAGCGGGCGTGCCGATCGAGCCGGTGATGTCGTCGCCCATGGTCTTGCAGCCGGCGACCGAGAGCGCCAGGACGGCCGCGACAGCGGCCGAGGCAAACAAATGGGCGGTACGGGCGGTTCTAGGACGCATGGGAATCCGGGGGGCTGGTATTCCGACGGCAGTCCCCGAGCAATAAAACGTTAACCCTAACGAGTGGTTAACTTGTATTCTCGCCCGACCACGGATTTAGGATCGCCGCATGGAATCGACCCTTTCCCGAGACGAAATTGCCCTCCAGGCGCGCGCCCGGGCCTTCTCGCAGGCCGTCGTGCGGCCGCGCGCCGCGGCCATCGACCGCGACGAGCAATATCCGTGGGACATCGTGAAGGCGCTGGCCGAGGCCGGCTTCGTCGGCATGACCGTGCCGACGGCACTGGGCGGACAAGGCCGCTCCTTCCTCGACGCCGTGCTGGTGATCGAGCAAATGGCGAAGTCCTGCACCGTCACCGCGCGCATCGTGGTCGAAACCAACATGGGCGCGATCTCCACCGTGATGGCCTACGGCAGCGAGGCGCAGAAAAAACTGGCGGCGCGGCTGGTGCTCGAAGGCGACAAGCCGGCCATCTGCATCACCGAGCCGGACGCCGGCAGCGATGCGCTCGCCATGACCACGCGCGCCGACAGGCGCGGCGACGTGTTCATCATCACCGGCAAGAAGCATTGGATCACCGGCGCCGGCGTCTCGCGCCTGCATCTGATTTTCGCGCGCGTGTTCGACGAGCGCGGGCAAGAGCTCGGCATCGGCGGCTTCCTGGCGGTGCGCGATGAAAGCAAGGGCCTGCGCGTGGCGCGGCGCGAGCAGACCATGGGCCTGCGCGGCATGCCAGAAGGCGAACTGGTGTTCGAGAACCTCGAAGTACCCGCGAGCATGGCAGTGCTGCCGCCGTCCGGGTTCAGCCGCGGCTTCGCCGACTTGATGAATGCTTACAACAGCCAGCGCGTCGGCGCCGGCACGGTGGCCATGGGCATCGCCGCCGGCGCCCTGGATCACGCGCTGGAATGGGCGAAAACGCGCGAGCAGTTCGGCCGCAAGATCGGCGAATTCCAGGGCCTGCAATGGATGCTGGCCGACATGCAGACCCAGCTCACCGCGTCGCGGCTCATGCTTTACACCGCCGCACGCTCGCGCGGACCGGACGGCAGCGCCTTCCCCGATCCGATGCTGGCGGCGCAGGCGAAAATCTTCGCCTCCGAGAGCGCAATCAAAATCGTCAACGACGCGCTGCAATTCTTCGGCGCCCGCGGCTATTCGCGCGAGCTGCCGCTCGAACGCATGGCGCGCGATGTGCGCATGTTCACCATCGGCGGCGGCACCGCGCAGGTGCTGCGCACGCTGGTCGCCTCCAAGATGCTGGGCTGGAAGCTGCCGCAGACGCGCGACGGCTACAGCCCGAACCCCTCTTTGCGCGACGCCGCGGAATGACCATGCATCCGATTTTCGTGAACCCCGACGAGCCTTCGGTGCCGATTTTGTTCGTCACCGCCGCTACCTTCGACAAGGCCACCGAAATCATCGACGACCGCGAGCGCACCTTCGTGCGCGCCTCCGGTTATGAGCCCAAGCCCGGGCGCTATCTCGCCGTTCCGGGCCCGGACGGAAAGCTCGCCGGCGTGCTGTTCGGCCTGGAAACTCCCGATGCGCCGGTGCAGGACCCGTTCCGGCCGGGGCAGCTCGTGACCCTGCTGCCGCCGGGCACCTACCGCTTCGCCAACGCGCCGCATGACGCGCGGCTCGCCGCGCTCGCCTTTGCGCTCGGGGCCTATCAATTCACCCGCTACCGCAAGGCGGAAGCGCGCCACGTGCGGCTGGTGCTGCCCGCCGGCGCCGACGGCGAGGATCTCACGCGCATTGCCGAGGGCGTGAGCCTGGCGCGCGACCTCATCAATACGCCGTCCAATGACATGGGGCCGGCCGAACTGGAGGACGCCGCCCGCGCACTTGCCAAGCAGCATGGCGCCAAGGCCGAAGTCACCGCCGGCAAGGCATTGGCAAAAGCTTTCCCGCTGGTGCACGCGGTCGGCGCCGGCTCGGCACGCGAGCCGCGGCTGATCGATATCGCCTGGGGCGACACCGCCGATCCGAAGATCACGCTGGTCGGCAAGGGCGTGTGCTTCGACACCGGCGGCCTCGACATCAAGAACGACACCGGCATGCTCAACATGAAGAAGGACATGGCCGGCGCCGCCACCGCTTTGGCGCTGGCGCACATGATCATGGCGCGCAAGCTCAAGGTGCGGCTGCGCGTGATCATCCCGGCCGTGGAGAATTCGATCTCGGGCACGAGCTTCCGGCCGCGCGATATCTACACGTCGCGCAAGGGCATCAGTGTCGAGATCGGCAATACGGACGCGGAAGGGCGGCTCGATTCTCGCCGACGCGCTGGCCCTTGCCGATGAGGACGAGCCGGCGCTTATCGCCGATTTCGCCACGCTCACGGGCGCCGCGCGGGTGGCGCTCGGGCCGGAGGTGCCGCCGTTTTTCACCGACGACGACGGTCTTGCCGGAGAACTGGCCGGACACGCGGCCGCCGAAAGCGACCCGCTCTGGCGCATGCCGCTGTGGCGGCCCTACGAAGCGATGCTCGATTCCAAGGTGGCCGATACAAACAACGTAAGTACCGGTGGCCACGGCGGGGCGATCACCGCGGCGCTGTTCCTGCGCAAGTTCGTGGCGGCGAAATGCTGGCTGCATCTCGACATCTTCGCCTGGACGCCGGCGGCCAAGCCGGGACGCCCGGAAGGCGCCGAATTGCAGTCGGCGCGCGCGCTCTATGCGCTGCTCTGCGCGCGTTACGCTTAAAACAAAACCATGGTCGCACTCGACCCCCGCATCCATCCATTCCGCCCCGAGATCGCGGCCAAATATCTGCAGGGCCAGGTCGCGGCCGCGCGATTTGTCGAGGGCGCGCGCCGCGAAGTGGTCGAGCCGATCGCGGCCTTGCGCCGGACGCCGTCGCACGAGGCGAGGCTCGACAGCCAAGCGCTGCTAGGCGAACGCGTCGTCGTCTATGAGACGACCGACGAGGGCTGGGCCTGGGGCCAGATCGAGAACGACGGCTATGTCGGCTGGCTATCGGCGAACGCACTCGGCGACACCGCGCGGGCGGCGACCCACAAGGTCGCGGTGCCGCGCACGCTCGGCTTTCCGGGGCCGGACATCAAGCTGACGCCGGCGGTGGCGCTGCCGATGGGCGCGAGCGTGGCCATCGTGCGGCAGGATGAGCGCTTTGCCGTCACGGCCAACGGCTGGCATCTTCCCGCTGTCCATCTGGCGCCGATCAAGGCGCGGCGGCGGGATTTTGTCGCGGTGGCGGAGGAGTTCCTGCACGCGCCGTATTTGTGGGGCGGCAAGACCTCGCTCGGCATCGATTGCTCCGGACTGGTGCAGGTCGCGCTGCAAGCCGCCGGCATTCCCTGCCCGCGCGACAGCGACATGCAGGAGTTGGCATTGGGCAAGTTCTCGTCGCTCGGCGAACTGCGGCGCGGCGACCTGGTGTTCTGGAAGGGCCATGTCGCTATTGCGCGTGACGGCGAGACCTTGCTGCATGCCAATGCGCATCACATGATGGTCTCGATCGAGCCCGCCGCCGACGCGATCGCGCGCATCAAGGCCGCCGGCAGCGACGTCACCAGCGTGAAACGGATTTAGCGCGTCAGCATGCGACTTTGCCGCAGGCGCGCACCGAGCGGATGACGCCCTGCAGCGCCTTCAGGCCGGGGTGGCCGACGATGGCGACGCCGTCGATGACATAGGCGGGCGTCGCCGCCAGTCCGGCATCGCCGCCGAAGGTCGCGCTATCCCGCAAGATGTCGAGCGTCGCCTGCGTATTGGCGCTCGCCGCCAGCTTTTGCGGGTCGAGCCCCATGTCCTTGGCGACCGCGAGCACCTTGGGACCGTCGATGACGCCGCGGTTGGCGTAGATGCGGCGATGAAAGTCGAGGAATTGATCCGGCGTCAGCAACTTCGCGGCGGCGATCTCGACCATCGCGCCCCGCACCGATTGCACCGACAGTACCGCGTAAGGCACCAGCACCAGTTTCAGCTTGTCGTCGGCGTGAACCAGCGCGTCGACATCGGCCGCGGCCGCGCGGCAATAGGGGCAATTGAGGTCGTAGAATTGCCAGAGCGTGACATCGCCGCGCAGATTGCCGACGGCAACCTCGCCCGGCAATTTTTCGAGACGCGCCAACAGCGGCGCGTTCAGATCGAAATTCGCCACCACGTCGCCGTCGTCGGTCTTGATCGGGTAACGGCCGGCGTCGGCTTGCGCCGCGAGCGGGGCCAGCAGCACGAGCATAAAAGCGAAGATCAGGCGCGCGAGGCGGGGCATTGTTCGTTCTTTTTGTTGGTCTGACGACATAATAGGCGAGCGGGCCGGGGCTGGTTCATGCCCGAATGCGGCTTCACAGTGCGAATCAAGAATACGTGACGAGGCTCAGCGGGTCCGCGCGCTCGCGCCCAGCAGCTTGGCGACGCGGCCGCGGTTGAGCGCCAGCCACTGCAAGCCCATGATAAGCGGGCCGCTCCGCATCGTCCCTTGGGCAAGCGCTGCAATCGCCGCGTCGATGGAGACGCGCAACGTCTCGATATGCTCACCCTCGGCGGGATTGACGACGCGCGGCGGCACTTGGGTTGCGTCGACCGCGGCGACAAAGACAGTCACCTCCTCGTCGGTGATCCCCGGCGAGGTCAGATAGCTGAACAGCTCGGCCAGCGCGCCTGGCGCGACGCGGATCTCTTCCGTACATTCGCGCCGCGCCGCATCGGCCGGGGATTCGCCCGCCTCGACCCTTCCCGCGACGATCTCAAGCAGTTCGCCGTTGCCGTTGGCAAGATGCGCGGATAGGCGAAACTGCCGGATCAGCACGATCTCATCGCGCGCGAGATCGACGACGATTACCGCCACCACTTTGCCGCCCCTGATCACGTCGCGCTGCTGCGCGATCGGCTCGCCGTCCGAACCTTTAAGCGCAACCTGATAACGCTTATAGGGCCGATAGCCTTTGGCGAGCAGCTCGGGCGCGGACAACGTCACGTCCGCGGGCAGATCGGCGAGTTTGCGGTCAACCATGGCGGCCGCCTACTGCGCCACCACGCCCTCGGGCGCGGTTTCCAGGTTGAAGGCCGCGGCGAGCAGCGCACGGGTGTAGTCGCTCTTCGGCGCCTTGAACAGATCGGCGGCCGCGCCCTCCTCCACCACCTTGCCGTTGCGCAGCACTACGAGCCGGCTGGCCAGCGCCGCCACCACGCGCAGGTCGTGCGAGATGAACAGGTAAGTCAGATCGCGCCGCTTCTGCAGGTCGCGCAGCAGATCGACCATCTGCGATTGAATCAGCATGTCGAGCGCGCTGGTTGGCTCGTCGAGCACGATGAAAGTCGGCTCCAGCACCAACGCACGCGCCAGGGCAATGCGCTGGCGCTGGCCGCCGGAGAATTCGTGCGGATAGCGGTCGCGGGTGTCGGCATCGAGCCCGACATCGGTGAGCGCCGCCACCACTTGGCGTTCGCGCTCGGCCGCCGTCAGATGCGGATGATGCACCCACAGGCCTTCCTCGATGATGTCGGACACCGACATGCGTGGGCTTAGCGAGCCGTAGGGGTCCTGGAACACGATCTGCATGTCGCGCCGGTAGGGCCGCATCTGCTTTAACTTGAGGCCCTGGATCGTGTGCCCCATGAACACCACCGGACCCTGCGACGAGATCAACCGCAAAATGGCTAGGCCCAACGTGGTCTTGCCCGAGCCGCTCTCGCCCACCACGCCGAGCGTCTCGCCCTTGCGCACTTCCAGGCTGATGCCGTCGACCGCTTTGATATGGCCGACGATCTTGCGCATGACGCCGCGCTTGATCGGGAACCACACTTTCAGGTCCTTAGTCGAGATCACCACCGGCGCGTCGGGGCGCGGCGGCGCCGGATCGGGCTTCGGCTCGGCGGCGAGCAGCGCGCGCGTGTAAGGATGTTCCGGCGCGGTGAACACGCGCTCGACCGGGCCATGCTCGACGATCTTGCCGGCGTTCATCACGCAGACCCGATCGGCGAGCTTGCGCACGATGCCGAGGTCGTGGGTGATGAACAGCATCGACATACCGAGCCGCGTTTGCGTGTCCTTGAGCAGCTTGAGGATTTGGGCCTGCACGGTGACGTCGAGCGCGGTGGTCGGCTCGTCGGCGATCAGCAAATCCGGCTCGTTGGCCAAGGCCATGGCGATCATCACGCGTTGGCGCTGGCCGCCGGAGAGTTGATGCGGATAGCTGCCGAGCCTGCCTTCCGGATCGGGGATACCGACCTGGCCGAGCAATTCGACGATGCGCGCCGTCGCCTTCTCGCCGGCAAGGCCCTGGTGAATCAGTAGGATTTCCCTGATCTGCTTCTCGATCGTGTGCAGCGGATTGAGTGACGTCATCGGCTCCTGGAAGATGATGGTGATGTCGTTGCCGCGCACATGGCGGATCTCGTCTTCCGGCATGGTCAAGAGTTCACGGCCCTTGAACAGGACCGAACCGGACGGATGACGCGCGGCCGGATAGGGCAAGAGCTTCATCACCGACAGCGCGGTGACCGATTTACCGGAGCCGCTCTCGCCGACCAGCGCCACCGTCTCGCCCTTGCCGATGTCGAACGACACGCGGTCGACGGCGAGCACCTCGCGCGCGCCCTCGCCGAAGGCGACCGAAAGATCGCGGATCGACAGAAGTTTTTCCGTCGGCGCGCTCATCGGAACGTCTTTCTCGGATCGAAGGCGTCGCGCACCGCTTCGCCGATGAAGATCAACAACGACAGCATGATGGCGATCGAGAAGAACCCGGTGAGGCCGAGCCACGGCGCCTGCACATTGGCTTTGCCTTGGCTCAGCAGTTCGCCGAGCGAGGGCGAGCCAGGCGGCAGACCGAAGCCGAGGAAGTCGAGCGCGGTCAACGTCATCACCGACGACGACAGGATGAACGGCAGGAACGTCATGGTCGCCACCATGGCGTTCGGCAGCAGGTGGCGGAATATGATCACCGCGTTCGACACGCCGAGCGCGCGCGCCGCCATGATGTATTCGAAATTGCGGCCGCGCAGAAACTCCGCGCGCACCAATCCGACCAGCGATACCCAGGAGAACAGCAGCAAGATGCCAAGCAGCACGAAGAAGCCCGGCACCAGCACCGACGAAATGATCAACAGCAGATAGAGCGAGGGAATCGAGGTCCAGATTTCGATGAAACGCTGAAACAGCAAATCGGTCCAGCCGCCGAAATAGCCCTGCACCGCGCCGGCGGCGACGCCGATCACCGAGGAAACGATGGTCAGCGCCAGCCCGAACAGCACCGAAATACGAAAGCCGTAGATCAGCCGCGCCAGCACGTCGCGGCCGCCGTCGTCGGTGCCGAGCCAGTTGTATTCGAGCTCGCCGCATTTGGCGAAGTTGTGGGTGGCGGCGAACTCGCAGTCCTTCTGCGTCAACATCCAGGTCGGCTTGGACGGAAACGGCGACGGCGGCTTGCTCACCTGCGTGTTGTAGGAGAAGCGCACCGGCGGCCAGAGCACGGTGCCGCCTTCCTTCTTGATCAGGCCCATCAGATAGTCGTCGCGGTAATCGGCGGCGGTGCCGAACAAATTCGGGTCAGGCGTCTTGGCGAAGGCCGTGTCGGGATAGGTCACCACCGCCGGAAAATACGAATGGCCGTTGACGTGGATGTAGATCGGCTTGTCGTTGGCAATGAATTCCGCGAACAGCGAAATCAGGAACAACGCCAAAAACAGCCACAATGACCAATAGCCGCGCCGATTGACCTTGAAGTTCTCCCAGCGCCGTTTGTTGAGCGGCGACAGCGTGAAGCGGAATATCCAAGGCTGCAGGCTGCCGGCGGGCGTGTCGACCGCGGCTTCCGAATAATTCTCGCGCGCCTTGGCGTCCACCTCAGACCTCCCGCGTCTCGAAATCGATGCGCGGATCGATCCACGTGTACGTGAGATCGGAGATCAGGTTCACCACCACGCCGATGAGCGCGAAAATGTATAGAGTGGCGAATACCACCGGATAATCGCGGTTGAGCACGCTCTCGAAACTGAGCAGGCCGAGGCCATCGAGCGAGAAGATGGTTTCGATCAGCAGCGAACCGGTGAAGAATGCGTGCACGAAGGCGCCGGGGAAGCCGGCGATCACGATCAGCATGGCGTTGCGGAAGATGTGGCCGTACAGCACCTGGTTGCGGGTGCAGCCCTTGGCGCGGGCGGTCAACACGTATTGCTTGCGAATCTCCTCCAGGAACGAATTCTTGGTCAGCAGTGTCATGGTGGCGAAAGCCGACAGCGCCATCGAGATGATCGGCAAGGTCAAATGCCAAAAGTAGTCGCCGATCTTGGCGTACCACGGCAATCGCCAGAAGTTCTCCGAGGTCAATCCGCGCAACGGAAAAATGTCGAAGAACGAGCCGCCGGCGAACAGAATGATCAGCAGGATCGCAAACAGAAATCCGGGAATGGCGTAGCCGACGATGATCACGCTCGAGGTCCACACGTCGAAGCGCGACCCGGCATCGACCGCCTTGCGGATGCCGAGCGGGATCGAGATCAGGTAGGTGAGCAACGTCATCCAGATGCCGAGCGAGATCGAGACCGGCAGCTTCTCCTTGATCAGCTGCAACACGCTGATGTCGCGGAAATAGCTTTTGCCGAAATCGAAGCGGATATAGTTCCAAAGCATCAGCCCGAAGCGCTCGTAGGCCGGCTTGT